>CAVYZL010000006.1:0-2058824 GCA_963773055.1 uncultured Actinomycetes bacterium | reverse complement strand
CGCGATGAGCGCCGACGCGCCGGATCCAATCACCGCGATCGCGATGTACGTCACCGGCAGCCACTCCGACCCGTACGCGTCAAGGAACAGCGCGTTGGCGGGGACGACGAGGAGCGCGAGCGTGACGCCGAAGGCGAGCGCCTGCGCGCTCAGGAGAGCGACAACACCGCCGCTCCGGCCGGTCGGTCACGGTGTCGGCTCGGTGAACCGTTCGGTCGTCGCGCGTAGAGACGCCGGACGCGAGCTCGACGATTACGCCGTGGGCGAGCTCGGGCCACTCGACGAGGAGCTCGTCGAGCACCCGCTCGTCGAGCCGCAACACGAGCGTCGGCTCCAGCGCGGTCACCGATGCGCCGCGCGGCGCAGCCACGAGCACGGCCAGCTCGCCCACCGTGGACGACCAGACCGAGCCCGGCGACAGTGCAGTGACCACGGCTGGGCTGCTGGACGCGGCCTTCGACGAATGGCATAGAAGTGCGCTTCGACGGCGCCCTCCTCCATCAGCACGTCCCCGGGCGGCATGCTCTCCTCCACGGCGGCTTCCCAGCCACCGCTGCGAGACGCGACCCGGGATGTCGGCGAACAGATCGGACGCGGTGAAGGGCGGCCACGCGCTCGACGAGACCAAGCCGGCCCGTCGACCGAGCGTCAGCCATCGCGGTGAAACGTAACCCAGTCCCGACCTGCCGGCCAAGCCGCCACCGGCGTAAACTCGGCGCCCAATGGCCGCCGGACCGTAAGTCTTTTGCGATCGCCGCTACATGTCCGAGGACGTCAGGGCGATCCTCGAAGACAGATTCTGGATCGCGGTGGAAGAGATCTCGACCCTGGAGGCGGTGTCCGTCGACGGCTCGCTGACCGCCGGGTCCCAATCTTCACCCTGCCCTCTTCGCCGATCACGGGATCGTCCACGCGCGCGACGTCGCTATCGGAGCCCTCGAACTTGCGGCCTTGGCCGACGGCCCCGCTCCTGCCGCCGCAGCCCGACGACCGCCGGGAATTCGTAGCGGGCCCTGGCGGTCCTGCAGGCCTACATCCACGACATCGGGATGCGCGACTCCACGCCGGAAGGCCGCCGGCTCCACGCGCTCCACGCGGCCCAGATTCCGTTCTCGGGGGAGATGGACGACGTCCTCGACCGGCTGTGGGGGAGCGGCGGCCACGTCGTCTCGCGGATCCGATCCGTCAGCGCCTCCGCGCCCTTCCGGGTCCCGGACGACGTCATCCTGCGAGAGCTCACCGCGCTTGCCGTCGGTCACAGCAAGTCGACAGTCCCCGCGGCTCTCTTCGCCGACTTCCCCCGGTTCAGGAGGGTCTTGCAGCATTCCGTCCTAGTAGGACTCGAGGATCGTCGCCATGCCGGCGGAGCCCTGAGCCCGGACGACGACCTGCCGAGCCAGCCGGGCGCGAACGCGCGCTTCTACGCCGACCCGGGGCGGGACGCTTTCGCCTGGGTCGACTTCTCCCCCATCCCGCACACCGGGCACTCGCAGAAGACGCGCTCGACGCCGTCCGGCTCGTGCGCGCAGCGGACGCGCTGCGGCAGCGGGGGACGACACTGCGAACCGCTGCTGGGTACGAGATCTTCATCGATGCCGAGACAGGTCGGAGCGATCTTCCTCCTCCGGACGTCCGCAGGCGACCGGCTCTTCCTCCTCCGTCTCGACAGCCCGCTGAGCGCCGGCGAGGCCAACCTTCCGGAAGGCGGAAGTGACGCTGGGCGGCGACCTGCGCATCTCGTTCCACCGGGGCCGCTTCAGCTCGACCAGCGCAGCCGAGGTCGCCTCTCACGCGACTGCGCGGGTCGTCGCCGACATCGGCGCCGACGTCCTCGGGGCGTTCGATGTCCGCCGCGCCGTCGGACGATCTCCAGCTCCGGCGCGTGCTCCGGGCTCGATGCGCGTCGAGCTCGAGCGTCCGGCCGACGAACCGGCGTTCGCCGAGACGGTGGCAGCGGCAATCGCCCGCTTCGATCCGCGGCTCGGCGAGCGTGTCTTCGTCGTCGCAGACCTCGACGACGCGTCACCGGCCGAGCGAGCGCGTACCTCGAGGGGATCCGATCTCCCCCGACAGCGACGAAGTGAGCGAGATCCTTGGCGAGCTCAACGCTCACGGGATGCGGGTCGCCGGGATCGACCGTCGCAAGGCCTTCGAAGACGTGAGGCGCGTGGCCGTGGCCGACGGCGAGGTGCTGATGGAAGCCGGGTCGGACGCGTCATTCGTGTACATCGCGATCGGCTGCAGCGTGCGGATCGAGCAGCGCGGCGGCTACGGCCACATCGAGCTGTCGCCGTGGATTCCGATCGGCGTCACGGGCGTCGTGCGCCGGGCGCCGCGAAACAGCACCGTGGTCGCCACCGAGTCCGGCGAGCTGTTGATCATCCCCGGGGAGCTCTTTGCCCGCGAATGGTTTAGGCCCTACGAGCAGGGCGAGCTCGCGGAGGCGGTCGGCGAGATCGTCCGTGAGTCAGAGGGGTGAAGATGCCCCCGGCATGAATCGAATGCGCACGCGGTTTAGGAATCGGAGACGCGCGAAGCCCGCTTCGAAGCGGGCTTGTAGCACTTCGGAGGGTAGTGCGCTACAGCTCGTGCAACAGTCGGGGACCTCGTCTTCGGGCGGGAAGGGATGGAACACGCGCGCGAACGCGTGATTGGCTTGGAGGTCCGGGCCGTCGAGCCGGACGGTGTAGCGGGTGAAGTCCAGAGTGGTGCCGCTCTCTATGACGCCGCGAACCGCCATTGCCGTCCGGCGTCACAACGCGGTCGCCGACGTGGAGTGGCGAGGCGGCCGGGCCGGGAGGCGCTCTCAGACTGTGTGAGTGGGGGTCGGAGGCTGACTCCGGCGCGGCCCGCTCGGCTCGGGGCCTGCTTCGGTTCCTCGACTTCTGAGAACTCGACTTCCACGTGTGCGGAGCCGAGCCATTCCTCGTGGGACGGTCGGGTCATCAGTCGCCTCCACCATCCGCTGAGTGTCCCGCGCAGCACGGAGCAAGTATCGGCAGGGAGTCCCTACCAATCGACCGCGACGGGTTTACGCTCGCACAGTGAGCCGCGCCCTCCGCTTCACGCTCGTCAGCCTCGCGGTCGTTATCGTCGCCTGACCATTCAGGATTAGCCGCGTGGGACACGCTAATGCCAAGGGAGACCATGCAGACACTCGTTATGGCAGAGGGGCGGCGCATGATGCGCCTCTCCCGCGACCTGTCGCCGCCGGTCTTCGGCGCGCTGATCAACGAGTATCAGCGCTTACTCCGCAACGTCATGGAGCAAACGGGAGGACGTCAGTTTGAGGTCTCTGAAGACACCGCAATCGCGGCGTTCCCGACTCCGAAAGATGCGGCATTCGCGGCGGCCGCCCTGCAACAGATCGTCGCGACCCATGAGTGGCCGCACAACGGAGAAGTCGCTATCAGCGTCGGAGTTCACTCCGAAGAGGAAGGAATCGACTGGCTCCGTCGAGCGACGATCCGGTGTGAGGCGTTATGCGACGCAGCGGAAAGCGGCCAGATCTTCCTCTCTTCTTCGACAGCCGCGCTTCTCGAAGACGAAGACGTCGGCGATCTCACTATTCGCGATCTTGGCGAGCGGGTAATGCGACGCAGCTGGTCTCGCGTTCATGCGTTCGAGCTTCTGTCAGGACGCACCGTGACGGACGAATCCCGTCGGCATTTTGCACCCGGCGGCTCCGTTGAAGTCCGCACGCTGGCTGCACCGACGCGAATCGAGATTGGGCAGCTCACGGCGATCTTCGACCGCTATCTGCGCCCACTACGGCGAGGTCGTTGACGCACGGCAGACAATGAGTTGGCTGGAAACGAACATCAGCAGCGGTCGCCTCGAAGCCTTCGTTGTGCCCGCTGCGTAAACGGCGCCCATCGGGCTCCTCCGCCCCGAGGCGGCCAGGTATCTAACGAGGCGGGCATCGATCGTCCTTCGCGGGAGGACGCAGGAGAGCGCGGCGAACGGAGGGCGGAGCCAGATGCGCCCCGCCCTTGCGCGCTGGGCCAGAGCGGAGCGCTGACCGCCTGCGCGCCCACGCCCAGTTCTAGACGTCGAATACGGCTACTTCGTAGCGCTCGACTGTCGGGGCTTGCCCGCCCATCTCATCGGCGGCCCTTTGGCGATGCTCGTTCGCGGCGTCCTCGCTCTGCCGCATGGCCTCCTCGTCAGGCCAGAGCGTTATCCCTAGGGCTTTGCCCGTTTCTCGGTCAATGAGCAGGATTCCACCACTTCCACCGTTTTGCTTGATCCAGGGTGCGACGTTCTCTTTGAAGTCGCTGATCCCGACTTCGGCCTGATCCGGCGAGCCGACGATGGTGTTCACGCGGGCATGCATCCGACCCTCCTCGCTTTGAGTGCTCGTGCGGCGAGATCATAGGCCTGCCTCGCCCTTCGGTCTCCGTGTTCGCAGGTTGGGCGGCGTTGTTGAATCAGCTGCGCCGTGGGGTGATCGCGCCCCTATGAACCGCGGTACCAATCCGGTTCAGCCGCAGCTCACCCCTAGGCACTGCGGACTGCGCTTGTTCCCGCGGGCCCGGTTGCCGCCGGCGTCGATCGTCCCCCGGATGGCGGTGATGCCACGTCCCTTGTTGGCGTTCGCACTGTTGCCGCGCAGCTTGTTCCCGGTCGCCTTACCCTGGATGACGATTCCTCCATCGCGGCCGTTGCCGTTCGCGACGTTGCCGGAGAGGAGGTTGTCGTCGGCCACGTCCTTGCCTCCGTCCCCTCTCACCAGGACCCCTGCGCGCGCGTTTTGCATCGCCTTATTCCCCACAAGCTGGTTGTGCGTGGCAGCGTGCTTCCCTCCGAACTGGGCGACGCCGGCCTGCCCGCCGTAGAGGACGATGCCGACGCCGTTCCCGCTCGCCCTGTTTCCGCGGGCGAGGCTGTCGCGGAGATCGAAGAGAAGCAGCCCGACCTCGGCGTTACCCGAGACGCTGTTGCCGAGCACACGGAGGTTGCTGCTCGCCCCCACCGCGATACCGGCGGTGCGGTTGCCGCGGGCCTGATTGCCTGTGACCAGAGTCGAGTCCGAGCCCGCGTTCACGTGGAGACCCTCCTTCCTGTTCCCTTCGAGCTCGTTTCCGACGAAGCGGCTCCTCGGTGACAGGAAGACGGAGATGCCGGCGCCGGCGTTCCGGTCGACGTGGCTCCGCTCGACGATCGCGCCGGGCGAGGAGAACACGTCGATGCCGTTGACCTGGAAAGCCTGGACCTCGTTCGAGATCGTGCTCTCGGCAATCCTCGCCCCCGTTGACTGCTCCAGGAGGACGCCTGTGCAGATGTCCCCCTGCTTGCAGCCTAGGCCGATCTTGCGCACGGTCAGCTTGAGGAGAACAACCCCGCGGGAACCGGACACGCCGACGCCGGCGGAGTAGAAGTCCGTGATCGTGCCGTTCAGGATCTTGACGTTCGCGTGTTTCTGCACGTCGATACCGTCGACCTTGTTCGTGCCGTCGATCGTGTGCCCGTTGAGATCGACCGTGATGTTGTTCGCTCCGATGATGAGCCCGTTGGCGGAGCAATCGACGAGGTCGTTCGCGAGCCGAACGCTTGCCTTCAGCGTCTGCCCGCAGGTCACCACCGTCTCGCTGCCCGCCCGCGCCTGAGCCGAGCCTGCGGCCGCCAGAGAGACGAACGCGACGAATACCGTGATCGCGGCGACCAACCTGCCCACTTCTGGAATGAAGATTACTCTCTTCATTACTGCCCCTTTCGTTCGTGTTCGTCGAAACGACTCGACCGAGGAAAGAGTGGAGTGCCGGTCCACGCCGCGCTCACCAAGGTCAACTCCTCGAGGAGCTCGCGCACCCAGTCCCGGCCCCCGGGCTCTACCGATGCCTCCGCTTCCGCCATGTCGAAGTAGGGGGGCCAGTGCTCCCGAAGGGACAACGAGACGCCGTTGAACCTGTTCACGATTCCTCCTTCGCTTCCGGTTGACCACGTTCGCCACCGAGGCTAGGAGCGGAACTTCCTCGGGAAAACGGGGCAGGCAACAGTCTTCGCTTGGTGCCTGCCCCAAACTTCGTGCGGCCCGGATTGCGGCTAGCCACAACACCAACCTCTGGTTGGCTAAATCGCTCCGGGCTTTGCGACCACCTGTCGCTGGAGGCTGAGAGGGCGGCGAATGACGCCGCCCTCTAGATCTGCCGCACGTCGAATCGTGAAGCGATCGTCTTACGACGTCAGATAGGCGACCGACGGTCCGCAGATGTCCACTCCCTCTCGGAGCGGGTGCGGGCCGTGCCACGATTCCGTGGTCGTGATGTAGTCGCCGGTCGCGGCATCGAAGATGTCGGTGGTAGTGAGCTCGCCCGCGCCGCGGAGCGGCTTGCCATCGGCGTCCTTGAGCACGGGGCCGTTCGGGATCTTGAACTGCAGCACCAAACCGGTGCTACTGGCGACGAAGCTGAACGTGCCGTCTCCATTGTCGATGGGACCGTTCACCTTCGTCGTAGTAGCTGCCGAGGACTCGACTGACTTTCCGCTCCCGGTTGCCGTGAAGACCGACGTGAAGCGAACGTTGTCGATGAACTGTCCACTCGCGTCCTGCCAGAAATGCTCGACGACGCTGTCGACAGCTGTGCCGTCGACGACTCCGCACCAGCTGTGCGGATAGGGGTCGCTCGTGAAGCTGAAGTGATCGTTCACCACCGGCGACCCCGCGAGGCCGAGCGCGGGCAGCGCGACTGCGAGCGCCGCTGTCGCCGCGAGCGCGACGAATACCCGCGGCGGCTTGAGTGTCCTCCACTTGCGCATGCTTTTCTCCCTTCGCGGTCGGTTGATGACACGTGCCGACCGAGGCTAGAAGGCGCCGGGAAGACGGAAAACGCGGCCAGCACCAATCTTCAACCCGTGGTAGCGCGAGGATTCGGCAAGCATGACTGGGGCTAGCCACGATGCGCTCGCGCGCGACCTCTGCGACCATCGCGGTGTGCGCACCAGCGTGCTCATCGTCGACGACCACGACGGCTTTCGCGAATCCGCGACCGCCCTGCTCGAGTCGGAGGGATTCGACATCGTCGCCGCAGTAGCGGGCGGTGTCGACGCGCTCGCAGCTGTCGACAGCCTGCGGCCGGAGGTCGTGCTGCTGGACGTCCAGCTTCCGGACCTGGACGGCTTCGCGGTGGCGGAACGGCTGGCTGCGCTACCAGAGCCGCCGCGCATCGTGCTCATCTCCAGCCGCGAGGCGTCCGCGTACGGCCCGCGCGTCCAGGCCGTGCCGGCGCAGGGGTTCATCTCGAAGCGCGAGCTGACCGGACCTGCTCTGCGCGCGCTCGTCGGGTAGTGCGCACGGTTCGCGTCACGCTCCTCCCGGCGGGCATCGCGCTGGGCCTCTACGCCGAGTGGGCAGCGCTGAGGCGCGGGCCATTCGAGGAAGCCGCCTCGGCAGCAGAGATCCGGCTCGCGGTCGCGGATTTCGTCGTCGGGCTGGTACTTATCGGCTGCGGGGTCGTGGCCTCGTCCCGGCGACCGGAGAGCCGGACGGGCCTCCTCCTCGCGCTGTCGGGCCTGACCTGGTACCTGGGCACGTTCGCTGCTTCGGGCCGGTCCGGCTACGCAGACTTCGGCGCTCTCTTCCTCACCCTCCATCGAGGGCTGCTCGTGCAGGCCCTCCTGTCGTACCCGAGCGGGCGTCTCGACGGGTGGACCGAGCGGGCCGCCGTCGTGCTCGCGTACGGGGTCTCGGCGATTGCGGATATCGGCGAGACGGCGGAGGCCGAAATCGTGCTCGCGTCTGTCGTCCTCGTCGTCGGTATGAGGCGGTTTCTTCGCGCTTCCGGCCCGCAGCGCCGGGCGCGCCTGCCGGCAGCCGTGGGCAGCATTGCCTTTGCGGCCGTCCTGCTCGTCGCCGGGATGGCACGGCTCGAAGGGTCGAGCCCTTCGCTGGACCGAGCCATTCTCTGGGCCTACATGGTCGTGGTCGCGGGGATAGCTGTCGGCCTCACGCTCGACCTCGTGCTCGCTCGTTGGACACAGGCGACCGTTACCGGTCTCGTCGTGGACCTCGGTCAGGCTGCCGGGCCCGGCACGCTGCGCGATTACCTCGCCAGAGCGCTCGGTGACAACTCTCTGGTAGTCGGCTATCGACTGGCGGACCGCGGCGTCTACGTCGACGACCAGGGGCACGAGATCGAGCTGGCCGAGGCTGGTGACCGTCGCGCCACGATCGTCCGCGACAGCGACGAGCCTGTGGCCGAACTCGTTCACGACACCGGAGTACTTGCCGATCCCGAGCTCGTCGAGGCGGTCGCTGCCGCGGCGCGGATCGCCGTCGTCAATGCGCGCCTTCAGGCGGAGATCAGGCACCAGGTCGGCGAGCTCGAAGCATCCCGACGGCGCCTCGTGGAGGCGGGCGACGCCGAGAGGAGACGCTTAGAGCGTGAGCTTCGCGAGGGCGCGGAGCGGCGCCTGGCGGCGGTGGAGGCCCTGCTCGAGGAGGCCGCGGCTCGCGCCACAGGGGGTGGGGGAACGACGCTCGCCCAAACGCAGACAAGGCTCGAGCGGACGCGCTCGGAGCTTCATGAGTTTGCTCGAGGCATTCACCCGCGCGTCCTTATCGACGGCGGCCTCCTCGCCGCGCTGCGCGAGCTCGCCGATCGCAGCGCCCTGCCGGTCGAGCTGGCAGTCCCGGATGTTCGATTTGCCCCGCCGATCGAGGCGGCGGCGTACTTCGTCTGTTCCGAGGCGTTGGCGAACGCCGGCAAGCACGCGGCCGCCTCGCGCGCCCAGATCGACGTCGAGGAGGTCGACGGCAGTCTCAACGTCTCGGTTCGCGACGACGGTCGCGGTGGCGCCACGCTCCAGGGCGGTTCGGGCCTCAGGGGCCTCGCCGACCGGGTGCAGGCGCTGGGAGGACGGCTAAGCGTGACGAGCCCGACCGGCGGCGGCACGCGAGTCGTCGCCGAGCTACCGCTCAACTGAGAAGGTTCAGCTACCCACGCGATGCCATGGCGCGAAGGTCGGATTCGGAGCACCTATCTTCCTGCCCGGGATGTACCGAAGGGTCAGGGTGTCGCGAAACACGTTCCAGCGGTAGACGCCGACGCCGTCGGCGGACCGGAAGAAGACCGTGTCACCTCGGACGCTGAACGTACCCGTGTCCGGCCACGGACGTATCGCGAGCATGCGTCCCCGCCTCAGGATCATGCGGTAGCGACCTGCGTCTACGTCGCCGGCTACGGCGCGGCTCGCCGTCATCTCCCAGATGCCATCGATCGGCGTCACAGCGGTGCTTGCGCGCGGAAACTGCCCTTTCTGACGAGGCGGAGGCGCTCGGAGCAAGGAACCACCCGGTCCGGACGCAACCCGCGCTTCATCGCCTCGATCTCGCGAATGAACGACCCCGTTTGCCGGTCGAGCTCGAGCTGGGCATAGACGGGACGGACAGCTGCGCGAAGCGCGGCAAGCTGCGGGGGTGTGGCGGTGACGAAGGTCACGCGCCCACGCCGGCAGAGAGTGCCAGCCTCGACACGATCCTTGTTGTGCAGGCGGGCGATCGCAGCACCCAGCGCCTCGCGTCCGGCCGTACGAAGGATGTCGCGCTGTGCCGCTGTCAGCTTCGTGAGCATCATTCGGTTGGCGACCACAGAGAACACCTTTGGCCAAAAAGCGACGTTTGCCGTGATCGATGAGCCGTTGATGTCGTACCCGTCACGCTCGAGCGTGGCGAGGTCGAGCTCCGCGCCGTCGAACACGAAGGGCGGTAGCTCCCTTGAGAGATACCCGCGAGGGGTGGCGCCTAGGGCCCGGAACGTCCTCGCCGAGAGGAGCGACGGCCCAATCCCGATCACGGCGCCAGGGTAGTCGGAGGACTTCAGCAGGCGGCGCGTCAGGCCGAAAGGCCTGCGCAGCTCCCCCGGAAGCATCGCCAATCCCTCGACGCCCAAAGGGCCGATGGCGAGAAGCATCTTGTTGGGCAACCGACTCGCGAGCAGCCTCCGCTCGAGCGCGAGCCCGTCGACGAGAAACGGTGCGCTCACGGCCTCGAAACCGTCGGCGCCGAGCTCGTCGAAGGAGCGCACGGCAACCTTCGCGAGGTCGACTTTCCCGGCCCGGACGTCGGCGACCGTCCCGCGGTCGTAGTCGATGTCCTGCGCCCGCCACCCTCCCTCGAGTTCCAACCTCACCGACCCGTCCGACAGGCGGCTGACAGCCGAGATGTACTCCTTCAGATCGCGGTCGCCTGTCTCGTGATTAGCGATCGTGAGGACGACGGTATGTCGGCTCGTTCCGCCCGCCTTCGTGAAGCCGCCACAGCCGGCGGCGGCGAGAGCGAGCGCTGGTAGCGCAAGCCAGATGAGTCGCATCGCCATGACTGTACGACTCGCTTCACCACTCCGCAGCAGATCTCGGTCAGTAGGCCAATCAGGCGTGTGCGACGATTGGCGCATGACGCTCGCGCGGAATGGCTGGATCGCGCTTGTATCGCTCGCCGTAGGTCTGGGGATCCTGACCCTCGTGGTTGCGAGACAGCACCCAGTCAACTCGTTCGGAGGCACGTCGACGCTCGCGGGGATTGCCGAGCTGGGCGCCGGATGGTCGCTCGTCGCGGCAGGTCTCCTCTTTCGCGCGCGCCACCGGACCAATCGGTTCGGCATCCTGCTCGTCGCGGCCGGCCTCGCGTGGTTCCTGCCGGAGTTGAGCAACCCCAGAGTCGGTGCCGCGCTCGCTTTTACCGTGGGCCTCGTCGGTTTCGTCGCCTGTGTTCCGCTCGTGGCTCACGCGGCGCTTGCGTACCCGACGGGCAAGCTGCGGTCGCGCCTCGAGGTCGTCGTTGTGGCCTTCTCCTATGCGGGGGCGATTCTCCTCCTCGGCCTGCTGCCGATGGCGGTCTTCGACCCGAAGGCGACGGGCTGCTTTCAGTGTCCTCCAAACCTCGTACTCGTCACGGGCGATGACGGGCTCTTCGACACCTTCAACCGCTACGGACTTCGCGCCGGGATTTGCTGGTTGGCGGCCGTGGGCGTTCTGCTGCTGTGGCGCCTCTTCCGCTCTTCACACGCCGCGGCCGCAGTGTTTCCCGTCCTCGTGCCAGCAACCGCGTACCTGGCACTCGTCGCGTGGGACTTCCAACACGCGTTGGCACGCGGGATCTTGGGTAACGATTCTCTCGACCAGCGACTCTGGCGTTACGAGGCGGCCGCGCTCGCTGCCTTCGCGCTCGGCGTTGGCTTGACGCTGCTCAGGGAACGGCAGGCGCGAGCGTCCGTCGCACGCTACGTCGTGGAGCTGGGTCAGATGCCCAGGCCGGGGGCCGTGCGGGATGCCCTCGCCGAGGCGCTCGGCGATCCGGCCCTCGAGCTTGCGTACCGTCGGCCGGAGACCGGAACCTACGTCGATGCCGCAGGCCGCCCGACCGAGGTCGATAGCAGCCCCGGCCGTGCCGTCACCCCTGTCGTCCGCGGCGAAACACCCATTGCCGTTCTTGTCCACGACGAGCGCTTGCTCGACCAGTTCGGCCTTGTCGAGGAGGTCTTGACTGCCGCTCGTCTCGCAGTCGAGAACGAGCAACTCCAGGCCGAGGTGAGAGCTCGTCTCGAGGAACTCCGCGCCTCGCGTGCGCGCATTGTGGACGCGGGTGACGCAGAGAGGCGACGCCTAGAGCGTGACCTCCACGACGGGGCTCAGCAGAGCCTCTTGGCTCTCTCCTACGACCTGCGCCTCGCACGCACCGCCCCGGCCGTTGGCGATTCGGAATTGGCAGCACTGCTTGCCTCGGCCTCCGATGAGGCTCAAGGCGCCCTCGACCAGCTGCGCGACCTGGCCCACGGCATCTATCCGGCCGCGTTGACGGAGGCCGGTCTCGCAGCCGCGCTTGCCACGTTGGCCGACGTGGCTCCGCTGCCGGTCGAGCTCGGCGACGTGTCCCAGGAGCGCTACGCGGCTCCCGTCGAGACCGCCGCCTATGTGACGGCGGCGGAGGCGGTCGAGGACGCGGCCGAGAGGGGCGCGACCTTCCTCGGAATCACGGTCTACCGCGACGGCGAGCGCCTCCTCGTCAAGGTGCACGACGACGGCGCGAAGCGCAGCTCCGAACTCGTGCATCTCGCCGACCGCATCGGCGCTTTAGGGGGCACGCTCGACGCGGGGCCAAGGACTCTTCGCGCGGAGATCCCGTGCGCGTAGTCGTCGCCGACGACGTCATGCTCACGCGCGAGGGCATCGTTCGTCTGCTTCGAGACGCCGATGTGGACGTCGTGGCCGAGGCAGAGAACGCGGACGAGTTGCTCCGGCACGTCCGCCTTGCCCGACCCGACGCGGCCATCGTCGACATCCGCATGCCTCCGACACATACGGACGAGGGGCTGGTGGCCGCGCAGCAGATCCGCGCCGAGCACCCGGACGTCGGTGTCCTCGTGCTTTCCCAGTACGTCGAGCCGAGCTACGCGATGCGTCTGCTCGAGGAGCACCCCGAGCGCGTCGGGTACCTGCTCAAGGAGCGCGTTTTCGACGTGGCCATCCTCATCGATGCTCTCCGAAGGATCGCCGACGGCGAGACCGTGGTGGATCCGACGATCGTGTCGCGGCTCGTCGGCCGCCGCCGTCGGGAAGATCCGCTCGCCGAGCTGACCGATCGCGAGAATGAGGTGCTCAGTCTCGTTGCAGAGGGCCTCTCCAACAAGGCGATCGCCGGCCGTCTCTTCATCACCGAGCGCACGGTCGAGGCGCACGTGAAGCAGGTCTTCGGGAAGCTTCGGCTCGACGTAAAACCTGAATCGCACCGGCGCGTGCTCGCAGTGCTGGCGTACCTGCGGGCCGGCGCGTAGGCCATTTCAGAGCTTGGCACGGAGCGCCGCCCTTGCGCCGCGTCAGCAGTTACTGACAGCTCTGCCGCTGCGGTGGCGATAAGAGCACTGGCGCCCGACGAACTGATGGGCTTCGCCTCCTCAGCGATCGGGAGCCGGCCGAGTGCGTTGAGTCGTCACAGCTGCCGATTGCTAGCGAGCTGGGACTTGCTTGATCGCTTCGGTCGACCGACCATTTGTCAATCGAGGCTACTGGCCGACGGTGACGTTACGCGTAACGCACGCGTGCGCGAGAACTGCGCCGCGCACTCCTGAAACCGGTCCAGCATCGCTTCGTTCGTAAGGGTCAATTCCACCTCCGTCAGGGACGACTCCGGAGCTTCAGCCCGCGCCAGCGTGACCCTGTGCGCGGCGTAGCCGGTGCTGCCGTCTAGCTAAAGGGTAACGAGGAGCTTCCGGCCGAGCGCGAGGACCGCCCGGCCGGAAGTGATGCGCGTCCTATACAGCCGGACGCGGATGCATGCGGCGCCTGGTGTAGTGGGCTCCGGCCGCGAGGCCGCTCACGAGGAGCACGAGCCCGAGCACGGCTCCGGCACCGATGCCGAAGGCGCCCCAGTCCATTGCCGCCCGACCGCCGCTTGTCGACTTGAGCATTGCACCGGGAATCGGCTGCCCGTAGACGTCGAGCAGCTTGGCCTTTGCAGCCCACGTCGCGCTCGCGTTGTCGATCGCGGACTGGGGCGGGGCCTGCTTGAGCCTGGGCTGCCCGTAGACGTCGAGCAGCTTGGCCTTTGCAGCCCACGTCGCGCTCGCGTTGTCGATCGCGGACTGCGGCGGCACGCCCTGTCCCGGGCTTCCCGTTGCCGGGCCAGCGACAGCCATCGCAGCCAGGGCGGCGACGGCCACCAGTCGCAGGCGCCGGATCGTGGAGAGTGAGATGGTCATGCGCTTCCTCCTTCGTGACGACCGCCGGGCGGCGGCCGTTGCACACAAGACACCGAGCGGCTAAAAGACAGCTGCCGAAGAACCTAAAGCGGCGCTAAAGGGAGGCTCGGAAGGCCCATGGAGATTCGGATTCTCGGCCCGCTGGAGGTCATAGTGGACGGTCGGCCGCTCGTCCTGGGCGGGCCACGGCAGCGCGCGCTGCTCGCAATCCTCGCTCTCCACGCGAACGAGCTGGTATCGCGCGACCGCTTGATCGACGAGATCTGGGGCGACGAGCCTCCGGAAACAGCTCGGACCGCGCTTCAGGTCTACGTGTCACAACTGCGGAAGACACTGGGGCGAGACACCATCGAAACACGACCGGGCGGCTACCTCCTTCGCGTCGGCGCGGGCGAGATCGACTTCGAACGCTTTGAGCGGCTCGTCGAGGAGGCGCGCGGGACGTCTCCGGCGGAGACCGCCGCACGGCTGCGCGAGGCCCTCCGGCTTTGGCGCGGCCCGCCGCTTGCAGGCCTGGACGGATCCGTCGCCGGCCCCGAACGCGCACGTCTGGACGAGGAGCGCCTATCGGCGCTCGAGCAACGGGTCGCGGCTGACCTCGAGCTCCAGAGCGACGTGGAACTCGTTGCCGAGCTAGAGGGGCTCGTCCGAGAGCACCCGCTGCGCGAGCGGCTGCGCGCGCGGCTCATGCTTGCTCTATACCGCTCCGGCCGGCAGGCCGAAGCGCTCGACGTCTACCGGCAGGGCCGGCAAGTGCTCGACGAGGAGCTCGGCCTCGAGCCGGGCGAGGAGCTTCGTCGACTCGAGAGAGCCATCCTCGAGCATGATCCGGCGCTCACGCCGTCTGCGACCGAGCCGAAGCCCGCGTATCGGCCCCTTGCCCGCACCGAGGCCGCGCCGGTCCCAGCGGACTCGGTCGCCCTTGTCGATCCCGAGGAAGCCCAGGTGGTCGGCCACGTGCTCGTCGGTCGGAGGCCTGTCGCCGTCGCAGTTGGGCACAGTTCTGTTTGGGTCGCAAACGCCGACGATGGAACGGTTTCCCGCATCGATCCCGGCCGACGCGAGGTCATCCGAACGATCGGGATCGGAGCGCCGGCGATCGACCTCGCCGTCGGGCCCGACGCGGTCTGGGTTGCGAATGGAAGCGAGGGCACGGTTTCGCGCATCGATCCGAATGCCGACACCGTCGTGGACACGATCGACCTCAGGGGCTCGAGTGCGCTCGCTTGGAACCCCACGTATGCGGTTGACGCGGGTGACGGGGCCGTGTGGGTCGCAGTCGGTCCTCAGCACGTTGTCCACATCGACCCGGCCACGAATGAGGTAGTGACCATGATCGATGTTCGACATGTCCCGGTCGGCGTCGCCTTCGGCGAGGGAACTCTCTGGGTCGCGACGATCGCCGAGCGGGCGCTACGCATCGAGCGCGGCGCGAACGCCGCTTCGCTCGAAGTGCCCATCGGCCTTCCCGTCGCATTGACCGTTGGCGAGCAGGCGGTCTGGGTCTCTGACGTGCGAGGGCAGATCTGGTGCATCGACCCGGACACGGCGGCGGTAATACAGACGACGTCCGTTGGCAGAGGATTGGTGGGCCTTTGCGCCGCCGACGGAGCCCTGTGGGCGACGGTGAATAGCGAGGGAACGGTGGCTCGGATCGATCCGCGGGGAGGTCGAGTCGTGGGCCACTCGACAGTAGGTCACGCGCCAACGGACATTGCCTTCGACGAGGGGATCCTCTGGGTCTCGATCCAGAGCGAGAGCGCTATCTGACGGAAGTCGGAACCGTGACGTCCCCTGCCACGATTTCGGCCCTGACGCTCTCTACCTGTGCGACGATCGAGCGGGGCACCTGCTCGCTGATGGCGCCTAGTCCGACGGCCTCGTTTCGCAGGGAGAAGCTCGAGGTGCTGCCAGTCTCGTACGTCCCGTCCATGAGTTTCTCGATTGTCGCGAAAACAGCGATATCCATACGCTTGATCGCACTCGTGAGGATGTGTGGACCGAGCCCTGATTGGTCGACGTCGACGCCGATCCCCCAGACTCCATGCTCTTCGGCCGCCTCGAGGGCTCCGATCCCGCAGGGGCCCGCCACCTGGAACAGGACTCGTGAGCCTCTCGCGATCTGGCCGAGGGCGACTGATCTGCCTTTCACCGGGTCGTAGTAGTCGTTGGTGTAGCTGTTCAGCGTCGTGATGTCAGGATCGGCTCGCTTCGCCCCTGCCTGGTAGCCGGCGAGGTAGCGCTCGACCGGCGGCACGGGCCGGCCGCCGATGGAGCTGACCACGTTCTCGCCCGGCGAGAGTGCTACAACGAGCGCTGCCAAGTAGCCTGCGAGGTAGCCGGCCTGCCCCTCTGAGAAGACGAGGCCCTGCACGTTCTTCGGGCGGTGCGGTAAGGCATCGTGACCGACGTCGATGATCGCGAACTTGATCTCGGGAAACCTCGTGGCGACGGCGTCGAGTGCGTCTCGCGCCTCGACGCCGGTCGCGATGACGAGGTCGTACTTCTCTCGCGCGAAGAGGGCGAGGCTCGGAGCGTAACCCTCTCTCGGGGTCGGTGTCAGCACGCGACCCTTGATTCCGAGGTCGCGCGCGGCCCGCTCGATTCCGACGTACGCGCCATGCCCATAGGGATCGTCAATGCCCGGTGGCTGGAGAACGAGTCCCACCTTGAGGCGCGAATCGCCTTTCAAACCAGCCCCATTTCTTCGTGCGGTCACCGGTTGGCGCAGACCCATGCGAGGCCCGGTCAGGCTACATGGCGCGCGAGGCTGCCCGCGCCGCGTCGACGTCGGGAGCGATCTGCGCAACGGGCTCCTCTTCGTCGAGCTAAATCGCGATAGCCCCGTCGCACCGCTGTCCAGCCCGACCCCAGCCTAGAGCGAGCAGCAAGACCCGCATCACTAGTTCTACTCTTGCCAAGGTGCTTGAGCGCGTCTCCTCGGTCATCCCACACTTGCTTGCCGCGAAACAAACTCGCACTTGGCCCGGCGACACGAACAAGCGATGCACAGCCACGAAACGTCACTAAACCGAAGCGCCCTTCAGGCAACCGTCCACTGCCTGACGGGCTGCGCGATCGGCGAGGTGCTGGGGATGGTCATCGCGACAGCACTTGGATGGGGCAACGCAGCTTCCATCACGGTGTCCATCCTGCTTGCCTTTCTGTTCGGATACGCACTGACGTTGGGACCGATGGTGAAGGCTGGCGTTCCGCTCAGGCGTGCGACCCGACTCGCACTCGCCTCCGACACGCTCTCGATCGCGACAATGGAGATCGTCGACAACGCCTTCATCCTGATCGTCCCCGGCGCGATTGAGGCTGGTCTGTCGGACAGCCTCTTCTGGTGGAGCCTCGGCCTAAGCCTCGTGATCGCCTTTCTAGCCGCGTTCCCAGTCAACCGCTGGCTGATTGCACGCGGACGGGGGCATGCAGTCATTCACGAATTCCACGCGCACGGCTAAACAGCGACCGGCGGATGCATAGCTCGCAAAGCCTTTGTCCGCGCCGGATTTGAGGCTATGAGAGGGAGTGCCCCCGGCATGAATCGAACATGCGCACGCGGTTTAGGAAACCGCTGCTCTATCCACTGAGCTACGGGGGCTCTAGATCCACTGTAACCCTGCAGTCCGCGAGAACGGCTAGGCAGTTGTTCGCGGCGTCGCCGCCTCGAGATGGGCGGGCCTCCGCGGTTCTAGAGCTCTGCAGCTAGTCTCGGAGCATCCACCGACTCAGGAGGTCGTCATGCCCGAGTACGTACGCGTCGCCAACTTCGACGCCGACGAAGGAGCTCTAGAAAACCTCGTCAACGCGATCAACGCGGAGTCCGGCGCGCCCGAGGGCGTGCCCGCCACGTCCGTCACCGTCCTCGCCGACCGCTCGGCGGGAAAGCTCCGCACCGTCGTCCGTTTCGGCTCGGAGGAAGACCTCCGCGCGGGAAGCGCGACCCTCGACGCGATGAGCCCGCCGGCCGACTCGAACATGCGCCGCACCTCGGTCGAGCAGTGGGAGGTCGTGCTCGAACGGAAGGACTAGGCGCCGGCTTCGCCGCGGCCGCAGCGGATGCCCGGCCGCTCGCGGTTGGTGAGGAGCGTGTCGCCGTCGAGCGTCACGCAGTAGATGACGATATGCGGCTCGCCGAAGTTCACGTTGCAGCGGAAGATCGTCTTCTCCGCGAACGTCCGCCGCGTGCGCAGGCAGTAGACCCACTCATAGGAGAGGCGCTTCCCGTCGAGCCGTGCTTCGAGCGCGGCTCGCACGGCGGCCGGGCTCGTCTCCGCGTTTCCCCCGCAACCCGCGGCCCCGATCAGCGCCGCGAGCAGCGCGGCCCGCTTCACGGCGTCATGACGATCTTCGTCGCCTCGCGGCTGTCGAAGAGGCGGTACGCGTCCCGAGCCTCGGCCAGCGGCACGCGATGTGTGACGACGGCCGGCGGATCGAGGCGCCCGGCGGCGATCATCTCGATCAACCGCTGCCGGTGGCCGAGCGAGTCGCCGATCGACCAGCGCATCGTCAGCTCCTTCGCGAACATGCGGCCGTTGTCGAGCGGGAAGTCGGGCTCGAAGTGCGCGCCGACGACGGAGACCATGCCGCGCCCGCGTGCGAGGTCCATCGCCGCGTCGAGCGCGCCCGGCGAGCCGGCTGCCTCGACGACGACATCGGCGCCGAGGCCGTCCGTCTCGGCCGCGATCTCGTCCCACGCCTCGGCCGGCTCGAGCACGCGGGCACCGAGCCCCTCGGCGAGCGCCCGCCGCTCGGCGATGCCGTCGACGGCGAACACGGTCGCCCCGAGGTCGAGCGCGACCATCACCGCCATCAGCCCGACGGCGCCGAGCCCGACGACGCAGACGAGGTCCGTCGGCTTCGTCTCGCCGCGGACGACGGCGTCGTAGGCGGTCGGCAGGTTGTCGGCGAGGAAGACCGCGGCCTCGTCGGAGACCTCGTCGGGCAGCGGCGAGAGCACGGTGTCGGCGTGGGGGACGCGCACGAGCTCCGCCTGCGCGCCGTCGAGGCGCGGATAGACGCCCGAGTAGCCGAAGAGCGCGCGGCCGGAGCACTGGGTCGTGCGCCCCGCGCGGCAGGCGGCGCACGTGCCGTCGGCGACGAGGCTCATGTTCACGACACGATCGCCGGGGCGGATCAACGAGACGTCGTCGCCCGTCTCGACGACCTTGCCGGCGAACTCGTGCCCCATGATCGTCCCGTACTCGAAGCCGGGGACGTGGCCGTGGAGCGGGCCGAGATCGGCTCCGCAGATCGCCGCCAGGTCGACCTGGACGAGCGCGTCGGTCGGCGCGAGCAGAACGGGGTCCGCGACGTCCTCGAGCCGGACGTCGTTCGGGCCGCGAAGGACGACCGCCTTCACGCGGGCTGCTCGATCTCGACGAGATAGCCGTCGGGGTCGATGCAGAAGAAGCGGCAGCCGCCCCACGGCGGCTCGTAAGGCTCGGCGAGGAAGCGCCCGCCCTTGCCCTCGAGCTCGGCATACATGGCGCGTGCGTCTTCCACCTCGACCACGAGGACGACGTTCGCCTTCGATCGATCCTCCGGCGCGGTCATGGTCACGCCAGGCCGGTCCTCGGCCGGATGACCCTGCTCCGCGAGCGACAGCCGCATGCCTGCGAGCACAAGTGTCGCGTACGGCGGATCGTCGTACATCGCCTCGACGTCGAAGCCGATCAGGTCGCGGTAGAACGCGAGCGACCGCTCGTAGTCTCGGACGGCGAGGATCGCGCCGGCCCGCGTCGGCATCAGTTGTGGGACATGCCCGCGTCGGAGACGAGCATCTGCCCCGTGATCCAGCCGGCCTCCTCGGAGGCGAGAAAGGCGACGGCGGGGGCGATGTCCGCGGCGATGCCCTGTCGGGGGATCGCCTGGAGCATCTGGACGAACTCGAACGCCTCCTTGTGCGGGCTCGCCATCACACCCTCGGTCGCCGTCAGGCCTGGTGCGACGGCGTTGACGGTGATCCCGTACTGGCCGATCTCCCGCGCGAGGGCGCGCGTGAAGCCCAGGATGCCGCCTTTCGAGGCGACGTAGTGGGCAAGGTTGGGCGTCCCGGCGAGGACGACGTTCGAGGCGAGGTTGACGATGCGGCCGTAGCCCGCCTCGCGCATCGGCTTGTGGCCGTAGTGGCAGGCGAGGAACGTCCCGTCGAGGTTCACGGACATGATCCGCCGCCACTCGGCGAAGTCGATGTCGTCCCAGGCCGTGAAGGGGACGATGGCGGCGTTGTTGACGAGGACGTCGAGCTTGCCGTAGGCGCCGACAGTCTCGTCGACCATCCGCTTGACGTCGTCCTCCTTCGAGACGTCGATCTCGAGCCCCAGGCCGCCCTCAGGCGCCGCCTCCTCAGCGCCCTTCACGTCCGCGACGACGACGCGTCGCCCCTTCTTCCGCGAGCTTGTCCGCGATCGCCTTGCCGATCCCCTGTCCGCCGCCGGTGACGATCGCCACCCTGCCGTCCAGCTTGCCCATGGTCTCCTCCTAGAGCTCGTAGAAGTCGGGTGCGTGCTTGTACTCGAGGAATGCCTCGGGGTCATGCGAGAAGAAGACGTCCGCGCCGTGCTCTGCGGCGACGTCCTTGACGCGCTGGATCGAGCGCACGCCCGCCCGGGGATCGATGTGGAAGCCGGGCTGGATGCCCCGCTCCATCGCTGCGCCCGTGTAGACGACGTCGAAGGCGAAGAGCATCGGCGGCTTGCCGGCGTCGCTCGCTCACGAGCAGCGAGCAGTGCCCGATCGTGTGGCCGGGCGTCTCGAACAGCCAGAGCCCCTTCGCGAGCTCGACGTCTCCGGACACGGGCTGGAACTGCGCGCCGTCGTGGTCCCACGTCTTGTCCGAGTAGCCGAAGAACTCGAACGGCTCGTGGTCTCGCGCCTGCGCGAGCTCCTGCTCGTGGACGATGTTCGGGATGCCAGAGAAGTGCTTGTTGCCGCCGACGTGGTCGAAGTGGAGGTGGGAGTTGACGAGCGTCGTCACGTCGGACGTGTCGAAGCCGGCGAGCTCGAGCTGCCCCGGGATCGTCTGCTCCTCCGTCTGCTCCGGGAGCTCGAACGGGAGCACCGCGTTCGTGTGCTCGAGATCGAAGCCCGTGTCGAACAGGTAGAGGCCGTCGTCGTGCTCGACGAGGACGGCGTACGAGGGGATCCGCACCTGCGGCCCCGGGACGTTCCACATGAACTGCGTGTGCTCGATGACGATCGAGCCGTTGTCGAGCAGCCAGACCTTCATCGTGTCGCCAGCTCCGCCTCCAGCGCCTTCCGCACGGCGACGAGCTTCGCCGCCCGCTCGGCCCGGAGCCGGTCGATGTCCTCCGGCGTGTACTCGTACATGCCGCTGCCGGTCTTCATGCCGAGCTTGCCCTCGGCGATGCGATCGCGGATCGTCGACGAGACCTCGCCCGACGTCGACAGATCCTGGTTCAGATACGAGCCGACGGCGTGGTAGATGTCGAGGCCGGCCATGTCGAGCAGCTCCATCGGCCCGATCACCGCGAGCTTGTAGCCGATCCCCCAGCGGACGTTGAGGTCGAGGCCCTCCGGGTCGATGATGCCGCGGTCGACGAGGTCGAGGCACTCGCGGAGGATCGCGTAGAGGATGCGGTTCTCGACGAAGCCCGGCACCTCTTTCTCGACCACCGGGTGGTAGCCGATCCGCCGAACGAGGTCGCACGTCGTGTCGACGACCTCCTGCGCGGTCTGCTCGCCCGGGATCACCTCGATCATCGGGATCAGGTGCGGCGGGTTCGACCAGTGCATGCCGACGACCCGCTCCGGGTGGGCGCAGACGGTCGCGATCTTCGTGATCGGGATGCCGGAGGTGTTCGACGCGAGCACGGCGTCGTCGGCGACGTGCTTCTCGAACTCCTGGAAGACCTCGTGCTTCAGCTCGAGCTTCTCGGGCACCGCCTCGAGGACGAAGTCCGCGCCCTCGAGCGCGGTGGCGAGGTCGGTCTCGAAGCGAAGCGACCCGCCGTCCTCGGACGCGGCGTCGAGCCGCTCGAGCACGCCTTCGGCCATCGTCACGCCGCCCTTCGCGCGCTCGAGCGCCTCCTCGGAGACGTCGAAGAGCGCCGTCTCGATCCCCGCCCGGGCGAGCACCGCCCCCATGCCCGGGCCCATCGTCCCGGTGCCGATCACTGCTGCGCGTCGTACCTCGGCCATCTGCCTTCCTCCTTCAGCTCTTGGATTCGCCGCCACACGCGCTCGGGCGTGAGCGGCAGCTCGGTCATGGGAACGCCGGCGTCGGCCACGGCGGTGGCAACGGCGGCGGTGACGGCGGCGAGAGCCCCCTCGCCACAGCCCTTCGCCCCGTAAGGCCCGGGGCCGTCTTCGTTCTCGACGATGATGCAGTGCATCTCCTCCGGGAGGTCCTCGAACGTCGGGATCCGGTAGTCGAGCAGGGTCTCGTTGAGCAGCAGCCCGTCCTCGTAGACCATCTCCTCGTACAGCGCGTTGCCGAGGCCCTGCAGCGTGCCGCCCTCGTCCTGGCGCTCGACGAGCTGCGGGTTGATCGCACGGCCCACGTCGGCGACCGTCGCCGTCTTCAGGACGCGCACGCGACCCGTGTCCTCGTCGATCGCGACCTCGGCTGCGCCGACGCACACCTCCCAGAAGACCGGCCCTTCCGCGTAGGAGCCCGAGCCCTCCGGGGCGACCTCGCCGCGCCCGATCAGCTCGCCTCCGGCGAGCCCGAAGTGGCGGACGAAGAGCTCGGGGTACGCGTCCGACTGGACGTCGTCGGAGCCGGCGATCTCGACGAGCTGCGCGCGAACCTGCTCGGCGGCCCGCTTGACGGCGAGGCCGGCGATCGTCGTCGAGCGGCTCGCGCCGGTCGAGCGGTCGTAGGGCGTGTAGCGCGTGTCGGCGCCGCGGACGGTGACGCGCTCGGCCGGAAGACGGAGCTCCTCGGCTGCGATCTGCGCGAAGGCGGTCCGCGCGCCCTGGCCCACCTCCGTCGTGCCGACGAGGACGACGGCGTTCCCGTCGGCCTCCATGCGCACGATCGCGCTCGAGACGGGATGCGCGCCGGCGGCGAGGAGGCCGACGGACAGCCCTCGGCCGCGCAGCGGCTTGCGCTCGCCGTTCCAGCCGACTGCCGCGGCGACCTTCTCGACGTCCCCGACGAGATCAGCGTCGAGCGGCTTGCCGCCCGCGCGGAGCTCCTCGCCAGGCGCGCAGAGGTTCTCGCGGCGCACGTCGAGCGGGTCGAGCCCGGCGCGGCGCGCGAGCTCGTCCACCTGCAGCTCGCCGATCCACTGGAGGTGGGTTGCGCCGAAGGCCCGGTACGAGCCGGCGGGCGCGGTGTTCGTGTAGACGCAGGCAGCGTCGACGCGATACGCCTCCCAGCGGTACGGGCCCGGCGCGGCGTCGCCGGCTGTAGCCGTCACCCGCGGGCCGTTGTCCGCGTACGCGCCCGTGTCGAACCAGCACTCGACCTCCCGTCCGAGCAGACGCCCCTCGGCGCTCATCGCCGTTCGCATCCGGCACTTCATCCCGTGGCGGCGCGTCGTCACCATCGACTCCGCGACGCGGTTCTGGATCCGCACCGGCCGGCCGGCCTTTCGCGCGAGCGCGACTGTGACCGGCTCCATCTTCGTGTACGACTTCGAGCCGAAGCCGCCGCCGAGGTACGGGACGACGATGCGGACGTTCGCGATCGGCACCTGGAAGAGCGCGGCGATCTCGGCGCGGACGAGGAACGGGTGCTGGCAGGACGCCCACAGCGTGATCTCGTCCCCCTCGACCTGCGCGACGACAGTGTGCGTCTCCATCGCGTACTGGTAGACGGCCGGGAACGTGTACTCGCCCTCGACGACGTGTTCCGCGTGGGCGAAGACCGCTTCGATCTCGCCGCGGTCGATGCGGTAGCGGTAGCAGACGTTTCCCTCCGCCGGCTTCAGCTCGCCGAGTCCGTGGAAGAGGCCAGGGCGGAGCGGGCCGTCGTTGATCCGCGGCGCGTCGTCGGCGAGCGCCTGCTCGACCGTGCCGACGACGGGAAGCTCCTCGTAGTCGACGACGATCCGCTCGAGCGCCGCAGCGGCGGTCGCCTCGTCCTCCGCCGCGACGGCCGCGACGGGCTCGCCGGAGAAGCGGACGCGGTCGATGGCGACGACCGGCCGGTCGCGGATCGCGTGACCCCAGTAGGGATCGATGTCCTCGAGATCGGCGGCCGTGAGGACGCAGACGACGCCGGGCATCGCCTCGGCCGCCGAAGCGTCGATCCCGGTGACCCGCGCGTGCGCGTAGGGCGAGCGCAGCACCTTCCCGTGGAGCATGTGCGGGACGACGATGTCGCCCGCGAACTGCGCCTGGCCGCGGAGCTTCTCGCCCGCGTCGCGTCGCGGCACGGACTGCCCGACCACCCCACGAACGGTCGTCTCGACGGCTCATGCCGCGACACCCGCGAGGTCGCAGACCGCCTCGACGATGCCGCGGTAGCCCGTGCAGCGGCAGAGGTTCCCGTTCAGGCTGCGCTTGACCTCCTCTGCGCTCGTCAGCTCGCCCGTCTCGAGGAGCGCGGACACCGTGAGCAGCATCCCGGGCGTGCAGAAGCCGCACTGGAGCGCCGCATGTCGCGTGAACGCCTCTTCGAGCCGCGCGAACTCCGGTCGCTCGGCGAGCCCCTCGACGGTGAGCACGCTCGAGCCGTCCGCGTCCGCGGCGAGGAAGCAGCACGAGGACACCGGGCGCCCGTCGACGAGGACGGTGCACACGCCGCAGACCTGCGTGTCGCACGAGCGCTTCGCGCCGGTGAGGCCGAGACGGTCGCGGAGGACGTCGAGCAGCAGCTCCTGGGGCGCGATCTCGCGAACGACAGTCCGTCCGTTGACGTCGAGCTCGAGCCTCACTGCTGAAACCTCATTCGGGGGGCATGCCCTCGTCGCCACCGGCGCGCCGCACGTGCCGGACCCAGGACGCCCAGTACTCGTCGACGAAGCGGTCCTGATACTTGTCGGCGCGCATGCGCTCGGCGTCGTCCTGCGGGATCGGCCGGAGCTTGCCCAGCGTCGTCGAGATCGCCTGCAGCCGCACCGCCCGCTCGAGCGTGATCGCGCTGAGCACTGCCCAGCGAACGTCCGCGTCCGCGACGACGACGCCGTGGTTTCGCAGGATGACCGCGCGGCGGTGGCCCAGCGCGTCGGCGACCGCGCGGCCCTGCTCCTCCTCGGTGATCAGCTCGGGCGTCTCCTCGAAGTACGCGACGCCGTCGGCGAAGAGGACGGCGTCGTGGGTGAGGAGCTCGAGCTCGGCCGTCGTGGCGCCGAACGCGGTCACATACGGGGGATGCGCGTGGACGATCGCGCCCACGTCGGGCCGTCGCGCGTAGATCTCCGTGTGGAGAACGGTCTCGAGGTGGAGGGCCGCCGACGGGTCGTCGACCTCGACGACGTCGTCCGGCGACACCTCGTCGAGCGCGAGGCCCTTGCGCTTGATGTAGACGGTCTCGCCACCCGACGGCCGCGCGCTCACGTGGCCGAGCGTGAGGTCTGAGAACCCCTCCAGCGCGAGGATCCGGCAGGCCCACGCGACCTGCTCGCGCACGGACTGGGCGGTTGCCGAGATCGTCACCGGCGCTCCGTCGGCGGGTAGTCGGGGTGGGGGAAGCCGAAGACCATGACGACGTCCTCGTCTCCCGTGTTCGCGACCGCGTGCCACACGCCGGCGGGGATCGTCAGTGCGTCGCCCTCGGCGAACGGGACGGCCTGGTCGTCGAGGCGAAGCTCGCCCGAGCCCGCGACGACGTAGGCGACCTCCTCCGTCTCGTGGCGGACGGGCTGGAGCACGGTGCCGGGCGTGAAGACGGAGTAGCCGAGCGAGCTCGCCTCGCCCTTCGCAACCATCCGCGACCAGCTGCCGCCGGGCAGCTCGATCGGCTCGACGTCCCCGAGCTTGACTACCTCTACGAGAGCACCCACTCGCCGTCTTTCAGGATCGCCGTGTCGTCGTCCTCGATCCACATCGTCGCGTTGAGGAACACGCCGTCGAGGTGGAGCGACGAGACGTTCTGGCCGCCCGGGTACGCGTTGTGGTTGTCGCCGAGCGCGAGGTGGACGGTGCCGATGCGGCCTTTCTCGGACGGTGTCCCGAACGGCGCCTTCTCGCTCGTGCCGAACGCGAACTCGCCGATGACCGTTGCGTTCTCGACGCCGTCGATCGCCTGCTTCAGCTTCTCCGCCTCGTCGCCGCCTTCGATGCTCACGCACTTTCCGCCCTCGAGCGTCCAGCGGATCGGCTCCTTCACCTGGCCCTCGAGGCCGATCCCGAGCATGACGCCGTCGACGACCGCCGTCCCGTGCGTGAAGTCCTCGATTGCGGCGAACGCGACCTCCGTCCACAGCGGGACCGGGCTCATCATCTGGCCGCGCGCCTTGTACGGCGTCAGGCAGAGCGGGGAGCGGCCCTCAATGGAGACGGTGAAGTCGGTGCCGAGCGCCGTCGTCACGCGCACGCGCTTCTTGCCCTCGAGAGCGGCGACCGCGTCCTTTGTCCGCTGCGCCGACCGCTCGAGATCCTCGCGCGTGAGTCCCCATGCACCCATCCCCGGCTCGATCGACGCGATCTTCCCGTTCGCCTCGCATGTCTCGCGGACGGCGTTGACGTGCGCGAAGCGGTTCGCCCATTCGAGCTGCGCGATGATGATCACCTCGTCCGAGCCGACCATCGCGCGGTGGAGGTTCGTCGGCGGCGCCATCGGGAAGCGGACGTCCGCCCGCCCGCGCCGCACCTGCGTCTCGTTGTTCATGATCACCGGCCACGCGCCGCGCTCGACGCAGACGGCGGCGACGGCGGCGGCCTCGTCGGCGCGCTCGTCGTCGCAGATGATCGTGACGACGTCGCCCTCCTCGACGGAGAAGCACACGTCGACGACGAGCGCGGCGTCCTCGAGGAGGCTCGTGGGCTCGACTGCGGTTGCCATCTACACCACCCTTTCTCGATCGCGTGTGAACCGTGGCAGGACCTCGCGGGCGAAGCGCCCGACCTGGTCGAACTGGTCGATCGCGCCGAAGCGGCAGATGAAGTGGTCGACCCCAGCCTCGGCGAACGTCTCGATCCAGTCGGCGATCTGGTCCGGGCGTGCCGACCGGCCCCCAGTTCGACAGGTCCATCGCCTGTGACAGCTCGGGGTAGTACTTCGAGATGTAGTCGCCGAAGGCCGTGCGCGCCTCGTCCTCCGAGTCGCCGATGTTCATCGTCACCTGGTACGAGATGACGAGCCGGTCGAAGTCGGCCTCGAAGCGGTCTGCCGAGCGACGCAGCCAGTCGAGCTGCTCGACGAGCTCCGCCGGGTGCTGCGCGCGGCAGCACGTCATCCAGCCGTCGCCGTAGCGGAGGATGCGCCGCGTCGCAGCCTCGAGCCGGCGCTCCATGACGTCCGGCGGCGCGTCGCCCTTCAGCCGCGGGTTCGAGACGACCCAGATCGGCGGCGGCGTCTGCTGCGGCATCAGCGGCCCCATCTCCGTCCCGGAGAAGAAGCCGACGTCGTCGTAGTCGAAGAAGCGGCCGTTGAAGGTCACGCTCCCCTTCGTCCAGAGCTCTCGGATGACGGCCAGGCCTTCCTCGAACAGCGACCCGCGCCGCACGTAGTCGAGACCGAGCGCCTCGAACTCGCGGCGGACGCCTTCCTCGGGGTTGCCCATGCCCGTGCCGAAGATCGTCCGGCCGCCCGAGATCTGGTCGAGCGTCGCCCACTCGAGCGCGAGGTAGAGCGGGTTCCGCGTCGAGGAGACCATGCACGCAGTGCCGAGCTGCACGCGCGACGTGCGCTGCGAGATCGCCGAGAGCAGCGTGATCGGCTCGTAGCGCGGCTTGGAGAAGAGGCTGTCACCGACCCAGACGGAGTCGAATCCGGCCTCCTCCACGACCTCGGACAGGTCGAGGAGCATGCCGAGGTCGTAGTCGGGCGCGATCAGCGGCTCGCGGTTGTTGAGGTTGACGCCAAACTCGAGCTGGCGCGGTCACGCCGTCACCCCGACCGGCTGGTGATCCTCGACGAGGAGGCGGATCTGCGGCACGCGGATGTGCTCGGAGACGAGGTGGACCGTGCGCTCGACGTCGCCTGCCTTGGCGGCGCGGAGGATCGCCTTGTGCTCGGCGATCGAGCGGCGTACGTCGCCGCGCAGCTCGAGCGAGCGCAGCCGGTGGCGGTCGATCTGGCCGCGCACCTGACGGTAGAGGTCGACGAGCATCCGGTTCCCCGCCACGTCGAAGAAGACGAGGTGGAACGCCGTGTTCGCCTCGAAGAACCCCTGGACGTCACCGGCATTTCCGCACTCCGCCATCGCGTCGATGGCATGCTCGAGCGCGCTCACGTGCTCGTCCGTGAGCTGTGGCACGGCGAGCCGGGCAGCCATCGTCTCGAGCGCCTCACGCACCTGGTACGCCTCGATGAACTCGTCGCTCGAGAGAGCGCGGACGACTGCGCCTCGTCGCGGCCGGATCGTCACGAGCCCCTCGGTTGCGAGCCGGCCGAGGGCCTCGCGGACCGGGCCGCGGCTGACGCCGAGCGACTCGGCGAGCGCGACCTCGGACAGCTCGGTCCCCGGCGTCATCCTCCCGGAGAGGATCTCGTCGCGAAGGTGGTCGTGGACGCGCTCCCAGAGCGTCCGGCCGTCGAGAGCGGGGGCGGCGGTGGTCTCTTGAGACTCGCTGTTGGCCGTTTGCATCGAGCGGCGAAGGGTTGTATAAACGCCCCGTTGATTGTCAACAGTCGGCAGCCGACCCTAACACTCGCACGAGGTTCGATCAACCCGTGTTCGAGCGACTCGGGCGCCGCGTGATCTTCGACGCCCACATGCACGTCGGTGACTTCGGGCCGATGTTCAACGTCTCGCTCGACCGGGACGGGCTGGCACGGATGATCGAGGAGCACGAGTACGAGGGCTGCTGCGTCTTCCACCCGGACAACGAGCTCGTTCGCACGGTGATCGAGACGATCCCCGAGGCGTACGGGCTCGTCTGGGGCAACCCGCGCGTGCCGGGCTACGTCGAGGAGGTCGAACGCTTCCTCGACCATCCGAAGTTCCTCGGTCTCAAGCTCCACCCGCTGATCGACGGCTACCTGCCGAACGACCCGTCCGTTCACCCGCTGATGGAGCTGCTCGTCGACCGCGGCAGCCTGCCCGTGCTCGTCCATTCCGGCCACCCGATCTTCACGCTGCCGTGGTCGGTCGAGGAGCTGGCTGTCTCGCTTCCCCAGCGTGCCCGTGATCATGGGTCACATGGGGCACGGCAACGTCGTCTACATCAACGCGTCGATCGACATCGCAGCGCGCAACCCGAACGTCTACCTCGAGACGTCGGGGATGCCGATGCACACGAAGATCAAGGAGGCAGCCGACCGGGTCGGCGTCGAGCGCGTCCTCTACGGGTCGGACGTGCCGTTCCACCATCCGTCGGTGGAGATCCTCCGCGTGCGGGTGAGCGGGCTCGGCGACGACGATCTCGACCGCGTGCTGCGCGCGAACAGCCGCGCGCTCTTTCTCGGGGACAGGACGACCCGGGGCGAGGAGGTGCATAGCGCGAGGGTGCATGGATAATCGCGTTGGTCAGAGCAGAAGGGACGATCGAATGGAAAGGGAGGAGAGATGGGTAGAGGTCTGAAGGTGAGTGCGGCGGGCTTCCTGATCGTTGTCGTAGCCGCCCTCGTGGTCGTCGCCGGCGGTGCTGCGAAGGCGCAGAAGGTGACGGAGGTCGGGTTCGCATCGCCGGAGAAGCCAACTGACTTCGGCTGGAACCAGCAGGGCTTCATCGGCGCGAAGAAGGCCGCAGCGGCCACCGGTGCCAAGGTCCTCGACGCAACCGGTGCGGGCTACGAGAACGTCGAGCCGAACCTCAAGCGGCTGGCCCAGCGTGGCGCCGATCTGATCATCGCGCACGCGTCCGGCTACAACGAGGCCGGTCCGACGATCGCGCAGCAGTTCAACGTGCCGGTCGTCGTCTGGGATGCAAAGGCGGGCGCCGTCAAGAAGGGGCTCGTCTCGAACGTGATCACGAAGGCGCAGGACGGCGCGTACCTCGCGGGCGTCCTCGCCGCGTTGACGACGAAGACCGGCACGCTCGGGATCGTCGTCTCGGCGTCCGACGAGAACTGGTTCAAGCAGTCGGGCGGCTACTGCCAGGGCGCGCGCTCGGTGAACAAGGGCGTGAAGTTCAAGTACGCCCGCATCGGCCAGGCGTCCTACGCCGACCAGGCGGGTGGCAAGCGCATCACGTCGACCGTGATCGCGGCTGGCGCGGACGTCGTCTTCGGCATGGGCGACGGCGCGTCGTTCGGCATGCTCCAGGCCGTCTCGACCGCAAAGGCACCGGCCGGAGCGACGAAGGTCTGGTTCATCGATGTGATCGGTGACAAGAGGAAGATCGACAAGAAGGGCGTGCTGCTCTCGTCCGAGCTGTGGGACTTCGCCCCCATCTACACGCAGGCCATCAGGGCCGTGAACGCGGGGACGTTCGGCAAGACCTACACGCTCAACGCGAGCAACGGTCTCTCGCTCTTGAAGACGAACAAGGCGCCGGCCTCCGCCTGGGCGAAGGTCGCCGCAGCGCAGAGGAAGGTCGCCAGTGGATCGGTGAGGGTCGTCTCGACCGCCACCGAGGGGGCGGTCAAGAAGTACTGCAAGGTCGGATAGGTAACGCGACAGTGGGCGGGGCGGCTCGACCGGGTTGCCCCGCCCGCACGATTTGGCGATGAGCGGTCTGACGACACCCGACGCGAACAGCCAGCCCGCGGTCGAGCTGATCGAGATCACGAAGGAGTTCCCGGGCGTGCTCGCCAACGACCGCATCTCGCTGACCGTGCGCCGGGGCGAGGTGCACTGCCTGCTCGGCGAGAACGGCGCCGGCAAGTCGACGCTGATGAGCATCCTCTCGGGGATGGTGCGCCCCGACGCGGGGCAGATCCGGCTCGACGGCGCGGACGTCGACATCCAGTCGCCCAAGCACGCGATCTCCCTGGGGATCGGGATGGTCTACCAGCACACGTCGCTCGTCCCCCAGCTGACCGTGCTCGAGAACCTCATGCTCGGCGAGGCGCAGGGCATCCGGCTCGACACGGCGGCCGCGCGCGAGCGGCTCAAGGATCTCGGGGGATCGATCGGCCTCGACGTCGACCCCGGCGCGACGACCGGCCTCCTCGCCCTCGGCCAGCAGCAGCAGCTCGAGATCATCAAGGCGCTCTGGCGTGGCTCGAAGGTGCTGATCCTCGACGAGCCCACCTCGATGCTGACGCCGCAGGGCGTGGCCGAGCTCGAGCAGATCCTCGCGCGCCTCAAGGCCCAGGGGCTTGCAGTCATCTTGATCACGCACAAGCTGCACGAGGCGATCTCGATGGGCGACCGCGTCTCCGTGCTCAGCCTGGGCCGGCTTGTCGGCGCGATCACCCCGGAAGAGCTGCGCTCATCGAGCCACGAGCAGCTCCAGGAGCGGATCATCGCCCTCATGTTCGGGGCTGATACGCGCGACGCGGCCGGCGTCGTAGAGCTTGCAGACGAGGTCGAGTGGCACGCGCCGCGTCACACCCTGAGCGACGAGCCGGCGCTCGAGCTCGAGGACGTTACCGTCGCGCCCGGGCCAGGAGAGATCGGCGCCTACAACGTGACGCTCGACGTCCGCAGAAGCGAGATCCTGGGCATCGCGGGCGTCGACGGCAACGGCCAGCGCGAGCTGGCCGAGGCGATCGCCGGCCAGCGGTCGGTGTCGACCGGCGACATCCGTCTCTTCGGACACTCGATCGCCCGCTTCAAGGTCGCGCAGAGAGAGAAGCTCGGCCTCCGATACGTGACCGACGACCGGCTCCACGAGGGCACGGTCGGCCCGATGTCGGTGGCGATGAACATCGTCCTCAAGCAGATCGGCAAGCGCCCGTACTGGGAGCGAGGGCGCATTCGGAACGCCGTCATCCTCGAGAAGGCGCGTGAGCTGATCACGCGCTTCGACATTCGCACGCCCGGCCCCGAGACGCGAGTCGCAGCGCTCTCGGGCGGCAACATCCAGAAGGTCGTGCTCGCGCGGGAGCTCTCGTTCGACCCCAAGGTCGTCATCTACTCCAAGCCGACATACGGGCTCGACGTGAAGACGATGCGCAGCGTCCGCCAGACGATCCGCGAGCAGGCGGCCGAGGGAGTGACGTCGGTCGTCGTCTCCACGGATCTCGACGAGCTGCTCGATCTCTGTGACCGGATCGCGGTGCTCTCGCGTGGCCGCGTGGCGGGCGTCGTGGACAACGGACCGAACGCCCAGCGGGAGATCGGCGAGCTGATGGTCGGCGGGAAGGCGGCCGCTGCGTGACGGACACTGCGGCCGTCGCGACCGTTCGCGAGCCACCCCCGAGCGAGGCGGCAGGCCGCCAGGCCGGGCTCGGGCCGGTGACGGATTTCCTCCTGCGCTCGATCCTGCCACTGGTGCTCGCGCTCGGGACCGGCGCGATCGTGCTCGTCGCGGTCGGCGTCGACCCGATCCAGTACTACCAGGACATCTGGGCGGGCGGGTTCCAGTTCGCCGCCTGGCAGGACTCGGCCATGCGCGCCGCACCGCTGCTGTTGATCGCGGTCGGACTGATCGTCGTCTTCAAGGCGGGGATCTGGAACCTCGGCATGGACGGCCAGTTCCTTCTCGCCGCCGCGGTCATCGCAGGCATCGGGCCACGGCTCGAGCACCACCTCCCCAACACGATCAACCTGGTCCTCCTCTTCCTCGTCGCCGGCGCCGTCGGCGCAGCGTGGACGATCCCGCCGGCGCTCCTGAAGGCCCGGTACGAGCTCAACGAGATCATCACGACGCTGATGATGAGCTTCCTCGGCATCGCCCTGGCCGGGGTCCTCGTCAAGGGCACGTTCCAGGATCCGACGACGACTACGCCGCAGACCCGCGCGTTCGACTTCAGCGCGCTCTTGCCGGCCATCCCCGGTACGAAGTCGAGCTCCCGCCTCTGGCCGGGCATCCACATCGGGCTCCTCGTCGCGCTTGTGGCGGCAGTCGTCGTCTGGTTTCTCATGAGCCGGACGTCGTTCGGCCTGCGGCTCGGAGTCCTCGGCGCGTCCGTGCGGTCGGCTCGGCACATGGGGCTCGACGTGCCCCGCCTGATAGTCGTCTCGTTCCTTCTGTCGGGGATGTTCGTCGGCTTCGCGGCGGCGACGGAGATCCTCGGCGTGAAGGGCTACGTGCGAGCGGACTGGAACCCGGCCTTCGGCCTGTGGGTGGTGCCGCTCGTCTTCCTCGCGCGCCTGAACGCGATCGGCGTCATCCCGTACGTGGCGCTCCTCTCGCTCGCGTCGATCGGCGGCGACTACGCGGCGCAGAACGCCGGCCTGACGTCGAAGTTCACGCTCCTTCTCGTCGGTCTCACGCTCCTGTTCATGGCTCTCACCGAGTGGATCGCACGACGCGCACAGGTCGGTGGGAGCTACTTCCCCGGCGTCACGGCCCGCCGCAGGAAAGCGCCGGAATGAACCTGTTGCTCGCGAGCGGGGCGTTCTCGGACGCTGGCCTGACCACCCTCCTCTCGGGCGCGCTTCTCGTCTGCGTCCCTCTCCTCTTCGCGGGGCTCGGCGAGCTCGTGTCGGAGCGCGCCGGCGTTCTCAACATCGGCCTCGAGGGGATGATGCTGATCGGCGCCTACGCGGGCTTCGTCGCGGCCTACCACGGCGACAATGTGTGGCTCGGCTTCGGTGCGGGCATGCTCGCCGGCGCCGGCGTCTCCCTGTTCATGGTGCTGTTCTGCGTTCGCCTCGGCCTCGACCAGATCGTCGTCGGCATCGCGATCACGCTCACGGTCGAGGGCGCCACCGCGCTCATCTTCGAGTCGGAGTTCGCGGAGAGCCGGCCACAGCTCGGGGCGACGGACAAGCTCGCGATACCCGGCCTCGCCGACCTCCCGGTCGTCGGCGGCAGAGACGCGTCGAACGGGAGCCTCTTTACGCAGCCGCTCGTCGTCTATATCGGCCTCGGGCTGACGGTGCTCGTCGCGTGGATGCTGCGTCGCACGCACCTCGGCCTGAACGTGCGTGCGGCTGGAGATGCCCCGGGCGCCCTCGACGCGGCCGGCGTCAGCGTCTTCTCGACGCGGTCGTGGGCTGTCCTCTTCGCAGGGGCGATGGCTGGGCTTGGCGGTGCCTTCCTGTCCGTCGTCGTTGCAGGAGGCTTCCAGGACACCCTCGTCGGCGGTCGCGGCTTCATCGCCATCGTCTTCGCGATGCTCGCCCGGGGACGCCCGCTCTGGATCCTCATCGGGACGTTCCTCTTCGGGCTGTCGCTCTCGTTCGCCGACTGGGCGCAGACGTACGGGATCATCGACATCAATACCGACTACTTCCTCATGCTTCCGTTCATCGTCATCCTCCTCGTCCTAGTCCTCTTCGGACGCCGGGCGTACCTACCCGCCGCCCTCGCGCTCCCCTACGAGCGCGGCTCTCGCTGAAAGGAGACACCACATGCGCGACCCAGACTTCACCCTGAGCGCCGGCCCGACGATGGCCTGGCAGCAAGTGCTCGCCGCGCAGGGCAAGCAGATCACGTACCACTACGACCCCGCGTTCCTCGAGCTCTTCCGGAGCACCGAGCGCAAGGTGGCGGAGATCTTCCTCACGAAATCAGACGTCCTGCTTATGCAGGGCGAGGCGGTGCTGGGCCTGGAAGCGGCCGCCCGCGGGCTCGTCCGGCCGGGGACACCCGTGCTCAACCTCGTCTCCGGCATCTTCGGCAAGGGGATGGGCTACTGGCTGAAGGACTTCGGCGCCGAGCTCCACGAGCTCGAGGTGCCGTACAACGACTCCGTCGATCCGGCAGATGTCGAGCGCTATCTCGAGGAGCACCCGGAGATCGAGCTCGTCACGGTCGTCCACTCCGAGACGCCGTCCGGGACGCAGCACGACCTAGCGGCCATCGGACCGATGGCGCACGCGCACGGCGCGATGACGATCGTCGACTGCGTCTCCTCGCTCGGTGGCATCGAGTTCAAGACGGACGAGTGGCAGATCGACATCGCCGTCGCCGCGGCGCAGAAGTGCCTCGGCGGCCCTCCGGGCATCACGCTGATGACCGTCAACGACGCCGCGTGGGAGCGGATCCGCGAGAACCCGGCGGCGCCGCGGGCGTCCTTCCTCTCGATGCTCGACTGGAAGGAGCAGTGGATCGACGGCGAGAAGTTCCCCTTCACGCCGTCGGTCGTCGACATGCACGGCATCGACGCGAGCTGCGACGTCCTCCTCGAGGAGGGTCTCGAGCAGTCGATCGCCCGGCACGATCTCGCGGCGCGCGCGTGCCGCGCGGGCGTGCGCGCGATGGGCCTCGAGCTGTGGCCGCGGAGCGAGGAGGTGACGGCCGCGTGCGTGACCGCGATCACCGTGCCGGAAGGGCTGACGGACGTCCAGGTGCGCGCCCACTGCCGCGAGCGCTACGGCGTCATGATCTCCGGGGGCCAGGGCGCGGGCAATCTCGTGCGGATCGGCCACATGGGGCCGACGGCGAGCTCGCTCTACCCCGTCGTCGGGCTGGGCGCGTCGGGCGGACGTTGGCCGACCTCGGCGCCTCGGTGAAGATCGGCGACGGCGTCGATGCCGCGCTCGAGGTGCTCGCAGAGACGGTGCCCGCGATCGCGTGACGCTGCCGCCGTTCGAGCTGCATCGGCCGCAGACGGTCGAGGAGGCGACCGAGCTCGCCACGCGCTACGGGGAGGACGCCGCGTTCTACTGCGGCGGCACAGAGCTCCTGCTCCTCCTCAAGCTCGGGTTCGCGTCGTTCGGCCATCTCGTCGACCTGAAGGCGATCGACGAGCTTGCAGGCATCCGCGCGGAGAACGGCGGGCTCGTCGTCGGCGCGACGGTCACGCACCGCGAGCTCGAGCGGTCCGAGCTCGTGCGGGAGCGGCTGCCTGCGTTCGTCTCGATGGAGCGGCAGGTCGCGAACCTCCGCGTCCGCGAGGTCGGCACGCTCGGCGGAAACCTCTGCTTCTCCGATCCGCACTCGGACCCCGCGACGTTCCTGCTCGCGCTGGAGGCGGAGGTCGAGTGCCGGCGGGGTGGCGAGCCGTCGCGGCGCGTTCCGATCGGCGACTTCGTCGTCGGCCCGTACCAGACGACCCTCGGCGACGGGGAGTTACTCACGGCCGTTCACCTCCCCGCGCTCGGGGGTGGTACACAGGTCGCCCACGCGAAGTTCGCGTTCCACGAGCGCCCGACAGCGACCGTCGCGTGCTACGCCCGCGTCGAGGACAGGACCATCGCCGAGGCGCGCGTCGCCGTCGGCTCGGTCGGCGCGAAGCCAGTGCGCTCGGCCGCTGCAGAGAAGCGGCTTGTCGGCATGTCGGCCGACGAGCTCGACCCCGGTGCCGTCCGCGAGGCAGGTGACCACGCCGCGGAAGACGCGGTGCCCGTCGACGACGCGACTGGGTCGGCGGAGTACAAGGCGCAGCTCGTGCGCGTCCTCGTCGAGCGAACCTTCAAGGAGGCAATCGGATGATCGAACGGCAGCGTGTCCTCGATGCGGTCGACGCCGAGGGTCAGACGATCCGCGACGTGATCACGTTCGTCCACGCGCACCCCGAGCTGGGGCACGAGGAGGTCGAGTGCTCGCGCTACCTCTGCGAGGTGTTCGAGGGGGCCGGGCTCGTCGTCGAGCGGCCGCTCGCGGGGATGGAGACGGCATTCCATGCAAGGGCGACTGGCGCGGCGAACGGGCCATCCGTCGGCTTCGTCTGCCTCTACGACGCGGTTGCGGCGGTACGGCCGGACGGACGGACGGAGGCGCTGCACAGTTGCGGCCACGGCCCGATCGCCGGCGGCGTGACCGGCGCGGCTCTCGCGCTCGCGTCTCTCGCGGGTGAGCTCCCGGGCTCGGTCTCGGTGATCGGCTGTCCCGCGGACGAGATCCATGCTCCCGGGACGATCGTCCGTGGCGGCGGGAAGGCGCTGACGGCCGAGGCGGGCGTCTGGGACGACATGGACGCCGCCCTGTACGCGCACCCAGAGTTCATCGACACGGTCTCCCTCGAGTCGCGCTGGTTGCGCCGCGCGACCGCGATCGTCCCCGGGTCACGCATGCTCGCGAGCGCAGACCAGCCGCCGTATGCGGCGGCGGCGGCCGCGCTCGAGGAGGCACGCAGGCATGTTCCGGACAACGTCATGCTCGAGCGCCTCGAGCTCGACGGCGACGTCGAGGAGGCGACGGGCCTCGTGACGAAGGCGACCTTCCTCCTCTTCGGCGACGAGGAGCAGGAGGTGGAGGCGGGGCTGACCGCTGTTAGGGCAGCGCTCCGGGACGCGGCCTGGGAGACCGGTCGCCTGTACGAGGCGGTGCGGCCGGACGAGCGCGTGACTGCCGCTGTCGCCGGCGCGTTCCGGGCGCTCGGGCGGGACTTCGTCTCCGACCCACCACGCCTTCCGTTCGCGACGGACTTCGGGAACATCTCGCGACGGTGTCCGGCGGCGCTGATCGGCGTCGGCCGGCAGGGTGGCTGGAAGTTCCACACGGACGAGGGCGCGGAGGAGTTCGCCTCGGCGGACGGCGTGGCGGCGGCGACGACGGTCGCGCAGGTGCTCGCGCTCGCCGCGCTCGAGATCCTCGATCCAGTCGGAACTTAACTCCGCCGGAAGAGCTTCGCCCAGAGCGCGCGAAAGAAAAGGCGGATCCCGCCGATCGGCTTCGCCTGCACGGGTGGGACGTCCGTCGGCGCCGCGTCGCTCTCGAGCAGGGCGGCGAGACACGCGGCGAACTGCCGCGTGAGCTCCTCGGCGACGCTGCCGACGACGGGGCGGCCGTACTGCGCAACAGCGCCCTGGAGTGTGAGCTCGGTCGCGATGTCGACCCTCGTTCCTCCGTCGACCGTCGAGAGCGCCGAGCGGATGGTCGCCTCGGCGCCGCCGCGCCCGCGCACCTCGCGAGCCTTGATCGCGAGCGTCGCGCGCCTCGCTTCCGCGTCGAGCTCCGTCCGCCGCACCTCGGACCGGAACTGGAGCGAGATCGGCCCGAGCTTCACGCGCTGCAGCACCTCCCACGTCGAGTCGTCGATCGTGCGCTCGAGCGTCGCTCCCGGCATGCACGGCACGACGCGCGCGACGTCCTCGAGGAGCGCCCAGGCCGCCTCTACGGAGGCATCGACGCCGAAGCTGTTCTCGATCAGCACGAACGCGAATCTAGCGTGCGCGTTTCGAGGCGCGGTAGGCACATGGAGGCTCCACCGTGCGGCGGAGCCTCCATGCGTCGGCGTCAGCTTCCGAACTCTTTCTGGTCCGCGTTGTTGATCTGGCCGCGAATCTCGCCACTGGGGAAGCTCGTCGTGTGAATGTTCGCGTACGCGTGGCCGGCGCGCATCGCCTCGATGATCGCACCGAAGTCGCCGAGAGCGATCCCTTGGTTCGCCGGCCCGATCACGTTGGCTGCGGTGACGTCACCGACGACAGTGCCCTCGCCGTTCGGGCACGCCGGCTTCCCGCCGCCGCCGCAGAGGAAGAACGAAACGCCGCCCGCGAAGCCGACCTGTCCAAAGTGGACATGCGCAAACAGCGTATTGCCGCCCTTGAGTCCGCTGAACGTGAACACAAAGTGCAGTGTGGCCGGGTCGACGAGCTTCGCGTCGAACTCGCCGAAGGCCGGCGTCGAGATCGACGGTGTCTCGTGATACCCGTTGAGGCTCGCGTGGAACGAGTTCGTGTTTGGCGGGTTCGGCGGCCCGGCGAGCTTTGCTGCCACGGCCAGCGATCCCATCGTCAGCAGCGCCGCCCCTGCAAGCGCCGCGAGCGCGTAGAACCGTCGGATCTTCATCCTGCCTCCTTTTCCGTCGGGTCAGAAGTCGCCTACCCGCCCGCAGGCGGGTCAAACAGCGCTGCTGGTCCCTACGCGCGGGTGGAGGCTTCGGATTGGCGCCTTCGGCGCGCGGACGTCGGCCTGCTCACGGACGAACGGGCGGCCCCGCGGAAAGACGCGCGGCTCTTGGCGGTCGTGCTTCATGCAAAAGAGCCCCATCGCGAGGGTCGAGCAGTACGGGTCGGCGCAGGTTCGCAGGATCTTCATGAGACGAGAATATCCACGTTAACAGTTTGTAAACCTGCGGATCACGACGGGGTCTGTTCGCTCCGCCGGCGGTAGTAGTCGCGCACCTTCGCCCGGTTGCCGCAGAGCAGCATCGAGCACCACTTCGCGGAGCGGTTGGGGGAGTAGTCGTAGAACGCCCAGCTGCAGTTCGGGCACGCCTTCAGCCGCTCCCAGCTGCCGTCGATCGACGCTGCGAGCACGTGCGCGAGGATGCGGCCGAGCGCGCCGGCCGCTCCCGTCGCGGCGGGCTCGAGCGAGGCCGCGCCGCCGGCGTCGAAGCGGATCGTCAGCCGCGCCGCGCCCGCCACGTCGGCGAGCAGCGCGATCGCCGCTTCGGCGGCCGGCACGCCGCTCCGCGTACGTACGAGCTCCCGGAGCGCCTCCCTGGTCTCGAGCGTTCGCGCGAGATCGGCGCGGATGATGCGATCGGAGCGCCCGGCGAGGTCGCGTTCGAGGAGCCAGCGGTGGAGCGCCTCCGGCGAGTCGAGCCACTCGCGGCCGTGCTCTCGGTCGCCGGTGTTGAGGAGCTCCTGGACAAGCCGGAGCGGCCCGTCCGGCGCTTTCTTGGGAACGTCGTACCGTGGCTCGCGTCGTCGCATACCCTGATCTCCAGTGGACGTGTCACACCATCATAATTAGAGTGCCGGTGTGAAGACGACGAGCGCCCGCCGCACGTGGAGGCGCACCGCCGCGCCCGCGCGCGTCGCAATCGCACGCCTGCGCTCGAGGCCCGGCCGTAACGCGCTGCTGCTCGCCGGCATCGCCGCGGGCGCTGCGATGCTCGTCGTCGTCCTCGGGGCGACGGTCGTCGCGCGCGACCTCTCGCTGCGCCGGCTCGTCCGCGACCTGCCGGCTGACGAGCAGAGCTTCCGGGTCGACGTCGTCGGCCTGCCGAAGCTCGCACGGGACGAGCGGCCCGGGGTGAGCGCACGACGGGCGCTCCGGGAGGTGACGCCGGCCGCGCCGATCCACGTGATCGCGTTCCGGGACTTCTGGCTCCAGAACGAGCTGATCAGGCTCGGCGGGATCGACGGCCACCGCGACGAGCTCCGCCTCGTCTCGGGTCGGTTCCCGAGCCGGTGTGACCCGCAGGTTTGCGAGGTGCTCCAGATCGGAAACCGCGGCAACCCAGAGTTGAGCCAGGGGGAGATCCACCTACGTCGCGTGGGGATCGCGGAGCTCGCCCATCCGGCTGCGTTCGGGCCGGCCTTCAGCAAGCTCCGCCGCGTGCGGGCGCAGGCGTCCGTGCGGACGTCCGTGCTGCTGCTCGGGCCGAGTGCGGCCGCCCTCGAGCGGCAGCCCGCGCTCGAGCTTCTCTTCCGGCTCGCGAGCTGGGTGGTGCCGCTGGACGCCGCCCGCCTCCACGCCTGGCAGGTCCGCGACCTGGTGCGGCGCGAGGCGCGCGCACAGGCGATCCTCACCCAGGCGGATCCGACGTTCCTGCTCGTCGGACCTGACGCGGCGTTCGTCGAGGCGACCGACCGCGGCTCCGCGTACGGGCAGCGGATGGCGCTGATCGGCGCGAGCATCGCCGTGGCCCTGTTCGGCTTCGCGCTCGTCGCCGCCGCCGGCCTACGCCGCGGTATCGCCGGCGAGCGGCGCCGGCTCGCGCAGCGCGGCGCCACGCGCTCGCAGCTCTTCGTCGCCTCGCTGACCGAGGTCGGAGCGATCGCGCTCGTCGGCTGGCTGGTCGGGATCGTCGTCGGCGCGATCGCGCTCGCAGCGATCGCCTCGGCCAAGGATCTTCCGGCCGGGACGACCGTCGAGCACGCGTTGTGGACGCGAGACGCGCTGCTCGTCTTCCTCTGCGGCTTCGTCGTCGCCGTCGCGGTTCTGCTCGCCGTGTCGACCGGCGAGGAGCCGACCGAGCGCCGGTCGCGGCTCCGCGCGCTCGACGTCGTCGCGCTCGGCGCCGTTCTCGCCGTCGCGGTCGGGCTCAGCCGCGGGGCGCTGCACGCTGCGCCGGGTACCGAGGGCGATACGACGTTCCTGCTCCTGCTGCCCGCTCTCGTCTGCATCGCGGGTGGGCTGATCGCAGCCCGCCTCCTCGGACCGCTGATGCGGCTGGCCGAGCGGGCCGCGCGGCGCGCGTCGGTCTCGATCCGGCTCGCGCTGCTCGCGCTGGCGCGCGCGCCTGCGCGTACGGCCGCGGCAGGAGCGTTCCTCGTCGTCACCGTCTCGCTGATCGTCTTCGCCGCCGCCTACGCCGCGACGCTCGAGCGCGGCGCCCGCGACGAGGCCGCGTTCGCCGTCCCGCTCGAGGTGACCGTCACGAGCGGCGGGAGCCTCGTGCAACCGCTCGATGCGGCGTCCGTCAGCGGCTACGAGCGCGTTGCGAGCGGCGTTCGTGCCTTCCCGGCGCTCCGGACGACCGCCGAGGCCGGCCGGGCGGGGACGGACGCTGCGAGCCCCACCGTGCTCGGCGTCGCGCCGGACGCGCTCGCCCGGATGCGCTGGCGCGGGGACTATGCGAACCGCTCGCACGCGGCGATCGTGCGCGCCCTCACGCCTGATCGCGACGTCTCGCTCCGGTCCGTGGCGATCCCGGCCGGGACGATGGCGGTCAGCATGAGAACGCAGCTTCGAGGCGAGCCGCTTTCGCTTGCGCTCGTCCTCCGCGACAAGCGCGGACGGATCAGTCGCGCGCCGCTCGGCATCGCACGCGCCGGGAGCTCGACGCTGACGGCACGCCTCCGGCCCGACGCGGGCGCCGTGCTCGGGCTCGAGATCGCGCTGACGCCGGCCGGGCGCGCCTGGCTTCTCCACCTCTACAACGAGGGCCGCCTCGTGCGCGCGCCGTCGGGCGTCGTATCGCTCGGACGGCTGACGACGGCGGACGGCGACGCGATCACGAACTGGAGGGACTGGGTCCCGCGGGGCCAGACGGCGACGATCCGCGGCCGCTACGCGACGCGGCTCCGGGTTGCGTACGCATTCGAGGAGGCGGAGACGCTGCGCCTGCGCCCACGCCAGCCGACCGACGGCTACGCGCTGCCCGTTCTCGCAAGCCCTGCCGTCGCCGCCGCCGCCGGCCCGGGCGGTCTCGTCACGCTCGACTACCTGACGAATCAGGTCGAGGGCCGCGTCGTCGCGGTCGCCAGGCGCTTCCCGACGATGGGTGAGGACGAGCAGTTCGCCGTCGTCGACGAGGACGCGCTGCAGACGGCGCTGACCGCGGACGCTCCCGGCACGGGCACGCCCGGTGAGGTCTGGTTGTCGGTGCCGGCTAGCCAGCTCGACCGCACCCGGCTGGCGCTCGCGCAGCGCCCGTTCGCGCAGCTCGAGCGCACTTCGCGCGAGACGCTCTACCGGCAGGCGCACGACGACCCCCTCGCCCGGGGTGTTGCCGCCGTGCTCGGTGCGGCCGCTCTCGCAGCGATCCTGCTCGCCGTCGTCGGATTGTGGGCGACGGTGCTCAGCGACCTCCGCGACGAGCGGGACACGTTCTTCGACCTCGAGGTGCAGGGCGCCTCCCCGACGACGCTGCGAGCGCATCTCCGGCTGCGTGCGCTCTGTCTGCTCGCATTCGGCGTGGTCGGGGGAGCGATCCTCGGTTTCCTCCTGTCGCGGCTCGTTGCCTCCGTCGTCCAGGTGACGGGCGGCGCGACTGACCCGTTCCCGCCGCTCGTGCTCGACTGGGGCGCCCGCTCGGTGGCGGCCGCGCTCTGCCTGCTCGTCGCGCTCTCGGTCGTCGTCGTCGAGGCGACCGTCCGCGGCGCCTTCCGCGCCGAAGCGCCCGAACGGACCTCCTGGAGCTTCGAATGACGCCGGCCGTCTCCGTCCGGGACGCGTTCCGCATCTACGGCGACGGGCCGCGCGCGGCCGTTGCGCTCCAGGGCCTGACGCTCGACGTCGCCGAGGGTGAGATCGTCGTTGTGCTCGGCCCGAGCGGATCCGGGAAGACGACCCTACTGCGGCTCGTCGCCGGACTCGAGCAGCTCTCGGCGGGCTCCGTGCAGGCGTTCGGCATCGACATCGGCCGGCTCACGCGAAGGCAGCTCGGCGCCTACCGGGCGGAGCAGCTCGGCTTCCTCGACCAGCACTACACGCGCGCGCTGTCGCCCGAGCTGCGCATCAGGGACGCTGTCTCCCTCCAGCTCGAGCTGCGCGGCGTCCCCAGCTCCGAGGCGGACCGGAGCGCACAGGACCTCCTGGAGCGCGTCGGCCTCGCGAATCGCGGCGACGACCTGCCGCGAACGCTCTCGGGAGGGGAGCAGCAGCGGGTCGCCGTCTGCGCCGCGATCGCGCACCGACCACGGCTGCTGCTCGTCGACGAGCCGGCTGGGGAGCTCGACGCCAAAACTGCGCAGACCGTCTACGACTCGCTTGCGGAGGTCGCACATGCCGCCGGCGCGGCAGCGCTCGTCGTCAGCCACGATGCTGCAGCGGCCTCGATCGCGGACCGGCTCGTTCACGTGCGCGACGGCCGCGTCGTCGAGGAGGCCGAGCCCGACGAGGAGCCGGCGCTCGTGGTCTCGGCGGGCGGCTGGGTCCGGCTGCCGGGCGGCGCCGGCCCGGGGCTCGTCACGGTCGAGCGCGACGGGCGGATCGAGCGGAGGCGGCTGCACGCCGACGGCCGACCGGAGACCCACGAGCCTGCGTCGCTCGAGCCGGCGGCGGCGGGAGAGGTCCTGGCCGAGCTCCGCGGCGTCACGAAGGCGTACAACGGGCGCTCGGTGCTGTCGGAGCTCGATCTGTCCTTGCGACGGGGCCGGTTGACGGTGGTGGTCGGCAGGTCAGGGTCCGGGAAGACGACGCTGCTGCACCTGCTCGCGGGGCTCGTCCGACCGAGCGCAGGTGACGTGCTCATCTCCGGTGCATCGCTCGACGAGCGGTCACGAAGCGCGCTCGCCGATCTCCGGCGGCAGACGATCGCGGTCGTCACGCAGGAGCCCGGTCTCGTGCCTCATCTCAGCGCGCGGGAGAACGTCCTCCTCGGCCTTGGCCTGCGTCGGAACGGCGCCCACCCGGATGGAGCGGACGACGCACTGGACATGGTCGGGCTCGCCGAGCTCAGAGGCCGGCGGGCTGCGACGCTCTCGGCCGGCGAGCGGCAGCGGGTCGCGATCGCTCGCGCGCTCGCGGCGAACGCGCCTCTCCTCCTCGCGGACGAGCCGACGGCGCGCCTCGACGAGGAGAACGCACGGATCGTCGGCGAGCTGCTCGCCCGGGCGACGCGGGAGCGCGAGATCGCGGTCGTCTGCGCGACGCATGACCAGGCGCTGATCGACCTCGCTGACGATGTCGTCCGCCTCGAGCCGGTCTAGCCGGAGTCAGCGGGCGACCGGGTACTCGCCGTCCGGGTCGAGTCGGGCCTGCGCCCACGAGCGTTTCGCTTGCCAGACGTCGAGGTCCGCGAGCAACGTGACCGCGGCCCGAAAGTCGCGCGGGCCCTCCGCGATCGTCACCTCGACGTCGTCCTCTCCTCGGTCGCCCAGCTCGTAGCCCCGACCCTCGAGGAACTCGCAGAGCTCCGGAAGCAGCTCGGGAATGTCGACGCGCACGCGCACCGGCCTCTCGATGCTATCGCGCCTCGGACTACCGTCGTACTTCGCGGCGGATGTGATCTGAGGGCGCGTGCGAGTCAGAGCTCGCGGAGCCAGGGCAACGCGGCGCGGAGGCGGGGGAGTGCGTGAGTCACGGCGGCCTCCCCCGCCGGGATGTACCTCTGGCCCTCGCGGAACCTCCGGAGCTTGCCGGGTTGGATCGAGCTCAGCTCCGGTGTGATCGCGACGACCGGCACGGTCCCGGTTTCCGCCTTGATCCGTGTCTGCACCGTTTCAATCGAGCGGACGATCGCGGCGACGACGTTGGGCACCGGCCCGGCGACCTCCTCCGAAACCTCCTCGCCGATGCCCCCGCCGGTGACGAGCCGGACGGCGATGACGACACCGGCACCGAGCGAAGCCGCGGCGCTGGCCGGCACGGGATTGACGATGCCGCCGTCGACGAGCATCCTCGAACCGATGCGGACCGCCGGATAGACGCCCGGGATTGCTGAGCTCGCGAACAGCGCAGCCATGGCGCTCCCGCGGCTGAGTACGACCTCCTCGTGGGTGTCCATGTCCGTCGCCACGACCGCTAGCGGGATGGGCAGATCCTCGAGCGAGCGATCCCCGATGGCCTTCCTCACGTGCCGTCGCATGGCTCGCGTCGAAAGCAAGGACCGGCGGGAAACGGTGGGCCGGAACATCCGGGAGCCGAGCTCGTCGAGGAACTCCGTGGCGCGGTCGACGTCGAGAAACGTCGAGTAGAGCCCGGCGACTACGGCGCCGATGCTCGCTCCGGCCAGGTAATCGACGGGTACGTGCGCTCGCTCGAGCCCACGCAAGGTGCCAAGATGAGCGTATCCGCGCATGCTCCCGGTGCCGAGAGCGACGCCGACCTCGAGCCCGACGAGCTTGCGGGCCAGCCGCCCAACCGCCCTTCCCGCCTCCGTAGTGGCGGGGATCAGGCCGCGCTCGAGCGCGAGCTCGTCCTCAGCAGAGAGCGGTGGCGTGCGGAGGAGCGAGCCGCGCAGAAAGGGCACTGCTGCATCTGGTGCGACGTCGACTGCGAACCCTCCGACCGGCGCGGTCGATGAACCGAGCCTGACGGTGTTCCCAAGGTTCGGGAGGCCGGAGGACTCGATGCCGGCGAACTCCACCACGACATCGCTGTACGTGTGGGTGAGGCGGAGCAGCGTCGACTCGATCCGATCGGGTGCGAACTCGCCTTCCGGGCGGCTGACGATGAGCTCGGCTCCCTGATGCCTCCGCTCCGTGTGCTCCACCGCCGACCGGCTTGCCAATGCTGCGAGCGCCTCGGGTGCCGCGTCGCTCAGCGCGAGGTGCAGCGTTGGTGCCCGCGTGTGCCACGCGATGCTTGAAGAGAGGGCGTAACCGAGCAGCGGCGGTGGCCCACGGCCGTCGAGCACTGTCAGGCGACCCGGCTGGCGTCCGACCGCGAGCCGGTTGGCTCGGACAAGCCGTTCCGCAATGATCCGCAGCATGTTGCGCTCGAGCTGGGGGAGCTGCTGACCGAGCTCCGCGAGCTCGGTCTCGCCAAGCACGAGCACCTCCGACTCCTCCATGGTGCGCACCGTGGCTGATACGGGCTGCCGCGTCAGGAGAGACATCTCTCCGATTGGCTCGCCAGGGCGGATGTAGCCAACCGTCTGCTTCGCGCCCGTGCGATCCTCGACGTGGACTTCTGCCGACCCGCTGTGAAGGACATACATCTCGCCGGGGATGTCTCCTTCGGCAACGAGCACGGTCCCTTTCGCGATGCGCCGTCGCTCGAGGGCCCCGACGACGCGTGCGACCTCGGCGTCCGTCAGACCCGAGAAAAACGAGGTCGCTACATCCATGCGGCGTGAGCGTACAAAGCTGGGGCGATCTTAGGGACGGACTTGCACGACCACAGACACCGGTGGATACTCGAACGCCGATGTGGCTGATCACCCTGCGTGACCTCGAGTGGCGCCGGCGGCGCTTCGCTGTCGCTGTTATCGCCACGGGCGTCGTGCTTGCGCTCGCGTTGCTGCTCACCGGTGTCCGGGCGAGCTTCGACAACGAGATCGACCGGACGATCTCGTCGTTTGGAGCCGATCAGTGGTTCGTAGCCGAAGGCGCCGTGGGGCCGTTCACCGCGCCCATCGGCTTTCCGGCGTCGCGGGCCGAGGCGGTGCGGGGTGCCCCCGGCGTGCGCAGGGCCGACCCGGTGGCCGTGGTGGGCGCAACCGCAGCCACGCCGAACCCGGAGAACGTGAACGTCATCGGCGCCGTGCCGGGCGGAGTCGGGCCGGCGAACGACGCCGGACGGCTGCTCAGCCGCCCAGGCGCGGCCATCGTGGACGAGCAACTCGGTGTCGACGAGGGTGACACGATCAGCTTGAGCGGGATGGACTTCGAAGTTGTGGCCGAGACGAGCGGCCGGACGTACTTCGCAGGAGTGCCGACGGTCCTCGTCTCGCTCAAGGACGTCCAGCGGCTGGGATTCGACGGCCAGCCGCTGGCAACGGCGGTCGTGGCCGAGGGGACGACAACAGCCGCACCGCCCGGGTTCTCGGTACTGTCGAACGGCGAGGTGGCGCAGGACCTCGATCGGCCGGTCGCGCAGGCGAAGCAGACGATCGGGCTCATTCGCTGGCTGCTCTGGGCTGTCGCGGCCGGGATCGTCGGCGCCATCCTCTACCTGTCGACGCTCGAGCGTGTGCGGGACTTTGCGGTGTTCAAGGCGATCGGTATCTCCACGGGCAGTCTCGCCCGTGGGCTGCTCGGCCAGGCCGTCGTCCTCTCACTCGCCGCAGCCGGGATCGCGATCCTGCTCGAGCTGGCGCTGGCCCCGCTTTCGGCGATGAGGGTGGAGGTACCGGCACGGGCTTACCTCGAGCTCGTCGCCGTCGCCGTCGGAGCCGGCGCGATCGCAAGCCTCGCCGCCCTCAGGCGAGCAGTGAAGATCGACCCCGCTCTCGCCTTTGCCGGCTGATCTTCACCTCACCGGTCGCGACCTCGTGGTCGAGTACCGGAGCGGCGACTATGTCGTTCGCCCCATCGAGGGGCTCGGCTTCGAGGTCGGGTCGGGGCAGCTGGCTTTGCTGCTCGGGGCGAGCGGCTGCGGAAAGACGACGTTGCTTTCCATACTCGCGGCAATTCTCAGACCCGCCAGCGGCAGCGTGCAGCTCGGCGGCGTCGAGATCACGACGCTCTCGGGCGCGGCACTAACAGACCACCGGCGGCACAAGGTCGGCATCGTCTTCCAAGCCTTCAACCTCGTGCCCAGCCTGACAGCGTTGGAGAACGTCCAGGTCCCCCTGCGCGCGACCGGGCTCAACGGGCGGGCGGCGCGAGAGCGAGCTGCCGGCCTGTTGAAGCAGGTCGACCTCTCGGATCGCGGACATCACCGGCCGGGGGATCTCTCGGGCGGGCAGCAGCAGCGCGTGGCCATCGCACGGGCGATCGCGCTCGACCCCCCGCTCGTGCTTGCGGACGAGCCCACCGCGCACCTGGACTACATCCAGGTCGAGGCCGTGCTGACGCTGCTGCGTGAGATCGCGGACAGCGGCCGCATCGTCGTCGTCTCCACGCACGACGACCGGATGGTCCCGCTGGCCGACAAGGTCGTGTCGATGAGCCCGCGCCCGCACGCGGAGGACGGCGGGCCCACGGAGCTTGGCCTGGCCGCACGCGAGGTCCTGTTCCGGCAGGGGGACCCCGGCGATCTCGTCTACATCGTCGACTCGGGTGAGGTGGAGCTCGTTCGCACGCGCGCCGACGGTGAGGAAGAGGTGCTGGCAGTGATCGGTCCGGGCAACTACTTCGGCGAGCTGGCGCCGCTGTTCGGCATCCGCCGCTCGGCAACGGCGCGAGCGACGAAGCCCGCGCGTCTCACCGGTATGACGGTGACCGAGTTCCGTCGCAGGACGCGCGGCCAACGTCTCTGGCCTGCGCTGGACGACCTCGAGCCAGGCTCCTAGCGTCGAAGTCTCGCCGCAACTGAGTACCCTGACCACGTGACCGAGCTCAGCGTTCGGAAGCTGCTCGACGCGCACGCGGACGACGCCCTCGAGCTCCACGCTCGCACGATCAACCCGCAGTACGTGCGGATGCTGCGGACGATCGGCTACGACCGCACGTGGGTTCGTGCCGAGGGCGCGCATCTCTATGACGGCGAGGGCAACCGGTATCTCGACTGGCTCGGCGGGTTCGGGATGTACAACGTCGGCCGCAACAATCCCCGCGTCCGCGCGGCGCTCCTCGAGGCGCTCCAGCTCGAAACGCCGGGAAAGCTCGCGCTCGGCGTCAACCCCCTCGCCGGCCTGCTCGCCGAGGCGCTGCTCGAACGCGCGCCGTCCGGGCTCGGCCGCGTGCTGTTCACGAGCTCGGGCGCCGAGGCCGTCGAGGCGGCGATCAAGATCGGCCGCGCCGCCACCGGCCGCACGCGCGTCGTCTCCGTCGAACGTGGGTTCCACGGCCTGACGCTCGGTGCGCTGTCGGCCTCCGGCGACGCCGCCTTCTCCGAGCGCTTCGAGCCGTTCGTGCCGGGCTTCTCGCGGATCCCGTGGGACGACCTCGACGCGCTCGAGCGAGAGCTGCGCGCTGGCGACGTGGCGCTGTTCGTCGTCGAGCCGATCGTCGGTCACGGCCTCTTCCTTCCGTCTCCCGGCTACCTCGAGGGCGCACAGGCGCTCTGTCGCGCGCACGGCACGCTCTTCTGCGTCGACGAGGTACAGACCGGGCTCGGCCGCACGGGCCGCTTCCTGGCCCTCGAGCACTGGGGTCTCGAGCCCGACGTCGTCACGATGGCGAAGTCGCTGTCAGGGGGCTACGTGCCCGTCGGGGCGACGCTGTTCCGGGCGGAGGTGTTCGACGCCGTGTTCGACTCGATGGAGCACTCGATGAGCCACGGCTCGACGTTCCAGCCGAACGACCTGGCCATGGTCGCCGGGCTCGCGACGCTGCACGAGCTCGACGACGCCGGGCTCGTGGAGCGCTCGGCGCATCTCGGCGAGCAGCTGCTCGAGCGCACGCGCCCGCTCGTCGAGCGCTACGACGTCGTCAAGGATGTCCGTGGCCTCGGCCTGATGTGGGCGATCGAGCTCGGCGAGCCCGAGCGCTCCGGAAAGACCGCGTATCGCCTGCTCGAGCGGATGCGGCCCGCGCTCTTCTCCCAGCTCGTCGTCGTGCCGCTCTTCAACGAGCACCGGATCCTGAGCCAGGTGGCGGGCCACGGCCTGAACGTGATCAAGGGGCTGCCGCCGCTCGTGCTCTCGGACGACGATCTCGACTGGTTCGTATCGGCTCTCGACGCGACGCTTGCTGCGGCGCAGAAGGTGCCGAGGGCGGCGACCAAGTTCGCGTTCCGAGCCGCCCGCAGCCGCGTCTAACGTCAAGCCCGCTAGCGGTCGCGTGGCTCCCAGCGGAACCAGCGGAGCGCGGCGATCGTGCCGCCGATGCCCCAGACGGCGATCACGGCCACCGCCGTGCCGTTGTCCCAGATGTCCTCGTTCTTCAGCAGCACGTCGCGCGTCAGCTCGATGAAGTACGTCAGCGGGAGGACGTCTGCGATCGCCTCGATGACGGACGGGAACGCGGTCGCCGAGAAGAACGCGCCGGAGATGAAGGCCATCGGCAGGTAGATCGCGTTGACGACCGCCGACGAGCCCTCCGCGGAGCGGATGGCGCCGGTCAACCCGAGCCCGAGCGCGGCGAAGGCCAGGCCGCCGAGCAGGAGCGTGAGCACAAGCGAGAGCCAGCGGTCCGGAAAGGGAACGTCGAACAGCGCCCGCCCGAGCACGATGAGCGCCACCGCCTCGATCGCGAAGACGAGCAGCGTCGAGGCGATCACGGCGGCGAGGTACGCCCAGGCCGGCAGCGGTGTGCCGCGGAGGCGCTTGAGCACTCCCTCCTCGCGGCGGATCACCGTGATGATCGCGAGCCCGGCGAACGCGGTCGCGACGACGCCGTAGCCGAGGATCCCGGCGAGCAGGTAGGCAGACCCGTCCACGCCATCGATCTCGTCGTTGCCGTAGACCGAGCCGAGCAGGACGAAGAAGACGATCGGCAGCAGGAACGTGAAGAACGCGAGCTCGCGGCTTCGCCAGTACAGGCGCTGCTCGGTGCGGAAGTGGTGGAAGGCGAGGTTCACGGCTCGTCCTCCGTCAGCGACAGGTAGATCTCCTCGAGCGTCGCTCGCCGGACGCTGAGCCCCTCGAGCTCGCGGCCGGCTGCGAGCGCCTCCGCCGTCAGCTCGTGCAGGACGCGCGTCGGCTCGTCGGTCGAGAGCACGATGTTGCGCCCGTCGAGGCGGTAGCGGATCTCCGTCTCGCGTGCCCCGCCGAGCTCCTCGGGCGTGCCGAGCGCGACGATCGCTCCGTTGCGGAGCACGGCCACGCGGTCGGCGAGCTGCTCGGCCTCGTCGAGGTAGTGCGTGGTCAACAGCACCGTCTTCCCGAGAGCGCGGAGCGATCGGATCGTCTCCCACGCGGCCCGCCGGGCTGCAGGATCGAACCCCGTCGTCGGCTCGTCGAGGAAGAGGAGCTCTGGGTCGCCGATGAGACCGAGCGCCAGGTCGAGCCTCCGCCGCTGTCCGCCCGACAGCGATTTCACGAGCGCATCGCGCTTCTCCTGGAGCCCCACGAGCGTGATCACCTCGTCGGGATCGCGCGGCGTCGCGTAGTAGCCGGCGAACAGGCGGACGTGCTCGAAGATGCTGAGGCGCGGGTACATCGCGGACGACTGGAGGACGATGCCGATCCGGTCGCGCCACCCGCCGTCGGCCTCCGCGGGATCGACGCCGAGGACGGACACCTCGCCCGAGTCGCGTCGCCTGTACCCCTCGAGGATCTCGACCGTCGTCGTCTTCCCCGCACCGTTCGGCCCGAGCAGGCCGAACACCTCTCCCTCCTCGATCTCGAACGAGATCCCACGCAGGGCGTCCTGCCCTCCATATGCCTTCGCGAGGCCAGAGACGGCGACGGCGCTCATGGCCGAGGTCTAACATATCTGCTAGATATGTCAAGCATGGAGCTGACGCCAACGGCGAAGGTCATCCTCGGGTTTCTCCGTTTCCGCCCACGCAGCGGCTACGACATCAAACAGGCTGTCGAGATCTCGACGCGCTTCTTCTGGGGTGCGAGCTTCGGTCAGATCTATCCCGAGCTCGACCGCCTGAAGCGGCGTGGGCTCGTGGAGGTCGAGGCGAGCATGGAGAGTGGACGCCGGCGAACGGTATACCGCCTGACCGAGCGTGGCTCGACGGCGCTCCGCGAATGGCTCGGCGCGGACGAACAGCTCTTCCAGTATCGCGACGAGGGCATGCTCCGGCTCTTCTTCTCCGACTTCGCCGATCCGGAGATCGCGCTCGCGAACGTGCGGCAGATGCGCGCCTGGCGGGAAGAGGCCGCTGCGTTCTTTCGCGCGGAGATCGAGCCACATGCCGACGAGGACGCGGAGCTGGGCTACGTCTTCCCGGCTCGTGCGCTCGAGCTCGGCATTGCGATGCTCGCCGCCCAGGCGGCATGGCTGGCTACGCTCGAGACGGAGCTGACCGACGGGCTCAAAGGTCGGTGACGAAGACGCCGGCCGGTGGGAAGGCCGGCTCCTCACCTGCGCCGAGCGCGACTGCGATCCGGCCGCAGTCGGGTTGGTGGCCGACGACGACGACGCGCTCCCCACGACCGGCGACCGCGTCGAGCACGTCCTTCGCCGTCGCGCCCGGGGACAGCCGGTCGTCTGGCTCGACCTCGACGCCTGCTGCGCGCGCGATCTCCTCCGCGGTCTCGCGGGCGCGGAGCAGCGGGCTCGCGAGCACGGCGTCCGGCTCGTCCTCCGCGAGCTTGCGGCCGAGATCACGGGCTGCCGCGCGGCCGGACGGCGTCAGGCGGCGAAGCTCGTCGGGGTCGCCGGGGGCGGCCTCCGCGTGGCGAACGAGATACAGGCGCATCCGTCCAGGATAGGCACCGCGAACCGTTGCTCGATCGGGTGACGCCGTGAGGGGGCCCGACAACTGCGCGGCAATCGATACCCTGGGCCTCACATGAGGCCCATTCGCTCCGCTCTCGTGCTCACGACTGGCTTCTTCGGCGGGTTCATGGCCGCGGCTGCAGTCGTCAAGCGGGCCGTGCCATCCCAAGGGAATGCCGAGAGCGACGAGGTCGGCCTCGTGGCCGTGTTCGACGGTGTTCAGCTCGCCAGCAGGGCGAAGGCCTTTCGCGGCGGGTCCATGCTCGCGTGGTACGGCGGCGTCGACGTCGATCTCCGCGAGGCGACGCTCGCGCCGGACGCGAACCTCGCGGTGACGGCGCTGTTCGGCGGCGTGTCCCTGCGCGTTCCCGCCGACTGGCGTATCGAGTCGAGCGTGCGGTCGATCGCTGGCGGCTTCGACGTCTCCGGCTCGGATCCGGACGATCCGGACGCGCCGGTGTTGCGGGTCGAGGGGATGGCTGCTTTCGGCGGGGTGGCTGTGAGCCGCAAGCCGCGCTCCGACACCTGACACGAGCACGTTTGCAGATCGCCGCGGTCAGTTATAGGGTCGCGGTGGCCACTGCGAAGGAGGGCAGGATGAGACTGCGTCGTTGGCAGGCAGCGACGGCTCTCGTAGCTCTCGTGGGCATGGCATTCGTCGTGCTCGCCGGCTCGAGTGCTGCGCGCGTGAGTGCACCACCTGGGGTCCCGCTCGCGAACCCCAAGGTCGTCTTCTTCGGCTCGGACGGGATGCGACCGGATCTCATGGAGAAGTACGCGAACGCCGGCGCGATGCCGACGTACAAGGCGCTGATGAACGCAGGTGTTCGGGGCGCCAACGGGATGGTCCAAGGCTTCCCGCCCAACACGGGTGCGGGCTGGTACACGATGGCCACAGGCGCCTATCCCGGTGAGCATGGCTCGACGAACAACACATTCTTCCGTTCGGGGGATGTCTTCTCGAACCGGACGTCCTTCTCAGCCACCGGCGTGCTCCAGGCCGACACGATCGCCGAGGCGGCCGAACGCGCTGGCAAGAAGGTCGCGCAGATCGAGTGGGTCGGCGGGATCCAGGCGAGCAACAACGGGCTCAAAAGCCCAACGGTCGACTTCGCCAACTTCTTCTCGACGCGCGGGGTGCTCACCTATCCGGTCGTGGCATCCGAGCAGAACGGGGCAGCGTCGTTCGGGATCTCGTACCAGGTGGCGTCGTTCGCCCCGGCCGTCGGCTGGTCGAACGTTCCCGGCGGGAGACCCCGCAGCGCCGGCGATGCAGACGACGCTAGCCGTGAACACGACGTTCGGGGCCCAGAACCCGAACCGAACGTACGACGTCTACATCTACGACAGCAACGTCAACGGCGTTGCTGCGTACAACCACGTCATTCTCGTCCGCTCGGGCGCACTGAAGAACGGCAATCAGAAGGCCGTCGACCTCGCCGTCGGCGACTTCAAGGAGATCAAGCTCACCGGCGCGGACGGCCTCATCGGCGCCCGTGCCGGCCAGACGGCGGGCTTCTACACGAAGCTGATCACGCTCGACCACCAACGGCGGTGCGATCACGGGCTTCAAGCTCTACTTCACCTCGGTCGAGCGTGTGATCGCGAAATGCGGCACGGCGGCCTGTAACAGTCTTCCGGCGGGAGGAGCAGGCGAAGACCGGCTCGAGAAGTACATCGCCGACAACCTCCCGACTGCCGTCTCCGCGGACTTCGCGCCGGAGGAGGCGGGGATCATCGACGAGGACACCTACGTGCAGCAGGGCCGCGACCTCGAGGCGACTTACGGTGACGCCGTCCTCAACTACATCCTCGGCACGCTGCAGCCGAACACAGATCTCGCCCTCGTTGGCTACCCGTTCACGGACGAGGTCTCGCACCAGTTCATGGGGCTCGTCACGCCGACCGTGAATGGCCAGCCGAACCCCTGCTACGACGTCAACCCGAAGTTCGACGACACCCAGTGCGCGGGAGCCGGAACCGCCGGCAGGGTTGCGGCCCGCGAGGGCTACATCCGTAGCGCCTACCACGAGGCGGACGCAAAGCTCGCCCTGGCGCGGTCCCTGATGGGCGGCAACCCGACGACGGTCGCCGGGTCCGACCATGGCTTCGCGCCGCAGTGGTACGCGGTCAACGGGAACGCCGTCCTGAATGGGGCAACGGTGAACGGTGTCTCGCTCCACGCGAGCAACGCCAACGCCTCGAACTGCGGGGCGGCGACGACGGACCTCGCGAAAGCCTGCTGGGCCGGCGGCACGATCCAGATCTACGTGAACTCCACCCTGCCTTCCGGCACCACGTACGAGCAGGTCCGGACGGCGGCGATCAACGCCTTCCAGAACCTCACCGACCCGGCCAACCCGGGTGCGCAGATCGTGTCGAGGATCATGAAGAAGGAGGAGCTGCGGGACGTCGACGGCTCCGACTCGCTGCACCCGAACCGATCGGGCGACGTGGTCGTCGTCCTGAAGGTGCCGTATCAGTCGGACGCCGGGACGAACGGGCAGGCGGTCGCGCTCTCGCACTTCTTCGGACAGCACGGCTACTTGCCGAACTACGTCGACCTCGCGAGCAACGCGAACATGCACGCGACGTTCGTCGCCGCGGGCCCGGGCATCCGCAAGCAGGACCCGGTCAGCGGCGTGCGCGCGGTCGACCTCGCTCCGACGCTCGCGATGCTGATGGGGATCCCGGGCCCGGTCAACGCGCGGGGGAAGATCCTCTACAACCTGCTGCCGTCACCCGGCAGTTACAAGGAAGTCACGATCGTCTACTTCACCGACTTCCACGGCCAGCTGACGCCGCTTGCCCAGCCTGCGGACACACTCGGCCCGAGCTTCGGAATCGGCGGAGCCGCGTTCCTCAAGCCGTGGTTCGACACGTACCGCGCGGAGGCCGGCGGCGACGTCATCACGCTCCACGGGGGCGATGCGGTCGGTGCGTCACCGCCGATCTCCAACTTCTTCGGCGACAAGCCGACCATGACGGCTTTGAACATGATCGGGCTGACGGCGGACACGCTCGGCAATCACAACTTCGACCGCGGATCCACGTACCTGCGGCAGCAGCTGATTCCGTTGGCGAAGTTCCCGTACCTCAGCGCGAATGCAGTCTTCCAGTCGAACAACACCTACCCGCCGGAGTGGAAGCCTTCGCAGGTGTTCAACTTCAACGGCTTCAAGCTGGGCGTGGTCGGCTTCACGCTCCCCGACCTCGCCCAGCTGATCTTCCCAGGCAACCTCGATCCGTTCAAGATCACCGACCCGGCGGCGGCGATCAACGCAGAGGCTGCGAATCTGCGCTCGAAGAGCAACGTGAATGCAGTGATCGCCGTCGGGCACATGGGCGGGGACGGCACGGACATCTTCAATCCCCTGCCCTCGAGCCCCGCGATTCAGGTTGCGAACAACCTCACCGGGGTCGATGCCGTACTGGGTGGGCACACGCACTCCGAGTACATCACCTACCTGAGCAACGGCATCCTCTTCACGGAGACGCCGAATGCGGGCCTGCGCTTCAATCGCATCCGCCTCACGGTCGACACGAGCACGAAGTCGGTGATCTACAAGACGGCCGACTTCCACAAGCCGTGGGACATCGGGGTCACGCCGGACCCGGACATCCAGGCCCTGATCGACGACCTCAACGCGCAACTCGGTCCCATCCTCAACACGGAGATCGGCAACTCGACGAAGTTCGTTCCGCGCACGGACCAGTGCGGCCGGGCGGATGGGCGGCTGTGCGAGTCGCTGATCGGTGACGTCGCCACCGACGCGATGCGGACGAAGTATGCGCCGATCGGCGTCCAGTTCGCGATCACGAACTCGGGTGGCCTCCGTGCCGACCTGACCTGCCCGACGACCGACCTCCCCGGTGACAACTGTCCGGCCTACACGCCTCCTCCGTACCCGATCACGCGGGGCCAGGTGTTGTCGGTCCTTCCCTTCGGGAACGTGGTCGCGACGGTGTCGATCAACGGTGCGGAGCTCAAGGCGTTCCTCGAGAACGGCGTGTCGCTGATGCCGGCGGCTCAGGGGCGATTCCCGCAGGTGTCGGGGCTCTGCTTCACGTACGACATCACCGCTCCGGCGGGCAGCCGTGTGACCGGTGCGGTGCTGGCGAATCCGGACGGCACCTGCACGGCGACACCGATCGATCTCACCGCCGGCGGCGGGCCGTACAAGATCGCCGAGAACGACTTCATGGCGACCGGCGGTGACGGCTACCCGGCGACGATCGGCAAGCCCGACTATACGAGCCAGGACATCATGGATCAGGTCGTGGCTGATTACATCACGACGAACTCCCCGATCAGCCCGTTCGTGCTGGCGGCACCGAACGGCCGCGTCAACTGCACGGGTGCCGGCTGCCCGGCGCTGGTCCCATCGCCGTAGCCTCGACGCGGGAGCCCGGCCCGATGCCGGGCTCCCGCTTCTCTCCACCGCTAGAGTCGCCGAGTGGCCCGCTTCCGCTACGTCGTCTGCGACGTCTTCACGGACCGGCCGCTCGCGGGCAACCAGCTCGCCGTCTTCACTGACGCCCGGGCGATCCCGGAGGAGGTGCTCCAGCCGCTCGCGCGGGAGATGGCGTTCTCGGAGACGGTGTTCGTCTACCCGGCTGAACGCGGGAGGCCACGCGAAGCTCCGCATCTTCACGCCCGCGTCGGAGCTGCGGTTCGCCGGACACCCGGTGCTCGGCTCCGCGTTCGTCCTCGCCGGCCCGATGCAGCTCGAGGAGATCAGGCTCGAGACGGGCGCCGGCGTGATCCCCGTGCGGCTCGAGCGAGAGGGCGCAAAGATCGTGTTCGGACGCATGCAGCAGCCCGTACCGACCGTCGAGCCGAGCCCGGTCGACGAGGCGGAGCTGCTCGACGCCCTCGGGGTCGAGGCGTCGCAGGCCCCGATCGAGCTCTACGACAACGGGATGCGAAACGTCTACGTCGTCCTCCGCGACGAGGACGAGGTGGCCGCGCTGACTCCCGATCTCTACCGCCTCGCGCGCCTGCCGGACGTGATCGGCTTCAACTGCTCGGCCGGGGCCGGCAAGAGCTGGAAGACGAGGATGTTTGCGCCGGCCGACGGTGTGCCGGAGGATCCGGCGACCGGCTCGGCGGCCGGGCCTCTCGCCGTCCACCTCGCGCGCCACGGGCTCGCGCCGTTCGGCGAGGAGATCGTCGTCTCGCAGGGCGTCGAGCTCTCCCGGCCGTCCGTGCTCTACGCCACGGTCTGGGGCATGCCGGATCGCATCGATCGCGTCGAGGTGGGCGGCGGCGCCGTAGTCCTCGCCCGCGGCGAGCTTCAGCTCTAGACGACTCGGGCGCGGGGGTCCTCTATCCTCCCGGGGATGGTTGCGAGGTTGGCACGCCTCCTCGACTACGGGAGGAGAGCCTTGCCCGTGCTTCTGTGCGCGCTTGCCTCGCACGCCGTCGCCTACCGTTCGTTCGTGCCCGGCGATCCGGTGCACGGCTACCTCGGGATCTACGAGGCCGCCGTCGCGCTCCTCTCCACGCTCGCGCTTGCCGTCGTCTTGCTGGCGGCGCTGCTCGCCGCGCTCGGCCGGCGCGACGGGCTCGCGCGCGTCCTCGCTCCACGCCCCGATCCGACGCCGACCGGCTATCGCGTCGTCTCGATCGCACTCTGGGCCTACGGGCTGCTCGTCGTCCAGGAGACGGCGGAGGCGATCGTCGGCGCCACGCAGGGTGAGGGGCTTGCGTTCGGGCTCGATTCCTGGCTCGTCGCCCTAGCCGCCCTCGCGGCGGCTTCGTTCGTGATCGTCCTCGTCTCGCGCTCGTATCGCCACGTCGTCGGCGCGCTGCTCGCGGTCCGCGTGGCCGTGCCGCGCGCGCCCGTCTCCCTGCCCAGGCCTTCGCGCCCGGCGGCTCCTGCTCGCCGCAAGGCGCTGGCCGATTTCCACGCGCTGCGCGCTCCGCCCGTCTTCGCCTGATCACGCTCGGCGCCGGTTCGGCGCGGGCGAGCGACAGGAGGAGATGAAGTGGTAGACGATTCAGGACATCGCAGGCACGACTGGGCCGGTCGGCTCTGTCTCGTCGCGGCCGTGATCGCCGTCTCGCTCGTCGGTGGGTCCGCATCCGCAGGCCCCGAGCGAGCGCTGCACGGCCGAGTGACGGTGGGCAAGGACGGGACCGGCGAGGGCCGCGTCACGAGCACGCCCGACGGCATCGACTGCGGTGGTCGCTGCACGTTCAGCTTCATCTCCACCGACGACCCGGCGCGCTACCAGCCGGTCGTCCTGACCGCGAAGGCGGAGCCCGGATCGGCGTTCGACGGGTGGGGAGGCTCTTGCGGAGGCAATGAGACGTGCGAGATCGACCCGGTCCGTCCGGGCGAGATGTACGAGATCACGGCGACGTTCAACCGTGTCCGCCCGTCGCAGTTCCCGCTCACCGTCAGCTTCACCGGGAGCGGGCGCGTGACGAGCGCGCCCGCGGGCATCGCCTGTCCTGCCGCCTGCTCGGGCCAGTTCGCCGCCGACTCGACGGTGACGCTGACCGCCATCCCGACGCCCGGTTGGTCGTTCGCCGGCTTCAGCGGGGCGTGCAGCGGCACTGGCCCCTGTGCCGTGTCGATGAACGGGCCGAAGTCGGTGACGGCGACCTTCGCTCCGCCGAACACGATCTACGCGCTCGCCGTTGCGACCGCAGGCGGGACGGTGACGAGCGACGTTCCGGGGATCGACTGCGGGACGAGCTGCGTCGGCGGTTACGGCGCGGGTGTGCCCGTGACGCTGACCCCGTCGGCGTCCCCTGTCGCCTGGGGCGGAGCGTGCTCGGGAAGCGGCGCCTGCGTCGTCCCGATGACGCGCGCGCGTGCCGTGACCGCGTCGATCGGAGGCGCCGCGCTCGGTCAGTCCCCGGTCGCCGTGTCCGTCACCGGCCAGGGAGCCGTCGTCAGCACGCCCGCCGGCATCCAGTGCGGGACGGCGTGCGGCGGATCGTTCGCCCGCGGATCGACGCTCGCGCTCACCGCGGCGCCGGCTCCCGGCGAGGTCTTCGCCGGCTGGGACGGCTCGTGTCGCGGCGTTACGCCGACGTGCCGGACCTCCCTCAAGGGCCCGACCGCTGTCACCGCGACCTTCGTGAAGACGGGTACGCAATATCCCGTCGCCGTCACGAAAGCGGGCCGCGGGACGGTGAAGAGCACCCCCGGCGGTATCGCCTGCGGCACGGACTGCGAGGGGCGCTTCGGGGCCGGCACGGACGCCGTTCTCGCCGCGACGCCTGACGAGGGCTGGGCCTTCGTTCGCTGGAGCGGGGCGTGCAAGGGGAAGAAGACGCCCTGCCGGCTCGACATGACCGGGCCGAAGTCCGTGTCGGCGACCTTCGGCCGCGTTGCGGATCCGATCGCGCCGCGCGTCGCCGCGCTGACGAGCACCGCCGCCGCGCGGCGGCGTCGCGCACCTTCGCTATCGCGTGACCGAGGCCAGTGGGCGCTCGAAGGAGGTCGCCCGGATTCTCCGCGGCCGCCGCGCGATCGCCACGGTGCGCGGGACAGGAGCACGCGGTCGATCCCGACGTGCTCTTCTACTTCCTGCCCTGGCGGGTGAGCCCGAAGCTCCCCGACCAGGCGCTCCGCTTCTGCATCACCTCAACCGATCCGGCGGGGAATCGCTCGAAGCCGAGCTGCGCCCCGCTTCACATCACATGAACAGGAGACAACTATGAGACGATCGATCACTGCCGGCCTGGCGGTCCTCGCCGCTTTGGCCTTCCTCGTCGCCGCGTGCGGCGGCAACGACAGCTCGACGACGACCGGCGCCGACCACGACCACCACGTCGACGACGACCACCTCGGAGACGACGACGAACGCGACACCACCGCCCGCCAACCCGTCGAAGACGATCCGCATCGTCGTCAAGGACGGCAAGGTCGTCGGCGGCCTGAACAAGACGACGGTCGACAAGAACACGAACGTCACGGTCATCGTCAGCGCCGACGTGCTCCGACGAGGTGCACGTCCACGGCTACGACCTGATGAAGGACGTCGCGCCGGGCAAGCCGGCGAAGATCACCTTCGTCGCCAATATCCCCGGCCGCTTCGAGATCGAGCTCGAGAGCCGCGGCCTACAGATCTCCGACTTCGAGGTCAGCGCTTGAAAGCACCTGCCGTCGCGATCGCAGCGGTCTGGGCGCTCGTCGTTCCGGATCTCGCCGCCGCTCACGGCCTAGGCGGGATCAAGGACCTGCCGGTCCCGGGCTGGCTCTTCCTCGTCGGCGGCGCGACAGTACTCGATCCTCTCGTTCCTCGCGCTCGGCGCGCTCTGGAAGCGGCCGAAGCTCGAGGACGGCGCCGGAACGCCCGCTCCCAGAGGGGCTCCAGCGCTTCGTGCTCTCGGACTGGACGCGGCGCGTCGTCCAGGCGGCGACGCTCTTCCTGTTCGCCGTTCTCTGGTCGGCTGCTGCATTCGGCTCGAATCGCGCAAGCGAGAACCTCACGCCGACGTTCATCTACGTCATCTTCTGGGTGGGCATGGTTCTGGTCTGCATCGTGCTCGGCAACGTCTGGTCCGTGCTCAATCCGTGGCGGGCGGCGGCGGACCTCGTCGCCTGGGTCGCCCGGAAGGTGGGCTGGAACCGGGAGACTCGCCCGTATCCGGAGCGGCTTGGGCTCTGGCCGGCGATCTTCCTGCTCGGGGGATTCACGGTGCTCGAGCTCGTCTGGAAAGATCCGGCAAACCCGCGGACGCTCGCCCAGGCGATCGCGGTCTACAGCGTCGCGACGTGGACCGGCATGTTCCTCTACGGCCGGAAGCCGTGGCTTCAGAACGGCGACGGCTTCTCCGTCTACTTCGGTTTTCTCTCACGCGCGGCGCTGTTCGGCACGCGGCAGCAGGACGGCGGCTCGACAGAGGTGATCCTCCGCAAGCCGTTCTCCGGGCTCGCCCACGTGGAGCGGCGGGCGGGTGCGGTCGGCTTCTTCGCGCTCATGCTGGGCCAGGTCGCCTTCGACGGCCTCTCGCGCTCGAGCTGGTGGTTCGAGCGCATCTACGACGTCGAGACGTCGTTCTCGAGCCCGGACACGGCCGAGAACGCGGTCATGGCCTTCAACCTCGCCGGGATGATTCTGATGATCCTCTTCGTCGCCCTCGTCTACACGGTCGCGATCCGGATCGCGGAGGGCGTCGTGGGGGAAGGGAGCCGACTTCCGCGGGATCTTCCTCTGCAGTCTCGTGCCGATCGCGATCGTCTATGCGCTCTCGCACTACCTCTCGCTGCTTCTGATCCAGGGACAGTTCGCGTGGCCGCTCCTCTCGGATCCGTACGGGAAGGGGTGGGACCTGTTCGGGACGGCCAGCTTCACGCCAAACCTCACATTCCTGACGCCGAATACGACCTGGTACACGCAGGTGACGGTGCTCGTCCTCGGGCACGTCGTCGGGCTGATCGTCGCGCACGACCGCGCGATAGCGGTTTCCCCGTCGCCGAGGATCGCACTGCGCACGCAGTACGCGATGTTGACGCTGATGGTCATGTACACCGTCGGCGGAATGTGGCTGCTGTCCATTGGGTAGCGTGAGGAGCATGAGGTGGGCGTTCGTGGGGGTCGCCGTCGCCGCTGCCTGCGTGCTCGCAGGCGCGGCATCGAGCCGGTCCACGAGCGACATCTACATCTGGGGGACTGTGCTCGGCCGCGCGAAAGGCTCCGACGCGTCGGTCGTCCAGCTCCGGTGGGCCTACAAGTGCCTCGGCGACAAGCTCGGCTATGCGACGTTCGACTGGAACCTCAAGGTCGAGCGCGACGCGCCGCTGCCGAAGAAGACGACGTTGATCGCGCACGGCACGTCGAAGCGTGGCCAGATGAACGTCACCCTGCCGCCCGGCGACTACCTGCCGTTCTCGGATCCGTACGAGTGCACGACGGAGCGCGGAGCGGGCTACTCGCAACCGGAGATCGGCGCGCCATTCACCGTCCCCGACTACTGCGCGTGGTCGGTGTCGACCGGTCCGCGGCACCGTCCAGCTCGAGCACGGCTCGGCCGTAAAGCGGCCAAGCCGGGCTCGGCTGCCGCGCCTGGCGACGCGCTCGTGACGCCGAAGAGCGGATCTGCGTCGGCGGCGTCCCTGGCGAAGGACGGGACGGTGACGCTCGCCGGCGGCTCTCGGCTCGAGGTGGACAAGTCGCAGTGCCAGGCGAAGGGCGGCTGGCTCCTTCGCCTCGCCGCGGGCTCCGCCACCGTCGCCGTCGCGAAGACGGCGACCGCCTCCAAGCGCTACGCGATCCAGACGGCGGACGTGACGGCGTCAGGCGGCAAGGGCGCGCGCTGGCAGGTGCGCGTCGCGAAGGGCAAGACCACCGTGCACGCTCTGGCCGGCACGGTGCACGCCGGCGCCGCTGCCCTCAAGCAGGGGCAGACGAAGACCTTCGGCTAGATCAGTCCGCGAAGACGACCGCTTCGATGTCCGGGAGCTCGACGCCGAGCGACTCCCAGAAGCGCCCGCCGTCGTGCGAGAGAAAGAGGCGGTTCCTGCCCGCGAAGATGATGAGGTCGGGCTCGTCCTCGCTGATCGCGACGGCGAAGCCCGGCGGCAGCCCGCGCCCCGCCTCGCGCCACGTGTTTCCGGCGTCATGCGACACGAGCAGCGGCGGCTTGTGCGCGACGACGGCGACGACGGTCGAGCCGGCCGCAGCGGCCGCGACGACGCGTGGCAGACCCGTTTCCGTGCGCGCCGGCGTGACGTCCTCGCTCGACGGCACGAGCTCGCCGTCCTCGAGGTCGAGCTCGAATACTCCGTCGACCGTCTGCACCAGCACGCTGGTCACGTGACGCGTCTCCGGTAGCGCCAGGCGAAGAGCGACGCAAGACAGAACGAGACGGCGAAGCTCGGCAGTGACGCACCGCCGATGTCGTGCGGGCTGACGTGCGCCACGACGTCGGTCCACCACGCCGGGCCCGTCGGATGGAGCCACTGGTAGACGGCGAATCCCGCCACCCAGGCTGCGACCTGCGCTGGTCGGAAGGACGGCGCCGCGAAGAAGTCCGGCTCTGCGTAGCGCCTTCCGGCCGCGAGCCAGTCAGCGAGCAGGACGCCGAAGAGCGGGACGAACGCCGAGCCGAGCAAGAAGAGGAAGGGCTCGTACTGCACGAGGTCGATGGCGAGCGCGCCGATGGTCGCGGCCGTCGCCACGGCCACGATCAGCAGGCGCTGTGGCACCTTCGAGGCGACGTTCTGGAGCGACACGGCCGTCGAGTAGACGTTCGCGAACGCCTCGTCCGTCTCGTCCACGGTCAGCGCGAGCAGCGCGAGCCCCGCCGCAAGCCCGCCGGAGGCGATCGCCGTCAGCAGCGACGTCGTGTCGCCGTAAGCGCTGTTCGTGAGCACGAGCAGTGCGCCGAGCGCGTACAGCCACGCGTTCGGGACGAGATAGCCGACCGCTGTGCCCGTGAACGCGTCGCGCTCTTTCCCCGTGAAGCGCGTGTAGTCGGCGACGAGCGGGAGCCACGATGCGGGCAGCGCGATCATCAGGTCGATGCCGAACCACAGCGACTCGCCCTGTCCCGGCGCGTCCCAGAACGCGCTGAGGTCCGCGTGGTCGAGCGTCCACCAGGTGAGATAGACGAGCGATGCGAGCACGACCCAGAACGCGAACCGCCGCACCCAGCGGCGGACGAACGCGACCGGCCCGGCGAGCGCCAGGACGGCGGCGAGCATGCCGAAGAGGATCGTCCACAGCCACTTCGCCTCGAACCCGAAGACGCTGTCGGAGAGCGCCGCGGCCGCGGCAGCGATCACGATCAGCTCGAACACCGCCCAGCCGAGGTTCTGGAGGACGTTGAGGGCGGTCGCGAGGTACGAGCCGCGGAGCCCGAGCGGCGCACGCATCAGCACCATCGCCGGTACGCGGCCCTGCGCGCCGATCGCGCCGGCGAGGCCGAGCATCGTATTCCCGATCACGCCGCCGATCGCGATCGCGATCAGGGCGTCGCGGAGCGAGAGCGCGGGGACGAGGAACGTTCCGGCGACGAGCACGAGCAGGCTGACGCCGAGATTTGCCCAGAGAAGCGTCGTATCGACGAGGCCGAGCACGCGCAGCCGCTCGGGCACCGGCTCGATACCCCAGGCTGGTGTCTCTCGCTCCATGATCCGCTCCCTTCGCCGGCATTACCCGGATCAGGTTCGTCGGGTCTGATCTCAGCTCCGCGTGCGCGGAGCACCCCGGTGGCGCGACTCTAGCCGAGCGTCAGCCGTCCTCGGCGTGTCGACGGCAGGAGCCCACCGTCTCCCGAAGCAAACGCCGCAAGTTCTCTCCCCGCAGCCTCTGCCTCCCGGTTAGACCCCTGCCGCACTCGCAGCGTGGGTCCGCGCTTTTCCGGCCAACACACCCGCATGGGGGATTTCGCTCCCTCGATCGCGGGATCAGCGAGCCCGCGCGAAGCGGTGTACGGCCTCGAGCAGCTCGGAGCTCTTCGACTCGGCGGCACCCGCATCGCCGGAGGCGAGAGCGTCGGCGACGCAGTGCTGCACGTGCGCGTCGAGGACGCGGAAGGCAACGCTCTCGAGTGCGGTCGTGACGGCGCTGATCTGCGTCAGGATGTCGATGCAGTAGCGATCCTCCTCGACCATGCGCTCGATGCCGCGCACCTGGCCCTCGATCCGGTGCAGCCGCTTGACGAGCGCGGCCTTCTCCTCGCTGTAGCCGGGCGTGTCGCTCATGCAGGGACTCCTCTCTCGCGCGGGCTCCGGAAGCGACGGAGCCTGAGGCTGTTCGAGACCACGAAGACGCTCGAGAACGCCATCGCGGCGGCCGCGACGATCGGATCGAGCAGGCCGGCGACGGCGAGCGGGATCGCGGCGACGTTGTACGCGAACGCCCAGAACAGGTTTCCCTTGATCGTCTTCAGCGTGCGGCGCGCGAGGCGGATGGCGTCGGCGGCGCCCCTGAGATCGCCGGAGACGAGCGTCAGGTCGCTTGCCTCGATGGCGATGTCCGTGCCTGTTCCGATCGCGATCCCGAGATCCGCCTGGGCGAGGGCCGGCGCGTCGTTGATGCCGTCCCCGACCATCGCGACGACGTGACCCGCCTCCTGGAGCCGGCGCACCTCCGCGGCTTTGGCCCCGGGAAGCACCTCTGCGAGCACACGGTCGATCCCGACCTCGTGCGCGACGACGCGCGCCGTCTCCTCGTTGTCGCCGGTGAGCAGCACGGGGGCCAGGCCGAGCGCGCGGAGCTCGCGTACCGCTTCGACGCTCGTCGGCTTGACCGTGTCGCGCACGTGAAGCGTCGCCCGTCGTGCGCCGTCCCAGCTGACGGTGATGGCGCCGTTCTCGCGCGCGACCTCGATGTCGTGGCCCTCGACGCGGCCGGTCACGCCGACGCCCGGAACGTTCCGGAAGCCGCTGACCGAAGGAAGCTCGCCGAGCTCGGCGCGCGCGGCAGCGGCGACGGCCTCCCCGATCGGGTGCTCGCTCGCCGACTCGACGGCGCCGGCGAGCCGCAGGACGTCGCCTCGCGTCGCGCCGTTCAGCGGCTCGACGCCGACGAGCTCCATGCGCCCGTGCGTGACCGTGCCCGTCTTGTCGAGCACGACCGTATCGACGGCGTGCGCCCGCTCGAGCACGGCGGGGCCGTCGACGAGGATGCCGAGCTGCGCGCCACGGCCTGTGCCGACCATGAGCGCGGTAGGCGTCGCGAGACCGAGCGCGCACGGGCACGCGATGATCAGCACGGCGACGGAGGCGGTGAAGGCTTCCGTCACGTCCCCCGTCACGAGCAGCCAGCCGGCAAGCGTGGCCGCAGAGACGAGCAGGACGATCGGAACGAATACGGCCGATACGCGGTCGGCTAGCCGCTGGATCGGCGCCTTCTGGCCCTGGGCGTCGGCGACGAGCCGCGCGATCTGCGCGAGCGCCGTTTCTGCGCCGACCTTGGTCGCGCGGACCACCAGCCGGCCGTACGTGTTGATCGTCGCCCCCGCCACCTCCGCGCCCGGCCCGACTTCGACCGGCGCCGGCTCGCCGGTCAGTAGCGACTGGTCGATGGCGGACTCGCCACTCTCGACGATCCCGTCGGTGGCGATCTTCTCGCCCGGCCGCGTGACGAAAAGATCGCCCGGATGGAGGTCGGCCACCGGCACGAGCGTCTCGGCGCCGTCGCGGAGCACACGCGCCTCCTTTGCGCCGAGCTCGAGCAGGGACGCGAGCGCCGCGCCGGCACGCCGCGTTGCCCGGTCCTCGAAGTAGCGCCCGAGAAGGATCAGCGTCGTGATCACCGCGCCGACCTCGAAGTACGTGTCTGTGTCGATGCCGCCGATCAGGACGGTCGCCGACCAGGCCCAGGCGGCGAGGGTGCCGATCGAGATCAGCGTGTCCATCGTCGCGAGCAGGTGGCGCGCGCTCAGCGCCGCAGCCCGGTGGAACGGCCACCCAGCCCAGAGCACGACCGGAGTCGACAGGCCGAGCGCTACCCACTCCCAGCCGGCGAACTGCAGCGCGGGCACCATCACGAGCAGCGTCAGCGGCACGGTCAGCGCGGCGGCGACGAGCAGCCGGACCGGACGCCCAGGCTCGTGGTGTGCGGTGTGGTCGTGGACGTGCGCGCCGTATCCGGCCGAGGAGACCGCCTGTACGAGATCGCCGACCTGGACGCGGCCAGGGTCGAAGGTGACCGCCGCCTCGTCCGTCGCGAAGTTGACCGCGCAGGCGCTGACGCCCTCGACACCGGAGAGCGTCTTCTCGACGCGCGAGGCGCAGCCGGCGCAGGTCATGCCCTCGATGTCGAGCCGCACGCGCTCGCTCGTCACTGTCGTCATGCCGTCAGTATACCCCTACAGGGTATAAGTGTCAGCGTCCGGACAGATCCGGCGGCACGAGCTCGGCGAATGCCCGTCGGGCGGCCTCGCGCTCTGTTGCGTCGCGGGCCAGCTCGAGCTCGCGCCGGAGCCCGTCGAGGTAGGCGGCGAGATCGGGTCGGTCGAGGTCGATTCCCCGCCGCTCGAGCCCACAGCCGGCGTCGAGCAGCGCCCCGCCCTCCTCCCAGAACGGGCACGCTCCCCCGGGGCACGACTCAACCTGGCCGAGGGCCCGTCTGATTCGACACGTCCGTACGGTCATATCCCGAGGTTCGCCGACCAAGTTTGCCCGGTCATCGGTGGCGGCGCGGAACGAGCGCTACGTGCTTTGCCGCAGGCGGATCACCGAAGCGACGGCGGCGAGGGTGATCACCACGTCGTTCGCCAAGCACCACTGGCAGACCGCGTCAATGAGCGCCAGCTGTGCGTAGAGCAACCAGGCGCTGAAGATGGCGCCGACGAGCGCCACTACGGTGCCCGCCGCCGCGGCGGCCCTGCCGGGAAGGAGGGCGGTGACGAGGAGGGCTACGTATGCGCCGAGCCCGAGTAGGGCGACGGGCACGCCGGCGAGCTCTGCGTAGCGCGACCGCTGGACTTGCTCGCAGCCGCCGCCGCCGGCGATGCAGAAGACGCCGCTATCCGCGTAGTGCGCGTACGTGAGGTAGCCGGCGATGCCGATCCCGACGATCGCCAGCAGGGCGATCGCCGCTCGCAGCTTCCTGTCCGTCACGGATCAGGAACCTGCAATCGCCTGCCGGAAGGCGCCGATGGGCAGCGCGCCCTCGATGACTCTCGGTGTGCCGCCCTTGTGCACGACGACGAACGTCGGCGTGTACTGGATGCGGTGATCGACCCACGCGTTCTGTGCGTCGTTGATCTTGGCCTGGACGGAGGTCGACCCGCGCGCGTCCATCATCTTCCCGGCGTCGAGGCCGGGGGCCGCCTCGCCGAGCGATCTCAGGAGATCGTCGCTCACCCACCCGCTGTTCTCTTCGCCCTGGTTGCGGTACACGAGCTCGGCGTAGTTCCAGAGCCGGTTCTGCTCGCCTGCGGCGAATGCGGCCTGGAGCGGTGGGACGGAATCCGGCCCGATGATCGCGACGCCGCGGAACACGAGCTTGACCTTCCCGGTTCGCACGTAGTCCTGGACGAGCGTCGGCAGCGTCTCGATGGAGAAGCGGGCGCAGTACGGGCACTGGAAGTCCGCGTACTCCGTGATCGTGACTGGCGCCTTCGGGCTCCCGAGCACGTTGCCGTGCTGCGGGACTCCACGGAGCATCGCCGAAGTCTCGGCCGACCCGCTGACGACGGCAGACGACGCCGTACTGCGTGATCCGATAGCGCTGACCGCGACCAGCGCGCCGGCGACCACGACCGCTGCGACGATCACGGTGCCGGCCAGTGCCTTCGGAGTAGTCAGCCTGTCGGTGCGCATTGCCTACAGCCTAGGAGGCCGTTCCGCGCGGTACATCGCTTGGCGGTACGGAAAGCATTCTCGTAGGAACTACTGATCCAGGCGCTCGCCCTCGACGACGGCGGTGATAACGACGGAGCTCGTCCGCTCCCCAGACGACGAAGGGGAAGATGGCGAGGACAGCGAGCTGCTCCGGCCCGAGCGCTGCCGTGTGGAACAGGCGCTGGAGTGGTGGCACGTAGATCACGAGGCCGGCGAACAGAAGCTCGCTGAGGATGCCCCATACGAGCAAACGATTCGTAAAGACGCCCACTTGGCGAAGCGATGCGTGATCGGTGCGCGCCGCGACCGCGGTGCCGATCTGGCAGGCGACGATGCCGGCGAACGTCATCGTCGTCGCCATGACATATGGCTCGTGGAGGATCGAGCCTGCCGAGACGTCGTCGCCCGGTCCCCACCCAGCGCGGAGCAGCGTCCAGAAGAAGCCTCCCATCACGAGCGCAGCCTCGATCAGACCGAGGAAGATCCACGCGCGGACCAGCATGTCGCGGGAGATCACGCTCTCGCCGGGTGGTCGAGGAGGTCGGCTCATCAGCCCGGGCTCGGCAGGCTCGACCCCGAGGGCGAGAGCGGGAAAGATCTCGGTGCCGAGATCGATGGCGAGAATCTGGAGCACCGTCAGAGGTAGCGGCACCGCGCCTCCCGACAACGCGAAGACGAGGAACGGCACGACCTCGGGCGTGGCGTGGGCGAAGATGTAGACGATGAACTTGCGGACGTTCTCGAAGACCTGACGTCCCGCCTGAACCGCTGCGACGATCGTGGCGAAGTTGTCGTCGGTGAGGACGATCGTCGACGCCTCGCGGGCGACGTCGGTGCCGGACAGGCCCATCGCAACGCCGATGTCCGCTCGTCGCAGGGCCGGGGCGTCGTTCACGCCGTCCCCCGTTACGGCGACCACCTGTCCGTTCGCTCGGAGGGCGTCGACGATGCGGAGCTTCGCCTCGGGCGAGCTGCGGGCGAACACGAGCTCGTCGCCCTCCGCGAGCAGGGTGTCGAGCTCGCGCTCGTTCATCGCTTCGAGCTCCTCGTCCGTTACGACTCGCGGCCGATCGCCGCCGATGCCGACACGACGAGCGATCTCCGCTGCAGTCAGGCCGTGATCTCCGGTGATCACGAGCACGCGAACGCCCGCGTCATGGCATCGTGCGACGGCGTCGGCGACCTCGGCGCGCGGCGGGTCGAACAACGCAACAAGCCCGAGAAAGCAGAGCTCCTGCTCGGCGTCTTCTCGGCGCTCGGGCGCGCCCGCGCCGGACGGCAGGCGCCGCCGAGCGACGGCGATCACGCGCAAGCCCTGAGCGGCGTAGCGCTCGAGCACGGAGAGAACCTCCTCGTGGTGGCGCCGGGTCAGCGGGACGTGGTAGTCGGGTCCGCCGATCCTCGTCGAGCGCTCGAGCACCTCTTCGGGAGCACCCTTGACGTGCACCGTGAGGCTCCCGTCGTCGCGCGCGTCGATGGTCGACATCAGACGGAGCTTGGGATCGAAGCGATTGATGCGTCGGCGCGCGCTCTCTCGTCGGGCAACGGCGGTGTCGACGCCGAGCTCTCGCGCGGCCGCGAGCATGCCGACCTCGGTCGCCTCGCCGCGCGACTTCCCCGTGCGGGCTGGGTCGAGCTCGGCGGTCGAGCACGCCGCCGTCGTTCTGGCGAGAAATCCGAGGACGGGATTGGACTGCACCAGTCCCGACGGTGCGGTGGAGCGCTCGAGGTCGATCTCGCCGAGCGGCGTCCAGATCGCCACTGCGCGCATGCGGTTCTCGGTCAACGTTCCCGTCTTGTCCGTGCAGATGACCGCTGTCGATCCGAGTGTCTCGACGGCGCTCAGCTTCTTGACGAGCGCTCCTCGTCGTGCGAGCCGTGCCACGCCGACGGCAAGGGCGAGCGTCAGCGTCGGCAGCAGCCCCTCGGGAACGTTCGCGACGATGAGGCCGATCGCGAAGCTCGCCGCATCGGCGAGCGGAAGGTCCGCCGCGAGCCAGCCGATGGGGAGAAAGGCGAGACCGGCGCAGACGGCGACGACGGCGATGAGCCACGCGACGCGGCGGACCTCGAGCTCGAGGGGGCTCGGCTCCGGCCGGAGGCGCTCGGAGAGAGCGGCGATGCGGCCGAGCTCGGTCCGCATGCCGGTCGCGATCACGAGTGCCTTCGCCGATCCGCCGATGCACGCGGATCCGCTGAAGACGAGCTCACGTGCGTGAACGAGCGGACCCTCGCTGTCGAGCTCCTCCGACGAGCGATAGACCGGTTGTGACTCGCCCGTAAGCGTCGAGAGGTCGACCTCGACCGCTCCCTCGAGCAGGCGCGCGTCGGCGGAGATGCGGTCGCCTTCGTCGATGACGAGGACGTCGCCGGGTACGAGCAGACGCGAGTCGACGAGGGTCCGCTTACCGTCTCTCAGCGCAGCTGCCTGTGTCGGAAGATAACGCTTGAGGGCTTCGATGGCCCGTTCCGCCTGGCGCTCCTGCGCGAACGCGAACACCGCATTCAGGAAGATCACCGCCACGATCGCGACCCCGAGCACCGGCAATCCGGCGACGAACGCGAGCGCGCTCGCAACCCACAGCAGGAGGGCGAGCGGGTGCGTGAGCTGCCGCACGACCTCTGCCGGCCACCGGGCGCCGCCGCGGCGCTCGAGCTCGTTCGGCCCGTACGCAACCAGTCGGCGCTCCGCCTCCCGCGTCGTCAGGCCGTCCGGCGTGGCTCGCAGGTCGCGCAGCAGGGGCGCGACGGGGCCGCGCGGGTCCACTGCCAGCTGCACCTCGCGTGGAAGCTCACCCGCGCTCCCGCGTTCCATGTGCCTCCTTTCTACGGCATTGTCGGCGGCGATCGCTCGAGCGGGAATCCGTGCGTGGGCCGAACGCGCGGTCGGTGGTTTCCCGAATGCCGCTCAGTATCCGTGCCCGATGCGGTTTTCCACAAAGTCGCCGAGAGTGACACCATGGTGGTGACGATGGACCCGGTCCGCGACGTCATTCTGCGCGACGGCAGCACGCTTCGCCTGCGGCCACCGACGCAGCCGGACGGGCCTGCTGTGCTCGCCTTCTTCGAGGCGTTGTCAGACGAGAGCGTCTACCAGCGCTTTCATGGCTTCCCGTCGCTCGCGCCGGAGCTCGTCGAGCCGTTTCTCGTCCCAGACTGGACCGAGCGCGGCTCGCTCGTCGGATCGCTGGGCGAGGGGGCGGGCGCGCGCATCGTCGCTCTCGCGAGCTACGTCCGTCTCCGAGACCCGTCGGCGGCCGAGGTGGCTTTCGCCGTCGCGGACGAGCTCCAGGGCCACGGCGTGGGCACGCGCCTGCTCGAGCAGCTCGCGGGGATCGCTGCGAGCGCAGGGATCGAGACGTTCATCGCCGAGGTGATGGCAGGGAATCGTCCGATGCTTCGCGTCTTCGAGGATGCGGGGTTCCAGGCCACCCGGCGGATCGACGGCGGCGAGATCGAGGTGCGTCTCGCCATCGAGCCTACGGGAACGTATGTCGAGCACGTGGACGAGCGCGACCACGTGGCGGTCGTCGCCTCGCTCGAACCGTTCTTCTCGCCGCGAACGGTCGCGGTTGTTGGCGCATCGTCGCGGCGTGGATCGATCGGCGGAGAGCTCTACCGCAACATCCTCGACGCTGGGTACGTCGGCACTGCCTACCCGGTCAACCTCAAGGGCGAGTCCGTTGCGGGTGTCCGCGCGTACCCGTCGATCGCCGAGATTCCGGACGAGATCGACCTCGCCGTCATCTGCGTCGCCGGTGAGCACGTCATCGAGGCGGCCGAGGACGCGCTCCGTTCCGGGTCAAAGGCGCTCTGCGTCATCTCCGCCGGCTTCGCGGAGGTGGGCGCCGAGGGAGCGCAGCGGCAAGATGACCTGCTCGCGCTCGCGCGGGCGCATGGCGCGCGCCTCATCGGCCCTAACTGCCTCGGTATCGCCGTGACGACGGCGCACCTGAACGCGACCTTCGGTCCTCGCGCGTTGCCCGCAGGCCCGGTGGGCTTCTCGTCGCAGAGCGGCGCCCTAGGCCTCGCGCTCCTCGAGGCGGCCGACGGTCGGGGGCTCGGCATGTCGGCGTTCGTCTCGATCGGGAACAAGGCGGACGTCTCCTCGAACGACCTCCTCGAGTACTGGGAGGACGACCCGGAGACGAGTCTCGTCCTGCTCTATCTCGAGTCGTTCGGGAATCCCCGAAAGTTCGGTCGGCTTGCGCGCCGCATTGCGCGCACGAAGCCGATTCTCGCGATGAAGGGAGGTCGCACGCGCTCTGGGGCGCGGGCCACCCGCTCCCATACGGCGGCGCTCGCCGGGTCGGAGACGGCCGTCGACGCGCTCTTCCGCCAGGCCGGTGTGATCCGGGCCGACACGCTCGAGGAGCTGATCGACGTCGCGGCGCTGCTCTCGTCGCAGCCGCTTCCACGCGGCCCCCAGACAGCGCTCCTGACGAATGCCGGCGGGCTCGGCATCCTCGCGGCGGATGCGTGCGAGGCTGCTGGGCTCGAGCTGCCCGCGCTGTCGGAGGAGACACGTGCGGCCCTCGCTGCGCTGCTGCCGCGCGAGGCCAGCCTGGCCAACCCCATCGACATGCTCGGCTCCGCGACCCCGGAGACGTTCGAGGCGGCGCTTCCACCGCTTCTTCGCGACCCGGCTGTCGACGCGGTGATCGTCCTCTTTGTCCCACCCGTCGTCGCTGACGCCGAAGGGGTCGCCGAAGCGGTCGTCCGGGCGGTCGCCGAGGTGGGCGACCTCGACAAGCCCGTGCTCGGGGCGTTCGTCAGCCGGGAGGGCACGCCGGCAGCGCTCCTCCGCGAGCCGCGCCGCGTGGCGGCGTTCCCGTATCCCGAGTCGGCGGCGCATGCACTCGGGCGGGCGGTCGAGCGGGCGGAGTGGTTGCGCACCCCTGCCGGGCGCATACCGGAGCTCGGCGGGATCGACCACGACGCCGCTGCCACGCTCGTCGGCGACGCCCTCGCAGGGTCGACGGACATTTGGCTTCCGCCCTCGCAGGCACGAGCGTTGCTCGCGGCTTACGGCGTCTCAGTGGTGGACGAGCGAACCGCTTCCTCGGTCGAGGAGGCGGTCGCAGCCGCCGAGTCAGTCGGGTTCCCCGTCGTCGTCAAGACGGCCGAGGCCGGGGCACACAAGAGCGACAAGGGGCTCGTCGCGCTCGACCTCGCCGACCGCGACGCGGTGGAGGAGGCCGTGGCGCGGATCGGCGTGCCGGTGATCGTGCAACCGATGGTGCGCGGTGGCGCCGAGCTGCTCGCCGGCGTCGTCCAGGACCCTGTCTTCGGGCCGCTCGTCGCGTTTGGCCCCGGCGGCGTCTTCGCCGAGCTGATCGGCGAAGCGCAGTTCCGGATCGCACCGCTCACGGACGCGGACGCAGAGACGCTGGTCAGCACGGGGAAGGCGGGGCGGCTCGTCGCCGGCTTCCGGGGTGCTCCTCCGTCCGACGTCCCCGCGCTCGCCGACGTCGTTCTGCGGCTCTCCCGCCTGGCCGAGGATTTCCCGGAGGTCGCAGAGCTCGACTGCAACCCGGTGATCGGACGGCCGGACGGGTGCGTCGTCGTGGACGCACGCATCCGCCTGCGGCCCGCCGAGCGCGTCGAGCACCTGAAGACCTGGTAGCGATGGGCCGGCGCGCTCTCGCCCTCGGAGCATTGATGGGCGTCTTGGCGGGTGGCGCGCTCCACCTTGCGGGTTATCCGTCGGGCGGGAACGCCGCGTGGGCGGTGACGGTCGGCGTGATGCTCATTCCGCTCACATGGTCGGTCGCGAGATCTCTCCTCCACGGCGACGTCGGAGTGGACGCAATCGCGCTCGTGTCCATGGCCGGAGCGCTCGCGCTTGGCCAGTACCTCGCCGGAGCGGTGGTCGCGCTGATGCTCGCGGGCGGGAACGCACTCGAGGAGGTTGCGGGCCGGCGGGCGCGGCGGGAGCTGACGAAGCTCGTCGAGCGCATGCCGCGGATCGCGCATGTGCGGCGTGGCGACGCGATCTCGGAGGTCGCCATCGACGAGGTGGGTGTCGGCGACGTCGTGGTCGTGCGCGCAGGCGAGGTGATCCCTATCGACGGAATCGTCGTGAGCGGGGACGCCGTGGTCGACGAGTCCTCGCTCACGGGCGAGCCGCTTCCGGCCACGTATCAGGCCGGCGGCGCGCTGCTCAGCGGAACGACGAACGCGGGCGACGTCTTCGAAGTTCGCGCACTTCGCCCCGCGGCGGAGAGCGCCTATGCCGCCCTCGTCCGTCTCGTACGCGATGCCGAGTCCCAGCGCGCGCCGTTCGTCCGGCTCGCCGACCGCTACGCGATCTTCTTCCTCCCCCTGACGGCCGGCGTTGCGGCGCTGGCCTGGGCGTTCTCCGGCGATCCGATCCGCGCGCTCGCAGTGTTCGTCGTCGCCACGCCCTGCCCGTTGATCCTCGCGGCGCCGATCGCGCTGCTCTCGGGGGTGTCCCGGGCGGCTCGGGCCGGCGTGATCGTGAAGGGCGCCGGAGTGATCGAGCGTCTTGGCGAGGTGCGCACGGCGCTCCTCGACAAGACGGGCACGCTGACGCTCGGCACGGCGGAAGTCGAACGGGTCGTCCCATACGACGGCATCGACCCGGGTGAGCTGCTCCGGCTGGCGGCGTCGCTCGACCAGCTGTCCGTCCACGCGCTTGCCGAGGCGCTCGTGCACGACGCCGAGCGGCGCGGCGCCGCGCTGAGCTTTCCCGACGCGGTTGAGGAACGGCTCGGCCAAGGCATCGAAGGGACAGTTGACGGCCGGCGCGTCGCCGTCGGCAGCGCCGCCTGGCTCGCCGAACGCGGGTACGACGGCGACCCTCACGTAGCGGCTCGGACGCTCGACGAGGCGGTCGGATCAGGACGGGCGAAGATCCTCGTCGGCATCGACGGGCGTCTCGCGGGAGGGATCGTGATGGCCGACCATGCCCGGGACGACGCCCCTCAGCTGATCGCCTCGCTTCGCGAGGCGGGCATCCGTCACGTGGCGATCGTCACCGGCGACCGCACCGCCGTGGCCGATGAGGTCGGCCGTCAGCTGGGCGTCGACAAGGTGTACGCGGAGCACGGCCCCGAGGAGAAGCTCGAGGTCGTGCGCGCGATGCAGCAGAACCCGGAGCTCCGTCCGGTCGTCATGGTCGGGGACGGCGTCAACGACGCGCCCGCACTCGCGCTCGCCGACGTCGGCATCGCGATGGGCGCCGCCGGCGCGACCGCGGCATCGGAAACCGCCGATGCAGTGATCGTGGTCGACCGCGTCGACCGTGTCGCCGACGCGGTCCGCATCGGCCGGAGGTCTCTCTTCATCGCCCACCAGAGCGTGCGCTTCGGAATGGGTTTGAGCCTGACCGCGATGGTGTTCGCCGCCTTCGGCCTGATCGTGCCGGTCGTCGGCGCTCTGCTTCAGGAGGCGATCGATGTCGCCGTGATCCTGAACGCCCTGCGCGCCCTGCGCGCCTGAGCCCATCGTCGAGCGAGGCCTTGCGGCCTCGCTCGCGGGATCCAGGAGACAGAGTGGTCTAGGTCTCTGTCGGGATCTCGATCTGCACCTTCCGCGGGGCCGACTTCTCGCTCTTCGGCACGTGAACCTCCAGCACTCCGCTGTCGAACGTCGCCACGATCTTCTGCGTGTCGACGTCCTGGGGCAGCTGGAACCGCCGTTCGAACGCGTGCGCGAGCCGCTCGTGGAGGATGAACATCTTGTCCTGCTCCTCCTTCTCGGCGGTTGCGTCGCCGGTGATGGTGAGCGTGTGGTCCGTCACCTCGAGCCCGAGCTGAGGCTCGTCGAAGCCCGGGACTTCGAGCTCGACGACGAATGCCTCCGGCGTCTCGTAGACGTCTGCAGCAGGCATCGCGATCGGCCCGATCCCGACGTCTTCGAGCACGCGGCGCATGCGCCGCTCCATCAGGTCGAACTCACGGAAGGGCGTCCATTTGACCAGCGTGGTCATGAGACCCTCCTTTCCAGCCAGAGGATCGCTCGGCGGAGCTCTGCGGGCATCCGGCGGCATGCGTATTCGTGCTACGGGAGAACTACGGAACGTGCGAGGATTCGGCCATGCAGGCGCTGCGTAAGGTCGCGCCGGGGATCGGCCTCTCGCTCGAGGAGGTCGCGGACCCGCGTCCATCGGCCACGGACGTGATCGTCGAGGTGGAGGCGGCGAGCGTCTGCGGAACCGACCTCCACATTCACCTCTGGGACGGATGGGCGGCCGGCCGAATCGAGCCGCCGGTGACGCTGGGCCACGAGTTCGCGGGAACCGTGGTCGAGGTCGGCTCGGACGTCCGACATGTCTCGGTGGATGACTTCGTGTCGGCGGAGAGCCACATCACCTGCGGCGCTTGCGTCGCCTGCCGCACGGGGAATGCCCACATGTGCGAGCGCACGAGCATTCTCGGCGTCGACCGGGACGGCGCCTTCGCACGCTACGTCGCGGTTCCCGAGGGCGTGATCTGGAAGACCGATCGCACGAAGCTGCCGCCGGAGATCGCGACGCTCCAGGAGCCTTTCGGGAACGCCGTCTTCGCGACGAGCGAGCAGGATCTCTCGGGTCGTACGGTTGCCGTGCTCGGCTGCGGGCCCGTTGGCCTGTTCACAGTCGCCATCGCTCGGGCGTCGGGCGCGGCGCTCATCCTCGCCTCCGATCTCCATCCGTTTCGGCTCGGGCTGGCGCGAACGATGGGCGCCGATGCGACGGTTGACGTCTCGCAGGTGGCCGACGTCGCAGGCTGGTACTCGGAGCAGACGCGAGGACACGGCGTGGACGTCGTCTTCGAGATGTCGGGCTCCCCGGTGGCGATCGCCGATGCGGTCACAGTCGCGCGCTACGGCGGCCGGATCATCCTCTTCGGCATCCCGTCGCGCCGCGTCGAGGTCGACGTTGCGGCGGCGATCTTCAAGAACCTGACCGTGCAGGCCGTGTCGGGACGCCGGATCTTCGCAACGTGGTACCGCACCCGCTGGCTGCTCGAGAGCGGCGCCGTCGACCTGCGGCCGCTGATCACCCACGAGTACTCACTCGGGGACTGGGAGCAGGTGTTCGCGAAGCTCGAGGCGGGTGAGGCGTGCAAGATCGTCGTCTACCCCGGCGGCCGGCCCGCACCGGCGGGCGCGGAGGCGGCGGTGGCCGAGGTGTCGGGGTGACGACCGCCGCCGGCAACGAGCTCGACCGCACGGTCGCCGGCGAGCTCGACGCGCTGCGCAAGGCGGGGACGTACAAGCGGTTCAACACGCTCGAGTCGCCGCAGGGCGCCGTTGTCGAGATGGCCGGGCGCGGCGAGGTAATCGTCCTCTCGTCGAACAACTACCTCGGGCTCGCCGCGCGACCGGAGGTGATCGAGGCGGGGATCGACGGCCTCCGCCGCTACGGTGCGGGCACCGGCTCCGTCCGGTTCATCTGCGGGACGTTCGAGCCGCACCTCGAGCTCGAGCGGGAGCTCGCCGACTTCGTCGGGACGGAGGCGGCATTGACGTATGTCTCGTGCTGGAACGCGAACGAGGCGGCGATCCCGACGCTCGTCGACGAGTCGACCGTGATCCTCTCGGACAAGCTCAACCACGCGTCGATCATCGACGCCATCAGGCTGTCACGCCCGGCGCGGAAGGTCATCTACAGCCACTCGTCGATGGACGAGCTCGCGGCAGGGCTCGCGTCCTGCGAAGCCGGCCAGCGGAAGCTCGTGATCACGGACGGGGTCTTCTCGATGGAGGGCGACCTCGCCCGGCTGCCCGACATCGTCGAGCTCGCGCGTGCGCACGACGCTGTCGTGCTCGTCGACGACTCGCACGGAACCGGGGTGCTCGGAGAGACCGGCCGCGGGGTCGCCGAGCACTTCGGCCTGCTCCGCGAGATCGACGTGATCACCAGCACGCTCGGGAAGGCGCTTGGTGGGGCCGCAGGCGGTTTTGTCGCCGCGAGCGATGAGGTGTGCGACCTGCTCGCGCAGCGCTCTCGGCCGCAGCTCTTCTCGAACGCGTTGCCGCCGACCGTCGCGTGCTCGGCGCTCGAGGCCGTGCGCGTGCTTCGCCGCGAGCCCGAGCTCGTCTCGACGCTCCGCGCGCGCTCGGAGACGTTCCGAGCGCGGCTGCGGGAGCTCGGCTATGCGCCCCTCGACGGCGACGCGGCGATCATCCCGATCATCGTCGGCGAGACGGCGTTCGCCATTCGCATGAGCCAGCTGCTCCTCGATGAGGGCGTGTTCGTCACGGGCTTCGGCTTCCCGGTCGTGCCGGAGGGAGCGGCGCGCATCCGCGTGCAGATGTCCGCCGCGCTCGAGGACGCGCACATCGAGCGTGCGCTCGACGCGTTCGCGCGCGTCGGCCGCGAGCTCGGCCTGATCGACTAGATGGCGCCGGCGGTCGCCGTGCGCGACCTGCGCGTCCGGCGAGCCGGGACGCTCGTGTTCGACGGGCTCTCGCTCGACATCGAACAGAGTCGCGTTACGGGCCTGCTCGGCCCGAACGGGGCCGGGAAGTCGACGCTCATCCGCGCGATCGTCGGCGTGCAGATCGTCGAGAGTGGCACGGTCACCGTGCTCGGTCACGAGGCCGGCGCACCCGGGCTCCGTGCCCGGGTCGGCTACGTGACGCAGGCGCCATCCGTCTACCTCGATCTGAGCGTGCGTGAGAACCTCGAGTACTTCGCACGCATTCTCGGCGCGCCGCCACGGCGAGTCGCCGAGGTGGTCGAGACCGTCGACCTGCGGGGCGAGCAGGACCGGCTCGTCGGCCGGCTCTCCGGTGGCCAGCGTGCCCGCGTCTCGCTCGCCACCGCCCTGCTCGCGGAGCCCGACGTGCTCGTCCTCGACGAGCCGACGGTGGGGCTCGACCCGCTGCTTCGGCGCGAGCTGTGGGAGCTGTTCCACACGCTCGCGGCGGGCGGCAAGACGATCCTCGTCTCGAGCCACGTGATGGACGAGGCGGAGCGCTGCGACGATCTGCTCCTGCTGCGCGACGGGGTGCTCGTCGCCGCGCTGACACCGGCCGAGCTCAGGGGCCGGACGGGCACCGACGACCTCGAGGAAGCCTTCCTCCGGCTCGCGGAAGAGCGCGCATGAGCATCGTGCGCACCCGCGCGACGGCGCTGCGGGTGCTGCGGCAGCTTCGCCACGATCCGCGCACCCTCGGGCTGATCGTCCTCGTTCCCTGCGTCCTGATCACCCTGCTGAAGTACGTCTTCCTGGGCGGCCACGTGTTCGACCGCGTCGGCGGCCCGCTCGTCGGCATCTTCCCGCTGATCTCGATGTTCGTCGTCACCTCGATCACCGTGCTGCGTGAGCGGACCTCCGGCACGCTCGAGCGGCTGATGACGATGCCGCTCTCGAAGCTCGATCTGCTGCTCGGCTACGCGGCGGCGTTCGCGCTCGTCGCAGTCGTCCAGGCGGGGATCGTCTCCGCGCTCGCCTTCGGGCTGCTCGACCTCGACGTCGCAGGTGCCACGTGGGCCGTGATCTGCCTCGCCGTGATGAACGCAGTGCTCGGCATGGCACTCGGCCTCTTTGTCTCCGCGTTCGCGCGCAGCGAGTTCCAGGCCGTCCAGTTCATGCCCGCGGTGATCATGCCGCAGGTGCTGCTCTGCGGGTTGCTCGCGCCCCGCGAGGAGATGGCGCAGCTCCTCTACTGGATCTCCTGGGCGCTTCCGCTCACGTACGCGTACGGCGCCCTCGACCGTGTCACGAAGGGGTTGTACGGCTGGGAGCTGGCCGCCGACGTGCTCGTCGTCTGCGGCTTCATCGTCGGAGCGCTCGCGCTCGGGGCTGGAACGCTGCGACGTCGCACCGCCTAACAGATGCGCGGGAGCGGGTCGCCGACGAGCATGTCGACGATGCGGCTGCCGCCGACGGCCGTGTCGAGCAGCACGAGGCCCTCCGGCTCTGCGCGGATCTCGCCGACGATCGCTGCGTCGGTGCCGAGCGGATGGGCCGTCAGCTCCGCGAGCGCGCCGTCGGCGGCTGCGGGCGCGACGACCGCGACGAGCTTTCCCTCGTTCGCGACGTAGAGCGGGTCGATGCCGAGGATCTCGCACGCCCCGGTCACTTCCGGCCGGACGGGAATCGCGCGCTCGTCGAGGACCACGGCCAGCTGCGCGGCGGCGGCGAGCTCGTTGAGGGTGGTCGCGAGGCCGCCGCGCGTCGGGTCTCGGAGGAACCGGAGCTCCTCGCCGAGCTTCATGAGCGCCGCTGCGAGCTCGTGAACGGCGACCGTGTCCGAGCGGATATCCGCCTCGAGCGCGAGCTCGCCGCGCGCCAGCATCACGGCCATGCCGTGATCGCCGATCGTGCCGGAGACGAGGACCTTGTCTCCTTCGCGAATCCGGTCCGGACCGAGCTCGAGGCCTGATGGCACCGTCCCGACGCCGGAGGTGCAGACGAACACCCCGTCGGCCTTCCCTCGCTCGACGACTTTCGTGTCGCCGGCGACGATCTGCACTCCGGCAAGCCGAGCGGCGCCGGCCATCGACGATGCGACGCGGCGGAGGTCGGCTACGGGGAAGCCCTCCTCGATCACGAACGCCGCCGTGAGGTACAGCGGGCAGGCGCCGACCATCGCGAGGTCGTTCACCGTGCCGTTCACGGCGAGCTCACCGATGTCGCCGCCGGGGAAGAAGAGCGGCGTGACGACGAAGGAGTCCGTCGTCAGGGCGATCCGGCCGGATCCCGCCATCGCGACGGCCGCGTCCGCGAGCTGTTCGAGCACGTCGTTCCCGAGCTCCTCGAGGAACAAGCCCTCGGTCAGCGCGCGCGACGCCTTCCCTCCCGCCCCGTGGGCGAGCGTGACGACGTCGTCCCGGAGGCGCGGGCGGCGCCGCGGCGGAGTCACGCCGAAACGGGATCGCGCCGAGGCTGCACGCGCCCGTACGCGTAATACGCGGCGCACGCGCCCTCGCTCGAGACCATGCACGTGCCGATGGGCTGCTCCGGCGTGCAGGCGGTCCCGAACACGCGGCACTCCCACGGCTTGATCGCTCCGACGAGCACCTCGCCACACTGGCAGGCCTTCGGATCGGCGACACGCGCCCCCGGAAGAGTGAAGCGCCGCTCGGCGTCCCAGGCGGCGAATGCCGGCCGGGGCCGCAGGGCGCTCGAGGGAATCCAGCCGAGCCCGCGCCACTCGAACGTGTCGCGGAGCTCCATCGTCTCCTCGATCGCCGCGCGCGCCCGGGGGTTGCCGTCTCGGAGGACGACGCGGGTGTACTGGTTCTCGACCTCGTTCCTCCCGTCCCGGAGCTGACGGAGCACCATGACCACCGAGTGCAGGACGTCCACCGGCTCGAAGGCGGCGACGGCGACCGGCTTGCCGTACTCCTCCGGGATGAACTCGTACGGCCGCGTGCCGATCACCGTCGAGACGTGGCCGGGCGCGATGAACGCGTCGATCCTCGAGTCCGGCGCGTCGAGGATCGCCCGAAGCGGCGGGACGATCGTGACGTGGTTGACGAACGCCGAGAAGTTCTCGACCCCTTCGTCCCGTGCGCGGAGCATCGTCACGGCCGTCGCCGGCGCCGTCGTCTCGAAGCCGACGGCGAAGAAGACGACGTGACGGTCGGGCGACCGCCGCGCGATCTCGAGCGCGTCGAGTGGCGAGTAGACCATGCGCACGTCTGCACCCCGCGCCTTCGCCTCGAGGAGGGAGCCGTGGCTGCCGGGGATCCGCAGCATGTCGCCGAACGTCGTGAAGATCACCTCCGGCTGCTCGGCGAGGAAGATGGCGTCGTCGACGCGACCCATCGGGATCACGCAGACGGGGCAGCCCGGGCCGTGGAGGAACTCGACCTCGTCCGGGACGAGGTCCTCGAGCCCGTGGCGGTAGATCGTGTGCGTATGACCTCCGCAGACCTCCATGATCCGGACGGGCACGCCCGGTACGACGAGCGACGCGATCTCCCGCGACACCCGCGCAGCGGTCTCGGCGGAGCGGAACTCGTCCACGAACCTCACGCCTCCACCTCGATCCTCGTCAACGCGATCCCGGCGTGGCAGAGCAGCGTCTCGCCGGGTGCGACGGGTGCGACGAGCTCGACGGCGACCTGCTCGCGCCGGCCCTCCACCTCGACCGTGGCGCTGTCTCCGCGCACCTCGATGACGATCGCCTGGACGGCGACGTCACCGCAGGTGATGCAGGCGTCGCGGTCGAGCGTCACGGCACCGAGCCCTCTCGGATCTCCTGCAGCTCCTGCTCGTACAGCTCGCCCATGCTCTCGAGCAGGGACAGGGTCTCGCGTGCCTCCGCCTCGTCGATCTGCTGGAGGGCAAAGCCCACGTGGACGAGCACCCAGTCCCCCGGGCGTGCGTCAGGGCAGAGCGCAAGCGATACGAGCCGGCGCACGCCGGAGAGCTCCGCCTTCGCCGTCATCGCCTCGGTGTCGGCGAGCTCGACGATCTGGGCCGGGATCGCTAGGCACATGACCTCTCCATTCGAGCCGCCGCCACGGCGGCCTGACCGTAGCTTATGCCCCCGTCGTTCGGCGGCACGCGCGCGTGGACGAGGACGCGGAACCCGAGCGCCTCGAGCCTCCGCCGCACGGACGCGAGCAGGCGGAGGTTCTGGAAGGTGCCGCCGGAGAGGACGACGGTCCTCGGCTCGGCGGCCTCGGCGCACGCGGCCGTGGCAGCGGCTGCCACGGCCTCGTGGAAGGCGGCCGCGATCTCCGCCCGCGGCCGGCCGCTCGCGAGATCGTCATGGCAGGCCCGGACGAGAGGCGTCGCGTCGCCGAACGTCCACGCGTACGGCTCGGCCGCGACGGCGCCGGCGAGGTGCTCGAGCTCGATCGCGGCCTGTCCCTCGTACGTCACGCGTTCCCGGATGCCGAGCAGGGCTGCCACGGCGTCGAAGAGCCGGCCCATCCCGGACGAGAGCGGAGCGTTCGCCTTCAGGCTCTCGCGCACGATCGGCCAGCGCGCGTACGGGACGGCGCAGCCGGCCCGCTCGAGATAGACCGCGGCCATGCGCCACGGCTCCCGGATCGCCGCCGTGCCGCCCGGCAGTGGCACGGGCGCGAGGTGCGCGACGCGCTCGAACGACGCGAGGTCGCACCGCAGGAGCTCGCCACCCCAGAGCGTCCCGTCCGTGCCGTAGCCCGTGCCGTCGAAAACGAGCGCGAGCGCCGGCCCATGCTCGCCGTACTCGGCTAGGCAGCTCGCCGCGTGCGCGTGATGGTGCTGCACGCCGACGAGCTCCGCCTCCTGCTCGCGCGCCCACTTCGTGGACAGGTACTCCGGGTGGAGGTCGTGCGCGACGACGTCGGGCTCGACGGCGAGCATGTCGAGGTAGAGAGCGAGGTCGCTCCGGAACGCGCGGTAGGCCGGCTCCGTGTCGAGATCTCCGAGGTGCGGCGAGAGGAAGGCCTCGACGGCCGCGGGCGACGCAGAACGTGCTCTTCAGCTCGGCGCCGGCGGCGATCACGGGCCGCCGGGCGGCGACGGGGAGCGGCAGCGCCTCCGGGGCGATTCCGCGTGAGCGCCGGACGACGATGCCCGGTCGCACGACCGAGTCCTCGCAGCGGCGGTGGATCGGGCGGTCGTGGCCGAGGAACGCGTCGGCGATCTCTCCGATCTGGTCGAGCGCCTGTTCGTCGTCGATCGCGATCGGCTCGTCCGAGCGATTCCCGCTCGTCATCACGAGCGGCACGCCGACGTCGTGGACCAGCAGGTGGTGGAGGGGCGTGTACGGGAGCAGCACGCCGAGCCACGGCGATCCCGGGGCCACGGAGGCCGACACGGGCGCGTCGGCGCAGCGCCGTGCGAGCACGATCGGCCGGGCATCCGACGAGAGGAGAGCCGACGTCTCCGCGTCGAGCTCCACGAGCGTCTCGGGCTTTGCCGTCATGACGGCAAAGGGCTTCTCGTCGCGGTGCTTGCGCGTCCGCAGGCGGGCGACGGCAGACTCCTCGGTCGCATCGCAGGCCAGGTGGAAGCCGCCGAGCCCCTTGACGGCGAGGATGCCGCCCGCTCGCAACAGGTCGACCGCCTCCGTTAGGGGCATCGAGAGCCGCGGCCCGCACGCCGGGCAGGCGATCGGCTCCGCATGGAAGCGGCGGTCGGCCGGGTCCTCGTACTCCCGCCGGCAGTCGTCGCAGAGCGGGAACCCCGCCATCGTCGTGTTCGGGCGGTCGTAGGGGACGGAGGTGACGATCGTGAACCGCGGCCCGCATTGCGTGCAGTTGACGAACGGATACCGGTAGCGCCGGTCCGCCGGGTCGAAGAGCTCACGCAGGCAGTCGGCGCAGGTGGCCACGTCGGGCGGCACGAGCGCCGACCCTCGTGTCGGCGAGCTGGCCGCGATCGTGAACGACCGCTCGCCGAGAGCGCGAAGGCGCTCCGCGTCGAGGGTCTCGAGACGGGCCAGACGCGGCGCCTCCTCCTGAAGCGCGATCGTGAACGCGTCGAGGGCGCCGGCCGGTCCCTCGACCTCGATCACGACACCGTCTCCGTCGTTTCGGACGTAGCCGCCGAGCTCGAGCCTTGTCGCCAGGCCATGGACGAACGGCCGGAAGCCGACACCCTGGACGACGCCGCGCACGCGGTATCGCCGCCGCTCGACGGGCGCTGTCCATGTCTCCATCCCGGGAGCCTGACGGAGGAGCTCGGTAGCCGCAACCGGTGCGGACTATCCGCAGCCGTGGTCGGGACCCGCGCCGATGTACGCTCCATGCGGATCGGGGACCGTGTGGCACAGGAGGTTCCACTGGACGCCGAGAGAACGATCATCCCGCCTGAAGGCCTCGAGGCCCTGGTCGACGCGCTCAGGGCGCGGGGCTACCGGGTGATCGGACCCCGCGTCGAGCAGCAGGCGATCGTCTACGGCGAGCTCGATGACGCGAGCGAGCTTCCGGTCGGTTGGACCGACGTCCAGGAGGCTGCGACCTACCGACTGGAGCGCCGGGACGACGAGGCGCGCTTCGGCTACGCCGTCGGACCGCACTCGTGGAAGCAGCTCCTCTTTCCCCCGCGTGTCCGGCAATGGCGTGCGGAGCGAAGCGGCGACGGCGCGTTCGAGGCCGTGCCAGAGGAGCGAGACGAGCGGCCGCTTGCCCTCATCGGCGTGCGCTCCTGCGAGCTGCACGCGATCGCGATCCAGGACAAGGTCTTCCTCGGCGGCTCGTACACGGAAACGGACTACGCGGCGCGCCGAGAGGACCTGTTCGTCGTGGCCGTCAACTGCTTCGAGCCGGGCGGAACGTGCTTCTGCGTCTCGATGGACACGGGGCCGAAGGTCAAGGAGGGCTACGACATCGTGCTGACGGAGATCCTCGAGGGCGAGCACCGGTTCCTGGTCGAGGCAGGCACGGAGCGCGGGCGCGAGGTCCTTACTGAGCTGACGGGCCGGGGCGTCGAAGGCGACGACCTCGCTGCCGCGGAGGCGGCGATCGACGGAGCCGCCGAGCGGATGGGCCGCACGCTCGAAGCGGGTGGCCTCCAGGATCTCCTGGCGAACACGCTCGAGCACCCGCGCTGGAACGACGTCGCCTCCCGCTGCCTCACGTGCGGCAACTGCACGATGGTCTGCCCGACGTGCTTCTGCTCGTCCGTCGAGGACGTGGCCGAGCTCGACGGCTCTGCCGCCGAGCGTCACCGCGTCTGGGACTCGTGCTTCTCCGTCGACCACGCGTACCTCCACGGCGGCAGCATCCGGCCGAGCGGGAGGTCGCGCTACCGACAATGGCTGACGCACAAGTTCGGCACGTGGCACGACCAGTTCGGCACCTCAGGCTGCGTCGGCTGCGGCCGCTGCATCACGTGGTGCCCGGTGGGGATCGACGTCACGGAGGAGCTCGCCGCGCTTCGACTTCCGGAGGAGGACGGTCATGGAGACGATTGAGGCTCTGCTCAAGGACATCCCGTTCTTCGCGGGGCTGACGGACGAGCAGCTGGAGCTGATCGCCGGCTGCGGCGCGAACCGCCATTTCGAGGCGAACGAGCTGCTCTTCCGCGAAGGGGAGCACGCGGACACGTTCTACTGCGTCCGCCACGGGAGCGTCGCGCTCGAGATGTTCGTCCCCTCCCGCGGATCGATCACGATCGAGACGCTCGAGGCGGGCGAGGTGGTGGGCTGGTCGTGGCTGTTCGCGCCGTATCGCTGGCACTTCGACGCCCGCGCGCTCGACGTCGTCCGCGTGACGGCGTTCGACGGCACCTGTCTGCGCGGGAAGTGCGAGGCCGATCCCGCGTTCGGCTATGCGCTCATGTCCCGTTTCGCCCAGATCCTCATCGAACGGCTGCAATGGACACGGCTGCGGCTCCTCGACCTCTACGGCCGTGGCGACTGACGCTCGATCCGTGCACGCTGCGGCGCCGCCCGTGCCGTTCCGGGTCATGCGCCGCCGCAAGGAGACGCCGGACACGTGGACGCTCGAGCTCGAGAGCGCCGCTGGGGACGGCCTCGCCTACGCGCCGGGCCAGTTCACCATGCTCTATGCGTTCGGGATCGGTGAGGTGCCGATCTCGATCTCGGGCGATCCGTCGCGTGGCGGGCGGCTCGTGCACACCGTGCGGGCCGTCGGTGCGGTGACGGAAGCGGTCTGTGCGTCTCGCCCGGGCAGCTTCCTCGGGGTTCGCGGGCCGTTCGGCAGCCCGTGGCCCGTGGACACCGCGCGTGGAGCGGATGTGCTCGTCGTCGCCGGTGGCATCGGGCTCGCTCCGCTCCGTCCCGTGCTCTATTCGGTGCTCGCCGAACGTGCGGAGTACGGCGCCGTCAGCCTCCTGTACGGCAGCCGCACCCCGGCGGACCTTCTCTATCACCGCGAGCTCGAGGGGTGGCGTGGCCGCTTCGACCTCGACGTCCACGTGACGGTCGACAGCGGGGACGCCGACTGGCGCGGAAGCGTCGGCGTCGTGACGAAGCTCATCCCGAGAGCCGTCGCCGATCCGGCGAGGGCGGTCGCCTTCCTCTGCGGTCCCGAGGTGATGATGCGGATCACGGCTCAGAGCCTGATCGACGCCGGGATCGCGCCGGAGCGCATCTTCCTGTCGATGGAGCGGAACATGCGCTGCGCCGTTGCGCACTGCGGCCATTGTCAGTTCGGCCCGACCCTGATCTGTCGTGACGGTCCCGTCTACCGCCACGACGCGATCGCGCCGCTGCTCGAGGTGAGAGAGCTGTGAGCCGCAAGCCGAAGCTCGCCGTCTGGAAGTTCGCCTCGTGCGACGGCTGTCAGCTGTCGCTGCTCGACTGCGAGGACGAGCTCCTCGGCATCACGGAGGAGATCGAGATCGCGTACTTCCTCGAGGCCTCGAGCGCATCGGTGCGCGGCCCCTACGACCTCTCGCTCGTCGAGGGCTCGATCACGACCGAGGAGGACGCCGAGCGCATCCAGCGCGTGCGGCGCGCCTCGAAGAAGCTCGTCACCATCGGCGCCTGTGCCACTGCCGGCGGGATCCAGGCACTGCGGAACTTCGCCGACGTCGGCGAGTTCCTGTCCACGGTCTACGCGTCGCCCGACTACGTTTCGACGCTCGCCACCTCGACGCCGATCTCGGCGCACGTGCAGGTCGACTTCGAGCTCAACGGCTGCCCGATCTCGAAGCACCAGCTGCTCGAGGTGATCGGCGCGTTCATCCAGGGTCGGCGGCCCAACGTCCCCGCGTACTCGGTGTGCATGGAGTGCAAGCGGCGCGGCAACGTGTGCGTGATGGTCGCGCACGGCACGCCGTGTCTCGGCCCTGTGACGCATGCGGGCTGCGGCGCGATCTGCCCCTCGTACGACCGCGGCTGCTACGGATGCTTCGGGCCGATGGAGACGCCGAACACCGTCTCGCTGACGCGTCAGCTACGTGTGCTCGGTATGGACGACCGTGGCGTCGAGCGCGTGTTCCACACGTTCCACGTCGGCAAGGAGGCGTTCCGGGAGGCCGCGCCGTGAGCGCGAAGCGGACGAAGACGATCAAGACGGACTTCCTCGCGCGCGTCGAGGGGGAGGGTGCGATGCTCGTGAAGATCGCCGACGGCGCGGTCGACGAGATCCAGCTGAAGATCTACGAGCCGCCGCGCTTCTTCGAGGCCTTCCTCCGCGGGCGCGGCTTCACGGAGGCGCCGGACATCACCGCGCGCATCTGCGGGATCTGCCCGGTCGCGTACCAGATGAGCGCCGTCCGCGCGATGGAGGACGCCTGCGGCGTCGAGGTCGACGGCCAGCTGCGGGCGCTGCGGCGGCTCCTCTACTGCGGCGAATGGATCGAGAGCCATGCGCTCCACGTCTTCATGCTCCATCTGCCCGACTTCCTCGGCTACGAGAGCGCGATCGCGCTCGCGAAGGACCGGCGGGACGTCGTCGAGCGCGCGCTCGAGTTGAAGCGGATCGGAAACGAGGTGATGACCGTCGTCGGCGGCCGCGAGATCCATCCCGTCAACGTGCGCGTCGGCGGCTTCTACCGCGCGCCGCGGAAGGCCGAGCTCCGGCCGCTCGTCGAGAAGCTCGAGCGCGCGCGGGAGATCGCGCTCGAGGCCGTGGCCCTGACCGGGTCGCTCGACGTGCCGGACTACCGCCGCGACTACGAGCTCGTTTGCCTCGACGAGCCCGACGAGTACCCGATCGACCGCGGCCGCATCGTCTCGAATGCCGGGCTGGACATCGACGTCGCCGAATACGACGACCATTTCGTCGAGGAGCACGTTCCCTGGTCGAACGCCCTGCACTCCCGGCTTCGCGAGCGCGGCGTCTACCTCGTCGGGCCGCTCGCGCGCTTTGCCCTCTCCTACGACCGGCTCTCGCCCGGCGCACGCGAGGCGGCGGTGGCGGCCGGTCTCGGGCCGGACGAGCGCAACCCCTTTCGCTCGATCGTCGTCCGCTGCGTAGAGATGGTGTACGCCGCCGAAGAGGCGCTGCGCCTGATCGCGCAGTACGAGGAGCCCGACCGGCCCGCCGTCGAGGTCGAGCCTCGAGCAGGCGTCGGCTACGGCGCGACGGAAGCCCCGCGCGGCGCCCTCTACCACCGCTATGAGATCGACGACGAAGGCACGATCCTCGACGCGAAGATCGTGCCGCCGACCTCGCAGAACCAGAAGGCGATCGAGGACGACCTTCGCGGCGTCGTCGAGGCGTTCATCGACGCGCCGGACGACGAGCTCTCGCTGCGGTGCGAGCAGACGATTCGCAACTACGACCCGTGCATCTCCTGCGCGACCCACTTTCTTTCACTCGAGGTGCAGCGGTCGTAGCCACCCGGGTGATCGGCGTCGGGAACGCGTGGCGGGGGGACGACGCCGTCGGCCTCGTCGCCGCCCGCCTGATCCGGGCCGCGCTGCCGGACCTCGATGTCCGCGAGTGCGAGGGGGAGCCGATCGCCTTGCTCGACGCCTGGTCCGGCGCGGACGCCGTCTGGGTTGTCGACGCGGTGTCTTCCGGCGCTCCGCCGGGAAAGATTCACCGCGTCGAGGCGCACCGGGAACCGATTCCTGCGGAGCTGATTCGGTCCTCCACGCACGCGTTTGGCGTCGCCGAGGCAATCGAGCTCGCTCGCGCGCTCGACCGGCTGCCCGCGCGGCTGGTGGTCTTCGGAGTCGAGGGCTCCGAGTTCGCCGCCGGCGACGGCGTCTCGCCTGACGTCGAGGCGGCGGCCGCGCGCGTGGCTGACGTCGTCGGAGAGGAGATCGGGAGTGCATGAGCAGGCGGTGATGAACCGCCTGATGGCGGCGATCGAAGCGGCTGCCACCGCCGAAGGCGGATCGCGGGTGACGGGCATCCGCGTGACGCTCGGCGCCCTCTCACACTTCACGCCTGAGCACTTTCGGGAGCACTTCGAGGACGCGGCTCGCGGTACGGTCGCGGAGGGTGCCGAGGTCGTTGCGACCCTCGCCAACGACCCGACGGAGCCCGACGCGCAGGGCGTGCGGCTCGAATCGGTCGACGTCGAGCTCGACCCGACACCCTTGCGGGTGGCTACGGAGCCCGGTTTCCGCGTCAGCGCTGATGGCGCGGCCGCCGTCGCCTCCGAGACTGTGGCCATGGCCATGACGGAGCCCCACGCGGCCGAGCATCTCTCGGCGTCGTTCAGCGCGACGATCCGCGTCTCGCTCGAGAACCGTCCGGGCGCGTTCGCGCGGCTCGCGACGGCGGTCGCGGACGAAGGGGGCCTGCTCGACGCGATCGACCTCGTCCGCGTCGAGGACGACCGCAAGCTGCGGGACGTCACCGTGCTCGGCGGGGACGCCGAGCACATCGGCCGCATCGTCGCGGCGGTGCGGGCGCTCGACGGCGTCACGGTCGAGCACGTCTCCGACCGGACGTTCCTCCTCCACCTGGGCGGCAAGCTCGAGATGCGCGCGAAGAGCCCGATCAAGACGCGCGACGACCTCTCGATGGCGTACACGCCGGGCGTCGCGCGCGTGTGCCGCGCGATCGCCGACGATCCGGCCAAGGTCTGGAACCTGACGATCAAGCAGAACGCCGTCGCGGTCGTCACGGACGGGTCGGCCGTCCTCGGGCTCGGCGACATCGGCCCCGAGGCCGCGCTGCCCGTGATGGAGGGCAAGGCGATCCTGTTCAAGGAGTTCGGGGGCGTCGACTCGTGGCCGATCTGTCTCGCGACGAAGGATCCCGACGAGATCGTCCGGTGCGTGACGGCGCTCGCGCCGGTGTTCGGTGGCATCAACCTCGAGGACATCTCGGCCCCGCGCTGCTTCGAGATCGAGGAGCGGCTGCGCGCAGCGCTCGACATCCCCGTCTTTCACGACGACCAGCACGGAACCGCGGTCGTCGTCCTCGCCGCGCTGCTCAACGCCCTGAAGGTGGTCGGGAAGCGGATCGAGGACGTCCGCGTCGTCGTCACGGGGGTCGGCGCCGCCGGCGTGGCGACGACGAAGATGCTGCTTGCCGCCGGCGTCCCGGAGGTGATCGGTTGCGATCGGCGTGGAGCGATCCATGAGGGTCGGGCTGGCCTCGACGGATACAAGGAGGCGTACGCGGCGATCACGAACCCGCGCCGTGTGACAGGGACGCCGGATGAGGTGCTCGACGGCGCCGACGTCTTCATCGGCCTTTCCGGGCCCGACGTCGTCTGCGCCGACGGCGTGCGCCGGATGGCGCCAGGCGCGATCGTCTTCGCGATGGCGAACCCGACCCCCGAAGTGCAGCCCGAGAAGATCCAGGAGCTTGCCGCCGTGATCGGCACGGGCCGGTCGGACTACCCCAACCAAATCAACAACGTCCTTGCGTTTCCGGGGATCTTCCGGGGCGCGCTCGACGCGCGTGCGTCGGACATCAACGAGGAGATGAAGCTCGCCGCCGCGAAGGCGATCGCCGCCGCGATACCCGCACGAGAGCTCGAGCCCGACTATGTCATCCCGAGCGTCTTCGACCGCACCATCGCCCCGAGCGTCGCGGCGGCTGTCGCGGATGCCGCCCGTGCGTCGGGCGTCGCGAGACGCGGCGCACGCGGCGCGCACGACCGGCAGATCGACGCACCGTAGTTCCCCGCACGCTCATCCGTAGCCGCGCCGATGGCGTCGAACAGCGCCGGGTCGATGATGGCGTCATGCGAACCACCGTGAAGACAGCGCTCGAGCAGGCATGCGTCGCCGATGAGATGCACGCCGGGGTGCTCACGTGCCCGAGCGGCACACCGCTCCGCTCGGTGGCCCGGATGATGGACGCCTACCGCGTGCATTGTGTCGTCGTCTACGACGAGAGGGACGAGCGCTCCGACGGCCCGGTATACGGGATCGTCTCCGACCTCGATCTCGTTGCCGGTCTCGTGGAAGGTGCGATCGACGCCAGGACCGCGGGCGAGACGGCTGCCACACCGGTCGTCACGATCTCCGCCGAGGAGCCTCTCCTGCGTGCGGCTCAGCTTCTCCTCGAGCATGGCACCGCGCATCTCGTCGTGCTCGACCCCGAGACGCGGCTGCCGGTAGGAGTTCTCTCGACGCTCGATCTCGCCCACGCGGTCTCGGGATGGGGGGAATTGCCATGAAGGTCGAAGCGGTCATGACGACGGATGTGATTACGATCGCAAGGTCGACTCCGCTCCGTGACGTCGCAAGGCTCCTCGCGGAGCACAGGATCTCCGGCTTGCCGGTCGTCGACGGTGATCGTCTCGTGGGCGTCGTCTCCGAGGCGGACATCCTGGCGAAGGAGCGTGGGCTGCCGGACGCGCACCCGCGGATGCTCGACCTGCTGCGCGCCAAACACGCCGAGGACGATGCGCGGCTCGCTGCGACGACGGCGGGCGACGCGATGAGCGCGCCGGCGGTGACTATCGAGCCGAGCGCACAGGTGGGGCGGGCTGCAGGCGCGATGCTCGACAAGCGCGTCAACCGGCTGCCCGTCGTGGCGGGTGACGGAAAGCTCGTCGGGATCGTCACGCGCGCCGATCTCGTGCGCGCGTTCGCACGTTCCGACGCGGACATCGCGCGGGAGGTTCGCGATGACGTCCTGCTGCACACGCTCTGGATCGAGCCCGACGCGGTCGAGGTGACCGTGGACGACGGCGTCGTCCGACTGATCGGCACGGTGGAGAACAAGGAGACCGCAGAGATGGTGCCGCGGTTCGTCCAGCGTGTACCGGGTGTCGTCTCGGTTGAGTCGGAGGTTGCGTACAAGGACGAGCCCGGCCGGCGCGTCGCCGCGACGGTTCGCTGACCGTTCCGCCAGACCCTCCTACTAGTCGTCGGGCTCGCCGTGATCGTCGGTCGTCGCTGGGGGCGGCGACGGCTGCACGACTGAAGGTGGCGAAGAACTGCCGCCGCCGACCGCGACGATCGGGCTGAGCGTGCCGACCGGGTCGTGGCGTCCCGTCGCGACCGAGAGCAGCGCGATGTTGGCGGCGATCGCCGCGACGACGACCGCCGCCAACAGAAGCCCGAGACGCACGCTCATGGCCGCAGGTTACGCGGCACGCGCCTCGTCCTCGACGCGGATGACGGTGATCGCGCTGACGGGACACAGCTCGGCGGCTTCGAGCACACGCTCGTCGTCGGTCTCTCCGCGCGTCACCGCGACGTCGTCCTCGATCCAGAACACCTCTGGCGCTTCCTTCACACAGCCGGCGTAGCCGATGCAGGACGAACGGTCGATCTCGACGCGATACGTGCTCATGGTGCGGTCCTCCCTGTGGGTGTCGTAGTCGGGGGCGTGATGCTTCCGGCGAGCGTGCGCCAGGCCGTGGCGAAGGCGACCGCTCCGAGGGCGCCGAGGTAGATGGCCCGGGCCCATGGCTGCGAGCTGTCCGTTCCGGCCGCGATGCCGTGCACGGTCGCGCCGGCGAAGATCGCATAGGTCGCCCAGTGCAGGCGGCGCCAGTTTCGCGTGCCGATGCGCTTGCGGAGGGCGAACGAGACGTAGACCAAGATCATCAGCTCGGCAGCGAGAACGCCCACTCCGACGGCGAGCGGCCGGTACGGCGATAGCCCCGGCACGAGCAGGCCGGCGAGCGGCATGCGCACGGTGCGATCCGCGACAAGTGCCAGGCCGTGCCCGGCGAGCGCGAGCAGGCCGAGCAGGGCGAGAAAGCGGTGCGTGTCGGTGACGGAAGCCGGCTTGAGCGAGCGGAAGGGCCGTGACTTGAGCACGAGCCCCGCGAGGACAGAGGCGGTCAGCAGGAGGTAGGCCGTGAATCCGCTGGCGCGGGCGAGCAGCCAGAACGTCGGGTCGGTCTTCATGCCAGGCCTCCCGCGAGCACCGTCCGTCCGTCGCGTGTGACGAGGACGGCGGGGACACCCTCCGCGTTCGCTTCCTCTTCGGCGAGCGCGGCGCCTGCGAGGAAGAGCGTCTTCGCGAGCACCTCGGCATCGGCCGCGGTCGCGGCGACGACCGTGACGCGCAGGAGATCTCCTTCGGCAGGTCGCCCTGTCGTCGGATCGATGACGTGGTGTGCCTCACCCCGCGTCGTCGACCAGCGGCGCCGGTCGACACCTGTCGTGGCGAGCGCGCTGTCCGAGAGCTCGAGCGTGAGCAGGCCGTCTCCCGTCTCGACTCCGACCGGCCAGCCTCCGCCGCGCACAGCGATGTCGCCGCCCGCATCGACCAGGCATGGCCCCCTCTCTTCGAGAAGATCGCAGAGCCGGTCGACGGCGTAGCCCTTGGCGATGCCGCCCAGGTCGAGTCGAAAGCCCGGCTCCAGCTCGACGATCCCGGTGACGGGATCGACCGAGACCCGGCCACCGCAGCGGGCCGGCGGCCTGGCGACCGCCACCTGGCCCTCGAGGTGCGCAAAGGAACGGTCGTAGCCGGCCGCGACGAGCGCGTCGTGGACCGTTGGGTCGAAGCGCCCGTGCGAAGACGCCTTAGCCGCAATCGCAAGCTCCGTGACGCGGCGGAGATCCGGTCCGGCGTGGATACGGCCCTCGCGATTGAGGGTGGAGAGCTCCGAGTCCTCGCGGAAGCGGGAGAGGAGCGCTTCGAGGCGCTCCAGCTCCCGCTCGGCGACGGCGAGGGCCAGGAAGCTCTCCACGCTCGGAGGTGCATCGAGAAGCAGCTCGACATCCGTGCCCATGGCGCGAAACGTCCTCCGCTCCATCACGACGTCCTCGTGACGACGAGCGGCGGAAGCGTTACGACGCGCACCGGGGCCGGTGCGACCGCTGCAACCTGCCGAGCCTTCCGTGCCTTCTGCGCAGCCACCTTCGCCGCCGCCGCGCGCTGCTGCACGATCGTTCGCACGAGCACGGCCTCGCGGCGGAGCAGCTGCTGGCGCTGTGCGAGCACCGTCAGCCGCGGGTCGGCGGCGGTCGCTCTCCACGGGTGGGCTGCTATGCCCGCCCAGAGGACGAAGAACGTGAGCAGCCCGGCTGCGGCGGCATAGAGGCGTCCTACGTGGCTAGTCATCGAAGCCCTCGCTCTCGCTCTCGTGCTCGGCCTCGCCGCCCGCGCGGTGCTTGTGTACGACGATCGGGGCTGGCCGCACGTAGACGACGCGCGGCGTGCGCGGCTTCGGCGCCGGCGCGAGAACTGCGGCCGCCGGGCTCTTAGCGGCCGCGAGCTGGCGGTGGAGGGAGCGCTCGAACGCATTCAGCTGCTGCGTCTTGGCAACAACAAGGGCGTCGTTCGCGTGGCGGGACGCCGACCCGAGCTGCACCGTACGGCTGAGAGCAGTGAAGCCGATCACGGCGGCGAGCCCGAACATTGCTGCGACGACCAGTGCGTGCTTGCGGGACATGGTCTCCTCCCGATTCGATGTGCCTCGAGCGTAGGACGGCCCGGGTAAAGGCTGGGCCAAGTCAGGGCGAGGATTCGGCAGGGTGGCGTTAAGCCGCGCGGAGGCGGACGACTGCGTCCACGCCTCCGGATGACGCTTCGCAAAGGCGCAGCTCTCCGCCGTCCGCGGCCACGAGGCGGCGCGCGATCGCCAGACCGAGCCCGGTGCCGTCGTGGGTGCTTGCGCGCCAGAAGCGATCGAACGCGCGCGCGCGCTGCGCCTCGGTCATGCCCGGTCCCTCGTCGACGACGTGGACCTCGACGTAGCCGGTCCCGGACCGTCCCTCGACCGTGATGCGCGAGCCGCTGGGCGAGACGGCGAGCGCGTTCGCGATCAGGTTGTCGAGCACCTGGTCGAGCGACGACGGCGTGGCGAGCACGTGCAGCTCGCTCGCCATTGCGCTGACGAGGCGGACGCCGCTGTGCTCTGCCTCCGGGTCCCACGCGCGCAGGCGCCCCGAGACGAGAGCCGAGAGGTCGACGGGCACGGGCTTCGCTTCCGCCGCGTCGGCGCGTGCGAGGGCGAGGAGGCCGTCGACGAGTCGGTTCAGGCGTTCCACCTCCTCGAGCGAGCGCTCGAGCTGTATGCGCTCGTCTCCCGACGCGTCGTGCTCGAGGTTCTCGAGGCGGAGGCGAAGCGCCGCGAGCGGTGTACGCAGCTGGTGCGACGCGTCGGCGACGAAGTCCTCCTGCGACCGAATCGCGGAGTCGAGGCGGCTCACCGTCTCGTTGAACCGCATTGCGAGAGCCCTGATCTCGGGCGGGCCGGCATCGATCGGGGCGCGCGCGGCGAGATCTCCCTCCCCGACCGTCTGCGCAGCGTCTTCGAGGTCGGCCAGTGGCCGGGTCACGGTGCGGGCAAGGCGGGCGCCGACGATCGCCGCCGCGACGAGCACGACGGCTGCGATCGCGGCGAGCAGGAGCCAGTAGCGCTGCACGCGGTGCGAGAGGGCCGACGTCGGGTACGTGACACGCACGGCTCCGTGGACTGCACCGCCCGAGGCGACGGGCACGGCGACGTAGAGCAGGTCCGTGCCGAGCGTGTTCGAGTGCCGCGTGCCGGACGCGGATCTGCCTACGAGCGCTGATTCGATCTCCGGACGTGTCGCGAACGCACGCCCTACCGCCGTCGAGGTGTCGAGGATCGACGTCCCCCGCCGGTCGACGACGAGAACACGGCCGCCCGGGCTCCGCGCGTACGTCCGCGCGACCCGGGCGAGTGAGGCAGACGGCGTTCCGCTCCCCTGCTCGAGGCCGTCCTCCGCGAGCGTTGCAAGCGTGAGGGCGTCGAGCTTGATGCGATTCTCGAGGTCAGAGCGCTGCGTGCGCCCGTACGTGATCCCGAGGGGGATCTCGAGCGCCGCGAGCACCGCGACCGCGAGTGCGAGGTACGTGACGAGGAGCCAGCGCTTCACGGCGCGTCAAGCCGCAGGCCGACTCCGCGCACCGTCTCGATCCACGACGGGTCGCCGAGCTTGCGGCGGAGGGACGCGACGTGGACGTCGATCGTCTTCGTCCCGCCATACCACGTGTTTCCCCAGACCTCCTCGAAGATCCGCCGTTTCGAGACGACGGTCCCCGCCTCGCTCGCGAGGAGGAAGAGGAGGTCGAACTCCTTCGGCGTGAGGTCGAGCTCGCGCCCGTCGAGCGCCGCCCGCCGCGCTGCCGCGTCGATCGAGAGCGCGCCGACCGTTGTCGCGGACCTCGCGGCTGCCGCGGACGAACGGCGCGTCACGGCCCGGATGCGCGCGAGCAGCTCGCGGAAGCCGAACGGCTTGACGACGTAGTCGTCCGCCCCCATCTCCAGGCCGACGACGCGGTCGACCTCCTCCCCCTTGGCGGTGATGATGATGATCGGGACGCTCGAGCGCGTGCGGAGCTCGCGGCAGACGGTGAGGCCGTCGATGTCGGGGAGCCTGAGGTCGAGGAGGACGAGGTCGGGGATGGGAGCGGCGAGCGCTTCGGCGCCGCTAGCCGCGCGTTCGATCTCGAATCCTTCGCGGCGAAGCCCGTCCGTGAGCGGCTCCGCGATGGCGTCCTCGTCCTCGACGACGAGAATCCTCATGGCCCAAGCCTGCCTGTGGCACGCAGGCCGGTGCATCAGTTGAAAGCCGTACAGCCGGTACGGGGATCGCTCAGGCCGGGTGCGGCTCGTCGAGCAACCCGTGCTCGATTGCATAGGCAACGAGCTCGGCTCGCGTCGTCAGCCGCAGCTTCTGCATGATGTGCGCCCGGTGCGTCTCCGCGGTACGGACGGAGATAAAGAGCATCTTCGCGATCTCCTGGTTCGTGTGGCCGAGCGCGAGCAGCTGCATCACCTCGCGCTCCCGTTCGGACAGCGGGTCGAGGGACCGGCCGGCGTCGTCGACCTCGGCGGCCGCCAGCCGCGCGCCGAGCGTCGGGTGGACGTAGCGGCCACCCGCGGCGACCTCGCGCACCGCGGCGACGACCTCGGTGTCGGCCGCCTCCTTCAGGACATAGCCCGACGCGCCGGCCGCGAACGCCTGGCGCACGTATTGCGGGTCGTCCTGCATGGACAGGAGCAGGACTCGCGCCTTAGGCGCCTCCTTGAGCACGAGGGGGATGCCCTCGATGCCGGATTGGCCGGGCATGACGACGTCCATGAGGACGACGTCGGGCTTGGACGATCGCGCATCGAACACGGCCTCGCGCACGTCTCCCGCCTCGCCGACGACGTCGATGTCCTTCTCTTTCTCGAGCAGAAGCCGCAGCCCCGAACGGACGACGGCATGATCGTCGACGACGAGGACGCGGATGCTGGCGGAGGCCTTGGTCATGGCAACGAGACCTCCGCCACGATAGTCGTGCCGGCATCCGCCCGTGACTCGACCAGGAGCCGCCCATCGATCAGCCCGAGCCGCTCCCGCATCCCGATGAGCCCGAGCCGCTCGCGCATGCCGACGAGCCCGACTCCGTCGACCTCCTCGTCCGCCGCGGGATCGAACCCGCGGCCGTCGTCCTCGACGATCACGGTCACGCAGTCCTTCGGCCTGGGTGAGCGCGATGTCGACTCTCGTCGCGCCGGCGTGCTTGACGACATTCGTCAGGGACTCCTGGACGATGCGGTAGAGCGCCGTCTCGACCTCTCCTGGCAGCCGCTCCGGTGCGAGCACGTGGGAGAATGCGACCGCGATCCCCGTCTGCTCGGCGAACGACTCCGTCAGCCGCTCGAGCGCGGGCACGAGGCCGAAGTCGTCGAGGGCGCGAGGACGGAGCTCGACGGCGAGGCGGCGCACGTCGTGGAGCGTGTCGACGACGAGCTCGCGAAGCGAGCGTAGAGCGTGCTGCAGGGACTCCCTGTCGTCCGCGTCTTCGGCCGACTTGAGCCCGAGCAGGATCGACGTGAGCGCTTGACCCGTCTCGTCGTGGAGCTCCCGGGCCAGCCTGCGACGCTCGAGCTCCTGCGCGGTCACCACCCGGCGGAGCGCGTCCCGCGCGACGCGCTCGGAGAGATCGACGGCCACGGCCGCGCGTGCCGCGAACGCCTCGGCCACGCGCACGTCCTCGTCGGTGAACCGCTGGTCACTACCTCGCCTGTCGTGCGCGACGAGGACCCCAATCGTCCGATCGCGCGCGACAAGCGGGACGTAGAGCCCCGTCGTCACTCCGAGCGTGCCCGCAATCACGAGATCCACCTCTGGATCTGAGGCGAGGTCGTCGACCCGCTCGCCCTGGCGGCGATTGAGCACACGGCCGGCCTTCGACTCGTCGCGCAAGAACGTCGTCGCGAGGAGCTCGCCTGCCTCGGCCCCGTCGGCCGCCGCGATGCGGAGGCGACCACGCCCTGCCGGAAGCGCAATGAAGACGAGCCGGGCGTCGACGAGACCCCGCAGTCGCTCCGTCACGAGCGCGAGCAGCCGGTCGAGCTCGAACTCCCCGACGAGCGCGTTCCCGACCTCGTTCAGCGACTCGAGCTGCCGAAGCCAGCGTGTCGCCGACTCGTAGAGGCGCGCGTTCTCGATCGCAACCGCGGCCTGGGCGGCGAGCATCGTCACGAGCTCCTCGTCGTCCTGCGTGAAGTCCTCGCCGCCGCGTTTCTCCGTCAGGTAGAGGTTTCCGTACGCGACGCCGCGCAACGCGATCGGCACGCCGAGGAAGGTACGCATCGGCGGGTGGTGCGGCGGGAAGCCGACCGACCGAGAGTCCTGGCCGAGATCGTGAAGGCGGAGTGGCCGCGCGTCGCTGATCAGCGCGCCGAGGATGCCGCGCCCGCGCGGCTCGGGGCCGATCGCCGCCCGCTCGGCGGCGTCGACGCCGACGGTGACGAACCGCTCGAGGCCGGTCTTCGACTCGTCGAGGACGCCGAGCGCGGCGTAACGGGCGCCGGTCAGCGACGCGGCCGTCGCGGTGAGCTTCTCGAGCACGGCCTCGAGCGAGAGCTCGGAGGTGACGGCAATGCCGGCATCGACGATGGCGCGGACGCGGTCCTCCACGGGCCCATTATCGAGCCAAGGACTGTGCGTGGGCCCCGAGAGGAGCAGGCCCACGCACGGATCCAGCTTCCTATCGCACGTAGAAGTCGGCGAACTGACCGGCCGCGTAATGGCCCGGCAGGTTGCAGATAAGGGCGTAATGGCCTCGCTGAAGCTTGAGCGTCACGGTCTTCGCCTGGCCTGCAGGCACTCCGTCGATCTCGCCGGCAGCGCCCGTCTCATTGGCCTCCTTGCCCTTGAGCAGGTTGCCCGCCGGTTTGTTCGTCTTCACGACGACGAACTCGTGCTCGAACGTGCCCGTATTCGTGACGACGAACTTCACCTTCCCGATCGGTGCACCTTGCACCGCGGGAAACACGCTGAATGCGTCGACCTGGACTGCGACGAGCCGGTTCTTGGTCACGGCCCCGGCAGTCAAGACGCAGACAGAGACGACGGCAACCGTTACGGCCGCGATCGCCAGTACAAGCCGTTTCATCGGACTCCCTTCTATGGCGGCATGCAGCGCACCGCCGCATGTCCTGACACGATGGTGTCAGCCGAGGCGCGCGAGATCAAGCCGAGAGCAGACGGCGCAAGACGTAGCGGAGGATGCCGCCGTGGCGGAAGTACTCGCGCTCACGCGGCGTGTCGAGGCGAACGCGGGCGCGGAACGTCTTGTCGTCTGCCGTCACCGTGACCTCCGTCGCCTCGCCACCATCGATCCCTTCGACGGCGTACTCCTCCCGTCCCGTGAGCCCGAGCGACTCGCGGCCGTCTCCGTCCATGAACTGGAGAGGCAGCACGCCCATCATCAGAAGGTTCGAGCGGTGGATCCGCTCGTAGCTCTCGGCGATCACTGCCCGGACGCCGAGCAGCGCCGGCCCCTTGGCCGCCCAGTCGCGCGACGATCCAGATCCGTACTCCTTGCCCGCGACGACGACGAGCGGCGTGCCTCCGTCGCGGTAGCGCTCCGCCGCCTCGAAGATCGTCATCTCCTCGCCGGAGGGAACGTGGAGGGTCCACGTCCCCTCGGACCCGGGGACGACGAGGTTCTTCAGGCGCACGTTGGCGAACGTCCCGCGCACCATCACCTCGTGGTTCCCGCGCCGTGAGCCGTACGAGTTGAAGTCCCGGCGCTCGACGCCGTGCTCGACGAGGTACTTCCCCGCGGGGGCGTCGGGCCTGATCGCGCCCGCCGGTGAGATGTGGTCGGTCGTCACCGAGTCGCCGATCATCACGAGGCAATGGGCGCCCGCGATGTCCTCGACGGACGCCGGCTCGAGCGGCATGCCGTCGAAGTACGGCGGCCGGCGGATGTACGTCGACGCGGGTCCCAGTCGTAGACATCTCCTTCGGGCGTTGCCAGCGAGCGCCAGTGCTCGTCGCCCGTGTAGACGTCCGCGTACGTCTGCTCGAACATCTCGCGGCGGAGCGCCGACGCGATCACCTCCTGAACCTCCTGCGCGCCCGGCCAGATGTCTGCGAGGTAGACGTCCGCGCCGTCCGAGTCCTGCCCGAGCGGCTCGTCGACGAGGTCGATGTCCATGCGACCGGCGAGCGCGTAGGCGACGACGAGCGGAGGCGAGGCGAGGTAGTTCGCCTTCACCTCGGGATGGATGCGCGCCTCGAAGTTCCGGTTCCCCGAGAGCACCGCGCAGACCGCGAGATCGCCTTCGACGACCGCCTGCGAGATCGCGTCGGGGAGCGGCCCGGAGTTCCCGATGCAGGTCGTGCACCCGTAGCCGACGGTCTGGAAGCCGAGCTCGTCGAGGTACGGCGTCAGGCCTGCCTCCGCCAGGTACTCGGTGACCACTTTCGACCCCGGAGCGAGGCTCGACTTCACCCATGGCCTGCGCGTGAGCCCGCGCTCGATCGCGTTCTTCGCCAACATTCCGGCGGCGACCATCACCTGGGGGTTGGAGGTGTTCGTGCAGCTCGTGATCGCGGCGATCACGACCGCGCCGTGGTGGAGAGCAAAGCGCTCGCCGTCGAGCTCGCACCAGACGGCGGCCTCGCGCTCCGACGTGTCGGGCACGGTGACGGCAGCTGTGGACACGAACTCCTTGTGGCCGGGCGACATGTGCGTCGGCGCGTCGCTTGCCGGGAAGCTCTCGGCGATCGCCTCGTCCTCGGCCGTGCCGTAGTCGACGCCGAAGGTCGGCAGCGCAGCCAGGAAGGACTCCTTGGCGTCGCGAAGCGGCACGCGGTCCTGCGGCCGGCGCGGCCCGGCGAGGCTCGGCTCGACGGTCGAGAGGTCGAGCTCGACGACGGTCGAGTAGGTGGGCGCGGAGCCCGCCGTGTGCCAGAGCAGGTTCTCCTTGCAGTACGCCTCGACGAGCGCGATCTGCTCGTCGCTCCGCCCGGTGAGGCGGAGATACGTGAGCGTCTCCTCGTCGACCGGGAAGAAGCCGCAGGTCGCACCGTACTCGGGCGACATGTTCCCGAGCGTCGCGCGATCGGCGACCGGCAGGCCGGTGAGGCCGGCGCCGAAGTACTCGACGAACTTCCCGACGACGCCGGTCTCGCGGAGGATCTGCGTCACCGTCAGCACGAGGTCGGTCGCCGTCGCACCTGCGGGGAGGGCGCCGCTGAGCCGGAAGCCGACCACCTGCGGGACGAGCATCGAGACCGATTCGCCGAGCATCGCCGCCTCCGCCTCGATCCCGCCGACGCCCCAGCCGAGCACGCCGAGGCCGTTGATCATCGTCGTGTGCGAGTCGGTGCCGACGAGCGTGTCGGGGAACGCCCGGCCGTCGCGCGTGGCCACGACGCGCGCGAGGAACTCGAGGTTCACCTGATGGACGATCCCCGTCGCCGGGGGCACGACCTTGAGCCCGTCGAACGCCTGCTGGCCCCAGCGGAGGAAGGCATAGCGCTCGCGGTTCCGCACGAACTCGAGCTCGGTGTTCCGGAACATCGCGCGCGCCGATGCGTACTCGTCGACCTGGACCGAGTGGTCGATGACGAGGTCGGACGGAAGCACGGGCTCGACCCGCGTCGGGTCTCCGCCGAGGTCCAGCATCGCGTGCCGCATGGCGGCGAGATCGACGACCGCCGGCACGCCCGTGAAGTCCTGGTGGAGGACGCGGGCGGGTGTGAAGCTCACCTCCTGGCTCGGCTCGGCCGTGGCCACCCATGAGGCGACCGCTTCGACGTCCGCCTCGGTGCCGGTGCGGAGCGCGTTCTCGAGCAGCACGCGGAGCGTGAAGGGGAGCCGCTCGACGTCATGCGATGCCTGCAGCGCGTCGAGGCGGAAGATCTCGAACGTCTCGTCGCCGACCCTGAGCGTCGAAGGCGCGACAACCATGTCTCGATCCTAGGTGAAGGCGATCACGCTGCGGATGCCGTCCTGGGCCTCCATCAGCTCGAAGCCGCGGTTCACGTCGTCCAGCGTCAGCCGGTGCGAGACGAGCGCGTCGACGTCGATCTCGCCTGCGAGCCAGCGGTCGACGAGCTCGGGGACGTTCGTCCGGCCCTTGACTCCGCCGAACGACGAGCCCGTCACCCTGCGGCCGGTGATCAAGAGGCGCGGCACGACGTCGAGCGTCTCGCCCTTGCCGGCGACGCCGCACATCGTCGCGAGGCCCCACGCTTCGCGAGCCGCCTCGACCGCCTGCTGCATGACGGCGACCGAGCCCGTCGCCTCGAACGTGTAGTCGGCGCCGAACCCTCCGGTCTCGGATCGGATCCAGTCGACGATGTCCTCGCCGGCGAGCCGCGTGTCCGTGGCGCCGTGGTGCGTCGCCTCCGCGAGCCGCTGCTCGGAGAGGTCGACGGCGATGATCCGCTCGGCTCCGGCCAGCCGGCAGCCGATCACCGCCCCGAGGCCGACGAGGCCGCAGCCGAAGACGGCACAGGTCGAGCCGGGCTCCACGCGCGCGGTGTAGATGGCGGCGCCGATGCCCGTCGAGAGCCCGCACGCGAACGGCGCGCAGCCTTCGAGCGGCGCTTCGGGGCTCACCTTGGCGAGCGCGATCTCCGGCATCACCGTGTACTCCGCGAAGGTCGACGTGCCCATGAAGTGCCGGAGCGGGTCACCGTTCCGGCTGAACCGGGTCGTGCCGTCGGGGAGGTGGCCGAGCCCCTGCTCGTCCCGGATCGCGACGCAGCGGTTCGTGCGCGGGCTCAGGCAGTGGATGCACTTCGCCGCACTCCGGTGCGAACAGCGTCACGACGTGGTCGCCGGGCGCGACGAGCGTCACGCCGTCGCCGACGCGCTCGACGACGCCTGCGCCCTCGTGCCCGAGCACGCATGGCGCGTAGCCGCGTCGGATCGGCGCCTGACGCCGCGTAGAGGTCGGTGTGGCAAACGCCGCACGCCACGAGCCGGACGAGCGCCTCGCCCGCACGCGGCTCGCCGAGCTCGACGTCCTGCACGACGAGCGGCTGTCCGAACTCCTCGAGAACGGCGGCGCGGACCTTCACCCGCCGATCGTATCGTCGTCGGTGTCAGCTCACCTGGAACGTCTTGCGGATGAAGGACGCGTGCGGGTCGGAGAACGCGGCGTAGGTCCCCGCGTCAGCCGGACGGTGAACGTTCGCCTCTCCTTTCTCTCAACACCTGTGATGATCCGTGTGCCGCCGCCGGCGCCGACTGACCGCACGTCCGTGCCGTTCGCGCGGGTGAGGTGGAAGTTGAGCACCTTCGACTGGTCATTGACGACGAGCGTGTACGTGCCTGCCGGGAGCCTCGCCACCTTCCGGCCGTTCGAGGTCAGCTGGAAGAGGAGCTTGATTCCCGGCCCTTCCTGCCCGATGACGGGCACGTCCTTGAGCGTCGCGGTCAGGGTCGCCGAGGGAGCTGCGTTCGTCTGGGAGGTAACCATCCCCGATCCAACAACGACGGCGGCGATGAGGGCGAGTCTCAACGTGGTCCCCAGTCCGGGTCGCTCGCATAGCACCACTTGAACGCGAACAAGCCCTTCGTGACGCAGTCCTCCCTGCCCGGCCCGACGAGGCGCAGGCCGCTCCCGTCCGCGTTCACGAGCGCGAAGCGGTGCTGGTTGTTCTCCGTGCCCGCCTTGTCGACCGTGAGTCCTGTGGCGTTGAAGAGGATCTCGCGACCGTTCGGCGACCACGAGGGGGTGAGGTCGTTGTTCGCGCCCTCGGTCTTCGTCAGCGTCCGCAAGCCCGACCCGTCGGCGTTGACGACAGCCAGCTCGACGTTGCCCGAGCCACCGCGAAAAATGCGCTGTGCGAAGGCGATACGCCTGCCGTCGGGAGACCAGTCGAGCTTTCTTCCCAAGCCCGCCGCTGCCGATGCAAGTCGAGTGCGCCCTGATCCCTGGGAGCTGGCTACGTACAGTGCCTCGCGCGTGTCCCGCACGTAGACAAAGGCGATGCGCTTGCCGTTCGGCGAAAGCTGCGGGCTGTAGACGCCGGCGCTGTACTTGCCCCGCGGCAGCGTGAAGAGCACCCGGGACTTCCCACCGTCGACGGGTACCGTCAGCACGACGGGCGTGCTGATGGTCTTGCCCTTGCGTTCTTCCAGCCGCGTCGCAGCGACGAGGATGAAACTCCCGTCGGGAGTCCACGAGAGCCCGTCACCGTTGACAATCTCCGGGTAGAACGGCTCCGCGATCGCCAGCCGCTTCTTTCCGCCGCCGTTCTCGTTCATCACCCACACTTCGCCGACCCCGCGCTTGCCGGTCGCGGCCATGTACGCGATGCGGCGGCCGTCGCGAGACCATGCCGGAACGCCGACTCCGAGCTTCCGTGGCGTCAGGAGCCGCTCGTTCGTCCCATCGACCTCAGCGGTCCACACTCCCATGTCGCACACACGATCTCCCCCGACGGTCTTGCAGGGGGGCGCAGTGCGGTAGTAGGCGATTCGACTGCTACTCGTCGGAGCGGCCACGGACGCCGTCGCGAACACTGTCGTGGCCACGAGCAGCGTGAGGGGGAGTAGACGGGGTGTCCACGGCATGTCGCGGTGGGCACTATCTCACCGGCGCATCGCCGAATTCAACCCCTCAGCCGAACCGGTGGCGCACGAGCACGCGCACGCCCTCGACTCCGAGCGCGGCGGCGATTACGAGCGCGGCCACCGGGTCCGCCCACCACCAGCCGAGCCATGCGTTCGCGACGAGGGCGCAGAGCGTGACGGCCGCGAGCGCCGCCGCGGCGAGCGTGAGCACGGCGTCGCCGCCCAGCGCGGGGCTCTCGAGCCGCGCCGCGACCTCGCGCTTGCGGAGGCCGAGCACCGGCAGCACGAGGAGCGAGACCGCAGCGAGCGACGACGGCGAACGTCGACGTCTCGGCGTGCGATCCGTCGACCAGTGCGCGCACGCCCTGCACGCCGATGTACGCCGCGATCAGGAGCATCGCCACCCCGATCGCCGCCTGCGCGCGCCGCTCGACCCGCTCCGCCGCCTCCGGGTTCCGCCGCTCGTGCGTGAAGCGCCATACGAGAACGATCGACGCGAACGAGTCGAGGAGCGCGTTGAGCGCGAAGCCCGCGAGGACGAGGCTCCCGGTCGTGACGGCGACGACGAGCGCAGCCGTGCCGACCGCGCCGTTCCACGCGATCGTGAAGTACGACAGGCGAAGCGCGGAGTGGAGCAGGGCCGCGCGGTCGGGCGCTGCCGCTCGGCGCGCGCAAGTCAGAACAGGCCGACGGTACGGCCCTCGTCGTCGATGTCGACGTTGAAGGCGGCGGGCGTCGCGCCGAGGCCGGGCATCGTCTGCATGTCACCGCACAGCGCGACGAGCCAGCCGGCGCCGGTGTACGCGCGCACGGCCCGGACGGGGACCGTGAAGCCGGTCGGAGCGTTCAGGAGCGCCGGGTCGTGGGAGATCGAGAGGTGGGTCTTCGCCATGCAGATCGGCACGTTGCCGAGACCCTGCTCCGTGAAGCGCTTGATGTCGTTCTCGGCCGCAGCGAGGAAGTAGACGCCGTCGGCGCCGTACGCCCGCTTCGCGATCGCCTCGATCTTCTCCGCGATCGGCGCGTCGTCGGGATAGAGGTAGTCGAAGCTCGACGGCTGCTCGGCCGCGTCGACGACGGCTTCGGCAAGCTCCGCCGCGCCTGCCCCGCCGCGCTCGAAGGCGTCGTTGATCTCGGCGGCGTGCGCGCCGTGCTCGAGCGCGAGCCGGCGCACGGTCGCGAGCTCCTCGTCCGTGTCGCCGGGGAAGCGGTTGACGGCGACGACGGCCTTGAGCCCGAACTCCTCGACGATGCCGAGATGGCGGGCGAGGTTCGCCGCTCCGCGCTCGATCGCCGGCACGCCGCCGTCCGGCTCGCCGCCGTGATGCTCGAGCGCGCGCACGGTCGCGACGAGCACGACGGCGTTCGGGCGGATGCCGCCGGCGCGGCAGACGATGTCGAGGAACTTCTCCATGCCCATGTCCGAGCCGAAGCCGCTCTCCGTGACGACGTAGTCGCCGAGCTTGAGCGCGACGAGATCGGCGACGAGCGAGTTGTTCCCGTGCGCGATGTTCGCGAACGGGCCGCAGTGGACGAACGCCGGCTGGCCCTCGAGGGTCTGCACGAGGTTCGGCTTGATCGCGTCCTTGAGCAGCACCGCCATCGCTCCGGCTGCGTGAGCTGCTCGGCGGTCACGGGCTGCCCGTTCCAGTCGTACGCAGCGGTGATCGCCCCCGAGGCGCCTGCGGAGGTCCTGCAGGTCGCGCGCGACGGCCGCGATCGCCATCACCTCCGAGGCCGCGGTGATGTCGAAGCCGGTCTCGCGGACGTAGCCGTTCGCGCGACCGCCCAGCCCGATCACGATCTCGCGAAGCGCGCGGTCGTTCATGTCCATGCAGCGGCGCCAGCTGACGCGCAGCGGGTCGATGCGGCGCGGGTTGAGGTGGAGGATGCTCGCCTCGAGCATCGCGGCGAGGAGGTTGTTAGCGGCGCCGATCGCGTGGATGTCGCCGGTGAAGTGGAGGTTCAGATCCTCCATCGGCACGACCTGCGCATAGCCACCGCCCGCCGCGCCGCCCTTGATCCCGAACACCGGGCCGAGCGACGCCTCGCGGAGGCAGAGCACGGGCCGCTTGCCGATCTTCCCGAGGCCCTGGGTCAGGGAGACCGACGTCGTCGTCTTCCCTTCGCCGGCCTTCGTCGGCGTGATCGCCGTCACACAGACGAGCTTCGCGTCAGGCTTGCCGGCGAGGCGGTCGAGGACGGCTAGGTTGACCTTGGCCTTGTAGCTCCCGTAGAGCTCGACCTCCTCGGGGAGCAGACCGAGCTCGTCCGCGATCTCCGCGATCGGCGTGAGCTTCGCGGCCTGGGCGATCTCGAGGCTCGAAGGCATCGTGCTCGCGTTGTCGGCGGGCGGCATGGGCGGATCGTACTCCCGTGCTTCTCGCTCGACCCGGCGAGCGTCTACGCGAGCGCGACTCCCGATCCCGACTCCGCCGATCGGAACAGTGCGTCGATCGCCCGCGCCTGGGCGACCGCATCGTCTCGGCCCAGCAGGAGAGCCGCCTCGCCCCGAATCGCGTCCGACCGCTCCACGCCGTCGTTCCGCCGAAGCTCGACGGGCTCTGAGCAGTGCCAAGGATCGTCGAGGAACAGCGACCCCTCGGTGCCGATCGCCTCCAGCTCGTCGCGCTCGGCGAGCGCATGTGCATCGAAGAGTCGAGCACGTCTCCGGGGGAAGCGCATCATGCCCGCGAACGTCCAGTCGGTTCCGCTTGGCCCGATATAGGCGTAGCTGTAGACGGACTCGGGCTCGCCTGCTAATAGGCGCGACCCGCTGACGCAATAGCAGCCGACGTCCATCAGGCTGCCGCCTTCGACGTCCGTACGCAGGCGGATGTTGTCTGCGTCGTAGACCCCGTAGCTGAAGGCTGCGCGGATCACCCGAAGCTCGCCGATTGCTCCGCCTCGTACCAGCTCGACGAGCCGGTGCGTCTGCGCGTTGTGGCGATACATGAACGCCTCGCTCAGGAGGCGGCCGGTACCGTTCTCCGACTCGATCGCCGCCCGCGCGAGGTTCATGGGCGGCGAGCCGATGAAGCCGGCGACGAAGAGGTTCTTAGGGTGGTCGTAGACGTTCGCCGGAGTGTCTGAGGGTCACAAGAGTCAACTCCACACCGGCGAAGGTGTCAACCGTCCTGCGCCGTCGACAGCAGAGCAGACGAACGCCTGCGGCTCGAGGTCGGTCTTCTCCCGGTAACGGATCGTTGCCGCCTTGGCGATGAGCGCGAGCCGGTCCTGCTCTGCAAGCGCAACGACCGCGCCACCGAACCCGGCTCCCGTCAGCCGCGCCCCCAGCGCCCCGGCGTCGAGGAGCGCCCCCACGAGGGCGTCGAGCTCCGGCGTGGAGACGTCGTAGTCTGTTCGCAAGCTCTCGTGGCTTGCGGTCATCAGCTGTCCGAACGTCTCGAGATCGCCTGCTTCAAGCGCCTCGGCAGCAGCTACGACGCGGGCGTTCTCCGTCACCACGTGCCGGCCAAGTGGGTCGTGCCGTACCTGCTCTAGCGTTGCGTCTCGCAGGGCGGGAACCCCGAGCGTCCGTGCGAGCGCCTCACATGCCCGGCGCCGCTCGGCGTATGCGCTCGCAGCGAGCGTCCGCTCCTGCCCCGAATGGACGACGAGGATCCCCGCCCCTTGCGGGATCGGGACCGCGCGAGTCTCGAGGCTTCGGCAATCGATCAGCTGCGCGCACCCCTCCCGACCCGTGACGACGACCAGCTGATCCATCACGCCACAGGGCACGCCGGTTGCCCGCTCTTCCGCATTGCGGCACGCGGCAGCCAGCTCGATGCGATCGGGATGCCAGGATGCGAAGCTCGCCAGTGCCACCGCGCAGGCGATCTCAAACGCAGCGCTGGACGACAGGCCTGCACCGATCGGCACATCTGAGGCGATCACTGTCTCGATCCCCACCGGCGGACAGCCGAGCGCGGCGATCTCCAGCACGACGGCTGCGACCAGTCGGCCCCAGGCCACCTCGATGTCGTCGATTACCCACGGTCCTGTCGCCGCGAGCTCGACTGTCTCTCCCATGTCGAGCGATGTCACACGAACCAGCTCCGAGGGGCTCGCGGCCAGGAGGCACGCGCGATCGATGGCGATCGGAAGCACGAAGCCGTCGTTGTAGTCCGTGTGATCGCCGATGAGGTTGACGCGTCCTGGAGCACGGAACCAACGAACGTCTCGCCTGCCCTCGAGCGTCGCGGCGATTCGCAGGGCGGCGTCCGGTGCGCTCACGTGATCATGCGTGGTCGGTTCCGTATCTAGCGCAGGACGACGTTGCCGCCTTCATCGTCGACGTCTCCCATCCATCGTCGGCGGCTTAGTATCCCGCAGACGTGAGGCCAGAGGACATCCCGGAAATCGGTGTCGGCATGCTCGGTTACGCGTTCATGGGCAAGGCGCACTCGAACGCGTTCCGGAAGATCGGCTACATGACCTGGCCACCGCCGCTTCGCCCGCGGCTCGTGTCGATCGCAGGGCGAAACGAGGAGGCGGTCTCGGAAGCTGCAGCGCGCTATGGCTACGAGCGCTGGACGACGGACTGGCAGGAGCTCGTGTCCGACCCGGCCATCGGCCTCTTCGACAACGGCGGGCCCAACGACCTGCACGCAGCGCCGACGATCGCCGCGGCGGAGGCCGGCAAGCACGTCGTCTGCGAGAAGCCGCTCGGCCGGGACGCCGCCGAGAGCTACGAGATCTGGCAGCGCGTGGAGGCGGCGGGCGTGAAGCACCTGTGCGCCTTCAACTACCGCTTCGTGCCCGCAGTGCGGCTGGCGCGGGAGCTGATCGAGGCCGGCGATCTCGGCGATATCCGCCACTTCCGCGGGCGCTATCTCCAGGACTGGGGCGACACCGACGCCGACAGCTGGCGCTTCGATCGCGGCGCCGCCGGCTCCGGTGCGCTCGGGGACCTCGCCGCGCATGTCGTCGATCTCGCCCGATACCTCGTCGGCGAGATCGAGGCGGTGGCCGGTCTCACGCGGACGTTCATCCCTGGGCGCGAGGTCGACGACGCCGTCGAGGCTACGGTGGAGTTCTCCGCTGGCGCCGTCGGCACGCTGGAGGCGACGCGGCTCGCGCTCGGCCGGCGGAACGCGTTCCAGTGGGAGATCAACGGGACGAAGGGGTCGCTCGCCTTCGACATGGAGCGGTTGAACGAGCTCCAGGTCTTCCGCGCCGACGGCGACCGCGCGCGCGGCTTCAAGACCGTCCTCGTCTCGGAGGCCGACCACCCCTTCTGGGAGCACTGGTGGCCGCCAGGTCACATCATCGGCTGGGGCGAGACGTTCGTGCACGAGCTGCACCATTTGCTCGCCGCCATCGCGGCCGACACGGACATCGCTCCCCACGGCGCGACGTTCGAGGACGGCTACCGCTGCGCCGAGGTCTGCGATGCGATCGTTCGCTCGGCAGCGAACGGCAGGCGTGAAACCATCGCCTACCGGTGACGATCCCACTGGCTGAGGCACTGCCTACGCATGGGCTCGCTCGAGCACGAGGCGGTCGCGGGCTTTCTCACCGGGCGCTTCGGACGGCCGTATCTCTATGTCGATTCGTGCTCCTCGACGCAGGATCTGCTCGCCCCGAACGCGCCGGAAGGCGCCGTCGCGGTCGCAGACGTCCAGACCGCGGGCCGCGGTCGTCAGGGAAGGACGTGGGACGCGCCGGCCGGCGCCGCGCTCCTCTGCTCGATCGCCCTGAGGCCGCCTCCGGGCGCTCGCGCGCAGGAGCTGACGCTCGTTGGCGCCCTCGCCGTCGCGGAGACTGTCGAGGCGGTGGCCGGTGCTCCTGTGGCGATCAAGTGGCCGAACGACGTCCTGCTCGACGGGCGGAAGGTGGCAGGAATCCTCGGGGAGCTCCGCGAGACGCTCGTCGTTCTCGGCATCGGCGTGAACGTCAACCAGACGGCCGCCGACCTTGCGTCTGCCGCTCGGGCGCCGGCCGTGTCGATTCGAGCCGTCTCCGGCCGCACCCACGACCGCGCTGCGCTGCTCGGCTCGCTCCTCGCGCGGCTCGAGACCGCCTATGACCGCTGGCTCGTCGACGGTCTTGCGTCGCTCCGCGAAGGAGATCGCCGCGCGCGACTGCCTCCGTGGCCGCGAGGTCGAGGTCAGAGGGCAGGCGCGGCGTCGCAGTTGGGATCGACGACGAGGGACGGCTCGTGCTCGACGTCGGCGGCGAGCGGATCGCCGTCGGGTCGGGCGAGGTGACTGTCTAACCGAGCCCGGCTTCGGCGAGCGGCCGGCGCGCCCAGGCGAAGCGCTTGCGGTACGTCCCGGTCACGGGGACGATCGCGACGCCCTCGTTCGAGCTGTGGATCATCCAGCCGGAGCCGAGCGCGATGCCCGCGTGGTCGATCTCCGCCGGCTTCGAGCGTCGCGCCGCGCGGGCCGAAGAAGAGCACGTCGCCCGGCTCGACGTCCTTGAAGCGGATGCGGCTTGCCTTCGGGACCTCGCCGCTCATGTCCATCGTCGAGCGCCCCTCGATCGTCTCGGCGAGCGGCGTCCCGACGGCGTACGGAGCGAGCTTGAAGACGCGCCACACGAAGCCGGAGCAGTCGAAGCCGCCCGGCACCTTCTTCGCCAGCCCTGGCGGTGCCTGCGTGCGCTCGGAGGTGCCGGCCCAGACGTACGGATAGCCGATCAGCGAGACGGCTTCGCGGAGCACGGTCTGCTGCCAGCCCGACACGGGCTCAGGCGTGAACGTGTCGGCGAGGTCGCGGAGATAGTCCGCCTCTCCGCCCGTCCACGCGAGGACCTTCGCGGCGGAGTAGGCCGCCTCCGCACGTGTCGCGGTGTCCTTGGGGGAGAGCTCGAGCGAGTCCGTCGAGTGGTCCGTGCGCAGGCCGGCGAGGCGCGCGACCGCCTCGGTGCCGAAGCGCGACGGAGGAGCGAGCCCGGCGGCTCGCGCCGCCGATTGCAGCTCCTTCGCGACGTCGCCGAGACCGAGCCCACGGACGAGCGCCGCGTCGAGACCGGCCATCGTCACAGGCGCCGACGGGTCGGCGGGCGCGACTACGGGCTCGTCGGCGAGCCCTCCGACGAGCTTCGCGAGCGACCCGGCGGTGAGCCGGCCGTCCGGGCGGAAGCTCGCAGGGTTACCGCCCATCAGGCCGTGGGCCGTGACGACCTTGATCTGCGCGTCCGCCCACGAGCTCGCCGGAGCGGCGGACGACGCAGGCGCCAGCAGGCAGCCGGCAGTGGCGAGTGCGGCCAAGATCCTCACGGTTCCTCGATCGTCTTTCGACGAGAGGAGCTTGAACGCCTACTGACGCTTTACAAAGTGAAGCGGGATCCGCACCTCGTGGATCCGCGAGCCGTCCTTGGCGGAGTTCTCGTAGACGACGAGCGCGCCGTCGCCCGTGGCGGTGAACGGCTTAGTCGTGAACGCGAACGTCCCGCGTGTTCCGCTGCCCGAGGTCGCGGTGACGAAGTGCGTCGCGAGCACGCTGCCGTCCGGCCCGACGACGTCGTACTGGAACGTCGCCTCGAACGTGTTCGCCGTGCCGGTGGCGCGGATCGGGCTCGTGACACGCGTCTCGTTCGGGAGCGGCGACTCGACGAGGATGATCGGCGTCTCGTCCTCGAAGTCCTTGCGCGTGTAGCGCTTGCCGTCGATCTCGACCGCCTTCACGGTCGGGAACTGCGTGAGCGTGTACACGATCTGCGCGAGCGCTGTCGGCGACGAGTCGGCAACCCCTTCCGGCTTCGCGACGCCGTTCTCGACCGTCAGATCGCCGAAATCGGAGGAGACGTCAGAGGACAGGCCGAGGTCCTGCTGCTCCGCTTGCGTGGGGCCAGCGGCGAGCGCGTCAAGCGCAGCCGTCCCGACCGCATACGTGTTCGGGAGGCTCCGGAGGACAGGCTGCACCTTCCCGTCGCGGAGGAAGTACACGCGTAGCTCGGTCGGTGGCGGCGTCGGGGTCGTCGACGTCGATGTGCTCTGCTGTCGTCTCTGTCGCCCCGGTCGTCGACGAGCCTCCGTTGCCGCCGCAAGCGGCAAGCAGGAGCAGCAGGCCGATCAGCGAGAATCCGGAGAAGATGCGGCCGCTCATCGGGATCACAGCGTACGCCGAGCAGGCGAGCTGGGGCGTGTGGAACGTGCCGGCCGCGCTCGCGCCGCTTGCCTACGTCGAGGCGGTCGAGGCGGCGGGTGGGCGGGCGCTCCTCGTCCCGCCGGCGGACGATGCGGTCGACGAGACGCTCGAGGTGCTCGACGGGCTCGTCTTCACGGGCGGGCCTGACCTCGACCCTGATCTGTACGACGCCGAGCCGCACCCCGAGACGAGCAACATCCGTCCCGACCGCGACCGCGCCGAGATCGCGCTGCTGACGGCGGCTCTCGACCGCGATCTGCCGCTGCTCGCGATCTGCCGTGGCTCCCAGGTGCTGAACGTCGCGCTCGGGGGCGACCTCGAGCAGCACGTCCCCGACCTCGTCGGGCACGACGGCCACAAGGAGGTGCCCGGGACGTTCTCGGAGCACCCCGTCTCGGTGGACGCCGGCTCGCGCCTGCATGACGCGATCGGTGACCGCGTGTCGATCAAGTCCCATCACCACCAGGGCTACGGGAAGCTCGGGCGCGGCCTCGTCGCGACGGCGAAGGCGGACGACGGCACGGTGGAGGCGCTCGAGGAGCCGAGCAAAACGTTCGCGCTCGGCGTCCTCTGGCATCCGGAGGCGGGCAACGACGCTCGGCTGTTCGAGGAGCTCGTCGCCGAGGCGAAGTCGTACCGCGAGCTTCGCCGGACGGCCGTGGCCGATCGCTAGAGTCGAAAGGTGGCGTACGGGATCGAGGTCGAGCGGCTCGTCCGCGTCTTCAAGGACGTGCGTGCCGTCGACGGGATCGACCTCGTCGTCTCGGAGGGCGAGATCTACGGTTTCCTCGGACCAAACGGCGCCGGGAAGTCGACCACGGTGCACATGCTGACGACGCTGCTCCCGCCGACCGACGGCCGCGCGCGCGTCGCCGGCTTCGACGTGATCAAGGAGGGGCCGAAGGTGCGCGCGTCGATCGGTGCCGCGCTTCAGGAGGCTGCGCTTGACCCGTTGCTGACGGGCCGTGAGCACCTGCGCCTGCAGACGGCTCTGCACGGCGTGCCGCGCGAGGAGCGTGTCGCACGCGGAAACGAGCTGCTCGAGCGCGTGGGCCTGACGGCGGCCGCCGACCGCAAGGTACGGACGTATTCGGGCGGGATGAAGCGCCGGCTCGATCTCGCCCTCGCGCTCGTCCATCACCCGCGCATCCTCTTCCTCGACGAGCCGACGACCGGGCTCGACCCGCAGTCGCGCACGGCTCTCTGGGCCGAGGTCGGCCGGCTCGCCCGGGAGGACGGCGTCACGGTGTTCCTCACGACGCAGTACCTCGAGGAGGCGGACATCCTTGCCGACCGGGTCGGGATCATCGACCACGGCCGGATCGTCGCGGAGGGCACGCCGGCGTCGCTGAAGGCGGAGATCGGACATCCAACGGTCGAGGTGGTCCCCGCCGACCCGGAGCAGCGCGCCGAGCTCGCACGCGTGCTCGAGCGGTTCGGTGAGCTCGCCCAGGTCTCGCCAAAGTCGCTCGCAGTTCGCCTGGCGGGCGACGACTTCGGGCTCGCCGATGTCGTGCGTGCGCTCGACGCGGACGAGATCCACGTCGACCATCTCCAGCTCCACGCGCCGAGCCTCGACGACGTTTTCCTTGCCAAGACGGGGCGGACTCTCGAGGGCGCGGGCGCCGAGCAGCCCGAAAGCCTCGTCTCGTGAACTTCCACCACGTCGGCAACATCGCCCGACGTAGCGTCGTGCGCACCTCGCGGCAGCCGGCCTCCTTCCTGCCGCCGCTCCTCTTCCCGACGCTGCTCGTGGCGGTCAACGCTGCCGGCCTGCGATCGTCGACTGTGCTTCCGGGCTTCCCGACCGACTCGTTCCTCGCCTTCGCGATCGCGGTCCCGTTCATCCAGGGCGCGCTGTTCGCGACGATGAACGCGGGCACCGACCTTGCGCGGGACATCCAGACGGGCTTCCTCAACCGGCTCGCGCTGACACCCGTCCGGAACAGCGCGATGCTCGCGGGTCACATCGCGGGCGTGATCACGCTCGGCTTTATCCAGGCCGTCTTCTACCTCGCCGTCGCGCTCGCGTTCGGTGTCGACATCGAGTCGGGCGTCCTCGGGGCGGTCGTCCTACTCGTGCTCGCGACGCTCATCTGCGCCGGCTTCGGGATGGTCGGCGCGTTCATGGCGCTTCGCACCGGCTCCGGTGAGGCGATCCAGGTGCTGTTCCCGGTTCTCTTCGTCTTTCTGTTCTTCTCCTCGATGAACGCGCCGCGGAATCTGATGATCGAGGAGTGGTTTCGCACGATCGCGACGATCAACCCGGTCTCATATCTCATCGAGGGCGTGCGTAGCCTGATCATCACGGGCTGGGACGCGGAGGCGCTCGGTCTCGCGTTCTCGATCAGCATCGTCCTGATCATCGTCGCGACCGCCTGCGCAGTCTGGGCCTTCAAGGATCGGATGGTGCGGACATGAGGGCGGAAGACCTTCGCGCCTATCGCACGGTCGCGCTCGGCGTTGCCTGGCGCACGGTGCACAACGCGCTGCTCACGCCCAACATCCTGATTCCGTCGCTCCTCTTCCCCCTCTTCTTCCTGGTCGCCTTCGTCGGCGGCCTCTCACAGCTGAAGAACGTCCCCGGCTTCGACTTTCCGACCGGGTACACGTCGTTCCAGTTCGTCTTCGTGCTCCTCCAGTCGGCCGCCTTCGGCGGCGTCTTCACGGGCTTCGGGATCGCGCGCGACTTCGAGTACGGCTTCACGAAGCGGTTGCTGCTCGCGGCGCCGCACCGGAGTGCGATCATCGTCGGCTACGCACTCGCCGCCTTCACGCGCTGGGTGGTGACGGCGGTCGTCGTGACCACGGCGGCGTTCATCCTCGGCATGAACGTCACCGGCAACGGGATCGACATGTTCGGCCTCTACCTGTTGGCGGCGATCGTCAACTGCTCGGCGGCGCTGTGGGCCACGGGTGTTGCGGCGCGGCTGCGCACGATCCAGGCCGGGCCGGCGATGCAGATGCCGGTGTTCCTCGCGCTCTTCCTCGCTCCCGTCTACGTTCCGCTGACGCTGCTCACGGGGTGGATCCACGGAGTTGCACGGCTGAACCCCGTCACGTACTTCCTCGAGGCCGGGCGCGGATTCATCTCCGGCGACGCGGTCTACGTCGCGGCCGCATTCGGTGCCGGGCTTTGCCTAGCCGCGCTGTTCGCGATCTGGGCGGTTCGGGGCTTCCATCGCGCCGAAGCCGCCGGCGGCGCCTAGCAGCCCTGGCCGGTCGCTACGCGAGCAGGCCCGCGTCGACAGCGGCCACAAGGCCGGCGACGACGCCGCAGCGTGTGGCGAGCGTCTCCGTCTCGATGTACTCCCAGGGCGTGTGGTCCTCGCCGCCGACCGGACCGAGCCCGTCGAGCGTCGGGATCCCCTGCGACGCCGTCCAGGACCCGTCCGAGACACCGCCCGCGGCCGCCTCGCCGAAGACGTGCCCGAGCTCGGCGCCGAGCGCGATCGCCGCCTCCGCGACGGTCGCGACGGTCGCAGTGCGTTCGTAGGGCGGGGGCCCGCCGAGATCCTCGAAGTCGAGCTCGACGTCGGGATGCTCGCCGAACGCGAGCACCTCCGTAAGCGCCGCGTCGAGCTCGTCCTGCCGCCATGCGCGGAGATCCGCCGTGAGGAAACCCGAGCTCGGGACGGTGTTCAGGCCCTCACCGGCCTCGATGCCCGTCACCTGCAGCGTCAGCTCCGGATGCGACTCGTGCAGCGCCGCGATCCTCAGGGCCTCGCTCGCCAGGGCGACCGCGGCATTACGGCCGTCTCCAGGCGCCTCTCCCGCGTGCGCTGCGCGGCCCTTGGCATGGATCCGGAACCAGCGGGCGCCTTTCCGCGAAGAGACGACCTGTCCGTTCGGCCGGCCGCATTCGAGGCAGAGGACGGCGTCCATGTCGAGCAGACGCGCGCCGGTCGGCGGGCCGCCGTCACGAGATTCCTCGTCGGGCACGGACACGACCTCGATCAGGCCGAAGGGACGTGACCCGTCCGCAAGCAGTCGAGCCGTGTGCAACGCGACGGCGACGCCGCCCTTCATATCCGCGACGCCCGGTCCGTAGCAGCGCGCCTCGTCGGTCGAGAACGGGCGCGCGGCAGCGGTGCCGAGCGGAAACACCGTGTCGTGGTGGCCAAGGAGAGCGACCCGCGCCGTGCCCGACCCTCGCAGCGTCGCATGGAGAGCCAGCCCTCCCTTCGTCTCGATCAGCTCGGGCTCGAGCCCGTAGCGCTCGGCCGTCAGCGCGAGCACTCGGGCGAGCCCGTCGAGCGCCGCGCGATCACCTCCGGGCGTGTCCACGTCGACCCAGGTCGCGAGGTCCGAGAGCACGAGGTCGAGCTCGTCGGCGGCCCGACGGCCGACACGCTCCGCCTCGGCGATCGCGATCGCAGGCAGCGGCTCTTGGGAAGCCACGTTCGGCTAGGAGGACGAGCTGCCGAACGCGACGCGTCTCTCGACGTCCGCCGGATCCACCATCTGCCCGTCCCGGCCGACATATCCGCCCTTCGCGCCGACGACGAGCAGCACGAGGTCCTCGTCGCCCGCGTTCGAGACCCGACGGTGCGTCGTCGAACGGACGTGGAAGAGGCCGCCTGGCCCGAGCACGCGCGTCTCGTCTCCCACCTCGACGCGCGCCGTGCCACTGTGGACGAAGTACAGCTCGTCCTGCTCGTCGTGGTAGTGATGGAAGCCCTCGTACTGGGGCGGAAAGACGATGGCGTTCACGCCGAACGCGTCGACTCCGAGCGCCTGTCGCACCTTGCGGAACCCGTAGCCTTCACCGAGCTCGTCAAGCGAGCCGAACGCATAGTCGTCGGGCACGAAACGACGCTATCACGTCGGTCTCCAGGGGCTACACGGAGACTTAACAGTCGGCCAACTCCCACTTAAGCCCTTTCAAACCGGCAATTAAGCCCTCGCCGGTAGAAAGAAGCCCATGAATGGACTCCGACGCCTCACGCCGCTGGCGGCGCTCGTCTTTGCGGGCGCTCTCGGAGCAGGCCTCGCCCTCGGTGGCGCGGCACTGCTCGGAGATCTCAGCGGCGCCGACACGGTCACCGTCCGCGAGGTAACGGTCGAGGGATCGACGCAGGTCCCGACGACGTTCCGGACGGGCAAGGCGCTGACGATCGCCCAGATCTACAAGCGCACAGCACCCGGTGTCGTCCTGATCACCGCGACAAGCACCGTCTCGACCACGAACAGTGACCCTTTCTTCAACAACCCCTTTGGCACGCCCGACCAGGAGCAGCAGCGCGCTCTCGGCTCGGGCTTCGTCATCGACAAGTCCGGTTACATCATCACCAACTACCACGTAGTCCAGGGCGCGAAGTCGATCCAGGTCGCCTTCTCGAACAACACGAGCATCAAGGCCAGGCTCGTCGGCTCCGACCCGTCGACCGATATCGCCGTGATCAAGGTGAACACGCCCTCGAGCGCGCTGACCCCCCTGGCGCTCGGCAACTCGGACCTCGTCCAGGTCGGCGACTCCGTCGTCGCGATCGGCAACCCGTTCGGCCTCAGCCGCACGGTCACGGCCGGGATCGTCAGCGCGATCCAGCGTGAGATTCAGGCGCCGAACGACTACGAGATCGACCACGTGATCCAGACGGACGCTCCGATCAACCACGGCAACTCCGGCGGCCCGCTGATCAACGCACGCGGCGAGGTGATCGGGGTGAACGCACAGATCGAGACCGGTGGGACGACTGACGGCAACGTGGGCGTCGGGTTCTCGATCCCGTCCAACACGGTCAAGACGGTCGTCGCCCAGCTGATCAAGACCGGCAAGGTCGAGCACGCCGCGATCGGCATCCTCGCGCAGGACCTCACTCCGGACCTCGCAAAGACGTTCCGGCTTCCGGTCAAGAGCGGCGTCCTCGTCGAGACGGTTCAGGCCGGTAGCGGCGCCGCGAAGGCCGGGATCAAGGCCGGCACCGAGAACGTGACGGTCGCCGGCGAGAGCTACAAGCTCGGCGGGGACATCATCGTCGCGGTCGACGGCGGGCCGGTGCACGACCTCGCGGGGCTCCGCGACGCTGTCGCGACGATGAAGCCGGGCGACACGATCACGCTCACGATCTACCGCGGCAGCGACAAGCTGACCGTGAAGCTCAAGCTTGGACGGCGGCCTTCCTCTCCCTCCGGGTAGCCGTCCATTTCGGCCCCAGCTGAAACGGGGTCGTGCCGCCGGTAGCCGAGTCGCCACGGCCCGGCGGGCGTAAGTGCCAGAGGCCCCGTCCTGCCCGGGGCCTCTGGTAGTTCTGCGCCGCTAGCCTAGTCGCGTGGCCGAAGAGCCTTCCGAACTGGGGCGCCTGCTCGCCGAGCTCGAGCTTGGCGAACCGATCGACGACGAGGAAGAGCTGTGGACGGACGACGACGCAAATGACCACGCGGGCTGGTCCTGCGTCTCCACCGACCCGTTTCCGTGCCCCGCCGAAGGCTGTTCGTTCGTAGCCGAGTTCATGACGGCGGCGCATCTGATCCTCGTCTGGGAGCACCGGGACGACCCGAACCTCCTTCGTCACGCAGCGCGCGCGAAGCGCGTCGGCCGCAACCCCCGCGTCGTCGAGTACGAGCCGAGCTTCGGCCCGAGCGCCTCGTACTACGCCTGGGAGGCCGCCGGCCGACCGGTGCACGCCGTTCGCGCCCAGTGATTCGGACCGAGTGAGCTGGGGTAGCTCGCCGCCGTTCTCGCTCGGCGTCGAGGAGGAGCTGTTCCTCGTCGATCCGGAGACGCTCGAGCCGGCGTCGCTGTTCGACCAGGTCGTGCCTGCGCCGAGTGCCCGGTTCAAGCCCGAGGTCTTCGCCTGCCTCGTCGAGACGACGACGGGAATCTGCCCCGACGCCGATGCCGTCCTCGCCGAGCTCGCCGACCTCCGCCGAGCAATTGCGGATCGCGCCGCGCTGATCGCTGCCGGTATGCATCCGTTCGCACGCGGCGAGGATCAGGCAATCGTTCCGCTACCGCGGTACGAGCGGATGCGAAAGGAGCTCGGCCCACTGCTCTCGACGCAGCTCGTGTGCGGGCTCCACGTCCACGTCTCGCTGCCCGACGAAGCTACCGCGCTCCGAGCGTTCGAGGGCGTCGTGCCGTGGCTGCCGACGCTGCTCGCGCTGTCCGCCAACTCGCCGTTCGCCGAAGGGCAGGCGACGGGGCTCCGCTCGACGAGGTCGGAGCGGCTGTTGCTGATGCCGACGGGCGGAACGCCGCCGCTGCTTCCCGACTGGGCTTCGTGGGAGCAGGCGACGGCCGGCGACGAGGCGCGCCGTCACTGGGACGCGTGGCCGCGCCCCGAGCACGGGACGCTCGAGGTTCGTGTGCTCGACCAGCAGACGGACGTCCGGCGCTCCGCCGGCTTCGCAGCGATCGTCCAGGGTCTCGTCCGAGCTGTCAGCGAAGGGGAGATCGAGCCGTACGACCGCGAGCTCTATGCGCACCGGCGCGCGGAAGCGGCTCGCTCTGCGCCAGACCCGGCGGAGGCCGGAGCGCTCGCCGAGCTCCTCGAGTCGAGCGAGCTCGTGTCGCATGTCTTCGGCGGCCGGCCGGAGGCGGAGCGTCAGCTGGAGCTCGGCCCCGAGCGGGCGCTCCGTGACCTCGCGGTAGCATCCCGGCCGTGACGACCGAGACCGTCCACGTGTCGGGCATCCGTTGCGAACGCTGCGTCGCGCGGCTCGGCGTGGCCCTGGAAGGGCACGACGGCCTCGCGGCCGCGAACGCGAACCTGATGGGGGACGTTACGTTGACGTGGGACGAGAATCAGACCTCTCGTGCCGCCCTGCTCGAGGCGATGGCGACCGCGGGCTTCCACGAGCTTCCGGCCGACGTCTGACTACGGCGGGAATGAGGACGTGCCGGGCGTCGTTCAAAGCCCTCGTACGAAAAAGCCGCTGTTAGTGTGACTCGGATGAGTGAGGCAACCTCCGATTCCGAGCCGCGCCAGCTGGCGGCCGAGGCACGAAACCGCGTCCGGTTCGAGGAGGAAGCGCTTGAGCTCGCAGACCAGGTCTACCGCGTCGCCAGGCGCCTCGTCTCCTCCCGAGAGGAAGCCGAGGATCTCGTCCAGGAGACCTACGCTCGAGCGTTCCGGAGCTGGCAGTCGTACACGCCCGGCACGAACATGCGCGCCTGGCTCCTCCGGATCCTCACGAACCTCAATATCGATCGAGGACGGAAGCAGCAGCGCACGCCTGACGCACAGCCACTCGAGGAAGGCGACTACTTCCTCTACAACCGGATGCAGCAGACGAGCGGGGCGCCTGCCGAGGAGCGCATCGACCAGAAGCTCTCGCAGGACACGATCGTCACGGCGCTATCCGTCGTTCCGCACGACTTCCGTGACGTGATCGTGCTCGTCGACATCGGAGACTTCACCTACGCGGACGCTGCGCAGATCCTCGATATCCCTGTTGGAACCGTCATGTCGCGCTTGCACCGTGGAAGACGTATCCTCAAGCGCGAGCTGGCCGAACGAGTGGGAGCGTAAATGGGCGAGTACTGTGAGCGCTGCGAAGAGATCATGCAGCCCTTCCTCGACCGTCAGCTAACGGCCGAGGAGCAGGGGACGGCCGAGGCGCATCTCAGCGAGTGTGCGTACTGCAACGTTCGCTACACCTTCGAGAACGAGCTTCGCGTGCTCGTCAAGAAGGCGTGCAACGAGGAGATGTCACCGGAGTTGAAGGCAAAGCTCGCTTCGCTCAAAGAGACCCAGGCCTGAGCCTCTCCGGCAGGTCTTCCGGGTAGTCGACGTCCCCGGGCGAGTCGAGGTCGTCGCAGTGCACGAACGCGGAGACGAGCGCCCGGGCGCCTTCGTCGGGAACGTCCTTCCAGACTGACCGTTCGAGAAGCACAGGGTGGCTACGGATGCCGTCGTAGCTCGCGGCGAGTGCCTGGCCTGCTCCGCCCCGCCACGCGACGATGACTCGATCGATCGCAGCGGCTTTCAGCTCGGGGCCGTCGGCGAGGCAGACGACCGCCGCCTCGACGCCGTCGTTGAGCGCAGCCAGCCCGCAGCGGAGGGACGCGCCCATTCCGCGCAGCCAGTCCGGGCACTCGACGACGCGCGCGTCGGTCTCGAGCGGGTAGGCGCCCGCTACGACGACGATCTCCTCGACCGAGCTCTCGCGCATCGCGCGAAGGACGTCCCCCAGCATGAGCCGCTGCTTCGGTGATCCGAAGCGGGTTGCCTCGCCGGCGGCGAGGATGACGGCGCCGATCATGCCGTCATTCTCGCGCTAACTTGGGTCGGTCGATGAGGTTCGCTGCCTTGTTCGTCGTCATCGCTGCGCTCTCGACGGTCGGTGCCGCAGCCGGCGCGAGAGGATCCGCCTCGGCGTGCATCGCCGCTCCTGTGCGTACGACGATGACGCCGCCGACTGCGGGAGGGCCGAGCCGCGTTCCGTGGATGCGGGCCGGGCGCACGGTTGGCTACCTGTTCGGGTACGGCGAGACGCTGAAACGTATGTCGCCGGGCCGTGCCGCGCTCTTCACCGGCGGCGAGGGTATGTCGGGTGAGTCAATGAAGATTCTCTGGGCGGTCCGGGACAGCCGGCGGCTGCTGACCGTCGCCGGCGACCGGCTCGATGCTCCCGGGGCGTTCCACGAGTCGTTCGGCGCGGTTGGCGTGTCTGGCGCCCGGGAGTGGGGCTACTACGCCTCGATCGTGAACATCCCGACCGCCGGTTGCTGGCGGCTGACCGTGCTCTCGCCCGCGAAGCGCGGACGCTTCGCCGTCCTCGCGATCGACAAGTAGCTACGCGTCCTGGAGCGCGGCCCAGAGCCGCGGTGGCGTGATCGGCAGCTCGCGCATCCGCACGCCGGTCGCCGCGTGCACGGCGTTCGCGATCGCGGCCGGGCCTGGTACGACCGGAGCTTCGCCGATGCCCTTCGCACCGAACGGGCCGTCGGGCGCCGGCACCTCGACGATCACGGTGTCGATCGGCGGAACGCGGTCGGCCGTCGGCAGCGCGTAGTCGAGGAAGGAGCCGGAGAGGAGCTGGCCGTCCTCGTCGTGGACGAGCTCCTCGTAGAGCGCCCAGCCGATTGCCTGGACGGCGCCGCCGCGCATCTGGCCCTCGACGAGAGCGGGGTTGAGCGCCCGTCCGACGTCCTGGACGATCGCGTATCCGAGCAGCTCCACCTCGCCCGTCTCCGGGTCGACGCGCACGTGGGCAAGATGCGCTGAGACGGAAGGCGCCTGGCTCGTCTGGGCCGAGCCGCCGTGGCCCTCGATCGGCTCGTACCGGCCGCCGAAACGGAGAGCCTTGCGGGTGATCTCCTCGACCGTGATCGAGCGGTCGGGCGCTCCCACGGCGCGCACGACGCCGTCGACGACCTCGAGGTCGCCCGGTGCGATCTCGAGCTCCTCGGACGCCGCCGCGAGCAGCTTCTCCTTCGCCGCCTCGGCTGCGCGCTCGACCGCCTTCCCGACCGTGTACGTGACCTTCGAGCCGCCGCTGGCCCCGGCGTAGGGACCGCTCGCCGTGTCCGCGGTGACCACGCGCACCTTCTCCGTGCGGAAGGCCGAATGCCGCGGCGGCGATCGTCGCAAAGCCGGTGTTGACGCCGGTCATGTCCGCTGCGCTCGTGACCACGGTCATCGTCCCGTCGGTGTCGACGCGGCAGACGGCGGCGGCCGGCTCGTTGCCACCCGGCCAGTAGCCGGCGGCGACGCCGATGCCCTCGTTGTCGGGCAAGGTCTCGCGTGCCGCCCAGAGCTCGTGCTGCTGGGCAGCCTCGATCACCTCGACCGCGCCGAACGTCGGGACGGGGCCGGAGACGCCGGTATCCCCCTCGACGAGCGCGTTCTTCAGGCGGAGCTCGAGCGGATCGAGCCCGAGCTCGGCCGCGAGCTCGTCGATCAGCGACTCGACGGCGAACGCCGCCGTCGGCGCCCCAGGCCCGCGATAGGCGCCGAACGTGAAGCGGTTCGTCTGCACGCCGATAGCCGTGGATGTCGTGCGCCTCCCAGCGGTAGGGGCCGGCGACGAGCAGCGACGTGATCCCTTCGACGCCCCAGCCGGCATTCGTGCCGCGGTCGACGATCATCCGCGCCTGGATCCCCGTCAGCGTGCCGTCTGAGCGCGCGCCGATCTTCACCTCGGAGACCTGCGCCGAGGCGGGGTTCGTGGCGGCGAAGTCCTCGCGCCTCGTGAAGACGATGCGAACCGGCCGCTTGAGCGCGAGCGTCGCGCCTGCGGCCAGCGGCTCGACGAGCGCGAACTTCCCGCCGAACGCGCCGCCGAGCGGCTCGGCGATCACGCGGATCCGCTCGAGCGGCAGGCCGAACGCACGCCCGAGCTCGCTGCGGGAGACGAACGAGCCCTGGGTGGCGGTCGAGACGACGAGCGTGCCGTTCGGCTCGAGCCACGCGGTTGCGACCTGCGGCTCGAGGTATGCCTGATAGACCCACGGCGTCCGGAACGTGGCCGAGACAACCGCGTCGCTCGAGGCGAAGGCCGCCTCGATGTCACCGGCACCGCGATGGATGCGGTCGAGAACGTTGCCGGACATCGGCTCGGCGCTGTCGTCTGCCTCACCGTGGTCGGACCCGGCGTGGATCGACTCGAGGTCGCCTGAGTGCGTGCCCTCCTCGACGCGGCGCGCGAGCGGCGCGCCGACCTCCATCGCTGCCTCGACGTCGACGACCGCCTCGAGCGAGTCGTAGTCGACGAGAACGAGCTCGGCGCCGTCCTGCGCCGCGGCCTCGGTCTCGGCCACGACGAGCGCCACCGGCTGTCCGGCGAACACGACCTCCTCGCGCGCCAGCGGCTCGGCCGTCCGGTCGGTGCCGGTCGTCGCCGTCGGCAGGTCGGCCGCCGTCAGCACGGCGACGACACCGGGCAGCGCAAGCGCGGCTTCCCTGTCGACGGACGTGATCAGCGCGTGCGGCTCGCTCGCGAGCACGAGGCGCGCGTGCAGCAGGCCGTGGATCTCGCCGTCCGCTGCAAAGCGGGTCTGGCCGGTGACCTTCTCCGGTGCGTCGTCCCGCGGCCGCGGGACCCCGATCACGGTGTCCACGATGCGTCCTCCTTCGCTCGTCGCTCGGCCAGCTCGGTCGCTCGTCCCACGACGACATGGGCGAGCGAGCGGCGGTAGTCCTCGGGGGCGAAGCGATCGCCGAACATGTCCGCACCGTCGATGTCTCCTTCGAGGAGGAACGGCGAGGCGCCGACTCCTGTCAGCCCGACGCGGCGGCTGCCGTCGGCCGCGACGGCGACGGCTGCGCCGGCGAGCGCAAAACCCGATGCTGGATGCTCGACGGCGACATATGCCGAGCCCGATCCCGGCGCGGGCAGCGGAACACGGATCTCGGTGATCAGCTCGGCGGCGGCGAGTGTCGTCGTGAAGGGGCCGGTGAATAGATCGGCGGCCGGCAGCTCGCGCGAACCGTCGCGCGACCGCACCGTGAGCGTCGCGCCGAGCGCGAGCATGACGGCAGGCATGTCGGCGGCCGGGTCGGCGTGCGCCAGCGCGCCGCCGATCGTGCCGACGTTGCGAACCTGAAGGTCGCCGATCTCCGACGCGCACTCCGAGATCGCGGTCAGCGCGGGCCGCGCGAATGCCGCATGCTCCTCGAGCGATCTCCAGGTCGCGAGCGCCCCGATCGCGAGCGCTCCGTTCTCGGTGCCGACCCTGTCGAGGCCGAGCCCGCCGACATCGACAAGCAGCGCTGGCCGCGCGAGCCTGAGCTTCATCGCCGGCAGCAGCGACTGGCCGCCTGCGAGCACCTTCGCGTCCTCCGTTTCGAGCGCTGCGAGCGCGTCGTCGAACGACGTCGCGCGGACGTAGTCGACCGATGCGGGGATCATGAAGCGGAAGCCGCGCGCACGGAGTCGACGATCGAGTGATAGCCCGTGCAGCGGCACACGTTGCCGCGCAGCGCCCGGCGGATCGCGTCGTCGTCGGGATCGGGAATGCGCGAGAGCAGGTCGACGGTCGAGAGGATCATTCCTGGCGTGCAGAAGCCGCACTGGAGCCCGTGATGCTCGACGAACGCCTGCTGGACGGGATGGAGCTCGCCATTCTCCGACAGCCCTTCGATCGTTGTCACCTCCGCGCCTGCGGCCTGGAGCGCGAGCATCGTGCAGCTCTTCACGGCGCGGCCGTCGACGAGCACCGTGCACGCGCCGCACTGGCTCGTGTCGCAGCCGATGTGCGCGCCGGTCAGCCCGAGCCCGTCGCGGAGCGCGTGGACGAGCAGCGTGCGCCCGTCGACGTCGAGCGTGCGCTCCTCGCCGTTGACCGTGAGCGTGACGTCAGGCACCGGGAGTCACCGAGACGATGTCCGCGACGTGGAGCATGCGGAACGTGAGCCGTGTGGCCTCGACGCGCGCCCGGTCGTCCTCGATCTCGGGCAGCGCCTGCCAGAGATCCCGCGCGCAGGCGATCAGCTCGCGGATCTGCTCGAGCTCGAGCTTGTCCGCGGCCCCATTTCGCTCGCCGCAGGCGTTGAGGGCGAGGCCGAGGACGCCGAACGTGTCGGGCTGGCGCATCCAGAGGAGCGGCGTCGCCATCGAGAGATAGCCGTGGATGCGCGCGAAGATCATCGGCTGGGAGAACGTGTCGCTGCCGACCGGCCCGGTCGGCTCGAGCGGCGCCTCGCCGTTCGCGATCCGCTGCGCGTTTCCGGCCAGCATGTCCCGGAGCTGGTCGTCCGAGTACCCCGATTGCCGCGCGGTGCGGAGCGCGATCAGGAGCGAGCTCGGCTGCTGTCCGTACGGGTAGTCGGACGCATAGACGACCTGCTCCGGCGAGACCTGGCGATGGAAGTCGAGCAGGTCGATCGGGCTCCAGGCTGACGTGTCGAAGAAGACGCCGGCCCGGCCGTCGAACACCTCGGCGAGCCCGGCCATGTCGGCGATCCCAGCGTGGGCGATGATCAGCTCGACGCCGGGATGGCGCTCCACGAGCCTGCCGAGGCCCTTGGCGATCGGCGGCAACCCGCGTCCGCCGTGGATCAGGATCGGCACGTGCCGCTCCGCGGCGAGCGCGAACACCGGCTCGAGGCGGTCGTCGGTGAGCAGGAAGCCCTGGGCGCGAGGGTGGAGCTTGATCCCGCGCGCGCCGGCGTCGAGCGAGCGCTCGGCCTCCTCGATCGGTTGCTCTGCCAGGTCGAGCCGGACGAAGGGGATCAGCCGCTCGGGGAACTCGGCGGCCGTTGCCCGCGTGCGATCGTTCGCCGCCGTGAAACCCGGGTGGCGGTCGGGCTCGTCCATGCAGAACGTGAAGGCGCCTGAGATCCCGTAGCGATCCATGATCGCGACGAGATCGTCCCCGCACCCGCGCATGCCGTCGATGTCGTCACCGACGTGCGTGTGCGCATCGAAGATCTCGGCACCGTCGGGAAGCTCACGCGCGAGCTCGCCGTCCCAGTGGCTCGACAGCTCGAGCGCGCGATCGACCGCTTCCTTCACCCCGCCTGAGTCTATTCATGCGGGGGAAGGCGGCCGCCGCGAACGGAGTACGATGCCGCCCGTGCCCGACGTCCTGATCTTCGGAGACACGCTGCGCTCGCCCGAGCTCCGCCACGAGGTCGCCGTTCCCATTCCCGACCCGTTCCTCTACCTCGAGCGGAACGGCCGCCGCGCGGTCGCGATCCACTCGCTCGAGGTGCCGCGTGTGCGCGGAACGGGGCTCGACGTCCTCTCGTGGGACCAGCTCGGCTGGGAGGAGCTCCTCGCCGAGGGCGTGCCCCGCGACGAGCTCTATCTCCACGTGGCCGAACGGGCGTGCCGGTCGGTCGGGATCGAGGAGGCAGTGGTGCCGCCGCTCTTCCCGATCGAGCTCGCCGACCATCTCCGCGGCGCCGGCATCCGGCTGGCTACCGATCGCGAGCAGTTCTCGGCGCGGCGGCGCGTGAAGACGGACGTTCAGCTGGAAGGGATCCGCCGGGCGCAGCGCGCGGCCGAGGCGGCGATGGACCGGGCGCGCGAGCTTCTCCGGAACGCCGACGCGAGCGGCGACGTGCTCGTGCTCGGCGCAGAGCCGCTCACCGTCGAGCGGATCAAGCAGGAGATCGGCGACGTCTTCACGGCGCACGGCTGCGTCGCCGACGAGATGATCGTCTCCCACGGCGGCCAGAGCGCTGTCGGCCACGAGATGGGCTCTGGGCCGATCGCGCCCGGAGAGCCGATCGTCATCGACCTCTGGCCGAAGGATCGAGAGACCGGCTGTCACGCCGACATGACGCGGACCTACTGCGTCGGCGAGCCGCCCGAGGAGCTCGTCGAGTACCACCGGCTGGTCAAGCAGGCCCTCGACGAGGCGATCGCCTCCATCCGCGCCGGCGCCTCGGGCAACGCTCTCTTCACCGCGACCTGCGAGCTGTTCGCGGCGAGCGGCTACAAGACGCTGCTCACCAAAGACATGGGCGAGACGCTCGAGGAGGGGTTCTTTCACGGCCTCGGTCACGGTGTGGGGCTCGAGGTGCACGAGGATCCCGGCATGGGCATCGCGCCGGGTGCGCCGCTCGTCGCAGGAGACGTCGTCACCGTCGAGCCCGGCCTCTACCGGCCTGGCTTCGGCGGGTGCCGCCTCGAGGATCTCCTGGTCGTCACAGAGGACGGCTACGAGAACCTCACCGACTACCCGTACGACCTGGTCCCCTGATGGCCGAAGCGATCGAAACCCTGTTCGAGGAGGACCGGCGCTATCCGCCGGATCCGGCGTTCGGGGCGCAGGCGAACGCGCAGCCGGAGATCTACGACGTCCCGCTCGAGGAGTTCTGGGCGCAGGCGGCGCGCGAGCGCGTTACGTGGTTCCGCGACTTCGAGACGGTGCTCGAGTGGGAGGCGCCGTACGCCAAGTGGTTCCTCGGCGGCACGCTCAACGTCTGTTTCAACTGCGTCGACCGGCACGTCGAGGACGGGCGTGGCGACCGGGTCGCGTTCCACTTCGAGGGCGAGCCGGAGGACGACCGCGAGCCGATCACCTATCAGGCGCTCCTCGATGAGGTCGTCCGCGTCGCGAACGGCCTGAAGGCGCTCGGCGTCGGCAAGGGGACGCCCGTCGGCATCTACATGGGCATGGTGCCGAGCCTTCCCGTCGCGATGCTCGCGTGCGCGCGGCTCGGCGCGCCGCACACGGTCGTCTTCGGCGGCTTCTCGGCCGACGCGCTCTCGGGCCGGCTGACGGACATGGAGTGCGAGGTCGTGATCACGCAGGACGAGGGCTGGCGGCGCGGACAGCGCGTGCCCCTGAAGGCGAACGTCGACGAGGCGCTCGAGCACTGTCCGGCGGTACGGAAGGTGATCGTCGCGCAGCGGACGATGGGCGACGTGTCGATGACCGAGGGCCGCGACGTGTCGTGGACCGAGCTGGTCGACGACCAGCCGAGCGATCCCACAAGCTGTCCGTGCGAGCCGATGGACTCGGAGGATCTCCTCTATCTCCTGTACACGAGCGGGACGACCGCGAAGCCGAAGGGGATCGTCCATACGACGGGCGGCTACCTCGTCGGCGTGGCGGCGACGCATCACGAGATCTTCGACCTCAAGCCCGACGCGGACGTCTACTGGTGCGCGGCCGACATCGGCTGGGTGACGGGGCACAGCTACATCGTCTACGGGCCGCTCTGCAACGGCGCCTCGAGCGTTCTCTACGAGGGCACGCCGGACTTCCCGGACCGCGACCGCTGGTGGGCGATCGTCGAACGCTACGGCGTGACGATCCTGTACACCGCGCCGACCGCGATCCGCGCGCACATGAAGTGGGGGCCGGAGCACGCGCAGAAGCACGACCTCTCCTCTTTGCGGCTGCTCGGGTCGGTCGGCGAGCCGATCAACCCCGAGGCCTGGATGTGGTACCACGAGCACATCGGGGGCAGCCGCTGCCCGATCGTCGACACCTGGTGGCAGACGGAGACGGGCATGATCATGATCACGCCGCTGCCGGGGATCACGACGACGAAGCCGGGCTCGGCGACGCGCCCGTTCCCGAGCGTCGACGCCGCCGTCTTCGACGACGCCGGAAACGAGGTCGGGCCCGGCGGCGGTGGCTATCTCGTGCTGCGGCGGCCGTGGCCGGCGATGCTGCGCGGCATCTACAAGGATCACGACCGCTACGTCGAGACGTACTGGAGCCGGTACCCGGGCGTCTACTTCGCGGGGGACGGAGCGCGCATCGACAATGACGGCGACTTCTGGCTGCTCGGCCGCGTCGACGACGTGATGAACGTCTCCGGTCACCGGATCTCGACGATCGAGGTCGAGAGCGCGCTCGTCGACCACCACGCCGTGGCCGAAGCCGCTGTCTGCGGCCGCAAAGACGCGCTGACCGGGCAGGCGATCGTCGCCTTCGTGACGCTGAAGGGGAGCCACGGCGGCTCGGTCGAGATGCTCGACGAGCTCCGAGACCACGTGGCCAAGGTGATCGGCCCGATCGCGAAGCCAGCGAACATCCTCTTCACGCCCGAGCTCCCGAAGACGCGCTCGGGGAAGATCATGCGACGGCTGCTGCGCGACGTGGCCGAGCACCGCCCCCTGGGCGACACGACGACGCTCGCCGACCCGGCGGTCGTGGCGGAGATCGCCGAGCAGGCAGCACAGCAGCCCGCAGACGAGTAACGCTTACGCGTTGCCAATACGGCACTAACGGTTGAGGCATAGGCTGCCGCGAGATCTTTCTCATGCGTGCAGACGGGCGTGCGCCAGCTGACAAACCACATCGGCGACGATCAAGATCGGGCGGGGTCGCCGGACGGTCGCTCGAATTCGGACGCAACTTCGGCGGTTCGGGGATGACTTGCTGCGGCTGACCCTTGGCCTGGCCATTGCAGTGGTCGTCGCTGTGGCGGTGCCCTGCGCGGACGCTTTGTTCCCCGGCCGCAACGGGCTGATCGTCTTCGTCAGCAACCGCGCTTCAGGCCCGCGAGCCGATCGGGACCCGGACCTCTACACGATGGACGCGAACGGTAGACGCCTGAAGGCACTGACAGCGAACCTCGCCTTCGAGCGGTCGCCGAGATGGTCTCCGCGCGGGAAGAGGATCGCATTCGCCCGCTACGACAAGGTCTACGCCATACACGTCATGCGTGCGGATGCGAGCGGCGTGAAGCGGATTTCGTAGCGACTCCGCCGCGATCGGTCAGCCGCGGCTGACAGTCGCGTGAGCGTTCTTCGGGCGACGCGGCCGGCGAGGACATCCGACGCCGTCGCCCACGCCAGCCCCGTACGTCATCACGCTGACGGCGAACACGCCGCCGCGCCAGTAGACAAGCCCTGCGTCGTGCCGCGCGCTCGTGATCCAGCCGGCCTTGTGCATGACCCAGGCGCCGTGCCCCGCTACGAAGCGGTCGAGCTTGCCGTGGTCGCGGAGTGCGCGAGCAGATAGAGGAGATAGCGGGCATCCGAGGGCGTGAAGGCGGAGCCGTAGCGCTTCGCGAGCGGCCCCTTGCCCGCCGTCGCCAGGTGGACGAAGCCGAAGAGCTGCGCGAGGTCGTAGGCGCTCGTGTGCTTGCCGATCCCGTAGTACGGCTGCTCGTCCACGCGTGCCGGAATCGGCACGGATGCCGTCCCGCGCTCGTAGCCCCCGTACATCTCCGTGTCGACGAGGCCGAGGTTTCGCATCAGCGCGTTCACGCGGACGCTGCCGCCGCTCGTCGAGCCCGCGTAGAGGACCTCCAGGTCGTTTGCCGCGCCGTTGTCCGAGTAGATGAGCGCGCGGTGCAGCAGGCTGTCTGCGTATGAGCCCGGCGCGGGCTTCCCGTGGAGCGACCGGAGCGTCTCGACCGCGATCGCGAGCTTCAGGGTCGACGCGGCGGGGAACTCGGCACGCGCATTCCACGCGGCGCCGGCTCCCGTGGTCAGGTCGCGGACGTAGACGGCGGATGCGCCGGAGAACGCGCGGACGAGCGGCACGATGCGGCGTGCGAGTCCTGGATCGAGGTGGCCGAGCGTGCCGCGCGGCCGCGCGGCACCCGGGAGGCCGAACACGTTCGAGACGGACGCGATGGGACTGGAGTCCGCGCTTCGCCGTCGCCGTCACGCGGATCGTCGAGTCGTGTCCGGGGATCGAGACCCAGAGGTCGAAACGCCGCTTCGAGGGATGGCGGACGGCGACGAGCTTCCCGTTCACGCGCACCGCGATCCGGCGCGTGCCCGGAGGCGCTGTCCCGGCGACGTGGCCGAACGAGACCTCGTACGGCGCGGGCGCGCTAAGAACCGGAGGCGAGAGGTGGTGCGGCGGTCCCGTGATCAGGGGAGGAGCTTCTCGAAGCGCTCGGCGTCGTCGAACGGGCCGATCACCGCGAGCCGCAGCCCCTCGTCCGTGATCAGCTCCTGCGCCACGCGCTGGACATCCTCAGCGGTGACGGCGTCGACGCCGGCGAGCACCTCTGTCGGGTCCGGGTGGGCGTCCTCGAGCACCTCGCGGCGCAACCCGAACATGTTCACCCCCTGCGGCGACTCGAGCGATAGGACGAAGCGTCCCTTCGCGTACGCCTTCGCCTTCCCGAGCTCGTCCGCCGGCACGGGCTCCTCGGCGATCTTGCGGAACTCGCCGACGATTGTCTCGATCGCCTCGTCGACGCGCTTCACGTCGACGCCGGCCTGGGCGAACAGCGAGCCCGTGTCCCGGTAACCCTGGATCATCGCGAGCACGTAGTAGGCAAGCCCGCGCCGCTCTCGCACCTCTGTGAAGAGGCGCGAGGACATGCCGCCGCCGAGCACGACGCGGAGCACGTCGACGACGTAGCGGTCTGGGTGGTCGACCTCGTGCGTGCGGACGCCGAGGCAGAGATGCGCCTGGTCGGACTGCTTCGTGAAGAGCCTCGCGCGGCCGCTGGGCGTCCCGTTCAGAGGCTCAGGCGATCCGCGCTCGCCGGCCGGGACGTCGCCGAGCAGCTCGGCGAGCCGCTCTAGGAGGCCCTCCCCGATCGCTCCTGCGACGCCGACCACCATGCGGTCGGCCGTGTACCAGCGGTCGAGATACGAGATGAACGTCTCGCGCGTCGCGGCGTGGATCGTCTCCTTGCGGCCGAGGATGTCCCACCCGAGCGGGTGATCGCCCCAGACGAGGTCGTCGTACACGCCGGAGATGTAGTCGCGCGGCGTGTCGAAGTACATGTTCATCTCTTCGATGATCACGCCCTTCTCGCGGTCGATCTCCTCGGCGTCGAAGCGGGAGTGGCGGAGCATGTCCACGAGCACGTCGAGGGCGATATCGCGGCTCTCGCCGGCGCAGCGGACGTAGTAGCCCGTGATCTCCTTGCCCGTGAAGGCGTTGAACTCACCGCCGATCGCGTCGATCTCGGCCGAGATGTCGCGCGCCGTCGGCCGCTTCTCCGTCCCCTTGAAGAACATGTGCTCCGCGAAGTGCGCGATGCCGTTCGACTCGGCGGTCTCGTAGCGCGAGCCGGCCGCGAGCATCACGAAGCACGAGACGGACTGCGCCTGCGGCATCGGCGCCGTCACGATGCGGAGGCCGTTCGGGAGGACGTGTCGTTCGTACGTGCTCACGCGGCGAGATGGTATAGACGCGGTGATGGCGAACGGTGAGCTGACCCGCGCGGCGATCGCCGCGCAGCCCGAGTGGCTGCGTCAGGTGCCGACCGACCGGCGTCTGCCGGAGGGCCGCGTGCTGTTCACGGGGTGCGGGACGTCGTTCCACGCTGCGCAGACGGGCGGGGACGCCGTGCAGGCGCTCGAGCTCGTGTTGCGGCCGCAGCGGGACGCCGACGTGCTCGTCTGCGTGAGCCACGAGGGGAAGACGATCCTCACGCTCGAGGCGGTTCAGGCGTGGCCGGGGGAGACCTGGCTCGTCACCGGGGCGGCCGAGAGCCCGCTCGCCGACGCGTGCGACGAGGTCGTCGTCTGCACGCCTCAGGTCGAGGAGAGCTGGTGCCACACCGCGAGCTACACGGCTGCGCGTTGCATGCCTGGCGGCGCTGCAGGGCGAGGACGTCGCGTGGCTTCCGGACGCCGTCGAGGGCGTCCTCGCGGGGCCTCGCCTGCCCGTCTCCGACCACGAGCGCTGGCTCGTCGCAGGCGCCGGGCGCGACTGGCCGACGGCCCAGGAGGCGGTCTTGAAGCTCCGCGAAGGGGCTTACGTCGCGGCCGAGCCGTACGAGACGGAGCAGCTCCTGCACGGCTACCTCGCGGCCGTCGACGAGTCCGTGCGGGCATTCGTGCTCGAGGGTCAGGGCCGCGCCGCGGACCGGGCTCATGCCGCCGCCGCGGCTCTCGAGCAGCTCGGCGCCGACGTGACGCTCGTGCCGACCCGCCATCCGGTCGTCGACATCGTGCAGTTCCAGCTCCTGACCGTCGACCTCGCGGAGCACCGCGGCGCCGACCCCGACCGCATCCGTCGCCACGACGAGCGCTGGGCCGCAGCGGCCGCAGCGGCGAAGACGTCTCTCGACTAGAGAGTCGCCATCGCCGAGCGGTACTCTCGCTCGATGAGAGTCGGCGCCGCCCTTTCCGGAGTGGTCTTCGTCGCGGGTGGTCTCGGGCGCTCAGGCGAGCGCGAGCAGCTCGCGCTCACGCTCGGGCGTGAGACCGACGCCGTCGACCGGCTTCGCCTGGCGAAGTGCGCCGAGCACCGTCTCGCCGAGCGGACGGAACGTCACCCCCGCTGCGAGGGCACGGTCGACGACGACGCGGTTCGCCGCCTGCCAACCGTCGGTCGCGATCCAGAGCGGGACACCCATCCACTCTTCGACGCCCTCGGCGAGCAACACCTCGCTCGCCACCCAGGTGAAGCTCGCGTCGCTCCCCGTCGCTCGTCGGCACTCCTCGAGCAGGTCGCCGAACTGCATCGTCTCGCCGGTCGCGTTGTACGTGCCGGAGAGCCCTGACGTCGCTGCGCGCATGATCCAGTTGGCGAGGTCGCGAACATCGATGAACTGCACCGGATCGTCCGGGGCACCCGGGGCGAGCACCTCGCCGCCGCGAGCGACGCGGTGCGGCCAGTACGTGAAGCGCCCGGTCGGGTCCCAGGGGCCGACGATCAATCCAGGCCGGACGATCAGGCTCGCCTCCCCGAACGCGTCCTCGACGATCCGCTCGCAGGCTGCCTTCCGCGCCCCGTAGGTCTCCGGGCTCTCGTCCGCCTCGTCGCCCGGCGCGAGCGTGCTGACGGCGGCGCCTTCGACCGGCGGCACGCTCTGGTCCGCATAGACCGAGACCGTCGAGATGAACGCATAGCGACCGACACTGCTGCGGAGCGCGTCGACCGACCGCCGCGCCTCGTCGGGCAAGTACGCCGCGACGTCGACGACCACGTCCCACTCGCGGCCCTCGAGCGCACCGAGATCCGCCCGGCGATCGCCGCGCAGCTTCTCGACGTCCGGATAGAGCTCGGCGTTCGTCCGGCCGCGGTTGAACAGCGTCGGCTCGTGCCCCTGCTCGACCACGGCGTCGACGATCGCGCGCCCGAGGAAGCGCGTCCCGCCGAGAACGAGGATCCTCATCCCGGGTAGCGCTCGAGCGCCCGGAAGACCGCCTCGGCACCGAAGCGCACCGCATCGGCCGGCACGCGCTCATCGGCGGCGTGCGCGAGTGCCGTGACGGGGAAGTCGGAGGGAAACTTGAGCGGCAGGAAGCCGTAGGTCTGGATGCCGAGCGGCGACAGGTGGCGCGCATCGGTGACGGCCGGCAGAAGCATCGGGATCGGCACACCGTCGGGATCGAGCTCGCGCAGCACCCCCGCCAGCTCGTCGAAAAAGGACATGTCAGCGTCCGCCGGCCCCTCGTCGTGGCGCATGACTTCGAGCTCGACGTCGTCACCGACGATGGCGCGGAGCTCATCGAGCAGGTCGTCCGGACGGAAGCCGGGCAGGAGCCGGCCGTCGATCTCGACCTCGATCGTCGCTCGGAATGACATTCACGGCTGTCCCTCCGCGCACGATCGTGGCGTTGGCGGTGTTGCGCAGCGCGCCTTCAAGGACGCGGACCGGCTCGCCGAGCAGCCGCAGTGCGCCGCCGAACGTCCGGGGGTCAAGCAGCCGGCGCAGCACGGACCATTGGCTCGCGGGAGGGCCGCCGCCATCGACTCGATCATGCTGCGGGCGACCGGCGTCACGTGCAACGGGGTCCGGCGGCGATCGAGGTCGCGCAGCATGCGGCCGAGCCGTGCCATCGTGCCCCGCCGCGGTCGGCCGCGCCGCGTGGCCGCCAGGCCCGCGGACGGTGGCCTTCAGCTGGCACATGCGCTTCTCGGCGACCTGAATCGGGTAGAACCGTCTCCCGGCAACCTCGTAGCTGATTCCACCGACCTCGCCGAGCGCATGACTTGCGCCGCCGAGGCCTCCGAGCGCTCCTCAGCCAGGAACTTCGCGCCGAAGTCGCCGCCGTGCTCCTCGTCGGCGAGCACACAGAGGACTGCGCCGCCGGGCGGCACGCGGCCCTCGACCTTCGCCCGCACGAAGGCGGTGATCATCATCGCGACGCCCGACTTCATGTCGAGCGCGCCGCGTCCCCAGACGACGCCGTCGATGAGCTCGGCGTCGAACGGTGGATGCGTCCACTGCTGGCCGGCCGTCGGGACGACGTCGACATGGCCGTAGAGAAGGAGCGGCGCGCCACCGTTCTTCCCGTCGAGGCGTGCGACGAGGTTCGGTCGCGCCTCGTCCAGCGCATGCAGCTCGCTCTCGATGCCGACGCCCGCGAGCAGCTGCCGCACGTGCTCGACGCACGCGGCCTCGTTCCCAGGCGGGTTCGTCGTGTCGAAGCGGAGCAGGTCGCGAAGCAGCTCGACGGGATCGGGAACGCCCTCTGTCACAGCGCTGCTAGGGCCTCGAGCAGCCGGTCGACCTCGCCTTCCGTGTTGTAGTGGAGGAACCCCACGCGGACCGTGCCGCCTGCCTCCTCGAGACCGAGCCGACGAATCACCTCGAGCGCGTAGTAGTTCCCGGCCCAGGCGGCGATGCCCTGCTCGCCGAGCCTGGCCGCGACCTCGTCCGGGGGCGTGCCGTCGACGGTGAAGGCGAACGTCGGCACGCGCCCGTCCATCGTCGGCTTCCCATACAGCGTCACCGAGTCGGGCAGCGCCGCAAGGAAGCGCTCGCCGAGCGCCTGCTCGTGGGCCTGGATCCCTTCCCAGCCGAGCGACTCCAGGTACTCGACGGCGGCGACGAAGCCGGCGAGCAGCTCGAAGGGCTGCGTCCCGGTCTCGAACCTGTGGCCGAGCGGCTCGTCGGACTGCGGGCGCACCTTGTACGGGCGCCAGCGCTCGGCGACCTCGCGTCTCACGTAGGCGATCCCGAGGTGAGGCCCGCAGAACTTGTACGGCGAGCAGAGAAGGACGTCCACGTCCCAGGCGGCGACGTCCGTCGGCAGGTGCGGCGCGGAGTGGACGGCGTCCGCCCAGGCGAGCGCGCCCACCGAGTGCGCGAGCTCGACGATCCGCGGGACGTCCGTCAGGGTGCCGACGGCGTTCGAGGCGATGGGGAACGCGACGACGCACGTCCGCCTCGAGAGCAGGCTCTCGAGGCTCGCGAGGTCGACGTCGCAGTCGTCCGTGATCTCCGCGAAGCGCACCTCGAGGCCGAGGTCGTGCGCCAGCTCGAGCCACGGCGCGACGTTTCCGTCGTGGTCGAGCCCGGTGACGACGATCTCGTCGCCTGCCTCGAGCTTGCGTGCCGCCGTCCGTGAAAGAGCGAAGGAGAGCGATGTCATGTTCGCGCCGAACGTGACCTCGTCTGCCGTGCAGCCGAGGAACCGCCCGGCGGTTGCGCGCGCCTCGTCTACGAGCGCGACGGCGCGTCGGCTCGTCTCGAACGCGCCGCCGAGATTGGCGTTCGAGGTGCGGTAGAACTCGACGACGGCGGCGCCGACCTCGTCCGGAACCTGCGTGCCACCAGGTCCGTCGAAGAGCACGAGATCGCGGTCGAGCGCGCTGAACCGCCGCCGCACAGCCTCGATGTCGAACGTCGTCGTCGCCACTGCGCGAAACCTACCGCGCATCCCTGCGGCGTCGTCCGGTCCGGGGGATACCGTGGCCCGGCATGGAGGAGCGGCTACGGCCGTTGTCGGAGCGGGAGTGCTACGACCGCCTATATGGCGAGCGCAACCCGCTCGTGACCGTGCTCGGCCCCTTCGGACGGCCCGCCCCCTGGCCCTCCGTCTCGGCCGAAGACGTACGGCAGGGATTCCTCGCGCGGATGGAGCTTCGCGACGAGGGGGCGGAGATCGAGGAGGCGGCGTGATGACGAGAAAGGCCTGCGTTCGCGTTCGCGCGAGAGCCGGGCAGCCGTCCGGCCGCTCACCGCTGCACGCGATCAGGCTTCGCACCGGCTGCCTGCCCTTCGGCTCCACGAGCTGCCTGCCCCCCTCCTGTCGCACCGCGCAGCCGGTGACGTGCCGCCGGCGGCACGGCTTCCGCTGAGCGCGGTTCCCGACATCCTCGGGCCAGGCCTCGAGGCCGTCTTCTGCGGCATCAACCCGGGTCGCGCCTCGGCGGCGGCCGGAGCAGCGTTCGCGAACCCGCGAAACGACTTCTGGCGCCTGCTCCACGACGCCGGCTTCACGCCGCGGCAACTGGCCCCCGAGGACCAGTTCAGCCTGCTCGACTACGGGCTCGGGCTGACGAACGCCGCGCGGCGGACGACGCGCGGCTCGAGCGACCTTCGCCGGGCGGACTACGAGGGAACGGCCGAGCGGCTCGAGCAGCTGGCCAACGAGCTCGAGCCGCTCCTCATCGCCTTCGTCGGCAAGGCGGCGTACGAGGGAACGTTCCGCGAGCGACCCGAGCTGGGCCTCCAGGAGCGCCGGTTTCCGAGCACGCTCCTCTACGTGCTGCCGTCGACGTCGCCGGCCAACGCGGCCGTGCCGTACGACGAGCGGCTGCGCTGGTTCTCCGCGCTAGGCCAGATGCTCGAGCCGGCGCCGCGCTACGCCGTCCGCGCCGCGGTAGTCGACGCGCGCGATCGCCTCCTGCTCTATCGCTTCGTCAGCCCGGGTGGAGTGAGCTTCTGGGCGACGCCTGGCGGGGGCATCGAGGCAGGGGAGTCCGAGGAGGAGGCGATGCGCCGGGAGCTTGGCGAGGAGGTGGGTCTCCACGACGTCGCGCTCGGGCCGTGCATCTGGGAGCGCACCGACAAGTTCATCTGGCGCGGCGTCAACGAGCAGGTCGAGCGGTTCTATCTCGTTCGCGTCGAGTCGCACGACGTGGCGCCAGAGGTCGATCTCTCGGAGGAGGGCATGGAGGAGCACCGCTGGTGGACGCTCGACGAGCTGGTGAACATGACGGACGAGATCACTCCGCGCCGGCTGCCCGAGCTGTTCGCATCGCTCCTTGCCGACGGACCGCCCCGTGCGCCCGTCGACGCAGGTCGTTGACGAACTCGGTGCGCTAGTCGCGCCAGCGGTTGGTGATCGGCGTGCGGCGGTCGCGACCGAACGCCTTCGGCCGGAGCTTGACGCCCGGCGGCGCCTGCCGCCGCTTGTACTCCGCGCGGTCGACGAGCGCGACGACGCGCGCCACGACCGCAGCGTCGAAGCCGTCCGCGAGCAGCTCGTCGCGGGAGCGGTCGTGCTCGACGTACGCCTCGAGCACCGGGTCGAGCTCCGCATAGCGCGGCAGCGAGTCCTCGTCGAGCTGGCCCGGCGCCAGCTCGGCGCTCGGGGGCCGGTCGATCACGCTAGCCGGGATCAGCTCCCGCCCCGCGTGCTCGTTCATGTGCCGAGACAGCCTCCACACATCCGTCTTGTAGACGTCCTTGAGGAGCGCGAAACCTCCGGCCATGTCTCCGTAGAGCGTCGCGTAGCCGACGGAGAGCTCCGACTTGTTCCCCGTCGCGACGAGCAGCCAGCCGTGTTTGTTCGAGAGCGCCATCAGCAACGTGCCGCGCACGCGCGCCTGGACGTTCTCCTCGGTCGCGTCACGCTCGAGGCCGGCGAAGCTGGGGGAGAGGGCGCCCTCGACGGATGCCACGATCGAGTCGATCGGGATCTCGAGGAAGTCGACGCCGAGCGAGCTTGCGACCGCAGCGGCGTCGGAACGCGTCGCGTCGGACGAGAACCGGGACGGCATCGACACGCAGTGAACTCGGCCGGCGCCGAGCGCCTCTGCCGCGAGGCCAGCGGTCAGCGCTGAGTCGATGCCGCCGGAGATGCCGACGACGACCTCCGAGAACCCGTTCTTCGTCACGTAGTCCCGCAGGCCGAGCTCGAGCGCGAGCCGCATCTGCTCGAGATCGTCGAGCTGGGGCGAGATCGGGCCACGAACGGGAACGGCGCCGTCGCACTCGACGACGAGCAGCGCCTCCTCGAACCCGGGCGCGCGGGCGACTACCTCGCCGTCAGCGCCCAAGACGAAGGAGTTCCCGTCGAAGACGAGCTCGTCCTGCCCGCCGACGGCATTGCAGAAGGCGACCGCGCAGCCGTTTGCGCGTGCACGCTCGGCGAACATCGCTTCGCGCTCGCGGTCCTTGGCCACGTGGAATGGCGACGCCGACAGGTTGACGAGCGTCGTCGCTCCGGCCGCGGCGCTGTCCGTCGCCGGTGGGCCCGGCTCCCAGAGGTCCTCGCACACGGTCAGCCCGAGCCGGGCGCCGCCGAGGTCGAGCACGGCCGTCTGCTGCCCGGGCTCGAAGTAGCGCTCCTCGTCGAAGACGCCGTAGTTCGGGAGCAAGCGCTTGCGGTACACGGCCTGGACGGCGCCGTTCGAGCAGATCGCGCACGCGTTGTACAGCCGGCCGTCCTCGGCGTGGGGCGCGCCGACGAGTGCGACGATGCCGTTGGCCTGCGCGGCGATCTCGGCGAGCGCTCGATCGGCTTCGCGCAGGAACCCCTGCCGGAGCAGGAGGTCCTCCGGGGGATAGCCGGTCACGGCGAGCTCGGGGAAGACGACGAGGTCCGCGCCTGCGGCGCGTGCCTCCCCGATCCGAGCCACGATGCGATCGCGGTTCGAGTCGAGGTCGCCGACGACGGAGTCGATCTGGGCAAGCGCGAGCCGCATAGGTTTTCGACTCTCAGTCTATAACTTAGCTGCGATGGCGGCGAGCGCGTCGGGGTTCTCGACCGACGACAGATCGCCCGGATCTTCCCCGAGCGCCGTTGCCCGCACCGCGCGGCGGACGATCTTCGCCGACCGGGTCTTCGGCAGCGCCTCGACGAACACGATTCGGTCGGGGGCGAACGCCTTGCCGAGCGCGTCTGCGACGGTCGCGCGCACGGCCGTCGCGAGCTCGTCGGAGGGCTCGCGGTCGGGGCGGAGGACACAGAACACCCAGGCCACCTCGCCCTTCACCTCGTGCGGCACGCCGACCGCGGCTGCCTCCGACACAGCCTCGTGAGCGACAGCCGCCGACTCGAGCTCGGCCGGCCCGATCCGTTTGCCGGCGATGTTCAGCGTGTCGTCGGAGCGTCCGTGGAGGAACCAGTATCCGTCTGCATCGACAGACGCCCAGTCGCCGTGCGTCCAGACACCGGGAAAGCGGCTCCAGTACGTCTCGACGAAGCGCTCGGGATCGCGCCAGAAGCCGCGCGTCATGCCGGGGAAGGGGCGGCGGCAGACGAGCTCGCCGACCTTGCCCGTCCCGACGAGGGATTCCCCTTCGTCGTCGACGACGTCCATCGCCATCCCGAGCGCCGGGCCGCCGACCGAGCACTCCTTGATCGGCGTCGCGGGCGTCGGCGACAGAAAGCAGGCGCCGACCTCCGTCCCGCCCGAGCAGTTGATGATCGGGCAGCGACCGCCGCCGACCCTCTCGAACAACCAGCGGTAGGGGTCAGGGTTCCACGGCTCGCCCGTCGTGACGATGACTCGCAGCGACGAGAGATCCTGCACCGGGTCGCCGTGTGGCAGGAGCGCGCGAATCAATGTCGGCGAGCAGCCGAGGATCGACACGCGCTCCTCCTCGACGAGGCGCCAGAGGCGATCGTTCGGCCAGTCGGGCGCGCCCTCTGCGTAGACGATCGTCGCGCCGAGCGCGCCGCCGCCGACGACCGTCCACGGTCCCATGATCCAGCCCATGTCGGTCGCGAAATGGATCACGTCGCCCGGGCGCGCGTCCGCCTGGTAGCCGACCTCGCGCGCGATCGAGATGAGGAACCCGCCCTGAACGTGGAGGACGCCCTTCGGCTTGCCGGTCGTACCGGACGTGTAGGTGAGGAGGTACGGATGCTCCGAGTCGACCGCGAGCGGCTCGAGCGTCCCCGGGCAGTCCGCGAGCAGCTCGTCGAACGGCGCGAGGACGACATGCTCGAGTGACCGCGACTCGCGGCGCGCCTCCTCCAGCGTCTGGCGCATCTGCACCTCCCGCCCGCGCCGCCACGACCTCTCGACGGTGATCGCGACCTTCGCGTCGGAGTCCTGGAGCCGTTGCGCCACCGCGGGGGCTGCGAAGCCCGAGAAGACGGGCACCTGGACGGCGCCGACGTGCGCGCACGCGTGGGACGCCACGGCGGCCTCCGGAGACATCGGCAGATAGATCGCGACGCGGTCTCCTGGCTCGATGCCGAGCCGCACGAGCGCCTCGGCGAGCTTCGTCACCTGTTGCGACTCCTCCGCGAATGTCAGCTCGCGGCGCGTGCCGTCCTCGCCCCGGAAGACCGCCGCGATCGCATTCGGACGTTCGCGCGCCCAGCGGTGAACGCAGTTCGACGCGATGTTCAGCTTCGCGCCGACGAACCATGTCGCCCATTCCGGCCCCCGCGAGTCGTCGCAGACCGTGTGCCACGGCTCGCCGAGCTCCAGGGCGAGATCCTCGACCACCGCCGGCCAGAACCAGTCCCGGTCCTCGATCGAGCGGGCCAGGAACGCGTGGAAGTCGTCGTAGCCGTGCCGGCGCATGAGGCGCGTGACGTTCGCCTCGGCAAGCGTCTCGTCGTCGGGCGTCCAGACCACCTCGGCCACGGCGCCAAGCCTAGTCCCTTCGCCTCGAAGCTAGTGTCTGCTAAGTTAGTGGTTGCTAACGAGCTTGGAGGCCAGCCTGATGAAAGCCCGTATCGCCGCCCACCTGTTCGACCCCGAGACGCGCAAGTGGTGGACGCTCGCGGCGGTCTCGTTCGGGCTATTCATGATCATGCTCGACAACACCGTCGTGAACGTCGCGCTGCCGTCGATCCAGCGGTCGTTGAACGCGGGCCAGAGCGAGCTCGAGTGGGTGGTCGTCGCGTATGCCCTCACGTTCGCCACGTTCATGCTCACAGGGGGCAAGCTCGCCGACTACTTCGGCCGCAAGCGGCTGTTCATCATCGGCCTCGCAACGTTCGCTGGCGCTTCGCTCGCGTGCGGGCTCGCACCCGACGCGGGGTTTCTCATCGGCGCCCGGGCGGCTCAAGGCATCGGCGCGGCGATCATGAACCCAGCGACGCTCGGGATCATCACGGCGACGTTCCCGCCCCGGCAGCGCGGCATGGCAATCGGGATCTGGGCAGGCGTCTCGGCGATGGCGCTCGCCATCGGCCCACTCACAGGTGGCTTCATCGCGGAAAAGCTCGACTGGAGCTGGATCTTCTTCGTCAACGTCCCCGTCGGCATTCTCGGGATCATCGTCGCGCGCTGGGCGATCGACGAGAGCCGCGACACCTCCCACGAGCAGCGTCTCGACATTCCTGGGCTCGTAACCTCGGCGGTCGGCCTCTTCACGCTCACCTACGCGCTGATCGAGTCGAACACGTACGGCTGGACGTCGCCGCGCATCCTCGCGCTCCTCGGCATCGCCGCCATGTCACTGATCGCGTTCGTGCTGATCGAGCGGCACTCGCGCTTGCCGATGCTCGACCTCGACCTATTCAGGAACTCGACCTTCACGGGCGCCAACCTCGCCATGCTCCTGGTCGCGCTCGCCATGTTCGGGATCTTCTTCTTCAACTCGCTCTTCCTGCAGAACATCCTCGGATACTCCGCGATCCAGACGGGCGCCATCTTCCTGCCGATGACGATCCTGATCATCCTCGTCGCTCCGGTGGCCGGCAAGTTCTCCGACCAGGTCGGGTCGCGCTGGTTCATCGGCGTCGGCATGACGCTCGTGTCACTCTCACTCGTCCTCTTCGCACAGCTCGACGTCGACTCCGACTTCTGGAACATCCTCCCCGGCCTGCTCGTCGGTGGCTTCGGCATGGCCCTGACGATGACGCCGACGACGGCAGCGGCGATGGGCTCCGTGCCAGTGGACAAGGCCGGCGTCGGATCGGCCGTGCTCAACTCGTCGCGCCAGGTCGGGGGGTCGCTCGGCATCGCCGTGATGGGCGCGCTGGTCGCTAGTCAGGTCAACGAGACGACGGTCGGTCCGGCACGCGTCGGCGAGTTCGTCGACGGCTACCACCTCGCGCTCTACGTCGCAGCGTGCATCGCCCTCGCCGGCGCGGTCGTCGCGGTCGCGACGGTCCGCAAGTACCGCCACGAGCCGGTCGCGCAGGCGGCACACGCGGCATGAGCGCCGTTCGTCCGCGCCTTGCTGCCTGCGACCGGCGGGCGTCGATTGTCGAGGTCGCCCTGCGGGTGTTCTCCGCTCGCAGCTACCGCGGTGCGACGACGGCCGAGATCGCGCGGGAGTCGGGCGTTTCAGAGCCCGTCCTCTACCGCCACTTCTCGTCCAAGCGCGCGCTCTTTCTCGCGTGCCTCGACGAGATGTGGCTGCGCCTCCGCGAGGCCGTCGAGGAGGAGATTCGCCGCGAGCCCGACCCCTCGGCATGGGTGCTGGCGGTACCGAAGGGCATGGCCGCGTTGCGCCGTCGGAAGCTAGCGCCGACCCAGCTCTGGCTCCAGGCGCTGAGCGAGGCGACGGAGGACGCCGAGATCCGGCGCCACTTCCGCCGCCATCTCCGCGAGGTGCACGACTTTGTCGCCGACGTCCTCCGCCGCTCGCAGATGGCGGGAGGCGTCGCCGACGACCGTGACGTCGAGGCCGAGGCGTGGATCGGTCTCGGTATCGGTCTCCTGCGCTCCGTCCAGGAGCGCTTCGGCGGCCTGCTCGGTGACGAGGAGATCGAGGCGGTCTCCGCCGCGCGCGTTCACTGGCTGACCGGCGCAGCGTAGAAGCGGGCTCCTAGAGACGCGAAACCCCCGGCTGCGGCTACCGGGGGCTCGCCGATCACCTCGCCACCTCTGCAGCGACCTCCTCGACCCCGACCCTGCGGCCCGGCCGGGCGTTTCGGCTGTCGCGCTGTTGGTGGCGCGTACCTCGCGTTGCTGGCTGCGGGCTAGCTCTGCAAGGTGGGACGACCCTAACGGACCGGTCCAAAACTGTCAAGTAGTAAAGTGAAGCAATCTGCGCTACAGTTGATTCACTGAATCGTGGGTAGGGAATCGGGCACTAGGGGAGAACGGGACGTCGTGATGGAGCCGGCGCTGACCGAGCCTTCGGCGGAAACAGAGCCCGTCCTCGGCGATCGCGTCCGGAAGCTCCGGGTGGCCGCCGGCCTCACCCAGACCGATCTCGCTGCCGGCCGGTTCACCAAGGAGTACGTGAGCCAGATCGAGCGCTCGAAGACGCGTCCGACCGTCGAGACGGTCGAATGGCTTGCCGAGCGGCTCGGCGTCGACGGAGGGCTCCTGCTGACGGGCATCTCGTCGACGGAGCGCGACCGCTGGGAAGGCGCTCTGGCCCGGGCCGAGGCGCTGAACGAGCAGTACCGCTACGTGGAGGCGGCCCCGGAGTTCGCCCGTGTTCTGCTCGAAGCGCGTGCCGCGGGCGCCCGTGAGCTCGAGCTCCGCGCGCTCGCCGGCGAAGGCTGGGCTCGGATGCAGGATGGCGAGCTGAAGGAGGCGACCGCGCTGCTCCAGGCTGCCCGCTCACTCGCCGAGGACGGGCGCTTCTCCGATCTCGAGCGGGCCGACGTCCTCTTCCGCCTCGGCGCCTGTCGCTACCAGCTGTCGAGCATCACGACCGCGCTCGGGCTCTTCGATGCTGCGCTCGAGCTCGCCGACCGCTCCGAGCTGCCGAGCGACATCCTGCGCGCGCAGATCTTCCGCTGGCGCTCCCGTTGCTACCGCCGTCAGCGCGACTGGCAGGCCGCCCGCGAGGACGTCGAGCGGGCGCTCGAGCTCGTCGAGCGGCTGTCGGACAAGCGCGCCGCGGCCCAGGTGTACTTCCAGGCGTCCCTCATCGCCGAGCGCGAGGGGCACTGGGTGCTCGCACGTTCGTACGCCGAGCGCGCGCGAGCGTACTTCGAGGAGCTCGCCGACCGCGAGAACGTCGGCCGACTGCTGAACAACCTCGGCGGCCTGACATACCTCCTCGGCCGCCCCGAGGACGCGATCGCCTACCTCAAGGACTCTCTTCGCGTCCTCCTCGACGAGGGAATCGACGAGGAGGCCGCGCACGTCGTCTGCTCCCTCGCCGAGATCTATCTCGGAACGGGCCGTTCGGAGGACGCCGAGGCGCAGGCCCGGCGCGCGCTCGAGATGCTCGGCGACCGCGCGGACTTCCTCGCGGAGATCGGAACGGCGCAACTCACGCTTGGCAAGGCGCTGCTCGAGCAAGGCCGGCTCGACGAGGCTCAAGGAATGCTCGCCGCCGCCGATAGCTCGTTCGAGCAGCTGTCATCGACCAGCCACCGGGCAGCCGCATGGGTTGCGCTCGGGGACGTCGCCGCACGGCGCAGCGACGACCGCGAGGCAGCGCGGCTCTACCGGCGGGCGGCCGAGACGCTGCAGGACTTCCGCTTCTAGCTCCACGGAAAGGAGGTAGCGTCAGTGAGCAAGGCGCAGGCGATCTATTGGTTTTCTCTGGCGGCGCTGGCGGCTCCGCTTGGCCTGAAGCTAGGTCTCGGCTTCTTCGACGGTCCCCGCGGCGACTAGTAGCCAGGAAGTAGACCCGCGACCCCGGGCTACACTCGCCCAGTGGGTCGGGGAGTCGCACTGAGCGCCGCGGCAACCGCCGCGGCGATCCTCGTCGGTGGCTGCGGCTCCAACGGGGGTACCCCTAAAGAGGGAAAGCTGTCAAGCGCTCCGGCGGGGTCGGCGGGCGCCATTCTCGCGCGTCCCGGCCCCGACCTCGCCCTCTCGCTTGGCACGTCCGACTTCGCTAAAGGACCGATTCGCGTCTCATTCCTCGCGATCGACAGCCACGGCAAGTCGATCGTGCGGCCCACGGCGCACGTGTGGGTCGCGAAGTCGCTCGACGACAAGCCGTTTCTCGAGACGACCGCGCGCAGCGAAGACATCGGCGTGCCCGGGGTCTCCGAGAAGGCGCTCGGCGGCGTCTCGAAGATCTACGTGGCTCGGCTCCGAGTCCCACGCGCCGGCAAGTACGTGATGGTTGCCGAGCCTGTGGGGGCGAAGGTGCAAGGCGCAGCCGATCTCGACGTCAGAGACCACACGACGACGCCGGCTGTTGGGTCGAAGGCGTTTCCGTCCAACACGCCGACGATCGAATCGACGAACGGTGACTTCGCTGCGCTGACGACCGCCGACCCGCCCGACAAGGGGCTGCTGCGCTACTCGGTCGCCGACTCGCTCGCGGCCCACGTGCCGTTCGTCGTCGCTTTCGCGACGCCCGCGTTCTGCTCGAGCAGAACGTGTGGCCCGACCGTTGACGTCGTCGACTACGTCCGCCGGCACCTCGGCGCGCGCAGGCGTCCGCTTCATTCACGTCGAGATCTACCAGGACAACCAGCCGCCGAACGTCAACCGCTGGGTCAAGGAGTGGAAGCTCCAGACCGAGCCGTGGGTGTTCCTCGTCGGCCCTGACGGCAGGATCAAGGAACGGTTCGAGGGCGCCGTCTCCGCCGACGAGCTCGGGGCTGCCGTCAGCCGCTACCTCGTTCGCTAGGAGCGGACGGGAGACGACGAGCCGACGCGCTCGATCACGACCTGGGGCACCCGGGCGTTCGGTCCCATCGCAAGCAGCGCGCGGACGACCTCGGCGCAGTCCTCGGGCTGGATCATCTCGTCGCCGGGGATGCCGCTCCACTGCGCCATGTCGGTGTCGACGAAGCCGGGGCAGAGTGCGGTCGCGCGCACGCCGTCTGCGTCGAGCTCGTCGTTGAGCGAGCGCGTGAACGAGATCACCGCAGCCTTGGTCGCGCCGTAGATCGACAGCCCGGGCGTCGACATCGTGCCCGCGATCGACGCCAGGTTGACGATGTGGCCACGTGACGCTTTCAGGAGCGGAATCGCCTCGCGCGTGACGAGGACGAGGCCTCGGAGGTTGACGCCGAGCTGAAGATCGACGTGCTTCGCCTGCAGGTCCTCGACGCGGGCTCCGATGCCGATGCCCGCCGAGTTGACGAGCACGTCCAGGCCGCCGTAGCGCTCCGCGTGCTCGGCGACGAGCCGAACGCAATCCTCCTCCTTGCTGACGTCGGCGGCCACGCCGTGCGCGCCGATGTCAGCGGCCGTCTGCTCGACGTTGGCAGCCGTCCGGGATGCGATGGTCAGCTCGAAGCCGTCATCGGCGAGCATGCGAGCGATCGCAAGGCCGATGCCCCGAGACCCTCCGGTGACGAGCGCGCTGCGAGCCACGGAGCCATTCTCGCCGACGCGTAGGGTTCGTGCATGACGAGCGGTGACGTGAGACTGAGCGAGCTCGTGACGGCGGGAGGCTGCGCCGCGAAGTACGCGGCCGGGCGGCTCGAGGAGCTGCTTGCGGGGTTCGTGCCCGCCGATTCCGACCAGCTCCTCGTCGGGCTCGACCCGGCCGACGACGCCGCCGTCTACCGCCTCGACGACGACCGTGCGCTCGTCTTCACCGTCGACTTCTTTCCCCCGCTCGTCGACGACCCCGCGGACTTCGGCGCCATCGCGGCGACGAACGCGCTCAACGACGTGTTCGCGATGGGCGGATCGCCGCTGCTCGCGCTCTCGATCGCCGCCTTCCCCGAAGAGCTGCCCACCGAGTTGCTCGGCGACGTGCTTCGCGGCGCAGACGAGCGCGTGCGCGCGGCGGGGGCGCTCCTCGCCGGTGGGCACACGATCCGGGACGCCGAGCCGAAGTACGGCCTCGCCGTCGTCGGCACCGCGCACCCAGACGCGATCTGGGCCAAGAGCACGGCACGGCCCGGCGATGCGCTCTTCCTCACGAAGCCGCTCGGCACGGGGCTCGTGCTCCACGGGCACAAGCGCGGGCTCGCAGGCGACGAGCAGCTCGCAGAGGCGGTTCGGTCGATGCGCGAGCTGAACGGCCAGGCTGCCGACGCCGTTCGGCCTTTCTTACCGAACGCGGTTACAGACGTCACCGGCTTCGGGCTCCTCGGCCACGCGTACGAGATGGCGTCGCGGAGCGGAGTCCGGATCCGGTTCGATGCGACGCGGCTGCCTGCGCTCGTAGGCGCCCTCGACGTCGCAGAAGCCGGGGAGCGAACGGGCGGCGACGGCCGGAACCGGGAGTTCGCGGGCCACGCGGTCACGATCGACGGCGTCCCCGACGAGGTTGTCGCGCTCGCCTGGGACCCGCAGACGTCGGGCGGCCTCCTCGTCGCCGTGCCGGCGGAGCGGGGCGCCGTCCTCGAAGCGGCCTTCCGGGACGCGGACCTGTTCGTCGCGCGCGTCGGAAGCGTCGACGAGGGAACGGGCGTCGAGCTGGCCTGAAGGCCGTCCGGCGTAGACTGATCAAATGGCCAGCGAGCTCACGGTCGGCGACCGGCCTTCCCTCTCGCACCCCGTTCTCATCGTCGCGTTCCGTGGCTGGAACGACGGCGGACAAGGCGCGTCACTCGCGGTCGAGCACCTCGTGCGCACGTGGGAGGCCGAGCGCTTCGCCGAGATCGATCCGGAGGGGTTCTTCGACTTCCAGGCGACGCGGCCACGAGTCTCTCTCGTCGAGGGGCTCACGCGCCGCATCGAGTGGCCGGAGAACGCTTTTCTCCACGCCAGCACTGGTGGGACGAGAGACGCCATCGTCCTGCTCGGCAACGAGCCGAACCTCCGCTGGCGGACGTTCACCTCGCTCGTCGTCGACCTGGCGCAGGAGCTCGGCGTCGAGCTCGTCGTGACGCTCGGCGCCCTGCTCGCGGACGTTCCGCACACGCGCCCCGCTCCGGTCACGGGCGCAGGCACGGATCCCGAGCTCGTCGAGCGCCTCGGGCTCCAGGCTTCGCGCTACGAGGGCCCGACGGGGATCGTCGGGGTGCTCCACGACGCATGCCGAGAGGCTCGGTTGCCTTCGGTCAGCCTGTGGGCGGCGGTGCCGCACTACGTCTCGCTTGCGCCCAGTCCGCGGGCGGCGCTCGCCCTGTGCACCCGCCTCTCGTCGATTCTCGACGTGCCCATCGACGTGGCAGAGCTCGAGGCGATGGTCGACGGCTACACGAACCACGTGAGCGAGGCGGTCTCGTCCGACGACGAGGCAGTCGCCTACGTGGACGAGCTCGAGCAGCGCGCGGACATGATCGAAGAGGAGGACATCCCGAGCGGCGACTCGCTCGCGGCCGAGCTGACGCGGTTTCTGCGCGAGCGCGAGGAAGGCGACACGCCGCCCGATGTCGCCCGTGAGCAGTAGCCCGCCGCCCGACACGCGGCTCCGCTGCGGGTGGGCGCCGGCCGGCGACGAGCTCTATCTCGAGTATCACGACCGCGAGTGGGGTGTGCCCTCCCACGACGACCGCCATCTGTACGAGATGCTCGTGCTCGAGGGAGCGCAGGCCGGGCTGTCGTGGGCGACGATCCTCCACAAGCGGGAGGGCTACCGCCGTGCGTTCGAGGGGTTCGAGCCAGCGGTCGTGGCACGCTTCGGCGACCGCCATATCGAGCGGCTGCTGGCCGACTCAGGCATCGTGCGGAACCGTCTCAAGGTCGAGTCCGCCGTCTCGAACGCGCGCTGCGTGCTCGACGTGCAGGAGGCCGACGGAAGCTTCGCCGCGTATCTCTGGAGCTTCGTCGGTGGCGCGCCGATCGTCGGCTCCTGGCGGACGCTTCCCGAGCTTCCCGCCGAGACCGCCGAGTCACGAGCGATGAGCAAGGACCTCAAGCGGCGTGGGTTTCGCTTCGTCGGCCCGACCGTCTGCTACTCGCTGATGCAGTCGACGGGCATGGCGCAGGACCACGTCGTCGACTGCTTCCGGTTCGCCGAGATCAGCCGAACGTGAAGGCATAGGCGCCGATGCCTGGCGTCAGCCGGAGCTCGAGCAGGCCTTCGTGCGGGTCGTTGTGCCCGAGCAACGTATAGAGCCGGTCGCCGTTCACCTTCACGCTCCGCACCCGCTTTCCGTCCACGAGGACGTCGACCGACCCGTGGCCCGTGAGCACGAGGTGGGTGAGCGAGGCGACGAAGTGCATCCGGATCCGCGCGTTGCGCCCGGCGAGGATCTGCTCGGGCCCGACGCGCCACCGACCGCCGTATGCATATCCGTTGAACGCGAGCGTCGGCGGGAACACGTAGCGCGCCAGCTTCCCCTCCTCGATCGGAGACCCGGCGTAGTCAGCGGAGAGCCGCCTCCAGCCGAGATACGTCTCGGGCGTCTGCGGTTGAGTCGGCGTCAGATCCGGGACGGCGCCGGCCATCGGCGACGATCCGACCCCGAGGAGCGTCCGGATCACGTTCTCCGTCCGGTCGTACTCGCTCTCGCCGAAGTGGACGTAACGCACCCGCCCACGCTTGTCGACGAGGTACGTCGCTGGCCAGTACTGGTTCGCGTAGGCGTTCCACGTGCCGTAGTCGTCGTCGATCGCCACCGGGTAGCGGACGCCTAGGTCGGAGACGGCGCTGCGGACGTTCCCGACGTCGTGCTCGAACGCGAACTCCGGCGTGTGGACGCCGACGACGACGAGCCCGCGCTTGCGATACGCGGCGTCCCAGCTCACGAGGTGGGGAAGCTCGCGCAGGCAGTTGACGCACGTGTACGTCCAGAAGTTGACGAGCACGACATGGCCGCGGAGTGCCTCGAGCGCGAGCGGCTTGCCGCCCGCCGTGTTCAGCCACTCGGTCACCCGCGAGAACGGCGGCGCGGGGCCGAGGTCTGCGAGCGTGTTCGTCTGCTTCGTGCCGGGGCCGTGCTTCGCGCCCGTCAGCTTCGCCAGCTCGCGTTTCGCCAATGCGCTGCCCTCGATGTGGTCCTGCACGGCCTTCGTGTAGCCGGGCACCGCCGTCGTGAAGTGCCGGTCGACGTGGAACACGAGCGCGAGCGCCGTCGCGCCGATGATCGCTCCGAACACGCGCCGCACGGCGACCGCGTGGGTGCGGATGAACGTCAGATGCGTCGCCTGGCGCCCGCCGAGGGCGAAAGCGAGCAGCGGCACGGCGATCCCGATCGCGTAGGCAAGCGTGAGGGCAAGCGTCTCGATCCCAACGTCGCGGCTCGCGGCGACGACCGAGATCGCTGCGAGCACCGGTCCCGCGCAGGGAACCATCACGAGGCCGAGGCTCGCGCCAAGCAGCAGACCGCCGCCGAGATCGCCCCCCGGACGGCGCGTGAGGCGCATCAGAGGCCGCTCGAGCGCGACGCCGATCTCAGGGATGAGCAGCGCCGCGGCGACGACGAACAGAAGCGCGATCGCGAGATCGTGGAGGAACGTCGACGGTAGCCCGAGCAGGTCGAGGAACCACGTGGCGAAGAGCACGGAGAGCGTGAAGGTGACGACGAGCCCGGCGACGATCGCGTACGGCCGTCGCGGGCCGCCAGCCGCGGATCCGGCGAGGACGATCGGGAGCACCGGCAGGATGCACGGGGAGAGCGCCGTCGCGAAGCCGGCGATGAGGCCGATCAGGAGCAGCCCGAGCATCCCCGCGAATCAGCGTAGCGGCCGGGTTATCCGGCGGCTTCGGCGACCGGCGGCGTCTCGGCAGCCGTGGCTTTCACGGCCTCCGACGTTGCTGTCCCCTGTCCCCGCTTCTTCCGCCGCCGGCGACGCCGGGAGCGGCGCGGCGGCTTTGGCTCGGGGAGGTTCTCGGCGAGCGCGCCGGCCGCCTCCTGCACGGTTCCGAGCTCCTCGCGCGCGGCGTCGAGAAGCTTCGTCGCCCGCGGCGTGTAGCCCTCCGCAGAGGCGAGCAGGGCCGCGGCGACGCGCATCGGCTGATCCTTCGCGGCGGCGACGAGTCGGGCGGCATTCTCCTCGTGGCGATGGCCGCGCGAGTTGGCGAGCGCACCGAGCAGGCGCTTTGCCTCCGGGAACTCGGCGCTTGCGGCGCGGTCCTGCGCCTTGCGCGTCGCGCGAGCAAGGCGCCAGGTCCAGCGCGCGAGGATCTGGTCAGGTGCGTCCGGCTTGTCCTGCGCGATCGCGTACAGGAGCAGACGGGACCCCGCCAGCCGATCCTTCTCCCACGGCGGCGCTCGCTCGATCAGCGTCACGAGGTCGTCGAAGGCCGCCCGGTCGACGCGCATCGAGACGCGATCGGCCAGCGCCATCATCCTCAGCCGGCGGTTGGGGTTCTCGGCGGCACATGTGAACAGGAACTGGCCCAGCGCCTCGTTCCCCGCACGGCCGTCGGTGAACTTCTGCACGAGGTCAGCGCGCTCCTCGAAGCGAACCGCTCGGCCGGCCATCGTCGCCCAGAACAGCTGCTCCTCGTCGTCCAGGTACTTCGGGTCGATGCGTTGCCACTCGCGCCCGATCACCGAGAGACGGCGGCGAACGTCCGGTGTCACAGGCACGAGCCACGGCGCCGGCGTCAGGCGCCTGCGCGCGCGTCGCTGCACGCGGCGGCGCGGCGCCGGCGTGACTCGCGCGCCCTCGCGGTAGAAGTCGGAGTCGAGCAGGGAGTGGAGGGTGATCACCTTCTCCGTGTGCGTCGAGCCCTTGTTCACGAAGTCGACGACGATGCCGGCCTCCTTGCGTGCGTGCACGCGCATGACGCGGCCGATCCGCTGCTGGTAGACACGGCGGCTCGCCGTCGGCGCGAGGTGCATGACGACCGTCGCACGCGGGGAGTTCCAGCCCTCAGCCAGCAGCATGGCGTTGATGAGAACGTTGATCTCGCCGCGCTCGTAGGCGGCGAGCGTCTCCGCGAGCTTCACCGGCGGTGTCTTGCCGGAGACCGCTTCCGCAAGCAGGCCGGCGGCGCGGAACTCCTGCGCGAGGTTGTACGCGTGGTCGACGCCTGCCGCGTAGACGATGCCCGGCGTGTCCTCGAAGCGGTTGCGATAGAGGCTCGCCGCGGCCTGGTTGAGCGCTTTGTGGTCGAGCACTGCCGCGAGAGCGCGCTCGTCGAAGTCGCCGCCGACGATCGGCACGGAGTTGATGGCGGCGACCGGCGGCACGCGGAGCGAGCGCAGCGGCGCGATCAAGCCCCGACGGGCTGCATCCTGGAGCGGGAGGTCGTCGACGGAGGCCGGAAAGACGTCGGCCACCTGCTTCGCGATCAGTTGCTCCGTCGCGGTCATGCCCACGTACACCGGGTCGGGGAAGCTTCGAATCGCGGCCGAGGTCTTCTCCCCGAGCGCCGTGTGGGCCTCGTCCGCGATCACGAGGTGGTACGCCGTGCGGCTCAGGTCTTTTGCGTGCCGCGCGAACCACGCATACGTCTGGATCGTGATCGGGTTCGACGTCGGCGCCGTCGAGCCGGTGAGGATCTCGGGCAGCAGGCGGTCCCCGTAGCCCTCTGCCGTCAGCTCCCGGATGAACTGGGAGACGAGCAGGCGCCGGTGCGTGAGGATGAGGACGCCGGCCGTACGGGCAGCCTCCACGAAGCCGGCGGCCGCGATCGTCTTCCCGGACGCCGTCGGGTGACGAAAGCGATAGCGGCGTACGGCGCCCGGATCAGGGCCGATGTCGGCGACGATCTCCTCGTCGAGCTCCACGTCTACGTGGCCGTTCTCGCCGTTGTCCCCGTTGTAGCTGCCCTCGTACTCCTCGTCGTCCGCCAGGGCCTCGAACCCGTTCGCTTCCTCCGCTTCGCGCTGGTTCGCGGTGATCAGCGCGGTGAGCATGCCGGCGAGCGCGTCCACCTGGTGGCGGCGTAGCTCGGTGCCCGAGGCGAGATGTGGCGGCTTCTCGCTGAGGATCCGCTCGAGGCCGAGCATGAGCGCGTAGCGCACGCGCCACCCGTACGTCGGCGCGTCGTGACCGAGGGCGATCTCGGCGAGGGCGTCGTCGAGGGCGCGTCGACGCGCAGTTCCCGGCGCGAGCGCGGTCGACGACTCCTCGTCGGGATGGAGGAAGGGCTCGCCCGCCCACCGCTCGGCGATTGCGGCGTCCGGTCGCAGGCCATCGACCTCCGGGGTTGTCGTGCTCTGGTCTGAGATCTCCTGCATGGGTGCAGCACTCGCGGTGCTGCAGCGCTTCGAGAAGGTTCGCCCACGGACCTCGCTGGGCTTCGACACGGAGGATACCCGAACTCGCCTACGGTGCGCTCGTCTGCGGAGCCGCTACCGTTTCCGCATGCCCGCCGGGGCTCCATCGCTCACGCGGGAGCAGCTCGCCGAGCTCCGGCGTTGGGCCGATCGCGTGGTCGCGAGCGGCGCCGACGGCGATCTCGAGACGTTCGCTCGCGCGATCGTTCCCCTTGCGGACGAGGCGGAGCAGCTCCGTGACGATCCTTCGGCGGGTGGCCCACCGGCGCCTCCGGGCCTCGACCAGGTCCGCGCGCGCGCGGAGGCGACCGTTCAGAACGGCGCCTCCGAGGAGGTGCGCGCAGCGGCGCGGGCGGTGCTCATGCTCTACGAGGACATCGATGGCCGGAAGACCCCGGTCCGTCCCGAACGACCTCGGCCGAAGCCGGTCCTCCGCCGTCGCATCATCGCCGTCGGCGCGGTGGCGGCAGCTGTCATCCTCGCCGTTTTCTTCTTCTTCGGCGGCGGGTCGGGCGACCTCGACGCGACCGGGCCGACGGCATCGCTGCTCGGCGCCGACGATGTCAAGAGGCTCTCGTTCTCGGTGCCCGGCGGCAGGGACGATCTCTCTTCGACCGCCTGGACGCTCGATGCCAGCGCGGTGACAGGCGGGGTCAGAGCTCGCGGCGATCGGATCGTCTACCGGCCGGGCCGCCTCGCGGACGGCGAGCACACGGTGGAGGTGTCGCGGGGCGGTGGAATGGGGGCGCGCTCTGCGAGCTGGACATTCACGGTCGACACGAAGGCGCCGGTGATCCGCGTCACGAAGGGGACACGTGACGCCGCGCGCGGCGCGCCGTACGCGGTCGTCGGAGCGGTCGAGCCCGGGACCAGCCTCAGGGTCGACGGCCGCAAGGCTGTAGTCGACGCCAGCGGTCGTTTCTCGATGCCGTTCGCACACGTGCCGCGGCGCGCGGTGATCCTGCTCGCGCAGGACGCGGCGGGGAACACGACCGACAGCAGGCTTGTGGTCGGCACGGCGCCACGGCTGCCCGCAAATCCCGTTCGTGCGGTGCACGTCTCGGCCGACGCGTGGGCCGACGACGGGCTTCGGGAGGGCGTGCTCGGTCTGCTCGCCCAGCACCGGATCAATGCCGTCGAGCTCGACCTCAAGGACGAGCTGGGGGAGATCGGCTGGGAGACCGGGGTCCCGCTGGCCCAGCGGATCAGCGCCGAGCAGGGGCTGTTCGACCTCCGCTCGGCCGTCGCGCTCCTCCACGCGCGCGGCGCGCGTGTGATCGGGCGCATCGTCGCCTTCCGCGATCCGATCCTCGCCCAGTGGGCGTGGACGCACGGGAAGAAGCAGCTCGTGATCCAGGCGCCGAACGGCACCGCGTACTCGGGCTACGGAGGCTTCACGAACTTCTCGAGCCCCGTCGTCCGGAAGTACAACGTCGATATCGCCACCGCAGCAGCCCGCGCCGGCGTGGACGACATCCTCTACGACTACGTCCGCCGCCCGGACGGGCCGATGTCGACGATGGTCGTCCCGGGTCTCGCCGGCAACCCGTCGACCGCGATCACCGGCTTCCTCGCCCGCGCCCGCTCCGCGCTCGCCAAGCACGGCACGTTCCTCGGTGCGTCGGTGTTCGGGATCGCGGCAACCAGGCCCGACGAGATCGCGCAGGACGTGCCGTCGATAGCCCGTGAGGTGGACTACGTGGCGCCGATGGTCTACCCCTCGCATTGGGGCCCGGACGAGTACGGCGTCGCGAATCCCAATGCGCAGCCGTTCGCGATCGTGCGCCGATCGCTCGCCGATTTCCGGCGCGCAGTACGGGGCACCGGCGCACGTCTCGTCCCGTGGCTCCAGGACTTCTCGCTCGGCGTCGACTACGGGCCGAAGGAGGTCAAGGCGCAGATCGACGCCGCTGACGCCGACGGCATCGACGAGTTCCTGCTCTGGGACCCGCGCGTGACGTACACGAAACGGGCGCTCGACACGTCGGCCGCCCTTCCGACCATGGGGCTGAGGAAGACGGTGACGGGCGGGGTGGGGCTCGCCGCCCTACGTCCGTCGGTCTCACCGGACGCGCCCGTGGCCGACGGCCTGCAGCCGAATGAGCTCGGCGGTGTGCCCGTGATCATGTACCACCGCCTGAGCGCGGAGGGCAGCGAGTACGACCTGACGCCCGACCAGTTCCGCGCGGAGCTCCAGCGGTTGCTCCGCGGCCACTACCGCCCGATCACCGCCTCCGCATACGTCCGCGGCGACTTCGACGTCCCGCGGGGGACGACCCCCGTCGTGCTCACGTTCGATGACTCGACGACGAGCCAGGCGGCTCTCCTGCCGAACGGCTCGATCGACCCGAGCTCTGCGGTCGGGATCATGATCGACTTCGCCCGCGCGCATCCGGAGTTCCGGCCCGCCGGGACGCTGTACGTGAACCGGGACCCGTTCGGGGGCGACCCGCGCGCCGCCCAGCTCGCCCGCGTTCTCGCTGCTCACGGATTCGAGCTCGCGAACCACACGTACAGCCACGCCCGGCTCGACGAGCTTGACGACGCGGGCGTCCAGCGTGAGATCGTCCGCGGGAGCCGCGTCATCCACGATCTTCTGCCGGGAGCGCCGATCGACACGATCGCCCTGCCGTTCGGGCTCGAGCCGAAAGACGCGGGGCTCGCGCTCGAGGGCTCGTGGGACGGGGACCGCTACCGCTTCCGCGCGGCGTTTCTCGCGGGCGCGGAGCCTGCGCCCTCGCCGTTCTCCTCGTCGTTCGACCCCGGCGCCATCCCGCGGATCCGGAGCGACCCCGGCACACTCCTCAACGGCTCGTCCGACTGGCTCCGCCGGCTGCAGACGGATCCAGACGCGCGCTACGTCTCGGACGGCGATCCGAAGCGGATCACCTACCCGGTGGCGCTCGCCGGTCAGCTCAACGAGAAGTACCGCGCCCGCGGCTACGCCCGGTAGGTCCTCCAGAATCGGTCAAGTGGCGCCGAGGCCGAAGACCCTGGTCGGCGAAAGTCACACATTTGGCACACGTCAGTGCCTGGCACTGGGGTGTGGCAATTCTGTCTCGATGCTTCCCCAAAGACTTCGACTTGTTTGGTCGGCTGTGGCTAGCCGCCTAGTCCGCCGAAGACGGCGAAGGGATTTTGGGGCATGACCTCCCAGACGAGCTCGCCTCCGGCCTCGACCTCGCCGTGGACGCGGGCTGCGAGCGCCTCCGCCTCCTCGCGCGTCGCGACGCCGACGACGAGGTAGGTCCAGCGCCGCTCGACCTGGTAGCCCTCCGTCTCGAGCGAGTCCGCCAGGTGGTCGGCTTCGTCGTGCGACGCACACTCGACGCGGACCTCCCAGGGTGCGTAACCGCGGCCAGCGAGCTCCTCCTCGACGTCGGGCGCCTCGGGCTCGTCGTCCCAGCGGTCCTCGTCGGTGAGCCAGTGTTCGACGCGGAGCACCCGCGGCTGGAGGCCGAGGTCACCGAGCTCCGCTTCGACGACCCTCCGTGCCTGCTCGGCCTCGCGGCCGGTGGAGGCATAGACGAACACCGTGTCGTCGTCGCGCGAGACCGGCAGCCGCCGCTCGGTGAGCTCGCGTGCGAGATCCTTTGCCTCGGCGCTGATGTCGAGGCCGATGCGATCGAGGAACGTGTGCGCGTCCTCGAGCTCGACGCAGACTCTCCAGTCGTCTCGGGCCATCGGCGGAGCCTAGCCCGTGGCCTCGAGGAGAGGCGCCTCGAGGCGCTCCGCGAGGCCGGGGTCATGGCGTCGGATCTCGTCGACGAGGCAGCGGGTGACGGCCCCCAGCGCCCGGCGGAGCTCTACGTCCTCGATGCCGGACGCGAACGAGCTCTCGAGCGGCGCTGTCACCTCCGGCGGCAGCCGGTCGACTCCGCGCGCGTACGCCGTCGGCAGGCCGAGGCGCAGGCAGGCGAGCGCGAGCGTCTGATCCCTGACCGCCGCAACCCAGTGCGCGGCCTCCCAGCGTTTGTCCCGCTCGATCGCCGTGCGGGCGTGGAGGACGCCGAGCCAGGCGAGCCCGGCGAGATCCTCGAAGCGGGGCGGGTCGGGGGGATCGAGCTCGACCGGGTCGCCGAACAGCGGTTGGAAGCTCGGCCCACCCGGGCCAAACGACGAGGCAGGCGTGAAGGCGACGTCGACCTGGAGCCCGCTCGCGAGCAGGAACACGCGGTACAGCCCGGCGGGGGCGCGCACGTCGAAGTGGTGGATCGCGCCTGCGTCACGGTAGACCGCCTCCGTCCAGTCCCGCACGACCTCGTCGATGTCCGTCGTGTCGTCGACACCGAGGAAGAGGTCGACGTCCGACCAGCGGTCCTCCTCGCCGCGGACGACGGAGCCCGTCAGCGCCGCGCCGGTGATGCGGGGATCCTCGTGTGCGCGCTTGACGAGCGCCGCGCGGACGCGCTCGCGCTCCTCAGGCGTGAACACGCTCGCCGCCGAGCTCGGCGAGCGGACGGCCGACGACCCGCTCCGAAATCCCCGTCTGGTCGAGATGCTTCGTGATGCCGCCGAGGAAGAACGGGAAGCCGGCGCCGAGCAGCAGGCACGTGTCGATGTCCTTGGCGCTCGCGACGACTCCGTCGTCGAGGATGTGCCGGCACTCGTCGGCGAGCGCCTCGAGCGCGGTGTTCGTGATCTCCTGGACGGTCCGCGGGTCGTGCTCGGCGACGGCGATCTCGTCGCGACCGTCGGCGTAGTTCGCGAGCGTCTGCGAGAGGGGGAACCGATCGGGGTACGCCGCGTTCAGCGTCTCGAGCACGTGGTTCGCGACGCGCGGGCCGACCATCTGGAGAAGCACGGATGGCGCCATCGGCAGGCCGAGCGCCATGATCCCCGCATCGGCCTCCTCGACCGAGTTGCCGCGTTCGAGCGAGCCGACTACGACGCCTGTCATGCGCGTCAGGAGCCGGTTGACGACGAACGCCGGCGCGTCGCGCACGGGCACCGGCGTCTTACCGAGCTTGCGCGTCACCTCGTCGGCGGTCGCGAGGTCGGCGTCGCTCGTCCCCGGTGTGTTGATCAGCTCGACGAGCGGCATCAGTGCGACGGGATTGAAGAAGTGCATGCCGACGCCGGCGCCTATCTCCTCGACGGAGAGCGACGACGTGTTCGTCGCGAGCACGCAGTCCGTCTTCGTCACGTCCCGAAGCTCCGAGAACACCTGCTGCTTGACGGCCAGCTCCTCGACGACCGCCTCGAGCACTAGGTCGCAGTCGCCGAAACCGTCGTACGTTGTCGAGCCGGAAGCGATCGACGCGAGGAAGCGCGCCTTGTCCTCGGTCAGGCGCCCGCGCGCTGCAGCGCTCTCGAGCTCGGATCGGATAGACGCGAGGGCGCCGTCGACGATCTCCTGATCGAGGTCGCGGAAGACGACCGGCACCTCGAGCCTGCGGACGAACAATGCGCCCAGCTGCGCTGCCATCAATCCCGCCCCGACGATGCCGACCTTGCGCACCGGCCGCGGCTCGGCGCCGAGCTCGGGCCGGCGTTTTGCGCGCCGCTCGACAAGGCCGAAGGCGTAGATCGACGCCTGCGCCTGATTTCCCGGCAGCAGCTCGGCGATCGCCTGCTCCTCTCGCCGGTGGCCCTCCTCGGCGCTCCACGTGGCCGCGCCCTCGATCAGGTCGAGCGCGGTGTACGGCGCGGGAGTCGCGCCGTGGACGGCGTCCTCGACGTCGTTCCGGGCTCGGCGCATGATCGTCTCGAGCTCCGACCAGTCGGGCTCAGCTCGCTCGAGCGGCCGGCCGACGAGCTCAAGCGCGAACGCGATCGACTCGTCGACGAGCTCGACAGGCTCGAGCACGCGGTCGGCGAGGCCGAGCTCTACCGCATCCTTCGCCCGCAGCAGGCGGTTCTGGCGCAGCGGGTTCTCGACGATCAGCTGAACCGCCGCCTGCGGGCCGATCAGCTGCGGTGTCACCTGGGTTCCAGCCCACGCGGGAAAGAGGCCGAGGAACACCTCCGGGAAGCCGAGATGACGCACGGTGCTAGCGACCGTGCGGGCCGTGCAGTGGAGCGCGAGCTCGAGCCCGCCGCCGAGGCAGGCCCCGTTGATCGCGGCGACGGTGGGAAACGGCAGCCCGGCAATCCGCGCAAAGAGCACGTGGCCGGCCCGGCTGCCCTCGGCCGCGATCTCCCGCGAGATCGCGGGGAACTCGTCGATGTCGGCGCCGGCGCAGAACCAGAACGGCTTGCCAGTGAAGACCACGGCGATCCAGTCGCCGCCCTCGAGCTCGGGGAGCAGTCGCTCGGCAGACGCGAACGCGGACCGGCCGAGCGAAGGCGGCTTGGTCCAGTCCTCGCCGTTGTCGATCGTGACGAGCGCGAGCGGCCCGGCCGCGGTGTCCACCGCGCGCAAGTGGAAGACGGTGTCAGGCATCTGCGCGCTCCCAGACGATCGCGGCGCCCATGCCGAGGCCGATGCAGAGGGCTGTCAGCCCGTAGCGCGCTTCCGGCCGCTCGCGGAACCTGTACGCGAGCTGCGCCACGAGCCGGACGCCGGTCGCCGCCAGCGGGTGGCCGCAGGCGATCGCGCCGCCGTAGGGGTTGAGACGTTCGTCCTCGGGGTCGACGCCGAGCTCGTGGCACCAGCTGAGCACCTGGACGGCGAATGGCTCGTTCAGCTCGAAGAGGTCGATGTCGTCGAGAGCCAGACCCGCCTGCGCGAGTGCTCGCTCGGTCGCTGGCACCGGCCCGATGCCCATCAGCTCGGGCTCGACGCCGGCGTACGCGAAGGAGACGAGGCGAAGTCGCGGCTCGAGCCCGAGCTCCGCCACGGCGTCGCCGGACGCGAGCAGCGCGGCCGTGGCGCCGTCCGTCAGGCCGGCCGAGTTGCCAGCGGTGACGCGGCCGCCGGGCCGGAAGGGCGTTGGCAGGCCAGCGAGCGCCTCGAGCGTCGTCTCCGGCCGGAGAAACTCATCGCGGTCTGCCATCGACCAACCGCTGTCCGTGAACACGGACATCGGCACGACCGTCTCGGCCATCACGCCGTTCTGCCAGGCGGCCGACGCGCGCTGCTGGGAGCGGAGCGCGAAGCGGTCGGCGTCGTCGCGCGTCAGCGCGGGGAAGCGATCGTGGAGGTTCTCCGCCGTCTGGCCCATGACGGCGGCGCTCTCGTCGACGATCCGCTCGGACAGGTAGCGGGGATTGAAGTCGACCTCGGCGCCCATCACGTGATGGCCCATGTGCTCGACTCCGCCCGCGATCACGAGGTCGGCGGCGCCCATCGCGATCTCGCCTGCGCCGGTCGTGATCGCCGTCAACGCGCCGGCGCACATGCGGTCGATTGCGAAGCCCGGAACCGTGTTCGGAAGCCCGGCGAGCAGCGCGACGTCGCGTCCGAGGGTCAGTCCCTGGTCGCCCACCTGTGCGGTGGCGGCCATGACCACGTCGCCTACGCGCTCGGGCGGGAGGGACGGGTTGCGTCGGAGGAGCTCGCGGACGACCTTGACCGCCATGTCGTCGGCCCGCGTGCGCCAGAAGATTCCCTTCTCGCCGGCGCGGCCGAACGCGGTCCGCACGCCGTCGACGAAGTAGACCTCCCGTAGTTCACGCGCCATCGGACCGGCACGTTACTCCTGCGCTAGGGTCGCCGCGTGAGCAAGGGGCATCGGGTGTCGCGCATCGCAGGCCGTCGTCTCATTCGGATCTAACGACTCGGTGCACCCGCTCGTCTCTACCTCGCTCGTGGCCGCGATCGTCTTCTGGGGCAGCCTCGCGTACTGGATGCTTGGCGGTCCGAAGTGGCGGAAGAGCGACGCCGAGATTCGGAGCGACCGCGGAACGGCGGTGCTCATCGTCTTCCTCACGGGCCTGGGACTGGGCGCGGGCTACGCAGTGGCGGATCGGCAGGTCTTCGGGTCGCCGGCCGCGAGATGGGCCCTCTACGTCACGGGAGTCGCGGTCATCTGGTTGGGCATTGCGCTCGCGCTCTGGTCCGTGCGGACGCTCGGCCGCTTCTACCGTCCCGTCGTCGCGATCCAGGAGGCCCACGAGGTCGTCACCACCGGCCCCTATCGGTACGTTCGTCATCCGATCTATGCCGGCGCGCTGCTCGTCATGCTCGGCGCCGGCACCGCCCTCGGAGGCTGGCTCAGCATCCTCGTCTGCGTCCTCGTGCCCCTGCCCGGCTACGTACGCCGTATCCGGGTCGAGGAACGCGTACTCGACGCGAGCCTCGGTGATGCCTACCAGGTCTATGCCGCGGATCGGCCCAGGCTCGTGCCCGGGATCTGGTAGCTAGGACGTCCCGGCGCGGATGAGGCCGACGGGGCAGGAGACGCCCGTGCCGCCGACGCCGCAGTAGCCGCTCGGGTTCTTCGCGAGATACTGCTGGTGGTAGTCCTCGGCGTAGTAGAACGGCTGCGCGCCGCGGATCTCCGTCGTGATCTCGCCGAATCCCTTCGCGCTCAGCGCCTCCTGGAACATCTGCTTCGAGCGCTCGGCCGCGGCGAGGTGCTCGTCGGACTCTGCGTAGACCGCCGACCGGTACTGGGTGCCGACGTCGTTTCCCTGGCGCATGCCCTGCGTGGAGTCGTGGCCCTCCCAGAAGATGCGCAGCATCTCGTCGTAGCCCGTCGCGTCCGGGTCGAAGACGGCGAGCACGACCTCGGCGTGCCCGGTCATGCCGGAACAGACCTCGCGATAGGTCGGGTTCGGCGTCGTGCCGCCGGCGTAGCCGGCCGCGGTCGTGTACACGCCCGGCGCTTGCCAGAACATCCGCTCGGCGCCCCAGAAGCACCCCATTCCGAACACCGCGCGCTCGTAGCCCTCGGGGAACGGCGGCTCGAGCGGCGTGTCGAGGACGTAGTGCCGGTCGGGGACGGGGATCGGCTCGGGGCGCCCGGGTAACGCCTGGTCAGCAGAGACGACCTCGGACTTCTGAGCGAAAAGGCGCATCCCCCGGAGGATACGTCGCGTCACTGCCGGCGCGTAGCGATACCGGTTCGTGCCGGACTACGATGCGCCGACATGGCGGTCGATCAGGCGAGCACGATCACCCGCGGGTTTCTCTTCGCGGATCTCAGGGGCTACACCGACTTTGTGGAGCAGCGCGGTGCGGCCGCCGCGGCGGAGCTTCTGACGCGGTACCGGGCGCTCGCCCGCGAGGCGATCGGCCGCTTCGGCGGCGCGGAGATCAAGACCGAGGGCGACAGCTTCTACGTCGTCTTCGACTCCGTGAGCAGCGCGGTCCGCTGCGGCCTTGCGATCACTGCTGCCGCACTCGCTGAGGAAGAGCCGATTCGCGTCGGCGTGGGCATCCACGCCGGCGAGACGATCGAGACGGACGGCGGATACGTCGGGTCACCCGTCAACATCGCGGCCCGGATCTGTGCCCAGGCCGGCCCGGGCGAGGTCTGGGTGAGCGAGACCGTTCGCGCGCTCACGATGAGCCTCCTTCCGGTGCGCTTCAAGTCCCGGGGGCGGCGTCAGCTGAAGGGGATCGGCGACCCGATCGAGCTGTTCGCTGTCGAGGAGGCGGGCGACGGTGGAACCGCGTGGCCATCGTCGATCCGCCGCCGACGGCTGTCGCGCCGGGCACGTGCCGCGCTGGTTGGGTGCGTGCTGATCCTGGTCGTCGCAGCCGCGGGTCTCGGCTGGCTGACGACACGGGCGTCCACCGGGCTCCCGTCGGGGAAGTGGACGATCGGCGTGCACGTTCCGACGAGTGGCCCTGGTGCACCGTCCGGCATCGCCATCCGCAATGCGGTGCGGCTCGCCGTTGACCAGGCGAACGAGGAGGGTCGGCTCGGCGGCGTGGAGCTGGTCGCGAAGGCATACGACACGGGCGGTAAGGACGGCACCGAGAGTCCCGACAAGGGAGCCGCGGCTGTCACGAAGATGGTGGTCGATCCGTGGACGATCGCAGCCGTCGGGCCGTACACGTCTCCGACGGCCGCGAGCACGATCCCGATCACGAATCGAGCCGGGCTGCTCGAGTGCAGTCCTGCCACCTCATACGGCGGCCTGACACGGCCGGACGGTGGCGCCCTCGAGCTTCGGTCCGCGCACCCGGAGCGCATCAACTACGTGAGGCTCTCCCCGTATGACGACGTGCAGTCGCGAGCGCTGGCCTCGTTCGCCACGCACGACCTCGACGCCGAGTCGGCGCTCGTCATCACCGGACCACGCGACTTCTGGAAGGAGGACGCTGACGACTTCGCCGAGGCCTTCACGGGGCTCGGCGGACAGGTCGTCCGCTCCAAGCTTGCGCGCCAGGATCTGAGCGCCGCGCTCGAGCCCCTGCGGGGCGACGAGCCGCTCGACGTCGTCGTCTTCGCGGGAGACACCCTGGACGGCGCCGCGGGGGTGCGACGGGCGATGCGCGCGGCCGGCCGCGGCGACACGCCGCTGTTGAGCTGGGACGGGCTTCTCGACGGCTCGGGCTCGCTGCGCGGTTCGTACTTGCGGCGGGCAGGGAGGGCCGCCGCCGGGACCTACGTCGGGCTGACCGCGATCCCGCCGCCGCGAGCGGACTTCGTCGATGCCTACCGCGCTGCGTTCGGCGAGGAGCCGCCGGATTGGGCAGCCGCCGCCTACGCGTGCGCGCAGGTGATCATCGCCTCGCTGGAAGCGGTGGCCGAAGACGGCCCGGATGCGGAAGGCCTCAGGGAGGCCGTCCGAGCGCACGCCGTCGATACCACCAATCGCTACGAGACGGCGATCGGCACTGTGGGTTTCGATGCGAACGGCGACTCGATCCAACAGATGATGTCGTTCTTCCGCGTCGACCCCGAAGCTGAGGACGGGGCGGGCGACTGGGCGCTCATCAAGCAGCAGGACTTCGGCCCGCGGCCATAGTCATGGTCGGCTGGGATGCGCATGTCGAGCGAGAGATCGGCCGCTATGAGGACAGCGAGACGCGGCTGCCCGGTCTCACGGATCCCGACGACCGGCAGCGGCAGCTGACCCGCATGGGCAATGCGGCTGGCGGGGCTGGGCTGGCACTGTTGATGGACGGCCGACGCGAAGAGGCCAGGGCGTGGTTCGCCCGCGCCGCCGAGCGCTACCGCGAGAGCTTCCCCGAGGCGCCGCCGGGCAGCTGGGGAAGGCCCATCGGTGCGCTCAAGGCGCGCCTGCTCGCCGACGACCCGTCCGCGGCCGAGGCGGACGCGTTCTGGACGCTCGAGGCGGGAGCGGTGGAGTCGGAGTCGCCGATCGGCCGCTACGCCGCCTGCCTCGCGCTGCTCGTGCTCGGGCGAGACGACGAGGCCGGGCCGCTCGCGGCGACAATCCAGCGCCGGGACGACTTTCCGCGCGACGTCGCCCTGGCGCTTGCGGCGCTCGCATCGGCCGACGGCGCCGCGTACGACGAGGCCGTCCGCTCGATGCTCCACTCCTTCGAGACGCGTGAGGACTATCTCGAGGACATTCCGGTTGCCGACACGGTGATAGTGCTCCAGGCGCTCGCTGTGGCCCGCGGCCTCGCCGTCGAGCTCAGCTCCGATCTGCTGCCCTAGACTCAAGCTACGCGTCGCGCGCGACGACATCTATCGCGTGATCTGGGCGATCGTCCTCCTTGCGGGACTCGCGGTCGGACTCCTTGTCGGGCGTTGGTGGGCGCTCGCAGTAGCGCCCGTGTTCGGCGCGTGGATCGGAGCGACGACGGGGGTCGACGAGGTGCCGCCGTGGTTCCTCGGGCTCGTCTACGGCCTCTTCGGTGCAATGGGCATCGCCTCCGGCGTGCTTCTCCGCCGGCGAACGCGTAGGCGAGCTCTCTAGTCCTCGCCGGCGGCGAGCTCGCGCGAGCGCTCCATCGCCGCCTGGATCGCATTCAGGAACGCGGCACGCACACCTGCCTGCTCGAGCTCGTGGATGGCGCGGATCGTCGTGCCGCCGGGCGACGTGACCGCCTCGCGGAGCTCGACGGGATGCATCTTCTCGTCGCGGAGGAGGACGCCCGTGCCGAGCATGGTCTGGACGACGAGCTGCGTCGAGACCTCGCGCGAGAGCCCGAGCAGGATGCCCGCTTCGATCATCGCCTCGGCGAGGAGGGCGAAGTACGCGGGCCCGGAGCCAGAGACAGCCGTCACCGCATCCATGTAGCGCTCGGGCAGGCGGACGACGGCGCCGAGGTGGGAGAGGCACTCCTCGGCGAGCGCGAGGTGCTCGTCGGAGGCGTGTGCGCCGGCGCAGATGCCGGCGATCCCCTCGTGGACGGTCGCCGGGGCGTTCGGCATCGCCCGGACGACGGGGATTCCCTCGGCGAGGCGTCCCTCGATGGCGGACGTCGGGATGGCCGCTGCGACCGAGAGCACCGTCTGGTCGGGCGTAAGCGCAGCGCGGATCTCGCCGAGGAGCGCGTCGAGATCCTGGGGCTTCACCGAGACGACGACGAGGACGGCGCCGGCGACGGCCGCCGCGTTGTCGTTCGTGACCTCGGCGGCGTGCCGCTCGCGCAGCTCGGCGGCATGCTCGTCGCGCCGCGCCGTGACGACGATCTCGCCCGGATCGCGCCAACCGGAGCTGAGCAGGCCGGAGACGAGCGCCTCGCCGATCTTCCCGCAGCCGAGAATCGCGACGCGCCGTGTCATGGATCGAGTCTAGGCGGCCGCGCGCGAAGAGGCAGGGAGTTGAACGAGACCCCGCGCGAAAGCAGACAGGAGGTAGACCGACGCGATCCCGGCCCACTCGCCGTAAGGCGCGAGCAGCTCCTCCGTCTCCCAGCCCTCGACCCGACGGCCGCGGAGCGTGCCGAGCAGCTTGACGAGACCGAGGTCGCCGACGAGCCCGCGGTCCCAGCGGCCGAGCCCCTCCAGCGAGATCACGCCGAGCGACCACGGGCCGAGGCCGCGCTCGCGGAGCAAGCGCGCTGCCGTCGCCTCCGTCGGCTGGTGGTGCAGTGCCTCGAGGTCGAGAGACCGGCAGAGGCGGACGAGCGTCGCGCCGCGGCGCGCGTGGAGACCCAGCTTGCGGAGCTCCGCGGGTGAGAACATGGCGAGGTCCGCCGCGGTAGGCGAGACGTGGAAGCGGCCGAGCGAAGGCGCCGACGCCTTGATCACGCGGCGCTCGATCCGGCGCGCCTCGCTCGCCTGGATCAGCTGTCCACAGAGCGCGCGGAGCAGGGCATGGGCGACCGTGCCCACACGGACGGGACGTAGTCCCGCAAGGTGGCTCGTCGCGCGGCGGAGCAGCGGATCGGCACGGAAGCGGCCCAGGAACTCTGAGTGGTCGTCGTCGAGCGCCAGGCAGAAGCGCGCTCGCTCGATGGCGGCCGCGCTCCGGCCCGCAAGACGGACATGGCCGTCCGAGAGCTGGTGGGCGAGCACCTGTTCAGGCCCGGATCCGGCATCGACAGCCGCGACGAAGACGCGGTCACGGAACGTTCTCGTCGCGTCTCCTGCGATGCGTGCGGACAGCGCAAGGGAGTACGGCCCGGCCGGCCGGACGATCGTCTCCACCATCGAGCCACCCTACTAACGAGGAGCGACGGATCACAGGGCTACGCTCTGGCGGTGTCGAGCGACGAGATGCGGGCGACGTGGGATGCCGCGGCGTCGTCTGATGCGGTCGACAGCTACGTCGGCGATCCCGCGACCGCGGCAGCGGAGCTCGACGGGTTCTTCGGCCGGCTCGACGCCGACCCGCGCGGCGGCGTGTGCGTCGAGGTCGGCTGCGGGCCTGGCCGGATGACGAGGCTGCTCGCGGCCCGCTTCGACCGCGTGATCGCTGTCGACGTCTCGCCGGAGATGCTCGAGCGGGCACACCGCGCCGTACCCGACGAAAACGTCGACTTCCGCGCGGTCGACGGAGAGCGGCTCGACTCCGTCGAGGACGCACTCTGCGACGCGCTCGTCTGCTACCTCGTCCTCCAGCACCTCCCGGACCGCCGTCTCGTGACCGCCTACCTGCGCGAGTTCGCGCGGGTGCTGCGGCCCGGCGGGCGAGCGTTCGTGCAGCTACCCGTGATGCGACGAGGGCTCGCGCCGTCCGCGTGGCGCGCGCTCCGCCGTGTCGCGCTGCCCCTGACTGGACGCCGCGGCGATGTCTCCGTGCAGGCGGCGTACCGCGGGGTGCGCTTGAACGACGCCGAGCTCGACGACGCGCTTCTCGACGCCAGGCTCGAGGTGACCGCCCGAGACGAGTCGGACAGCTCGCCCTACCGCTACGCGCGCGAGGTGTTCCTCCGGTTGGAGCACGTGTGACCGCGTTCGTCCTCGTCCTGTACGTCGTCCTGCTCGCGATCGGCGTCACGGCCGTCTGGGTGCGGCCGATCGTGGCCCTCTACGTCTTCATCGTCGGGCTCGCGCTCCACAACCTCGTGATGGCACTCCTCTACGACGCCGGCGTGCACGGGAATGCCCTCGACGCTGTGCAGGCCTGGAAGGAGGTGTTGCTCGCCACTGCGGTCATCCGCGTGGTGTGGGAGGCCGTGCGTCTGCGCCGGATGCCGTTCGCGCCGATGGTCGTCGACTGGCTGGCGATCGCGTTCGCCGCGATCGTCTGTCTCTACGCGCTGATCCCGCAGGGCCTCCTCGACGGCGAGGCCGGCGGCAAGGCGGTCCTGTACGGGTTGCGCCACGGGCTTGTTCCCGTCGTCGCGTACTTCCTCGGGCGCTCGCTCGGCTTGACGAGGACCGATCTCGGCCGGCTCGGCTGGACGCTGCTCGCGGCGGGCGGCGCGCTTGCCGCCGGCGGGCTCATCGACCTCTATGCGGTCGATGTCGGATGGTGGCGCGGGTCAGGTGCCGTGGGCTATTTCCGCCACGAGCTCGGCTTCGACTACCACGGCCCGGGCGGCCTGCCCGACAACTGGGCGTTCAACACCGCCGACGGGCTGTACCGCCGGCTCGTGTCGAGCTTCATCAGCCCGCTCGCGACTGCGTTCATGCTCGTCGTCGCGCTGCTCCTGTCCGGTGTCGCGCTCCAGTCACGCAGCCGCCGGCCTCTTGCCGTCGGCCTGCTCGCACTGTGCTTGGTAGGCCTCCTCTTCACGCTCTCGCGCTCGTCGCTCGTCGCTTTTGCCGGGGGCCTCATCGTGCTCGCGATCGCCGCGCGCCGCTGGTGGCCGGTCGCGGCGGCCGCGCTCGTGCTCGTCGCCGGCGTCGCCTACGCGTACTCGTTCACGTCGGTCGCGCCGAGGACGCACTTCTTCCCGGCGGACCTCCCGTACCAGCAGGAACAGGCGCGCCAGCACGGCGGGCTTCCCGGCGGCGGCTCGCTCGCGCTCAACCCCGGAGAGCCGTCGCTCCGCAGCCACTGGCGGAATCTCCGGGACGGCATCGACACCGTCCTCCACCATCCCCAGGGCTACGGGCTCGGGAACGCCGGTGCGACGGCGTCGCGCTTCGGCGTCCCGCTCCGCGCCGGTGAGTCGAACTACACGGAGACCGGCGTCGAGACGGGATTGCTCGGCGCGCTGCTGTTCATCGCCTGGAGCCTTGCGCTGCTCTACGCGCTCGTGCGCTCGGCCTGGGCACCGGAGAACGGCGCGACGCGCTGGGCAGCGGCGGGCGGAGCGGCCGCGCTCGCAGCGATTCTTGCGCTCGCCATCCAGACCGACGCCTACGGCGTGCCCTGGCTCGCGTACTGCCTCTGGTGGCTCGCCGGCTCGCTGGTCGAGCCGGCGGCGGTACCGTTCGTCGAGTGGAGCCGCAGCTCGACCCCCGCGTACGCGTCGGCCACGTCCACCTGAAGGTCGCCGATCTCGATCGTGCGATCGCCTTCTACCGCGACGTGCTCGGGTTCGACCTGATGCAGCGGCTGGGTGAGCAGGCAGCGTTCCTCTCGGCGGGGGGCTACCACCACCACGTCGGCCTGAACACCTGGGAGTCGCGCGGCGGGTCTCCCCCGCCGCCGGGCACGACCGGCCTCTACCACTCGGCATTCCTGTTTCCGACGCGTCGCGATCTCGCGCAGGCGCTCCAGCGTGTGCTCGCCGCCGGCATCCCGCTCGACGGCGCTTCCGACCACGGGGTCTCCGAGGCGCTCTACCTCCGCGACCCGGACGGCAACGGCGTCGAGCTGTACTACGACCGGCCGCGCGAGGAGTGGCCGCTCGAGCCCGACGGCAGCGTGTCGATGTTCACCGCTCCGCTCGACCTCCAGTCGCTGCTCGCCGAGGCCTGACCGGAGCGGGTGACACACACCGGCGACCGCCGCTCAATGCGGCCGTCAGTTGTCCTCGCGGACGAACAGCTCTGCCTTCATGTCCTTCCAAAACTCTTTCCGACGGGCGAGCTTGTAGCCGCCGGCCGCAAGCGCTTGTCGGACGAACGACGGGGGGTCGTGTGGGTGATCGGCGATCAGCCAAACCCGGCTATGCGACGCCGACGCGAGATCGGTCGTCGCAATCCTCGCCGGTTGCGGACTGCCGCTTCGGTTCGCGTAGTAGGCGAATGGCAGATCGTCGCGGATCAGGAGCGCGTCGCCCCGGTCGGCGCCGTCGAGGACATACCGCGTCAGCGCGCTCCAGTCTTGAATCGGCGGCCTGTTGTACCAGGCGCGGATCGGCGCGACTGACAGAAGGATCAGCGCGGTGAGTAGAGCGGCGCCGACCAGGCGCGGCCGTACGGTGACCACCACGCCTCCCGCGAAGATGCCGAGCGCGGGGAGACACACGATGAGGTACTTCGGGAGAAACATCGGCTTCAGCTCTGACACCGAGAACGATAGGGCGACCGGGATGAGAAACCACGCAGCCGGAAAGGCGAGCCGAGCGCCGAGCTCGGAGGACTGAAAGGCGAGCAAGAGCCCCAGAACAGCGGTGACCACGAAGGCCAGAAGCAACCAGTTGCTCTCTCCAGCGAGCTGTGTCACCGCAGAGCGCAGATCTGACCAGCCGGAATCGGGAATCCAGTTGATCTGTGCCGACGAGGCCCGCACTGACGCAACGGCGATCGGCAGGCAAAGTGCGCCTATGGCGGCGTACTGCCACAACCAGGCTCGAGAACGAGCCTTGTGCCGCGCGAAGAGCGCGATGTATGCTGCATGGGCAACGAGGACGTACGCAGCGAAGAAGTGCGCGTGGATGGCGGCCGCGCTCACCAGGACATAGCCAACCTGAGCACCGCGCGTCCGCTTGCCGTCGAGCTGCGCGATCAGGAACCAGGACGAGACGGTCACGAGCAGGGTGACGAGCGCGTAGCTTCGGACCTCTTGCGCATAGCGAAGGAGGAACGCGTTCAGTGCAACGAGCAACGCCGCAATCAGTCCCGCAGGCCTTCCGAAGAGGCGAGCTCCGACGGCATACACCGCAGGGATCGTCATGGCCGCGAAGAGCACTGACAGGCTTCTCATGGCCACGACGCCATCGCCGAAGATGTGCCTCCAGAACCAGAGCACGGCGTAGTAGGCGCTCATGTTCGGGTCGAGCGTGAAGACGTCGAGCAGGTCGCGCCAGGTGTGAAGCGCGTACCAGATGCTCGTGCTCTCATCGAGCCAGATGCTTCTGGATCCGATTCGAAGAAAGCCGGCCGCGAGCACCGCGGCCGTGAGCGCCGCTACCGCGAGTCCGAAGGGATTCGCCCGCCGGACAAGTGAGCGAGTCATCGGTTCACGCCGTTCGACCTCCAGAACCTGCTGCCGCAGGCACAACAGGCTCGACGACGAGCGTCAGGCCGTCGAGGCCGACGATCCGGACGTTGTCGCCCGCCCCCACGGTCACGTCGCAGCGGGCGCGCCACAGCTCGCCTCGCACGCTGACGCGTCCCTCGGGCGCGCACGTCTCGCGCACGGGAACTTCTCTCCCGATCAGTGCCTCGGCGCCGACCTGGATGCTCCGGCGTTGTGACCACCAAGCTCCGCCGAGGAGCGTCGTCAGCTCCCACGTCGCTCCGACGATCACTGCGACGAGGTTCCAGGGCGTCGGCAGCACGAGGATCGCGAGGGCGACGGCGATCACGAGCGCCACGTACCGATCGTAGCCCGCGCCGTCGTGCGCTATACCTACGAAAGCGCATGGCGAAGTCCATCGAGCAGGTCGAGCAGGTCACGATCCGCTTCGCGGGAGACTCGGGCGACGGCATGCAGCTGACCGGGGCGCAATTCACGAACGAGACGGCAGCGGTCGGCAACGACCTCTCGACGCTCCCCGACTTCCCGGCCGAGATTCGCGCCCCCGCGGGGTCGCTGCCGGGGGTCTCGGGCTTCCAGATCCACTTCGCAGACCACGACATCCTCACCCCGGGCGACCAGCCTGACGTGCTCGTGGCGATGAACCCAGCTGCGCTGAAGACGAACGTCATGGACCTCCGCGCCGGCGGGACGCTGATCGTCAACCGCGACGCATTCTCGGAGCGCAACCTTCAGAAGGCGGGCTATGCGGAGAGCCCGCTCGACGACGGGACGCTCGAGGGCTACAACGTGCACTCGATCCCGCTGACGTCGATGACGGTCGAGGCTCTCAAGGACATCGAGGGGATCACGTCGCGGGAGGCCGAGCGCTCGAAGAACTTCTTCGCGCTCGGGCTGATGTCGTGGCTCTACGGCCGTCCGATCGAGGGCACGCTCCATTTCATCGAGACGAAGTTCGCCGGCCGGCCGGAGCTGGCCGAGGGAAACACGCGCGCGTTCAAGGCGGGCCTCCACTACGGCGAGACGAGCGAGGACTTCGTCGTCCAGTACGAGGTGCGGCCGGCGAAGCTCGCGCCCGGCACGTACCGGAACATCACGGGCAACGAGGCGCTGTCGCTCGGGCTCGTCGCCGCGAGCGTCCAGAGCGGGCTCGACCTCTTCCTCGGCGCGTACCCGATCACGCCGGCATCCGGGATCCTCGAGCAGCTCGCGCGCTACAAGCACCTCGGCGTCCGCACGTTCCAGGCAGAGGACGAGATCGCGGCCGTCGGCGCGGCGCTCGGCGCCTCGTTCGGCGGCGCCCTTGGCATCACGACCTCGGCCGGCCCCGGCATCGTCCTCAAGTCCGAGACGGTGGGGCTCGCGATCGCGCTCGAGCTGCCGCTCGTGATCATCGACGTCCAGCGCGCCGGGCCCTCGACGGGGATGCCGACCAAGCCGGAGCAGGCCGACCTACTGATGGTGCTGTTCGGCCGGAACTCCGAGTCGCCCGTGCCCGTGCTCGCGACCTCTACGCCTGGCGACTGCTTCGAGATGGCGGTCGAGGCCTGCCGGATCGCGCTCACCTACCGCACGCCCGTCTACCTGCTCTCCGACGCGTACCTCGCGAACGGCTCCGAGCCGTGGCTGATCCCGGACCCGGAGACGCTTCCCGATCTCCGCGTCGAGTTCGCGACGAAGGCGAACGCCGACGGCCGCTTCCTGCCCTACGTGCGTGACGCAGACACACTCGCACGCCAATGGGCTCTCCCCGGCACCCCTGGGCTCGAGCACCGGATCGGCGGGCTCGAGAAGGAGGACGTCACGGGCAACGTCTCCTACGACCCGGACAACCACGACCACATGGTGCGCCTCCGCGCGCAGAAGGTGGCCGGGATCGCGCGCGGCATTCCTGAGCTCGAAGTCGACGACCCGGACGGAGCGTCGGTGCTCGTGCTCGGCTGGGGCGGAACGTACGGCTCGATCGCGGCGGGCGTCCGCCGGGTACGTCGCGACGGCGGCAACGTCGCGCACGCCCACCTGCGCTACCTCAACCCGTTCCCGCGGAACCTCGGCGAGGTGCTCGGGCGCTACGAGCAGGTGCTCGTGCCGGAGATGAACCTCGGCCAGCTGCTGAAGCTCGTGCGCGCGGAGTTTCTCGTCGACGCGGTCGGCTACAACCGTGTCCGTGGCGTCCCGTTCCGCTCGAGCGAGGTCGCCGACGCGATCGGAGCGCTCTTGTGACCGAGGGGAACGGCAAGGCCAAGCTGACGTTGACGGCCAAGGACTTCAAGACCGACCAGGAGGTCCGCTGGTGTCCCGGCTGCGGCGACTACGCGATCCTCGCCACGGTCCAGCAGTTCATGCCCGAGCTCGGCATCCCGCGCGAGCGGATCGTCTTCGTTTCGGGCATCGGCTGCGCGGCGCGGTTTCCGTACTACATGGAGACGTACGGCATCCACTCGATCCACGGGCGGGCGCCGGCGATCGCGACAGGCCTCGCGGCGTCGCGCCCCGACCTCTCCGTGTGGGTCGTGACGGGCGACGGCGACGCGCTCTCGATCGGCGGCAACCACCTGATCCACGCGTTACGGCGCAACGTGAACATCACGATTCTGCTCTTCAACAACGAGGTCTACGGCCTGACCAAGGGCCAGTACTCGCCGACGAGCCCGCGCGGACAGCGAACGGGCTCGACGCCGATGGGCTCGATCGACCAGCCGTTCAACCCGCTCGGCGTGGCGATCGGCGCCGAGGCGAGCTTTGTCGCGCGCGCGATCGACACCGACCGCAAGCACGTGGCGGAGGTGCTCCGGCGTGCCGCCGCTCACCGCGGGGCGTCCTTCGTCGAGATCCTCCAGAACTGCAACATCTACAACGACGGCGCCTTCGACGCCGTGCGCGAGGACGAGGAGAACCGCATCTATCTGCGCCACGGCGAGCCTGTCCGCTTCGGCGTCGAAGGAGGTCGCGGCGTCCGCGTGCGGGACGACGGCTCTGCGGAGATCGTCGACGCGAACGGGGTGGGGGAGGGCGCGCTGCTCGTCCACGACGAGCACCACCCGGAGCCGAGCCTCGCGTTCGCGCTCAGCCGGCTGACCCTCGCCGCGCGCGGAGTGACTCCCGTCGGCGTCTTCCGCGACGTCGAGCTGCCCGTCTACGAGGATCTGCTCGACGCGCAGATCGCCGAGGCAAAGGTGCAGCGCGGAGAAACCGATCTCGCCGGGCTTCTCCACACCGGCGACACCTGGCAGGTCGTCTAGCCGAAGAAGGCGCGGGCGATGTCGTACCACTCTCGCGGCACGGTCTTCAGTTCGGCAACGGCCTCTGCAAGGGGCACCTCGACGATGTCGTCCCCCCGAAGCGCGGCCATCGTTCCGAATCGGCCTCCGTGCACCATGTCGGCCGCTCGTAGCCCGAACCGGGTGGCGAGTAACCGGTCGCGGGCCGTCGGCGAGCCTCCCCGCTGTACGTGGCCCAGCACCGTGTAGCGCGTCTCGAAGCCGATGCGCTGCTCGATCTCACGTGCGAGCTCCGCGCCGACTCCGCCCAGACGAACGTGGCCGAACTGGTCCACGATCTCGTCCTGAGCAACCTCGCGCTGCTCGCCCGATGCGAACGTGAGCTTGTAGCCCTCCGACACGACGACGATCGAGAAATCCTTCCCTCGCTGGTGGCGCTTCGAGAGCTCGACACAGGTGTCCTCGATGGTCACCGGGTACTCCGGGATGAGGATGACGTCGGCGCCGCCCGCGATCCCGCTCATGATCGCGATCCAGCCCGTGTGGCGACCCATGACCTCGACCACCATCACGCGGTTGTGCGACTCGGCCGTCGTGTGCAGCCGGTCGATTGCCTCCGTGCAGATGGAGACAGCCGTGTCGAAGCCGAACGTGTAGTCCGTGGCGGAAATGTCGTTGTCGATCGTCTTCGGCACGCCGACGACGGGCAGCTTGTACTCCGCCCAGAGCCTGGCTGCGACGCCGAGCGTGTCGTCGCCGCCGACCGCGACGAGGGCGTCGAGGCGCTGCTCTGCGACGTTGTGGAGGACGCGCTCAACGCCCTGATCGACTGCGTACGGATTGGTGCGCGTCGTGCCGAGGATCGTCCCGCCCCGGGGGAGGATCCCGGAAACCTCGCGGGGCCCGAGGTCTTCGAAGCGGCCCTCGACGAGCCCTCGCCATCCCTCGCGCACGCCAACCACGGTCATCCCGAGCTGGAGGCCCTGCCGGACGACCGCGCGGATGACGGCGTTCAGGCCGGGGCAGTCGCCCCCACCGGTGAGGATGCCCACGCGGAGCCCCATCTCAACCAGTTGGACGGTACGCAAAGGCCGCCTCGCGGAATGCGTTCCCCACTCGCGACGCTGCGATCACGACGACGGAGACGGGACGGACGCCGACGTACGACGTCGAGACGTAGTCGCCGAGCATCAAGCCCGAGGCTCGTGCGCGGCAGCCACTCGAGGTTCATCGACTCGGCCGTGATGCGCTGAGGCTTCGACCACGTCGCGCCGCCGTTCGACGACGTCTGCTGGAAGATGTCGATGCCGCGGCATCCGGAGACGTTGACGCAGTTGTCGGGGATCTCGTGGTAGGCGATCGCGAGCCTCCCCGAGGCTGATGGATTCGCGGCCAGCCCAGGGATGAAGTGGTCGACCGTCGGCGGCGCCGCGGTGACGCGTCTCGTCTCGGTCCACGTGATGCCGTTGGTCGAGGAGGTCGAGCAGGATGCGGCTTGCCGAGCAGCGATCGCCCCCGGGACATCCTTCCCAGGCGACGTAGACGCGGCCGACGCCGTCGACCTCGGCCGAGCTCAACGACTCGGTCCGGATGCCCTGGATCGCCGCGGCCGTGAAGCGCGCCGCGACCACGGGAGCGGAGAACGTCGCCCCGCCGTCTGTCGAGCGGGTGGCGTCGATCTCGTCGGCGCGCTCGCCCTCCCCCTGGTCGTCCCCGCCGACGAAGACGTTGAACACGAGGACGAGCGTCCCGTCAGGCAGCACCTCCGGCTGCACGCCGTTGTACTCCATCCCGCGCGGCGGGACCGGCGAGCTCGCGACCGGCACGCCCCAGGTAGCGCCCCCGTCCGTCGAGGTCGCCGTTCGCAGCTCGCCCGACGGGACGTGGAAGTACGACAGATAGCAGTGGCCGGCGAACGGGCTGGAAGCCCCGTTGTCGCAGTTGACCCATTCCTTGTCGAGGTCGCCGTTCCGGCCGGTGACAGCCACGACAGGCGGCGTCCACGTGCGGCCGTCGCCCGAGCGGCTCATGTAGAGGTAGAAGGAGCTCGTGGCTGGCGAGATGCCGAGCGTCGCCGCGAGCCATGTGTGGTGAACCGCGTCGTAGGTGATCGACGGGTCGCTCGCCCGCTCGGCGACGCCCGGTTGCGGTGACGACGCGGTGACGCCCGGTAGCAGGCCCGCCTTCCACGTCTCGCCGTTGTCGGTCGAGGTCGAATAGCCGATGGCGACGGCGCCACCGCCGAAGACGCGGCCGACCTGGAAGACCGAGACGATGGACGAGCCGAAGGCGTACGAATCCGGTTCCACCTCGGTCGCGTGCTGCCCGATCGGGTTCGTCGTCGTGTCGACCGAGAGCTGGCGGCTGACGACCTCGCAGTCACCTGCGACGACGTCGTTCCGCTCGGCATCGACGATGTCCCGCCCAGCGCCGCAGCGAACCCGGTCCACGGCGCCATCCGCATGGGCGGCGACGCGGTCGTCACCGCTCCCGCCGTCCACGGTGTCGCGGCCGGCCCCACCCTGGAGGAAGTCGCCGCCGGCCAGGCCGCGCAGCGTGTCGTTGCCGGCGCGGCCGTCGATCGAGTCGGGCTTCGCCGTTCCGGTCAGGCGGTCGGCGCGAGGCGTGCCGACGATGCTCGCCGCACCGGCGACGCCGGTGATGACGGCTCCGAGGACGAATCCGGCGGCGACGAAGCGCACCCCGGGGACGGTAGCTGCAACGACCGTGGTGCGAAACGCCAGGGGACAGTCACTGCGACTGTCCCCTGGCGGTTTTGGACGCTAGTCCTCGTCCTCGTCGGCAAGCTCCGCCGGGGTCGGAACGATGATCTTCACAACCTCGCAGTCGCGAACGCGGTAGAGGCCGCGCTCCATCCGGTTGAGCCATGCGACGTCGTCGCCGGCGCCGCAGTCGATCACGTCGAGCTGGTCGTCGTCGGCGAGCGCGTGGATGACGTCTTCGCCCGGTCCGCCGAACTGCTTATCCTGACCGGCGCCGGCCCACATCGCATCCGACCCGGCCCCGCCGTACGACTCGTCGTCGCCGGACCCGCCCTTGATGCGGTCACTGCCTTCGTTGCCGTTGATCGTGTCGTCGCCGCCGCGTCCGCGGATCGAATCGTTGCCGCCTCGCCCGTAGATCTGATCGGCCGTCGGCGTGCCGACGAGCGTGTCGCCCCGCGGGGTGCCGACGATCAGCGCCGCGGCAGCTGTTCCCGCGAGCGCCAGCGCGGCGCAAGCCGCGACGAGAGCGAACCGTCCTGCCATTGCCCCACCTCCTGATCGTGCCTGCCTTTTGAACCTGCGCTCCATCCTGTGCGTGGCTCTGTCAGCGGCACGACGGCGCGCTGCAATGTTCCTGCGACGAGGAGGTAAAGAGGGGGCTACGTCTTCGGGCGAAGCCCGGCGAGCCCGAGACGCGGGATCGCACCGAGGCGTACGAACGCGATCCCCGTCGCGACGAGCGTCACCGCACCGCCCACGGCGAAGGCGAGCGAGGTTCCGCCGGTGTCCGCAAGCCATCCAGAGAACAGTCCGCCGATCGGCTGTGCGCCCATGAACGCATAGAAGTAGAGACCGAGCACCCGTCCGCGGATCCAGTCCGGCGCTCCGAGCTGGAGCGACGAGTTGGCGTTCGACGTCCAGAGCGTGAAGCAGAGACCGGTGGCACACAGCAGGACGCTGGCAAAGGCGACCGTTTGCGCAGGCGCGAGCAGAAGCTCGGCGAGCCCGAAGCCCGCCGTCCCCGCCAGGAGGATGCGCAGGCTCGCGCGGGCGATCGTCGCCGAGAGCAGCGCGCCGATCAGCGCTCCGGCGCCGAACGACGCGCTGAGGATCCCGAACACCTCCGGGCCTGCGCCGAGGGTGTCCTTCGCAAGCACGGGCAGCAGCACGTTGAAGTTGAAGGCGAACGTGCTGACGACGAGCACGAGCAGCAGCACGAGCCGTACGCGCTTCTGTCTACGGGCGTAGCGAAGCGCCTCCCACGTACCGGCGAAGATCGCCGGCGGCTCGCCGCGGTCGAGCGGCAAGAGGTCGCGCACGCGCATCGCGAGCAGGCAGCCGAGCACGGCGAGGAAGCTGACGGCATTCGCCGCAAAGCAGAGCCCCGGGCCGAAGAGCGCGACCACGACACCGCCGGCCGCAGGCCCCGCCACCCGGGCGCCGTTGAAGAGCGACGAGTTGAGCGCGACGGCGTTCGGCAGCTCTGCCGGCCCGACCATCTGGTACGTGAGCGCCTGGCGGGCCGGCGCATCGAAGACGAGCACGCAGCCGCGGAACGCCGCCAGGACGTACACCTGCCAGGTCGTGATGTCGCCGAGCAATGTGAGGACGGCGAGCACCGAGGCAAGCACCATCGACGCCGCCTGGGTTGCGATCACGAGCCGGCGCGGGTCGAGCCGGTCGGTGATCACTCCGGAGAAGAGCCCGAACACGCTGAACGGAAGGAACTGGCAAAGCGCGAGAATCCCGACGGCGACCGGCGATCCGGTCAGGTCGAGCACGAGCCACGCCATCGCGACGTTCTGCATCCACGTACCGGTGATCGAGACGATCTGCCCCGAGAAGAACAGCCGGTAGTTGCGGTACTTGAGGCTTGCGAACGTCCTCTTGTTGAGGCGAACGAAGGCGCGCGTCATCGCTCGGCGAGGAGCGTCCGGAGGGGCTCGAGCGCGTCCTCGATCGCTGCGAGCTGGTTATCGTCGAGCTCCGCGAGCCGGGCGGTGAGCCACGCCGTTCGACGCGAGCGCACGAGCCGAAGGACGCGATCCGCCTCCTCGGTCAGCTCGAGCGCGACCCGCCGTCGGTCTCCGCCAGGCCCTTCGACGCGCCGGACGAGCCCGCTCGAGACGAGCCGCGAGACCTGGCGCGACATCGCCGCGGGCGAAACGCCCTCCCGCGCGGCGAGCTCCCGGACCCCGCTTCCATGCGACTGCCTGATCGCCACGAGCAGCGACACCTGCCCTCCGGTCACCCCCAGCGGGTGCACCTCGCGGCGAAGCTCACGGGCGAGCTGCAGGAGCACGGGGCGCAGCCGGTTGGCCACCGTCAGCGGGTCCAGCGCTATCGCAGTCGTTCCCAAAAGTCGTTAACCATGGTAACGAATTCGCCGGGGTTGGCGGAGGCGCGTTAGCCTTTGGCCGACGTGAGCGCTACGACCGTTCGCAAGCAGAAGAGCCTCGCACTGATCCGGGCACGCGAAGTCGCCGCGAACCTCTCGCTCCCGATGGTCGTGTTCGATCCGGAGGGGACGATCGTCTTCTACAACGCCGCTGCAGAGAAGGTCGGCGACCGCCGGTTCGCGGACACCGGTGAGGTGACGGGCGAAGAGTGGGCTGCGACTTACCGGCCGGAGCACCTCGACGGCACGCCGGCCACGCTCGAATCTCTCCCCGCGGGCGTCGCGCTCCGCGAGCACCGCCCCGACCATCAGCTGATCCGCTTCCAGAGCCTCGACGGAGAGCGGCTCGAGGTCTCGATCACCGCATTTCCCCTGATCGGGCGGGAGGATGAGCTGTTCGGCGCCGTGACGATCTTCTGGCTCGGTCGCTAACGGTGGTGCCGCGGCGCCGTTTCGGAGATGATGCGCGCCGAGGAGGGAGAGCATGAGCGACGCCGAGGCGACGTCGGAGCAGCAGGCGACAACCAATCGTAGGCAGAAGAGCCTCGTGCTCATCCTTGCGCGCGAGTTCGCCTCGAACCTCGCGATGCCCATCTACATCGCTGACGCAGACGAGACGCTCGTCTACTTCAACGAGTCGGCCGAGAAGATCGCCGGGCGCTCGTTCGCCGAGACGGGCGAGATGCCCGTCCGCCACTGGACGCGGATGCTCCTCCCGCGAAGCGCCGACGGCTCGGAGGTGAGCCGCGAGGAAATGCCAGGGGGCATCGCCTACCACCAGCGTCGGCCGGCCCACGGATCCCTTCGCATCACCGGCCTCGACGGCGCCGAGCGCGAGGTGGCGACGACCGCCTTGCCGCTGCTCGGCCCCGAGGGCGAGTTCCACGGGATCATGGTCTTCTTCTGGGAGGCATAGACCCGGATGCGCGTGAAGATCTGGGGCTGCCGCGGGTCGCTCGCAACCCCCGGCCCGGAGACGCTTGCCACCGGCGGGAACACGACGTGCGTGGAGATGTCGGCGAACGGGACCCGCGTCATCTTCGACGCCGGCACGGGGCTGCGCGGGCTCGGCCGCGAGCTCGCCGCCGAGGGCTCGCACTCGATCCACATCTGCCTCACCCACCTCCATCTCGACCACATCGAGGGGCTCGGCTTCTTCGCGCCGTTCTACGACCCACAGTCGCGAGGTCTGCGTCTGGGGCCCTCCGTCCTCTGCGCGCACGCTCAAGGAGCGGATCAGCCGCTATCTGTCGTCGCCGCTCTTCCCCATCGAGGTCTCGCAGCTGCCGGCGAAGCGTGTCCTTCCGCGACGTGCCGCCGGAGCCGTTCGAGATCGGCGGCCTGCGCATCATCGGCCATCCCGTTTCCCACCCCGGAACGACGCTCGGCTACCGAGTCGAGGCCGACGGCCACTCCGTGGCCTTCATCCCCGACCACGAGCCGGCGCTCGGGCTCCGCCTCGAGGAGCTGACGAGCGACTGGATCTCGGGCTTCCCCGTCGCCGATCGCGCCAACCTGCTGCTTCACGATGCGCAGTACACGGAGGACGAGTACGAGCAGCGCATCGGCTGGGGCCACTCGTCGGTGGCGCAGACCGTCTCCTTCGCGTCCCTGACCGGCGCCGAACGGCTGTTGCTCTTCCACCACGATCCCGCGCACACGGACGATGACCTCGAGCTCCATGCCGACCGTGCGCGCGAGCTCTGGCGAGGAGACGGCTCCGCGCCAGAGCTCGCGCTCGAGGGCCTAGAGATCGAGCTGTAGCGACCCGCTACCCGTTCGCCGCCTTCGGTGTCGGCGAGTCGTCGAGCACGAAGTCCGCAGCGTTGTTGTTCGTATCGTCGCCGTCGGGCGAGCGCCCGGCGCTCGTGCCGGGCGCGGCGGACGTCGGCGGAGCCGCCGTCGCCGAGCCTTCGACGAGGGCGTTCGTCGCCGTGCCCCAACCGACTGAGTCGACAAGCGTGCCGTCACCCGCTCGGATGCCCACGCTGCCGCCGGTCGCCGCGATGCTCGTCGAGTAGCTCTGGTCGGCGGCCGGCCCGCCCGCGTAGGCTGCGCCACCGAACAAGTAGAAGCCTCCCGCGGCCAGCGCCGTGCCGTCGGGAACCGTGGCCAGCACGACATCGCTCGTGCCTGCTGCCGAGCGGTAGACGAGCTTCCAGCCGCTGATGTCCGCCGACGCCGAGCCCGAGTTCACGATCTCGACGAACTCGTTCGTCGCCGCGCCAGTGACGCCGGTCATGAACTCGTTGACGGTCACAGCTGTCGAACCGCCGCCGCCACCGCCGCCGCCACCACCACCGCCTGCAGCGACGCATGTGAGCTCTGCGAGGCCGGACTCGTCGTAGGCGACGTCGAGGGTTCCCGCGCCGTCGTCGCAAGCCGTCCCGTCGAGCGCGTCGAGCGACGCAAGGCCAGCTCCGGCCGGTCCTGCAGGACCCTGCGGACCGGCTGGCCCGGCAGGTCCTGCTGGCCCGGTTGCGCCCGCGGGGCCAGCTGGGCCTGCAGGCCCCTGCGCCCCGGCGGGCCCTGCCGGACCCGCTGGGCCCTCGGTGTTCCAGCTCAGGGCCTGTTCGTGCTTGCCGCAGCTGGTCGCGCCGTGAACGACGCGCAGCAGACCGCTTGGCACGCGCTTGCACGCATAGATCGTGGTTCCGGATCCGGCGAGCATCCCCGCGTGCGCGAGCGCCGCCGCCGAAAGGCAGAGAGCGAGGCTCGCGCCGATGGGCACTGCTCGCCGGCGCGTGATCCGAGCTCCGCGCATGAGCAACTCCTTCCGTTCGTGGACGTGTCCCCGACGGGATAGCCCGAGCGCCCGCGCGCCGAAAGGCGCCAAAACAGGTCTGGCGCTCTCTTCGTGCACTTCGGCAACACCTGCGCGTCCGAGTTACGAAAGAGCGCCGACTCCGTGCAAAGGGCGCCAAATGCCGGGTCGGAGGCGCTCGTCGTCGCTATGGTCGTTGTCAGATAAGAAGACAAGGAGGAGGAGTGATGACCAGAGCCCGAAGATGCAACTGGGGAGGCAGACGGTCGTTGGCGGGGGTCGTCGGCGCCGTGCTGGGCGCGACCCTCTGCACCGCGTTGCTCGCCATGCATGTCGACGCGTCGGCCCGCGCCACCCCCGCCGGTGCGTCAGCCGAGGTTGGGTTGCGCGACGTGCTCCACTCGCCGCCTCTGCTGTTGGAGCGGGGCAAGCCCGTGAACCTGCGCTACGAAGCCGTCTGCGAGTCGGATGCGCTCGGCGCACCGTGCGCGCTCACCGGCGATCTGTACGTCCGCGCCTCCGGCCAAACGGCATTCGCGCGGATCCCGCTCGTCCCGGAGTCGGACTCCGCGCTCGAGGCGACCTTGCCGGCGACGATCGCGACCGCGGGCGCGTTCGCCTATTACGCCGTGATCCGTGACGGCCAGGGTGAGACGTTCACCCTGCCTCGGGGCGGAGCGTCCGGACCGGAGCGCGGATGGTTTCTCGACGACGTGCGAACGGTCGACATCGGTGAGCATCGGTTCGGGCAGACCCGCGTCCCCGACGCCGCACCTGTTCAGGCGTCGTGGGGATCGGCACCGAATTCGCTCGGGCTGCTGAGCGCAAGGAACCAGGCGACGATCGGCCCGTCCGCGTTCGACGTTGCGGCGGACGGCTCCGTGGTCGTGCTCGATCAGGTCAACCGTCGCCTCGCGACGTACGCGAGGGACGGTGCAGCGCCTAGCTATTCCTCGATCCCGTTCAGCGGGGGCGAGGGGGATATCGCTGTCGGGGCCAATGGCGTCACCTACGTCCTCGACTCCGCGGCGACCGCTCCGGTCGTTCGCGCCTTCGCGCCGGGCAATTCGTCCCCTTCGGCCGTCGCGGTCGCCGCTTCCGGTGCGGACATGGTTCGCGCGGGACCGTCGGGCGCCTACGTGCACGGGTTCCCGGGAGATGTCTGGCTTCCCGTGACCCGGCTCGGCGCTCCGCTGTCTGCGGCGGCCCAGGCCGCGGCGGCAACCGCGGGACGATCGCTGGCCGATGGAGCGCAGATCGTCGTCCGTGGCTCGGCGACCTCCGCGCTCGTCGCCCTCGTGCAGGGCGATCACGTGCTCGGCGCGTGGCGGGTTTCGAGCTCCACGCCACTCGGGGAGATCCAGCTCGCGGAGCCCTTCGGCGACGGCGTCCTCGCTGTCGTTCGGGTGTGGACGGACGATCGAGCGGAGTTCGAAGCGCTAGAGCTCTCGCCGACGGGCCTGGACAAGTCGTTCGCGATCGACTCGATCGAGTGGGCGGAGTCGGCCGCGCTCGGCCGCTTTCGCCTTCACGGGAACGCGCTCTACCAGCTCCGCTCGGGCCGCGCGGGGGCGGAAGTCGTCACATTCGACCTCGGAGGTGGAAGATGATCCTCGATCGACGCTCACTCGCAACGTTCGCGATGGCGGTCTTCGCCGGCGGCGTGCTCGCTCTCGGCGCCGCCGCGCCAGGCGCTGAGGCGTACCACACCAACTTCCAGGGGTCCTGCACGAACGACTACTACGCGACGAGCGGCGTCAACCGCGCACAGGCTCGCATCTACGCCGAGATCGGCGCCAACGAGGGCTACCAGTGGGCTGGGGGTTGCTGGAACGACAACAACCACGACGATGCCTCCGGTGACCCCACGGAGAACCCGAACACGCGCGGCGAAGGCGGAGATTGCTCGGGCTTCACCTACAAGTCGTGGTACGAGCGCTACGACACGACCGACCCGGGATTCAACTACCACTACCGCATGCGGCTCATCCATGGGCCGTTCACTGCGGAGGCGTTCAAGAACGGCTCAGGCATCCAGAACATGGTCCTGTCCAAAACGGCCGCGATCGAAATGGACGCCTTGGCGTCCGCGAATCACGTGGGCATGATCTACCAGTCGAACACGGCCTACAACACCGATCGAATCGTGGAAGCGAAGTGCGAGGCATGCGGGACGGGTATCTGGAGTCGTACCTATCGAGGAGACCCTTCCTACGGCGGGGTCCGGCGCTATGGCTGGTCTCATTGAGCAGGCTCGCCGCGGTCCTGGCGGCGTCTGTTGCGCTCGCGAGCTGTGGGGGAGGCAGGGTTGCCCCGCAGCTCGCGGACGGCTCGGCGCCGCCGGCCACCCCTGCAGCGCTCTCCGACGTTGACGGGGCGGTGATGACCCGCGTCGCCGTGCTCCCCGCCGCCGACATCGGCCCGGCGAAGCGGAGGGCGTGTCCGGACCTCCCGCTCGAAGGCAATCTGCGCGTCGTCGAGCGGGTCGGTCTCGACGGGAGCAGCCTGACCGTTGCAAATGGTTCCTCGCTCCACGGGTGCGACGCGATCCCGAACCCGTTTCCCGATCCCGACCTCAAGGGGGACGGTGGATGTGGAAGCGCGGTGGGTCGGCTCCAGGGCGGGACCTTGCGGGACCCGCGGCTCACCCTCTGCACCAACGAGGACCATGAGGTGACGGCGTTCGCCTGGGTCGACCCGCCGTCGGCTGCAACATGGGTCTCGGCGAAGACGCGGGGATTCACGCAGATCTTCCAGACCGCAGGTGGCGTTCCGGTGCGTGTGACCACGTCCGATGACGTCGACCCCGAGGGAGCTGCGACGTTCGAGATCACGGAGTACGGAAGAGGCGGGAAACAGCTGCGCGAGTACGACCTCCGCGCGTCCGTCGCCGGCTGACCCCCGCCACTCAAGTCCTGAACCGCACTAGCCGACCACTGAAGAGTGGATCAGGTAACGCTGGACCCGCCCACGAGTGGAATCGAGCCTGCGCCCTCCCAGCCGATCGCGGTCGCGGCTCGGGCGTTCGGCGACGCATACCCGCCGCTCGCCCGTCAATGGCGCGTTCGCGTGGCCGGCATCGTGCTGGTGGCGGCGACCGCGTTCTATCTGCCGTGGATGCTCCGGTCGCTCGACGTGGCGACGCCGTGGCTGTCGTACCCATTTCTCGTCGCGAACCTGTTCACGCTCGCCGCCGGCCTGCTGGCGGTCTTCAACGGGTGGTCGAGGCTCGTGCCGGAGCGCCGTCCGCTCCCGCGTGGGAACGAGCCGCGCGTGGCCGTGATCGTGCCAACGTGCAACGAGCCAGTGCCATTGATCCTCCGGACGATCGAGTCCCTCTACGAACAGGACTGGCCGGACGACCGCCTCCTCGTCGTGGTGTCGGACGACGGCCACGACCCCGAGCTCGAGGCTGCCGTTGCGCGCTTCCCAGTGCTCTATCACTCTCCGCCTCCGCGTTTCTCGCCCGGGCGTGACGGTGCCGCGAAGGCGGGGAACCTCAACTCTGCGCTCGCGCTCATCGATGGCGAGTTTCCAGGCATCCGCTACATCGAGACCCGGGACGCCGACGACGAGCTTCCTTCGACCGGGTTCCTCCGAGAGGTGATCGGCCAGCTGGAGGCCGATCCGAAGCTCGCCTTCGTCCAGACGATCAAGGAGGCACAGGTCTCGTCCGGCGACCCGTTCAACAACCGCGAGTCGATCTTCTACCGCGGCCAGATGCTCACGCGGAACGCGGCCAACGCCGTCTTCCCGTGCGGTTCCGGCGTCGTCTGGCGCCGCAGCGCGCTTGCCGACATCGGTGAGTTCCCGACGTGGAATCTCGTCGAGGATCTCCAGTCGGGCGTCGAAGCGCTCCGTCGGGGGTGGCGAGGCATCTACCTGCCGATCGTCGGCGCAGTGCCGCAGCACGCGCCCGAAGATGTCCCGAGCGTGTACAAGCAGCGCGGCACCTGGGCGCTCGACAGCGTGCGGCTGATGATCTGGGGCGACCTCCGGGGGCTGAGTCTCCGGCAGAGGGCGCACTTCATCGAGCTCCTTTTCTTCTACCTCGCGAGCTTCACCGTCCTCGTGTACGTGATCACGCTCGCCTGCTCGCTGCTCGGCTGGGTGCCGATCGACTCGGGCTCAGGCGGGTACGTCGTGCACCTTCTCCCGCTCGTGCTCGCGACCGAGATCTGGCTGCTCGAGCTCAACCGTCCCTACAACGACCGCCGGCACAGACAGCGGGACCAGTACCGAGCGCTCTGGCACGTACGCACGATGTGGGCGGGGCTTGCGCCCGTGTTCGCCAAGGCGAGCATGCAGGCGATCGTTAGCGGTCCGAATCGTAAGCCGACGTACCAGGTGACGCGCAAGCACGACGATCACCGCTGGCACTGGCGGCACACGCTGCCCCAGACGACGATCGTCGTCTTCGTCGTTGCGGTCGTCGTCTACGGGCTGCGGTTCGGGACGCTTCCGGACCCGGTGCTCCTCGCCGCGAGCGTCTACTGGGGCGGCCTGAACATCATCCTGCTCAGCAACTTCGTCACGCGAAGCTGGTACGGCCTCACGTCGCCGGGTCGGACGCTCTTCCGCCTCGGCGCCGAGCCGTCCTGACCGAAGGATGGAAGAGCGGCACGTCAGGCTTCCAGCCTTTGCGTAGCACGGCAACGAGCGAAGGCGGCGTGATCAGCGCGACCTGAACGTGGGGCCGCGGCGCGGGCTCGGCGTACCCGGCCGGCGTCCAGCGCAGCAGCGCGTCCTCGAAGACGACGTGCGGTTCGTCCGCGAGCAGGACGAAAGCTCCGTCCGGAAGCGCGCCGCCCGCAGCCTCGTGCAGCCGCCGCTGCGACCTGTCCTGGCCGAGGCGCTCGGCGTGGAGCCGCGCGTCGATCGCGTCGGCACCTGCTTCGCCAGGATGGAGCCCGCTCCAGATCTCGCCGAACCGAACGTAGTCCTCGCGGCGGCAGAGCGCACACGGGCGGTGACCGGCGGCGAACGCCGTCGCCTCATCGAGGAAGAAGAGCTCTGTGAAACGGCCCGGACGCATCAGCGGCCCCCGCTGCCAGCCACGGAACTCCAATCTGCACGCGATCCAGCGTCTGCCGTTGTACCGCCGCTGGATCCGCCCTCCAGCATCGTGCAGGCAGCCGCGGTTTCCGTAAACGAGTCCGCGCGCCGGATCGGCGACGAGGTCGCCGAGCGGCGTCACGCGGTTCTGGAGGGTCACGACCTCACGCCGCCGCGGCGGCGGCTAGACCGTTGCCGTGACGCGGCACGCTTCGCCCGACGCCTCCGTCGCGCGGGCCACGACCGTGTCGGAGCCAAGCCAGTTCGGCACCCGGCGGCGCACACGGAGCGTGCCGTCGCTCCCGGATCCGACGGTGCCCCGATAGACGATCCGGCGTTCGTGGAGCAGGATGACGGCCCACTTGCCGCCGCGGCGGCCGTGCTCGATCTCGAGCTCGATGCGGATCCACTCGTCGTCCGCACGCAGGCGCAGCGTAGTCTCGCCGGACCGTGTGCACGATGCTGTACGCCGCATCTCCTTCCGCCCACCGCCGTCTCCGTCGTCCGCGCGCGCCGCAACTGGCGCCGCGACGAGCGCGCACGCTGCGAGCGCAAGAGCAACCCAGCTCCGTGGAGACGTCATGCATCGATCGTGCCGCCGGGTGCGGAAAACCGCAATCGGACATCGGTCCTAGGACCCCTCGCCCTCGATTCCTTCCCGTTCGGCCCAGAGGGCGGCCTGTGTGCGATCGGTGACGCCGATCTGCTTGTAGATGCTCGTGAGATGGGTCTTCACGGTCTTCTCGCTGATCTCGAGACGTCGGGCGATGAGCTTGTTCGGAAGCCCCGCCCGTACCATCGCCAGCACCTGCCGCTCCCGCGGCGAGAGCTGGCCTGACGCCTGAGGCACGCGGCGGGCGCTGAGCAAAGCGCTCGCCGCTTTTGGGTCGAGTGGCGCCTCGCCGCGCGCCGCTGCGGCGATCGCGCGTGAGAGCTCGTTGGGCTCCGCATCCTTGAGGACGTAGCCCGCCGCGCCCGCATCGAGCGCGCGGACGATGCGATCGCGGTCGGAGAACGACGTGAGGATGACGACGGCGGTTTCCGGAAGCTCCGCCTTGATCGCGCTCGTCGCCTCAATGCCGTCGAGCACCGGCATCTCGAGATCCATGAGCACGACGTCCGGACGCTCGGCGAGGCAGAGATCGACGGCCTCCCGCCCGTCCGCTGCGACGCCGACGAGCTCGACGTCCTCGAACGTCCCGAGGAGCTGCGTCAGGCCGGCCCGGAGGACGCCATGGTCGTCCGCGACTACGACGCGGATCACGCGGCCGGCACCTCGAGCACGAACGACGTTCCCTCGCCCGGCGTGGAGCGGACCTCGACCGTGCCGCCCTCACGCGGCGCGATCTCCTCGAGAAGCGAGAGGCCGACGTGACCCTCGGCTCTGCTCCGCTCGCGGTCGTCCACGTTGAAGCCGATGCCATCGTCCACGATCTCGAGCCGTCCCCATCCGTCGCGCCGCGAGAGCCGCACCGAGATGCGCGTCGCACGGGCGTGGCGCTCGGCGTTACGGATCGCCTCGCCGGCCGAGCGATAGACGAGCAGCTCTCGCTCGTCTGTGAGGACGAGCTCCGGATCGACATCGAGTGCGACGTCGAGCCCGCGCGAACGCAACGGACTGACGAGATCTCCGAGCGCAGCCTCGAGCCCGGCTGCGCGGAGGTTCGGCGGGTGGATGTCGACGAGGAGAGAGCGGATGCGGCGCATCGTGTCACGCGTGCGGCCGGCCGCATCGCGAAAGATCGAGCGGGCGGACGGCGACAGCTGGGTGTCCGGCTTGTCCGCTGCGGCATCGAGTGTGTATGAAAGGCCGGCGAGATCCTGGACGACTCCGTCGTGGAGCTCGGCCGCGATCCTCCGCCGTTCGTCGGCAGAGGCCTCGACAGCCCGGACGAGCAGCGCCTCCCGCTCCTCCTGGCTGCGACGCAAGCGTCGTGCGAGCCTCCACGCGAGCGGCACTTGCACGAGCCAGAGGAGGAAGAGGCTCGCGAGGAGGAGGCCGGCGAACGGGAGCCAGATCCGGCGTCCCGTCTGCGCGACGGATGCTTCTCGCTGGTACGTCTCGAAGAGGACGGGGGTGCCGTTCGGGGCGCGAATCGGCAAGTACACCTCGTACAGGCTGCCGGCGCCGCGCTCGAAGCGGTTCTCGGCGCCGCTGAGATCGCTCCGCTCTGCGCGGACGCTGCCCGTCCGCAGCACGGCTAGCTTCGAGTCCTCGAGCGGGAACGTGTCCCCGATCAGCCGCGGCTCGTCCGAATAGAGGACGCGGCCCTGCGCGCTCCAGATCTTGACGCGGACGACGCGGTCGCCGAGCACGCGCTCCTGGACGAGCCGGTCGAGGCGTTGGAGGGTCGCGGGATCCGAACGAAGCACTCCGTTGCGAAGCGCGGGCTCGACGATGCCCTGGCCGGCGATGACCGCGTACTGCCGGGCGTCGCGGAGCGCCTCGCTGCGGCCGAAGCTCCGGAACACGAGCACGGACCCGACGAGGAAGAGGCCGAGCACGACGAGCCCGGTGATCGCGAATTGCGCGACCGCTCGCGCGATCGAAGGCGCGTCGGGCACCGCTTTCGCGCCGGGTCCTGCAGCCGTTTCCTCCACGAGTCTCCTCCCTCCCCGCCTGCTGCGATCTGCATATCACGCAGTCCCCGGTCTGCCTATGGGCTTACGACCAATGTCCCATTGCGGTTCGGACCTGCGTTGCGCGAGCGTGGTCGAGGCAACGCCACACGTCCGAAAGGAGCTGACGATGAGGAGCATGAAGGTAGGAATCGCGGCTGCGCTGGTCGCGCTGACGGTGGGAATCGCTTCCGCCCAGGCCGTCGCGACGAAGGGCAGTCCTCAGATCCGGGCTCAAGGAACGTGCACGGGCTCGAGCACGTCCAAGTTGAAGTTGAAGGGCGAGGACGGTCGCATCGAGGTCGAGTTCGAGGTCGACCAGAACCGGAACGGCGTCCGCTGGAACGTGTCGATCTTCCAGAACGGCGGGCGAATCGCGAAGCTCACGCGGGTCACGCATGCGCCGAGCGGGTCGTTCGAGGCCCGCGTGATCGCGTCGAACAAAGCCGGGACGGATGCGTTCCGCGCCCGCGCGACTAGGACGTCCGGGGAGGTCTGCACGGCCAGTGCGTCGTTCTAGCCCGCTTCCAGGCGCTCCGGAGGGGCTCGGGGAGGCTCCTCCGGAGCGCCTTTGGGCGCGGGTGGCGCACCGTCAGACCGTGACGACGATCTTTCCCTGAGCATGCCCTTCGCCGAGATACGCGAGTGCGTCGCGGATCTCGGCGAGCTCGTACCGGCGGTCGATCACGGGCGTCACCTTCCCGTTCTCGAGAAGCTGCCGCACGAAGGCGAGGTCGTCACGGTCGATCTTCGTGATGAAGAACATCGCCTTGCGGCTTCCGGGAATCGAGGCGACGATCGTCCGCACGACCTTTCCGAGCGGGCCGATCAACCGGTTGCGCTTGGGGCCGCCGACGATCACTAGCCGCCCGTGATCGGCAAGAACCCGCTTGAGCTCACGCCACGAGCGGTTGCCGGCGATGTCGAGCACGAGGTCGTAACGCTGTCCGCCCCGCGTGAAGTCGTCCCGCGTGTAGTCGATCACGTCATCGGCGCCGAGCCCGCGTGCTGTGTCGACGTTTCGCGTGCTGCAGACCGCGGTCACGTCCGCGCCGAGCGCCTTCGCGATCTGGACCGCGAACGTGCCGACCCCGCCCGAGGCGCCGTTGATCAACACCTTCTGCCCCGTCTCGAGCTTCCCCTTCGTGCGGAGGCCCTGGAGGGCGGTCAGCGCCGCGACGGGCACCGACGCTGCCTGCTCGAAGGTGACGTTCGCCGGTTTCGGCAGGATCGCCCGGTCCTCCCGGGCGTTGACGTATTCGGCGAACGCGCCGGTTCGTGCTCCGAACACCTCGTCGCCGGGCTTGAAGCGGGTGACGTCCTTGCCGACGGCCTCGACCGTTCCCGCGTAGTCGACGCCGCACGCGGCGCTCTTCGGCCGGCGCAGGCCGGCGCCGAGCCGCGCGATCAGGGGCTTGCCCGTGATCATGTGCCACTCGACGGGGTTGACCGACGTCGCATGAATGCGCACGAGCACACCGCCGTCCGTCAGCTCGGGCCTCTCGACCTGCTCGATCTCGAGCAGGGTGGGCGGCCCGTAGCGTCGGTGGAGGACTGCCTTCATCGAGCTCCCATCCGCTCCCATCTGGATCATCTCCCCGCCTAGGTGTACAGTGTAAGCTTACGACGTACGTTAAACGTACGCTGTAAGGTTGTCAAGCCATGACCGTGCAGACCACAACGACTGAGCCACGCGTTCCGCTGACGAGAGAGCGCGTGCTCCGAGCGGCGATCGACGTCGCCGACAAGGCTGGCTTCGAGTCGGTGACGATGCGAAAGCTCGGGAAGGAGCTCGGCGTCGAGGCGATGTCCCTCTACAACCACGTCGCGAACAAGGACGAGATCCGCGACGGGATCGTCGAGATCGTCATGGAAGAGATCGAGGTGCCCGAGCGCGCTGCGCACTGGAAGACGGCGATCCGGGCGAGCGCGATCTCGGCGCACGAGGTGCTGCTCAGCCATCCTTGGGCTTGCAGCCTGATGACGCAGGCGACGAACGTGAGCCCCGCCCGCCTACGGTGGATGGAGGGCGTGCTCGGCAGCCTCCGCACCGGCGGGTTCTCGGCGGAGCTGACGCACCACGCCTACCACGTCCTCGACAGCCACATCACGGGCTTCACGCTCTGGCAGGTGAGCTTTCCGTTCGAGACGACGGCGGAGCTCGCCGAGCTCGCCGAGCGCTTCCTCCGCGAGCTCCCGAGGGACGAGTACCCCTACCTCGCCGAGCACATCGAGTACCACATCGAGGAAGCCCGCTCGCCGGACGACGGCACCGGCGAAGGGGAGTTCGAGTTCGGGCTCGACCTGATCCTCGACGGCCTCGAACGGCTACGGGATGCGGGCTGACCCGGTCCCTACGCGCCGCGGATCACGTCACCAAGGATCAGCCCGACGAGCGACCAGAGCGCTGCATACGGAATCGCGTACGCGACCGATCCCAGGAGGATCCGTCTCCGACCGATCGGCCGCCCGCTCATCGGCCGGGCAAGAGCCGCGATGAGGATCGGATTGGCCAGGGCCGCCGCCAGTGCGTACCAGCGGTCCGAGCCGCGCTGAATCCAGGCGACGGGATGCGCCATCAGGCGGCTCGATCGCATCTGCGCGAGCCGCCGCTCGACGCGCATCGCGTTGCGCGAGGAGGACTCGTCCCACCGTCGGTCGACCCAGGTGCAGCAGGCGATGCTCAAGAAGCTGACTGCGACGGCTGCAGTGATGAAGACGAACGACGGTCGCAGCATGGACGCGAGCGCCGCGATCGGCATCCCGAGCAGAAGCGCGTCGAAGCACGCCAAGGCCGCCACGATCCCGCCGACGAGACCAGTCCGTGCGGCACGGCCGACGCGGCGCATCGACTTCGGCGGTGAGACCATCTCGAGAACTCATCGGCAAGCGCCCAGTCGCGGGCGAGCACCGTATGTGTGTAGCTCCGTCACGCTGCCGCGCGATGCGATAGGCGGGAGCGACGGGACTCGAACCCGCGACCTCCGGCGTGACAGGCCGGCGTTCTAACCGACTGAACTACGCCCCCGTTCGGCGGACAGTCTAGCCGGGCTGGTCCGCGCCGTCGTAGGGGGACCGCTCCGGGAGCGGCCCACCTGCTCCGGGGATGGTCGAGCAGTCGACGGTACCCGCGCGCACCCGAGCGACGACCTGCTTGAACGCCTGGTACGAGGGCTTGCGCGTGCCGTCCTCCCACATCACACCCGACTGCCAGCCGGCCAAGCGCTCCTCGTCCATCAGCTCGAAGTTGAAGTACGCGGCGACCTCGGGCTGGCAGTAGGCAAGGAGCAACGCGTCGCGGAGCTGGCCGGCCTGGTCGACCGTGCCCGCGACGGAACCGGTCGGCGCGACGGGAGGGAGCGCTCGTGGATCGGTCTCCTCGCCGCTGTAGCCCGTGCGCTTCGACGGAGGGATCATGGTCTGAAAGCCGTTCTCGAGGTACCAGACCGCCGTCTTCCCGGTCCCCGGCAGCGGCTGGCCGGTGCCCGCAAAGGCGTCGTCGATCGCACCGAGCAGGCGCGGGAGGTCACCCTCGCCGATCGTCGTATCTCCGTCGTGCCTCAGCCACGGAGGCTCGGCGGAGTGATCGGGATACGGGTTGTGGCCGAAGGTGCGCACGAGTGGACGAAGGCGGCCGCTCTCCCGATAGGCCTCGCCAACCGCCCGGATGAATGCGGCCGGGTCGTAGTGCGCGGCCGTCGTCGAGATCAGGTTGACCCCCGGCTGAACCGTGCGCAGCCGGTCCCAGCAGCGGGCGAGAAGCGCCTCGTACGCGGCGGGGCCGGCGCTCGCCGGCCAGAACTGCGGCGAGTTGGCCTCGTTCCAGACGACGACGTCGCGGATCGGGATCCGCGTGACCACGTGATGGAGGAACGTGCAGTAGAACCCTCGCTGCGTGTCGTCGACCGGCGCCTGCCACGGCTGTCCGTAGACGGCGAGCACGACCCGCTCGCCGCGCGCGACCATCTGCGCGGCGCGATGGAGGTAGATCCCCGCCTCGCGCGTCGGCCGGTTCTGTCCTCGCTGCCACGGGATCGTGACGCGCACGGCGCCGAGGCCGAGATCGCGGTACGTGGCCATTAGCCGGTCGGGGCGCGTGCGCCACTTCGCCGAGTCGTCATCGACGCCGACGAGGAGCGCGCGTTCTGGCGGAAGTGAGGAGGCGACCGTCGCGGCAGGGAGCGCGCACGCGAGCACGGCGAGCAGCCCTGCGGACGCACAACCAATAATTCTCCCCCGCCCCACGTGGGCGCAAACCCTCTCATCTGGGTCGGACGCATGCAATAGCTGAGGAGAGGGTCAGTCGCGCAGCACGTCGAGCGCGGCGAGCGGCCGCCGGAACGGCGTCGCGATGTAGACGCCGTCGACCCGGGAGCGGAGCTCGTCGAGGAGCGTTTGTGCATGTGCGAGCCCGATCGCAGCCGCGTCGGAGCCGGCGTCGCGGAGCGCATCCTGAAGGGTGTCCGGGACGACGATGCCCGGCACCTCGTTGTGCAGCCGCAGCGCGAGCCGGTAGGTCGAGAGCGGAAACAGCCCGACGAGGACGGGGATCGGCCAGGAGCCGCCGAGGCGCGAGAGCAGCTCGTCGAGGTGGCGGAGGTCGAAGAGGATCTGCGTCATTGCGAAGCGTGCGCCCGCTTCCACCTTCTGCCAGAAGCGGTCGACCTCGAGCCCCAGGTCGTCGGCGGTCGGGTTGAGCGCGACGCCGACGAAGAACGAGGTCGGCGCGTCGATCGGCTTGCCCGCATAGCTTTCTCCGGTGTTCAGATGCGTGATCAGGCGCGTGAGCCCGATCGCATCCACCTCGTAGATCCCCTTGCTGCCCGGGTAGTCGCCGACCTCCGGAGGATCGCCGGTCACGGCGAGGACGTTGCGCACACCTTCTGCGTGCCCGCCGAGCAGGAGCGCCTCGAGCCCGAGGACGGAGTAATCGCGGGTCGTGAGGTGCGGAATCGTCTCGATGCCGACCTGCCGCTCGATGGCGGCAGCCATCATCATCGCGCTCAGCTTCGCGCTCGCCGTCGCGTTGTCGTTGATGTCGACGTAGCCCGCCGAGCCTGCCTCGCGAATCGCGGTGACGGTGTCGATCAGGCCCGAGTAGTCGCCGCCGAGCGGCGGGTCGATCTGCACCGACACGACGAAGCGGCCATCGCGGAGGTCCCGGGCAAGCTGCGTCTCCTCCTGCGCAGGCGCCATCGAGCGGACGACGAGCTCGCGCTCGACGGCGGCGAAGGAGGCGCTCGGCGCCCGCTCCTCGTCGAGCGCGCCACGAATGGCGACGATCTCGATCGGCGTCGTGCCGCAGCAGCCGCCGATCAAACCGGCGCCGAGGCTGCGGGCCTGCGCAGCGAACTCGGCGAAGTACTCGGGCGTCGCGTGCGGATAGATCACGCGCCCGCCGGCGAGGCTCGCGAGGCCGAGGTTCGGCAGCGCCGCTAGCGGCGGCCCGTCGCCGGCCATCTCCTCGAGGGCGGCCAGCGCCGCCTGGAGCCCTGCGCCGTGGTTCGCGCCCATCGCCGCCACGTCGAGCTGGCGGAGGCGCTCGGCCGCCGCCGCGGCCTTCACTCCGCCGAGCGTCTCGGCGTCCTCGTCGAAGGTCATCAGCGCGACCACCGGCAGAGGAGACACGCTGCGCACGGCCCCGATTGCGAGCTCGAGCTCGTCTAGGTCGTAGAACGTCTCGACCATGAACAGGTCGACGCCGCGTCCGGCGAGCACGGACGCCTGCTCTGCGAGCTCGTCGAACCGACTGTCCTCCGCGTCGCCGACGTCACCGAGCGGCCCGATCGAGCCGGCGATGAAGACCTCCTTGCCCGAGATCTCGCGCGCGTCGCGTGCGAGCTTCACGCCTGCGGAATTGATCGCCTCGAGCTCGGTCTCGAGAAAGTGGCTCGCGAGCTTGCGCCGGTTGCCGCCGAACGTGTTCGTCTCGATCAGCTCGGCGCCCGCGCGGATGAAGCCGAGATGGAGGTCGACGACGCTCTCCGGCGCGCGTACGTTCGCCTCCTCAGGGCAGCGAAGGCGTCCGACCGCGCTCGCGATCAGGGCGCCCATGCCACCGTCGCAGCAGATTGGAGGCCCCTTCGCGAGCCGTTCGGCGAACGTGTGCGCCACGTTGGCCACTCTACGTTTCGGCGCTAAAGGTCGACGGGAGGGATGCCGATAGGGACGACGAACTCCTCTTCGCGCCGGGGGACTAACGGCAAAGTTTCCTGCGGCACGTAGGAGTCGAGCGGCGGGCTACGGCCCGCCGTTTCGCGGTCCGGCAACGTCCGGAGACCGCGCCTTCCCGGGACCGAAACGAGTTCTTCACAAACGGCCGCGCCGTTTGTACTATCCACTGCCCCAACGCTGAAGGTGAGCCGGACACCGAGCAAGACGTTCCGGTTTTTTTCGTGTCGGTAGGTCAACCCCGTCCCGCCAACTGCGAGAAAGCTGAGGTGCCGTGCTCACCGTAGACATCGCTCTTCCGGACGTAGAGGAGCTTCACAAGCTCGTCGCCGAGGGCATCGACAAGGGCTTCCTCACCTACGACGAGATCGTCCAGGGCCTCGAAGAGGTGGAGCTCACAAAGGAGCAGGTCGAGGACTTCTACACGTACCTGATCGATCACGGCATCGAGCTGATGGAGGGTGAGCAGCACAAGCACCCGCCCCACGAGCAGCCGCAGCTCGCAGAGGACGAGAAGACCGTGCCGAAGCTCGACCTCACCGTCGAGCCCTCGCTCGACTCGCTGCGGCTCTATCTGCGCGAGATCGGCAAGGTGGAGCTTCTGACGGCGGACCAGGAGGTCTACCTCGCGAAGCGCATCGAGCGCGGCGACATGGAAGCGAAGCGGCAGATGACCGAGGCGAACCTCCGCCTCGTCGTCTCGATTGCAAAGGCTTATCTCGGCCGCGGGCTGTCCTTCCTCGACCTGATCCAGGAAGGCTCGCTCGGCCTGATCCGAGCGGTCGAGAAGTTTGATTACCGGCGCGGCTACAAGTTCTCGACGTATGCCACATGGTGGATCCGCCAGGCGGTGACGAGGGCGATCGCGGACAAGGCACGGACGATCCGCATCCCGGTGCACATGGTCGAGAAGCTGAACAAGGTCGTCCACATCGAGCGCCAGCTCGTGCAGCGGCTCGGCCGGGAGCCGCGGCCGGACGAGATCGCGGAGGAGCTCGAGATCACGACAGAGGAGGTGCGCGAGATCCTGCGGATGGCGCAGCACCCCGTCTCGCTCGAGAAGCCGATCGGCGAGGAGGAGGAGTCCGAGCTCGGGGACTTCGTCCAGGACGACCAGGCCGAGTCGCCGTTCGACACGGCCTCGCTCTCGCTCCGTCGCGAGGACATCGAGCGTGCGCTCCATTCGCTGCCCGACCGGGAGCGGAAGGTAATCGAGCTGCGCTACGGGCTGAACGGCGAGCCGCCGTGCACGCTCGAGGAGGTCGGTCAGGCCTTCGGGGTCACGCGCGAGCGGATCCGCCAGATCGAGAACAACACGCTCAAGAAGCTCGAGTCACTGCCCGAGGCGCAAGGGCTGAAGGACTGTATCTAGCGGCGATCACGGCGCAGACGACCGGCACGACGGCAGGGTCGAACTGCGTGCCGGCGTTGCGGCGGAGGACGGAGACGGCCTGCTCGATCGAAAGCCGGGCGCGATAGGGCCGCTCTGCGGTCATCGCCTCGAACGCGTCGCAGACGAAGATGATCCGTGCCGCGAGCGGGATCTCGGCTCCCTTCAGCCGGTCGACGTAGCCAGTGCCGTCCCATCGCTCGTGGCTTGCCCGGATCACGCGTGACACGTCGCGGAGGGCGGGTGAGGCGGCGACGATGCGTTCGCCGACGACCGTGTGCCGCTGAACGAACGCCCACTCGTCGGTGCTCAACGGACCGGGCTTCTCGAGGATCGCGTCGGGGATGGCGAGCTTGCCCACGTCGTGCAGCTCGGCGGCGATGCGGAGATCCTCGACGGCGGACTCGCTCAGGCCCATGCGCCGGCCGATGTCGACGGACAGCTCGGCCACGGCCCGGCAATGATCGAGCAGGCTCGGCTCGCGCTCGGAGATCGCCTGGAGCAGCACCTCGTGCGGACGGCTGCGGAGGAACTCCGCCGCGTGCTTGTGCGCGTAGAGCCGGTGGTCGGCGAGCCGTAGGGCCTCGCTCCCCGTCGCTGCCTCGTCCGGTAGGAAGACCGCGCCGAGGGACGTCGTCACGGTGAAGCCCTCGCTCTCCTCCGTCAGCGCCTCCGTCGTCGCGTCGAGGAGCGCCCCGGGCCCGCCGTCGGGCACGACGGCGAGCACGCAGAACTCGTCCCCACCGAGCCGGTACGCGGCGCCGTGCGGCTTGGCGGCCTCGCCGAGCTGATCGCTCAGCCGGCGAAGCAGCTGATCGCCTGACGGGTGGCCGAAGGTGTCGTTGTAACGCTTGAAGCCGTTGAGGTCGAAGATGATGAGGATTCGCTCGGCGCCCTCCCCGGCAGCCTCGAGCGCGCGATCGAGGTCATTGACGAGGCTCCGCCGGTTTCCGAGCCGGGTCAGCGGATCGGTGATCGCCTGCTGGTGGATGCGTTCGAGCATGCGGCCGTTCTCGCGGAACGTCAGCCCCGCGCGCACCATGACCACCAGCAGCGTGAGCACGGAGAGCGAGAGAGCGAGCGAGTTCAGCCGGTGGAAGTGGTCGTAGACGAGGACGCCGATGGCGATCAGGCCGGCGACGGCCGGCGTTGCGAGCCATGGCTTCGCCTCGCGCGCTCTCGCGTTCGCCCGTGGCGCCTGCCAGGCGGACCAGGCGATCAGAAGGAGCGCGGCCGGCCAGAACGCGTCGAAGACCGTTCCCGGGAGGTAGGTCCCCGCCGCCGCCTGGAAGAGGAACGCCGCGTCGGCGATCGCCGAGCAGCCGAACCCGAGCCCGACGTAGAGCCACGTGCTGCCCGGGCGCCAGCCCGAGAGCGCGAAGACGCCGATCACGAGCGAGAGGAGCAGCACATCGCCGATCGGATAGGCGATGTTCGTGATCACCGTCGACGGCGGGCCCTCCGTGCTCTCGAGCACAACCTGGACGAGCACCGCCGCGCCGAGCGCAGCCGAGCCGAGGGCAGCTGTCAGCCCGTCGAGCCAGAGGCTGCGGTTGAAGTCGGCCACGTGCGCGCGCACGAGCAGTAGCAGTCCGACGTAGCAGAGCGGGTAGAAGGCGAGATAGAAGACGTCCGCGATTGACGGAAACGGCGGGTCGTTCGCGTAGGCGAAGGAGAAGAGCAGGTCGGCGAGCGTCCACGAGCCGACCGCGGCGGTCAGCAGCCCCCACGCGAGCCGGTCGGCGCGGACGTACGCGACGCGAAGGAGGCAGAGGACGAAGGCCGCCACCTCGATCGCGCTGTAGACGTAGTTGTTGAAGATCGAGTCGGCTCTCGGCCCGCCGAATCCGACCACCGTGTACGCGAAGAACGCGCCGAAGGCCGCGAAGGACGCGACGGCGAGCGCAAGGACGGCGCGCCGCGCACGCGCGCTGGGCACGTAGAGGAGCACCGTCTTCTCCACGTCGTGTCTATCGGCGCGAGGCGCTTCACAATCAAGTGCCCGGCTAACGGCACGCCGGACAGCGTCGAGGGTGGCGCGACTAGTGCGCGCGACATCTCCCCGCAGCGCCGCAACGTAGTTGACCGCAGCGGGTTCCGGGGTCGCCCCGATGCCCATGCTGTGTGCGGCGCCGATCATCAGCGGAAATTGAGTGATCTCCATGACTGACACGACGAACACACGACAAGGAGGAGAGATGACGAGTTCCCGCTTCATCACGAGCGCACTCGTCGCGGCGGCGGCTCTGCTCGTGGGAACCGCAATCGCGAACGGCGCCCCCAGCGTCAAGACGATCAACTTCACTGCCAAGTACTCCGGCGCCGCCACCGTGAAGCAGACGGGTGACACAGTCGACATCTCGGCCAAGGGCACCGGCACCGGTATTCCGATCGGCAAGGGCACGATCACAGGACTTGGCACGGGTGAAGCAAAGTCGCAGGCCTGCAACGACTGGGGCGGCACCGGCGTCCTGAAGGGCACGAAGGGCACGATCGCCTTCAAGATGCTCCCGGGTACCCAGGCCTGTGGAGACGAACAGGCCACCAGCTTCAGCATCGTCGGCTATGCCCAGGTGACGAAGGCCACGGGCAAACTCCTCGCCAAGGCCAAGGGCAAGCTCAAGGTCACCGGCATCTACGACCGGAGCGGCGGCACGTTCTCGGCCAAGTTCAGCGGAAAGCTGAAGAAGTGACGCGATCACTTACGCAGACAACGCAAGGAGAAGGCCAATGACTAGACGAATAATCATCGTGGCCGCGCTCATGGCCATGGCGGCTGTTCCGGCTGCGGCACAGTCGCCCGGAGAGACGCCGTTTCCCTCGGAGAAGATCGTCGGCACATTCGTTCGCGTGCGAACGGTGACGGCGCCGAACAGCGCCTACCTGACGAACTTCTTCCCGCAAGGAGCACCGGTCGTGTTCCGGATGTTCGTTGGCGACAACAAGACGGGTCACTCGTTGACGGGCAAGGATCTCCGGTACGCAAAGATCGTCATCCCGGGGCAGCCGTCTCTGAAGCTGACGTACGCGGGCGACGATCCACTCTGGCCGTGGGTCGGCACGTGGACGGTTCCGGCGGACTACTCGCTCGGCATCGTCAACTTTCAGGCCCAGGTCAAGACAAAGACGAACACGTACGGCGGGTTCGTCCAGATGCCGGTCGGCACGTCCCAGCTGACCGTGACGAGCTAGGGAGGTGGAAGCAATGAACCGACACTGGAAGCGGGCAACGAGCCGAATGCTCATCGTGCTCGGGGCGGCGGTCGTACTCAGTGCGATTGCGGCACCCGCGCTCGCAAAGAGCTCCGCCGACCCCGCCAAGACGAACGTCTTCCTCTATGTGGACACGGTCAACGGGACGCGTCCCGTGGGAGCGAAGCCGCGCGCAACGGGCTGCACACAGACGAACTACTTCGCACGCGGAGAACAGGTTGTGTACCGCGTCTGGGGGAACGAGGCGGCGACCGGCGACATTCTGTCGACCGAGAACGTGAAGTACGCCTACGTGAAGATCCCCGGGCTGCCGAATCTCAAGCTGAACTGGGGTGGGCACGGAACAGCGCCGGCCCGCGTCTGGTTCTGGGCCAACGCGTTCATCGTCCCCAAGGACTACCCGCTCGGCACGGTCATGACCCAGGTCGTCTTCAAGACCGAGTCGAACAAGTTCGGCCGCTTCAACTACGAGCTGCAGATCGTCCCCAACCTCGCTGTGAGGAAGACCAAGTAAACGAGATGACTACGGAAAGGACAACCATGACTCGCACTCATCGCACGTGCGTCTCGTGGCGGCGGCGACTGGGATTCACGGCGATGGCTACGGCCATCGGTGTCCTCGTCCTCGGGTCGGCGGCTTCCGCCGACCCGACAGTTGTCACGACGCCAATCATCCCCGGAGCAGCGGCGCTGCCCGGGCCGCTCGTCGACCCCGGCAAGCCGGCGGCGACGATGAAGCTGATGACCACGAAGCCGGACGTCGTCAAGGCAGGTGCGTCGGTTGCGTTCAGCGCTTCCGGACTTCCCGCGAAATCGGAGGTGACCCTCGTCTGGATGACCTCCAACATCCGCTGGATGCTCGATCCGAAGCCGGACTCCGTCGACTATCTCGGCCGCAAGGTCGAGAAGATCGCCGTCTCGCTCGGCAAGACGCAGACGAACGCAGCCGGTGCCTTCTCGATGACCGTGAAGACGCCGACCGACTTCGGCGGGCTGCACGACGTCTATGCCGTTGTCAACGGCTCTCAGGTTGCAAAGGGTGGCCTTCTGATCCTGCGCACCGTGACGATGACCCCCAGAAGGGGACCCGTCGGCACGCCGATCACGATCAAGGTCGTCGGCCTGGGCGCAAACACCTACGAGAGCCTCGGAGCCGTGCTCTACGACAACAAGTTCACGGGAACGGTCTCCGGGAACATGACCCGTGGCGAGACGACCTTCAAGATGCGGGCGGCCGGTGAGCCCGGCGCGCACTGGATCGACTTCGGGGACTCGAGCCACAACGTTCCGTACCTCAACCTCGAGCAGTCTCCGATCCCGTGGGTCGCCGGTCTCCGGATGAGATTCACGGTCACCAGGGGCACCGCGAATCTCGCCCCGAAGACGGAGTGGCCCGTGAAGGTCAAGCCCACGATCGACGCGAGGACGACGCTGTCGGCGGCGAACCTCGCCCCCGACTCGAAGGCGACTGCCAAGCTCTCGGCAGCGGCCGGGTTCGTGCTCTCGAAGACGACGATCAAAGCGGCCGGGCTCACGCCCAACGCGCAGGTCGACCTCGCCTGGTCGACGGTCGTCGGCAATCGCGTCAACTGCACCGGCACCTGCTGGAGCTTCGTGCCTGTGCCGCTCGGTCGGGCTACGGCCGCGGCCGACGGCACGCTGTCGTCGCAGGTCACCGTTCCGGATGGCCTCGGTGGCTGGCACGTCGTGCAGCTCGTGCAGGCGGGCAAGGTGATGGCCCAGGTGCCGTACTTCGTGAAGCGCAACTTCATCAAGGCGCCGAAGGTCGTCAAGGCCGGGCAGCCGTTCATCGTCGAGCTCAAGGGGGTCGGCTGGACGCAGCTCGACAACACGACGGCAGTCACGTACGACAACGCGTACATCGGGTACGCGTGCGGGTTCAACTCGAACGGCTACGTGCGCATCCAGTTGTTCGCGACGGGCAAGCCGGGCGTCCACCTGATCGACCTCTACCCGCTGCTCTACACGCAGCAGCCGGCGTACCCGTACCTGCAGCTCGGCATGGTGCCGTTCCTGAGCTACAAGACCGACTGGCCCGGCCTCGCTGCCGGCTACCAGGTCCCTGCCTTCCGGCTCGCGATCAAGGTCGTCAAGTAAGCCTCCCAAAGTCTGAGGGAGGGGTGCCGCCGCACCCCTCCCTCAGTGTTCCGCGTGCCTTCAGCTTTCGAGCGGGGAGGGCTCGACCCGCACGCCGCGCGCGATCGTCGCGGGAAGCCACCAGTTGTAGCGACCCATGATCGCCATCGCGGACGGCAGGAGCACAGCGCGCACGATCGTCGCGTCGATGAGAACCGCGAACATGAGCCCGACGCCGAACTGCTGGAGCCCCGTCACGCGGCCGGCCGCGAAGCCCGCGAAGGCGGCGACCATGATCACGGCGGCGGCGGTGACGACGGGGCCGGTCCGCTGTAGCCCGTACGCGACGGCGCGGGTGTTGTCGGGCACTGCGTCCCACGCTTCGCGCATGCGCGAGACGAGAAAGACCTCGTAGTCCATCGAGATGCCGAACAGCGCAGCGAAGAGAAATATCGGGATCCACCCCTCGATCGCATCCGCGTGACGGAGCCCGAATGCCCCTCCCACGTCCCAGCGGAAGACGAGGACGAGCAATCCGCACGCGGCGGCGACCGAGAGGAGATTGAGGAGCACAGCCTTCAGCGGGAGGAGGAGGGAGCGGAAGGCGCGGAGCAAGACGAGGTACGTGACCGCGAGCAGGCAGAGCGCGATCCACGGGAAGACGGCGTACGCACGGTCGAGGAAGTCGACTCCCTGCGCAGGCGCGCCGCCCACCCAGACGGCCGTGCCTGCGGGAAAGCGCGCAGCGGGTACGAGATCACTCCGCAGTCGCTCGACGAAGTCTCTGCTCTCCGTGCTCGCCGAACTCGTGGCGGCCCGCGACGACGATGCGAACGTAGCGGCCGTCCCGCGAGACGTATGGCGCCTTCTTTCCGGTCGCCACCGCCTTCGCTTCGGGCTCGTGGAAGATGGCATCGGTCAGCCTGTCGACGGCTCCCTGGACGGCGGGCGTACGCGCCTTTCGGGCACCGCCGGCGTCTACCACGATGTGGACCGGCGTGATTCCTCCGGCACCGATGCTCCTGCGGAGAAGCTCGTAGGCGCGGACGGACTCCGGCGAGCCGGGGATCGTCGAGATCGAGCCCGGCGTCAGCTCGAGCGCCAGCGCGGGGGCGGCGGCGGCGAGCAGCACTGCCGTGCCCACGATGAGAAAGACCACCGGCCGACGCATGATCGTTCGGGCGAGACGAGCCCACCCGCCGTCCTCGACGTCGCCGCGTGAGCGCTCGCGGTCCGGACGGCGGCGCACGCCGCGCTCGCCGAGAAGGGAGAGGAGCGCGGGCTGCAGCGTGACGGCCGCGAAGATCGACGCGAACGGAACGAGCAACCCTCCGACTCCGAGCGAGCGGATCAGTGGCACGGGGATGAAGAGCAGCAGGGACAAGCCGAGAGCGACGGCGAGCCCCGAGACGATGATCGAACGGCCGGCCGTCGCCATCGTTCGTACGACCGCATCGTCCACTGGGCCGCCTCGCGCCACTTCCTCACGAAAACGAAAGACGAGCAAGAGGGAGTAGTCGACGGCGAGGGCGAACCCGATCAGGACGACGAGGTTCGTCACGTACGTGACCATGTCGAATGCGTGCGCCGCGACGTAGACGGCGATCAGGGTCGCGGAGATCGTGCAGGCGGCGACGAGGAACGGCACGAGCACGGCGGGCGAGAAGCCGAAGATGACGAGGAGGGTGACGAGCGCCACCGCCACCGCGATCACCTCGCCGCGACGGAGGTCGACGGCGAACACGCCGTCGAGGTCGTGCTGGATCGCTGGCTGGCCCGTGACGAGCGCGGACGCGCGTCCGGACTCCGCCAGAGAACTACGAATAGCGTTCGTGTAGCGCTTCGCGTCGGCGAGGTCGAGGCGTGTCCGGACGTCTCCGAAGAGCATGTCTCCGTCCGTGGGCTTCCCTGCGCGGCCGGTCGGCACAACGCTCGCCGCGCGGGCGAGCCGCTCCTTCACCGCCCTTCGGTTCGGGTCGGTGTCTCTCTGGCCGGGAAAGACGACCGTGAATGTCCCGTCGTCCGACTCGCCGAAGCGGTCGCGCAGGATCGCGCGGGCACGCTGCGAGTCGGTGCCCGGTACGGCGAGCGAGTTCGCGAGGAGCGGCGAGAGCTTCGTGCCAGTCCAAGCGCCGAGTCCGATTACGGCGATCGATGAGGCGACGACCACCCAGCGCAGGCGGACCATGGCGCGCGTCCACCTCTCGAGCACGGGGCTACGCTACCCGGACAGTGATCCTGAGTGTGTTGTCAGGCCCGAGCGTTTGCATCCCGAGCTCCTCGGACGTCTGCACGTTCTTCCCTACGAACCGGTAGAGGCCGGCCCTGCGGAAGACGAGCAGGCGCGTCTCGCTGCGCCGCAGCCGGGGGTCGCCGAGTGGCACTCGTAGCCCCGCCGTCTGTTTGAGGTCGAAGTCCATAACGTCGTGGTCGAGGAGCTGAACCCGATCTCCGCGGCGGAGACGGAGACTGATCGTCGGCTTTTCGTTCGTCACAAAGACGTGGCAGCCGCGAAAGAAGTGCTCGATCTCGAGCACCGTCGTCGCTCGCACGGGCCCGGCTTGTCCGACGGCGGGCATTAGCGCCAAGCACACGGCGAGAACGACGAGAGTGGCGCGCATGTCCTCGTAGTCTCGCATGGCGGTGCGCGCCACGCCTCCGCCGAACGCCGAAGCCGGCTCGCGGGTTCTGCCGCACCAGATTGTTGCGTGGATAATCCGCAAGAACATCCGGCGGCACGCGGATGAGACGGGCCGTGCCCGCGACCGCGATACTCCGCTCGTATCCACAGCCGAAGGAGGCGCCGGAGCATCATGGACAACCCAACGGTGAGACGGATTCTCGAGATCGGCGGGATCGCAGCAGGCGTGATCATGATCGGGTTCGGAGCAGCGGCCATCTACATGGGATTCGATGGACGCTCGACCGTCCAGACGAACCTCGGCAACGAGTTCATCGTCGGCTCGGACGACATGAACCCGAAAGACATCGGCCAGGAGATCGACCAGATCATCAAGCCTGCGCAGGCGTCGATCGCAAAGGCCCGCGCCAAGGCCGGCGTCGAGCCGATCGAGTTCACGCCAGTCGTCGCGCCGAGCTGCTCGGTCGCGGGCAAGACCATCGACAACGGAACCGACGCGCGCTGCTTCGCGGAGTACCTCCGCCTCCACGCCTTGCGCTCGACGAGTGGGTTGACGTACTCGCAGATGGGCCGCTTCGAGGCGAAGGATGATGCAGCGCCAGCCCAGACGGACTTTGCGGGCGGCACAGACGATGCCGCCTCGGCCGTCATCAACGCGAAGACAGGCCAGCCCGTCGACAACGGGACGCGTGATCTCTGGGTGACCGCGACTGCGCTCTCATCGGCGCTCAACCTCGCCTACACCGCTGAGCAGGTCTCGTTGTTCGGGATCGTCGTCGGAGTTGCGCTCCTGCTCACCGGCATCGGCCTCCTCATCCTCGCCATCACCGTCCTCCATCGTGCCCCGGCCACGGCGCCGGCGCGCGAAGGAACGACGGAGGACGTCGCTTCAAACCCGACTTCCTGACGGCGACTCGATCGCCGGAGGGACGGTCCCCCGCCGTCCCTCCGGCGATTTCACATCTGCTTCACGCGCCGCTTACACAGCGCTTTCCCGTTTCGGTCACCTTCGGCCGACACTCGCGCGCAGTTGGGCAGGCTCGTTGGCAGGCAGGTCGAAGGCAGGCAATCGAAAGGGGAGCAGATGCGCATCACCCGTAGGCGACTCGGATTGGCGATCGGATGGGGCGACTCGGAGTGGGGATCGGGCTCGCAGGTCTCGTCGTTGCGTCGATCGCCATTGTGGCGCCGGCCGCGATCGCAAAGAAGCCAGGCGCCATGGGCGCGAGCGGCGGAGGGAAGACCTCGCTCCGCCGGCTCCAGGGCGTGAACTTCGTGGGCAGCTGCCGTTTCAGCCACGAGGCGCCGGACGACCCGATCGTGTTCTTCCAGAAAGCGGGAGCGTCCCACGACCATACGTTCGTGGGCAACACGACGACGAACGCGTACTCGACGGTCGACTCGCTGCTGAGCGGCTCGACGACCTGCAAGAGGCGCGGTGAGACGGCGGCGTACTGGATGCCGACGCTGCTCGTCGATGGCAGTCCGACGATGCCGGAGGGCGCGACGATCTACTACCGCCGGAAGACGCTGCAGGCGGTGACGGCTCCACCGTCCGGCTTCAAGATGATCGCGGGCAGCGCGCTCGCGACGTCGCCGCAGCCGATGTCGGTCACGTACTGGAACTGTGGGGTCAACGGCGGCGTGCGGCCGTCGAGCACTCCGCCGGCGTGCCCCGCCGGCCGTGGCACCGGCCTCCGGCTGCACGTGACGTTCCCGTCGTGCTGGAACGGCGTGACGCTCGACAGCCCGGATCACAAGGAGCATGTCGCGTATCCGATGAACGGCCGCTGCCCGTCGGGCTACGGCACGGCGATCCCGCAGATCACGCTCATCTACCGGTATCCGGTGAGCGGCGAGCACAGCTTCGACCTCGCGTCGAAGGGCGTCTACTCCGCCCACGCCGACTTCTTCAACGCGTGGAACCAGGTGACGCTCGACCGGCTCGTGGACACGTGCCTGAACGCGTTGCGCCACTGCGGTCAGGGACGCTGAACCAGACAGCGTTGGTGAGGTAGCCGAAGGGCCGGCCGGGGGGCGGCCCTTCGTGCCTTGTAGCTACCGGACGAGCGGCTCGCCCGGTGAGATGTAGAGCTGGCCGAGCCGGGCTGCTGCGCTGAGCACGAGGCATGCGGCAAGGACGTACGCCAGGCGGCGTGGGAGGGAGACGAGCCCGGCGCCGATTGCGAGAGCCATCGCCGGCGCGGCGGCGAGGATGTAGCGCGCCTCGAACGCCGGCTGCGCGATCGAGGCGAGCAGTGTCGCGACGAGAGGCGCAACGAGCCAGACGATGATGAGCCCGGCCTTCCAGCTCGTCGCACGTGGGACGGCCCCGCGAGCGAGCTGCACGACCCCGACGGCGAGCGCGAGCACGGCGACCGGGTTCCGGCTTGCCCAGTCCCAGACGCCGACGGCGACGTGGTACGGCGTCGGCGTCGGAATCCAATCGAGCTGGCCGTTGTCGCCCTGTGCGACGAGCACGACCTGCGGGAGGACGAGCGCGATCGCGCCGCCGAGCGCGATCAGCGCGTGGCGAAGCGGAGGCGGAGGTCGCATGAGCGCGAGCGCGGCCACGTGCGCCGCGACGACGGAGAACGCGAACAGGTTGATCCAGCCGGCCGCTGCAAGGCTAAGCGCCCACGCGATCCACCAAGCGGTCGCGTCCTCCTCGCTGGCACGCACAAATGCGTACGTAGCGACGACGGCGAGCAGGACCGCAAGCGTGTAGCCGCGCGCCTGCTGCTCCCACGAGACGTAGAAGGAGCCTGCGGCGAGCGCGACACCGGAGACGAGCCCGGCCAGCTGTCCGAACAGTCGCCTGCCGAGGATCGCGGTCATGCCGGCGGCGAGCGCGCCGAAGAGCGCGGACGGGAAGCGCACGGCCCACGCCGACGTCCCGGCGACGGCCAGCCACGGCTTCATCAGCCCGTAGTAGACGAGATGCGGCGCCTCGGTCGCGCGCGCGGCGTGCCAGATGCCGCTCCATGAGCCAGTAGCGGTCGCGATCGTGACCTGCTCGTCGTACCAGGTCGCCTGCGATCCCAGGCGGATCAGGCCGAGCGTAAGCGCGAGGGCGAAGACGCCTGCGGGCATGAGGCGCCAGGCCACGCGCCGAGCCTACCGAGCGCTGACGCCGGCGCGGCCCGACGACCGCTCGCTCGCCGATGCGCCGCCTATCTTCACCACCGGTGGTACCCGAGCATCCGCGGAAGGATCCGCTCGACAACCCGCTCGAGCGGCTGGAGCTGCTGGCGGGCGATGACAACGCGATCGCGTCGTTCCTCGACGAGATCGACGTACGCAGTCCGCGCGAGCGGGAGCTGCTCGGCGAGCTTGCACGTCCGGGCCCGGTGGCGCGGCCGGAGCGCCTCGCCGCCGATCACCGCAAGGCGGTCGTCGCGCTCGAGAGCCTCCGGCGGCACGGCTTCCACGGCTCACGTGCGGGCCGCCGCCTCGGGCCGATCCGCAGCGTCGTCCGCTGGATGATCGAGCTCGTCGCCCGCTGGATCGTCGTCTCGTACGTGAAGTCGGTCGTGTCCAACCTCCGCAACCTCTACTGGCTGCGCGAGATCGAGGCGCCCGACGACTCGCCCGAGCTGAAGCTCCTGCGCCCGCTGCGCATGGACGGCGACTCGCTTGTCGAGATCGCACGCTCTCGTGAGCTAGGCGTGCCGACGTTTGTGATCGGCGCGCTCCTGATTCCGCTGGGTGCGACGATCTACCGGCTCACGACGGGGTTCGCGTTCCAGCGCTGGCAGGCGGCGGCGATCGTCGGCGCGGTCGGTATCGCGATCGGGCTCGGCGTCTCGTGGATCGTGCTCCGTGGGACGGCGATGGCGGGCCGGCGGATCCGGCTCTCGACCCGGGCGCCGCTCGAGGAGGTATGGAAGTCGGTCGGCTACTGCGGGAAGCCGCCGAAGGACCGCTCGCGAAACTTCGCGATCGTCGCGATCACGCTGACGATCGGCGTCTGGATCATCCTGCCGACGATCGTCGGCATCGCCATCACCCGCTAGCTGCAACCCCGCGCCGCCGGGGCCACGGTTCATCGCGACCCCGACGGCCAGCCACGCCGTGCCCTGCGCCGGCATCGGCGCCCTGTGGCGGTCAGGGCATCCCGGTCTCGACCTTCACCACCTCGAAGGCCTTGCTCACGTAGACGGTCGCCGGCGTGCCGTCCGACTGGACGACGTGAGCCTCGTAGGCCGCGTTCCCGTCGGCGTCGGTCTCGACGCGGATCACCGTCGCCCCCGGGAGCTTGCCGAGCGCGAGCTGCTTGACCTTCTCAGCGTCTGATCCGGTCAGCGGCGTCTCGTCGCTTCGCTGGCCTCCCCAGGGCTGCGCCGGCTGTGCGGCTGCGGTCAGGGCCGACGAGTTCCCGAGCCTCCGTGCTCGAGCTGTTCGAGCCGCTCGCGGCGTTCGCGATCCCGTAGCCGCCAGCGGCGACGCCGAAGGCGAGCGCCCCGATCACAACCAGCCGTTCGAGCGGCCAGCGTTTCTCGCGTGTGTCCATTGGTGGTCTCCTCTCTTTCGGGTTGACGCCCGGTCCGGGCGTGCGACCACCGTCGCAGGGAGACCTGGGAAAACCATGTGACGGGGCTAAGAAGCTGCTAAGAGTCCCCGAGCCACGCCTTCGCCGCGTCGAGCTCCGACGGCTCGTAGATGCGGAGCTCGCCTGGGCTGAGCCAGCCGAACGCGCTGATCGCGTGGCGCATCCAGTCCTTGTCGGTGACGACGGCGCATCTTTCCCACGAGGAGCGGTGGCCGAGCCCGATCGAGGCGCCCGCTTTCACGTCCTGCCAGAGCGCGCCGGCGTCGAGGCCGTGGAAGTCGGGCGCGGTCTCGACGAGGTAGCGCACCTTCTCGCCGCGATCGAGGGCCTCGCGGACGGGGTCGACCAGCTCGTGGTACTCGTCGCGGGTGATCTTCCCGGAGATGCGGAACCCGATCACGCCCGCCGGAAGATCGTCGATCTTCTCGACCATGCTCCGAGGTTAGTCGGGCTTGCCCGCCATCGCCCAGATAGCGACGACGTACGCGGCGAGGAGCACGAACGAGAGGATGAGCGTCGCCCTGAGGAAGCCCGCGCCCTTGTCCTGGCGCATGCGCCGCATGCCGATCCCGCCGAGGATGAGCGCGAGCAGGAGCACGAGCGCACCGATGTCCGCGATCAGGTAGCCGATGCCCACCCACGTCGGGTCGTCGGGGAGATCGCCGAGATGCTCTCTCGAGTAGATCCACTCGGCGCCGACGCGCATGATCAGGTAGCCGGGTAGGGCGACCGTGAGCAGCGACCAGTAGCCGAGCCTGAGCGAGCGCGTGTCGCCGCGCGCGAACGTGAGCACTGTTGCGCCGGCGAGCGTTCCGCCGACGAGGATCATCGCGCCGAGCACGTGGACGAACAACGGAAAGTCGAGGCTGCTCGTGCGCGACGCGGCGACGATGCTCATGCGCCGGGCTTCCAGATCATGTCGATGAGGATCAGGAGTACCGCGACTGAAGCGAGCATGTGGAGCACGACGCCTCGCGACGTGCGGTTGAGCGCCCCGAGCTCGGCGCTCGCCTCGGTCTGCCCGGCCGTCGTGAGCTCTCGCGCCTTCTCCATCCCACGCTCGTACTCCTGTCCCGTTCGCCTCCCGACCTCGGCCGCGATCACCCAGAGGACGATTGCCGCGATCAGCCAGCCGTTCCAGACCTCGTAGCGGTCGAGGACGATCGCGAGCCAGATCCCGAAGACGATCGTGCCGATCGCGCCGACGCCGATGACGGCACCGCCGACCTTCACCGGTGGGCCGAGCCGTAGCGTCGCGTCGGGCGTGTCGACTCGACGGATGGCGACGACGATGACCCAGAGCAGGACGAGGGCGGCGACGAGGGCGAACGCCGCCAGGACGTGGAACACGAGCAGCCAGTCGTGGAACGTCACGGCGCGATCCTATGACACCGTCGCCGACGAATCCATCGGGATCACGATCGATGGTTCCGGTATAGATCAGGCGGTGGGGGGACGTTGACCGGAGCGGGCCAGCAGGAGCGACTGACGGGCCGGGCGCTCTGGACGGTCTTCGGCGCGCTCATGCTCGGGATGTTCCTCGCAGCGCTCGACCAGACGATCGTCTCGACGGCGCTGCCTACGATCGTCGGCGACCTCGGCGGGCTCGACCACCTGTCCTGGGTCGTCACCTCCTACCTGCTCGCGTCGACGATCTCGACGCCGCTGTACGGGAAGCTCGGCGACATGCGCGGGCGAAAGCCGGTCTTCCTGGCGGCGATCGTGATCTTCCTCGTCGGCTCGATGCTGGCTGGGCTGTCGCAGTCGATGGGGCAGCTGATCGGCTTCCGCGCGCTCCAGGGGATCGGCGCCGGCGGTTTGATGGTCGGCGCTCAGGCGATCATCGGGGACATCGTCCCACCGAGGGAGCGCGGCCGATACATGGGCCTGATCGGATCCGTCTTCGGCGTCGCGTCCGTCGCCGGGCCGCTGCTCGGCGGCTTCATCGTGGACAACCTCTCGTGGCGGTGGGTCTTCTACGTCAACCTGCCCGTCGGGCTCGTCGCGCTCGCGATCGTCGGCTTCAAGCTCCACCTGGCGAAGCGGCGCACGCCTCACCGGATCGACTATCTCGGCGCGGGCTTGCTCGCCGGCGGCGTCGCCGCACTGATCCTCGTCACCACCTGGGGCGGCAGCCAGTACAGATGGGGCTCGGGGACGATCATCGGCCTGGCCGCGGTCGGCGTCCTGCTGCTCGTCGCCTTCGTCTGGCAGGAGCGCCGCGCGAGAGAGCCCGTGATCCCGCTCGATCTCTTCCGCTCGCGGGTGTTCAACGTCGCCAGCGCGATGGGGTTCACGATCGGGATGGCGATGTTCGGGGCGATCGTCTTCATCCCCCTCTTCCTCCAGCTCGTCTACGGCGCCAGCCCGACCGCCTCGGGCCTGCGGATGCTGCCGCTGATGATCGGCCTGCTCGTGGCCGCGGTCGCGTCGGGGCGCATCATCAGCCACATCGGGCGCTACAGGCTGTTCCCGATTACCGGCACGGCGGTGCTGGTCGCCGGCATGTTCCTCCTGTCGAGGCTCGGCGTCGGTACGGCACCGTGGCTCGCATCGATCTACATGCTGATCGTCGGCGTCGGGATCGGGCTGACCATGCAGGTGCTGGTGCTCGTCGTTCAGAACGACGCGAAGCCCGAGAACATGGGTGTCGCCACGTCGACCGCGACGTTCTTCCGCTCCGTCGGCGGCTCGTTCGGCGTCGCCATCTTCGGCGCCATCTTCGCGTCGCGGCTGACGGACCGGCTCGAGGCGCTGCCGCCGTCTGTGAGGGAGCGGATCGGAAGCGGCGTCCACCTCAACCCTTCGGACATCCGCAACCTGCCCCCGAAGGTGCACGAGTTCTTCCTGAGGGCGTTCTCCGACTCCCTCCACGGCGTCTTCCTGTGGGGGATGGCGATCGCGGTGATCCCGTTCGGGCTCTCGTGGCTTCTTCAAGAGATCCCGCTCAGGTCGACGCTCGACCATCCCGCCGAACCCACGGCGGAGCCAATCGTCTGAGGCTCAGGAGCGCTTCAGGGAGAGGTCGTCGACCTGCGCCTTCTGGCTCTGCGTCAGAGAGGCAAGGATCTCGATGCCGAGCGACGTGCCGCCGTATGCGGCCGCGGTCTTGAGCGACAGCTGCCGCCAGGCGCCGGTGCCGGACAGAGTCACGATCCAGGAGCGGATCAGCGTCGACCCGTAGTACTCGCGCAGGCGAAGGCGCACCGAGCTTCCGGCCGGCGCCCGCACCCATGCAGACGCCGAGTATGTCGCGCCCTTGACGGTCGACGCGACGGTGTTCGGCGAGTCGTCGAGCACGGCGTCTCCTGACGACTGCGTGCGGCCGAGCTCGGCCGCGCACGAGCCACTGTGTGCCACGGCACACGTCCGCGCGAGCGCCGTCCTCGTGTTCCCGACTCCCCAGCCGGCGACGCTCGACTCGAACCCCGGGTTGGAGACGAGCTCACCCAGCGGCGGCGGGGGCGGTGGAGGCGGCGGGGGAGGAGGTGGTGGAGGCGGTGGGGGAGGAGGTGGCGGAGGCGGCGGGGGAGGCGGTGGAGGAGGAGGCGGCGGCGGGGGCGAGCCACCCGCGATCGCGTACGAGCTGTTCGAGATCTTGAGCGACGACACGTCGACCGCCTCGAACGCCGAGCCGGGAACGCTCTTCAGGCGGTTGAGATCGTCGTTATCCCAGCCGGGGTCGGGCGCGCCGCTCATGTACCAGGCCGACCCGTTGTCGGCCACGACCATGCCGTGCTTCTTGAGCGCGCGCAGGATCACCTGGTTCGCCTGGGAGTAGCCGCTGAGGTCGAAGCTCGCCTTCAGCCGGAACCACGTTCCCATAGGCGGATCGGAAGACGTCCCCGATCCAGCCTTGTGGCTCGCCGGCCACACGTAGGCGTTCTGCGTCTTCGGCACGGTGAAGCGGATCACGTGGTCGATCTCGCCCGACGCGACCTCGTCGTAGCGGACGAGGCCGGGGAGGATCGGCAGGCCTGCCGCGTCCCCCGACGTCCAGCCGAGCGGGCGCATCGCGTTCGACGTGAGGCTCCAGGTCGCGCCCGAGCCCGCGGTCCACGACGTGCCGCCGTTCTGCGGATAGGCGGCGTAGAGCTCCCACAGGCGGCAGGCGTCGCGGTCGACGATCAGGACGTGCCGGTCGCCCGACGAGCTGGGGCCGCCTTCGATCGGGGCGTTCGGCGGGACGGGGTACGGGCCAGGGTCGCTCTCGTCGGCGTAGTCGAACGAGACCTGCACCTTCGGCTGGTTGCCCGGCACCGTCGTGAAGGGAATGCCGATCGGGGCGTTCTCCCACAAGCCTGAGCCGAAGTCGGCCTTCAGGCCCGCCGTCGGGCCGATCCGCGACACATACGTCGCCGACTGCGAGAGGACAGGAAGCTGTGAGACGTCGGCGTGCCAGAACGAGTCCGCGGGCGTCATCGGGCAGAACGGCGCGCCCGGCACCGGCTTGCTCTGCGCGGCGGAGGCAGGAATCAGCGCGACAAGGCAGAGCAGGATGACGCACAGGATCCGCGGATTCCTGACCACTTCCTCAGGGTTCCTCGGCCGCCGGACGCCAAACGTCCATCGCCAGAACGGGTGCGGGGCTCGTTCGGGCTACGCGTCGGCGATCGGGCGGCCGACGACGAGCACGTCCAGGAGCTCGGGCTCGAGCTCGGCGAGCTCCGCGTCGGCGCGGACGTCGAGCGCGTCGAGCGTCTTCGCGAAGAAGCAGCGTGCTGCGGCCGCGAGCACGACACCCATGATCTCCGTCTCAGAGAGGCCGAGCTCCCGCAGCTGCTCGAAGTCGGCATCGCCGATCGACGTCGCGTCGTCGACCACGCGCTCTGCGAGGTCCATCACCGCGACGTCGACGTCGTCGAGCCCGGCCGTGCGGCGGTCGAGGACGATCTCACGCACCGGCTCGCCGAACCGCTCGGCGAGCACACGGCCGTGCATCAGGCAGCAGTAGCTCGAACGCAGGCGCTGCGCGGCGGCGAGCGTGGCCAGCTCGTACCGGCGGAGGTCCATGCCGGCCTTGATCGCGCCGTTCAGCTCCACCCAGGCGGCGTATACCTCGGGCCGCGCGGCGAATGCCCGTTCGAAGTTCGTGGGCATGGGCGCATTCTGCCGATCGCGCGGTGCTCGTCCGCGGCGAGCGTCGGAGACGAGCTCGTTCGTCCGGCGAGCCTAACGGCTTCGGAGAGCGATCTACGATGGGCTCGTGACCCTCGTCCATCGGGAGCGTCCCGCGGCAGGGCGAGTCCTGCCGGCCTGCTCGTCCTCCATCACGGACGGGGAGCCGACGAGAACGACCTGCTCGGTCTGGCCGACGTGCTCGACCCGCAACGCCGCCTCCACGTCGTCACCCCCCGCGCGCCGCTCACGCTTCCCGGCTTTCCCGGCTACCACTGGTACGTCGTGCCCCGCGTCGGCTACCCCGACCCCGAGACCTTCCACGCCGCGTACGCCGAGCTCGCCCGCCTTCACGACGAGCTGTGGGAGCGCACGGGAATTGGCCCGGAGCGCACGGTGCTCGGCGGCTTCTCGATGGGCTCCGTGATGAGCTACGCGGCGGGCTTGGGGGGCGATCGGCCGGCCCCTGTGGGGGTAATGGCGTTCTCGGGATTCGTTCCGATTGTCGAGGGCTGGCAGCCGTCCCTAGCCGATCGCGGGGAGCTGCCGGTGTTCATCGCACACGGCCGCCGCGATCCGGTGATCGAGGTCGCTTTCGCGCACCGAGCACGGGATCTTCTCGAGAGCGGTGGCCTTCCGGTCGAGTACCACGAGTCCGACGCCGCGCACCACATCGATCCTGACCACATCCCGCGGGCGGTCGGCTGGCTGTCGACCTTCTCTCCTAGAGCACGTCGCTGGCGCCCACCGCTTCGCCGGACGCTCAGGTCGCGGCTGTCACCGCGGGCAACGCCGAGGGCCCTGAGGGCGAACGGCTCCACGTAGGTCGCTTGCCGCACCCATTGCGGTGCCTCGGATTCGATGCGCTCGGGATCGCCGAGTGCGACCAGCGCATCGAGAAGCGGGGGGGGGGGAGGGGAGGGCGGGGGTGGGGGGGGGGGGGGGGGGAGGAGGAGGGGGGGGGGGGGGGGGGGGGGGGGGGGGGGGGGGGGGGCGGGGGGGGGGGGGGGGGTGGGGCCCCGGGAGGGGCTCGGAGACGGAGTGGAGGGGTGGGGGGCGGGGAGAGGGGGGGGGGGCGGAGGAGAGGGAGCGGTGGAAGGGGGCGCTGTTTTTTTCGATATATGGGGGGGGGGGAGATGAGGAGAGAGAGTGGGGGGGTTTCTGGGGGGGGTTTGGGGGCAGGGGAGGGGGGGGGGGGTGGGGGGGGGGGGGGGGGGCCCGGGGGCGGGGGGGGGGTTGGGGGGGGTGGGGGGGGGGGGGGGGGGGGGGGGGGGGGGTTTTGAGTGGGGGGGGGGGGGGGGGGGGGGGGGGGGCAGAGGAGCTACCGGGGAAAGAAAGGAGAGGGGGTCGTAATGAGGATGAGGCTTGCTCATCGTGCGAGCAAGTCGTATCTGACACTTGCGCCGTGCAGCCGGAGACCCGCTACGCGAAGAGCGGCGACGTCTCGATCGCCTACCAGGTCGTCGGCGACGGCCCGTTCGATGTCGTCTTCTCTCCCGGCATCGTCTCCCACCTCGATCTCCTGTGGGAGATGCGGACATTCCAGACGCAGATCGCAGAGCGGCTCGCGTCGTTCGCTCGTCTGATCCTGTTCGACAAGCGCGGCACGGGCATGTCCGATCGCGTCGACGCAGTCCCACAGCTCGAGACGCGGATGGACGACGTTCGGGCCGTCATGGATGCGGCGGGCTCCGTGCGCGCGGCCCTGGTCGGTCTCGATGACGTCGCCACGATGAGCCTGCTATTCGCCGCGACCTATCCGGAGCGGACGAGCGCGCTCGCCTTGCTCGCCGCCTCGGCGCGCGGGATGTGGGCACCCGACTACCCGTGGGGGTACACCGCGGAACAGGCCCGCGCGCTGAAGGAGAACATCGGGCGCCACTACTTCGGTTCCCGCGACGACGGCCTCGAGCTGATCAGGATGCAGCTCGGCAACTTCAGCGACGAGGAGATCTGGACGATCCGAGATTACGTTCGCCGTGCCTCGAGCCCTGGCTCGATGGAAGCGCAGGCGACGATGCTGACCGAGTTCGACGTGCGGCAGGTACTGCCGGCCATCCGCGTACCGACGCTCCTCATCCACGGAGCCGAGAACCCGATCAATCCGATCGGCGGGGCGCGGTACATGGCCGGGCAGATCCCCGGAGCTCGACTTGTCGAGCTGGAGGGCGAGCTGCACCTGCCGGTCGGCGCGGCGCTCGACCGGACACTGGACGAGATCGAGGCTTTTCTGACCGAGGTCTGGCGGGCGGGTGGCTGGGAGGAGCCCGGGCCGGAACGCGTGCTGGCGACCATTCTCTTCACCGACATCGTCGCGTCGACGGAGCGCGCCGCTGCGCTCGGCGACACGGAGTGGCACGAGCTGCTCGAGCGCCATCACGAGCTCGTTCGCGGCCAGCTCATGCGTTTTCGTGGAACCGAGGTCAACACCGCCGGTGACGGTTTCTTCGCGTCGTTCGATGGGCCGGCCCGTGCAATCCGATGCGCCTGCTCAATCGTCGAGTCGGTGCGCGAGCTCGATCTCGAGGTGCGCACCGGTCTGCACACCGGAGAGTGCGAGCTCGTGAACGGCAAAGTGTCAGGAATCGCTGTCCATACCGGCGCCCGGGTTGCGGCGGAGGCCGGTGCGAGCGAGGTGCTCGTCTCGAGCACCGTCAAGGACCTCGTCGCCGGGTCAGGCATCGCCTTCGAGGACCGAGGCATTCACGAGCTCAAAGGCATCCCGGGCGAATGGCGCCTTTATGCCGTCGAGAGCTGATGGTGAGCTGGCGGAAGCCCTCTGACGGACTCCCCGCAGTCTTGACCACCCGTGCCCGCCAGCCGGCGGCCCCTCAGTTGAGACCTCCCTGCGCGTGGGTGACGATGTATCGGAGCATGCGGCGCATATTTGCGCGGTTGACGTGCGTGGCGTTCGTCCAGTCGTAGTCGTTGCCGCCCCAGCTGTGGATGTCCTGGCAGTTGACGACGACGAAGTCGTAGCGTGACTGGAGGCGTGTCCAAGTAGTTGAGCGAGCTGGTGGAAGTGGATCGCCATATTTCTCCAGCTCGGCCAGGACGGTCGGGTAGATGGCGTTGAAGACGATTACCGGCCGCGCTCCGAGGGCGTTCATGTAGGCGAGGAGATGCTCGAACAGCTGGAAGCGCGCGAGGTCGGGGGGCGGCGCAGCGGGTGGGTCTTGCTCGCTCCGCGACCATCTGGGCGGCCTTGGCCCTGACCCGCTTCACCTGCGCGGGGGAGGCTGGGGCGCCTGCGCGTCGGCGAGCGATCCATCGGGGCGATAGTGCGTATAGGTCGGCCAAGGTTGGGGTTGATGGTCTGGTGCTGAGGTAGGGCGCGACCTCCTGGAGGTAATGTCGGCCCCGCGGGTCGGCCTTCATCCGGGGGTCGGCGATGTAGGCGGTCATCCCCCCGCTCACGAACCAGATGTAACGGCGTTTCTGGCCGGGGAACCGGTCAGCGGTGTAGCGGGTGAACACCCAGGCGTCGGGAGCAGAGCCGCCGGTGACGGCGGCGTTGAAGCCGGTGTGTCCGGTCAGGCGCTGGAGGAGGGAGGGCTCGGCCTGGCGGCCGCGGGAGTCGCCGAGGATCAGGATGCCCGGGCCCTGTTTCAGCTTCCCGATGAGGTCGAGCTTGACCGAGCGATCGGTCGGGCCCTGCGGCCGCGTGCCGGCGCCAGCAGCCGCGGCTCCAAGCCCGAGTGCAACTGCCAGGAGAGCTGCGATGGATCGCCGACGATACATGGCTCTCACCTCAGAACTGGAAGTAGATGAAGGGATGCGGCTGGGAGATGGTTATCACGGCTACGGCTGCGGCGATCCGGTCGCGAGCCGTACCAGACGCGCGGTCTGATGCGGATCTGCCACGTGTTCGGCGCGAGGTTGACGAAGACGAGCAGCGCGGCGATGCATGAGCGCGAACCTGACCGGCAGCAGAACGCTGAGTGCCGCCGACGAGTCGAGCCCGTTCAGGCCGACCATGGAGGAGAGGATGTCGCCCGCGACGCCGAGGCTCGGCGAGCGGAAGATCACGAAGGCCGCGCAGACGAGCAGGAAGGTGATCGTGCGATTCAGTGTCACGCTCCGCGGAGTCAACCCGAACCGCCGGAGCACGGCGTGGCCGCCGAGGAAGGTGCCGTGGACGAGTCCCCAGACGACGAAGGTCCAGGCGGCTCCGTGCCAGAGCCCGGCCAGGAACATGACGACGAACAGGTTCAGGACGGTCCGCCCGGCTCCGAGGCGTGAGCCGCCGAGGGGGATGAACAGGTAGTCCCGAAACCACGAGGACAGGCTCATGTGCCAGCGTCGCCAGAAGTCGGAGATGTTCTCCGCCTTGAACGGCGAGTTGAAGTTCTGCGGGAAGCGGAAGCCGAGCAGCCAGGCGAGCCCGACGGCCATGTCCGAGTAGCCCGAGAAGTCGAAGTAGAGCTGCAGCGAGTAGCCGATCGCGGCCGCCCAGCCCGTGAGGAAGCCGAGGTGGGCGTGGTCGGAGTAGAGACGGCTCACGTACGGGTGGAGCTGGTCGGCGATCACCAGCTTCTTGACGAGGCCGCAGGAGAGGAAGAAGACGCCGAGCGCCGCGTGGCGTGAAGTCAGCCGCGGCGTCAGCCTGCGCAGCTGGTCGGCGAGGTCGGTGAAGCGGACGATCGGCCCCGCGATCAGGTGCGGGAAGAGGGCGACGAAGGTCGTGTATTCGAGGACGTTCCGGGTCGGCTCGATCCGCCGCCGGAAGATGTCGATCGTGTACGACATCGAGTTGAAGGTGTAGAAGGAGATCCCGATCGGCAGGATGATGTGCAGCGTCGCCAGATCGGGCGGCAGGCCGAGACCGCTGCCGATCCCGTTGAGCGTGCCAGGAAGAAGCCCGCGTACTTGAAGTAGAAGAGGATCCCGATGTTCGTCGTCAGCGACGCGGCGAGCAGCAGCCGGCGTCGGTGCTCGTCCTCCGTGCGCAAGATCCAGAGCCCGGCGACGTAGTCGACGGAAGTCGCGCCGATCAGCACCGGCAGGTAGCGCCAGTCCCACCACGCGTAGAAGAACCACGACGCCCCCGTCAGGAAGGCGAGCCGGAGCGGCTTCGCACGCAGGAGCCACCAGCCGGCGAGCACACACGGCAGGAACCCGAACAGGAAGCTGTAGCTGTTGAACAGCACCGGGTCGTCGCCTCAGCGCAGCGCGCCGTCCGAGTGCGTGACGACGTAACGGAGCAGGCGGCGCATGTTCGCCCGGTTGATGTGCTTTGCGTTCGACCAGTCGTAGTCGTTGCCGCCCCACGTCCGGATGTCCTGGGCATCGACGAACACGAAGCGGTACTTCTTGTGGAGCTGCGCGACCTTCTCCAGGGTCGCCCGGCGTTCGGGGTAGCCCTGCTTGCGCAGCTCCGCGAGCACGGTCGGGTAGACCGGGTTGAGCACGATCACCGGCACCTCGCCGCGCCTGTTCATGAACGCGAGCGTCCGGTCGAAGTAGGAGAAGCGCCAGGGATCGGCATAGTCACTGCGCGCCTGTGCCAGAGTCACGTGGCGCGCGCGCACCGCGGCCAGCAGCTTCGCCACCGCCTGGTGCAGCGACTTCGCGTTCTCAGGGAGATAGCGCAGCGACTGGTTGGTCAGCGATCCGTCCGCGCGGAAGGCGATGTGCGGGTGGCAGGAGCCGAGCACGCATTTTCTGAAGACGCGCCAGGATGCCGTGGTCGCGTCCGTGCTCAGGTAGGTCTCGACGTCTGCGAGCCCGAAGCTCGGCCCGCCGCGCAGGTAGCGCCGGGCGCGCGGATCCTGGGCCAGCTGCGGCAAGACGCCGCCGCCAGACAGCCCGACGTCGGTGAACCAGATGTAGCGGCGCCTCTGGTGCGGGAAGCGGTCGGCCGCGAACCTCGTGAACACCCACTTGTCCGCCGAGGTGCCGCCCGTCACGCCCGCGTTGAATCCTGTGTGGCCGGTCAGCTTCGCAGGTACGAGGGCTCGGCCTGCCGGGAGCGGGAGCTGCCCAGGATCAGGATCTCCGGCCCCCGCCTCAGGTGCTGGAGCAGGTCGAGCTTGATTGAGCGGTCCGGCTCGACGGCCGTCGGTACCAGGCCCGTGGCGGCGAGCGCGAACGGGTCGATGACGATGTTGAACGTCAGGATCACCGCCAGCACGCTCAGGCAGGAGCCGAGGAATCCGACCACGAAGCGCCGTTGGCTCGCGGAAGGCGCCTGCTCGTAGGCGCCCTCCGGAACGTGACGCGCCCCGCCGGGAGCAGGCGTCGGCCTGGAGGGCGATGGCCGAGTCGCTACCTCTGTGGACAGCGAGGGCACCACCGAAGGCTCAGTTCCCCACGTACGGGTCGAGGTTGCGGCTGATCCGCCAGGCGACCTTCACGTGCGGCTGATCGGTCGCGATCGTGAAGCGGCCCTCGTTCAGCTCGGCAGTCACGCGCGCGCTGCTCTTGGGCTCGAGGTCGCGCAGCTCGTACTCGAGCGGCGGCTCGAGCGCCCCGGCCTCGGCAGGCAGGCTGACGGTCGCGTAGCCGCGCGCATCAGTCCACACCTCGCCGTGGTAGGCGACCGTGTCCGCTGGCGATGAGTGGAGCGGGCGAGCCATGCCGCGAGCGTGTCCGATCGGGGTAAGAGCGCGGCCGCAACCGGACAAAACAGGGGCCGCCACACCACCCGCGATCGCTTCCAATGCGTCTTGGGAAGCGGTAAAATGCGCTTGTGGAGTTTCGGATTCTCGGGCCGTTGGAGGTGCTCGAGGACGGCCGCCCACTTGCCCTCGGGCGGCTGAAGGAACGACTCGTTCTGGCCGTCCTGCTGCTGCACGCGAACGAGTTCGTCTCCCGGGAGCGCCTGATCGACGAGCTGTGGGGCGTCTCGCCCCCGCCGACGGCGAGAAAGGCGGTCAACGTCTACATCTCGAAACTGCGCCAGACGCTCACGCGCGACGGCCACGAGCCGATCGCGACCGAGGACGGCGGGTATCGGCTCGTCCTCGATGCCGAGCTGCTCGACGCGTCGCGCCTGCGACGCCTGGTGGGGGAGGCCCGCGAGCAGATGGACGCCGGCGACGTAGAGGCAGCGTCAGGGCTACTGCAGAAAGCGCTCGCGCTCTGGCGAGGCCCGACGCTGGCCGGCCTCCCGCTCGAGTCACTCGGACGCGACGAAGTCGCCGAGCTGGATGAGCTGCGGCTGAGCGCGCTGATGGACCGAATTGATTGCGATCTCGCCCAGGGTGGTCACGAGCAGGTCGTTGGCGAGCTGCAGGTGCTCGTGCGCGAGCACCCGCTTCGGGAGCGGCTGCGCGCCCAGCAGATGCTCGCCCTCTACCGTTCCGACCGCCAGGTAGACGCCCTCGACGCCTACCAGCAAGCGCGGCACACCCTGATTGACGAGCTCGGGATCGAGCCCAGCGAGTCATTGCAACGGCTCCAGCAAGGGATCCTGCGGCACGACCCCGCGCTCGAGGCGCCAGCAGGAACGACCGCGACCAATGGAGCAGCCACGGCGCCCGTGGCTGCCGCCGTCGCCGCGTTGCCCCGTCGTTCTCGTCGTCGGCGACTAGCGCTCCGTCGGCGGTACCTCGTCGTGGCAGGGCTCGCTGCCGTCGCTGGTGTTGCCGCGCCCGTCGCCATCCTCTCGACCTCCGCGAGCGCGACGCCGCGCGTTGTCCCGAACAGCGTCGTCCGGCTCGACCCCCGCAGCGGCAAGCCGACGTTGGTGGTACCCGTAGGGGTCGAGCCTGGGCCGATCGCATTTACGTCGACCGCGATCTGGACCGTGAACCACGGCGATCGCACCGTCTCCCGCTACGACCTCCGCACGCATCGAGTGCAGACGCGAGGCGGTTTCCCGCATCAGCCCTACGACGTCGTCGCCGACATGGCCGGGAACATCTGGGTCTCGAGCAAGACGCCGATCGTGACGCGGCTCGCCGCAGGTGTTGGCGGGACGTCGGCAGGGCCGCTGTACCCGTCGAAGACGGCGACGATCCGTGTCCGCGGTCCGGGCGTCGGCCACGAAGCGCTCGGAGCCGGTTATGTGTGGGCGATCGTCGGTCCCTTGACATATCCCGCACCCGGTCTGCCTCACCGCAAGGACGACCGGCTCTCGCTGATCGACATGCGCAGCGATCGTGTTGCGTCGTCGATGCGGCTTCGCCGAAGCACCACGTCGATCGCCTTCGGGTACGGCTCAGCCTGGATTGGAGCGTACGACGCCGGCGGGAGCTGGCTGGCGATCATCAGCGCGGGTTCGGTCAAGCCCGAGTGGATCCGCCTCGTGCGAGCTGAGAGCTGCGGCCCGCCGTACGATCCTGGTCCCTACGGGGCGCCATTGGTCGCTGCGGGAGCCGGAAGCGTCTGGGTTCTCACCTGCGGTCAGAGCAACCAGCAACAGCTCATCAAAGTCGATCCCGAGACGCATCGCATCGTCAAGCGGACCTACGTTTCGAGCCTGGATCCAGCGAGCTTCCTGGCCGTGGGCGCCGGCTCGGTCTGGCTCGCCGGGGCCTCGGTCTCGGAGATCGACCCGGTGACCAACACGCTCGTGCGCACGATTCCGGTGGGCGGCAGAACGAAGACACCGTGCGGAATCGCCGCCACACGAGACGCCGTCTGGGTCGCCATCGGCAACGCCTACTGCGATACGATCGGCCGATGATCTGCGCTGTCCGCCGGATCATCGCAGCGGCGACGATTACCGCGGGACTCCTCGTCACTGCGGCCTCTGCCGCGACCCAGACCGAATCTCTCACCGCCGTCTTCAACGACCGACCGTGCGGAGCGAAACTCTGCGGCGACGGCGTGATCGACCCCTACGGTCGGGTAAAGACCATCACGGTGTTCTCGCGGCCCACGCCGGGCCCCGAACCAGGCTGCCAAACCTACAAAAAAGTCACTCGCACCGCGACGCTCGCCAAGAACAGGCGCACAACCCTCCGATTCGCCGTTCAAGGCGTAGTCTGCTGGGACATCCGAGGAGCACCCGCCTGGGGGACATTCAAAATCGTCTCAGGGACCGGCACCTTCTCGAATGCCACCGGAAGCGGCGTTATCTGGGGCGCCGGGTCGGTCGTCCACTACTACGGCGTCATAAGACTCGATCGGTAAGACCCGACTGGCTCGCGGATCAATGCGGTTGTCGTTCAGCTCCGCGGCCCTCGCGAGGAGGGCCATGAGGGGTCGGAACGGCTCCGTTGGCCAAGCCCTCTGACCTCGTACATCGAGGCGAGCCGTCGCTCGAGGCAAGCGCAGCGTCTCGCGCCTTCTTATAAGGGTTCGCCGTTAGCGCGGCACGACGCGAGCCCTAGACTGCACCAGGGGTACCAGCTATGCACCAACGAGTGAACCGGCAGGTCAGACTGAAGTCCAGGCCGTCCGGCATTCCGCAGGCGGAGCACTTCGAGATCGTCGAGGCGCCTGTGCCGGAGCCGTCGGATGGCCAGGTTATGGTGCGCAACATCTACCTGTCGGTCTGTGGGGCACCTCCACCAGGGCGACCACCTCCACCCCCGCCTCCCCACAAGCCACCGCCTACGCGCCGTGGCCCGTGACGCGGGCTGTCCATAGACGGTCGGCGAGAACGTGATCGCCCTGGCAGGGGACAGTCCCCATTCTCTGGCTGCCTATCGGCGATGCTGCTCGCGGCATAGCGCTCGCTCCTTGCCGGCGGATCGATCCTTGACCTCTCTCGCCTATCTGTCGCCTCGGATCCGGGCGCTCGGAATCCGCGAACCACGGTGGTCAACGCGTCGCTCCAGGTGCGCTCCTCCTCGCCTGGCGGAAGGATGCGAAGGATCGTGCCGCGTAGCTCGGCATTCGCCAGCCCCTCCAGCATTGCGTTGAACTCAACAGCCGCCTCGAGCACCGGCTTCTCCCCGAGGAGGTCGTTCTCTGCGAGCCGCTCGACCTTCCCCAGCAGGCCGGCGAAGGCCCGCTCACGCGCCTTCACCACCTCGGGTCCGGGGGTGAAGCTCGGCGCGATGCGCTGAAACGCGATCCGGTAGAGAGCCGGATGCTCGAGAACAAGCGATCGAAAGACCGGTACGCCGACGGCGACGAGGTCGGCGACGGGATCATCGGTCTCGGGCAACTCGTCGATCCCTTCCGCCAGGAACTCAAACGCGCCTTGCGCGAGTGCGTCAACGAGGAGCCCCTCCTTCGATCCGAAGAGGCTGTAGACGGCCCGCGTTGTGGTGCCGACGTCACGAGCGACGGCGCGAACTGAGAACGCTCCGATCCCGGACTCGGCGACGATTCTCTCCGTCGCCGCTCGCAGGGCTGCGCGCGTCTCCTCATCGTGCTCCTTGGGCCGTCCCACCTTGACATCGTACCGGGACGTGTTACGTTACAAGTTACGTTACGCGTTCCGAAAGGAGAGGCGATGAGTGCCATACGCACTGCGCGAGATTCGTCATATCGGCTGTCTCCATCCTTTGAGAGCTACGGAGGAGCGGCGCCCCGCAACTACGAGCGCTACTTCGTGCCTGCCGTGGCCGCGCCACTCGCGATCGATCTCGTTGATGCAGCTTCGCTGACGCCCGGCGAGCGCTTGCTCGATCTCGCGTGCGGTACGGGTGTGGTTGCGCGGGTTGCGGCCGAGCGTTTGGGCACGGCGACGATCGAGGCAGCAGACGTGAACCCAGCCATGATCGAGGTCGCCCGTTCGATTGAAGCGAGTTCGCCGATCAGCTGGCATCGGGCAAACGCCGAGGCGTTGCCGTTCGCGGGCGCTGCCTTCGACACCGTTCTCTGCCAAATGGGGCTCCAGTTCTTCTCGGACAAGCTGCTCGCCCTCAGCGAGGTACGCCGCGTCATGCGCGCTCGAGGGCGCTTCTTGGCAAGTGTCCCTTCGCCCATTCCTTCCCTCTTCGCGATCCTCGCCGAGCAGCTCGAACGCCACGGGCAGCAGAGCGCCGCCGGGTTCGTGCGGCAAGTGTTCTCGCTCGGTGACGCCCAGCTCGAGGACTTACTCGACCGGGCCGGCTTCGCGGGCATCTCCGTCACCGCCAGCGAGAAGGTCCTCGGACTTCCCGCGCCCCATCACTTCCTCTGGCAATACGTCACCAGTACGCCACTGGGCGCAGTTTTTGCCGACCTCGACGACACGGAGCGACGTGACTTCGCGCGCGATGTCGTGGAGGAGTGGGGCTCGTTCGTGAAGCGGGGAGCGCTTGTTCTCGACTTGCGCCTCGTACTAGCGTCAGCGATCGCTCCGTAGCGAGGCTTCATGCGGCATCGACGAATGATTCGGATCGAGCGGGAGCATCACTTTGCGATCCCTGTCGAAGCCGGCTTCGCTTTCATCACGGACACGAGGAATTGGTCGAAGTTCTGGCCCGGTTACGTGCGTCTCGAGGAGGGCCCCAGCTGGGGAGCGCTCGGTGACTCTGCCCGGTTGGTGACTCGCCTGCTGGGACGCGAGCGCGAGCTGACGATGACGGTCACGGCGTTCGAGCCGAACCGGCTCGTGGCCTATACCAGCACGCAGCCCGGCCTGCCCGACGCACAGCATGAGCGCCACTTCGAGCCCGACGGCGCGGGATTCGTCTATCGACTCGTCGTCGAATACGAACCACGCCGCGGGATCGCCGGCCTCTTCGGCCGGTTGCTGCTCGACCGCGGAATCCGGCGCGCCCTCCAGAGCACATTTGTGGCTCTGGAGCGGGAGTTCAAGGTCTCCGTCCAACAGCCGTGACACCGCGTGTGCTGATCGTCGGTGCCGGCGTCGCCGGCCTGGCGCTTGCCCGCGCTCTACGGCGGCGGGACATCACGGCCGAGGTCGTCGAGCGGATGCCCGAGTGGGACACGAGCGGCGCCGGCCTGTACTTGCCCGGCAACAGCGTCCGAGCGCTCGACGAGCTCGGGATATGGGCGGAGCTAGCTGCTCGTGCGAACCCGATCGTGCGGCAGCGGTTTCTCGACCACCGTGGCCGCGTACTCGCCGACATCGACGTTCGCAGCTGCTGGGACGGTGTCGGAGCCTGTGTCGCGATTCGCCGAGCGGTGCTGCACGAGGTCCTCCGCGCGGGAAGCGCGGAGGTTCCGGTGCGACTCGGCCTCTCGGTGACAGATCTCAGTGACGACGGCCAGGCGAAGCGGGTGCGCTTCTCCGACGGCTCGACTGGCGCGTACGACCTCGTTGTCGGTGCGGACGGTGTCCACTCGACCATCCGTTACCTCGCCGCTGGCGGTCCTCCCGCCCGCTACGTGGGACAAACAAGCTGGCGATTCGTCGCGGAGGGATTTCCCGAGATCGGCGACTGGACCGTCATGCTGGGCCGAGGCCGCGCCTTCCTCACTGTCGCGCTCGGCGAAGGCAGCGTCTACTGCTATGCGGACGTCAACTCGAGTGAGCCAGCCGACGCTCGCGGGGCTGAGTGGCGCGAGCTGTTCGTCGACTTCGCCGACCCGGTGCCGCGCTTGCTGCAGCACGCCGGCGACGCGTACTTCGCCCCGATCGAGGAGGTCGTGCCGCCGGCCAGGGCGGCACGCCGCGTTGTGCTCGTCGGGGACGCCGCCCACGCCACCTCGCCGAACATGGCCCAGGGCGCGGCGATGGCGCTTGAGGACGCACTCGTGCTCGCCGATGTGCTTGCGACGAGCCAGGACATCGAGGAGGCGCTGACCCAGTACCGGCGACGGCGCGCCGCCCGCATCGCATGGGTTCAGGATCAAACCCATCGCCGCGACCGCACGCGAAGCCTGCCTTCCATCGTCCGCAACATGACGCTACGCCGCGTGGGCGAACGCATCTTCCACTCGAACTATCGACCGCTACGTGAGCCGCCGTAGCGCCTCCGTTGCTCGGCGCGGTGACCGATCGCAGTCGGTGTCGTAGCGCCGTTCGTGTCAGACGACGCCGCTCAAGCGTCATTCCCGCACACTCGCGCAGCCGAGTGGGCGGGCGATCGATGCGGCGACGATCTTGCCGTGCTTCGGCCCGGTAGTGCGGCGAACCATCGTCGCGAGCATCGTCGCTATGTGTGTGCGGTCGGAACCGTGATGGCGTACGCGTCGCCTTGGCAGACGGTCAGCGTGCTACCGGCGCGTAGGTCACCGCGGGCCTATGCACTGCGGCGCGCCTTAGAGTGCACCGGGAGTACTAGCTATGCACCAACGAGTGAACCGGCAGGTCAGACTGAAGTCCAGGCCGTCCGGCATTCCGCAGGCGGAGCACTTCGAGATCGTCGAGGCGCCTGTGCCGGAGCCGTCGGATGGCCAGGTTATGGTGCGCAACATCTACCTGTCGGTGGATCCCGCGATGCGCGGTTGGGTCAGCGCGGTCGCCAACTATTCCGAGGCTGTGGCGCTTGGTGCGGTCATGCGCTCGGTTGCAGTCGGGCGGGTCGAAGAGTCGCGAAGTTCCGATTTCCACCCAGGCGACTACGTGCTTGGCATGTTCGGCTGGCAGGACTTCGCCGTGGTGGACGCCGAGGCGATCGAGCGCAAGGTCGGCGGCTCAGGCTTGCCCATCTCGACCTCGCTTGGCGTCCTCGGCATCAATGGTCTGACAGCCTATTTCGCCCTGCTGGACATTGGTCAGCCCAGGGCGGGTGAGACCGTGGTCGTGTCCACGGCGGCGGGAGCGGTCGGGTCATGCGTCGGTCAAATCGCCAAGATCAAGGGGTGCCGCACCGTCGGCATTGTCGGCGGGCCCGAGAAGGTGCGTATGTGTCGCGAGGAATTTCGCTACGACTCTGCCGTGGATTACACGGCTGACGATCTCGAGGCAGCACTCGATGTCGCCTGCCCAGAAGGCGTTGACGTCTACTTCGACAACACGGCCGGCTCAATCAGCGATTCCATCATGCGCCGTCTCAAAATCGGAGCACGGCTGGTCATCTGCGGCACGGCGTCCATCGCGAGCTGGGACCCGCCACCCCAGGGACCTCGGGTTGAGCGTCATCTTCTGGTCAAACGCGCGCGAATGCAGGGTTTTCTCATCTTTGACCATGCCCAGCGCTATCCCGAGGCACTGCGGGAACTCGAGAGCTGGGTGAGCAACGGACAGATCCGCTATCGAGAGGACATCCTCGATGGAATCGAGCAGGCACCGGGTTCGATCGCGGGGCTGTACCGCGGCGAGAATCTCGGCAAGCGTCTGATTCGGATCGCTCCGGATGTCCCTGCCTAGAGATCCCTCCCCTACGCAAACCTAGCCTGGACACCCCGCGATCCGGCCATAAGCGCGGCGCTGGCGCCCTTGCCCGGCGCTAGAAGCTCGAGAGACATTCCTGAACACTCGCGCAGCGGGCGGTCTTCGCGGCTCTCCCCACGGAGGGCGATCCGTCGTTGATCGTGAGCGAACCGTCGGGCGCGTAGTGCTCGGCCACGCGCGCCGGATCCTGGCTGCACCACGCGTCGGTGTACCGCCGGGCGAACTCACGCAGCCGATCTGGAGGGGACGGGGCGCCGTTCGTCAGGGGACGTCTCCGTCGAGGGTCTGCGAAAGCCATTCCAGGGCGACCTGGAATCGCTCGTCTGCCCGGCCGCCGTGGTTGCCGGGATTCTCCCGGTGCTCGTGCGGGATTCCCGCCTCGGTGAGATGGTGGCTGAGCAGCCGGTGACCCCAGTGCAGGTTGTAGTCGTCGTTCCAGCCGGCGTCGAGCAGGATGCCTGACAGCTTGCGCAGGTTGTCGAGACGGTCGTGGACGTTGACGACCGGGTCGAAGCTCAGCCAGCGGCCCCACACCTCCTGGATCAGCTCGCCGCTCGGCCAGGCCATCGGTAGGTCGACGTAGAACGGCGGGTTATCGGGATTCGGCGAGTAGGTCGCGGCGTAGTCGTAGACGATCTCCGACCAGAAGTTGCCCTCGACGGGACCGTTCGGCGCTTCCGGCCAGATGCTGTCGAGGTACTTGTAGAGCATGAACTTGTGCGTCATGTCGAGCCACGAGTCGGCCGAGAGCACGGCCATTGCGCCGAAGACGTCGGGATTGCGCGACGCCAGGTTCCAGGCGCCGAACCCGCCGGACGAAAACCCGAACACCCCGCGCCTTCGAGCTGCCGGCAGCGTCCGGTAGGTGGCGTCGACGTGCGGGATGACGTCGTGGAGGACGTACTGTTCGAACGCCCCGGTCACCGGCGAGTCCACCCACTGGCCGCAGCCGTAGCGTGAGTTGCCATCCGGGATGACCACGATCATCGGCGCCACGCCCACACGACCGAACACGGGATCGAGCACGTCCTCGATCGGCGGCCGCCACCGCTCTCCGTCGGTGGCGGGGGTCACCATCAGTCCGGCCGTATCGCCGTACGCGTGCAGCAGGTACGCGGTCGGATACCTCCGCTCCGAGTCGGAGTAGCCCGGGGGCAGGTAGACAAACAGATCGCGTTCTGTCGGGTCGTCCAACAGGTTCCCAGCGAGGCGAGTGCCCTCGATCTGCGTCTGGACGATCACTCCGAGCTCCTTTGCCGAACTAGGGAGTGACCCTACGCGCCGGGCACGTGCGTTTCCAGCCGCTCTCGTCATCTGGCGGTTTTGAGGTCGGCGGCTCGCCGTCACGCTCGAGGCGAACAGCGAAGGCGACATCGTTCACTCATCCTCAGAGAACCGCCTGTTCAGGGCTGGAAGGAAATGGGTCCCGCGGCCATGGGGCGGCCGTTTCGGCGGCTACCAAACACTCGGCGGGATCCGCATCCCAACCAGCGGCGAGGCGTATTGGGAGCTCCCCGAAGGCCGCTACGTCTACTGGCGCGGAACCGTCATGTCAGCCGAGCTGCACGACCGGCCATTCCGACGCGACGAGTCGTAGCCGCACCTCCATATCCCCAGCGCCTCGCAGGCACTCGAGCGAGGTTCGGTACGCCGGGACACAGACCACCTCGCTTCGAGAGAGGTGGTCATCCACCTGCCGCCCGGTTGTGATTCCTCGGTCCTTTTGTCGATCGAGGAGGCTCCACGGTGATTCCGCAGGGTCAGGTGTTCGAGTTGAAGCGCCGCGGCCGCGATGGTGAGCCGCGGTGGGCGTATCGCTATCGCGCGGCGCGGGTCACGACGGATCCAACGCAGCGGCTTCGCGAGTGAACGCGAGCGCGAGTTCAATCGCCTCCGCCGCGAGCAGCGGATACCGCGCAGCCTCACGCTGGCAGAACTCGTCGACGTTTACCTGGCTCAGCACGACGTGCAGCCGGTGACGATCGAGAAGCTGCGTTGGCTGCTCGGCAAGGCGATCGCCGTCTTCGGCGACAGACGCATCGGCGAAGTAATCTCAGACGGGCCGACCGAACTCTCGGTCGTTGCCGACTTGCCAGCGTTGTGTCGCCGCGGCGAGGTCGCGGTCGGCGACGTGCCCGCACCGCCGAACCAAGCTCGAACCCGCGACCTCCGGCGTGACACGCCTTCGAGGATCGCGACGTGAACGACCATGGGCTACGGATCGCTGTATTCGTGCGGTTTCTCGGATGAGGGCCGCGTCGAGGCCGCATCGTTGAGCGGAGTGGGTCGGGACGTTTGCTGCCCGATTGCTGCCCGCCCGTCTGCTGCGTCGGTCTCCGGAACAGCGACCGGGTTCAGGAGGCGTCATGCGAGCTGCAGGATCGGCCTGTCGGTTCCGGGCGGAGCTTCTGCGTGCAGGACCGTGGTGATGGTGTCGGCGTTGGCGGAGAAGACAGAGATGTGGATGGTGTGCCTTCCGCTCGAGGGGTAGCTCCGTTGCGAATCCGGGATCGCCGCTGGGCGGCACGTTTGCCGGGCGTTGCGCACACGACGGAGCCGCCGCCATGAACGACCGTCCTCGGAATTTGCGCTGGTGTGGAGCGGGAGAGAAGATTCGCTGGCAGGCGACCGGGAGGCGCAGATGTCGAGAGTGACTGTCAACGGGGCCGAGTTCTATTTCGAGGTCCGGGGCATGGGGCCACCGGTCCTGCTGATCATGGGAGCAACAGGCGACGGCGGCCACTTCGACGCATTCGCCGACCTACTCGCCGACGAGTTCACGGTCGTCAGCTATGACCGGCGCGGGAACGGTCGCAGTCCCGTTCCGGCCGGCTGGCAGACGACGTCGCCGGAGGAGCAGGCCGACGACGCGGCAGCGCTACTTGAGGCGCTCGAAACGGGTCCTGCAGCTGTGTTCGGGACGAGCAGCGGCGGGACCTTCGCGCTGTGTCTGCTGGTCCGTCACCCGGCATGGGTGCGCGGCGCGATCCTGCACGAGCCGGGGCTGTACGCGCTGGTCGATTTCGCTGCGGTGCGAGCCCCGCTGCGGGCGCTTGTCCAGGAGGCAATGGAGAGAGGCGGGCCGCCTGCCGCGGTTGAGCGCTTCTGGTGCTACGTGGCGGGAGACGACGGCTGGAACCGGCTGACGCCCGCGCTTCGCGAGCGGCTGCGCGCCACCGCCAGCACGTTGTTCGAGGTCGAGCTCGGGAGCTACGAGCTGTACCTGCCCGACGAGGAAACGTTGGCCGCGCTCTCAGCACCAGTGAGCCTGCTCGTGAGCGAGGACGGCCTCCCATTCTCCCCCGAGATCACGGGCCGGCTCGGCAAGCGCTTGGGCGTGGAGGTCGCCACCACGCCGGGCACGCACGCGGCGTATCACGACCACCCGTACGAGCTTGCGGAGGCTGTCCGCCCATTCTTGCGGGAGGTCACCGCATGAAAGGAGAAGATGTGGCACGGTGACCGGCGCGTCGATGAGAGACGCCCGGGCGGTGCACGTCTTCGATCTCATTCCAGTCGAGTCGCTTGCGCGCATCCTCGTGCTCGTTGAGGTCGCGCCGGTGCTTGAAGCTCGCCATAGCCGCACGCCGCGCGCTCACCCGGACGTGACCCTGCAGTCGATGGATTCGTCATGCTGACGGTCGGTTATTGCGGGATGCGTCCTATGAACGCGGCGGCTTCTGGCAGGTGATTGATCGCGGCCAGTGGCAGGTGGCCGCTGAACCCCTCCGTCGAACTGATCGGCTTCCCTGCCGATGCGTGGTCAGGCCTGGGCCCGGCGACCAGGGAGCGGGGAGATCGCATGAAGGGCTTCTTCCGTGCCGCTCTCTTCCCCCTGATCGTGATCGCGCGGCTCGTCTACCTGGCGAGCCAAACGCTCCTGGGCAAGCAGCGCAGCGAGGCGTTCGCCTTTCCACCAGAAAGGCAATCAGCGAGCCGAGGCCATCGCCCGCCGCACAGCCTCGTCTGTGCGCTCCCTGTCGTAGAGGTGGGCGTACCAGCTGAGCGTGATGCGGGCGTCCTCGTGCCCCATCAATTTGGTGAGCGGCACCAGTTGGATGCCCGAGCAATCATCCGGCTCGCAAACGCATCGCGCATGTCGTGGAAGGTGATGCCGCTGATTCCGGCCGAGCCCGCTCGCCCGATTAGGCTCAACGAGGTGGTTTCACCGAGCCTGCACGAGCCCGTCCGAACCTCTGCGGCGTACAAGTTCTTCGGGCCGCACCGCGAGGGCTGCTGACGTGGCTGGGCACCAGCCGTCCAAGCCGTACTCACCACATCACTCACCACTCGCCCTACACAGAGAGACCGCGAGAGTCGGAAACGGCTTAGATAAGCCAAGCCCTCTGACGGACTCGAACCGTCGACCCCCTCCTTACCATGGAGGTGCTCTACCAGCTGAGCTAAGAGGGCGTAGCCCCCAGTCTAGACGCGCGGGTTTTGGTTCCGTTCCTACGGCAGTTTGGCGAGCACTTCGTCGGGGAGGACCGTCCAGTCGCCTTCCTTCCACCGCCGGCGCAGGAGCTCCGAGAGCGGAGGCGCGTGGGGCTCGTGCGCCTCTGATTCGGCGCGTCGACGCATCGCGAGCTCGTGACTCCCCGACTCCCAGCTACGGACTGCTGCGAGGGCCTGCCAGGCGGTAGCGCAGCGATCAGGACACAGCGCCTCCTCCGGCTCTCGGACAGAGCTCGCGAGAAGGTCGACCTGCTCGTGACCGCAAAGGGGACAGAACGCCCAGCGGCGACGGCGTGCGTCGTGCGAAGTGCTGGGGGCCGGCCGGCCGGTCATCGGGGATCGGCGTAACCCATGCACGCCTCCTTGCATCTGGGTACGGAAGGCGTGGGCGCGCGATCTGTCTTCGTCCCTGTGGACAGACATTGTAGCCGGAGCCGCCGAGGCCCAGGTCAGGGCGTCGGCGTAAAGAGCCGCTTCTCGGTACCGAGAAGCGGTGTCCACTCGAGGCGTTCTGCGCCCGCGAAGCGGAGATATGCGCGGAGCGCGTCTTTCATCGCGTCCACGAAGCCTTCCGCACGGCGGGGCATGAAGCCGTCCTCCCACCAGAGGTCGAGCACCTGCACCTGCGCCGCTTCGCGGTCGATCCGCGGCTCGATCCGGCCGACGAAACGGTCCCGGAAGACGATCGGCAGCACATACCAACCCCACCGTCGCTTGGCGGGAGGGTGGAACAGCTCCCAGACGTAGTCGAAGCCGAACAGGCTCCCGAGCAGCTTCCGGTCCCAGACGAGCGCATCGAAGGGGGCGAGGAATGCAACGGACGTCGCCGGCTCGGGCGGGGCCTCGAGCAGCGCGACCTCTTCGCGGACGACGAAGCGCTTACCGCTGACGCCATCGACCTTGAGCACGACGAGCTCTCCCTCCTCGACGAGCTCCTCGCGCAACGCGTTCCGCCCGGGATAACCAGGAAGCCGCGGGTCGGGCTTTGCAGGGCCGATGCCGCTGAAGATGCCCGCGCCGCTGACGCCGAGCAGGCCGTGCGCGCGGTACCGGGACAGGAGCTTGTACCGGAGCTGCTCGATCAACGGGAGCTCGTGCGCGAGGACATCGGCCGGCAGCAACCGCTCGAGGAGGTCGTAGTACCGACGGTTCCCGTCGCGCCGCGCGAGGCCGAGCACGCCCGTGACGGCGTACGCCTCGAGCACGGCACGCACGGTGTTCGTCCGCGCTCCGAACCAATCGGTCGTCGGCCCGCTCTTGCGGTCGAAGTCGAGCGATGAGAGCGGCCCATCCGTGCGGATCCGCTCGAGCACGTACGCGGCCACCTCGGGGTTCTCGTCGAGGAGCCGCGCTGGACCTCGGCTCAAGGTGCCGCGGAACCACGGGAACGCGCTCGTCGGTACGAAGGAGAGCCCCTTGTTGTACGCCTCGAAGATCTCACGGCGCTCGTAGAGCAGGTCGGCCCACGCGGACTCGTAGTCCGCCACGCGGGCGTGCAGCACGAGGTCGTGGCTCCGGCCGGCGACCGCGATCGGGTCGAACTGGAGCGAGCCGAGCCGGCGCATGACCTCGAGCACGGCCGTCGGCCCTCCCTTGATCGACCGCGCCGGCGAGAGCATCTGACGCGCGACGAGAAAGCGCCGCGCGGCTTCCGCGGAGACATCCATCGATCGGACGCTACCGTGCGTCAGGAGGCGGCTCTATAGTCGCGAGCGTGGGACGGGTTGCCGCCGCTGCCGTCCTCGCCTTGCTCGCGGGGGCGGGCCGCGCGAACGCTGTGCTGCCGAGCGTCACCATCTCCGCGACCGCAACGGAGGGCGCAGCGCCGCTCGTGGTGACATTCAAGGCGCACGGCGACGCCGCTTCGTACCACTGGGAGCTCGGCAACGGGGAAACGGCGGAGGGCCCCATCGCGAGTGCGACCTACGGCCCTGGTTCATGGACTGCGTCGGTGATCGCGACAGCCTCCGACGGCACATCGACCCAGGCATCGGTCGACGTGCGCTCGGTGGCGATCACGCTGCGTCGGGCGCAGGGGAGCCGCTACGGGGAGCCGGCGCTCTTTCGCGGCAGCGTCGTGCCCGCCTTGACCGGCGAGCCGATCGGGCTGTACGCGCGGGGCAGCGGGGTTATCGCGACGCGCGCGGCGCCCGACGGCACATTCCAGCTGCGTGTGCGGCACCTGCGCACCCCAGGCCCCTATGAGGCCCGTTCGCCGCTCGCTTCGTCGACACCGGTCTTCGTGAAGGTGTATCCCGTGCTGCAGGTGTCGTTCGTTGGTGCGCGCGGCGTCGGGGCACGGCTCGTCGCCCGTGTTCGGCCGGCCGCGGCGGGCCGGCTTGCCGCCCGCGTCTACTGCGCTGACGAGCTCGTGCACGGGATGCGTGTGGCGGCGGAGGCGGACTTCGCTGTCTCGACCGACTGCCCCGCCGGGTACCGCGCGGTCGTGCAGCTGCGTCCGGCGCACGGGTGGTTCGCGAAAGCGCAGGCTGTCCGCGCTACGGTCGTCAGCGCGAGTCGCGCGCTCGGCGTGCAGGATGTGAGCAACCGGAGTGTTGTGTTCCGGCACTACCCCGGGCTTGGGTACCGGTTCCAGCCGCTGCTGAGCTTCGCGGCGCTGAACCAGAACGTTTCCCAGCGGCGGCCTTACGCCGCGCGACGGATCGCTGCGGCGCTGCTCGGACGTGCCGTTCGAAGCGGCGACGCTCTCTACTGGGAGTACGACTTCCCCTACCAGGGCGGCCCGACGCCTTGGAGGTCGGGGTTCGCGCAGGCGGTGGCCGCCCAGGGACTTGCCCGCGCGGGCGCCTTGCTCCGTGAGCCGTTGCTCGGGGCCGCAGCGGTCGCGGCGTTTCGCGGTCTCCGCAGAACGTTGTTGATGCCGATCGCGGGCGGCTTGTGGATCCGTGAGTACGGCTTCACGCAACAGGTCATTCTCAACGCGCAGCTGCAATCGATCATCTCGCTCGATTCGTACGCGAAGACCGCCGAGAGCGCCGCTGCGCGCCGCGTCGTACGGGAGCTGATCGTCGCGACGCGGAGGCTATTGCCGCTCTTCGACGTGGGTTGCTGGGCGCGCTACCAACTCGCCGGGCCCCCCGCCAGCCTCGACTACCAGATCTATCACGTCGACCTGTTGCGCCGGCTCGCCGCGACGCGCGCGGAACCGATCTGGCGCAAGACGTACCTGCGCTGGGTTCGTTGCCTGCCCTAACGCAGCCGAGGATCACGAAAGCCCGCTTCACAAGCGGGGTCTCGCTCTGTCAAAGGAAGAGTGGGGGCGGGAGGATTCGAACCTCCGTAGGCTGAGCCGGCGGTTTTACAGACCGCTCCCTTTGGCCGCTCGGGCACACCCCCGGGGCGAGACAGTCTAGCCGCGTGCTTTCGCCCTAGAGCCCTCCCACGTCAGCTTGCCGACACCGCTGTAGCCTTCCGCGGATGCAGCGGTACGACGCGATCGTCATCGGCGCCGGGCCTGCCGGCTCGGCGACGGCCATCCGCCTCGCCCGCGGTGGCGCACGCGTGCTCGTCGTCGACAAGGCGCGCTTCCCCCGCGACAAGCCGTGCGGCGGCGGGCTGACGCTTCGTGCCGTCCGCGAGTTGCCCGTCTCGGTCGAGCCTGTCGTCGAGCACGTCGTCGACCGCTTCGGCCTCAGGCTCCGCTACGGCACCCGCATCGAGCGAAAGAGCCGCGAGCCGCTCGTACTGATGACGCAGCGCATCCGACTCGACCAGCACCTGCTGGAGCAGGCGGGCGTGGCCGGAGCGGAAGTCCGGGACGGCGTGAAGGTGACGGACGTCTCTGTCGACTCGAATGGCGTCTCGGTCTCGATCGACGGCGCGCCGGTCCAGGCGGACGTGCTCGTCGGCGCCGACGGCGTCAACGGGCTCGTCCGAAAGACGCTCGGCCTCGGCGGCGATTACGTGCTCGGCGTCGCGATCGAGGGCAACGTCGCCAACGAGGTTGTCGGAGACCGGTATCGGGGGATCGCCGAGCTCGTGCTCGCGGTAGTCCCCGGCGGCTACGGCTGGGTGTTCCCGAAGGGCGACCACGTCAATGTCGGCGTCGGTGGTTGGGAGCGCGAAGGCCCGACGCTCCGGGATCGCCTGGCCGAGCTCTGCCGGCACTACGCGATCCCACTCGACCGCGTGGAGTCGATCCGCGGCCACAGGCTTCCGCTCCGCCGGCCGGACTCGATAGCCGCGCGCGGCCGGGCGTTGCTGGTGGGCGACGCTGCGGGCCTCGTCGATCCGCTGTCGGGAGACGGGATGTACGAGGCGTTCGTCAGCGCGCGGCTCGCGTCGGACGCGATCCTCGAGCTGGTTGCGGGACGGGCCAACGACCTCGACGCGTACGGGCAGGCGATTCGCGCGGCGCTGTCATCGCTCCAGTCGGCCTCCTGGGGCGCCAAGATCGCGCTCGACCGCTACCCGCGAGCGACGTTTGCGCTCGGGCGCTCGGCGCTCGCGTGGCGGGTGATGGAGCGGATGATGCGCGGGGAGATCAAGGCTCCGTCCGACGCGCGTGGACTGATGCGAGTGCCGATGAGGGGCATCGAGGCGCTCGCCCGCCGCGCCGGAGATCCGGGCAGCGCGTACAGGCTCGAGTCGAAGCCCGCCTAAACCACCGGCGTCCTGCTGCCGAGAACGGTGGGGTGACCGTGCTCGCCGCCGTTATCGGCCGCTCCCTGCCGTCTGCGAAGGACGCACCAGCGCGGCTGCCTGCGCTCGGGTACCAGGCACTGAGCGTCGTCGCAGTCGGCCTAGCGATCGCGTCGTTCGCCGTCTTCGGCCTGACGCTCGAAGGCGCCGCGGCGGCTGTCTTCTGCCTTGCGCTCGTCATTGTCAGCGCCGCCGACCTCGCCTACCGCCTGATCCCGAACCGTGTCGTGCTTCCGGCGACAGCGATTGTGCTCGTTCTGATGACGGCAGCTGAGCCGAGCCCTGAGTGGGCTCTCGCCGCGGTCGGGGCGGGCCTAGCGCTGTTCGCCCTCGCCTTCATCTACCCGGCCGGGATGGGGATGGGCGACGTGAAGCTCGCTCTGCTGATGGGCGCCGCGCTGGGACGCGGCGTTCTCGCGGCGATCATGCTCGCGTTCGTGCTCGCGGCGATTCCCGCGATCGGGATCCTCATCCGGCACGGCCGCGCCGGCGCCAAGATGGGCCTGCCCTTCGGGCCGTTCCTCGCGCTCGGCTCCCTCGTCGTGCTCTTTCTAGGCGCCTAGGCTCTGCAAAGGACTTTCATCACCCGATGGAGGGTCACTCCCCCGGGGGCCGAAAGCCGATCCACCTGAGGTGTCTCAGCTGAATGGCCCCATCGTTAGTGCCCAGCGGGGCGTGATCTCGCCCGTCGAGGCGATCATGCTCGCCGTCATGGCGGCGATCGTCGTCGCGATCGCCATCCCGTCGTACACGGCCATGCAGCAGCGCTCGCAGGACTCCAACGCTCGCGCCCTCGTCACGCAGGGAGCAGATGCGGCCGAGGCATACCGCTCCGACCACGGTTCGTACACCGGCATGAACCCTGCTGCGCTGCGGCGGTACGACCCGTCGCTCGACGCGTCGAGCTACCGGCTGGTCGGGCTCGGCCCCAAGGGTTACTGCATCCAGGCGAACTCCGGCGGTCGCACCTGGCACGTCGGAAATCCGGCCGGCCAGCTCGCCCGCGGCAGCTGTCCGTAGCGCAAGGCCCGGAACGGGACGGCTGCTACACTCGTGCCCGCGGGGCGGCGTAGCTCAGTTGGTTAGAGCAGCGGAATCATAATCCGCGTGTCGCAGGTTCGAGTCCTGCCGCCGCTATCGTCCTGCACAGAGTCGGAGAGACATGGCAACCGGAGTCAGAGTCGGAATCACGCTCGCCTGCACGGAGTGCAAGCGCCGGAACTATCAGACGCAGAAGTCGAAGCGAAACTCGCCGGACCGCGTCGAGTTCAAGAAGTACTGCCGCTGGTGCGGTAGGCACACGCCGCATCGCGAGACGAGGTAGCGGAGAGACCCATGGCACGGATGACCCGATCGCAGCGCCGCGCCCGGCGCCAGGCGCAGGCCGCCTCCGCAGCGGGGCAGAGCGGCGGCGCGGGCGCCTCGGCGCGCGTCGCGCAGGTCCGGCCGCAGCAGGTCCCGACGAAGTCGCAGACGGGCGCGAAACGCAAGGACGAGAAGGGGTCGCGCCGTTTCATCGCCGAGTGCTGGGGCGAGCTGAAGAAGGTCGAGTGGCCGACGCAGTCGCACCTGATCCAAGGTACGGTCGTCGTCCTCGTCGCGTGCATCATCGTGGGCTTCTACATCTGGGTCTGCGACATCATCTCGAAGAACGTCGTCCAGGACATCTTCCTCAGGTAGCCCGTGTTCCACTGGTACGTCATCAACACCTACTCGGGCCACGAGAAGAAGGTCAAGGCCAACCTCGAGCACCGCATCGACTCGATGGGGCAGCAGCAGCGGTTCCGCCGTGTCGTCGTCCCCACGGAGCAGGTGATCGAGAACAAGGATGGCCAGAAGGTGCAGACGGAGAAGCGGATCCTTCCGGGCTACGTGCTCGTGAACATGAACCTCACGGACGACAGCTGGACCGTGGTCAAGAACACGCCCGGCGTGACGGGGTTTGCCGGCCCGGCGGGCAAGCCTGTGCCTCTCTCCCAATCGGACGTCGACCGTCTCCTGCACACGGGCGTCGCGGCGGCCGACCGGCCGCGCTCGCAGGTCGAGTTCGCGCTCGGCGAGTCCGTGAAGGTAACCTCCGGCCCGCTCTCCGACTTCGACGGCGAGATCGTCGACGTGAACCCGGAGCAACAGAAGCTGAAGGTGCTCGTCGACATCTTCGAGCGCCAGGTCCCGGTCGAGCTCGCATTCGACCAGGTCAAGAAGATCGACTGAACGCGCACCCATGGCCAAGAAAGTCCTGACACTCATCAAGCTGCAGATCCCCGGCGGGCAGGCGAACCCCGCGCCGCCGGTCGGGCCTGCGCTCGGCCAGCACGGCGTCAACATCATGGAGTTCTGCAAGGCGTTCAACGCCCAGACGCAGCACGAGAACGGGAGGATCATCCCGGCGGAGATCACCGTCTACGAGGACCGCTCCTTCACGTTCATCACGAAGACGCCACCGGCTGCCGTCCTGATCAAGGAGGCGCTGTCGATTCAGAAGGGCTCAGGCGAGCCGAACCGCGAGAAGGTCGGCAGGCTCACGCAGGCCCAGGTACGCCAGATCGCCGAGACGAAGCTCGTCGATCTGAACGCGCGCGACGTCGAGCAGGCGATGAAGGTGATCGCCGGCACTGCGCGCTCGATGGGCGTCGAGGTGGACGGGATGCCCGTCTGATGGCTCACGGCAAGACATACCGAGCGTCGCGCGACCAGATCGACCGCGAGCGACAGTACTCGCCCGTCGAGGCGTTCGAGCTCCTGAAGAGCTTCGAGGGCCCGACGTTCGACGAGACAGTGGAGGCGCACTTCCGCCTCGGTCTCAACGTCCGCCACGCAGACCAGCAGCTCCGCGGGACGCTGATGCTTCCGCACGGCACCGGCAAGTCCGTGCGCGTCGCCGTGTTCGCAGAGGGCGAGAAGGCGAAGGAGGCCGAAGAGGCCGGTGCTGACATCGTCGGATCTGCAGACCTTGCCTCGAAGATCGAGGAGGGATTCGACGACTTCGACGTCGCCGTCGCCACACCGGACATGATGGGTGTCGTCGGCAAGCTCGGACGGATCCTCGGTCCGCGCGGCAAGATGCCGAACCCGAAGACCGGCACGGTGACCTTTGACGTCGGCAAGGCCGTCGGCGACGTGAAGGGCGGCAAGCTCGAGTACCGCACCGATCGCGGCGCAAACGTTCACCTCTCGATCGGCAAGAAGAGCTTCGACGTACGTCGCCTCGTCGAGAACTACGCGGCCGTGATCGAGGAGATCGTTCGCGCGAAGCCATCCGCAGCGAAGGGTCGTTACATCGAGACGATCACGATCGCGACGACGATGGGCCCCGGGATTCACGTCGACCCGACGAAGACACGGGACATCGCAGAAGACCTGGAGGCCGCTACAGTTACGGCCTAGACACGTTGACCGCCGAAGACCGCTGGCGGCGCGCTCTGCCCTCTTAGGGGAGGGGGCGCAGAAGTCCAGCCGAGGTGTGTCGTTCCGGGCGCTCACGCGCTCGTTCCGGCCCGCCTCGCGCGGGTCGAACCGTTCGAGGAGCAAAAAATGCTGAGAGAGAACAAGGAGCAGATCGTCGCTGATCTGACCGAGAGGTTGAAGGCGACGGACACCCTCATCGTCGCGGACTACTGCGGGCTGACGATGAAGGAGATCGACGCGCTGCGCGGAGAGCTGCTCCAGCACGGGGCGCGCTTCACCGTCGTCAAGAACTCGCTCACACGCCGCGCGGCCGAAGCTGCGGGGGCGGACGTCGTGCTGACGCTGCTCGACGGGCCGACCGCGATCGCCTTCCTCGACTCGGATGGTGACCCGGTCGCCGTTGCCAAGGCGCTCGCCGACACCGCGCGGACGACGAAGGTGCTCACGGTTCGCGGCGGCATCCTCGAGGGCCAGGCGATGTCCGGCGAGGCGGTCGAGGAGCTCGCGAAGCTGCCGCCGGCCGACGTGCTTCGCGGACAGGTGCTCGGCGCGATCGCCGCGCCGCTGTACGCGATCGTCGGGCTGTTCACCGCGCCGCTCCAGGATCTCCATGGCCTGCTCACGGCTCGGATCGAGCAGCTCGGAGGCTACAGCGAGGAGGCGGAAGCGGCCGAGGCGCCCGCCCCCGAGGCGAGCGCGGAGCCAGAGCCCGAGGAAGAGCCGGCCGAAGAGCCGGCAGACGAAGAGAGAGCCGAAGAAGACGTGGCCGACGAAGTGACGGCCGAAGAAGAGATGACCGAGGCGGCCGAGGAGCCGGCCGAGGCAGAACCCGAGGAGGAAAGCTAGATGGCTGCTGCAAGCGGAGTCGACAAGGTGTTCACGGAGCTCGGGAAGATGTCCGTCCTGGAGCTCGTCGAGCTGAAGAAGAAGATCGAGGAGGAGTGGGGCATCACCGCCGCCGCTCCCGTGGCCGTCGCGGCGCCAGGCGTCGCAGCGGGCGCTGCCGCAGGCGAGGCGGCCGAGGAGCAGACCGCGTTCGACGTCATGCTGACCGGCACAGGCGACAAGAAGATCCAGGTGATCAAGGTCGTCCGCGCCGTCACGGGTCTCGGCTTGAAAGAGGCGAAGGACCTCGTCGACGGCGCCCCGAGCGCCGTCAAGGAGGCCGTCGCCAAGGATGAGGCGGACTCGATCAAGGCGCAGCTCGAGGAAGCCGGCGCCTCCGTCGAGGTCAAGTAGCGAAGCTCGTCGTCGGAGGGTCTCGAGCGAGGCCCTCCGGCACCTTCACTGAGGGTCCTAGAGAGGCGTCGCCCAGAGGGGTCGCACAGGGTTGCACGACCCTTGACCGATCAGGTATTCTTCCGAGTTCCGCCGACGTCCGGCAGTTTCGCCTGCGATCACGACTATCTCACACGGGAGGCGTCAAAGTTGAGCAGCACCCTCGCTGCGCCTAGCGCGCGCAAGTCTTTCTCGCGCCTGAAGCACGTCCTCGATCTACCGAACCTGATCGACATCCAGAAGGCCTCCTTCAAGTGGTTCATGGAGGAGGGGCTCCGCGAGACGATCGCGGACATCTCGCCGATCGAGGACTACACAGGCACGCTCGCCGTCGAGTTCGACGAATACGAATTCGGCGAGCCGCAGTTCTCGATCAAGGAGTGCCGGGAGAAGGACCTGACGTATCAGGTTCCGCTCTCGATCATCGTCCGCTTCGTCAACACGGAGACGGGCGAGATCCGCGAGCAGCGCGTCTTCATGGGCGACTTCCCGATGATGACTGAGCACGGCACGTTCATCATCAACGGCACCGAGCGCGTGATCGTCACACAGCTCGTCCGCAGCCCCGGCGCTTACCTCATGGAGCCGAAGGACCCGACGAAGCAGGTCTTCACGGCCAACCTGATGCCTGCGCGCGGCTCGTGGCTCGAGCTCGAGATCGACAAGAAGGGGATCGTCTACGCGCGCATCGACCGCAAGCGCAAGCTGCCCGTGACGACGCTCCTGCGGGCGCTGCCAGCCGAGGACCCGTCCACGGGCTTCGCGCTCGACACGTCGACGAACGAGAAGATCCTCGAGCTGTTCGGGAACTCGCTCTACATCGCGAACACGCTCGAGAAGGACCCCTCGACACGCGAGGAGGAGGCGCTGATCGAGGTCTTCAAGAAGCAGCGCCCCGGCGAGCCGCCGACGCTCGAGAACGCGCGCAATCTCCTCAAGTCGCTGTTCTTCGACCCCAAGCGCTACGACCTGACGAAGGTCGGCCGCTACAAGCTGAACCAGCGACTCGAGGTCGACGTTCCGGACGGCACCCGCGTCCTGACCACGCAGGACATCGTCGCGCTCGTGCGGCGGCTCGTCGACCTGCCGAAGCAGCTCGGCGTCCCCGAGGACGCGAAGGACTTCGCGGCGGAGGCGATCGGCCTCTCGCGCGACGCGATCCGCGGCGAGCTCGACGAGTACGAGGACTTCGGCAACCGCCGCCTGCGCACGGTCGGCGAGCTGATCCAGGAAGCGTTCCGGGTCGGCCTCTACCGCATGGAGCGCGTCGTCCGGGAGCGGATGACGACAGAGGACGTCGACGCGATCACGCCGCAGACGATCATCAACATCCGCCCGGTCGTGGCCGCGCTCAAGGAGTTCTTCGGCTCCTCACAGCTCTCGCAGTTCATGGACCAGACGAACTCGCTCGCCGGCCTCACGCACCGGCGGCGGCTGTCGGCGCTCGGCGCCGGCGGCCTCACGCGCGAGCGCGCGCCGATCGAGGTGCGCGACGTGCACCCGACGCACTACGGGCGCATGTGCCCGATCGAGACGCCGGAGGGCCCGAACATCGGCCTGATTGGCTCGCTGGCGTCCTACGCGACGGTCTCCGAGTTCGGCTTCGTCCAGACGCCCTACCGCAAGGTTGCGGGCGGCAAGGTGACGGACGAGATCGTCTACCTCGACGCGGCCGAAGAAGGGCAGTACACGATCGCCCAGGCGTCGGAGCGTTTCGACCTGAAGACGGGGAAGTTCTTCTCGGAGCAGGTGCTCTGCCGCTCCCGCGAGGGCGAGGCGGTCATGTCCGACCCGAAGTCCGTGGACTACATGGACGTCGACCCCGCGCAGATCGTCTCCGTGGCGACGGCGCTGATCCCGTTCCTCGAGCACAACGACGCGAACCGCGCGCTCATGGGCTCGAACATGCAGCGGCAGGCGGTGCCACTCCTGATCACGGACCCGCCCCTGATCGGCACGGGCCTCGAGTACCGCGCCGCCGTCGACACGGGTGACGTCGTCCTCGCCGAGGAGGCGGGCACGGTGTCCGACGTAGACGCCGAGCGCATCGTCGTCACGACGAAGGACGGAACGAAGACCGACTACGACCTCGTGAAGTTCATGCGGTCGAACCAGGGCACGCTCATCCACCAGCGGCCGATCGTCAAGTTCGGCGACAGGGTGCGGGCGAGCGATGTGCTCGCGGACGGTTCCTCGACGAAGGACGGCGAGCTCGCGCTCGGCAAGAACCTCCTCGTGGCGTTCATGTCGTGGGAGGGCTACAACTTCGAGGACGCGATCGTCATCTCCGAGAAGCTCGTGAAGGAGGACATGCTGTCCTCGATCCACATCCACGAGTACGAGATCGACGCGCGTGCGACGAAGCTCGGCGACGAGGAGATCACGCGCGACATCCCGAACCGCTCCGAGGAGTCGCTCAAGGACCTCGACGAGCGCGGCATCGTCCGCATCGGCGCCGAGGTGGCGTCGGGCGACCTGCTCGTTGGCAAGGTGACGCCCAAGGGCGAGACCGAGCTGACCGCCGAGGAGAAGCTGATCCGCGCGATCTTCAAGGAAAAGGCGAAGGAGGTCCGCGACACCTCGCTCAAGGTTCCGCACGGCGAGGGCGGCAAGGTGATCGACGTGAAGACGTTCGAGCGCTCGGCCGGCGACGACCTGCCGCCGGGCGTGAACGAGCTCGTCCGCGTCTACGTCGCGAAGAAGCGCAAGATCGCGGAGGGCGACAAGCTCGCCGGGCGCCACGGCAACAAGGGCGTGATCGCGAAGATCGTCCCCGAGGAGGACATGCCGTACCTCGAGGACGGCACGCCCGTCGAGGTCATCCTCAGCCCGCTCGGCGTTCCGAGCCGGATGAACATCGGCCAGATCCTCGAGACGCACCTCGGCTGGGCGGCTGCGCACGGTGTCTTCGGCGAGGACGGCAAGTCGGACGGGCCGACGCCCATCGCGTCGCCAGTCTTCGACGGCGCCACGCCGGAGGACGTCGACGACGCGCTCGTCGCCTGGGTCGAACAGAACCCTGACTCGCCGATCAAGATGAAGGTTGACCTGAGCCGGCCCGTCGGGCGAAAGAGCTCGGGCAAAGTGCGGCTGCTGGACGGCCGTACGGGCGAGCCCTTCGAGCAGAAGGTGACCGTCGGCTACATGTACATCCTCAAGCTGCTCCACCTCGTCGACGACAAGATCCACGCGCGCTCGACGGGTCCCTACTCCCTCGTCACGCAGCAGCCGCTCGGTGGCAAGGCGCAGTTCGGCGGCCAGCGCTTCGGCGAGATGGAGGTCTGGGCGCTCGAGGCGTACGGCGCTGCCTACACGCTCCAGGAGATGCTCACGATCAAGTCCGACGACACGGTCGGGCGCGTGAAGGCGTACGAAGCCATCGTCAAGGGCGAGAACATCGCCGAGCCCTCGATCCCCGAGTCGTTCAAGGTGCTGCTCAAGGAGATGCAGTCGCTCTCCCTCGACGTTCACGTGCTCTCGGAGGAGGGCACAGAGGTGGACGTCCGCGAGGAGGACGACGAGCTGCTCCGGGCGGCTGAGGAGCTTGGGATCGACCTCACGCCAGGCTCGGCTCGCGTCGCCGCGCGCGAGCTCACCGCCGAGGAGGCAGAAGAGGGCGCGGAGCGCGTCGACGAATCCGGCGAGCTGACCGTGCCGACGGACGAGCTGCTCCCCGAGGTCGCCGAGGCGGTCGTCGCGACGGAGAAGGACGGCGAGCCGGTCGAGGCCGACCTGGCCGACGTCGAGGCAGAGGAATGACGGACCGGGATCGATGACCACACCGGCCACCACAGGAAACGGAGTCGGGGACAGGATGAATCCTGTCCCACGACGCAGATCTCACGAAAGGCGCGAACTCACGTGACGCAGATCGACATCAACGACTTCGACGCGATCCGCATCGGCCTCGCTTCGGCGAAGCAGATCCGCGACTGGTCTCACGGCGAGGTCACGAAGCCCGAGACCATCAACTACCGCACGCTGAAGCCCGAGCGTGACGGCCTCTTCTGCGAGCGCATCTTCGGTCCGACGAAGGACTGGGAGTGCTATTGCGGCAAGTACAAGCGCGTCCGCTACAAGGGCATCATCTGCGAGCGCTGCGGCGTCGAGGTGACGCGGCAGAAGGTCCGCCGTGAGCGCATGGGCCACATCGACCTGGCGGCGCCGGTCTCGCACATCTGGTTCTTCAAGGGCGTCCCGTCGCGGATCGGCTATCTCCTGGACATCGCCCCGCGCGAGCTCGAGAAGGTGCTCTACTTCGCCGCCTCGATCGTCACCGACGTCGACAAGGAGGCGCGGCAGAAGGATCTCGCCGACCTCGAGGACAAGGTGCGCATTGAGTACGACGCGCTCGACGTCGACCGCGAGGAGCAGCTCGCGGGCCTCGAGCAGCGGCTCACCCGCCGGCGCAACTACCTGACGAAGGGCGCCGACCGGGGCTTCGACGAGGACGACGAGTTCTGGGTCCGCGGCCTCGGCAACTGGGCGGAGGAGCAGGAGATGCCCACGCTCGAGGAAGCGCGGGATCTCGTCGGCGGCCTGTTCAAGGAGATCGTCCCGAAGATGTCGACGGAGGACGCGAAGAAGATCCGCGAGCTCGTCCGCTCGACGGCGATCCGCGACGACCGCCGGCTCCAGCCCCGCGAGGTCGAGAACGTCGCCCAGACCGCGCTCGAGATCCAGACGGCGCTCGCGCCGCTCTACAAGGACCTCGCGAAGGCGACCGGCTCGAAGAAGGGAGCGGTCACGAAGCACGTGAACCGCATCCTCGATGGGCTGCTCGGCGGCGGCGAGCTGAACGAGGAGGACTCCGCTCTCGTCGCATCCGTCGACGCGAAGAAGCTCGATACGGCCCGCGGCCTCGGCAAGGGGCTGCTCAAGGACGTCATCGCCGCCGCTGAGCCGGGTGCGGACGACACGGCGCTCCGCGAGCTCGCGAACGACCTCTGCCTGAAGACGGACGGGAAGATCCGGAAGGAGGACCTCGACGCGATCATCGCCTGGCTGATGAAGGTGCGCGAGATGTACCTCGACATCGAGCAGCGGCGCGAGGACGCGCGCGAGGCCGGCGTCGAGGCTCGCGCGCGCCTCGAGCAGACCTGGGCGCTGTTCAAGGAGCTCGAGCCGAAGATGGTCGTCAACGACGAGCAGATCTTCCGGGAGATGAAGGACCGGTTCGGGTCGCCGTACGGCTTCGGCGTCTACTTCCGCGGCGGCATGGGCGCAGAGGCGATCCGCGACCTCCTGCGCGAGCTCGATCTCGATGCCGAGGCCGAGTCGCTCCGCGAGGTGATCGCGACGTCGAAGGGGCAGAAGCAGGCACGCGGGATCAAGCGGCTGAAGGTCGTCAACGCGTTCATCAAGTCGGAGAACAAGCCCGAGTGGATGATCCTCGAGGCGGTGCCGGTGATCCCGCCCGAGCTGCGGCCGATGGTCCAGCTCGACGGTGGCCGGTTCGCGACGAGCGACCTCAACGACCTCTACCGGCGCGTGATCAACCGGAACAACCGCCTGAAGCGGCTGCTCGACCTCGGTGCGCCGGAGATCATCGTCAACAACGAGAAGCGGATGCTCCAGGAGGCGGTCGACGCACTGTTCGACAACGGCCGCCGTGGGCGCGCGGTCACCGGGCCCGGCAACCGCGCCCTGAAGTCGCTTTCGGACATGCTCAAGGGCAAGCAGGGCCGCTTCCGCCAGAACCTGCTCGGCAAGCGCGTCGACTACTCGGGACGGTCGGTGATCGTCTCCGGCCCGAACCTCAAGCTCTACCAGTGCGGGCTGCCGAAGCTGATGGCGCTCGAGCTCTTCAAGCCGTTCATCATGAGCCGGCTCGTCGAGCGGAAGATCGTCCAGAACATCAAGGCGGCGAAGAAGTACGTCGACTCGATGGAGCCGGAGGTCTGGGACATCCTCGAGGAGGTGATCGCCGAGCATCCGGTGCTCCTGAACCGCGCGCCGACGCTCCACCGCCTCGGTATCCAGGCGTTCGAGCCTGTGCTCGTCGAGGGCAAGGCGATCCAGGTGCACCCGCTCGTCTGCCACGCGTTCAACGCCGACTTCGACGGCGACCAGATGGCCGTCCATGTGCCGCTGTCGGCGGAGGCGCAGGCCGAGGCCCGCATCCTCATGCTGTCGTCGAACAACATCCTCTCGCCGGCGCACGGCCTCCCGCTGACAACGCCAGCGCAGGACATGGTGCTCGGGCTCTACTTCCTCACGTACTCCGGGGTTCAGGACATGGCGGCGCTCGACGTCACGAAGCTCAAGCCGCGGCCGAAGCGCTTCGCGTCAGAGGAGGAGGTCGAGCAGTCCCTCCACGCCGGCCAGGTGAAGCTCCAGGACACGATCGAGTACCGCCGTGACGGCGAGCTCGTCCTGACGACGCCGGGACGTGTGATCTTCAACGAAGAGATCGCGCGCTCGATCACCGAAGTGCTCAACGACGCGAAGGTGACGGTGGACCTGCCGTTCATCAATCAGACGCTCGCGAAGAAGGAGATGGACGAGTTCATCGTCGACCTCGGCGAGCGCTACGGCTCATCCGTGCTCGCGGCCGTGATGGACACGATCAAGACGCTCGGGTTCCACCACGCGACGAAGGCCGGGATCACCGTGTCCAAGAACGACATCGTCGTTCCGGCCGACAAGGACGAGATCCTCGCCGCGTACGAAGAGCGGGTCGGCGCGGTCGTCGGTCACTTCGAGACCGGGCTGATCACCGAGGCCGAGCGCCACGAGCAGATCACCGAGATCTGGACCGAGGCGACGGACACGGTCGCAGCGGCGATGGAGAAGACGCTCTACGAGCTGAACCCGATCTACATGATGGCCAACTCTGGCGCCCGCGGCTCGTTCAAGCAGATCCGCCAGCTGGCGGGGATGCGCGGGCTGATGGCCAACCCGAAGGGTGAGATCATCGAGCGCCCGATCAAGGCCAACTTCATGGAGGGCCTGTCGGTGCTCGAGTACTTCATCTCGACGCACGGCGCCAGAAAGGGCCTGGCCGACACGGCGCTTCGCACCGCGGACTCCGGCTACCTGACGCGGCGTCTCGTCGACGTCGCGCAGGACGTGATCATCCGCGAGGAGAACTGTGGCACGAAGGAGTTCATCACTGCGCCGCTGTTTCACCCCGAAGGGCTCAACCGCTCGGCGGCCGGCCGGGTGCTCGCCGAGGACGTGTACAAGCCGCTCAAGGACGGCAAGCCGGGCAAGACAAAGCTCGCGTCGAAGGGCGAGGAGCTCACGCCCGCACGGCTGCGCGAGGTCGTCGAGGAGCTCGCCGAGTTCGCCAGCGAGGCGACGCTCAGTGTCCGCTCCGTGCTCAAGTGCAAGAGCGACTTCGGCGTGTGCCGCGCGTGCTACGGGACGTTCCTCGCCACCGGAGAGCAGGCCGAGATCGGCGATGCCGTCGGCATCGTCGCGGCCCAGTCGATCGGCGAGCCTGGCACGCAGCTGACGATGCGGACGTTCCACACCGGCGGTGTCGCCGGCGCGGACATCACGCACGGTCTGCCGCGTGTCGTCGAGATCTTCGAGGCGCGGAACCCGAAGGGCGCCGCCCGTCTCGCCGAGGTCTCGGGCACCGTCGACATCGAGCAGGCGGAGCGCGGTCCGAAGGTCGTCATCGTTCCGGACGCGGACGGCAAGGGCGACGAGGCGCCGGAGCCGATCGAGTACCAGCTCCCGCGCCGCTCCCGGCTACTCGTCGAGAAGGGCCAGCGCGTCGAGCCGGGCGATCCCCTCCACGACGGCTCGCTGACGCCTGTCGAGCTGCTCGAGCTGCACGCACGCTCGGGCAAGGGGTCGACCCCGACCGAGCTGTACCTCGTCGGCGAGGTGCAGAAGGTCTACAAGTCGCAGGGCGTCGACATCCACGACAAGCACATCGAGCTGATCGTGCGCCAGATGCTGAAGAAGGTGCGGATTCTGACCTCCGGAGACACGGACTTCCTCCCGGGCCAGATGGTCGACCGGACGGCGCTGTTGCGCGAGAACGCACGCGTGAAGTCGGAGAAGGGGGCGCAGGCGACGCACGAGCCGATGATCCTCGGGATCACGAAGGCCTCGCTCGCGACCGAGTCGTTCCTCTCGGCCGCCTCCTTCCAGGAGACGACGAAGGTCCTGACCGACGCGGCGATCGAGGGCAAGGTCGACCGACTGCTCGGTCTGAAGGAGAACGTCATCATCGGCAAGCTGATCCCTGCCGCCACCGGGCTCAAGCGCTACCGGTCGATCACCATCGGGCCGTCCGAGAGCGTTCCAAAGGAGCTCTACGAGCGTGAAGCGGTGCTGGCGGCGCTCGAGGAGATCGAGTCGGACGGCGGGGCGGGCATCGACCTCGCCTCGCTCGGGATCGACCTCGCCGACGAGTCGGCGGACGGCGACGGCCGCACGCCGGAGGCGGAAGCACCCGAAAAGTGAGGCGGAGGGGGCTCCCTGCGAGCCCCCTCGCTACCGAGCGTGGGGGAAACCATGTTTCCCCGACGAGCCCCCTTCTTCCGGTGTGTTGTTTCGTACCGCATCTGCGCTCCGGCGAGAGCGCGGTCTCGCCTGCGCGCGCATCTCTCCGCGTAAGCGCTACCGCGCGACATCAACCGGCTGATCTCGACCTTCGGGACGGGGTTTGCATTCCGCACCTGGGCTCCGATCGCCGCCGCTACCCTGTTTCGCCGTGAGGAAGCTCGCCGTCGCCCTCATCGCGGTCGCCGCCTGTGTTATCGGCGCGACGCAGTCGTCGCCCGCCGCCAGGACGGCGCAGTGCGGGCTGCCCGACACGAAGCCGCTCTGGCTCGACTACGCAGAGGGGTCCGTGTCGTTCCGGAACGACGTCTTCGCCCGGCCGGGCGTGATCGCGGCGACGTCCGGCGTGCAGAACGCCACTGATCTTCGGGCCGGCGGCGCCCAGACCGTCTACTGGTGGATGAAGCTGAACAGGCTGGCGGGCACGCCTTCGGCACCGCTCGATCCCGCCACCATCCCCGACGCCGTCGCCGACGTCTTCTCGAAAGCTGTCGCGGCCACCGGTTGCGAGACGCCGCTGATCGTGCTCAACGAGCTGAACAGCGCCGGGACGACGACCCCGTGGACGGACACGAACGCGCAGTATCGGGCCAACGTGCTCGACGTGCTCCGGCGCCTCGTCGAGCGCGGCGCGCTGCCCGTGCTGCTGATCTCCGCGCGCCCGTACACGGGCGGGGATGCGGTTGGCTGGTGGCAGCAGGCAAGCCAGTCGGCGATGCTCGTGCGAGAGGTGTACTTCCCGGCCCCGCCGGTGATGCGCGCGGGCGCGGTCGTCGGCAGCCGCACGATGCGCCAGCGCTTCCGCGACGGCGTCGCGCCCCTGAGAGCGATCGGCATCCGGGCCGATCGTCTCGGTGTCGTCGTCGGGTTCCAGTCGGGACCGGGGAAGGGCGGGCGCGAGGGCCTCAAGCCGACGACGGCCTGGCTGCGGCTCGTGAAGCTCGAGGCGCTGGCGGCAAAACAGGTCGCGGCCGAGCTCGGTCTGGGAACGGTCGTCAGCTGGGGTTGGGGGACGTTCGACCAGGCGGGGGCGGACGCGGACAAGCCGAAGGCTGCCTGCGTCTATCTCTGGGCGCGCGACCCTGCGCTCTGCGACGGCCCGGCTGCGGCCGGCCCCGGCTTCAGGGCGTCCGTCGACGAGGGGCAGATCGCGCTTCCGGCCGGCCAGCGCTGCTCCGTCGACGGCCTCGCGATCTCCGAGTCGGACGTCTCGGCGCTCGCGCGGGTGACGGGCGACACGCAGGTCGCGTTGAGCGCCCTGTTCGCGCGGACGATGGAAAGCGCTGGCCATCCGGTCTCGAGCGCCCGCGTGGTCGCGCTCGAGCAGAGCATCGTCGACGTTCGGTTCCACGGCCGCCGGTCGGCCTACGCCTCCGCCCTTCGGGCAAGACACGCGTCCGTGACGATCGCGCGCGCGGTGATCGCCGACCAGCTGCGCAGGCGCGCGATCGCGCGCGGGCTCCGGATCGAGCCGCCGACGTCGGCGCAGGTCGCTCTCTACTACAGCCTCTACAGCATGCTGCCGGTGCGCCAGGTGAGGGCAGACCGGTCGCCGACCTGGCTCGGCGGGCGACGGCGAGGCTTCGCGCTCGTGCCGCCCGGGCCCAGCGAGCTGCTCTCACTGCCGAGCGACGTGACGACGAGCATCGTCACAGGGGACGGCTCCCTGCGCGTAACGCCGCTCGACGAGTCGCAGCCGCTCGGGGTCGTGCCCGCCTCGCTCGCGGCGCCCGCGGTTCGAGCCGCGCTCGTCGCGCAGGCGCGTGTGCAGGCCTACGAGGCCTGGACGTCACGCGCCCAGGGCAACGCGCTCAGCCGGATCCGCTGCGTCCGTGACGTGCTTCCGGCCGCGGCAGCCGTCGACCTTGCGACGTTTCTACCGTTCCTCGCGCTCGATACGTGAGATTGCGGTCGACGGACTGCGAATCCCCCGCCTGAGGGAGTGCGTCGCCGTCTTATCGGTCAACAATTAGGGTGCTCGGGATTCGACAGGATCGGGGAGACGAGGTGCGGCATTCTGTGGCTGACAGGCCCGCGGCGGGGCCGCTGATGAGCATGCATGGGTCCGGCCGGAGGCCGCCGCGTTGACGATTGCACTGGTCGTAGTCCTCGCCGCAACCTTGGCGATTGCCGTGGCGACGCTCGTGCTGGCATTTCGTCCCCGGGACGTTCGCCGCCCTGCCGAGAAGGGAGACGCAGACGCAGTAGCGCCGGACGCGGTCGAAGCGGAGCTTCAACGAACGCGCGACGAGCTACGGCGCGCACGGCAGCTCGTGAACCTCGCGGAGACGCTAGATCTGGACGAAGTGCTCGCCCGTGTGCTCCAGAGCGCAGCGGTTCTCGCGGAGGCTGACGCAGCAGCCGTCGTGCTCTTCGAGGAAGGTCAGCGCCCTTTCGTAAAAGCGATGAACCTTTCCGCCCAGGAGGCGCTGCCTCTTCTCGGCGGCTGGCATCAGGAGGGACGGGCACGGGCGATGACGATCCGGTACAGCCCAGCGTCCGAGGGTGCGGCGGCCACGTCGAACTCAATCCACATCGGAATCCTCCTGCCGCTGACTGCGGAGCAGGAACTGCCCCTTGGCACGCTCGGCGTCTTCTGGAGGCGCGACGTTCAAGAACCGACGGAGGGGCAGGTGGCTGTCATCGAGGAGTTGGCTGCGAACGCCGGGCGAGCGCTCGAGAACGCACGCCGCTTCCACGAGCTCGTGGAGCTCTCCGTGCGCGACCCGCTCACGGGCCTCTACAACCGCCACTACTTCCACGAGACACTGGCACAGGAGGTAAAGCGGGCGCACCGGTACGACCGGCGGCTCGCGCTCATCTTCTTCGACATCGACGACTTCAAAGCCATCAACGACGAAATCGGCCACCTCGGAGGAGATTCCGTTCTCGCCGAGGTCGCTCAGCGCCTGAGGTCTGTCGTGCGCGGCGCCGACCTTCCTTGCCGCGTGGGTGGAGACGAGTTTGCCGTCGTGCTGCCGGAGTCCTCCCTCGACGATGCACGGCGACTGTTTCAGCGGCTGCAGCTGGCTATCCAGGCCCAGCCGATCGCGGGCGCTTCGACGGTGCGCGTCTCAGCGGGCATCGCCGAACTGGGACGAGACGACGACGGCACGTCGCTCTTCAGTCGCGTCGACCAGGGGCTGTATCGCGCAAAGCGCTCCGGCAAGGGAACGGTCGTGGAGGCGGAGGAGGAAAGCGAGTAGAGGTCGACGTATGCCTAGGGCTTCTTGCCCTTGCCGTTGCCGCCGTTGCCGCCGTTGCCGCCGTTGCCGCCGTTCCCGCCGTTCCCGCCGTTCCGCCATTGCCGCCGTTGCCGCCGTTTCCCTGACCGTTCCCGCCGTTGCCGCCATTCCCGCCGTTTCCCTGACCGTTCCCGCCGTTGCCGCCATTCCCGCCGTTTCCCTGACCGTTCCCGCCGTTCCCGCCGTTTCCCTGACCGTTCCCGCCGTTGCCGCCCTCTTGACCGGGCTTCTCTGGTGGATTCCCCTCGCTGGGGCTTCCGGGCGTCGTGTTGCTTCCGGCTTCACCTGAAGGTGTCGGCGTCTGCTCCTTCGGAGGAACGGCAGGGACGGCCGGTGTTGCCCCTGGACTTGAGCGCGGCTTCGGCTCGTCTCGCCGCCCTTTCCCGTCAGCCGGAACGGCAGGAACTGCCGGGGTGGCGCCCTTCTTCTTGTCTTTCTTCTCTTTCTTGTCCTTCTTCTGCTTCTTCTCTTTCTTGTCCTTCTTCTGCTTCTCCGTCGGGGGTGGCGGAGGAGGAGGTGGCGGAGGTGGCGGAGGTGACGGTGGGGGTGGTGGGGGTGGCGGAGGAGGAGGCGGTGGCGGTGGGGGTGGCGGAGGAGGAGGCGGGTGCTGCGGAGGCGGCGGCGGCTGGTGCTGCGGAGGAGGAGGAGGTGAAGGAGACGGAGGAGGCGGCGGCGTCGGGTGATCACCCCCGGACGTCGGAGGAGGAGCAGGTGGTGGGGATCCACCCGACGGCCCGGGCCCGGCGGACGGCGGTGGATTTTCGCCCGCAGGCGGCGGGCTCGGCTCGGGCGGTGGGCCAGCGGGAGACGGTCCTCCGGTAGGCTCCGCGGCCCCGCCATCGTCGCTGCCTGATGGGCGTGGCGTGGTCGGTGTTTCGCTCGGGGACGCGGCCGATGATTCTGACCCCTTAGCAGGTGCCTCTCGTCCGTCGATGAGCGCGAAGAGCTCCGGTCCCACCGACGGCGCGCTACCCGCAGCGCTCGCCCCCGGAGCTGTCGCTGGTACCGGAGACGTGTCGTCGGAGGATTTGTGGGCCTGGGACGAAGATTGGGACTGCGGAGCGGCCGCCGTAAGTGCGGGCCTGTCGCGTCCAAGCGTTCCTGACCACAGCAGGAGGGAGCTCGTCGTTCCCACGGCGATGAGGCTCAACCCCGCAGCCACGGCCGCTGGAGAGGCGAGGAGCGGCATTGCAAGCGCCGCTGCAAGTCGGCGTCGCGGTACCACAGGTGGGGCAGCCTTGGGGCTGAGTGCAACGATGTCGATCGTCGGCAAGAGGATGGGGGCTGCGACACCGGCAACGGCCGCCGGCGCCCGGCGGGCGCAGCCGACGGTGTCGTACGGATCGGGACTCGACGCGACGAAGACGGCAAACCGCGCGTCAAACTCCCGCCGGCAGACGGGGCACTCGTACACCCTTCTCATATAGCGATCGCGGCGGACAGCCCTACGGAGAGGACACGTCCAAAGACATCGCAGCGAGTCTTTTCCCTACCTGTGCGTGACGCTGCAGGCCCTGCCGAACTTTCGGTAACATTGGCCCGTGGTTGGCGGGCTCCGCCCTGCCAGCCTTGTCGTGTGTAAACCCTCTTCCGGAGCTCGTATGCCGACTGCTAGTCAACTCGTGAGGAAAGGCCGTGTCACCAAGCGTGCGCGCACGAAGACGCCTGCGCTCCGCGGCGCACCGCAGAAGCGCGGCGTGTGCACGCGCGTGTACACGACGACGCCCAAGAAGCCGAACTCGGCGCTTCGCAAGGTCGCGCGTGTCCGGCTCACGAACGGCATGGAGGTCACGAGCTACATTCCGGGCGAGGGGCACAACCTGCAGGAGCACTCCGTCGTCCTGATCCGCGGCGGTCGCGTCCGCGACCTGCCGGGGATCCGCTACAAGGTGATTCGCGCAGCTCTCGACGCGGCCGGCGTCCCCGACCGTCGCCAGGGCCGCTCGAAGTACGGCGCGAAGAAGGGCTAGGAGCGTTCGGTGCCCCGTCGTGCAGACATTCAGCCGCGCACGCTTGTAGAAGATCCGGTCTACAGCTCCCGTCTCGTCACCCAGATCGTCAACTGCGTGATGCTCGACGGCAAGAAGTCGACGGCCGAGATCCTCGTCTACAAGGCGCTCGACCGTGTCGGTGAGCGCACTGGCCGGCCTCCCGTCGAGGTGCTCGAGCAGGCCGTGAAGACGGTGACGCCCGTGCTCGAGGTCCGCTCGCGCCGCGTCGGCGGCTCGAACTACCAGGTGCCCGTCGAGGTTCCTCAGCGCCGGGCACGCACGCTGGCCGTGCGCTGGCTCGTCACGTTCGCGCGCGAGCGCCGCGAGAAGCACATGGACGAGAAGCTCGCCGGCGAGATCCTCGACGCGCTCGACCAGCAGGGCGGCGCGTACAAGAAGAAGGACGACCTCTACCGCATGGCGCAGGCGAACAAGGCCTTCGCGCACTACCGCTGGTGAGCGTGAGCACGATGGAGATGACCAAGGGAGCAGTCGCGCTCGACCGGGTGCGCAACATCGGGATCATGGCGCACATCGACGCCGGCAAGACGACGACGACCGAGCGGATCCTCTACTACACCGGCCGCACGTACAAGATGGGCGAGGTCCACGAGGGCGCCGCCGTCATGGACTGGATGGTGCAGGAGCAGGAGCGCGGGATCACGATCACGTCGGCTGCGACGACGGCGTTCTGGCGCGACGTTCGTGTGAACATCATCGATACGCCCGGGCACGTGGACTTTACGGTCGAGGTGGAGCGCTCGCTCCGCGTCCTCGACGGCGCGGTGGCGGTGTTCGATGCCGTCGCCGGTGTCGAGCCGCAGTCCGAGACCGTCTGGCGCCAGGCAGACCGCTACAGCGTCCCACGCATCGCCTTCATGAACAAGATGGACCGCGTCGGCGCGGACTTCTTCACGTCCGTGCAGTCGATGGTCGACCGGCTCGGCGCGCGGGCGGTGCCCGTGCAGCTGCCGATCGGCCAGGAGGAGCACTTCCGCGGCGTCGTCGACCTCGTCGAGATGCGCGCATACGTGTGGACCGACTCGCTCGGCACGCAGCTGGACACGGAGGACGTTCCCGCCGAGCTCCTCGAGCAGGCGGCCGAGTACCACCACCAGCTGATCGACGCGGTCGCCGACCACGACGACGAGCTGATGGAGACCTACCTCGAGAACGAGGAGGCCGTTACGCCGGACATGCTGCGCCGCGCGCTCCGCGCCGCGACGCTCGACCTCTCCATCGTGCCGGTGCTCTGCGGCTCGGCATTCAAGAACAAGGGCATTCAGCCGCTCCTCGACGGGGTCGTCGAGTACCTCCCGAGTCCACTCGACGTGCCGCCGATCCACGGCATCGACCCGCGGACGGAGCACGAGCTCTCACGGCGGCCGATGCTCGACGAGCCGTTCGCGGCGCTCGCGTTCAAGGTCATGACCGACCCGTACGTCGGCAAGCTGACGTACGTCCGCGTCTACTCGGGCCAGCTGAAGCAGGGCGACAAGGTCCTGAACACGACGACAGGCAGAACGGAGCGTGTCGGCCGCATCCTCCAGATGCACGCGAACCACCGCGAGGAGCGCGACGAGATCGGCGCGGGCGAGATCGCGGCGCTCGTCGGCCTCAAGCAGACGACGACCGGCGATACGCTCGCCGTCGACACGGCGCCGATCCGCCTCGAGTCGATGATCTTCCCCGACCCCGTGATCTCCGTCGCGATCGAGCCGAAGACGAAGGCCGATCAGGACAAGCTCGCAACCGCGCTCCAGCGGCTCGTCGAGGAGGACCCGACGTTCCGCGTCCGCTCGGACGAGGAGACCGGGCAGACGCTGATCGCGGGCATGGGCGAGCTGCACCTCGAGATCATCGTCGACCGGCTGCTGCGCGAGTTCTCCGTCGACGCGAACGTCGGGCGCCCGCAAGTCGCGTACCGCGAGACGGTCGGCAAGGCGGTCGAGAAGATCGAGGGAAAGTTCGTCCGTCAGACCGGTGGCCGCGGCCAGTACGGCCACGTCGTCATCAACCTCGAGCCGGCCGAGCCGGGCGGAGGCTACGAGTTCATCGACAAGATCGTCGGCGGCAAGATCCCGCGGGAGTACATCCCCTCCGTCGACCTCGGCATCCAGGAGGCGATGGAGTCGGGCATCCTTGCCGGCTACCCCGTCGTCGACGTCCGCGTGATCCTCGTCGAGGGCTCGTACCACGACGTCGACTCGAGCGAGATCGCCTTCAAGGTCGCAGGCTCGATGGCCTTCAAGACGGCCATGCAGCGCGCGAAGCCGAAGCTGCTCGAGCCGATGATGGCGGTCGAGGTGGTCACGCCCGAGGAGTACCTCGGGGACGTGATCGGGGATCTCAACCAGCGGCGCGGTCAGATCGAAGGCTTCGAGCCGCGCGGAAACGCTCAGGCGATCAAGGCGCGCGTCCCGCTCGCCACCATGTTCGGCTACGCAACGGACCTGCGCTCGACGACGCAGGGCCGCGCAACGTTCACGATGCAGTTCGATCGCTACGAGGACGTACCTCAGTCGATCGCGGGCGAGGTCGTCGCCGCCCAGGCGTAAACGGGAAGAAACCGGAGGAAGAGAAGACATGGCCAAGCAGAAGTTCGAGCGCACCAAGCCGCACGTCAACGTCGGCACCATCGGTCACATCGACCACGGCAAGACGACGCTCACGGCCGCGATCACGAAGGTGCTCGCGGACAAGGGCGAGAACACCGAGTACCGCGACTTCGACTCGATCGACAAGGCGCCGGAAGAGCGCCAGCGCGGCATCACGATCAACACGTCGCACGTCGAGTACGAGACGGAGAACCGGCACTACGCCCACGTCGACTGCCCGGGGCACGCCGACTACATCAAGAACATGATCACGGGCGCCGCCCAGATGGACGGCGCGATCCTGGTCGTCTCCGCTGCCGACGGCCCGATGCCCCAGACGCGCGAGCACGTGCTGCTCGCCCGCCAGGTGAACGTGCCGTACATCGTCGTCGCGCTGAACAAGGCCGACATGGTCGACGATCCCGAGCTGCTCGAGCTCGTCGAGATGGAGGTACGCGAGCTGCTGTCGAAGTACGAGTTCCCGGGTGACGACATTCCTGTCATCCAGGTCTCGGCTCTGAAGGCGCTCGAGGGCGACGAGGCGTGGGTCGAGAAGATCCTCGAGCTCACGGCCGCTCTCGACGCGTACATCCCGGAGCCCGTCCGCGACACGGACAAGCCGTTCCTGATGCCGATCGAGGACGTGTTCACGATCACGGGCCGCGGCACGGTCGTCACCGGCCGGATCGAGCAGGGCCAGATCAACTCGGGCGAGGAGATCGAGATGGTCGGCATCCACGACGAGATCTCGAAGACCGTCGTCACGGGCCTCGAGATGTTCAACAAGGTGCTCGACTTCGCGCAGGCCGGCGACAACGCTGGAGTCCTCCTGCGCGGTACGAAGCGTGAGGAAGTGGAGCGCGGCCAGGTGCTCGCGAAGCCCGGGTCGATCACGCCGCACACGCACTTCAAGGCCGAGGTCTACGTCCTGTCGAAGGACGAAGGCGGCCGCCACACGCCGTTCTTCAACGGCTACCGGCCGCAGTTCTACTTCCGGACGACGGACGTCACCGGCTCGATCGCACTGCCCGAGGGCCAGGAGATGGTGATGCCGGGCGACAACACGAACATGGAGGTCGAGCTGATCCAGCCGATCGCCATGGACCAGGGCCTCCGGTTCGCGATCCGCGAAGGCGGGCGCACCGTCGGCGCCGGCGTCGTCACCGAGATCATCAAGTAGGACGAGAAAGACGGAGGGAAGAGGGCACGTGGCTCAACAGAAGATCCGCATCCGGCTTCGCGGCTACGACCACAACCAGGTCGACCGCGCTGCGCGAGACATCGTCGACAACGCGGAGCGCACCGGTGCCACGATCACCGGGCCCGTGCCCCTGCCCACCGAGCGGAACGTCTACACCGTGATCCGCAGCCCGTTCAAGGACAAGGACTCGCGGGAGCAGTTCGAGGTGCGGACGCACAAGCGCCTGATCGACATCCATAGCCCCACGCCGAAGACGGTCGACTCGCTGATGAGGCTCGACCTGCCCGCCGGCGTCGACATCGAGATCAAGCTGTGAAGGGCATTCTCGGCAGGAAGCTCGGCATGACCCAGGTCTTCGATTCGGAGACGGGGGTGGTGACCGCCGTGACGGTGATCGAGGCAGGGCCGTGCCCAGTCGTCCAGGTGAAGACGGACGAGAAGGACGGCTACGAGGCCGTCCAGCTCGCGTTCGACGAGGTGAAAGAGCGGAAGCTCTCGAAGGGAGAGCTCGGCCATCTCGAGAAGGCGGGTGCTACGCCGCACAGGCGGCTCGTCGAGTTCCGCGGGCCTACCGAGCTGACGCCGGGAGACACTGTCACGGTCGAGGTCTTCGAGCCCGGCGACGCGGTCAAGGTCGCCGGCATCTCGATCGGGAAGGGGTTCGCCGGAACGATCAAGCGACACAACTTCAGCCGCGGGCCGAAGACGCACGGATCCCACAACATCCGCAAGCGCGGCTCCGTCGGCGCGTCGGCCACGCCGTCACGTGTCTTCAAGGGGATGCGCATGGCCGGTCAGACGGGCGCCAAGCGGCGTACGCAGCTCGGGCTCGTCGTCCACGAGGTCGATCCGGAGCGGAACCTCCTGCTCGTCAAGGGCGCGGTTCCCGGTCCCAAGAACAGCATCGTCGAGATCAGGGAGGAGAGGGCGCATAGCCGCCACCACCGCCACCAGTAAGGCGCCGAAGGCGCCCCTGCTCGACGGCGCCGGCAAGGCCTCGAAGGAGGTCTCGCTCGACGCAACCGTCTTTGGTGCGGAGCCTCGGCCACACCTCGTCCACGAGGCGGTGCGAGCAGAGATGGCTGCCGCCCGCGCGGGCACGCGCGGGGCGAAGAGCCGCGGCCTCGTCGCCGGCGGCCGGGCAAAGCCCTGGCGCCAGAAGGGGACAGGACGTGCCCGCCAGGGCACGACACGCGCGCCGCAGTGGGTTGGTGGAGGCGTGGCGTTCCCGCCCACGATGCGTGACTTCTCGTTCAAGGTCAACCGCAAGGAGCGCCGCGCTGCGATGCGCATCGCGCTCAGCGCGCACGCGCAGGAAGGCACGCTCGCTGTCTTCTCGGCCGATGCATTCGAGCAGCCGTCGACCAAGGCGGCGGTCAGTTTCCTCGACGCGTTCGGCAAGGAGGCGCCCGTCGTTGTCGTCGTCACGGGCGACGAGGAGTCAGCGGTCAAGTCCTTCCGCAACCTGCCGCGCGTGGCCGTGTCGACGCCGGAGGACCTCGAGGTGACCGCGGTCGTCTGGGCCCGGTCGCTGCTCGTGTCCGAGACCGCGCTGCCGATCGTCCAGGCGCGCGCGACGAACGCGACGCGAGGCGGTGAGGCGTCATGAGCCTCCATCCGAACGAGGTGCTGCTCGCGCCGATCGTGTCCGAGAAGAGCTACAGCCTGATCGGCGACCGGAAGTACACGTTCCGTGTCCACGGTGACGCGCACAAGACCCAGATCCGCCAGGCGGTCGAGGAGCTGTTCGAGGTCCACGTCGAGTCGGTCAACGTCGTCCAGGTGCGCTCGAAGCCGAAGCGCCGCGGGATGACGCGCGGCCGCAGGCCCGGCTGGAAGAAGGCCATCGTGCAGGTGCGCGAGGGCGAGACGATCCCGATCTTCGAAGGGGCTCAGGTCTAGGAGGCGTCATGCCGGTTCGCAAGTACAAGCCGACAAGCCCCGGGCGTCGCTGGATGAGCGTCTCGACGTTCGACGAGATCACGAAGTCGGAGCCCGAGAAGAGCCTCGTCGAGCCGGTGACGAAGAAGGGCGGCCGCAACGTCCACGGCCGGATCACGACGCGCCACCGCGGCGGCGGGCACAAGCGCCGCTACCGGCTCGTCGACTTCAAGCGGACGAAGGACGGCGTGCCGGCGAAGGTGGCGGCGATCGAGTACGACCCGAACCGGTCGGCGCGGATCGCGCTGCTCCACTACGCCGACGGCGAGAAGGCGTACATCCTCGCCCCGGCGGGCCTGCGGGCGGGCGCGACCGTCGAGTCCGGCCCGGACGCCGACATCAAGCCGGGCAACGCGTTGCCTCTCCAGCGGATCCCGACGGGCACGCTCATCCACAACGTCGAGCTGAAGCCTGGGCGCGGCGGCCAGATGGCGCGGAGCGCCGGCTCGTCCGTCCAGCTCGTGGCGAAGGATGACCCGTACGCCGTGCTGCGCCTTCCCTCCGGGGAGCTCAGGCGCGTGCTGCTAACGTGCCGCGCGACGGTCGGGCAGGTCGGGAACCTCGACCACCAGAACGTCACGGGAGGCAAGGCCGGTCGCAGCAGGTGGCGCGGCCGCCGTCCGACGGTGCGTGGCTCGGCGATGAACCCTGTCGACCATCCGCACGGTGGCGGTGAGGGCAAGTCGAAGGGCGGCCGTCACCCGGTCACTCCGTGGGGCGTGCCGACGCTCGGCAAGCGCACGCGAAAGAAGCACAAGCATTCCGACAAGCTCATCGTCCGCGGCCGGCGCCGCGGCAAGGACAAGAGGTAGAGGTAGATGGGACGCTCGACCAAGAAGGGGCCGTTCGTGGAAGCCCGGCTGATGAGCCGGATCGAGGCGATGAACGCCTCGGGCTCGAAGCAGATGATCCGTACGTGGTCTCGCTCCTCGACCGTCTTTCCGGAGATGGTCGGCCACACGATCGCCGTCCACGACGGGCGCAAGCACGTGCCCGTCTTCGTGACGGAGCAGATGGTCGGGCACAAGCTCGGTGAGTTCGCGCCGACGCGGACCTTCCGCGGCCACGCAGGGGACCGGCAGGCGCAGGTGAAGAAGCGTGCCTGAGCAGGCCACCCAGGAGGTGCAGGCCGTCGCCAAGTGGGTGCGCACGTCGCCCCGCAAGGCCAGGCTGGTCGTGGAGCACATCCGCGGCCGCCGCGTGCCCGAGGCCCGCACGGTGCTCGCGTTCACGACGCGTGCCGCCGCGCGCGACGTCGAGAAGGTGCTGCGATCTGCGATCGCGAACGCCGAGGCGAACCACGGATTGATCGGCGACGAGCTCTACGTGAGCGCGGCGTTCGTCGACGAGGGCCCGACGCTCAAGCGCTGGCGCGCACGCGCGCGCGGGCGCGCGGCGCGGATCCGGAAGCACACGTGCCACATCACGGTCAAGGTGGCGCCGCTGCCGGAGACGCTCGCGAAGCCGAAGCCTCCTGCGGCGACCGAGAAGCCGAAGGCTCGCACGCGGAGGGCTCCGGCAAAGCCGAAGGCGGAGGCAGCCGTGACCACGCCGAAGCCGGAGTCGACCGAGGAGACCGCACAGGCGGAGCCGACGGAAAAGCGTAAGCGCGCGCGCACGCCGCGCCGCAAGAAGACCGAGACGACCGAGGGGAGCGAGTAATGGGCCAGAAAGTCCATCCCGGCGGCCTTCGCGTCGGCATCATCCACGACTGGAAGTCGAACTGGTACACGTCGAACAAGGACTTCGCCGGCGCGCTGCTGGAGGACGTCAAGATCCGCGAGCACATCTACGGCAAGCTCGCCCACGCGGGTCTGTCGGACATCCTGATCCGCAAGGACAAGCAGCGGATCATCATCGACGTCTACACCGCGCGCCCCGGCATCGTGATCGGGAAGTCGGGCGTCGAGGTCGACGCGCTGCGCCGCGAGGTGCACGCGATGACGCAGAAGAACGTCCAGATCAATATCAACGAGATCAAGCGGCCCGAGCTCGACGCGAAGCTCGTCGCCCAGTCGATCGCCGAGCAGCTCGAGAACCGGGTCAGCTTCCGCCGTGCGATGAAGCGCTCGCTCGCATCGGCGATGCGCTCGGGGGCGCACGGCGTCAAGGTGATGTGTGGCGGTCGCCTCGGCGGCACCGAGATGAGCCGCTCCGAGAAGTACTCGGAGGGCCGCGTGCCGCTGCACACGCTGCGGGCAGACATCGACTACGGGTTCGCCGAGGCGAAGACGACCTTCGGCCGGATCGGCGTCAAGGTCTGGATCAACAAGGGCGAGATCATGCCCGAGGGCTACGAGGGTGCAGGCGCCGAGCGCGAGGTCCGCTTGTCCGAGCAGGACCAGGCGCGGCGCCGCGGCACGCGGCCCGAGGGCCTCGGCCAGCGCGAGGGCCGCCGCGGCCCGGACCGCGAGGGTCTCGGCCCCGTGCGTCGCCGCCGGCCCGATCGCGGACGCGGTCGTAAGAAGCCGCAGGACGGCGACGCGGCAGAAGCCGTCGAGCCGACGGAGGAGACACAGGTCGAGCCCACCGCGGAGGCCGCGCCCACCGCACAGGCCGCGCCTACCGAGCAGTCCGAGCCGACAGCGGAGGTCGAGCCCACCGCCGAGGCGGCGCCGACCGAGGAGGCGAGCGAGTAATGCTGATGCCGCGCAAGACGAAGTTCCGCAAGCACCACCGCGGACGCAGACGGGGCACGGCAAAGGGCCAGCTCACCGTCCAGTACGGCGACTTCGGGCTCAAGTCGCTCGAGGCGGCCTGGCTCACGAACCGGCAGATCGAGGCAGCCCGCATCGCGATGACGCGCAAGATCAAGCGTGGCGGCAAGGTCTGGATCAACCTGTTTCCGGACAAGCCGTTCACGAAGAAGCCGGCCGAGACGCGGATGGGATCCGGCAAGGGCTCCCCGGAAGGCTGGGTGGCCGTCGTCAAGCCCGGCCGCGTGATGTTCGAGCTCACCGGCGTCGCCGAGCCGCTCGCTCGCGAAGCGCTCCGGCTCGCCGGCAACAAGCTTCCTGTCAAGACCAAGATCGTCAAGCGCGAAGGCGAGCTCTTCGAGTAGCGAGGACATGGGATGAGAGCCAGACAACTTCGAGACATGACTGACGACGAGCTGCAGCGGAAGCTTGCTGACACGAGGCAGGAGCTCTTCAACCTGCGCTTCCAGTCGGCGACCGGCGCGCTCGACAACACCGCCCGGCTGAAGCTCGCCAAGCGGGAGATCGCACGGATCCTGACGGTCCAGAGCGAGCGCGGTGCGATGGCGGAGAGCGCCTGATGGCCGACGAGACGACAGAGAGCACGGAGATGGACGAGACGACACCTGAAGAGACCGAAGCGCCGGCCGAAGAGCCGACAGAGGAACCGACCGCCGAGGCCGAGGAAGCGCCGGCGGACGAGACGCCGGAGCCTGCCGAGGCAGAGCCTGCCGAGGCGCGAGGCTCCGGTCGAGGCTGCCGCCGAGACGGAGGCCGGCGATGAGCCCGAGGCCGCAGAGGCGGCTGCCGAGGCGGAGACGCCCGAGGCGCCGCCTACGAAGAAGAAGCGCAAGCGCGTGCCCCGCTCCGAGCGGCGCCAACGGAAGAAGCCGGCCCGGGAGAAGCCGGGAGAGCGAACGCCGCTGACCCGTCTGCCCAAGCCGTCGGGGGACCGTGGTCGCACGGTCGAGCGGCGCGGCGTCGTCGTCTCGAGCGCGATGGACAAGACGATCGTCGTCCGCGTCGAGACGCTCAAGGCGCATCCGCGCTACAAGAAGATCATCCGCCGGTCGACGAAGTTCCACGCCCACGACGAGCGGAACGAGGCGAACGTCGGCGACGTCGTGCGCATCGTCGAGGCGCGCCCCCTCTCGAAGACGAAGCGCTGGCGCCTCGCCGAGGTGGTGGAGGCGGCCAAGTGATTCAGCAGGAGACACGTGTCCGCGTCGCCGACAACACGGGAGCCCGCGAGCTCCTCTGCATCCGCGTGCTCGGAGGCTCGCACCGCCGCTACGCCCGCGTCGGCGACATCATCGTCGGCACCGTCAAGACCGCGACGCCGCAGGGCCAGGTCAAGAAGGGTGAGGTCGTGCGGGCAGTAGTCGTCCGGACGCGGAAGCCACAGGGACGCGAGGACGGAACGTCGATCGCGTTCGACGAGAACGCGGCCGTCATCATCGACTCCGCCCAGAACCCGCGCGGGACGCGCATCTTCGGGCCGGTCGCCCGCGAGCTGCGCGAGAAGAACTTCATGAAGATCGTCTCGCTCGCTCCGGAGGTTCTCTGATGGCCGCCACCATGCGCGTGAAGAAGGGCGACATCGTCCACGTGATCACGGGCAAGGACCGCGGCAAGCAAGGCCGCGTGCTCGAGGCACGCCCCGGCGAGGGCCGCGTGATCGTCGAGAACCTGAACATCGTCAAGCGGCACACGAAGCCCCGGCCGATGAAGGACGCAAACCGCATGGGCGGGCCGACGATCCAGCCGGGCGGCGTGATCGACAAGCCGGCGCCGATCGCGATCTCGAACGTCATGCTCGTCTGTCCCGTCTGCAACCGGCCGACGCGCGTCGCGATGGCGTTCAAGGAGATCAAGGGCGAGCAGGTGAAGGTCCGTGTCTGCAAGCGCGCCGACTGTCACCAGGAGATCGACGGGGGTGACCACCGGTGAGCGACGGCAACGGCTACACGCCACGCCTGAAGACGCTCTACGAGCAGGAGCTCCGTCCGCGGTTGAAGGACGAGCTCGGCGTCGCCTCGATCATGGAGGTGCCGAGGATCTCGAAGATCACGCTCAACATGGGCGTCGGCGAGGCGAAGACCGACGCGAAGACTCTGGACGCCGCGATGGACGAGCTGACGCAGATCGCGGGGCAGCGGGCGCAGCTCCGGCGCGCACGCACCTCGATCGCCGGCTTCAAGATCCGCACCGGCATGCCCGTCGGCACGAAGGTGACGCTGCGCGGCGCCCGCATGTACGAGTTCCTCGACCGCCTCGTGTCGATCGCGCTGCCGCGCATCCGGGACTTTCGCGGCTTGAGCGTGCGGTCGTTCGACGGGCGCGGCAACTACTCGATCGGCCTGCGCGAGCAGATCATCTTTCCCGAGATCGACTACGACGACGTCGCCCAGATCCGTGGGCTCGACGTGACGATCACGACGACGGCGAAGACCGACGACACCGCGCACACCCTGCTGGTCGGACTCGGGCTCCCGTTCGCGCAGACAGACCAAGGAGAGGGTTCCTGATGGCCAAGAAGTCCATGATCGTGAAGTCGCAGCGGCCGACGAAGCACAAGACGCAGGCCCACCGCCGCTGCAACCGCTGCGGCCGGCCGCGCGCCGTCTACCGCAAGTTCGGCCTCTGCCGAATCTGTCTTCGCGAGCTCGCGCACCAGGGGATGATCCCCGGCATGACGAAGGCGTCCTGGTAGGCGGCACGGATGCTCACTGACCCGATCGCCGACATGCTCGCCCGCATTCGCAACGCGAACAAGGCGATGCACGACACCGTCTCGATGCCGACCTCGAAGGCCAAGGTCGAGATCGCGCGCCTCTTGAAGGACGAGGGCTACATTCGCGACTACCGCATCGAGGAGGGTGAGAGCTTCAACCTGCTCGTGATCGAGCTGAAGTACGGCCGTAACCGCGAGCGCATCATCACGGGGCTGAAGCGCATCTCCAAGCCGGGCCGCCGCGTGTACGCTCGTAAGGACCGGCTGCCGCGGGTGCTCGGCGGCATGGGTACGGCGATCCTGTCCACCTCGAACGGCGTGATGACGAGCCGCACGGCCGAGCAAAAGGGCATCGGCGGCGAGGTCATCTGCTTCGTCTGGTGACGAGAAGAGAGCGATGAGTCGAATCGGCAGACAGCCCATCGAGTTGCCCGCAGGCGTCAACGTCGCCATCTCGCCTGGCCGCGTCCAGGTCAACGGGCCGCTCGGCGAGCTCGCGCAGGACGTGCCGGCGCGCATGGAGATCGCCCACGAGGACGGTGTGGTCACCGTCACGCGGCCGACCGAGCGCGGCGAGGACCGCGCGCTCCACGGCCTCACGCGGACGCTCGTCGCGAACATGGTCGAGGGAGTGACGAAGGGCTTCGAGAAGCGCCTGGAGATCCAGGGCGTCGGGTACCGCGCCGGTCTCCGGGGCTCAGACCTCGAGCTCAGCGTCGGCTACTCGCACACGGTCGTCGTCTCGCCGCGGGCGGGGATCACGTTCGACGTGCCCTCGCCGACCGAGGTCGTGGTCAAGGGCATCGACAAGCAGCTCGTCGGCCAGACCGCCGCCGAGGTGCGCAAGGTGCGGCCGCCCGAGCCGTACAAGGGCAAGGGCATCCGCTACGAGGGTGAGCACGTCCGCCGGAAGGTGGGCAAGCGCGCATGAGCCTCTCGACGCGTGAGGCACGCAAGCGGCGCCACCGACGCGTACGCGGGAAGATCACCGGCACGGCCGCGCGGCCGCGCCTTGCCGTGTTCCGCTCGAACCTCGGCATCTACGCGCAGCTCGTCGACGACGTCGGCGGCCGGACGGTCGCCGCAGCGTCGTGGCACGACCTGCCGAAGAGCTTCAAGGGCACGAAGACCGAGCAAGCCAACGACGTCGGCAAGCGTCTCGCCGCGGCGGCCTCGAAGGCCGGGGTCGAGTCATGCGTGTTCGATCGGGCCGGCTATCTCTACCACGGACGTGTGAAGGCGCTCGCCGAGGGTGCCCGCGAAGGAGGCCTGAGCTTTTGACCCCGAGAGACTTCTCAGGAAGGCCGCGAGCTGAAGGAGCGCGTGGTCGAGATCAACCGTGTGGCCAAGGTCGTCAAGGGCGGCCGGCGCTTCTCCTTCACCGCGCTCGTCGTGATCGGTGACGAGACCGACAAGGTCGGCCTCGGCTACGGGAAGGCGCGCGAGGTCCCGCTCGCGATCTCGAAGGCCGTCGAGGACGCAAAGAAGAACATGTTCGTCGTGCCGCGCAAGGGAACGACGATCACGCACGAGATCATCGGCGAGTTCGGCGCTGCGCGCGTGCTCCTGCGCCCCGCCAGCGAGGGGACGGGCGTGATCGCGGGCGGCGGCGTTCGCGCGGTGCTCGAGCTCGGCGGCGTCCGCGACATCCTCGCGAAGAGCCTTGGTACGACGAACCCGATCAACATGCTGAAGGCGACCGTGAACGGTCTGCAGCGGCTGCGGACGCCGGAGGACGTCGCCCTTGCGCGCGGCCTGACGGTCGCGCAGGTGCTGCCCATCCCGAAGCGGAAAGCGGCGGCGGAGCCGCCCGTCTCGGACAGCGGACCGGTCGAGACGAACGGCGACGCTCCGTCGGAGATTGACGAGGTGCCGTCAGCGTGAAAAAGGTCAAGATCACGCAGGTCCGGAGCAAGATCGGTCAGTCCGAGAAGCACCGCGGCACGCTGCGCGCGCTCGGGCTCGGCAAGATCGGCCGCTCCGCGGAGCACACGGAGAGCCCTCAGCTCGCCGGTATGCTGAGAAAGGTTCGCCACCTCGTCCGGGTCGAGGACGCCTAGTGCCTGTTGAGAACTCACTTCGAAATGAAGCCTTGTGTCGTCGGGCCGCGCTGAACGGCCCGATGCAGCGTCCTCAGTCGCGCCCGTATTTCGACCAATACGGGCGCTCCCTGCGTCCTTGCCTCGAGCCGCCCATCGCGCCCGACGACGAAGCGTCATCCCGAAGCCGAGCTCAATCTCTCGTCGCTCAAGCCAGCCCAGAAGCGCGCCGACCGAAAGCGCGTCGGCCGCGGCATGGGCTCGGGCAAGGCTCTACATGCCGGTCGCGGGCTCAAGGGCCAGAAGTCCCGCTCGGGCTCGCACATGATGCGCGCAGGCTTCGAGGGCGGGCAGATGCCGCTCTACATGCGCCTCGGCAAGCTGCCCGGCGCGACGTCGAAGGACGCGATGCCGATCGGTCCGTTCCGGACGCACACGCAGGGCGTGAACGTCCGCGACCTCGAGCGCGTGTTCGACGCCGGGAGCGAGGTGACGCCGGAGTCTCTGAAGGCGACGCGCCTGATCCGATCGATTCGCATCGACGTGAAGATCCTCGGCGAGGGCGAGCTGACGAAGAAGCTCACCGTCTCCGCGCACGGCTTCTCGAAGACCGCGCGCGAGAAGATCGAGGGCGCAGGCGGGACAGCGACGCTGCTTCGCGAGCCGAAGCTCAAGAAGCGGAGGCGCGGCAAGAAGGCAGCGCCGAGCTCGGCGGAGGTCGACCTTGACGACGCCGAGACGACCGCCGACGAGCCAGAGGCGGACGCAGGGCCCGAAGCAGAGCCTGAGCCCGACCCAGACCCGGAGTAGGCGACCGAGCCATGATGTCCTGGCTGACGAACGCGTGGCGCATCCCGGAGCTCCGGAAGCGCGTCCTCTTCACCGCGATGATCATCGGGCTCTACCGCCTGGGCTCCTGGATGCCCGCGCCGGGCGTCGACTCGGAGCAGATCAAGAGCTATTTCTCGGGCCAGAGCGGAACCGTGCTCGGCCTCCTCAACCTGTTCTCGGGCGGCGCGTTGTCGCAGTTCTCGCTCTTCGCGCTCGGGATCATGCCGTACGTCACGGCGTCGATCATCATCCAGCTTTTGACCGTCGTCATCCCGTCGCTCGAGCGGTTGCAGAAGGAGGGCGAGGCGGGCTACGCGAAGATCAACCAGTACACGCGCTACCTGACGGTCGCGCTCGCGGCGGTGCAGTCTCTCGGCTACGCCTACCTGTTCAAGCGGCAGAACGCGCTCCAGGCCGACACGGGCCGCGTCGTGCTGATCGTGATCACGCTCACGGCGGGCACCACGATGCTGATGTGGATGGGCGAGCTGATCACGAAGCGCGGCGTCGGCAACGGCATCTCGATCATCATCTTCTGCTCGATCATCGCGGACGCTCCGACGACGATCCGCTCGTGGCTCAACGGCGGGCCGACGGAGAAGCTCTTCTACCCGCTCATCTTCCTCGGGGTCACCGTCGCCGTCGTCTTCATCCAGGAGGGCCAGCGCCGGATTCCGGTGCAGTACGCGCGCCGCGTTGTCGGTCGCCGCGTCACGTCGGGCGGATCGACCTACATGCCGCTCCGCGTGAACATGGCCGGCGTGATCCCGATCATCTTCGCGGCTGCGGTGCTCGCGTTCCCGCCCACGATCGCGCAGTTCTTCCCGCAGACGCAGGAGTTCATCAACAGCTGGTTCACGCCGAGCGACTTCCCGTACCTGATGCTCGAGGCGTTCCTGATCATCATCTTCACGTACTTCTACACCGCGGTCCAGTTCAACCCGATCGATCAGGCGGACAACCTGCGCAAGCACGGCGGCTACATCCCGGGCATCCGCCCGGGCCCGCCGACGGCGCAGTACCTCGACCGCGTGCTCAGCCGGCTGACCCTGCCCGGCTCGATCTACCTCGCGCTCGTCGCGATCCTGCCGACGGTGTTCGTCCGCTTCTTCGACTTCTCGACGGCGTCGCGTAGCTTCATCGGCGGCACGTCGCTCCTGATCCTCGTCGGTGTCGCGCTCGACACCATGCGCCAGATGGAGTCGCAGATGATGATGCGCTCCTACGAGGGCTTCCTGAAGTGAACGTGCTCCTTCTCGGGCCGCAAGGCTCGGGGAAGGGGACGCAGGCAAAGCGGATCGCGGCCGAATACGGCGTGCCCCACATCGCCACCGGAGACATGTTCCGCGCCGCGATCGCGGCCGGGTCGCCGCTCGGGCGGGAGGTCGAGCCGATCCTCGCCTCGGGAGCGCTCGTGCCCGACGAGCTGACGATCGCGCTCATTCGCGAGCGGCTGTCGCAAGAAGACACATCGGCTGGCTTCGTGCTCGACGGCTTCCCGCGGAACGCTACTCAGGCAGAGGCGCTGGACACGCTGCTCGGCGAGCTCGGCCGCCCACTCGATGTCGTGCTCGAGCTGCAGGTGTCCGACGAGCTCTGCCTCGAGCGGCTGCTTGCGCGGGCGGGCGCCGAGGGCCGCGCCGACGACTCGCCGCGAGGTGATCGCGCGACGCCTCGCCATCTACCACGAGGAGACCGCGCCGCTCGTCGCCTACTACCTCCCGACCGGTAACGTCGTCGGCATCCACGGCGAAGGAGCAATCGACGGGGTGTGGGCAGAGATCCAGGGCGCGCTGGAGCGCGTGAGCGAGCGCCTGCCTCAGGGGGCCGAGTGATCGTCCTCAAGTCACCGGCCGAGATCGAGCAGATGGCCGAAGCCGGCCAGATCGTCTCCGACACGCTCGCGCTGATCGGCGAGGCCGTTCGGCCCGGCGTGACGACTGCCGAGCTCGACGTTGCCGCTGACGAGTTCATCCGCTCGCACGGCGGCATCCCGACCTTCATGGGCTATCGCGGCTACCCGGCCTCGACATGCCTCTCGCCGAACGCGATGGTCGTCCACGGGATCCCCGGCGACTACCGCCTCGAGGAGGGGGACATCCTCTCCGCCGACGTCGGCGTCACGCTCGGCGGGTTCGTCGCCGACTCGGCGTACACCTTCGCGGTCGGCGAGATCTCCTCCGAAGCCGAGCGGCTGCTCGAGGCGTGCGCGGAAGCGCTCGACGCGGGCATCGAGCGCTGTCGCCTGGGCAGCCACCTCTCCGACATCTCGAACGCCGTGCAGACGGTCGCCGAGGAGGCTGGCTTCACCGTCATCCGCGAGCTCTCGGGGCACGGCGTCGGACGCTCGATGCACGAGGACCCTCAGATCCCGAACTTCGGCCAGCCGGGCCGCGGACCGTCGCTCGCGGAGGGGATGACCTTCGCGATCGAGCCGATGATCAGCGCCGGTCTCCCGGAGATCTACGTCCACGACGACCGCTGGTCGATCTCGACGCGTGACGGGTCGCTCGCCGCCCATTTCGAGCACACGGTCGCGGTCACGGCGTCCGGCCCGAGGATCCTGACCGCAACACCCGTTTTGCTACGATAGGGCCCTGCGGCGCAGCCGTGCTGTGCCGTCTTTCTGTGCGTCACGACCCGTTCGGTCGGAAGATCGAGCTCAAGGAGAGAATGCCGGTCAAGGAAGAGAAGATCGAGGTCGAAGGAGAGGTCGTCGAGGCGCTGCCGAGCCTGATGTTTCGCATCCAGCTCGATGGCGGCGACCACAAGGTCCTCGCGAAGATCTCGGGGAAGATGCGCAAGAACTACATCCGCATCCTCCCCGGCGATCGCGTGAAGGTCGAGCTCTCTCCGTACGACCTCACTCGAGGCCGCATCACCTATCGATACAAGTGAAAGTCCGACCTTCCGTCAAGCCGATGTGCGAGCGCTGCCGCGTGATCAAGCGGCACGGCGTGACCAGGGTCATCTGCACGAACCCGCGCCACAAGCAGCGGCAGGGATAGGAAGCCCATGGCACGCATCGCCGGAGTCAACCTGCCGAACCAGAAACGCCTCGAGGTCGGTCTGACCTACATCTACGGGATCGGCCGCACGACTGCGCTCAAGGTGTGCTCTGACCTCGGCCTGTCGCCCGACACGAAGGTCAAGGACCTGACGGACGAGGAGACGACGAAGCTCCAGCGTCACATCGACGCGAGCCTCGAAGTCGAGGGAGATCTCCGGCGCGAGCGCTCGCAGGCGATCAAGCGACTGCAGGAGATCGGCGCCTACCGCGGTGTGCGCCACCGGCGCGGCCTGCCTGTGAACGGGCAGCGCACGAAGACGAACGCACGCACGCGCAAGGGGCCTGCGAAGGCCGTCGGCCGCGGCAAGAAGAAGGCGTCCTAGCGCATGGCACCTCCTAGAAAGGCGGCCAAGGGCCGCGGACGCCGCCGCGTCAAGAAGAACATCGCGATCGGCCAGGCGCACATCAAGGCGTCCTTCAACAACACGATCGTCGCGCTGACGGACAAGGAGGGCAACGTCATCGTCTGGGAGTCGGCGGGCTCCGCCGGGTTCAAGGGCTCGCGCAAGTCGACGCCCTTCGCCGCACAGGTGACGGCCGACTCGGTCGCGCGCAAGGGCATGGAGCACGGCCTTCAGAAGGTCGAGGTCTTCGTCAAGGGCCCGGGCTCCGGGCGCGAGACGGCGATCCGCTCGCTCCAAGCCGCCGGCCTCGAGATCCTCGGCGTCCGTGACGTGACGCCGCAGGCGCACAACGGCGTCCGCCCGAAGAAGCGGAAGCGAGGCTAGCGATGGCGAGGTACACCGGGCCGAGCTGCAAGCTCTGCCGCCGCGAGGGCATGAAGCTCTTCCTCAAGGGCGAGCGCTGCTTAACGGAGAAGTGCGCGATCGAGCGCCGCTCGTATCCGCCGGGCGAGCACGGCCGCGGACGGATCAAGCAGTCGGAGTACCTGCTCCAGCTGCGCGAGAAGCAGAAGGCTCGCCGGTACTACGGCCTCCTCGAGCGCCAGTTCCGCAACTACTACCAGAAGGCCGCGCGGGGATCGGGCGTCACGGGTGACAACCTCTTGCGCATGCTCGAGATCCGACTTGACAACGTCATCTACAGGCTCGGTTTCGCGACCTCACGCGCCCAGGCGCGCCAGCTCGTGCGCCATGGGCACTTCCAGGTCAACGGCCGGCGCGTGAACATCCCGAGCTATCAGGTACGACCGAACGACATCATCACGCTCAAGAACGGCAGCTCGGCGGAGCAGGTCGTGCGCGACGCGACCGATCTCACCGCATCCGTCGCGCCCTGGATCCAGGCCGATCACGACGGCCTGACGGGGAAGATCCTCAAGTGGCCCGATCGGGTCGAGATCGACACCCCGGTCCAGGAGTCGCTGATCGTCGAGCTTTACTCGAAGTAGCGCCGAGCGCGCACCGAAGGAAGGAGAAACGTGGCAACCCGTACCAGCCTCATGGAGTTTCAGATTCCGCGAATCGTGCACGAGGAGGTCTCGGAGACGCGCGGCATCTTCAACATCGAGCCGCTTGACCGTGGCTTCGGCTACACGTTCGGCAACTCGCTTCGGCGCGTGCTCCTGTCGTCGATCGAGGGCGCGGCCGTGACGTCCGTGAAGTTCGAGGGCGTCGCGCACGAGTTCACGACGCTGCCCGGCGTTCGCGAGGACGTCACGGACATCCTGCTCAACCTGAAGAACCTCGTCTGCCGCCTGCACGGCGAGTCTCCCGAGATCGAGGTCCGGCTCCAGAAGAAGGGCGCCGGCGCCGTTACGGCCGCCGATATCCAGGTTCCGGCCGACCTTGAGATCCTCAACCCGGAGCTCGAGATCGCGCACGTCGCCGACAAGGGCAAGCTCGAGCTGACGATGTTCATCGGCCGCGGCCGCGGTTACGTGCCGGCGGAGATGAACCGCGGGCCCGAGCACACGATCGGCGTCATCCCGATCGACTCGATCTTCTCGCCCGTCCGGCGCGTGTCGTACGACGTCGAGGCCGCCCGTGTCGGGCAGCGCACCGACTACGACAAGCTCGTGCTCGACGTGACGACGGACGGCTCGATCGACCCGCGCGAGGCGATCGCGCAGGGCGCCGAGATCCTCATCCGCCAGCTCGCGATCTTCACGGACATCGAGCGCATCGAGGGCTTCGGAGAGGCGGCCGCCGAGGTCGCCGCCGAGCCGTCGCTCGCGCACGGGATGGAGAACTTCCCGATCGAGGAGCTCGAGCTCGGCGTGCGCTCGTACAACTGCCTCAAGCGCGTTGGCATCGAGACGATCGGCGACCTCGTGTCGAAGACCGAGATCGAGCTCGCCGCGATCCCGAACTTCGGGCGCAAGTCGATCGAAGAGGTCAAGGAGACGCTCGCTGCACACGGCCTCACGCTCCGCGGCGGGGAGGAGAGCATCGGCTGATGCGCCACCAGCGCTCCGGCAAGAAGCTCGGGCGGGACGCCCCGCACCGCAAGGCGCTCTACGCGAACCTCACGGGCGCGCTGATCGTCCATGGGCGCGTGAAGACGACCGTCGCGAAAGCGAAGGCGGTGCGGCCGATCGCCGAGAAGATGATCACGCTCGGACGGCGTGGGGACCTCCACGCGCGGCGCCAGGCGATGGCGTACCTGCGCTCGCAGGAGGTCGTGCACCAGCTGTTTGCCGACGTTGCTCCGCGCTTCACTGACCGCCCCGGTGGCTACACGCGGATCGTCAAGATCGGCCCGCGGCCGGGCGATTCCGCGCCGATGGCGTACCTCGAGTTCGTCGACCACGTCCCGCGCGCGCCGGTCGTTCGCGCTGCCGCTCCAGCCGAGGCAGAGGCGGAGACGGCGACCGCCTCGGCGTAGCCTCCGGCGCGTCGGAATCCCGTACCCTCGGGCGCGTGAAGCGCGCCCTCGTCGCCGCTGCGATCTGCGGAGCCCTCGCGGCGGGCGCCTCCGCGACCGCGCCGAGCTCGTTGACATTCCGCCGCGCGGACGGCTCTGCGATCGCCTTCACGGGCAAGACCTACGTCTGGTGCGGCCGCTGGGAGCCCGACGTGGCAGAGCCTGCCTTCCACGCACTCCTCGTGCCGCCTCGTCGGCGGCGCTCGTCGTACTGGCTCCTGTCTGGCGTCCTGCGTGACGTCCGGAAACAGCCCCGCGTCGGGTTCCCGATCGGCTTCGCCTGGAACAAGCCGCGCGGTGGCCAACTCTTCGTCTACGACGCGCGGACGAAGAACGAGGCGAGCTCGGAGACGGAAGAGGCACGGGGGACGATTGTGTTCTCGAAGCTCACCTGTGCGAAGGGGGGCGCAGTACAGATCGACGTGAGTGGCGTCTTGGGCAGCGAGTTCTCGGACGGGAAGCCGGTCCGCGTCAGCGGCACATTCCGCGGCGTCGTCGGACGGCCGCCCCCGGGCCTCGGCTAGCCGATGCGGCTCAAGCTGACACTGGAGTATGAGGGCACCGCCTTTCACGGCTGGGCGGCGCAACCCGGCCTCCGCACGGTCGAAAGCGTCCTCCGGGAGGGGCTCGAGTCCGTCTACGGGGCCGTCGAGGACCTCGCCGTCGCCGGCCGCACGGATGCCGGCGTGCACGCGCTGGGAAACGTCGTCAGCGTCGACGTCGGCGGTGGAGCCCCGCCCGAGCGCGCAGCGGAGGCGCTCAATGCGGTCCTGTCCGACGACGTGGCCGTGATTCACGGCGAGGCGGCTCCGGCCGGCTTCCATGCGCGTCACTCGGCGACGGCGCGCCGCTATCGCTACCGCGTCCATCGTCGCGGGGCGCGGTCGCCGTTCGAGCTGCGCCGCAGCTGGTGGCACCCACACCGGCTCGACCTCTCAGCGCTCGCGGAGAGCGCCGAGCTGCTGCTGGGCGAGCACGACTTCCGCGCCTTCACTCCGACCGAGACCCAGCACACGGTCTTCGTCCGGCGGGTGATCGCCGCCGGCTGGCACGAGCGCGGGGACTTCCTCGAGCTCGAGATCGCCGCCGACTCGTTCCTCCGCCACATGGTGCGCACGCTCGTCGGGACGATGGTCGAGCGTAGGCCCGAGGAGATCGCGCGCCTGCTCGAAGGCCAACCGCGCAGCGAGGCGGGATCGACCGCCCCGCCCTGGGGGCTATACCTCGTCGGGGTCGACTATTGAGACGGAACCAGGCACAGGATAAGTCCCGTCCCCGGTGCAGCACTCTCTAGGATCGAGCTGTGCGCTCGTCCTGTCTGCCTGTTCGACCTCGACGGGACGCTCATCGACTCCGGGCCGATGATCATCTCGTCGATGAAGCACGCCGCGCTGACCGTGCTCGGGCGCGACATTCCCGAGGAAGTGCTCGCCGCCGCCGTCGGCGGACCGGGCCTGGTCGCGCAGATGGAGGCGCTCGATCCGGGCCGCGTGGACGAGCTCGTCGAGGCGTACCGGGAGCACAACGTGCCTCTCCACTCCGAGCTGGAGGCGTTCTGGGAGGTGGTCGAGGTGCTGCCACGCTTGCGGGCCGAGGGAAGGCGCCTCGGCATCGTGACGGCGAAGCGGCACGCGTCGGTCCAGCTTGCTTTCGAGCAGCTGCCCGGGCTCGAGGCGAACTTCGACGTGGTCGTCGGCGCCGAGGACACGACACGTCACAAGCCCGATCCAGAGCCTCTGCTCGCCGCTCTCGATCGCCTCGACGCGTCGAGCGCGGACGCCGCCTACGTCGGCGATTCGCCGTTCGACATCCGCGCGGCCAAGGCCGCGGGCGTGCGGGCGGTTGCAGTCGCCTGGGGCGGGATCCACGGCACGGACGCGCTGGCGGCGGAGGAGCCCGACGCGCTCGTCCACCGCGCGGAGGAGCTACTTGCCGTCCTCTGACGCCAAGCGGGCCGAGGAGCTGCGCGAGCAGCTGAATCGCGCCTTGATCGCGTACCACGCCGACGACGACCCCGTGATCACGGATGCCGAGTACGACCGCCTCTACGACGAGCTCGTGGCGCTCGAGGAGGCCCATCCCGAGCTCGTGACGGCGGACTCGCCGACGCACCGTGTCGGAGCTCCACCGTCGGACCGCTTCCAGAAGGTGCGCCATCTCGAGCAGATGGGCTCGCTCGACAAGGTGACGACCGACGAGGGCCTCCTCAAATGGGCGGACGACGTCCGCAAGCGGCTCGGGACGGACGAGCCCGTCGCGTTCGTGATCGAGCCGAAGATCGATGGATTGGCCGTCAACCTCACGTACGAGAACGGCCTCTTCACCCGCGGTGCGACGCGCGGGGACAGCGTCCAAGGAGAGGACGTGACGCCCAACCTCCGCACGATCCGAGCAATCCCGCTCCGCATGCGTGGCGGCGGGTCGCCGCCGGCCCTGCTCGAGGTGCGGGGCGAGGTCTACCTTCCGCTGTCCGGGTTTCGGGAGTTGAACGCACGGCTCGCCGGGACGAATCAGAAGCTCGCCCCGAATCCGCGCAACGCAGCGGCCGGCTCGGTGCGGCAGAAGAGCTCGACGATCACCGCCGACCGGCCGCTGTCCGTCTGGATCTATGGAACGGGCCACGCCGAGGGGATCGAGTTCGGTGGACAGTTCGAGATGCTCGAGTGGCTGCGCGAGCGCGGCTTTCCCACGAACCCGTTCGCCGAGCGGCTCGAAGCAGTCGAAGACGTCGCCGAGGCGTGCCGGGGATGGGAGACGCGCCGCGTCGAGCTCGACTACGAGATCGACGGGATCGTGATCAAGGTCGACTCGCTCGACCAACAGCGCCGGCTCGGGGTGCTCCACGGGCGGCCGCGCTGGGCGCGAGCGTTCAAGTGGGCGCCGATGACGGCGCAGACGAAGCTGCTCGCGATTCGCATCCGGGTCGGCCGCACGGGAGCACTTAACCCGTGGGCGATCCTCGAGCCGGTCGAGGTCGGAGGCGTCACCGTCTCGCGCGCGACGCTCCACAACGAGGAGGACATCAACCGGAAGGAGATCCGCGAGGGCGACGTCGTCATCGTCCAGCGGGCGGGCGACGTGATCCCCCAGATCGTCGGTCCGGCCGGCGAGCACCAGCCGGGGACGAGGGTCTTCCGGATGCCGAAGAAGTGCCCGCTCTGCGGCTTCGGCGTGGTCAAGCCGGAGGGGGAGGCGATGCACCGGTGCCCAAACCGCGCCTGCCCGTCACGCGGCCTCGAGACGCTGATCAACTGGACCGGGATCGCCGACATCGAGGGGGTCGGGGAGCAGACGATCCGGCTGCTCTGGGAGCGCGGCCTCGTCCGCTCACTGCCCGACCTCTATCGATTGTCCAAGGAGCAGCTGCTCGAGCTCGACGGCTTTGCCGACATCTCCGCGACGGCGGCGATCGGGGCGATCGAGAGGTCGAAGCAGGTGCCGTTCTCGCGTGTCCTGCTCGGCCTCAATATCTCGAAGGTGGGCTGGGTGCTCGCGCAGAATCTTGCGCGTCACTTCGGTGACGTCGATCGCCTTGCGGCGGCGACCCAGGAGGAGGTCGAGGAAGCCGAGGGATTCGGCCCCGACCGCGCGGAGATCGTCGTCGAGTGGTTCGCGGACGCGCAGAACCGAGTACTCGTGCAGGAGCTGCGCGAGCTCGGCCTGCGTTTCGAGGTGGGTGAGGAGGACCGGCCCGTCGAGGGGCGCCTGACCGGCTCGACGTACGTGATCACGGGCACGCTCGAGAAGTACTCGCGCGAGGAGGCGGCGGCCGCGCTCGAGGCCCTCGGCGCGAAGGTGACGAGCTCGGTGTCGTCAAAGACGACCGGCCTGATCGTCGGAGAGGAGCCCGGATCGTCGAAGCTGTCGAAGGCACAGAAGACCGGCGTACCGCTGCTCGCCGATGCGGATCTCGACGCGTTGCTCGCGTCTTAGGAGCTCAGTGCAAGGTGATCGTGACCGTCTGCCAGTTCCACTGGGCGACCTGCGCGGCGCTCGGCACCCAGACGTCGATCCGTAGGCCCTTGATGCCGCTGCCGGTGTCGGCGGCGACGCCTTCTCCGTAGCCGGGGATCGTCATTCTCGTTCCGAGGGGGATCACGCTCGGATCGACGGCGACGACGCCGGGACCCGTGGGGATGCCCGTCGCCGTCGTGCCGCGGATCGTGTAGGCCGTGGCAACGACGGTGAGCTGCCGGCCGTTCTTCGTCACGGGCGCCTGCGGCGTGGGCGACGGCTGCGGCTGCGGCTGCGGCTCGGCGACGGGAGGCGGCGGCTGGGCGACGGCGTCGGCGCCGATAGACGAGATGCTCGGCGCCACCTCCGCCTTGGCCGTCTCGATGGAGGCGGCCGCGGTCGCCGCCTCCGCGGCAGCGAGGGCCTGTGCGATCTGCTGCTCGTTCAGCACCTGCTGATCGCGCAGGTCCGCGATGTACGACACGCGGCTCGCCTGCGCCAGCTCGAGCTCGCTGGCGCGCGCCGCGGCCGCCGACCGGAGCGACTGCAGCTCCACGCGCCGCGCCGTCAGCGACCGCAGCAGGCGCGCGATCTTCCGTCGCGCCGCCTTTGCCTGCTCGAGGACGGAGTTCGTCGCGTCGGTCGTCCGCTGGAGGTTGTCCACGTCGTCAAGCGCCGCTTCGATCGACGAGGCGCCGAGGAAGACCGCCAGCACGTCAGGCTGCTCCTCGACGTACAGCGCGCGCACCTGGTCGCCGAGGCGCCGCTCGGATGCCGACAACGTGTGCTTGGCTGCACGCAGCTCTTTGCGCGACGTCGCTCGTTCGCGCTCGACCGCGCCCAGCCGCTGCTCGACCCCGGCAAGCGCCGTGCGTGCCGAATCGAGCCGTCGCTCGAGGGCGAAGAGCTCGAGCTGCGCCGACTTCTCCGCGGCCGCGAGCTCAGCGCCTTGAGCCCGAAGAGCTGCCGGATCGTCCGCGAGGCCCGTCGCGGGGACGACGAGGAGAGCGAGAGCGGCGACGACGAGACCGAGGGGCGAAGCGGCCTTCCTGCGAACGAGCACGACGCGTTGAACGTATCAGAGTGTCGTTCTAGGCACGAAGAGATGTGGCTGTTTTGCAGCATTTTTGTGTAGCCATATGGCACGGTTGTCGCTGCAGGCATCCGTAGACACTGCTAGGGTGCCCCGCAGTGACGTACCGGCCCCTCCCGGTGCGCCCTCGGTTGTGTGGGCTTAAAACCCGAATCGCGGGTCGTCGCGCGACTTTTGTAGGGCTCCTCGTTGCCGTAGCCGGCGTGGCGCTGCTTGCATCCGTTCCCGCGTTCGCCGACCCGCGCATAGATCAGAAGGAAGCCGAGGCGAGACAGGTGCTCGGGGAGATCCAGACGCTCGACTCGCAGCTCGAGAAGTCCGTCGAGGCGTACGACGCCGCAAACGTGAAGCTCGGCGAGATCAAGACGCAGCTCAGCCTCAACCGGCGCGAGATGAAGGTCGCGAGAGCGAACCTCGGCGTCGCGCAGGATCGCCTCGCCCGGCGGCTGCGCGACCTGTACGTCGGCGGCGAGTCGGCCTCGACGCTCGAGCTCTTCCTCGGCGCGTCGAGCTTCGAGGATCTGATCAACCGCCTCGACACGATCGATCGTGTTTCGAGCGAGGACACGCAGGTGCTCGACGAGGTGAAGAGGTTCCGCCGCGAGGTGACGACGCGCGGCGCCGCCCTTCGGGTGGCGCATACCCGGCAGGTGCAGGTGGTCGCCGAGCGGGCGCAGGCGAAGCGCCAGATAGAGGCGGGTCTCGCCGAGAAGGAGCGTCTCGTGTCGCAGATCAAGGGTGAGATCGCGAGGCTCAGGGCGCAGGAGGCGGCGCAGCAGGCATATCTCCAGCGCCAGGCACAGGCCCGGCTCGCGACGCAGCAGGCGGCGGCTAGCCAGGCGCTGTCACAGACGATCGTCGGCGCGGCGGTCGAGACGCCCGAGATCGCGATCGCACCTCCCTCGCGCTTCTCCGGTGTCGTCGGGATCGCGATGCAGTACCTCGGGACGTCGTACGTGTGGGGCGGCTCCTCGCCTGGCGGGTTCGATTGCTCCGGGTTCGTCATGTACGTCTTCGCCCAGATGGGCGTCTCACTGCCGCACCACGCGGCCTCGCAGTACGGCTACGGCGTCCCCGTCTCCCGGGACCAGCTCGAGCCCGGTGACCTTGTCTTCTTCGACGGCCTTGGCCACGTCGGGATCTACATCGGCGGCGGCCAGTTCATCCACTCGCCGCACACCGGCGACGTCGTCAAGATCTCGAGCCTCTCGGACAGCTGGTACGCCGCCACCTACGTCGGCGCCCGCCGCATCATCTGAGCTGGTCTGGTCGCTAGTCCGGGTTTGCGGCGGGCTCGCGCGGGCGGGAGTACAGCTCCTCGATCTCGGTCGCGAAGTGCTCTGCGCACACGCGGCGGCGGAGCTTGAGCGTCGGCGTCACCTCGCCGTCGGCGGCGGTGAAGTCGCGCGGGAGGAGAGCGAACTGCTTGATCTGCTCGTAGCGGGAGTGGCGCACGTTCACCTCGTCGACGACGCTTTGGATCAGCGCGACGACGGCCGGGTCCTTCACGACCTCAGCCAGCTCGGCGTCGAGCCCGTGCTCGCGCGCCCATGACGCGAGCTCGACCGGATCCAGAGCGATCAGCGCGGCGATGAACGGCCTCTTGTCGCCGACGACGAGCGCCTGCGAGACGTACTTCGAGCTCTTGAGCTCGTTCTCGAGATTCTGAGGAGCGACGTTCTTGCCGCCGGCGGTGACGAGGATGTCCTTCTTCCGGTCCGTGATCGTCACGAAGCCGTCACCATCGATCGACGCGATGTCCCCGGTGGCCAGCCAGCCGTCGTCTCCGAGGATCGCGCGCGTCGCCTCCTCGTCCTTGAGGTAGCCGGCGAACACGGTCGGGCTGCGTATGAACAGCTCGCCGTCTCCCGCGAGCTTCAGCTCCCAGCCCGGCAGCGCCTGCCCGACGGTGCCGAATCGGAAGCGGGTCGTCTGGTTCGAGGCGGCGGCGGTCGTGCACTCCGTGAGCCCATAGCCCTCGAGGATCAGGATGTCGAGCGAGTGGAAGAAGCGGAGCACGTCGGGTGCGAGCGGGGCGCCGCCGGACAGCGCGATCCGCAGCCGTCCGCCGAGCCGCTCCTTCACCTTCGCGTAGACGAGCCTGTTCGCTAGGCGGTGCTGGGCGGCGAGGCCGCGCGGGTACTGGCCGCTGCTCCTCTCGGAGGGCGGAGACGCGCTCGCCGACGTCGAGGGCCCAGTCGACCAGCCGGCGCTTGACGCCTGTGGCTTCGTCGAAAGCCGCGACGATCGCCCCGTGGATCTTCTCGTAGATGCGTGGGACGCTCGGAAAGACCGTCGGCCGGACGGCCAGCAGTGCGTCGCCGACCTTGTACGGGTCGACGCAGAACGCAAGCGTGAAGCCTGCGTATGGGCCCGAGAGGTGGACGAGGCGGCCGAAGTTGTGCGCGAGCGGCAGGTAGAGGAGCAGGACGTCGCCGGGGCCGGCGTTGTCGTCCATCTGGTCGCGGACCGTGACCATCGCGTAGTAGTTGCGGTGGCGGATCATGCAGCCCTTCGGCGGGCCGGTCGTGCCCGACGTGTAGATGTAGGTGAAGAGGTCGTCCTCCGAGACCGAGCTCTCGGCCTCGGCGAGGGCCGTCGGGTTCTCAGCGGCGAACTCGCGGCCCCTCGCTGCGAGATCGTCGAGCCCCTCGACCGTCAGCACGTGCTCCAGCGTGGGAAGCTCGGCGCGGACCGCGTCGATCTTCGCGAGCTGGTCGTCGTCCTCGACGAGCACGCCCACCGACTCCGAGTGGCCGAGGACGTACGCGCAGTCCGCCGGCGAGGAGCTCGCATACACCGGCGCCGTGACCGCACCGACGAGCGCGAGCGCGAAGTCGAACTGCGCCCACTCCACCCGCGTGCCGACGAGGATGCCGAACGCGTCTCCCTTCCTGACGCCGAGCGCGAGCAGGCCGTTGGCGAGATCGTCGACGCGACGAGCCGCGTCGTCCCAAGACACCTCCTGCCAGCCGCTCTCCCGCTCGGCGAGATACGGAGGCGAGCTGTGACGAGCCGCGACAGCGTCCCGCCAGAGCCGTCCGATCGTCCGCTCCTGCGTCGACACGATTGAAGCCTACGCGGGAGGGAATAGACGCCGGAGGGAGAAGAAACGCGGTCCGCTACTAGACTTTCTGACGAATGAGAACTACCTGGAACGGCGCGATCAGCTTCGGGCTGGTCAGCATCCCCGTCGGCCTGGCGCCGGCGACGAAGCCGTCTGCCCGGCAATCGGACGTCTCGTTCCGCCTTCTTCATCGAGAGTGCAAGACGCCGATCAAGCAGAAGCGCTGGTGCCCGTTCCACGAGCAAGACGTCGGGCCGGACGAGATCGTCCGCGGCTGGGAGGTCTCGAAGGGCGAGTTCGTGATCGTGGAGGACGCCGATCTCGAGGCGATCGACAGCGACTCGACGTCGCGCTCGATCGACATCACGAGCTTCGTGCCTGCGTCGGAGGTCGATCCGATCTACTTCGACCGCACGTACTTCCTCGTTCCCGCGACGGCGCCGGCTCAGCAACGCCCGTACGTGCTCTTGCTCCAGGCGATGCGAGAGACGGAGACCGCGGCCCTCGGCAGCTTCGTCCTCGCCGGCAAGGAGAAGCTCGCCCTGATCCGCGTCCGCGACGACGCGCTCGTCCTCGAGACGCTGTTCGTGGCCGAGGACGTCTACTCGGATGCCGAGATCGAGGAGGCGGTGGGCGACGCGAAGACGAAGAAGCCCGAGGTCGCGCTCGCGCTCCAGGTGATCGAGAGCCTCGCGGGCGAGTTCGATCCAAAGGAGCTCGTCAGCGACTACCGGCGGGACCTGCGTGCGCTGCTCGAGGAGAAGCTCTCAGGCGCTCCGCCTGCGAAGCCCGAGGCGGTCGAGGATGAAGAGGCGCCGGTGATCGACCTGATGGACGCTCTCAGGAAGAGCGTCGCGGACGCGAAGAAGCGGAAAATAAAAGCGGAGCCTGACGCGAAGGCGAAGCCCGCGGCGAAGCGCACGAGCTCGCGCGCGAAGGTCGCCGCGAAGAAGCGCTGACGAGCGGCGGTTAGCTCTTCAGCGAGGCGGACGCCTCGAGCTGCGCCTGGAAGAGAGTCTTGTCGATCTTGCCCTGGTAGATCGGCACGCCCTCCTCGACGCAGAACCGGACGACATCGTCCCGCTCCATGCCGACCTCCTTCGAGAGCTCCTCAGGCGTCAGGTGGTTGGGCATTCTCCCTCCTCTTCGTCAATGAGAAAGCCCGCCGGCCGTCGAGGCGCGCGCGGGCTTGAGCGGTGCACGTAGGTCTCGAGTCGCGGGACTCATCGGGCCCGCGCCGCAACGACAATCATCGATCGGAGAATACTCCCGTTGCCGCACGTCCCGCAACGGGTCAGACGGGATTCGTGAGCTCGATGAAGCGGGAATCGATGTCGAACCTCTCGGCGATGCGCGTCGCGAGCGCCTGGACGCCGAGCCTCTCGGTGGCGTAGTGGCCGGCGGCGACGAAGTGGATGCCGAGCTCCCGCGCAGCCATCATCGTCGGCTCGGCCGGCTCACCGGTCAGGAACAGGTCGTAGCCCGCCGCCGCGGCGGCGGAAGGCGGGAAGCCCCGCCTCCCGAGATGATTGCGACGCGCCGGATCTCGTCTGGCCCCGACGGGAACACAAGTGGTTCTTTACCGAGCCTGTCGCGGACGAGCGCGGTGAACGCCTCCGCCGTGGTCGGCTCCGCCAGCGGCCCGCCGACGCCGATGCCGTCGAACTGCTCCTCGACCTCGACGCCGAGCTCGCGCGCGAGCAGCGCGTTGTTGCCGATCTCGAGATGGGCGTCGAGCGCCAGGTGATAGGCCGCAAGCGTGATGTCCGCGTCGAACAGCACGCGGAGCCGTCCTTTCATCGGCGTGTCGACGATGCGCGGGTCTGCGTCCCAGAAGAGCCCGTGGTGGACGACGAGCAGCTCGGCCCCGATCGCTGCCGTGTGCTCGAACAGCTCGCGCGAGGCTGAGACGCCGCAGGCGACCGTCGTCACCTCGTCGGCGCCGACGACCTGGAGGCCCATCGGCCCGTAGTCCGGGTACGACGAGACGTCGAGCAGCTCGTCGGCAAAAGCGATGATCGCGTCCCGTGACGCCACGAGGCCGGAGTGTAGGTTGGTGGCCCTTGCGGCGCTAGGCCGCGGCCGGTGCGAACGGCACCTCTGCGGCGGCTTCCTCTCCTGACGGCGACGAGAGGAACTCGACGCGGTTCGCCACGACCTCGAGGGCGTTCCGCCGCGTGCCGTCGGCGTCCTCCCACGACCGGCTGCGTAGTCGGCCGTCGAGCCCAACGCGCTTTCCCTTTGCGAGGTAGCGGTCGCAGAGCTCGGCCTGCCGATCCCAGACCGCGACGCGAACGAAGTCCGCGCCACCGTCCTTCGAGGCGCGGTCTACCGCCAGCACGAAGCTCGCTACACGCTTGCTCTCGCCGACGCTCTTCACCTCGACGTCCGTAGCCAGGTTTCCGATCAGCGTCACGACGTTCATACATCGACGGTAGACGGCGAGTTGCAACGTGTCTGTGCCGGATCCGTGCCGAAATCACGGAGCGACCAGGACAGCAGGCTCGCGGGGGAGCCCCGCAAGCCTGTCTTCATCGAGAGATATCGGGGTGCCCAGATTTGAACTGGGGACCTCTCCGACCCGAACGGAGCGCGCTACCAGGCTGCGCCACACCCCGAGCGAGCACAGATTAGCGGCTGTCGCGTGGGCGCTCTTCCGCTCGCGTGCCGCGGCGGGTGAGCGAACGAAGCCACTCGCGAAACGAGGGGGCGCGTGTCCGTCGCAGGGCGGCTTCGCGCTCGGCTTGCTGCCGGACCCACGCTTTGTGCCTGCTGCCTCTCGAGCCGTAGCGCGGCTTCCAGTAGACGGGGCTCATTGCACCATCATGCCGCCTCGCGCACCGAGCGCACGAACAGCGGCACAGCCCACATCAGCCCGGCGAGGGTGAAGCCGACAGTGAGCATGGTCGCCGGCTCGACCGACCGCGACACGACGGCCGTGAGCGCGTACCCGAGCGGCACGAGACCGATCGCGCCGAAGAAGTCGAGGCTCGTCACGCGCGCGAGCTTCGTATCGGGCACCCACTCCATCATCAGCGTCGACCAGAGCGCGATCGCATACCCGATCAACGTTCCGCGCACGACCATCAGCGCCGCGGCGACCTCGTACGAGTCCTGACGCGTCATCAGCACGGCGAAGAGGTCGTTGAGCGCGAGGAAGCCGAAGATCTGCCAGATCCGACGACTGCGCGGGTTCACCTGGCCGAAAACGACCGTGCCGACCGTCATTCCGAGCGCCTCGAACGCGAAGAGCAGGCCATACGCGCCGACGCCCTGGCCGAAGTGGTCGGCGACGAATGTCGGCGCGAGCGCCTGGAAGGGCGCCATCGCCACCATCAGCACGGCTGACGTGACTGCGATGCCGACCCACAGCCACGGCACGCCGGCGACGTAGCGGATCCCCTCGGCGATCGCGTGCGAGGTGCCTTCGCTCGGCTCTGCCTCGAACGAGCGTGGTCGGGTGCGGAACAAGAACGCCGCCGAGACGAGAAACGTGACAGCGTCGAAGCCAAAGACCGTGGCCGACCCGGCTAGGCCGTAGATCGTGCCCGCGAGCGCCGGCCCGATCACGAACGCGCCCTGGCGTGACACCCCGATCAACGTGTTCGCGGAGGCGAGCTCGTGGGACTCCACGACGAGCGGCACGATGCCCCCGGCCGCCGGGTAGAAGAACCCGTCGGCGAGGCCGAAGCCGACGGCGAACACGAGCAGCAAGGAAAACGAGAGCCCGCCGCCGGCGTCGACGACGGTCAGTGCGCCGATGATCACGAAGCGCGCGACGTCGGAGGCGATCATCAGCATCCGGCGCGAGTAGCGGTCGGCCAGCGCCCCGCCGACGAGCAGTGTCGCCAGCAGTGCAAGCGAGTGAGCCATCAGCACGATCGCGAGCGAGGTCGCCGATCCCGTCAGCGCCGTCGTTCGCCAGCCGAGCGCGATCAGGAATGCGCCGTCCCCGACCAGGGAGATCGTGCGCGCCGTCCAGAGCCGGCGGAAGTCGGCGCTACGAAACGCCTGGAGCGCCTGTGCGCCTGCGAAGAGCCGGCGGTCCTCGGCCACGGACCAACGCTATCCTCGCACCGTGACCGGGGTCGTTCGGGGCGTGGTGTTCGACGTCGACTTCACGCTTGTGCGGCCGGGGCCGGAGCTCGGCCCTCACGGCTACGCGGAGCTAGGGCAAGAGCACGGGCTCGCGCTCGACACGGAGCGCTACTCCGGCGCGCGCAGGGCGGCCGTCGCCGACTTGCAGGCGCATCCCGAGCTCGACCACGACGAGGAGCTGTGGGTGCGCTTCACGGTGGACGTCGTGCGGGGGATGGGCGGCGAAGGCCCGGAGGTCGAGCGCGTCGCACGGGCGATCGTGGGCCGGTGGGAGCACGCCCATCACTTCGAGCTGTACGAGGACGCTTTGCCCACGCTCGCGACGCTCCGCGGCGCCGGCTTCCGGCTCGGCCTGCTCTCCAACACGAGTCGCGACCTCGACGCGTTCGTTCGCCATCACGCGATCGAGGTCGATGCGTGGCTGTCGTCGGGCACGCACGGGAAGGTGAAGCCGAGCCCTGCGATCTTCGCGGCCGCGCTCGACCTCGTCGGCGTCTCGGCGGCGGACGCGGTGATGGTGGGCGACTCGCCAGAGGACGACATCCGCGGCGCGCGGGCGTGCGGGATGCGCGCGATCCTCGTCGACCGGGCCGACGAGCATCTCGACGAGCCGGAGCGCATTCGATCCCTGTCGGAGCTCCCCGCGCTGCTTCGCTGATGGCGTGCGCGCACGTCGTCTCCCCCGCGGAGAGCCCGGACGATGTCGAGGCCGTGCGCGAGCTGTTTCGTGAGTATCAGGCGGCGCTCGGCGTCGATCTCGCCTTCCAGGGCTTCGACCGCGAGCTCGCCGGGCTGCCGGGCACGTATGTGCCGCCCCGCGGCCTGCTGCTCCTCGCCCGCTCGCGTGAAGGGCAGCCGGTCGGCTGCGTCGGGCTGCACGAGCTGGCGCCGGGCGTCTGCGAGATGAAGCGGCTGTACGTACGGCCGGCCCACCGCGGCCACGGGCTCGGGCGCGACCTCGTCGAGGGTGTGCTCGCGGCCGCTCGCGAGCGCGGCTATAGGTCGATGCGGCTCGACACGCTGCCCTCGATGGTCGAGGCGGCGCCGCTCTACGCGTCGTTCGGCTTTCGCGAGATCGAGCCGTACTACGAGAGCCCCGTCAGCGGCACGCGCTTCCTCGAGCTCGAGCTCTGACGATCAGCGAGCGGCTGTGTGCCGCGCGCGCGCCTCGACCATGTCATCGCCGATCGCCTTCACGATCTCCGGCCGCTCGAGCAGGCGCGCGATCTCGTCCTTCGAGAGCCGGTTGGCGACGTACGGGTCGTCGAGGATGTCGTCCAGCGTCCGGCCGCGATCGTGCTCGCGGATCACGTAGGCCGCGCAGCGCTCCTCCGAGCTCTTGGTCGTGAACAGGAAGGAGAAGGGGTTCCGAAAGAGCGAGCCGAGCCGAGACACCGGAGCGATTGTATCCTCGCCTCGTGAGGCCGACGTCGCAGCCCGGGCGCTACGCCGAGCGGGTGCTCGACGGGTTCGACGAGGCCGGCGCGCCGGAGCGGGTTGTGCTCTGGATCGAGCGGAAGGACGGCGGCATCTGGGCCGTCGGCCGGGCCGTGAACCCCCAGCATCGCCAGAGCGCCGAGCCGCGAGCAGACGACTTCCTCTGCGAGACGTACGAGCTCGACGACGCGCTCGAGCAGGCGAACGCGGCGCTCGAAGACGACGTCGTCGTGCTCGAGACGGACGGGGAGCTCGCCACGCGCGTCGCGCCGTTCACGCGCAAGGAGATCGTGCCTCGGCTCGAGCAGGCGTTCTTCCGCGGCACCTGATCGCCGCGCAGGCCGAACTGCGACCGCTTCGAACCACCATTGATAGGGTCGCGCCTCGCTCATGCACATCCGACTCGGACACAGCCCCGACGCAGACGACGCCTTCATGTTCTGGGCCCTCGCGGCGGGCAAGGTCGACACGCGCGGGTTCGAGTTCGAGCACGTGCTCCGCGACATTCAGACGCTGAACGAGTGGGCGCTCGACGGGAAGCTCGAGACGACGGCGATCTCGCTCCACGCGTACCCGTTCGTCCAGGAGCGCTACGTCCTGCTGCCTCACGGCGCGTCGATGGGCGCCGGCTACGGCCCGCTCGTCGTCGCGCGCGAGCAACTCTCGCTCGACGACCTGACGGAGCTCGAGATCGCGATTCCCGGCCGGATGACGACGGCATTCCTCGTCCTCCGGATGGCGATCGGCGACTTCCGCTACCGCGAGGTGCCGTTCGACGAGATCCTCGACCAGGTGAAGTCCGGCGAGGCGGACGCGGGGCTGATCATTCACGAAGGCCAGCTGACGTACGAGGCCGAGGGCCTGACGAAGGTGCTCGACCTCGGTGAGTGGTGGCTGCTCGAGACGGGGCTGCCGCTGCCGCTCGGCGCGAACGTCGCCCGCCGCGATCTCGGCGAGGACGTGCTCCACGAGCTCTCGGCCGTGCTCCAGGAGTCGATCAGGGCTGGGCTCGACAACCGGAGCGAGGCGATGGCCTACGCGATGGAGTTCAGCCGCGGGCTCGAGCCTCATCTCGCCGACCGATTCGTCGGCATGTACGTCAATGATCTGACGTGCGACTACGGCGAGGAGGGCCGCACTGCGGTCGAGGAGCTCCTGCGCCGCGCCGAGGCGCTCGGGGCCTACGAGCACCCGGTCAGAGTCGAATTCGTCGCCTGACGCGACGACCGTAGACTCTGGCCCGTGGCGCGGGCAGTCATCCTCTCAGCGGTTCGCACGCCGGTCGGGCGCTACGGCGGCGGGCTCTCGGGCGTCCGTCCCGACGATCTCGGCGCGGTCGCGATCGCTGCGGCCGTCGAGCGGGCCGGCGTTCCGCCGGAGGAGATCGAGGACGTCCGCTTCGGCTGCGCGAACCAGGCCGGGCGAGGACAACAGGAACGTCGCGCGGATGGCGGCGTTGCTGGCTGGCCTGCCCGACTCGGTGCCTGGGGTGACGTTGAACCGGCTGTGCGCGTCGGGCTTGTCCGCCGTCGTCTCCGCCTGCCACTCGGTCGTCGCCGGCGCGGGCGACCTGTTCGTGGCCGGCGGCGTCGAGTCGATGAGCCGCGCACCGCTCGCGATCCCGAAGGCGGACGGGCCATTTCCGCGCGGCAACCAGACGGCTTGGGACACGACGCTCGGTTGGCGGTTCCCGAACCCGCGTCTCGAGGCGATGTTCCCGCTCGAGTCGATGGGGGAGACCGGTGAGAACGTCGCTGAGCGCTGGGGCATCTCGCGTGAGGACCAGGATGCGTTCGCGCTCGAGTCGCAGCGGCGCTGGGCGGCGGCCGACGCAGCGGGTCTGTTTGCCGACGAGCTCGTTCCGGTCGAGGAGCTCGAGCGGGACGAGCATCCGCGGCCCGACACGAGCGCCGAGAAGCTCGCGACGCTCAAGCCCGCTTTCCGCCAGAACGGGACAGTCACCGCCGGCAACGCGAGCGGCCTGAACGACGGTGCCGCCGCGCTCGTGATCGCGAGCGAGGAGAAGGCGAAGGAGCTCGGCGCTGAGCCGATCGGCGCCTTCGTCGCCGACGCCGCGGTCGGGGTGGACCCTCGCGTGATGGGGATCGGTCCAACTCGGAGCCGTCGAGAAGGTGCTCGAGCGCGCGGGGATCGGCGTCGACGACCTCGACCTCGTCGAGCTGAACGAGGCCTTCGCCTCGCAGAGCCTCGCGGTGATCCGCGAGCTCGGGCTCGATCCAGCGCGCGTGAACGTCAACGGCGGCGCGATCGCAATCGGCCACCCGCTCGGGATGAGCGGCGCCAGGCTCGTGGTCTCGCTGCTCCACGAGCTCGGGCGCCGCGGCGGCCGCTACGGCCTCGCGACGCTGTGCGTCGGGGTCGGCCAGGGCCAGGCGGCTCTGTTCGAACGCTGAATCCTGCAGAAACTCGGCGTTCGAGCCGATAGAGGCTCTGTGAACCCGCTTTCCCCGTACGCCCCGCGGCTGACGTGGCTCGTCGCGGCGTTCGTGACCGCGTTCTGTGCCCTGATGGCGACCGTCGGCGCCGATGCTCACTGGCTCGCTGCGCTCGGCGGCTGGGTCGTGAAGCTCGGCGACATCCCGCCGGGCGTGCCGTATGCCGCCGCGCCGTCGGACGGATGGTCGAACGTCCCCATCCTCGGCGAGCTTCTCTTCCACGCGCTCGAATCCGGCCTCGGCGATCGCGGCCTCGTGCTCGCTCTCGTCGGTGCGATAGCCCTCGCGCTCGGCTTCATCGCCTTCGACATGCGGCGTGATGACGTGGCCGACGCGCCGTCTGCCCTCGTCCTGATGCTGGTCGCAGTCGGCGCCGCCTCCTCGCTCCTGATCGTGCGCGGGCAGATCTTCTCGCTCGCGCTGTTTCCGGTACTCCTCTTCATCCTGCGGAGCCAGGTGCGCGTGCCCGGCAACGGGATCTGGCTCGTCGTTGCGCTGTTCGCGCTCTGGTCGAACCTCCACGGCGGAGTGCTCGTCGGTGTCGCAGTCGCCGGCGCGTACCTGTTGTTCCACCGCCTCTCGCGTGCGCCGCTCGAGGCGCTCGGTGTGCTCGCCGCCTCGCTGGTTGCCCTGTTTCTGACGCCGGCGCTGCTCGACACCGGCGCCTACTACCGCGGCGTGCTCGGCAGCGAGGCCGCCTCCGGTCGAGAGGGCCTCTGGGCGCCGCTCTCGTTCGGGAGCCCGCTCGACCTTGCCTTCCTGGCCGTCGCGATCCCGCTGCTCGTCGCGGCGCTGCTCTCCCGGCCGAAGCTCTGGGAGCTCGTCGCGATCGCGGGGCTCGCAGCGCTGACGGTTCAGTCGGCGCGTAACGGCGTTTGGCTCGTGATCTTTCTCGCGACGCCCGCGGGCCGCTGGCTGACGGGCTCTCGCGAGTGGCGGATCCGGCTCCCGGCGAAGCTGACCGCGGCGGTGGCAGCCGTCTTCGTGTGCCTGCTCGCGCTCGGGCTCGTCAAGACCCCTGTGCCGTCGGCGGCGAGCGTAGAGCTTCGCGCGAAGGCCGCGGCGGCCGCGCACGGCGCGCCGATCCTCGCCGACGACCTGAACGCCGAAGCGCTGGCGGTCGACGGAAAGCGGGTGTGGATCGCGAATCCGCTCGATGCCTTCCCGAAGCCCGACCAGCGCAACTACCTCGACTGGAGCGCGGGTCGCTCCTCAGGCGATCTGCTGCTCCGGCTGTTCGCCGTCGCACTCGTCACGAAGGACAGCGACGCGGCCCGCCGACTCGAGCACACCGCCGGATGGAAGACGGTGGCTCACGACGAGCGGGCCGTTCTCTTCGTCAAGCACGCGCGCTGAAGATCCGCTCACGGCGCCCTCTGAGCCAGACGGTCTGGCCGCGCCAGAGCTCGAGCTCGTCGAATCGGGAACGCGGGACGAGAGCGACGGCCTCGCCGCCGTCGTCCGTATGCAGCTCGACCTTCGCCTCACGGCCGAGCACAGTCATGCGGACGACCATCGCGGGCGTGGAGCCCTCGTCCGGCTCCTCGAGGATCTCGACCTCGTGCGGGCGGATCAGCCTGCCGCCGACGTCGTTCGCGTCCCCGACGAAGCGCATCACGAACTCCGTCTTCGGGTTGTCGTAGAGCTCGCGCGGCGACCCGACCTGCTCGATCCGCCCGTTGTTCAAGACGGCGATCTGGTCGGCGACCTCCATCGCCTCCTCCTGGTCGTGCGTGACGAAGACGGTCGTCACGTGCACGATGTCGTGGAGCTGGCGGAGCCAGTCGCGGAGCTCCGCACGCACGCGTGCGTCGAGCGCGCCGAACGGCTCGTCGAGGAGCAGCACCTCCGGCTCCGGCGCGAGCGCACGGGCGAGGCCCATGCGCTGCCGCTGGCCGCCGGAGAGCTGCGCGGGGTAGCGATCGCCGAGCCCGTCGAGCTGGACGAGGCTGAGCAGCTCGTCGACGCGATCGCGGACCTCGGCTTTCGGCCGTTTCCGCACCTCGAGCCCGAACGCGATGTTCTTCGCGACCGTCATGTGCTTGAACGCTGCGTAGTGCTGGAAGACGAAGCCGACGTTCCGCTTCTGAGGCGAGAGGTTCGTCGCGTTCCTGCCCGCAAGCACGACGTCGCCGGCATCCGGCGTCTCAAGCCCGGCGACGATCCGAAGCAGCGTCGACTTGCCGGATCCGCTTGGTCCGAGGAGCGCCGTCAGGGAGCCAGAGTCGACGTCGAGCGAGACGTCGTCGAGCGCGACGAAGTCGCCGAACCGCTTGGTGATGCGCTGCGCCTGGATCGACATCAGTTCGCGTGCTCTCTCGGCCGGATCGCCGTCATCGCGACGAGGACGAGGATCGCGATCAGCGCGAGCACGATCGAGATCGCATACGCGCCGGCAAGGTTGAAATTCTCGTAGGCGTCCTGGATGCGGAGCGTCGCCGTCTCCGTCTGGCCCTGGATCCGGCCCGAGACGACCGCGACTGCGCCGTACTCCCCGAGGCAGCGCGCGGTCGTGAGGATGACGCCGTACGCGACCGCCCAGCGGATCGAGGGCAGCGTGATCCGCCAGAACGTCTTCCAGCCGCTCGCCCCGAGCGTGCTCGCTGCCTGCTCTTGCTCGTTGCCGACCTCCTGGAGCGTCGGGATCACCTCGCGAGCGACGAACGGCAGGGAGACGAAGATGGTCGCGATCACCATCGACGGCAGCGCGAAGAGCACCTGGATGCCGTGGTCGTCGAGCCAGCCGCCGAGCCAGCCGTTCTGGCCATAGAGGAGGTAGAGCGAGAGGCCGACGACGACCGGTGAGAGCGCGAGCGGAAGATCGATGAAGGCGCTGAGCACGCTCTTGCCGCGGAACGTGCGGCGGACGATGGCGAGCGCGCAGACGATCCCGAACACGGTGTTCACGGGCACGGCGATCGCCGTGATGACGAGCGTGAGCTTGAACGCATGGACCGTGTCCGGCTCGGAAAGCGTGTCCCACACCGGCCCGAGCCCGCCCTGGAACGTCCGCCAGAAGACGATCGCGAGCGGGCCGGCGAGGATCGCGACGAGGTAGAGGAGCGCGGTGCCTCGGAGCGCCAGCCTCGTCACCGGTCGTGCCTCGTTGCGAAGTGCCGGACGCCGCCGATGGCGAGGAGCGCGAGGAACGAGATCGCGAGCAGCACGACCGCCACGGCGGCCGCGGCCGGCGGAGTCGCCACTCTCGATCCGCCCGAAGATGTAGACGGACGAGACCTCCGTCTTGAAGGGGAGGTTGCCCGTGATGATCACCAGCGATCCGAACTCGCCCACCGCCTTCGCGAACGCGAGGGCGACACCGGACAAGGATCCCGGGCAGGATCGAGGGCAGGATGATCCTGCGGAACGTCGTCCAGCCGCCGGCGCCGAGGGAGTGCGCGGCCTGCTCGAGCTCGGGATCGATCTCGATCAGCAGGGGCTGCACGGTTCTGACCACGAACGGAAGCGTCACGAAGAGCAGGCAGAGCGCGATCGCCGACCGCGTGTACGCGACGTCGATACCGATCGGCGACTTCGGCCCGTAGAGCGCGAGCAGCGTCAGTCCCGCGACGATCGTCGGCAGGGCGAACGGGAGGTCGATGACGGCGTTGACCACGCTCTTGCCGCGGAACTCGTCACGGACGAGCACCCACGCGGTCAGCGTCCCGAGCACGGCGTTCAGGAGCGCCACGAGAACCGAGGCGACGAGCGTGAGCTTGAGCGCGGCGACCGCCTGCGGGTTCGAGATCGCGTCCCAGAACGACTGCGAGCCCTCGCTAGTCGCTTTCCAGACGAGCGCCGCCATCGGCAGCAGGACGAGGATCGAGAGAAAGGTCGTGACAAAGCCGAGGGACAGGGCCGTTGCGGTCCTGTCCCTCGAGTGCGACCCGCGACGCGCCGCCGGTGCCGCGAGCGTCTCAGCCGGTGCCGCCACCGACCTGCTTCTCGATGCGCGCCATGATTCCCGTGTCGGGGTCGAAGAAGCGCTTCTGCGCCTTCGCCCAGCCTCCGATCGACGGCGAGTCGATGGTGAACATGTTCGGCCGGGCCGGGAACTTCTTCCTGTTCGCCTTGAGGACGTTCGGCACGACCGGTCGGTAGCCGTTGTTCGCCCAGATCTGCTGGGCGGCGGGGGTGATGAGGAACTTCGCGAACGCGTTCGCCGCGGTGGCGGCCTCCGTCGTCCGTGTCACCGCGATCGGGTTCTCGATCAGGATCGTCGAACGCGGGATGATGAACTGGACCGGCTGGCCGGCTGCCTTCGCGAGCAGCGCCTCGCTCTCGTACGCGAGCATGACGTCGCCCTTGCCGGCGAGGAATGTGTTCAGTGCGTCCCGTGCGCTCTTGTCCTGGACGACGACGTTCTTGAACATCTTCAGGAGGTTCGCCTGCGCCTGCTTGTCCGTCTTCCGCTCGCGACGCCACGCGCCGTACGCGGCCATGATGTTCCAGCGGGCGCCGCCCGACGTGAAGGGATTGGGCGTCACGATCTGGACGCCCGGCTTCAAGAGGTCGGTCCACGTCTTGATGTGCTTCGGGTTCCCGTCGCGGAGGACGAAGACGACGGTGGAGTCCGTGACCATGCCGTGGTACGGCTTCTTCTTCCAGCCCTTGAAGACGATGTTCGCCTTCACGAGGTCGTCGACGTCGGGCGCGAGCGAGAGATTCACGACGTCCGCCTTCAGCCCGGCGGCCACGGCGCGCGCCTGGTCGCCCGAAGCACCGTACGACTGCGTGAAGCTCACGTCCTTCCCAGCCCCGGTCTTCTGGAACGCGGGGATCGAGCTGGCCGTACGCGGCGCGGGGCGTGGAGTAGGCGACGAGGCTGAGCTGCGTCGAGTTGACGCGCGCGGCCCCGGCCGGCGCCAGGGCGACTGCGACGCCGATGGCGGCAAGGGCCGCCGCGACGAGACCGATGGATCCTGGGCGATGTGCGCATCCTTAGTCCTCTCTGTATTGTTTACAAACAAAGTAAACTTTACGAATAAGTCTGCAACTTAGAGGTTGTTCTGATCTCATGTCAAGCCCGACCCGACAACGAGGTGACGTATGTGGGTGTCCCGGAGGACTGATTACGCGACAAGAGCGGTGCTCGCGCTCGCCCTAGAAGGGGGCGGACCGTTGAAGCTCGAGGAGCTTGCACGCAGGACTGCCGTGCCGCAGTCCGTGCTCGAGCAGGTGATGCCGACGATGAGGACGGCCGGCATCGTCCGCTCCGAACGCGGCCCGAGCGGTGGCTACCGCCTGAACAAGCAGCCGGAGGAGATCACGCTCGAGCGGATCGTCCGGCTGTTCCAGGGGCAGCTCGCGCCGATCAGCTGCGCGACGCGGCATTCCCCGGAGCCTTGCCCGATGACGGTCGGCTGCACGCTGCGCGAGGTGTGGGAGGAGGTGCGCGACGCGACGATCGAGATCCTCGGCCGCGCAACCTTCGCCGATCTCGCCAAGCGGGCGGGCGGGCCGTGGACGGACTCGAGCCTGCTCACGATCGCGCCCGCGCCTTAGCCCGCCGGATAGATTCCGGCCGATGAGCGCGTCGCGCGTCGCCGGCCGGCTCGAGGAGCTCTACGTGATCGGCGGCGGACCCGGCGCGAATCGCCCTCATCCCGGTCCGGGCGAGGATGCGGCGCACGAGCTGGCTGCCGGCTGGCTCAGCGAGGCTGGACTCGCGGTCGAAGCGGACGCCCACGGCAACCTCCTCGGGCGGTCGGGCTCGCGCGACGAGATCTGGGTCGGGTCACACCTCGACTCCGTCCCTCAGGGCGGGAGATTCGACGGCGCGCTCGGCGTGGTCGCGGCGATCGAGGCGGTGACGAAAGCCGGGCGCGGCACGGTCGCCGTCTTTCGCGGGGAGGAGGTCGGCTGCGTCGGCAGCCACGCACTTTGCGAGGAGAGCGAGCTGCCGGCGGCGTTCCTCGAGCTCCACATCGAACAGGGGCCTGTGCTCGCAGCAGCAGGCGCGCCGCTCGGCATCGTTACCGCGATCGTCGGCTACGCCCACGGCGAGCTTGTCTTCGAGGGGAGCGCGGGTCACGCGGGGACGACGCCGATGGCGGAGCGAGACGACGCTCTCGTCGAGGCGGCCGCCGCCGTACTCCGGATCCGCGACGCCGCACGAGCCATTCCTGGCGCCGTGGCGACCGTCGGGCAGATCGAGGTCGAGCCGGGCGGCGCCAACGTCGTCCCGGGCCGCGCGCGCATCTCGATCGACGCGCGCGCGGCCGACGCAGCGAGCCTCGACGAGCTGATCGCAGCGATCGGCTTCGAGCCGAAGACGCGCACAGAGCCCGTCGCGCTCGGAGCGGGAGCCCAGGCGGCGCTGAAGGCGGTGATCGAGGAACAGGGCCTGCCCATCGTCGAGCTGCCCTCGGGCGCCGGTCACGACGCCGGGATCCTCGCCGCCGCCGGCGTCGACGCGGGAATGCTGTTCGTCCGCAGCCTGAACGGCGGCGTGAGCCACTCGCCGGACGAGCTCTCGTCCGGCGAGGACATCACGCTCGCGATCGGGGTGCTCACCGGCGCCCTCGAGCGGCTCTCGTGAGCCGGTGCTTTGCCTACGGGCCTAGGTCGGCTCGCCGTCGAAGTAGTCGAGATTCTCCAGGCGTGCGATGACGCCGACGCCCCGGAAGTTGATCTTGTTCGAGCGCGGGTAGTAGGCGATGTCGTTGGGCTCTCGAGTGCCGTAGGCGAGGAAGGTGAACGTCTCGTCTTCGGCCCGGAAGGAGTGCGCGACCCGCGTCGCCGCAGGGCGCGACACGACATGACCCGCGCGTAGTCGGTGCACCTCCTTCTCCGCGTCCGGGCGCAGGCGCAGCGCGCCCGGCGTCGGCCAGAGCTCGAGCACGCCCACGCCGTCGAGCACAATGAAGATCTCCTCTTCGAGCGAGTGGCAGTGCGGCGGCGCACCCTCTGCTCCAGGCCGCAGCGCGATGTAGTTCAGGCCCGTTCGTTCCGACCCCGCGGGCGTCGCCAGGTCCCAGTACATGCCGTCGAACTCGCTCTCGATCGCGTCTCGGTGGACGACGTTCGGGGGACGGGGGCTCGGTTCCGGCAGCTCGAGGTCTCCCGCGTCCGCTTCGAGGTCCCAGGGATGGCGCTCCTCGGCGACCTTCACCGTCGCGTCCATGCGTAGAACGCCCGCACGCGTGAGGTAGGAGGCGGTGGCGTTCGTTCGCTCGCCGAAGGCGAGGACGTCGAGCCCATCGGGCCCTGCGATCAGCGTGTGATCCTCCGCGGCGACGCGGTGGACGATCGTGTCGCCCACACGCACCTCGTATGTCTTGCCGTCCTGCCACGAGAGCCCGGAGCCTGCGAGCACGTAGAAGATCTCCTCCTCGTCGAGCTCGACGTGGACGGGGGAGGAGCGTCCGCCCGGATCGATCCGGAGGCGCGCGACGCCGACGCGCTTCGTGCCGGCCGCGTGACCGAGGTCGATGCGGTCGAGCTGCATCGGGCCGCGGCGGAGGTCTCGCGGCTCGACGTCGTCCCAGTGGACGAGCCCGGGCGTCATGCCTCGACGAAACGGATCGGTTGCGCGCCTTCCCAGAGCACGCGCCGGCCGATCTCCTCGAGATGATCGCGGCCTTCGACAACGGTGGCGAAGTGGTTGCCTGCGAGCTGGCCCGCCTTGCTCGCGAAGCAGGTCTGGCCGTACGGGAAGAGGATCTCCGTCTCGCTGACGCCGCCAGGGTAGATCAGCAGCTCACCTGGCCCGGGATAGCTCGTCGGGTCCTCGAACCCGATCCCGAGGTCGAGGTCGCCGAAAGGGATCCAGGCAGCCTGACCCGACCAGCGCGCCTGGATCAGCTGCGAGTCGAGCGGGAGCAGCCGGCGGAAGGCGGCGACCGTCTGCGGCGCTCGCTCCTCCTCGAGGCGCGCGGTCAGCTCGAACCCCGCGACGGTGATCCTCAGCATCGGCGGCAGCCTACTTCGTGGGCGCGCCCTGCCGGATCCAGCGGCCGAGGAGCTGCCGCTCCGCGTCGGTCATGTGCGTCGCGTTCCCGAGCGGCATCACCTTCGTCAGCACGGCGACCTTCTCGATCATGTCGACCTCGGCGGCGATCTCGTCCGCGGTCTCGAGGCGGATGCCCTTCGGCGCCGTGGCGCCGGCGTGGCACGCGAGGCAGCGGTTCTGGACGATCGTCTGCACCTCCGCGATCGTCACGGCAGGCCCGGCCGTGGAGCCGCCTGCGTCGGGCGGGCGGATCCAGATCGCGATGCCGGCGAGCGCGGCCGCGGCTGCGACCGGCATCCACCAGTGCGTCCGACCTGCGTGGCGCAGGTTGAAGAAGAGGCGGATCCACGCGCCGATCACCATCAGGAAGACGAGGACGAGCCAGCCGTCCGCGTTCCCGTAGGCGACTGCGAAGTGGCCGCCGAGCATCGCGATCAGCACGGGAAGCGTGAAGTAGTTGTTGTGGACCGAGCGCTGCTTGCCGCGGATCCCGGCCGCCGGGTCGGGCTGGCGACCCGCCTCCTTCGCCCTGATCAGCTCCCAGTGGGCCGGGATGACCACGAAGAAGACGTTCGCGACCATGATCGTGCCGAGCATCGCCCCGAGCTGGAGCCAGACAGCGCGGTCCGTGTAGACGAGGCTGAGCCCGTAGGCGGTGACTGTCGTGAGCGCGATGAGGACGGCTGCGAGGACGAGCTCGTTCCGGAGCACGCGGCAGAGCGCGTCGTAAACGAGCCAGGCGATGGCCAGGAGTGCGATCGAGAGCACAATGCCCCACGTCTCGCCGAGGCTCGACTGGACGAGGTTGACGTCGGCGTCGACGTAGTAGAGGACACACATGAGCGCGAAGCCCGAGAGCCACGTCGTGTAGGCCTCCCACTTGAACCAGTAGAGCGGCTCCGGGAGCGTCTTCGGCGCGACCTTGAACTTCTGGACGAGATAGAAGCCGCCGCCGTGCACCTCCCACGCCTCGCCGCCGACGCCGGCCTCGACGTCCCCGGGCCGCGCCGGCTCGTGGAGGTGGTTGTCGAGCGCGACGAAGTAGAACGACGTCCCGATCCAGACGATCCCCGCGATCACGTGGAGCCAGCGGAGGAGGAAGTCGAGCCAGTCGATCAGGTACGGATCGACGGCGACGGTCATCCGTGCCTCCAGCGGTCGGCAGCGATCGCAACGAGCTCTGCCATCGCCCTGTCGAGCTCCAAGTCACGTGGTCGGTCGAGACGTTCCTGGAGCACCGGGATGATGTCGCGTCGAGGCCGGCCGTTGACGAAGACGACGAAGCGGAAGCCGAACCTCCTCTCGTAAGCGCTCGTTCAGCTCGGCGAGCTGGGCCAGCACCTCCGGATCGTCGTCCGACCCTTGCTCGGCCGTGCTTCGCGCCGAGAGCCCGGTTCGCTGGCCGATCGCGGGATGCGCTGCGAGCGCCTCGAGCTTCTCCGCCTCCGTCAGCTCTGCGATCGCGGAGTCAGCGTGGCCGAACGGGTCGTCGATCTCTGCGAGCCGCTCGACGAGTCTCGTCTGTCCTTCGAAGAGCTCGGCGAGCTCCTCGACCGTCAGCTTCCGCGGTAGCTCGCGCACGCGTACGGCGAGACGAGAAGCGGCACGTGGTAGTGGCGGTCGGGATCGTCGATCGCGACCTCGAGCTCGACGCGGCGGAAGAACGTCGACGGCGGATGGAAGACGAGCCGGTAGGTCCCCTCTTCGATCCCGTCCGGCGCGAGCTCGGTCACCCGGCCGTCGGCATCGGTCTGCGCGGCCATCAGCAGCGTGTCGCCGCGGAAGAGCTCGACGATGATCCCGGCCGCCGGCTCGCCGCGTTCCGTGTCGAGGACGTGCGTGGAGATCACGTGACGGAGGATCTCACGTCAGCCCCAGCGACGAAAGCCGCCTTCCGAGTCGATCACCTGGCCCGTGACCCACTCCCCTTCGTCGGAGCAGAGCCAGGCAATCAGGCGAGCAGCGTCGTCGGGCTGCCCCCAGCGGCCGAGCGGGAACCGGCTCGCATCCAACCCGGCGGCCCAACCGGTATCGGTCGGGCCGGGATTGACCGCGTTGACCGTGATCCCTCGGCCGATGAGCGTGTCGGAAAGCGTCCTCGTGATCTGGTGCAAGGCTCCTTTTGACGCTGCGTACGCAACTTCCGACCACATCGGCCCCAGATGCTGTCCGGACGTCAGCAGGACAACCCGGCCGCCAGGACGTCCATCGTGCTGCGCGGCGAAGTCCTTCACGAGCAACAGCGAGGCGCGAACGTTCACCTGCAGGTGGGCGTCGATGTCTTTGGCCGTGAGCTCATCGAGGGCGCCGAGCCGGCTCAGCGTGTGGTTGACGACGAGGATGTCGACATGGGTCAGAGCCTCCCGCGCGGCTTCCATCACCCTCGCGGGCGCCTCGGGATCCTCGAAGTCCGCGTCGATGTGCGCAACCGGGCCGCCGACCTGCTCGAGCTCGGCGAGCACCGCCTCCAGCCCACCGGGATCCGGGCGCTCGTCCTCGGCCGCCCACGAGTGAACGAGCACACCGTTTCCGGCCTCGAGCAGCCGTCGAGCAACGGCGAAGCCGATCCCGTTTCGCCGGCTGACGCCGGTGACGACGGCTGCGCGCGTCACGCCGGCGTCAGCCTCTGTGCCTGGAGACGGTGCTCGCGAGCGATCTCGTCCTCGTCCGCGTTGCACGAGGTGGCCGTCACGGACGACGTCGTCGCCGCCGACGATCAACCGGTCGACCCGATGCGGCGCCGACAGCACGAGCCCGGCGACGGGATCCTCGGCTCCTCCGAGCTCGAGCCCGTCCGTCCGCCAGATCGCGAGATCGGCGCACTTGCCGGGCTCGATCGAGCCGATGTCCGTGCGGCCGAGCACGTCGGCGCCGCCTCGTGTTCCGATGCGAAGCGCTTCCCGGCAGGTCAACGCCGCGGGACCACCGCGGCCGCGCGCGACGAGCAGCGCCTGCTTGACGTCGAAGAGCAGGTCAGAGCGCTCGTTCGACGCGGATCCGTCGACGCCGAGCCCGACGGGCGCCCCGGCGTCGAGGAGCGCGCGGACCGGCGCGACTCCTGCCCCGAGCCGGAGGTTCGAGGTCGGGCAGTGCGCGACGCCGATTCCCTCCCGCCCGAACTGTGCGACGTCCGCGTCGGAGAGATGGACGCAATGCGCGCACCAGACGTCCGAGGCCGTCCAGCCGAGCTCCTCCAGGTACTCGACGGGCGTGCAGCCGAACAGTTCGCGGCAGTAGGCATCCTCCTCCACCGTCTCCGCGAGATGCGTGTGCAGTCGGAGGCCGTGGCGACGCGCCAGATCCGCCGACTCGGTCATCAGCCGCTTCGTGACGGAAAACGGCGAGCAAGGCGCCACCGCGATCTGCACCATCGCGCCTGCTCCCGCGTCGTGCACCGTCGTCGCGAGCCGCTCGGTGTCCGCGAGCACGGCGTCGAGCTCCTCGACGACCGAGTCCGGCGGCAGGCCTCCGTCCGACTCGCCGAGATCCATCGATCCTCGGGAGGCGACGATGCGGACGCCGAGCTCCGACGCCGCCTGCACCTCGGCCTCGAGCACGCCGTCCTGCCCGCGCGGGAAGACGTAGTGGTGGTCGAAGACGGTCGAGCAGCCGGAGAGCGCGAGCTCCGCGATGCCCGTGCGCGCGGCGGCGTACTCGGCCTCGGCGTCGAGCCTCGCCCAGAGCGGATAGAGCTCGCGGAGCCAGGTGAAGAGATCCGCCTCCTGCGCTCGTGCCCGCGTGAGCGTCTGGAACAGGTGGTGGTGGGTGTTGACGAGGCCCGGCGTGACGACGGCGCCGCCGAGATCGTCGACCTCGTCCGCCGCCGGCGGCTCGCCGTTGCCGACCTCTGCAACGACCCCGTCCTCGACGAGCACCCACCCGTCCGGATGCTCGGATCCGGCGTCGTCCATCGTCACGACCCACCCGTTTTTCAGTAGCCGTCGCACCCTCGCTTCCGACCCTACTACTGGCATATAGTCGGACCTCTATTTGGTGGCCGACGGGAGGGTGAGCATGCACAGGAAGCGCATCGCGGTCTGGACGCTCGTGGTCGGCGTAGCGGCGCTGGGGATGATCTTCGCCTCCGCCGCCGGTTCGAGCAGGAATGCCGATCCATACAAGGTTGCGTGGATCTATCCGGGCCCGCACAACGACCACGGCTGGTCGCAGGCACACGACGCGGGGCGGCTGTACGTGATGAAGAAGCTGGGCTCGCGGGTCCAGACGACGTACAAGGAGAACATCTTCTCGAACGCGCAGATCCCGCAGGTCGTCGCCGGCCTCGTCCGCGACGGCTACAAGATGATCTTCGGCTGCTCGTTCGGCAACTTCTCGAACGGCGTCAACGGGCAGCTGTACGCCAAGTACCCGGACGTCAAGTTCGAGGAGGCGACGGGCACGCAGATCAAGAAGAACCAGTCTCAGTACTTCGGGGCAGGCGAGGACACGATCTACCTGTCCGGGATGGCGGCCGGCGCCGCGAGCAAGAAGGGGCTGATCGGCTACACCGCACCGTTCGGCACGCCTGAGGTGGTCCGCCACATCAACGCGTTCACCCTCGGCGCCCAGGCCACGCACCCCGGCGCGAGGGTGAAGCTGATCTGGACGAACGCGTGGTACTCGCCGCCGAAGGAGACGCAAGCGGCTGAGAACCTCGTCAAGTCCGGCGTCGACGTGCTCGGCCAGAACGTCGACAGCGACGCGACGGGCGTCTACGCGGAGAAGCACGGCGATCCCCTGGGCGGGCTACGACTCGAACGCGCAGACGTCGGCTCCGAAGCAGTGGCTGACGGCGGCGGTCTACAACTGGGGCCCGTACTACCTCCGACGCGTCAAGGCGGCGATCAACGGCACCTGGAAGCCCGGCTTCTACTACGGCACGATGAACGACGGCTTCACGAGCATCGCACCGTACGGGCCGAAGGTGTCGGCGAAGACGAAGGCCGCGATCGCTGCGAAGCGCAAGGCGATCATGTCCGGCAAGTTCAGCGTCTTCCAGGGCCCGCTGTACGACCAGAAGGGCAAGCTGATGGTGCCGAAGGGCAAGAAGCTCAAGGTGCTGCCCGACCTCTACTCGATGCAGTGGCTCGTCAAGGGCGTGATCGGGAAAGTCTCCTCGGTCCAGCCTCCTGGTTGAGCCCGGTGGGGGAAGCTGCCCCGCTCGGTGACGTGAGAGAAAGAGGCGCCGGTCCCTCCGGCGCCTCTCCTCCTCCGGCCGTCCGCATGGTCGGAATCTGCAAGCGGTTCCCCGGCGTGGTCGCGAACGACGACGTGACCTTCGAAGCCGCCGCCGGTGAGGTGCACGCGCTCCTCGGAGAGAACGGCGCCGGGAAGACAACCCTGTCGAACATCCTCACAGGCCTCTATCGCCCGGATGAGGGGAGCATCGAGCTCTACGGCGAGCCTGTGCAGTTTCAGTCCCCGCGAGACGCCCTCGTCGCGGGGATCTGCATGGTGCACCAGCACTTCCGGCTCGTTGCGCCGTTCACCGTGGCCGAGAACGTCGTTCTCGGCGATCACCGGGCAGAGGGCAGGTCGATGCTCGTCCGTCACGGAAGGATCGAGAGCGCCGTCGCGGGTCTCTGCGGCCGCTACGGGCTCGGCGTCGATCCGACGGCGCGGATCTGGCAGCTGTCCGTCGGCGAGCAGCAGCGGGTGGAGATCCTGAAGGCGCTCTACCGCGAGGCGCGGATCCTGATCCTGGACGAGCCGACCGCGGTGCTCACGCCGCATGAGGCGGACGCGCTGTTCGAAACGCTGCGCGCGATGGCGGCCGACGGCAAGACGGTGATCTTCATCTCACACAAGCTCCACGAGGTGATGGCGGTCGCGGATCGGGTGACGGTGCTTCGTGGCGGCAAGACGGTGACGACGGTCGACACCGTGTCCGCGACGCCCCGGTCTCTCGCCGCGCTCATGGTCGGGCACGAGGTGGATGCTGCTGCGAGGCACGAGCGCTCGGCGCCCCATCGCGATGACGTGGCGCTCTCGGTCGAAGACCTGTCGGCGGATGACGATCGCGGCGGCGAGGCGCTCAGCCATGTCTCGCTCCGCGTCCATGCCGGCGAGATCGTGGCGATCGTCGGGGTAGCCGGCAACGGCCAGCGAGAGCTAGCGGAGGCGATCTCGGGGATGCGGGCGCCGTCGGCCGGGACGATTCGCGTAGGCGAGCGGACTCTGCGGCGCGGGGATCCCCGCCAGGCGATCGCGGCGGGCGTCGCGCATGTTCCCGAGGATCGGCTTGGAACCGGGCTAGCGCCCTCGATCAGCATCTCGCGGAACGCCGTCCTGAAGTCGTACCGCTCCTCGCCCGCCTCGCGCGGCCCGTTCCTCGCGCTCGGGCGGATCAAGGAGCACGCACGCTCGCTGATGAAACGGTACGACGTCAAGGCCCCCGGGCCAGACACGCCGGCACGGAACCTCTCCGGCGGCAACCTCCAGAAGCTGGTGCTCGGCCGCGAGTTCGACGGCGATCCGAAGGTGCTGATCGCCGCGCAGCCGACGCGCGGGCTGGACGTGGGCGCCATCGAGACCGTGCACGCCTATCTCTGGCAGGCGGCGGCCGACGGTGTGGCCGTCCTGCTCGTCAGCGAAGACCTCGACGAGGCGCTTGCTCTTGCCGACCGGCTCGTGGTCATGTACGAAGGGCGCGTCGTCGGCGAGGTGGCGGCCGCTTCGGCGACGGTCGAGGAGCTCGGCTACCTCATGGCCGGCGGGCGGGCAGACGCGTGAGGCTCGAGCGCAGGCTCGAGCAGCCGTGGTGGTTGTCCGTCGCGGTTCCGCTGGGCTCGCTCGCGGTCGCGTTCGGGATCATGGCGGTCGTCCTCGCGGCGACCGGCCACGACCCAGGGTCGACGTTCCACGACATCGTGGACGCCGGCTTCACGGGCCACGGCGCGCTGACCTACACGCTCGTCTCGGCGACGCCGATCCTGTTCACAGGTCTTGCGGCCGCCGCCGCGTTCCGGATGCAGCTGTTCAATATCGGCGCCGAAGGTCAGCTCTATCTCGGCGCGGTCGGCGCCGCGTGGATCGCGCTGAAGCTCGGCGACCACGGCGTCGTCTCGACGCCGCTCTACGTCGTCTCGATGTGTGTCGCGGCTGGCCTGCTCGGTGGCCTCTGGGGGCTGATTCCCGGCGTCCTACGGGCGTTCGCGAACACGAACGAGATCATCACCTCGCTGATGCTCAACTACGTCGCGGGCTACCTGCTCACGTACCTCATCTTCGATAGCTCGTCCTACTGGCGCGACACCTCTTCGCTCCAGGCGCGGTCCTTTCCGCAGGGGAAGCCGATGCCTGACGCATCGAACTGGTACGCGTTCGGCTCGTCGGTCGTCGTGCCGCTCGGATTCCTGATCGGGCTCGCCGCCGCGACGGTGATCTGGATCCTCTACTCGCGCACGCGCTTCGGCTTCGAGGTGAGCGTGATCGCCGACTCGCCGCGCGCCGCGCGGTATGCGGGGATGCGGACCCGGCAGAAGATCCTCGCGGTCATGGCGTTGTCGGGTGCGGTCGCCGGGCTCGGCGGAGCGAGTCAGATCGGGGAGTTCGCGCACACGCTCGACGGCAGCCCGAGCGGCCTCCAGGCTGCGGCATTCGGCTACACGGGGATCGTCGTCGCCGCCCTGGCCCGCTACAACCCCTTCGCCGTGTGCGTCGTCGCAGTCCTGATCGGCGGGCTGCTGAACGCGGGCTCGTTCCTCCAGGGGCCTGACTTCCCGTCGGGGCTCGTCGGCGTGATGCAGGGGATCATCCTCTTCTGTGCTCTCGGCGGAGAGCTGTTCATTCGCTACCGCCTGCGTTTCACGCGCCATGCTCGAGGCGAAGCAGCCACGCCGGAGCCCGCAGGATGAGCGTGAACAATGCACTGCTCGTCGTCGTGCTCGCGCAGGCCGTGCAGTACGGCACGCCGCTCCTGTATGCGGCGCTCGGAGAGCTGCTCGCCGAACGCTCCGGAGTCCTCAACCTCGGCGTCGAGGGGATGATGCTGTTCGGCGCAGCCACGGGCTACTGGGCTACGCAGCGCGTGCACGGCTCGGATGCGGCGGTGCTCCTGTTCGCAGTCCTGGCCGCGGGCGTGGGTGGAGCTGCGATGGCCGCGATCCATGCGTTTCTCACGATCACGATGCGCGCGAGCCAGATCGTCTCGGGGCTCGCGCTGACGATCTTCGCCGGCGGTCTCGGCCTGTCCGCGTACTTCGGGAACGAGGTCCACCTCGCAGACTCTCCTCCGGCGCATCAGTTCGGCGCCATCAACGTCTTCGGGCTCAAGGATCTGCGGGTGCTCGGGCCGATCCTCTTCAACCAGTCGGCGCTCGTCTACGCATCGTGGGCGCTGACGGCTGGGATCGCCTTCTACCTCGCGCGTACGCGGTGGGGGCTCAACGTGCGCGCGGTCGGCGAAGCGCCGGCAGCTGCGGACGCCATGGGCATCAACGTCAACCTCTACCGGTACGTCCATGTCCTCGCCGGAGGCGCGCTTGCGGGCGTCGCCGGAGCCTGCTTCAGCCTGTCGATCACCCCGGGCTGGACGGCGGGAGACGTCCTCGTCGGCGGAGCCGGGTGGATCGCGATCGCGCTCGTCATCTTCGCCTTCTGGCGGGCCGAGCTCTGCCTCGTCGGCGCCTATCTCTTCGGTGGGCTGGCGGCGCTCCCGTTCGCGCTCCAGGCGCACGAAGTGCACGTCACGCCTGAGTTTCTCAATGCGCTCCCGTACGTGATGACGATCGTCGTGCTCGTGATCGTGTCGACGAGCTTCGCGAAGAGACGGCTCGGAGCGCCTGCCGCTCTCGGCGTGCCCTACGTACGCGAAGAGCGGTAGAACTTCGCCGTGGACGTCTTCCAGCCGCGAACGCTCGACGAGGCGCTTCGGATTCGCGCGGAGCGGCCGGACGCGCTCGCGATCCGAGGCGGCACGGACGTCATGGTCGAGCTGAACTTCGACCGTGTCCGTCCGCGCGCGATCCTCGACCTCGGGGACGTCGTCGAGCTCTCGGGCTGGACGAGAGACGACGGCATGCTCCGCCTCGGGGCCGGGCTCACCTATGCCGAGGCAGAGCGGGGTGAGCTCGCCGACGAGCTCCCGGCGCTCGCCGAGGCGTCGAGGACCGTCGGCTCGCCGCAGATCCGCAACCGAGGGACGATCGGCGGGAATCTCGGCACGGCGTCGCCGGCCGGAGATGCGCTGCCCCCGCTCCTCGTCGAGGACGCAGAGGTGGAGCTGGCGAGCATCTCCGGGATCCGTCGCCTGGCTCTGCCCGACTTCCTCCTCGGGCCAAAGCGGAATGCCCGTCGCGACGACGAGCTGATCACCGCAGTGCTCGTGCGGCCGTCCGGATCCGCGCAGACGTTCATGAAGGTGGGGCCGCGGAACGCGATGGTGATCGCGGTGTGCTCGCTCGCCCTCGCGGTCGATCGCGAGCGGGGCGAGATCCGCGCGGCGTTCGGGTCTGCCGGGCCCGTGCCCGGTCTCGTCCGGATTCCGCTCGACGAGGTCGGGGACGTCGGCGGGGCGGTTGCGGCGGCAGCGTCTCCGATCGACGACGTGCGCGGGACGGCTGTCTACCGCCGGCACGCGCTCGCGGTGCTTGCGCGCCGCGCCGCAGAGAGGTGCCTCGCTGCATGAGGGTCTCGGTGCGGGTCAACGGTGCATTGCGCGAGAGCGACGTCTGGCCTGGCGAGAGCTTGCTCTTCACTCTCCGCGAGCGGCTCGGGCTTCCCGGTTCGAAGAACGCGTGCGAGCAGGGCGAATGCGGCTCGTGCTCGGTGCTGCTGGACGGAAAGCTCGTCTGTTCGTGCCTCGTCCTTGCGGTCCAGGCCGAGGGGAAGGACGTAGTGACGGTGGAGGGCCTCGCGTCGGACGCCCTGCATCCGGTGCAACAGGCTTTCGTCGACGCCGGCGCCGTGCAGTGCGGGTTCTGCACGCCCGGCTTCGTCGTCGCTGCGGCGGATCTCTTGGCGCACAACCCGGCCCCGTCCGATGACGAGATCCGCGAGGCGCTGTCCGGGAACATCTGCCGCTGTACCGGCTATCAGCGGATCATCGAGGCCGTGAAGGTCGCGTCGGAGCGCCTGTGAAGCGCGCTGTCTCGGAAGTGCCGCAAACCGCAGACCCGGCCACGGAGCTCGAGCTGGGGCGCATCGGCGAGAGCATCGGTCGCTCGGACGCCGTCCCCAAGGTCCGTGGGGAGTTCGTCTTCTCGAACGATCTCGAAGAGCCCGGGATGCTGTTCGGGCACACCGTGCGGAGCCCGCACGCGCATGCCGAGATCCGAGCGATCGACATCTCCGCCGCGCTCTCCTCACCGGGTGTCCACGCCGTGCTCACGCACGACGACGTGTCCGGCCGCAAGTCCTACGGCCTCGAGTTTCCCGACCAGCCGGTGCTCGCGATCGACCGCGTCCGCTACTTCGGCGAGCCGGTAGCGCTCATCGCGGCGGAGAGCGCGGAGGAGGCGCGACGAGCAGCCGACCTGGTCGAGGTGGAGTACGCGCTCCTCGATCCGGTCTTCGACGCGGAGCGCGCGACGGAGCAGGAGCCGCTCCACCCCGAGCGTCCGACGGCCTCCCACGGTTATCTCGAGGACGACCGGCCGAACGTCGTGCGTTCGATCGTCGTCCGCCGCGGCGACCCGGACGCGGAAGGCGACGTGTCGGTGACGGGCGTCTACGAGACGGGCGCCCAGGATCAGGCCTTCCTCGGCACGGAGTCGGGGTTGGCCGTGCCCGACGGCGAAGGCGGGGTCGACATCTACGTCGCGACGCAGTGGCTCCATGTCGACCGCGACCAGATCTTCCCGTGCCTCGGGCTGCGGCCCGAGCAGGTCCGCCTCCACCTAGCGGGTGTGGGCGGTGCGTTCGGTGGACGTGAGGATCTCTCGATCCAGATCCACGCCGCGCTGCTCGCGCTCCACACGAGCAGGCCCGTCAAGATGGCCTACGGCCGCGAGGAGTCCTTCACGGGTCACGTCCATCGGCATCCCGCGAAGATCTGGGCCGAGCACCGAGCGACGCGCGAAGGCCGCCTCGTCGGCGTGCGCATCCGCATCCTGCTCGACGGTGGCGCCTACGCCTCGAGCTCGACCGCAGTCCTTGCGAACGCCGCGTGCTTCGCGGCGGGCCCTTATCGGGTGGACAACGTGCAGATCGAGGGGACATGCGTGTACACGAACAACCCGCCGAGCGGCGCCATGCGGGGCTTCGGAGCCGTCCAGGCGTGCTTCGCCTATGAGGCGCAGATGGACAAGCTGGCCGCGGCGCTCGACATCGACCCGATCGAGTTGAGGCTGCTCAACGCGCTCGAGCCCGGCGACGCGCTCCCGACCGGGCAGGTGATCACCGGCTCGCTTCCCGTCGTCCGAGGTCATCAAGCGGTGCGCCGAGCTCCGGCCGCCGGAGGCCGAGGAGTTGCCGCGGGATCCTCTTCGCCTGCCAGGGGGCAGCGGCAACACGACTCGGGGCGAAGGCGTTCGACGCGGCGTCGGCTTCGCCGTCGGTATCAAGAACATCTGCTTCTCGGAGGGCTTCGACGACTACACGGCCGCCCGCGTGCGCCTCTTCGAACGGGTGCCGGGCGTGCTCGCGGCCGAGGTGCGGTGTGCCGCGGCCGAGGTCGGGCAGGGCGTGACCGACGTCATCGCGCTCGTTGCGCGCACGGAGCTCGGTATCGACGACGTCGAGGTCAGCCTGCCGGCGACGTCGGGTGTCGAGTCGGCGGGCTCGACCTCTGCATCACGGATGACGTGGATGGCGGCCGGCGCCGTGCGCCTTGCCTGCCGCGACGCGCTCGAGGAGCGCGCGCGGACGGGACGCGACGTCGAGCTCGAGCGCGTGTACCGGCATATTCCGACCTTTCCCCTCGATCCCGAGACGGGGCAGGTGCTCGGAGAGCGGGCGCACGTCGCCTTCGCCTGCGCGGCGATGAAGGTCGTGACCGAGGTCGACGTCGAGCTCGGACTGACGCGGCTCGTCTGGATCGGCACCGCCCAGGACGTCGGCAAGGCGATGAACCCGCTCGCCGTGCACGGCCAGATCGAGGGCGGGACCGCTCAGGGGATCGGCCTCGCGCTGATGGAGGAGCTTCAGACCGACAGAGGGCGTGATCAGGAACGCGAGCTTCACCGACTATCTCCTGCCGACGGCGCTCGACGTGCCGCCGATCGAGGCCGTGCTCGTCGAGGAGCCCGAGCCGGCGAGCCCCTACGGGGTCAAGGGTGTCGGGGAGCCGCCGACGGTCGTGTCGACGGCGGCGGTTGCAGCGGCCCTCCGCGACGCGACCGGCCTCGAGCTGCCTCGCGTTCCCGTCCGGCCGGACGACATCGTCGGCCTGTGACCGACCTCGCACGCCGCATCGCTGTTGCGCGTGGAGACGAGCCGGCCGATCTCGTCGTTCGCGGCGGGCGCGTCTTCTCCGTGTTCACGCGCGAGTGGCTCGACGCGGGCATCGCCATCTGCGACGGCTTCGTGGCAGGTCTCGGCGAGTACGAGGGACAAGAGACGCTCGACGTCTCGGGCCGGTACGTCGTCCCCGGCTTCATCGATGCGCACATGCACCTCGAGTCGACGAAGCTGCTCGTCGACGAGTTCGCCCGCCTCGTGCTTCCCATGGGCACGACGGCGGTCGTCGCCGACCCGCACGAGATCGCCAACGTCCTCGGCACGGACGGCATCCACTGGCTGCTCGACGTCTGCGACGATCTGCCCCTCGACGTGTACTTCATGGCCTCGTCGTGCGTGCCGGCCTCCCGGTTCGAGTCGCCGCGGCGGCCGCTGACGCCGGGCGACCTCCAGGGCCTGCTCCGCCGGCGCCGGGTGATCGGACTCGCGGAGATGATGAACTTCCCGGGCGTGATCGCCGCCGATCCGGCCGAGCTCGCGAAGCTCGCGCTCGAGGGCGCCGAGCACGCGGACGGGCACGCGCCGGGAGTCATGGGCCACGCGCTCAACGCCTATGCCGCGGCGGGCATCCGCTCGGATCACGAGGCGCTTACGATCGAGGAGGGGCGGGAACGGCTGCGGGCAGGAATCTGGCTGCTGATCCGCGAGGCGTCGATGGCGCGGAACCTCGAGGCGCTCCTGCCGCTCGTCTCCGAGTTCGGCACGGCGCGGATGGCGTTCTGTACGGACGACCGCGACCCCGAGGACATCGCCGACCAGGGGCACATCAACCAGATGGTGCGAAAGGCCGTCGCCATGGGAATCGCGCCGGAGGACGCCCTCATGCTCGCGTCGCACAACCCGGCGACCTGGCACGGGCTCGATCACCTCGGCGCGATCGCGCCCGGCTACCAGGCCGATCTCCTCGTCCTGCCCGACCTCGAGTCGTTCCAGCCGGACATCGTGCTCAAGGCGGGAACGGTGGTGGAGGAGATCCCCGAGGCGATCGTGCCCGAGTGGGTGAAGCACACCGTGCGCGTGCAGCCGATCTCGGCGGGCGATTTCCGGATTCCCTGGTCCGGCGGCTCTGCGCGTGTGATCGGGCTCGTGCCCGATCAGGTCGTGACCGACGCGCTGATCGAGGAGCCGACCATGACCGACGGCGAGGTCGTCGCAGACCCGGCGCGTGACCTCGCCAAGATCGCCGTCATCGAGCGTCATCTCGGCACGGGGCGAGTCGGGCTCGGCCTCGTGCGCGGCTTCGGGCTGAAGAGTGGCGCGCTCGGTTCGACGGTCGCTCACGACGCCCACAACATCGTCGTCGTCGGCGTTGACGACGGCGACATGGTGCGCGCGGTTCAGCGGCTGGCGGAGATCGGCGGGGGCATCGTCGCGGTCGAGTCGAAGGGTGTGAGGGCCGAGCTGCCGCTGCCCGTCGCCGGCCTGCTCTCAGATGCTCCGCTCGCTGAGGTGGTAGATGCGAGCCGAGCCTGCAACGAGGCGGCGGCGAACCTCGGCTGCACCGTTGCCACGCCGTTCCTGACGCTGTCGTTCCTCGCGCTGTCCGTGATCCCGAAGCTGAAGATCACCGACCTCGGCCTGATCGACGTGGATCGTTTCGAGATCGTGACGCTCGCGGCAACGTGACGCGCTAGTCCTCGTAGCCTCCCATCGTCAGGGCGCACAGCGCCTTGCCGGTGTGCATCCGGTTCTCCGCCTCGTCGTAGACGACGGACTGCGGGCCGTCGATGACCTCGTCCGTCACCTCCGTGCCGCGATCCGCCGGCAGGCAGTGCATGTAGAGCGCGCCGGGCTTCGCGAGCGCCATGCGGCGTGCGTCGCAGATCCAGTCACGGTAGGCGGCCGACTCGGCCAGCGCCTTCGTCTCGTCCGCGAACGCGTCGATGCGGCCCCATGACTTCGGGTAGACGACATCCGCGTTCTCGAAGGCCTCGTCCATGTCGCTGCAGTACGTGACAGAGCCGCCGCCTTCGTGCGCTGCGGCTTCCGCGCGCTCCACGACTTCGGGCATCAGCTCCCAACCGGGCGGGTGTGCGACGACGACGTCCATGCCGAACCGCGGCAGCAGCATCGCCAGTCCCTGTGGCACCGACAACGGCTTCGCATACGACGGAGCGAAGGCCCACGTGACCGCGACGCGCAGCCCGCGCAGGTCCTCGCCGCGGTGCTCGCGCAGCGTCTGCAGGTCGGCGAGCGTCTGCGTCGGATGGTCGACGTCGCACTGCAGGTTGATGATCGGGATCTCAGCCCACTTCGCGATCTCCCGCATCCACGCGTTGCCCTCGTACGGGACGAGGTCGTGGCGGATAGCGAGCCCGTCCCCGTAGCGCGAGAGGATGATCCCCATGTCCTTCGGGCTCTCGCCGTGCGCGACCTGCGTCTTCTCGGCGTCGAGGAAGATCGCGTGCCCGCCCAGCTGCGTCATGCCCGCCTCGAAGGCGTTGCGCGTCCTCGTCGACTTGTCGAGGAAGAGCATGAAGAGCGTGCGGTCGGGAAGCAGCTTGTGCGGCCGACGCTCCTTGTAGGCCGCCTTGAGCTCGCGCGAAACGGCGATCGCCTCGTCGATCTCAGCCGTCGTCCAGTCGAGCGTCTCGATGTAGTCGCGACCGGTGAGCGTCCTCCGGTCGACCTTCGTCTGCGTTGTCATCGTCAGAACCTCCCTTCTGCGAAGGCATCGATCATCGCCTCCACGTCGTCGCCGAGCGGGTAGAGGACAGGGCACGTGCAGCCGGCGTCCACGTAGTCACGCACCTTGGCACGGCACTCGTCGGCCGTTCCGGATGCAGTGATCAGCTGCACGACGTCGTCGGGGACGAGAGCCTTCGCCCGCTCGATCTCCTCGGCGGACGCCGGCCAGGTGAGCACGCACCCGATCTCCTCGAGGAGGGCCGGGTCGACGCCGCTCGCCTTCATGATGTGCGGCTGCTGGCCGAGGTACTGCGTGACGAGCTCGCGGGCGCGGTCGAGCGCGCGCGAGCGGTCTTCGTCGAGCGAGCAGACGACGAGCTGCGGGCGGTCGAGGTCGTCGAGCGAGCGGCCGGAGCGCGCAGCGCCGGTTGCGAGCGCCTCCATCGCCTGCCGGTTGTAGCCGGGCGCGACGAGGTAGTTGAGGAGGACGCCGTCGCCGATCTCCCCGGCGAGCTCCATCATCTTCATGCCCGTGGCGCCGACGTAGATCGGGACGTGCTTCGGTGAACGGTCGCCGTGGACGATGTCGATCTCGACGTCGTCGAGGTGGACGAACTCGCCGTCGTACGTGACGCGCTCCATCGCCAGCAGCCGCCGCGTCGCCTCGACCGTCTCCCGCATCGCTCGAAGCGGGTGGTGCCGATCGATGCCGACCTTCGTGGCGAGTGGCTCCCACCAGGCGCCCAACCCGAGCCGGATGCGGCCGGGGGCGAGGTCGTCAAGGGTCGAGAACGTCGCCGCGAGCAGGCCGACGTTGCGCGTCCACGTGTTGACGACGCCCGCACCGACGGCGATCCGGTCCGTCACGGCGGCGTAGGCCGCCATGGGCACGGTCGCCTCGCGCACGAGCCGGCTTTCCGCCTGCCAGACGGACTCGAAGCCCCGCTGCTCGGCGAGCTGCGCGTAGCGCATGCCGTCACGGATCGGGTGCTTGTCCTGGAGATAGAGGCCGACCTGTGTCATGAGCGAACCATCTCGGGCGCGAACGCATGGGGCGGGATTCCGGCGAGGCGTCGCCCGAGGCGCTCGGCCTCGATCCATGCCTCTGCTCCCACCTGCTCCTGATCGACGTGCACGAGCCCCCGATCCCAAACGACCCAGTCGCCCGCGACCATGACGTGGCGCACGTTGCGGGATCCGATCCCGAAGAGCCAGTGCCCGGCAAGGTTCGACTCGTCGAGCGGCCCTGGCGCTGCGTAGTCGAGGACGACGAGATCGGCCGGGGCGCCGGGCTCGAGCGTGCCGAGCAGCGGCTCGCCGAACATGCGGCCGACGAAGCGCGCGCCCTCGGCGACGCGCTCGAGCGGCCAAGCGAGCGTCGCCTCGACGTCGTCCTCGCGCAGCCGGAAATACGCCGCGCGGGCCTCCTCGAACAGGTCCGCGCCGATGCCGTCCGTGCCGAGCGCGACGTGCGCTCCGAGTGCGCGCACGTTTGCATGCCCGACGCCGTTGTGCATGTTCGAGCGGGCGTTGTGCGCGACGGTCGCACTCGTCTCCTGCACGAGCTCGAGCTCGTCGACGTCGAGGTGGATGCAGTGTGCAAGCAGCGTGCCGGCGTCGAGCGCCTGCGCTTCTGCAAGGCGCGCGACGGGGCGGTGATCGACGCGATCCTCCGCGGCGTGGATGTGGAGCGGGCCTAACTCTGCGCAGGCCGCGAGCGTCTCGTGCGAGAGGGTGAAGCAGGCGTGCGCCCCGGACAGGGCGCGGCACAACGGGAGCTCGCGCGCGAGAAAGCGCCGGTTTTCCTCGATGCCTCGACGGGCACGGTCGGCACCGTCGCGATCCGAGACCTCATAGCAGAGGACGGAGCGGATGCCGAGTGACGCGAGCGCCTCTTCGATCACGTCCAGCGATCCGTCGATCGCGTTCGGCGACGAGTGGTGGTCGACCACCGTGGTCGTGCCGGCGAGGAGCGCCTCCGTGCCGGCAACGAGCGCCGAGACGCGGATGGACTCCTCGTCGAGCGCACGGTCGAGCCGCCACCAGACGCGCTGGAGGATCTCGAGGAACGTCGTCGGCGCCTCGAGCGTCGAAGGCATGCCGCGCGCGAGAGCGGAGTAGAGGTGCGTGTGCGCGTTGACGTTCCCGGGGATGACGAGCGCGTCGTCCGTGTCGACGCGCTCTCCCTCACCCGGCGCCGCGATGCGTCCGTTCGCGACGAACAGGTCGGCGTCAGCGAGCCGCACCGGGTCGAGCGAGGTGACGATCATCTCTCGCCGCCCGCCCGGACGAGATGCGGCACAGCGGCGCGGGCAGCGGGCGAGTCCTTCATCGGCAGGCGTGTCCGGCGGATGCCGTCGAACGCGTACAAGGCACCGGCACAGGCCCCGGCGGTCGGGACGAGCGAGGCTTCGCCGACGCCTTTCGCGCCGTACGGCCCCTCGGGTTGAGGCTCCTCGACGAGGATGCAGTCCACCTCCGGCATCCCCGTCGACGGGATCATGTGCAGCGACTTGAGCGTCTCCGTCACGGGCACACCGCCCTCGACCACGAACTCCTCCGAGAGCGCCTGGCCGAGGCCCATGTGCACGCCGCCCTCGATCTGACCCTCGACAAGCAGGGGGTTGATCGCCCTGCCTACGTCGTGGGCAGCGACGACCTTCGCGAGCCGTCCCTCGTCGTCGAGGATCACGACCTGCGTTCCCCAGGCGTATGCGAGGTGGGTGACTGGTTCGTCGACGTCCGGGCCGATCGCCGTCGTCCAGTCGACCGTGAACTCGCCTGGGAACTCCTGTCCGGCGAGCTCCTCCAGCGGCCCGCCGCCCCGCGCAGCGTTCAGCGCGCCCGCGGCCTCGATCACGGCGCGGCCGCCGAGCACGGTCGCGCGGGAGGCGGTGGTGATGCCCGTGTCGAGCTCGCGCTCGGTGTCGACGACGACCTGCACGCGATCCGGCGGCAGGTCGAGCTCCTCGCATGTGATCTGCTGGAGCACCGTGTGCACGCCCTGACCCATCTCGGTCCAGGAGTGGTGGAGCGTCACCGAGCCGTCCGGCTCCGGGCGGAGCACGACGCGCGCCGTACTCGACGACGCCGTTGCCGATGCCGGTGTTCTTCGCGGCGCAGGCGATACCGGCGTACGGAGCCTCGCGGTAGGCGTCTCGCACGGCGAGCAACGTCTTCTTCAATCCGACACCCGGTCCGAGCTTCTGCCCCGTGCCAAAGCGGTCGCCGACCTCGAGGGCGTTGCGCCAGCGGATCTCCCAGCCGTCGATGCCGACGCGCTCGGCGAGCCGGTCGAGCATGCCCTCGATCGCGAAGTTCGACTGGTTGACGCCGAAGCCGCGCATGGCGCCGGACGGCGGGTTGTTCGTGTAGACGGCCTTCGCCTCCACGTCGACGTTCGGCACGCGGTATGCGCCGCACGCGTGTCCGGCCGCGCGTTCGAGCACCTTGTCCCCGACGCTCGCGTAGGCGCCGGTGTCGCCGACGATGCGCGCGCGGACGGCCAGAAGGCGACCCTCCTCGTCGCATCCTGCTGTGTAGTCGAGCCACATCGGATGCCGCTTGGGGTGGAAGCGGATGCTCTCCTTGCGCGTCAACGTCACGCGCACGGGCCTGCCCGTCATGCGGGCGAGCAGCGCGGCGTGGCACTGGACGTTCATGTCCTCCTTGCCGCCGAACGCGCCGCCGGTGGCCACCTGGGTGACGCGCACGCTTTCCACTGGGGCTCCGAGGAAGCCGGCGATCTGCTGCCGGTCCCCCCAAACGCCCTGCCCCTGTGAGTAGACGTGGAGGCGGCCGTCGTCCTGCGGCACGGCGAGCGCGGACTCCGGCTCGAGGAAGGCATGCTCGATCGCCTGGGTGCTGAACGTCTCCGTGACGACGTGGGCTGCTCTCGCCAGCGCCTCCTCGACGTCCCCTCGCTTCACGGCGGAGGACGAGAGGACGCGAGCCCGGTACTCGAACGGGCTCGTGACGGGCTCGAGAACCTCGTACTCGACCTCGACGAGCGCAGCGGCCTCGCGGGCTGCGGTACGCGTCTCAGCGGCGACGGCGGCGAGCACGTCGCCGACGTACGCGGTCGTCTCGCCGGCGGCAACGAGCTGGCGCCAGTCCTTGGTGAGCACGCCCTGCGTTCGCTCGCCCGGTACGTCGACGGCGGTGGCGACGGCGACGACGCCGGGATGCGCCAGCGCTTTCGAGACATCTATGTGGCGCACGACCGCGTAAGGGTGGTCGCTGAAGCGCAGCGCCCCGTGGAGCATCCCCGGTACGACGATGTCGTCGACGAACGGCTCGTCGCCGAGCGCGAGCGCCGGGCTCCTGTAGCGGGCGGTGCGCGAGCCGACGCGCCCCGAGCGTTCGACCTCGGGCAGCGGCTCTCCGCGCCGGGCGCCGGCTGCGAGCTCGACTGCGTCGACGATCTTCACGTAGCCCGTGCAGCGGCACGTGTTGCCGAGCAGTGCGTGCGAGACCTCGTCGCGGGAGGGCGCGGGGTTGCGGCGGAGCAGTGCCTCCGCCTTCATGACGATGCCCGGCGAGCAGAAGCCGCACTGCGACGCGCCGGCGGCGGCGAAGCAATCCGCCCAAGCGGCGCGTTCCTCTGCCGACAGGCCTTCCTGCGTGACGACCTCCTTGCCCTCGACACGGGTCGCCTTCTGCGCGCACGAGACGACGGCGCGGCCGTCCACGATCACCGTGCAGGCGCCGCACGACCCCTCGGGCGCGCAGCCGTTCTTCACCGAATGCAGCCCGAGGTCCTCCCGCAGGAGCTCGAGCAGGCTCTGCCCCTCGCGGGGCTCAACAGAGATTGCTCGTCCGTTGAGGGTGAAGTCCATCTCGTCACTCCATCGCGCCCAGCACCAGCGCGAGCAGTGCCATGCGCATGACGACGCCGTTGAAGGCCTCGACCCAGTAGCGGGCGTGACGCGTGCCGTCGACGTCCTCGGGGAGCTCGTCCATGCGAGGCAGGCTGTGGAGGACGATCGAGCTCGCCTTCGCCTTGTCGCGCAGCAGCTCGCGCGTGACGCGGTAGGCCTCGGGCGTCGTGCCGACGGTGTCGCCGCGCTCGTCGCGCGACTTCGTGTAGTCGGGCTGCACGACAGGCTCCATGTAGACGACGTCCGCCTGCGCGATGGCATCGGCGACGGACGGCACCTCCGTGTAGCGGACGCTCCGCTCGTCGAGCTCGGCCTTGAACTCGTCCAGCAGCGACATCTCAGGCGGGCTGACGACGTACGCCTCGATGTCGAACTGCGACATCGCATAGAGGATCGAGTGCATCGTCCGCATGCGCATGTCGCCGACGAGGAGGAACGTGAGCCCGTCGAGCGTGCCGAGCTCCTGCCTCGTCGTGTACAGGTCGGTCAGCACCTGCGTCGGGTGCTCGCCCCAACCGTCGCCGCAGTTGATGACGGGGATCGACGCCCACTTGGCCGCTTCCGCCGGTGCGCCTTGCTGGAAGTGCCGCATGGCGATGACGTCGGCGTAGTACTCGAGCATGTGGACGGTGTCCTTCATCGACTCCTGGTAGAAGTCGCCCGCCCGCGTCATCTTCGCGTCGGCGAATCCGAGCACGTGGCCGCCGAGCCTGTGCATCGCCGCCTCGGTCGCCATTCGCGTGCGCGTGCTCGGCTGGTAGAAGGCCGTCAGCAGAGTCTTGTCGACCAGCAGGTCGGCATTACGGCGGTTGCGAGCGATCGGCGCGAGCTCGTCGCAGACCTCGAACACTCGCTCGAACTCGTTTCGCTCAAAGTCCTTGAGCGACAGGATGTCTCTTCCGAGGAAGCTTCTCATCGTCGGTCCTTTCCGTGAAGTGACGGGTGCGCACGACACCGGTGAACAGAACTGCCACGCGCTCGTCGGGCCCGATCTCTCCGGCCGCGTGGAGGTCGAGAAGGCCGGCCAGCCCGGCCGAGCCGGTCACGTCGACGTCGATACCGGTCGCCGCGCGGGCGAGCGCGTTCGCCTCTGCGAGCCTGTCTTCGTCGACGACGACTGGCCTGCCGCCGGTCGCGAGCATGGCCTCGACGATGGCGAGCCAGTCGTAGGTCTCGTCGTCGAGGATCCCGTGCGCGATCGAATGTGGCTCCTGCTCCCACGGCCACATGAGCTCGGAGCGGTGGTGGATCGCATAGTCGACTCCCAGCTCGCGAGCGCGGTCGAAGGCGCGCTTCAGCGGCCACGCGGCCCTGGTCTGGACGGTGTCGAGTCGCGGTGAGAGCCCGCCCTCGCGGAGCCCGGCCGAGACGGCGCTCGCGAGTGCCCCGCCTCCGACCTGCACGACGACACGGTCGAGCGCGATGCCGGCAGACGCCATCTCCCAGCCCAGGGTGTACCCGCCTTCCACCGCAAGGCCGTTGAGGCTTCCCTGGCAGGTGAAGGGCAGCGCACCCAGGGCGAGCGCCTGCAGGAGCCTTCTGACCGTCGGGTCGCCCGGCTGGCCGTCGCGCGGGCAGTGCGTGACTCGGGCGCCGAGCTCGTTGAGACGCTCGAGCACCGCCGGGTCACCGTTCGTGGGAACGAACACCCTGAGCGCCCGGCCGCCCGCCGCAGCCACAACGGCGGCGGCCAGGGCGGCGTTCCCGCAGCTTGCGACGGCGAGCTCCGGACGCTCGGTCGTCAAGCCTGCTCGCTCACAGGCCTCGAGGTAGAGGAGCACCCCGAACAGGTGTCTGGCCTTGTGCGACCCGGAGACGCTCCCCGTCTCGTCCTTCACCCAGATGCCCCCTCGCGGGGAGAGACCGAGTCGCTCCGAGAGCGCGTCCGCCCGGACAAAGGGGGTGACCGAGAAGCCATGCCCGTCGACGACTGCGATGCGCTCGTCGAGCTCGCGCACGAGGGCGGCGAACTCGGCGTCAGGAAGGCCGACGTGGGCGGCATGGAGGAGCGAGCGGTAGCGCACGAACGGGTTGCGCTCGTCGTCGTCGCGGGGGAACGCCGCCTCTCCTGGAGTCAGCCATCGCCGCAGCACGTGGTCGACGTCGTCGTGCTGGAGGGCGTTCGGGCAGCGGAAGGCGAACGGATCCCGCGCGACAGCGCCGCATCCGGCACAGACGAGGGTGCTCATAGCGACTCCAGGGCGCGGGTCTCGGCGTTGAACTCGTCGATCAGGGCATCCCAGTCTGCGGTGCTCGCGTGCAACCGATCCCAGAAGGCCGGAGCTCGCCTCGTCTCGAAGTCCTCGGTCGACACGCCCTGCTGCTCGACCCACGTGAAGTAGCCGAGGTTGAAGATCCGCTCCCGCTCGACGACCGTCAGCTCGAGGAGGTTGTCCGTCGTCTGCCCGAGCAGGTGCTCTCCGAAGACCTCTCCGGCCGCCGTCTCGTCGAAGCCGTCCGGAAAGTGCCTCGCGAGCGTGAGCTCACGCTCGCTGCCGTACATCGCGGCGCCGTCGGTGGCGACCGTGGCGACGAGGTCCTCGGGGCCGAGGCGGAACTGCTTCGCAACCTTGATCGCTCCGAGGACGTTGCAGATGCTCGAGAGGCCGAGCGAGTCGAGCTCGGCGATCAACTCGGCAGCAACACCGCGTCGCGAGGCCAGATAGGCGCGCCCCATGTCGGTGCCGAACAAGACGCCGAGCCGGTCGGTGGCCCGGTCCGAGACGGCCAGCACGACGTCGGTGTTCATGACGTTGTGGATGAGGGGGATGTGCTTGTCCCCGATCCCCTGGATGTTGTGCGCGCCGAAGCCGTTGCGGAGCATCGTCGGGCACTCGAGGGCCTCTACCGCCACGACGAGCGAGCCTTGGTGCTCCTTGAGGTAGTCGCCGGCGCCGAGCGTCCCGGCTGACCCTGACGCGGCGACGAACGCTCGCAGGCGAAGGCCCGGGGTGGCAGCCTCGAGCGACTCGAAGATGCGCTCCAGCGCCCTACCGGTCGCGAGGTAGTGGACGAGGTGGTTGCCGAACTCCGAGAACTGGTTGAGGATGACGTTCTCGGGATCGGCCGCGAGCACTTTGCACGCGTCGTAGATCTCCTTAACGTTGCTCTCCGTCCCCGGCGTACGCACGATGTCGCCGGGATCCGTGACCCAGCGCTCGAGCCAGTCGAAGCGCTCGCGGCTCATCCCCTCGGGGAGCACGGCCACGCCGCGGCAGCCCATGAGCCGCGAGATGGCGACGCCACCCCGGCAGTAGTTGCCGGTCGACGGCCACACCGCGCGCTGACGCGACGGGTCGAAGCGGCCCGTGACGAGTCGCGGTGCGAGGCAGCCGTACGCAGCGAGCACCTTGTGGGCCCCGATCAGCGGGAACCGGTTGCCGAGCGCGACGACGATCTTCGCGTCGACGCCCGTCAGCTCCGGCGGCAGCACCAGATGCTCCGGGAGAGCCGCCGGGGTCGCGCGATCGCGGCCGTTGTACCAATGGGCGCGGAAGAGGTTCAAGGGGTGCCGGTCGTCCGGGCCGATCGTGGCGAGCGCGCTCCGCACCGTTTCTGGGATCAGACCCGGTTCGGCGAGCTGCGCGAGCGTCGGCAGCGCGATCTGCGCCTCGCGACAGTGCTCTACAGCGCGTGCGCGGCTGCCGGGGTCGGCAATCTCGGCCTGTAGTTCGAGCGCCTCAGCCATCACCGAGAGGGTCGGCCTCGTGGCTCTTCGTCGCATCAGTGCCACCGCGGATCGACGTTGCGTACAAGCCGCACCGAGCCGCTCGGTGCCCGGGTGGAGGGTCGCGACGGGGGCGTTTTCGTCGAGTAGGGTCACGCTGTGACCGAGCCTTCGGCCCCTGAGCCCGTGTCCCCGGACACGCTCGGCTTCGAGCGGATCGTCTACGCCAAGGCGCCGCCGCGCGCCACGATCACGCTCAACCGCCCCGAGCGGCTCAACGCCTTCGACTTCCGCATGCTCCGGGAGCTCGCGCGCGCCTGCGAGGACGCCTCGTGGGATGACGAGATCCGCGTCGTCGTGATCACGGGCGCGGGGCGCGCATTCTGTGTCGGCGCCGACCTCAAGGAGTGGTCGGCGGAGTACCTGGGCAACCCGACGGGCTACTGGAAGTGGTTCGGTGCATTCCAGGACGCGCACGACCGGCTGCGCGAGATCGGCAAGCCGACGCTCGCGCGTGTCAACGGCATCTGCGTCGGCGGCGGTAACGAGCTTCAGATGGCGTGCGACCTCGCGGTGATGGTCGACGACGCGTACATCCGCCACGTCGGGCTCGAGCACGGCTCCGTGCCTGCCGGGGGAGCGACGCAGTGGCTGCCGATCATGGTCGGCGAGCGCCGCGCTCGCGAGATCATCCTGCTCTGCGAGGAGGTCTCGGCCGAGCAGGCGCTCGCGTGGGGGCTAGTCAACCGCGCCGTCCCTGCGGCCGAGCTGGACGCGACCGTCGACGAGCTCGTCGAGAAGCTCGCCGCGAAGCTTCCGCAGACGACGCGCTACGCGAAGCAGCAGCTCAACTACTGGCGCGATCTTTCCTGGAACGCGACCGTCGGCCACGCGCGCGACTGGCTTGCGCTGTCGATGCTCGGCGAGGAGGCGCAGGGCGCGGTCCAGCGCTTCGTCGAGAAGCGCGATGGCTGAGGCGTACGTACTCGTCGCGAGCGCGCCGCCGGTCGCCACGGTCACGCTCAACCGGCCCGACCAGCTGAACGCGCTTTCGTCGGAGCTGATGGGCGAGCTCGTCTCGGCGCTCCAGGAGCTCGACGCCGACCCCACGATCCGCTGCATCGTCGTCGCGGGCTCCGACCGCGCGTTCGCCGCAGGCGCGGACATCGGCGAGCTGGCCGCGAGGTCTGCTGTCGAGATGTACGTCGACCGCAGCGTCGACGCGTGGGACTCCGTCCGCGCCGTGCGCACGCCGCTCGTCGCGGCGGTCTCCGGCTTCTGCCTGGGCGGCGGCTGCGAGCTCGCGATGCTCTGCGACCTGATCGTCGCCTCCGAGACGGCTGTCTTCGGGCAGCCGGAGACGGGGCTCGGCATCATCCCCGGCGCCGGAGGCACTCAACGGCTCACGCGGGCCGTCGGCAAGGCGCTCGCGATGGACGTCATCCTCTCGGGCCGGCGGCTGAGCGCGCGCGAGGCGCTCGCCGCCGGGCTGGTCGCCCGCGTCGTCGCCAAGGAGGCCTGGCTCGCCGAAGCAGAGCGGGTAGCGGTGGAGATCGCGTCCAAAGGGCCAGTCGCGAACCGGCTCGCAAAGGACGCCGTCGTGCGTGCGGACGAGTCGCCTCTCGCGCTCGGGGTCGACTACGAGCGCCGCCTCCTCTACCTCGCGTTCTCGTCCGACGACGCGCGAGAGGGCCTGACGGCCTTCGTCGAGAAGCGGCCGCCCCAGTTCGAAGGCAGGTAGGCTCGACGTCCCCATGGACGAGGCGAATGCACCGCGGCCGCGTCGAGACGTCGACGCCGGTGTCCGGCGCATCCTCGTCGCGACGGATCGCTCCGAGACGGCCGAGCACGCCGTGCGCTTTGCCGCTGACATGGCGCTCCGCTTCGAGGCGGAGCTCTTTCTCTGTCAAGTCGTCGTGCCACCCGTTCAGGCTTCGCCGCATGCAAAGGAAGAGCTGCTCGAGTACGGCCGTGAGTTCGTCGGGGAGCTCGCCCGCGCGGTGATCGGCGTGGGCGAGGATCCTGCTCAGGCGATCGTCGACACGGCCGAGACTGAGGACGTCGACGTCCTCGTCGTGGGAAACGTCGGCATGAGTGGGCGCAAGGAGTTCCTGCTCGGCAACGTGCCGAACCGTGTCTCGCACAACTCGCATCGAACGGTCGTGATCGTCAACACGCGTCAGCGGATCGCAGAGGCGCAGAAGAAGAGGGGGTGGTTCGGCCGATGAGCGACACACAAGAGGCGGATCTCGGCCTGCTCGGGCGCGCTGCGCGGATCGGCACGGTGCTGACGAGGTACGGCCTCGGCGAGCGTGGCGCAGCGGACGTCCCGCTCGAGGAGCGCGCAAAGAGCCTCCGTGCGGCTCTCGAGGAGCTCGGTCCGACCTTCGCGAAGCTAGGTCAGATCCTCTCCACGCGCCCCGATCTCCTCCCACCGGAGTTCATCGCCGAACTGTCGACCCTCCAGGACCAGGTGCCGCCGATGACCGAGGCGGAGGTGGTCGAGGTGATGGAGGGCGAGCTCCGTGTCCCGTGGGAGGACGTCTTCGATCACATCGACCCGGAGCCTCTCGCTGCAGGCACGATCGGCCAGGTCCACGCGGCGACGCTCGAGAACGGCGACCGCGTCGTCGTCAAGGTGCAGAGGCTCGGCGCGGAGGAGGAGATCATGCGCGATCTCGGCCTCCTCGAGCTCTTCGCGGAGAAGGCGGAGAACCGCGCCGGCCTGCGGCGGCTCGTCGACTTCCCATCTGTGATCCGTCACCTGTCGGAGTCGCTCAAGCGGGAGCTCGACTTCCGGATGGAAGCGACGAACGTCGACCGCCTCGGCGAGGTGCTCGAGCGCTACTCGCGGCTCGCAGTGCCATCCGTGTACCACGAGCTCTCGAGCAAGCGGCTGCTCGTCCTCAGCTTCGTCGACGGCGTCCCCATCCGCGAGACGCCGGACGTTCCCGAGCGCTACGAGGCCGCGCGGCAGCTGATCGAGTCGTACTACCGGCAGGTGCTCGTCGATGGGTTCTTCCACGCCGACCCGCACCCCGGCAACCTGCTCTGGTCGGACGGCTCTGTCTACTTCCTCGACTGCGGCATGGTCGGCGAGGTGGACCCGCGAATCCGCGAGCTCGTGCTGCTGCTCGTGATGGCGTTCTGGCAGGAGGACGACGAGTTCCTCGCGGAGATCGTGCTCCAGCTCGCCGATCAGGAGCTGCCCGACACCTTCGACATGACGAGGTTCGAGCACGAGCTGGCGCAGCTCCTGTCAGGTGTGCGAGGACAGTCGTTGCAGGAGATCCAGCTAGGCCCGATCCTCCAGGGGATCACCGAGATCGCTGCCCGGCACGATGTGCGGCTCCCCGCGGAGCTGGCGCTGACGGGGAAAGCGCTGGCGCAGATGCAGCTCGCAGCCACCGTTCTCGACCCCGATCTCGATCCGTTCTCCGTCGTCGGCCGTTTCCTCGCGAAGCGCCTGTTCGAGCGCAGCCGCAACGCGATCGACCCGAAGCGCGCGTTCTACGAGATGCAGAAGGTGAAGGTGAGGCTGTCGGGGCTCGTCGAGGCGGTCGAACGGCTCGTCGGCGCGCGGCCGGGCCCCCGCTTCCAGGTCGACATGAAAGGGATGGGCAGTCTCGAGAACACGATCAGACGCTCGACCAGGCGCATCTCGCTGGCCATCACGGCGGCCGCCGCGATCATCTCCAGCGGGTTCACCCTCGGCCAGAGCGGCGTCTCGACGTGGGTGCCGGCGCTGTTCGGCAGCATCGGGCTGGTGCTGCTCTTCCTGATGCTCGTCGACCTGTTCTGGAAACGAGGCAGCCCTAGGTCTTCTTGAGCATCTTCGCGATGCGTCGCTCGAGGAAGAAGGCGATCATCGTCATCGCCACGCCCAGCAGGGCGCGCTCGGTCTTCCGGACGATGCGCGGCGCCACGGCGGCCACGCTACCACCGCGTTGGCGATAGGGTGAGCGCGGCCATGGCCGAGGTCGACGTCAGCCGCGACGGCGCGGTGCTCACGCTCACGCTCAACCGGCCGGACGTGCTGAACGCCTTCAACGGCGCGATGCACAAGGCGTTCCAGGCGGGGCTCAAGGAGGCGCAGTCCGACGACGTGCGGGCTGTTGTCGTCACCGGCGCCGGGCGCGGCTTCTGCGTCGGTCAGGACCTGACGGAGTTCTCCGATGCGCCAACCGACATCGGCGACCGGCTCCGCTCCGGGTACCACAAGAACATCCTCGCGATCCGTGGCCTCGAGAAGCCGGTGATCGCCGCGGTCAACGGGCCTGCGGCGGGAGCGGGCCTCTCGCTTGCGTGTGCCTGCGACATCCGCATCGCGGCCGAGTCGGCCGTTTTTATCCCGGCGTTCATCGGCATCGGTCTCGTTCCCGACTCGGGCGGCTCGTACTTCGTCGCGCGTCTGCTCGGAATCGCGCGTGCCTTCGCATGGATGACGTCAAACCGGAAGCTGACGGCCGCCGAGGCGCGTGAGTGGGGCCTTGTCTGGGACGTGATCGCCGATGACGCCCTCGCAGGACGGACGGCAGAGCTCGCGGCGACGTACGCGGCAGCCCCGACGCGCGCGATCGGCATGACGAAGCGGCTCTTCGACTCGACCCACCATGCGACGCTCGACGAGCAGCTGGAGCTCGAAGCGCAGCTTCAGGCGGCCGCCACGCAGACGGAGGACTTCCGCGAGGGCGTGACGGCCTTCCTCGAGAAGCGGCCTCCGAGCTTCGCCGGCCGCTGAACCGTCTCGTGCAGCCGTTGCCCGTTACGGCCGTGTCCCAGGGACAGTCCCCAAGCTCCTCCCTTAGAGCCGAGACGGAACAGACGCGGCAAGGGGCTGCTCGCGATGTGCAGGGGATTCGTGGGACGACACGGGCGTTCGTGTCCACTTCGGACCCGTCCGAGGGACTGTCCCTCGGACAGGTCCGAAAGCGGGGGGTTCTGGGCTGATGCAGACCGTCTCGGCGGTCGACTACCACACCGGCGGAGAGCCGTTCCGGATCGTCACTGGAGGCGTCGAGCCGCTTCCCGGGCGGACGATCCTCGACAAGCGACGGTATGCGCTCGAAGAGCTCGACGACATCCGGAAGCTGCTCGTCTACGAGCCGCGCGGCCATGCGGACATGTACGGCTGCTTCGTGACCGAGCCGGAGGACGAGGGTGCCGACCTCGGCGTCGTCTTCTTCCACAACGCCGGCTATTCGACCGCCTGTGGCCACGGGACGATCGCGCTCGTCACCTGGGCGCTCGAGTCCGGCGTGGTCGAGGCGGTCGAGCCGGCGACGCGCGTCGTCGTCGACTGCCCCTCCGGGCGCCTCGAGACGGTCGCTAGCGTGGAGGCAGGAGACGTTCGCTCCGTCCGCTTCCGGAACGTGCCGTCGTACGTGCACGCGCGCGGGCTCGAAGCGGCGGGCCGCACGGTCGACGTAGCGTTCGGCGGCGCCTTCTACGCCTTCCTTCCCGAGCGCGTCGCCCCCGAGGAGCTGCCGCGGCTGATCGAGCTGGGACGAGAGATCAAGCACGACCTCGAGGTGGCACACGAGATCGTCCACCCGGAGGAGCCGGAGCTCCGAGACGTCTACGGCGTCGTCTTCTGGGAGCACGAGGCGGACGGCCCGCCTCTCGTGCAGCGCAACGTGACGGTGTTCGCCGACGGCGAAGTCGACCGCTCGCCGTGTGGTAGCGCGACATCCGCGCGGATGGCCCTCCTCGACGTGCCGGAGCTTCGCCACCGCAGCATCGTCGGCAGCGAGTTTCGCGCCTGGATCGTCGGCCGTACCGACGTCGCGGGGGCTCCGGCCGTGATCACCGACGTCGAGGGCTCGGCGCATAAGACGGGCGCCCACGAGTTCGTGCTCGAGCCCGCCGACGAGATCGGCACCGGCTTCCTGCTGCGCTAGCGCGGGAGCGTGGGCGCTACGGCGCGCCGAACTCGGCTGCCGCCTCCTCGAGCGTCGAGACGGGGCCGACGCAGACGTCCTCGTCGTCGAACAGCGCGAGCCAGTCGGCGAGCGTCCGCGCGCGGAACACCTCGGCGAGGTCGGTCGCCGCCGACGGGTCGTAGTGGCGCTCGACGAGGTCGGGCCGCTCGATCAGCTCGCAGAGGCGCAGCCAGAACTTCGGCTCGAGCGCGCCGACCGTGAGATGCCGCCCGTCGGCCGTTCCGTAGACGCGGAAGCACGGTGGCCCGCCGGTGAGGAGCTTCGGGATCGATTCGCCGCCGAGCCGGTGCGCGGCCAGCCTGTGCGCGCCGTGCGTCATCGAGATCGTGATCCGCGTCCCAAAGCTCGTCCGCTCCCGCTCGAGCAGGGCGGCGAGGATCTCGACGAGCGCGCCGAGAGCGCCGGCGGCGAGGTCGGCGACCTGCGTTGGCGGAACGGCCGGCGCGGTATCGGCGAGCAGCCCTGCCCACCCGACGTAATTGATGTCGTGGCCCGCGCGCCGCGCGTGCCGGCCCTCCGTACCGAAGCCGGTGATCGCGCAGAAGACGGCGCGGGCCGGGACCTGCAGCCCGAGACGCTCGAAGACGCCGGGGCGGAAGCCGTCGAGGATCACGTCCGCCTCGTTGCAGAGCGCTTGCGCCTCCGCGAGGCCGGCGGCTTCCTTGAGATCGAGCCGGACGACCTCCTTGCCGGCGTTGATCGCGTCGTACCACGACGGCGCGCCCAGCTGCATCGAATCGCCGTCCGGCGGCTCGATCTTCACAACACGTGCTCCGAGCCTGAGCAGCTCCCTGCTCGCGTACGGCCCCGGCAGCTGGCGGGTGAAGTCGACGACGAGGTGGCCCTCGAGCGGTTGCACGGTGCCGGAACGTACCACTAGCCTTGGCCCCTTGACTGATCGGTCAATCGCACAGGAGGAGAAGCGTCGGCAGATCCTCGACGCGGCCGTCCGCACGTTCGCAAGGAACGGATACCACGCGACGAGGGTGGGCGACATCGCGGAGGACGCAGGCGTCGCGTACGGCCTCGTCTACCACTACTTCTCGTCGAAGGAGGACGTCCTCGAGTCGATCTTCCGCGAGACATGGGCCGAGCTGCTCGCCGCGATCCGCGATGTCGAAGAGACAGAGGAGGCTGCGACAGAGCAGCTGCGCCAGGTGACGGCGATCCTCCTTCGCTCGTGGCGGCGCCAGCCGGATCTCGTGCGCGTCCTCGTGCGGGAGGTCGCGCGGAGCCCGGAGGTGCAGCGCCGTGTCGACGAGATCGGCGAGGTGTTCTCCGCGCTCGAGCGCATCGTCGCTCGCGGCCAGGCGCAGGGGGAGTTTCGCCAGGACGTCGACGCGCGACTGGCGAGCTGGCTCCTCTACGGCGCGATCGAGGAGATCCTCACCGGCTGGGTGCTCGGCCAATTGCCGGACGGAGACGAAGAGGTCGCGAAGGCCGAGCGCACGGTCTTCTCGCTCGTGACGGACGGGCTGGCGCCGCGATGAGGTCGAATCGCTCGCTCGTCTGGCTCCTCGGCCTCGGCGCGTTCGGGCTCGCTTTCTCGATCACGACCACGTCTGCCTATCTCGCGCCGCTGCTCGAGAAGTTCACGGACTCCCAGACGCTGATCGCGGCGGTGATCGCGGCCGAGGGCCTGTTCGCATTGACCGTGCCGCTCGTCATCGGGCCCTGGAGCGACACGTTTCACACGCCGATGGGCCGGCGCCGGCCGTTCATGCTGGCGGCGCTCCCGGTCTTTGCCTTCTGCCTCGCGCTCCTCGCCTTCATGCCGACGATCTGGATGGCCGCGTTGACGGTCGCGGCGTTCTACGGTGCGTACTACGTCTACGAGCCGCCCTATCGCGGCCTCTATCCGGACCTTCTCCACGAGGATGCGTTTGGGCGTTCGCAAGGTGTCCAGCACATCCTGCGCGGGATCGCTCTCGGCATCGCGCTCGTCGGCGGCGGCTTCCTGTTCAAGGTCTGGCACCCGGCGCCGTTCCTGCTCGCGGCCGTCGTGACGACCGCCGCCTGCGGAGCGGTCGTCCGCTTCGTCAAAGAGGACGGCGGCGGCGAGGGACACGTCTACAAGGGCATCCGTGCGTACGTGCGGACGAGCTGGGACATCTTCCGCCACCTGCCGAACGTCCGGATGTTCCTGTTCGCGATGGTGCTGTGGGAAGCGACGTTCGCGGCCATGCGGACCTTCGTGATCCTCTACATCACGAAGGGCCTCGACGAGTCGCTGACGGTCTCCTCGCTCGTGCTGCTCGTCGTCGCGGGCGGATACACCCTCGCCGCCTTGCTTGCAGGCCCGGTCGGCGACCGGTTCGGGACGTCTCGCGTCGTCTTCTGGGCGGCGACCGTCTACGGGAGCGGTCTCCTGATCGGCGGCTTCGCCCAGTCATGGCACGGCTGGTACTACGCGATCATCTTCCCGGTCGCCGTCGCCGGCGGGATGGTGATGACGCTCTCCTGGGCGCTGCTCTTCACGCTGATGCCGCCCGAGCAGCGGGGTGCGATCTCGGGCATCGCGACGACAACGAAGGGCTGGGCGCTGATCTTCGGCCCGCTCGTCGCCGGCGCGTTGATCGACGCGCTCGGGCCACACCTCGAGGCGACGGAGGGCTATCAGGTGCTGTGGCCGTTCTGCGCGCTGCTCGTGCTCGCGTCGATCCCGATCGTCGCCCGTGTGTGGCGGACGTCGCAGGCGACGGACGTCGCGCTACCGGTTAGCGGAACGCCTGCCGGCCGGTAAGCGCGCCGCCGACGACGAGGGTGTGCACCTCGTGCGTTCCCTCGTACGTCAGCACGGACTCGAGGTTGTTCATGTGGCGGATGACCGGGTATTCGAGCGTGATCCCGTTCCCGCCGAGGATCGTGCGCGCCGTGCGGCAGACCTCGAGCGCGCCGCGGACGTTCCCCATCTTGCCCATGCTCACGTGCTCGGGCCTGAGCGTGCCCGCGTCCTTCATCCGCCCGAGGTGGAGCGCGACGAGGGTGCCGCGGTTCACCTCGAGCGCCATCTCCGCCAGCTTCTGCTGGGTCAGCTGGTAGCCGGAGATCGGCTTGCCGAACACGAGGCGCTCCTGTGCGTACTCGAGCGCTGCCTCGAAGCAGGCGCGCGCGGCGCCCACCGATCCCCACACGATCCCGTGGCGCGCCTCGTCGAGGCAGGACAGCGGGCCGCGGAGCGTCGTCGCCCCGGGCAGGAGGTTCTCGTCGGGCACTCGGACGTCCTCGAGCACGAGCTCAGAGGTGACGGAAGCGCGAAGCGAGAGCTTGCGGTGGATGTCCGGAGCGGTGAACCCCTTGGAGCCCTTCTCGACGACGAACCCGCGGATCTCGCCTTCGTCCGTGCGCGCCCAGACGACCGCGAGGTCTGCGATCGAGCCGTTCGTGATCCACATCTTCGTCCCGTTCAACACCCAGTCGGAGCCGTCGCGGCGCGCATGTGTGCGCATCGAGCCGGGATCGGAGCCCGCGTCCGGCTCGGTCAGGCCGAAGCAGCCGATCAGCTCGCCGCGGTGCATCGCAGGAAGCCAGCGCTCCTTCTGCTCCTCCGAGCCCCAGCGCCAGATCGCGAACATCGCGAGCGAGCCCTGGACCGAGACGGCGCTGCGCACACCAGAGTCGCCAGCCTCGAGCTCCATGCAGGTGATGCCGTAGGCGACGGAGCTCGCGCCGGGCAGGCCGTAGCCCTCGAGGTGCATGCCCATCAGGCCGAGGCCCGCAAGCTCGGTGTAGATCTCCCGCGGCAGCAAGCCCTGCTCGAACCACTCGCCGATCTCGGGCAGGACGCGCTCGCGGACGAACTGGCGGACCGTGTCCCGGATCGTGCGCTCCTCCTCGGTGAGGAGAGCGTCGATGGCGAGGAAGTCGCGGGGGTCGAGCTCGGCCGGTGCGGACGTCTTCGTCGCGATGCGAAAGAGCCTAGCTCAGCCCGCGAGCGCCGCGAGCGCGGCGTCGACGTTGTCCTCCGTGTTGTAGAGATGGAACGACGCGCGTAGCGCGCCGCCGCGCACTGACGTGCGGACGCCGGCACGCGCGAGCCGCTCCTCGGCGCCCGGGAGGTCGACCGAGACGATCGCCGAGTCGCCGGCCTCGAGCCCGAGCCCGGCGCGGAAGCGGTTCGCGAGCGAGACGTCGTGGGCGTGGATCGCCTCGACGCCGACGTCGGCGACGATACGGAGGGCGGGCTCAGTGCCCACCCACGAGAACCAGGCGGGGGAGAGGTCGAGGCGGCGCGCGTCGGCGGCGAGGCGCAGCTCGGGGTCGTAGTAGCGGCCGAAGGGATCGTCTGCCGCGAACCAGTTGGCGGCGATCGCAACTGTCTGCTCGAGAGCGCGCTCGCTGAGCGCCATCAGCGCCGTGCCGCGCGGGGACATCAGCCACTTGTACGCAGCACAGGCGGCGGCGTCGAAGCGGCTCGCGTCGAAGGGCAGCCAGCCGATCGCGTGTGTCGCGTCGACGAGTGAGAAAGCGTCGTGCGCGGCCGCCGCGTCCGCGATCGCGTCGATGTCGGCGACGACGCCGGTCGACGACTGGACGGCGCTGAAGGCAACGACGTCGGTCGTGTCGTCGATCGCCGCCGCGAGACTCGCGAGGGGCGCAAAGCGCACGTCGAAGCGGCCGCCGTGGACGAGGAACGGCCACGTGAGCGAGCTGTAGTCGACCTCCGGCACGAGCACGGTCGCGCCTTCCGGCACGGATGTCGCGACGAGCCCGACGAGGTACGAGACGCTGGCGCCCGTTGCGACGCGGTCGGCCGGAACGCCGACGAGCGACGCGAACAGCTCCCGCGAGTTGGTCGTGGCGTCGCACCACTGCTCCCAGCTCGTGCGGCCGTGATGCCAGTCCGCGAGCGCATCCTGGAGCGCGTCCCAGGCGGGGCGCGGAGGCAGGCCGAACGTGGCGGTGTTCAGATAGTGGCCGGCCGGCTCCCAGAGCTCCCGCGCTTCTTCGATCGACGGCATCGAGCTATAAAACCAGCCTTGACGACCTGCAGCTCCTCCTCGTACCATTGACTGACTAGTCAATCGATCACGAAGGGACGAACCATGACTGCCGTCGAGCACGCAACCGGCGTGGGGCCGTCGTTCGAGCTGTCTGACGAGCAGAAGGCCCTGCGCGAGCTCGCACACGAGTTCGCCGAGAATGAGATCCGACCGAAGGCGGCCGAGTACGACGAGCACGCCACCCATCCCGCGGAGATCCTCGCCAGGGCGCACGAGGTCGGGCTGATGAACCTCCACATCCCGCCGGAGTACGGGGGGCCTGGCCTCTCGCTGTTCGAGGGCACGATCATCAATGAGGAGCTGTGCTGGGGCTGTGCCGGGATCGGCACGTCGATCACCTGCACGGGTCTCGGCGCCGGCCCCGTGCTCGTCGCGGGCACGGACGAGCAGAAGCGGAAGTGGCTGACGCCGCTGATCGAGGAACCGATCCTCTGCTCGTTCGGGCTGACCGAGCCCGACGCCGGCTCGGACGTCGCGCGGATGAAGTCGACCGCGGTGCGGAAGGGCGACGAGTACGTCTTGAACGGATCGAAGACGTTCATCACGAACGCCGGCCACGCCGAGTGGATCGTCGTCTTCGCAAAGACGGATCCCGCCGCCGACCATCGCGGCATCTCCGCCTTCATCGTCCCGATGGAAACCGAGGGTGTGACGATCGAGAAGCACCTGGACAAGATGGGCCAGCGCGCGACCGACACGTCGGCGTTCGCGCTCTCGGACGTCGTCGTTCCGGCCGAGAACCTGCTCGGCGGGGAGGGCGACGGCTTCAAGATCGCGATGCAGACGCTCGACACGACCCGGCCCGGAACGGCGATCGGCGGCGTCGGCGTCGCGCGTGCAGCGTTCGAGTACGCGTGCGAGTACTCGAAGGAGCGCGTCACCTTCGGCCAGCCGATCGCGATGAACCAGGGCGTGAGCTTCCTGATCGCGGACATGGCGACGAACATCGAGGCGGCCCGGCTGCTCTGCTGGCAGGCGGCGTGGATGCTCGACGCCGGCTACGGGCGGAAGGCGACGCTCTACTCGTCGATGGCGAAGCGCTTCGCCGCCGACATCGCGATGGAAGTGACCACCGACGCCGTCCAGATCTTCGGCGGCTACGGCTACATCAAGGAGTATCCGGTCGAGAAGCTGATGCGGGACGCGAAGCTCTACCAGATCTACGAGGGCACCTCGCAGATCCAGCGGCTCGTGATCGCCCGGGACATACTCCTCCCGCGTGGCGATTGAGATCGACCTCAGCGGGCGCGTCGCGCTCGTCACCGGCGGCTCCCGCGGCCTCGGCCGTGCAGACGCCCTCGCGCTCGCGCGCGCCGGCGCGGACGTCGTCATCGCCGACATCCAGATCGAGTCGGACGAGTCGGGCGATGCGGAGTCGTTCGGCCCGCTGGCGCAGGCGGCCAGGGCGCAGGGCATCGTCTACTCCGAGCAGACGGCGCGCGAGATCGGAGAGCTCGGTCGCCGGGCACTCGCCCTCAAGTGCGACGTCACGGACCGCGCACAGGTCGACGCCACCGTGGCGCGGGCGGTCTCGGAGCTCGGCTCCGTGGACATCCTCGTCAACAACGCCGGCACGCTCGACCACGTCGCCCAGCTCGGAGACCAGTCGCTCGAGCTCTGGGAGCGCGATCTCCGCGTCAACCTCACCGGCGCCTTCAACTGTGCGCAGGCCGTCTGGCCGCACATGATCGACCGTGGGTGGGGTCGGATCGTGAACATGGCCTCCGTCGCCGGCACGCTCGGGGGCTTCGGTCAGGCGAGCTACTCGACGACGAAGGCGGGCCTGCTCGGCCTGACCCGTACCCTCGCGCTCGAGGGCGCGCGTCACGGGATCACGGCCAACGCGATCGTGCCGGGCGTGATCGGCACGGAGGTCTTCTCGTTCGGGAACCCGGCGATGAACGAGCGGATGGTGAAGCGCACGGCGATGCGGCGTCCTGGGGAGCCCGACGAGATCGCGAACGTGATCGCGTTCCTCTGCTCAGATCTCGCCTCGTACGTCACCGGCGTCGGCCTCGAGGTCGACGGTGGGATCTCGCTGTTCACCTTCTAGATCCGCCGCCGGGGCCTGATGAGGCAACACCGGCCACGCTAGAATCGCTCAGGCCGTGCACGTCGAGGCCTGGGAAACGGAAGCGCGTCTCGCGCAGCTTCACGCGCGCCGGAAGCGGCAGGCGCGTACGCGTCTGGTCCGCCGCGCCGGGCTTGTGGCGATCGGAGCGCTCGCACTCGTCTTCGTGGCTGGCATCTTCGTCTATGCCGGCTCGCCGAGTCGGCTTGCCGACGGCGTCACGATCGCGGGGGTCGACGTCGGCGGGCTGTCCTCCGGCCAGGCAGAGGCGCTGCTCGAGCGGCGCGCAGCCGCTCAGGCGCAGCTGCCGCTGCAGGCGACCGCCGGAGGCCGGACGTACCGGATCGAAGCGTCGGGTCTCGGCGTCGATGTCGACTGGCGCTCGGCCGTCAGCGAGGCGCAGGATCGCGTCGACGGCTTCCGGCCGATTCGCGGGTTGAGGCGGCTCGGCGTCAGGCTGTTCGGGTCCGACGTCACGCCCGACGCCACGGCTCGCCCGGCGGCGCTCGCGCGCCTGCTCGACCGGATGGCGCGAGATGACCACCCGCATCGGGATGCCGCGATCCGGCTGGCCGGTCTCCGTGCGGTGGTCGTGCCTGACCGCACCGGACGCGTGCTCGACAGGCGGGCGGCCGACGCACTGGTGCTCGGCGCCTTCACGACCCTCGACCGGACGCCGATTGCGATCCCCTCCCGCGTCGACGAGCCAAAGGTGACGGCCGACGATCTCGGCCCGTCGCTCGCCAAGGTACGCACGGCCGTGTCGCGCCCGGTCGTGCTGAAGCTCGGCTCCACGCGCTACCGCGTCTCGCGAGGTGGCATCGGCCGCCTCCTCGTGTTGCCCGCGCGCGGAGAGCGCTCGGTGCAGATTGGCGGCGCAGACGCGAACCGGTACTTCAAGCAGCTGGCAGCGAAGGTGAACACGCCGCCGCGCAACGCGTCGTTCGTCGTCGTTCCGGGCGGTCGCGTGATCGTACGGCCGGCCGCGACCTCCCGCGCGCTCGACGTGCCCCGCACCGCGGACAACCTGCTCGACGCCGTGCTCTCGCGGACGCGTCGCGTCGCGACCGTGGTCGTCGGCCGCAGGCAGCCGGAGCGCTCGACCGAGGACGCGAAGAAGATGGGTGTCACGGGCCTGGTCTCGAGCTACACGACGATCTACGGCGGCGATGCGAACCGCGTCCACAACGTCCAGCTCGTCGCGCGGTTGATCGACGGCACGCTCGTCGCACCCGGCCACGTCTTCTCCTTCAACGGCACCACGGGAGAGCGGAACGAGTCGAAGGGGTTCCTCGAGGCGCCGGTGATCATCAACGGGGAGCTCGAGACAGGGCTCGGCGGCGGCGTGTGCCAGGTCTCGACGACGGTGTTCAACGCGGCGTACGAGGCCGGCCTGAACATCACCGCGCGGACGAATCACGCCCTCTACATCAGCCACTACCCGCAGGGACGCGATGCGACGGTGAACTACCCCGACACGGACCTGAAGTTCGTGAACGACACGGATCACTGGCTGCTCGTCCGGACGTTCGTCGGCTCGAGCTCGCTGACGGTCAACATCTACGGCACGCCGCAGCACCGCCGGGTCGAGACCGAGGTGGCGCCGCTCGTCGTCACGGGCGCGCCGCCCGTCACGTGGCGGAAGGACGCGAGCCTGTTCAAGGGGCAAAAGGTCGTGGAGTCGTCGGGCTCGCCTTCGCGCTCCACGAGCGTCCACCGACGCGTGTACGACGCGAACGGCAAGCTCCTGTACGACAGCGTCTGGTACTCGTCGTATCGCGGCGAGAAGAAGATCGTCCTCGTCGGGACGAAGCCGAAGCCCAAGCCCGAGAAGAAGAAGACGAAGCCGCCGGCGGACGACCAGGCGCCCGCGGACGCGGCTCCCAGCCCCGGCGTCTAGCCTCTAGCCAGCCTCCGCCCCGGCGATCGCGTCGGCGAGCCACGAAGGGAACCGCGTCGGGCGGAGCGTCGCCCGGTCGACGACCGCGTGCCGCGTCCAGCCGTCGGCGACGAGCTCGTCGCCGCGTGTGAGCGCGTAGTCGTAGGAGAAGCGAGCCCCGCGCACATTGCCGCAGCGAGCGTGGATCGCGATCCGGTCGTCGAAGAACACGGGCTTCAGGTAGCGGACGTGGCTCTCGGTCGTCAGCGCCTCGTAGCCTTGCTCCTGGAGGTGCTTGTACCCGTTCGCGTAGCGCGCCAGGTAGTCGATACGCGCGACCTCGAACCAGACGAGGTACGACGCGTTGTGCGCAACGCCCTGGGCATCCGTCTCCGCGAACCGGACCGTGACCTCGGTCGAGAAGGCGAAGCCGTCCACGGCACGTACTATCGCGGTCGTGAGCGCCGGGCGCATCGCGAGCGCGGTGGCGTGCTTCCTCGCCGCAGCGGCCACCGCTGCCGGTTGCGGGGAGACCGGGCAGCGTGAGGTCGCGCCGCCACCCCCGCCTTCACCTCCCCCGCCGGCGGCCGTCCCGGCGCCGCCGCCGCCTCCACCGCCGGCGGCCGTCCTGCCGCCGTCCGTCCTGGCACCGCCGCCGCCCGCGCCGGTCGGCGCGTCGTTCTGTCTCGATCACGGCGCCGTCCAGGCCGTCGGAAGCGAAGACCTGACCTACGTCGCTGTCGGGAAGCGGCCGACCGAGGCGCGGCGCGCGCCTTCGGGCCGGACGTTCGCTTCCTTCGGGCTCCAGAACGACAATGGCCACGCGATGGTCTTCGAGATCCGCGGCAAGGTCGACGACGGCTGCGGACGGACGTGGTACGACGCATCGCTTCCGGCAAGGCCCAACGGCGTTAGAGGTTTTGTCGCTGCGCGAGACGTCGATGTCTATGCCGTGCACACCCGAATCTCCGTCGACCTCTCCGAGCGGAGGCTCGTGTTCTTCAAGTGGGGGAAGAAGGCGCTCGAAGCCGCCGTCGCCATCGGCGCGCCGGCCACACCCACGCCGACCGGGCGCTACTACGTGAACCAGCGGCTGATCGCCCCAGACCCGTCCGGCCCGTGGGGCCCTGCGGCGATCGGCATCTCCGCGTTCTCGGACGTGCTCCAGGAGTGGTCGCAGGGCGGGCCGATCGCGATCCACGGGACGAACGAGCCCGCGAGCATCGGCGAGGCGGTCTCCCACGGCTGCATCCGGCTGCCGAACGCGACGCTCCGCAGGCTGTTCGCCGCCACGCCTGCGGGCACACCTGTCATGATTCACCCGTAGATGCCGCAGACGACCAAGACAGCGGACAAGGATCTCGTGGCCAGGCTCACTGGAGCGGGAGAGGACGCCGTGCAGCGCCTCGGTGAGCTGCCGATGGGCAAGGCGCTCCTCGACACCGCGCAGTCGTTCCGCGAGCGGCTCGACGAAGTCGCCATGCGGATCCGGGCCATCGACCCGCTCGAGAAGCGCGTGACGGAGCTCGAGCAGCGGCTCGCTGCGCTCGAGGGGAAGCCGAAGCCCAAGCGCGCCCCGGCGAAGCCGAAGGCGCCGCCGAAGCCGGACGCCTAGGAGGCCTTGGCGAAACAGTGGCTGAGTCGCCGGGGCGCGCTCGACGTTGCGCTCGCTTCGTCCTCAGTCGCCCCAATAGTTCTTCACTATTGAGGCTCCCTGCGTCCTGGCGATCACAGCGTCGATCGCGCCCCGGCGACGAGCACCGTTCCGCCAAGGCCTCCTAGAGCCGCGGCACGCGCAGGCGGAGCGCCTTCGGCAGCACGTCGAAGCGCGCAGGCGTCGTTCCGGGCTGCTCGCCGTCGAGCTCGACGGGCAGGTGGACATCGGCATCGACCGTGACGACGGCGCCGCGCAGCAGCTCCGCCTTCGGATGCGGGAGGTGCGTCCCGCGGTAGATCTTCGGCATCGTTCGCACGAGATCTCGCTTCGTGACGTCGCCGATCAGCAGCGTGTCGAAGAGCCCGTCGTCCGGCTCCGCGTCCGGGCAGATCTTCATTCCGGCTCCGAAGTAGCGGCAGTTGGCGACGATCACGTCGTGCATCGGGCCGCTCCGATCCTCGCCGTCGACCGAGACGCGCACCTCGGTGTTCTGCCACCGCGCGAACACCGACAGCGTGGCCATCAGGTACGAGGCCTTGGCAAGCCCGTGCTCGGACTCGTTGACCCGCTTCGCGATCGCGCCGCTCATGCCCGAGCTCGCGACGTTCGCGAAGCACGACTCCTCGTCCGTGCCGCTCCACGCGCGATACGTGCAGCGTCCGAGGTCGATCGTGCGCACCCCGCCCGAGACGGCGGCCGCAACCGCGCCCTCGAGCTTCGACGGGATGCCGAACGTTCGGACGAAGTCGACGCCCGTGCCGCGCGGGATCACAGCGAGATCGGCGCCGGTCGTGCCGACGAGGCCATTGACGACCTCGTTCACCGTGCCGTCGCCACCCACCGCGACGAGCAGCGTCGCACCGCCCGCGACGGCATCGTGCGCGAGCTCCCGGAGATGGAGTCGCGCCTCGGAGAAGAGCGCGTCGCCCTCGAGGCCGAGCTCAGCTGCGCGCCGTGCGATCTCTGGCCAGCGCTTTCCCGTCGAGCCGCCGGCCGACGCCGGATTGACGAGAAAGACGGTGCCGGAGCTAATGGTCCGCCGTGACCGTCGTCAGCGCGAGCTCGGTCATCTGGTCGACGGCCGCGCGCATCTCCTCGTCCGAGATGCGTACGAACTCGCCTTCGACGACGACGTCCGAGACTGTCAGCAGGCAGCCGGCCTGAATCCCCTTCAACGCTCCGAGCGTGAACAGCACGGCCGCTTCCATCTCGACCGCCAGGATCCCTCGCGCCGACCAGCGGGCGTACTGGCCGTCGTCCGGGTTGTAGAAGAGGTCGCTCGAGACGATCGGGCCGACGCGCACCGGCTTGCCAAGCTCCTTCGCAGCGTGCACGGCGCCGTGTACGAGCTGCCAGTCGGCGGTCGGGGTGTGCGGCTCGGGGACGAGATGGGTCGCTGTCGAGTCAGCGGGAATCGCGCTGATCGCGACGATCAGGTCGCCGAGCGCCATGTCGGGCTGGAGCCCGCCGCAGGTCCCGACGCGCAGGATGCGCTTGACGCCGAGCATCCCCAGCTCCTCGATCACGATCGCGGCCGACGGGCAGCCCATCCCGCTCGCCTGCACGGACACGGGCCGTCCGCGGAAGACGCCCGTGAAGCCGAGCATGCCTCGCTCGCGGTTCACCTCCCGCGCGTCCTCGAAGAACGTCTCGGCGATGTACTGCGCGCGGAGCGGGTCCCCGGGAAGCAAACACGCCTCGGCGTAGTCGCCGGGCTCGGCTCGGAGGTGAATCGGCATCGACGACATACTCTTTCACAGCGGATGTTCCGGGCACCGCGCATCTGTCGGCCCTCCGTCGACGAGATCCTCGACTTCTGCCGCGAGGATCCGATCGAGCGCGTCTACCTGGAAGATGCGGCCCGGCGTTCGATCGGGCGGTTCGCCGGGCTCCGCGCGAACGGTCGGCTGGTCGCCCTCTGCCATGTCGGCGCGAACATCGTTCCGTCGGGCGAAGGTTGCGGCGGGCTCGCCGCCGTGGCTGCGGCGAGCCGGGCGAGCATGGTTATCGGCGAGGAGCGCGCCGTCTCTGACCTGTGGGACGCAGCTGCCGCGGTCCTGCCCGACCCGCGAGAGGATCGGCCCGGCCAGCCCGTCTACGTCCTGGAGGAGAGGGTCGAGCCCGGAGACACGGGCCTGCGGCCGGCGACGCGCGACGATCTCGATCTGCTGCTGCCCGTCTGCGCCCGAGCGTACGCTCAGGAGGTCGGCGTCGATCCGCTCGCGAGCGATCCCGACGGCTTTCGCTGGCGCACGCGGTCGCAGATCGACGAGGGGCGGTCGTGGCTCTGGACGGAGGGCGACACGATCCTATTCAAGGCAGAGGCCTCTGCCTGGACACCGCACGCGGTCCAGCTGCAGCAAGTATGGGTCGACCCGGACGCTCGGGGACGTGGTTACGGCCAGCGCGGCCTGCGCGATCTCTGTAACCGGCTGATCGCGAGCGTACCTCGCGTCTGCCTCTTCGTCCGCGCCGACAACGCGGCCGCCATCCATCTCTACGAGCGGATCGGGATGCGACGAGTGCTGTCCTACCGCACTCTCATCCTGTGACGCTCCTCGACGCTCAACGTAGGCCTAGTGCCCGCGGAGACGGGCGATCGTGATCCGCACGGGCACGGAGTAGTCGGCGGCGAACGACGCCGGTGTCCAGCCGTTCCGCTCGACGAAGGCCGCGTACTTCTCGACGTACTCGGGCACTTCGTGCGCAGGCGGGTCGTCGGATACGCCCGCCCGACCCTGGCAGACGACGATGTCACCGCCGCGGCCGTTGCCGTCGAGGTTGAGCGTCACGCGAGGATTCTGCGTGATGTTACGAAGCTTTGGCGTGTCCGGCCTGCTGTAGAGGAGGATGCTCTCCGCGCCATCCCAGAGGAACCAGACAGGGACGGGTACTGGGGCGCCGGCGGGCGAAACGGTCGTCAGCCACGCCACGTGCTCCTCACGGAGACGCCGCGCCGCGCGGCCGCCGAACTCCGTCGTCTCGTCGATCACCTCACCAGGCTAGACGGTCGAGGAGGCACGAAAGCAGGAAAGCGCGATTTGACGGCGCAATGGGTGGTCCGCACACTCACGAAGCCATCAGTCAACGTCGATACGACCCTGAGTGGTCGAATCGAGGAGGTACACATGATGTTCAGCCGCAAACGGCTCGCGCTCGGCGGGGCCGTCATCGCCGCACTAGCGATCGCAGTTCCGGTCGCTCTGTCGGCCGTGACGGCGACCGGGACGCTCAGCCACTACGACAGGCAGATGCACGACCGCCTGTTCCGGGGCGGGGGGCCGCAGGACTGCCACGGGACGAAGGTGAACCCCGGCATCTTCGACGACGGAGGGGCGACCCGCTCGTACGACAAGTACTCGTTCAAGAACAGCTCGTCCGCCTCGAAGTGCGGGCACGTCTTCCTGCGGCAGGCGTGCGTGAACAGCGTCGGGGACAACGCGCTCGCGGTTGCATACTCGTCGTTCAGCTTCGCCGATCCGAGCCTCAACTACCTGGGCGACTTCGGCGCGAGCGATACGACGCAGAGCTTCTCCTTCCCGGTCGCAGGCGGCCAGTCGTTCGACGTGGTCGTCGGCGCGGTCGACAACGAAGCTGAGGGCGGCATCCTGCCGTGCCCCTACGCGCTCACGGTGACGATCGGCGGCGTGCAGCAGCCGCCACCGCCGGGCGCCAGCGGCAGCTTGGCGAACCGCGACTAGCACGCGCTTCATCGCTTCTTCGACGGCCCGGCGAAAGCCGGGCCGTCGTCGTTCAGAATGACGGTCGTGGACGCGCGGGCTCTCAGGAGCAGGGTGGAACGGTTGATTCGCGGGCACGATCTCATCGAGCCCGGCGGCGAAGTGACGTGCCTCGTCTCGGGAGGGCCCGACTCGACGTGCCTCTGGCACGTGCTCACCGAGCTCGGGTATCGCGCGTCGGCGCTGCACGTCGATCACGGGCTCCGTGGAGAGGAGTCCCAGGCGGACGCGCGCTTCTGCCGCGAGACGTTCGGAGCGGAGGTCGTGGTCGCGCCGCCGGCCGAATCGGAGGCGGCGCTGCGGGACCTCCGGTATGGGTACGCCCACGACCGGCTGCGCGCGACCGGACACACTGCGTCGGATCAGGTCGAGACCGTTCTCTATCGGTTGCTCTCGAGCGGACGGCCCGGTGGGATCAAGCGCCGCCGCGAAGACGGGATCGTACGGCCGCTGCTTCGGCTCTGGCGCGAGGAGACCGAGGAGTACTGCCGTACGGTCGGTATCGAGCCGCGCCGGGACTCGTCGAACCCGACGACGATTCGCGGTCGGATCCGCGGCGAGCTGATGCCGCTGCTCGAGGGGATCGAGCCTCGCGCGCGGGCGAACCTGCTCGCGCTGGCCGAGCAGGAAGGCGAACCGCGCCTGCCGCGCACGCTCGAGCGGACCCTGCTCGACCTGCTCGCGTCGACGGACGGCACGCAGGAGGCAGATCTCGGCCGCGGCATCCGCGCGGTGCGGGAATACGGCGCGCTGACGCTCGAGCGAGGGCCGGTGACCGTCGGCCGCTGGACGATCGCGTCGGACCTGCCGGGCCTCGTCGTCAGACCCTGGCGAGCTGGCGACCGTCTCGCCGGCCGGACCCGGAAGGTGCAGGACATCTTCACCGACGCGAAGGTTCCGAGACGGCAGCGCGCGGCCTGGCCCGTCGTCGTGCGAGGGGACGAGGTTGTCGCGATCCCCGGAATCGTGGAAACTCCAGGGGTGCGCGCCGTTCCCACCTCGGAGGCCGGGTGAGCCAGACGACCGAGCTCGAACGTGGGGTTGGTGAGGTCCTGATCGACGCCGAGTCGCTCCGCGCACGGGTCGCGGAGCTGGGCGAGGAGATCTCCGGGTTCTACTCCGGCCGCGATCTGCTGCTGGTGGGCGTGCTCAAGGGCGCCGTGTTCTTCATGGCCGACCTGATGCGCCACGTCGCGGTTCCCTGCGAGGTCGACTTCATGGCGATCACGAGCTACGGCGCGTCCACCGACTCGTCCGGCGTCGTGCGGATCCTCAAGGACCTCGACATCAACATCGAGGGCCGCCACGTGCTCGTCGTCGAGGACATCGTCGACTCGGGGCTGACGCTCTCCTACTTGATCCGGAACCTCGAGTCGCGCGAGCCCGCGTCGCTCGAGGTCTGTGCGCTGATGACGAAGCCCGCCAGGAGAGAGATCGAGGTGCCTGTCCGCTGGATCGGCTTCGAGATACCGAACAAGTTCGTGATCGGATACGGCCTCGACTTCGCCGAGCGTTACAGGAACCTGCCGTACGTCGGCGTATTGAGCGAAGATCTCGTTCCCGAAGGCGCCTAACCAGCGGACGATCCCGTCTGCTGGGCGAGAAAAGCCTGGCTGCTACGCTGATCTGCAGGAGATTTCTGGATGACCCGATTCTTCCGCAGCGCCCTCTTTCCGCTCATTGCAATCGTGCTGCTCGTCTTCCTGGCGAGCAAGACGCTGATCCCACAGCAGAAGAGCGCGAAGAAGGAAACCTACTCGGAGCTGATCACGCGCGTCCAGCAGGACCCGAAGTCGGTCGACAGCATCGTCTTCACGCCGACGAAGCAGCAGATCACGGCGACGCTCTCCGACGAGAAGGGGACGAAGGTCAAGGTCCACTACCCGACGCCGCAGTCGCAGATCGAGTTCCAGAACCTCCTGCAGCGGAAGGGCGTGGCCTTCGACTCGAAGGGCACGGGCTCCTCGACGTGGTGGGGGATCCTCGGGACGCTGCTCCCGTTCGCGCTGCTGCTGCTCTTCTGGCTCTTCATCATGAACCAGGTTCAGGGCGGCGGCTCGAAGGTGATGAGCTTCGGCAAGAGCCGCGCGAAGCGGATGTCGCCCGATTCTCCGAAGGTCACGTTCAAGGACGTCGCGGGGTGTGACGAGGCGGTCGAGGAGCTCCAGGAGATCAAGGAGTTCCTCGAGAACCCGAAGAAGTTCCAGGCGCTCGGCGCGCGCATCCCGAAGGGAGTTCTCCTCTACGGCCCGCCCGGAACCGGCAAGACGCTGCTCGCAAGGGCCGTCGCCGGCGAGGCGGGCGTGCCGTTCTTCTCGATCTCCGGCTCGGACTTCGTCGAGATGTTCGTCGGCGTCGGCGCGAGCCGAGTGCGCGACCTCTTCGAGCAGGCGAAGCAGGCGTCGCCGTGCATCGTGTTCATGGACGAGATCGACGCCGTCGGCCGCCACCGCGGCGCGGGGCTCGGCGGTGGCCACGACGAGCGCGAGCAGACGCTGAACCAGCTCCTCGTCGAGATGGACGGGTTCGAGCTGAAGGACAACATCATTCTCGTCGCGGCCACGAACCGCCCCGACATCCTCGACCCGGCGCTCCTCCGGCCCGGCCGCTTCGACCGGCAGATCGTCGTCGATCGTCCGGACCGGATCGGCCGCCGCAAGATTCTCGAGGTGCACACGAAGGGAAAGCCGCTTGCATCCGAGATCGAACTCGACACACTGGCGGCGGGCACGCCCGGGTTCACGGGCGCCGACCTCGCGAACCTCGTCAACGAGGCCGCGCTGCTCGCCGCGAGGAAGGGGAAGAAGGTCGTGGAGCAGGACGAGCTCGAGGAAGGGATCATGCGCGTGATCGCCGGCCCCGAGAAGAAGACGCGCCTCCTCTCCGAGAACGAGCGGAAGATCACCGCCTACCACGAGATGGGCCACGCGCTCGTCGGGCACTATCTCGACGAGACGGACGAGGTGCACAAGATCTCGATCATCAGCCGCGGCCAGGCGCTCGGCTACACCATCTCGCTCCCGCGGGAGGACCGCTATTTGACGACCAAGGCGTCCCTCATGTCGCAGATGGCGATGACGCTCGGCGGGCGTGCAGCCGAGGAGCTCGTCTTCAGCGAGGTGACGACCGGCGCGGCGAACGACATCGAGAAGATCACGCACACCGCCAAGCAGATGATCATGCGCTTCGGCATGTCCGAGAAGCTCGGTCCGCGCGTCCTGGGGCGGAACCACGACCTGCCGTTCCTCGGCCGCGAGATGGCCGCCGAGCCTGACTACTCCGAGGAGATGGCGCGGGAGATCGACGATGAGATCCGGCGCGTGATCGAGGAGTCGCACGAGACTGCGCTCTCCGTGCTCCGCGAGCACATGACCGAGCTCCACAGGCTGTCGGGGATCCTCATCGAGCGAGAGACGATCGACAAGGACCAGTTCGAGCGGCTGCTGGCCGGCGAGGAGGAGGCGGTCGTGTTCGCGGAGGAGCCGCCGCCCGCCCCGGCCGTGCCGCCCGCCGAAGAGCCGAAGGTGCGCCCGCAGCCGAAGCCCAAGCCGTTCCCGCTGCCTGGCGCGACGATGCAGCCTCCGCCGCCCGAGCCCTCCGGCTCGTAGCTGCGGTACCCGGTTTAAGCACCCCGGGCCGGGCTATAAGCTACGCCGCCGGTCGAGCATGCTCGACGTTCAGAGACCTATGACAAGGCCGACGCTAACGCGAGACGGCCGGGAAAGGGTGCGATGAGATCCAGAACGCTTGTCTTCTTGTCGGGAGTAGCAATCGCGGCGACCTTCGTCGCCGGCGGTGCCGTTGCCGGGACCGGGCAGCGCACGGCGGTGACCACGGTGAAAGCCATCTCTGGTCCGCCGGCGATCAAGGTCAACCGGTATTTTCAGGACAACCTGCGCTGGAACAGGGACGTTTACAAGGTGCAGTCCGGCGGGACCGTCCACGTCGTGAACATGGCCGCCGACGAGGGGCCGCACACCTTCACGATCGTGAAGAAGGCCGACGCGCCGAGGACGGGCCTCCAGGCGGCCAACTGCCGCATCTGCAACAAGCTCGCGATCGCGCACGGGGCGAACCCGAACAGCGAGGCGCCGCCGAAGTTCCCGTTCCTCGAGGACGGTGTCGGGCAGCAGACGCCGCCCAGCGTGGACAAGCCCGGGGACTCCGGCATCACGGGCAAGGGCAAGAAGGGCGAGTCGATTGACCTGTCCGTCACCGCCGCCCCCGGCACGAAGCTCTGGATGATGTGCCTGATCCACCCGTGGATGCAGGCGGAGATCGACGTCAACTGAGCAACCGCTCGAACGCGAGCCGGATCGCGAGGGTGTGGGCGATCGCCTGCGCCCTCGCGGCCGTCGCGTTCCTCACAGGCGCCACGTCCAGCGACGCTCGGCCGCCGGGCCGGACGCTCGACTACTGGATCGCCGCCGTCCCCGTGACGTGGAACGTCGTGCCGAACGGTCGAGACGGGATCACGGGCATGCCGGTCCCCAGGGAGGAGACGATCCTCGACACGGTCGTCTACCGCCGCTACACGGCGAACTGGCGCAAAGCGCTCGACAACGCGCCCCGAGGCAGCGCCGACGGGCTGCTGATCCCCGGACCGCTGATTCGCGCCCGGGTAGGCGACCGACTGCGGATCCACTTCAAGAACATGGACACGTTGAGGAACGACCCGCACTCGATGCATTTCCACGGCGTCCACTACAAGCCGACATCGGACGGCGCATATGTCCCCGGCTTCTCCGGGAAGGACGCCAACGTGAAGCCGGGCCAGAGCTACACGTACGAGCTGACGGCCGGTGAGGACTCCGCCGGCGTATGGCCGTACCACGACCACTCGCCGACGATGATGGATTCGATCGACGGCGGCATGTACGGGATGCTCTCGATCCTCGGCCGGAACGAGCGGGCTCCCGATCACGAGTTCGAGGTCGCGCTTGCGCCGATGGGCAAGCTGATGACGATCGACGGCCGCGCGTTCGTCGGCAACACGCCGGTGTTTCGCGCAAAGGTTGGCGACGTCGTGCAGTGGGACGTGATGGCGATGGGCTCGGACTTCCACACGTTCCACGTCCACGGGCACCGCTGGCTCACTCCGGGGAGCGTTCCCCGCGACACGCAGACCGTGGGGCCGGCGGAGTCCTTCAAGATCCGCTGGACCGAGGATGCGCCAGGGACCTGGCTCTACCACTGCCATGTCGAGGATCACATGATGCGCGGCATGATCGGCATCTACCGGGTCTCGCCGTGAGCCGCGCGCTCGCCGCCGCGCTCGCCGCCGGCCTTGTCGTCCTCGTACCGTCGAGCGTCGGGGCGCCACCGTCACCGGAGGTGACCATCGAGTTCTCGAACTACAGGCCGTCGCAGATCGACGTCCTCCCGGGCGAGACCGTGTCGTGGACGAACGTCAGCACGCGAACCCACACCGTCACGTCGGACAGCGGCCTCTTCGACTCGGGCACGGTCGACAGCGGCGGTCACTTCGCGCATCGATTCGACGTCGCCGGGGCGTACGCGTACCACTGCGTCATCCATCCGAGCATCACGGGCGAGATCGACGTGCGGCGCGTGACGCTGGACCCGCTGCCGCCGGCTGCTGTGCCCGTCGGAGAGCTCGTCGAGTTCACCGGACGAACGGCAGACCCAGGGGGTGCCGTCGGGATCCAGCGGCTGGACGACGGGAAGTGGTCGACGGTCGCGAGTGCGACGCCTGCCCCCGACGGAAGCTGGAAGACGACCTTGAAGGCCGATTCGACCGGTGACTACCGCGCCGTGTCCGGCGCCGACGTGAGCGAGACGCGCAGGCTGCTCGTCAGCCTCTGGAAGGTCGCGATCAGGCCGACGAAGACGGGCGTAAGCGTGACGGTCACGCCGAGCACGCCCTACGCGCCGTTTCTCGTCGAGCTCCTGCTCCGGGAGCGCTTCGGATGGTGGCCAGCGACGCGCGGGAAGCTCGACTACGTCTCGTCTGCCGATGTCCGCATCAAGCGACCGGCGCGCGTGCGCGTCGTCCTCGTGGACAAGGACGGATGGACGCCGCTCGCGACGAGTCGCATCGTCACCTTGCGTCGCCCCTGACGCACGCGCCCGGGCAGGGCTTACGCTCCACACATGAAGCCGATCGGGCAGCGCTTTCCCCGGCCGTCCGTGATGGGGATCGTGAACGTGACGCCGGATTCGTTCTTCGACGGAGGGAGTCACGTGACGCCGGAGGACGCGATCGAGCATGCACGGCGGCTCCACGCGGAGGGCGCCGCGATCGTCGACGTCGGCGGGGAGTCGACGCGCCCGGAGTCGGAGGGGGTGACGCTCGACGAGGAGCTTCGGCGCGTGCTGCCGGTGCTCGAGGAGCTCGGCGGTGAGGTTCCGCTCTCTATCGACACGTCGAAGGCCGAAGTCGCGCGGAGAGCGCTCGCAGCGGGCGCGGAGCTCGTCAACGACGTCACCGCACTGCGCGGCGATCCCGAGCTGGCCGGTGTCGTCGCCGGGGCTGACGCCTATCTCTGTCTGATGCACATGCTGGGCGAGCCGCGCACGATGCAGGAGTCCCCGCGCTACGACGACGTTGTCTCCGACGTCGCGGCGTTCCTCGAGGAGCGTCTCGCGACAGCCGTCGCCGCCGGCATCCCGGAGGAGCGGATCTGCCTCGATCCCGGGATCGGCTTCGGCAAGACGGTCGACCAGAACGCCGAGCTCGTGCAGCGTCTCGACGTGCTCCTCGGACTGGGGCGGCCCGTGCTCGTCGGTTTCTCGCGCAAGCGCTCGCTCGGGCGGATGCTTGGCGATCCCGATGCGACGACCGGCTCGCTCGCCGCCAGCCTGGCGGCAGCCGTCGCCGCGCATGCGAACGGTGCGACTATCCATCGCGTGCACGACGTCAAGGAGACGGTCGAGGCGCTGACAGTGGCGGAGACGCTGCTCACATGATCACGATCGAGCTGCACGGGCTCGAGCTGCACGGCTTTCACGGCGTGCTCGGCGAGGAGCAGCGTTTGGGCCAGCCGTTCCTCTTCGACGTGTGGCTCGACGCCGCGGAGCCCGGGGCGGATCGCATCGAGGACGCGCTCGACTACCGCGATGTCGCGGCCTGCGTCGCCGACGTGTCGAGCGGCGCGAGCTTCCAGCTGCTCGAGTCGCTCGCGGCGGCGGTCGCCGACGAGCTGATGGCACGGTTTCGGCCTTCACGGGCGCGCGTCCGCGTCCGAAAGCCGGAGGTGCGGCTCGACGCACCGGTCGAGTTCTCGGCCGTCACGGTCGAGCGGCCGTGACGCGCGCGTTTGTCGGCGTCGGTGCGAATCTCGGTCACCGGCAGGCGACGATCGAGCGTGCGATCGACCTGCTACGCGCGCAGCTCGACGTCGTCGCCGTCTCGACGCTTCGGGAGACCGCTCCCTGGGGATACGTAGACCAGCCGCCCTTTCTGAACGGTGCGCTCGAGGTCGAGACCGAGCTCTCCGCGCGAGCGCTGCTCGACGTCCTGCTCGGCGTCGAGCACGAGCTCGGCCGGGTGCGCGGGGGCGGCCGGCGCTACGGGCCGCGCACGATCGACCTCGACCTTCTCGTCTTCGGGGAAGAGCTCGTCGACGAGCCCGGCCTGGCCGTTCCGCACCCGCGGCTTCCCGAGCGCGCATTCGCGCTCGAGCCGCTCGCGGAGCTCGATCCTGCGCTCGTCATACCGGGTCATGGCCGGGTTTCGGACCTGCTCGCGGCGCTACACTGATTCCCATGTCGCACCTCGACGAGCTCGACGAATACGAGGCCCAGCTCGAGCTCACGCTCAAGAAGGAGTACACGGCCGTCTTCGGGCTCTTCCGCTACTGCGTGCTGACGCAGGACGCCACGTACCTCTGCAACAAGCTCGACCTCAACTACGTCCCGCAGCCCTCGTACCCGTTCTTCCACGTGAAGATGGAGGACGTCTGGGTGTGGGACAAGAACCGCCCGACGCGAATGATCCCGCGCGCCGAGGTGTACACGTCGAGCGACGTGACGGTCGAGGAGCTCCGCGGTGAGGGCGAGGAGCCGACCCTGACCGCCGAGGCGCTCGCCGAGCGAATCGGCGAGCCGCTGCCGCAGGACGACGACACGTAGACGTTCCAGTCGCCGGTAGGCTCGCTGGCCCATGACGCTGCTCGCGGTCGACGTCGGCAACACGCAGACCGTCTTCGGCCTGTTTGAAGGCGCTACGCTCGAGGAGCACTGGCGCGTCGCCACCGAGGCGCACCGAACGGGTGATGAGCTCGGTGCGCTCGTTGGCCGTTTCATCGACCTCGGGGTCGTCGACGGCGTCTGCGTCTCGTCGACCGTCCCCGCGCTCGTTCGCGAGTACGAGGTGTTCGCCGAACGCTGGGCGAAGGCCCCTTTGCTCCTGATGGGGCCGGGCGTGCGCACGGGGATCCCGATTCGCTACGACGACCCGCGTGAGGTCGGTCCCGACCGGATCGCGAACGCGGTCGCTGCGAAGGAGCGCCACGGCGCGCCGTGCATCGTCGTCGACTTCGGCACGTCGACGAACTTCGACGTCGTCTCACCCGCCGGCGAGTACGTCGGCGGCGTCCTCGCGCCCGGCATCGAGGTCTCGATGGACGCGCTCTTCCAGCGGGCCGCCAGGCTGGTGAAAGTGGACTACGTCGAGCCGGAGACAGCGATCGGCAAGACGACGCAGACCGCCCTGCAGTCAGGCATCGTCTACGGCTTCGCCGGCCAGGTGGACGGCATCGTCGCCGCGATCCGCCGTGAGCTCGGCGTCGAGGCTCAGGTCGTCGCGACGGGCGGCCTCGCGACGCTGATCGCGCCGCACTCGAGCACGATCGGAGAGATCGACCCGTTCCTCACGCTGCAGGGCCTCCGGCTCGTCTGGGAGCTGAACAGCCTGTAGTGCAGCTGCCTATGGCTGTTCGAGGTCGGGTTGCGCTGCGTGTCGGTGCCATCGCCCTGCTGGCGGCGGCCGCCGTTGCCACGGTCGTTGCCATCCGCCCCCCCGGCGGTCGCCAGGTGCCCGGCGGTTTTTCGCTTCACGTCGTCGCATCGGGTCTCCACGCGCCGACGGCAGTACGATTCGCAGACGACGGGCGGATGTTCGTCGCCGAGAAGAGCGGGCGGATCATGGTCTTTGCGACACCTGGTGTCGGCAGGCCGACGCTTTTCGCCGATCTCTCGCGGAACGTCTACGACACGTGGGATCACGGGCTGCTCGCGCTGGCTCTCGACCCCGATTTCCCGCGCGAGCCGGACGTCTACGTGGCGTATACGCATAACGCTGCGATCGACGGCGCCGCTCCGCTCTGGCCGTCGCGGAATGGAACGGACACCTGCCCCGATCCGCCGGGGATCCTGAAGGACGGCTGCGTGTCGAGCGGGCGGCTTTCCGTCCTCACCGCTCGCGGCGACCACATGGTCGGGAAGGAGCGAGTCCTGATCGAAGACTGGTGTCAGCAATCCAACACGCACTCGGTCGGGACCTCCAGTTCGGCAAGGACGGCGCCCTGTACATGAGTGCGGGCGACGGCGCCTTCTACGCGTTTACGGACTATGGCCAGCGCGGCGATCCTCCGAATCCCTGTGGCGATCCGCCCGGCGGCGTCGGCGCTCGGCTCAGGCCGCCGACGTCCGAGGGAGGTGCGCTCCGCGCGCAGGATCTGCGGAGCAGCGGCGATCCGGTGACGCTTGACGGCACGGTAATTCGAGTCGACCCTCGGACGGGGCGAGCGCTTCCAGACAACCCGCTGAGCGGAAGCCGCGATCCCAACGCGCGACGCATCGTCGCCTACGGGCTCAAGCAGCCATTTCGGTTCGCCATCCGGCCGCGTACGAACGAGGTTTGGGTCGGCGATGTGGGGGACTCCCGCTGGGAGGAGATCGATCGGGTTTCACCGGCTCGCCCCGTTGAGAACTTCGGCTGGCCGTGCTACGAGGGCCCTGAGGTTCATGAAGGCTTCCACGGGGCACCCGAGATCGCGACGTTCGACGTGTGCAAGCGCCTTTACGCTGACCGTCGCGCGGCCGTCACCGCCCCCGTGTTCGCATACCGGCACGGACGAGAGATCGTTTCGAGCGACCGCTGCCCCGCCAGCGCGTCGTCGATCAGCGGCCTAGCGTTTGTGCTCCGCGGCCGGTATCCCGCTGACTACGGCAACGCGCTCTTCTTCTCGGACGCGTCGCGGGGCTGTATCTGGGCGCTTCCGATCCGTCGCGACGGGCTCCCGGATCCAACGCGCCCGCGGATCGTCGTCAGGCGCGCGGGTGTGCCCGTCGACCTCCAGGTTCACGATGGGCGGCTGTACTACGTCGACTTCGCGGGCGGACGAGTCGTCCGTGTCGATTACTCCGGCCCACACTAGCCGCCGCCGTACGCGGAGATCGGCAGCGGCACGACGGTGCCCTCGAGCTCCGGCAGCTCGCTCTCCAGCCGCTCGAGCGCGTCTACCGCTGCCGGTTCGGCGACGAGCAGCCGATCGACGACGGCGTCTGTCGAGTCGAGCCGGACGAGCTCCTGGACGAACGCACGAGGGAAGCGACCGCGCCTGAGGTACCAGCCGTAGAACTTCTTGAGGAAGCCGACCGCGCGGCGCTCGCCGAGCTCGCTCACGGTCTCGCCGATGAAGACGATCAGCTCCGCAGCCACCTCCGCTCGAGCCGGCTCCTCCGCCTCTCCGTCGAGGATCTCGCGGAGCGCCCACGGGTTTCCCTGTGCGGCCCGGCCGATCATCACGGCGCTCGCGCCCGTCGTCCGCAGGATCTCCGTCGCGCGGGCGTGCGACGTCACGTCGCCCGACGCCACGACGGGGACGGGGACGCAATCGACGAGCTCTGCCGTCAGCGTGTGGTCGGCGAAGCCCGTGTACATCTGCCGGGCAGAGCGCGGGTGGAGCGTGAGGCTTGCGGCGCCGGCCTCGACGAGTCTCGGGCCGAGTGAGAGGCACGTCCGCGAGCCGTCCTCGAGCCCGCGGCGCATCTTCACCGTCACGGGAACGTCGACCGCGCGGGCGACCGCGTCGACGATGCGGCACGCGCGCTCGGGATCCTCGAGCAACGTCGCGCCCGCGCCTGTCTTCGTCACCTTGCGCACCGGGCAACCGAAGTTGATGTCGACGAGGTCGGCGCCCGCAGCCTCGACCGTCGCCGCGGCCTCCGCCATGTCGCCGCGTCGGAACCGAAGATCTGGACGGCGAGCGGCCGCTCGTCCGAGGCGATCCGCAGATAGCCAAGCGTCCGCTCGTTGCCGTGGTGGATGCCGGCGCAGCTGACCATCTCCGAGCAGACGAGCCCCGCTCCGAAGCGTCGTCCCTGGCGCCTGAACGCCTGCACGCTGACGCCCGCCATCGGCGCGAGGACGAGCCGCGTCGGCACCTCGACCGGCCCGATCTGCCAAGACTCGGAGAGTTTCACCTGCACAGAGCGGGAATTTTAGGCGTCTCCGGGGATTGCGCAGGGTTATCCGGGTTGGCTACAATGCGCGCGCCGCGGCGCAGGTAGCCCGCGATTTTTTCTTAGGAGAGCGCTCTTGAAGGAAGTCATCCTCACTAAGCAAGGGTACGAGAAGCTCAAGCGAGAGATCGAGTACCTGTCGACCGACAAGCGCCGTGAGGTCGCCGACCGCATCCGTCACGCGCGGGAGTTCGGCGACATCACGGAGAACGCGGAGTACGACGACGCGAAGAACGAGCAGGCGATGCTCGAGCACCGCATCGCGACGCTCGAGGAGCGTCTGCGCTTGGCGCGCGTGCTCGAGAAGAAGGACATCGCGAAGGACGTCGTCTCGATCGGTTCGCTCGTCCGCCTGAAGGACATGGCCGCGAACAAGACGACCGAGTACACGATCGTCGGCTCGGCCGAGGCGAACGCGTTGGAGAACAAGCTGTCGAACGAATCACCGGTCGGCGCAGCCATCCTCGGCCGGAAGAAGGGCGAGATCGTCGAGGTGGCCGCCCCGCGCGGTGCGCTGAAGTTCAAGATCATCGCCATCAAGGCCGCGTAGCCTCGACGCGCGGGGTCGTAGACTCGGCCCGATGACGGGGCTCCCGAAGCGCTTTCCGGACCGGCGCGAGCTCGCGTCCGTGCGCGCAGAGTCGGACGCGCTCGAGGCCGGGGCGGAAAGTTCCGGCTCGGCGCGCGTCGCGGGCCGCGTGCTCGGGCGGCGTGCGATGGGGAAGGTCGTCTTCCTCGACATCGTCGACCAGTCGGGCAGGCTGCAGCTCGTCTGCTCCGCCGACCGCGCCGGCGCCGTCGACGTCGACCTCGGCGACATCGTCGGGGCCTCCGGGGCGCCGACAAAGACCAAGCGCGGCGAGCCCTCGCTCGCGGTCGACGAGCTCATCCTGCTTGCCAAGAACCGCCGTCCGCTCCCCGACACCTTCCACGGCCTCAAGGATCAGGAGCTCCGTTACCGGCAGCGCCACCTCGACCTGCTGATGAACGAGGAGACGCGGGCCACGTTCGTCGCGCGGGCGCGGGTCGTGGCGGCGATTCGCGCCTATCTCGACGCGGAGGGGTTCGTCGAAGTCGAGACGCCGGTGCTTCAGCCTCGGTACGGAGGCGCCTTCGCGCGCCCGTTCGTAACGCACCACAACGAGCACGACGCCGACTACTACCTTCGCATCGCGACCGAGCTCTATCTCAAGCGGCTGATCGTCGGTGGGCTGGACAAGGTATACGAGCTCGGCAAGGACTTCCGCAACGAAGGCGTCTCGTTCAAGCACAACCCCGAGTTCACGATGCTCGAGTGGTACGAGGCGTACGCGGACTACCGGGACACGATGGCGCGGATCGAGCAGCTGCTCGCGCATGTCGCAACGGAGGTCACGGGCGGAACGACGGTGGCGTTCCGAGACGCATGAGCTCGACCTCTCCCCGCCGTGGGAGCGCGTCCGGTTCGTGGATGCCCTCGAGCAGCACGAGCTCTGGACGCGCGACGCCGACGAGCTGCGCGCATGGCTGACCGAGCGCGGCGTACCGACAGAGCAGGACTCAGACTGGGCGCAGCTGATCGACCACGCGTTCTCACACTTCGTCGAGCCGGGCCTGGTTCAGCCGACGATCGTCTACGACTACCCCGTCGAGATCTCGCCCTTCGCACGGGCGACCGACGAAGATCCGACCTTGACCGAACGGTTCGAGTACTTCGCCGGAGGCATGGAGCTCGGCAACGCCTTCACGGAGATCAACGACGCCGAGGAGCAGGCGGCGCGCTTCGAGCAGCAGTCCGTGCACGTCGAGGGCGAACGCGGCGACCCGGACTACGTGGAGGCGCTTTCCTACGGGATGCCGCCGACGGGCGGGATCGGGCTCGGCATCGACCGTTGACGATGCTGCTCACCGGCCGCGAGACGATCCGGGACGTGATTCTGTTTCCGGCCCTGCGCGCGCGGGACTGAGAGCCTCCTGGCGGGCGGCGGCCGCAAGGCCGGGGCCTCTAGGGGAACAGGCGGATGACCAGCTTCGTCACGAGATCGTCGATCTCGTCAGCGGCTTCGCGAAATGCATTGCTGCCTCGCCTGCCGGATCGCTGATCTCGGGTGTCTGTAGCGTCCGACGCTCGGCGCTTCGGTAAGCGTTCGCACGGGCAATGGCCTCACGCGGAGTCCCCGGACCCGGATCGAGGAGGTCGACTAGCTCCGGCAATGTGAACGACCGGTCGCGCTCCGCACCGGCATCGACCACCGCCGTCGCCACGTGCATCTGCTCGAATCCGAGCACGAGATCGGCCGAGCTCAGGTCGACGCGTGCGAGACTGCGAGCGCGATGGCCCGAAAGGTCGACACCGAGGCGCCGGCCCTCCTCGATCGTCTCGGCGAAGGCCGGCATCGCCCCGAGCTCGAGCGTGCCTGCCGATCCGACCGTCGCACGTTCGCCGGCCGCCTTCGCGAAGAGCGTAGCGGCAAGCGGACTCCTGAACCGGTTGCCGGTGCACACGAAAACGACCCGAAGCGCCGGCGGCGTCGTGTCGACCGATGTCTGGTCGGAAGCAAGGCGCGCGCGCCAGCGACGTGCCGCCGCCGCCGCGGCCTCGGTGGAGTCGGGCGTCATCGCGAGATCACCCGCTGATACAGCCGGAGATACGCGTCGACCATCGCGTCGGGAGAGTGCGACTTCGCCAGCCGAAGTCCGCCATTGCGGATCCGCTCGCGCAGCTCGAAATCGTCTAGCACCCTGGTGATGGCGCCGGCGAGAGCCTCCGCGTCACCGGGCGCGACGAGCAGGGCGTTCTCTCCGTCCGTCAGCAGCTCGCGCAAGCCGCGAACGGCGGTGGCCACGAGGGGTGTTCCAGCGGCGAGCGCCTCGAGGCCGACCAGCGGCAATCCTTCCCCCCGCGAGGGCAGGACGACGACGTCGGCCGCGCCGATCACTGCCGTTGCGTCCGTTCTCAGGCCGGCAAAGGCAACACGATCTGCGAGCTCGGCGATGACCACCTGCTGGCGGAGCTCGGACAGCAGCGGGCCGTCACCGACGATCGCGAGCGAGCCCTGGGGCACGTGCCGGAGCGCGCTGATCGCGAGGGCGTGGTTCTTGAGGGGCACAAGCCGCCCGACGCTGACGATCAGCGGCTCATCTGCCGCAAGTCCCCACTCGTCCCGGAGGGCCCGGCCATCCGCCGGCACCGCAGGCGGGCGAACGGCATTGACGATTGTCGCCGCCACGGCGCAACCGCGCTCTTCCAGGCCCGCCGCCACCCCGGGTCCGCAGGCGACGACTGGCAGTCCGGCATACCCGAGCACGCGACCGCTGCCGCGTAGTCCTCGTCGGGAACTCCGTGCACGGTCACGACGGCCGGCACGCGATGCCCGCGCAGCGTCGTGGCGGCGGTCACGGCTGCCATTCCGGGGTTGTGGGCGTGGAGGACATCCGGTCGTGTCGCCCGTACCGCCCGGTCGAGTGCGACGACGGCCTGTGGCAACCGCCAAACCTTGCGCTCGACGAGCGGAATGGGGAACGTGGGAGCCTCGATCTCGCGGGAGAGCGCCCCTGGCGCGGCTGCAACGGCGACTTCGTGACCGGCGAGACGCGATCCGCGGGCGAGCTCGACGAGGATCCGCTCCGCTCCGCCCGTCCCGAGCTCCTGTATGACGTGGAGGATGCGCACGGCAGGTCGGGCCTAGCCTGGTGTGGCGAGGACTCGTTCGTAGAGGCTCACCATACGAGAGGCGACAGCGCGGGAATCGAAGCGTCCTTCGACGCGGTGGGCTCCTGCACTCCCCAGCCGGCTGCAAAGGGCGGGGTCGCTCAGCAAGCTCCTGAGAGCCGCCCGGAGCCCGTCGGGATCGTCCGGCTCGACGAGCAGGCCCGTCTCGCCGTCGACGACGAGCTCGGGGATCCCGCCCACGCGTGTAGCGACGACGGGGAGGGCTACCGCCATTGCCTCCAGGATCGCCACCGGCAGGTTGTCGGCTCGCGTCGGCAGCACGAACACGTCGAGTCCGAGAAGTTGCTTACGGAGGTCCCCGGCGAAGCCATGGAAGTGGACGGAGCCGCCGAGGCGCCGGGCCTGTTGTTCGAGATCGCGGCGGAGAGAGCCCTCGCCGAAGACGTGCAGCTCGGCAGGAACTTCGAGGGACGCCCATGCCTCGAGCAACACGTCGATTCCCTTCCTGTGCTCGAGGATGGCGGCCGTGCCGACGGAGGGAGGCTCGTGCAGGGGCGCCGGCGTTCGACGGCGCACTTCGACTCCGTTGGGAATGACGTGCATTCGTTGTTCCGGGAAGCCGTGGTCGACGAGGAAGCGCGCCAGAGCGTGCGAAGGGACGACCACGGCTCCCAGGTACGAGAGGAGGGCTTCCACTCGCAGTAGGCCGAAGCGAAGCCACGCCGTGCGCGCTCCGGAGACGTCGGGCGGCCACGGTGCATCGGTTCTGCCGACCATGGCGAAGATCTCGTCAGGGACGCCGTGCACCGTGTGCACGACGCGCGCTCCCACCATCCGCGCCGCCGTTCTGGGCGAGAGGCCTGCGCGACGGTCGTGGCGGGGATCGACGTCGGCAGGCCGGAGGAGCGAGGGCAGGCGGGCCGCGCCAGCGATGTCGAACTTGTGCCGCAGCGGCACTACCTCGGCGCTTGGCCCAGGCCTCGGAACTCCTCGGCAACGTGCTCGTCAGCGCAGATCACTGTCACGTCGACGCCTCGGGCCGCGACGGCGGGCGCAAGATCGCGCACGTGTGACAACGGGCCCCCCTCCGGGAGGCTCGAGACGTACGTCACCCTCACGAGGCCGGGGAAGCGGGCGTATCCCGGGCCAGCGCCACAGCGAGGCCGCCGAGGAGCCAGAATGGTGCGAAGTACTGCTCGGTCAGCGTGAGGCTGGCCACGATCCCGATCACGAGTGACGTGCGTGCGGCGATGGCGAACGCGGGTGGGCCACGTTCCTGCCGCACGGCGATCGTGAGCCGCTGGAAGACGAGCACGACGTAGGCGACGAACAGCAACATGGCGAGCGGGCCGAGCTCGGCTGCCACGTCGAGGAACGAGTTGTGCACGACCGCCAGCGTTGAGATTCCAGGGGGCGGGTCGACGTACTCGTGGTAGCGGACTCTGAAGTTGCCGGGGCCGATGCCGACCAACGGATTGTCGGCGGCGAACCTGGCGGCGGCGCTCCAGGCGGCGAGGCGCGACTCGATGTTCTGCTGCGCGACCTTTTCCTTCCCGTGGAGTCCGACCTCGATGGTTTTGCCCTCGAAGTGGACGACACCGGCAAACGCGACGGCGGCGACGAGTCCGTCGGCCAGCGTGATGCGAAGGCTTCGACGGGGATCCGTGACGAGAATCCAGATGAGCCCGGCTCCGAGGCCGACCACGGTCCCGCGCGAGAGCGTCAGCAGCGCTGCGACGAGGATCACGCCCACGAGTACGAGCGCGAAGGCTCGCCTCGCTCCACGCTCTCGCGTGAGCCAGAACGCAAACGGAAGCGTCGTCGCCAGGATGAAGCCGACGTCGCCCGGATCGCCGAGGGGAAGGCGCGCCGCGAATTCTCGGCCGGTGAAGAACTCCTGAAGTGCGAGGGCGCCGGTGACGGCTGAGGCGATGGACAGCACCCAAGCGAGTCGCGTCTGGAGCCGGTGGTTCCCGACGAACTGGCCGACGACGAGGCACAACGCGACGAAGCTCGCGTAGCGCGTCGTCGTCTTCACGGCGAGTGACTGATCGTGGGCGAAGATGGTCGAAACGAGCGCGAAGCCCAGGATCAGGACCGCGACGCCCTGCACGCGATCGAAGACCAGTCGGCGATTGGTGGCCGCTGCGAAGAAGGCAAAGCTCGTGAAGCAGAGCAGTCCTGCCAGCTTCGTCGGCGACAGCTGGCTCGAAGCTCCCCAGGTGACGGCGAGCGCGAGCGGGGCGAACGCGACGAGGACGAGGACGGCTACCTCGACCCTGACGAGGCAGATGACGACGGCCGCCACTGTGACGGCGACCGCGAGGACCTGAGTCGGCCACACGGACGCCAGAAGGACGGCCGCGATGCCCGCGATGCCGACGGCCAGGGCCGGGACCGCGTCAGCCCCTAGCGAAACCCTGCTTAGGCGATTCGCAAGCGCGGTCACCGCGTGCGCGCCCAGGGGCGCTCGGCTTCTGCGCTCTCGGGCGGAACGTGATCAGCACCCTCACCCCGTCGGCTCTCGCCATCCGGCCCGTAATACGCGCGCAGCTGACGGTTCTTGGACATGTTGAGAATGCCCGCGGTTGGTGTGACGGAGACGAGTTTGAGGCGTTCGACGGCATCGTGGACCATCGGCTAGACGCGCGTCCGGCCGCACAGACGACGAGCGTCGTGTGTGCCAGGCTCGCGATCACGCGAGCGTCGTTTACTGGCGCGAGCGGAGGGGCATCGATGACGACGGCGTCGTACTGCTCCTCCAGTGCCGTGAGGACGCTGTGGAACCTGTTTGCGAGGATCTCGGTCGGATCGCTGCCGATGCGTCCCGAGGTGAGCAGATCGAGGTTCTCGAGCCGTGTCGGTTGCACGTTGCTCTCGAGCCGGTCGCCTTCGAGCACCTCGCGGAGGCCAGGCAAGGGATCCACACCGAGCATCGCTGCGAGCCGCCCCCGATGGAGGTCGGCGTCTACGAGCACTGTCCGCGTCCCCGAGCGGGCGATCGTCACGGCGAGCCCGGCGGAGATCGTCGTCTTTCCGTGCCTGCCCGCTGGGCTCGTGACCACGATCGACCGTGTGCCCTTCTCGGCGAAGACGAAGTTTGTTCTCAGGTCACGGAAGCCCTCCGACAGGTGGCGAAGCTCGGGATCGAGCAGGAACGTGCCGAGGTTGCTCGCCTTCCGTACCTGAGGCGTGAGCGGAAGCTCTGCGAAGACGGATACGCCGGTCGCCTCGGCGAGATCGGCGCGCGTCCGAACGCGTCGCCCGACATTCTCCCAGAGGAAGGCGACGACAATCCCGAAGCCGAGCCCCAGCAACACTGCGATCGCAAAGGTGAGCTTTTGGTTTGGATAGACGGAGCCCGCAGGCAGGCTAGGCCGGTCGATCATCCTCAGGCGCAGCCCCTGCATCTCGATCTCTCCCGACCGCACACGGGAGATGAGGACATCAGCGACCGCCTTCGCCGACTGCTGCGTCAGGCCTCGGTCGGTGCCCTGCGCGTCGATCTTGAAGATCGGCGTTCCCGGATAGGTGCGAACGGACATGCTGGCGAGGGGGCCGTCGACGAGCTGTTGTGCAGCCGTCCGGCTCGCCTTGGTCTCGGCGGCGGTTGCGTAGATGGACACGACGGGGTCGACCGTCTGGAAGAAGAGGAGCTCGTTGCCGAGCTCTCGCGGGCTGACTGCCATCGTCGCCGACGACCGGTACTCCGGCGCGATCAGCCTGAGCGCGCCGAATGCGAGCCCCACCGCCACGCCGAGCGAAACGAGCATGATCCACTTGCGATGCCAGAGGACCGTGAGGATGTCGTTGGCGTTCATGACGGATGGGAGGCGGTCGCCGGGAGGGGCGCTTTCAACTGCAGCGAAGGATAGCCAGGGATGTCTAGTTCATCGGCTCCTCGCCGGCCCCTCTTGATGCTCTATCCGCCCGACGGGGGCGCGGCGCGCCACGTCATCGACCTTGCATCGGGCCTCGAGCCCGACGCGTGGGAGATCGACCTTGCCTGCCTACGGGATTCGGAGCCGTGGCACGAGCTCGGCGGGCGCCCGAATGTGTCGGTCCATGCCCTCACAGGCTCGCACGGCCGTCCAGTGCCGCGTGACGTCGGCGACTTGCCGCTTTTAGCAAGTCTTGCGAAAAGGGCCGACGTCGTGCACGCGCATTCCGCGAAGGCAGGCTTCCTCACCAGGCTGGCAGCGGCCGTTGTCGGCCGCAGCCGGCGGACGGTGTTCACGCCACACGGCTGGTCGTTCTGGGCCGCGACGGGCGCCGAGCAGCGCCTCTATCTCGCCCTCGAGGGTGTCGCCGCTCACTGGTGCCGAACGATCATCACCGTCTCCGAGGACGAGCGCTCGGCGGGCCTCGGCGCAGCTGTCGGTCGCAGCTCGCAGTATCGCGTCATCCCGAACGGGATCGACGTCGGCCGCTTCGCCGCGGCTCCGCGGCCCGAACCGGAGACGATCCTGTGGGTCGGCAGGCTTGTCCCCCAGAAGCAGCCCGGCCTCGCGATCGAGGCTTTGCGCATGCTCAAGAGAACGCGGCCCGATGCTCGGCTCGACCTCGTCGGCGACGGTCCGCTCCTCGGGCACGTCCAGGCGCGGCTCGGTGCTGCGGACGTCCAGGGCGCCGTGCGGCTGCTCGGTCTCCGCGACGATGCGCCCGAGTTCCTGTCGCGGGCCGCGTGCTTCCTGCTTACAAGCGACTACGAGGGATGCCCGCTGTCTGTGCTCGAGGCAATGGCCGCGGGCGTGCCAGTGGTGGCGACCGCGGTAGGCGGCGTTCCCGAGCTTGTCGGCCACGGCGAGACGGGAATCCTCGTGGAGCCAGGCCGGCCCGAAGGCCTCGCGCGCGGGCTCGACGAGCTGCTCTCTGATCCGGCGCGAGCGGAAGCGCTTGGTCGCGCTGGACGGCAGCGGGCGAAAGAGCGCTTCCGCGCGAGAGCATGGTTGCCGCGACGGTGGCCGTTTATGAGGAAATCGGCGCCGGGGCAGGCCTCGGGAGAGCTACCTACATCGCGTGACTCCCACGAGGGATCGCTCCGTATGAGAGAGGGGCCGATCGCATGGGGGCATGCCCCCAACTCGTGCGACCCGCAGCGGCAGGGCCAGGCGGCGCCTCGGCCTCGCAGTGCTCTCATGCATCGGTGTGATTGCGCTGGCGAGCTCCTCACCGGCCGCTCAGAGCGCAAGCCCGTTCGGGCCGACGACGAGTGCGTGGCGCATCTGCACGGGCTGCTCCGATTACGGGCTCGACGACGGCTCGCGGTACAGCTACGTGATCCTCCATTCCTGGGAAGCTGACCGCATCGCGCCGCTGAAGTCGCGCAACCCGAGCCTGAAGGCCCTCGAGTACAAGGATGCGTCTTTGACCGCCTCCTACTCGTGCAATAACGGCGTCGACGATGCCTTGCTCCCGACGGGCGTCGGCTATTGCTACTCGGACAAGAACCATCCTGAGTGGTTCCTGACAGATGCGGCCGGAAAGCGGATTCAGTCCTGCGCGTGGTCAAGCCTCTGGCTGATGGACGTCGGGAATGCCTCGTACCAGCAGGCCTGGCTCGACAACGTCGCAGCCGAAGCGAAGGCGCGAGGCTTCGACGGCGTCATGCTCGACGACGTCAACCAGAGCCAAACCGGCCATCTCTGCGGCAGGACGATTGCCAAGTACCCGCAGGCCGCCGATTTCACGGCGGCAATGTCGAGCTTCATGGCCAAGGTCGGGCCCGGCCTATCGGGCAAGGGCCTGCTCGTGATGCCGAACATCTTCATCGCCAACTGGTGGGAGCCGAGCGGGATCGCCGCGTGGGACGCGTTCGTGTCCAACAGTTCCGGCGCCGTCCAGGAGTACTTCACCAAGTGGGGAATGGACTCCGGCCAGTGGTTTACGGACGACGGTGGCTACCACAACGACTGGACGTACAGGCAGGACTTCCTCAGGAGAACCCAGGCAGCCGGAAAGATCTTCGTCGGTCTGACGTACGCGCCATCGACCGACCTCCGCTCGATGCGGTATGCGCGGGCGAGCTTCCTCGCCGACTGGAACGGCGGCCCGAGTGCGCTCTCCTTCGAGCCGACGACGCCCGAGCAACAGGATCCGTACAACTCGATCTGGACGGAGGACCTCGGCTCCCCGCTTGGAGCGAAGTACAAAGTCGGGCTCGCCTGGCGACGCGACTTCAGCGGCGGTGTCATCGTCGTCAACCCGTCCACCTCCCAGCAGACGGTGAGCCTGGGCGGCACGTTCTCGACGCTGTCCGGTGAGCTCGTCACCTCCGCGACGCTCGGCTCGGCCGACGCAGCGATTCTGTTGCCCTCCGGCGCGCCTTCGCCGCCTCCGGCCCCGCCGCCTCCGGCCCCGCCTCCTCCGGCCCCGCCTCCTCCGGCCCCGCCTCCTCCGGCCCCGCCTCCTCCGGCCCCGCCTCCTCCACCGCCGGCCAGCCCGCCGACGAACACCTCGCGACCGATCATCGCTGGTACGCCGAAGGTGGGTCGCACGGTCGCTGCCAGCACGGGCGGCTGGACGGGCAGTCCTACGTCCTACGCATACGCGTGGCAGCGCTGCGACGGCGCAGGATCCTCGTGCGCCCCGATAGCAGGAGCAACGTCTTCCGACTTCAAGGTGACGAGCTCCGACGCCGGCTTCCGACTCAGAGTCCAGGTGACGGCAACGAACCGGGGAGGATCGGCAAGCGCCCTGTCCGATCCCACCGTTGCGATTCAGGCCAAGGGCAAGAGCTCGGACCTGTGGTAGCCGATGGTCCCTTCATAGCCTGACCGACGGCTAGCCTGGCACCTGTGCGCGTGGGACTCGATGTGACGCCCGCCGTCACGACCCATGGGGGGTTGGCCCGCTACACGATTCAACTCTGGAGCGAACTGGCCGGGCGGGATGACGTCGTTGTCTGTGCTTTTGCGCTCGGCCGTGGATCGGGGACGGCGCTCGCACTGCCGGTGCGCCGTGTGCCGGTGCCGCTCCGCGTCCTGCGTCCGCTGTGGCGTCATCTGCAGTGGCCGGGTGTCGAGTCTCTGGTCGGGGCCGTCGACGTCGCACACTCGCTCGCGCTGACCCCTGCACCCTCCAGAGCCCCTCAGGTCGTCACGCTTCACGACGTGCTACCCGTGACGCATCCCGAGCTCTATCCGCCGGAGACGGTCACACGCTTCCGCTCCGAGCTGTCCGGCGCGCGCCGGGCCGCCCTGGTTGTGACGACCTGCCAAGCTACGGCACAGGAGATTTCGAGCGTGGCAGGCGTAGCTCGCGACCGGATCGTCGTCGCGCCGCCGGGTCCCTCGAACCTCGTCGCCCAGGGTGCGAAGCAGGTACCCGGCGAACCGTACGTCCTTGCCGTTGGGCAGGTCACACCCCGTAAGGGTCTCGACGTGCTGGCGGCGGCAGTCGCTGTGCTCGGAGAGAGTTGTCCCAGAGTGCTCGTGGCGGGGCCGGACTGGTGGGGCTCCGGAGACGTGCGGGCGGCGATCGGCGCCAGAGATCTACTCGGACGCATCCGGTTGATCGGCGCTGTCGACGACGCGACGCTCGGGTCGCTCTACGCAGGGGCGACGCTCGTGTGCCACACCAGCCGCGCCGAGGGTTTTGGGCTGACGTGCCTCGAGGCGATGTCTGCGGGTACGCCGCTCGTCGCCGTGGACATCCCGTCCGTCCGGGAGCTCGTCGACGATGCCGCCGTGCTGGTCCCTCTCGACGACGTCGACCGCCTGGCAGGAGAGATGCAGCAGCTTCTCGACGATCCGAAGCGGCGCGCCACGCTCGCCGAGGCCGGGAGGCAACGTGCGGCACAGTTCTCGTGGGGCAGGACCGCGGATGCAGTGTTGGACGCGTACCGCCGGGTCCTCGAGCGGTGAGCCCGTTGCGCTCGCTCGTCGTCGTCCACGAACCTCCGCTGAACGAGGGTCGCGCCTCTGGACGATGCGTGATCGCGATGCTCCGCGGGCTGAAGGGCCACGGCGTCGAAGTGAGCGCGCTCGCCGCGCGGCAGTCGTTCGCGATCGCCGGCGAGCCTCCGGCCGACATCGACGTCGAGCTGGTCGACGTTCCCGACGAGCCCGCCGGCTGGATGACGCGCGCGCGTCGCCTGCGTCGCCCAACCGCTGAGCTGGCACGAAGCGCGTTCGCGGATCGGGTGCGGGAGGCCGCGCGCTCCGCGGACGTGCTCCACCTGGAAGAGGTCGAGACGGCCTGGCTCAACGACGGCATCGGCGTGCCTTCGCTGCTGCGGTTGCAGTACTTCATTCGCTGGGACCGGGATCTGGGCGCTCCGTGGAAACGGCGCTTCCGCCACATGCTGGAGTTCGAGCTCGCGGAACGCGTTGCGATCCATCGCCACGACTGCTTCATCCCGGCCTCACCGCGCGTCGCGGGCGAGATCCGCCGCAGGCGGCCCGACGCAAAGGTGGAGCTCGTGCCGCTCTGCCTCGACCCAGCCGACTATCCGCCTGCCGCGCTTGACGGCCCGCCCACAGCCGGGATCATCGGCACGGCTGGCTGGCCGATCACCGCGGCCGCCATGCGGCGGCTCGTACTCGACCTGTGGCCGGAGGTCCGCAAGCTCGCCCCTGCGGCACGCCTCGTCGTCGCGGGACGCGACACGAAGACGCTCGGGCTCGCCGGAGCCGGTGTCGAGGTGATCGGCGAGGTGCCCTCGGCGGTCGACTTTCTCCGGGGCCTCTCGGTTCTCCTGTACCCCCTGGCGAGGGGAAGCGGGATCAAGGTGAAGACGCTCGAATCGCTGGCCTGCGGCGTTCCCATCGTGACCACGCCGTTCGGCGCCGAAGGCGTCGGCGGCGGCGACGGCATCGTCGTCGCTACGGAGACACGAGAGCTCGCCTCGGCGGCAGCGTCGATACTGAACGACGGAAACGAGCGTCGCGAACGCGGAGTAGCCGGGAGGGCGGCATTCGAGACGCGGTACTCGCCGCTGCCGGCGACGGCGCCCCTCGTCGAGCTGTACCGCCTCCTGGCCGAGCGCGGCTAACGACGGAGAATCTCTTCGTAGAGGTCATCGTATGCGCGTGCCATGCGCTCCGCGGTGAACTGCTCGGTCGCTACCGCACGAGCGCGCTCGCCGAGCCGCGCGGCTAGGCGGCGGTCGTCGAGCAACCGACGAATCGCGCTGGCCAGGGCGACCGGGTCCTCGGGCGGGACCAGCAGCCCGGTCTCACCATCGCGGATCGCCTCCGAGACGCTGCCGACGTCCGCGGCGACGATCGGCAGGCCGGCGAGCATCGCCTCGACGACCGCCAGTGGGAAACCTTCGAATCGCGAAGGCAGGCAGTAGACGTCGAACGTGGACAGATACGAACGGGCGTCGTCGTGCCAGCCCTCGATCAGCACGCGCTCCGCGGCGCCGAGCCTTGCGGCGAGCGTCTCGACCGACTCCCGCTCGGCCCCGTCGCCGACGATGACGCCGGTCACGCCGTCGAGCGACGCGAGGGCACGGACGAAGACGTCGAAGCCCTTTTGGGGGGCGATCCGACCGATCGCGCCGACGACCGGACCGGGGAGCTCGCGGCTACGTCGAGCGACCGGCTCGACCGGAACGCCGTTGTGGATCGTCCTCACGCTACCCACAGGCAGCCCGACGATCTCCTCGGTGATACGCGCTGCCCGCTCGCCGACGGCCACATGGGCGGCGAGGCGCCGCGAGGCGAGCCGCTTGTGGAGTCGTTGAACCTGCTCGCGTCGGGCGTTGCCAGTTGCTCCACAGCGATGACGCGGACGCCGGGAGCGAGCAGCGCGGCGAGGATGCCGTAGCGACAGGCGAACGTCGTCCGTAGATTGGCGTGGAAGACGTCAGGCCGCAGCTCGCGGATGGCGCGGACGTGGTCGACGATTGGTCCGAGATCGAGTTTCCCGAGGACCGGGCGCACGACCTTCACTACCGTTTCGGGCCGCGCCGCTGCGATCCAGTGCGCCACATCGGCGTTGACGCCGAGCACGGAGACGTCGGTATGGCCCCCGAGGTTGGCCAGAAGATTCCGGAGCGACTGCTCGGCTCCGCCGAGCTCGTACGCGTCCGTGTAGACGGTGAGCCGGAGTCTCCGTCGTCGGTCGTCGGTCATCGTCGCCACGCGTTCCAGGTCGGTCCGAGCGCCGGGTCCAAAAGCCAGCGCGGAGCAAGCAGGTCGATCGGCGACGGATCGGCCGACGAGCCCGGTTCGGCACGGTCGGCGGCCGCCCGCCGCGGAACGTGGGAGAGACCGTGGTGCAGCCAACACAACGTGGCGATGGGGCCGACCGCTTCCTCGGGAACTCCAGCCGACGCGACGCCACGGCGCAACCAGTCGAAGAGCACCGGTGACGACGGGGATTTCCCGCGCAGGATCCGAAGCGCCTCGGTGACGCGTTGCTCGGACGTCGTCGAACCTTCGAGCAGCGGCAACGCGTCGACGAGGAAGTAGAGGAGATCCCAGAGGGGCAGTCCCGGACGACGCGCAGACTCCCAGTCCACCGCCACAAAGCCACCTGGTCGGACGACGATGTTCCACGTCCCGAGGTCGTTGTGCTGGAGCACGCCTCTGAGCTCGGGCAGGCGGCTCACGAGATCGGCCGGGGCTCGCCCTCTAACCAGCGTGGCAGCACCTCCGTCTGAAGTCGGTTGCGCTCCGCCGCAAGCCTCTCGGGCGGCTCTGCCGTCTCAGTCGAGATCCTCACGATCCACGCCGCGATCGCGTCGATCGATCGCCGCGCGGTCTCGCGGTCGCGCGCGATCAGCCCGGACAGCTGCTCTCCTCTGGCCGCGCTCTCGAGCGATGCCTGGAACCCGTGTGCGTCGAAGCGTCCGACGAGTGCCGGCGCGTGTGCGGATGCAGTACCCCTCGCAGCGGCCGCGAGTCCGAGACCGTGCTCGTCTCGGTCGAACGAGTCCCGCACACCCGGGAGACGGGCGAGCTTCAGCACCCAGGCAGGCTCGGCTGCGCCTGGCGGGAACAGGTAGAAGGCGACGCGGGCCAGAGGATCGCCTTGCCCGAGCGCCATGAACCATGCTGACTCCGGCGGAACGCCGAAGGCCCCGGCGTCAGCGAGCGCGTACGGCGGCCCAGGATGTCGAAGACCGAGCACCGTCTCCACCCGGACGGGCGGGTAGAGACCGCTCTCGACGAGCGTCCCCACGGCCCGGTTACGGAACTGCTTTCCAGCGGTGTGTGCCGGACGCCACGTCTCGAGCGCGTAGCGCGCCGCGCCACCAGGGGCGAGCGGCAGCACGAGACTCGGCTGCTCGAGGTCGGGAAGCGCGAGGAACCGGCGTACCGCGTATCCCGCACGCCGGAGGGCGCGAACTCCGCGCCGTCCTTCGAGCAGCACCGCCGGGGCGCTCGTGGCTGCGGCGCGACCGGCGAGCGCACCCGGCGCAACGGCCAGATCGGCAGGGTTGGTGCCCGGTGCCGTCTCAATACCGGCGGCCGCCAGGCCGGCCCGCCAGGCGCCGAGGTCGCCGAGAACGACGGCGGTCCGCGCAGGCTGGGGTAGCACGAGCCGCAGGTCGGTTCGGCGCAGGCTCATGGATTCGGACGATAACGCCGCGTCTGGTCGGCCCCGCAGCGGGCGCTAGCCTTGGACCCGGCAGTGTGGTCCTTTCTCGCCCCCGCACCCGAGCCAGGGCTCCAGCCCGGGCCGGTGCCGTCATTTTCAGTGGTGATTGCCGCGTACCAGGCCGCAGACACGATCGGCGAGGCCATCGAGTCCGTCCTAGTCCAGACCGTTCCGCCGCTCGAGGTGATCGTCGTCGATGACGGCTCCACTGACGACATCTCAAGCGCACTGACCCCGTTCCGAGACCGGATCGCGCTGATTGCAAAGGACAACGGTGGGGGCGCATCAGCCCTCAACGCGGGTCTGGGCGTCGCCTCGGGCGACTTCGTCGCGATCCTCGATGCCGACGACTCGTACGAGCCTGAGCGCATCGCTGCGCTCGGAGCCCTGGCTAGCGAGAGACCAGTCTCGACTTGCTCACGACCGATGCGCACATCGAGATGGACGGTCGCGCGGTCGCGCGGTTCTGCACGGAGACCCCGTTCGCCGTCGACGACCAGAGATCCGCCATTCTCGACCGCTGCTTCGTAGCCTGGCCTGCGGTTCGGCGCGATCGACTCATCGCGATCAACGGCTACGACGAGGCACTCCGCATCGCCTATGACTGGGACTGCTACCTCCGTCTCATCCTCGCCGGTGCCAGGGCAGGGCTCGTGGAGGCGCCGCTGTACCGCTACTACTTTGGCAGCGGGAGCTTGAGCAGTCATCGCCCGGCGGCGCTGCGAGAGCGCATCCTCTTGCTCGAAAAAGCCGGCGTCAGCCCTAATTTGCGCCACTCGGAGCGACAGGCTCTTCGAGGAGCGCTCAGGATCAACCGCAGCCGAACCCTTCTGGCAGAGGCGGAGGCCGCTCTCCGTGCAGGTCACCCCGATGCGCGCCGCCGCTCCCTGGCGGTCGCAGGCGGGCCCGGCTTCGGATTTCGAACTCGGGCAAAAGCACTTGCAGCGGCACTCGTGCCGCGAGAAGCCGGTCGGCGTCTCACAGCGGCAGAAGCAGAGACCGGGTGGTCGCGCCTCCAACGGGGGTATCCGCGTGGCTGACGGCCGCGCGCCGTCCGTCGTCGACCCGGAACGCGCAGCCGAGACGACGACGGGCACCTCCGTCACCCGGTCGAGCGCCTGGAACCTCGCGGCGACGGTGCTTCCTCAGGCGTATCTCGTGGCGGTCTCGATCGCCGCAGCCCGCGTCCTGGGCCCGCCGACTTCGGCAGACAGAGCTTCATTGCCTTCGTGGAGCTCTCGCTCGTGACGCTGTTCGTCGCGGGCCTCGCCACCGCGGTCTCGCGCTTCGTCGGAGCGGCTCTCGGCGCGCACGAGCCGGGGCACGTGCACGCGCTCGTTCGCGTGTCAGCGCTGCTCGCCTGGGCGGCGTCGCTGGTGGCGGCCGCCATCATGATCGGCGTCGCAATCGCCGGCTCCGATCCGCAGGCGGCCTGGGTCTTCGCGGGGATCTTCGCCGCTACCTCGGTCCTTCAGCAGCATCGCAACGCTGTCCTTACGGGCTTCCAGCGTTGGCGCGAAGTCACTCTCGGTGGGCTCGCGATCGGCGCCGTCGCCGCAATAGTGGTCATCGCCGTGCTCGCGCTCGGGGGCGGGATCAGCGGCATCTTCGCGGTCGAGGCAGCGACCGGCGCCGTCTTCCTCGGGTGGACCGTCGTGCTGGCCCGCCGCGCTCTGCGGTCGCTCGCCGACGGTCGCCTCGCCGGCGCTCCGACGAGGCGCATGCTGCGCTACACGGGAATCGCGAGCCTGGGGGTCGTGCTCACGCTCGTCGTGTGGCGGCGCTCCGAGTTCCTGTTCCTCAACTACTACTCGACGAACACGGAGATCGGGCTCTACTCGATCGCCTTCGCCGCCGCCGCGGCGGTGCTGCTCCTGCCCCTCGCGGTGACGGGCGTCTTGCTGCCCTCGATCGCGACGCTCCACGGCGCCGACGAGAATTCGCGGATTCGCCAGGGGTATGCGCGTGCCGCTCGCCTCCTCCTCATCTTCACGCTGCCTCTGATCGCTGCTGGTGTCACGCTCGGGCCCCGACTCATCGAGCTGGTATACGGAGCGAGCTATGGCGAGGCCGGAACCCTCCTCGTGATCCTGCTCGTTCCGGCTCCGCTGGTCGTGGTCGGCAACCTCGCTGGCGTCGTGCTCGCCGCGACGGAACGACTCCTGTTCCCCACTATCGTGGGCAGCATCGCGGCTCTGCTCAATCTCGCGCTCAGCTTCGCGCTTATCCCGCGGTACGACTCGGTCGGCGCGGCGATCGCAAACGCGACGGCCCAGTTCGTCTCTGCGATCCCGGCGATCTTCTACGTCCACCGCCGGGTAGGCAGCGGCGATTGGATGCCATGGTCGATCGGCAAGGCCGTGCTGTCCTCGATCGTCGGCGGTCTCGTTGCCTGGGGCTTCGTCGCCGGCGTCGGGGGGTTGGCGGGGTTCGTCCTCGGCCTCGTGGCCGGCGCGGCAGTGTTCTTCTCTCTGGCCTGGTTGCTCGGCATGCTCTCGTCGGACGACACGCAGTGGCTCGACCGTGCGGTCGGCGGGGCGCTGGGCGGTGCCGTCGGCTGGGCGGTGCGCTTCTGCGGCGCCACGCCTTCCAAGGCACTGTGACCGCCTTCCCGATCGTCGCGCCGGAACCGGACGGACCCGTCCAACGTGGTGCCGTGCCGTCGTTCTCGGTGATCGTCGCCGCCTACGAGGCGGCCTGCGTTATCGGCGAGGCGATCGAGTCCGCTCTCGGCCAGACACGACCGCCGCTCGAGGTGGTGGTCTGCGATGACGGCTCGACCGACGACATCGAGGGCGCGTTGCAGCCCTATCGTGAGCGGGTCACCCTCCTGCGCAAGACGAACGGCGGGGAGGCGTCTGCCAAGAACGCGGCCGCACGGGCCGCTACGGGCGACTTCGTCGTCATCCTCGACGCCGACGATGTCTTCCTGCCCGAGCGGATCGAGGCAATCGGCGAGCTCGCCGCGGCACGGCCGGATCTCGACATTCTGACCACCGACGCTACGCTCGAGGTCGACGGACGGGTGGTTCGTCGTTGCTACACGGACACGTTTCGGTTCAACGTCGACGACCAGCGCAGCGCCATCCTCGAGCAGAATTTCATCTTCGGTCTTGCGGCCGTGCGGCGAGCCCGCCTGCTCGAGGTCGGAGGGTTCGACGAGTCGATCCGCTGGACTGCGGACTGGGACTGCTGGCTGCGCCTAATCTTCTCGGGCTCCCGCGCCGGCCTCGTCGCTGCGCCGCTCGCCCGCTACTGCCTGACTGCCGGCAGCCTCAGCTCGCAACGGGAGGCGCACATCGAAGGACGTCTGATGACGCTTGCAAAGGCGGCGCGGCGCGGCGACCTGACAACACACGAGCGCGGCGTTCTGGCGCAGGCTGCCGCCTACAACGGCCGTGCGCTGGCGCTCGCCCGGGCACGGGCCTCGTTGCTCGAGAGACGGGCCGATCGCCGAAGGCGATCCCTCGAGGTGGCCGTCGGCCGCGGCTTCGGCGCTCGAACGCGGCTCAAGGCCGTCGCGGCTGCCGTCTTCCCTGGGCAGGCGGGGCGTACGCTCGCGGCCGGTCCCCGGGAGACGACGGGGGGCATCCTGCTGCCGCCCGCCGACGCCTAGACCCGCAGTCGACCCGCCAGCATCGCCGCCAGCTGGTCACCCGGCACGTCGTCGACATGGACCCGCGGGATCTCGAGGGCCGACGTGCCCGCGGTGACAGATCGCTGCCCGCCGGCGCACGCCCACTGCAGGCCCGCCGCGCGTACGCACTCGAGCGTCGTGCGGTTGTACTCCCCATGCGGATACGAGAGGCTCTCGACCGGTCTTCCCACGCGCTCCTCGAGCAGCTGCTTGCTCCTCACGATCTCTTCGAGCTGCTCTTCGCGGGTCAACCCGGGCAGTCGAGGATGGGTCACCGTGTGGGTGCCCACCTCAACGAGGGCGCCGGAGACGAGGTCGCCCAGCTCCTCCGCTGTGAGCGCTGGGGCGGCCGTCGCCAGCGCCGGGTCGGCCCGCGCGCGCATCGCTGCGATCCTCCTCCGTCGCTCTCCATGCGGAAGCTCGCGCAGCTCGCGCCACGCTGCGTCGAGTTCGACCCGCGTCAGGCCGTCGTGTCGCGCGATCAGCTCGAGCTCGTCCCACCAGAACCCCTCGCCCGTTCCCGTGTGGCCGGTCACGACGAAGACCGTCGCCGGCACCTCGTACGTCTCGAGCATGGGCCTGGCGAGCAAGTTGTCCCGATAGCCGTCGTCGAACGTGACGACGACAGAGCGCCGAGGGACCGCTCTGCGGCCGAGCGCGGCCCCGAGCGCGCCGAGCGAGAGCGGGTGGAAGCGCTCACGGACAACTGCCATGTGCTCCTCGAAGTGACCGGGCGAGACAGCGAGGCGCCAGCGGTCGGACACGGGCTCCGCGATCCGGTGATAGACGAGCACCACCGCATCGCCCGGACGGGCCTGTCGCCGTCTCTCCGCACGCCGGCCGAGGTCGCGAACGGGACGCGCGACGCGTCGCGTCAAGCGGCGGGATATGGTGGCCCGGTGGAGTTCCGCGGACGCCGGCTGCGCCGTCCGGTCTGGCTTGGAAGCCTCGGGCGCACGACCCCGATCAGTGGCAACTGGGGCTTCGACCGCGGGACGCCGGTCGACCGCTACTACATCGAGGCGTTCCTCGATGAGCACCGGCGTGACGTCCGCGGGGCTTGCCTCGAGGTCGCCGACGACCGCTACCTTCGACGCTTCGGCTCTGGGGTGACGAGCGCCGACGTCCTCGATCTCGACCGCTCGAACCCGCATGCCACCATCGTTGCCGATCTCGCGGATGCCCCCGACCTCGAGTCCGGACGGTTCGACTGCTTCATCCTCACGCAGACGCTGCAATTCGTCTACGACGTGGCGGCCGCGATTCGCGAGGCGCACCGCATCCTGGCGCCGGGAGGGGTGCTTCTCGCCACCCTCCCCGCCGTGAGCAAAGTCGACCCCCACCTCGGAGTCGCGGGCGACTTCTGGCGGTTCACCGTCGCGTCGTGCGCAAGGCTCTTCGGCGACGTCTTCGGCGCCGACAACGTCACCATCCGGGCGCACGGCAACGTCTTCGCGGGTATCGCCTTCCTCGCTGGCCTCGCGCGAGAGGATCTCTCGGCCGGCAAGCTGGACGTCGAAGACGAGCTCTTCCCCGTGCTGATCACGGTGCGCGCCGTCAAGCGGCGAAGCTAGGCCTGAACCGGCTCGGTGCTTCCGAGCGAGCGAATGTGGTCGATCACGTCCGCCAGGATCTCGTCGAGATCGAGAGTGGGCTGCCAGCCGATCGCTGCGTGGATCTTGGCCGTCGACGGGATGCGGTGGAGCATGTCCTCGATCCCGACGCCGTAGACGTCCTCGAACGGCACGGCGACCGTCGTCGAGCTCGACTCCGTAGCGTCGATCACGCGCTGTGCGAGATCGAAGATCGAGATCTGCTCCGTCGAGCCGACGTTGTAGATCTCGCCCGCGCTCTCGTGCCGCATCAGCCCGTGGAGGGCGCGGATCGTGTCGCGGACGTGGCAGAAGCAGCGCGTCTGCCGGCCGTCGCCGAAGATCTCGAGCGGCTCGTCGGCGAGCGCCCGCTCGACGAAACGGGGAATCACCATCCCGTACTGGCCGGACTGGCGCGGGCCGACGGTGTTGAACAGGCGCACGATGATGCAGTCGAGCCCGCCCTCCTGGTGGTGGGCAAGGGCCAGGAACTCGTCCATCGCCTTGGAGTCCGCGTACGCCCAGCGCCGCTGCGTCGTCGGCCCGTAGACGCGCCGCGACGTCTCGTCTAGCGGAGTCTCGTCGCGATGGTCGCCGTACACCTCAGAGGTGGACGCGATCAGGACGCGCTTGCCGAAGCGGTTGCAGTGGTCGAGCACGACCTCCGTCCCCTCGAGGTTCGTGACGAGCGTGTGGACGGGGCGCTCTACGATCAGGCGCACTCCGACGGCCGCGGCCAGGTGGTAGACGACGTCGCACTTGTGCACGAGCTCGTTGACGACGGCGCGGTTCAGGACCGAGTCGACGACGAGATGGAATTCGGATCGGTTGCCGAACCGCTCGACGTTTGCGAGCGATCCCGTGGAGAGGTCGTCGAGCGCCCAGACCTCATCGCCGGCGTCGAGCAACAGCTCGCACAGATGCGAGCCGATGAAGCCGGCCCCACCTGTTACGAGCACCTTGGACACGGGCGCGAGGATACCCGCGCCGGCGGCCCGTTCGGTCCCGAGCTCTGCCCGACCTCGGAGCATTCCGTAAACCTTCGTTGACGAGGCGTTAAGCCGCTTGGCGGCGCCTGGGGTCATCCGATGCCCGTGGGGTACGATTGGCGCCACGGTGTTCGAGCGATTCACAGAGCGCGCCAGACAGGTCGTCGTCCTCGCCCAGGACGAGGCGCGCGCGCTCAAGCACAACTACATCGGCACCGAGCACATCCTCCTCGGCCTGCTCCGGGAAGAGGAAGGGCTCGCCGCCCGCGTGCTCGAGTCCCTCGACATCACGGTCGAGGAGGTGCGCGCCCAGGTGGCGCGGATCGTCGGCCAGGGCGACGAGGTGACGAGCGGGCAGATCCCGTTCACGCCCCGGGCCAAGAAGGTGCTCGAGCTCGCGCTCCGGGAGGCGCTCTCGCTCGGCCACAACTACATCGGCACGGAGCACATCCTCCTCGGTCTCGTGCGCGAGAACGAGGGCGTCGCAGCACGGATCCTGCTCGATTTCGACGCCGACGCGGAGAAGATCCGCAACGAGATCATCCGCATGCTCTCAGGGCCCGGCCGCCGCCAGCAGGGGCAGGCGCCGTCCGAGAAGTCGAAGAGCTCGAAGCTGCTCGACCAGTTCGGCCGCAACTTCACGAAGCAGGCCTCGGAGGGCAAGCTCGACCCCGTCGTCGGGCGCCAGACCGAGATCGAGAGGATCATGCAGATCCTCTCCCGCCGGACGAAGAACAACCCGGTGCTCGTCGGCGAGCCCGGCGTCGGCAAGACCGCCGTCGTCGAGGGCCTCGCGCAGCGGATCGCGTCCGGGAACGTCCCCGAGCTCCTGAAGGGCAAGCAGATCTACAGCCTCGACCTGGCCGCGCTCGTCGCCGGATCGAAGTACCGGGGCGAGTTCGAGGAGCGCCTGAAGAAGGTCATGAAGGAGATCTCCCAGCGCGGCGACATCATCCTCTTCATCGACGAGCTCCACAACCTCGTCGGCGCCGGCGCCGCGGAGGGCGCGATCGACGCTGCGTCGATCCTCAAGCCTGCCCTCGCCCGCGGCGAGCTGCAGACGATCGGCGCGACGACGCTCGACGAGTACCGCAAGTACCTCGAGCGCGACGCCGCCCTCGAGCGCCGGTTCCAGCAGATCCGCGTCGAGGAGCCCTCCGTCGACGAGACGATCCAGATCCTGCGCGGCCTCCGCGACCGGTACGAGGCGCACCACCGCTGCAAGATCTCCGACGAGGCGCTCTACGCCGCCGGCACGCTCGCCGACCGGTACATCCAGGACCGGCACCTGCCCGACAAGGCGATCGACCTGATCGACGAGGCGGCGTCACGCATGCGCATCCGCACGATGACCGCGCCCCCTCGCTACCGCGAGCTCGAGGAAGAGATCGAGAAGGTCCGCAAGGAGAAGGAAGACGCGATCGAGGCGCAGGAGTTCGAGAAGGCCGCGAGCCTCCGCGACAAGGAGCGCAAGCTGTCGCAGAAGAAGCGAGAGCTCGAGGAGCAGTGGCGCTCGGACGAGGGCGAGGAGCAGCCGCAGATCGGCGAGGACGAGATCGCGGACGTCGTCTCGATGTGGACGGGCATCCCTGTCTTCAAGCTGACCGAGGCGGAGACGGAGAAGCTCGTGCGGATGGAGGACGAGCTGCACAAGCGCGTGATCGGCCAGCACGAGGCGATCGTCTCCGTGTCGAAGGCGATCCGCCGCGCCCGCGCGGGCATCAAGGACCCGAAGCGCCCGACCGGCTCGTTCATCTTCCTCGGCCCCTCCGGCGTCGGCAAGACCGAGCTCGCCCGCACGCTCGCCGAGTTCCTGTTCGGCGACGAGGACGCGCTGATCCAGGTCGACATGTCCGAGTACATGGAGAAGCACTCCGTGTCCCGGCTCGTCGGCTCCCCGCCCGGCTACGTGGGCTACGACGAGGGCGGCCAGCTGACCGAGGCCGTGCGCCGGAAGCCCTACTCCGTGCTGCTGCTCGACGAGATCGAGAAGGCGCACCCGGACGTGTTCAACATCCTCCTCCAGATCCTCGAGGACGGACGGCTGACGGACGCCCAGGGCCGCAAGGTCGACTTCCGGAACACGATCGTGATCATGACCTCGAACGTCGGCGCCGCCGCCATCTCGAAGAACCAGACGCTCGGCTTCAGCGTGGGTGACGAGGCCGGGCTCTCGTACGACGACATGAAAGAGCGCGTGATGGGCGAGCTGAAGAAGATCTTCCGCCCCGAGCTTTTGAACCGGATCGACGAGGTGATCGTCTTCCACAAGCTCGCGAAGGAAGAGATCCTCCAGATCGTCGAGCTGATGATGCGGCGCGTCCGCGAGCAGATCTCGACGCACGAGGTCGCGATCGAGCTCTCCGACTCGGCGAAGGAGCTGCTGGTCGAGAAGGGCTACGACCCGGCGATGGGCGCACGGCCGCTGCGCCGCGCGATCCAGCGCTACATCGAGGACCCGCTCGCGGACTTCGTGCTCGGCTCCGACCTCAAGCCCGGCGTGACGATCGTCGTCGACCGCCAGGCGGACGGCGAGGAGGTGTCGATCACTCTCGCCGGTGGTGCTCGAAAGCGCGAGAAGGTGACCGTCCCCGCCGCGCCGGAAGAGACGCCGGCGGACGACGCGGGGGATGCCCCCGAGGCATAGCGCTCCCGGGGCGCGCTCGCCCTGGGCAGATCTCGAAGCCGACGTCACCGTCCTCGTCAAGACGTTCGAGCGGCCGGATGCGCTGCGACGGCTGCTCGCCTCGATCCGCAGCTTCTACCCTCGCATGCCGATCGTCGTCGTCGACGATTCGGCGGAGCCGCTCGAGCCGGTGCCCGAGTCGATCACACGCTACGTCCACGCGCCGTATAACTCGCTCGGCGCTGCGGCAGGACGCAACCTCGGGCTGACGCACGTCGAGACGCCGTACGTCCTCGTCTCGGACGACGACATGGTCTTCGAGCGGCGCACGGACGTCGGCCGGATGCTCTTCCGGCTCGAGACGACGAGCTTCGACGTCGTCTCGTGCGTCTGGCTCGACTACGACCCGTGGCGAGGGATCTGCCGCGGCGTCCGTCGTTTCGAGGGCACGCTCGACATCGAGGACGGCGTGCTCGTGCACCGGCTCGGGGCGACGCGCGGCGAGCTCGACGGCCTGCCGGTGTACGACGTTGTCCATCAGTTCTTCGTTGCCTCCGTCGAGCGCCTCGGCGCGGCGCCGTGGGACGCCGAGCTCAACCTCTCCGAGCACTACGAGCTCTTCCTCTCCCTCAAGGAGCGTGGCCTCCGCTGCACCCGGCTCCCGGACGTCGTCGTCCAGCATCGCCAGGAGCTCCCGCCTACGTATCAGGGCATCCGCGAGGACACCGGGCGTTACGTCTCGCTCTGGCACGAGAAGCGCGGTCTGCGCGGGCGCCGCGAGGAAGGCGCGCTGTTCCGGGCGACGGACAGCGTCCGCTACCGGCTGCCAGGCACTGCCGCGTTCACCGCGCGCCGCGTCTCGCGCGCCGGCACGCGGCTGCTCCGCGAAGGACGCCTCCGGGCCTGACGCGGAGATTCTGCACAGAGACGGCACGGACCGGCGTCAGACGCCGTTCCTAGACTCGGAGCATGGCGAAGGCCAAGGCAGCCGTTCTCTACGCGTGCACCGAGTGCGGTCACTCGTCCGCCCGCTGGTTCGGCAAGTGCCCGGGCTGCGGGTCGTTCGGCACCCTCGTCGAGGAGCGTGCCGCCGATGTAGCGGCGATCTCGTCCGGCCGGCCGCCGCTCCGCCTCGTCGAGGTCGAGACCTCGCAGGCCGACCGGATCCCGACCGGCGTCTCCGAGCTCGATCGCGTGCTCGGGGGCGGGCTCGTCCCGGCGTCGCTCGTCCTCGTCGGGGGAGAGCCTGGCGTCGGCAAGTCGACGCTGCTGTTGATGGCGCTGCGGGCGATGAGCCTGGAGCGCCGCGTCCTCCTCGTCACCGGGGAGGAGTCGGCGGCGCAGGTGAAGATGCGTGCAGACCGGCTCGGCGGCGCGGCGGCGATCGAGATCCTCGCGGAGACGGGCCTCGAGACCGTCTGCGCGACGCTCGACGCCGAGCGTCCCGAGGTGTGCGTGATCGACTCGATCCAGACGCTTCATTCGCCGGAGGTGGGCTCGGCGCCCGGTTCCGTCTCACAGGTGCGCGAGGCGGCCGCGCGACTCCTGCGCGTGGCGAAGGAGGCGGGGGTGGCCATCTTCCTCGTCGGCCATGTGACGAAGGACGGCTCCGTGGCAGGCCCGCGCGTCCTCGAGCACCTCGTCGACTGCGTCCTCCAGTTCGAGGGCGACCGCTACCGCGAGCACCGCGTCCTCCGCGCCGTCAAGAACCGGTTCGGCTCGACGAACGAGATCGGTGTCTTCGAGATGACCTCAGCCGGCCTCGTCGGCGTGCCCGACCCCTCGGCGCTGTTCGGACAGGCGGAGAGCGGCGAGATCGGCTCGGCTGTCACGTGCACGCTCGAAGGGACACGGCCGATCCTGCTCGAGATCCAGGCGCTCGTCTCGCAGACCGACCTCGCGATGCCGAGGCGCGTCGCCACCGGGGTCGACCCGAAGCGGCTGGCGATGCTCGTGGCGGTTCTCGCCCGGCACGCTCGCATCCCGCTCGGGCAGGCCGACGTCTTCGTCAACGTCGCCGGCGGCGTGCGGATCGAGGAGCCAGGCGCCGATCTCGCCGTCTGCCTCGCGGTCGCGTCGGCCGCGCGGGGCACACCCGTCCTCGACGGACTGGCCGCGTTCGGCGAGGTCGGGCTGACCGGTCGCCTGCGTCCCGTGACGCAGGCGGAACGCCGGCTCGAGGAGTGCGCAAAGCTCGGCCTCGGCCCGGTGCTCCTGCCGGCGGAGGCAGCCGGCTCGACGCACGAACGCGCTCTCGTGGCGCGGACTGTGCGCGAGGCGCTCGCCGCGGCCCTCGAAAAAGCGCCTGCCGCGACCGACTAGTCCGCTCTGAGCAGGGACTTTTCGCGGAGAGGCCGCGAAAACCCCTGGAAACGTCGCGTTTTTCCGCTCTTTCGTGCTATAGTGTCAGCCGTTCGCCGGCGGATTTCTCACCCGCCGGCGTCTTGGTGAAACGCGGCGGCCGAGGGGAGGCGCGGTTGTACAAAGTAGGCGACAAGGTCGTGTATCCGCACCATGGCGCGGGAAGCGTCGTGAAGAAGGAAGTGCGGGAGATACTCGGCCAGAAGCGCGAATATCTCACGATCAAGATCACCCACAACGAGATGGTCGTGAACGTGCCGACGGAGAACGCCGAGCGTGTGGGGCTCAGGCGAGTGATCAACGAGAAGATGGTCCACGAGGTCGTGAAAGCGCTTACGGGCTCGGGGACCCAGATGCCGAAGAACTGGAACCGGCGGTTCAAGCACAACCGGGACAAGATGAAGACCGGTGACGTGCTCGAGCTCGCCGAGGTCGTCCGGAACCTCGCCCTTCGCGATCACGAGAAGGGCCTGTCGACGGGCGAGAAGCAGATGTTCGTCAAGGCGAAGAAGATCCTCGCGTCCGAGCTGATGTACGCGAAGCAGATGGACGAGGAGAAGACGCACATCTGGCTCGACGACGTGCTTTCCGGCGTCGACAAGAACGGCAAGCGGCGCACGAAGACACGAGTCAGCGTCACCGCGTAGAGCACTTCTCTCATGAGCACCTGGGCGGTCGTCGTCGCAGCAGGAAGCGGCGAACGGCTGGCCCAGGCTGTCCCGAAAGCGTTCGCACCGCTCGGCGGCAGGCCGCTGCTAGCCGAGAGCGTCGAGCGCCTCGATGCCTCCGATTGGATCGATGCGCTCGTCGTCGTCGTTCCTGAGGGCTGGGAGGAGCCCGCGATCCTGCTCGCCGAGGAGCTCGGCGCTGCCAAGGTCGCCCAGGCGGTCCCAGGCGGTGAGACGCGCGCCGAGTCGGTGCGGCTGGGCGTGGCCGAGGTGCCCGAGGAGGCCGTCGCTCTCGTGATCCACGACGCGGCGCGCCCGCTTGTCTCCGATGCGGTCCTCGAGCGCGTGCTGACGGCGCTCGGAGAAGGCTGGGACGGCGCCGTGCCGGGGCTCCCTCTCGCCGACACGATCAAGCGTGTCGAAGGCGACGCCGTGGCCGAGACGCTCGAGCGCGAGGGCCTCGTCGCCGTGCAGACACCGCAGGCGTTCGCGGCGACGGCGCTCCGCTCTGCGCTCGCCGGCGACGTTGCCGGCGCCACCGACTGCGCCTCGCTCGTCGAGCGGTGGGGAGGGCGTGTAAAGGTCGTCGAGGGCGATCCCCGGCTCCTCAAAGTGACGTCCGCCGACGATCTCGCGCTCGCCGAGCGCCTGCTGGCGGAGGGCGCATCCGCGTGATCGTCGACTACCACGTCCATCTGCGCGACGATGCCGGCGACATCGCCCATCGCGCCGATGCGGTCGCGCCTTTCGTCGAGACCGCGCTCGCGCGCGGCGTCGACGAGATCGGCTTCACGGAGCACGTCTACTACTTCACGCAGACCGCGGAGATCTGGGAGGTGCCCTATCTCTCTGACCGCTGCGTCTACGACCTCGACGCGTACTGCGAGGCGGTGACGGCGGCCAAGGGGGCCGGGCTGCCCGTGAAGCTCGGGATCGAGGTCGACTACGTCGGCCCGAAGCAAGGGCGTCTGGCGGAGCTGCTCGCCGGGTATCCGTGGGACTTCAAGCTCGGCTCCGTCCACTGGCTCGACGGCGAGGCGGTTGACATGTCACCCGGCGTGTGGGACGTGATGACGGTCGACGACGTCTGGCGCCGCTACGTCGATGCGCTTTGCGAGCTGGCGGCAGGAGGGCATGTGGACGCGCTCGCGCACCCGGACCTCGCGAAGATCTTCGGCAAGCGGCCGGAGGAGCCGCTGCTCGGCTTGCTCCACGAGAAGGCGGCGCTGACGATCGCGGCCGCCGGCGTTGCGGTCGAGATCTCGACCGCCGGGCTCCGGAAGCCAGTCAGCGAGCTCTACCCGGACGTCGCCTTTCTCGAGGCATGCGTCCGCGCCGGCGCGTCGATCACGCTCGCCTCGGACGCGCACGAGCCGGATCTCGTCGGCGTCGACTTCGACCAGGCGCTTGTGCTCGCTAAGGAAGCAGGCTGCGAGACCGTGACGGTCTTCGAAGGCGGCCGTGCCCGCCAGGAGCCGCTCGGCTGATGGGATTCCGCGTCGGCATCGGCGTCGACGCCCACGCGTTCGGAGAGGGCGGGCGCCTCGTGCTCGGGGGTGTTGAGATCGACCACCCGCGTGGGCTCGTCGGCCATTCGGACGGAGACGTGCTGGCGCATGCGCTCACCGATGCGTTGCTCGGTGCGGCCGGTCTCGAGGACATCGGCGCGCTGTTTCCGTCCGACGACGAGCGCTACCGCGATGCCGACTCCGTCGAGCTGCTCGGGGAGGCGTACGGGCACGTACAGGGCGCGGGCTACGAGCTCGTGAACGCCGACTGCGTCCTGATCGGCGAGGAGCCCCGCATCGCCGCTCACAGGGACGCAATGAGAGCCAGGCTCGCGTCGGTGCTCGGCGTCGAGCCGCAGCAGGTCGCGGTTCGGGCCACGACCACGGACCGGCTGGGCTTCACCGGTCGCGGTGAGGGTCTCGCTGCGCAGGCGGTCGCGTTACTCAGGCAGGCGGGCTAGCCCGCCCTCGATCTCGACGAGCCCGTCTTGCGCAAGCGCGTCCACGACGCCCCGGTCGAGCTCCGACACGGGCCGAGCACGGCTCGCGATTGCGCGGAGCGTGGCGGCGCGCCGCTCCCTGAACGAGCCCTCGAAACGCGGTTGGCTACGCGTCGCCGCGAACCGGCGTCCCTTCGACGGGCAACGGATCGCGAGCGGGCAGCGGCCGCAGCGTGGGATTCGTGCGAGACAGACGCGCTTGCCCAGGCGCATCAGCGCCTCCGCGCACTCGTGGTCGAACACGAGCCCGGTCCGCTCCTGGACGCGCCGCACGTTGACGTCCACGGGTAGCACCGCCTCACCGTAGGAGAAGTTGGCGACCGCGTCGGCCGTATAGGGGCCGACGCCGGGGAGCGACGTCAGGTCGTCGGGCCAGCCATTCTCGAGGATCGTGCGACACGCACGATGCAGGTTGACCGCTCGCCGGTTGTAGCCGAGCCCCTGCCACGCGCGAATGACATCGGCGAGGGGAGCGGCGGCGAGCGCCTCCACGGTCGGCCAGCGCTCGATCCACGCGACCCAGTAGTCGACGACCCGCTCGACCTGGGTCTGCTGCAGCATCACCTCGCGGACGAGGATCGCGTACGGATCGACGACGCCCTGCCAGGGGAGGTCGCGCTCGTCCTCCCGGTACCAGGAGAGGAGCGCGCGCTTCGCCCGTGCCTCAGCGCTTGCCACCGAGCCCAAAGACGGCGTGCAGCGACCAGTTGACGATCGTGACCGCGAGCGTCGCCCAGATCGCGGCCATGAACGACTGGAGCTCGAAGCCCGGCACGATCCACGATGTGATGTAGAGCATCAGCAGGTTGACGAAGAACAGTGCGATCCCGAGGGTGAGGATCACGACCGGCAGGGCGAGCAGCTTCACGACCGGCTTTACGAGCAGGTTGACGAGGCTGAAGACGAGCCCGGCAACGATCAGGATCCAGAAGTCGTCGGAGTAGTCGACGCCGTCGATGAAGAGCGACGCGATCCAGATGGCAGCGACGTTGACGATCCACGAGTAGAGGACCCGTCTCAGCATCGGAGGATCCTACGGCGCGCGGCGCTCGACGCTGTCCCCAGTCCCGACGAGGATCTCGGAGACGAGTGACGGCGGAAACAGCCCGTGGCCGATGACGCCCGCAAAGGCGTCGAGCTCTTCTGCGGCCCGGTCGAGCTCGCCGACCGGCCCCACGAGGTCCGCAAGGATCCCGCCGTCGGGCGTGCGCGGAGCTGCTCGCAGCTCGACCGCGCCGATCAACCGCATGGTCGCCGCGAGGCCGAACGGCGCCAGCTCTACGGGAATCGGAGGCCCGATTCGCTCGACGAGCTTGTCGGAGGAGACGATGACGACGAAGCGCTCCGCCGCCGTGGCGACGATCTTCTCGCGCGTCTGCGCACCGCCGCCGCCTTTGACGAGCCATCCGTCCGGCGCAACCTGGTCGGCGCCGTCCACGGCGAGATCGAGACGGTCGAGCTCGTCGAAGGGATCAAGCCGCAGCCCGAGCTCCCGCGCCGCCTGCTCCGTCCCCGGAGAGGTCGCCACGCAGACGACGTCGAGCCCGCGCGCCGCCAGTGCGGAGAGGAAGTGCGCGACGGTCGTCCCCGTGCCGAGGCCGATCGCCATCCCGTTTTCTGCGAGCGCCGCGGCTGCTCCGGCTGCGAGCCGCTTTTCGTCGTCGATCCCCACGGGGATACTGTAAGCCGGTGGGCTGGCGGGAGTGGATTGGGGGGACGCGACGGGTGGAGCCGTCGATCTATGCCGCCGACTTCTCGCAGCTTGGCGACCAGCTCGACGGGCTGCTCGCCGCCGGCGCGCGCATCTTCCACTTCGACGTCGGGGACGGTCACTTCGTCTCCGAGATCACGATCGGGCCAGTCGTCCTTCGCTCGATCTCGAAACGCGTACACGCGGCCGGCGGCGTGCTCGACTGCCACCTGATGGTCTCCGACCCGGAGGCGCAGTTCGAGCGGATCAAGGAGGCCGGTGGCGACAGCGTCACGTTCCACGCCGAGGTGGTCGACGACGCTGCGGAGGTGGCCGCACGCGCGCGGTCGCTCGGGCTCGCGGTCGGCGTCGCCTTCAATCCCGAGACGGATGTCCAGCGGGCGGCAGCCGCTGCCGAGGAGGCTGCCGCAGACGTGGCGCTCTGCATGAGCATCCACCCGGGGCTCTCGGGACAGGCGTTCATGCCGGAGGCGCTCGGCCGGATCAGAGAGCTTCGCTCGCTCGTGCCGGACGCGACGCTCGTCCAGGTCGACGGCGGCATCTCGCGAGACAACGCAGCGTCTGTCGCCGAAGCGGGCGCCGACCTGCTCGTGGCGGGAAGCGCAGTCTTCTGGCACGACGATCCGGGCGCTGCCTATCGCGGCCTCGAGGAGACCGTTCAGGAGGTGATGGCATGACGCACGACGCCCGTCGCCGGCCCGACGATCACGTGATCGTCCTCTTCGGTTCGACCGGAGACCTGGCGCGGCGCAAGCTGCTGCCGGGGCTCTTCAACCTTCATTGCGCGGGACTGATGCCGGAGCACTATCGCGTGATCGGCGTCGCACGTCCCGGTAGCGCGCTCTCGGACGAAGACTTCCGGCAGCGGGCGCACGACGCGGTCGAGGAACGCGGCATGCGCAAGCCGGAGGGGCCGGACTGGGATGCCTTCGTCGGCAACCTCTCGTTCGCTCCGGCCGACGTCGGCGACCCGGACGCGCTCGTCGCCGCGGTCGACGAGGCCGAGCAGGAGATCGGAGGCCCACGCCGGCTCTACCACCTGGCGATCCCGCCCGCGGCGTTCCCCGGCGTCGTCAAGATGCTCGGCGACTCGAAGCTCGACGAGCGCGCGCGGGTGATCGTCGAGAAGCCGTTCGGCACCGACCTGGCGTCGGCCGAGGCGCTCAACGCTGCCGTGCATGCCGTGTTCCCCGAGCAGGACGTCTTCCGGATCGACCACTTCCTCGGCAAGGAGTCGGTCGAGAACATCCTCGCGCTCCGCTTCGCGAACGGCCTCTTCGAGCCGATCTGGAACCGCGACCATGTCGATCACGTGCAGATCGACGTGCCGGAGACCTTGACGGTCGCCGGCCGGGCGGGCTTCTACGAGCCGACGGGGGCCTTCCGCGACATGATCGTCACCCACCTGTTCCAGGTGCTCGGCTTCATCGCGATGGAGCCGCCGACGTCGCTGACGCAGAAGGCGGTGCGCGACGAGACGGCGAAGGTCTTCGACTCGATGAAACCGCTCGATCCCAACCAGGTCGTGCGCGGTCAGTACGACGGCTACCGCTCGGAGGACGGCGTCGACCCGAAGTCGAAGACGGAGACGTTCGTCGCGCTCGAGGTCGAGATCGACAACTGGCGCTGGGCCGGCGTGCCGTTCTTCCTGCGGACGGGGAAGTCGCTCGCGCAGAGCTGCCAGGCGATCACGCTCGCCTTCCACGAGCCGCCGCTCCGGATGTTCAACCTCGTAGGCGAGTCTCCCGGCGACTCGCGCCCGAACGAGCTCGTGATCGACTTCAAGGATCCGGGCTCGATCTCCGCGTTCTTCCTTGCGAAGGAGCCCGGGCCAGACGTGAACCTCCGGGAGGTGGCGATGACCTTCGACTACGACAGCGCGTTCGCTCGTAGCGAGCTCGAGGGCTACGAACGCCTCGTGCACGACGCGATGCTCGGCGACCAGACGCTGTTCACCCGCGGCGACGGGATCGAGCGTCTCTGGGAGGTGGCGACGCCGCTGCTCGACGATCCGCCGAAGCTCGAGCCCTACGCGACCGGCTCGTGGGGGCCGGAGAGCGCGACCGAGCTGATCGCACCGCGGACGTGGCATCTGCCCGAGCCGGACGTCCGCCGCTAGCCGTGTCGGAACAGGCTTGGAAAGCCACGGTCACGGCCGTCGCGGGGCTGGCGATCCTCCTGATCCTGCGCGTCGTGCTCACGCACGCGATCAATCGGTATGTCGAACGGGCCTCGGCCCGCCGCACGCCGGACTCGATCGCGCGCCTCCGGACGCGGCTCGTCGTGTTGCGGCGGGTCGTGCTCGCGTTCGTGTTCGTGGTCGTCGTCTGGAGCGTGCTCGAGATCTTCCCGTCGACCGAGCAGCTCGCCCGCACGTTGCTCGCTTCGGGTGCGGTTGTCGCGCTGTTCATCGGCGTCGCGTTCAGCATCCCGCTCGGGAACATCGGCGCGGGGATCCTGCTCAGCATCTCCCAACCGGTTCGGCTGGGTGACCGGATCAGCGTCGGAGACGTGACGGGGCTCGTCGACGAGATCACGCTGCTGAACACGGTCGTGCGCACGGACGAGGGGAGAACGGCGTTCGTCCCCAACTCGCAGATGGTGACGTCGACCGTCGTCAACCGTTCGCTCGAGGACCGGCGGCGGCGAATTTCGGTGCGGCTGCCGATCGGGATCATGCGGTCCGTCGAGGAAGCGCGCCGGGTGCTGCTCCAGACCGCAGCCGGGATCGGCACGAGCCACCTCGAGGACGCGAGCGTGCTCGTCGACGACGTCGGCGAGCGCGTGACGTGGCTCGTCGTCACGGGCTATTCGCCCCAGGGCGCCGAGGTCGAGCGCGTCGCCGCCGAGCTGCGTGAGCACGGGCTCGCGGCACTCGCGCGCGAGGGCCTGCTGCCCGCGTAGATACTGGCGCCATGAAGCGCGTCCGGTTCGCTCCCAGCCCGACCGGGTCGCTCCACGTGGGAAACGCGCTGACGGCCGTCGCGAACAGGGCGTTTGGCGACTGGTTCCTGCTTCGCATCGACGACACCGACGCGACCCGGAACGTCCCGGATGGGGAGCAGGAGATCGAGCGCGACCTGGCCTGGCTCGGGATCGCCTGGGATGAGGGCCCGGTGCATCAGAGCAAGCGCCAGGACGCCTACCGTGCAGCCGTCGAGCGGCTCGGCGTGGAGCGCTTCGGGAAGATCACGCTCCTTCGTCCCGACGGCACAGCGACATATCACCTCGCGTCGGTCGTCGACGACATCGAGTTCGAGATCACGCACGTGATCCGCGGCTCCGACCATCGGCCGAACGAGGACCTCCACCGCCGGCTGACGGAGGCGCTCGGAGCGACGCCACCCGAGTACGTGCACCACGGGCTCGTGCTCGGACCGGATGGCCGCAAGCTCTCCAAGCGGGACACTTTGTCCTCGATCGCCGATCTTCGCGACGCGGGGATCCCGGCAGAGGCGGTGCGCGCGTACCTCGACGAGCTTGACCTTCCACGCCACGACGTCCATCTCGACCCGGCACGGATCCACCGGCTTGCCGTCGAGGCGATCGCTGCCATGTCGGATGAGGAGCTCGCTGATCGCGTCGGCGTTGACGTCGCGCTCGCGCCCGCGCTCCGCGGGGCACGCGACCTCGTCGAGGCGAGGGAGTTCGCGACTCAGATCCTCGAGCCCGAGGCCGTCACCCTCTCGGAGGAGGCCCGCCCCACGCTCGAGCGCTTCAAGGAGCTCGTGGACGCCGATCCGCGCACGGCCGTCCGCGAGCTGAAGGCTGCCGGCGGCGACCTCAAAGTTCTCCGGCTAGCGCTGACAGGAGGCGAGCGGGGTCCCGAACTCTGGGCAGTGATCCACGCGCTCCCACGTGAGGAGCGGCTGCGAAGGGTCGACGCCGCCCTCGCGAGCGTCTAGACCAGCCGGCACCGGGATACGCTTGAAGCGCGATGAGGCTCTACGACACGCTCACGCGCACGAAGGTTGAGCTACCCACTGCGCCGGGGCCGATTCGCATGTACTTCTGCGGGCCGACCGTCTACCAGCGCATCCACGTCGGCAACGCGCGGCCGTTCGTGATCTCGATGTGGCTTCGACGCTGGCTGGAGCTCTCCGGGTACGACGTCAGGCTCGTCGAGAACATCACGGACATCAACGACAAGATCTATGACGCGGCCCCCGGGCGGAGCGCCGAGCTGGCGAGCAATGCGACCCACTGGTACCTCGAGGACACGGGCGATCTCGGGCTCGGGCGGCCGGACGTCGAGCCGCGCGCGACCGAGTCCGTCCCGGCCATCGTCTCGGCGATCGAGGAGCTCGTTGGCTGCGACGCCGCCTACGCGGTCGACGGAGACGTCTACTTCCGCGTCGCGCGCTATCCGGAGTACGGGCAGCTTTCGCGTCAGCGCCCGGGCGAGATGGCGGAGGAGGAGACGAACCCGCGCAAGGAGAATCCGCGTGATTTTGCCCTGTGGAAGGCGACAAAAGAAGGCGAGGACACGTCGTGGCCGTCTCCATGGGGACCCGGGCGCCCCGGCTGGCACATCGAATGCTCGGTGATGGCCGAGCAGCACCTCGGGCCGGCGTTCGAGATCCACGGCGGAGGGCTCGATCTCGTCTTTCCTCATCACGAGAACGAGATCGCGCAGTCGCGCACGCTTGGCCACGACTTCGCACAGATCTGGATGCACAACGGGATGCTCGAGTTCGTCGGCGAGAAGATGTCGAAGTCGCTCGGAAACGTCGTCTCGTTGAGGAACGCAATCGACGAGTGGGGGAGCGAGACGCTGCTCGTCTACTTCCTGACCGGCCACTGGCGAAAGCCGATCGACCTCACGGACGGCGTGCTCGAGCAGGCGGCCGCCCAGGCGGAGGCGTTCCGCAACGTCTTCCGCGGCCCCTCGTCGCCTGAGCACGACGGTGCATGGCGCCAGTTTGCGGCGTGCCTGGACGACGACTTCAACACGCCGGATGCGCTGGCCGTTCTCCATGGCTGGCGTGACCACGAGCTCCTGAGCCGCGCTCTCGACGTCTTCGGGCTCGCGTCGCTCGCGGACGTGGTCGAGGCGCCCGCAGACGTCGTCGAGCTCGCCGAGGAGCGCGAGCGGGCACGCGCGCGCAAGGACTTCGCCGAATCGGACCGGCTGCGGGACGAGATCGCCGCGCTCGGCTGGGAGGTCAGGGACTCCGACGCCGACTTCCAGCTCGTCCCTCGATGACGCCCGACCTCGTCTACGGCCGTCGTGCCGTGCGCGAGGCGGTTCGCGGCCCGCGGGCCGTGCTCGAGCTGTACGCGAGCGAGCGCGCGCTCGCAGCGGAGCCGTGGCTCGCCGAAGAGCGCGTCCGCGTCGAGCCCGAGCGCGCGCTGAGCGAGCGTGCGGGCACGGCCGATCACCAGGGCGTCGTCGCCGTCTGCGAGCCGTACCGCTACGCGGATGCCTACGAGCTCGCGTCGCGGCCGAATCCACTGCTCGTCTGCCTCGACGGCGTCACCGACCCGCACAATCTCGGCGCCGTCTGCCGCAGCGTGGAGGGCGCCGGCGCGACCGGCGTTGTGCTCCCGGCTCATCGAGCCGCAGGCGTGACCCCGGTCGTCTGCCGAACCTCCGCCGGCGCGGTCGAGCACCTGCCGGTGGCGGTCGTCACGAATCTCGCGCGCTATCTGAACGACGTGAAGGGCCCGCAGCTCTGGGTCTACGGCGTCGCGTCGGAGGCGAAGACCACGCTCTGGGATGCCGACCTGACCGGCGGCGTCGCGCTCGTGCTCGGGGCCGAGGGGAAGGGGATAAGGCCGCTCGTTCGCCGCGCGTGCGACGCGGAGATCGGGATCCCGCTGGCCGGGCTCGTCGACTCGCTCAACGTCAGCGTCGCCGCTGCTCTCGCGCTGTTCGAGGCGGTCAGGCAGAGGTCGGCCGTTGCCTGATCCGACGCTCTATCTGTTCGACGGCTACAACCTGCTCCACGCGGGCACGTTCGCGGGCCGGGACGAGCTCGTCGACCTGCTCGCGAGCTTTGTGGCGATAAAGGGCGCGCGCGGGATAGCCGTCTTCGACGGTGGCGGAGAAGAGCGCGAGATCGGAGCGCTGTCAGTCCGCTTCGCCCCCCACGCGGACGCGCTGCTCGAGCGGCTCGCCGCCGAGCACCGCGCCAAGGAGATCGTCTTCCTCGTTTCGTCCGACGCCGTGCTTCGCGGCACGTCGGGCCACGAGGTGCGCAAGCGCACCTCGGCCGGGTTCCTTTCGGACATCGAGCCGGCGCGCCACGAGGAACGGAGCTCGTCACGCGTCGAGGAGCGTATCGACGACGAGACGAGAGCTGCGCTCGAGCGTCTGCGGCGCAACGAAGACTAGCTTCTTGCATTTTTGCAAGGACCCTTGTAACGCAGGGCGGACCCTGCTATCTTTGCGCCTCAACTTGAGGGTGAGACTTCCGCGGCAGGCCGAAACGCGGAGGAGCAGCCCGGCGACAGGGGGAGAGCGCATGGCAGCCCGGATGCAACCCGCGGTTCGCACGGCGCAGAAAGCGAAGCGCGAGCTCGAGGATCTCCAGCTCGTGATGCGCGTCCGGAACGGGGACGAAGGCGCCCGGGAGCAGCTCATCCGTCGCTACACGGGATTCGTCCGCATGAAGGCAAGCTCGTACTTCCTTGCGGGCGGCGAGTCGGAAGACCTGATCCAGGAGGGCCTGATCGGCCTCTGGAAGGCGGTTCGGGACTTCCGCCCCGACAAGGAGACCTCGTTCCGCAGCTTTGCCGAGCTTTGCGTGACGCGCCAGATCATCACCGCCATCAAAACGGCGACGCGCTACAAGCACCAGGCGCTGAACAGCTACGTGTCGTTCAGCCACACGCCGGCTGGGCAGGAGCCCGACTCGGATTGCACGCTCGGCGACGCCCTCCCCGGGTCTCACGTCGACGAGCCGTCCGTCCAGGTGATCTCGACCGAGGAGCTGCAGAGCCTCGTCTTCTGCCTCGGCAGCGGGCTCTCGAACCTCGAGGCGGACGCGCTCAGGCTCTACCTCGAGGGCAACTCGTACGACGAGATGGCCGAGGAGCTCGGCTGCGACACGAAGACGATCGACAACGCCCTCCAGCGCGTGAAGCGGAAGATCGTCCAGCACCAGCAGTCCCGCGCGGTTCTGACCTGAGTCTGCCTTCCTAGCCAGCTACCCTGGCGCTCCAATGGGGTGGGCGTTCCAGTGAAGCGGGGCTTGCCGGGAACGGCGATCGCAGTCGCGTGCCTGCTCGTCGCGGGCGGGTCCGCCGGCGGCTCCGCGGCGAAGCCGAAGCCCAAGCCGAAGCGCAAGCCGCTGCCTGCGATCCGGGTCAACGCTGCGGATCCGTCCTCCCTCGTCCTCACGGCGCCCGGCTATCGGCTGACGCTGAGCAAGGCGAACGGGGAGGTGATCGACCTCCTCGACCGGCGAAACGGCGTCCACGTCGTGCGCGGGCAGAACGGCTGCATGTGGAGCGCGAAGCAGACAACGGGCGTCGTCTCGAACGGCTGTGGATACGGGCCGGGCGCCGACGGCCACTTCTCGTATCGCTGGTCGCAGGTGGCGAAGACGCTGACGCTCTCGTACGACGGCGCAGATACGACGCCTGGGGTCGACGCCACGGTGACGATCATCGCAGCTGCGTCGGCCTTCGATCTCAGGATCTCGCTGTCGAGCAACGTCGAGTACCCGCTCTCCGCGGTGCTGTTCCCGGCTGACCTGCTCGGCAACGCGAATCGCGTCGAGGCCGGCTACGCGCCGACGTTCCTGCCCGGCATCCGGTTTGGCAAGAGCTTCTTCACGGGCCCGCACCGAAACGTCGAGACGTACCCCTCGCGCTGGATGTTCGCCGACTTTCTCGCCGCCGACTTCGGTCCGAGCCACCTCGCCCTCTATTCGGTCAACCCCGCGCCGAGCCCCGTCGCGCCGGTGGATCTCGGCTTCGTGCGGAACTCGGCGCCGTCGGCGTGCTCGGACACCTCGTTCTGTGTGACGCACGTGTTCCAGACCTGGGTCGAGCACGGGAAGAGCTGGACGAGCCCTGTCGTCAGGATCCGCGTCGGCGGCACGATCGAGGACTCGCTCCTCGCCTACCGCGACGACAACGGCATCGACGACTACCCGTCGCTCGCCGACAAGCTCGGCGCGCGGCTCGACACGCTTGCGAGGGCGCCGCTGATCAAGGCCGACCTCTGGAAGGGGCTCCCCGAGTTCCGCGACTGGGCGCCGGCGCTCGCGCAGCTCCCTCGGCCCGCGCTCGTGCACCCGGTCGCCTTCCAGGGCGGTGGCTTCGACGAGAGCTACCCGGACTTCCTGCCGCCCGACCCGCGCTGGGGCGAGACGAAGCGACCTCAACAACATGGTCGCGTCAGCGCACGCGCTCGGCAGCCTCGTGATGCCATACCTGAACGCGAGCTGGTGGGATACGCAGAGCTCGAGCGTCCACTCGCTGCCGCCTCCAATGGAGCCGAAGGATGTCGCAGTCTTCGCGCGCAACGGCACGCCGGCCACGGAGTCGTTTGGCGACAAAGATGGCTACATCGTCTCCCCCGCTGTGCCCGCCGTGCGCAGCCGCATCAACCGGCTGTTCGACGAGTGGAAGACCGACGCACCGGTCGACTGCCTGTTCTTCGACCAGCTCGGCGCCCGGCCGTGGCGGCGCGACTTCAACCCCGCCTCGCCGACGCCGCTTGCGTACTACGACGGCTGGCTGTCGCTGTTTGCCCCGTATGCGAACCGCTGCGTGATGGCCGAGGACGGCTGGGACCGGCTGGCGGCGTCGTTCTCCGGGTTCCACGGCGGCGTGATGCTGATGGCGCGTGAGTTCGACTGGCCCGGCACGCACTGGGGCGACGACAACTGGGAGCCGTACCCGATCGCGGACTTCCTGTTCCACGACAAGGTGCTCATGTACCAGCACGACCTGTACGAGGACACGATGACCGACGATCCGGCGGTGCTGACGTTCAACCTCGCGTTCGGGCTCGTACAGTCGTACTCGTGGGAAGGCGACTCCCTCTCGAGCTCGTGGCTCGGGCTCGCCGGATCGATCCAGCGGACGCTCGGGCCGCTCTACGCCGGCCGCAAGCTGCTCGACTACCGAGACGTCGCAGACAACGTCACGAAGTCCGTGTTCGAGGGCGGGCTGACCGTGACGGCGAACTGGAGCGGCTCGGCGGCGACCGTCGAGGGCCGCACGATCGCGCCGCACGGGTTCGTCGCGCAGTCGGCGGACGGGTCAGTCCTGGCGGCGGCGCTCGGAAGCACCTGGAGCGGCGTTACCTTCCCCGGAGGGTCACGCTAGGCTGAGCTCCAGGCCGGAGTAGCTCAGCTGGTAGAGCAGCTGATTTGTAATCAGCAGGCCGTGGGTTCGAGTCCCTCCTCCGGCTCTAACCGGCGCGTGCGAGAGCCTGCTCGAGGTCGGCCCAGATAGCGTCGACGTCCTCGACTCCGACGCTTAGCCTGATCAGCCCCTCCGGCACGCGCTCGCCTTCCCAGCGCCGCCGCGCCTCGAGCGTCGAGTGGACGCCGCCGAGGCTCGTCGCGTTTGTGATCAGCTCGAGCGAGCGCTCGACCGCCCCCGGGTCTCCGTGCACGTCGAACGACAGCATGCCGCCGAAGCCGCCGTCGAGGTAGCGCGCTGCGAGCGGATCCGGCTCGAGACCGGGGTAGCGCACGCGCTCGACCGCCGGGTGCGCCGCGAGCCGTCTCGCGATCTCGAGCGCGGTTTCCGACTGGCGCCGGACGCGGAGCTCGAGCGTCGCCAGGCTACGGAGCAGCAGGTAGGCGGCGTCGGGCGAGGCGACGGCGCCGGTGCGGGTGCGCAGGCGAAGCAGCCGGTCGCGGGTCTCGAGGTCGCGGCAGACGAGCGCCCCGAGCAGGACGTCGTGGTGCCCCCCGAGGTACTTCGTCGCGCTGTGGAGGACGACGTCCGCGCCATGTTCGAGCGAACGCAGGAGCACGGGCGTGGAGGCCGTCGCGTCGACGAGGACGGGCGCGGGATGCGCAGCCGCCGCGTCGAAATCCGGAAAGGTGAGGAAGGGGTTCGACGGCGCCTCGAGCCAGACGAGGTCGACGCCGGCCGGTGGCGTCCCCGTCTGGTCGAACTCGACCACCGACAGGCCCCAGCCTTCGAGCTCCTCGAAGAGGAGCCGGATGCCGTAGTAGGCCCCTTGCGCGATCGCGACCGTCTTACCGGGCTCGAGCAGGCCCAGCGCCGCGGCGGTCGCCGCAGCCATGCCCGATGCGAAGAGGAGCGCGTGGCCGCCCTCGAGCTCGCCGAGCGCCTGCTCCGCCGCTACGCCCGTCGGATGCGCGTCCCGCACGTAGGTGAACTCTCCCTCGGCGCCGTGTGCGTACGGCCAGATGGTCGAGCGATCGATGACGGGCCAGGGAGCCAGGTCTGAGACTATAGGCGCGCCATGGCGGCCGGGAAGGACTCGACACGGGCAAAGCTAGAGCGCCTCGAGGAGATGCGCGAGGGCTCTCTTCGCCAGGGGACCGAGAAGGCGGTCGAGCGGCAGCGCTCGCAGGGCAAGCTGCTCGCTCGCGAGCGGCTCGAGCGGCTGCTCGACCCCGGGACCTTCGTCGAGCTCGACCGCTACGTGCGGCATCGCGAGGTCGAGTTCGGGATGCGCGACCGGCGCCCGTGGGGGGATGCGGTCGTCACGGGGTACGGAAATGTCCTCGGCCGCAAGGTCTTCGTCTTCTCGCAGGACTTCACGATCTTCGGCGGCTCGCTGTCCGAGGTCTTCGCGGAGAAGGTCTGCAAGGTGATGGACCTCGCCGTCAAGTACGGCTGCCCCGTGATCGGGATCAACGACTCCGGCGGCGCGCGGATCCAGGAGGGCGTCGTCTCGCTGGCCGGCTACGCGGACATCTTCTGGCGGAACGTCCAGGCGTCCGGCGTCGTGCCGCAGATCAGCCTCGTCATGGGGCCTTGCGCGGGCGGCGCCGTCTACTCGCCCGCGATCACCGACTTCGTGCTGATGGTCGAGGAGTCGTCGTACATGTTCATCACCGGCCCCGACGTCGTAAAAACGGTCACCGGCGAGGAGGTCACGTTCGAGGAGCTCGGCGGCGCGGCGACGCACGCGGCGAAGTCCGGGGTCGCGCATTTGACGAGCACGGACGAAGAGGCATGCCTCGAGGACGCGCGCTACCTGCTCTCCTTCCTTCCCCAGAACAACCTCGAGCAGCCGCCGTACTTCGAGCCGACGGACAGCCGCGACCGCGAGGCTCCGGAGCTCGACACGCTCGTCCCCGACGATCCCGCCCATCCGTACGACATCAAGCGGGCGATCGAGCTCGTCGTCGACGACGGCGCCTTCCTCGAGGTCTCGGAGCGCTACGCGGAGAACATCGTCTGCGGGCTCGCCCGACTGGGAGGGCACGTCGTCGGCATCGTCGGAAACCAGCCGCGCGCGCTTGCCGGGGTGCTCGACATCGACTCGTCGGTGAAGGCGGCGCGCTTCGTGCGCACGTGTGACGCCTTCAACATCCCGCTCGTGACCTTCGTCGACGTCCCGGGCTTCCTGCCGGGCACGGACCAGGAGTGGCGCGGGATCATCCGGCACGGCGCGAAGCTGCTCTACGCCTACGCAGAGGCGACGGTGCCGAAGCTCGCCGTGATCACGCGGAAGGCGTACGGCGGCGCCTACGACGTCATGAGCTCGAAGCACATCGGCGGTGACTTCAACTTCGCCTGGCCGACGGCGGAGGTGGCGGTGATGGGGCCGGAGGGCGCTGTCAACATCGTCTTCCGCCACGAGCTCGAGGGCGACGACGCCGTCGCCAGGCGGGCCGAGCTGATCGACGACTACCGAGAGCGCTTCGCAAACCCGTACATCGCCGCCGAGCGGGGCTATGTCGACGACGTGATCGAGCCCAGGCGGACGCGGCCCGTGCTGATCGACGCGCTGGAGACGGCCTCGACCAAGCGCGAGGCCCGGCCCAAGCGGAAACACGGCAACATCCCGCTCTAGCGCGACGATGGTCTCCGCGGCCCGCGATTTCCTGCACCACGCGTCCGGCGTCCGCGCCTTTCTTCGAGCGCCGATGACCGACGCCGAGTGCGTCGAGCGGGTCGAGCGCGGCCTTGCAAACCGCGAGCAAGCCCTCGTCTCGACCATCGAACGCGGCGTCTTCCGGCGAGTGTCCAGCCCTTACCGGCCGCTGTTCGACCGGGCCGGCATCGAGCTCGGCGACGTCGAGCGCCTCGTGCAGGACGCCGGAGTCGACGGCACACTCGAGGGGCTCTACGAGGCGGGCATTCGCGTCTCCGTGGACGAGTTCCGCGGACTCGCGCCGATCGAACGGGGTGGCCTCTTGTACGCGGCCCGCGACACGGACTTCGACAACCCGCTCGCCGCAGCCGGCTGGCACGCCACGACCGGCGGCTCGCGCAGCATGGGCCGGAAGGTGCTGCTCAACACGCAGCACCTCGAGCAGAGCGTCGTCTACTACACGCTCTTCCTGCTCGCACACGAGGCTTCGGCGCGGCCGGAGGCGATCTGGCGTCCGTTTCCGACGCGGACGGCGGTCAACAACGCGCTGCGCAGTGCAAAGCAGCGGCGGCCGATCGAGCGCTGGTTCTCGCAGACGAGGGTCGCCGAACGTCCGTTCCGGGCCGGAGACGCGCTGCTCGCGAGCTACGCGATCGCCGCGAGCCGGATCTGGGGCGCACCCCTGCCGAGGCCCGAGCACGTGCCGTTCTCGGCCGCGGTACGAGTCGCGCGCTGGCTCGAGACCAAGGTTCGTCGCGGATCGCCCGCCTTGCTCAGCGCGACGGTTGGCGCGGCTGCACGCGTCTGCGCTGCCGCGACGGAGCACGGGGTCGACATCACGGGCACGCTCTTCCGCACGGGCGGGGAGGCGCTGACTCCCGGGCGGGCGGCGTTGATCGAGGCGACGGGCGGCATCGCCGTCGGCGACTACAGCATGGCCGAGCTCGGTCGCGCGGGCGTCTCCTGCGCGGCGCCGACGGCGGTCGGCGATGTCCATCTGATGCTCGACAAGGTGGGCCTTGTCCAGCGGCCGCGCGTCGTGGCGACGACGGGGGAGACGGTCGGCGCGCTCTTCTACACGACGCTCCTGCCCAGCGCCCCGAAGCTGATGATCAACGTCGAGACCGACGACTACGCCGTGGTCGAGGATCGCCAGTGCGGCTGCCTGATCGGCGAGCTCGGCTTCACCCGCCACCTGCACGGGATCCGGAGCTACGAGAAGCTGACGAGCGAGGGCGTCACGCTCCGCGGATCGGACGTGCTCACGCTGCTCGAACGCACCCTGCCCAGCCGGTTCGGAGGCGTCCCGACGGACTACCAGCTCGTCGAGGAGATTGAGGCGACGGTGCCGACGCTGTCCGTCGTCGTCAGTCCGCGCCTCGGTGAGATCGACGATCGCGCGGTCGCCGACGTCGTGCTCTCCACGCTTGCGGACGGTGGCGCCCAGCCCGCGGAGGTGTCGAAGATCTGGCGCAGCGCGGGGACGCTACGCGTCGTCCGCCGCGAGCCCTACGCGACGTCCGCGTCGAAGATCCTGCCCATCCACGTCAAGGTCGACGGGCGCCGCTAGGTGCTGTCCGGGCCGACCTTGCCGAGCCGCACGAGCTGCTCGTACTTCTTCGTCCATTCGTCCTCGTGCGCGATGTAGTCCGGGACGTCCATCGCCACGTGGCCGATCGACGGTGGGACGCTGAGGTCCTTGCGGGCGGGGGTGAGGAAGAAGTCGTCGAACGTCTTCTGCCCTTCGTCGAGGACGTAGTCGGCGTAGAGGAGAGCGGCGGCGGGATGCTTGGCGTCCTTGACGACCGCGATCCCGTCGGGCCTTGTCACGAGGGGCTCGACCGCTGGCTCCCAGGCGATCGGCGCGCCCTTCTCGATCAGGCCCTTGACGGTGTGGAGGTAGGAGTCGAGGGAGACGTCGAACTCACCGGCCGCCACGAGGTCGGCCATCAACGAGTGACCGTTGACGAACGCGGTGTTCTTCGCGATCCCCTCGAAGATCTTGTCGGCTTCGGCAGGTGTCTTCCCCGAGGCAACGAGCGACTCCCAGATCGTCTTGTACCAGTCGGAGTCGTCGGTCTCCATCACGAGCCGACCCTTCCACTTCGGGTCCGGCGAGCTCCGCGATCGACTTCGGCTCCTCGCCCTTCGGGACGCGCTTTGTGTTCCACGCGACGACGAACGTGTTCGACTTGTCGCCGATCCAGCTCTTCCCGACCGATCCCGGGACGAGCTTGTCTACGTTCGGCGACGCGTATGGCACGAGGAGGCCCTCGTCGTCGAGGGCGATCAGCCCCGGGGTGTTCGTCTCGACGATGTCGGAGCCGTGAAAGCCTGCCTTCTGCTCCTCGACCATGCGCTCGACGAGCGCCTCGCTGCTCGTCTTGTACAGCGAGGCGTCGACATCGGTCGCGTCGGAGAAGTCGTCGGACAGCTCGGTCATGTAGTCGATCGAGCTCGACGTGTAGACGTTCAGCTCCCCGCCTTCTTCGTCGGCGAGCGCGGCCAGCTTGTCCGTCCGCGCCTTCCCCGACAGCCCCTGGACGGCCGCGAGCACGTCGTCGAGGCTCTGCTGGGCGCCGGTCGAGCTGTTCGAGCCGCCGCAGGATGCGAGGAGAACGGCCCCGAGCACGGCGACGAGGGCAAGGAGGATTGAGGTGGCCTTGCGCGAGATGGGACAGCCTACACCGGGCCAGGTCGTGCGTCCGCGCCGGCGCGTCCGGCTGCGCCTGGAGCACGCGCTCGTCGCTGTTGTCGCGCTCGTCCTCGCGTACCTCGCGCTCGTCCCGATCGGCTACCTCCTGTGGCGCACCTTCGTCGTCGACGGCTCGTTCACGTTCGACAGCTTCCGCCGTGCGTACGGCGCCTTCGGCCTCGGCGAGCTGGCGCTCAACTCGCTCGCGTTCACGGTCGGCACGACGCTGATCGGCGTCGGCGTCGGCACGGCGCTCGCCTACCTCGTCGTCCGCACCAACCTTCCCGGCCGCAAGGTCATCGTCGGGCTGACGCTCGTCCAGCTGCTCATCCCCGGCGTGCTCTACACGATCTCCTGGATCTTCCTCGCGAGCCCGCGGACGGGCCTCGTCAACCGCCTGCTCGAGCCGATCGCGGGCGAGGGAGCGCTGAATGTGTTCGGGATGGGCGGGATGATCTTCGTCGAAGGGCTGCACCTTGTTCCCGTCGTGTTCCTGCTGATGGCTGCCGCGTTCAGCGCGATCGACCCGTCGCTCGAGGAGTCCGCCTTCGCGAGCGGCGCGCGCCTGCCGTCGGTCGTCCGGCGCGTGACGCTCCCGCTCGTCCGACCGGCGCTGCTCGCGGCCGTGCTGATCGTCGCGATCCGCGCGCTCGAGGCGTTCGAGGTGCCGGCGCTGCTCGGCATTCCGGGCGGCGTGTGGGTCTTCACTTCGCGCATCTGGCGCTCACTCAACTCGTACCCGGCCGACCTCGGCCAGGCGGGCGCGTACGCACTGTCGCTGCTCGTCGTGACGACGATCGGCGTGTTTCTCCTATCCCGGCTCGCCAGACGCCCGCGGCGGTTCCAGACGATCTCCGGGCGGGCAAGCGGCAGTCGGGCGCGCGTTGATCTCGGTCGCTGGCGGTGGCCGGTCGCGACGCTCGCCTATGCCTACCTCGTCGTAGCCGCGGTGCTCCCACTGCTGATCCTCCTGTACGCCTCAACGCAACCGTTCTACTCGCCGCCGACCCGCGAATCGCTCTCCCAGATGAGCCTCGCGAACTACGCGGACGTCCTCGACGACGAGTCGACGCTGCGGTCGGTCTGGAACACGCTCATGCTCGCTGCCGGAACGGCGACGATCGTGCTCGTGCTTGCCGCCGTGGCGGCCTGGCTCGTCGTCCGCACGCGTGTTCGCGGGCGCTGGACAGTCGACGCTCTTGCCTTCATGCCGATCGCGATCCCGGGGCTCGTGCTCGGCGTCTCATTGCTCGTCGTCTATCTCCGCGTGCCGATCCCGATCTACGGCACGCTGTGGATCCTGCTCATCGCCTACGTGACGAGCGAGATGGCGTACGGGATCCGCTTCGCCTCGGCGCCCATGCATCAGGTCGGCGACGAGCTCGAGGAGTCCGCGCAGACGAGTGGCGCGAGCTGGTGGCAGACCTTCCGGCGGGTGCTATTGCCGCTTTTGCTGCCGGCGCTGCTCGCCGGCTGGCTCTACGTCTTCGTGGCCACCGCGCGCGAGCTGTCCAGCTCCATCTTGCTCTACTCTCCGGGCAACGAGGTGGTCTCGATTCGGATCTGGGAGCTGTATCAGCAGGGCTATCTGACGCAGCTCGCGGCGCTCGGCGTGATGATGGTCGCCGTGCTCGTCGGGCTGATCGCGGTGGCGTACCGCATCGGCGGGACGCTCGGGATCAGACAGCTATGACGCACGACTCGCTGCTTGTCGTCGATCGGCTGTCGAAGAGCTTCCCTGACCGGCACGGCGCCGCCAAAGGCCTAATCGTCGCGGTCGACGACGTCTCGTTCTCAGTACGGCCAGGAGAGCTGTTCACGCTCCTCGGGCCTTCGGGCTGCGGGAAGACGACGATCCTGCGCTCGATCGCCGGCGTCGAGACGCCCGACGAGGGCGAGATCACCGTCGCCGGCCGCGTGCTCTTCTCGTCCACTCGCGGCACGCGCGTGCGGGCGAACGAGCGCGGGCTCGGGATGGTCTTCCAGTCGTACGCGATCTGGCCGCACATGAGCGTCTACGACAACGTCGCCTTTCCGCTGACAGTCGTGCCGAGGGCACGCCGCCTCTCGCGCCCGGCGATCCGGGAACGGGTCGAGCGGCTGCTCTCGCTCGTCAGGCTCGAGGGCCTCGGCGCCCGTCCCGCGACCGATCTCTCGGGAGGCCAGCAGCAACGGCTCGCGCTCGCGCGCGCCCTCGTCACGGAGCCTCCGCTGCTTCTGCTCGACGAGCCGCTGTCGAGCATCGACGCCAAGCTTCGGGCCGAGATGTGCTTCGAGCTGACGCGTCTCCAACAGGTGCTCGGCGTGACGACCGTCTATGTCACGCACGACCAGGAGGAGGCGCTTGCGATGTCGAGCGTGATCGGCGTCATGGAGGAAGGACGCATCGCGCAGGTCGGCACGCCCCGCGAGATCTACGCGACGCCGTCGACGCGGTTCGTCGCGGAGTTCATCGGCGTCTCGAACCTGCTGCGGGGCGTGATCGAAGAGCGGAAAAACGGAAGGCGGCTCGTCCGCACCCTCGATGGCGTCCTCCTGACGTCGGATGGCGACGGGTATCCGGCTGGTGCAGAGGTCGTTGTCGTCGTGCGCGCCGAAGAGCTCGGTCTCGAGCCTGCGAACGGAGAGCCGGGCCCGAATCGCTGGCGCGGCGTCGTCCGTACACCGGCGTTCCGCGGGGACAGCGTGGACCACGAGATCGTCGTCGGCGAGACCCGCGTGCGCGTGCGCACGGATCCGGCTCGCGCGGCGGCCGCCGGGGACGAGGTGACAGTGGTGTTCCCGGACAAGGCGCTCGTGCTCTTCGCTGCCGATGCCTGACGGCGGTTCCGAGCTCGAGATCGTTCCCGAGCCGAGCGCGGAGGAGCGCGCCGCGGTCGAGGCGGCGCTGCGCGCGCTCGGTTCACGGCGGGGAGGCGATTCGAGCTCCTGGTGGGAGGCGGGTGTCCGGGAGGGCGTCGGAGACGCCGATCAGGGCGGGCCGTTGTCCGCCGACCCTCCCTAGCCCGCGGGCCGGCTTCGGAGCAGCGCGGGCGCTGCCCGCGCGTAGTCGATGCCGGAGACCCACGTGAACACGAGCGCGACGAGAAGCGCCCACCAGGCGACGTCGTCGTTCCATGCGCCTGCCGCGACGAGCCCGCCGATCGTTGCAGCGATCGCCTGCACCCAGGTCTTCAGCTTCGCGAGGTCTCGCGCCGGGATCACGACGCCGCGCTCGATGGCTGCGAGACGAAGGCCCGAGACGAGGAACTCGCGCGCGACGATCAGCGCCACCATCCAGGCAGGGAACACGCCGGCGCCGACGACCATGATCAGCATCGCGACGACGAGGATCTTGTCGGCGACGGGGTCGAGCACGGATCCGAGCGCCGAGCTCTTGCCCTGGCGCCGCGCGAGCCAACCGTCGACCTGATCCGTCGCCATGGCGGCGGCGAAGACGGCGGTCGCCCAGTACTCCGCGTGCTCCAGTCCCGACTGAAAGAGAATGATCACGACGACGACCGCGGCGGCTCGGGCAACCGTCAGCTGGTCGGCGAGGCTCATCTCTCGGAGAGAATAGGCGGTGTGACCCCGTTCTCCCGCGTGCTTGTCGCCAACCGAGGCGAGATCGCGATCCGGATCTTCCGGACGCTCCGAGAGCTGGGCATCGGCACGGTCGCCGTCTACTCCGAGGCCGACCGCGGAGCGCTGCACACGCGCGTCGCCGACGAAGCTTTCCTCATCGGCCCCCCGCCCGCGGCAGCGAGCTATCTCGACATGGAGCGTCTGATCGAGACCGCGGGGCGCGCCGGCGCCGAGGCCGTGCACCCCGGCTACGGCTTCCTGGCCGAGAACGCGACTTTCGCGCGCGCCGTCGAAGAGGCAGGGCTCGTGTGGATCGGCCCGCCACCGGAAGCGATCGAGCTGATGGGAAACAAGACGGCAGCGCGGACGGCGATGAAGGCCGCCGGCGTCCCCGTCGTTCCCGGAACGACCGAGCCCGCGACGTCGGCCGAGGACGTTCTCGCGGCGGCCGAGCAGATCGGGTGGCCGATCGCGATCAAGGCGTCGGCCGGTGGCGGGGGCAAGGGGCTCAAGATCGTCTACTCGCCCGCCGACGTGCAGGACGCGTTCGAGTCGGCGAGTCGCGAGGGCGAGGCGTACTTCGCCGATGCCGCCGTCTACGTCGAGCGTTACCTCGACGACCCACGTCACATCGAGGTGCAGGTGCTCGCCGACGCTCACGGACACGTGATCCACCTCGGCGAACGCGAGTGCACGATCCAGCGGCGGCACCAGAAGCTCGTCGAGGAGACGCCGTCAGCCGCAGTCGACGACGACCTCCGGGCCAGGATCGGCGCGATCGCCGTCGACGCGGCGCGCGCGGCCGGTTACCGATCTGCCGGGACGATCGAGGGCCTGCTCTCCCGCGACGGGGAGTACTTCTTCCTCGAGATGAACACCCGCATCCAGGTCGAGCACACGGTCACGGAGCTCGTCACGGGGCTCGACCTCGTGCGCGAGCAGGTGCTGATCGCGGCCGGCGAGCCGCTCTCGATCGCACAGGAGGACGTGTCTCTGCGAGGCCACGCGATCGAGTGTCGGATCAATGCGGAGGATCCCTCACAGGGGTTCCTCCCGACGCCCGGGCGGATCGCGAGCTACCGCGAGCCGGCTGGGCCAGGCGTACGCGTCGACTCCGGCGTCGAGGTGGGGGCGGAGGTCGGAGGGCACTACGATCCGCTCGTCGCCAAGCTCGTCGTGCTCGGGGTCGACCGCGAGCACGCGCGACACCGCATGCTGAGAGCGCTGGACGAGTACGAGATCGGCGGCCTGATGACGCTGCTCGGCTTCCACCGTGCTCTGCTTCGCCATCCGTGCTTCATCGAGGCGGGTACGTGCCGGGGCGTTGTCGAGTCCGAGGAGCTGGCGAAGGAAGCGGCGCAGTTGTCTCATGAGACAACGGTAGCCGCCGCGTCGGACGGTCGCCTGCGGCCGCTCGTCGTGCCCGTCGAGATCGACGGGCGCCGCCTCGACGTCCGCGTGCTGGAGCCGGAGCCGCCGTTCATGGAGCTCGCTCGACGACGGCACGAGCGTGTCTCGTCGCGCGGACGGTCGGGCGCGGCCGCGCATGCGGTGACGAGCCCGATGCAAGGCACCGTGCTCGAGGTGCGTGTCGGCGACGGCGAGCGCGTGTCCGCCGGTGACGTGATCTGCATCGTTGAGGCGATGAAGATGGAGAACGAGATCCGCGCTCACCGGGACGGCCTCGTCGCGTCGCTCGGGGTCGTCTCAGGCCAGGCGATCGCTGCCGGCCATGTCATCTGCACGGTTGAGGCGGAGGAGACACCCACTTGACCTGCAGCGCGCTGTCCGCCGGCGAGCCGCTCGCCGGCACGGCGACGACTGCGCAGCGCTTCCTCATGCTCGAGCACCGCGGCCGGTGGGGGCGCGACGCGCTAGAGGACACGCCGCTCGAAGCCGGCGACAGCGAGGTGGCCGCGGCGTTCGACGGACGGGTGCTGCTGATCAGGCGGCCGAACCGGCGCGGCAGCATGCGGAGCGTGTACTACGCAGATGTGACGCCGGACGGTGGCGCTCTCTATCGCGGCCGCGTCTCGAGCCAGCGTGATCGCGTCGACGGATCGCTCCTGCTCGTCTGCACCCACGGACGGCGCGATCCGTGCTGCGCCCGCCTCGGCCCGGTTGTCTTCGACGCGCTGGCCGAGAAGCTCGGGGAGGAAAGCGTGTGGCAGTCCTCACATCAGGGTGGTCACCGGTTCGCCGCGAACGTCCTCGTCCTCCCGAGCGGCGTGCAGCTCGGGCGCGTGGCGCCCGAAGCGGCAGGGGAGGTGTCCGCCGCCGTCGCCGAGGGCCGAATCCCGCTTCGCTTCTACCGCGGCCGGACGATCGATTCGCCACGCGAGCAAGCTGCGGACGCGGCCGTCCGCCACGCGCTCTCGCTTGACGGTATCCGTGACGTCCGTGCCGTCGGCGACGACGGCCAGGTCGTCGAGGTGGCCTTCGCGAAGGGCGTCGCGCGGGTGAGGGTGGAGGAGGTCGCCGGGCCGCTGCTGCCCGCAAGTTGCGGCGCCGACCCGAAGCCCTCGACCCGCTTCGTGGCCGAGATCGACGAGATCCGCTGAGCGCCGTCCGTCCGGTTCAGCGCTGGTAGGTTGCGCGGCCGTGGACCTGTACGAGCACCAGGGCAAGGAGCTGTTCGCCCGGTTCGGGATCCCGGTCTCGGACGGCCGCGTGGCGACCTCCCCCGACGAGGCATTTAACGCGGCACAGGAGCTCGGCGGCGAGGTCGTCGTCAAGGCCCAGGTTCTGACCGGCGGCCGTGGCAAGGCCGGAGGCATCAAGCTCGCCGCCTCACCGGAGGAGGCGAAAGAGCACGCGGCGGCGATCATCGACATGGACATCAACGGGCATGTCGTGCGCCGGCTCTGGATCGAGAACGCGTCCGACATCGAGCGCGAGTACTACCTCTCGCTCACCTTCGACCGTGGGGAGAAGAAGCCGCTCTACATGTTCACCACGCAGGGCGGCGTGGACATCGAGGAGGTCGCAGCGTCGAGCCCGGGGAGCCTCGTGCGCCTGCACGTCGACCCCCAGGAAGGCTTCCAGCCGTGGCACGGCCGCGCGCTTGTGTTCGGTGCGGGAATCGAGGACGCCGAGGAGCAGAAGCAGGTGGCGGCGATCGCGGGCCGCCTCTACGCGTGCTTCGTCGAGTGCGACGCGATGCTCTGCGAAGTCAATCCGCTGATCGTCACGCCCGAGGGCGAGGTGCGCGCGCTCGACTCGAAGCTCACGATCGACGACAACGCCCTCTTCCGCCATCCGGACATCGCCGAGATGCGGGACCTCGAGGCATATCCGGCCGAGGAGAGGGCCGCGCGCGCGAAGGACGTGACATACGTCAAGCTCGACGGCGAGGTCGGGATTCTCGGCAACGGCGCCGGTCTCGTGATGTCGACGCTGGACGTCGTCGGTCTCGCCGGCGGCCGAGCGGCGAACTTCTGCGATCTCGGCGGCGGTGGGGACGCGCAAGGAGTCGTCGACGCGCTGGGGGTGATCACCGCCGATCCACAGGTGCGCTCGATCCTCTTCAACGTCTTCGGAGGCATCACCCGCTGCGACGAGGTCGCGCGCGGCATCCTCCAGGCGCTGTCCCAGATGTCGATCGACCTTCCGATCGTCGTGCGGCTCGACGGCACGAACGCCGAGGAGGCGCGCCGGCTGCTCGCCGAGGCCGCGCCTCCGAACGTCCACGTGGAGCCGACGATGCTCGAGGCGGCGAAGCGCGCCGTGGAGCTGGCCGCATGAGCGAGGTGTGGAGCGCACGCGCGCCGCTCTACCGCCGCGCGGCCGAGCACGCGGCGGGTGACGATCTCGATCTCGTCGTCGCCTGGTGTGGGGCCGGCACGGGCGTCACCGTTCTCGACGTGGCGACCGGTGGCGGGCACACGGCTCGAGCGCTGCGCAAGGCAGGGTGCAGGGTGGTGACGGCGGACTTGGCGCGCGGCATGCAGCCCGACGTCGTCTGCTCCGCCGAGCAGCTTCCCTTTGCGGACGGCAGCTTCGACGCGGTCGTCTCGCGCATCGCGCCGCACCACTTCGAGGACGTCCAGGCGGCCGTCGCGGAGATGGCGCGCGTCGCGCGGAGCACCGTCGTCGTCGAGGACACCGTGTTTCGCAGCGAGGCGGTCGAGGAGGCGGAGCGGCTCCGTGACCCCACGCACGTCCGCGCGTACACCGAGGAGGAGTGGCGCGCACTGTTCCAGGAAGCGAGCCTCGACGTGGACGAGGTCGCGTTCGCGGACAAGCGGCGCCCCGTGGACGAGTGGCTGCTGCGCACGGGTTGCGTCGGCGAGGAGGCGAACCGCGTTCGGGGCCTGCTCGGCGACGCTCTCGACGGTGAGGACTACGTCGACACGAAGATCCTCCTCCGCGGGACGGTGCGCTGATGGCGATCGTCGTCGATCGTGAGACGCGCCTCGTCGTCCAGGGGCTCACCGGTCGCGAGGGCTCGTTCCACGCGGGCCGCAACAAGGCATACGGGACGAATCTCGTCGCGGGCGTCACGCCGGGAAAGGGCGGGGAAGACGTCGACGGCGTGCCGGTCTTCGACACGGTCGCGGAGGCTGTCGCCGAGCGTGGCGCGAACACGGCGCTCGTCTTCGTGCCCGGCCCGGTTCGCCGCGGATGCGATCTACGAAGCGGTCGACGCCGGCGTCGGAACGGTGATCTGCGTGACGGAGGGCGTCCCCGCGCACGACATGCTCGCCGCGTACGCGTACTTCAAGCCGCGTGGCGTGACGATGATCGGCCCCAACTGTCCGGGCGTCCTCTCGCCGGGCAAGGCGAACGTGGGGATCATCCCGGCCGAGATCTTCTCCGAGGGCTCTGTCGGGCTCGTGTCGCGCTCGGGCACGCTCACGTACCAGATCGGGCACGAGCTCACGCAGCTCGGCCTCGGCAACTCGACGATCGTCGGCATCGGCGGCGATCCCGTCGTCGGCTCGTCCTTCGTGGACATCCTGAGGCATTTCGAGGCGGACGACGAGACGGAGATCGTCGTGCTCGTGGGCGAGATCGGCGGCGACGAGGAGGAGAAGGCCGCACGCTTCGTCGAGGCCGAGATGACGAAGCCCGTCGTCTCGTACATCGCCGGCTTCACGGCCCCTCCCGGCAAGACGATGGGCCACGCGGGCGCCATCATCTCCGGCTCCTCGGGCACGGCGCAGGGCAAGAAGGCGGTCCTCGAGGGCTGTGGGATCCGCGTCGGCACGACGCCGACCGAGACGGCGCAGCTCGTCGCCGAGGTCGCCGCTACGCTCGTCTAGTGCAGGCTGGCCCGGTGCAGACGATCTCGCTCTCCCGCGGCGTGCCGGCGCCGGAGCTGCTCGCGACCTCCGAGCTCGCCGACTGCGCGAGGGAGGTTCTCGAGCGAGACGGCGCCACGCTGCTCAACGACGGTCCCGTCGGCGGCTATGAGCCGCTACGTGAGTGGCTGGCCGAGCACCACGGCGTTGCAGCCGGGCGAGATCCTGATCACGAACGGGTCGCTCCAGGCGCTCGATCTCGTCGTCTCCCGCTACGCGGAAGAACGGCGCGTGCTCGTCGAGGCGCCGACGTACGACCGCGCGCTCGTGATCGCCGAGCGTCACGGCGCGGAGCTGAACGCCGTCCCGCACGACGCCGAGGGCATCGACCCGGACGCGCTCGAGCTGGAGCTCCGTCGCGACCCCGCACCGGCCTTCCTCTACCTCTTGCCGACGTTCCAGAACCCGACCGGCCGAACTATTGGCCTCGAGCGCCGCCGGCGCCTGCTCGAGGTCGCCTCGAAGCACGGCCTCGTCGTGCTCGAGGACGACCCGTACAGGCTGGTGCGCTTCGCAGGCGAGGACTTGCCGTCGCTCTGCGAGCTCGCGTCCGGCGAGTCGGTTCTCTACTCGTCGTCGTTCTCGAAGATCGTGGCGCCGGGCCTCCGCGTCGGCTACCTCGTGCTGCCACGAGCGCTCGGGGTCGAGCTGGAGGAACGAGCCGTCAGCACGTATCTCGCCCCGACTTTCCCGACGCAGGCGATCGCGTTCGAGTTTCTCCGCCGCGGGCTGCTGGACCGAAACGTCGCCCGCATCTCCGAGCTCCTGCGAGAGCGGCGCGACGCGCTGCTCTCAGCGCTCGAGCGCGAGCTGCCGGACGCATCCTGGACGCGCCCCGATGGCGGGTACTTCGTCTGGCTCGATCTTCCGCAGGGCGTGGACGCGCGCGCGCTGCTCGGCGACGCGGAGGCTGCCGGGATGACGTTCGTCCCGGGCGACGCCTTCTATGCGGGAGCGGGTGGCGGCCGCTCGGCAGCGCGCCTCGCCTTCAGTTACGCGTCGCCGGACGAGCTCGATCAGGCGGTCGGGCGTCTCGCAGGCGCGGTCGGGAGCGGGCTTCAGGCCGCGGCCGGCTGAGCGACGAGGAGCGGCCGAACAACCTCGTCGAGCGGCCGCGGCATCAGGCGGCGCTGCGGCTGCATCGAGGCGAGCTCACCGAGGCCGTGATGGCGAAATGTCGGGCACGGCTCGTCGAGTCGGAGTGCGCAGAGGGAGGCGCGACGAAAATAGCAATCCTCGCAAGTTACTCTAGGTTTGTTGTCTTCCATCTCCCCTGCTCTACTGCCTGCGACGTGCGTGACAAGGGTCGATATTAGGCCCCCGGAGTCTCGGTTGCAAGGGGTAGCGACGACAGATTTCCCGCTATTTCCGCCGTATTCTGTTCAGGCGACGGTCAGGCAGCGGGGCTCTTCTTGGGCAGCGTTGCCAGCACGTGCAACGCCTCGTCGAAGCTCCTGACGGCGACGATGCGCAGGCCGTGTGCGTTCTGCCTTCGCCTCGGCGAAGTTGTCCACCGGCACGAGAAAGACGTCGACGCCCGCATCGCGCGCGCCGATCGTCTTCTGCTTGATGCCGCCGATCGGCCCGACCGATCCGTCGAGCCCGAGCTCTCCGGTCGCAGCGACGCTGTGACCATGGTCGACGTCGCGGCCGAGCTTCTCCATCACGTCGAGCGCGAACGCGAGGCCGGCGGACGGGCCGACGATGTTCCCAGCGTCGATCCGGACGGCGAACGGCAGCGTGATGTCGGCAGCCGGCTCGACGAGGACGCCGATCACGGATTGCTGCGCGTCGTTGGGGTTCGCGGCCGTTCTCAGCACGAGCGTGCGTCGCGTCTGGTTGTCGCGCAGCGTCAGCCTTACCGGCGTCCCCGGCCTCTTCGGCGAGAGGAGGTTGCGAAGGTCTGTCGTCGAGCGCACGGGCTGTCCGTCGACGGCGACGATCACCTCGCCGACCTGCACCCTTCCGTCCGCCGGCAGCTTCGGGAACACGGCGACGACGAGAGCGCCGTTCTCCTGCACGCGGACGGGGTAGCCGAGCTTCTCCAGCGCGACCGCTGCCGCGATGTCCTGCGAGCGGGCCATCTGGTTGAGGCCCACGCGCCGGACGGCGGCGTCGCTGACGCCTTTCGGGTTGACCTCCGAGCCGGGGATCAGCGTCGAGCCGTTGCGGAGCCCGGGAAAGAGCCGCTCGAGAAGCGACGCCTTGCGCTCGATGACGTCGACGAAGTGGATGCCGTCGGCTCCGCCGCCGCGTTGCGGTTTCGCGACCGTTACGAGCGGCGCCACGGGGTGCGCCTTGTCGGGGAGCAGCAGATAGTCGCTCGACGGGGCGAGCCAGAGCACGCCGAACGTGATCACGGCGAGCATGGCGCCGGCCAGCAGAAGGCGCCCGGGCGTGAAGAGCTTTCGCACTAGCGTCTGCGCACCTACGGGATCGAGCGGAGCAGTCCGCCGTCGACCGGGATCGTGACGCCGGAGATGTACGAGCCGCGATCCGAGCAGAGAAACGCGACGAGAGCGCCGACCTCGGACGGCTGTCCGAGCCGCCCGAGCGGAATCGTCGCGAGATCGTCGGGCGTCGGCCCGTCGGGATAGACCTCGCGGATGCGCTCGGTGTCGATGCGGCCGGGTGCGATGCAGTTGACGGTGATCCCCTTCGGGCCGAGCTCTCGTGCGAGCGTCTTCGACCAGCCGACGACGCCGGGCCGAATGGCGTTGGAGAGCGCGAGATTGTCGACCGGCTCCCTGACGGTGCTCGAGGTGACCGTGACGATGCGGCCGGCGTCCGAGCGCTCCAGGTAGGGAACGCAGAGCGCGGTCAGGCGCACGGCCGAGACGAGCAGAAGCTGCACGGCGGCCTCGATGTTCTCCTCGTTCATCTCGAGCGCGCTCGTCCGGGGCGGCCCGCCCGAGTTGTGGACGACGACGTCGACGCCGCCGAAAGCCTCGACCGTCTGCTCGACGAGGCGCTCGAGGTCGTTCGGGACTGTCACGTCGCCGCGGACGGCGAGCCCACCGAGCCGGTCCGCCTCGCGCTCGAGAGCGTCGCGGCGCCTGGCGAACATGGCGACATTCGCGCCCTCGCCGGCGAGCGCCTCTGCGATCCCCAGCCCGATGCCCGCAGACGCGCCGCAGACGATCGCCGTGCGGCCGTTGAGCCCGAGATCCATGGCTAGAAGGTAGCTGTGCTGTGCGGGTGGGCGGCTACTTGTGCGTGAGGACGGAGACGACGTCGCGGACGGCGGCGGCCGATGCCTTCAGCGCCTTCTTCTCGTCCGCAGACAGCCGGAGTGAGACGATCTCCTCGATTCCGGCCGCGCCGAGCTTCACCGGCACGCCCATGTACAGGCCGTCGATCCCGTACTCGCCCTCGAGCAGGGCCGTGCACGGGAGGATGCGCTTCTCGTCGAGGATGATCGCGTCGACCATCTCCGCCGCCGCGGCGCCGGGCGCGTACCACGCCGACGTGCCGAGGAGGTTGACGATCTCACCGCCGCCGACCCGTGTCCTCTGCACCATCTTCGCGATCCGCCCCTTGGAGGCGAGCTCCGTGAGCGGCACTCCGCCGACCGTCGTTGCGGAGACGACCGGCACCATCTGATCGCCGTGGCCGCCCATCACCATCGTCTGGACGTCCTTGATCGACGCCTCCGTCTCCCACGCGATGAACGCGCGGAAGCGGGCGGTGTCGAGGATGCCGGCCATGCCGACGACGCGCTCGCGCGGGAGCTTCGAGACCGCCTTCGCGACATGGCACATGGCATCGAGCGGGTTCGAGACGACGACGACGATTGCCTTCGGCGACCGCTTGACCGCGTCCGTGGTCACCGCTGCGACGATCGCCTCGTTCGTCGTCACGAGGTCGTCGCGGCTCATCCCGGGCGCGCGGGGCCTGCCGGCCGTGACCACGATCACGTCAGAGCCCTTCGACTCCGCATACGTGTTCGTGCCGAGGATGTTCGGCTCGTACGAGAGGACGGCCGCCGCCTGGTTCATGTCCAGAGCCTTCCCCTGCGGGAAGTCGGGGATGATGTCGACGAGGACGACGTCGGCGTAGTCGCGGCGCGCGATCTCCTGCGCGCAGGTCGCGCCGACGTTGCCGGCGCCGATCACCGTCACCTTGCGCCTCACGTGACGAGCGCTCCGAGCTTCTCGATGATCGCATCTGCGACGTCGCTCGTGCCGACGGCGGTCGGATCGTCGCGGCGCGGCTTCATGTCGTACGTGAGCGACATCCCTTCGAGCACGACGGCGGCGACCGCCTCCTCGAGACGGGCCGCGGCGTCCGTCTCGCCGAGGTGGGCGAGCATGAGCTTCCCGGACAGGATCATCGCGATCGGATTGACCTTGTTCTGGCCCGTGTACTTCGGCGCCGAGCCGTGCGTCGCCTCGAAGACCGCTGCATCGGGGCCGATGTTCGCGCCCGGCGCAACGCCGAGCCCGCCGACGAGGCCGGCGGTGAGGTCGGAGACGATGTCGCCGTAGAGGTTCGGCAGCACGAGCACGTCGAACTCTTCCGGCCGCTGCACGAGCCCCATGCAGAGCGCGTCGACGAGGTTCTCGCGCGGCTCGATGTCGGAGTAGTCGGGCGCGACCTGGCGGAAGGTGTCGAGAAACAGCCCATCCGTGTGCTTCATGATGTTCGCCTTCGTGATGCAGTGGACGGCCCGCCGGCCGTGCTCGCGTGCGTATTCGAAGGCGTAGCGCACGATCCGCTCGGTGGCCCCGGCGCTGATCGCCTTGATCGAGATGCCTGCCTCGGTCGCGATCTGGCGCGCCTGAAGGCTGTTGAGGAGGCCGATCACCGTGTGCGCCTGCTCGGAGCCGGCCTCGAACTCCACGCCCGCGTAGAGGTCCTCGGTGTTCTCGCGGATGATCACGATGTCGACCCGTTCGTACCGGGAGCGGACGCCGCGGTACGTCTTGCAGGGCCGAGGCACGCGAACAGGCCGAGCTCGTGCCGGAGCGCGACGTTGACCGAGCGAAAGCCGGTGCCGACTGGCGTAGTGATCGGGCCCTTGAGCGCAATCCCGTTCTCACGGATCGAGTCGAGGGTGTCCGGCGGAAGCGGATTGCCGCCGGTTCGCTCCATCACATCCGCGCCCGCGTCGCGCAGGTCCCACTCGAAGGCGACGCCCGTCGCCTCGAGGACGCGGCGCGTGGCCTCGGTCAGCTCAGGCCCCGTGCCGTCGCCGGGGATCAGGGTCACGCGGTGAGCCACGGCGACGGACTCTATCCGAGCGGCCGCAGGCGCCCGTTGAGCTAGATTCCGAGCGTATGGCCGACTTCCAACCTGGGCTCGAGGGCGTCGTCGCCGTCGAAACGGAGATCGCCGAGCCCGACCGGGAGGGCGGCGTCCTTCGCTACCGAGGGATCGATATCGAGGAGCTCGTCGGCCACTACCCGTACGAGCGCGTCTGGGGCCTGCTGGTCGACGACGACCTCGAATCCGTGATGCCGCAGCCCGAGCCCTACGAGCCGGCGCAGCTGACGGGCAATGCGCCCGCCGACCTGCAGGCGGAGACGGCGCGGCTCGCCGGTGCCTGGAAGCTCGGCAAGCTGAACGAGATCTCCGACGAGCAGGCGAGAGACGACCTCGGCCGGCTTTCCTCGCAGATGATGGGCATCGTCGCCCGTTCGGCGAGGCTCGCAGACGGGCATGAAGACGCCGTTCCGGACGACGTCGTCGCCCGCGGCCAGACCGCTGCCGAGAAGTTCCTGCTCCGGTGGCGCGGTGAGGCCGACCCGCGGCACGTCAAGGCGATCGACACGTACTGGATCTGCACAGCCGAGCACGGCCTCAATGCCTCGACGTTCACGGCCCGTGTCACGGCTTCGACGGGCGCGGATTGCGGAGCCTCTCTCTCTTCGGCCGTCGGGGCGCTGTCCGGGCCGCTGCACGGCGGCGCGCCCGCGTACGTCAAGCCGATGCTCGAGGAGGTCGCTGCGATGGGCGATCCCGAGACGTGGGTAAGCGACGCGCTGGACTCTGGCATGCGGATCATGGGCTTCGGCCACCGGGTCTACCGCGCCGAGGATCCGCGCTCCCGCATCCTCAAGCGCACGGCACGCGAGCTCGGCTCGCCCCAGATCGAGGTCGCCGAGCGACTCGAGGAGGCCGCGCTCGCGGAGCTCGAGCGGCGGCACCCCGAGCGTCCGCTGAAGACGAACGTCGAGTACTACTCGGCGCTCGTGCTCGACGTCGCAGAGATCCCGCCCCCGCTCGCGCCCGCGATGTTCGCGTGCTCGCGTGTCGCCGGCTGGTCGGCGCACATCCTCGAGCAGAAGCGCACCGGGCGCCTGTTCCGTCCATCGGCCCGGTACGTCGGGCCGCCGAGCCGGTCTCTCGAAGCGGTTTCGTGACGCCGAGGTCGCTGGCCGAGGCTGCGGCCGAGGCCGACGCGTTCACCGAAGGGGGTCAGGAGCGCGACGCGGCCGATCTCCGCCGCGAGTGGGAGGACGAGCTCGAGGCGGCCGTGCGCAGCGCCGACTACCGCGAGCGAGCGGTCGCGTACCGCGCGATCGGCCAGTTCCGGTTCCGGCAGAAGACCGAGCTGCTGAGCCGCGGGATCGAAGACGAGAGCCCCGCCTGCCGTGGCTCGGCGCTGATCTCGCTCGAGCTGCTCTCCCGCGACGCGCCGGCGCCGGTCAACGCTGCGAGGCCGCTGCTCCATCGCCTTGTCTCGGCTGACGACAACGCCGCCGTGCGGCGGCTCGCGGTCGTGTGCCTCCGCAACGGATCGCCGACGAGGGACACGATCGTTCTCCTCAACGGCCTCGCGGAGGACGACGAGAGCCCGCGCGAGCTGCGCGAAGTCGCCGCAAAGGTCGCCGCAGGCCTTCAGAAGAAGGCGAACACCCGCTAGATCCGCCCATTCGGGGCATGTCCCAGGGACAGTCCCCCGGACCTGGCCGCTTGGAGCATTCGTCAGCTCGCGATCGGCTTGGGCATGTGGCCAGCCGCATTGAATCGGCCCGTCGGGACTTGTCCCGGGACTGTCCCTGGGACGAGGCCGTTTCGGCTAGGTCCGGCGGCGGCGGGCGTGTGGGTGGGCGGCGAAGTACGTCTCGCGCCGGCGGCGGTCCGTGACGTGGGTGTAGAGCTCGGTCGTCGCGAGGTTCGCGTGCCCGAGCATCTCCTGGACGCTCCGGAGGTCCGCGCCGCCCTCCAGCAGGTGCGTCGCGAATGAGTGTCGGAGGAGGTGGGGGTGGACGCGAGCCGGGTCGAGACCTGCCTTCTCGGCGAGGCGGCGCAGGAGGAAGAAGGCGCCGGCGCGGGTCAGCGGCCCGCCCTTCGCGTTCAAGAAGAGCTCGGGGCGGTGCCGGCGGTCGAGGTATGGACGCCCGCGTGCCAGGTATCGCCGCACGGCATCCGCCGCGCTGCGGCCGATCGGGACGACGCGCTGCTTGCCGCCCTTGCCCAAGCAGATGACGAGTCGGTCATCGAGGTCTACCGCGGCAACGTCGAGACCCACTGCCTCCGAGACGCGCAGGCCCGAGCCGTAGAGGAGCTCGACGAGGGCGCCGTCGCGCAACGCACGGGGCGTCGTGCCGGCTGCAGCCTCGACGAGGCGCTCGGCCTCCGCTGCCGAGAGCGTGCGCGGCAGGCGCCGGACGCGGCGAGGAGCAGGGATCTCGGCCGCGGGATTGTCGAGGCGAGCGCCGATCAGCTGCTCGTGGCGGTAAAACGAGCGCAGCGCGGCGAGCCGGCGGGCGATCGTCGACCCGGCGAGACCGTCGGCACGAAGCTCCGCGAGGTAGCGTTCGATCGCCTCCCGGTCGGCCGCTTCCGGTCCTGACTCGCCGAGCCAGCGCCCGAAGTGCCCGAGGTCGCGACCGTAGCTCTCGACCGTTCTCGGAGCGAGCCGTGTCCGAGACAGCGCCAGGAATCGCTCGACCGCCGCGTTCGGCGCGCTGTTCACGAGCTCTGCGTGCGCGCCCGCATGCGCACGCCGTGCGTCGCCGCCCCCGCGTGTCGTGCCCAGATCCGCGCCAGCGGGAGGAGCGCGAGCGCCTGGATCACGGCCAGCGCGCCCACGGTGATCGCTGTGTCGAGCCAGAAGCGGTCCGGATAGAGGCGCCGCAGCGTCTCCGTCTCGTCGAACCTCCAGCTGTCTCCATCGAAGAAGAGGCCGTGGAACGTCGTCTCGAAGACGTCGTAGCGCGTAGCCGAGACGATCGCGACGACGAGGGCGATCCCGACCGTCAGCACCGCCCCGCGCGCGAGCGCGACCGGCACGACCGCACGCGTGGACGCGCTCACGCCCAGGAGCAGCGCAAGGGCGCCGATCGCGACGAGGAGCAGCAGTTGGAGGCGGTAGGCGTGCGAGACGAGCGTCCGCACGTCCGCCATGTGGCGCAGCTCACGTTGGTCGAAAGCGGGGACGCCGTTCGGCAGGCGCGCCTCGCGCAGGACGTCGATGCCGTCGGGCGACGACGGCAGGATCGACCGCAGCCCGGTCTCTGCAAGCCGCGCGCGCTGCGCCTCCGTGAGGCCGTAGCGGTCGCCCGGGATGCCTCCGTGATCGTAGAGCGCCTGCACGTACTCGTCGTGCGTCACGACCCGGATGCCCGTGACGGCGAGGACGATGGGAACCGCGAGCGTGACGGCGATCCCGAGTGCGAGCGTGAGGATCCTCATGGCTCAGGAGCGAGGATGTGCCCGATCGTAGACGCGGCGCAGCCTCCGACCGTCGACGTGGCTGTAGACCTGTGTCGTGGCGAGCGAGCTGTGGCCGAGCAGCTCCTGGATCACGCGGAGATCGGCGCCGCCCTCGAGGAGATGCGTGGCAAACGCGTGGCGGAGGCGATGCGGGTGGGGGAGGACGCGGCGGAGCGTGCTCGTGTCGAGCCTGCGCCCGCGCACCGAGAGGAACAACGCCTCCTCAGCTCCGTGCGCGAGCAGCGGGCGGCTCTCGCGCAGGTAACGGCCGAGCCAGCTCGAGGCCTCCTCTCCGAGCGGGACGACCCGCTCCTTGTCGCCCTTGCCGCGGACGCGCACGAGCTCCTGCTCGAAGTCGATGTCTCCCAGGTCGAGGTCGACCGCCTCGCGGCTCCGGAGCCCTGCGGAATAGACGAGCTCCGCGAGCGCGCGGTTGCGGAGGTGGATCGGGTCGTCGCCTTCGAGCGCGGCGAGCTCGCGGTCGATGTCGTCCGGCTTCTGCACCTGTGGCAGCCGACGGACGCGCCGTGGCGCAAGCGAGACGTCGGGCACACGGCCCTCGCCGAGGGAGAAGCGGAGGAGGGAGCGGACGGCTGCGAGCTTGCGGGCGATCGTCGCCGGGGCGAGCCGCCGAGGCCGCCCGCGCCCGAGCTCTGTCGCGTAGTCCGTGAGCACGACGACGTCGACATCGTCGAGCCCGAGCCCGCGCCGCCCGAGCCACGCTGCGAACGGCTCCAGGTCGAAGCGATAGGCCCTGCGGGTGGCGTCCGACAGGGCCGGCGAGGCGAGGAAGCGCTCGATCTCCGTCTTCGGGCTCACTCTCCCCGTTGTTCGACCCGCGCCGCGCGGCGCCTGCCGCGCGAGCCCTCCATCAGCGGCCCGTGGCCTCCGCGCCAGTAGACCGCCGCGCAGATGAACGTAACGACGAGCGCGGAGATCAGCAGGCCGGCGGAGGTGCCGCCGCCGTTCAGCTCGTTGTTCGTGACCCCCCTGATCCAGTGCGGGCCACCCCACGAGATGTCGAACGCGTGCGACGTGACCACGTGCACCCACAGGATCCACGCCAGCAGCCGAAACGCGCCGTAGAACGCGGATGTCCGGTAGAGGGCAAGCAGGACAGGCTCGGGAGCCCGCTTCCCCGCCCAGGCCCAGAACCTGTCGTTGGGGGCCACGACCGTGTGAAAGTACTCCCGTGTCAGCACGCGCCACGAGAGCACTACGAGGACGACCCAGAGACAGTCCCACACGACCGCCGGGCCGCTGAAGTACGCGGCGCCGTCGCCGAGCCTTCCTGCCTCGGCTGCGTACTTCCAGAGGCCGATCGAGAAGATGTGCGTGGAGAACGGGAAGAGGAGCATCGTGCCGACCGTGTCCGTCACGTCCGTGAACGCGTGCGCCCACTGGCCGATCATGAAGCTGAACGCCCAGAGCTTGTTGCCGGTCGCTGCGATCACGACGAGCGCCACGAGCACGCCGAAGAGCGGCGAGTGCGTGAAGCCGACGCCCGGCCATCCACGGTGGAAGCGGGCGGGATCGCCGGCTGCGACGCGATAGCCGAAGACGTGGGTGCCGTAGACGACCCACTTCGTCGCGAGATCCGGCGCGTACGAGCCGAGCAGGAGCGGCACGAACATCACGCGCCGGCCCATGAATCGCTGGATCACGTACGGCTCGAGGTCGTGTGACGCCCAGCTCATGTCCGTTCCCTCATCGCCGTCTGAGGCGGCGGACGACCGCGGGCACGACAAGCACCCAGGTCACGAGGAAGGCGGCGGCGACGATCCAGGAGAAGAGGAACGCGGGGACGAAGGCGCCGATCGTGACGTACACGACCCCGGCGGCGGCGTAGAGCAGCAGGTCGCGCCGGTCGTCCCCCATCTGGCGGCCAGTCTACGGACGGGGTTCGTCGCGCAGCAGCGAGTACAGGACGTAGTCGACGCGCCGCTCCTGGCGGCGGCTGTAGCTGACCGAGCGGAGCACGCCCTCCCGCTGGAAGCCGGCGCGCTCGGCTACGCGCTGCGAGGCGACGTTGAGAGAGTCGGCACGAAGCTGGAGCCGCGCGACGCCGCACTCGTCGAACACCCACTGCGAGGCGAGCTCCACGGCGCGCGTCGCGACGCCGCGACCCCTGTCGCCGGACCGCACCCAGTAGCCGATCTCCGCGACGGCGTTCGGACGGTCTTGCCAGCCGACGCCGCACGACCCGAGCACGTCGCCCGTCTCCGCATCCGTGACTGCGAACGTCCACAGCGAGCCGTCCTTCCATCCCCGCCGTGCCGTGGCGATGTATGCGCGGGCGTCCCGGCGCGTGTAGGGGGCGGGCACGGCGTCGAGCCAGCGGGTGATCTCCGGGTCACGACAGGCCACGGCGACCGCATCTGCGTCGGCGTCCATCCAGGGCCGCAGCGTCACCACCCCGTCGGAGAGCGGCGGATCGGGCGCTCTGATCCTCACTCGCCGAGCCTAACGTGCACGCGTAGGATTAAGGCCCCGCGATGGCGATCACGACCGACATCGAGCTGCGGGGACCGGTAGGTCTCGACGCGCACGGCCTCGCGCCTCTGGGCGGCGTCGTCTGGAACCCGAGCACCTCCCAGCTGTACGTTCACGCCCTGCTCAGGGGCGAAGGGCAACTCGCGGATGGCGGAGCGCTCGTCGTCGACACCGGGCATCACACGGGCCGGTCGCCGAACGACAAGTTCGTCGTCCACGAGCCGGGATCCGAGGATCGCATCGACTGGAGCGTCAACCGGCCGATCGATGAGGAACGCTTCGAGGGGCTCCGCGCCAAAGTCGTCTCGTTCCTCGAGGACCAGGATCTTTACGTCGTCGACGCCTTTGCGGGCGCGGATCCGACGCATCGGCTCCCGCTTCGGGTCGTCACGCACAGCCCCTGGCACGCGCTCTTCGCAAAGACACTCTTCATCGATCCGACGGAGAAGGAGATCGCCGCCCACGTGCCCGAGGCCCTCGTTCTGCACGCGCCGCCCGTCGAGGCGAGTCCCGAGGAGGACGGAACTCGCTCCACCACGTTCGTCGTCCTCCATCCGACGCGCCGTGAGGTCGTGATCGGCGGGACGTTCTACGCGGGCGAGATCAAGAAGTCGATCTTCACCCTGATGAACGACCGGCTTCCGTTGCGCGGCGTGCTGCCCATGCACTGCTCGGCGAACGTCGGCGACGACGGGCGTGTGGCGGTCTTCTTCGGGCTCTCGGGGACGGGGAAGACGACCCTCTCCGCCGACCCTGAGCGGAATCTGATCGGCGACGACGAGCACGGCTGGTCGGACGATGGCGTGTTCAACTTCGAGGGTGGCTGCTACGCGAAGGTGATCCGGCTGTCGGAGCAGGCAGAGCCGGAGATCTTCCGCACGACGCGCACGTTCGGGACGGTGCTCGAGAACGTAATCGTGTCGGAGCGCGGCGTGCTCGACCTCGACGACGACACGAAGACGGAAAACACGCGCGCGGCGTACAAGCTCGAGCAGATCGCCCATCACCTGCCGGCGCGGCGTGCCGGGCACCCGAGCTCGGTCGTGATGCTGACCGCGGATGCGTTTGGGGTGCTGCCGCCGATCGCCCGCCTCACGCGCGAGCAGGCGCTCTTCTACTTCCTATCCGGCTACACGGCGAAGGTAGCGGGGACGGAGATCGGCGTCACCGAGCCGCAGGCGACGTTCTCGGCCTGCTTCGGCGCGCCGTTTCTTCCGCAGAGCCCGGCGGTCTATGCGCGGATGCTCGGGGAGCGGCTCGAGGCGCACGGAGCCACCGTCTGGCTCGTGAACACCGGCTGGACCGGCGGGCAGTACGGCGAGGGGCACCGGATGCCGATCGACGCCACGCGCGCGATGCTGCACGCGGCGCTGTCAGGAGATCTCACGAGTGGGGCGTTTCGCACGGACCCAATCTTCGGGTTCGAGGTGCCTCTCGAGGTCTCGGGCGTCGAAACGGCCTTGCTCGAGCCGCGCACGACGTGGCGGGACCCGGATGCGTACGACGCGCAAGCCAAGAAGCTGGCTGCGATGTTCGCCGACAACTTTGCTCGGTTTGCAGGAACAATCGACCGGGCAATCTCCGCAGCAGGGCCACAGACCTAGTACCCTCTCCGATTCCTCTGGATCTGAAAGGAGCACGCAATGCGTAGATTTCGCCCGCGCGGGGTGCGTGTGACTCCCGCGCTTGTCATATCGATCATCGCCCTGTTCGCGGCTCTTGCGAGCAGCGGAGTAGCGGCGAGCATCGTCCCACTCGCCAAGCGCGCGGTCAACGCCGACCACGCGAAGACAGCCAATACGGCCAAGACGGCCGCGAACGCGCTCAAGCTCAATGGCCTGACCGCCGAGCAGGTCGCGGCGACGCCTGGCCCGGCGACGGATGCCGCCACGCTGAACGGCCAGACGGCCGCGCAGATCGCAGCTACGCCGAGGCCGACCAGCTCGCTAGCTTCCGGCCTCTTCACGCTTCGCTCCTCCGGCTGGAGCATCCAGTCCGAGCGCGACAAGACGGACGCCCGCGCGCTGTGCGTATCGGGCGAGAAGGCGATCGCCGGCGGCTGGGACCAGGCAAACGGCGCCGCGTACGTTCTCGTCGATCGACCGATTCCGGACGGCTCGGGTTGGTTCTTCCGTGTCTGGGCTGACAGCGGTGACACCGTCCCCGCGAACGGCTCCGTCTGGGTCATCTGCGCCAAGGTCTCCTAGCCATGAGCGGTAATCGAACGAGAGGCATCAGAGCCCATATGAGGCGCGAGCTGCCCGCGATCGTCATCGCGTCGATCGCGCTCTTCGTCGCGCTCTCGAGCACGGGGTTGGCCGCGGGGATCGTGCCGCCTCTTGCCAAGCGTGCGTTGAACGCCGACCACGCGAAGAAGGCGAACACCGCGAAGGTGGCGGCGAACGCGTTGAAGGTGAACGGTGCAACGGCGACGCAGATCGCCTCGATTCCGGGTCCCGGGACGGACGCGGCGACTTTGAACGGCTTGACCGCTGCTCAGATCGCGGCGACGCCGGGGCCGACGGGCTCGCTGTCGGCCAGCCTCTTCACCTACCGGCAGGACTCCTTCGAGCTCGACGCGGAGGGCGCGTACAGCCGAGTCACGGCCATGTGCCAGTCCGGCGAGAAGGCGGTTGGAGGAGGGTGGGACCAGGTCGACGGGGCGGGCTACGTGCTCCAGGACGGCCCGAACTCCGACGACACCGGTTGGCGTTTCGTGATCTGGGGCGAGAGCGGCAATAACCTCGCCGCAGTCGGAAACGTCTGGGTCACCTGCGCCAAGGTCTCGTAGCGACTGACAAACGCCGGGGGACAGGGTCGACCTGTCCCCCGGGCGTTCCTAACCGGCCCGAAGGAAGGCGAGCACCGCCTGGACTCGGCGATGCTCGTCGGTCGTGGGCGGCAGCCGAAGCTTTCCGAAGATGTTGTGGACGCGCGTCTCGTCTGAGAGCACGAGCACGCCGACGGCCGGGTGCGTCTTACGGATCTCCTTCGCCGCTCGCGCTCCCTCGTCGGTGTGCGTTGGCGGCATGCGGACGTCGATGATCGCGACATCCGGCTTCCACTCGTCGACCGCATGCTTCAGCTCGAACGCGTCGCCGGCCTGCGCCACGATCTCGAAGCCCCCGTCGGCGAGAACGCGAGCCACGCCCTCGCGGAGCAGGGCGGAAGAGCCGTGACTAGGGGGTAAACCCTGAGCCAGCGAGGCGAGACGTCGAGTGCCTCTCTCGACACTAGAGAAAAGCTCTGATATTTCGCCGACGAGAATTCCTGGTCTTTATCGACAACAGATCGAGATAAAGCCCGAGGAAAGCTAGACCGCAGATTTCTAGCTTCGACGCAGAGATCCATGCTGCGTCGCAGCACCCATATCCCCGCGTTTCTCACGACCGGCTCGCACGGCGTGAGCGAACGATTGGCGAGCCGTGAGGGCGGCGTTTGTCGGCTCTCCGAGCGTGCCCGGCGCACAGCAACTCCGGAAAGGAGGGAGACATGCGCCGGATCACGCACACAAGCCGCACGCTCGTCGTGACAGCGGTGATGGTCGCGTCGATCGTCCTCGCGGCAGCGTTCCCGCTGCTCGCGATGGCGGGCGACGGTGGCGGCCCGACTGGCGGTTAGATGTCCGCCTTCAAAGCAGACGAAGAGCCCCTGTTGCGGGCTCTTCGTTGTTCTGGCTCTTGACAGAGAGAGAGGATGGTGCGCGGGAAGGAGGTGGCGCTATGACGCTTCGGACGCGACTGTTCGTGCTGCTCTGCACGCTTGCGCTCGTCGCAGCGGCTTTTCCGCTGCTCGCGCTTGCGGATGGCGGCGGCCCACAGGGCCGGTGAGGGTCTGGAGGGGCCCCTCGATGGGCCCCTCCACTACATCGCCGCTGGCTCAGCGAGCAGCTCCTGCGCCTGCTCCGCCGCCGCTCTGTTGCCCTTCTGTAGGTAGAGATCGATTGCGCCGTGACCCGCGATGGCGCGATCCTTCTCTCGGCCGGCTAGCTGAAAGACCTCAGCCAGGTCCATACGCACTTTCGCCCGCCGGTTGAGGCATTCGGTCTGATCGACCAGTGCCATCGCCTCGCTTAAGAGCCGTTCGGCCTCTCGTGCGGCACCTTGCCGCGCGACCAGTTTCGCTCGGACGGACCTCCATATCGGCTGGACTGTCAGATCGTCCTCGCCAGCGAGCGTCTGCGCCGTTTCGATCCACGTTCGCGCCTCGTCATAACGACACTGTCGATACAGAGCGTCCGCTAGCTCGGCTGCCCTTGTGGAGAGCGTGCCCATATCGCCGCTCCGCCTGAGAGCAGCGCACGTCTCCAGAAGAACCTCTTCAGCCCCCGCGTGGTCGCCAGCGAGAGTTCTGATATTCGCGGAAGTTGGTCCGCACCAGCTCGCTATCGATGAAGCGTGGCCGAGCTCCAAGTAGATCGTCGCCGCGCGATCGACCGTGGCCTGGCCCACTTCAACATGCCCCGCCATTGCTTCCAGCCCACCAAGAAAGACCAGGATGTTTGCCTCCCCATAGCTTTCGTGTGCTTCGCGCTTGAGCAACGCGCTGCATCGGCTGATCGCCTCTGGGACGGGGGTCGAGCCGTAGTAGAGAGCTGCGGCGATCTGCTGGACGCATGTCGCCACCGGCCAGTCTGCCCGGCGATAGTGGACGAGTGCCTCCTCCGCGGCATTCAGCCACTCCGAATGACGTCCTCGAATTCCTCCCTGAACGAAGCCTGCGAGGAGCCAAGCGCGCCCGAGCGCACGATCGTCGCCGACTGCCTCGAGGGCGGGAATGGCCGCCTGGGCGAGTTCCAAGAGCTCCGTGGCCGTCGCAGTAGGGTTCGTATTCAGCTGACGGCGCGCGAGCTCCATCCGTGCCCAGAGCTGGATTCCGCGTTGCTCTGTGCGCTCAGCTGAGTTCAACGCCGCCTCGGCATTCTCCGTCTGGCCCGACGAGATGAATGCGATTCCAAGCTCGCAGAGCAGCTCCGATCTGCGACTCCCTTGGGGCAGCAGCGTCGTCGCCCGCCCGAGAAGGTTGATCGTCGCCGCGACGTCGCTCCGCTTCCACTCACGCATGCCGGCCCTCCCCAGCGCTGTGCCCGCATCGCTCGCGAGCTGCTTTGCGCGGCGATCGGTCGGCGCCAGCTCTGTGCGGTAGCGGTAGGCCTGCTCGAGGTGGAAACCGACGACTTCGTCTGCCGCGTCTTCCTGCTCGAGGAGCCAGTCCGCATACGTCTCGTGGAGCTCCGCACGCGCCGCCTTGGGGAGGCCTGCGTAAGCGACGTCCCGGACGAGAGCGTGATGGAAGCGAAAGGGCTCCTCCGCGTCGGTCACGAGCTCGGGGTGGACGAGGCCGCGGCGGACGAGGTCGAGGAGCTGTGTGGAGAGCCCCTGGCGCGCTGCCGCGGGGGTGAGCGCGGCGAGCGCCTGGCGCGAGAAGTCGCGGCCGATGAGCGCGGCGCGCTGGGCGGTGTCCCGTACCTCTGCGTCGAGCAGGTCGAGCCGGGCAGCGAGGAGAGCCTCGACGGACGGGGGAACGGTTTCGAGAGCGGCCTCTCCTCGTTCCTCGGCGTAGGCGAGCAGCTGTTCCGCCAGCAACACGTTCCCCTCCGCGAGCTCGACAAGCCTCGCGCGCACGGAGATCTCGAGCCCGCTTTCGAGCGAGGCGACGACCGTGCCGATGTCGTCGTCGCTCAGGCGGTCGAGGGCGAGCGACCACGGCTGCCACGCCGGGCGCTCATCGAGCAGCTCCGGTCGCGCCGCGCCGACGACGAGCATCGGCTGTCGCGCCCGCTCGACCAGCTGATCGACGAGATCGAGCAGCCGCGGCTCGACCCAGTGGAGGTCCTCGAGCACGACGACGAGCGGACGGGAGCCGGCGAGCGATTCGAGCAGGCGCCTGATCGCCCAGAATCCTTCGTCCACCGAGCCGCGTCCCTCCAAGAAGTCGGACACGCCCTCCTCGATCGACTGCCGGTCGTCGACGTCGGCCAGCGCCCGATCCAGGTCGATTGCGCCCACGATCTCGCGCAGCGGCGCGTACGCCGCGCCTTCGCCGTACGAGACGCACTGACCGGTGACTACCGTCGCCTCGTCGGCGACCACGCGCACGAGCTCGCTCACGAGTCGGCTCTTGCCGATGCCGGGCTCTCCGACGACGACGACGACCGCGCACCGTCCCGCCTGTGTCGCCCTCTCGAAGCGCTCGCGGAGCCCGGCGAGCTCGTCCCCGCGACCGACAAGCGGTGCGCTCGCGTGGTGGACGACGACGGGAGCCGTGGGCGAGACCGCGTCGAGGCTGAAGCCGCTGGTGCCGCCCCGGCCCTCGACCGCATGCCGAACGAGGGCAATCGCCCGCGCGCCGACGAGCACGTCTCCCGGCGCCGCGTCGCGCGCCGCCCGCGCGGTGCTCCGAAGAACGTCGCCCGTGACGAAGCCGTGGCCCGTGACGACGTCACCGCTCTCCACGGCGAGGCGCACAACGATCGGCTGTTCCCCGGCGGCATCCCGTAGCTCGGTCGCCGCTCTGCACGCCCGCAAGGCGTCGTCCTCGTGCACGACCGGAACCCCGAAGATGCCGAGCAGCTCGTCCTCCGACCGCGCCGTGACCCAGCCTTCATGCCGTTCGATTGCCGCACGGGCGACCGTGATGCCGTGAACGAGCGACTCCCGGAAGCGCTCCGGATCCTGCTCGGGCGCCGGGGAGAGCTCGACGGCGAGCACCGTCACCGTCTTCCGGCGCTCGGCCGCGGCGGGTGCGTCGCCGTCCGGGGAGACTAGAGACGGCTCCTGGAGGAGGATCGCCCGCTCGAGCTCGCGCAGCGCGGGGCTCGGATCGAGGCCGAGCTCGTCCGCGAGTGTCTGTCGTGCCTCCCGGAAGGCTTCGAGCGCGTCGGCCTGGCGCCCCGCGCGGTAGAGAGCAAGCATGAGCTGGGCGCGCGCCCGCTCGTCGTATGGGTACGCGTCGACAAGCTCCTCGAGCCGGGGAACGAGAGCCGCGTGGTGGCCCAGCGCGAGCTCGGCGTCGACGAGGTCCTCCTGCGCCGCCGCTCTCAGGTCCTCGAGCCGCGTCGCCGTGGACGAGACGAACGACTCGTACGCGAGGTCGGCAAGCGCCGGGCCACGCCAGAGCGCGAGGGCAGCCCGGAGGGTCGCAGCTCGTGTCTCGGGATCCTCGGCGGCCCGCGCCTCTGCCACGAGCTGCTCGAACTGTCCGGTGTCAGTCTGATGGGCCTCTACCTGGAGCACGTAGCCCGGGGCTCGCGTGACGATGACGTCTCGACCGATCGCCTTGCGCAGCTGGGAGACGTAGTTCTGAAGGGCGTCCTTCGCCGTCGCAGGCGGCTGACCCGTCCAGAGCTCCTCGATCAACGAATCGGTGGAGACGACCTCGCCACGGTGGAGAATGAGCAGCGCTAGCAGCGCCCGGTGCATCTGGCGCGGGAGAGGAACTGGCTCGCCGTCGCGGACGACCTCGAGCGGACCGAGGACACGGAGCTCCAGCATGTGCGGGTTGTAACACCCTTGCCCGGCGATTCCTAGATCTGTATTGGCGGCGTGTTAGCAGCGCCCGCGACCCTGCGACGATGCGTGCCGGCCACTACGCGGGAGCCACCTCGCAGGGAGAGCCAGTCAGCTTCGACGTGACGGACGCGAACGAGGTGACGAACGTCATCGCGGCGCTCGCGGGCACGACGATCTCGATTTCCCAACGGTTCCCACTCGACGACGACGATCGGTGGGACGGCGCCGCCTGCGGCCGCGGCGTGTGGGCGCGCATACGCGGGGAGCTTCACGATGCTGAGGCGTCCGGTGCCGTGGAGGTGACGCTCTCCGGTGGGCTCGGCGAGCACCGGGTGGAATGGCGCGCCCGCCGCATCCCGGGACTCGCGTTTTAGCGGCGCATTGGCGGGCGATGGTCCATTGTTCAAGCCGCGCGGCACGAAGCCGCGCAACAAAGAGGGAGGAACACCATGCGTCACAAGCTTCGTCTCCCAGGTCCAGCGATGGTTGTCGCGCTCGTGGCGCTGTTCGTGGCGCTGAGCGGAACGGCAGTCGCGGCCGGCGTGCCCGCCCTCGCCAAGCGGGCGCTTGTTGCCGACAACGCGAAGAAGCTGGGTGGTCAGACGTCCGGACAGCTGCTGTCGAAAGCAGCGGCCGCCGCGGCCGCCGCGGCGCAGCAGCCGGGGCCGGCGAGCTCCGCCGCGAGTCTCGTATCGTCCAAGTCCGCACCGTTCGCGGTCGGGCCAGGCGCCGAGACCGTGGTCACCGCGGCATGCGATGCCGGGAGCAAGGCGACGGGTGGGGGGTTCATCAACCCGACGAGCGCCCTCGTGCTCAGCGCAGGCGCAACGACGACCGCTGACGGGAGCGGCTGGACCGAAGACCTCGTCAACATCAGTGACTCCACGCCGGGCGCGGGCAATGTCGTTGTCGTTTGTGTGAAGTAGCGCGGTTTCCGTCCACCGAGTAACGAGGGCCGGCGAGAGCCGGCCCTCGCGCGTTACCGGCGTGTTAGCGGCCCGTGACTCAATGCGATCGCGCGGCACGAGGCCGCGCTTGAGTGAGGAGGAGCACAATGCGTAAGGCGATTACAGTCGGTGTCGCCGTCGCACTGGCCGGTGTGCTCGCGGCGGTCGTGTTCGCCGGCACGGTCAACGGGACGGCAAAGAACGACACGCTCCGCGGGTCGGGCAAGGCCGACTCGATCAATGGCCGGGCCGGAAACGACAAGCTGTACGGCCTCGGAGGTAACGACAAGCTCATCGGCGGACCAGGGAACGACCTGCTCGTCGGCGGGGCGGGTGCGGACAACCTCAACTGCGGGCCTGGAAACGACACGGCAAACGCTGACGATGCGGATCAGGTCAGCCCGAGCTGCGAGAAGGTCAGAGGTTTGACCCCATCGTCCGTGTCGATCTCGGACGCGACGGTGGCCGAGGGCAACGCCGGCGGAACGGCGCTCTCGTTCTCCGTGCAGCTCTCGAAGGCCGCTAAGAAGCCGGTGTCCGTGCACTACGCCACGGCGGACGGTTCGGCCGCGGCTCCCGCCGATTACGCGAGCGCGAGCGGCACCATCGCGTTCGCGCCGGGCGAGACGACGAAGTCGATCTCCGTCTCGATCGTGGGCGACGCGTCGGTGGAGCAGGACGAGACGCTGACCGTCGCACTGTCTGCTCCGGTGAATGCGGTGCTCGGTACCGCGAGCGCCACCGGCACGATCAAGAACGATGACGTCGGACCGCGCAGTGGTCACTACGCGGGCACGACTTCGCAAGGGAAGCCGCTCAGCTTCGACGTCTCCCCTGATCTGAAGACGGTGTCGAACGCCGTCTTCGGCTTCGACCTGAACTGCCAGGAGGTCCCGGGGTTCACGGTCACCGACACCTTCGACATGCCCACGATGCAGCTCGGTCCCGACTGGTCATTCGGCGCCGTCGGACGAGCCGCAGACTCGGAATCGTCGATCGTCGTCGAGTTCAACGGGAAGCTGGCCGTCCCGGGCAGCGGCACGGGAACGCTCAAGATCGCGATCGAGCTGTACGGAATCCCGGGCATCGGAACCGTGCACTGCAACACCGGCTCGCAACTCGTGACCTGGAACGCCTAGCCGCATCTTCCTGGACGAAGCAGCGAGGGCCGGGAATCGCCGGCCCTCGCTGCGCGAGCCGCGTTACCGGCGCGTTAGGGGGGCATCCGACTCTTTGGACGATGTCCAAAGAGGAGGAGTGATGAACGCGCGAAGGATCTCGATTGGAATCGCCAGCGCCGCCGTTGCACTCGTATGCGTGACGGCGATCCCGGCGGCTTCGACCGTGAGTGCCGCCTTGCCTACGTTCCTCAGGTATTCCGCAACGGCGAAACTGAAGGAGTCGTTCGTCGTGACGCGGCGGTTCCACGCTCGCGGCGCCGACGCTTGCAAGCTTCCCGGCGGCCGGAACCGGCCGCGTGCGCGTGGTCGTGGAGTCAGGCTCACCCGCGGCGGCGCAGTCCTCGATCGAGGCTGCCGGCGGCCGAATCGAGCGCTCGTGGCGGAATCTCATCCAGGCGTCCGTGCCGGCGACTGCCGTCGCCTCACTCGAGCGTGCGCAGGCAATCGGGCGCATGCGTGCCCCGTACCGGCACGTGGAGGAGGCCGTGAACGGAGAGGAGGTCGCGGCCGACCTCGCTCCGGCCTGGCACGCGAAGGGCTTCACCGGCAAGAACGTCAAAGTGGCGATCATCGACGGCGGCTTTGCTGGCCTCACCGATCGGCAGGCGGAGGGAGAGCTGCCGACGAACGTCGTCACCCAGGACTTCTGTGACGGCCGGTTCGCCACGGAGACGCATCACGGAACGGGCGTCGCCGAGATCCTGCACGAGATGGCGCCGGACGCCCAGCTTCTGCTGCTCTGCGTCGACACCGAGGTCGATCTCGCCAACGCGGAGGCGTTCGCGAAGGCGCAGGGCGCCAAGGTCATCAGCCACTCGATGGGCTGGTTTGGACCGGACCGTGGAGACGGAAGCGGGCCGATCGGCGCAGTCGTCAACGACGCCCGGTCGGCCGGGATCCTGTGGGTGAATGCGGCCGGGAACGAGGCGACGACCCACTGGTCGGGAACGTTCAACGACCCGAACGGCGACGGGTTCCACGAGTTCAGGTCGGACGGCGACATCGGGCAACTCGTTCATCTGGCCGAACAACTCCGAGATCTGCGGCACCCTCAAGTGGGACGAGTGGCCGAACGGCGTGTCTGACTTCGATCTCATCCTCGCGCTGGCGGGATCCGGCGTCATCGTGGACGTCTCCGACGGCGATCAGACCGGCAGCCAGCCGCCCTTCGAAGGGCTCTGCGTCTACCAGAACACCGGGCGGGATCTCACCGCCTTCTGGGCGATCGGCGGGTACCGCGTGACGACGAGCCCGCGACTCGACCTCTTCTCGGACAGCCCCTCGCTCCAGTACCAGACAGCGGCGGGCAGCGTGACCGAGCCGGCCACCTCTCCGGCAGCCTTCGCAGTCGGGGCGCTCTGCTGGCAGTCGAAGCAGCTGGAGTTCTATAGCTCTCAGGGCCCGACGATCGACGGTCGCACGAAGCCGGACATCGCCGGCCACGACAGCGTTTCCAATGCGACCTACGGGCCGTCGACGGGGTGCGTGACGTCCGGGTTCGCCGGAACGTCGGCGGCAGCACCAGAAGTGGCCGGCGCAGCTGCGCTCGTGAAGCAGGCCTTCCCGGCGTACACGGCCGACCAGATCCAGCAGTTCCTCCAGAAGAGCGCGCGCGACATCGGCACGCCGGGGGCCGACAACGCCACCGGTGCGGGCGAGCTCCAGCTGCCCAAGCCGCCCGATCTCGTCGCCCCCACCTCCCGCGCAATTGCCGTCACGGGCCATGCGGGGAAGATGGTCAAGCTCCTGTTCAGCGCAGCCGACGACGAGGGCACGCTCGGGGTCGTCGAGCAGGTGAAGCGAAACGGCCACGTGATCGCGACGCTGAAGAAGAGCAACATCCACGCAGCGAGCGCCAGGACGTTCTCGATTGGATGGAAATCGCCTGGCAAGCCGAAGAGCGCGTTCCAGCACTGCGTCGTCGCAGAGGACGTGGCGGGCAACAAGAGCGCCGTGAGCTGCGCGAAGATCAGTCTCAAGTGAGACGCTGAGGTCGGGTGGCCTGACGGCGTACCGCCTGTAGGCCACCCGGGTTCAGGTAGCGTCCGAAGTCGTGGACGCAAGGCACGATGTGCTCGTCGTCGGCGGCGGCCTAGCGGGTATGCGCGCCGCTATCGAGGCGTTCGACTTCGGCGCCGACGTCGCGATCATCTCCAAGATCCACCCCGTCCGGAGCCACTCGGGCGCGGCGGAAGGTGGCATCAACGCGGCCCTTGGGAACGCGTCCGATGACGACCCCGAGAAGCACGCCTTCGACACCGTCAAGGGCTCGGACTACCTCGGCGACCAGGACGCGATCCAGGTGCTCTGCGACGAGGCGCCGGACGACGTGTACCAGCTCGAGCACTGGGGGGCGGTCTTCTCACGGACGCCCGACGGCAGAATCGCCCAGCGACCGTTCGGCGCTGCCGGCGAGCCGCGGACCGCGTACGCGGCCGACATCACGGGCCACGTGCTCCTCCAGGTGCTCTACGAGCAGATCGTGAAGCGCGACCTGCTGGTGTACGACGAGTGGTTCGCGTGGCGGCTCGTAGTCGACGAGGGCCGCTGCCAGGGCGTCGTCTGCTGGGACCTCGTCAACGGCGGCCTGAAGACGATCGGCGCAAAGACCGTCATCCTCTGTACCGGAGGCGCAGGGCGGCTGTACGTAGGCACGACGAACGCGTACGCGTGCACGGGCGACGGCATGGCACAGGCTCTGCGCGTCGGAGTCCCGCTGAAGGACATGGAGATGATGCAGTTCCACCCGACGACCCTCGCGCCGACGGGTGTCCTGATCACGGAGGGCTGCCGCGGCGAGGGCGCATACCTCCTGAACTCCGAGGACGACCGCTTCCTCAAGAACTATGCCCCGAACGCGATGGAGCTCGCGTCGCGCGACGTCATCTCCCGCGCGGAGCAGACCGAGATCGACGAGGGTCGCGGGATCGACGGCAACGTCCTCCTCGACCTGCGCCACCTCGGCGCGGAGAAGATCCTCGAGCGCCTCCACGGGACACGCGAGCTCTCGATGACCTTCGCCGGCATCGATCCCGTCTTCGACCCGATCCCCGTCCGGCCGGGGGCGCACTACCACATGGGCGGAGTCGACACGGACGTCTGGGGCCAGACCGAGCTGATCGGCCTCTACGCGGCCGGCGAGTGCGCATGTGTGTCCGTCCACGGAGCGAACCGGCTCGGGGGCAACGCGTTGATGGAGACGATCACGTTCGGCAAGCGGTCGGGGAAGCATGCAGCCGAGTGGGCGCTTGCGAACACGACCGTCACCGTGCCGAGCTCGGCCGTCTCGGACGCCGAGCGCGAGCTGAAGGAGCTGCTCGGCCGGGACAAGGGCGAGCGGCCGTGGAGGATCCGCGACGAGCTCGCCCAGACGATGCACGAGAACTTCGGCGTCTTCCGTCGCGAGGAGCAGATGGAGGAGCAGGCGGAGATCGTCGCCGGCCTCCGGGAGCGTTACGAGCACGTCGTCGTCGAGGACAAGGGCGACGTGTTCAATAACGACCTGACCCAGGCGCTCGAGCTCGGGTTCCTGCTCGAGCTCGCCGACTGCATGGTCGTCTCAGGCCTCGCGCGGAAGGAGAGCCGCGGCGCGCACGCCCGGCCGCACGACTACCCGACGCGGGACGACGAGAACTACCTCAAGCACACCATCGTGCGGTGGATCGACGGGCGGCCGCAGCTCGACTGGCGGCCCGTGACGATGACGAAATGGCAGCCCGAGGAGCGGAAGTACTGATGCGCGGGCCGGCGGTGGTCGGACTTGCCTCCTCGCGCTCGCGTTCTCCCTCGCGCGGCTGCGGCGGCAACGGCAGCAGCCTCACCTCCCCGGCGAGCGTCGCGGCGACGAAGGCGCGCACGATCGCCGTCGCGGCGAAGAAGACGAAGGGCACCGGCACGTACCGGTTCGCGCTCGATACGGCGATGTCGGTCTCCGGCCAGACGGTGGACACGCACGCGGAGGGTGTGGTCGACGAGGGCCGCCGGCTCGCGAGCATGACGCTCGACACGGCAGGCGCCGGCGGGCTGATGCACTCGATCGAGGGCGGCACGACGATCTACATGAAGTCGCCGCTGTTCGTCGGCGGCAAGAAGTGGGTGAAGCTCGACCTGAAGAAGATCGCGACCCGGTCGGGCGTCAACATCGACCAGCTGAACCAGTCGACCACCGATCCCAGCGACTACCTTACGTACCTTCGCGCCGCCGGTCCCGTCGAGGAGGACGGGCGGGACACGGTACGCGGGGTCGACACGACTCACTACAAGGGCGAGATCGACCTGAAGAGCGCGGGGAAGGGCAAGTCCGGGGTGGCGCGCGACGCGATCGACAAGTTCGTTACGCGGACGGGCATCGACTCGATGCCGTACGAGGCCTGGATCGACGATCATGGTCTCTTGCGCAGGCTCGCGTTTCACATGACGAGAGGGGGCGATCTGGCGATCGACACGACAGCCGAGCTGTACGACTTCGGAGCGCCGATCACGATCGCGCTTCCCGCAGCGAAGGACACCGTCGACTACGACGAGATCCAGCCGTGAAGATGGCCCTCAAGATCTGGCGCTTCGACCCGGAGAAGGGTCAGAAGGCGCTGCGTGAGTACGAGGTCGACGCGCCCGAGTGGGCGACGCTCCTCGACGTGCTCGACATCGTCAAGGACCAGGTCGACGGATCGCTCGCCTACCGCAAGAGCTGCCGGATGATGATCTGCGGCTCGTGCGGGATGCGGATGGACGGCGCCGCCGTGCTCGCATGCAAGACGCGGATGTACGAGATCGCCGACGCCGGCCACGTGCCCGTGATCTCTGCGATGGGCAATCTCCCCGTGCTCAAGGATCTCGTCGTCGACATGGGACCGTTCTGGGCCAAGATGCGGCACGTCCAGCCGTACCTCCAGCCGGGCTACGTCGACCCCGGCGACAAGGAGCACCTCGTCTCTCCCGAGCAGGTGGAGCCGATCCACAAAGAGGCGCTCTGCATCAACTGCGGCTGCTGCGTCTCGGAGTGCAACTCACTCGAGGCGGATCCGGAGTTCCTCGGGCCAGCCGCGCTCGCCAAGGGGATGCGCTTCGTCGGCGATTCGCGCGACGGTCACACGATCGAGCGGCTCGAGAGCTACTCGGAGGAGCACGGGGTCTGGGACTGCACCCGCTGCTACTTCTGCCAGGAGCGCTGTCCCAAGGGTGTCGACCCGCGTGACGCGATCGCGAAGCTAGGAGCCGAGGCGATGAAACACGGCATCGACCGCGACATGGGGGCAAAGCACGCGAAGTGGTTCGTGAAGTCCGCCAAGACGACGGGCTGGCTGCGCGAGACGGAGCTCGTCCCGAAGACGCAGGGCGTCGCCCGCTCGATCAAGGAGATCCCGTTCGCGATGCAGCTGCTCAAGCGCGGCAAGGTGCCGCCGCCGGTGCCGCCGCACGTCGCGAAGGACGTCGACCAGGCGCGCGCCCTGTACGACCTCGTCAAGCAGCAGGGGCGCGACGGAGCAGCCGGGATCGTCCAGGGCGAGAAGGCGCTCGAGCGAATCGAGTTCGTCGAGGAGCAGGAACGCCGAGAGAAGGAGCGGTAGTTGGCTACGAAGGTCGCGTACTACAAGGGTTGTCTGGCGTCGCTGTCTGCGAAGGAGCTCGACATCTCGACGCAGGCGCTTGCGCCCAAGCTCGGCCTCGAGCTCGACGAGCTCGAGGCCGTCACGTGCTGCGGCGCAGGCGACATCCACGAGGCGGAGCCCGACTACTACCTCCACCTGAACGCGCGCATCCTCGCGAACGCCGCGCTGACCGGCGCCGACACGCTGATGACGATCTGCAACGTCTGCACGCTCAATCTCCGTCAGGCGAACTGGCAGCTGAAGAACGACGAGGCGCTGCGGGCGCGGGTGAACGCGAACCTCGAGTCGGTTGGCGTGCCGGCCTACGAGAAGGACGTCGAGGTCAAGCACTTCCTCTGGCTGATCGCGGAGGGCGAGGGCTACGAGCTGCTGAAGGGCGTCGCCCACAAGGGGCTGAAGGGGATGAAGATCGCGCCCTTCTACGGCTGCCAGATCCTGCGCCCGTCGAAGCTGCTCGGCTTCGAGGATCCGGACCGCCCGTCGTCCCTCGAGCGGATCATCGAGGCGTGCGGCGGCGACCCGATCGACTACCCGGCGAAGATCAAGTGCTGCGGCTTCCCGATCATCCAGGCACGTGAGGAGACGGCGCTCAGCGAGCTGATCCAGCCGATCGAGCAGGCGCTCGAGGCGGGCGCCGACGCGATGGTGACGCCGTGTCCGCTCTGCCATCTTTCGCTCGACGCCTGGCAGTCGAAGCTCGAGAAATCGACCGGCAGGACGCTCGGCATGCCGATCCTCCACCTGTCGCAGCTGATCGGCGTTGCCGCCGGCTTCTCCGACTCCGAGCTCAAGTTCAAGCGCCACGTCGTGCCCGTCACCGCGGTCACCGAGAAGCTCTCCGTCTAACGGCCGCCTGGGTCGGCATCGGGCTGGCGGTGGCCGCCACGGCCTGCCTCGTCTGGGGCTGGTGCGAGGCGGGCTGGGTGCGCTTCCGCGTCATCGACGTCGAGGTGCCGGGCCTGCCGGCCGAGCTCGACGGGCTGCGGATCGCCCACCTGTCGGACTTCCACCTCGGTGTGCCGGGGCGCGGCGGGACGGCCACGCGAAGGGCGGTCGAGTGGACGCGTGAGCGCGACCCGGACCTCGTGTGCATCACGGGCGACCTCGTCTCGCGGCCGCGCGGGGAGCCTGAGCTCAGGCGCCTGCTCGAGCGGCTGCCGCGCTGCTACGCGATCCTCGGTAACCACGACATCGGCGCGAAGCGCGACCCGTTCTCGAAGGCGGTAGAGCTGACGACGCTCGACCCGGCGACGCTCCTGGTCGACGAGGGCCGGATGCTCGATGTGCGAGGCGCGCGCGTGTGGCTCGCCGGCCTCGATCCGGCGGCGCGCGGCAAGGAGCCCGACCTGAGCCAGGAGGCGGAGCTCTCGATCCTCCTCGCCCACTTTCCGTCTGCGATCGATCGCATCCCCGAGAGCTCGTTCGACCTCGTGCTCGCGGGGCACATGCACGACGGCCAGATCTGCGTCCCGTTCCCCGGCGGGAAGATCAGGCTCGCCCATCCGACGGCGCGCTACACACACGGCCTCTACCGCCAAGGGCGGACGGTGATGCACGTCTCGCCGGGGCTCGGGATGACGTTCGTTCCCTTCCGGTTCTTCGCGCGGCCGGAGGCGACGGAGCTCGTGCTGCGGACCAAAAAATCCCCCGAAAAGGGGGCCTCGGCGGGGTTTTGACGGGCGGCTGGCTCACGTACACTCGGATAGGTGGCGGGGAGCCCACAGATCGCACCGGACGTCTTGGCGCGCTATGCCGCGGATGCGGCGCTCGAGGTGGACGGCGTCGCAGCGCTCGTGCGCGAGCGCGTGCGCCGTCACGACGGTGTCCGCGTCTCCGAGGAGAACGGGGCGTTCGCCGTCGAGGTTCACCTCCGCGTCGCTCCCGGCGTGACGATGCCAAAGGTCGGGCACGACGTGCAGGAGCGCGTCGCCGAGTACCTCGAGCGGATGACGGGCTCGCCGCCGGCAACGGTGGACGTGGTCGTCCGCGAGATCGGGTAGTCCCGTGCCGCCACGCGTCGCCGGGCTCACCGGCGCGACGCTTCCATCCGCGCCCTCCGTGTGTCACGACTGCATCTGGTGGCAGTCGAGCGCGGGCCGCGGCGCCGACAAGAACCGGTGGCGCGAGCGGGTGGAGTCGGAGTGGGGTGCCTGGGGCACGCTCTACCACGACGACGACGGCCGACTCCTGGGCTCGATGCAGTACGGGCCGTCCGAGCTGTTTCCCCGTGCAGCCGAGCTGCCGGCCGGGACCGCCCTCGCGCGACGCCGTGCTCGTCACGTGCGCCTACGTCGTCGACCCCGGCATGCCGTGGGTGATGCAGTCCCTGTTCCTGGCCGCGATCGGTGACGCACGGGACCGGGGCGCGAAGGCTCTCGAGACGTTCGCGTACGCCTACCGGGAAGGCGAGTCGCTCCGCGACCGCTTCCTCGTCCACCGCACGGTCTTCCCCCGCGACTTCCTCGGAGACCTCGGCTTCCAGACGATGCGCAGCTCCGGCCGCGTCGAGCTCGCGCGGCTCGAGCTCGGCGGGCTCGTGCCGGTGCTGGAGGGAAGGCGCGTGTCCGTTCTGCGGCAGCTCCGCGAGGTGTTCGCGCCCAAGCGACCGGTCCCGGCGCCGAGGCCCTAAGCGCCTAAGCCGCGGCGCGGGCGCGATCGAGCAGGAGCTCGGCGATCTGGATCGCGTTCAGCGCTGCCCCCTTGCGGAGGTTGTCCGCGACGACGAGCAGGCAGAGGCCGTTCTCGGCGCCAGGATCGCGGCGGACGCGCCCGACGAGCACGTCGTCGGTGCCGGCGGCGGCGCCGGGCGTCGGGAAGTCCACGAGGCGAAGACCGGGCGCAGATTCGAGGATCGCCGTCGCTGCCTCGGCCGAGAGCGGCCCCTGCGTCTCGACCCAAACGGCTTCCGCGTGGCCCACAGGGACCGGGACGCGCATACAGCTAGCCGAGATCGGGAGCTCCGGCAGCTCGAGGATCTTCCGCGTCTCCTCGCGGAGCTTCGACTCCTCCTCGAACTCGACGCCGTCGAACTCCCAGTCCATGCGCAGGTCGTGGTCGGCGGGCGTCTCCGACAGCAGCCGGTCGAGCGATCGTGCGCCCGCGCCCGAAGCCGACTGGTACGTGGCCACCCGCACGTGGGCGAGGCCGGCGGCATCGTGGAGCGGCTTGAGCGCGCATGTCAGCGGGATCGCGCAGCAGTTCGGGTTCGCGACGATGCCCGTGTTCTCACTCGCCCGCGCGCTGTTCACCTCCGGCACGACGAGCGGCACGCCGTCCGCAAGCCGGTAGGCGGCGGACTTGTCGATGGCGACTGCGCCGCCACGCACGGCGTGGGGAACGAGCTCCCTGCTCGCCGACGTGCCGACGGAGAAGAGGCAAAGGTCCAGAGTGCCGTCCGCGAGCCCGTCGGGCGTCGCCTCTTCCACCTCGATCGCGCCCGAGCCGTACGGCGCCCAGGACCCGGCCGACCGCGCGGACGCGAACGCGCGCACATGGTTGTAGCCGCGCGCCCGGAGCAGCGCGAGGGTGACCTTGCCGACCGCGCCGGTCGCGCCGACGACGCCGATCCGCGGCTCGCCGCCTCTAGCCATGCTGGCGCTCCGCGTCCGCGCGGTGGAGCTCGAAGGCGTGATGGAGCGCCTTCACGGCGCGCTCGACGTCCTCGCGCGGAACGTGGCACGCGACCTTGATCGGAGACGTGGTCACGATCCTCGGCTCGATCGACTCCTCGTCGAGGACGGCGAACATGCGGGCCGCCACGCCGGGGTGGCTCTTCATGCCGGCGCCGATCAGACTCACCTTGCCGAGGTCGTCGCGAGACCGCCACGTGACGCCGAGCCCCTCGAGCACGCGGGCGACCTCGTCGTGGTCGCTCGTCGGCGCAGAGAAGACGATCTCCGAGTCCGACGTCTGGACGATCGTGTCGACGTTGACGCCCGCATCGGCGAGCGCCGCGAAGAGCTTTGCGGGGCCGACGCCCTCGACCCAGTAGAGCGCCTCCTCGAGCGTGTGCGTGACGCCCGAGATCATCGCCTTCTCCAGCATGCGTTCGTCCTCCTCGATCACCCAGGTGCCGGTGGCCGGGCCGAAGCTCGAGCGCACGTGCAGCTTGACCTCGTGGTTCCGCGCGAACTCGACCGACCGCAGTTGCAGCACCTTAGCGCCTGATGCCGCCATCTCGAGCATCTCCTCGTAGCTCACGGCGTGGAGCTTGCGGGCCTCGGGAACCACGCGCGGGTCGGCGGTGAACACGCCTTCGACGTCCGTGCAGATCTCGCACGCTTCTGCGCCGAGAGCGGATGCGAGCGCGACTGCGGTGATGTCCGAGCCGCCCCGCCCGAGCGTCGTGATGTCGAGGTCGGTCGAGACGCCCTGGAAGCCGGCGACGAGCACGATCTTGTCCTCGTCGAGCGCTTCGTGGATCCGCTTCGCGCGGACGTCGACGATCTTCGCCTTGCCGTGCGTCGTGTCGGTGACGATGCCCGCCTGCGAGCCGGTGAGCGAGATCACCTCGTGCCCGAGGTCGTGGATCGCCATCGCCGCGAGGGCGCACGAAATGCGCTCGCCGACCGAGATCAGCATGTCGAGCTCGCGCGGCTCGGGCCGCGGTGACACCTCGTAGGCGAGCGAGACGAGGTCGTCCGTCGTGTCACCCATCGCCGAGAGGACGGCAACGACGCGCGCGCCGTGCTCGCGCGCGGCCACGATCCGCTTCGCGACGGCCTTCAGCCGCTCGGAATCCGCGACCGACGTGCCGCCGAACTTCATCACCACGGTGCCGACCGGGGCGTCGTCGGTCTGGCCCGCGACGGCGGGGACGGCCTCGTAATCGGTGGTCGCGATCTCGGTCATCCCATCTCCGTCATTGCATCTCTCTGCGGCCGGAGAGAGCGCGGCCGAGCGTCACCTCGTCCGCGTACTCGAGGTCGGAGCCGACGGGCAGGCCGCTCGCGAGGCGGGTGACGCGCACCCGGCCGCGCAGGCGGTCGGCGAGGTAGCCGGCGGTTGCCTCGCCCGTCATCGTCGGGTTGGTCGCGAGCACGACCTCCTCGATGCCGTTCCGCTCGACGCGCGCGAACAGCTCGTCGATGCGGAGGTCTCCCGGGTCGACGCCGTCGATCGGAGACAACGCGCCGCCGAGGACGTGGTAGAGGCCGCGGTACTCCGCTGTTCGCTCGATCGAGAGCAGGTCGACGGGCTGCTCGATCACGCAGACGACGGTGCGGTCGCGGCGTGCGTCGAGGCAGATCGCGCATACCTCGTCTTCGGTGAGGTTGCCGCACTCCCGGCAGAAGCGCACGCGCTCTTTCACGTCCTCGATCGCCTGGGCGAGCGCGAGTGCCTCGTCCTTCGGCGCGCGCAGGAGATGGAACGCAAGGCGCTGCGCCGTCCGCGTGCCGATCCCTGGCAGGCGCGTCAGCTGCGCGACGAGATTGTCCACGGCCGGACTGAACACGGCCTCATTGTGCCTTTCGGACTTGTCAGGGCTGGGTCGTGAACTGCCGCCACTCGTCCGGCACGGGCGGATGCCAGTCGGACGGGGCTGGTGCGCGGACGGCGAGATGGCAGATCGGCTCGCTGTTCGTCGCTCCGTGCATGTGCACGATGCCCGCCGGGATCACGACGACGCCGTGCTCATCGACGAGCTGCCGCTCCTCGCCCGCGACCCAGACGAACCCCGTGCCGCGGACGAAGCAGAGCACCTGGTCGGTCTCGTGCGTATGCGGGCGTGTGTGCGCGCCTGCGTCGAAGAAGACGGCGAGGTAGTCGAGCTCCGCTGTCCCGCCTGCCGCAGCGAGGTTCTGCATCCGGACGCGGCCGATGAAGTCCTCCGGGTTCGGAGGTTGCACCGCCTGCGCCTCGTCGATTCGAAGCGGGTCCATCAGAAGCCCGGCAGGCCGAGGCCGCCGGTCATCGCGCCGAGCTTCGACTGCGCGAGCGCCTGCGCCGAGCGCAGCGCCTCGTTGACGGCCGCGAGCACGAGGTCCTCGAGCAGCTCGACGTCGTCCGGGTCCACGGCCTTCGGGTCGATCGAGATCGAGACGAGGTCGCCGGCGCCCGTCGCCTTGACCGTGACGAGACCGCCGCCCGCCGTCGCCTCGACGATCTCGTTGCCGAGCTCTGCCTGCGCCTTCGCCATCTGCTCCTGCATCTGCTGCGCCTGCTTCATCAGCTTGTTGATGTCCATCCCCACTATTCATCGACCTCCGTCGCGTCGAACGTCTCCTTGAGCAGCGCGACGAGCTCGTTCTCGTCGAGCGACTTCTCGTTGGCCTCTGCGGGCCCGGTCTTCTCGCCCAGCGTGAACGTCACCGCGAGCTTCCGCCCTGTCACGTCGTAGAGCGCGTCCCGTAGGATGGCGGCGTTCTTCGGGTCCTCGGCGAGCTTGCGGTGGAACTCTGCCTCGCCGGGGAACTCGACCGTGAGCCGGTCGTCCTCGAGCGCGACCGGGTGTGCCTCGCGGTACATCGACGCGGTCGGGATCGAGCGCTCCTCGACGGCCGCCAGCACCGAGCGCGCCCAGGCTTCCTGAAGCTGCTGGAGCTCGAGCGGCGGCGGCGCTGGCGGCGGCGCCTCCGCCTCGGCCTCATCGATTGCTTCAGCATCGTCCTCTTCGGCCAGCGCCGCGATGGGAGAGGGGACAGTCGCAGTGACTGTCCCCTGCTGGTTATCGCCAGTAGCCGGTCCGCCTCGTCTCTCGAGCCGCTCGAGCCGGAAGGCGAGCGACTCGTGAGACAGGTCGGCGCCCGGCCGCGTCACCTTGACGAGCGCGAGCTCGAGGGGCAGGCGGGGATCGCCGCCCTGGCGCATGTCGTCGACGGCGATCGCGAGCAGGTCGCAGAGCCGCAGCACGGTGGGCTCGCCGATCTGGTTCGCCTGCGCGCGCAACCGGTCGCGCGTCTCGTCCGTCACCGGCACCCAGTCCGGCACCTCACCGAGGTGCTGGACGAGCAGGAGGTGGCGCAGGTGCTCGAGCAGGTCGGTGACGAGCCGGCCGACGTCGAGCCCTTGCTCCGTGAGCTCCTCGACGTACGTGAGCGCGCCCGCGGAGTCGTGGTCGACGACGAGGTCGCAGAGGCGAAACAGCGCCTCCTCGTCGGTTGCGCCGAGCAGCTGGAGCACCGCCTGGACCGAGATCTCGCCGCCGGTCGCCGCCGCGAGCTGGTCGAGCGTCGACACGGCGTCGCGGAAGCTTCCCTTAGCGGATCGCGCGACGAGCGACAGCGCCGCATCAGGCACGTCGAAGCCCTCGCCGTCCGCGACCCGGCGCAGGAGGACGACGAGCTCTGAGAGGCGCGGCCGCTGGAACAGGAACGTCTGGCAGCGCGAACGAACGGTCGGGAGCACCTTGTCGAGCGACGTCGTGCAGAACACGAAGACGAGATGCGGCGGAGGCTCCTCGACGATCTTCAGTAGCGCGTTCCAGGCGGCGTCGGTCAGCTGGTGTGCCTCGTCGAGGATGTAGACCTTGTAGCGGCCCGCCGGCTGAAGCATCGCGCCGTCGCGGATCGCGCGAACGTCGTCGATTCCGCGCTGCGAGGCCGCGTCCATCTCGACGACGTCGAACGAGCTGCCGTTGGCGATCGCGATGCATGCCTCGCACGTCCCGTCGGGCTTCGCCGTCGGGCCATGCTCGCAGTTGAGCGCCTTCGCGAGAATGCGTGCGAGCGACGTCTTGCCCGTGCCGCGGGGGCCGGCGAAGAGATACGCCTGGCGCACGCTGCCCCCCTCGAGCGCGTTCCGCAGCGTCCGCGTCACCGCCTCCTGCCCGACCACCTCGTCGAAGTTCTGCGGGCGGTACTTGAGGTAGAGCGCGGTCACTCGGCGATTGTATGGTCAGCGTGCTCTTCCATCTAAGGAGGCCCCATGCATACGCTGCAGATCGAGCACTCGGTCGAGAGCTACGAAGCCTGGAAGGCCACGTTCGACAGCGATCCCCTCGGACGGGCGCGAGAAGGCGTGATCAGCTACCGGATCTACCAGCCCCTCGACGACCCGAAGTACGTCGTCGTCGACCTCGTGTTCGAGGACTCGATCGACGCCGAGGCCTTCCACGTGATGCTCCGCGACCTGTGGAAGAGCGCGGAGCAGGAGGGGCTGATCGCCGAAGTGCGCGCCCGGATCCTCAAGGAGGTCGAGGCGCAGCAGCTCTGACCGGGGACGCTAGTCCTCGCCCGCCCAGTACTCCTCTTCAGGCCCCGGCTTCGCGAGCATGATCCGCTCGCCAGCCACGCTCCGCGCGCCGACCTTGCCCGTGTCGAGATACTCGACGATGTCGGGCGCGACGAGCGTCGAGAGCATGAGCACGCGGATCGGCGCGTCCGTGTCGTTCCGGATCTGGTGCGCTCCGTCTTTGCCGCGCGGGAAGCAGACGACGTCGCCCTCGCGTAGCGCCTGCTCGCCCTCGTGCGTACGCAGCGTGGGCTCGCCGCGGAGGACGATCGCCCACTCCTCGTTCGCGTGGTGCGTGTGAAACGGCCAGAGCCGGTCGCCGGGCTCGAGCTCGTACATGCTGCCGCCGATCAGCTCGGCGCCGATGTGATGGCCGACCCACGCGTCCTTGCTCTTCCAGCCCGCGCGCTCCTCGGTCCGGTCCCACTCGTCCCCGTTGAGGTTGAAGATCTTCATCGCGCGTCAGGCTCCAGAGGCCAGGGAAGGCGCACCGGCACGTAGTCGCCCGGCCAGTCGGCGTACGCCACGTCCGGTTCGTTCGTCTCCTGTGCCGCGGAAGCGCCGTGCTTCGCCGCGACCTCGCTGACCGGGTAGAGGAGCGTCTCGGACTCGTGGCGGGCGCCGAGCTGAAGGATCGCGCACGGGCCGTCCCCGGCGCCGACGATCACGTGGCGCGTGTCGGCCGGGCAGTGGAAGTAGTCCCACTGTCGAAGCGGACGTTCCTCTTCCTCGACGACCAGCGTGCACTCGCCCGCGAGCACGAAGAATCCCTCCTGCGCGCCTTCCGAGTGGTAGAGCGCGTTCGGCTCGCCCGGCCAGAGCACGCGCACGTTGACGCCGACGTCGCTGAACCGCGGCTCGCGCTCCCCTTCGAACGGGTACATCGCGCCACCCTTCTCCTCGTTGCGCACGGCGAGCGCCTCCCCGAGGTTGAGAATGAACCAGCCGTCCGACGTGATGTAGCGGCCGTACGGCGTCTCTTCGGAGCTAGCTTCCTCGACGGGCATCTGTCCTCCTCAGCGTCGGGACGATCGGCCAGTGGCGCGAGGTGGGCGGCTGGGATCGAACCAGCGAACCTCGGCGAGAAATCTACGCGATTGGCGTTCGTGTGTCGGGGACGTCAAGCACTCGTGTCCATCTCTAGGTTGTCGTCGGCCGGCGATCAGATTGCTTGCCGGAGCGCGTTCGCCGCCGCTTGCAGACGATCACTAACGTCGGTTAGTTCTCGCGCCGCTAGCTCAATGCGCTCTTGCTGCGTGTCCGAGCGCTCACGCTGGTTGTCAGCGCGCCCGAGAAGCTCGGAAACCTGGCCTGCGATCGCTTCCACCTTCTGCGTGAGATCGGCCAACTGGCGAGCGACGGTGGCGATGTCCTCCTGCGTAGTCAAGCGCGGACGTGATTCTACGGGGTTCAGGGCTCGGCAGAGGGACTAATCCCGCTCGCGCATTTCCGACATCGCCGGGGCCGGTGTCGGCCTTGCCCCAGCTTGCTGCTTGCGCTCGATCCGCTCGTCGTCCTTCGCCACGGTCTGCCCGATGGGCGCGGCTGGGATCGAACCAGCGACCTCCCGCGTGTGAAGCGGGCGCTCTCCCGCTGAGCTACGCGCCCGGAGAGAGGTCAGCGTATCGCAGTCACAACTCCGTTCTACGCCTTTGGCGGCGGGAGGTCGAGAAGCTCGCTCGCCCAGACGAGCGCGTAGTCGAGGTCGAACAGCCAGCCGTCTCGAAGCTCGTCGCCGTACGCGATCAGAGGATCTACCGGCCGCGCCGCCTGGTACGCGTTCGCGCCAGCGAGGAGCGCGGCATATGCGACCTCGTCCGGAAAGTCGACCGGCGGGGGCTCGGCGCCGCTCGACCGGATCGAGAGCAACGCGTACGCGAGATCGATCCTCCGGTCGCCGATCGTCGCGCCGGGCCAGTCGACGAGCAGCGCGCCGCGATCCGTGTAGCAGACGTTCCCCGCCCACACGTCGTCGTGGACGAGGTCGTCACCCGCGAGCCGCGCTCTCGACTCCGCCTCGTCGAGCGCCGGCAGCGCTGCCTCCAGCCACGCCGCAGTGAACGACCCGTTGGCGAGGACCGGCTCGGGATCCGCCGCGATGCGCTGCCAGTACGTGCCGAAAGGACGGCCCTCTGGTCTGCGTTCGAGCTCCGGCGGAGGCGGGGTGCCTGCGACACGGGTGACGGTCTCGAGCAGCGCTTCGCCGCGATCGGGGTACGGGGGCGGCCAGACTGCGGCGGCGAGATCCTCGAGCACGAGCACCGTCCAGTCGCCGACGGTCGCGGAACCGTAGACGTGGGGCATGTACGGCGCAGCGACGGCCTCGACGATCGAAGCCTCGCGCTCGATCTGTCCGCGCGCGACCGCGTTCGCGCTCGCCTTCACGAATGCCGTCTCGGAGCCGAGGGAGACGATCCACTTCTCCGCGTGCGTGTAGCCGGCGACGACGTGCCGCCAGGCCGTCGGCGTTCGGCCGGTTGCCTTGACGACCGCTGCGATGACCTCTCGTGGAGGATCCACAGGGCGATGCTCGCGGCGTACGGGGCTCGGCGCAAGGCGGCTCCGCTACCATCCGCTCGCCCGGTCGCGCTAGGCGGGGAGCTAGCGGTTCCCTGAACCCGCAATCCGCTATAGCGGGGCCGAACACCGCCCGAGGGGCGGAGTCGTTCGGGGTCAGGGCCTTCGCGCGCAGCGTTGACGGCCAGGTCCCGCGCACTGGGAGTCTGCGAACCGCGTCAGGTCCGGAAGGAAGCAGCGCTAAGCAGTGTCTCGCAGGTGCCGCGGAACAGCCTGGCTCGAGCAAGCGGCGCAGGCGCCGTCCGGGTGGCTCGCAACGAAGGCGGTTCGCGCGACCGGGCCTTGCAGCAGCGGCTGACCGGCCCGGTCCCGGCCGCGCTCGTCAATCTGGCTGATCATCCGCGGACACCGTCCAGGCGGCCGGGGAGCCCGGGGCGCTCGCGACCGAGCTCCAGAACGTGAAAGCCGCCGAGTACACGGCGCGGCCGAGTTGCAGCGGACCGAGGCGCGGGGCGCGGAGGGCGTCGTCGGCGAGCCTCGCCTCGGTCGCGTCAAGCTCGGCGAGCCGGCTCTCATACGTCCGCATCTGCGCGCGAGCCAGCTCAGCCACTGCGGCCGGATCGACGAGCTCGGCGAAGAGAAGGCGGAGCTGGCCGGGATCGCGGATCGTCATCGTCCGGCTCGTCGGGTCGGACAGCCATGCGCTGAGCGCTGCGCGGCCGGCGTCGGTCAGTGAATACACGCGCCGGCGTCTGCCCGCAGGTTCCTGTTCGGCCGAGAGCATCCCCGCGCGCTCGAGCGCTCTCGTCGCTCGATACGGCGTCACGTGGGGAACCGACCAGTACTCGCTCGTGATGCGCGAGAGGGCGCGCTTCAGCTCGTACGCCGTCGACGGCCCCCTGAGCATGATCAGCCCGAGGATCGCGAATGCCGAGTCGTCGAGCTCCTCGCCGGGTTGCGTTCCAATTGTATCGATGTAATAGTATCGCCGATACTATGGACGTGACGACGAGGAAAGGCAGGCCATGACCCTCGCTAAGACGACGCTCGCCGGCGCCCTCTGCGCCATCTCTCTCGCAGCGCCACTTGCGCTCGCAGGGACGGAACGGCCGGCTGGTGGGTCGCCCGCGGCCTACTACCTCGCGCTCGGCGACTCGATGGCGTTCGGGTTCCAGCCCACGAAGGCGACGAAGCCGCCGTCCAAGCTCGACCCCGCGGCGTTTCGCACCGGATACGTCGACGTGTTCGCGGCGCAGCTCCGCAAGCTCTCCCCGAAGATCAGGGTCATCAACTACGGCTGCCCGGGCGAGACCACGGTGACGTTCGCGAAGGGCGGATGCGATTGGCTCAAGGAGGGCGGGAAGCTGCACAACGCGTTCCGCGGATCCCAGCTCAAGGCTGCCGAGGCCTTCCTGCGCGCGCACCCCGGGAAGGTGAGCCCGATCACCGTCACGCTCTGGGGCGGCGACCTGGCTCCGCTCTCGGCGGCGGGCAAGGGCGCGAAGAGCTCGATCGCGGCGTTCGCGTTGCGCTTCACCCCGATCCTCGCGCAACTGCGCGCAGCTGCGCCGAACGCCGAGATCATCGTCAGCGGAGCGTGGAACCCGGAGGCCGACAAGCTGGCGAAGGTCGAGCCCCTCTATCGCTCGGTCGATGCCGCCATCAGGAGATCGGCGACGAAATCGCGCGCTCGTGTCGCAGACATGTTCGCGGCGCTGAACGGTCGCGGGAACGTCAAAGCGCAGAAGGCACGCATCTGCTCGCTGACGTTCTACTGTCCGGACCACGACCCGCATCCGACCGACGCCGGGTACCGCGCGAAGGCGAGCGCCTTTCTCGCCGCGTCGAGCTACAAGTAGCGGACAGGGAGGGCTTTAGCTCGACAGGGGCTGCGCGATCTCCCAGACGTGCCCGTCGGGATCGGCGAAGGCTGCGGTCCGTACGCCCCATGGCCTGTCGATCGGTCCGTTCAGGAGCCCGACGCCCCGCTCGGCGAGCTCGGCGCAGGTCGCGCCCGCGTCGTCTACCCAGATCGTCAGCTGCAGCTGCGAGCCGACACCGGACGCGGCGACGGCTGCGGGATCGACGAGCTCCGGGGCCTCTGTTCGCGCCAGGAGGTTGACGATCGTGTTCTCGAACTGAAACGCGACCGCGTTCTCGTCTTCGTAGACGACGGGTGCGTCGAAGACGTTCTCGTAGAACGCCTTTCGATCTCGCTGCGTCGTCGACGAACAGCGTGATCGCGCCCACGGTCTTCAGCGAGAAGCTCATGCGCTCCACCGTAGCGCGCCTTCGATCGAGGCGCCCGCATGCGCTGCTGCTACCGTGGATGTACGGCGGTCGAGTGAAGCCGCCTGGAGATTGACCTTCTCGTTCCTCCTTCGGGTTAGAAGCCAGGGCGTATCGAGTCGACTGATCTCGAACCCGTAACCCGAACCAAGGAGTCGAACAGAAATGTCACATGAATCGTTTCGTGCGCTTGGCGTGCGCCCGCAAATCGTGGACGCGCTCGCCAAGCGAGGTATCGAATCGCCGTTTCCGATCCAGCAGCTCGTGCTGCCCGACGCAATCGCCGGGTCGGACGTGCTGGCGAAGTCCCCGACCGGGTCCGGAAAGACCCTCGCGTTCGGGCTCGCGCTCGTCGAACGCATTCAGGGAAACAAAGGGGCGCCGTCCGCGCTCGTGCTCGTACCGACCCGTGAGCTTGCGGCCCAGGTGGCCGAGGAGCTCCGGACGCCCGCGGCCGCGGCAGGCGGCGTGCGGATCGTGGCGGTCTACGGCGGCATGCCGCTCGGCCGGCAGGCCAAGCAGGCCAAGGACGCCGACATCCTCGTCGCCACGCCGGGGCGCCTGAAGGATCTCGTCGACCGGCGGCTCGTCTCGCTGGAGAGAATCGACACGCTCGTCCTCGACGAGGCAGACCGGATGCTCGACATGGGCTTCAAGCCCCAGGTCGATGCGATCGTTCGACGGCTCCCGCGCACGCGTCAGACGATGTTCTTCTCGGCGACGCTCGACGGCGAGGTGGGCGATCTCGCGCGTGAGTACACGCGCGACCCCTCCCGCTTCGAGGTCGCGCCGCCTGAGCGCGACGCTGGGTCGCTCGTCGTCGACCACGCGTTCGTCGCTGTGACGGCGGGCGACAAGCTCGACGTGCTTGTCGACCATCTCGCGGCCTCCGACGGGCTCGCGCTCGTGTTCGTGCGGACGAAGCGCGGCGCTGACCGGCTCGCGCGGCGGCTCTCTCAGCGAGACGTCCCCGCAGCGGCGATGCACGGTGACATGCCCCAGAATCGCCGCGAGCGGACGCTCGAGCGGTTCCGTTCCGGCCACGTGCCGACGCTCGTGGCGACGGAGCTCGCCGCGCGCGGCCTCGACCTCGTCGAGATCACGAACGTGATCAACTTCGATCCGCCCGCCGACAACACGAGCTACCTGCACCGCGTCGGCCGCACCGGTCGCGCCGGCCGGGGTGGCAACGGCGTCACGTTCGTCCTTCCGGAGCAGCAGGCCGACGTCAGCCGCGTCGCAGCGATGGCGGGACGGCGAGACGAGTTCGAGCGAGCGGGCCTCCGTTCGGCTCCGGCAAAGCTCGTCTACACGAGCCGCCGAGGGCGCCGATCACGCTGGTAGCAGCCGGCTCGTCTACAGTTGGTGGTGAGTGAACAGCTCATCACTCGTGGACCTTGCCAAGCCTCGTTTGCGCGGCGTGCTGCACCAGTGGGCGTTCTGCCTCACCATCCCGCTGGGAATCTTGATCGGCCTGATCACGGACACGTCGATGGCGAGGGTGGCCGCCGCGGTCTTTGCCGGGGGCGTCGTCGTCATGTTCGGTGCGAGCGCCATCTACCACCGGATCACGTGGGCACCGCCCTGGCATTTGCGCTTTCGGCGGATCGACCACGCCGGCATCTACGTGATGATCGCTGCCTCGTACACGCCGGTCGGGCTGCTCGTGCTCTCAGGCGCGTGGCGCGTGACGGTGCTCGCCATTGTCTGGGCGGGTGCTGCAGTGGCGATCGTGACCCGGCTCGTCTGGGCGCGACCGCCGCGCTGGCTGCCCGTATTGGTCGGGGGAGCCCTCGGCTGGGTCGCCGTGGTCATCTTCCCCCAGCTGCTCACCAAGATGGGGCTGGTGGCGACGCTTCTCATCCTGGCGGGCGGTCTCTGCTACACGGTCGGCGCGCTCGTCTACGCGCGCCAGCGGCCGGACCCGTTCCCGTCCCTGTTCGGGTACCACGAGGTCTTCCACGCACTCGTGGTGGTGGCCGTTGCCTTCCACTACACGGTCGTGGCGACCTTCATCTTGCCCACATGAGCGGGTGACGGCGACGCGCACGACCTGCGAGCAGCCACACTATTGCTATCGAAACGACTAGGAATGGAGCGCGATGGCAGCAAAGAAGAGTAGATCGACTTTTTCGAAGGTGGCTCGGGAGCGTGAGCTCCGGGAGCGCCGTGAGTTGAAGCGGGAAAAGAAGCGGGGTGCAAAGTTGGCCAAGGAGCTCGGCCTGCAGGCACCGGAGCCGGAGCCGCCTCAAGGCGGCGAGTCGTAGTCGCGCGGCGAGCGGGATCGGCGGCCGGCGGCCGATGACTCGCCTGCGCTTGCCCGACAAGTACACAGCCGAGCTGCCCGCAGGGGATTACGAAGTCCTTTACGTCAGCCCGACAGCGGGCGTCCTGCAGATCGCCCCGTCGCGCGTGAGCCTAGGACAGAAGGACAAGCCCGAATGGAGCTCTCTCCAGCGCCATGCCGGCGTCCGGATCGAGTGCGCCAACTGCCGGGGCTGGTTCGGCATCCGCGACGTGCCGATCGACGAGGTCCGAGGCTGGCGCTGCTCGACGTGCCGGGGAAAGTAGCCGGGAGCTCAGCAGATCACGTCGATCGAGCGGGTGTTGTTCGTCTCGTCCGACTCGACGACCTGGTTCAGATAGTCCGCGCGCGCCTCGTGCGTGCCGGCCGCGCAGCCTGACGCGTAGGTCCGCGTTTCCCGTCCTGCCGCGGCGAGGCCGGTGAACGAGAAGGTGCCGAAGCCGACCACCTCGACGCTGAACGGGCCTGCCGCGGCCGTGCCCTGGTTCGAGACCGTGAACGTCTGCGCGTCGAAGGCCGAGATCACGAGGTCGGGGAACGTCGGCGGCGGCGGAGGCGGTGGCGGCGGTGGCGGCGGCGGTGGGGGAGGCGGCGGGGTGTTGTCCGGCGGAGGGACGACGCCGAGCGTGTCGATCCGGTAGTGGATCCGCTCTGCCGGCGCCGTCCGGACGCGGGACTACCGTGCAGAAGCCATGCCGCACTGGATCGCGCTCCTCGCGATCGTCGTCTGCGCCTGGATGCTTCTGGCGGTCGTCGGTGGCTGGCTGATCGGCCGCGGCCTCGCATTGCTCGTGCGCGATGGCTTCGACTGGCCTTATGAGACGCGCGAGCCCGAGCGCGGCGCCGAGCGTGAGCGGCCGGCGGCGTAGCCAGAGCGGCGCGCTCCTATCATCCGCTCGTGGCGGAAGACGCGGCGGCCCAGCACGAGATCGAGCGCCTCCTCGGCGAGATCGAGCGCCTGCGGGCGCTCGAGCGGAACCTCCTCGATGAGCGCGACCGGATCCGGCACGAGTCGCTCGCCGAGATCACGCGGCTGCAGGACGCGCTTCGAGCTGCCTCGAGCCACAGCTTCCCCGCTGCCGACAGCGGCCCGGTCGAGTCGCGGTCGGAGCTGACGGAGCGGGCCCGACACCTCGCGGATCTCGAGCGGTCGCTGCACGAGCGGGAGTCGGCGCTGGCTGCGGCCGACGCCGACGCTCTTCGACGGGAGCACGAGCTCGAGGCCGGGCGCAAGTCGCTCGAGGCTTCGCGGGGTGCGCTTGCAGCCGAGCGGTCGCGCCTCGCCGCGGAGCGGCGTCGGCTCGAGCAGGAGTCCGATCGGCTCGCCGAGTGGGAGCGGGAAGCGCTTCGCGGCGGGCCGTCGACGCCGCTGCCGACGACGTTCCACGAAGGGCTGAACAGGCTGGCCGAGCAGAGCGAAGCACGTGGGGCTCCGCCAGAGGGATCCTGGTAGCTTCCTCCTCCGTGCTGCTCGCGCTCTCCTCGTCCCAGAAGCTCGGGCTCGCGCTTGCAGGCGCAGCATTCGTCGTCTTCGCGCTCGTCAGCTCGATGGTCATCCCACGCTGGCGGCCGGACTTCCCCGGGCGCCATCTCGGCTGGTTCACCGCCGTCGCTGCGCTGTTCACGGTCGGCATGCTCGCGACGGTCTTCTTCGTCGCGCGTGAGACCGGGGAGGAGGAGGCGGCCGCGCAGCCAACGTTGACGGAGCCCACCGAGCCCACCGTGAGCACCGAGACCACGGAGACCGAGCCGACGGCCACGACCGAGACGGAGCCCACCGGCACGACGGAGACGACGGAGACAAAGCCGACCCAAACAACGCCAAAAGAGGGCCAGGGCGATGCGACCGCGGGGAAGCAGGTCTTCGCGACCGCCGGGTGCGAGAGCTGTCACACGCTCGCAGACGCCGGATCGACGGGCACCGTCGGACCGAATCTCGACGACGCGAAGCCGAGCTACGACAAGGTCGTCGAGCGGGTGACGAACGGCAAGTCGCCGATGCCCTCGTTCAGTGGCACGTTGACGCCCCAGCAGATCCAGGACGTCGCAGCGTACGTCTCGAGCGTCGCCGGGTCCTGACGGCGGCGATACGCTCCGTCCAGCACGGAGAGGTGTCCGAGTTGGCCGAAGGAGCGCGACTGGAAATCGCGTGCGTGCCCAAAAGGTGCGTCGAGGGTTCGAATCCCTCCCTCTCCGCTTACCGCCGGAAGTCTCACGACTTCCGGCGGGTGACTCTGCTCGCGGCGGAGCGGTTGTGTGCCACGCCCGCCATGTCGGTCGCGGCGGCGAACGAACTAACCGTCTAGGCGGCGCCGATGCGACTTCGACAGCTTCTGACGCACGTCCCCCAACCAAGCCGCGCTGGCGCTCGGGCGCGTCCACCGGCGCGAGGAAGTGAGAGGGCCCTACCGCGGAGTCCCCGAGGTAGGGCCCCCGAAACAGAGCTCTGGGGAGAGCCGAGCTCTGTCCCTTGGGCCGGGAGGCGGCCGGCCCTCACAGGATCGTATCGCGGAACTCGCCTCGTGAGAACTCTAGAGGCGGCCAGCACGACGCCGCGATGAGAAGCCTCCACAGTGCCTCAACGAGGGCACTGGAACCGCCGGCCTTGAAATGGGAAGCGGCGCCCGGCTTGCGCTCGGGCGCCGCGTCAGTCCGGATTTCTAGAGGATGGCCGTCACGGACGAGATCGCGCCCGAGATGCCGCCTGAGAGTGCAGTGAACACCGCCACGGTCGCAACCGTGATCACGGCCAGGACGACTGCGTACTCCGCCATCGTCTGGCCTTCCTCGCGCGCGATGCGCATCGACCGAATCTTTGTCAGCATGAGGTTCACCCCCTTCCGGCTGCGTTAATCGATTCGAGACTCAACGTCGCCCGAAAACGGCTCCGAGTCGTCCCCCGAAAGAGGGTGTTGCTCCGTCCTTCACCCGACCGAGTTCGCCCAGCCGAGGCGCAGACCGTCCGAATGGGCGGTCGAACCGCTACAAGAGACCGCTGATCGTCGCGAGCGCGCCCTGGATCCCGCCTGCGAAGGCAATGAACAGGCCCGCCGCGCCGAGGGTCAGGATCGTCAGCACGACCGCGTACTCCGGGGTCGTCTGACCGTCGTCGAGCTGAAGCACCGCACCCTCGAGAGCATGAGCTCTCCCTTCCTCCAAGACCCGATGAACGGGTGCAGCTTTGCTGGAGGACGCGGCGGGTGTATCCCCCGGCCGGGGGTTCTTCGCGAATTTCACCCGATCGGGTGAGGGGCGTCGTGTGACGTGCGTCGGGTCAGGCGGGGTCGGTGCGCACGTCAGGCAGGCTCTTGCCGGTGAGGATGGCGGCGAGCTGCTCGAGCGGAGGTGAGGCGAAGGAGCCGCCCTTGATCCGCGCCGTCCGTTCCGCGCGGAGGATGTCCAGATAGCCCTGGACGCGGCGACGCTCGAACGAGACCTCGTTCTCCTCCTTCGTCAACTCGTCGATCAGACGATCGAGCTCCTCGTTCGACAACGCGCGCAGGTCGGGCAGCATGTCCATTCCGTCTCCTTCGTGCTCGTAGGCGAGTCCTCTCGAAACGTCGGGCGGGTCAGGCCTCTTCGCGACCCTTGACCGGGGGGAGTGCGTTGCGGCGCCGGTCGACCCGTGATTCGATCCGGGTCCGACTTCGACCGAGGAGGGGCAGATGGCTGATCGCGCAACGGAGACGCTGGCGCGGCTGTTCGACGTCCGCGGGATGCGCGTCGTCGTCACCGGCGCGGCCGGCGGGCTCGGATTCGCGATGGCCGAAGTGCTCGCGGACTGCGGCGCCCGCGTCACGCTAGCGGACGTCGACGAGGACAGGCTGGCCGCGTCGACCGAGGAGCTGCGCTCGCGGGGCTGCGACGCCCGCGCGTTCGTCTGCGACGTCACCGACGGCGACCGCGTGCAGGAGCTCTTCGACGACGTCGTCGAAGAGCAGGGAGGCGTCGACGTGGCGATCGCAAACGCGGGCCTCGGCGCCGTGCCCGGTTTCCGCGCCGAGGGCGGCCAGACACTCGACACGGTCGAGCGCGCCGACTGGGATCGCGTGCTTGCCGTCAACCAGACCGGCGTCATGCACACGATGCGCAGCGCCGCGGGCGCGATGAAGAAGCAGGGATCAGGGCGCATCATCGTCACGGCGTCGAACGCCGGCCTTCGGCCCGAGCCGCTCGTCTGCTACGGGTACGCCGCGAGCAAAGCCGCCGTGATCCACATGGTCCGCCATGCGGCGCTCGAGCTGGCGCCGGACGGGATCCTCGTCAACGCGATCTGCCCGGGCCCGTTCTACGGAACGCTGATCGGCGGCGGCGTCACCGAGAGCCCAACCGAGGAGATGAAGGCTGCGTGGGCCACGCTGATCCCGCTCGGCCGGATGGCGCACCCGGACGAGCTGAAGGGCCTCGTCGTGCTACTCGCCTCGCCCGCCTCGAGCTTCATCACGGGCGCCGCCTACGTGATCGACGGCGGCTCGCTCGTGATGGCCTAACCGTTGTAGATCCAGAAGTCCTCGCCGCGCTCGGCCTCGAGCTTCGCGAGCTGCTCGTGGTGGATCTCGCGGACACGAGCCGGTGTGATGGCCTCGTCGGGACTGACCTCCTCGATCGCGAGGCTCGTCTTGTCCTCGTAGAGGTTCTCGCCGATCAGACGCGCCTGGCTGTTGAACGGCCAGATGAACGCCTGCCGGCTCGACACGTGGTAGAGCGCCTCGTCGTCGGCGACGTCGTAACCCAAGGCCTTGAGGTCGGCGCCGTGCGCGAGCTGGTGGAATGTGATCTCGTCGCAGATGCCCCAGTCCGCGACCGACAGGAAGTCGTCGGAGTGCCACAGCACAGATTCGCCGACGCTCCGGTAGAACGCCAGAACCCCTTCCTTGCCTCGGATCACGGTCGGGTTTGCGCCCCAGCTCACCCGGTAGACGGGCTCGTCGACCATCATGTCCGGCGCGACGATCTTCTCGTACTCACCGCCGCCCTCGAGGTGCACATGGCGCCAGAAGTTGAGGAGCATCGCACGATGCAGCGGGTTCGTCGTCTTCTCGACCAGCTCCGCTGTCGGGTTCATGCAGTCGAAGACGGCTTGCTCGAAGGTGTTCATCCACTGCTCCTTTCGGTTGAGAGGCCGAGCAGGCGGGCGGCGTTGTCCTTCAGGATCAGCGGCCGCACCTCGTCCTTGAACGGCGCCTGCTCGAAGTCGGCGAGCCAGCGGTCGGGCGTGATCAGCGGGTAATCGGAGCCGAACAGCACGCGCGTCTTCAGCTGCGTGTTCGCGTACTGCACGAGCTGGGGCGGGAAGTACTTCGGCGACCAGCCGGAGAGGTCGATCCAGACGTTCGCCTTGTGCAGGCAGACCGAGATCGCCTCGTCCTGCCACGGAAACGACGGATGTGCGAGCACGATCTCGAGCTCCGGGAAGTCCGCGGCGACGTCGTCGAGGCACATCGGGTTCGAGTACTTGAGGAGAAATCCCCCGCCGCCCTTGAGGCCCGTGCCGATGCCGCTGTGGCCGGAGTGGAAGAGCGCGGGCAGGCCTGCCTCGGCGATCACCTCGTAGAGTGGGTAGGCGCTGCGGTCGTTCGGGAAGAAGGCCTGGAGGTTCGGGTGGAACTTGAAGCCCTTCACGCCATGGTCGGTGATCAGCGTCCGGGCGCGCGCGGCGGCATCCGGGCGGGCCGGGTCGACGCTCGCGAACGGGATCATGATGTCCGCGTTCGCGGCCGCGGCCTCGGCGATCTCCTCGTTCGGGATCGGGGCGATGCCGCTCCGGGACTCCCAGTCGACGGTGAAGACGACGGCTGCGATGCCGCGCGCGCGGTAGTACGCCGCGACATCGTCGACCGTCGGCAGCGGCTCGTCGCTTCTGAAGTACCGCCCCGCCGCCTCGCGCAGGTGCGCGGGCATCGGATCGTGGCCGTTCCGTGCGAGCTCCGTGTGGACGTGCACGTCGATGGCGGAGACGGCCGACAGGTCGATCACGGCGACACCGTACCGAGCTTCTCCTGAAGCGCCGCGCCCCACGCCAGCATGTCCCAGTCGGCGCCCGGCGCGCCGATGAGGGAGACGCTCACCGGGAGCCCGCTGTGGCCTCCCACACCGGATGGAAGAGCGACGACGGGAAACCCGGTCCAGTCCCAATAGTGCGTGAGCGAAAGATCTTCAACGTCGCCGAACACTTCGTCGTAGCCGCTGCCACGCAGGGGCGCGACGATCGGGATCGTCGGCTCCACGATCGCGTCGATCCTGTGCTCGGCGAGCCAGTCACACCAGGCGCTTGTGTCCTCCGTGCGGCCGGCCTGTAGGGCGACGTATTCCTCAGCCGTCATCGCCCGCCGCTCGGCATGCTCGAGCCTCCCCCGATTCGACGGGCGATACCCCTCACGTCGGTCGTCGAAGCGGCGGTGGTAGACGAGCATCTCGGTGAGGACGAGATCGAAGAAGTCGGCGAGGACGTCCAATCGGGCCTGTGGCACCGGCGGCTCGATGCGCTCACCCGGCAATGCCGCCAGCGCACGGTCGAACCCGTCTGCGACGTCCGGCTCGAGGACGGAGACTCTCGGAGAGACCGCGTAGCGGAGGAGAGGTCGGCGCGAGGGGGGTGCAGGCAACTCGGACATCCCCTCGAGCAAGAGCTCGGAATCGACGACCGTGCGGGTCATCGGCCCAGGGTGATCGAACGTCCACGCGAGCGGGACGATCCCTCGCATCGAGACGAGGCCGCGCGTCGGCTTGATCGTCGACGTGCCGCACTCCGCGGAGGGGATGCGCACCGAGCCGGCGGTGTCGGTGCCCGTGGTCGCGGCCACTTGGCCGGACGCGAGTGCCGCGCTGGAGCCACCGCCGGAGCCGCCGGCCGACCGTTCTAGTGCCCAAGGGTTTCCGACCTGGTCGGTGGTGCCTCCGCAGGCGAACTCGTGCGTGTGCAGGTGACCGAGCAGCACCATGCCCTCGGCTGCGAGGCGCGCCCAGACGTCGCAGTCGCGGTCTGGCACCTCGTACAGCAAGGTGCTCGAAGCGGTTAGCGGCTTGCCGGCCACCGCGTACAGGTCCTTCAGCCCGATCGGGATCCCGCAGAGGCGCGGCGCATCTCCGTCTGCGAGCCGCTCGTCCGCCCGATCGGCTGCCGCGAGGGCATCCTCCTCGTAGACCCGCACCCAGGCGTTGATCGAGTCGGGGTCGCCGTCATGGCTGTGCGTCCCGTCTCGCTCGCGGATCCGGGCGAGGCACGCCTCCGTGAGCTCGCGCGAGGACAGCGTTCGTTCTCCGAGCGCGACGGACGCCTCGAGGACGCCAAGATCGGCCGGGTTGGTCACGGGGCGATCATCTCAAGTCCGTCCGGAGCCGGATTTGCGGGCGTGGTATACAGCGTCGCGCATGGAGGTCGACGGGTGCGTCAGGCAGGCTCCGCGTTCGAATATGTCGAACGGTGTCTTGCATAGAGGGCGCCGATGGAGAAAGATCCCGCTCGTCGGCATGTCACCGGTCATGCCAGGCACCCCCTCGCCCGGACCGGTTCGCGACCTCGGCCGAGGTCGATGAAAGGAGGAAGGGATGAAGCGTAGGAAGGTAGCGCTGGCCCTTGCACTGCCTGCGGCCCTTGTAGCGACGGCCGTGGTTGCGGTAGGTGCGAGCGCCGGCTCGTCCGCAGCGCCCGTCGGATCGGGGAAGGCCTCTCCGAAGAAGAGCGTCTGCGGGCTGGGCACGGGCAAGAAGGCGACAGGAAAGCCGATCAACATCGGCGCGATCGTCACGGTCGCCGTCGGTGTCAACTGGGACGAGATCACCGACAACGCGCGGGCCTACTTCGACTGCGTGAACGACAACGGTGGCCTCTTCGGCCGCAAGATCAACTACATCGTCCACGTCGACCCGATCAACCCCGAGCTCGTGGCCGCCTTCGCGAAGAAGCTGATCGAGGAGGAGCACGTCGTCGCGATCGTCGGGAACATCGACGTCATGGACTGCGCCGTGAACGCGCAGTACTACGCGTCGAAGAAGTTCTACGTCATCGGTGACGGTGTGCACGACCTCTGCTACGGCGGAACGCCGTACCACATCCCGATCAACATGGGCCCGGCGTACTCGACGCTCGGCGCCGCTCAGTACCTGGTTCGAAAGGGCGTCAAGGGGACGATCGTCTCGGTCGCTCCGACCGGGGTCGACGCTGCGGGTACCTGGAACAAGCCCGCGGTTGCGTTCGCCAAGGCGCATGGCCTGAAAGGCATCGACGTCCACGATCCGTACCCGGCGCAGGCTTCGTACGCGCTCAAGTACGTGCAGCTCGCCGGCGACGGCGGTGGTGTGATCCTCGACTTCACGACCGACCAGGTCTTGACCGTGCTCAAGGCTGCGGAACAGCAGGGGATCGCGAACAAGGTCCTCTGGGCGGCGTCGACTCCCGCGTACGACACGCGGTTCGCCGCCAACGCGGGCAAGTTCTGGGACGGGAAGATCGGGATCAACACGGAGCTCGAGCCCTTCACGACGAAGGGACCGGACGCGGCGCTCTATCGGGCCGTGCATGCGAAATACACGCCGAAGAAGTGGGGGCTCTCGACGTTCGGGGAGTTCGGCTTCCTCGACGCGAGGGTGGCGACCGAGGTCATGCTCGCGCTGAAGCCGAGCCAGCTGACTCCCAAGGGCGTGAACACCGCGTTCACGAAGATCAAGAACTGGCACAGCGACTTGCTCTGCAAGCCGTTCTACAGCGGCAACCTGCCGGGGCACCTCCCGAACAACTGGGACCTGACCTCCACCGGGCAAGAACGGCAAGATGGTGCAGGCGGAGCCGTGCTTCGCGATTGCGGCGGTTACGTCTGCCCTCCGACAGGCTCGCCAGGCCGAGCGGAAGTTCCACCTCAACACCGGGGCGTCGTTCCCGAAGCCGGCGTGGCAACGATAGGGAGCGAGGTAGACCACTAGACAACGATCGAAGACGCTCGGAGCTCTGATGCTGCCCACGTTTCATGACCTCCTGCAGTTCGTCCCGCTCGGCCTGGCCGTCGGGGCGGTGTACGGGGTGTCAGGAGTTGGCATCGTCGTCCTCTACCGGACGACGGGCGTGCTCAACTTCGCGTACGGGGCGGTCGGGGCTCTGGGCGTCTTCATCGCCTGGCAACTGATCTACAAGACTTCGTGGTGCCCGAACTGGCTCGCGTTCGTCATCTGTGTCCTGTTCGGCGGCATCGTGACGTTGCTCTACGGGCTGGTGTTCGGGCCGTTATTCGCTGCCCGCGACCCCCTCGTCAAGTCGGCAGCGACGCTCGGGCTGACGCTGATCCTGCTCTCGATCATGGGCTGGCAGTGGCAGGCGAATGAGGTGTTCCCGATCCCGCTGCCGAGTGACGGCTGGCACAACTTCGGCTACCAGGTCGGTGACGTCCGTGTCAGCTGGACCAAGATCATCGCGTTGATATTTGCCTTCGGGATCACCGCACTCACCTGGGCGTTCCTGCGCTGGACGAAGCTCGGCACCGCCTATCGCGCTATCGCGAACGACCGCGAGATCACGGCAACCCTCGGCGTGCCCGTGCGGCTCGTCGAGGCGTCGGCCTGGCTCGGCTCCGGGATCGTCTGCGGGGCGTCCGGGCTGCTCCTGTCCGGGTTGACCAACCAGCTCGAGGCGGTCTCGCTGACATTCGTCGTCATCTCGTCGCTCGCGGCGGCGCTGATCGGGCGCCTCGAGTCACTTTGGATCACGCTGTTCGCCGCGCTCGTGATCGGCGTCGTCGAGTCGTGCCTCCAGGCCTTCTCTCTGTGGCCGAATCAGAGCCAGCCGCTCGCGCAGTACCGCGCAATGACCCCGTTCGTGATCGCGATCGCCGCCCTGCTCGTGCTCGGGCGGCGCCGCGAAGTGATGGTTCGGGCGGGCCAGTAGCGTCCATGGAGGTAGCACGCGCACAGCGCGGAGTGCGCGTCGCATGAGCCGACTCGACGGCCTCGGGGTCGAGCGCGCTCAGGCGATCCGTGTGCTCGTAGTCGCCGCGCTCTTCGCCGCGGCGCTGTTCCTCGTGCCCGAGCTGATCGGCGTCTACTGGATCAAGATCCTCACGGCGGCGGCGATCTACGCGATCGTCGCGCTTGGTCTCGGCCTGCTCTACGGCCGCGTCGGGATGGTTTCGCTCTGCCAGATTGCTTTGCTCGCCGTCGGCGCGTGGGTGGCGACCCGGGTTCTCTACGGCACTGGCCTGCCGTATCCGATCGTGCTCCTCATCGCCGGTCTCGCAACAGCCGTAATCGGGACGGTCGTCGGCCTGCCCGCGCTGCGGATCTCGGGACTCCACCTGGCGCTGATCACGCTGATGTTCGCCGGTGCGATCACGCTCGTGCTCAGCGTCATCCACTTTCCGAACGGCGGCAAGGGCTTCCAGGGCGTGCTGTCGCTCGAGCAGCTCCAGGAGTTCCGCAACATCCGGCGGCCGGGGATCGCGACCTCGGACCCTGCCTTCTACCGCTATACGCTCATCGTCGCCGCGTTGATGTTCCTGCTCGCGCTGTGGCAGATCGGCAGCAAGTCGGGCCGCGCCTTCGCCGCCATTCGCGAGAGCGAGCCCGCAGCGCTCGCGGCGGGCGTCAACGTCACGCTGTACAAGCTCTGGGCGTTCGCGCTTGCCTCGTTCATGACGGGCGTCGCGGGCGGCCTCCTCGCCGGCAGCGCGGGCTCGCTCTCGCCGAACGCCTTCCCGACCCAGGACTCGATCGTCCTGCTGGCGGTGGTGCTGATGGGCGGCATCTACAGCGTGTGGGGTGCGGTTGTCGCGGGCCTGCTCGTGCGGTTGCTGCCAGCGCTGCTCGAGAACTGGGGCGTCTCGCTCTACGTCTCGCTGCTTCTGTTCGGGGTCGGCGTCCTCCAGGTGCTCGCGACCGCGCCGGGTGGGCTCGTCGACCAGGTGCCGCGGGACCTGAGAAAGCTGTGGGGCCTGATCAGCCGCGGTGGGCGGAAGCCGACGGAGCCGGCAGCGTGATCGAGGTCGACGGCCTGCTCGTGCGCTTCGGCGGCGTGACGCCGCTCGACGACATGACCGTCACGTTCCCGAACGGGGCGTGCGGCCTGATCGGTCCGAACGGCGCGGGCAAGACGACGTTCTTCAACGTGCTCAGCGGGTTCGTCCGGCCGGCGGCGGGGACGATCCGCGCATTCGGGGAGGACTTGCTCGCGATGGCCGCCTTCCGTCGCGCGCGCTGGGGCCTTCGTCGCTCATTCCAGACGGAGCAGGCGATCGAGGCGCTCTCGGTCTACGACAACGTGGCGATGATCCATGAGCACACGGGCATGAGTCGCACGTCGAAGCGCGCCGACGTGGAGAGCGCGATCGAGTTCGTGGGGCTCGACGTGCCGTCGAGGACGAAGGTCGGCGTCCTCGGAGCTCGCGAGCGGCGCCTGGTCGAGGTCGCGCGCGCAGTCGTCGGCCACCCGCGCGTCGTGCTCCTCGACGAGCCTGCAGCCGGCCTTCCCCTCTCGGAGACGGAGCACATGGGTGACGTGATCCGGCGCATCCCCGGCCAGTTCGGCGCGCTCGTCGTCCTCGTCGACCACGACATGAGCCTCGTCTCCGCCTGTTGCGAGACGACGGCCGTGCTCGATTTCGGGAAGCTGATCGCTTCGGGCCCGACGGCGGAGGTGCTCCGGAACGAGCATGTGATCCGCGCGTACCTCGGCACGGAGGACGAGCTGTGAGCGGTGGGCCGACGCTGACGATCGAGAGCCTGTCGGTTCCGCGGGGCGGGAGGACGGTTGTCGAGGAGGTCTCACTGAAGATCCCCGCCGGCGAGGTGACGACGCTGCTCGGCGCGAACGGCGCCGGCAAGTCGAGCCTCGTGCTCGCCGTCGGCGGCGTGCTCCGGTCGACCGGCGGCCGTGTCCTGCTCGGCGACGTGGATCTCACGAACCGCCGCCCCGAGAAGATCCGCACAGCTGGCGTCGCGATCGTTGCCGAGGGCAGGCGCCTGCTGCCCGCGCTGACGGTCGAGGAGAATCTGCGCATCGCCACGTACTCGCTGTCTCGTTCGGAGCGGAGAGACGGGATCGCGTATGCGCTCGAGCTGTTTCCCGAGCTCCAGCGGCGCTGGACGACGCACGGTCGCTCGCTGTCGGGCGGCGAGCAGCAGATGGTCGTGCTCGCCCAGGCACTCGTCTCCCGTCCCACGACGGTCCTCGTCGATGAGCTCTCGCTGGGCCTCGCGCCTGTCGTCGTCAAGCGCCTTGTTCCGGCGATCGAGTCGGTTGCGGCTGAGGGCGCAGGCGTGCTTCTGATCGAGCAGTTCGCACAGCTCGCGCTCTCGCTCGCGAACGCTGCCTACGTGCTCGAGGGCGGGCGCATTCGCTACGAGGGCACCGCCGACGACCTCAAGCACAACCCGGGCGTCCTCCACTCGGCGTATCTGTCGGGCGCCGAGGTGGCCGCCGGTCCCGCGGTGGACGGCTAGGAGGCCGCCGTGCGCGCCGCCGTCACAGTCGGAAGGGAGTCGATGCGGGTCGTCGACGTCGAGGAGCCCGGCGCTCCGGGCCTGGGGGAGATCCTCGTCCGGCCCGAAGCCGTCGGCCTCTGCGGCTCCGACTTCCACTACTTCCTCGGCGACGTCGGCGCGGTGCGCGACGAGGATCGCTTCCCGCGGATCCAGGGCCACGAGGCGTCGGGCGTGATCGAGGATGTCGGCCCCGAATGTCCGCCACACCTTCGGGTGGGCGAGCGCATCGCGATGTGGCCGCACACGTCGTGCGGCGAGTGCTACCCCTGCCGGATCGGGCGCGGCAACGCCTGCGTCCGGCTCAACCTGATCGGCATCCACCGTGACGGCGCGCTCCAGGAGCGGCTCGTGCTGCCCGCCGTGCAGGCCTTCCCGGTCGGCGACCAGGATCCGGTGAGCGCGGCCGTCGTCGAGCCGATGTCGATCGCCGTGCGCGCCGTCTCCCGCGGCCGCGTGGCGGAGGGAGAGAAGGCGGTCGTCTTCGGCGCCGGCCCGATCGGGATCGCCGTCGCCGTCGCCGCCACGGACAAGGGTGCGGAGGTGCTGCTCGTCGATCCCATCGAGACACGTCTCGAGCGGGCGCAGGCGACGGGCGCGGACACGTTCCACCTGTCCCCCGGAGCAGATGCGATGGCGGCTGCTCGCGAGTGGGCCGGCGGAGACGGCCCGGAGGTCGTGTTCGAGGCGACGGGCGCCGCCGAGGTCGCGCAGACCGGCGTCGAGCTCGTCGCGTCGGCCGGCCGGGTCGTGATCGTGGGCCTCGGGACGGCGCTGGCGCCGCTCGAGACGGGCCGCCTCGCGTTCAAGGAGGTCGACCTGCTCGGCACGAGCACGTGCGGCGCCGACGACTTCGCCGAGGCGATTGCCCTTGTCGACAGGCGACGGGACGCGCTCGCAGGCTTCGTCACGCACGAGTTCGGGCTCGAGGAAGCCCCGGAGGCGATCGTGTACGCGATGCGTCATCCTGCCGACGTGATGAAAGCCGTGATCCGCCTGGACCGCGCCTGATGGCGTACCGCGCGCTCGACGCTCACCGCGCGGAGGCCGTCGAGGCGCTCTGCGAGCTGATCGTGCCGGGGTCGGCGAGCGCCGGGCCGGCCGTCTACGTCGACGCGCTGATCGCGAACATGCCTCCGCCGGTGCAGGACGCGGCCTACGCGGCGATCGACGCGCTCGCCCCGGCCGCCGCCGAGGGCGCGGACGCGCTCGCGGAGCACGAGGCGACACCCGAGTTCGGCTTCGTGCGCGGGCTTGCGATCGAGGCGTACTACTCCGACTTCGTCGCGCCGGGCAAGCCCGGGCCGGGCGCCTGGACCGAGATCGACTTCAACTCACCGCTCGCGACGCGGCTCGCGAAGGACTGGTCGTACCTGGGAGTCGCCTGATGAAGGACGCCTTTGACGTCATCGTTGTCGGCTCGGGCGCGGGCGGAGGCGTCGTCGCCGGTGAGCTCGCCGAGCGGGGCCGCGACGTGCTCCTGCTCGAGACCGGCCCGCACCTGACGGCCGCGGACTTCACGCGCTGGGAGGCGAAGGCGACGCACGACATGTGGTGGCCGCTCCGGCTCGCGCCGGCGGGCGAGGCAGGGCTCGTCGCGTTCCTCGCCGGCCGCTGTGTCGGCGGCACGACGACGATCAACACGAAGGTTGCGCTGCGCGCGCACGACAAGGACGTCGCCAAGTGGCAGCCGGCGACCGGGCTGACGAAGGAGGACGGCGCCGCGTTCATCGCCGCCGACCTCGATCCGTACTACGACCGGGTCGAGGCGCGGCTCGGCGTGCGTGAGCGCACGGACTGGCGGAAGAGCGTCTACACGCTCGAGCCGGGCTTCCGCGCGCTCGGCGCCGAGCTCGAGCCCGTGCGCTCGTACACGGATCCGAACTGCATGTCCTGCGGCTCGTGCCTCCAGGGCTGCCCGACGAACGCGGGCAAGTCGACGATGAACACGTACATTCACGACGCGCTCGCCGCCAGGTCACTCGAGCTGCGTGCCAACGCCAACGTCGAGCGCATCCTGATCGAAGGCGGCGAGGCGACGGGCGTGGAGTACGTCGACGCCGACGGGACGTGCCACACGGTCCACGCTGGCGCTGTAGTCGTCGCCGCCGGCTCGCTGAACACGCCCCAGCTGCTGCTCCGCTCGGGGATGACGGGCGAGGCGATCGGCCGCAACCTGGGTCTCCATCCCGTCCGCCTCGTCTACGGCCTTTTCGACGAGCCGCAGGACGCACACATGGTCTACCCGATCACCGCGTCGGCGAAGGCGCACCAGCACGACGAGGATGGGGGCTTCGTGATCGAGGCGACGACGATCCAGGACCCGATCTCGTTTGCGACGACGCTCTGCGACGAGCAGGGATCGATGTGGGGCAAGCGCCTCGTCGAGGCGGTGCGGAGGTTCCGCCACTGGAACGGCGTGCTCGCGATGGTCAACGACGACAACTCGTGCGCCGTCTCGCTCGACGACGACGGCAACGAGCAGTTCACCGTCGACTTCCAGCCGCAGGAGCTCGCGCGGCTCGACGCCGCGCTCCGGTTCTCGAAGGACGTCCTCCAGGCCGCGGGCGCCTCGCAGATCGCGTGGACGGGGCTCGCCTCGACGCACGTGCAGGGCTCATGCCGGATGGGCGATGACCCGGCACGGTCCGTCGTCGACCGGAACGGCGAGTCGCACGAGGTGAAGCGGCTCTTCGTCGGCGACGGCTCGCTCGTTCCGCGGACGCTGTCGGTCAACCCCTCGCTGACGATCATGGCGCTTGCGACGCGCCTCGCAGACCACCTCGACGCGGATGCGAGCGGCTATCTAGGCGCCCGCTCGGCGGCCGCCGCGGCGTGAGGGCGGCGCTCCTCCGCGAGTACCACCAGCCGCTCGAGCTCGTCGAGCGGCCCGAGCCGGAGCCGGCCGGAGCGCGGGGCGTCGTCGTCAAGGTCGGCGGCGCGGGCGTGTGCGCGACGGATCTCCACGCGATCGAGGGGCTGATGGAGCCCGCCGGCCTGCGCACCCCGGTCGTGCTCGGGCACGAGAACGCGGGCTGGGTGCATGCCGTGGGCGACGAGGTGACGCTCGTCTCGCCCGGTGACGCCGTCCTCGTCTACCCGGCGTACAGCTGCGGGCTCTGCGTGTCCTGCCGTCGCGGCCTCGACATGCACTGCGAGCGGCACCAGTTCACGGGGCTGACGGTCGACGGAGGGTTCGCCGACTACGTCGCCGTCGACGAGCGCTCGCTGATTCCGCTGCCGCCCGGCGTCGAGCCGGCGGACGTGGCGCCGCACGCGGACGCAGGGATCACTGCCTACCATGCCGTCAAGAAGCTGCTGCCGCGCCTCGAGCCGGGAAGCACGGTGGCGATGATCGGGATGGGCGGGGTCGGCCACATCGCCCTCCAGCTCGTCGACGTGCTCGGCGCGTCGAACGTGATCGCGATCGATACGGACGAGCGGCGCAGGCAGCTTGCGCGCGAGCTCGGCGCTACAGACGTGCTGGGGGACGAGAAGGACACCGTCGGCGCCGTCCGCGAGCTGACCGGCGGGCGCGGGGTGGACGTCGTCTTCGACTTCGTCGGCACGGACGGCACGCACGAGGGCGGCCTCGCGATGCTCGCTCGCCGCGGCGTGTACTCCGTGATCGGCTACGGCGGGACGATCTCGCTGCCCTCGGTGGGCATGATCGCGACAGAGACGTCGATCGCCGGCAATCTCGTCGGCAGCTGGGTCGACCTCTGGGAGCTCGTCCAGCTCCACGGGCAGGGTCGGATCACGCTGCGCTCGGAGACGTTCCCGCTCGAGCAGGTGAACGACGTGCTCGACACTCTCCGCGCCGGTGACATCACGGGCCGCGCAGTCCTCGTTCCCTGAAGATCCAAATGGGAAACGGGCGGGTCGCCGTCGGCGAGCCCGCCCGTTTCGACCGTCGAGCCTCAATGGCCTGCTGCGACCGGCCCGACGGAGGTGGATGACGTGAGCTCCATCAGGTACTGCCTGTCCCGCGCATCAAGCCCGAGAGCGGTCAGCACGGCCGCTTCTGCTGTGCCTGCGCGAGCGCGCTGATGCTCCGGGCGAATCGCCTGAACTGCGGGTCGAGCCCGACGGCGGCATAGCTGTTGCCGCCGCGTGCGTCGAGACGGACGGCGTGCACGATGGCGGCGGCCTGCTGCGCCTGCGCCATTGCGCTGATCGACTTCATGAAGCTCGGATCGCTCTGGATGAGCGGAGCGGGCGTAGACGACCTTCAGTGCCGGTCCGCTGTCGCCGTCGATCGTGACGGCAGACACCGCCCAGCTGATAGCGGCGGCCGCGACGGCAACGACGGCGAGGAGGCCGACGAGCCGGCTCCGCCGCATCTCGATGGTGGCAGGAGTAGTCGTGGGGTTGGAAACGGCCATTGAACTGCTCCTTTCGGTTGGTGTGAGCGAGATCGGCGGGCACGATCCGGTCGAAGGAGAGGCCCGCGTTGCGATTCGCCTCGGCGACGGCGGCTTCTGAGGGCCCTTCGAACTGACAGAAGCACGCTTCGTCTCCGAGGACGATGGTCGAGCCGAGGTAGTGCACCGCAGGCTCATTGCCTTGCTCCATCCCCTGCTCGAGCCGCGAGAGGCCGCGCAGGAGGTCGGAGCGGGAGAGCCCGGGGAGGTATCGCTCGACGACGTAGACCATGCCGTCGACGGTAGGGCTCAGGGCCGGGTGCCCGAAACCCCGAAAGCCCTAGGGTTGGGCGGCTTCTTCCCTCTGTTTCGCGAGCAGTGGCCCTAGCTCCGCACGCCGCACGCCGAGCTTGCGGTACACGCGGGAGAGGTGCGATTCGACCGTGCTCACGCCCATGAAGAGCTCGGCCGCGATCTCCTTGTTCGTGCGGCCCTGGGCGGCGAGCTCGGCGACTCGTCGCTCGGTCTCGGTCAACTCTCGGAGGCGGCCCGCCGGCCGCTGATGCGCGCGAGCTCGGCGCGGGCCTTCTCCGCCCAGAGCGCGCGCCGCCAAGCTCTTCGAAGATCGCGAGCGCCTGCTCGAGCGCCTCGCGGGCGGCCCTCTTCTGCTGCGCCTGCCGGCGCACGATGCCCAGGCAGAGCAGGGTGCGGCCGCGCTCGAGCGGGAAGGGCAGTCCCTCGAGCGCGGCGAGAGACGCTCGAAGGCGGCGAACGCACGCTGCCAGGTCGCCCTCCGCGGCCGCGAGCAGGCCTCGACAGCGCGCCGCGCCGGCCGTAGCACCCAGGGGCTGCCGAGGCGCTCGGCGCTGCGCCTCGTACGCGCTCGAGGTACGTCGCGCGCGGCTCCAGCTCGCCGAGCGCGATCAGCGTCTCGATCGCGTCGGCCCAGACGGGACGCGTCGGATCGTTCGTATCCAGTGGACAAGTAGCTGTCCGGGGAGGTCGCGGAGGTAGTCCCAGCGCCGCCTCGAGGTCTCCGAGCACGAGCTCGAGGCGGCCGAGCACGCCGAGAATGAGGATCGTCGAATTCTCTGTCCGACATCTCCTCGGCGGCTTCTAACCCCACCGCGGCGGAGGCGCGCGCAGCTCTCGGCCAGATCCGAGATCAGCCTCGGCCAGAGCCCGTGAGTCGTCCCGTGAACGAGCGATGATGCCGCATCTGAATCGCTGTACTCCTCGGACTGGCGGACGTGGTCGAGCGCGAGCTCCCATCTGCCGGCAACCACTCGAGCCTCCCGAGACCTCCGTCGAGCTGACGTCGAAGTCGCTCGTCCCCACGCGTTGCGGCTGCGGCTCGCGCCGGCTCGAGGATCGCTCGGGCCTGGTCTAGCTCCCCGTGGCCGACCAACCGCCTGCTCGAGCGAGACAGAGGGGCTCTCGCCGTATGTCGAGAACGAGACCGAGCCGTTCCTCCATTCCACGCCCCGCTCGAGGAGATCCGGAGTCAGTTCGCCGGCGCGACCCTCTGCCGTCGCTACGTGTCCGATGGCCGCGGCGATGAGAGCAGCGTCACCCACCAACTCGGCTTTCTCGAGCGCTGCCCTTGCGTCGGGCCGTGCCGTCCGGATGTCGGCCTGGAAAATGCGGATCCAGGCTCGCTAGCCGAGAATGCGTGTGAGCCGAACGTCGTCGTCGCCCGCCTCTTCCAACGCCTCGTCCAGCAGCTCGATCAACGTGTCGGGCGAAGCGAACAGCGCTCGAGGCAAGCTCGGAGAGCAGATCGGCACGTTCGACGCCGTGAGGCACCTCGGCCAAGAGCTCCTTCGAGGACCGACGGCGCCTCGCGCTCGTCACCCGCGAGGCGGTGGTAGCGCGCGGACAGGAAGCGTCTCCGTCGGACCAGTTCGGGTTCGTCCGGCGTCAGTCCGCCTGCGAGCGCGTCGAGCTCGGCAGCTGTCGTGAGAGCACCACGGGCTGCGGCGTGCTCCGCGGCGGCCTCGAGGTAGGAAGCGGCGACGGCGTCAGGGCCCATCGGCGGCGAGCGCCAGGTGGCGGGCCTGCTCCTCGACATCGCGACCACGCCAGCAAGGGCACGGTGAACTGCTCGGCGCTTCCAGACCGCCGCCCGCTCGTAACAAATGGAGGCGAGAGGGATGGGCGAATCTGGATCCGCGAGTCGTCGAGCTCGACGACGCCTTCGCGCACCGCTGCCTCGAGCGCTCCGAGCACACGATCCTGATCGCCCTGCACCGCCGCGACCAGCTCGATTGTCGGGCGCGCCAAGGCCGCCGCCTCGAGCAGCACGTCGAGCGTCTCCCCGGGCAGACGGGCGAGCCGGCCGCCGAGCAGCTCCCGCAAGCTCTCGGGAACACGCAGGGGTTGGCCGGGCGTCGGGCGGGTGTTCGTGCGTACGAGCTCGCGACCCAGCTCGAGCGCAAAGAAGGGGTTGCCGGCAGTCGCCTCCTGTACCCGGGCCAGCTCGGGCCGGGTCAAATCGAGCCCCAGCCGCTCCTCGAGCAGGCTGTGCACCGCTCCCAGGCTCAGTGGGCCAACCGAGAATTGCTCCAGACGCTGTTCGGGGAACGTGCGATCGAGCTCGAGGGGGCTCTCCAGATCTGGCCCCAGCCGGATCGTTCCGAGCAACCCGACGGGCTCTTCGCGCAGGCGACGAAGCGCTATCTGGAGCACGCTCGCCGAGGCCGGGTCGAGCCATTGGAGGTCATCGAGAGCCACGAGAACCGGGCCGTGCTCGGCGAGAGCCTGTACGGCGTCAAGCAAGGCAAGCCCTATGACGTGCGCATCGGGAGCCATGCCACCCGGCTCCGCGAGCTGCAGCGCCACCTCGAGAGCGTGGCGGCGAGGCGGTACGAGCCCGGGCGCCACCTCGCGGACGACTCCGGCCAGCAGCTCGGACAGTCCTGCAAAGGCGAACGACGCCTCCGCCTCGATTCCGTGGCAGGTCAGGACGCGGCCGAAGCGCTCCTTTGCTTGCTCGACGCCTGCCTCCCAAAGGATCGTCTTGCCGATCCCAGCCTCGCCGGAGAGTACGAGCGCCTTCGGACCCTGATCGACGTCAGCGAGGAATGCCTCGATGGCAGCGAGCTCCTCGTCTCGCCCGATGATCTCCGCGGACATGGCAGGGGCATTCTGGACTCCGAGACGCGAGCCTGCGAACAGCGCTAACTCAGGATCGTGACGACGCCGGTGTTCCCGTCGACGCGTAGCAGGTCGCCAGTCTTGATCCGCGTCGTACCCGTGCCCGTGCCGACCACCGTCGGAAGGCCGTACTCGCGGGCGACGATGGCCGCGTGGCACATGCTGCCGCCGGAATCGAGCACGGCCGCGGCGATGCTTCCGAAGACAGGTGTCCAGCTCGGTGAGGTCGCCCGCGAGACGAGGATCTCCCCTGCCGGATTTCACCGAGCTGATCGGCCCGGAGGATGACGCGCGCTTGGCCCTCGGCGACGCCCGACGAGGCGGCAAGCCCCGTCAGCGTGTGCTCGTCGGTCGTGTCCGCGGCCCAGACCCACTCGCGGATGCGCTTGTCTGTAAGCCCCCACAGCATGAGCGTGACGGGGTCGGTGATCGTCTCGGGGCTTGCCCGAGGGCAGGAGGCGGCGCCCACTGCGCATCGCCTCGTAGATCGTCTTGCGCCGGGCGACGATCGGTGGCCAGTAGCGCGGGCCGCGAGCGACCCCCGCCCCGCCAGAGGCCCAGCACACACGGAGCTCCTCGAGCGCTTCGCGCACTTCTTCGTGACGCAGGTAGAACACGTCCTCCTGGTCAGCGAGGAATTGCTCCTTCGCCAGCAGCGCGCCGAACTTGCGGATCGTGTTCCAGAGGAGCGAGAAGTAACGGTGCTCGATGTAGAAGTTGTGGTCCTCGATGAACGGATAGACGGTCCGCGCGAGTGCCAGGCTCTCCTCGAAGGGTTGCCGCATCTCGTCTGTCAGCAACGAGCGGTGCTCGTTGGTGATCCGTTCGCGCTCGGCGAGCACCGCGGCCTTCGGGCGCGAGATGTCCTCGCCGGCCCCCAGGCGCCGAACGTAGGAGCCGATCGCTGCGATCGGCAACCGCGTGTCGTCGATCCAGGAGCGATGGTGGTGATAGAGGCCGTTCCCGTTTGAGAAGCAGAACCACGGGCTCTTCGTCTCGTCGAACTCGCCGAGCCAGCGCGCTCCTTCGCGCTGCCGGACAGAGCCACGCGGAGAGCATCCTCGTCCTCCCGCCCCCTCGACGGCTCCCGCCACTCCGAGCTCGACGGCGAGCTGGGCAAGGCGTTTGAGCTCTTCGTCCGGACGGAGGACGAGGAGGTCGATGGCAGAGATCATCTTGGCGATCGTCTGGTCCGTGATGTCGGGGAACGCCTGCCGGCAGCGCTCGTAGAAGACGAAATACGCCCCGTAGCCGAGATTCAGCGAGCTCGAAGTGGTACTGCATGACGCGGTCGAGCCCGTCGAGGACGCGGTCGTACGCGACGAGAAGCTCGTAGCCCGAGCCGACGCCGCGGACCTCCGTGACGACAACCTCGTCCTCGTATTCGGGGAGCTCGGGCGCATCGAGCAGCTCGAGCTCGCGGGTGGTCCCTTCGACCCTTTCAACCCACCGCTCGTAGATCTCGTCCCAGTGGCGGTAGTAGAAACCTCCGCGCACTGCGAACAACTCCCCGCGCCGTGCGAGCGTCTCCTCGTCGGTGACGGAGTTCGCGCTGAAGTACAGGTATCCGTTGAGCACGCGATACTCGGCACCGAGAGACGGCGGGACCACGAACAGGCGGGTGTTCGCCTGGTTCATGGCGGCAACGGCGTAGTCCCACCACACGAAGTCGAACGGGTGGACCGGCTCCGGACCGTGCAGAGAGTCTCTGGAACCAGAAGCGGCCGTCGTCGAACGCGCGGCGATCCTCGCTGAAGACCGCGTGGTACGGATACATCTCCTCCCAGCCCTCGCACTCTGGGGGGATGGGCACTTCGAGTGGGCTCGGCAAGCCTCTCCGCTCCGGACTATTCGTCGTCATTGCCCTACTAGACCTCACCTAGGCCCGAGGCGCCACCCCGGAAGCCCTAGGCTTCGGCGGGCTCGTCCACCGGAATGGCGAGTCGGCTGGCCAACCCGGCTCGCCGGACGCCGAGCTTGCGGTAGACGTGCGACAGATGCGCCTCGACCGTGCTCACCCCCATGAAGAGCTCGGCCGCTATCTCCTTGTTCGAGCGGCCCCGCCCCGCGAGCTCTGCGACCCGGCGCTCGGTCTCCGTCAGATCGTCCGAGGTCGGCGCTCGCCCGCCGATCCGCCGCAGCTCCGCCCGGGCCTTGTCCGCCCACAGGCGCGCGCCGAGCTCCTCGAAGAGCGCGAGTGCCTGCTCGAGGTTCTCCCGGGCCGCCCTCTTCTGCTGCGCCTGGCGGCGGACGACACCGAGGCAGAGCAGTGTGCGGCCTCGTTCGAAGGGCCAGACCGGGATCGGCTGCTCGGCGATGGCGCCGTCGAAGGCTGCGAGAGCGGCTGGAACGTCTCCGGTAGCGGCGCACAGCAACCCACGGCACCGGAGCACTCCCTCCATCGCCAGCGGACTCCCGAGCTGGCCCGCGTAGCGCTCGTAGTCCTCGAGGTAGACGCCCGCCTGCTCGAGCTCGCCCAGCGCGACGAGCGTCTCGATCGCGTCCGACCATAGGGGCTGCGTCGGGTCATTCAAGCCGCCAGCCAGCAGTCGTCCGGGTAGCTCGCGCAGGTAGTCCCCGGCCGCCTCGAGGTTGCCCAACGCCAATTCGAGTCGGCCTAGAACGCCGAGGGTGACGATGAGGAACGTTTCGTTCGAGCTGCTACGCGCGTACGCCAGGCCACCCTCGGCCGAGGCACGCGCCTGCTCGACGAGACCGAGATCAGTTTCGATCAGAGCCCTGAAGCGTCCCACGTACATCGTGTGTTCCCACAGGTGCTCGGTCATGTCGTTGGCTGTCGCGGCGTGCGCCAGCGCCAGCTGCCAGCGGCCGGCAAGCCACTCGAGAATGCTCAGATACCAAAGGGCATGCGTGCGAGTGAACGCGTCGCCGCTTGCTGCTGAGCTCGCTTCCGCCTCCTCCAGCATCGCGCGCGCTCGACCTAGCTCGCCTCTCCGCATGAGGAGGCGGGGTAAGTAGGCCCGGGGGCTCGTTCGGTAGTCGAGCTCGAGCCCAAGTCGTTCCTCGATCTCGACCCCTCGCTCGAGCAACCCGGGAGTGACGTCGGCGCCCCACACTTCCGCCTGGGCGAGTCGGGCAATCGTGGTGACGACGAGGGTCGGGTCGTCGGCCTGCTCGGCCTTCCGGAGCGCAGCCCGCCCGTCCGCCAGCGCGGCCGCTCCGTCGGCCTTGATGAGATGAACCCACGTCCGTGATGCCAGGACCCGCGCCGAGCGGACGTCATCGTCCTCCGCAGAGTCGAGCGCCTCGTCACTGAGCGCGAGGAGCACCGACGTATCCCCTATGAACGTAGAGATCCGTGCGAGCAGGACGTCAGCTCGTTCTGGCCCCGGCGGGACCTGCTCGAGAAGCTGATCGAGCAGGGCTACGGCCTGGTCTCGGGATCCCGCACGGCTGTAGTACTTCCCGGCTTGCAGCCGTCTCCGTCGCGTGAGTAAAGGGTCATCGGGCGTCAAGTCCGCCGCAAGCTCGGACAGCTCCCCCGCCGCGCGTGGCGCCCCGCGCGCGGCCGCTTGCTCGGCGGCGGCGTCGAGGTACGAGGCGACCACCGAATCCGGTCCTTCCGCGGCGAGCGCGAGGTGGCGCGCGCGCTCCTCGACGTCCGTCACGACGTTTGCGAGCGCCCTGTGGACGGCGCGGCGCTTCCAGACCGGCGCCTGCTCGTAGGAGATCGATGCGAGCAACGGGTGCGTGAAGCGAATCGAGGAGTCGTCGAGCCCTAGGACCCCTTCCCGCACGGCTGCTTCCAGCGCCTCGAGGACCGGTTCCCGTTCGCCATACGCGGCCGTGACGAGCTCGAGCGTCGGCCGGGCGAGCGCAGCCGCCTGGAGCAGGACGTCACCCGTGTGTGTTGGCAGACGAGCGAGGCGGTCGCCCAGTAGCTCCTGCAGGCTGTCGGGCATCGGCAATGCACGGCCAGCTGTAGGCCTGGTGTTTGTGCGGACGAGCTCTCGGCCAAGCTCGAGAGCGAAGAACGGGTTGCCGGCGGTCGCGTCCTGCACACGGGTGATCTCCGGCCGCGTGAGGTCGAGCCCTAGCCGCGTCGACAGCAGGCGCTGGACTGCGGCCAGGCTCAGCGGCCCGATTGAGAGATCGACGAGCTGCGTCTCCGAGAAGACCCGTTCGAGCTCGACGGCGCTGTCGACGTCCGGCCCCAGCCTCAACGTCGCGAGCAAGCCGATCGGCTCTTCGCGTAGGCGCCGGAGCGCGATCTGGAGTACGCCCGCGGACGGTGGATCCAGCCACTGGGCGTCGTCGAGCGCGACGAGCACCGGTCCCCGTTCGGCGAGAGCGCGGAGCGCATCGAGCACGGCCAACCCGATCGCATGCGGATCGGGAGGCGCGTCGCCGGGCTCGGCGAGCAGCAGGGCAACCTCGAGCGCACGTCGCCGTGGGGGTGGGAGGGACGACGAAATGTCGTCGAGCGAGTCGGCGAGCAGGTCGGACAAGCCGGCGTACGAGAGCGAGGCCTCGGCTTCGACGCCGTGACACGACAGAACGCGACTGAAGCGGCCGCGCGCCTCCTCGACCCCCGACTCCCAGAGGATCGTCTTGCCGATGCCCGCCTCGCCGGAGAGGACGAGCGCGGCCGGGCCGGTCTCGACCCGACCAAAGAACGACTCGATCGAGGCCAGCTCGTCTTCCCTGCCGATGACATCCACGGCCATGCTCGTGCCATTGTGAACGACCGGCGCGCGGGACCCAAAGAGCTGCACAGAGACGGACAGTAGGATCGCGTGATGGCGGCGACACCGTCTCGACCGCTCGCGACGGGTGATGTCCTCTGGTCGCCGCCGGCTGACTGGCGCACGCGGTTCGAGCTCGGCCGCTTCATCGAGTGGCTGAGGACCGAGCGCGGGCACGACTTTTCCGGCTACGGGGAGCTCTACCGCTGGTCCGTCTCCGATCTCGAGGCGTTCTGGGGCGCGATCTGGGACTTCTTCGAGATTCGCGCGCACGCGCCGTACGAGCGCGTGCTCGGCTCGCACGCGATGCCCGGCGCCGAGTGGTTTCCGGGCGCGCTGATCAACTGCGCCGAGCACATGGTCGGCCGCGACGAGGACGCCGGCTCGTCCGCGGTCGTCGCGCACTCCCAGACGCGTGCGCCGGTCGAGCTGACGTTCGGCGACCTGCGCGAGCAGGTCGCGCGCGTACGCGTGGGCCTCCAGCAGCTCGGCGTCCAGCGCGGCGACCGCGTCGTCGCGTACCTCCCGAACGTCCCGGAGACGCTCGTCGCCTTCCTCGCCGCCGCGAGCCTCGGCGCGGTCTGGGCGACGTGTCCGCCGGAGTTCGGCCCGCGGAGCGTTCTCAACCGCCTCGGCCAGCTCGAGCCGACGGTGCTGCTCGCCGTCGCGGGCTACCGCTACGGCGACAAGCTCGTCGACCGCCGCCCGCAGGTGGCGGAGGTGCGGGCCGGGCTGCCTTCGCTCCGCTCCGTCGTGCACGTCCCCTACGTCGGTGGCGAGGACGACGCCTTGCACGATGCGGTGGCCTGGGACGACCTGCTCGCGACGAGCGGGCCGCTCGAGTTCGACGCGCTCCCCTTCGACCATCCGCTCTACGTCCTCTTCTCGTCCGGCACGACCGGCTTGCCGAAGCCGATCGTCCACGGGCACGGCGGCATCCTCCTCGAGCACCTGAAGAACCACACGTTCAGCTGGGACCTCCACCCGGGCGACCGGCTCCAGTGGTTCACGACGACCGCGTGGATGATGTGGAACGCCCTCGTCTCGACGCTGCTCACGCGGGCGTCGGTCGTGATGCTCGACGGCAACCCGGCCTATCCCGACGTCTCGTACCAGTGGCAGCTGGCCGAGGAGCTGCAGCCGACGTTCTTCGGCTTGAGCCCGGCGTTCACGATGGCCTGTCAGAAGGCCGGCCTCGAGCCGGGCCGCGACTACGACCTCTCCTCGATCCGCATGGTCTGCGAGGCGGGCTCGCCGCTCCCGCTCGACAGCTACGAGTGGCTATACGAGCAGTTCGGCCCCGAGATGTATCTCAATGTCGGCTCGGGCGGCACCGACGTCTGCACGGGCCTCGTCCAGGGGTACCCGCTCTTACCCGTGTACGCCGGCGAGATGAGCGCCGCCTGCCTCGGCGTGGACGCGGCAGCCTACGACCCGAACGGGAACCCGATCGTCGGGGAGCTCGGCGAGCTCGTGATCCGCCAGCCGATGCCCTCGATGCCCGTCGCCTTCTGGAACGACCCGGATGGCTCGCGCTACCGCTCGTCGTACTTCGAGTTCTACCCGGGTGTCTGGCGCTTCGGCGACTGGGTGATGTTCACCGAGCGCGGGAGCGCGATCATCACCGGCCGCTCCGACGCGACGCTCAACCGCGGCGGCGTCCGCCTCGGGACGAGCGAGCTGTACTCGATCGTCGAGGAGCAGGACGAGGTCCTCGACAGTCTCGTCGTCCACCTCGAGCAGACCGACGAGCTGCTGCTGTTCGTCGTGCTCCGGCCCGGCGTGGAGCTCGACGCAGACATGGAGAAGGCGATGAAGGCGACGATTCGCACGGCGCTCTCGCCGCGCCACGCGCCCGACGCGATCGTCGCGGTGCCGGCGATCCCGCGGACGATGACGGGGAAGAAGCTCGAGCTGCCGGTGAAGCGGATCCTCACCGGCTCGTCGGTCGAGGAGGTGGCGAGCCGCGACGCGCTCGTCGACCCCGACGCGATCGAGGCGTTCGCCGCATATGCCGCAGCGCGCTCGGGCGGATGACGCTCCGCCGCCTCGACCACGCGCTCGTGCTCACGGACGACGTCGAGGCGACCGTCGCGTTCTATCGCGACGCGCTCGGCCTCGAGCCGGGCGATCGCCCGCCGTTGCCCTTCCCCGGCGCCTGGCTCTACGTCGACGGCGCGGCGTGCCTGCACGTCGCCGAGCGGGCCGCGTACGAGGCGCACGCCGCCACCGTCGACCTCGAGCCCACGGGCGCGTCGATCGACCACGTCGCCTTCTCCGCCGAGGGCTACGAAGAGATCGCGGCTCGCCTCGCAGAGGCGGGCGTCGGCGGCGTGACGAACGACGTGCCGGAGGCCGGGATGCGGCAGGTCTTCCTCACCGATCCGAACGGCGTCCGGATCGAGCTCAACGTGCTTTCCTAGTCGTCGGCCTTCGGCGCGCGGAGCTCGTCGGAGAGCACGCGGTACTCGGTCGCCATCAGCTTGTCCTTCGTGCGCCCCGCGGCCTCCTTCATGGCGATCAGGTGGTCGAGCGAGGCGACGACGATGCGGACGCTCTCGACTTCGACCGGATCGCCACCGGCCTCTTTGAGCGCGTCGTAGCCAGGCGCGCCGACGATGTGCGAGAGAATGTCCAACGAGCCGTAGGGCGTATCGAACGTGAAGTTGGCGCCATTCTCCAGCGACTTGGCATCGAGCTGGAACGGCACGTCGGGCGGTGCTCCCCGCAGCGTTGCCTTGAGCTCATCGAGCGCTTCGGCGAGACGTTCGAGATTGTCTCGACCGCGCGCGTACGCGATGTCGATGTCGTAGCTCGGGAACGACGATCCGCGCGCGATGCCGGCCATCCCACCGATGAGCACGAAATCGACGCCGTGCGCGACGAGCGTCTCGAGGATGGGGCGTGGATGAAACCCCTCAGGTCCTGGCAACGCCGCGATTCCTGAGAACGAAGTTGGCGACGCTCGCTGCAAAATCGATCCGTTCCGCGGGAGAGCGCGCGAGGTTGTTCGCGAGCAGCGTGCGGTCGTGGCCGTAGTCGATCGGCGAAGCGTCCATATCGAGCTCCTCGCCCATCAGGTCGAGGAGCGTGGCGAGCGTGTCGACAGTCGGCGAGACGGTGCCGCGCTCGAGGCGGGAGATCGCCGCCTGCGACGTCCGCGCGCGGTCGGCGAGCTGGCGTTGCGTGAGGCCGTGCCGGCGGCGGACGGTGCGGAGCAGCTCTCCGGCGGTCACTGCCTCAATATATCACTTATGACGTTTTCGCCTGAGGCCTAGCCGGCCGCGACGGTCTCCGCCGGGAGCGGCGCCTTGCAGGCGATCAGATCTGCGGCCTTCTCCGCGATCATCATTGTCGCGGCGTTCGTGTTCGCACGCGTGATCGTCGGCATCACCGACGCGTCGACGACGCGGAGGCCCTCGACGCCGTAGACGCGGAGCTCCGCGTCGACGACCGCGCCCATCGCGCACGTGGACGTCGGGTGGTAGACGGTCTGGCTCGCCGCCGTCACCCACTCCCAGATGTCGGCCTCCGAGTCGGAGGCGGGGACGCTGAGCGGCTCGCGGATAATCGACGTCAGCGCCGGCTGCGCCGCGATCTCGAGCGCGATCCGCACGCCTTCCAGCATGCTCGCGCGGTCCTCCTCCGTCGTCAGGAAGTTGCAGAGCACGGTCGGCTTCGAGTCGGCCATCGGTGTCCGCAGTCCGACCTTGCCGCGAGAGGTTGGCTTGATGATCACCGGCCCGAACGCGAAACCGTTGTCGGGCGGCGGCCTGAGCCCCTCGTCGAAGAACGGCGCGGCCGCGAAGTGGAACTCGACGTCCGGCGCCGCGAGGTCGGAGCGTGTGCGGAAGTAGCCGCCGGCCTCCGGGTAGTTGGAGGTCAGCGGCCCGCGTCCCTCGGACTCGAGCAGCGCGAAGTTCTCCGGGGTGAAGATCCCGAACAGGCCCTGCTCGTCCGTCAGGTAGTTGACGTTGACCATGCAGTGGTCCTGGAGGTTCTCGCCGACGGGCAGGTCCTCGCGGACAGGGAGCCCGAAGATCCCGAGGTCGGCCGCCGGGCCGATGCCCGAGAGCATCAGCAGCACGGGGGACTGGTACGTGCCCGCGGAGAGGATCACCTCGCGCTCGGCGCGGACCGTCTCGCGCACGCCGTTCGTCACCGTCTCGACGCCGACGGCGCGATCGCCCTCGAAGACGATCCGCTCGACGAAGACGCCCGGGCGCACTTCGAGGTTCGCGCGGTCGGAGACGGGGTGGAGGAACGCGTCCGCCGCGCTGCAGCGCAGGCCGTTGCGCTGCGTGAGCTGCCAGCGCGCGACACCCTCCGGCCGGTCGACGCACAGATCGTCGATCTGCTCGTAGCCCGCCTGGACGGCTGCTTCGAGCTGCGCATCGACGAGCGGGCACATCGAGCGGCTGTCGGAGACGGTCATCGGCCCGCCGACGCCGTGGAACGCGTCGGCGCCGCGCTCGTTGTCCTCCGAGCGCTTGAAGTACGGGAGCACCTCGTCGTACGACCAGCCGGTGCAGCCGTCTTCCGCCCAGCCGTCGAAGTCCGCGCGGTGGCCGCGGAGGTAGATCATCGCGTTGATCGAGCTGGAGCCGCCGATCACGCGGCCGCGCGGGAGGTAGAGGCGGCGGTTTCCGAGGCCGGGCTCCTCCTCGCCGTACAGGTCCCAGTCGAGGCCCGACTTCATTGCGAAGGGGAACAGCGCCGGGACGTGCAGCTCGTTCGCCGTGTCCGGAGGCCCCGCTTCGAGCAGTAGGACGCTCGCGTCCGGATCCTCGCTCAGGCGCCCCGCGAGGACGCAGCCCGCCGTACCCGCTCCGACGATGACGTAGTCAGCCACTCCAGCCCCTCCGTGGTCGGTTACGGCCAGCAGCTTAATGGCCCGTGATCTTGTTACCAAGATCGTTGGCAAGGGAGGAGCGGGCACGTTAGGTTTCGACGCTGATGGGCGCGCGCGACGACCTGATCGCCCTCTACTGGACCACGTCGGGGCCGGTCGAGGTGCATTTCGGCCGCGAGTGGAGCCTGTACAGCCTTCGTGAGCGCTGTGAGCAGACCGGCGCGTCGGCTTCCGGGGCATCGGCCTCTGGCATGCCGACATCGAGCACCTGCTCGAGACACAGACGCTCGCCGAGCTGCGTGCGATCCTCGACGAATACGAGCTCGACCAGCTCGAGCTCGAGTTCCTCGGCGACTGGTTCCTCGACGCCGGCGACGAGCGACGCGTTGCGGCCGACAAGACGCGCGCGCTGATCTTCGAGGCAGCGTCCGTGCTGCCCGCGCACCACATCAAGGCCGGGAACATCATGGGCACCGAATGCGAGCTCGACCGGATCACGGAAGGCTTCGCCGAGCTATGCGCCGATGCTGCGAAGGTCACGGACGCGAAGGTCGTCTACGAGTTCATGCCGTACGACATCCAGGTCAACGACGTCGAGACGGCGCTTGCCGTCGTCGAGGGCGCGGACGCGCCGAACGGCGGCCTCGCCTTCGACACCTGGCACCTCGGCAAGATGCAGCTCGACCCCGAGGAGCTCCGGCGCATCCCGCCGCGCTTCATCTCCTGGGTCGAGCTCTCCGACGGCCCCTACGAGTACGCCGAGGACCGGCTGGACGAGGTGATCAACCGCCGCCAGCTTCCGGGCGAGGGTGAGTTCCCGATCCTGGACTACGTCGCCGTGTTCCGCGAGCTCGGCTACGACGGCCCGTGGGGCGTCGAGGTGCTGTCGGAGGAGCTTCGGAGCCTCCCGATCGACGAGATGTTCGACCGAGCCTACGAGGCGACGAGCGCGCAGCTCGCCGCGTCACCCGAAAGGAGCCCCAGTGCCTGAGACGTCATTGCCTGAGATTGGGCTCTCGAACGAACGGCTGACCTGGATGTTCACGCAAATGGTGCGCATCCGGGAGTTCGAAGAGCGCGTCAAGCGGACCTTCGAGGAGCACCCGGGCGTGATCCGCGGCCACACGCACCTCGCAGACGGCGCCGAGGCGTCGATCGTCGGCTCGCTTGCCGCGCTGAACGCTGACGACTACGTGCTGACGACCTACCGTTGCCACGGCTACCCGATCGTGCTCGGCACCGATACGAAGGCGATGATGGCCGAGATCTATGGCCGAGAGGACGGGCTCTGCAAGGGCTACGGTGGCTCGATGCACCTGACGGACGTCGAGCGCGGCTTCCTCGGCACGTCGGGCATCGTCGGCCAGGGCATTCCCCATGCGGCCGGCGCGGCGTGGGCGGCGCAGATCGCGGGCAAGGGCCAGGTCGCCCTCTCGTTCTTTGGCGACGGCGCCTCGAAGCAGGGCGCGTTCCACGAGACGCTGAACATCGCTGCGCTCTGGAAGCTCCCAGTGGTGTTCGTGATGGAGAACAACTCGTACAACGTCCACACGCGCGTCGAGCAGGAGGACGCGAACGCGGCGGCGGGCGAGCCGCTCGCGGTCAAGGCGCAGGCGTACAGCATGCCCGGGGTCACCGTCGACGGCGGCGACCCGGTCGCCGTGTACGAGCAGCTGTCGGCGGCTGTCGGGCGCGCTCGCTCTGGAGATGGGCCGACGCTCGTCGAGTCGCGCGTCTACCGGCTCTCAGCGCACGGCAACATCATCGCGCCGCCCGGCGTGCCGCTCCACTTCCCCGAGCACGAGGCGATCGCGTTCTTCGGCGCGCAGGAGGAGTACGAGGCGGCGCTCCGCGGCGATCCGGTGCCGCGGTTCCGCGCGCGTCTCGTCACGGACGAGGTGCTGACCGCGGAGCAGGCGGACGCGATCGCGGAAGAGGTGCGCGAGGAAATGGAGGCGGCCGTCGCCTTCGGGCTCGAGAGCCCGTTCCCGGCGGCCGAAGCGGCCACGAACTACGTCTACGCGTGAGGAGCTGACCCATGGCACGAGAGCTTCCCTACATCGCCGCCATCGGCGAAGCGGTGCATCAGGAGATGGAGCGCGACGAGATGGTGCTCTATTTCGGCCAGAACCTCGCGACGCACGACGAGGACCCGTTCCTCATGGCTTTCGGGGCCGACCGGGTACGCGTGACGCCGATCTCCGAGACGGCCGAGATTGGGATGGCGGTCGGGGCCGCGTTCGCCGGCTACCGCCCCGTCGTTCAGCTGTACATGTCCGAGTTCATGCTCGTCGCGATGGACCAGGTCGTGAACGAGGCGCCGCGCTTCCACTACATGACTGCTGGCCAGGTGAAGGTGCCGATCGTGCTCCAGGCCGGGTACGGGTTCACGGCCGGCTGGGCCGGCCAGCACACGGGGACGATCTACGGGATGTTCATGGGCGTGCCGGGCCTGAAGGTGGCGGTGCCGTCCACGGCGGCCGACGCGAAAGGCCTGATGACGGCCTCGATCCGCGACGACAACCCCGTCGTCTTCTTCCACCACTACCTCTTGACGCTCGAGCATGGAGACGTGCCGGAGGGCGAGCACGTCGTCCCGCTCGGCGAGGCGGCGGTGCGGCGTGAGGGAAGCGACGTGACGATTGTCGGCATCGGCTGGACGGTCGACCGCGCGCTGGCCGCGGCCGAGCAGCTCGCCGGCGAGGGCGTCAGCGCCGAGGTGATCGACCCGCGGACGCTCGCCCCGCTCGACACGGAGACGATCCTCCAGTCGGTCGAGAAGACCGGCCGGCTCGTCGTCTGCGACCAGTCGACGCGTCACGGATCGGCGGCTGCGGTGATCTCGGCCGAGGTCGCGTCGGAAGGGTTCACGTCGCTCAAGGCGCCGATCAAGCTGGTGACGGCGCTCGACGCGACGTTCCCCTACTCCGAGCCGATGGAGCAGTACCTCCTGCCGAGCGAGGAGCGGATCGTCGAGGCCGTACAGCAGGTCGTGGGCACCGCCCCGGTGTCGGCGTAGCCGCTCGAGCTGGCCGCGGAGACGCGGTGAGCAAGGCGGTACGGCGTTGTCTCGCCGGCTCAGGCCGGATAGGCTCGGCACCGTGAGCATCCTCGGGAACCGGGTTCTCCGCAAGGAAGACGGCCGCTTCCTTCGCGGCCAGGGGACGTACGTCGAGAACCTGCCGCTCGAGGGCGCGGTCTCGCTCACCTTTGTTCGGTCGCCGTTCGCGCACGCGAAGATCACGAGCGTCGACACGTCGGCCACGGCGGACATCCCTAACGTCGAGGTGCTCACGGGTGCGGACGTCGACGTCGCTCCGATCGCGCCGCCGCCGATCCCGCTGATCGAGCCGCGCATGCTGCGCCCGGTGGTTGCGAAAGACGTCGTCCGCTTCGTCGGCGAGATCGTGGCCGTCGTAATCTCGGACGATCGGACGACGGGCGTCGACGCCGCCGAGCTCGTGATGGTCGACTACGACCCGCTGCCGGCCGTCGTCGACGCCGACGAGGCCGCGAAGGACGAGCTCCTCCTCTTCCCGGACGTGGGCACGAACATTGCCGTCAACGTCGGCCCGCCGGAGGACGACGAGACGCTGTTCGACGGCTGTGACGTGATCGTCACGGACACGCTCGTCAGCCCGCGCATGGCCGGCTGCCCGCTCGAGGTGCGCTCCGCGGCGGCCGAGGTCGGTGCAGACGGCCGCACGACGGCCTGGCTCTCGACGCAGGTGCCGCACCAGGACCAGCTCGGCATCGCCGGCACGCTCGGCATGGAGCTCAGCGACCTGCGTGTCATCGCGCCGGACGTCGGGGGCGGCTTCGGCGTCAAGGCACACTTCGGTCCGGAGGAGCTGCTCGTCGTGTGGCTGGCGCAGCGCCTCGGCAAGCCGGTGCGCTGGACGGAGTCGCGAACCGAGAGCATGATCTCGCTCGCGCACGGGCGCGCACAGCGCCACCACATGAAGCTGGGCGGGACGAAGGACGGCAAGGTGCTGGCGATCAAGGCCGACGTGCTCCAGGACGCGGGCGCCTACCCGACCGTCGGCGCGTTCCTCCCCGTCCTCACCTCGACGCTGATGAGTGGCGTCTACGCGATCCCGAAGATCGAGGTGCACGGGCGCGGCGTCGTCACGAACACGACGCCGGTGACGACCTTCCGCGGCGCCGGCCGGCCCGAGGCATCACAGTCGCTCGAGCGCATGATGGACCTGTTCGCCGCGGAGATCGGCATGGACCCGATCGAGGTGCGGCGAAAGAACTTCATCCCCAAGGACGCGTTTCCCTACAAGACGGCGACCGGCGCCACCTACGACTCGGGCGACTACGAGGGCGCGCTCGACCTCGCGCTGCGGGCGATCGACTACGACGCGCTCCGCGCCGAGCAGAAGCGGCGCCGCGAGGCCGACGTCACGATGGAGCTTGGAGTCGGGATCAGCACGTACACGGAGATCACGAACCCCGTCGCCGAGGCGGAGTTCGGCGAGGTCGAGATCACCGAGGACGGCGCGGCGATCGTCCGCACCGGCTCCTTCTCACACGGGCAGGGCCACGAGACGACGTTCGCGATGATCGCGAGCGAGCGGCTCGGCCTCCCGATCGAGAAGATCGACGTGGTCAAGGGCGACACCGACGCCGTCGCGCAGGGCACGGGCACGTACGGCTCGAAATCGACGCAGATCGGCGGCGCGGCGGCGAGAGGAGCCTCCGACGACGTCGTCAAGCAGGCGAAGGAGCTCGTCGCCGAGTACCTCGAGGCGAACGTCGACGACATCGAGCTCGACACTGCCCGCGGCGCCTTCCACGTCACGGGCTCGGCCGAGCCGTCGCTCGACTGGGCGGAGCTCGCTTCCCGCGCTGCCGGGGACGGCAAGCTCGAGGAGCTGAAGGCGCAGCACGAGTTCGGCGCGCCGCCCACGTTCCCGTTCGGCGCTCATATCGCCGTCGTCGACGTCGATACGGAGACGGGCGTTGTCGACCTCAAGCGGCTCGTAGCGGTCGACGACGCAGGCACCCTGATCAACCCGCTGATCGTCGAAGGCCAGGTGCACGGAGGCATCGCGACCGGCGTCGCACAGGCGCTGTACGAGGAGTTCGTGTTCGACGAGGAGGGCAACCCGATGACGAGCACGTTCCTCGGCTACGCGTTCCCCGCAGCCGCGGACTTGCCCTCCTGGGAGACGATCGAGATGGTGACGCCGACGCCTACCAACCCGCTCGGGGCGAAGGGCATCGGCGAGTCCGGCACGATCGGCTCGACGCAGGCGGTGCTCAATGCCGTCGTCGACGCGCTCTCCCCGCACGGCGTCAAGCACGTGGACCTGCCCTGCAACGGCGAGAACGTCTGGCGCGCGCTCCAGGAGGCAAAGGCATGACGAAGGTGACGATCACCGTCAACGGCACGGCGCACGAGGCAGAGGTCGAGCCGCGCCAGCTGCTCGTCTACTTCCTGCGCGAGCAGCTGGGGATGAAGGGGACGAACGTCGGCTGCGACACGTCGTCGTGCGGCGCCTGCACGGTGCACCTCGATGGTGAGTCCGTGAAGTCGTGCACGGTGCTGGCCGTGCAGGCCGACGGCGGCGAGGTGACGTCGATCGAGGGCCTCGCCAACGATGGCGAGCTCCATCCGATGCAGCAGGCGTTCCACGAGCAGCACGGCCTGCAGTGCGGTTACTGCACGCCTGGCTTCGTGATGGCGGCCGTGTCGCTCCTTCGCGAGAACCCGGATCCGACCGAGGAAGAGATCCGCAAGGGGCTCGAGGGCAACCTGTGCCGCTGCACGGGCTACGACAACATCGTCCGCGCCGTGCGGGCGGCGGCCAAGGCCGGCGCATGATCCCTGCGGCCTGCGACTACGTTCGGGCGGAGTCCGTCGAGCAGGCGCTCGAGCTGCTGTCGGGAGACGAGGACGCAAAGCTGCTCGCAGGCGGACACTCGCTAGTGCCTGCGATGCGCCTCCGGCTCGCCCGGCCGTCACTGCTCGTCGACATCGGCCGCCTCGACGATCTTCGCTACGTGCGCGAGGACGGCGACACGATCGCGATCGGCGCCCTCACGCGGCACGCGGCGCTCGCGGACGACGAGACGCTCGGGAAGCGGTGCCCGTTGATCGCGACGGCAGCCGGCCACGTCGGCGACCCCCAGGTTCGGCATCGCGGGACGATCGGCGGCTCGGTCGCGCACGCGGATCCCGCGTCGGACTACGGCATGGTGCTGCTGACGCTCGATGCCGACCTCGTGATCCAGGGGCCGGGAGGCGAGCGGACGGTGCCGATGGCGGAGTTCTTCCATGGGCCGTTCATGACCGCGCTCGGTCAGAACGAGCTCCTGACGGAGATCCGGGTTCCGGCGGTGGCCGGAGGCGTGTACCTCAAGCACTCGCGCCGCGCGCAGGACTGGGCGACCGTCGGGGTTGCGGCGGCGCAGGTGAACGGCGCCGTGCACGTCGGCCTCGCCGGCATGGGTGGCACGCCGCTCCGCGCGACCGCCGTCGAGCAGGCGCTCGCGGGCGGCGCGTCCCCTGCCGAGGCGGCCGAACAAGCAGCCGAAGGAACCGAGCCGCCGACCGACGTCGCGGGCTCGAGCGAGTACCGCGCGCACCTCGCCCGCGTGCTAGTCCGGCGAGCCCTGGACGAGCTGTAGACGGTTGACATGACCGAGCGGGCCATGCCGCTGCTCCAGCACGGTTGACCCATGACTTCAAGCCAGCCGGTCTGATCCAGCCTGGTGCTTCTCGGCGAGCGATGCGTTCGGTTCGTCTCCGACAACGGCCCGACGCCGGTGGAGCTCCGTGCTCGGCGCCCGAGAGGAAGACGCTTCCGACCTGCTACCGCAGCGTCACCGAGCGCCGGCAGGAGCCCACGAGGGAAGAAGAGCATGATGCCGATGAGGATGAGACCGAACACGCCGAACGAGAAGACGGTCGGTGCCGCGGCGGGAAGATCCCAGCCAAATAGCTCGGAGCGGGCGCCGAGCTCGCGCAGCTTCTGCTCCAGGTACAGGATCGCGATGGTGCCGGCGACAGCTCCGTAGATGTTGCCGAGGCCACCGACGGCGACCATGACGACGAACTCGATGCTGAGCACGATCGGGAATGCCCCAGGCGTGACGATCAGGAACGAGAACGTGAACAGTCCGCCGCCAAGGCCGGCGAGCGCTGCCGCGAACACGAACAGCCGCAGCTTGTAGCTCGAAACCGGTATTCCCGAGGCGGCCGCAGACGTCTCGTCGGTCGCGATCGCCTGCAGTGCCCTACCCACGCGTGAGTGGACGAGGTTCGTCGCGAGCAGCAACGCGATGGCAACGATGGCCCAGACGACAGCTGCGTGCAGGGGCCCTCGCAGGTCATGCCCGAAGACGCTGAGCGGCTTCGTGACCGAGATGCCGTACTCGCCGCCCGTGAAGCGGTCCCAGGCGGAGGGGAGGGCGAAGGCGATAAGGGCGAGCGCGAGCGTTGCGAAGGCGAGGTAATGGCCGTGGAGGCGCAACAGCGGGACCCCGATGACGGCAGCGATCACGGCAGTGACGACGGGCGCAGCGAGGACGGCGACGAGGGGCGAGATTCCCGCCTCGGGGTCGATGAAGCGTGTCGCCGGGTCGAGCCCAACGGTGAGGATCGCCGACGTGTAGGCGCCGATGAGGAAGAACGCGCCCTGGCCCAGCGAGATCTGACCCGCGTAGCCCATCAACAGCGTGAGGCCGATCGTGACGAGCGCGTATAGACCCATTCGGTCGTAAAGCGAGACGTCGAACGAGGAAAGCTGGTACGGAAGCCAGCAGGCGAACACGCCGCCCGCGAGTATCAGCGCGATGCGGACCGGTGCGGGCCAGGGCACGCGTGCACGCTGGATTGCCGCGTGTGCCTCGTGGGATGCGGTCGCAATCTCCGCTCGCGCGCGCCAGCCGATCAGGACGAGCATGACGATGAGCGCGATGATCAGGCTGTACTGGGGGTCGATGTAGCCGACCACGAGCTGCTCGAGGATCCCGAGCGCATACCCGCCAATCAGCGCGAGGCGGATGGAGCCGAGCCCGCCGAACACTGCCGCCGCGAAGCCGTTGACGGTGATCGCGACGTCCGAGCTGTACGTCATCGGGTTGCTCGGCGCAAGTAGCGAGCCGCCGAGCGCGCACAGAGCTGCCGCGCCGACGAAGGCGACAACAGCGAGCGAGCGGATGTTCAAGCCCACGAGCTCGGCGGCGGGACGGGAGTCCGCGCAGGCCACCAGCGCCTGGCCGACGATCGTCCGGCGCAGGAAGAGGGTCAGCGCGATCGCCGCGAGCACCGCCACGCCCGCGATCAGCACGTACTGCGGCTGGATGAGGACTCCGCCGACGTTCCAGGCGCGATCGGAGATGCCGGGATAGCTGCGCGGGATGTCGCCGAACTTGAGCAGAAGCAAGGCTTGCGCCAGGAACGCTGCGCCGAGCGTGATGATGGTGCTGGCAAGGCTCGTCGTCCGACGGCGGAAGCCCACAGCAACGACCGCGAGGATCGACGCGGCGAACGCCGCAATGAGGATCGAGACGAGCGCCGCGAGCGCGAGCGGCATGTCGTCGGAGAGCTCGAACGTGAAGAGCCCGCCGATCACCGCGAACACGCCCTGCGCGAAGTTGACGATGCCCGTCGTGCGAAACACGAGCACGAGGCTCATGCCGACGAGCGCGAACACAGATCCCGTTGAAAGGCCGACGACGACGAGCTGTAGGAACGTCGTCATCCGGGGCCAGCCCCGAGGTAAGCACTGTGCACCTCCGGGCGGTCGCGTAGCTCGCGACTCTCGCCGGCGAGGACGACACGTCCGGTCTCGAGCACGTACGCGCGTTCGCAGAGGTCGAATGCCAGGAGCGCGTTCTGCTCGACGAGCAGTATGGCGACCTTGTCCTCCTCGTTCAGCCTGTGCAGGAAGCTGACGAGCTGCTCGACGACGAGCGGTGCGAGGCCGAGCGAGAGCTCGTCGATCGCGAGCGCGCGTGGCTCGGCCATGAGCGCGCGTCCGATTGCCACCATCTGCTGCTCGCCGCCGGACGTTCGACCTGCGGGGCGGTCGCGCAGCTCGTACAGCTTCGGCAGCAGGGAGTAGATCCGCTCGAGACGTTCGCGCGCCTCGCGGCGCCGACGAAGGTAGCGAAGCGTCGACGTGACGATCTCGGTCCTGAAGGAGCGGCCGAACGCACCCAGCATGAGGTTCGCCTCGACCGCCAGGCTGGGAAAGACCTGACGCCCTTCCGGCACCTGCGTCAGCCCTCGTCGCACGACCTGGTTCGGCGTCTTGCCTGTCACGTTGTCGCCGGCGACGTGAACGGTGCCTCCGGCCGGCCGGACGACGCCGCACGCAGCATTCAGCAACGAGCTCTTCCCGGCGCCGTTCGCGCCGACGAGCGCCACCCGCTCGCCCACGCCCACCGTCAACGAAACGCCGTCAAGGGCGACCGCGGGCCCATACCGCACCACGAGCTCTCGGACCTCGACGAGGGCGCTCACAGCGAGGTGGAGCCGAGGTAGGCGGCGATCACGCCAGGGTCTGTCCTCACCTCGGCGGGCGTGCCATCTGCGATCACGCGTCCGCGGTCGAGGACGACGACGCGTTCCGCGATCGCGCCGACGAACTGCATGTCGTGCTCGACGAGCACCATCGTCAGCCCTCGCTTCGACAGCATTCGGAGCGCCTCGACCAGTCGCGCCTTCTCGCCGGCACGCAGGCCCGCGGCGGGCTCGTCGAGCAAGAGGAGGTCGGGTCTTTGTGCGAGAGCCCGCGCCAGCGCCAGGAGCCGCAACTGCCCGAGCGGGAGCACCGCAGCAGGCGCGGACGCGCGGTCATCGAGCCCGACGATCTCGAGCACCTCTTGCGCATCCCGCCGAACGCGGTCCTCCTCGCGCCACTGCCAGGGCGGGCGAAGCATGCTGGCGAGGAAACCCGCATGCGAGCGGACGTGTGCCCCGACGGCAGCGTTGTCGAGAACGTCGAGCTGCGCGAGCGGGCGCGTCGTCTGGAAGACCGTGGCGAGCCCGTGGCGGGTACGGCGATGGGCCGGCCAGTGCGTGACGTCGCGGCCGCCGACGCGCACGTAGCCCGCGTCCACCGGGTGGAAGCCGGAGATGCAGCCGAGGAGCGTCGACTTCCCGGCGCCGTTCGGTCCGATCAGGCAGGTGAGAGAGCCCGCCGCGATGTCGAGCGACACATCATCGACCGCTCTGACCGCGCCGAAGGCCTTGGCAACGCCGACGAGCTCGCAAGCGAGCTCGTCGGCCGATTCAGGATGCGAGCGCGACGGGAGCCGGCGCCACAGGGAATCAGGCCACCTGATGCTCGTGATGACCATCAGGCATGCGGAAAGCCTCCGCCGAGATTGCGCACGGCGACCTTGACCATCCGCAGGAACGCCGCGCGGTCTTCAACCGTGAACCCAGCGAGCAACTGGCTCTCGAACTCGGCAACAGACTGCTCGCACGCCGCGAGGACCCGCCGGCCCTTGCGCGTGAGCGCCGCCGGCAGCGTCCTTCGATGACTCGGGTGTGGGTCGCGCTTGATGAAGCCCTTGCGCTCGAGCGCGTGGATCACTTCGCTCATCGATTGCGGCGTCATGAACGCACGCCGAGCGAGCTGCGACGTCGAGAGCGGAGCGCCATGGCGGTCGAGGATGCTTAGCGTCGTGAACTGCAGCGTCGTAAGGCCGTACGGTGCTACCCGTTCCGTGACCCCGGCGAACACCCGCTGCTGCAGTCGGGCGATCGCGTAGCAATAGCCAGGCTCCGGCCACTCGCTGGCGTTCTCGGCTGGAAGAGGCTCGGTCAAAGCGTCCATCGTGTCCGTGGACCTGTCGCGCCAGACGCGCCGCAGGGCGCCGGTCTTGCCGGGCCCTGCGGCGCGAGAATCCCTCTACTTCTTCTTCTCGAAGGCGGCTCCGTAGAGCGGCTTGAGCTTGCAGCTCTGGATCTTCCCGACCCACATGGAGTCCATTTGGAGGCCCGTGTGGTTGATCTTCGACAGGAAGATCTTGCCGGCGGGCGTGACGAGCCCACGGAGCTTCGTCTCCAACGCTTTGTTGATGCCAAAGCGGGTGCCGTTGCTCTTCTCGATCGCAGCCTTGTACGCCCAGAGCGCGCCGCTGGCGTCGCCGTCGAAGTTCGAGACGGGCCGCTTGATGATCTTTTCGAGCAAGGCGGCCTGGGTGCGCACGGGACTCTTCTTCGGCAGGGCTTTCCAGACCGTGGCGAGGAACGAGTTGATGATCGCGCCGTTCACGTCACCGCAAGTCCCTTCAAGGAACTGGGGCGAGGCGTTCGCGCCGGTCAGCACGAGTTGTTGCGGCAGCTGGAGTTGCTTGAACTGCTTGACGATCGTCGCTCCTGCGGGTGTCGCCGTCCAGAGCCAGAGCGCCTGGGCTCCAGAGTTCTTGACCTTGGTCAGCTCGGCCGAGAAGTCGGTAGCCGCCGGCGAGAAGATCGTCGTGTCGACGATCTCGAACCCGTACGTCGCCGCGAGCTTCTTCACGACCTCGGGACCTTCGCGCCCGAAGCCGCCGTTGTCGCCCATGAGCCAGATCTTCTTGACGCCGAGCGTCCGAAGGTAGCGGGCCTCGCTGTACGCGTACAGGCGGGTCGTGGCCGTGAGGATGTACGCGTACGGCTGTGGGGGACTGACGAGCTGCGTCGGCGGTGAGAGGGCGATGAACGGGATCTTGCTCTGGCTCGCGATGGCGCCGGTTGCGACTGCGGCCGCGGCGTTCCCAGACCCGAAGATCGCGACGTACTTCCGGTCGCTGATGAACTTCTGCACGTTCTGCACTGCCTGTGACGGGTTCGACGCGTTGTCGAGAACGTCCACGACCACTTTTCTGTCGTTGATGCCGCCGCGGGCGTTCCAGTACTTGGTAACTGCGTCGACGGTCTGGCGGTCGCTCTGGCCGACGAGTTGCGTCGGGCCTGTCAGCGGCGCGTCCATGCCGAAGTAGATCGGCTCCCCCGCGTTCGTGCTCGTCGCAGACGCTGACGCAAAGACGAGTGAGATGACCGCAGCAGCGGCGGCCACGACGACACCGGTCTTGCTCCTCCTCATAAGAACGCTCCTTTCGGTATCCGACAGGCAGCCTGCCTTGGGCGCCGAGTTTAAGGGAGCCTGCAACCGAAGTCCAGATTTGCGAACGTGAGATTGGGGGGCCTGGAAGCCCCGGGAGGGCGTGCCATGCCGGTGAGGCGCACGGCTCCTCTAGGCGGGCGGATCTGAGCCCGCCTCGAGGATGGCCACCGTTCCGGCCGACCCGTCGACGCGGATCATCTGCCCCGTACGGATCTGCGCCGTCGCGCGTCCCGTGCCGACGACGGCCGGCAGCCCGTACTCGCGGCAGACGATCGCCGCATGCGACATGACGCCGCCGATGTCCGTGACGACGGCTTTCACGTTCGGGAAGATCGGCGCCCAGGCAGGAGACGTGATCGGGCAGACGAGGATGTCGCCCTCGCGCACGTCGGCGATCTGCCGCACGTCGATCACCACGCGCGCCGGGCCCTCGACGACGCCGGGCGAGGCGGCCGTGCCGCTCAGCTCCGACCCGCCGTCCTGCTCCGCTCGCCCACTCGCGGACGCGCTCCGTCGTCACGCCCCAGAGCATGATCAGGGCCGGATCGAGGATCGCCTCGGGCACGACGCCGAGGGCAGGCGGCGGCGTCCACTCGGCGAGCCGCTCGAGCAGCACCTTGCGGCGGGCGACGATCGGCGGCCAGTGCTTCGGCCCGAGCGCGACGCCGCCCGTGGCCCAGGTCAGGAGCAGCTCGTCGAGCGCCGTCTGCACCTCGTGGCGTCCAAGCTGGAAGACGTCCTCGGCGTCCTCGAGGAATGCGTGAGCCGCGAGCAGGGCGCCGAACTCCCGCACCTTGTTCCACCAACGCGTGAGGCACCAGTAGTCGCAGAGGAACTTGTGCTCCTCGACGTACGGGAAGACGAGTCGCGAGAGGCCGAGCAGCTCGTCGAAGCCGGCGCGCGCCTCGTCGTCGAGCAGCGCGCGGTACTCCTCGGCGAGCCGGTCACGCTCGCGAGCGATCTCCTCGCTCGGGCGCTCGACCTCCTCGCCGGCCCTGATCGCGCGGACGTAGGCGACGAGCGACGCGTACGGGATGCGCGGATCGTCGAGCCAGCTGCCGTAGTAGTGGTAGAGCCCGTCACCCGTGGCCATGTTGAACCACGGGTCCTTGATCGCTTCGAGCTCGGCGAGCCAGGCGCGCCCGGCCTCGGTCTCCCCGAGCTCGGCGTCGATCTCCGCCGGCGAGCGGCCCTCGGCGAACGCCGCGTCCACGCCGGTGTCGACCGCGAGCCGCGCGAGGCGGCGCAGCTCCGCGTCCGGCCTGAAGAGGAGGACGTCGATGCCGGCCACCATCTGCGCGACGTGCTGGTCGGGGATGTCGGGGAGGGCTGTCTTGCAGAACTCCGAGAACGTCATGTAGGCGCCGTAGCCCAGGAGCAGGAACTCCGAGTGGTGCTGCCACATCAGGTCGCCGCAGCGCAGCACTCGGCCGTAGGCGTCGAGCACCTCGTAGTAGGTCGTCTGGCGGTCGTCGTCGAAGATCACCGCATCGGGCTCGTACTCGAGCAGCTCGGGAACCTCGATCGACTCGATGTCGGCGATCAGCGCCTCCATCTTCAGCTTCCACTTCGCATACAGCTCGTCCCAGTTCGCGAAGTAGTAGCCCGCCCGCTCCTGGAAGATCGCGGCGCGCTCGGCGATCTTGGCCGGATCGGTGACGGGGTTCCCGGAGATGTAGATGTAGCCGTTCACGCACCGGTAGTCGATGCCCATCGCGGGCGGGACGGCGAAGACGCGGTTCTGCCACGAGGCGATGCCCTGATACGGGGCGTCGATGCAGCAGACGTCGAACGCCGGCATCGGCAGCGGGAAGTGCATCGAGTTCCAGAACCAGAAGCGCTCCTCGTCCGTGTCGCGGCGGCGCTCGTCGAACAGCGCGTAGTACGGGTACATCTCCTCCCAGCCCTCGCAGCCGGGCGGCGTCTCGATCTCGTACGGGCTGGGGAAGGAGCCGGCCGCGCTCACGGCGACGCCTCGGGAGCCGGCGCCGCGGCGGCGGCGCGCCGGGCTTCCTTCTTGCGCCGGCGCTGTTGCGCCTTCTTGTAGTTCGCGCCGGCGACGCCCTCGGGGTTGAGGATCAGCGTCACGATCAGTGCAACGCCTCCGAAGAGCAGAGCCCAGTTCCCGGAGAGGCCGAGCCATTTGTCGAGGGCGTACGAGACGAGGCCGGAGGTCGAGATCAGGCCGGCGACGAAGGCACCGGAGATCATCGTGATTCCGCCGACGTAGGCGAACGCGATCAGCCCGAGCCCTGCGAACGCGCCGAACTTCGTCGCGGCGACGCCTCCGAACTCGTAGCCGTACATGACCCCGGCAATGCCGGCGATGAACGCCGCCAGCGCAAAGCCCGTCAGCTTGACGACCGTGACGTTGACGCCGGACGCGGCAGCCGCCCGCTCGTTCGAGCGCACCGCGAGCATCTGGCGGCCGAAGCTCGACCGCCGGACGTTCGCGATCAGCAGGCAGAGCCCGACGAGCAGGACGAGGAGGAAGAAGCCGAAGACTGGGCTTGGAACCTTGCCGTCCAGCCCGCGCCACGACGACTCGGGCCCGAGGTTGAGGCCGCCGACTTCCGGCGACGGCACTGGTGCGGCGCCCGATCCGCCGCCCCACCGGTAGTTGACGAACCCGAACTTCTCGATCGCGACGGCCGCGGCCAGCGTGACGACGGCGAGTGAGACGCCGCGCACGCGGAGCGCCGACACCGCCACGAGCAGCCCCAGGACGGTTGCGAACGCCACGGCGATGATCGGGGCGAGCGGGAATGGCACGCCGTAGTTCGTCGCCGTCTTCGACACGGCGTATCCGGCGACCCCGGCGAGGGCGATCTGGACGACCGAGATCTGCCCGACGAAGCCGGTGATGACGACGTACGAGAGGCAGATGAGCGACGCAAGGAGCGAGACGATCAGGGCCTGGCGCCAGTTCCAGGGAAGCAACGTCAATGCCGCGGCGCAGGCAACGGTTCCGACCAGGGCGTTCCTGAGCAGGTGCTCGGACCGGGGAACGAACGGCAGGCGCTTCTCGATCAGCTCGCCGCGACCCGGCAGGCTCGCGCCGCGCCAGAACATCGCGACCACGATCACGAGGAACACGAACAGGTCCCAGACGCCGGGCAGCGCGAAGTTGCCCGAAGGCGTGTGGTCGGTCGGGAACCATGGCTTCGGCGCCACGTAGTAGAGGAGCACCGACTGCGCCATCCCGAGCGCGAGACCGACTCCGCAGGCGATCCCGAACGAGGTGAAGCGTGCGAACAGCGCCGCTGCGAGCGCGGGAATGATGTAGAGCGGCAATGTCTGCCAGTAGAGCGTCGTGACCGAGGCGGCGAGCATCCCGAGCCCGCCGGCGACGACGCAGGCGAGGACCGTGTTGATCATCGAGAGGCTGTTCGGCGAGAGTCCCGCGAGCGTCGCGGAGACCTCGTCCTCCGACGCTGCCCGGGTCGCGAGACCGAACCGGCTCCAGCGGTAGAGCGCCGCGAGCACGATCGCGGCTCCGATCACGATTGCCCCCATGAGCAACCGGTCGAGCCCCACGTCCGACCCGAAGACCGTCACCTGGTGGTTCGAGGGCAGCACCGGTGGCTGGGGCTTCGGAGTGTCACCGAAGACAACGAGAGCGGATGCCTGAAGGGTGAGCAGGACGCCGAGCGACGCCGCGAGCTTCGCGAGCGGCGATGCGGCCTGGAGCGGTCGGAAGGCGAGCAACTCCATCAGGACGCCGAAGGCGATGATGATGGCGAAGGTCGCCACGAGCGCCCAGCCCGTACCGAGCGGGGAGAAGGTGAGCTCGCGAATCTCCCCGCCGCCGAACGTGCCCGAACGCAGCGTGTAGTACGTGAAGCCGGCGAACATCGCGATCGCGCCGGTGGCGAGGTTGATCACGCCCGAGCCGCGATAGAAGAGGACGATGCCGAGGGCGATCCCGGCGATCAGCGCCCCGATGCCCAGGCCGAGCAGGGCGAACTGCCAGATCTGCTGGATCTCGTCCGTGCTCACGTGCGTACCCTAGTGCCCTCGCGAGCGGGCCCAACCGGAAGGCTGGGCCCGCTGCAAGAGCACTCTGAACTGGTCGAAGTTGCCTACTGACCGGGTGGCTTGAGCCAGCCCGAGACCCGCTTGAACTTTCCTGCCCCCTGGTACTCGAAGAACTGCGTCTGGTCGTTGCAGTCCCCCGGGATCGCGGGGTACTTGCCGCACTTCACGGTCGGGGCGCCCATGGGCACCGGGCCGCGTTCGAGCTTCGCCTGCTTGGTGACCGCAGCGGGCGTGATGTGCTTGTAGCCGATCTTGTTCAGCCACTTGATCAGCGTCAGCGTCTGGCCGAAGCCGACCGGTGACCACGGGTCGGCCACGATCTTCGGGTCCGCCGCGTACTTCTTGAAGACCTTGAGGAAGGGCGGAACGCTCTTGTCCGTCAGGTCGAAGCCGAGCGACGACGCGATTGCGAACGTCCACCCCTTTGGATAGTCGCCGCCGAGGCCCGCGGCCACGCGCGGGTCGAGGCAGAGTGGGTTCGTGAGCACCTTCTGCGTGAGGTGAAGTTGTGCGAGCGCCTTCGCCATGTTGACGCACCCGGAGGCGACGTCCTGCACGACGAACACATCGGCGCTCTGACCACCGGCCGCCGTGATCGGGCCGACGAGGTCGGTCGAGTTGGGGTCGTAGCTGACCTGCTTCACCGACAGGCCGGCCTTCTTCATTGCGGCGACGATCGCGACGCCTGCCTCCGCAATGCCCGGGATCGTCGGGTAGACGACCGCAGCCGTCTTTGCGTGCAGCACGTCGCGCGCGAACGTCCCGTACGGGCTGAGCACGGACGTGTTCCCGCCGAAGAGGCCGAACGTCTGCTTGGAGGCCTCGTCGATCGGATGCACCAGCACGCCACCGACGACGGGCTTCTTGCCGAGAGCGGAGTAGAACGACTGGTTGCCGATGACGATTCCGCCCCAGAGGACGACGGAGACGCGCTTGTCGTTCGCCATCAGCTGGCCGCACTTCGTGCCTTCCTCCTCCGAGGTCTTGATGAAGCACTTCTTCAGGATGATCGGGTGACCGCCCGCGCCGCGGAGTTGGGCGTTCGCGTACTTGACGGCCGTCTCGACGGCGGGCGTCCACAGCGGCCCGACCTGAACCTGTCCGCCCTGGAGGTTGACCAGGCCGATGACCACCGGCTTCAGCTTCGGATTCGCCTTGCCGGGCGTGACACCGACGAACTTCGCGTAGTTGGTGACCGCAGCAGTAGAGACCGTCGCCCCGCCGAAGGCAACGGGGAGCGAGACCGCGAGAGCTACTACGAGAGCACTAAAGGCTACGATCGCCCGACGTCCACGAGCACGTTCGCTCGGTCCGGGCGAGGGTGAGATCGACATCCGTGACCTCCCGTCTCTTCCATATATGGTTGTTTGACCGGTCGCAGCGAGGCGACAGTAACACCTTTGGAGACGACTGTTCAACATATTGTTGATGATCCTGGTAATCGTCTCGCCATCACGATCGGGACGCGGAGGGTAGCGGAATGACGCCGATCCTCGAGGCTCGATCGCTGTCTGTCAGCTTCGGCGGCGTCCGTGCTCTCGTCGATGTCGACCTGCGGATCGAGCCCGGGCAGCTCGTTGGCCTGATCGGGCCGAACGGCGCCGGGAAGACGACCTTCATCGACGCGATCTCCGGCTTCGTCAGCTACCGGGGAGCCGTTCTGCTCGACGGACGAGATCTCGCGGGTGTGGCGCCACACACGCGGGCGCGCCTCGGCCTCGCGCGCACCTGGCAGTCGATCGAGCTCTTCGACGACCTCACCGTGCGTGAGAACATCGCCGTCTCGGCGCAGCACCTGTCCGGCTGGGCCGCCACGCGCGAGGCGTTCTCGAAGCCGAGCGACGGAGGAGCCCACGCGGACGAGGCGCTCAAGCTTTTCGAGCTCGACGGGCTGAGCGACCTGATGCCGCACGAGATCTCGCAGGCGCACCGGAAGCTCGTCGGCGTCGCCCGCGCGATCGCAGCGTCGCCGCGTCTCCTCTGTCTCGACGAGCCGGCCGCCGGCCTCGACACGATCGAGAGCGAGGCGCTGGGCCGTCACCTTCGCGAGATCGCCGATCACGGCACGACGATGCTGCTCGTCGACCACGACATGGGCCTCGTGCTCTCGATCTCCGACTACGTCGTCGTGCTCGAGTTCGGCGAGGTGATCGCGCACGGCACGCCTGACGTCGTCCGCGCCGACCCCAAGGTGATCAGCGCGTACCTCGGCGCCGCCGCCGCGGAGGTGTCCGCCGAGCTCGGCGTCGATGCCGGAGCGGCCACGTGAGCGAGGTGCTCCAGATCGAAGGGCTGACGGCGGGCTACGACCAGGCCGCTGTGATCCGCGACGTGAGCCTCACGGTCGACGCCGGCGAGGTCGTCGCCCTGCTCGGCGCCAACGGCGCCGGAAAGACGACGACCCTGCGCGTGATCTCGGGGATCGTCAAGCCGGTCAGCGGGCGCGTCCTGCTCGACGGCCGCGACCTCGTCTCGATGTCTCCGAGCGCCCGCGCGCGCAACGGCATCGCGCACGTGCCCGAGGGCCGGGGAATCTTCTTCGGCCTGACGGTCGCCGAGCATTTTCGCCTCGGGCACCGCGGAGAACGGCTCGACGAGGAGCTCGCCTACACGTACTTCCCGAAGCTGAAGGAGCTGCGGCAGCGTCGCTCCGGCCTCCTGTCGGGCGGTGAGCAGCAGATGCTCGCGATCGGCCGGGCCCTTGCGCGCAATCCGCACGTCCTGCTCCTCGACGAGCTCTCGCTCGGCCTCGCGCCGGTGATCGTCGAGTCGCTGCTGCCGATCGTGCGCGACTACGCGCAGGAGTCCGGCTGCGCGGTGCTGCTCGTCGAGCAGCACGTGCACCTTGCGCTCGAGGTCGCGAACCGTGGATACGTCCTCGCGCACGGCGACGTCGTGCTCCACAAGCCTGCAGAGGAGCTGCGACGGGACCATCACCTGCTGATCGCGAGCTACCTCGGCGAGCACACCGAGGTCGCCAGCTAGTAGCCCGGCCTACGCCGTCGTCTTTGTCGCGCGGTACTCCGTGCGCGCGGTCTCGACGTACGGCGCGGGGCAGACGACCGCCCTCAGCTCCGTCTGCACGTGCGGCTCGACCGTCGTCTTCTCCGTACCACCGTCCTCCTCGCCCCAGACGAGCGTGACCTCGAGGCCGGGCTCTGCGTGCTCGGCGTCAAGAATCGCGAGCGTGAGCATCCTGCCCTCGTTCGCGCTGTAGCCGATCCAGGTCGACAGGCCGGCGGTCTCGCCGTCGACCGTGACGCGGTCGTACGGGTGCATCGAGTAGACGGCCGAGGGCCAGTCCATGAACTTCGCACGGTCCGTCTTCTGGAACATCGTCCCGATCGTGCGCGTGACGTCGTCGTTGTCGATCGCGAGCGTGACCTTGCGGCGATGGTCGGCGTCGGCCATGCCCTCGAGCGCCTCCCGACCGATGAAGTCGTGGTCGAACTTCACGTAGCTCCCGTAGCCGAGATCCCAGGGCGTCAGGTAGTAGTCCTCGATCTCGTCAGAGGTGAAGCTCCCGCCGATCGACGCGTTCGCCTCGTAGCCCGTGGCGGGCAGCCACTCGCGATACGCCTTTGTGCCCTCGCCGGAGTAGACAGCAGGCAGCGGCGACGGGATCCAGCCCGACTCGAGCGTGTTCGACGAGTACGCGCGCCCGCCGGCCCGTCGCAGGCCGAACTCCTCGCCTGCGTCGAGCAGAGCCTCGAGGACGGCGTCGCGGTCCTCCCACGGCCCGAACAGCTCCCAGCCGGGCTGTCCGACCATCCCGTGGCGAAGCGCGCCGACGTCCTTCCCGGCGATCGTCACGTGTGTGAGGTTGAAGAACTTCAGCTCGGGAGGGGCCGTGCCGAGCGCCTTCTCGGTCAGCTGCATCGCGTTTGGCCCTTGCACCTGGAACCGGTAGTGGTTCCGCCTTCCGTCGGTGCGGAGCGCCGTGCGCTGGTCGAGCTCGACCGACACGTCGAAGTCGCCGGTCTCGGCGTGGAACGTGACCCAGTTGAGCGCCGGCGCGCGGCCGACGAGGTTGTACGTGTCCTCAGCCATACCGAAGAGGATCACGTCGCCGATCACGTATCCCTCGGGCGTGCAGGGGACGAAGTGCTTGGCCTTGCCCGGTACGAAGCCGTCGAAGCTGTTGACGGCGAGCCCGGAGAGAAGCGCGAGCGCGTCGGGGCCCGTCACGGCCAGCTCGGCCATGTGGAACGACTGGTCGAAGAGGACGCACGTGTTCTGCCAGGCGAGCTGCTCGTCCCGCCAGTTCGTGAACTCTGCCGGGACCCCCGGGTAGACGTTCGGTCCCGCCTTGGCATTGCGGAGCATGTCGACCGTGCTGGGCGTGCCGGCCAGCACGTCTTCGAGGCTGCGAGGCATCACGTCTCCTTCGTCGTCAGAGGACACCGCGGCTTGCACTGTCGATGCCGCCCGGCAGGAGCCCCTGCCGCAGGGCCTGAGCCACGTTGAAGAGGTGGGTGCGCATGGCGATCTCGGCCCGGTCGGGGTCGCCGTCGACGACAGCGTCGACGATCGCCGTGTGCTCGGCGACCGAGGCGGCAGACCGGCCCGGAATCAGGATCGTCCGGTACTGGTAGCGCACGCTCTGCGAGTTCAAGGCGTGGATCAGGCGGAGCGCCGTGTCGTGCCCGGACAGCTCGAGCAGCGTCGCGTGGAGGTCGGCGTTCGCGTCGGACGCGCCGAGCAGGTCGCCGTGTTCGAGCAGCTCTCGCTGACGGGATAGGCATGCCCGGAGGCGCGCGCCGCCGATGTCGTCGATCCGCTCGGCCGTCAAGCGCACGGCGAGCCCTTCGAGCACGGCGCGGGCCTCGAGGATCTCGATCGCTTCCTCGTCCGAGACCGGCCGCACGCGAGCGCCGCGATGCGGCTCGCGGACGACGAGGCCCTCCTGCTCGAGCCGGATCAGCGCCGTCCGCACGTCGCCGCGCGACATCGCGAACTCCGTGCTCACGTCGGCCTCGATCAGGCGCGCGTTCGGCGCGATCGCGCCCCGCACGATCGCCTCGCGGAGGGCGTCATAGCTCGAGCTCGTGGCCATCGGCGGCAGCATACTGCCGCATCGTTGCGAAGATCGTCAACAATCCTGTTTTACTTCGAGCCGAACGTGGGCGTTGGCGCTGCAGCGGTGCTCGGGCTCGGTGAGGCGGGAAGCCGCCTCGCCGCCGACCTCACGGCTTCAGGCGTCGACGTGCGCGGCTACGACCCGGACCCCGCTCGCGGCGGGACGGCCGAGTCCGCCGAGGTCGCGGTCGCCGGCGCCGACCTCGTCCTCAGCGTGAACGCCGCGAGCGTCGCCCGCACGGCGGCCGAAGCCGCACTCGCCGCGCTTGGCGAGGAGTGCGTCTACGCCGATCTGAACACCGCCGGGCCGAAGTTGAAGGAGGAGCTCGGCGAGCTCGTCGGAGAGCGCTTCGCCGACGTCGCGCTCCTCGGCGCGGTGCCCGACCGCGGCCTCGAGACGCCGGCGCTCGCGTCGGGGCCCGGCGCGCAGCGGTTCGCCGACCTGCTCACGCCGCTCGGGATGCCCGTCGAGGTCGTCTCCGAGCGGTCCGGGGACGCGGCGACGATGAAGCTCCTCCGTTCGGTGTTCATGAAAGGGCTGGCCGCGTCGGCGCTCGAAAGCCTCGCCGCGGCGCGCGAAGCGGAGCGCGAGCCGTGGCTCGAGGAGCAGCTCGCCGCCGTCATCGGTCGCCCCCTCCTCGACCGGCTCGTCACCGGCAGCCGCGCCCACGCGGCCCGCCGGGTCGACGAGATGGAGGCGGCCCGTGATCTTCTCGTCGACCTCGACGTCGAACCTCGGATCACGAACGCGAGCGCGGCCGTGCTCGCCGAGCTGGCCCAAATTGGGTTGGCAGAGGGCGGGCGATAGGGTTGCGAACGATGGCGACCGAGCCCGCGGTGGAGGCCCGACCGAGCGAGCGGGCGAGGACGCTCGTCAAGGGCGCGTACGACCTCCACGTGCACGTCGCCCCCGACGTCCCGAAGCGGCGCATCGACGACATCACGCTCGCGCGGAGGTTTGCCGAGGTCGGGTTGGCCGGCTTCGGGCTCAAGTCCCATTACACGTCGACCGCCGAGCGGGCGCAGATCGTGTCGGCGGCTGTGCCGGGCGTGCGGGCGATCGGCACGTTGACGCTCAACAGCGCGGTCGGCGGCATGAACGCCGTCGCGGTCGAGATCGCGGCCCGCGAAGGCGCGCGGATCATCTGGATGCCAACCGTCGACTCGCCGGCCGAGACCGCTGGCCGCACGGAGCCTCAGCCCGGCGACAACGTGCCGCTCTGGGCCAGGCTCCAGCACGAGCTGCGCGAGCTCGGCCTCAGCGTCGAGGCGGTCGAGGTCACAGACGCCGACGGTGAGCTCCTGCCGGAGACGCGCAACGTGCTGCGGGCGATCGCACGCCACGACCTGATCCTTGCGACCGGGCACCTCGGCCGCGACGACGCATTCGCGGTCGTCGACGGCGCCTTCGAGGAGGGGGTGAAGGACGTCGTCGTCACGCACCCCGAGTTCCCGGCGCAGAGCTTCTCGATCGAGGACCAGGTCGCGCTCGCCGAGCGCGGCTGCGTCGTCGAGCGCTGCCTGACGACGCCGCACAGCGGCAAGACGACCTGGGAGCACGTGTTCGACGGCGTGCGCGCGGTCGGCGTCGAGCGAACCATCTTCTCCAGCGACTGTGGGAACCCCGACTACCCGGCCGTCGAGGATGGGCTCGCAATCTGGGCCGACCGGCTGCTCGAGGCCGCGTTCGACGAGGACGAGGTGCGCGAGATGATCGTCGTCCACTCGCGGCGGCTGGCCGGCGACGCGTGAGGAAGCTTCTCGTCGTAGGAGCGCACAGCGCCGACTTCGTCTGGCGCGCCGGCGGTGCGATCGCCGTCACGACCTCGACCGGCGGCGAGGCGCTCGTGCTCGCTCTCTCCTACGGCGAGCAGGGCGAGTCGGGCGAGCTCTGGAAGGAGGCCGGGCAGACGGTCGAGCGCGTGAAGGAGATCCGTCACGGCGAGGCGGAGCGCGCGGCGGCCGCGCTCGGCGCGACCTTCGAATGCCTCGATCTCGGCGACTACCCCCTCGAGATCGGGGCCGAGGCGCTGATCGCGCTCGGCGACCGGATCCGGAGCCACAAAGCCCGACGTCCTCGTCACGCACACGGACCGCGACCCGTTCAACCCGGATCACGCGATCACGTTCCATGCCGTCGAGCGGGCGCGCGCGCTCGCCGCGGGCGCGGGTGTCGCGAGCGCGTTCGAGACGATCGACCCGCCCGAGCTGCTCCTGTTCGAGCCGCACCAGCCGGAGCTCTGCAACTTCACGCCGACGACGTTCGTCGACATCACGGCCGTGATCGAGCAGAAGCGAGCGGCGATGGAGGAGATGAAGGCGCAGGCCTACCTCCGGACGTACTACGACCAGCGCGCCGAGCAGCGAGGAAACCACGCGCGGCGGTCGTCCGGGAACGCGTCGATCAAGTTCGCGGAGGCGTTCATGCGCGTGACGCCGCAGGTCGTGGACGCGCTGTGACCGACGTCTACGCCGAGCTGGCCAGGCTCGGGTCGGCGACCGTGCACGAGGCGGCTGCCCGCTCGCCGGTCGTCGACGTGCCGCTCGTCCAGGTCGTGCCCGGATCTCGCGCTGCCGGGCCCGCGCGCACCGTGCGCTGCGCGCAGAACGACAACCTGATGGTGCACGCGGCCGTCGCGGAGGCGGAGGCCGGCGAGGTGCTCGTCCTGACGATGCCGGAGCCGGCGCCTGTCGCGCTCGTCGGCGAGCTGATCGCGACGCAGGCGCAGGTGAAGGGCGTCGCGGCGTTGCTCGTCGACGCGGCCGTCCGCGACGTGGAGGAGCTCGCAGAGCTCGGCCTGCCGATCTGGTCGCGCTACGTCCGCGTGAGCGGCGCCGCGAAGACGACTCCGGGCGAGATCGGCGTTCCGGTCACGGTCGCCGGCGCGACGATCAACCAGGGCGACGTCGTCGTGCTCGACGCGGATGGCGCCGTCGTCGTCCCGCAGGCGCGCGTCGACGAGGTGCTGGCGGCAGCCCGCGAGCGCGCCGAGCGTGAGCGCGAGAAGCGGGCGAAGCTCCAGGCGGGCGGGCTGTCCTACGACCTCGACGGCCTGCGGGCGCTGGTCGAGCGATGACGGAGCCGATGCACGACGTCGCGCGCATCGCGCATGCCGAGCTTCTGACGCCGAAGCCGGAGGAGAGCCTTCGCTTCTTCGTCGACGTGCTCGGCATGGAGGAGGAGGCGCGCGAGGGCCAGTCCGTCTACCTCCGCGGCTGGGGCGACTACCTCCGCTACAGCCTCGAGCTGACGGAGGCGCCCCAGGCGGGCATCGGCCATGTCGCGCTGCGCGCCTGGAGCCCGGAGGCGCTCGAGCGGCGTGTCGCCGCGATCGAGGAGACGGAGCTCGGGCAGGGGTGGATCGACGGCGACGTCGGCCATGGCCGCGCCTACCGCTTCACGGACCCCGACGGCCACGTCTTCGAGCTCTTCTACGACGCCGAGCGCTACGAGCCGCCGGAGCACCTGAGGCCGTCGTGGCGGAATCAGCCGCAGCGCTACGTCGGTCGCGGCTGTGCGGTGAAGCGGCTCGACCACGTGAACGTGCTCGCCGCGGACGTCCGCGCCAACCGCGTCTTCGCGCAGGACGTGCTCGGCTATCGGCTCTACGAGCGGATCGAGATGGACGACGGGACGGAGGGCGGCGCCTGGATGAGCCTCTCGATCGCGGCCCACGAGCTGATCTACGTCGCGGACGCGTACGGCGCGAGCGGCCGTCTCCACCACCTGGCGTTCTGGGTCGACACGCGCGAGGAATGTCTGCGCGCGGCCGATGTCTTCGTCGACGCCGACGTCCCGATCGAGGCGGCGCCCTCGAAGCACGGCGTCGCACAGGGCTTCTTCCTCTACGGCTTCGAGCCGGGCGGGAACCGGATCGAGGTGACGACGGGCGGCTACTTCGTCTACGACCCGGACTTCGAGCCGATCACGTGGACGCAGGCCGAGCGCGCGCGCGGCCAGTACTGGGGCGTCCAGACGATCGAGAGCTTTCACAAGTACGGCACGCCGGATCTTGGGTCGGCATGACGGCCGTAGCGCGCTACGAGATCCTGCCGTTCGGCAAGGGCGAGGCGGAAGCGGCCGAGCTCCCGGAGCGCGCGTGGCTGACGGTGACCGCCTCGCCCACGCACACGCTCGACGACACGGTGGGCGTGTCGACGCGACTCCGGACGCTCGGCCACACGGTGACGATGCACCTCGCGTCGCGCATGGTGCGAAGCCGCGAGCATCTCGACGAGGTGCTCGGTGCGCTTGCCGAGGCGGGCGTCTCCGACGCATTCGTCGTCGGCGGCGATGCGACGCCGCCCGAGGGGCCGTACTCGTCCGCGCTCGAGCTCCTGCCCGTGCTCGTCGAGCACGCGCAGCGCCCCGCGACGATCGGCATCGCCGGCTATCCGGAGGGCCATCCGCTCGTCGACGACGCGTCGCTCGCGGCGGCGCTTCGCGAGAAGAGCCCCGTCGCCGACTACATCGCGACGCAGCTCTGCTACGACCCGAAGCGTGCTCGTCAGCTGGGTGGAGTCGATCCGCGGCGAGGGCATCCGCCAGCCGGTGCACGTCTCCATCCCGGGCATGGTCGACCGCCGTCGCCTGCTCGAGATCTCCGCGCGCGTCGGCGTCGGGCCGTCGCTTCGCTACCTGCGAAAGCAGGGCGGCATCCGGAGCCTGTTCCGCCTCTCGAAGTCGTCGGCCGACCGGCTCTACGACGCCCTCGCGCCACGGATGGGCGACCCGGAGCTCGGGCTGGAGGGCTTTCACTACGTGACGTTCAACCGCCTGCTCGACACGTGGCGCTGGCAGGACGCGAAGCGGACGGAGCACGAGGCAGTGGACTACGATCGATCCCAGACGTTCTCGAGTCGAGGAGGAGCGAGATGAGCTACGAGAGCTTGGAAGCGAAGATCCAGGCGGTCGGCAACGCCATGGACATGGCCCGGAACTCCCAGATCGGGCCGTACGTCTATCCGGGCGTCCCGAGCGAGTTCTCGAACTGGATGGACGAGCAGGTCGCCTGGCGCGAGACGTCGGCTCTGTTCGACCAGACGCACCACATGACCGACCTCTACGTCGAGGGCCCCGATGTCGTGAAGCTCTTCTCCTCGCTCGGCGTCAACACGTTCGAGAACTTCCAGGTCGGCAAGGCGAAGCAGTTCGTCGCCTGTAACCACGACGGCTACGTGATCGGCGACGCGATCCTCTTCTTCCTCGACGAGAACCGCGTCAACCTCGTCGGCCGCCCCTCAGCCCACAACTGGGTGCAGTACCACGCCGAGACGGGCGACTTCGACGTCACTCTCGACCGCGACGAGCGGACAGCCGCGAACCCGACCGGGCGGCGGAAGATCTACCGCTTCCAGGTGCAGGGGCCGACGGCGCTCGAGGTGCTGACGAAGGCGAACGGCGGGCCGCTGCCCGAGATCAAGTTCTTCAACCTCGGCGAGATCACGATCGCGGGCAAGAAGGTGCGCGCGCTCCACCACGGCATGTCCGGCGTGCCCGGGCTCGAGCTGTTCGGGCCGTGGGAGGAGATGGAGGACGTCCGCGCGGCGATCGTCGAGGCAGGCAAGGACTACGGGCTCTGCCAGGTCGGCTCGCGCGTCTATGCCACGAACACGCTCGAGTCGGGCTGGATCCCGTGCCCGCTGCCCGCGATCTTCACCGGCGACGAGCTGAAGCCGTATCGCGAGTGGCTTCCGGCAGAGGGCTACGAGGGCACCGGCTCGATCGGCGGCAGCTACTACGCGGACGACATCTCCGAGTACTACGCGACGCCGCACGAGCTCGGCTACTGGCCGTTCGTGAAGTTCGACCACGATTTCGTCGGGCGCGAGGCGCTCGAGGCGATGGGCGACGAGCCGAAGCGGCGCAAGGTGACGCTCGCCTGGAATGGCGAGGACGTCGCGAGCGCCATGGGCTCGCTGTTCGAGAAGGGCGACGCGGCGAAATACATCAACCTGCCGCTCTCGAACTACTCGACGTGGCCGCACGACAAGCTGCTCCACGAGGGCGAGCTCGTCGGGCTCTCGACGTTCTCCGGCTACAGCTACAACGAGCGATCGATGCTCTCGCTCGGCTACGTCGACGTCGACGTGCCGGTCGGCGCGAGCTGACGCTGGTGTGGGGCGAGGAGGACGGCGGCTCGGAGAAGCCCGTCGTCGAGCGCCACAGTCAGGCCGAGATCCGCGCGATCGTCAGCCCGTGCCGTACTCCGAGGTCGCGCGCACGTAGTACGCCGAGGGCTGGAGGACGAAGGCAGGCGTCGCCTAGGGAGCTAGTCGAGGATCGTCACGACGCCTTTGTCGGCGTCGACGCGAATGCGGTCTCCCGTCGCGATCCGCTTGGTGCCGTTCCCGGTCCCGACGACGGCGGGAAGGCCGTACTCGCGCGCGACGATCGCTGCATGGCACATCATCCCGCCGACGTCGAGGACGGCGGCGGCAATCGTGCCGAAGACGGGCGTCCAGCTCGTCGACGTCGTGGGTGCGACGAGGATCTCGCCGTCCTCGAGGTCGTGGAGCTGGTCGGGACGAAAGACGACGCGCGCGCGGCCCTCGGCGACGCCCGGAGACCCGGGCACGCCGCGGAGCATCGCGCCGCCGTCGGAGTTCGCGAGCCACTCCTGGACGCGCTCGGTCGTGATCCCCCAGAAGATCACGGTGAACGGCTCCGTGATCTCGTCCGGCGCATGCCCTAGGGCCGGCGGCGGTGACCACCGTCGGAGCGCCTCGTAGATCGCCCGGCGGCGTTCGACGAGGGGTGGCCAGTAGGCAGGGCCGCGCGGGCTGCCTGCGCCGGCGGTGCTCCAGCTGAGCCTGAGCTCTGCGAGAGCGGTGCGGATCTCGTCATGCCGCAGGTAGAAGACATCCTCGGCGTCGACGAGGAATCCGTGCCTCGCGAGGAGCGCGCCGAACTCCCGGACCTTGTTCCAGAAGATCGTCATATAGCGGTGGTCGATGTAGAAGTTGTGATCCTCGACGTAGTGGAAGACCATGCGCGCGACCGCGAGGCTCTCGTCGAACTGCACACGGCGGTCTTCTGCGAGCAGCTCTCGGTGCTCGCGCGTCACACGCTCGCGCTCCGCGAGGATCGCCGCCGCAGGTCGCGCGATGTCCTCGCCGGCTCGAAGGCGTGCGACGTACGAGCCGATGATCGCGATCGGGAACGTCGCGTCGTCGATCCAGGAGCGGTGATGGTGGTGGAAGACACCCGTACCGCACGAGAAGTAGAACCACGGATCCTTCGTGGCCTCGAAGTCGTCGAGCCATTTGCGGCCCTCGCGGCTTCCGGCCAGTCGAGCCGCCAGCTCGACCTCGGTGCCTCCCGTTTCCACTGCGTCGGCGACGCCGAGCTCGACCGCGCGCCCAGCGAGGCGCCGGAGCTCTTCGTCGGGTCGGAGCACGAGCACGTCGACCCCGGAGACCATCTTCGCGATCGTCTGGTCGGAGATGTCCGGGAATGCAGCCCGGCAGTACTCGTAGAAGACGAGGTATGCGGCGTAGCCGAGATTGAGGAACTCGAAGTGGTACTGGAAGATGCGATCGACGCTCTCGAGCAATCGGTCGAACGCGAGGAACAGCTCGTACGTCGTGCCCAGCCCCCGCCCTTCCGTGACGATGGACTCGTCTTCGAGCTCACCGAGCTCCGGCACGGTCGAGCGCGCGAAGCTCGTCCGTCGCTGTCTCGACCTTCTCGCGCCAGCGGGCGTACAGCTCGTCCCAGTGGCCGTAGTAGTAGCCGGCGCGACGCGCGAACTGCGCTTCCCGTCGCGTGAGCAGCGCTTCGTCGGTGATCGAGTTGGGGCTGTCGTAGACGTACCCCCCAAGGATGCGGTACTCGACGCCGAGCGAGGGCGGGATGGCGAAGAGGCGCGAGCTCGCCTGGTTCAGCGCGACGACGGCGAGATCGAACGTCATCGCGTCGAAGGGGTAGAGCGGCTCCGGCATGTGGATTCCCTCGAGGAACCAGAAGCGTTCCTCGTCGAACCGCCGCCGCTCGTCGCCAAACCGCGTGTAGTACGGGTACATCTCTTTCCATCCCGTGCAGCCTCGGGGCACTGCGACGTCGAATGGGCTCGCAAGGCTGCGGGTGGGGTGAGGGTCTGCTCGGGTCATCGTGGCGTGTGCGGGTCGTGTCATATCGCATCAATGCGCGGAAGGCCGCGTGGCGAGGGCCGCGCGGCCTTCCGATTGGATCGGTCGGATCCGCCTCACCGAGGTCCAGAGGCAGCGGCGAGCCAGTAGTAGCCGACCATTCGTCGCTGCTCCGGCGTGAGCGAAGCGGAGTGGCCGAACAGGTACGTCGCGATGCTGCTGGCTTCGGTGGCCGAGGGGCCGTTCGCCTGCACGGGAGTCGAAGCGGGTGACGACGCGCCGAGCCAGTAGTTGCGGACGGCGCTCCGCTGTCCATGGTTCAGCGCTTCCGACGTCCCGAAGAGGTAGAAGCCGATGCTCTTCGCCTCGGTCGGGGACATCGGCAGCGATGCGACGGCGAGGTAGTCACGCACTGCCTGGCGCTCGGCAGCCGTCTGTGGACCGGCGGCTCCGAACAGGTACGTGCCAACGCTCTGCTCCTCGGGCGACCCGCTCTGGACAGCGGCCGGCGCGGACGCCGCGGCGCTTTCGCTCCGCGTTCCGACGGCGAGCTCGAGCACGACGGCGGTCACGAGAGCTGCGAGAAGGGCAGCGAGTGCGACGAGACCGATGAGATTCGTCCGCTTGATCTGGACGGTTGCGGGGATGGTGGTCGGCATGCTCATCGTGGTTCTCCTTTCGGGTTGACGGTGACTGCGAGCACGATCCGATCGAAGGGGATGCCCGCTCGCCGGTTCGCCTCGGCCACTGCGGCCTCGGTGGGTCCTTCGAACTGGCAGAAACAGGCGTCGTCCCCCAGGACGATGGTCGAGCCGAGGTAGCGCACTCCCGACTGCTCCAGCTCGTCTTCCTCCATCGCTGCGAGGCGTGCAAGCCCGCCTAGGAGGTCGGAACGGAGAAGCTCGGGGGAGTAGCGTTCGACGACGTAGACCATGCGACCCACGCTAGGGCGTAGGGCCGGTGGCTCGATACCCGCAAGACCCTAGGGTTGAGCGGCTCCGTCCCTCGTGTTGACGGCAGCCGCGTCGACGGCCAGCGCGTCCTTCAGACCGACCCGAGAGCGGATCCCGAGCTTGCGATACACACGCGAGAGGTGCGCCTCGACGGTGCTCGCGCCCATGTAGAGCGCGGCTGCGATCTCCTTGTTCGTCTGTCCTTCGGCAGCAAGCGAAGCAACGCGGTGCTCGGTTTCCGTGAGAGCCTCGGATGGTGCTCGACGGCCACTGATCCTTCGTAGCTCGCTGTTCGCCTTCTCCGCCCAGAGCACGGCGCCGAGCTGATCGAACGTCGCGATGGCCGCCTCGATATGCCTCGCGGGCAGCGCGCTTCTGCTGCGCCTGCCGCCGGGTTGTGCCGAGGACAAGACGCGTCCGCGCGCGTTCGAACGGCCAGGGGGGATCGGGCTGCTCCTGGAGCAGGAGCTCGAACGCCTCGAACCCCGAATCGAGGTCGCCTCCGGCTGCCGCAACGAGTCCGCGGCATCGTTGGCGATACTCCCGTGCGAGCGGGCTCTCGAGCTGGTCGACGGCAATCGCGTACTGCTCGAGGTGCGTACGGGCACGGTCGACGTCTCCGAGGCCCGCCAGCGTTTCGAACAAGTCCGCCCAGAGGGGAAACGTTGGGTCGTTCATCCCGCCGGTGACGAGGCGCCCCGGGAGCTCGCGCAGGCGGCCGCCGGCGGCCTCGAGGTTTCCGAGCATGAGCTCTACGCGCCCGAGCACGGCCTCGGCGACGTTCGTGTACAGCTCGCTCCCGACGCGAGCGTGGAAGAGGGCCTCTTCCGCCGTCGCGCGCGCCTCGTCGACGAGGCCGAGATCGGCCTCGAGGAGCGCTTTCGCCCTCCCGACCCAGTACTGGGCGTGCGGGTGCTGGGTCTGGACAGTGAGCTCGTAGGCGACGCGCCGCGTGCGCCGAGGCTTCCTCCCAGCGGCCGGCGAGCCACTCGACCATCGCGAGGGACCAGAGGGCCATCTGCACGGCTCACCTCGTCCCCGCGGTCGTGTGCCTCCGCCGCGAATCGCTCGAGCACGGCCCGAGCGTCGTCGACAGCCCCCATGCGCATGAGACGGCGGCCGAGCACGTACCGTGGGCTGAGGTTCCATTCGAGCTCGAGCCCGAGCTCGTCCTCGATCTCGATCCCCCGCTCGAGGAGACCAGGTGTGATCTCGTTGTGGTACGTCTCGACCTGACCCGCGTACGCGATCACCTGCGCGACGAGCGCCGGGTCACCCGTACGCTCCGCGCGCTCGAGGCCCTCCCGGATGGAGTCGAGCGCTGCCGACACGTCGGCTTCGAGCAGATGATGACCCGCCCGCACGGCGAGGATTCGAGACGCGCGAGCATCGTCGTCGCCGACCACGGCGAGCGCCTCGTTGCACTGCTCTTCCAGCTCCGCCGTCGTGCCTCGCTGCGTGAGTGCCAGCTCGAAGAGGACGTCGCCACGCTCGACGCCCGAGGGCGCCTGCGTCTCGGAGCTCGCGCAGGACCGCGAAGGCGCGATCGACGTCTCCCGCGAGGCGTAGGAACCGCGCTGCGAGCAGTCGACGTCGCCGAGAGTCGGGACCGTCGTCGGGGGTGAGCTCGGCGGCAAGCTCGTAGAGCTCGGCCGCCGCCATCGGCGCGCCACGCCCCGCCGCCTGCTCCGCCGCATGCTCCAGCTCGGCGGCGATGGATGCTTCCGGCTCTTCCGCTGCGAGGGCGAGGTGACGGGCGCGCTCCTCGACATCGGTTACGGCGGAGGCGAGCGCACGGTGTACCGCGCGACGCTTCCACACAGGTGCTTGCTCATAACAGATGGAAGCGACGAGCGGGTGGACGAAGCGGATACGCGGCGTCTTCGAGTGCAACGACGCCTTCGCCGATCGCCGCCTCGAGCGCCTCGAGCACGCGCTCGCGATCTCCGTAGGTGGCCGCCACGAGCTCCACAGTCGGCCGTGCGAGCGCGGCCACCTGGAGCAGGACATCGACGACCTCTGCCGGGAGCCGCGCGAGCCGGTCGCCGAGCAGCTCGCGAAGGCTCTCAGGCACGCGCAGCGCCTGGCCGGGAGATGGTCGCGTACCGGTGCGAACGAGCTCGCGCCCGAGCTCGAGCGCGAAGAACGGGTTCCCCGCTGTCGCCTCTTGTACGCGCGCCAGCTCCGGTCGTGTCAGCTCGAGCCCGAGCCGCTCCTGGAGCAGCCGGTGGAGCGCACCGACGCTCAGCGGCCGCAGCTCGAGCTGCGCGAACCGTTCCTCGGAAAACGCGCGCTCGAACTCGGACGACACCGCGATGCCCGGCGCTCTGCGAAGCGTCGCGAGTAAGCCAACAGGGTTGGCCCGTAGGCGCCGGAGCGCCATCTGCAGGACGCCCGCCGAGGACTGGTCGAGCCACTGGAGGTCATCGAGCGCGACGAGCACAGCGCCTTGCTCCGAGAGAGTCGTGAGCAGGTCGAGCACTGCGAGCCCGATCGTGTGCGCGTCGAGTGCGTCCTCGCCTGGCTCGACGAGTCGAAGGGCGATCTCGAGCGCGCGTCTGCGTGGTGGGACGAGGGACGGCGCCGCTTCCTCAAACGCGTCACCGACGAGATCCGAGAGGCCGGCGAAGGAGAGCGACGCCTCCGCCTCGACGCCGCGGCACGTGAGGATGCGGCTGAAGCTCGTGCTGGCTCGCTCGACTCCCTCCTCCCAGAGGATCGTCTTGCCGATCCCCGGCTCGCCGGAGAGGACGAGGGCACCCGGGCCGTCCGCGACACCGCCGAGAAACGCCTCGATCGAGCCGAGCTCGTCTTCCCGGCCGATGACGTCCAGGGCCATGTGGCCCGGCATTCTGCCGTACTCGTGACGAAATTAGCTTGCGACGGCCCGGAGCGCCGCGACGAGCTCGTCCGTCGCCGAGAGGTACGGCGCGTGGTCCGCGTCGAGCTCGAACACGCGCTCGCACGGGTGATCGCGGATCATCCGCCGCTGGAGCGCGGGCGCCATCGCCCGGTCCTGCTCGGCGAGCACGTAGTAGCGCGGGATCGCGGCGAGCGCCTCGTCGTCGACGCGCACGGGCGTCGCGTACGGCGCGACCGCCTGGGGATTGCGGCGTGCGACGGCCCACGCCGTCTGCTCGCTCGTGCACCCGTTGTAGATCACCTCGGCCGTCGCCTCGGCCGAGAGCGAGGCAACCGGCGGATCGCCCTCGATCACGAGATTCGCCTGGATCAGGTCGTCGCTCTCCGGAAGGCGCGCAAGGTCGAGCAGGCTCTGGCCGTTCGCGGGCATGAAGGCGCAGACGAAGACGAGCGAGGCGACGCGGTCGGGGCAGTCGGCCGCTGCCTGCGTGATCACGACGCCGCCCATGCTGTGACCGACGAGCACGGCGGGCTCGTGCCTGCTCGGCGAGCACGTTGCGCAGACGCGCTCGGCGCAGCTCTCGAGCGTGACGCTCGGCGATTGGCGTCTCGTCGTCGCCGCCGCCCGGGCAGGTCGAAGGTCTCGACCGTGTGGCCGGCAGCCTCGAGCTGCCCTGTCACCGGCTCCCAGCACCAGGCGCCGCCGAACGCGCCGTGGACGAGGACGAAGCGGGCCATCAGCCGATCGTAAGCACGAGCTTGCCCTGCGTGCGGCCGGTCTCGCCCGCCTCGTGCGCGCGCGCGGCCTCCTCGAGCGGGAACGTCGCCGAGACGTGCGGGCGCAGCTTCCCGTCGTCGACGAGCGCCGCGAGCGCCTCGAGACCCGCGCGATCCGGCTCGACGAGGATCGGCGTCACGCGGATGCGGTCGCCGGCCGCCTCGCGCAGAGGGTCGACTCCGCCGGCTGACGTGACGGCGATGAAGAGCCCGCCGTCTCGCACGCACGCGACCGCGCGGCCCGTCTCCTCGGAGCCGACGACGTCGATCGCGACGTCGACGTCCGAGACGGCCTCCTCGACGGCGACCGCCGCGTAGTCGACCGCTTCGTCCGCTCCCAGCTCCGTAAGAAAGGCGTGCTTGCCCGCGCTCGCGGTCCCGATCACGTGCGCGCCGCGCGCCTTTGCGATCTGCACCGCGAGATGCCCGACGCCGCCCGCCGCACCGAGCACGAGCACGCGATCGCCCGGCCCGACGTTCGCCGTCTCGACGAGCGCTTGCCACGCGGTGAGCCCGGCCAGCGGCAGCGCCGCCGCCTCCACGTCGCTCAACGCGTCGGGCGTTCGCGCGAGCTGGCGTGACGGCGAGGTGACGTACTCCGCGTAGCACGCCGCCTCGCGCGGGAAGCGCGGCATGCCGAACACCCGGTCGCCCTCGACGAAGCGCGTCACGCCGCCGCCGACCTGCTCGACGACGCCGGCGACGTCCCACCCGAGGACGAACGGCGGCTCGCGGAGGAAGGCGCCGCGCGCTCGCGTCTTCCAGTCGACAGGATTGACGCCGGCGGCGCGCACCCTGACGAGCACCTCGGTCGGCGCCGGCTCCGGCGTCGGGGCGTCGACGAGCTCGAGCACCTCCGGGCCACCGAGCGTCTCCTGGCGGATCGCGCGCATCGCGGTGTTGTATACAGGCCCTGGCCACCGACCGAGGAGACGAGATGAGCGCCTTTCCCAGCCCCTACGAGATCGCGACGCCGGAAGGCTGCGACGGCTGGGAGGAGATGTACCCGTACTACACGCTCTTCGCACGAGTCCCGGCGCGAGGCCGACGAGAACCGGTTCTGGTTCTGGAACTCGATGCACTTCCCGGTGCCGATGCCGTCGTTCGACGTCCAGTGCATCGACGCGCCGTACCAGGCGGTCGGCGAGTGGCAGAACCGCTTCTTCGCCGTGCCGCCGGCGATGGGCATCGACTACCGCATCGTCAACGGCTACGTCTACATCTCCGGGAACCCGGTCACCGACCCCGAGAAGATCGCTGAGCGCGTGGACTACTTCCAGCGCCGTGCTGGCTACTACTTCGAGCATTGGGAGGAGCTGTACGCCGGCTGGAAGCAGAAGATGGAGGCGCTGATCGACGAGATCACGAACCTCCCCGTGCCCGAGCTCCCCGAGTACGAGCCGGACGCGCTCATGCTGGAGGACGACCGCAACACGACCGTTGTCGACGTGCTCACCGCGTACAGCCGGACGCTCCGCTGCGGCGACCTGATGTGGCAGCACCACTTCGAGCTCCTGCTGCTCGGCTACGGCGCCTACGTCACGTTCTCCGACTTCTGCAAGAGCGCGTTGCCCGGACATCCCCGAGCAGCACATCGCGCAGATGGTCGCCGGCATCGACGTGATCCTGTTCAAGCCGAGCGGTGAGCTGCTCCGCCTCGCGAAGCTCGCGATCGAGACGGAGGTCGACGGCGCGTTCGCCGAAGGCCGCACGCCGGCGGAATCGACGCGGCAGCTCGGCGAGTCGGACGCCGGCCGCGCGTGGCTCGAGGAGCTCGAGCGGACGAAGGATCCCGTGGTTCAACATGGCCACCGGCGACGGGCTCTACCACTACTACCGCAGCTGGTACGACGACCCGAGTATCCCGTACGCGTCGATCGCCGGCTACATCCGCGCACTTGCGGACGGCGACCTCTCGGAGCGCCCGACGGAGGAGATCGAGCGTGAGCGGGACCGCCTCGCCGACGAGTACGAGTCGCTCCTCGACGAGGACGTGCGGAAGACGTTCAACGAGCTGCTCGGGCTGTCCCGCATGGTCTTTCCCTACGTGGAGGAGCACAAGTTCTTCTGCGACTACTGGTTCCTGACGCGCTGGTGGAACAAGCTTCGGGAATTCGGGGCGCTACTTGCGCACCACGGCTTCCTCGAGGACGGCGAGGACGTCTTCAACCTCGGCCGCCACGAGGTCGCGATGGCGCTCGACGAGCTGCTGCTCACGTGGGCAACGGGTGGCGCGCCGCTCGGGCCGGCGCACTGGCCGCCGATCGTCAAGCGGCGGAAGGAGCTGCTCGACGAAGCTCGCGGACTGGACGCCGCCGCCCGCGCTCGGCGTGGCGCCGGAGGCGATCACGGACCCGATGTCGATCATGCTCTGGGGCGTCACGACCGAGCGCGTCGCAGGCCTGGGCGCACGCGGAGGAGGGCGGAGGCACGTTGACGGGCGCCCCCGCGTCGCCCGGAACGGTCGAGGGCATCGCACGGGTGGTGATCACCGCCGAGGAGCTGACGAGCGTGCGGGACGGCGACATCCTCGTCTGCCCGATCACGTCCCCCGCCTGGGCGCCGATCTTCTCGAACATCCAGGCCGTCGTGACGGACATCGGCGGCGTCATGTCCCACGCCGCGATCGTCTGCCGCGAGTTCGGGCTGCCTGCGGTCGTCGGCACCGGGCGGGCGACGGCGGAGATCGCGACGGGACAGAGGATCCGCGTCGACGGCTCGACGGGCGTGGTCACGATCCTCGACGCATGACCGCGGCGTTCACGCGTCCCCTGGCCGATCTCCGGCGAACCGACGAGGGCGCGTTCGGCGGCAAGAGCGCGAACCTCGGCGACCTGCTCGCGGCCGACATCCCCGTCCCGGACGGGTTCGCGGTCAGCGCGGACGCCTTTCGCGCGTTCGTCGACGGCGCGGGGCTCGGCGGGCTGATCGCCGCGTCCGAGGAGCGCGCCGCTGGCGGCGACGTCGAGGCGGTCGCGGCCGCGGCGAAGGCGATCGACGAGGCGATGCGCTTCGCACCGCTGCCGGAGGAGGTGCGCGCCGAGATCGTCGCCGGCTACGCCGCGCTCGGCGGCGATGAGCCGCCGGTCGCCGTCCGCTCGAGCGCGATCGGCGAGGACAGCGCCGAGGCGACCTTCGCCGGGCAGCAGGAGAGCTTCCTCTGGGTGCGGGGCGCGGCGCAGGTCTGCGACGCCGTGCGCGACTGCTGGGTCAGCCTCTATACGCCGCGGGCGATGAGCTACCGCGCGAGACTCGGCGCCGCCGACGCAGGGCCGGCGATGGGCGTGACCGTGCAGCTGATGGTCGACGCGGAGGTGTCGGGCGTCCTCTTCACGTGCAACCCGGTGAGCGGCGACCCGAGCATGGTCGCGGTCAACGCGAGCTGGGGGCTCGGGCTCGCCGTCGTCGGCGGCGAGGTGACGCCGGACGACTACCTCGTCAGCAAGGTCACCGGCGAAGTGGTGCGCCGGGAGATCAGCGCGAAGCACGTCGAGTACGTGCCGGACGCGGATGGACAGCGGGACGGTGCGTGTCGAGGTCGCGGCCGACCGGCAGGACGAGCCGTGCCTCGGCGAGGAGGAGCTCGCGGCGCTCGTCGAGGTCGCGAAGCGCGTCGAGCGGCACTTCGGCTCACACCAGGACGTCGAGTGGGCGCTCGCGCGCGGCCGGTCGTCTGCCCGAGTCGCTCGTCGTCCTCCAGGCGCGGCCCGTGACCGCGCGGCCGCAGGCGTCCACGCCGCTATCGGGCTCGGCGCTGTCGCTCGTGATGAGCACGTTCGGCGCCACGCAGGACCGGCCGAAGGACGCGTGAGGCGTGCCGCTCGACGAGGACGACGTCCGCGAGATCCTGCGGCTGATCGACGAGTCCGAGGGGGCGAGGAGCTCCGGGTCGAGACGGAGGCGTTCACGCTGACGGTGATCCGCGAGGCCGAGCCTGTCCAGCCCGCATCCGAGGAGGGGGCGCTGACGATCGTCGCGCCGATCCTCGGGACGTTCTACCGCGCTCCGGCGCCCGGAGCGGCGCCGTTCGTCGACGTCGGCACGCGCGTCGAGGCGGAAACGGTCGTCTGCCTGATCGAGGTGATGAAGATGATGAACCCGATCCCCGCCGGCGTCGCGGGCACGATCGCGGAGATCTGTGTCGAGAACGCCGAGCTCGTCGAGTACGGCGCGCCGCTCTTCCGCATCGTGGAGGACGACGCGTGACCCGCACGATCGGCATCGTCGACACGACGACGCGCGACGGAAACCAGAGCCTCTGGAGCGCGACGGGCCTGCGGACGCGGACATCGTCGCGATCGCGCCGACGCTCGACCGGATCGGCTTCCACGCCGCGGACTTCACGTCGAGCACGCACATGGGCGTCGCAGTCCGCTTCCACCAGGAGGACCCGTGGGAGCGGACGCGGCTCGTCAGCGCGGCGATGCCGAACACGCCGCTCAGCTTCATCACGACGGGCATGCGCTTCATCACGTGGACGCCGGCGGACGAGGAGGTGATGCGGCTCGCCTTCCGCTGCGTGGCGCGGAACGGGATCCGCCGCTTCCAGATCGCCGACCCGTCGAACGACCCGACGCGGCTGCGCCGGATGGCCGCGGTCGCGAAGCAGGAGGGCGTCGAGGAGGTGGTGATCGGCCTGACGTACTCGATCTCGGACGTCCACACGCACGCGTACTACGCCGAGCGGGCGGCGGCGCTCGCCGATTGCCCCGACATGGACCGGCTCTACCTCAAGGATCCCGGCGGCCTGCTCGACGCAGGCGGCCGTGCGCGAGCTCGCGCCGCACTTCGCCGCCGCGGCCGGCGAGCGCCCGATCGAGCTGCACAGCCACACGACGATCGGGCTCGCGCCGTTCGTCTACGTCGAGGGGCTCCATGCCGGCTTCGACGTCCTGCACACGGCGATCGGGCCGCTCGCCCGCGGCACGTCGAACCCAGCCGTCGAGACGACTATCCGCGACCTGCAGGCCGAGGGCTTCGCCCACGCGCTCGATCTCGACGCGATCGACGAGGCGGCGGCGCACTTCCGCGCGATCGCCGACGAGCGAGATCTGCCGATCGGCGAGCCGCAGGAGTTCGATGCGACCTACTACCACCACCAGCTCGCGGGCGGGATGGTGTCGACGACGAAGCGGATGCTCGAGGAGCTGCGGCGGCCCGAGCTGTTCGACGCCGTGCTGGAGGAGGTCGGACGCGTCCGCGCGGAGATGGGCTACCCGATCATCGTCACGCCCGTCTCGCAGTTCGTCGCCACGCAGGCCGTGCGGAACGTGATCGACGGCGAGCGCTGGTCGAACGTCTCCGACGAGACCGTTCGCTACTTCCTCGGCCACTACGGCGATCCGGCGGCCCCCGTCGATCCTGCGGTCGCCGCGAGGGTGCTCTCGCTGCCGCGGGTGCAGGAGCTCGCACACCTCGAGCCGCTCCATCTCGAGGATGCCCGGGCGCGCTTCGGCACGCGGATCTCCGACGAGGAGCTGCTGCTGCGGCTGACGATGCCGCCGGAGCAGGTGGACGCGATGCGGCAAATCGGAGACGTGGCTCCCGCAGCCGCACCTCCGCCTCGGCGCCGGGAGCCGGTCGAGACTCTGTTCGAGGAGCTCGAGAAGCGGATGTCCGTGCTTGATGTCCGTGTCGAGAAGGGCGGCGACGTCGTGGAGTGGCGCCGTGGATCTTGACCTCACCGCCGTCCGCGGCTTCGTCTTCGACATCGACGGAACGCTCGTCCACCGAGAAGGGCAGACGATGCACGTCCAGCCCGGCGCCGTCGAGGCGTTGGAGAAGATCCGCGCGTCCGGACGGCCATTCGTCCTGTTCACGAACGGCGCTTCCGCGCCGTCCGACAGCTTCGGCGCCGAGGTGCGCGCGGCCGGTCTCGACGTCCGCGACGGCGAGGTGCTGACGCCGCTCGACAGCGTCCAGTTCCACCTGCGGACGCACCACCCGGGGCACGCGATCCACGCATTTCTCAACCCCACGGCGCGGGGTCAGCTCGCAGACGGAGGCGTGGCGTTCGCCGGGGAGGAGGACGAGGACGTCGCCGCGGTCTTCGTCGGGCACGTCGACGCGGTCGATTTCACCGATCTCGAGCGGGCGGCGCGCGCATTGCTCGACGGCGCCGTGCTCCTGACGGCGAGCTACGCGGCGTCCTACGCGGGCGCGAACGGCCCGATCTTCTCCCGCGGCGCGATGCTGACGGCGGCGCTCGCGAAGGCGTCGGGGAAGGAGCCGACGATCGTCGGCAAGCCCTCGGAGGCCGCGCTCGAGGCGATTCGCGACCGGCTCGGCCTGCCGACCGAGGACCTGCTCGTGATGGGCGACGACTACACGATGGACGTCGCGCTCGGGCGGCTCGGCGGCGCCCGGACGATCCTCGTGCGGAGCGGGACATCGGGTGGCGTCTCGCGGGACGCCATTCCCGAAGACCAGCGGCCCGACGCAGTGGTCGACGGCGTCGCCGAGTTGCTCGACGCGCTGTAGGCGGTAGGGTCGGCGTCGTGGCGACCAGAACCGTTCGCGACGCCGCGCTCGACGTGCTGCGCGAGCGCGACCTGACGACGCTGTTCGCGAATCCCGGCTCGACCGAGGTGCCGTTTCTCGTCGGCCTCCCGGACGACTTCGAGTTCGTGCTCGCGCTCCACGAGTCGTCGGTCGTCGGCATTGCGACCGGCTACGCGCTCGTCCGCTCGGAGCCCGCGATCGCGCTCCTGCACACGGCTGCGGGGCTCGGCAACGCCGTCGCGGCGATCGCGACCGCACGCGTCAACCGGGCGCCGCTCGTGATCCTCGTCGGCCAGCAGGATCGGCGGCATCTTGCGCACGAGCCGTTCCTCGCCGGGCGGCTCCTGGGGCTCGCGGGGGACTACCCCGTCTGGGTCGAGCAGCCGATCCGCCCTCAGCAGCTTCCCGGCTCGATCAGCCGCGCCTGGCATGAGGCGACGACGGCGCGCGGGCCGGCGCTCGTGATCGTCCCGATGGACGACTGGCTCGAGCCCGCGAGCGACGAGGACGAGCCGATCGCCGCGCCCGACACGCTCGTGCGCTCGGCCGCCGCCGATCCGGCCGCGGTCGCGGCGCTCGCGGCCATGCTCGAGACCGCCGAGCGGCCGGCGATCGTCGCCGGGTCGGGGGCGGACGACGAGGTGACGTGGGCGGCGCTCGGCGAGATCGCCGACAAGCTCGGCGCGCCCGTGTGGCAGGAGTCGTTCGGCTCGCGGGGCGGCTTCCCGCAGGACCACCCTCGGTTCGCCGGGCATCTCCCCGCCGACCGAACGCGCCTGCGCGAGACGCTCGGCCCGCACGACGTCGTGCTCGTGGTCGGCGCCCACGCGTTCCGGCAGTACCCGTACATCCCCGGCTCGTTCGCGCCCGCTGGCACACGGGTCGCGGTGCTGACGGACGAGCCGGCGGAGGCGCACCGGAGCAGCGCGGAGCTCGCAGTGCTCGCGCCGCTCCCCGCCACGACGGCCGAGCTCGCGGCCGTCCTCGTGGCGCGAGCCGTGGAACAGCCCGAGCCACGAACGCCCGAGCCGGCCGGCGCGCGGCATAACCCCCTGAGCCCGGCGGACGTGTTCTCCGGGCTCGCGGAGCGGCTGCCCAAGGACGCCGTCATCCTCGAGGAGTCTCCGTCCAGCCGCCCCGAGCTCCTCGCCGCCCTGTCGGGCCGCGCGCCGTTCGGCTTCGTGAGCACGGCGGCAGGCGTGCTCGGCTTTGCGCTGCCCGCTGCGATCGGCATCCGCATGGGCGACCCCCGCCGCCGCCCGGTCGTCGCGGCGATCGGCGACGGATCTGCGCTCTACTCGTTCCAGGGGCTCTGGAGCGCGGCCCACTACGGCGTCGGGCCGCTGTTCGTGATCCTGAAGAACGGCGGCTACGCGGTGATGGACCGGCTGGCGGAGGCGCAGGGCGGCGGCAGCGCCTGGCCCTCGTTTCCCGACATCGACTTCTGCGCCCTCGCCGGGTCCCTCGGCTGCCCCGCGCGCCGCGTCACGACACCGGATGAGCTCGAAGCGACGTTCGACGAGGTGATCCCGGGGCTCGGCGACAGCGACGAACCGCTGCTGCTCGAGATCGAGGTCGCACCCTCCGAGACGTTCCAGCCCTAGCGGGCGAGCGCTCTAGCCCCAGACCTCATCGGCCACCTCGACGACGAGGCGGAGCTTCGCGATCTCGTCGTCGACCGTGAGCAGGTTGCCCTCCGCCGTCGACGCGAAGCCGCACTGGGGCGAGAGGCAGAGCTGCTCGATCGGCGCGAACGCCGCAGCCTCCTCGATCCGGCGCTTGAGCGTCGTCCTTCGACTCGAGCTCTCCGTGCTTCGTCGTCACGAGCCCCAGCACCACCTGCTTGTCGCCCTTCGGCAGGAAGCGGAGCGGCTCGAACCCGCCGGAGCGCTCGTCGTCCCACTCGAGAAAGTAGCCGTCCACCTCGAGCTCGTTGAACAGCGTCTCGGCGACGAAGTCGTAGCCGCCCTCCGCCGACCAGGCGGAGCGGTAGTTCCCGCGGCAGAGATGCGTCGTCACCGCCATTCCCTCGGGCCGCCCGGCGAGCGCCTCGTTCATGTGTCGGATGTACTCCTCGTGCTGGTGCACGGGGTCGCCGCCGATCGACGCGACGTATGCGCGCTGCTCGGGGTCGTTCATGTACGCGAGGCTCGTGTCGTCGAGCTGGAGGTACGTGCAGCCGAGCTCGCCCAGCCGCCGGATCTCCTCGCGATACGTCGCGGTCAGGTCGGCCCAGAAGGCATCGAGATCCGGGTACACGGCCGGATCGACGGAGGCCCGCCCGCCGCGGTAGTGGACCATGCTCGGCGACGGGATCGTCAGCTTGGGGACGCTCGATCGCCACCGCGTCGCGGAGGAACGCGAAGTCGTCGCCGAAGATCGTCGTCTCGAGCCCGAGCTTTCCGTCCACGTGCATGCCCGAGAAGATCGCGTCGAGGTCGCCGTCCTCGGAGTGGAAGTGCACCGTCAGCTTCTCCTCGGGCACGCGGGTGACGCCGCCGAGCGCGTAGATGAAGTCCATGTGCCACGACGCGCGCCGGATACTCGCCGTCCGTAGCGAGCCGGAGGCCGACGTCCTCCTGGAGCTTGACGGCGTCGCGGATCGCGTCGTCCTCGAGCGCCCGCAGCTCGGCCGCGTCGATCTGGCCTGCCGCCAGTTGCTCCCGGGCCTCGAGGAGCGCCGGCGGGCGGAGCAGGCTGCCGACGTGATCGGCACGAAACGGCGGCGCGTCGCGCATCGTCATCTCGTCAGTTCCCCCGCCGCAGCGCCGTCAGACGGCGAAGAACGTCGTCTCGCCGTCGCCCTGGATCCGGATGTCGAGGCGGAAGCCGCCGTCCTCCGCCTGCGCGATCAGCGTCGCGCGCTCGGCCTCGTCGAGCTCGGCCAGCACTGGGTCGGCGGCGTTCGCCTCCGCCTCGTCAGGGAAGTAGAGGCGGGTGACGAGCCGCTTGAGCACGCCGCGCGCGAAGACGCCGACGAGCAGGTGCGGCGCCTGCGTCCGCCCGTCCGGCCCGGGCACGCTGCCCGGCTTGACCGTGACGAACTCGAACCAGCCGTCGTTGACCGTGCCCGCTCTGCCGAAGCCTGTGAAGCCGTCCTCGAGTGTGACTTCCTCGCGCGGGTCGGCTGGATGCGCGTAGCGGCCGGCGGCGTTCGCCTGCCAGATCTCCACCATCCCGTCCGGCACCGGATCGCCGTTCCCGTCGAGCAGCTGGCCCCGGATCCGGATCGCCCGCGGATCGTCGTCCGCGACGAGGTTGGGGCCGAACGTCTCGTGGAGGCCGATCGCGAGGTACGGCCCGACCGTCTGCGACGGCGTCAGCTCGAGCGTCTCAGTCATCGTGAGGCTCCTCGAACGGCGTCGACTCGCGGCCGCCGACGACGATGTCGAACTGGTAGCCGAGCGCCCAGTCCGGCCGCGTCAGCTCGATGTCGAACCTGCTGACGAGCCGCTCGCGCGCCTTCTCGTCGCGGATCGAGTGGTAGATCGGGTCGAACTCGAAGAGGGGGTCGCCCGGGAAGTACATCTGCGTCACGAGCCGCTCCGTGAAGTCGCGGCCGAACAGCGAGAAGTGGATGTGGTTCGGGCGCCAGGCGTTCGGGTGGTTCGGCCAGGGATACGCGCCCGGCTTGATCGTGATGAACGTGTAGCGGCCGTCGTCGTCCGTCAGCGCGCGGCCCGCGCCCGAGAAGTTCGGGTCGAGCGGCGCGTCGTGCAGGTCGACGCCGTGGCGGTAGCGGCCGGCGGCGTTCGCCTGCCAGATCTCGACGAGCTGTCCACGAAGGGGCTTCGCGTCCGAGCCGAGCAGCCGCCCCGAGACGATGATCCGCTCCCCGAGCGGCTCGCCCGCGTGCTGGCGCGTGAGGTCGTGGTCGAGCTCTCCGACCTGGCCCTCGCCGTAGACAGGCCCGGTCGCCTCGGAGAGCGTGTGCGGCACGATGACGAGCGGCTGCTTCGGATGTCGCAGCCGCGTCCCGACGTAGTCCGGGTAGTCGTACGGCGGATCCGCGCCCACCCGCTCGGCGTCGTCGACGCGTGTGAGAGAGGTGTGTCGGAGTGCCATCTGGAAGCGAGCGTTCGTTGCCGAGCCTGGGATTTGAGCATACCGCGCCCCGTCTGCGTGGACGGGCGGCTGCTTAGAGCTTTCTCAGCTTCGTCTGGTTCGATGTGATCCGTAATGGCCCGGATCAAGCGACCACGCACAGGCGGGAGCACGGCGAACGAGCAGCTAACGGCTGTCGTTGCGGCCATATTGATCGTGCTGCTAGCCGTCGAGGGCGCGACGCTGCTACAGCTGCAACCGCTGCTCACCGTCCACGCCTTCGTCGGGATGCTGCTGATCCCCGTACTCGCACTGAAGCTTGCGAGCACTGGTTGGCGCATGTTCCGCTACTACGGTGGCGCTGACGAGTACGTCAGACGTGGTCCGCCGCCACTCATGCTGCGCGCGCTCGTCGCACCGGTCTTGATCCTCTCGACGCTCGTGCTCTTTGCGACGGGAACCGCGCTACTCGTCCTTGGTCAGACGGAGGGGACGCTGGTCGGCCTGCACAAGGCGAGCTTCATCGTCTGGTTCGGCGCGGCTGCCGTCCATGTCCTAGCCCACATCTGGAAGCTGCCTCGCCAACTACGGACACGGGCTGCCGGGGTTGGTCTCCGCGTTGCTCTCGTCACAGGTGCCCTCGCGGCCGGAGCGGTTATCGCAGTCGCGACGCTGCCGGCGGCCGACCGACTGCAGGACGACGTGTCAGCTCAGGTACACCTCGACGCCGACTAGGAGAGACAAGGCTCGCAAGGCAATCACCGCGGCGCACGGCGTGGCGTGCGGTCGCGGACATGGGTCTGAGCGCGCGGGTGTGCTCCGTGTCCAGGTGCTCCGCGTCAGGTCTTGCAAAGCCACATCGCCGCCGCGACCGACATGGCGGGCGCGGCTCGCTGCGGCTGTCGGAGACCACTCCGCGCCCGAAAGTCGTGAGACTCTTGGGCGATGAAAGGCGGAGGGGGAGGTTCGAACTCCCGCGACGCTCGCACGCCGAACGGTTATCGAGACTGGGCCGTCGCCCCGAGCTCTGGATCTGGCGTCGTCAGGACGCTGTGAAGTTGACGTCCTTCGCTTCGACCGTGCCGGCCGTCCGCCCCGGAGCCTCTTGATTGCCCCAGTAGAGATTCGTGTGCGCGATGACGAGCTCCGGCGGCGGCGCGCCCCAGGGCGAGAGATCCTCGGTCGTGTGCGCATCGCTGACGAGCGTCGCGTCATAGCCGCGAACGAGTGCGCCGTGCAGCGTCGAGCGCACGCATTCGTCCGTCTGCGCGCCGACGACGACGAGGCGCCCGACGGCGAGGTCGGCGAGCACGGACTCGAGCTTCGTCTCCTCGAACGAGTCCGGATACCGCTTCTGGACGAGCGGCTCGCTCTCGTCCGGGCTCAACTCCGGGACGATCTTCCATTGCTCGCTTCCCTCCGCGAGGTTGTCGCTCGAGTGCTGCACCCAGACGACCGGAACCTCCGCCGCGCGAGCCTTCTCGACGACGGTGCCGACATTCGCGACGACGGTGTCCCGCTCGTGGGCGCCGCCCACGACGCCGTTCTGCACGTCGATCACGAGAAGTGCAGTGTTCGGGCGGTTCTCGAGTGTCGTCATGGCCTCCCCCTGGTCGCAAAACTCGGACAGCCGGACGTTAACGGGTTGAACGATCTTCTTGTTCGCGTTCTCGGCCTACGCGGCCGCAATCCGTTGTGAGTGGCGACTCGTACTTCCCGATGCAGCACGAATGCTCCCTCGATCGGAAGGCAGGTATTCGTTGTGAGGTTCAATTTCGTTGTCGTCGCTACCGCGATCGCGCTGATCGCTGTCGCCGGTGCAAGCGGCGCGCTTCAGAAGGGCGGGAACTCGCTCCACGCCACGCTGAGCGGGAAGGTCGAAGTACCCAAGGGTGACCCGGATGGCAGAGGCACCGCCGAGGTGAAGATCACAGGCACATCGGTCTGCTGGGAGATCAAGGCATCGAAGGTCGCCAAGCTGCTCGCAGCGCATATCCACAAGGGGCGGGCAGGCGTGGCAGGCCCGGTCGTCGTCCCATTCGGGAAGGTCTACAAGTCCAAGGGCTGTGTCACGGCTCCGGCTGCAGTCGCAACGGCCATCAAGAGCAACCCGAGCGCGTACTACGTCAACGTCCACAACGCGAAGTACCCCAACGGCGCTCTTCGCGGCCAACTCCGGAGCGACGACTGAGCAGCGTTTCTCGAGCACGCGAGCCGGGCCTGGCAGACGGACGCCGGGCCCGGGGCTAACCGGCCCTCGCCGGAGGAGCCTCGTGAGCGACGACCCGGCTCGGCTTACCGCATCCGATCGCTGAGGCTGTCGGAGGCCACTCCGCGATGAAAGGCGGAGGGGGAGATTCGAACTCCCGCGAGACTGCCGCCTTCGCCTCCTTGAACCAGAGGCGAACTGGCGGAGCGGATCGGGTCGACGTCTACGAGCGCGCTCGATCGACGCGCCGGAACCGATGGAGCATGTGCCGCCACGACGTGCGCCACGAGCGGCGTCCGAGGTGCGCCGACGGGTCGTCTCTCGGCGCGTGCACGCGCTGGAGATCGGACGGCAGCATCATGCAGCTGTACATCCTGTTCTCCTCATCGCGCCGCGGCGCCATGCGCGGAGTATGGCGATCGGTGCGGCGCGAGGCAATGCGAGGAGAGCCACCTGCTGTCTACGGGTTGATTGCACCCACTTTCGAGCGGCTCGCGAAGCAAGCCGACGCCGACCCGAACCGCCCCAGCATCGAGTTCTACCGACGTCGCGACGTGATCGACCTTCTGCTGCCAGTGACCTGTTCACACCTGAGCTGTCGTTTTTCCACCCAGGCCCGGTGTAGGAGGACGCGGGAGACGGGCCGTCGTAGACGTAGTCCCGGCGCTCAGAGAAGTGGGTCAAGCTCCTTGCGGAGGATCACAACCTCGGTGCCGTACAGGCTAACCGTGCCGACTTCGTCCTCGATCTCCCACGCATCCGGTCGGCGCCCAACCTCCACGTAGCCCAGGCGCTCGTACAGCGCCCTCGCTCGCGGGTTGATCTCCTCCACGCCGACCTCTGCAATGTGTAGGCCACGGCTCCGGATACGTCCTTCTGCAACCGCGATCACGTGGGTGCCGATTCCCAGGCCCTGGAGTTCCTCGGCGGTCGCCAACTGCATGAGCGTTCCCGTTCCTGGACTGGCCGCGTAGTCGATTCCCGCCTTGGCGACCGGGTGTCCACTCGGGCTGCGTGCGACGAGGTAGTCCATGTCACCCGAGTCGACTCGATCGAGGGCTTCGCCGACGCTGATGATGTGACTCGGCGTCCCCGACCAGCCAAGCGACGGTAGGTCGTCCCGCGTTAGCTGGTCGACCCGTAGGCCGGTCGCTCCCTCGGTCTCGAGGACACGTCGAACTTCCGAAACGACCTGCTCATCCACCGTGGTTCTGTCTTCTACCTGAGCCCTGAGGAGCGGAGTCGTGAGGCTCTGCGAAGACCTTTTGTCGCCAGAGGACAGAAAGTGGGGCACTCGGCCCCAACCTGAGCGGTCTCTAGCGGTTCGGAGCGGTAGGTCGGCAGGGTCGCGAGTGCGCTGCAGCATAGCCCGCAATCCCTTACGGGATGCAGGAAACGGGGTAGATAAAGGCGGAGGGGGGACATTTGAACTCCCGCGAGACTTGCGCCCCGAACGGTTTTCGAGACTGGACGCTTTCCGCATAACCATGCGGGTTTGCGCCGAAGTGGGCGGGAAAGTGGGCAACTCAGCCCGAGGAGAGCGCAGAAGCCTGCGTGGAGAGCGGTCCTCCCGCCCCGGGACGGGTGACGCAGCCGACTAGGCGGGGTTCGCACGTCCTTCGCTGGAGGAGCCGGAGAGCGCTGACTAGCGCGCGATGTGACACGCTACTTGTGGTCGCGGCAGCGCCCGGAAGGGAACGGGAGCAGAGGTATGCGTGCAACCGTGACGTATGGCGCAGGCGATGTACGTCTCTGCACACCCATCGTTCTCAGCCAAGACGCTTGCACCGCGATCTTGTCCGAGGAAGGATTCGCGCATGGACACGCCGGAGACGCTCTATTCAAGGAGTGCAGACGGCGTCCACATCGCGTATCAGGTGCTCGGTGACGCGGATCTCGACATCGTGCTCTCGCTCGGGTTCGTATCGCATCTGGAGCACGCGTGGGAAGACCCTTCGATGGCCCGATTCCTACGGCGCCTCGCTTCGTTCTCCCGTCTGATCGTCTTTGACAAGCGAGGAACAGGAATGTCGGATCGTGTGCCCGACGACCGCCCAGCCTTGCTCGAGGACCGGGTGAGCGACATCGCCACCCTGATGGACACGGTGGGATCGGACCGAGCGGCACTCGTGGGTCTGTCGGAGACCGGAGCAGTGGCTCTCCTCTTCGCTGCGACACACCCGGAGAGAACGAGGGCGGCGGTTGTCTATGGCTCGTTCGCACGAATGGGTGACACGGATCCCGTCTACCCGTGGGCGCCTGATCCGAGTGAGGCAGAGTGGCTCGAGCATCTAGAGCGGAATTGGGGTCGCGGCGCCTTGTACCTCGACCAGTTCGCGCCGTCTCTCGTAGGCGACGAGCGCTACGAGGAGTGGTTCGCCAAGCTCGAACGACTCGCGGTGAGCCCGGGTGGCGCCGTGGGGATGGTCCGCATGTTGCTCCAGATGGATGTGCGCGACACCCTGCCCGCAATCCGTGTCCCAACTCTCGTGCTACACAAGCGAGACGACAAGGTCGTGCCCATCGAAGAAGGGAGAGCCTTGGCGGATCAGGTGCCAGGGGCGACGTTCGTCGAGCTCCCAGGTGCGGATCACTGGCCCTGGATCGGTCACGAAGAGGCGATCGAGGAGATCCAGGAGTTCCTCACCGGGATGCGTGACATCCTCGAGCCAGACCGCTTCGTCGTAACGGTGATGTTCATCGACGTCGTGGACTCGACGAGGCAGGCGGCTGAGCTAGGGGACCGCAGGTGGTCGGATCTGCTCGAGAGCTTCTACGCGGTCGTCCGGCGGGAGCTCGACCGACACCGAGGACGGGAAGTGAACACTGCCGGAGACGGGTTCTTCGTAACGTTCGACGGACCGGCGCAGGCCATCCGCTGCGCGACCGTTCTCACGGCGGTCGTCGACAAGCTCGGGCTCCAGATTCGCACCGGCATCCACACTGGAGAGTGCGAGCGCATCGGGGAGAATCTCGGCGGCTTAGGGGTCGTCATCGGAGCGCGTGTCGGAGCGTTGGCTGCGGCCGGGGAGATCCTCGTCTCGCGTACTGTGCGGGACCTCGTCGTCGGCTCGGGCATGATGTTCGAAGACGCTGGCGACCACGAACTCAAGGGCGTTCCCGACCGTTGGCACTTGTATCGAGTAGCGGGCTGAGTCACCGGCTCGCGAGCGCGCAACGATCAGCGACGTCCAGGGACATTCCCGCACACTCGCCCGCTCGAGCTCCCTCCCGCGGGGGCCGCCGCTGGCTCCGTGGCTGCCAGCACCCAAGAGGTGAGCGGCCTCTCGCGGCAGCGCATCTCGCAGATCGTCAGCGGCAAGAAGCCCTAGGCGGGCGCGGAAGTGGGCCGGTCGCCCCGAGCTGAGCGGTCTCTAGCGGTCTCCAGCGGTAGGTGAGCAGCGTCGCAAGCGCTCTCTGGCACGGCCCGCAATCCCTTACGAGATGCGGGTTTTGGCGTAGGATAAAGGCGGAGGGGGGGAGATTCGAACTCCCGCGAGACTTGCGCCCCGAACGGTTTTCGAGACCGCCGCATTCGACCGCTCTGCCACCCCTCCGCGGTCGGTCAAGCGTAGCCGGTCGCCTGCGTTGGAAGAGCACGCTCGCCCGCATGTCCGGTGACGCTTCCGGCACAAAGATCGAGCCACCGCAGTTGACGCAACTTCACGGCACGTGTTTGCTGACCCTATGAACAGCGAGACCGTGGACGCTCTCGCCGCGCGGACGACGAGGCGCATCTGGCCCGCAGAGCTCGACCGGTCGGGTCGGTTCCCTGATGCGGCACAGCGGATGCTTTCGATCGGCGTCGGGCTCGCGGTAGCCGGTGTGGCCCTCCAGACGATCACGCACCTCGCCGTCTTCCGCTCGACGATCGGCCTGTTCAACGCCGACGACGAGGGCAGCCTCTGGAACTGGGCGGGCGCCGGAGCCACGCTCGCCGCAGCCGTGGCGCTCCTCGTGCTCATCGCCCTCCGGCCCGTCGGCGCAGTGCCACTCGGGGCGCTCGCTGCGATCGCGACCTACATGTCGCTCGACGACGCGATCGCCCTGCACGAGCGTGCGGTACACAAGCACGTGCACTCGCTCGGCCCCATTCAGGAGGGTGCGCGGGTCATCTGGCCGGTCTTCTACCTCCCGCTGCTCGCGGCCGCCTTCGTGCTGATCTGGACGCTCGGGGCGGTGATCCCGCGGCCGAGCGGGCGGCTCCTGCGCATCGGCCTCTTCATGCTCGTCGCTGCAGTCGCGGCCGAGGAGATCGCCGCGGTGATCGTCCAGGAGGGGCAGGGCCACCTCTCGATTCCCTACAACCTCGAGGTCGTCATCGAGGAGGGGCTCGAGCTCGCGGGCTGGATGGTCATCGCGACGGGCCTGCTCGCCACGGCAGTTGCGTGGGCGTTCGAGGACGCTGGCCGCACGGATTGACGCCGGATGGCGCCGCTATGCTGGCCGGGCCGCGGAGAAGTGGCCGAGTGGCTGAAGGCGGCGCCCTGCTAAGGCGTTAAGGGGGGTATTCCCTCCTTCGAGGGTTCGAATCCCTCCTTCTCCGCCTCGGTTGCCGATCGTGTACCGTCGCCGAGCGTGAGAGCCGTGGTCACTGCGTCGGCCGTCGTCGCTCTCGCCGCGCTCTCTGCAGCCGGTTGCGGCGGCGGCGGGAGCAAGGCTTCCGACCTCGAGAACACGCCCTGGCAGCTCGTCTCGGGAAAGGACATCACGCTCGCCGAAGGCGTGGTTCCGAGCGCCGCGTTCTCCGAAGGCACCGTCTTCGGCTCTGGCGGGTGCAATCAGTACCGAGCTTCATACACGCTCGACGGCGATTCCCTGAAGATCGGTGACCCTGCTGGCACGCAGATGGCGTGCCCACCGCCCGCAGACACGATCGAGAAGGCATATGTTGCGGCGCTCGCCGAAGTAACGACCTGGGAGATCGATGGTGAGGAGCTCGTGCTCTCCGATGCGGGCGGCAACGAGCTGCTGCGCTATGAGGTCGCTTCGATCCTCGGGAAGTGGACGGTGACGGGAATCCTCGACGGCGACGCCGTCTCCAGCCCGATCGCCGGGACGGAGCTGACGGCCGTGTTCGCGGACGACGGATCGCTGACAGGCTCTGCGGGTTGCAACAACTTCACGACGTCGTACACCGCGGACACGGGAGACATCCAGATCGAGCCCGCGGCAGCGACGAAGAAGCTCTGCCCCGAGCCCAAGGGAATCATGGAGCAGGAGGCCGCCTACCTGGCCGCACTCGGTGCGGCGGCGACCTATGGCTTCAACGGAGCGACCATGGGCTTCTCCGACAGCGAGGGGAAGCAGCTCGCCACATTCACTCGCGCTCAGCCCTAGGCAACTTCGCCTGCTCTAGCGCTAGTCGTGGATGCGGGCGATCAGCGCTTCGCGCTTGATCACCTTGACCTCGATGCCGCCCAGGCGGACGTCGAAGCCTTCCTCGCGCGGATAGAGCACCTTGTCGCCCGGCTCTACGCCGCTCGCCTCCGTGCCGACGGCGGTGACGATGCCCGTCCGTACGGCCGCGGCCGCTGCGGCGGACGCGGGCAGGATCAGGCCAGCGCGCGTCTCCGTCTCGTCGCTCGTCGGCTGGATGACGAGGTACTCGTCGAGGGGCTCGATCGAGACATCGAGGTGCTGGTGCTCAACCGCCATGCGGAAACGATACCGCCCGCCTACAGACGGCCGGCGCGGATCACCCTGTCGAGGAACTCGCGCGTCCGCGGCTCGGTCGGCGAGGAGAAGATCTCGGACGGCGTTCCGCGCTCGAGGATCACGCCGGCCTCGAGGAAGCAGACCTCGCTCGCGATCTCGCGCGCGAAGCTCATCTCGTGCGTCGCGATCACCATCGTCATGCCGCCGGCGGCAAGCTCGCGGATCACGTCGAGCACCTCGCCGACGAGCTCGGGATCGAGCGCGCTCGTCACCTCGTCGAGCAGCAGCAGCTGAGGCCGCATCGCGAGCGCGCGCACGATCGCCGCGCGCTGCTGCTGCCCGCCGGACAGCCGGTCGGGGTACTCGTCGGCCTTGTCGGAGAGGCCGAAGCGGGCTAGCAGCGCACGTGCCTCAACCTCGGCCTCGCTCCTGCCGACGCCGAGCACCTTGCGGGGGCCGAGCGTGACGTTGTCGAGCACGCTCATGTGCGGGAAGAGGTTGAACGCCTGGAAGACGATGCCGATCCCGCGCCGGACGCGGTTGGCATCGACGCCGGACGCCGTCACCTCCTCGCCGCGGATCAGGATGCGCCCTTCGTCGACGGGCTCCAGGAGGTTCACGCAGCGGAGGAGCGTCGACTTGCCCGAGCCAGACGCACCGATCAGGCACACGACCTCGTGCTCCGAGACGGCGAGGTCGATGCCCCTGAGCACCTCGACCTTGTCGAACGACTTGTGGACGTTCTCGAGCGCGACTGCCGCCGTCACACCGCCACCCCCACAGCCTGCCGCCGCTTCCGGTCGCGCGAGATCAGGTAGTCCGTAAGCCTCGTCAGAGGCACCGTCACGAGCAGGAACATGAACGCCGCGGCCAGGTACGGCGTGAAGTTGAAGTCGGAGGCCGAGTCGATCGTCGACTGGCGGAACGCCTCGGTGACGCCGATCAGCGCGACGAGCGCCGTGTCCTTCTGGAGGCCGATGAAGTCGTTGAGGAGCGGCGGGATCACGCGTCGCACGGCCTGCGGGATGACGACGTAGCGAAGCGCCTGGCCGTGCGAGAGCCCGAGCGAGCGGGCGGCGGCGTTCTGGCTCGAGTGCACGGACTCGATCCCCGCCCGGTACACCTCGGACACGTAGGCCGTGTAGACGAGGATCAGCGCGAGCGTGCCCCAGACGACCTCGGCGGGCACGCCCCAGAGCAGCTCCGGGTCCGAGATCCCGTACGGCAGGTCGAGCGCGGGGATGCCGAAGCCGAGCAGGTAGACGAGCAGGATCGTCGGGACGCCGCGGAAGAAGTCGGCGTAGACGATCGCGAGCGCGCGGAGCGGGAAGAACACGGGGCCCTGGAGACTGCGCAGCACCGCCAGCCCGAGGGCCGTGAACAGGATCACCGCCTCCGCAAAGCAGAAGATCTTGACGTTCGTGAGGAACGCCGAGGCGATCCCGGGCAGCGACTCGCGGAAGATCTCCCGGTTGAAGAACGCCTGCTTGACCTCGGGCCAACCGGGGGCGTTGACGACGAGCAGGACGATGGCCGCGACGAAGACGGCTGTCGAGACGAGCGCGATCGTGACCGCGCGTCCGCCCGACGACCCGCCCCTGAGGCTGCCGACGATCTTCGAGCCGCGTTCTTCGTCCAGCGTGCTGCGCTACTTCAGGAGGGGCGCGTCACCTGCGAGCCACTTCGACTCGAGCCGCTTCAGCGTCCCGTCGGCCTTCATCGAGGCAAGCGCCTTGCTCACGCACGCCGTCAGCGACGAGCCCTTCTGGAGGACGAGCCCGAAGTGCTCCTGTACGCCCTTGTTGGGCAGGCGACCGACGACCGCAGAGGTCGGGATCTGGACGGCCGTGATGTAGCCGGAGCTCGGGAAGTCGACGACGAGGCCGTCGATCTGCTTGTTCTTCAGGGCGGTGACGCCGTCGTTCAGCGAGTCGTACACCTTGGGCTTCGTGCTCGGCTTGATGTACTTGACGATGTAGTCGTAGCTCGTCGTGCCGAGCGGCGCGCCGAGGGTGTACTTCTTGAGGCCCGCGACCGTCTTCACCTTCATGATCGGCGTCCCCTTGATGCCGACGACCGCCTGGTTGACGTCGTAGTACGAGCGCGAAAAGTCGACCGCCTTGGCGCGCACAGGCTTGTACGAGACCTGCGCGAGGTAGAAGTCGAACGACTTCTTCCCGGGCGCGTACGCCTTCGTGTAGAGCAGCGGCTGCCACGTCACCTGGGACTTCGAGAAGCCGAGCCGCTTGGCGACCTCGTAGGCGACGGACGACTCGTAACCCTTGCCGGAGTACGGATCCGAGGTCTTGAAGCCGTGCCCTTCCTTGCCGCCCCACCAGGGCGGGAAGGCGGGGTTGTCCGTCCCCAGCGAGAGCTTGCCGGCGGAGACGAGGTCGAGGTTCGCCTTGGCGCAGGCGCCGGTCAGCGTCGTCCTGGCGGGAGCGGGCGAGCCGATTCCCGCGACGAGCAGTGCGAGGGCGGCAACGGATCCGAGAACGGCGAACCTGCGCATGGGAGCTCCTCTCTCCGGCGGGAGCGCGAGCCTACCACGCTCGTTCGGCGCTACGCTTACGGCGATGGCCCGCGCGACCGAGCTCATCTCCTTCCGCTCGTATCTCACGCGCGGCTACGGACGCTAGCCGGCCATCCCGCTCCGTCGCGGCCGGCTAGGCGTTCAAGGCGGAGCTTCCTATCCATGTCGTCCAGGAAGGAGAGCGGCATGAACGACGACACCGAGCAGCAGGAGCAGAAGGACCCGCGCATCACCCTCTTGCGCGAGCAGATCTCCGACACGGATCGCGCGATCGTCGACCTCGTCAACCAGCGGCTGAAGCTCGTCGCGGCGATCAAGGAGCACAAGGAGAGCAAGGGAATCGGCTTCGTTGATCCCGACCGGGAGCAGTGGATGCTCACGTACCTCCATCGGGCGAACCGGGGGCCGCTGTCCGCGGACGGCCTCAACGAGTTGTTCGGGGAGATCCTCGACCTGACCAAGCGCGAGGTTGCGCGGTGACGACGGCGATCGGCGAGCTACGGCTCGCGGTCGTCGGCACGGGCCTGATGGGCGCTTCGGTCGCGCTCGCCGCCACGCGGGCCGGCTCGACGTCCGTGGCGGGGTTCGATCCCGACGAGCGAGCTCTCGCGGGCGCGGTCGAGCGGGGCGCGATCGATGTCGCTTGCGCGTCGGTCGCGGAGGCGGTCGCCGGGGCCGACCTCGTTGTCGTCGCCGTGCCGGTGGCCGTGCTCGCGGACGTCGTTGCGGCCGTTGTCGCCGAAGCGCGGCCGCAGACCACCGTGACGGACGTCGGCTCGACGAAGCGGTCGGTGTGTGCTGCGGCGGGCGGCGTGTCGCGCTTCGTCGGCGGCCATCCCGTCTGCGGGTCGGAGGCGCGCGGCCCGGATCACGCGAGCGCCGACCTGTTCGAAGGCGCGACGTGGTTCCTGACGCCGCTGGCCGACACGGATCCCGCCAGCTACCGGCTCGTCCACGGCCTCGTCGGGGCGCTCGGCGCCATACCGGTCGCGATCGGGCCTGAGGCCCACGACCGGCTCGTGGCTCTGACGAGCCATCTTCCACACGCGCTCGCGAACCTCGTCGCGAACCAGGCAGGGGAGGAGCGGATCGACGGACACGACCCACTTGCCGCAGCGGGTGGCTCGCTTCGCGACCTGACACGCGTTGCCGGCGCGAACCCGTCGATCTGGGTCGACATCTTCCTCGACAACCGGAGCGCGCTCCTCGACGCGCTCGCAGCGCATCGCCAGGGCGTCGAGCGGCTCGAGTCGGCGCTCTCGGCAGCCGACGCGGGCTCGATTGAGGCCTGGATCGCGGACGCGGCGGGCAATCGGGACCGTGTGCTCCGCGCCGCGTACGCGGCCGACCCGCAGGACCTCTACCGCGTCCGGGTGCACGTGCCCGACGAGCCCGGCGTGCTGGCCGCCATCACTCAGGCGCTCGGGGCCGACCGCCTCAACATCGAGGACTTCGAGCTTCACCATTTGTCGCCCGACCGGGGAGGGGTGCTCGGGATCCTCGTCGCGGGCGAGGCCGAGGCCGGCCAAGCAGCCCGGCTGCTCGAGAAGCAGGGTTACGGCGTCGTCGTCTCGCCCGTCACCGCGGGCTGAGCCCGTCCGCCTTCCAGCGGCAGCCCGGCCTCCACCCACTCCTGCTTTCCGCCCGGGTAGTGGCGGACGTTGCGGTAGCCGAGCTCGATCATCCGCTGCGCGACCGCGATCGACGCCTCGCAGGTCGGGCTCGTGCAGTAGACGACGACCTCCGTGTCACGGTCGGGGATCTTCTTGGCGGCCCGTTCGTCGACCGTGCCGGGCGGCATGCTGATCGCGCCCGGCAGGTGCGTCGCGGCGTAGGAGATCGGCGCGAGCGCATCGACGAGCGCGAAGGCGTGACCGTCCTCGATCTTCTCGCGAAGCTCCTCCTGGGAGCACTGGCCGAGCTCCGTCATCGGGCAACTATGCCTGTGTCCTGCCGATAGGGTCCGGCGGTGCCGTCGCCGTTCGTCGAGCTCGACGTGGAGGGGCGCACCGTACGCGTCTCTAATCCTGACAAGGTCTACTTCCCGAAGCGGAAGGAGACGAAGCTCGACCTCGTCCAGTACTACCTGTCCGTTGGGGACGGCATCGTGCGTGCGCTCCGCGACCGGCCGACGTACCTCAAGCGCCATCCGGACGGCGTCGGTACCGAGGCGATCTACCAGAAGCGCGTGCCCGAGCACCGGCCGGAGTGGATCGACACCGTGCGGGTGACGTTCCCGTCCGGGAGGCACGCCGACGCGCTGTGCGTCAGCGAGGTGGCGCAGGTCGCCTGGGCGGCCAACCTTGCGACGCTCGACTTCCATCCCTGGCCGGCGAGGCGGCCGGACGTCGACCATCCGGACGAGCTACGGATCGACATCGACCCCCAGCCGGGCACGGGTTTCAAGCGGGCGAAGCAGGTGGCGGCGCTCGTCGAGGAGGTGCTCGGGGAGATCGGCTACGTCGGCTGGCCGAAGACCTCGGGCAACCGCGGCATCCACATCGCCTGCCGGATCGAGCCGCGCTGGGACTTCCCGGTCGTCCGCCGCGCGGCGCTCGCCTTCGCGCGCGAGGTCGAGCGGCGCGCGCCCAAGCTCGTGACGACAGCTTGGTGGAAGGAGGAGCGCGGCCGTCGTGTCTTCATCGACTACAACCAGAACGCCCGCGACCGCACGATCGCCTCGGCGTACTCCGTGCGCGCGCGGCGCGACGCGACGGTGTCTGCGCCCGTGACGTGGCAGGAGCTGCCGGATGCCGAGACCGAGGACTTCACGCTCGCGACGATGCCCAGGCGCTTCGAGAAGCTCGGCGACGTGCAGGCGGCGATCGACGACTCTCTGTGCGACCTCGAGGCGCTCCTCGACTGGGTCGAGCGGGACGAGGCGTCGGGGGTCGGTGAGGCGCCGTACCCGCCGCACTTCCCGAAGATGCCCGGCGAGCCGCGTCGCGTGCAGCCGTCGAAGAAGAAGCAGGGCTAGCGCAGCAGCTCGTCGAGCGCCGGGTCGCCCTTCTTACGCCGCGGCCGCACCTGCGCCCAGGTGCACTCGGCCGGGTCCTTGTCCGGGCGCCAGCGGAGAAACCGCGTCCCGTGGCGGAAGCGATGGCGCTCGACCTTGTCGTAGCGCACCTCGCAGACGAGCTTCGGACGGAGAGCCGACTCCTCGAGGTCGCCTGTGCCCCAGCGGTTCGGCTCGGAGAAGCCTCGCGACGGGGCGCCTTTCAGCAGTGGCTTCACGAGCTCGAGCATCTCGTCGTGCCGCGCGGGCGCGACGGCGCACGAGCCGACGTAGCGCAGCTCGTCCTTGTCGTGCAGACCGAGCAGGAGCGTCGCGATGTGCGACGGCTTCGTCTTCCAGCGCACGCCGACGACGACGCACTCCGCCGTCTTGTGCGGCTTCACCTTCGAGACGGCGTCGCGGGACCCGGGGAGGTACGGCGAGTCGAGGCGCTTCGCGACGACGCCGTCGAGGCCGATCACCTCGAACCGTGCGAGCCAGTGGCGCGCGAGGTCGAGGTCGCGCGTCGCCGGCGAGATCGCGAACGGCAGCTTGAGCTTTTCGAGCCGCGCGCGACGCTTCGCGAGCGGCAGCTGCCAGACCGGCTCCCCTTTCCAGAGCAGCACGTCGAAGACGATGAACCGGGCGGGGATCTCCGCGGAGAGCTTGCGCACGCGGCTCTCCGCCGGGTGAAGACGCATCTGGAGCGCGTCGAAGTCGAGCTTTCCCTCTCGCGCGATCACGATCTCGCCGTCGAGCGCCGAGTGCGCGGGCAGCCTCTCCCCGGGCGGGAACAGCTCGGGGAAATAGCGCCCGAGCGGACGCCCGTTACGGCTCCAGACGGCGAGCTCGCCGCCGTCGTTCTCGATCACGCCCCGAAAGCCGTCCCATTTCGGCTCGTACTGCCACTCGCCCTCGGGCAGCTCGCGGACGAGCTGCGCTTCCATCGGCGGAAAGGGGACATTCTTGCCGGGCACGGCCTTAAGCTTTGCCGATGCGACGGGTCGTCGTCACGGGTATGGGAGCCGTGTCACCGGTTGGCTCCACGGCGCGCGAGACGTGGGAGTCGGCCGTCGCCGGGCGCAGCGGCATCGACTTCATCCGCGCCTTCGACCCGAGCGGCTACCCGGTGCGTATCGCAGCCGAGGTCAAGGACTTCGATCCGACGACGGTCGTCTCCGTGAAGGAGGCGAGGCGCCTCGACAAGTACGCGCTGCTGGGGCTGGCGGCCGCACAGGAAGCCGTCGCACACGCGTCACTCGACGGATGCTACGACTCCATGCGCGTTGGCATCCTCTTCGGCTCGGCGATCGGTGGCATCGGCGGGATCATGGAGCAGGGCGATGTCCTGCGAGACCGAGGCGGCGATCGTGTGTCGCCTTACTTCATCCCCAGTGTCCTCGTCGACGCCGCGTCGGGCCAGATGGCCATCTCGCTCGGCTTCCGCGGTCCGAACTACGCCCCCGTTTCGGCCTGTGCGACCGGTTCGACGGCGGTTGGGGAGGGAGCGGAGCTGATCCGTCGCGGTGACGCGGATGCCGTGCTTGCGGGTGGTGCCGAGGCAGCCATACAGCCGGTGATACTCGCCGGTTTTTGTGCAATGCGGGGCCTCGCGGCAGAGGACGAGCACCCGCCGCGTGCGTCGCGGCCGTTCGACGCGCTGCGCTCCGGGTTCGTGATGGGGGAGGGCGCCTGCGTACTGGTGCTCGAGGAGCTGGAAGCGGCCCGGGCGCGAGGGGCACAGGTGTACGCAGAGATCCTCGGCTACGGCGCGTCGAACGACGCGTACCACCTCGCGCAACCCGAGCCCGAGGCGACGGGGGTGGCGGAGATGATGCGCCAGGCCCTGCGGCGCGCGAACGTCGAGCCCGAGCGAGTCGGCTACATCAACGCGCACGGCACGTCGACGCCGCTCGGCGATGCGGCCGAGACGAGGGCGATCAAGCAGGTCTTCGGCGACCACGCGTATCGCCTCGCCGTCTCGTCGACGAAGTCCGTGATGGGCCACTGCTTCGGAGCGGCAGGGGCGATCGAGGCGATGATGTGCGTGCTCGCGATCCACGAGGGCGTGCTGCCGCCGACGATCAACTACGAGCACCCGGATCCCGAGTGCGACCTCGACTACGTGCCGAACGAGGCGCGTCGCGTCGAGGTCGACGTCGCGCTCTCGAACGCGATGGGCCTCGGCGGCCACAACGCGTGCGTCCTCGTCGGCCGCGTCTAGCCCTCCCTGCTCAGCTCACGTAGGCGGCGAGCCGCCACTCGCCGTCCAGGCCCTTCAGCTCGTGCGTGCCGCGGTCCTCGAACGCGAGCCCGGCCGACGACGCGAGCGCGCGGGTCAGGTCCGAGACGAGAATCTCGTCCTCTCCGGCGGCGGCCATGATCCGCGCCGCTTCGTGCACGGCGACGCCGCGGACGTCGTCCCCGACGAGCTCGACCTCGCCGACGTGGACGCCGGCCCGGATATGCAGGTTCTCGCTGCGCGCCGCTGCACGGACCGCGGCGGCACAGTGGAGCGCACGTGCCGGCCCGTCGAACGTCGCGAGCATGCCGTCGCCGGTCGTCGCCACCTCACGGCCGCCGTAGCGTTCCAGCTCTCCGCGAGCCGTCTCGAGATACGTCGACAGGAGCGCGCGCCAGCGGCTGTCGCCCAGCGTGCTGACGAGCTCGGTAGATCCGACGATGTCGGTGAAGAGCAGGGTGCGTAGGACGCGGCTGTGGATTCCGGTCGGGAAGCCGGCCCACGCCCGGATTCCCGCCCACTCGATCTGGACGAGCTGCTCGTCGCCGACCGTGTACCCGTCGTGCCCCGGCGGGATGTCGAAGACGTCGTGCGGGCCGAACTCGGCGCTCGTGCCGTCGGAGAAGTCGATCCCGAGCCGGCCCGAGATGACGACGCCGACGTGTCGTGCCTGGCACCACTCCCCGCCGACCTTCGGCTTGTTGTCCACCGACCAGCGCCAGCCGGGCTCCGACACCATGAAGGCGACGGTGAGGTCGCCGAGCTCGACGAGGCTCGCGGTGATCCGCGGGAACTCGATCACCTCGCTCGGCCGATCGAGGTTCGCCCTGATGACGTCAGCCATCGGAGCCGATCATGGCAGCTCTGTCGTGAGGTCGGCGATCGTCTCGAGGACGACGTCGGCGTCGGCGAGCGCCTCCGGGTCGGGCGGGTATGCGGCGTTCGGGATCGCGACCACGCGCATGCCGGCCGCCTTCGCCGAGCGGATGCCGCTGTGCGAGTCCTCGACTGCGAGGCAGCGTTCTGGCGGGACGCCGAGCCGTCGCGCGGCTTCGAGGTAGACGTCCGGCGCGGGCTTGCCCCGCGTCACCTCCTCCGACGAGACGGTCGCGCGGAACGACATGGCGAGCCCGGAGAGCTCGAGCACGGCGTCGATCAGCCGGCGGTTCGACGACGACGCGACCGCGAGCGGATAGGCGGCGGCGATCTCCTCGCACGGCTTCGACCGCGCCCGGCACGAGCGGCAGCCGCTCGCGGTAGCGCGCCTCCATCAGACGGACGATGTCGGCGTTGATCTCGACCGGGGTCGCGGCGACACCGAGCTCCTCGTGGATGTAGCGCGACCACTCGGTCGAGCTCATACCCATCATCGCCCGCTGCGCCTCGTCGTCGTAGCGGCCGCCGCGTTCGCGGATGTATCGCTCGCGCACGTCGTCCCAGATCTCCTCGCTCTCGATCAGCACGCCGTCGAGGTCGAAGACGACCGCCTCCAACGAACCGGGGACAGTCACTGCGACTGTCACTGCGACTGTCCCTGTGACTGTCCCCTGTCCATTTAGAGCGAGCGGTAAGCGGAGCCGACGTGGACGAGCGGCGGCGCGTCCTCGCCGAGCTCCGCGGCGAGCACCTCGCCGACGAAGAAGGTGTGGTCGCCCGCGGGGTACTCCGCCCAGAGCCGGCACTCGAGCCAGCCGAGCGCGCCGGCGAGGAGCGGTGCGCCCTCCGACCCCTCGTGGTGCGCGACGCCGTGCCACATCGCGATCGGCGGCACGCTGCGCGCGAAATGCTGCGACAGCCACTCCTGGCCGCCGGCCAGCAGGCTGACCGCGAACCCGCCCGCCTCCCGCAGCAGCTCGTGGAGCTGGGCCTCGCGCCCGATCGCGATGCCGACGAGCGGCGGGTCGAGCGAGAGCGAGACGACGGCGCTGACCGTCAGGCCGAGCCGATTGCTGTCTGCGTCGACCGTGACGACGGTGACGCCGCTCGGCAGCCGGCGCATGAGCGCGCGGAGATCCTCGCCGGTCGCCACGCGCGGATGATAGGTGCGAGCTTTAGTGCGGCCTGCAGACGGGGTCGCCGCGCAGCAGCCCGAGCAGGTCGCTGTCGGCCGCGAGGTCGACGTGCCGGTCGTACGTTGTCGGCGCGACCGCCTGCCAGAAGACGTCCGGCGTCACACCTGGCCCCATGACGGTCGCGCGGTACTTCGTCCCGCGGCCCGACGGGTGCGAGCCGTGCGGGTAGAAGCCGTAGCAGAAGCCGCCCGTTGGGTTGTGCGTGAGAAAGCCGTTCTCGCGCCTCCAGCCGTGTCCGTAGACGGAGTCGAACGTGTCGAGGTAGATGTTCCGCCCGTAGTCGTCGAGCGGCTCACCGGTCGGCTTGTGGCTGAAGCCGTAGACGGGGAGGCCCTTGTACGTCAGCCGGCCGTAGATCTGCTGGTACTGGCGATACGTCCAGCCGAAGCGGACGTCGAGCTTCGCGATCTCTCCGGTCCAGTGCGAGAGGCGAAGCTCCCAGCCGGCGCGCGAGCGGACGGTCGGGATCCCGTAGATGTGCAGCGTGCGCTGCCAGCTCTGGAGCGCCCAGTACGAGCCGTCGCTCGCCTGGCACGCGGCCACGAGCCACGCGAGCTCCAGGTCGACCGGCGTGCACGAGTTCGCGAACGTCTTCCAGACCGGCCGGTGCTGGGAGCCCCAGCCGCCGGAGTAGTCGAGCGAGAGCTCCACCTGGGGCCGGCCCGACTCGGAGGGCTGGGCGTTGACGGCGCCCCACGCGAGCACGTGGTGGACCTCGCCCTTCGATCGGTAGGTGACGAGCGCCTTGCCGCTGCCGTTCACCTCGAGCCGGACGTCGCTTCGCGTTCCTGGCGAGCAGCTGAGAGGCTGAGGCAACCGGCGCGGCGACTGCCACGGCGACGAGGACGGCGGCTGTGACGAGGGGGATCTTCACGGCGTTCCCACGGTTGAGTTCGGCAGTAGGCCGCCGGATCCATTCACCCTTTGGGACGATGGCGCTACGGGCCGGTCGCGGCCGGCGGCGGAACCATAGACGCGCGGACGTTCACGAGCGGTGCGTTCGGGACGGTGATGAGGCCGCGCGTCGGTCGGTCGAGGTCGAACGTGACGAGGAGCACCGCGGTCAGGATCACGGCCGCGAACACCACGCTGATCGTGCCACGGCCGAGCATCGAAAGGTAGAAGGCGAGCAGCCCGAGTGCGACGGCTGCCGCCAATACCTCGAGCGCGAGGACCTCTCCCGGCACGCGATTGTTGCGTGCTGCGACGCGCGTCGCCTGCGCGTCGAACATGCTGTTGAGGCTGTCGACGTAGAGCCGGGGCGCGCTGGCAACAGGTGCGTCGGCGAGCGACTCTCCCGCCAGGCGCCAGAGGCGGCGCTGCAGCACGCCGCTCGCAGCGATCGTGGCGCGGGCCTCTGGGCTTCCCGGCACCGTCCTCGACAGGTGGATGCTGATATCGGTGTAGCGCTTCAGCAGCGTTAGCGAACCGCTGCGCATCGGCTCGGCAAGCGTCTCCGCGCGCAGGTACGTCGTCCCGATGGTGTTCGCCTCGTCGACGACGGCCGCACGCCGTGCCTCGTGCCGGCCGACAGCGAGGCTGAGGCCAAACGCGAGGATGAGCGCGACGAGCCCGAGCAGCGCGCCCTGCAGCACACCGATAGGTTCGCGCAGCACCTCCGAGTGCTTCTTCAGGTAGCGGCCGGCAAGGAGCCCGAGCACGGTCCCCCCGACGACGATGGCGAACAGGATGAGCGCGAGCTGCCAGGTGTCGAGCGTGAAGAACACGGCGGTCGGGCGATGATGTCACAGGGCTTTCTGCGCTCTCGTCTGGCTCGAACGCCCCCACCGTAGAATGAGAATGATGGCGCGCGAGGAGAAAGAGGGCATGGTGCGGTATGTGCTCGTGCTCGGAGCGTCGATGGCCGGGATCCTGCTCCTGATTGGCCTCGTCTTCATGTTCTTCACGAACATGGGGGCGCGCTACGGCATCGGAGGCGCGCTTCTCGCCCTGGCCGTCGTGTTCCTCGCCTTTGGTTGGTACTGGGACCGCAAGCACGGGCGGCCCGTCGTGCACGACCGCGTCTGAACGGCCCAGATAGAGGCGGCGGGGGTGAGATTCGAACTCACGGGGGGCGTAACCGACGGGCTTTCCACTCGTCTGGGGATCCGTGGGCGACACCCTCGTCCTCTCGACGCGACTCGGGATCGTCAGCCGTGGTCTTTCTGGTCTCCAGGCAACGGGCCAGAACGGCTGCGACATTCACGGCGTGTGGGAACTTCTGTCGGACAAGGGTGGCGACTGTATGTCGGCGAGTAGTCGCCCGCAGTGGAGGTGAATCGGACCCCACATCAAGTGCGCTTCCACGTCCACGTCCTCCACGGATTCGCCGCCGACGAACCATCCCTGATCGGCGACCCCGATCGGCGTGGCGCACTTGACGCAGCTCAAACCCACCGGCGTAGCTACGTGGTTTCCCAGCAGCAACAGAGAGTCGCCCCAGTGTGAGCCAAACCATCGCCGCCGCATCTAAACGCCCCTCTCTTCGAGCTTGTGTCTTCATCGTCTTGTCCTGGGGAAGTTCCGATCCTTCGGCCGAGGGAGATGGCTCAGGGGCAAAGGTTTGCCCCCAAGTGGGGCAGTTTGAACCCAGACTGAGCGGTCTCTGGCGGTCGGTCGGCAGGTCGCAGGCGCTCTCTCGCATGGCCCGAAACCCGTCTACTCATACTGTTTTCGCGGCAGGTAAAGGCGGCGGGGGTGAGATTCGAACTCACGGACGACTTGCGCCGTCAATGGTTTTCAAGACCATCCCGTTAGACCGCTCCGGCACCCCGCCGGGAAGTCTATTCGCGGGACCGCAGGCGTTAGCGCCGCGTTAGGCGCTTCCCGTCCTATGACCGTGTGGCCGAACCGAGGTATTCCTCGACTCGAATCTGGGTGCAGGCCCCGATGCCGCGTCGCGTCAGCCGGGACATGCTGCGACCATGGTGAACGCCCTGGAAGAGCGGCTGGCCGGCGCGGAGGCAACCCTTCGCCGGCTCGAGCGGCGCGTCCTCGCTCTCGAGCGGGGCAGCGCCGTCGTGCCCGCTGCGGTGAAGCCCAAGCCGCCGGTCTCTTCGCTGCCCACCGAGGCGCGACCGAAACTGCAGCCGAAGGCGACGCCGAGGCCGGCGCCGAAGCAGCCGGAGGTCAGCTTCGAAGAAATCCTCGGTGGCCGCGTCCTCGCATGGGTCGGCGGCGTCGCCGTCATCCTCGCCTCCACCTTCTTCGTCGTCACCGCAGTCCACCGGGGCTGGATCGACATCCCGACGCGCGTCCTCCTCGCATTCATCGGCTCCTCGCTGCTCGTCGTCGCGGGCGCATGGTTGCACGAGAAGAAGGGCCAGACGGAAGCTGCGCAGGCGCTCGTCGCGAGTGGCGTTGCATCTCTCTACCTCAGCCTGATCGCCGCGACCCAGGTCTACCACCTGATCGAGCCGGGGCTCGGTCTCGCGGTCGCCGGGCTGATCGCCGCTGTCGCGACCGTGCTTGCAGTGCGCTGGAGCTCACAACTCGTCGCCGGGCTCGGCCTCGGCGGCGCCATCCTCGCGCCGATCCTCGTCGAGGCCGGGACGTCCACGTCGGCGCTCGCGTACATGGCAATCGCCGTCACGGGCTCGGTCGCCGTCCTCGTCTGGCGGAAGTGGACGTGGCTCGGCGTGATGACGTTCGTCTTCTCCGCCCCGCAGCTGCTCGACTGGATCGCGGCCGAGTACGAGCACCAGCTTGTCGTCACACTCGCGGTCCTGGCCCTGTTCTGGGCGCTTTACCTCGTTGCGGCCGCCGGCTTCGAGCTGCGTGTCTCGAGCGTGCGGCTGCGTATCGGCGCCGGGGTTCTCCTGTCGCTCGACTCAGCCCTCGTCACGGCTACCGGCTGGCGAGTCCTCGACCTGACGGGGCACGGAGACGCGGCGACCGTCTGGGTGCTGTGCTTCGCAGCCGTCTACCTCGCGGGCGGTATCGCGTCGCGTCTCGAGCGAAGGATCAACGCGGACTTCGGCCTCGCCGCGATCACGTTCGGCCTCGTCTACTCGGCTATCGGTCTTGCGCTTGCGCTCGACGGGCCGGCTCTCGTCGCAGGCTGGTCGACCGAGGCGCTCGTGCTTGCAGGGATCGGGGGAGCCCGGAAGGACTGGCGCGTGTTCGATGCGTCCGTTTGCTTCCTCGCTCTCGCCGCCGGACATGCGTTGTTGTTCGATGCACCACCCCAAGGGCTCTCGGAGGCGGGATACGTCACCGCGGACGCGCTGCTCGCGATCGCGTTCGTCCTCGTCGCGTCGATCGGTCTCGCAGCGCTTGCCCTCGAACGTGACAAGGGGCTCGAGCAATACGTCGACGTCTCTCCGCCTGCATCGTTGCGTGTTCCGCTCGCGGCGTTTGCGCTCGGGACATCCATGTACCTGCTCGTCTATGCGTTTGAAGGGACAGTGCTCGTCGCGTCGCTCGTCATCCTCGCGGCCGGACTCGCTGTGGTCGGAGCGCGAATCGACGAGCGGTTCGTGAAAGCTCGTCGTGGCCGGTGCGCTCGCGGTCGGGCTGCCCACGCGCCGTGTCGGGCTGCGTCACTTCCTCGTGGGTGCGGCCGGCGTCGCCGCGCTCTACGTTGCGTCAGTCGTCGTCATCGATCTGTGGGGCGTGACGGACGACGGCGAGCGGCTCCAGGCGGGACAGCTTCTGCTCTCCCTGCTGTGGGGTGCGACAGGGATTGCTCTTCTCGTCGTCGGGCTGGCTCGCAACTTCGCGTGGCTCCGCCGCGCGGGTCTCGCGCTGCTCGTGGTGGCCGTCGTCAAGGTGTTCACGTACGACCTGTCGGAGCTGACGGATCTCGCGAGGGTTGCCTCGCTGCTCGCGATCGGGCTCGTGCTGATCGCGGCCGGGCACTTCTACCAGCGCCTGCGCGCAGTCGGCTAACGCGCGATCATCGTGGGGGCGCCGTACGCGACGAGCGCGTCGGGAACGTCGCCCTGGAAGTTCTCGAGCAGCGCGAGCGCCATCCGGTCGACGGCCGCGGTGCCGTTCAGCGTGTGCAGGGGCTCGACGTTTCCGTCCGCGCGATAGCGCGCGCCGAGCCTTCGGGCCTGGTAGTCGGTCGTGTTCGAGACGGACGCCGTCTCGCGGTAGCGCTCCTGCGACGGGAACCAGATCTCGACGTCGTAGGTCTTCGCCGACGCCTTCGACATGTCGCCGGTCGCGAGCACGACGACGCGGTAGGGGAGGCCGAGCTCCTGGACGATCTGCTCCGTGTTCTCGAGCAGGCGTTCGTGCTCGGCCCACGAGTCCTCGGGGCGTGCGAACACGAACTGCTCGACCTTGTTGAACTGGTGGACGCGGAACATCCCGCGCGTGTCCTTGCCCGCGGCTCCGGCCTCGCTGCGAAAGCACGGCGAGAAGCCGACGTAGCGGAGCGGTAGGTCGTCCGCCTCGAGGATCTCGTCACCGTGGAGGCCACCGAGCGGGATCTCGGCCGTGCCCGCGAGGAAGAGATCCTCGCCGTCGAGCTTGTAGACATTGGGATCCGGCGACGGCAGCCAGCCCGTTCCGTACAGCGCCTCCTCCCGCACGAGGACAGGCGGCAGGACCGGGGTGAAGCCCTTCTCGACGAGGCGGTCGAGCGCGAGCCGATAGAGCGCGAGCGCGAGGAGCGCCGTGTCGCCGACCCAGTAGCCGAAGCGCGAGCCCGACACCCGCGCGGCACGCTCCATCTCGAAGCGGCCGATCTCCGTGTGCTCCTTGGGGTCGTCCAGCGCGGACGGCTCGCCGACGCGCCGCACCTCGACCGCGTCGTCCTCGCCGCCCGCGGGCACCGACGCGTCCGGGATGTTCGGGACGCGGTCCCAGTGCTCCTGGCGCTCGCGCTCGTCGGCGGCGAGCTCCTCGTCCAGCGCCTGGAGCTCGGACTTCAGGCTGCGGGCGGCTGCAATCTCCTCGTCCGTCGAGGGCTTGCCGAGCGCCTTCTGCCGGGTGCGCGCCTCGTCGCGCCGCGTGCTCGCGTCGCGCCAGCGCATGTCCGCCGCAAGCAGGGCGTCGAACGTGTCCGCTGCGCCGCGCCGGGCGAGCGCGGCCCGGTAGCCGTCGGTGTCGGCGCGGGCTGCGCGGAGGTCGATCATGCGGGGGAGTCTAGGAGGGTTCGGCGGAACGGTGCTCGTTGCCGGGGCGCGACCGACGCCGTGATCGCCAGGACGCAGGGAACCCCAATAGTGGTAGCTATTGGGGTGACCGAGGACGCCGCGAGCGCAGCGTCGAGTGCGATTCCGGCGGCTCAGCCACTGTTTCGCCGAGCCCTCCCAGGAAGGCTTCGAGCACCTGCGCGACGCCTTCCTCGTGAACGGGCGGGCAGACCCAGTCTGCGATCGCGCGCAGCCGCTTGTCGGCGTTCGCCACCGCGACGCCGTAGCCCGCCCAGTCGAGCAGCTCGAGGTCGTTCTCGCCGTCGCCGAAGGCAACGGCCCGCTCGGAGGAAAACCCGAGCCGTTCGGCGACGAAGGAGAGGCCCGCCGCCTTGGTCACCGCCGGGCTCGCGAACTCGAGGAAGTGGGGGAGCGACTTCGAGATGTAGAGGCGGCCGCCGAAGTGCGCCTTCAGCTCGACCTCGAGCGCGTTTAGTGCCTCCGGGTCGCCGACCGTGACGAGCTTCGTCGGCACGCCCGTCAGCCAGTCCGAGAGATCGCCGACCTCGTGCACCTCGAGGTGCTGGAACCCCGCGTATGCCTCGGACTCGGGCGTCTCGTGCGAGACGTAGAGCTCGTCGTCGACGTAGCAGAGCACGGTGAAGCCTGTCTGCGAGAGCAGCTCGATTGCCTCGTGCGCTTCCGCCTCCGGCATCGGCACGTGGCGGAGGAACTCCCCGGAGACGGGATCGGCGACGAGCGCCCCCTGGTAGCAGACGAGCGGCTCCGTGATCCCCGCCGCGAGGACGTACGGCCGCGCTGACCTGAACATCCGTCCCGTCGCGACGATCACAGGTATGCCGGCGGCCCGGGCGCGCGCGATCGCCGCGTGCGTGCGCGGGCGCATCCGGACGTCCTCCGCGATCAGCGTCCGGTCGAGATCGCAGGCGAACGCCTCGACCTCACGGGGGAAATCGGCCGGAAGGCTAAGTGCCAGCGGCAGTGGAGACGTACGCGACGACGTCGGCGATCTGCTGGTCCGTGAGCACGCCCTTAAAGGGCGGCATCGGCGTCTTGCCGTTCGTCACGCGGTCGAGGACGAGTGCGGCATCCGGCTTCGCCTCGTCGAGGTTCGGGCCGACGGTGCCGGTCGTGCCCGCATCCGAGAGCGTGTGGCAGCCGCCGCAGTTCGTCGTGAAGACGACCTTGCCGGCCGCCGCGTCGCCTGCGGGCGCCGGTGGCGTCGGCGTGGTCTCGGTCGTCTCGGTGGTCGACGTCGGCACGCTCCCTTCGACCGTCTCCGGGGTCGCGCCGGTCTGCCCTTCGTAGCCGCATCCGGCCGAGACTCCGACACCAACGAGCAGAGCGGCGGCGATGGCAGAGAGGCGGCGCATCGGGTGCGAGTCTAACGTCGCAGCACCTGCTGGGAAAGGGTGACGCGCTCGTGGGCCCACAGCACGCCGTACGAGACCGCGCCCGCGGCGGCCACGTGCTGCGGCGTGTCGTTGAGGAGCAGCGAGACTGCGATGCCCACCATCAGTGCGTCGCCGACGGCGAAGCGCGGAGGCCGGGTGAAGAGGACGAAGAGCGCGGCGATAGCGATCGCGAACACGAGGGCGGCATGCCACGAGGTCGTCAGCCGGTCGATCGAGATGTGGAGACGGTCGCCGAGCTCGTCGAGCAGAGGGATCGGGCCGTCTCCCACCTTGCGCGTGACGTGGCTCGAGCCGCCGGTTGCCGCGTCGAGCCCGACTAGCGCGAGCCCGACCCCGACCGCAAGCGCGCCGGCGACCGCGAGGGCGCGTGCCGTCAGGCGGCCGTTCGCAAGCAGGATCCAGAGCGCCGCGAACGCGGCGACGAGGACGACGATGCCGCCTCCGTCCGCTCCCGCTCGGCTCCAGCCGACCGTCACGATCGAGAGCAGAGCAATCGGGATCACGCTGCCCCGCCCGAGCGTTCCCGCTGCGAAGAGCGCAACCGTGAGCAGGATCGACGTCGTCAGGTTCGACGATCCGTAGAAGCGGCCGCCCTCGCTCGGGTTCGGCCCGATCGCGGCGAGCGCCGTCCACGTCGGCTTCGCGGCGAGCACGACGAGGTAGGCGGCGATCAAGCCGACCAACGCCCACGCGAGCCCGCGATCCGCGAGCAGCGCGCCGCCCGCGACGCTTGCGCCGACCGTCAGCACCGCGAGCGCGGGGAGGAGCAAGGCAGGCCGCGTGACGTCGAAGCCCGACAGGACGACGGCGAACGTGAAGGCGAGCGGCGAACCGAGCAGGCCGGCTCGCGTGAGGCGGGGGGACGAGAGTGCGAGCCCGAGCAGCGACAGCGCGAGCGCCGCGAAGGTGAGGATCGCGACCGCCCAGTTTCGGGCGGATTGCTGCCGGCGGAGGCGCGTGTCGAGCGTCCGGAGGTGGTCGGGCGTTCCCGCCGTCGAGCCGAGCCGTGGCTTCTTGCCGCCGGCGAGGGAGACGGCCGTCGGTGCGATGTCGGCGATCGAGACGAGCCCGGCGATCCGCGTCGACGGGGACGTCAGCAGGCCGCGGTAGCCGTCGCCGACGATCGCCACCGGATAACGCCGGTCGTTCGCGTGCTTTCCCGGCGGCGGCAGCGAGACGAGGATCGAGACGTCCGCTCCCGGCTTTCGACCGAGCCTGATCAGGCGCTTGCCCGTCGCGTGCCCGTCGAGCAGCGACTTGCGCGTCTTCCCCCGAACGAGAGCGGCGACCGCGCCCGCACGGCTGACGCTGCCGCCGTCACCGGGCGGCATCAACCCGATCGCGCCGTCGCTGGCTCGGCTCTCGACAGCGCCGACCGGGACGACGACCACCTCGACCGTGGCCGCTCGCGCCGCGCCCGCGAGCGCCAGGGCGCCGATCACGACGAGCGCCGAACGGATCAGAACGGGCGGCACCGAAGGTAGTAGCCGAGCCCGGCGGCGAGAAACGTGACGCCGGTCGCCGCCAGCGCCGGCGAGGATCGCGATCCCCCAGCGCCCGAACCACGCGCCTGGCGCCTGGCCTGTGCGGCAGCGACTCGTGGACGAGCGAGAGGACGAGCACGCCCGTGCCGAGGATCAGCACGGCTCCGAGCCACGTGCCGCGCTCCGTGTCGCACCAGACCGTCCACGCGAGGACCGCCGCGACCGCAGTCGCCGCCGGCAGCAGCCACACCCAGCGGGGAAGGGGCCAGGCGGCCATGGGCAGGGAGTCTAGGTCGGTAGGCTAGGAGCCGTGCAGGTCGTGGGGAGCATGGATCCGGGCTGGCTGTCGAAGGCGTACCTCGTCTACGACCAGCCGGGCGGCACGGCGATCTTCGTCGACTCCGGCGCGCCGCTTGGCCCGCTGCTCGCCGCCGTCGAGCAGGAACGACCTCGCCGTCACGCACATCCTCACGACGCACGGCCACGGCGATCACATCTCGGGCGACGAAGAGCTTGTCTCGCGCTTTGGCGTCCCGATCGTCAAGGGCCCGGTCGAGACGGGCAAGCTCCTGGTCCAGGCGCTCGCGACACCGGGCCACTCCGACGACGGGCTGACGTTCGTCGTCAACGGCGAGGCGGCGTTCACGGGCGACACCCTGTTCAAGAACGCTGTCGGCGGCGGCGACTTCGAGACGGTGAAGAGCTCCGTCATGGATGTCCTCATGGCCCTTCCGCACGACACGCATGTCTATCCCGGGCACACAGAGGAGACGACGATCGGCGCGGAATGGGATGCGAACCCCTTCGTCCGCGTCTGGCGCGGGATCGAGCCCGAGGGCACGGAGCCGTGCACCGTGGGCGGCGACGCGCGACGCTGATCGTCTGGTCGCCAGACTACGACGGGAAGGGCAAGGCCTGGGTGCGCTTCGACTGACGGCCGTGACGCCATCGTGGGAGGTCCCGTCGAAAGCCTAGACGTTGAAGCTCGGCGTCGTCTTCCCGCAGACGGAGATCGGCGCCGACGTCGGCGGTGTCCGGGAGTTCGCGCAAGGCGTCCAGGAGCTCGGCTTCGACCACCTGCTCGCCTACGACCACGTGCTCGGCGCGGATCGGGAGCGCCATCCCGGCCTGACGGGCCCCTACCGAACAGAGCACCAGTTCCACGAGATCCTCGTCGTCTTCGGGTACATCGCGGCCGTCGCGCCCGAGCTCGAGCTCGTGACGGGCGTCGTGATCGCGCCGCAGCGGCAGACGGCGCTGCTGGCCAAGCAGGCGGCCGAGGTCGACCTGCTGACGAACGGGAAGTTCCGGCTCGGCCTCGGCATCGGCTGGAACTTCGTCGAGTACGAGGCGCTGGGCGAGGACTTCACGAACCGCGGCCGCCGCTTCGAGGAGCAGATCGAGCTGATGCGCCGCCTCTGGGCGGAGCCCGTCTTCGACTACGAGGGCCGCTGGCACACGATCACCGCGGCCGGCATCAATCCGCTGCCGGTGCAGCGTCCGATCCCGATCTGGATCGGCGCCTCCGCGGAGCGCGCGCTCCGACGCGCTGCCGAGCTCGCGGACGGCTTCTTCCCGCAGCGCCCGCTCGACGGCGGCTGGCCCGAGACGCTTGCACGGATGCGCACGTGGGTCGAGGAGGCGGGGAGAGACTGGTCGGCATTCGGCATCGAGCAACGGATCAGCGTCGGGTCCGGCACGCCCGACGACTGGCGCGCGACGGCCGACGAGTGGCGCGAGCTCGGCGCCACGCATCTCTCGCTCGCGACCATGGGCGGCGAGCTGGCTGGGGTGGAGGGCCATCTCGAGCGGTTGCGCGAGGCGCACGAGGTGCTCGCGTGATCGTCCGGGACGAGATCGAGCGCTACGCCGAGGAGCACACGACGCCGCCGACGAAGCTGCTCGTCGAGCTCCACGACGAGACGTACGCGACGGAAGAGTGGGCGCAAATGATGGCCGGGCCTCTCCAGGGCAGGTTGCTGGAGTTGCTCGTCTTCGGGATCGGCGCGCGCCGCGTGCTCGAGATCGGCACGTTCACCGGCTACGGCGCCCTGTCGATGGCGGCTGGCCTCGCGCCCGGCGGTCGCGTCGACACGTGCGAGCTGAACGAGGAGCGGGCCGCGTTCGCCCTCCGGTACATCGAGCGGAGCGAGCACGCCGACCGGATCACCGTCCACGTCGGGCCTGCGCTCGAGACGATCGCGAAGCTCGACGGCGAGTTCGACTTCGTCTTCATCGACGCGGATAAGGGCGGTTACGTCGATTACTTCGAGGCGGTGCTGCCGAGGCTCTCCGAGCGTGGCCTGATCGCCGTCGACAACACGCTCTCCGGCGGGCACGTCCTCGAGGACGACCCGAAGGAGACCTCGGCGGCGATCAAGGTCTTCAACGAGTACGTGCGGGCCGACGACCGCGTCATCAGCGTGCTCCTCACCGTCCGCGACGGCGTCACGCTCATCCGCCGGCGCTAGGCAAGACCGAGACGAGGCGCTCGCCCTCGTCGAGGAGCGCGGCTCGCGTCGCGCGTGAGATCCGCTCGTACGGGTCGAGCCGGATCCCCGATCCGTCCAGCTTCCAGGCGCCCTTGACGCCGCCCTCGACGAGGAAGGTCGGCACCGAGGGCGGGTTCTTCGTCGCGAAGACGATCGGCCGGTACTCCTCGGGCATCACGCCTGTGCGCCGCGCGTGGACGAGCAAGGCGCCGTCCCAGGTCGGGAGCAGGCGGACCGGCGCCGATCTCTCGGCCGAGGGACGCGTCGCGCGCGGAAGGTCGATCAGCCCGTCGGAAAGTCGACGAAGCGGGATGCGGTCGAGAGACGGTTCGAGCAAGCGCCTCGGAACGCCCGCCCAGGACGTCACGTCATCAAGGGTCGCCGGTCCGAATCCGCGGAGATATGCGCGCACCAGGTGGTCGAGCCCTTGTTCCTCGGACACGTCGCACGGGCCGACGATCTGCTCGGCTAGCGCGTACACGTCGGCGCGGCGCCTCTCCCAGGTGCCCGACGGTGGGACGCGGACGAGCTCGACCCACAGCGAGACGTGCGCCTGGAGCAGCGGACCGAGCTCCTTCGCGGGCTTCGGCCCGTCCGTGAGCGCATCCCGCAGCGCGTCCGCCCGCCGGAGCATCGCGCGCTCCGTCTCGCGATCGACGCGCAGCTGCCACTCGCGAAGCGCGCGCCGGATTCCCATCGCGTAGAGCCAGTACTCCCGTGCGGAGACGAGGTGGATCGTCGCGCGCATCAGCGTGCCCTGGACGACCGTCCGCCGCCCGAGCGCACGCGTCAGCTGGTCGCCTCGAAAGCCCTCGAGGCAGGTCGCGAGCCGGATGTAGGCGTTCGGCGCGTACTGATTCTGGATGCCGCCGAGGCGTTCGACCGCGCGCGGCACGCTGAGCTTCGCTCGCTCGAGCAGGAGCTGTCGCGCGAGCAGCGCCCGGTTCAGCTCACGCTCGTGAGAGCTCGCTCGGCCACGCCACGAGTACGTGAAGCGGTGGCCGTAAAGCTCCATCGCTGCCGCTTCACGTGGGTCCCCTTCGACACGTGCTCGCGGGTGCAGCACGCGCTGGACGAGACTGGGATCCCGTACGAGCTCGTCGTCCATCCGTGGGCGCGCTGGAAGCGCGAGGAGATGGTCCGGCTCTCGGGACAGAAGTACTTCCCCGTGATCGAGTTCGAGGACGGCTCGATCTACCGCGACGAGTCGAGGACGATGGCGGCTGCGATCCGCGCGGGCGCGTTAGACGAGAAGCGCGGGAAGCACCGCCCGGCGAGCTAGAATCAGGCGGTCTCGGGGCTATAGCTCAGCTGGGAGAGCGCCTGGATCGCACCCAGGAGGTCAGCGGTTCGAATCCGCTTAGCTCCATCAGGTTCGAACGTGCGCCGCTGTCTACGACCATAGCGGGCACGTACGAACCCCGCTGTCGGTCGGTCGCATCGGCGAGATCCCAGCCCCGTCGCGTAGATCTGGGGCGAGGGGCGCCTGCCGGCGAGCGACTCGCCAGCGTCCGCCGGCGCGCAGGGCTCAGATCCTGTGGAGGATGGGCGTGCTACGCGACCGGCTCGAGGGCCAGCGTGACGAGGTCGTCAAGGGTTGCCGCTGCGGCCGCGAGTCGGGCCGCGGCGAGCTGCTCGGGAGGAAGCTCGGCCTCGAGAGCTTCGAGCGCCGGGCGCGCCGCGAAGCTGTACGAGGGTGGGAGCTGCTCGTGACCGAGTGCGAAGGTGAGCATTGTCGCCGCTTGCTCGCGCTCGCCCGTCTCGCGGAGCAGCGCGCCGACGCCGCTCAGCGCGAGCAACTCGAGCGAGATCGCGGCCGAGGCGTGTGCGCGCTTGAGCGCCTCGCGGAACGTCCGTTGCGCCTCGTCGACGTCGCCGAGCGCCAGCGCGGGAAAGCCGATCCGGCAGAGGGCAGCGATCATGCCCCACCTGTGGTTGACCTCGCTGAACGCCTCGTAGCCGGCTCGACCGAGCCGCAGCGCCTCCTCGTAGTCCTCCATGCCGTAGGCGCTGAGGCTCGCGCGGCTCAACGTGTAGCCGGCGCCGCCGACGTCCCCGACACCGGTGAAGAGCTCGTTCGCCTCCATGTGCAGGCGCATCGCGTCCGCGTAGCGCTCCTCGGCGTCGGCGAGGATGCCGAGCTTGCTGATCGCGTAGGCGAGGTATTGCGGGTTGCCGAGATCCGCGGCTTTCGCGTGGCATGCGTCAAACGACGCGCGTGCGCCCTCAAGGTCGTCGAGCAGCAGCTGTACGAAGCCGAGCCACGAGAGCGCCGCGAACTCTTCCAGCCCGTCGCCGGCGGAGCGCGCCGTGGCGACGGCTTGCTCGAGGTAATCGGCTGCCTCGGGGTAGACGTCCCGGTAGCACGCATTGGTCCCGAGGGCGAGCAGGCACGACCCGAGCTCCCGGCTCATGCCGTGCTCGCGGAGGCGGGGGAGGCACTCGAGCGCGAGCCGGTCGAGTTCCTCGTCGTAGCCGAGCGCGCTCCCTAAGCTGGTGCGATACGCGACGACCGCGAGCGCGACAGGCGAGGCGCGATCGAGCTCGCCTGTCACGGTGGCAAGGCGCTCGAACGTCTCCGCGCCGTCGAACCAACTGTGTGCGAAGAAGAACTCGTTCAAGCCAGCCAGCACGCCCCGCGCCTCGTCCTCAGTCCACATAAGGACGGCCCACTCGGCGGCGATTCGCAGGTTGTCGGCGTCGCGCCGTAGCTCGTCGCGCGCCTGCACGACGCCCTTGCCCACGAGCGCCCCCCTGCGCTCGTCAAGCGCGCCGAGGTAGTGGCGGGCATGGCGCTCGCGGGTCGTCGCGAGCGCGTCGGGCGATTCGGCTGCGAGCTTCTCGGCTGAGTGCTGGCGCAGGAGCTCGTGCAACTCGTAGCGGCCGAAGTCGGAGCGGCGGACGAGCGATTTCGACACGAGATCGGAGAGCAGGCGCAGATCGGCGTCAGCGACCGCGGCGGCCGCCTCACGTCCGTAGTCGCCACGAAGCACCGAGAGCCGCGCGAGAACATGTTGGTGCTCGCAGGAGAGCAGCCTCCACGACTGGTCGAATGCCGCGCGGAGGCTGCGATGCCGCTCCGGGACATCGCGCATCGACGTGGCGAGGAAATCGATGTTTTGCTCGATCTCGTCCGCGATCTCGGCGCACGAGAGCACCGACACCCACGAGGCGGCGAGCTCGATGCCTAGGGGCAAGCCCTCGACCAGCCGGCAGATGCGACGCGCCTCGACGCGGTCGTCGTCGTCGAGCGAGAAGCCCGGCTCGACCTGACTCGCGCGCTCGACGAAAAGGCGTAGCGCGCCGGAGGCCCCGTTCCCGTTTTCCGCGAGACCCAGGCCGTTCACGTCGAGCACCCATTCGCTCTGCACGTTGAGACGCTCACGCGACGTCGTCAGCAGCTCGACCTTCGGCGCGCGCGCGATGATTTCCCCAAGCAGGCCAGCGCCGTCGACAAGGTGCTCGAAGTTGTCGAGCACGAGCAGCGTCGACCGTTCGCCCAGATAGTCGAGAAGCTGTTCCTGCGCCGAGAAGCCGCTGTGGGCGCCGTCCACGGCGAACTGGATCGACTCGGCGACCGCGGGCGCGAGGAACTCCGGCGATGCGACCGAGACGAGTGGGACGAAGTGCACACCGTGCGGGTAACGGCCGATCCGACGCGCGGCGGCTTCGAGCGCGAGTCGCGTCTTGCCCGCGCCACCCGACCCGACGAGCGTGAGCAGGTGGCAGTCGGGATCCTCGAGCAGCCGGTCGATCTCGTCGAGCTCTGCGGCGCGCCCGACGAACGACGTGCGTGGGGCTGGCAGATTCTTCATGCCCGCCTCGAGCGTGTTCAGAAGCGGGAAGTCACACAGGAGCCCTGCGATCTCGAGCTGGTAGATGCGCTCCGGGGCGCTGAGATCCTTGAGGCGGTGCACGCCCAGGTCACGGACGTCCGCGTCCACGAGCGCACGCGTTGTCTGCGACAGGAGCACCTGCCCGCCATGGCCGACGGCGGCGATCCGCGCACCCTTGTGGACGTCGAGGCCGACGTAACCCTCCTCGGTCAGCCGCGGCTCGCCGGTGTGCAGCCCCATCCGCACGTGTATCGGCCCGTCGGCCAGAGCGCGCTGACAGTCCGCAGCGGCGGCGACGGCGTTCGACGCGCGCGCGAAGGCGATGAAGAACGCGTCACCCTGCGTGTCGACTTCGACGCCGTCGTGGTCGGCGAATGCTGCGCGGAGGCGCCGCCGATGCTCGTGCAGCGCCGCGCCGTAGCCGTCGCCGAGCTCGTGCAGCAGCCGGGTCGAGCCCTCGACATCCGTGAACAGCAAAGTCACGACGCCGGTCGGGAGATCGCGCACCATCCCACACGATCATGGAGCGACGCCGCTCCGCTGTCCAGCGGGCTCAACCGGAGCGGGCGCTCAGGATGGCTGCGCGATGCGGTAGCACTCGCGGCTGATTCGAAGGAGTCGGGGATCGTTCCGCGACGCTTGCTCAGTGAGCGTGGCTCGGGTGCAGGAGAGTGCGCGCCGGGCGCCGGCATGCAAGCGGCAATCACGGCTTTGCGAAGAAGTCGTGTGTCCACGGCGCTCTGAAGCGTCCTGGCTTTCCTAGAGGCGCTCTCGTTTGACGGACTGGTACACGCCGTGGCGCACCCGGTCGAAGCGTGGCCGTGATCCTGACGTGCCCGCCGCAAGCGCGGCTTTGACGGACGTCCGGAGGAACGTCTGGGCCGTGAGCCTTTCTGCGGCTGCGTGGATCTCGCACGCCCGCATCGGCTGCCCGGCGAGCTCGAGAACCAGACTGATCGTCTCGAGCACCGGGCTCGGCTTCGGGGGAGCTGTACGTGGCTGCTGCTGCGGGTTGGCTGCCGCTTCCCGCAGCAACCGGTGGTGCAGCTCCCCTAGCCTGGCAAGCTCAACCTGGAGTCGAGGGTTCGAACGTGCCCCGTTTAGTTCCATACCTCGCCCGAAAGTCTGACGTCTAGGGCGCAAAGTCTTTGGTCGGAAGGCAGAGCCGCCGGTTGGGTCCGGCGGCTCCCTACCAAAGTCGAAGGCTCGTCTAGCTGCAGACGACGCCGACGCACTGGGGTGCGGTCCGGTTCCCGCGAGCGCGGTTGCCGCCAGCGTCGATCGTCCCGCCGACCGCGGTGATGCCGTGGCCGGCGTTACCGGTCGCAGTGTTGCCTCGGAGCCTGTTGCCGCGCGCGACTCCCTCGACGACGATGCCCCCGGGCTGGCCGTTGCGTGTCGCCGAGTTCCCAGAGAGGACGTTCTGGTTGGCCGGACCCTTGGCGTTCTCACCGTTCACCCAGATCCCCGCCTCCTTGTTCTTCGTGACAGTGTTGGCGAGGATCTGGTTCAACTTTGAGCCGTGCTGGCCGCCGGCGAGGTTGATGCCGGCTGCGTTCCCGCTCGCGCGGTTGCCCTGGATCCTGCTGCTCTTGAGGTCGAAGAACAGAAAGCCGTCCCGTCCGTTGCCGGTCACTGTGTTGCCGGCGACGCGTGCGCGGGCGAGCGCGCCGACGACGAGCCCCCAATTCTTGTTCCGGTCGGCGTGGTTGCCGGACACGTAGACGGAGTCGCTGGCGCCGTTCGCCTCCATGCCGTTGTTCCCGTTCCCGTCCAGCTCGTTACCGACCACGCGGCTCCCCGGCGACTTGAGCACGACGAGCCCGTTCCAGGCGTTCCGGGACAGGCGGTTGCGCTGGACCACAGCGCCTTTCGAGAAGAAGACGTCGATGCCGTCCGACTGCCAGGCGTGGACCTTGTTCATGACGACGCTGTCACTGATGGTCGCCGTGGGGGAGTGGTCGAGAAGGATCCCAGCGTCGGCGTCGTTTTCCTTGCCGCCGGCGCCGATCCCGGTGACCCTCACCTTCGCGATCGTGTTGCCGTGGGCGTTGTGGATGGCAATGCCGTTCAGATGGAAGTCCTTGATCGCGCCGTTCGTGATCCGGACGTTCGCGTGCTTGTCGTTCTCGATGCCGACGCTCTTGGGCGCGTTCGTGCCGCCGAGGGTGTGCCCGTTGAGGTCGATCGTGATGCCGGCTGCACCGACGACCAGCCCGGCGCTCGTGCACCCGAGGACGTCGCCGGTGAGGCGCACGCTCTTCGTGATCGTGTCTCCGCAGCTCGGGGTCCCGGCAGCGCCTTGCGAAGGGGCAGCCGGGATCACGAGCAGCGCGAAGGCAGCCGCTGTCGTGGCGAGAGCCCGGAAAGCTCTAGTGGGTCTTTGCGAGCCCAAGTCTTCCTCCTCGTGTCGGATCGTGTGATCGTGTAGAGGACCCTACGAAAGGGCGGATGCGTAGGGGCCCACCCGCGGCCGAAGCGCCGACCGCGAGTGGGTGGAGGGGGCCTCGCGGCGGCCGTCTTGCGGTAGCCGTAACCGCCTTGCTGCTTCGTCGTCAGGCCGAGGAAGACGGCCGCGACACCAACGACGACAAACGGCCCCCAGACCTTGGCACCGTCGTCGGCGAAGCCGAAGAGCCACGGCGACGCTGCGAGCAGTGCGCCCGCGCCGATGTCGAACAGGTTGTGCACGGCCATCGGGGCGATCTTCCAGACGCCGAGCTCGTAGTTCGTGAACAGGCTGTAGGCGATCAGGCCGATGCCGAGCACGATCGAGAGCACCGTCGGCGTCGGAGTCTCCTTAGGTGCGCGTTTGACGGATCGGAGGTCATTCGCACCGAAGATGGGTAGCGATTCGGTCCCAGCTGCGGGGTGGGCGGTCAGCCCGAGACCCCCGCGGTGCGGGGTCTCGGAACGGCTAGCGGAGAATCGAGGCCTGTTCGCGCTACGCGTCGTAGCTGCCGATGAGCTCCGCGGGCTGGGGCTTACCCTTGTGCCCGGCTTCCTGCATGATCGCCGGCACGTCGGGGTCGGAGACGAAGCTCTGCCAGCCCTCCGGCGTCCAGTCGAAAGTGACCCAGACCCGGTCGGCCTCGTTGGGGTCGCGATAGACCTGCGCGCCCTTCGAGCCGTGTGCGCCACGCTTCTCGGCGCCCTTCGTCGAGAAGATGTCCAGGAAGCGGTCGACATCCTCCACCGTCGTCGTTGCGAGCAGCATCTTTCTCCTCCTCTGTGGATTGATGGGGCGAGCATGCATCCCGTGCCAACAGGCCGCATCGAGCGATCGCCCTATCAGCCCACCCTACGCGGTGTGACCCGGTCATGCGCTAAGGCCCAGTCCGTCGCCGCGGATCGAGGTTTTCCCCGATGCCGGTGGCGGGTATCGAGTCGAGACTGAGAGCGATAGCGAGCGAGAGGAGAAGATCATGGCAACCACCGTCGCGACGGGAATCACCGCGCCGGAGCAGGCAGAGAAGCGCGAAGAGCTCATCGAGATGCTGACGAAGGCGTACTGGATGGAGATCGAGACGGTGATGAGCTACATCGCGAACTCGGTCAACCTCGACGGCGTGCGCGCACAGGAGATCCGCGAGAGCCTCGACGAGGACATCACCGAGGAGCTCGGGCACGCGCGGCAGTTCGCAGCGCGGATCAAGGAGCTCTACGGGGTCGTGCCGGGCTCGCTGGAGTTCAAGGCGGAGCAGACGTTCCTCCAGCCCCCCGACGAGCAGACGGACGTCGTGCACGTGATCCGCGGCGTGATCGAGGCAGAGAGCGGCGCCATCGAGTACTACAACCAGATCATCGAGGCGGCGGACGGCGCCGACTGGGTCACGCAGGACATGGTCATCGACATCCTCCGAGACGAGGAGGGGCACCGGCGCCTGTTCGACGGCTTCCTGCGCGAGTACGAGACCGAGGGCACTGCCTGAACTGGCTCAGCGCGCGAAGAACCGACGGGGGTTCTCGATCATCAGCTCGTCGATCTGCGCGTCGGTGACGCCTGCGTCGCGCAGGGCGGGGAGGACCTTCGTCGAGATGTGGAGGTAGTCGGGCTGCTCGTTCGCGAACGCCGGGTCGCCGGTCATGAAGTCGATGAAGCAGGCGGCGTCGTGTGAGAGGTGGATGCGGTCGCCGTAGCCCTCCTCGAGCAGCGTGAGGAGCGTCTCGATCCGTTTTACGTCCGGGTTGAAGTGCTCGATCGAGAAGCGGTCGCAGCCGAGCCAGGCGCCGGTGTCTGCGATCGCGCGCAGGTAGGCGAGGTCGTTGCTGTCTCCCGCGTGCGCGACGACGATCCACGCCGGCTCGACACCGGCCGAGGTCAGCGCCTCCAAAGCCGGCAGGCCCGTTTGCGCCTGCGCGTTCGTGTGCACCATCACCGGTACGCCGGTCTCGATCGCCGCCGTCGACACGGCAGCCAGGATCCTCGGGATGTCTCCGACGATCCCGTGGCGTTCCACGGCGCACTTGAGGAACGCCGCCTTGACGCCCGTGTCGTCGATCCCGTCGCGGATCTCGCGCACGAACAGCTCGGCGATCGCGTCCACGCTGCGGTAGGCAAGGAAGTTCGGCAGCTCGAGGAACGCGTAGACGCCGGTGGCGACGATCAGGTTGAGATCGACCTCGGCACTGATCCGCCGCAGGCGCTGCACGTTGCGGCCAAGGCCGTAGGCCGTCGCGTCGACGAGCGTCTCGATACCGGCGGCGCGCACGGCGCGGAGCTTCTCGATCGCGTCCGCGACGCGAGCGTCCTCGTCCCAGTAGCGCGGTCCCCACACGTGCCCGAAGTTCTGGAGCGCCTCCGGCTGCATGACGAACACGTGCTCGTGCATCAGCGTCCGGCCGAGAACCGCGACGTCGACCGGGCCGCGCACCGTCTCGACCGCGCTCATCCGTCAATCCTATGGCGCTGTGCCGGGCCTATCCTGCTCGGCAGAGCGATGGTCACTGCCGACGACGTCTGCGCCTTCGCGCGCACGCTGCCCCGCACGAGCGAGGGTCTCGTACGCGGCTCGGTGAAGTTTCGGATCGGCCGGATCGTCTACCTCGCGCTTTCGAAGGACGGCTCGACGATGGGCTTCGCCTTCCCCAAGGAGCTGCGTGACGCGTTGATCGAATCCGACCCGGGCAAGTTCTCGCTCCCGCGCAACAGCGACCTCCGCTACCACTGGGTGCACGTCCGGCTGGCCGCGATCGACGAGGACGAGATGCGGGAGCTCGTCGAGGACGCGTGGGCCTTCACAGTGCCGAAGCGCGTGATCGAGGATTACCTGGCCTCGCAGCGTACGGGCCCGTGATCAGACAGCGAGATCGGGGTGCCGCACGAGCACTCGATGCTCGCGATGGCGGATCGCCTCGTACGCCACGACGAACGCGCACACGGCGCTGACGAGCGCCAGGGCTGCGAGCGCGGGGACGACGAGGGCGGCGGGGATCAGCGCGAGCAGGACGATCCCGCCGATCGTCCTTCGGCGAAACACACGCCCGGTGGCGCGCACGAGGAACGCGACGTGCCCGAGGAGGTAGAGAGCCGTGCCGCCGCAGAGCGCCACGGCCGGCACCGTGTCGAGCTCCTCGCCCGGGTGGGTGAGCGTCGTCTTCAACCCGAGGCCGAACAGCACGATGCCCGCGATCATCGGCAGGTGGAGGTAGCTGTACGCGTGAAGGGCCAGCCAGTGGCGATCAAGGCCAGTCGCCTCCGCCAGGCGTCGTCGCACGAAGATCGCCGCCACGTCGAAGTAGAGCCACCAGAGCGCGGAGACGACGACGATCCCGAGGACGGCGCCGACGATCACTCCCGTCTCGAGCTCGAGCCCCGCGCCCGCGCCGATGGCGATGATCGACTCGCCGAGCGCGATGAGGACGATCAGCCCATGGCGCTCGGCGAAGTGGTCGGGCGCGACGCGCCAACCGTTGGCGACGCCGATCACCACGGGGCCGAGGTAGTCGATCGCGAGCGCCACGACCCACACCGCGGCGCGCGTGCTCCCGTCCAGAAAGCCGGCGACGATGATCAGCGTCGCACCGAGGAGCGCTGTCGGCACGAACCGTACGAGCGCTGCGAGCTGGACGGGATCGCCGCGGCTGACGATTGCGGAGAGGACGAGATGAAGCGCGCGCACGGCGAAGTACGCCACGCCGAACAGCACCGCGTCGTCTGAGAACGCGCCCGGCACTGCGAGCGCCGCCACGAGCATCGCTGCCATCCCCGCCAGCATCGTCAACCGGACGCCCCCTTCGTCGACGTCGGTCGTGCTCGTCAGCCACGCGTAGACGGCCCAGGCCCACCACACCGCCGCGAGCACGAGCATCCCGTGGAAGACGCCCGTCCACGTCGGCTGGTGGGCGAGCAGGAACGTCACCTGCGTCATCGCGAACACGAAGACGAGGTCGAAGAACAGCTCGAGCGGCGTTACCTGGTGCTCTGCGTCGTGCTCGAGCGCGCCTTCGGCGACTGACACACGCGGACCCTAGCCCAGCCATGCGCCACGGCCCGTGGTCGCGCCGGCCTACGCGTACCCTCTCAGCGTGTCGAGTGTCGTCGGGCGCGACGCCGAGATCACCGTGGTGGAGGCGTTTCTCGCCGAGCACGAGCCGACCCGTGTCCTCGCGATCGTCGGCGAGCCGGGCATCGGTAAGACGACCGTCTGGGACGAGGCCGTCCGGGCGGCGCGCGAAGGCGGCGCGATCGTGCTCGTCGCCCGGCCGGCGGAGTCCGAGGCGCGACTGTCGTTCACGGGCCTCGCCGATCTCCTGGGGCAGCTTCCCGAGGACGCCTTGGCGAGCCTGCCGGCGCCGCAGCGCGAGGCACTCGACGTCGCGCTCCTGCGAATCGCGTCCAGCCGTCCGCCAGAGCGACGGCTCGTCGGCACGGCGCTCCTCTCCGTGCTCCGTGGGCTCGCCGCCGACGCGCACTCGTCGCCGTCGCGATCGACGACCTCCAGTGGCTCGACGCGCCGTCCGCAGCGGCGATCGAGTTCGCGCTCAGGCGGATCGAGGACGAGGCGGTGCTGGGCATCGTCTCCGTGCGCTCTGAGCGCGCCGACCACTCGTTGGTCGCGGCCGCCGCGCGCGACGGGACGCTCGAGCTTCTCGAGCTCGGACCGCTGTCGGTGGCCGCGCTCCACCGCATCGTCACCGACTCTCTGGGTCGGAGCTTCCCGCGGCCGACCCTCGTTCGGATCGCTCAGACGTCGGGCGGCAATCCACTGTACGCGCTCGAGATCGCGCGTCTCCTCGACCGGGGCGAGGGGAGTCGCGACGCGGCAGGTCTTCCCGTGCCGGACAGCCTGCGTGCGCTGATGGCGAGGAGGATCGGAGCGTTGCCACGGAAGACGCGGGAGGCGCTGCTGCGGGCGTCTGCGCTCGGGCGGCCCGATCTGCGGCTCGTCGACGCGCGGGCGCTCGCTCCGGCTGAGGAAGCCGGGCTCGTGCGGATCCGCGGCGACGACCGCGTCGAGTTCGTACATCCGCTTTACGCGTCGGCCGTGTACTCGTCCGCCTCGCTGGAACGGCGGCGGGCGGCCCACCGAGCGCTCGGCGAGGCAGTCACGGATCCGGAAGAGCGGGCTCGCCACCTCGCGCTCGCCAGCGATGGCCCCGACGAGCGGGTGGCGCGTGAGGTCGAGGAGGCTGCACGTCACGCACGCATGCGCGGCGCTCCGGACAGCGCTGCGGAGCTGACGGAGCTCGCGCTCGAGCTCGTTCCGGCCGGGAGCACGGCGCGAGACGAGCTACGGCTCGACCTCGCCGAGCACCTCTATCTCGCGAGCGATTTCGAGCGTTCGGGCGAGGTGCTCGAGGCGTTGAACGACGAGCTCGGCGAGGGAGACCTACGCGCGCGCGTGCTCCTCCGGCTCGCGGAGATCGACTACTGGCGGAAGGGCGAGTCGGCGGCCGTCGCGCTCGCGGAAGAGGCTGTGCGGTGCGCGAGCGATCCTCTTGTGGAGGCCCGCGCGCACGCGGCTGTCGCGATGTACGCAGGCACCGTCGATCTCCCGAAGGCCGCCGCCGCCGCACGGGCTTCGCTCGACCTGCTCGAGACGATGCCTGAGGCAGAGCCGGAGCTTCGCGCGACCGCGCTCGGCGCACTTGTCCGAGCCGACCTCTTTCTCGGCGAGGGCTTCGACGCGGAGGCAGCAGGCCGAGCCCGCGCGCTCGAGGCGACCGGCGCTCCGCCCGCGGCGGTCGACACGCGGATCGTCTTCAAGCTCGGCCAGTGGCTTCGCTACGTCGACGATCTCGACGGCGCGCGGGCATGCCTGGCCGCGGCCGAGCAGGCCGCGCGCGACGAGGGCGACGAGTCGTCGCTCGCCAACATCCTCCTGAACCGGGTTGTCGCCGAGACCTGGGCCGGCGCGTGGGACGACGCCGCGAGGCTGACGCGGGAGATGAGCGATGCGTTCGAGCAGCTCGGGGTCGGCGCGGAAGGGATCGATCCCTGGCGGGCGTTCGTCGACGCGCACCGGGGCCGCCTCGACGCCGTGCGCGAGACGGTCGGAGACTCGCCGCCGTCCGAACCGATCATCGCGATGATCCGCTTGCGCTGCCTCGGGCTGGCCGAGCTCGCGAACGGCGAGACCGAGGCTGCGAACGTGCACCTGTCGGAGGCGATCGAGACGCTCGAGCGCGTCGACTTTCGCGAGCCTGCGATCTGGCGTGTTGACGGGGACGCGATCGAGGCGGCGCTCGGGGTCGGCGAGCTCGAGCGAGCTGAGCGCCTCGTCGTCGGCTTCGAGACGAAGGCTGCGCGCTCACGCATTCCGTGGAGCCTTGCGGTATCCGCCCGCTGCCGCGGGCTCCTGGAGGCCGCGGCAGGAGACCTCGAGGCTGCGGCTCGGTCGCTCGAGCGCGCGCTCGCCGAGCACGAGAGCTCACCGGTGCCGTTCGAGCGCGCGCGGACGCTGCTCGCCCAGGGGCAGGTTCGGCGCCGGCTGAAGCAGAAGCGCGCGGCGCGTGAATCGCTCGACGCGGCGGCGGCTGCCTTTCGGCGACTCGGCGCCGAGGCGTGGGTCGAGCGGACGGCCTCAGAGCTCCGCCGGGTCGCGGTCCGGCAGGCGCCACGCGACCTGAGCGAGACCGAGCTGCGCATCGCACGCTTGGCTGCTGACGGGCTGACCAACCAGGCGATAGCCAACGAGGTCTTCCTCACGCGCAAGACGGTCGAGGCGAATCTCGCCCGTGCGTACCGGAAGCTCGGCATCCACTCGCGGGCGCAGCTCTCCCGCGCACTCGACGCGCGGGAGAGCGATCGCACGCCCGCGCGTTAGCCCGCCTTGACCGAGACTCGCGCGATCGCGGCCGCATAGCCGGGGGCGCTCGCCCGCGCCGGGTACGTCCCCGCCCGCAGCGTGAGCGTCGCTTGACCCTTGGCGTCCGTCTTCAGATGCCTGCCTGCGACCGTGATCGTCGCTCCGGCGACCGGGTCCCCCGCGTCGCGGGCGACGAGCGTCACCTTCGACTTCACTGCGTGCGCGCGGAGCGGACATCTGCGCGAGCATGTGCGTGCGCCAGAACCCGGTCGCGCCGCCGATCCGAGTCGGCGAACAGGTCGAGCGGCCCGGTGGAGCCTTCGCACTGGGCGAACGTGAGCCCGTCCGCCCCGTGCGGGAGCGCGATCTTCTGCACGGGCTCGAAGCGCGCCGACCGCCCGGCTCGAGCGGGTCACGAACAGCCCCGTCGTCGACCCGCCCCAGGCGACCCAGAGCCGGCCGTCCGGGCCGGCGCAGGCGGCTGCCGTCGCGAACGCGCCCGCGCGCGAGCGTCTTCGAGCCGCCGCCGTAGCGGTAGAGGCGCGCCGCCTTCCCGTCCGCGTACGCGACGTAGACGCCGGGCCCGCCGATCCGGCTGCTGATCGAGGAGTTCCAGTCGTTCAGGCTCGAGGCGAGGGGCAGCACGACCTTGGTCCCGAGGCTCGGGAGCACCTGCTGGACGTAGACGCCGCCCTTCCCCGAGTTCGTCACTCCCCCGAGCACGAGGCGCCGCTTACCGCGTCCGTCGCGAGGCTGCGAGTCCGTCATGCCCGGCTCGTAGCGCGTCCCGCGGGAACTGCGGTGGAAGGCCCACCGCGGCGTAACCACGCCACGAGGTCGCAGGCTGGCCGTCCTTTGCGAGCGTCAGCGCCGATCGCCCCCGCGGCGTTCGCCACCGCGCCTCCCCAGTAGAGGCCCGGCTCGAGCGTCCACGTGCCGCCGCCCGTGGGCGCGGTGAACGTGTTGATGCCAAAGGCGCTGGAGCCGGGATAGGTCGCGCCGGCTGCGAACAAGCGCAACGTCTTGTCGGGCATCACGAGCAGTGCCAGCCCTCCGTTGCCGTCCCAGCCGGTCGCGACCGTCGACGTGCCCGCAACCTTGCCGGCCGGTGAGAGCCGCGTCTCGAAGATCGAGGTCGGTGTAGCGCCGCGGTTCCAGATCACGTGAAGGACGCCGTCCGCCGTGCGGGCGAGACCGAGTTGCGCGCCCGGCTGCGCCGGGCCGCTGATCCTGGCCCACTTCGCGGAGGGCGCGGCGCTGCCGGCACCGGCGGCGAGCGCGATGGTCGTCGTTGCGATGACGAGGGTGAGGGCGATACGTGAGCGCACTGCAGCCTCCTTCAGGCGGTGTCGGTGAGCGGCCAGGGCGAGCGCGCGGCTTCGAGGATGCGCTCGAACGGGACCCGGGCGAGCTCGGCGGCTTTCCGCACGGCTGCCTCGGGCCCCTCGAACAGACAGAGCACGACCTCGTCCTCGCGCATGAAGAGCGAGCCCACGTAGCGCACGGGCGTGCCGGCCCGCGTCAGCTCGGCCGCCGTCTCCGCCGCGCGCTCGTCCAGCGCACGCACGGCCGTGGCGTCCACGCCGGGCCAGAAGCACTCGGCGACGAACTCGCCCGGGTCTCCGCTCTCGGTCATCGAGTTCGAGGCTAGGCCGCGGCGCGCGTGCGACGAAAGCGGAGAAACCCTACGGAATCGCCGGCGGCGCGGTCCGTAGGGCTTCTCGCTCGCGTCAGTCGGCTATGTGCGCGCGAGGGCGGCGGCGAGCCGGTCGATCGTGTCCCGCCAGCCGTTCCCCATCTTGGACAGCCACTCCTTGACCTCATCCTCCGAGAAGCTCGCGGGGAGCTCGACGTGGACCGTCATCTCCGTTCGGCCGTCTGCCTCGTCGAGGGTCACCGTCACCGTCGGGCCGTCGTCGAGGCTGTCCGGGTCGATCCTCGGCCAGCCGTCGGTCGCGCCCCAGGTGAAGACAAGCTTCTCGTTGGGGACGATCTCGCGGTAGATGCCGCCCGTCATGAAGTCGGTCTCCTCGTCGATCACCATGTGCTGGCGCCAGACGCCCCCGACGCGAAGGTCGACCTCGAGCGGCTCCGTGGGCGGAAAGCCGGGGTTGTAGTACCAGTCGAGGTGATCCGGATCGGTCCACGCGCGGAAAACCTCTGCCGCGGGGGCGTCCAGGGTCCACGTGAGCGTGAAGTCGCGCCGCGTCTCGGTGGTCGTCATGCGTCCTCCTTCGGTCGTTCGTTGGCGAGCTGTTGCTCGAGACGGGCAAAGCGCGCCTCGAAGAAGCTGCGGTACGGGGCCATCCACGCGTCCGCTTCGGCGAGCGGTGCGGCGTTCAGATGGCATGGCCGCCACTGCGCCGACCGGCCCTTGACCACGAGCCCCGCCTGCTCCAGCACCTTCAGGTGGCGTGAGACCGACGGGAGACTGATCGCGTGCGGCGCGGCGAGCTCGTTCACCGTCGCGTCGCCCTCCATCAGGCGCGTGAGGATGGCGCGTCGCGTGGGGTCGGCGAGGGCGGAAAACGTTCTGCTGAGCTGATCTGCCTTCATTTAGCTATTAGTCTAATTAGAAGATTGGCTAAATGCAAGTCGGGACCGTCAGCCTCGAGGATGACGTGAAAGATCGCCTCCGCGGCCGATGCGGTCGGCCACCCGCTCGGCTACTTTCATGGCCATGAAAGCTCTCGCACTGCGGCTCTGGCCCTACGCGCGGAACTACTGGTTCGACGTGCTCGTCATCGTCGGCGCGGTCATGCTCGCGGTCGAATACGGGCTCAAGCTCGATTCAGGAAACGGCTACCCGGGTGGGCCGACCTGGGTGATCGTCCTCGCGACGGTGCCCGTGTGTCTGCCGCTTCTCGCACGTCGCCGCTTCCCGTTCGGAGCGCCGGCGTTCGTCTTCCTCTACCTGACGGCGGCCTCGTTCTTCAGCGGAACCTTTGTCCAATACGCATTCATGGTCTTCATGACGGTGCTCGCGGCCTGCGCACTGTTCGGGCTGCTTCCCGACCGGCGCCAGTCCGTGATCGGCCTGGGCATCGCGCTGGGAGCGAGCGTCCTCGTCGGATCGCAGGATCCGACGCAGTCGGCGGGCGACTACGTGTGGACCACGATGACCTTCACCCTCTTCTGGCTTGCCGGGTTCGGGCTCGGCCTGAAGATGCGCCAGGTCACCGAGGCGGAGGAGCGCGCAGCTCGCGCAGAGCGCGAGCGTGAGGAAGAGGCCCGCGCCGCCGTCGCCGAGGAGCGGACGCGGATCGCACGCGAGCTCCACGACATCGTCGGCCACTCAGTCAGTGTGATGACCGTGCAGGCGGCGGGCGTCCGCAGCCTGCTGAAGCCGGAGCAGGAACGCGAGCGCGAGGCCCTTCAGATCATCGAGCAGACGGGTCGCGAGGCCCTCGCAGAGATGCGCCGGCTCGTTGGTGTCCTTCGTCGGCCCGAGGAGGCTCCCGCGCTCGCGCCGCAGCCGAGCCTCGAGTACGTGGACAGGCTCGTCGCGCAGGCGCGCGAGGCCGGCCTCCCCGTCGATCTCCGTGTCGAGGGCGATCCGGTCCAGCTCCCGGCGGGCGTCGACCTGACCGCGTATCGCCTCGTCCAGGAAGGGCTGACGAACGCGATCAAGCACGCGAACGCCGAGCGCGCGCAGGTCGTCGTCCACTACCGCAACGGCACAGTCGAGTTGACCATCTCGGACGATGGCTCCGGAGACGGAGGCGGCGAGAGCGGAGGCCACGGCCTCGTCGGCATGCGCGAGCGAGTGTCCGTCTACGGCGGCAGCCTCGACGCCGGGCCGCGCCCCGACGGCGGCTACGAGCTTCACGCGACTCTGCCGGTCGCCTGACAGCCCTCGAACACGCCCGCGGCGTGTAACTTCGCGGGCGCATGGCGGAACCGACGAGTGGCACGTACACGTTCCTCCTCACGGACATCGAGGGCTCGACAGTCCTCGCGCGCCGCCTCGGCGAGCGCTGGAGCGGGGTCCTCTCCGATCACCACCGGCTGATCCGTGCCGCCCTCGAGGAGGCGGGCGGCCAGGGGATCGCCACGCAGGGCGATGCGTTCTTCGCAGCGTTTCGCCGTGCCAAGGACGCCGTGCATGCCGCTCTCGCGGCGCAGCGGGCGCTCGTCTCCCACGCCTGGCCCGAGGGCGGCGAGCTGCGGGTGCGGATGGGCATCCACACGGGTGAAGCCGTAGTCGCGGACGGCGAGTACCAGGGCCTCGCCATTCACCGCGCCGCGCGGATCTGCGGCGTCTGCAACGGCGGCGAGATCCGCCTCTCCCAGGCGACGCATGCCCTCCTCGACGACGAGGAGCACGACGTCTCCGGCTTCATGCTCGTCGACCTCGGCGAGCAGCGCCTCAAGGACTTCGAGCGTCCCGTCCGCGTCTACCAGCTGATGGCTGCGGTGGCGGCAGAGCCGGGGGCGGCTGCGGTCGACGACAACGGCTGCATCCGTGTCTTGATCGTCGACGACCAGGCCCTTGTCCGCGCAGGCTTCCGGATGATCCTCGACGCCGACGACGACATGGAGGTCGTCGGCGAGGCGTCGAACGGGGAGGAGGCGGTTGCCGAGGCGCTGCGCCTCAGGCCGCATGTCGTCCTGATGGACGTGCGCATGCCCGCCGTCGACGGGATCGAGGCGACGCGGATCCTGCTCGGAGAGCGTGGATCGGACGCGAAGGTCGTGATGCTGACGACGTTCGACATGGACGAGTACGTCTACGAGGCACTGCGCGCGGGCGCGAGCGGCTTCCTGCTCAAGGACGTGCCGCCCGAGCAGCTCGTGGAAGGGATCCGTGCGGTCGCGAGTGGCGACGCCCTACTCGCGCCCGCGGTCACGCGCCGGGTGATCGAGGAGTTCGTCCGGCAGCCGGCGCAGGCTGCCCCGACGCCTCCTCCCCAGCTCGAGGACCTGACACCGCGCGAGGTCGAGGTGCTGAAGCTGATCGCGCGCGGGATGTCGAACGCCGAGATCGCGGACGAGCTCGTCGTCAGCCAGGCGACCGTGAAGACGCACGTCGCCCGCGTGCTGACGAAGCTCGGGCTCCGCGACCGCGTGCAGGCAGTCGTGCTCGCGTATGAGTCCGGCCTCGTCGCGGCCGGGTCCTGAGCTACTTCCGCGTCACGCGGACGCGGTAGTTCTTCCCGTCCTGCGCGAGCACCTCGACCTTCACGTACTGGTCCTCGTGAACGCCGCCGGTGCGGAACGCGCCGGGCGTGACGTTGCCGCAGCGAGGCGTGCCCGCGAGGATGATCGGATCGTCGTAGCTCACCTTCGTCGAATCGATGCTGTACACGAGGACGCCTTCCTCACACGCGTTCTTGTCGAAGCCGATCCGCTTCCGGACTTCGACTGCGTACGCGAACGTGCTCGATATCGGCACGACGACGAGCTTCTTACCGCCGCGCTCTGCGATCGGCGTCAAGGTCTCTTCGAGAGTGCCCGGCGCGGACAGGCACGTCAGCTGTGGCGGGTCGATCCACCCGAGCAGCCACTTGTGCCAGCCGATAAGTGTGTGAGGCTCGGCGGCTCGCTCCCACCGCAAGCGGATCCCAGCCGACCGCACGACCGCGAGGTCCGGCAGCCCGAGCGTGTGGAGAAGCTCGTGCGTCCACGTCTTCGTGACGTTCTGGCCCTGACTCCCGATGTCCCCGCTCAAGAAGTTGCCGAATTTCACTTGCGTGCCGTCGACGCTGATGCCGTTCGGCAGACCGGCAGCCGGGAGAGAAAGCGCGGGGTTGCCCGTCAGGGAGCTCGAGTTCAAGAACGTCACATGCTCGTACTGGGAGAAGTCCACGAAGGGGTCGGCGGCCCGAATCGCGTCCTCGGCGTACCGCAGCCAGTGCGTGTAAATCGGTAGGTACGCCGACATCGGCGCCGGCATGCGAATCCACCGCGTGACGGGCGTCACGGTGACAGAGAAGCGCCCGTTCGACACCTCGTCGAACCAGGCCGGGTCGGGAGCAAGGAACTTCGCTTGCCCCTCCGGGGCTCCCGGCAGGCCTGGCAAATCCGGGTAGTCGATGAAGAGAATCACGGCATCGTCCCGCCCGAGCGGCGACTGACGCAGCGCCGGCGGCATCGGGCCTTCGCTAGGCAGCCCGACTAGGCCAGGCCCGGGAGCGAACTGCGGCGAGCAGCTCACGTTCGAGCTCGGCGGCAACGGAGGCACGCTGCAGGCGGCGCCAGCCTGGAGCGTCTTCAGCTGCTTCTGCTGGGCTTTGAGGAAGGCGGCGCGCTGCTTCGTTTTCTTGTGCGCCCTGAAGTACGCCGCTCGATCCTTCGCCATGCGCGCCTTGTACGCGACGACCGCCTGAACGCGGGTCTGCTTCTGTTCGTACGTGCACTTGCCGAACGGCGTGCCTCGAGCGGCGAAGAGAGGAGCACGGCGACCAGCGTGCCGACGATGCCGACGAGACAAGCGAGACGGCTCCGAATCACTTCTTGGTCACGCGGACGCGATAGTTTTTGCCGTCCTGCGCGAGTACCGCGACCTTCACGTACTGGTCTTCGTGCTCCCCTCCCGTGCGAAAAGCTCCCGGTGTGATGTTGCCGCAGCGCGGCGGCCCCTTGAGCACAATCGGGTCCTCGTAGATCCCACGCGTCGAGTCGATGGCGTAGACGAGAACGCCTTCCTCGCACGCGTTCTTGTCATACCCGATCCGCTTGCGTGCCTCTACGGCATACGCGTATGTGTTGCTGATCGGGACGACAACGAGCTTCTTCCCGCCGCGGACAGCCATCGGGCTCAACGTTTCTTCGACGGTTCCGGGTGCGCTCAGGCAGGTCAACTGGTCCGGGTCGATCCAGCGCAGCTGCCACTTGTGCCAGCCGAGGAGGTGCGTGAGCCCCGGCGGGTCGTTGCCGTACGACGTCGTGTCCCAGCCGATCGCGCGGCCGCCGAGGTCCGGGAGACCGAGGACGTGCAGTTGCTCGTGATTCCAGATGTTCGGCACGCGGCCGGTGACGTCCGGCCCGAGGAAGACGCCGAACGTGATCTGACGCCCGTCCGCGACGATCGGCGGAAAGCCCCCGACCTCCGTGAGGATGAACGCGCTCCCTGTCGTGACGTTGAAGCCCGGGGCGTTCCAGAACGAGACATGGTTGTAGCGCGAGAAGTCCACCGTCGGATCCGCGGCCGCGATCGCGTCCTTGACGTACCGGTACAGCGCCTCCCCGCTGTTGATCGGAAGGTAGGTGGTCGTCGGCGCCGGCATGCGGATCCAGCGAGCATCCGGGGTCAGGGACACCGTGAGACGGCCGTTCGAGATCTCCTCCCACCATGCGGGCTCCGGTGAGAACGACTGCGCCATCGTGGCTGGCCCACCGGGGCTGCCAGGGGCGTTCGGATAGTCGAGGAAGAGCCCGATGCTGTCGATGCGGCCGGTCGACGGCTGGCGACGCGCGCGATCGATCGTGCCTTCGCTCAACGCTCCAAACGGTTTCGGTGTCAGCTCGGGTGCACAACTGGCACTCGAGCTCGGCGGCAACGGAGGCACGCTGCAGGCGGCGCCAGCCTGGAGCGTCTTCAGCTGCTTCTGCTGGGCCTTGAGGAAGGCGGCGCGCTGCTTCGTTTTCTTGTGCGCCCTGAAGTACGCCGCGCGATCCTTCGCCATGCGCGCCTTGTACGCGACGACCGACTGAACGCGTGTCTGCTTCTGCTCATAGGTGCACGTTGCGGACTGCTTGGCCTCGAGCGGAGACGAGATGACGACTGTGGCGACGGCGCCCATGGCGGCGATCAGGACGAACAGACGACGGCGCGCGACCCCTCGCATCGGGCGCCAACCTACCAGCCACGCCTCTCGGATCCGTCAAGGGTCAGGCGCAGATGCTGACGGCCTGCCGTTCGACGACGTTCGTGTCGCGGTTCCCGGCCCGATCGCGAGCGCGCACAACGAAGAACCGCCCGGTGTCCGTGGGGAGCGACGGCGTCTCAAAAGATGTCGCGCCCGGACTCGTTGTGTAGGTCGGGCTCCCGTAGCTCTCGCCGCCGGACGTCGTCGACTCGTAGACGTCGTACACGATGGCGCCCGCCGGCGACGCGTCGTCACGCGCCGCCTCCCACCGGAGGAAGTACCGGCTCGTCCGGTCATGGCCGATCGGCCCCGGAGCGCAGAACGTCGCCTGCGCAATCCCGGCGAAGCGCGGCGGTGTCCGGTCGCGTACGACGACACGGGTTGTCGCGGCACGGCAGTTGTTCCGCTCGCTCGTCTCGCGCACGCGGTCGGTGGCGTCGGCACAGACTCGCAGTCGGTACGTGCCTTGCGGGATGGTTCTCGGGATGCCAAGCGTTCTCGAGCCACGCGAGGTGGCGCCTGGCTCGAGCCGTCGCACTCGACGGCCCCCGATCCTCGTCGATCCCACGTAGTAGGCGGCCGTTGAAGCCGGCCCCGCCGCACCACCGACGTTCCGCACGGTGTCAGTTACGCGCACCGAAGTTCTGAACTCGGAGACGCTGACGGCCGTCAGGGTGAGGTCCGGGCGCCGTGCTGCGGCGCTCGCGATCGCGGCGAGAGAGAGAGCGGCCACAACAAGGACCGCGAGTCGGCCCATGGGTTCCACGATAGCCGCATCCGATCGCCCCGACCGCCGACGAACCGACCGTCACGACGCTCTCCGTGCTCGTCCCGCTCGTAGTCGGCACGATCGAGCTGCTGCAGGTCCTGCGAAGCTCGGCCTCGACACGGGCTTCTGGGCGTGGCTGAACGGGCTCGACTTCGGGAAGCTCGGCTACTTCGTCGTCGGGCTCTTCGTCCACACGTGGGCGGTCTCTGTGCTGATCTGGAAGAAGCGGCGGATCGAGGAGCGCTGGAGCGCCTACGTCGCCGAGTGACGCCCCCCGTCGGCGCGTGGGAATCCGCCGATGCCGGCATGCACCCCGCGAGGCTCACGGATGCCACTCTCGTTCGCCGGTCGCTCGAAGAAGAGCGCTCGTGCTAGACGGTCTTCGGCTTGCCAGGTAACCGCCGCGTGAACCAGAACGAAAGCACCGCCAGGAACGCGACTGCGAGCATCGACGTTTGTAGCGCGTCGAGTTGCGCGTTGGCGTAGTCGGCCGTTACCGCGTCCGCCTCGGCCGGCTTGAGCCCGGCGTCGAGCAGGCTCTGGTGCGCCTGCTCGGTCGTGACGATCGGGATGCCGTCTTCGGTGGCGGCTGAGATCTGCGCTTTCACGTCGCTGGGCACGGCCGGGTTCTGCTGGATCCGTGAGTTGAACCCGTTCAGCAGCCCGAGCAGGAGCACGGAGCCGATCAGGGCCGTGCCGAGCGACGCGCCGAGGTTCTGTGCCGTGCCCTGCAGCCCCCCGGCCTCGTTCGTCTCCTCCGGTGGGGCCGACGACATGATCACGTTGCCGAGCTGGGACATCAGGAGGCCGGCGCCGATCCCGAAGAAGACAAGCGACACTGCGAAGGCGGTCCCGTTGAGAGTGACGTCGATCGTTCCGACGAGTACGAGCGCAGCGATCGCCATCGCGCCGAGGCCGACCTGGACCACTGCCCGTGGCCCGAACCTCACTGCCACCTTCGGCCCGGTCAGTGCAGCGGCCAGCATCGAGATCGACATGGGGAAGAGGCGCTTGCCGGTCTCGAACGCATCGAAGCCGAGCACGACCTGGAGATACACAGGCAGGACGAAGAACGTGCCCATCACGATCAGCTGCTGCGCGCAGAGCGAGGAGAGCCCTCCGCGTAGCGTCTCGATTTTCACGAGCGCGCGGTTGAGGAGCGTGCTCTTGCCCAGCCGCTCGCGGCGCTCCTCCCACGCCAGGAAGCAGCCGAGGACGACGAAACCGCCGATGATCAGGAACGGCACCAGCGAGAACCCGAATGGTGTGATCTCGTGACCGTCGATCGTCGGCGCATCGATCGGCTTGATCCAGCCCCAGGTGCTGCTCTTCAGGATCCCGAACACGATCAGGCCGAGCGCGATCGCCGAGAGCGCTGCGCCGCCGTAATCCAGCTTCGGCGGGTGCTTGGGCTTGGGCGCGCGCTTCATGCGCCGGTGGATGGCGAGCACTGCGACCACGACTACGACCTCGCCAACGAAGACATACCGCCAACTCCAGGTCGTCGTCACGTAGCCGCCGATCAAGGGCCGGCCGCGATCGCCGCGCCCGCAGCGCCGCCGATCATGCTGTAGGCAAACGCGCGTTCCTTGCCCTCGTAGTTCGCGGCGGTCAGTGCGGCGATCGCCGGGATCACCAGCACCGCGCCGAGTCCCTCGATACCCGACCAGCCGATCAGCAACACGGTGAGGTTCGGACTGAGTGACGTGATCAGCGAGCCGAGCCCGTATACGGCAAGGCCGAGGCCGAAAGCGCGGCTACGGCCCAGGATGTCGCCGAGCTTCGCGCCGACGAGCATGAACGCCGCCATCACGAGCGTGTACATCGTGATCGCGCTCTGCACGCCGGTCACCGTCGTGTTCAGGTCAGCCACGATCTGCGAGACGGCTCGCGAGTAAGGTCGTCGTTGATGCCCGAGGCAGCCCCTCAGCTAGAAGGGAAGGCGTATCTCCGACTCGTCCTCCTCGGAGCGGCGATCGGTATTCCGGCCGCCTTCGTCGCGGCCACGTTTCTCGCGTTCGTGCACGACCTCGAGCATTGGCTCTGGCACGACCTCCCCGATGCGCTCGGGTACTCCTCGCCACCCTGGTACCTCGTCGTCTTCCTTCCCGTTGCAGGTGCGTGCGTCGTCGTCCTCGCTCGGCTCCTCCTGCCCGGTGACGGCGGCCACTCACCGCTCCAGGGGCTCGGAGGCGGCGTGACGCCCGTCTCCCATGCTGCAGGCATCGCGCTCGCTGCGATCGGCACGCTTTCGTTCGGCGCCGTGCTCGGCCCCGAGGCGCCGCTCATTGCGCTCGGGTCGGTCGTTGGCTTGACGGTCACCTATTTCGCGCGCGTCGGAGAGAGGGAGAGGACAGTGCTGGGGACGGCCGGCTCCTTCGCGGCAATCTCGGCGCTGTTCGGCGGGCCGATCGTCGGGGGCATGCTGATGGTCGAGGGCGGCCTGAGCATGGGCGCTGTGCTCCTGCCGGTTCTGCTCCCAGGGTTCGTCGCGGCCGCCGTCGGCTACGTGATCTTCATCGGCCTCGGGAATTGGGGCGGTCTCGAGGCCCAAGCCCTCGCGGTTCCGAACCTCCCCCCGTACAACGGCACCCACATCTACGACCTGATCGTCGGGGTCGTCGTCGGCGTACTCGCAGCCATTGTCGTCACGGCCTGCCGTCGCGGCGCGAGGTACGCGACCGGCGATGCGCTTAAGCGTGTCGGAATGCCAGCGCTCCTGGTCTTGGGCGGGCTGGCAGTCGGATTTGCGGCGCAGATCGCCGACTGGCTCGGCGCGGACCCCCAGGACGTCCTCTTCTCCGGGCAGGCGAGCGTGCCGGCGCTCGTCGCAGAGGACTCGGCGAAGATCGTCCTCGTCCTGCTCGCGGCCAAGGCTGTCGCCTATGCGATCTGTCTCGGATGCGGCTTCCGCGGAGGCCCCGTCTTCCCTGCAATCTTCCTCGGCATTGCGCTCGCGATGTTCGCGGTGATCTGGTTCGACGTCTCACCGACGCTCGCGGTCGCGGTCGGCGCAGCAGCGGGTGTCGCGGCCGTCACGCGCCTACTCGTCACGGCATCGCTCTTCGCGTCACTGCTCGTCGGCACTGCCGGCGTCGACGCTGTGCCGGCCGCCGTGCTCGCGGCGGCAGCGGCGTGGGTGATGATGGCGTTCATCGAGCGGCGCCAGGCGGTGGCCCAACCGCTGATCGACGAGGAGCCGGCTACAGCGACAGGCTGACCGAGCCGTCTTCTCGGAACATCCAGTGGGGGTTGTGTGCAACCTCCCACGGATGGCCGTCCGGGTCGCGGAAGACGCCCGAGTAGCCGCCCCAGAACGTCGGAGCCGGTTCGCGCGCGATCGTCGCGCCGGCCGCGCGAGCCTCAGCTATGACCGCGTCGACCTCCGCTGGAGTCCTGACGTTGTGGGCGAGGGTGACGCCCCCGAAGCCACCGCCGTCGGTGACGCCGCTGTCCTCGGCGAGCGCGGCGCGGCTCCAGAGCGCGAGCACCATGCAGCCCGCCTGGAAGAAGACGACGTCGTCGTCCGGCTCCGCGCCGGTCTTCCACCCGAGTGTCTCGTAGAAGGCAAGTGCGCGCGAGAGATCGTCGACACCGAGCGTGACGAGAGTGATCCGCGACTCCATCCGCGCGATTCTCCCAACCTTGCCGTGGACTGGTCATTTGCATAGGCTTTGCCTGTGCAATCTCGTCGTCGGAGCTGAGGTGCCCAGGCAGACGTATACGGCCGCCGAGGCGGCTCGCGCGCTCGGCATCAGCCTCGACACGCTTCGCCGTTGGGACCGGGACGGCCGGATCGAGACGACGCGAGACAGCCGCAACCGCCGGCACGTACCGGCGAGCGAGGTGGAGCGGCTGAGAGGCAGCCACGGGAGTGCGGGGCTCAGCGCTCGCAACCGCTTCCGGGGAATCGTCAGCGCGGTCAAGGTGGACGGCCTGCTCGCTCAGGTGGAGATCCAAGTAACCGAACCCGCGCGCGTGGTCGCGATCGTCACGCGCGACTCGATCGAACAGCTCGGACTGAAGCCCGGTCAGCCGGCCACGGGGATCATCAAGGCGACATCGGTGATGGTCGAACGTTGACGGGGCAGCTTGATCGTCGGCGGCTGCTCGTTAGCGCCGCCGCGGGGGCCGGCGCCTACGCGCTTGCCAATCCCCGGGTGTCGACCTCCCGCGCCGCCACGGACGACGACCTTGCCTATGCGAACTTCGGAATCGCGGCCGCACTGCTGCTCGAGGACTTCTACGAGAAGGCGCTCGGGATCAAGGATCTCGACAAGTCGACGAAACAGACGTTGCGGGCCGGAAAGCTGGCTGCGGGCAAGCACGCCAAGGCGCTCGGCGACCTGCTGGTCGGAGCCGGCCAGACGGCGCCCGGCGTCCGACGACTTCGCGTTCGTGTGGCCGTCGAAGACGTTCAAGGACATCGCGTCGGCCAAGGCGACAGCGCTCGACGTCCTGCGCCCGACGTTCGGCGCCTACCAGGCTGCGGCCGTCTCGGTCACCGAGCCGACCTACCGCGTGCTGTTCGCGAGCCTTGCCGTCAGCCTCGGCCAGCAGGCCGGCGCGCTCGGCGGGAGCCTCGGCGTCGAGCCGTTTCCCGTTGCGCTGAGCCTCGAGGCGGCGAGTGACGCTCTGGAGGGATACCTGGGATGAAGACACGTCTTGCCGCAGCCGTTGCCGTCGTCGTGCTCGCTCTCGCAGCCACCGCGGGCGCCCGCGAGCGGGCGAGCCTGACCATCTACGCCGCCGCCTCGCTGACGGAGGCGTTCCAGAAGCTCGACCCCGCGCAGAACTACAGCTTCGCCGGCTCGAACACGCTGGAGACGCAGATCAAGAACGGCGCGCCTGCGGATATCTTCGCGTCGGCTGCACCGCTCAACACCCAGCGGCTCTTCGGCGCAGGCCTCGTCGACAAGCCGGTCACGTTCACGGCCAACCGCCTGGCGCTGATCGTCCCGAAGTCGAACCCGGCGAACCTTCACTCCGTCTACGACCTCGCGAAGAAGCCCGTCAAGCTCGTCGTCGCGCAGCAGGCCGTTCCCGTGGGCGGGTACACGCGCACGGTGCTGAAGAAGATGGGCCTGAGCTCCGTGCTATCGAAGGTCGTCAGCCAGGAGTCGGACGTGAAGGCGGTGACGGGCAAGGTCGCTCTCGGCCAGGCCGACGCCGGCTTCGTCTACGTGACGGACGCGCGGCCCGTCGCCAGCCAGGTGACGGTGATCCGGATCCCGGCGTGGGCGCAGCCTCGCGTGCGCTACGAGATCGCCGTCGTCTCGAAGTCGGACCAGAAGCTTGCGGCGCAGGCATGGGTGAAGATGCTGCTCGCCAAGAAGGGCCAGGACGCGCTGAAGGCTGCCGGCTTCATCGCGCTACCGAAGGCGTCGAAGTAGACAAGCTCTTCCGCATCGCGCTGCCGGTCGCGACTGCCGTGACGCTCGCTTTCCTGTTGCTCCCGATCGCGGCGGTCTTCCTCCGGGTACCGCCCGGGGAGCTGTTCGACGCGCTCGGGAGCGACGCCGCGGTCGATGCGCTCAAGGTGACGGCCGAGACGAACGCGATCGCGCTCGGCCTGATCCTCGTGTTCGGAACGCCGACCGCGTTCTGGGCGGCCAGCCGGCGCGGTGGGCTCCGGGACGTGGTCGTCACCGCCGTCGAGCTCCCGCTCGTGCTGCCCCCGGCCGTGGCGGGCATCGGCCTCCTCGTCGCCTTCGGGCGCGTCGGGCTGCTCGGCGGGACGATCGACGCCCTCGGTATCGACATCGCCTTCACGAAGGTCGCCGTGATCCTCGCCGTCACCTTCGTCGCCAGCCCGTTCTACGTCCGGACGGCCATCGCCGCATTCGAGGCCGTCGACGAGACGTTGCCCGCGGCGGCGCGAACGCTCGGCGCGGGCCGTGGCCGCGTCTTCTTCCGGGTCATGCTCCCGCTGGCGCGCGGAGGGCTGGCCGCGGGCGCGGCGCTCGCGTTCGCGCGCGGGATCGGCGAGTTCGGCGCGACGATCATGTTCGCCGGCTCGCTCCAGGGCGTTACGCAGACGCTCTCGCTGGCGATCTACGAGCAGTTCGACGTCGACTTCAACGTCGCCCTCGCGATCAGCGCCCTCCTGATCGCGATCAGCGCTGCCATCCTCCTATCCGTCAAGCTCCTCTCTCGATGGCGCTCCGGATCGAGCTCGAGCACCCTCTTCGCGACTACGTCGCGTCCCTAGCCCTCGTCGTCCCCGAGAGCGAGACGGTCGCGCTCGTCGGGCCCTCCGGAGCGGGGAAGACGACGGTGCTCCGCGTCGTCGCCGGTTTGCTGCGCCCGCGTTCCGGCCGCGTTACGGTGGGCGACGCCGTCTGGCTCGACACCGCGTCGAAGATCGACCGGCCGCCGGAACGCCGGAGCGTCGGCTACGTCTTCCAGGAGTACGCGCTCTTCCCGCACCTCGACGCGCTCGCAAACGTCCGCTTCAGCGCGGGCAGCAAGGAGCGGGCGGAGGAGCTGCTCGAGCGCTTCCGCATCGGCCACCTCGCCAAGGCGCGCGTCACCGACCTTTCGGGAGGAGAGCGCCAGCGTGTCGCGCTCGCCCGGGCGCTGGCCCGTGACCCGGCGGTGCTGCTGCTCGACGAGCCCCTGTCCGCGCTCGATCCACACACGCGCGTCGAGGTTCGGGCGGAGCTCCGCGAGCTCCTCCGCTCGCTCGGCCTGCCGACGCTGCTCGTGACGCACGACTTCGAGGACGCGGCGACGCTCGCAGACGAGGTCGGGGTGATCGCGGACGGCCGGATCCTCCAGCAAGGCTCGCCGGCGGAGCTAGTCTCACGGCCCGACGACGCGTTCGTCGCGACATTTGCCGGCGCGACACTGCTCAGCGGCCAGGCGGTCGCCACCGCCAACGGGCTGACGGAGGTGAGCCTCGAAGGCGGGCTCTCGCTCTGGAGCACCGACGCCGCCTCCGGGCCGGTCAATGTCGCCGTCTATCCGTGGGACGTCTCCGTTTCGCTCGAGCAGCGGGACGACTCGCAGCTGAATCACGTGACGGCGCCCGTCGCCTCCGTCGCGCCGGTTGGCAACCGGGTGCGCGTGCGCATCGGGCCGCTCGTTTCCGAGATCACGGCGGTGTCGGCCGAGCGGCTGGCACTCGCTCCGGGTGCCGTCGTCACCGCGTCCTTCAAGGCCACAGCGGCGCGACTGTTCCCACGCTGAGCGGCTATCGCCGTAGGCCGCTTTGCCCAGAGGGCTAGGCTCCGGCCCCATGACCGAACGCGATCCGTTCGAGCCAAAGCCGCTCGAAATCGACGTCCAGCCGACGGTTCCGGGCCGGATCGCGCGCGCGCTCCAGCGCGTGCGGACGCTCGGCCGTGCGATCGAGGGCGCCCGGACGGAGCACGCGTCCGTCGACTTCACGCTGTCCGTTATCGAGCGCGATTCGAGGATCGGCGGCGGCATCCTCGCCGGAGCGCTCGCCTACCGGCTGTTCGTCTTTCTCCTGCCGCTCGCCGTGCTCTTCGTGTCGGGGCTCGGGCTCTACTCCGGCGCGGTCGACAGGAGCCCGACCGAGATCGCGAAGGAGGCTGGCCTGACGGGTCTAATCGCCTCGGAGGTCTCCTCCGCCGCGTCCGACCAGAGTCGCTGGCTCGTGTTCCTCGTGATGATCCCGGTCGCGCTCTACGCCCTGACCGTGCTCTACCGCGCGATCGCGATCGTCCACGCGATCGCGTGGCACGGCTCCGGGCGCGGTGTCCGGATCCAACCGGCCGGCGTCGCCGCGCTCGGTGGAGCGGTGATCGTGTACCTCGTCGCGCTCGAGCTCTCGACGGTGCTGCGCCGGAGAGACGAGCTCGGCGGGCTTGCCGCGCTGGCCGCATACACGCTGCTCGTCGGGGGCGCCTGGCTCGTCGTGTCGCACTGCCTTCCACGCGGCGACGTCGGCTGGCGGATGCTTGTGCCCGGCGCGATCGTCGTCGCGGTCGGGATGCTGTTCGTCAACGCGTTCAACGTCTACGTGACGACGCGACTCGTCGAGGGGCGTAGCGGGACGTATGGCGCGCTCGGCATTGCGACCGCGCTCCTCCTGTCGCTCGTCCTCGTCGGCCGACTGTTCGTCCTGTCCGCTGGCGTCAACGCGACGGTGGCAGAGCGCGCTACCTCGTGACCTTGACTATGAGGCTGCCGTTCCAGGAGACGGACGAGAGGTCCTCCTGCGACCCGCTGCCCTGCCACCGCCCTCGTCGCCTCGGTCGCGCCGATGGATAACCGCGTACGCGTTCGGGTCGGCCTGCTCGTCGCCGAGATCACCGCTGTCTCCGCGGAGCGGCTCAGCCTCGCGGCCGGGACGGTCGCGACGGCCTTCTTCAAGGCGACGGCTGCGCGCCTCCCGCGCTAGCACGGCGCCGAGTGCTCGACGCCGTACCCTTCTTCTTCCTTGGGTTCCCAGGCGTGGACCACCTCGATCGGCCGGGCTGTTGACGTGCAACGACTGCTGCCGGCCGTCCTAGCCGGGGTCTGTGTTACGTGGCTCGCGAGCGTGGACGGCGGGTACTTCCCCCAGCAGTGGGGCTGGCCGGCGCTCGGCCTCCTCCTCGTCTCGGCCGTGGCGCTGCTCGTCAAACGGGACGTCGCTCTCGGGCCTCTCGAGTGGCTGACGGTCGGAGCGTTAGCGGCGTACGCAGCCTGGACTCTCCTCTCGACGGTGTGGTCGCCGAGCGCTGCGCAGCCCGTGCTGGAGCTCGAGCGGACAATCCTTTATGTCAGCGCCGTGCTCGCGCTGCTCGTGCTCGGCTCGCGGAGGTCGATGACGTCGATCCTCGCTGCGCTCCTCGTCGCGATCACGGCGGTCGCGGCATATGCGCTGTCGACGCGCCTCGTCCCCGACCACCTCGGCGACTACCCGCCGAGTGAGGGCTACCAGCTCGCCGCGCCGCTCGGTTACTGGAACGCGCTCGGCGTGTTGACGACTATGGGGGTGCTCATCGCTGTCGGGTTGGCGACGCATGTCCGAGGGTTGGGCGCGCGGGTGGCAGCGGCGCTCTCGCTCGTCGTCCTCGTGCCGACGCTCTACTTCACGTTCAGTCGCGGCGCGCTCCTTGCGCTCGGGATCGGCGCGGTCGTAATGGCCGTCGTCGAGCCGCGGCGGGCTCGGCTCGGCGCTACGGCGCTCGCGAGCGTCGTGGCGCCGGCGATTGCCGTCTGGCTGGCTGCGCACGATGGCGCACTCACGAAGCAGGGTGCTCCGCTCTCCGACGCGGCGCACGAGGGTCACAGGCTCGCACTCCTGCTACTCCCGCTTGCAGGGTTGTCGGTGCTCGCGATCGGCGTTCTGGAGCTCGCCGAGCGGCGTGTGACGATCGGCCGCTCCGCACGTCGCGTCCTCGCCTGGATCCTGATTGCGATCGCGCTCCTCGGGGTCGCGGCCGTCGTGGCCCGTGCCGGGAATCCCGTCGACCTGGTGCGCACGGAGGTCGACGCCTTCACCGGTCCGCTGCACGCCAACAACGATCTCAACGGACGCTTGCTCGAGGTCTCCGGAAACGGCAGGGTCGACTACTGGCGCGTGGCGTGGTCGAGATACGAGAATGAGCCCGTCCTCGGCATCGGCGCCGGCGGTTTCGAGCGAGAGTGGCTTCGGCACCGGCCGACGGCTTTCTACGCGCGCGACGCGCACAACCTCTACCTCGAGACGCTCGTCGAGCTCGGCCCCGTGGCGCTCCTTCTTCTAGCGGTCACCCTCGGGACGCCGCTCGTGGCCGTCTGGCGGGCGCGCGCCCGCCCTGGAGTCGCGGCAGCCGTGGCTGTCTACGCAGCCTTCCTCGGCCACGCGGCGGTCGATTGGGACTGGGAGATGCCCGCGGTGACCCTGACCGCGCTCTTCGCCGCCGGAGTGGTGCTGCTGGCCGCCCGACCTGTCGGGCTCGAGCCCCTCACCAGGGCGTGGCGGCTCGGTCTGACCGTTGCGCTCGTGGCGCTCGTGGCCTTCACCTTCGTCGGCCACCTCGGCAACAGTTACGTCGCGCGGAGCGCCGACGCGCTGGCACGAGGCGATAGTGCGGGAGCGGCGCGCGCAGCCCGAACCGCACGCAGGTGGCTCCCATGGTCGTACGAGCCGTGGCAGCGCCTCGGCGAAGCGCAACTCGCAGCCGGGAAGCTCGACGACGCCAGAGTGAGCTTTGATCGCGCCATCGAGCGAGACCACACGAACTGGGCCCTGTGGTATGAACGCGCTCTCGCGAGCGCTGGCGCTGCTCGGCGGCGCGCGCTCGGGACCGCCAGCCGGCTCAATCCTCGAAGCCCGGAGTTGGCCGAGCTGCGGGCGAGTTCCAGACGCGACTGAGCCCGGCCGACCGCGTAAGTGATCTCGGTCCGCCGGGCTCGTCGCGACAGTCGGTTGGGCTACTTGTTCTTGCCTTTGCCCTGACCGTTCCCGTTCCCGTTGCCGCCGTTACCGTTGCCGCCGTTACCGTCTTGCCGCCGTTGCCCTGGCCTTGGCCGTTGCCCTGGCCCTGGCCGTTGCCCTGGCCCTGTTGCTGGCCCTGGCCCTGTTGCTGGCCCTGGCCCTGTTGCTGGCCCTGGCCCTGTTGCTGGCCCTGGCCCTTGTTCTGGCCCTTGTTCTGGTTCTGGCTCTTCTTCTTGGCCTTGGCCTGTGCGCACGTCCCCACTGTGTCGCCGTGGGCGAGGTGGGCCGGAACGGCATTCTGGCTGACAGTGATCGTCACCCAGGGATTCTTCTTCGACTTCGTGCGGTGGCAGATCGTGGTCTTCCCGTACTGGTACTGCGCAGCTGTCACCTTCGCGGTGCCGGCCAAGCCGATTCCGCCGAAGACTCCGGCTGCCACGAAGACCACAACTGCAACGGCGCCGGTGATCAGCGGCGTCCCGGGACGCCGACGCGACTGGTTCGTCCTACTCACATAGACCCCCTCGGTGTGGTTGACCGCGGTCCCAGACGACGTAAGCACGCCTCGGGCCGATTAGTCGCCCCGGGCGCACGTCTTACAGAGACTTTGCAATTCCGTCTCATGCGAATACTGTCGGCGGAGTCGAGCCGCGCTTCGCGCCCCGATCCGAGGGATTCGCTTCTGGTCCCACCTCTCCCACGCTAGCGCGTCACGCTGACGTTGCGGATTCCCGTGAGGGTGAAGACGGGCGGCGATCGCCGCGCTTTCGAGAGATCCTCGCCGTCGCGGCGCGGATTCCATCAGACTTGCGCGGTGCGCGACCTGTTGCGACCTCGGGCTGCGGCCGTCGTAGCATGCGCGCTCGCTGCGGTGATCCTCGCCGGCGTCGCAGGTGCGGCGACGCCCGAGACGGAGCTCGCCGCGAAGTTCGCGCCCGTCGTCCGCCTCGTCGAGCAGAAGGAGCCGTGCGGGCACGGCGAGCCGTACGAGCCGACGGACGTCGACGTCCTCTTCGGGAGCGACGACGTCGTCCTTCGCGGCCCGTGGGACGAAGTCAACGTCGTCAAGTTCGCGCCCGTGGCCGCGGATCTCAGCACGGGCCGCTTCAACTACCACCTCGACTTCCCCGGCGACGCGCTCAACCCGGGGTGCACGTACGAGCAGTGGTCGAAGCGGATCACGAAGGGGACGCGCCCGACCGTCTACGCGCACGTGGCCTTCGACAAGGCGCGGCCCGGGAAGCTTGCCCTGCAGTACTGGTTCTTCTACGTCTACAACCATTTCAACAACCTCCACGAGGGCGACTGGGAGATGATCCAGCTGAACTTCGACGCGTCATCCGCGGAGGAGGCGCTGTCGAAGACGCCGACGGAGGTCGGATACAGCCAGCACGAGGGCGGCGAGCGCGTGGTGTGGGGGGACGAGAAGCTCGACCTCGTCGATGGGACGCACCCGGTGGTCTATCCCGCTGCCGGTTCCCACGCGAACCACTTCAGTGAGGGCCTGTTCCTCGGCCGGAACGGGTCGCAGGGCGTCGGTTGTGACGACACGGTAGGGCCGTCGCGACAGCTGGGCCTGGACGTGAAGACCGTGCCGAGCGAGAGGAAGAACTACCTGGCCGAGTATCCGTGGCTCGCGTTCCAGGGTCGGTGGGGCGAGCTCCAGCCGGCGTTCTACAACGGGCCGACGGGCCCGAACACGAAGCGTCAGTGGACACATCCGATCCGCTGGTCGGAGGACTCCTGGCGGGAGTCGAGCTTCGTCGTGCCGGCGGGCGGCTCGATCGGCCCGAACGCGACGGACTACTTTTGCACGGCGGTCGAGAAAGGGTCGGCCGTGCTGACGAAGCTGATCCGCAGCCCGGGCGCGGTCCTCCTCACGCTCGCCGTGCTTGCGGCGCTCATCCTGCTCGCCGCGCAACGGACGTCCTGGAGCCAGGCGGCGCCCCTGCGGCTGTCGCGGCGCCGTGCGTGGGGCGAGCTCGTGAGCTCGGGCCGGCAGATGTACCGCCTGCGGCCGAGGGTCTTCATCGGGATCGGAGTCCTCTTCATCCCGCTGGGCCTCGTGATCTCGGCCGTGCAGTACGTCCTCTTCCAGGTCGCGGCGCTCGCCCCGCTCGTGGACACGACGGGTCAGGGGAACGTCTCCGTGGCGGGGCTCGCCCTCGGCCTCGGCCTCCTGTTCACGCTCGTCGCCTTGAGCTTCGTCCAGGCAGCGACCGCCCAGGCGATGTCCGACATCGACGCAGGCCGTCGCACGAGCGCGATGCACGCGTACCGGGAAGCGCTCCGCCGCTTCCCCTCCCTGCTCGGGGCGGTCGTGATCGCGGTTGTGGTCGTCCTGATCCTCGAACTGACGATCATCGGGATCCCACTTGGCATCTGGCTGCTCGTGCGCTGGTCGCTTCTCGGTCAGGTCGTCCAGCTCGAGGAGCAAGGGCTCTGGGGCTCGCTGACGCGAAGCGGGGAGCTCGTTCGCCACCACTGGTGGCGAACGGCATCGATCATCATTCTCGTCGGCGGGCTCGCCCTCGTTGCCGGGCCGGTGCTCGGGATCCTGCTGCTCCTGATCACGAGCGCCAGCTTCAACCTCGTCAATCTCGTCGCCGGCATCGTCTACATGGTCGCGATGCCGTTCCTGGCGGTCGTGACGACCTACCTCTACTACGACCTGAAGGTGACTGAGGTGCTCGACGCACAGGCTAGCGTCGCGTCCGATGTGCTCCCGGCGGAGATCTAGGCGTCAGCGCGGACGGTCGCGGACTCTTAGCCAGTACCGGATGAAGTAGACAGGCACGACGACGATCGCGGCGAGGAAGGTCCCGATACCCCAGGCGGTCGCGTGGGTGTTGCCGCGCGTGTGGGCGTGATGGAAGACGCCCATCGCGATCAGGGCGGCAAGCGCAACGCCGACGGCGAACTCGAAGAAGCTCATGTTCGTGTACGACGAGGCGGCCGTCAGCACTGTCCTAGCCTATGCGCCGGCACCGTCCGTCCTTCCACCTACAGTGGCCCCGAGCCCAATGGAGCCGCCACGTGCAGCGGAAGAGCGGCCGAAGCTCGGGGAGATGCCGCTCCAGTCGCCGATCAGCGCCCCGCGCCCCGGGTTTCCGCCCGAGTCGGTCAAACCGGGGGCATGGTCGCGGCGCGAGATCCTCGGCTACGTCGTCTGGGGCTCGATCGGGCTTTTGATCGCCCTCTTCGAGCTGCTTGCAGCCGTCGGCAAGACGACGCCGTGGCCGACGCTCTCGAGCACGGTCGGACAGCTCGAGCGCGACCATCCCTGGGTTGCGATCGTCGTCGTGTCGGTGATCGTGGTGCTCGGCGCGCGGATCGTCTTCTACCCGTGGCCGAACCGTCAGGCGGAGAAGTAGACCGTGTCGAAGGAGACGCTCGGCTACATCGTCTGGGGCGCGCTGCTCGTGGTCGTGCTCGTGCCCGAGTGCCTCGCGTTCCTCGGGCGGAGCTTCGTTCCGTTCCCGGGTATCGCGCGCACGGCGACGAACCTCTCCGCGCGCTACCCGTGGGTGTCGATGGTGATCCTCGCCGGCATGACCGTGCTCGCGATACACCTCGTCTTCTATCCCTGGCCCGACCTCCCGAAGCACTGAGAGCGTCCGGAAGGCGCCCGCGGTGAGCCGCTTCCAGCGCGACCGCGACGCGGGCGAAGAGCAGCGCGCGACGACGCTCGAGCTCTTTTACGACCTCGTCTTCGTCTTCGCCATCACGCAGGTCTCGCACCTACTGCTCGACGACCTGTCGTGGTCGGGGGCGGGGAAGGCAACCCTCTGCCTGCTCGTCGTCTGGTGGGCGTGGAACTACACGACCTGGGTCACGAACGAGCTCGACCCTGACTCACCCGTCGTCCGCCTGATCCTGCTTGCGATCATGCTCGCGAGTCTCGCGATGGCGGTCGCGATCCCGGAAGCCTTCGGGTCGCGCGGTCTGCTCTTCGCTGGCGCCTACGTCTCGATCCAGGTCGGACGTCACGCCTTTCTTACCTTCGGAGCGGCCTCGCGCGGGTCACCCGAGCGGCGCCGCGCCGGCCACATCCTCTTCTGGCTGGCCGCGGCGGGCGCCTTCTGGCTAAACGGCGCCCTGGCCCACGGAGAGACGCGGACGTACGTCTGGCTCTTGGCGCTCGCCATCGACTACGCCGGGCCGATGGTGTTCTACTGGTTGCCGGGCTGGGGACGGCTCGGCGGCGGGACCTGGGAGGTCGAGACGACCCACTTCGCCGAGCGGTTCCAGCTGTTCATGATCATCGCGCTCGGCGAGACGATCGTGCTCACGGGCGCCACGACGTCGCAGCTCGACCTCGATGCGGCGCGCATCGCGGCGCTCGCTGTCGCCTTCCTCGGCACGGCCGCGCTCTGGTGGCTCTACTTCGACTACGTCGCGAACATCGCGCAGCGTCGACTCGAGCTTGCGCCCAACCGGACCGTGCTCGCCCGCGACGGCTACACGTACCTCCATGTCGTGATGGTCGCGGGAGTGATCCTCTACGCGGTCGGCGACGAGATCGTGATCGCGCATCCGACGAGCGGCCTCTCGCACGCACAGATCCTTGCCGTCGTCGGTGGTCCGGCGATGTACCTCCTCGGCCACGCGCTCTTTCGGCTGCGGATGGCCGGCTCGATCGCGTGGAAACGGTTAGGCGGCGCGGTCGCATGCGTGCTGCTCGGCTTGGCCGGCCCGTGGATCTCGGGGCTCGCGCTCGGCGCGCTCGTCGTGTGCGCACTGCTCGGCGTGATCGTCGCCGAGCGCCTGGCAGCTGCGCGCCGGGCTCGTCGTGGCGAGCCGGCGCCGCTCGAGCGGCTCGAAGCCTCGACGGACCGAGAGGAGTAGTAATCTCCCGCGCGACCGGGGAGGTCGTGTGAAGCTCCGTTCGAGCCGCTTCATCCTCGTAGCTGCCGCCGCGCTCGCGATCGCCGCCTCGACCAGCGCGGCTCCACCTCCGTCGCCGAACGACTTTCCGGGCGGCTCGTACTTCGCGATCCTCTGCGGCTTCAGCCATCGCAACAATGACGATCCGATCGTCTACCCGGGGCAGCCGGGCCGCTCGCACAACCACACCTTCATCGGGAACCGCACGGTGCACGCGTTCACGACCGCGTCGTCACTGCGCGGCGGGGAGACGACATGCGAGCAGGCCGCGGACGCATCCGCCTACTGGGTGCCGACGCTCTTCGTCCGGAACGAGCCGATCACGCCGCTCGCCGCGGTCGTTTACTACATCAAGCAGACCGTCGCCCCGGTCCAGTCCTTCCCGGCCGGGCTGAAGATGATCGCTGGCAACGCGAGCGCGCGGAAGGCGCAGTCGAAGCGTATCGTCGCCTGGAGCTGCGGGGGCATCGGCAGCAAGCCGCGCTACACGGCGCTACCCGCCTGTACCTCGAACCAGGCGCTCGAGCTTCGTGTCCACTTCCCGAACTGCTGGAACGGCAAGACCCTCGACAGCCCTGACCACGTGCGGCACATGGCGTACTCGGTGCAGGGACGTTGCCCCGAGTCGCACCCTGTGCCGGTGCCGACGCTCGCCGTTGTGCTCCTCTACCCGCCGTCACCGGGCGGTGTGCTCGCGTCCGGCCGGTTCGGCGGTCACGCCGACTTCATCAACGGCTGGGAGCCGGATGACCTCGCTCTGCTCGTCGCCGGACTTAACTACGGCTGACAAGCTCGGCGCGGTCCGAGCCGCCGGAGACGGTGATCTCGAGCACGGGTCCCACGCCGCGCGCGTAGAGCTTCTCCTCGACGACGTCGGGCTCGATGCCCGAGGTGTTCCGCGTCTGGAGCATGTGCTCGAACCGGCCGTACGGCACCCTCGCATAAGCGTCGAGCGCCAGCACCTGGGCCGCGTCCTCTGCGTGCCCTTTGTAGTGCTCCTCGCGGTACGAGAGACCGGGCTCGGGCTGCGCGGGGAGGATGATGCCCGGCTGCGCACCGTCGACACCGGCCTCCCAGGAGCCCTCGGTCGTCTTCACCTTGCCGTTCTCGTATTCCTTCGTGTCCTCGCCGAGATACCAGAGGTTGCCGTCCGCGTCCTGGGCGTACCAGTCGAGCGTGTCCTCTACGACGGCGCCGTCCTCCGTGACGTGGTCGTGGACGACGCGTGCATCGATGCCGTCGATCGACCTCGTCCTCGGCGTGACCGAGACGACCACCCTGCGTTTGGCGCCCTCCGCGTCCGTCTCTCGGTAGATCCACCTTCTGCCGACCTTCATCGGCCAGTACGGGTTGTCGATCTGGGTCGTGAAGTCGGCGGCGTCGAGCGACACGGCCTCGCTCCCGTGCGGCAACGCGCTCTCCGAGCTGCCGCCGCAGCCTCCGGCAGCCAGTGCCGCGGCGATTGCGACGCACACGGCGGCTCTCAGGAGACGCTCACGTTCAGCCGCTACCGTGACGGGCATGACCGAGTCCAGAGTTACGCGACGAGGCTCGCTCGTCAAGCTCGGCGGCGCCGCTGTGGCTGCCATCGCGGGTTGGAGAGCGGTTGAAGCCACCGACTCCGCCTCGGCCGGGCCGACCGCGGTCGCATCCGGGCTCGTCTCTTGCGTGCTCGCGCCGGAGCAGACGGAAGGGCCGTACTACCTCCCCGGCGACAGGCTGCGGAAGAACATCACCGAGGGCAAGCCCGGCGTGCCGCTGACGCTGAAGCTGAGCGTCGTCGACGTCCAGACGTGCAAGCCGATCAAGGGCGCGGCGGTCGACATTTGGCACTGCGACGCGCTCGGGACGTACGCAGCCCAGACGAACGCAACCTTCCTTCGTGGCGTCCAAAGGACGGACGCAAAGGGCATGGCGACCTTCGTGACCGTCTATCCGGGCTGGTACCAGGGACGCACGGTGCACATCCACGTCAAGGTCGCGCTCGGCGGCAACGTCGTCCACACCGGCCAGCTCTACTTCGCCGATGCCACAACGGACAAGGTGTATCTCCGCTCTCCGTATCGCAGCCGGCCCGGCCGCACGACGCGGAACCCGGACGACGCCATCTACCGAAACGGCGGCAAGCGGTCGACTCTTCGTATCGTGAAGGCGGGCTCGGGCTACACGGGCTCGATCACGATGGGCGTCCAGCGCTAGCTGTTCGGCCGGAGATCTGGCGATCTCCGGCCGCGGGCGGTCTCCGACGACCGTCGCGAGCCGCGCCCGCCATGCCGGTCGCGGCGGCGCAAGTCGGTGCCGAGAGGCTCAGGGGGCGATCCGTCCTTTTCGCGACACGGCGATTGTAGGATCGGCCGATGGTCGGCGTCGACGCCCTGCCGATTGGGCTCGGATTGTCCCCCGAGGACGCGCAGGCGCGCTTCGACGAGCTGCAGGCGAAGCTCGTCCCGCTCTGGAAGTCGATGGATCACATGACGCAGGACGAGCAGACGATCGTCGTCGTCTGCTCGATGACGCTCGACGAGCAGGAGATGCCGGCGACGGTCACGCAGGCCTACGAGGAGCGGTTCCTGTTCCTGTTGCTGCTCCTCCGCCAGCCTCGTGCGCGGCTCGTCTATGTCACCTCGCAGGCCGTGAATCCGAGCATCGTCGACTACTACCTCGCGCTCTTGCCGGGCGTGATCCCCTCGCACGCGCGCCAGCGGCTGTTTCTCGTCTCGCCGCTCGACGGGTCGTCGCGGCCGCTGTCCGAGAAGCTGCTCGAGCGTCCGCGGCTGCTCGAGCGCATCCGCTCGCTGATCCCGGACCCCGCCCGCGCGCATCTCGTCCCCTTCAACACGACGGAGCACGAGCGTGACCTCGCGATCGCGCTCGGGATCCCGATGTACGGCGCCGATCCGCGCTTCTTCGACTACGGGACGAAGACCGGCTGCCGGCGGCTGTTCGCCGAGCAGGGCGTGCCGCACCCGGCTGGCCGCGAGGGCCTGACGTCAATCGAGGAGGCGGCGGAGGCGATTACCGAGCTCCGTGCCGAACGGCCCGGCCTCGCGCAGGTGATCATCAAGCTCAACGAGGGCGTGTCGGGAGAGGGGAACGCGATCGTCGACCTCGGCGGCCTTCCCGAAGGCGCGGGGACGGCGGAGATCCTCGAGCGGCTGGAGGCGATGCAGTTCGAGCTGCCCGAGATTACGGTCGACTGGTACGCAGACACGCTCTCCCGGCGCGGTGGCGTCGTCGAGGAGCGGATCACGGGCGAGGAGTTCCGCTCGCCGAGCGTCCAGATGCGCGTCACGCCGCTCGGCCGGCTCGAGATCCTGTCGACGCACGACCAGCTGCTCGGAGGCCCGAGCGGCCAGAGCTACCTCGGCTGCATCTTCCCCGCCGATCCCGCGTATGCGGCCGTGATCACCCAACACGCGGTCAAGGTGGGGGAGCGGCTCGCGAGCGAGGGCGTGATCGGACGGTTCGCGATGGACTTCGTCGCCGTCCGCAAGCCAGACGGCACGTGGGACTCGTACGCGATCGAGCTCAATCTCCGCAAGGGCGGCACCACCCATCCGTTCCTCACGCTCCAGTTCCTCACGGACGGGCTGTACGACCCTGAGACGGCCGTCTTCCTCGCGCCGAGCGGCCGCCCCAAGTACTTCATCGCCTCCGACCATGTCGAGAACCCGGCTTACCGGAGCCTGACGCCGGACGACCTCTTCGACATCGGCGTCCGCCGAGGCCTCCACTTCGACCAGGCGCGGCAAACGGGTGTCGTCTTCCACATGATGAGCGCGCTCGGTGAGCACGGACGGACGGGGCTGACGGCGGTCGGCGAGAGCCCCGAAGAGGCGCGCGCTCTCTACGACGCAGCGGTGGCGACGCTCGACGACGAAGCGGCGGCGGCGCTAGCCGAGCGCAGACTCCCCGACGCCTAGTCCTCCCAGTCGTAGGTCTCGCCGATCGCCTGCAGGCGCCTACGCGTCGCCTCGTCACAGAGGGCACCGGCGACGCCCGCGTCGAAGAACGCCTGCGGCCGCAGGCCGAGGCGGCACGCGGTCTCGTACTCGGACGTGAGGTCGGTGTCGAACATCGGCGGGTCGTCGGTCGACAACGAGCACAGGACACCCGCTTCGACGAGCCGCGGCAGGGGGTGCTGGTCGAGCGAGGGGACGACGCCGACACGGACGTTCGAGACGAGGCAGACGTCGAGCACGGTTCGGCGCTCGACGATCTCCGCAACGAGCTCCTGATCCTCGATTGCACGGATGCCGTGGCGGAGGCGGTCTGCCCGGAGGCAATCAAGCGCCTCGCGCACCGCATCGGGGCCGCCGAGCTCGCCCGCGTGGGGCACGGAGCCGAGGCCTCCTTCACGTGCCCGCGCAAAGGCATCCTCGAACAGGTGCGGCGGGTACTCGAGCTCGAAGGCGCCGAGGCCGATGCCGACGACGCCACGATCGTGGTACGCGGTCGAGTGGCGCAGCATCTCGTCGATCTCTTCGGGCGAAGAGTTCCGCGTCATGTCGGGCGTGAGCCGCATCTCGACCCCGTGCACCTCGCGCGCCTCCGCGGCGCCGTCGCAGAAGCCCTCGAATACCTCCTCCCAGGCGATACCGCGGCGGACGAGCTGGAGCGGGGCGAAGATGCCCTCGATATAGACGGCGCCCTGCGCGGCCGCCTCGCCGGCATAGTCGACCGTGATGCGCCGGAAGTCGTCGGCCGTCCGCAGGCACGCGGTGACCATTAGCCAGACGTCGATGAAGTGCGGGAGATCGGTGAAGTGGAAGAGGTCGGCGAGACCCTCCGGCGTGTCCGCGGGCAGCTCGACGCCGTTCTTCTTCGCGATCGCGATCAGCGTGTGCGGGCGCAGCGTCCCCTCGAGGTGGACGTGCAGCTCGATCTTCGGATAGCTCACGCCCGCATCATCTCTCGTCGCGCGGACGCTGTGAGAAAGTAGGCGAATGAGTGGGCTGACATGAAAGCGGCGGAGGTGACGGCATGAAGCTCGGATTGATGACGGCGGCGCTCGGCGAGAGCACGCTCGAGGAGGTGGCGGCCTGGGCGTCGGCCAACGGGTTCTCGATGCTCGAGATCGCGTGCTGGCCCGCTGCGTCCGGCGCCGCTCGCCGGTACGCAGGCGTCTGTCACATCGACGTCGACGACTTCGATCCGGATGCCGTGCGCCAGACGATGGCGATCCACAACCTCGAGATCTCGTCGCTCGCGTACTACCCGAACAACCTCGCGGGTGACGACGAGGCGCGGGAGGAGGCGAACGGCCACCTTCGGAAGGTGATCGACGCCGCCGCTGCTCTCGAGGTCGGCATCGTCGGCACCTTCGTCGGCGCGGACCAGACGCTGCCGCTCCCGAAGAACCTCGAACGGTTCCGCGAGATCTGGCCTCCGCTCGTCGCGCATGCCGAGGAGCGTGGCGTGAAGATCGCGATCGAGAACTGCCCGATGCTCTTCAGCTTCGACGAGTGGCCGAGCGGGCAGAACATCGCGTACTCGCCGGCCGTCTGGGACGAGATGTTCGAGGCGATCCCTTCGGCAAGCTTCGGTCTCAACCTCGACCCGTCGCATCTCGTGTGGCTGCAGATCGACTACGAGCGGGTCGTCTACGACTACGCGGACCGGCTGCTCCACGTGCACGCGAAGGATCTCGAGATCCGTCGCGATGGCCTGTACCGCCACGGCACGGCGTCTCTCGGCATGGGCTGGCAGGTGCCGCGGCTGCCCGGGCTAGGCGAGGTGCGCTGGGACCGGTTCATCGCCGCGTTGTATGCAGTCGGCTACGACTTCGTCGTCTCGATCGAGCACGAGGACCGCGGCTTCGAAGGCGATCCGGAGCTCGTCAAGCGCGGCTTCCTCCTCTCCCGCAACGTCCTCCAGCCGCTCCTCGTCTAGAAGAGACCGGTCCGGGGGACAGTCCCTGTAACGCAACTGCTACGGCGAAGGGGGCACGTCCCACTGGCGGCAGCGGGCGAGCAGCTCGTCGTCGATGTTCCGGCCGGTCACGACCAGGACGATGGCGCCGTCGGCTTCGATCTGCGGTAGAGCGGCGAGCGCGGCCGCCGCGGCCGGCTCCGCGCGGATGCCGGCGTCCTTGAACGCGACGACGGCAGCGGCGATCTCGCGCTCCGAGACCTCGAGCATCGCGTCGGCTGCAGTGTTCAGCCACTCGACGGCCATCGGGATGGCGACCCGAACAGCGAGACCGTCGGCGATCGTCTCGCAACGGTCTGTCTCGACAGCCCGGCCCGCACGCCACGAGAGCGCCATCACCGGTGCATCCTCGGAGACGATGCCAACGCGCCGCGTGCCCGGTGCACGTTCGGCGAGCGAACGGCCGATGCCGGCGAGCAGTGCCCCGTTTCCCACAGGCACGACGACCGCAGCGGGCTCCTCGGCGAGCTCGTCGAGGATCTCCGTGGCGATCGCTGCATAACCGTCCAGCTGCCCCGGCTCCGCGCCGTCCTCGAAGAACGGCAGCCGGGCCTCGGCCGCGAACACAAGCCCCGCCTGCTTCGCGTCATCCACGTCCGCACCGACCAGCACGACCCGGGCGCCGAGCCGTTCGAGATGATCGAGCTTCGTCCGGCTCGTCACCTCGGGGGCGTAGACGGTCGCCTCGAGACCGACCTTCGCACCAGCCCACGCCGTCGCCGCGCCGTGATTCCCCGTCGACGCGGTGACAACGCCGCGCGCACCCTCGGCCGCGTACCGCTCGAGCACCGGAAGTGCCGCACGCCACTTGAAGGCACCGAGCTCGTGGACGTCCTCGCGCTTGAGATAGACGGCGCGACCTGGTGTCAGCGCGTCCGGAGCCCGCTCGAGAGGGGTCGGAGCCGACATCGTCCGTAGAGTCTCGCGCATGGAGCGCGTTCAGCTGTTCGCGACGTGCCTGGGCGATCTCGTGTTGCCGGACGCGGTCGCGGACGCGGAGACGCTCCTGCGTGAGGCGGGTTGCGAAGTCGTGTTTCCGGGCGGCCAGGTGTGCTGCGGCCAGCCCGCGTTCAACGCCGGGCACCGCGCCGCCGCCCGCCGGGTTGCGCGGACGTTCTCGCGCGCCTTCTCGCGCGAGCTGCCGATCGTCTGCCCGTCGGGCTCCTGCGCGACGATGGCGAGCCACTACCTGCCGAAGCTGCTCGATACCGATCCGTATGAGGTGTGGGAGCTGTCTGCGTTCCTGGCGTCCCGCGACGTCGAGCCTGCGCGGAGGAACGAAGGACGGCGCGTCGCCTACCACGATTCGTGCCACATGCTCCGCGAGCTGCGGATCCACGACGAGCCGAGGCGCCTGCTCGAGCGCTCGGGCGCTGAGATCGTCCCGCTCGCGCGTCCGGATCTCTGTTGCGGTTTCGGCGGGACGTTCTCCATCCGCCAGCCCGAGCTCTCGACGGCGATGGCCGACGACAAGCTCGCGAGCGCCGGCTCGGTCGACGCGCTCGTCACCGCGGACCCGGGCTGCCTGATGCACCTGCGCGGCCGCTCAGAGCACGCAGGCACGGGCGTGCGCATCGTCCACCTCGCAACGGCGCTGGCGCGGGGGATCGACGCGTGAGCGGCGTCACGCGGGAGCGGGGCACGTTCCGCGAGATCGCTCGCCTCAAGCTCGCGGACGCGCATGTGACGGGCGCTCTCGACTCGTCGACCCGGCGCCTGATGAGTCACCGGCAGGAGGCCTGGGGCGGTCTTCCGGATGTGGAGGCGCTTCGCGACCGCGCGCACGACGCGCGCATGCGCGTGATCGACGATCTCGACGCTCACGTGGCGCAATTCCGCGCTGCGGTCGAGCGGAACGGCGGCCGGACGGTGATCGCGCGGACTGCCGCGGACGCAAACGCCTACATCGCAGACGTCTGCACGCGGCACGGCGCGAAGCTCGCGGTCAAGTCGAAGTCGATGGCGACGGAGGAGATCGGCCTCAACGCCGCGCTCGAGGCTTCCGGCGTGCGCGTGGTCGAGACCGATCTCGGCGAGTACATCCTCCAGCTCGCGGGCGAGCATCCCGTCCACATCGTCGCGCCCGCGATCGAGAAGACCAAGGAGGACGTCGCCGTGCTGCTCTCGCGCGTCGACGGCAAACCGGTCCCCCCAGATCTCCAGGAGTTGACGCGCGCAGCGCGGCGACAGCTTCGCGAGACCTTCCTGGCCGCCGACGTCGGGATCACCGGCGCGAACTTCGGCGTCTGCGACACCGGGTCAGTCGTCCTCGTTACGAACGAGGGCAACGGGAGGCTCGTCTCGAGCCTGCCGCGCGTTCACGTCGCGCTGATCGGCATCGAGCGGCTGGTCGCCTCACTCGCCGATCTCTCCGTGCTGCTGAAGCTGCTGGGCCGCAGCGGCACGGGCCAGCGATTGACGACGTACACGACCGTGATCAGCGGGCCCCGGCGCGAGGGGGAGGAGGATGGGCCGGACGAGCTGCATGTCGTGATCCTCGACAACGGGCGGACGAAGCTCGTCGGTGGCAGGTACCGCGAGATGCTCGCGTGTATTCGTTGCGGTGCCTGCCTGAACGTCTGTCCCGTGTATCGGAGGACCGGGGGCGCCGCGTACGGGCCTGTGTACTCGGGCCCGATGGGAGCGGTGCTCGTGCCGCTGCTCGCCGAGCTCGAGCGCGCGCCCGACCTTCCTCACGCGTCGTCTCTGTGCGGAGCTTGTACCGATGCTTGCCCGGTCAAGATCCCTCTCCACGAGCTGCTGCTCGAGCTGCGCAACGATCTCGTCGAGACGCATGTCGCGTCCGGGTGGGAGCGGCTCGCGTTCCGGCTCTGGTCGTATGCATGGTCGTCGCCGGTCGGTTATCGCGTATCGACACGCCTTGCGCGCGTCGGCCAGCCGTTCGCCGGAGTCGCCGGGCCGGGGCGGACGTGGCGCAATGGCCGCCGGCTGCCGAAGCTCGGAAGTCGCTTTCGGGATCGGCGATGAGTCTCGTCGAAGAGTTCGCCGCGAACGCGGAGCTTGCAGGGTTCGTCGTCCATCGAGGGGCTGCGCCGGAGATCGACGGCGCGGGCGTCTCCATCGCGATCCACGGCCTCGCGGAGACGGGCAGCGTCGTGCTCGCGGCGGCGCCCGACGAGCCTCGGGGGCGCTCGTTGCTGCCGGACGTTCACATCACGCTGCTTTCCGAGGACAGGCTCCTTCAGGGGCTCGAGGAGCTGTTCGCGGCTGTCGGCGACTCGCTGCCCAGCGCCCTCGCGATCGTGACCGGCCCGAGCCGGAGCGCGGACATCGAGCAGACGCTCGTGGTCGGCGTCCACGGCCCCGGCGAGGTGCACGTCGTCTTGCTCCCGACCCCCTAGTCTCGTCGCTGCCTCATTGCGCCGCGTCCCAGGGACAGTCCCTCGCGTGTCCCAAACAGCCACGCTGTCGAGCCGTGGCCAGCTCCAGATCCAATCCCGCGAGTCGTGGCAAACCCCGGCTGCGACCGGGTTCTGAACGACGTAGTGGATAGCGGCGTGGAGGTGCTCGTCGGACTCGATGACCCACGCAGTGAACCTCTCTTCGAACAGATGGCCACGCCTTCCGTGGCGCTTGTTGAACCGCTGCGCGTAGATCCCGTTCAGTCGATGCATCGCCCGCGAGAGCTGCTCGCGAGGACATTCGACCACGAGGTGGAAGTGGGTGCCGAGCAGACACCAGGCGAAGACAGTGATCTCGTAGAGCTCCATTGCCTGCCCGAGCAACCACGCAAACGCTGCGCGATCGATGTCGTCGACAAAAATCATCGTCCCACCGGTTCCTCGCGCCGTCACGTGATAGACGCCGTCGGGAAGTTCGTAGCGAGGCCGGCGGGGCATTGGCTCGAAGGTAGCCCGCCGCTCCCAGTGAGATCGCCGAAGTCACACTCTTGTTGCAGGGACTGTCCCTGGTACACGTCCGTTAGGGTCACGGGGTGCTGCCGATCGAGCGCCCACAGAAGATCATCTGCGTCGGCCTCAACTACCGCGACCACGCTGAGGAGCAGGGCGGTGATCTGCCGGAGCGGCCGCTCCTGTTCGCGAAGTGGCCGAACACGCTGATCGGCCCGGGCGACCCCATCGTGCTTCCCTCGATCTCGACGAAGGTCGACTACGAGGCGGAGCTCGGGGTCGTCATCGGCTCGCGCGCTCGAGGTGTTTCCGTCGAGAACGCGCTCGAGGCCGTCGCTGGTTACATCTGTGTTAACGACGTCTCGGGCCGCGACCTCCAGTTCTCCGACGGTCAGTGGGTGCGCGGCAAGTCGCTCGACACGTTCTGTCCGGTCGGACCGGCGCTCGTTCCGGTGTCAGAGATCCCCGACCCGCAGGCCCTCGGCATCCGGGCGATCCTGAACGGCGAGGTGATGCAGGACTCGACGACGGCGAACATGGTGTTCGGCGTCGCGGAGATCGTTGCCTTCATCACCCAGGCGATCACGCTCGAGCCGGGCGACCTGATCGCGACGGGGACGCCCGCCGGGGTCGGTGTCTTTCGCGACCCGCAGGTGCTCCTGAAGCCGGGGGACGAGATCACGATCGAGATCGACGGCATCGGCGCGTTGACGAACCCCGTTGTCGGGGAAGAGGGGAGATAGCGATGGGAATCGTGCTCGTTGCAAAATGGACAGCGAAGGAAGGGCAGGGCGACGCGGTGCAGGAAGCGCTCGAGCGCCTCGCCGTGCCCTCCCGCGACGAGCCGGGCTGCCGCTTCTACCAGCCCTGCCGCGACCCCGAGAACCCCGACGCGTTCCTCATCTTCGAGATCTATGACGACCAGGCGGCCTTCGAGGCCCACGGGGCGTCCGAGCACTTCCAGGAGATCGCCGTCGGCGGCGCCTTCGATCTGCTCGAAAGCCGCGAGCGGACGTTCTACGAGACGATCTGACCCGCAACGTCGCCGCCGTCGCGGCGATGATGCTGCTCGTCGGCTGCATCATCGGGGCGTTCGCGCCGCTCGGCCTAGGTGCGGCACGTGACCTGACCGGCTCGTTCACGACGACGATCTGGCTCATCGCCGCATCTGCGACCGGCCTGCTCGTGCTCTGCTCCGCCCTCTCGCGGGAACGGCTCGGGGCCAGCGCGATTGGCCGGCCCCTCGAGCCGTGGGGCGCTGCCGTCTTATGCGTCCGGGGTGTCCGGTGCCTCTGTTGCGGCCTCTGTTGCGGCCGGTGTTGCGGATGCGTCAGGGGTGGCCGCCGTGACTGCGGGAGTCGCCGCTGCATCGTCCGTGACCGCCGTGGCCCAATAGTCGTTGAGCCGGCCCTGCACCTTGAACAGCCAGACGATCCCGCCAACGAGAGGCACGAGAGCCCACAAGCCGGCAAGCCCGGTGATCGGCTTCGGCTTCCCCGACTCTGCGTACATATCCCCGACGTGCGAGGGCAGCAGGAAGATGGACACGGGAATCAGCGCGAGCAGGAGCCCCACGATTCCGCTTGTGCCCTTGCCGCGATGCGCCTTCACCTCGGCGAAGGTGATGTAGATCCAATAGAGCAGATAGATCCCGAGCGTCAGGATCGTCCACAAGAGGACAGCCCAGGGATTGCGGTGCCTTCCGACCATATGAACCTCTCTCCGGAGCGGCGGGCTACGAGGTAGCGCCCTTCGACTCCCAGTACGTGTTGAGCGAGCGCTGGATCTTCACGAACCAGACGATCGCGGGGATGATGAGGATGATTCCCGGGAAGTACCAGAGGCCCGTCAGCCCGGTCACCGGCCGCTCACGGCCGTCCCTTGCGTACATCGTCCCGATCTCGGACGGGATCACGAAGCCACTGACCGGCGACAGAAGGATCCAGACGACAAGCCCGACGACGCCGCCGAGGCCGTCACCGACGTGCTGCTTCGTCTCCTCTTGCGTCTTGTAGACCCAGTACCAACCGTAGAAGCCGAAGGTGACGATGAACAGGAGGATGCCGAAGCCGACTCCACGGGGCCGCCCGAGCGGGCCTGTGTTGCCTGCGGATTGCGCTGCCATCGCCTCTCCGATGGTCCGACTCAAGCAGGCCGGCCGGATGGCGTCAAGCGGCGCGGTAGTGCTCGACGGTGGCGTGCACTCCCTCGGCGAGCGGCGTCACCGGTGCGTCGAAGCGCTCTCCCGGAAGCTGCTCCGGAAACGGGAGGGGTGCGTCGTCGTACGCGATCGCTGCTCCGGGCACGGCGGCTTCGATGGCGGCGACGATGTCGGCCATGTGCTCGGGCGAGCCGGCTATGTCGTAGACGGCAGCGCCAGCCGGCGGCCGACGGGCGGCGCGGATGAAGGCGCGGGCGACGTCGGCCGCGTAATGGAGCTCCGTCCGCCCGCCGAAGCCGATGCGGTACGGCTCGCCGGCCGCCGCCGCGCGCATCGCGTGCGTCGGATCTGCGGTCAGGCCCTGGTCTCGCCCGGGGCCGTAGACGACGAACGGGCGGAGGCCGATGCTGGCGATGGCGTCGTCCGCCTGGTACACGCGCGCCGTCTGCTCGTTCGCGAGCTTGAACGCGCCGTAGAGCGTCGTCGGCCGGATCGCGCCGGCCGCGTCGTAGACAGCGGCCGAGCTCGCATAGGCGAGCGTCGTCTCGAGCCCGAGGCGCTTGACGGCCTCGAAGACGTTCACCGTGCCGACGACGTTGACGCGCGCGCCGCGGGGCGGATCTGCCTTGCAGAAAGGGACCTGGAGCGCGGCGAGGTGCACCACATGTGAGACGGCGTGCTCCGACATCGTCTCCACGATCCCGTCGAGATCGGTCACGTCGCCGCGGACGAAGGTGACCTGCTCGAGCTCCTCGGGCGCTGCGATCTCTCGGAGCCGGTAGGGATCGTCGCCTAGATCGAACGCCACGACCGGGACGCCTTCCTCGGCGAGGAGCTTGCACGTCCACGCGCCGAGACAGCCCAGCGCGCCAGTGACCAGAAACCGCTCGTCCATTACGCCGTCACACTCTTGTTGCAGGGACTGTCCCCCGGACAAGTCGGAAGGAGGCGGGGCTGGAAGTCACACGTCCTCGTAGACGGTGACGACGTCGGTGTAGAACTCGAGCGCCGCGCGGCCCTGCTCGTGGGGGCCGAAGCCAGAGCCCTTGATGCCGCCGAAAGGCACGTGGACGTCGGCGCCGGCCGTCTGGCCGTTGACCCGCACGATGCCCGCCTCGATCGTGTCGACGAACGTGCGTGCAGCGGCAAGGCTCGACGTGAAGATCGCTGCCGAAAGCCCAAAGCGGACGGCATTCGCCCGCCCGAGCGCCTCGTCGAGCGTCGAGAAGCGGTAGAGGGACGTCACCGGCCCGAAGACCTCCTCGCAGGACAGGAACGCGTCGTCGGCGAGCCCCTCGAACAGCGCCGGCGCCAGGAGGTATGCCTCGTCGTCGAGCCGCTCTCCGCCGGCGAGCAGCGTGCCGCCGTCGGCCTTGCCCCGCCCGATTCCGGCCAGCACCTCGTCAAGCTGCGCCTCGTTGACGATCGGTCCGACTTCGGTCTCGGGGTCGCTCGGGTCGCCCACGACCCCTCGCTCCATGCGCGCGAGCAGCCGAGCCCTGAACTCGTCATAGACGGAGCCCTCGGCGTAGATCCGGCGGGTGGCCGTGCACTTCTGGCCCGCGGACCAGAACGCTCCCGCGTACGCCGCCTCCGCCGCGCGGTCGAGATCCGCGTCCGCCATCACGATCAGCGGGTTGTGGCCGCCGAGCTCGAGCTGGGCTCGCTTGCCGGCGGCGGTCGCCTCGTTTCGCACCTGCTCGCCCACAGGAACCGAGCCCGTGAAGGAGATTGCCCGCACCGACGGGTGCGAGACGAGCGGGGTTCCGACCGTCGAGCCGCGGCCGACGACGATGTTGAAGACGCCGGCGGGGAGCTCGGCCTCGTCGAAGCACGCCGCTAGGTGGAGACCCGTGAGCGGTGCTTCTTGCGCGAGCTTCATGACCACGGCGTTCCCGTACGCGAGCGCGGGGGCCGCCTTCCACGCCGGAATCGCGGCGGGGAAGTTCCACGGCGTGATCTGCGCCACGACGCCGACCGGGCGCCGCGTCGTGTAGACAACGCTTCCGGTGGCCGCCTGCTCGTAGCGCTCGCCGGTCGCGCGCAGCCCCTCGCCGCCGAAGAAGCGCAGGATCTGCGCCATCCGCGCAGCCTCCATGCGGGCCTCCCGGATCGGCTTGCCCATCTCGAGCGTCATGTCTTGTGCGACCTGCTCCACGCGGCGGTCGACCGCGTCCGCCGCGCGCATCAGCGCCGCACCGCGCTGCGCCGCCGGAAGCCGACCCCAGCCGGGCGCGGCCGCCTCGGCGGCAGCCACCGCGGCGTCGACCTCCGCCGAGCCAGATGCCGGGAACTCGCCGATCACCTCGGAGGGTCGCCACGGCCCGCGCTTCTCGTACGTGTCCTTCGCGGGCAGCCACTCGCCCCCGACGTAGTTGGCGAACGCGGGGCGTGTTGGCGCTTCGAGGATCTCAGACATGGGCTTCACTCCTTGTGCTTTCGTGGATGAGGTCGGCCGCGTTGCCGACGGGATTTCGCAGGATGCCGATGCCGGGAACCCGGATCTCGACGATGTCTCCCGGCTCGAGCGTGAAGTCGGTCGGCGGCACGAGACCCGTGCCGGTCAAGAGGACGCTGCCCGCCGGGACGGGGTTCTCGCGAACGAGCCAGTCGGCGAGCTCGGCATACGAGCGGCGCATCTGCGCGGTCGACGTGTCGCCGGCGAAGCGCTCGGCGCCCGCCGCGTCGGTGACCGTCATGCGGATCGGGAACGGCTGATCGAGGTCGTCGGGCACGAGCACGGCCGGCCCGAGCGCGCATGCCCCCGCGAAGATCTTCGCCTGCGGAAGGTAGAGGGGGTTCACGCCCTCGATCGAGCGCGAGGAGACGTCGTTGCCGATCGTCACGCCCGCGATCGTGCCGCGCTCGCCGAGCACGAGCGCCAGCTCCGGCTCCGGGACGTTCCACGTCGAGTCGGAGCGGACGCCGATCGTGCCGCCCGGCCCGACCATGCGCCGGCCCGCCGCGTCCTTGAGGAACAGCTCGGGTCGCTCTGCCTCGTAGACGAGGGTGTAGAGATCCTTCGCCTCGGACTCCTCGACGCGGGCGTCCCGGCTTCGCTCGTAGGTGACACCGGCGCCCCAGATCTCCGGCGGCTCGACCGGCGCGAGGAGCTCGTACGGCGCGGGGAGCTCCAGAGTCTCTTCATCGAGCGGCTGCACGGGGAGCTCGTCGACGCCGAGCGTCGCCACCCCGTCGGGGCCACGAAAGCGCACGATGCGGCGGCCTCTATCCATGCGGGAACCATCGTATTGGGCTGACTCGGCCCCGTGCCGTCCGCTACGCTGTGGCCGTCATCAGAACGAGTATCGGTTGCGTCAACGCTTCCCTACACGTTCGTGAGTACGTAAGGGAGGTGTTTCATAGTGGCAACCGGAACCGTGAAGTGGTTCAACGACGCGAAGGGGTATGGCTTCATCACCCCGTCGGAAGGTGGGGAGGACTTGTTCGTCCACCACACCGGCATCGCCGGCACCGGCTTCAAGACCCTCGCCGAAGGCGCGACGGTCGAGTACGAGGCCGCCGAGGGCCCGAAGGGCCCGCAGGCGACGAACGTCGTCGAGATCCGCGGATAACGCTGGAATCTGGGTCGGGGACAGGATGAATCCTGTCCCCGACCTTTCCTAGTAGACCGCTCGTCCGCCGGAGATGTCGTACGTCGCGCCCGTCGAGAACGAGCAGTCCTCGCTCGCCAGCCAGGCGACGAGGTTCGCAACCTCTTCCGCCGTGCCCATGCGCCCGAGCGGGATCCGCTCGACCATGTAGTCGATGTGGTGCTGCGAGAGGCCGGTGAGGATCGGCGTCTCGATCACTGCGGGCGCGATGCAGTTGACGAGGACGCCCGTGCCGGCAACGTCCTTCCCGACCGCCTTCGTCAGCGCGATCACCGCCGCCTTCGAGGCGGAGTAGGCGGCCGCCATCGGGTTGCCGTCCTTGCCGGCGATCGACGCGACCAGGACGATGCGGCCGTAGCTGCGCTCGATCATCCCGTGTAACGCGGCGCGGCACGCGTAGAAGCTGCCGCTCGCGTTGATCGCGAGCACGCGCTCCCATTCCTCGTCGGTGACGTCGACCGTGCGCAGTGACTCGCCGGGGACGCCGGCGGAGTTGACGAGAACGTCGAGCCGCCCGTGCTGCTCCTCCGCGTAACGGACGGCTGCGTCGAGGTCCGCCGAGCGTGCCATGTCGCCGGAGACGTTGGCTCCGGGATCGCGGTCGAAGGTGACGACCTCCGCGCCTCCCGCACGGAGCTTCTCGGCCACGGCAGCGCCGATGCCGCTGACCCCGCCCGTGACAAGCGCCACCCGTCCGGAAAAGTCGTAGCTGTTCACGATGGAGACTCTAAGCTCCGAGCGTGGGCTTCGATCCCGTAGCCGACTATCCGCTTGGTCAGAAGCGGCCCGACCTCGTGCGGACGCCGTGCGGTCTCGCGCTCGACGACGTCACGCTGGACGCGATGCGCGCGGGCCGGCTTGCGTGGGAAGACCTGCGCGCGACGCCGGAGACGCTGCGCGCGCAGGCGGCGGTTGCGGGCGCCGCCGAACGGCCTGCGCTCGCCGAGAACCTCGAGCGGGCAGCCGAGCTGTCGACCTTGCCGGCCGCGCTGATTCTCGAGATCTACACGGCGCTTCGGCCGCACCGCTCGACTGGCGAGGAGCTCGAAGAGTGGGCGGCACGGCTCGACGGCGCCGGCGCCACCTCCACCGCGGCCTTCGTGCGCGAGGCGGCGGACGTCTATGCGAAGCGAGGGTTGCTTGCCGGAGCCGGACGCACGGTCTAAGCGCTTCGAAGCGAGAGAGCAGCGCGGCCTACGCAAAGAGCTGCTCGTCGCTCCGGCACCCGCGCTCGGCCTCGTCGCAATGGACGGGCCGAACGACCCGGAGCCGAGCCTCGTCGTCGAGGACGGCCGCGTCGTCGAGATCGACGGGCGCGGCGAAGCGGACTTCGACGTCCTCGACTGGTTCCTCGCGCGCAGGGGGATCGACCTCGAAGCAGCCGCGGAGGCGGCGACGCTGGACGACACGGAGATCGCCCGCCGGCTCGTCGACGTCGACTGCCCGCGCAACGAGCTCGTCCACCTGAGCCGCGGGCTGACGCCCGCGCGCCTCGCCCGGATCGCGGCCCGCCTCGACCCGGTCGAGGCGATGTTCGCGCTCAAGAAGCTCCGCGCGCGCCGCGCGCCGGCGAACCAGGCCCACGTCACGAATCTCAAGGAGAGCCCGGCGCTGCTCGCCGCCGATGCGGCCGAGGCGGCCGCGCGCGGGTTCGCCGAGCTCGAGACGACGGTCGGCGTCTCACGCTACGCACCGCTGAACGCGATCGCGCTGCTCGTCGGCTCGCAGGTGGGGCGCCCTGGCGTGATGACCCAATGTGCAGTCGAGGAGCGGCGGAACCTTCAGCTCGCGATCCAGGGCCTCGTCACCTACGCGGAGACGCTCTCCGTGTACGGGACGGAGCCCGTCTTCGTCGACGGCGACGACACGCCGTGGTCGAAGGCGTTCCTCGCCTCGGCGTACGCGTCGCGCGGCGTGAAGGTGCGCTTCACCTCGGGCGGCGGCTCCGAGGCCCTGATGGGGCACGCGGAGGGCAAGTCGATGCTCTATCTCGAAGCCCGCTGCCTCGCTGCCGTGCGCGCGGCAGGCTCGCAGGGCGTCCAGAACGGGTCGATCTCCTGCGTCGCGCTCGTGCTCGCGGTGCCGGCAGGCACGAAGGAGATCCTCGCGGAGAACCTGCTCGCCGCCTGGCTCGATCTCGAGGTCGCCTCCGGCAACGACGCGATCGCCTCCCACTCGGAGATCCGGAAGACGGCGAAGCTGATGGGGCAGCTGCTGCCGGGCACGGACTTCGTCACATCGGGCTACTCGGTGATGCCGCGCGAGGACAACATGTTCGGCGGCGGGAACTACGACGCCGACGACATCGACGAGTGGCTGACGGTGCAGCGCGACTGGCAGGTGGACGCAGGCATCGAGCCAGTCGCCGAGGACGAGGTGCTGCGCGTGCGCGAGCGGGGGGCGCGCGCGATCCAGGCCGTCTTCGAAGGCCTCGGCTTCCCACCCGTGACGGAGGCCGAGGTCGAGGCCGCCACCCACGGCTACTCGAGCCGCGATCTGCCCGACCGCGACCGCGCGGCAGACGTGCTCGCAGCCGACCGCGTGCTCGATGAAGCGATCTCCGGCCTGGACGTTGCGCAGGCGCTCGACGAGCGGGGCTTCGAGGACGTCGCCGCAGCGATCGTCGGCATGCAACGGCAGCGCGTCTGCGCGGACTATCTCCAGACGTCGGCGATCATCGACGAGAGCTGGGCGGTGCACTCGGCCGTCAACGACCCGAACGTCTACGCGGGCCCCGGCACCGGCTATCGCCTCGAGGGCGATCGCTGGGACCTGCTCCAGGCGCTGCCGTACGCGATTGACCCGAGCGAGCTAGATTGGTCCGTCGCTCACGCCGCTGTCGTCGAAGAGGTCGGCCCTGCGAAGGCGGGCTCAGCCGAGGACGAGGTGGTGATCGCCGTCGGACCGGCCTTCGGCGACGTCCTCTCGGCGACGATCAACGACCTGCCGCACGATGAGGTGCTCGGCGCTCTCGTCCGGGGCGTTGAGCAAGGAGGTGCAGCGCCGCGCCTCGTCCGCGTCCGCCGCGTCGCCGATGTCGCCTTCATCGGCCATGACGGCGCGGCGCTTGCCGGATCGAAGGTGGCGATCGGGCTGCAGTCGAAGGGGACGGCCGTCATCCACCGCGCCGACCTCGAGCCGCTCGACAACCTCGAGCTGTTCGGGATGTCGCCGCTCTACACGCTCGAGTCCTACGAGGCGATCGGCCGCAACGCGGCCGGGTACGCGCTGGGGCATGACGTAGGGCCAGTGCCAACGATGCTGGACAACTTCGCGCGGGCGAAGCTCATCGTCCGGACGACGCTTCTCCACGCGCGCGAGGCCGCGGCCGTCGTGCCGGGCGCCAGCGCCGTCGAGCTGCAGCTCGTCACCGCGCCAGCCCACGCGTCGTGAACATCGAGGTCTTCTTCTGGGAAGGCTGCCCGTCGCACCCGGAGGCGCTCGCGCTGCTCCGAGACGTGATCGAGGAGCGTAGGATCTCCGCGTCCGTCGAGCTACACGAGGTCTTCACGCAGGCCGAGGCGGTCGAGCTCGCCTTCCCCGGCTCGCCGACGATCCGCGTCGACGGCGTCGACGTCGATCCGTCGGGCGCGAGCGCGCCGCCCGCCCTGACCTGCCGTATCTACTATCTGCCGAACGGGCGCGTGTCGCCGATACCCAGTCGCGAGCAACTCGAGGAGGCCCTCACGTGAGCGCTACGACCACCGCACCGAGCTTCGATCTTCCCGGCGTCGACGGCCGCAACCACACGCTCGAGGAGTACGCCGACGTGCCGGTGCTCGTCCTCGTCCAGTCGTGCAACCACTGCCCGTACGTGCTCGCCTGGGAGGGCCGGATCAACGAGCTCCAGCGTGAGCTCGCCGACCGCGGCGTCCGGATCGTTGCCATCAACTCGAACGACGACGTCTCGCATCCGACCGACTCCTTCGAAGCGATGGTCGAGCACGCGCGCGAGTCGGCGTACGTCTTCGACTACCTCCGCGACGAGACGCAGGAGATCGCGCGCATGCTCGGCTCCGAGAGGACGCCGGAGGCGTTCGTCTACGACGCCGACCGTCGGCTCGTCTACCACGGTGCGGTCGACGACGACCGCGACGAGGAGAACGTCACCGAGCACTACCTCCGCGACGCGATCGAGGCCGCACTGGCAGGCGAGACTCCGCCGGTTGCCGACACGCCTCCCGTCGGCTGCACGGTCAAGTGGAAGGGCTAGTCGAAGGAGCTAGCTCGGCCGCGATCTGAGCGCCATCGTCGTTGTCGTGACTGCGATCGGTCGCTCCTCGTCCCCATCGACGGCGACTACCTCGCCGCGGCAAACGGAGAGGCGGCGACCATTGCGCACGACCCGCCCGCGAGCTACGAACCTCGCTCCCACGGCCGGCTCGAGGAGGTTGATCTTGAACTCGACGGTCAGGACGTCGGTCTCGCCTTCTCCAGCCGAGTACGCGGCGTAGCCGCACGCACTGTCGACGACCGCGGCCACGACGCCTGCGTGGAGGAAGCCGTGTTGCTGCGTCAGGCGCTCGTCGAACGCGAACGCGAGGTCGACCTCGCCGGGGGCGACGTGAACGACCCGGACGCCGAGGAGCGCCATGAACGGCTGCTTTGCGACCGCATCGCGGACGCGACGCTCGAGGTCCCGAGTCCCCACTCGGGCCGCTAGGAGGGCGGCATCTGATCGGCGGGCATCGGCGCCCCGCCGAATCCCCAGTTCTTGGGCGAGTGGCCCTCGACGATCACCCACGTGTGCTCGCGCATGCCTTCATTCGTCGCTGCGCAGAGCGCGTCGGTGAGACCCGCGATGAGCTTTGCGCTTGTCTCCTCGTTCACCCGGAAATCGAACAGGTCAACTTTGATCAGCGGCATCTTTCCTCCGTTCCTCGACGTGTCAACGCGGCGACGATAACGAGCGCGGCCCCGAGCTGCAGCCACGCCGGGAGCGCGCCCTCGCGGTGCCAGCCCTCGACGCGGTGGGAGGGATACAGATCGCGTCCGCCCGGCTTCGGCAGCGGGAGGACGTGCTCGAGATCCGGCGCTGCACAGGCCGCGGCGCCGAGGACGGCCGGGTCGGTCAGGCCGCGCCGCAGCGCCAACCAGGCGAGCAGCGCGCATCCGGAGGCGGCCTCGAAGCCGTGCGAGTGGATGTCCTCGTGCGGAACGGCGTCCTGGGCCCCGTGGAGCGCGAGCCCGGCCACGATCGCACCGCCGCGCGATCCGAGCACTGCACCCGCCGCAGCTCCGACGGCGACGTGCGCCGCGACGATCACTCCGGCGGAAAGCCGGGTGGGCTCGTGACGGCGAACGGCCGGCTCGCCACCGGGTCACCGTCGATCGAGAGCTTCCACTCGTAGCCGCCCGCCTCGAGCACGAGGCCGGCGAAGGTCCAGACGAACGGCGCGTTGAGGGAGCTGCCCGGCTTGATGCCGGGCGGCCGGCCGAGCTCGAACTCGCCGGTGACCGCGATCGTCTCCTCCTCCATCTCGACCGGGCCGCCGTCCTCGGTCAGGAGCTCGAGCGTGAGCTCGTGCTTGCGGTTCGTCTGGTCCCACGGCACGGCGACGACGGCCGCGACGGACATCGTCACCGGCTGCCCGGGCGCGAACAGGACGTTCCAGCCGCCGCCCATCACGTAGAGCTTCCCGTTGACCGCTTCGGCGAAGTCGCACAGGAGGAGCGTGACGTTCACGCGCCTATCGCTCCACGTGCAGCGCGCCGCCGTCAGGACCGAGCACGAGGTCGCGTTCGCGGTCGGGCACGTGATCGAGCGGAACGGGGGCGAGCGCCTCGATGAAGACGAGGCCGTTCTCGGAGTAGAGCTCGTGCTCGACACCGCGGTTGACGACGGCGACGTCGCCGGGCCCGAGCGTCTTCGTCTCGTCGCCGATCGTCATCGTCACGTCGCCCTCGGCGATCAGCATCAGCTGCTCCGTGTCGTCGTGCGCGTGTCGGGCGACCGTCGTCCCGGGCTCGTAGACGACGCGGCAGAGCAGCACCTGCTCGCCGCCGATCGCGTGGATGTCGACCGTCGGGAAGATCCGGAACGGCTCGACGCCGTTCCACGTCCTGAACGGGGACGTCACGCGGGAACGTCGAAGCGAAAGATGCTGTCCGCGTGAGCGAGCGTGTTGACGGAGAGCTCCTCGTCGAAGATCACGCGCTTGCCCTCGCGGCGTGGACCGTCCTCGCCGCCCCGCTTCTTCTCGAGGGCCCGCAGCACGCGCTCCGGCGTGATCGGGAGCTCTGTCACCCAGACGCCGATCGCGTCGTAGACGGCCGCGGCGATGGCGGGTGGCTGTGGGTTGTTCGCCATCTCGCTGATCCCCTTCGCGCCGAACGGCCCGTCGGCTGATGGGTTCTCGATCAGGATCGTCTGGACGTCGGGGAGGTCCTGGATGCCGGGCGCAATGTATGCGCCGAACTCGGAACCGCGGTGCTCGACGCTCGGGTAGTACGGGTAGCAGGTCTCGAGAACTGCCAGGCCGAGCCCCATGATGCCGCCGCCTTCGATCTGTCCCTCGACGAGCGTCGGGTTGATCGCCCGGCCGACGTCGAAGCACTGCCAGAGATGCGTGACGTGGACCTCGCCCGTCTCGTCGTCCACTTCGACCTCTGCCGCGCAGGTGGCGTACGAGATGGCGGAGTGGGGCGGCGATGCGACGGCGCCGGTCGTGGGGTCCTCGATCGGCACCAACGGCTTCAGCTGGGCGCCGGTGCCGGTGATCAGCTCGCCGTGACCCCAGGTGGCCGCAGCGGCCACGTCGGGCACCGAGATCTTCTTCTGGGGCGCACCCTTCGCGATTACCTCGCCGTCGACGACGTCGAGGTCAGACGGGTCGATCTCGAGCTCCTTGCCGGCGATCTCGAGCAGCTTCTCGCGCGCGGAGAGCGCAGCCTTGCGTACCGCCTCGCCGGCGACGAACGTCGCGCGCGAGGCGAACGTCCCGGTGCAGAGCGGGGAGGAGTCGGTGTTCGAGTTGTCGTACGTGATCCACTCGTACGGGACGCCGAGCGCTTCGGCGACGATCTGGCTCTGGATCGTCTTCGAGCCGTTGCCGATGTCGGATGTCCCAGAGAAGACGTCGACGCGGCCGTCGGGCTTGATCTTGATCCACGCCTGCGACGGGTCGCCGTTCTGGTTCATGCCCGTCGGGTACTCGATCGAGGAGTAGCCCCTGCCCTTGTGCCTGGCCATCAGTGAGCCCCCTTCATCAGTGCGACTCCGGGTCGCCGACCTGCGCGAGCAGATGTTCGGGCAGCAGATCGTCCTGGCGAGGACCGCGGGTCATGCTGCGGTAGTCAGCCGAGAGCTCGTGTCCGACCTCCTCGGCCATGACGTGGATCGTCTGGACGGTGGACGGGTCCGTATAGACGACGCCGTTCGGCGACGTATCGCCGATCCGGTTCGCGTTCTTGAGCCGGATCTCGAACGGATCGATCCCGAGCTCCGCCGCGATCCGGTTCATGTGCGTCTCGACGGCGAACGACACCGACGTAACGCCGAAGCCGCGCATCGCCGTCGACGGCGTGCGGTTCGTGAACACGACGAAGCCGTCGAAGAAGAGGTTCGGGATCGTGTACGCGCCCGTGTGGTGGAACGAGTGCTTCGTCAGGCCGTAGGGCGAGAAGCGCGCGTAGGCGCCCGAGTCGTGAAGGGTCAGCATCTTGCGGCCGAGGATCCAGCCGTCGCTCGTCACGGCGTCGGCGATCTCCATGTGCCAGGCCGCTCGCGTGGACGAACAGAGGAACTCCTCCTCGCGCGTCCAGCGCCACTTCACGGGTCGACCCGATTTCATCGCGAGGAGCGCGGTCATCGTCTCGGTCGCGGTGTCCACCTTGCCGCCGAAGCCGCCGCCGACAGTGCCCCCGACCAGCTTGAGCTTGTTCGACGGTACTTCGAGGTGAGCGGCGACGACGCCCAGCGAGAAATAGAGCGCCTGCGAGCACGTGTGGATCGTCAGGCGGCCATCGGGCTCGGGAATGACAAGGCAGACCTGCGTCTCGACCGGGCAGTGCTCGATCGCAGCGGGCCGATACACGCCCTGGACGATCACGTCGGCCTGCTCGAACGCCTGGTCGATGTCGCCCTTGCGGATCTGCCGCCGGTCCATCTCGCCTTCGAAGTGTGGGTACCAGTTGCCCCAATGGTGGATGACCGGAGCGTCCGGATCGGCGCCCAGGCGCACGTCGAAGAACGCGGGCTTCTCCGCGAACTCGACCTCGATCGCCTCGACCGCAGCCATCGCCGTCTCCTCGTCTTCGGCAGCGACGACGGCGATCGGCTGGCCCTGGTAGCGGACGTCGTCCTTCGCGAGCAGCGGCTCGTCGGCGGGAATGCCGAGCCCCGACAGGTGCCCGTACTCGAGCAATGGCACGTCCGCGTGTGTGATCACCGCGTGGACGCCGTTCATCGCTTCGGCCTTTGCTGTGTCGAGCCTCGTGATGTCCGCGTGATGGACCGGCGAGCGCAGTGCCTTTGCCCAGATCGTCCCCGGCGCCCGGAAGTCGTCGACGAACATCGTTCGCCCGGTGACGTGCGCCATGCCGTCGTAGCGCGGAAGCCTGGCGCCGACCGCTTTCACTCTGTCGCTCCCGCAACGAACGTGGTTGTCGGCGTGCCGGTCATCATCGTCAGATCGAAGCTCTCACCCCGCACGGCCGCGCCCACGGCGGCAAGGATCTTGACGTACCCCGTGCAGCGGCAGACGTGGCCCGCGAGCGCCTCGGAGATCGCGTCCCTGTCGTCCGTTCCCCCGCTCGTGATGTACGCGTGAGCGGCGAGGAGCATCCCGGGCGTGCAGAAGCCGCACTGCATCCCGTAGTGGTGGACGAACGCCTGCTGGACCGGCGCGAGATGCTCCGCCGTGCCGATGCCCTCCAATGTCGTGACCGCGGCGCCGTTGATCGCTGCGACGGGCATCAGGCACGAGCGCATCGGCTCGCCGTCGATCAGCACCGTGCACGCGCCGCAGCCGCCCTGCTGACACCCGGCCTTCGGGCTGGTGATGCCCAGCTCCTCGCGGAGAACGCCGAGCAGTGGCGTGAGCAGAGGGCTCTGGATCTCATGCTCGACGCCGTTGACGGTCAGCTTCATCGCGGTCCTCCTAGGCGAGATCGTTGAGCACGCGGGACACGAGGGTTGGCAGCACTTCCTTGCGGTACCACGCGGACGCGAGTGCGTCGTCTGGCGGGTCGACGTCGGCGAGCGCGTCCTCTGCCGTGCCGCTCTGCTCGACCGACGCGAGCCGCACGGCTTGCGGAGCGGCACCGGTGACGGCGATCCGGAGCTCGTCGCCAGCCTTCGCGCCGGCGACGGCCAGGATCGAGTAGTGGTGCGTGTGCGGGCGCCAGACAGCAGCGTAGGCGGTCTTGCGGTCCACCTTGTCGTAGGCAACGTCGAGCAACAGACGTCCGCTGGCGCCTCCGGCGAGGAAGTCCTCGACCGGCTCGGTTCGCTCGCCGCCCTTGCCGATCGAGCGGACCCTGGCGTCGAGCACGATCAGCGGCGCCTGCAGGTCGCCACGAGGCGCGTCTGCTCCTGGGCCGGCACAGAGATTCCCGCCGAGTGTCGCCTGTGCGCGGATCTCTCGGTCTGCGATGTGGCGTGCAGCGGTCGCAAGCGGCTCGTCCAGCTCCTGGAGCGCCGCCACCGAGCACGCGGCGCCGATCGTCACGGTTCCGCCATCGCGCTCGATCGTGTCGAGGCCGCTGCGCGCGAGCATCAGCACCTTGTCCGGCTTCAGGCGCCCGTGCGTGAGCTCCGGCATGACGATCGTACCGCCGGCGAGGACGGTCACGCCGTCGCCGTCCCCGAATGCGGTGACCGCCTCGGCAGGCGAGGTCGGGATGACGACGTCGAGCACTCCCCCGGGCATTGCGTGCGATTCTAACGCTGCGCAGGCGGGCGGTACCAGACGCTCGTCGGCTCGACGAGGTATGTCACGCGACGCTCGCCGGGCTGGAGGAACGGATACGTCTCGACGCCCATGTACTTCGTCGCCAGGGCGTCGATGTCGTGGAGCGCCTCGGGGCCTTCGATCGTCTCCACGACCGTTCCCTGGATGGAGACGTTCGAGTACGGGTGCTGGGGATCCGCTAGCGAGAGCGAGACGCGCGGGTCGTGCGCGAGGTTGCGCGGCTTGATCCGGCCGTAGGCGGTGTTGAAGAGGATCCGGTCGTTACGTCGATCGGCCCACATGACCGTGGAATGGGGCGACCCGTCGGGATTGATCGTGGCGAGGTGCCAGAAGTTCGACGCGTCGAGCAGCGCTTTCACCTCGTCGGGGAGCCGGACGGGCATGAACGCAGCCTACTCACTCCAATGGGGTACCCCGGACGCGTGTCGCAGTGGGGCAAGCCGTCGTCACAGCTGATATACGCTCCAAACGATGGGGGGAGTTGCACGTGGATTCAAGGTCGCAGGGCTTGCGGCTCTTGTCGCGCTCGTGATCGGAGTGACGGCAGCACTCGCGGCGATCACGTTCGACGGCTCGCCGGGGACCGCCGCCCCGCCCGCGACGCTGGGCGGCTACACCATGACGAAGTTCGCGGCCGACCCGCAGGGGCTGTTCGCGAACGTCTCGAGCGTCGCCGCTCCCACGGGTACGGTCGGCTTCAGCCCCAGCCTCAGTCACCGCAAGGTGGGAATGGGGTGGCTCACGTGGAGCCACGGCTACACGGGTGACGTCTACGCGACTGCGGGCACGAGCGCAACGCTGACGCTGCCCGCGAACACCGTCGCCTTCTACCTCTACGTCGAGCCGAACATCCAGTCGAGCGCCAACGTCACGGCGACCTCTAACGGCGGCGTCACGTCGGGGGCCGTCAACGTCAACGGGAATGCTGGCGCGAGGTACTTCGGCTTCTACGCGACGGGGAGCGACACCCTGACATCGATCACGATCAGCGTTCCGGCCCCGGCGCTCGGCTTCGGGATCGGCGAGTTCGGCATCGCCTACAAGGTCGTTCCGCCGCCGACGAACCGTCCCCCCGACTGCTCGAAGGTGAAGCCCGACAAGCTGTACCTCTGGCCGCCGCTCCACCAGCTCGTCAACGTCGCGCTCAGCGGGCTCACGGATCCCGACGGAGACCCGACGACGCTGACGATCAACGGTGTCACGCAGGACGAGCCGATCAACGGCCTCGGCGACGGTGACACTGGGGCCCGACGCGGCTACCGGGGCGAGCTCGAGCCAAGTCAAGCTCCGCGCGGAGCGAAGCGGCAAGGGCAACGGTCGCGTCTACGCGATCAGCTTCACCGGCGCCGACAACCGCGGCGGCAGCTGCACCGGCGTCGTGCGGGTCGTCGTTCCGCACAGCCCCGGCAAGATGCCCGTCGACTCCGGCCAGAACTACAACTCCTTCGGCCCGTAGGAACACAGCGCGAGCGCGGTTGCCCGCACGCGGGCGTGCGTTCTTGCTCGCGTAGAGTTGAGAGATGACGTTCGGTTCGATAGACGAGCTCGAAGGCGCCCTCGGGGACGCGAGCTACCTTCCGGACCGCGGCCTTGCGACCGCGCTCTACCTCTCGCTCACGCTAGAGAAGCCGCTGCTGCTCGAAGGCGAGGCGGGCGTGGGGAAGACCGAGGCGGCGAAGGCGCTGTCGCGCAGCCTCGGCGCGCGGCTGATCCGGCTCCAGTGCTACGAGGGCCTCGACGTCGCGCACGCCGTCTACGAGTGGAACTACTCCCGGCAGCTGCTCCACATCCGCGCGGCGCAGGAAGGCACGGTGTCCGAGCAGGAGCTGTTCGGGCCGGAGTTCCTGATCCGCCGTCCCCTGCTCGAGGCGATCGAGTCGACGGACAAGGTCGTCTTGCTGATCGACGAGATCGACCGTGCGGACGAGGAGTTCGAGGCGTTCCTGCTCGAGGTGCTCTCGGACTTCCAGATCACGATCCCGGAGATCGGGACGGTGAGCGCCGAGGCGCACAAGCCGGCGGTCGTGCTGACGTCGAACCGCACGCGCGAGCTCCACGACGCGCTCAAGCGGCGCTGTCTCTACCACTGGATCGGCCACCCCGGGCTCGAGCGCGAGGTGGCGATCGTCAAGCTCAGGGTTCCCGGCGTGCCCGATCGGCTCGCGGCGCAGGCGGCGGCGTTCGTCCAGGGCCTGCGCGCGCTCGACCTCGCCAAGCCGCCCGGTGTCGCGGAGACGATCGACTGGGCGAACGCGCTGACGGCGCTCGGTCGCCAGGAGCTCGACGCGGAGGTCGTCGAGCAGACGCTCGGCTCGGTGCTGAAGTACCACGAGGACGTGCTCGCGATCCGCGATGAGACCCTCCTGGGGCTCGTCGAGGAAGCGCGGGCGGCGGCAGAGGCCTAGGGCGGCGCCCGTGGCGGACGCAGTCGCGACGCACGTCGTCACGTTCGGCCGCGTGCTGCGCGAGGCAGGCCTCGAGGTCGGCCCGGGCCGGCTCGTCGACGCGCTGACCGGCCTCGACCGCGTCGATTTGACCAGGCAGGACGACGTCTACTGGACGCTCCGGCAGACGCTCGTCTCGCGCCACGACGACCTCGAGGCGTTCGACCTCGCGTTCCGCGCCTGGTTCCTCCGCGCGCCGACCGCGCCCGTCTTCCGGCACGAGACCGAGGCGCAGTCACTGCGACTGCTCCGGCGTACGTCGGACCCGAAGGCGGGAGACGAGGGCGCGGACGGAAGCGGGGAGACGACGATCGGCTACAGCGCCGAGGAGCTCCTCCGTCAGCGTGACTTCGCTGACCTCACGCGCGCCGAGTTCGACGACGTCGGGCGGCTCGTTGCGCAGATCGCGGCGGGCCGTCCGCGCCGCCGCTCCCGGCGCCTGCGACCGCACCACCGCGGGCGGAACCTCGACATGCGCCGGCTCGTGCGCGCCTCGCTCGGCACCGGCGGCGAGACGATCGAGCGGACGTTCCGCAGTCGCGTGGAGGTGCCGCGCAAGCTCGTCGTGCTCTGTGACGTCTCCGGCTCGATGGAGGCGTACTCGCGCGCGCTCGTGCTCTTTCTCCACGCGCTGATGCGCACGGGGCGCGGCGTCGAGGCGTTCGCCTTCGGCACGCGCCTGACCCGGCTGACGCCCGACCTGGAGGGCTGTGACCCGGAGACCGCGCTGCGCAATGCGGCCGCCCGCGTCAGTGACTGGTCGGGCGGCACCCGGATCGGCGCGTCCCTGAAGAGCTTCAACGACGAGTGGGGGCGTCGCGCCCTGACGCGCGGCGCGGTGGTCGTGATCGCGTCCGACGGCTGGGAGCGCGAGGAGGCGTCGGTCGTCGGGCACGAGATGGCGCGGCTCGCGCGGCAGGCCTATGCGGTCGTCTGGGTCAACCCGCTCAAGGGACATCCCGACTACCAGCCACTCGCCGGCGGCATGCGCGCGGCATTGCCGTACGTCGACCGTTTCCTCTCAGGGCACAATCTGTCGAGCCTCGAAGAGCTCGCTGAGGTTCTCACCGGCATCGAAAGGAGGCATGCGGCGTGAAGGAGATCCTGGACGACGTCGAGCGCTGGCGCTCGGAGGGCAAGAAGGTGGCGATCGCGACGGTCGTGGCGACGCGCCGCTCGGCGCCGCGTCCCGTCGGCGCGAAGCTCGCGATCTCGGACGCGGGCGAGCTGTGCGGCTCCGTGTCCGGCGGCTGCGTCGAGTCGGACGTCTACGAGAACGCCCGCGAGGTGCTCGAGACCGGCAAGCCCAGGCTGCTCTCGTACGGCATCGGCGACGAGGAGGCGTGGGAGGTAGGCCTGCCCTGCGGCGGCGAGATCGACGTGTTCGTCGAGCCGCTCGAGTGAGCGTCACGGAGCGCCTGCTCGAGGTCGTCGACGGCGAGGAGCGCGCCGTCCTGTTCACCGTCATCGAAGGAGAGCCGCTCGGCGCGCACGCGCTCGTGCTCGAGGGTGGCGAGCAGGTCGGAGACGGCGTGCCGGACGAGGCGGTCGCGCAGGCGGACCAGCTGATCCGCGAGCATCGCAACAGGATCCTCGAGCTGGAGGGGACGAAGGTGTTCGCGGAGATCTACGGCCCGCCGCCGCGTCTCCTCGTCTACGGCGCCGTCGACACGGCCGAGGCGATGTGCAAGGCGGCGAAGCTCCTCGGCTGGCGGGCGATCGTCGCCGACGCGCGGCAGAAGTTCGCCACGAAGGAGCGGATCCCGAGCGCCGACGAGATCATCGTCGAGTGGCCGGAGGAGGCGCTCGCGCAGGTCGCCCCAGATCACGCCACGGCGATCGTCGTTCTAACTCACGACGACAAGTTCGACGTCCCGGCGCTGAAGGCCGCGCTCGAGACCGAAGCGTTCTACATCGGCGCGCTCGGCTCCCGCCGCAACCAGGAGCGGCGGCGAGAGCGCCTGCTCGAGGCAGGAGTCGACGAGGACGCACTCGAACGCATCGCGGGACCGTGCGGCCTCGACATCGGCGCCGAGACGCAGCCCGAAACGGCACTGTCGATCCTCGCCGAGGCGCTTGCCATCCGCATGGGCCGCGACGGAGGCAAATTGAAGGAGTCCAAGAAGCGCATCCACGTCGAGGAGGTCCCCTCGTGACGAACCGGGTAGAGAAGACAGACGAGCAGTGGAAGGCAGAGCTCGACGAAGACCGCTACGCCGTGCTCCGGTGTGGAGCGACGGAGGCGCCGTGGTCCGGCGAGCTGAACGTCGTCCACGACGACGGGATGTTCCGCTGCGGCGCGTGTGGCGCGGGGCTCTTCTCCTCCGATACGAAGTTCGACTCCGGATCGGGCTGGCCGAGCTTCTTCGCGCCGCTCTCCGAGGAGACGGTCGAGCTCGAGGAGGACATGAGCCACGGAATGCGCCGGACGGAGGTGCGTTGCGCCGCCTGCGACTCGCACCTCGGCCACGTGTTCCCGGACGGCCCGCAGCCGACGGGGCTCAGGTACTGCATCAACTCGCTCGCGCTCGACTTCGAGCCGCAGGACGGCTGATTCGCCGGCCAAGTCCGGCGTCGCCGCGGCTTCGACCTAGGCCTTCGAGACGCTGACGCGCACCGTGTGCCCGTGCGGCGCGAATGCAGTGTCCGACGCCAAGAAGCCGGTGACGATCTCGAACAGGAGCGCCTGGCCTGGTGCCTCGGCTGCGTCGAGGCGACGTTGCCTGACATAGGTGGCGGCCTCCGCGAAGCAACCGAGCACGGCGAAGACCGCAGCCTTGACCTCCCCGACGCTAGCGTCCGCTTGCGTGCAGCTCAGTCGGAGCTCGAACGTCCCATCCGTGGATGTGCTGGTCCCGAGAAGCTGAAGCGGCAAGGACTCACACGCGCGTTCGATGTGCGCAAGCAGGTGGACATCGGGCCGTTCGGCTACCCACGTGGGCTGGCGCATCGCATCGGTGAGCTCGGCGGCGCCGGCCACGAATGCCGTCGCATCCCCGATGCCCTCGCCGCGGTCGTCTCCGTCCCAACGTCCGGTCACTGACTCGGGGGTAGGTCGAAGCGAGCGATGATTCCGTTGTCGCCGCCCTCGGGCACTGGACGTTCGGGATGGCGGGTCGCCACCCATGCGACTCCTCGCTCCGGGTAAGCGACAACGTCCGGAAATCGCTTGGAGGAGATGGCGAGCAGCCGAGCCGGCTCGTCGGTCGGGTTCGAGAAGTCGTGCAGCCCGTCCGGGCCTTCAGGGAAGTACACGACATCTCCGGGTGAAAGCTCCTCTTCGCCCTCGGGCGTGCGCACGGTCGGTGTGCCAGAGAGGACGAAGAACATCTCCTCCACGCCGTAGTGCATGTGCAACGGGCCTCCTGGCGAGCCTGGCAGAAGCTCGCGCAGTGAGGCGCCGAGGATGTCCGCTCCAAACGGGTGCCCGAACCAACGGGCGCGCACCCGATCGTCGTCGCTCACCTCATCCCAGGGTTCATCGGCCAGGAAGTTCAAGCGGTACATGGGCTCCTCCGGTTCAAATCGTGTCACGCCCTCCAAATCCGAGGGATGGGCAAGAGCACCTGGAAGGTCGCGCCGCCGTCTGAGTCCTTGAGTCGCAGGTCGCCGCGGTGCCGCGCGACGATGCGCTTCGCGATGTCGAGGCCGAGCCCCGTCCCCTCGCCTGGCTCCTTCGTCGTGAAGAAAGCGTCGAAGACGCGATCGCGCACGTCCGCGGGCACGCCGGGCCCGTCGTCCTCCAGCTCGACGCAGAAGTAGTCGCCGGACCGCCGGGTGCGGAGCGTCACGGTGCCGCCGTCCCCGCTCGCCGAGATCGCGTTGTCGATCAGGTTCGTCCACACCTGGTTGAGCTCGGCCGCGTGAACCTGCACGCGGGGCAGGGTCCGGTCGTAGTCCCGAACGACGGTCGTGCCTCGTTCGGAGAGCTTGTGGCCGAGGACGGCAAGCGTGCTTTCGAGGCCGTCGTGGATGTCGATCTCCTGGAGCGGCGCCTGGTCGAGGTACGAGTACTCGCGCACGGCCTGGATCAGCTGCGTGATGCGAGACGTCGCATCCTCGAGCTCGCGCGTGATGCGCGCCGAGGTGACACGGGACGTCACCCAGGCCAGGACATCGGCGGGCTCGAGCGGCGCGACGTCCGCAAGCACCCGATCGGCCCAACTCTCGTCCAGCCCGGCGTCGATGAGGACTGCCGCCGCGCCGTGGCCGTCCTTCACGCCGTGTGCCCCGAGCCATTCAGTGATCGCCGTCTCACGGTCTGCGCGGTCGAGCGCATCGACGGGCTGCGCGCTCGCGGACATCTGGAGAGCGTCGGCCGTGAACGCGCAGAGGCGCCCCATCGCCTCTGCTCCGAGACCCTTCGCCGCGAGCGTTGCGAGCGCAGCCTGTGCAGTCTCGTCCGCGGCGCGCAACTCCGCTGCCGCGCGCTGCGCGGCGGCGGCGGGGTTGTTCAGCTCGTGCGCGAGCCCGGCCGCAAGCGAGCCCAGCGCGAGCAGCTTCTCGCGGTCTCGCTCGATCGCGGTCATGTCCGAGATCACGGGAACGAAGACGCTCATCACCGTCGTGAACACGGTCGGCTCGGCGACGAGCAGCTGCCGGAACGCATCTGGCTCGACGAGGAACAGCCTGCTCGGCGCCGCCGCGCGAGTCGACCCACGGTAAGGCTCGCCCGTGACCAGCGAGATCGCGCCGAGGAACCCGCCCGGGGAGTGATGGAGGAGCGGCAGCTCGTCCCCACCGATGCTGACCGTCGTCTCGAGCTCTCCCTCGAGCAGGAGCGACCACCACTCCGCCTGCTCGTCCGAGTGGAAGAGGTATTCGCCGACCGCGAGCTTCCGCTCTTCACCGTGCGCAGCGAGGTCGGCGAGGCGCTCGTCAGGCAGCTCCCGCAGCAGGTCGATCCGGCGAAGCTCGCCGGGGTCCATCGTGCTAGACGTCCTTCAGGTACTGGTGGATCAGGAGCACGGCCATCGATCCCTCGCCGACCGCGGAGGCCACGCGCTTGATCGACTGGTCGCGGACGTCGCCGGCTGCGAACACGCCGGGCAGGTTCGTCTCGAGCGGGAACGGATGACGGTCGAGCGACCAGCGCGCGCAGCCCGACGGCACCTCGATCACCTGTGAGCCCGTAAGCACGAACCCTCGCTCCGAGCGCGCGATCGAGTCTCCGATCCATTCCGTGTGCGGCTCGGCGCCGACGAAGACGAAGACGGCCGTTGCGGGGATGCGCGACTGGACGCCAGCCTCGTCGATCGTGATCTCCTCGAGGCTCTCCTCGCCGTGCGCCTCGACGACGTTCGCGTTCAGGCGGACGGTGATGTCGGACGACTCCTCGATCCGCTCGACAAGGTACTGCGACATCGACTTCGCGAGGCTGTCGCCGCGGTAGAGGATCGTCACCTTCGTCGCCTGCGAGAGGTGGAGGGCGGCCTGCCCGGCGGAGTTCGCCCCGCCGACGACGAACGCCTCTTTCCCGTCGAGCAGAGCGGCGTCGCCGGTGGAGGCCGTGCCGTACCAGATCCCGCGGCCCGTCAGGATGTCCGCGCCCTCCGCCTCGAGCCGCCGGTAGGAGACTCCGGTGGCGAGCAGCACCGTGTGCGACGCGACGTCGGAGCCGTCGGAGAGGCGGACGATGCGCGTCGTGCCGCTCCAGTCGAGGCCGACGGCGCCGCGCGCCGTCAGCAGCTCGGCGCCGAAGCGGCGTGCCTGCGTCGTCGCCCTGTGCGCGAGGTCGGCGCCCGAAAGCCCGGCGGGGAAGCCGAGGTAGTTCTCGATCCGCGAGCTCTGTCCCGCCTGGCCACCGGCCGACTCCCGCTCGACGACGATCGTCCGCAGGCCTTCCGACGCGCCGTACACGGCCGCTGCGAGACCCGCGGGGCCTCCGCCGACGACGACGAGGTCGTAGAACGCAAGATCGGCCCGGGTCTGGAGGCCGACGCGCTCGGCGACCGCCGCCGGGTCGGGCCCGACGAGCGGGTCGCCGTCCGGGAAGAGCACGACGGGGAGCTTCGGGCCAGTGATCGAAGCGGCCTCGAGCAAGCGCGCCCCCTCGTCCGTCTCCACCTCGAGCCAGCGATATGGCACCTGGCTGTGGGCGAGCAGGTCGCGGACGCGCTGGGAGTCCTCCGACCAGCGGTGTCCGATGATCGTCACGCGCTCGTTGTCGGCCGCCGGCCGCCGGGCGCCCTCCGTCGCTCGCCAGTCGGCCAGCAGATCGTCCAGCACGGGATAGAGCCGCTCCTCCGGCGGATGCCACGGCTTCATCAGGTAGTGGTCGACGCGGATCTCGTTGATGGCGCGGATCGCCACCTCCGTGTCCGCGTAGGCCGTCAGCAGTACGCGGCGCGCTCCCGGCGCGATGTCGGCGCCCTTCGCGAGCAGCTCGATGCCCGTCATCTGCGGCATGCGCTGGTCGGACAGGAGCAGCGCGACCGCATCCCCGCGCTCCGACAGCCGTTCGAGCAGATCTAGCGCGCCGGGACCGGACTCGGCCGTGAGCACGGTGAAGCCCTGCGCGTAGCGCGCGCGAAGATCTCGCTCGACGGCGCGCACGACGTCGCGGTCGTCGTCGACGGCGAGGAGAACCGGCTTGCGGTCGGCCATCGGCCCTCCAACTCTAAAGCTGTTAGGTTCGCGCTCGCATTCCTTCACCGTTGAAAGGAGCCGGCGTGGCCGTAGACGTCAAGTCCGAGAAGCTGACCGAGCTCGTCGATCCGAACGTCGAGATCGAGCAGCTCGGCACCGGCTTCACCTTCACGGAGGGGCCGATCTGGCACCCGATCGAGCACCACCTCCTCTTCTCAGACATGCCCGGCGACGTGCGCCGCAAGTGGAGCGCGGAGGGCGGCGTCGTCGAGATGAAGAACTTCTCGAACAAGGGCAACGGGATGACGTACGACGCCGACCTCAACCTGCTCGTCTGCGAGCACGTAACGAGCTGCGTCGTCCGCGAGAGCCCCGACGGGTCGCGCGAGATGATCGCCCAGGAGTTCGAGGGCGACGAGCTCAACTCGCCGAACGACGTGATCGTCCACTCGAGCGGCGCCATCTACTTCAGCGATCCCTGGTACGGCCGCATGCCAGGCTTCGGGCACCCGCGCAAGCGTCGGCTCGGCTTTCAGGGCGTCTACCGGATTCCGCCGGGTGGCGGCGATCTCGAGCTGGTCGTCGGGCGCGACGAGTTCGAGATGCCGAACGGCCTCTGCTTCTCGCCGGACGAGTCGCTGCTCTACATCAACGACACCCCGGGCGCGTTCATCAACGTCTACGACGTGAACGCCGATGGGACGCTCGCCAACGGGCGCCGCTTCGCAGAGGGGATCGGCACGGGCGACCTCGAGGCGGGTGGGCTCGTCGACGGCATGAAGTGCGACGAGCAGGGAAACATCTGGGTGACGGGGCCTGACGGCGTGTGGGTGTTCGGTTCGGACGGAGAGCACCTCGGTGTGGTCGAGATCCCCGAGAGCGTCGGCAACCTCGCATGGGGCGGGCCTGACTGGCACACGCTCTTCGTGCCGGCGTCCTCGTCTCTCTACGCGGTCAAGACGAAGGTCGGGCCACGCCGCGAGCCCTACATGCGCTAAGGAGGAGAGAAATGGCTGAAGAAGCCTTGAGCCTGGATGCCGGCCGCTGCGCGCTCATCGTCCAGGACCTGCAGAACGACGTGATCACGGAGGGCGGAGCGTTCGCCGAGTCGGGATCGCCCGAGCACGCGAAGTCGCAGAACGTCGTCGAGAACGTCAAGGCGCTCGCCGAGGCCTGCCGCGCGAATGGCGTCCCGGTGATCCACGTCCACTACATCGTCGAGGAGGGCGCGCCGGGCCTGAAGCTGAACGCGCCGTTGTTCGAGGGCCTCAAGGACACGGGTGCGCTCGTCCGCGGCTCCTGGGGAGCCGCCGCCGCCGACGGCCTGGAGCCGCAGGACGGCGACCACGTGGTCGAGAAGATGCGGATGAGCGCGTGGCACGACACGACCCTCGAGTCGCTGCTCGAGGAGCTCGGCCGCGACACGGTGATCGTTACCGGCGCCTGGACGAACATGTCGATCGAGCACACGTCTCGCACGGGCGCGGACAAGGGCTACTTCATGGTCGTGCCCGAGGACGGCTGCTCGACGATGAACGCCGACTGGCACGACGCGTCGATCAACTTCGCGCTCCAGAACGTGGCGACGGTGACGGACTGCGCTTCCGTCACGCAGGCCCTCGGTTAGCCGGATGCGTACGCGAGCGGCTGTCTTTCACGAGGCAGGGCAGCCGCTCGAGGTCGCGGAGATCGAGCTCGACGAGCCGCGCGCGGGCGAGGTGCTCGTCCGCATGGCCACGGTCGGCATCTGTGGCACGGATCTCCACGTGATCAAGGACGAGTGGCAGCGCCCGCGGCCGATGGTGCTCGGGCACGAGGGCGCCGGGATCGTCGAGGCGGTCGGCGATGGCGTCGAGAGCGTCGCCGAGGGCGACGCCGTCGTGCTTTCGTGGGCGCCATCGTGCGGGGTCTGTCCCGACTGCAAGCGAGGCCGGCCAGCCGCGTGCCTCCCGCTCCAGTACGCGATCGGCGCCGGCACGCTGATCGACGGCACGACGGGGATGACGCTCGGCGGGGAGACGCTCTATCGCGGCACGGCGACCGGAGCGCTCGCAGAGCGGCTCGTCGTCTCCGAGCGGGTCGCCCTCCCGCTCGGCGATGCGGCGCCCCTCGACCAGGCGGCGCTGCTCGGCTGCGCCGCGCTGACAGGGGTTGGCGCCGTGCTCTTCGCCGCGGGCGTCGAGGAGGGCTCTACGGTGCTCGTGATCGGGGCGGGCGGCGTCGGCCAGTTCATCGTCCAGGGCGCGAGGATCGCTGGGGCGTCCGAGATCGTCTGCTGCGATCCCGTCTCGGAGCGGCTCGAGCTCGCGGAACGGCTCGGGGCGACGCGGGTCGTCCACCCCGACGAGCTCTCGGAACGGGCGAAAGAGCACTTCGCAGAGGGCTTCGACTACGCGTTCGACGCCGTTGGCAACCCGGAGACGACCAAGGCGGCATTCCGCTGGACGCGCAACGGAGGCCTCTGCATGATCGTCGGCCTGCCCGCGGCCGGTGCACGCCTCGACCTCGACCCGACGGAGTTCATCCGCCGCGAGAAGCGGCTGACGGGGACGATCTACGGCTCTGAGGATCCGGCGATCGCTCTCCCCATCCTCCTCGACCACGTCGGCGCCGGACGCCTCGACCTCGCGACGCAGGTCGGCCCGTCCTTCTCGCTCGACGATGTCAACGACGCCATCGCCGCGGCGCTCGGCGGTGTCGCCGGTCGCGTGCTCGTGCAGCTCTGATGGCCGCCGAGCAGGTCTGGAGCGCCCGCGTGCAGTGGGTCGACACGGACGCCGGCGGACGGATCCACTTCACCGCGGCGTTCCGGTGGGCAGAGGCGGCGGAGACGGCGCTGATGCGCCGGATCGGCGTGCTCGAGGGTTGGGGCGACTATCCGCGCAAGCACGTCGAGGCGGAGTACCACCGCGTGCTCCGCTTCGAGGACGAGTTCGACGTGCGCCTCCGCGTCGAGTCGGTTGGCAGGACGTCGATCACATACGCCTGGACGATCGAGAAGGCGGGCGAGACGGCGATCGAAGGCCGCCACACGGTCGTTCACGTCGATGCGGCAGGGCAGGCCGGACCCGGTGCCGGACGCGATCCGCGCGGCGCTCTCGGCCTAGCCCTCGCTCTCCCAGCGCTCCTGGTAGTCCTCGCGGACGGGCTGGAAGACGTCGAGCACGAGCGCGCCGTCCGGCCCGCAGTACGCGGAATGCTCGACGCCGCCCGGGATCACGTAGCCCTCCATTGGCCCGAGCTCGTGCGCGCTCGCCGTCGACGACGAGCGCCTGCATGCCGCGCAGCACGAGGCCGAGCTGCTCGTGCGAGTGGCTGTGGAGCGGCACGGTGGCGCCCGGCTCGAACTCGATCACGTTCAGCATCGCGCCCTCACCGAAGAGTGGGCGTCCGGAGACGCCGGCTGCGAGCTCGAAGGACCGGACGTCGTCGAAGTGGACGAAGCGCGCGCTGGTCACGACGCTGATTATCGACGCTGACGAGCCACGAGGTCGTAGGCTTTGAGCGTGATCCTCGAGCAGCGCGACTACCACGTCACGACCGGGAAGCTGCCCGAGCTCGTCCGCCTCTACGAGACGGAAGGCATCGAGATCCAGGAGCGCCACCTCGGCGGCTTCGTCGGCGCGTTCACGACGGACGTCGGGGCGCTCTCGACGTACACGTCGTTGTGGCGCTACGACTCGTACGCCGAGCGGGAAGAGCGGCGCGCGCTGCTGCAGGCGGACGACACGTGGAAGGCCTTCCTCGCGAAGATCCAGCCTCTGATCCACACGCAGGTCAACCGGATCCTCGTTCCGACGTCGTTCTCGCCGCTGAAGTAGTGGGCAGGCTCGACGGCAAGATTGCGATCGTCACCGGCGGCGCGCAGGGGATCGGGCGCGCGATCGCAGACGCCCTCTCGGCGGACGGCGCGGAGGTCGTGATCGCGGACCTCGATCCGCCGGACGGCGGCGTTCGCGCGGACGTGTCGTCGGAGGACGACGTCGCTCGGATGGTCGACGAGGTCGTTGGTCGTCACGGGCGGATCGACATCCTCGTCAACAACGCCGGCCTCTACGCCTCGCTTGCGATGCGGCCGTTCGAGGAGATCCCGCTCGAGGAATGGCGACGGGTGATGGACGTCAATGTCGCGTCGATGTTCCTCACCTGCCGCGCGGTCGTGCCGGTGATGCGCGCGAACGGGGGCGGCAAGATCGTCAACATCTCGTCCGGGACGCCGTTCCGTGGTGTGCCGTTCCTCCTCCATTACGTGACGAGCAAGGGCGCGATCGTCGCGCTCACGCGCGCGCTCGCGAGGGAGCTCGGGAAGGACGGGATCCACGTGAACTGCGTCGCCCCCGGTTTCACGATGTCTGACGGGGTGAAAGCGAACCCCGAAGTGGTCGAGAAGCTCCGCGACGCGTCCGTGGCAGCGCGGACGCTGCAGCGCGACCAGGTGCCCGAGGACGTTGCGGGGGCCGTCGTCTTCCTTTGCACGCCGGCGGCCGACTTCATCACCGGCCAGACGATGGTCATCGACGGCGGCCAGTTCTTCCACTGATCGCCTGCTCGCTGCGTACCTCCCGACTCTGTGGATCGATCGGCACCGAATTGCAACCGCTCAGTGCCAGGCACTGACTGAGTGACAAGTGTGAAACATGTCTGCGGCGTTAGGCTCGCGGCGTGATCCTCGAGATCTCGGAGCATCCCGACGGCGTGGTGACGGAGCCGGGCAGCCGGATCGTCTACGACCTGACGAAAGACGACGCGTACGCGGGTGCAGCGCGCGTCGACGGCCCGGCAGTCGTGTGGGAGTTGACGGGTGATCCCGGGCCGGGTGACTGGATCCTCCGCTGCGACCGCGTCGACTTCCCGCCGGGCGGCGTCGCCTATCGCCACGTCCACCCGGGTCCCGGCATCCGCCGGATCCTCTTCGGTGAGCTGACGATCGACTCGCCGGACGGTGTCGAGACCTACCGCGAGGGCGAGTGGTGGCACGAGGGCGCGGAGCATCCGGTGCTCGCGACGGCGTCCGCGACGGAAGAGACCGCGTTCGTGCGCGTGATGGTGCTGCCGGCCGAGTGGGCGGGCAAGCGCACGATCCGCTATCTCGACCCGGCCGACGAGGAGAAGCCGAAGCTCCAGCGCGCGACGATCTTCCTCGAAGCACCGCTCGACGGATGACCCGCTCCGGCGGTAAGGCGCTCGTCGACCAGCTCGAGCTCCACGGCGTCGAGCTCGCGTTCTGCGTCCCGGGGGAGAGCTACCTCCCGATCCTCGACGCGCTCCATGACTCGCCGATCCGCCTGATCACGTGCCGGCACGAAGCGGCCGCGGCGAACATGGCGGAGGCGTACGGCAAGCTGACGGGGAGGCCCGGCATCTGCTTCGTCACACGCGGCCCTGGGTCGACGCACGCGGCGACCGGCGTGCACACGGCCGACCAGGACTCGACGCCGATGATCCTCTTCGTCGGCCAGGTGCCGCGGGCGCACCTCGGTCGCGACGCGTTCCAGGAGCTCGACTACCCGGCCGTCTTCGGCTCGATGACGAAGTGGACGGCGCAGGTGGACGACGCCGACCGCATCCCGGAGCACGTGTCGCGCGCGTTCTCGTCGGCACTCTCGGCGCGCCCGGGCCCGGTCGTGCTCGCGCTGCCCGAGGACGTGCTGTTCGACGAGACGGATGCCGCGGACGCCGCCGTGGCCGAGGTGCCTCGGGCCGTGCCCACGGACGACCAGCTGCGCCGGCTCGGAGAGCTGCTAGGCGCCGCCGAGCGGCCGCTCGTGATCGTCGGCGAGGGCGGCTGGAGCGCGCAGGCGGGAGCGGCCGTGATCACCTTCTGCGAGGAGCATCGGGTCCCGGTCGCGACCTCGTTCCGCTGCCAGGATTACGTCGACAACCGCTCGGAGAGCTACGCCGGGCCGCTGACGATCGGCATGGATCCCGCCCTCGCGCGACGGGTGGAGGACGCCGACCTCCTGCTCGCGATCGGCGGAAGGCTCGGCGACGTGACGACGAAGGGCTACACGCTGCTCGACGTACCGCGGCCGCGGCAGAAGCTCGTTCACGTCCATCCGGATCCGGGAGAGCTCGGCCGGTTGTACGAGACGGACCTGGCGATTCTCGGCGACCTGACGGAGCTCGCGACCGCCCTCGCGCGCGTGCTGCCACGGGAGGAGCCGCCGTGGCTCGAGTGGACGCGGGACGCGCGCGCCGACTACCTCGCGAACCTCGAGCACCGCCGCCTGCCGGGGGATCTCGACCTCGGCGACGTGATGGCCTTCCTGCGCCGCCGGCTCCCGGACGACGCGGTGCTGACCTGCGGGGCGGGCAACTTCACCGTCTGGGCGCACCGCTTCTACGAGTTCTCGGAGTACGGCACGCAGCTCGCGCCGCGCTCCGGCGCGATGGGCTACGGCCTGCCGGCGGCGCTCGCGGCCAAGTGCCTCGACCCGGAACGGATCGTCGTCTGCATCGCCGGCGACGGCGACTTCCTGATGGCGTCGTCGGAGCTCGCGACCGCGATGCAGCATGATCTGCCGGTGGTCGTCCTCGTCGTCGACAACGGCATGTACGGGACGATCCGGATGCACCAGGAGAGCCTCTACCCCGGACGCGTCTCGGGCACCGAGCTCGTGAACCCGGACTTTGCGGCGTACGCGCGCTCCTTCGGCTGCTTCGGCGAATCGGTCGAGCGCGGAGCCGACGTCGAGCCCGCCTTCGAGCGCGCGGTCGCGTCCGGGCTGCCGGCGGTCGTCTTGCTCCGCGTCGAGCAGGAGGCGATCAGCCCCCGCCGGACGATCTCCGAGCTGAGGGAGAGTGCCGGGTGAAACGTCAGGAGTACCGGGTCGAGGGCCTGTCTCGAGCCGATCTCCCACTACACGGACGCCGTTCGGGCAGGAGACCTGCTCTTCGTCTCTGGCATCGTGCCCGTGGACGGCAATGGCGCGCTCGTCGGGGGAGACGACGTCGCCGCCCAGGCGGAGGCCGTGTTCGCGACGCTGAAGCTGGTACTCGCCGAGGCGGGCGCGAGTGCGCGGGACGTCGTCAAGGTGACGGTCTTCCTCACCGACGTCGACGACCGTCCCTCGATCAACCCGGTGCGGCAGGCGTTCTTCGGCGAGACGCGGCCGGCGTCGACGCTCGTCGAGGTCAGCCGCCTCGCGATCCCGGGCGCGAAGCTCGAGGTCGAGGCGGTGGCGGTGCTGCCGTGACCGACCAGGCCGAGAACGCCGTCATCACCTGGGTCGACGAGCCCGCGGAGCCTTTGCCGGGTCCGCTTGCCGGCCGACGGCTGCTCGTCAAGGACCTGATCGACACCGCCGGGATCCGGACGACGTACGGCTCGAAGATCTACGGCGACGACGTACCCGAGCGGACGGCGTCCTGCGTCGAGCGGCTCGTCGCCGCCGGCGCAGTCGTGATCGGGAAGGCCAACCTGCCGGAGTTCGCGTGGTCCGTGATCGGCCAGAACCCGTGGTACGGAACCGTCTCCAACCCCGCGCGGCCAGGGCGCACGACGGGCGGATCCTCGAGCGGGAATGCCGCCGCGCTCGCGGCCGGGCTCTGCGAGCTCGGGCTCGGCAGCGACACGGGCGGCTCGATCCGGCTGCCGGCGGCCTGCTGCGACGTCGTCGGCCTCAAGCCGCAATGGGGAGCGATCGCCATCGACGGCGTCTTCCCGCTCTGCCCGACACTCGACACGGTCGGGCCGATGGCGCGCACGGTGTCGGAGGTCGCCGACGCGTGGGCGGTGCTCACGGGAAAGCCGGTGCCGGAGCCGCGCCTCGACGGCCTGACCGTCGGCCTGCTGCGCCAGGCGCCGAGCGTGGGCGGCTACGACCCGGAGCCGACGGATCTCGCCGAAGCCTGGGTCGCCGACCTACGAACGGCTGGGCGCGACCGTCGTCGAGGCGACGATCCCCGAACCTGCCGCAAGCACCTGGGCGCTGTTCGAGCACGAGGCCATTGCCTCGCATGCTGCGACGTTCCCCTCCCGTGCCGACGACTACGGCCCCGTCATCCGCGCAAAGCTCGAGAGCGCGCACCGCGTCCAGCAGGACGACGTCGAGAGCGCGTACGAGGCCGTGCGGGCGTGGCGGACGTACGAGCCGCCGGTCGACCTCTACGTCCTGCCCTGCGTGTCGATCGACCTCCCGCCGCAGGACGTCGACGAGCGCGAGATCCGCTTCGAGCTCTCGGCCTACGTCCGCTGGGTCAACCTGATCGGCTGGGCCGGGCTCGCGATCGGCAACCTCCAGCTGGTGGCGCCACACGACGAGACGGTGCTCGCGGCCGGACTCGCGTGGGAACGCGGCTAGGAGGGTTCGGGGTCCACCGCGAAGCGGGCCCCGAGGGCCCGCTTCGCCTGCATCGAGCGAACCAGCTCTAGGAGGTGGTGAGCTGTCCGCCTCTGTGGCGCACCGCTGCTGCGCCCAGGCCGGTGAGGAGGAGAACGGCGGCGAGCATCGCGGCCGCGCCGATCCCGAACTCTTCCCATGCGAAGCCCGTGCTCGAGGAAGCCGAGATGGGAGCCGCTGCGACGGAGGTCGTCAGTGGCCGGCTGACGTCCTGGGCGGTTACGTCGATCAGCCCGATGCTCGCCATGGGCGCCGGCTTTGCGTCGCGGAACCAGTCGTCGACGAGGCGATCGCGACGCCTGCCGTGGCCAGCGGGCGGCTTACGTCCTGCGCCGTGACGTCGATCAGCCCGATGCTCGCCATGGGCGCCGGCTTTGCGTCGCGGAACCAGTCGTCCACGAGGCCGTCGTTCGCGAGTGCGAGCGGCGCCATCAGGGCCGTGACGACGACGACGACGAGGGCCAGTCCGATGATGTGGGTCTTGCGGAACATCCTTGCCTCCTTGTCCTGCGACCGACTCCTGTTCGGCCGTCCTGCCCCACTTGACAGGGAGGCGGAAAAGAGACGGCTGCGTCCCGGTAAAGCGCCGCTTAAGCCGGCATTGACGCCGTGACGACGGTGCTAGCGTCGCCGGGCATGGCGACGGAGTTCCGCATCCTCGGCCCGCTCGAAGTCATCGAGGACGGGGCGGCGCTCGATCTCGGCGCCCAGAAGCATCGCGCCTTGCTCGCTGTACTGCTTGTCCACGCGAACGAGGTCGTCTCGATAGATCGATTGGTCGACGCGCTTTGGGAGGACGCGCCGCCGGAGCGCGCCCAGAAGGCGCTGCAGGTGTACGTCTCGCAGCTTCGCAAGGTCGTCGGAAGGGAGAGGCTGCGTGACGAAGGCGCCCGGTTACCTGCTACAGGTCAGACCTGAGGAGCTCGACGTCTGGCGCTTCGAGCGCCTGCTCGACGAGAGCAAGCCCAAGGAGGCGCTGGCGCTGTGGCGTGGCCCGCCGCTCTCCGACTTCGCCTACAGCCGCTTCGCTCAGAGCCGAGATCGCGCGACTCGAGGATCTTCGGCTGGCGGCGCTAGAGGCGGCGAATCGAGCAGATCTCGCCGACGGCCGCCACGACGCCCTCGCCGGCGAGTTGGAGGCACTCGTCGCCGAGCATCCACTGCGGGAGCGGCTGCGCGGCCAGCTCATGCTCTCCCTCTATCGGTCCGGCCGCCAGGCGGAGGCGCTCGAGGCCTACCAGGACGCCCGGCGAGCCCTGACCGAGGAGCTCGGCATCGAGCTCGGGCGTGAGCTGCGCGACTCGCAGCAAGCAATCCTCCAGCAGGATCCGTCGCTCGACCTGCGACGCCGAGGATGGCCGGCGGTCGCGGAGACGACGCGGGGGTATTCGTCGGCCGCGAGGCACGAGCTCGAAGAGCTTCTCGCCGGCCTCGATGACGCATTCGGCGGGCGGGGTCGTCTCTTCCTGCTCGTCGGGGAGCCCGGGATCGGCAAGAGTCGTCTTGGCCGACGAGCTGATTGGCCGCGCCCGCGGACGGGGCGCGCGTGTCCTCGTCGGTCGCTGCTGGGAGGCAGGTGGCGCGCCCGGCCTATTGGCCCTGGGTCCAGGCTCTTCGCGCGCTACGTCGACGCGATCGAGCCCGAGACGCTGCTGGCGCAGCTTGGCTCGGGCGCAGCCGACCTCGAGCAGCTCGTTCCCGAGCTGCGCGAGGTGTTCCCGGAGCTCCCAGAACTGCCGACTCCGAGTCGGAGAGCGCGCGCTTTCGCCTCTTCGAGGCGGTTTCTTCGTTCCTGAAGAACGCGGCGAAGACCGTCCCATCGTCCTCGTCCTCGACGACCTGCATGCCGCCGACGAGCCCTCGCTCTTGCTCGCTACAGTTCCTTGCGCGCGAGCTCGAGGACAGCCGCTTGCTCGTCGTCGGTGCGTGCCGTGACGTCGACCCAAGCCCCAGCGAGGCGCTGACGAGTGCGCTGACGGAGCTCGTCCGGGAGCCGACAACGAAAAGTCTCAGGCTTTCCGGGCTGACCGACGGCGCGGTAGCGGAATTCATCGAGCTCATTTCGGCCGAGGCTCCGAGTCGAGATCTCGTCGATGTCATCTACGAGGAAACCGAGGGCAATCCGCTGTTCGTCGGCGAGATCGTGCGACTGCTCGCCGAAGAGGGACGCCTCGATCAGGCTGACGCCCCGCAGCTCCTCGTCCCACAGAGCGTCCGCGACGTCATCGGACGACGGCTGCGTCACCTGTCGGATGAGTCGAACCGGGTGCTCGCGCTCGCCTGCGTGCTCGGGCGCGAGTTCGGCCTCGACGCACTCTCCCGCGTAGCGGATGTCTCCGAAGACGATCTGCTGGACACGCTCGACGAGGCAATGACCGCCCGTGTCGTGTCCGACGTTCCCGGGAGCCCGGGTCGTCTGCGTTTCGCGCACGTCCTGATCCGCGACACGCTCTACGAAGGGCTCACGACCGCCCGCCGCGTCCGCCTGCACAGGCTTGCGCTCGAGGCGCTCGAGGCGCTGTACGGCGAGGAGCCAGGTGCGCACCTTGCGGAGCTCGCCCACCACGCCATTGCCGGAAGTGACTTTGACAGTGGCCTTCTGTATGCCCGTCGAGCGGCGGACCGGGCCCTGGCGCTGCTCGCCTACGAGGAGGCCGCGCGTCTCTACGAGACGGCCCTCGATGCGCTCGACCTCCCGCGCCCTCCCGACGAGCGTGTGCGCTGCGAGCTACTGCTCTGCTCGGCGAGGCGGAGGATCGGGCGGGAACAGCGCCGGCCGCGAAGAAGGCCTTCTTCGGGCGCCGCCGAGATCGCGCACCGACTCGGCCTGGCGCGCGAGCTTGCCCGCGCTGCGGCCGGCTACGGCGGGAGGACCGTCTGGGCACGGGCCGGAGGCGACGAACGGCTGGTACCGCTGCTCGAGGAAGGGCTCGCTGCGCTCGCCGAGGAGGACGTCGAGCTTCGCGCCAGGCTTCTCGCTCGTCTGGCGGGAGCGCTTCGCGACGAGCACTCCCGGGATCGGCGCGACACGCTGAGCAGAGAGGCCGTCGACCTCGCACGGCACACAGGCAACCCCCTGCGCTCGCGTACGCGCTCGACGGCCGCATCGGCGCCATCCTCGCCCCCGACACGGTGCCGGAGCGTTTCGGGCTCAGCAGCGAGCTCTGCGAGGTGGCAGATCGGATCGATGACAAGGAGCGGGTCGTGCACGGGAATGTTTACCGTTGGGTCGCACAGGTCGAGGTCGGAGACATACGCGAGGCCGAGGCCCATCTCGAGGCTGCGAGCCGCATCGCTGACGAGCTCAGACAGCCCGCTCAGCTCTGGATGGTCTGCGCGACGCGGGCGATGCTCGCTCTCGCAGTCGGCCGGCTCACCGAGGCCGAGGAACTCGTCCAGCAGGCCTTCGCACTTGGGGAGCGGGCGCAGCCCGAGCAGGCTATTCCGGTCTACAGACTCCAGGGGTACGCGCTGTGCGACTTCCTGGGGCGCCTCGAGGAGGTCGAGTCGGCGATCTGCGACCTCGTCGCCGAGTACCCGGCCCGCCCTGTCTTTCGCTGCGCCCTCGCTCATCTCCAAGCACTGCTTGGACGGACGGAAGACGCGCGGCGAGAGCTGAAAGACCTGGCGAGAGACGAGTTCTCGGCTCTTCCCCTCGACATGGAGTGGCTTCTCGGTATGAGCCTGCTCGCGGAGACGTCTGCTCTCCTCGGCGACGCCGATTCCGCCGCCGTCCTATATAGGTTGCTGGTTCCCTGGGCGGCGTTCAACGTCGCGGATGTGCCCGAGGGGATGCAGAGGCTCGGTGTCCCGCGACCTCGGCCTGCTCGCCTCCCTGCTCGAGCGCTTCGACGATTCCGAGCGGCACTTCGAAGATGCGCTGGCGATGAACGAGCGCATGGGATTACGGCCCTGGCTCGCACACACGCAGGAGGACTACGGCCGCATGCTCATCGAGAACGGTGACGAGGCGCGAGGGCGGTCGCTCGTCGACCAAGCCGTTGCGACGTACCGTGACCTCGGGATGGACGGCCCGCTGGCGAGGGCAGCGGCGGTGACGGAGGTCTAGACCGTGGAGTTCCGCTTCCTTGGCCCGCTCGAGGTCCTCGAGGACGGGGCGGTGCTTGATCTCGGCGCCCAGAAGCATCGCGCCTTGCTCGCTGTGCTGCTTGTCCACGCGAACGAGGTCGTCTCGACAGATCGATTGGTCGACGCGCTCTGGGAGGACGCGCCGCCGGAGCGCGCCCTAAAGGCGTTGCAAGTGTACGTCTCACAGCTTCGCAAGCTCATCGGGAGGGAGCGGCTGGTCACGAACGCGCCTGGCTACTTGCTGCAGGTTGCACCGGAGGAGCTCGACGTGTGGCGCTTCGAGGCCCTCCTCGACGCGGGCAATCCCACCAAGGCGCTCGCGCTGTGGCGTGGCCCGCCGCTCTCAGACTTCGCCTACAGCCGCTTCGCGCAGAGGGAGATCGCCCGCCTCGAGGAGCTGCGGGTCTCGGCGCTCGAGGCTCGGATCGACGCCGACCTCGCCTGTGGTCGCCACAGTGGCGTGGCCGGCGAGCTCGAAGCGCTCGTCGCGGAGCATCCCCTGCGCGAGCGTCTGCGCGGCCAGCTAATGCTGGCCCTCTATCGCTCGGGACGGCAGGCTGACGCGCTCGAGGCCTACCAGGGGGGCCGCCGGGCGTTGACCGAGGAGTTGGGTATCGATCCCGGTCGGGAGCTCCGGGAGCTACAGCAGGCGATTCTCAACCAGGCGCCGGAGCTCGACCTCCTGGCCGCTGCCGAGCCGGAGCGAGCGCAGGTCGCTGCCGCACCTGACAAAGAGACTGCGCGCGAGCTGCGGAAGACGATAAGCGTCCTCCATATGGCCCTCTGGACGTCCGACGCGGACGGAAGCCCTGTCGACCCCGAGACGCTGCGCCGCTATGCGGAGTCGGCCCAATCGGTCGTCGAGGAGGCCGCGACGCGACACGGCGGCACGATCGAGACACGGACCGCCGACGGCGTGACCGCCGTCTTCGGGTTGCCCGTCGCGCACGAGGACGATGCGCTGCGAGCTCTGAGAGCAGCTCTCGACGTACGGCGCGGAATCGGCGAGGCCTTGTCGGCCGCTGCACAGGTCGAGGTGCGCTTGGCTATCGCCACCGGGGAGGTGATCGCGGGCACCGAACGGACCGTAGGCGAGCCGCTGTCCGCTGCCGGGCGTCTGGCCGGCCTCGCGTCATCCGGCGACGTCCTCCTAGACGCGACAACGCATCGACTTCTGCGAGATCTCGTGACGGTCGAAGAGGGACAGGGCAGGTTGCGTCTACTCGATGTTCGTGAGACGCCGTCCACTCGCCGCTCGTCACCCATGGTCGGGCGAGTGCGAGAGCTCCGCCGGCTCCGTGACGTCTTCGAACAGGCGGCCGGCGACCGGTCGTGCCAGCTCGTGACGGTGCTGGGCCAGGCGGGGGTGGGCAAGTCGAGGCTCGTCGAGGAGCTGCTGAAAGACCTGGGAGACGGGGCTGCAGTTACCCGCGGTCGCTGCCTCCCATACGGGGAGGGGATCACGTACTGGCCGGTGGTGGAGGCGGTGACGGAGGGCATCCGACTCGACGACGGTGACAGTCCGGCGACCGTCCGTTCGAAGCTTGCCGAAGCCCTCGGCGGTGGCCCCAAGGCGGACACGGTCGCAGAGCTCGTCGCGCGCACGATCGGCATGTCAGAGGTCGAGATCGGCGTCGAAGAAGGATTCTCGGCCGTGCGAACGCTGTTCGAAGGGCTCGCGCAGGCTCGTCCGCTGGTGGTCGTCTTCGACGACATCCATTGGGGTGAGCAGACCTTCCTCGATCTCGTCGACCATCTCGCGGATCGCGTGCGCGACGCGTCGGTCGTACTCGTATGCATCGCCCGCCCCGAGCTCCTCGAGGCACGTCCGGCGTGGGGAGGGGGGAAGCCGAACGCGACGTCGATCCTGCTGGAGCCCCTATCCGATGACGAGTGTGAACGGCTGATCGAGAACCGCGTTGATGCCGGGAGCCTCGACGACGAAACTGCGACGCGGATCGTCGAGGCGGCCGAGGGCAATCCGCTGTTCGCGGAAGAGATGCTCTCGCTCGTGCTCGAGGACGATTCGCGGCGCGGCGAGATCGCCGTGCCGCCAACGATCCATGCGCTGCTGGCGGCTCGGCTCGATCAGCTCCCGTCGGAGGAACGATCGGTGTTGGGGCGCGCTGCCGTCATCGGCAAGGTCTTCTACGAGGGCGCCCTGGCCGACCTGACTCCGCTCGCGGAGCGTGAGGGAGTTCGCGCCACCCTGGAGTCCCTCGTCCACAAGCAGCTTGTTCGTCCCACCCGCCAAAGCCTCGGCGAGTCCGCGTACGCCTTCCGCCATCTCCTGATCCGGGATGCTGCGTACGACTCGATTCCCAAGGAGACCCGGTCGCTGCTGCACGAGCGGTTCGGCCGATGGCTCGAGGCGGCTGCGGGCGAACGCACGATCGAATACGACGACATTCGTCGGCTACCACCTCGAGCAGGCCTTCCGTCTATCGCGCCGAGCTGGGGCCGGTCGACGATGCGACTCGTGCGCTGGCTCGCGAGGCGGCCGAACGTCTCGGAGACGGCTGGCCGTCGCGCGTTCGTGCGTAGCGACGCGCCGGGGGCGTAAATCTTGTCTCGCGCGCCGTCGCTCTCCTCTCGCCGGACGATCCACTCCGCGTTGAGCTGGTCCCGAATGTTCGCGTCGTGCAAGGCCTCCATGACGATCTCGGTTGGGCCGATCGCGCTCTCACGGAAAGTGTGGAAGCAGCCGCGACGACCGGTGATCGTGCATTGGCGGCACACGCGCTCGTTCAGCGTGGGTTGCTGCGCCTCTTCACGGCGCCCGACGTCACGGCCGAAGAGCTCATCGACACGGCGGAGCGGGCGATCGCCGTCTTCGATGGACCCGAGGATGATCTCGGCCTCGCTCGTGCCTGGCGCCTCATCGCACAAGCCCACTATCTCGGCCGTCGCGCAGCCGCCAGCGCTGAGGCAGCGGAACGGGCTCGCATGCACGCCGCTGCGCGCGGCGATCCTTTCGAGCAACGTGAGATCGAAGAGTGGCTTCTAATCGCGTTGGTCTGGGGGCCGATGCAGGCCGAGGAGGCCGCCATTCGCTGTCGGCGGGTCTTGGACGAGAGCGGCGGCGACCCGGTCGCGTAGGGGGCAGATGCTCGGAGTGCTGGCCCTTCTGACGATCGATGCTGGGCGCGTATTCGACGAATCGCCGCGAGCTGGCCTCTCGCAGCGCGACGCTTGGTCGAGGAGCTCGGTGAGGGCATCTGGATCCTCTCGGTTCCACCTCGCCGAGGTACTCCTCTTGCAGGACGATCCGGCCGCCGCAGAGGCCGAGCTTCGACCTCATTACGAGATGCTCAAGAGGATCGGCGAGAAAAGCCACTTCTCGCCTATTACGCACCTCCTTGCCGATGCGGCCTATGCGCAGGGTCGCTTCGACGAGGCCGAGCAGCTCACCAGTGGAGTGCGAGGAGGTCGCGCGGCCGAATGATGTCCATGACGAGACCAGGTGGCGTGCGGTACGGGCAAGGTGCTGGCGCGGGCGGACGCCTTCGACGACGCTGAGGCCCTTGCTCGGGAAGCGGTCTCCATGGTCGGCGCGCAGCGACTTCCTCACCGCCCACGCCGACAGCGCTGATGGACCTCGCCGAGGTACTCGCGCTGGCGGGCCAACGCCGACGACATCCGCTGCGGCGCTCGCGGATGCTATCCGCTCCTACGACCTCAAGGGCAACGTCTCCGCCGCGGGCCGCGCACATCGCCGCCTGGCTGCAGCTTCGGCGCCGCCTAGCTGACGAATCGCGAGCCGCCTCGCCTCCGGGGTCGCTAGCCGGTTGAACTCTCGGCCGCCGGGTCCTAGTATCCAGCGGGGTGGGAGCGCGCGGGGTCAACCACGTTTCGATCCACGCGGACGACATCGACGAGTCCGTGCGCTTCTACGAGGAGCTGTTCGGCATGACGCGCCTGCCGACGCCGTCGTTCCAGGAGCCGGTCGTCTGGCTCGCGCTGGGCGACCAGCAGCTCCACCTCTTCCAGCGCACCGATGTCGAGGCCGCGCCGCGCGCGCACCATCTCGGCATCGACGTCGACGACTTCGAGGCCGTCTACCGCGCGGCGAAGGAGCGCGGGCTGCTCGACACGGAGACGTGGCACTCGCCCGTCCGCTACCACCCGGCCGGCTGGGTGCAGATGTACATCCGCGACCCGTCGGGGAATCTCGTCGAGGTCGACTGGCCCGACGTGACGACGCTCGACCCGGATCTCGTCGCGGAGTTCGGCCGTCTCGAGGACGTGGTCCCCCAGGAAGGCGAGGCGCGCACCGCGACGCTCTACGCGGGCCGCGACCGTGAGTAACGCGGTCGCGGACACAGAGCGCACTGGGGGCCGCGCAGCGGCCTCGCGACGCGCGGTTGTACGACGAGGGCCTGCGGGTGTGGCGCTGATCGCGGTCCTGTTCGCGCTGATCTGGGTGCTGTTCGCTGCCCGCACGTGTGGCGAAAGCTGCACCGGACTGGAGACGACGTTCGGATCCGCAGTCCACGATCCGCACGACTTCCTGATTACGCTCCTGAACGCCATCACGGCAGCGGGTCTCTACTTCGTCGTCGCGAGCGGCTTCACGCTGATCTTTGGCCTCATGCGCGTCGTCAACATGGCTCACGGCGCGTTCTTCCTGCTCGGTGGCTACATCGCGCTCAAGCTCCAACGGGACTTCGTCGGAGGCGACTCGTCCTTCGGGCTACTCAGCTCGCAGGTCAGCTGGTGGCAATGGCTCGTGCCCGCTCTCGTCGCAGCGGCGTGCATCGGCATCGCAGGCCTCGGAATGCAGCAGCTCTTCCTTCGCTGGAACCAGGGCCAGGAGCTCCGCCAAGCGCTGATCACGATTGCGATCGCGATCATCCTCGCCGATCAGATGATCGCCCACTTCGGGGCGTTCACGCAGGACATAGCCTGGCCCGGACTCATCGACAAGCGGATCACCATCCATCTCGCCGGAGTCGAGTACTCGCTCACCCGCCTGGCCATCCTCGCGACCGCGATCCTCGTGGGCGCGGCGCTCTGGCTCTGGCTGAAGAAGACGCGGACGGGAATGGTCATTCGCGCCGGAGTCGACGACCGCCAGATGGTCTCGGCACTCGGCGTGAACATCCAGTTGACGTTCGCGCTCGCCTTCTTCGTCGGCTCAGCGCTGGCCGGGTTCGGAGGAGCGATCGGCGGGTCGTTCGCGAGCCTCGGGCCTGGCGTCGACGCGAACTGGCTGCTGTACTCGCTCGTCGTCGTGATCATCGGGGGGATGGGCTCGCTCGTCGGTGCGGCCGTCGGCTCGCTCCTGCTCGGCCTCGTGTCGTCGTTCTCGGCCGTCTACCTGCCGGCGAACTACACGTACTACTCGATCATCTTCACGTTCGCGCTCCTCGCGCTCGTGCTGGCGTTTCGGCCGCAAGGCCTCTTCGGAAGGCCCGCATGACCACCGGCACGAGCGGCTATCGGCAGTGGCTCGAGAGATCGATTGGTGTGGCGGCGATCTTCTTTGCCTTCGCTGCGCCGCTGCTCGCCCCGACCCCGATCATGTCGAACTATTTCATCAGCACGATCCTCACCCAGACCTTCTTCCTCGGGATCGCCGCAGCAAGCCTGATCTTCCTGTCCGCGTACGGGGGCATGGTCTCCCTGGCCCAGATCTCGATCTTCGGCATCGCGGGGTTCGCGCTCGGCAACGCCGTTACGAACGGAAACACGAAGGGGCTGAATCTCGGCTGGAGCCCGTGGTGGGGCATCGTGATCGGCCTCGCCGTCGCGACCGCGGTCGCCTTCCTCTTCGGCGCTCTTGCAAGCCGAAGCGCCGGCATCTACTTCCTGATGATCACGCTCACCTTCGCGGTGATCGCCAACGTCTTCTTCGGCGCCGACCTCAGCCTGTCGGGCTTCGGCGGGATCAGCGGCATCCGGGCGCCGTCCTGGATCGGAGAGGTCTCGGCGCACTCGTACCGGCTCTACTACGCCGCGCTCGTGGTCGCCGTCGTCGTCTATGCCGTGATCAGATATCTCGTCCGAACACCCTTCGGCTTGACCCTGCAGGGCATTCGCGACGACCCGTTGAGGATGAGCTCGCTCGGCTACAACGTCCCGCTCCACCGCACGATGGCGTTCGGGTTCGCCGGCTTCATCGCGGCGCTCGGCGGCGTCCTCTTCGTCTGGTGGAACGGGCACATCGACCCCGCGTCGATCAACATCGGAGCGGCGATCGATCTGCTCGTCATCTGCGTGATCGGGGGCCTCTATCGGCTCGAGGGCGCGTGGCTCGGGGCACTGGCGTTCGTGGTGATCCAGAACTACGTGCGAACGGACTACTTACCCGTGGTCGGAGGGACGTTCCACTCGCTGATCGGCGCGATCTTCTTGCTGATCATCCTCCTCTCCCCGGGCGGATTGATGGGGATCTGGGGCGCTCTGCTCAGGCGCGTCGGGCCAGCCGATCCAGCCGCGTCTGCAGCGGCGGTTCCAGGTGGGCAAGGAGGTGAGCCGACGGAGAGCGCGTCCCGGTAGAAGCTCAAGGTTCATTGGAGTAGGGTTTGCCTCGCTAGACTAGACGTCCCGGCGTTGCACGCTGGGTCAGACGCACGAAGAGGGAGGGCATCAGATGACGCAAGTCAGAAGGAGAGGACGGCGGTTATTGCTTCCGGCGGGTCTCGTCGTAAGCGCCGCAGTCATCCTCGGGATTACGGCCACCGCAGCCGTGGGCAAGCCGACGGCGACGCCGATCAAGTTCGCGATCTTGTCCGACTGTGGCGGCGCGTTCGCCTCGAACTACGAGCAGGACATCGGCGGAGCGATCACCGCGATCTCGCAGTTCGGCGGCGCGAAGCCCAATAACAAGAACAAGCCGTCAGCAGGCTGGCACGGCGGCTCGGTCGGAGGCCATCCGCTCAAGCTCGTGGGCATCGGTTGCGCGAACGACACGGCCGACTCGGCGATCAAGGAGACGAAGAGGCTCATGGAGCAGCTCGGCGCCGACATCATGATCGGGCCGCTCTCCGGTGACGAGTCCGTCGCGGTCGCCAACTACGCCAAGCAGCACCCGACGAAGACGTTCGTCAACGGCACGGCAGGCGCGTGGGACACCACGGCGGCCGTGAAGGCGCCGAACTTCTTCCGCTTCAACGGCGATGGGCTCCAGTGGCAGGCGGGCATCGGCTCGATCGCCCGGCAGAAGGACCACTGGAAGACCGCTGCGATCATGATGGACGACTACAGCTTCGGCTACGCGTCCGGAGCCGGCATGATCGCGGACTTCTGTGCAGCGGGCGGCAACATCACGAAGCGCGTCTTCCCGCCGCTCAACACGACCGACTACTCGTCGTTCGTCCAGCAGCTCCCGGCGCCCGACAAGGTGGACGGGTACTTCTGGGCCATCGGCGGAACGGGCACGGTCCCGTCGATCAAGGCGTTCGAGAATCTCTACGGGCCGCTCAAGGGCTCGCAGATCATCGGCAACCTGTTCTTCTTCTCGTCCGGCGCCGACAAGGCGATCGGCCCGCACCTGAACGGCGCCTACGTGGGCGGCTTCGGCACGTCCCCCGACCTCAAGGGCGCCAATGTCACGAAGTACAAGCGGATCCTCGACAAGTGGTTCAACAAGTACCCGCCGCTTGCCGGCAAGGCATCTGACCACGCGGCCGACGGGTTCACGTTCAACTACTACGCCAACACCTGGGCGCTGATGAAGGCGCTGAACGCCGTCAAGGGCAACATCTCGGGTGGGCAGAAGGCGCTGCAGAAGACCCTCAAGAAGGTGGTGCTCCCCGACGCGGCATACGGGAAGCTGTTCCTCGCGGGGAACAACCAGGCCGCGCAGCAGCAGTACTCGTACCGCATGGACGTCTCGGCCCCGGGCGCGATCGCGATCGTGACGGTGCAGAAGGTCGTGCAGTACGTCACGCAGACCTTCGGCGGTGCGGTTACGAAGCCGCCGAGCCGGACGTACCCGCCATGCAGCCACAAGAAGCTCCCGTGGACAGGCAAGGGGCGACCGGTCGTCAACGGAGTCGTCAAGTAACGAGGTAGTGGCAGAGGCCGCCGCTCCTCAGCCTCGAAGCGCCGCGCCGGCCCTCCTGCTCAGGGGGGTCGGCCGGCGTTTTGGCGGTCTTCACGCAGTCGAGAACGTCGATCTCGAGATCCGCCAGGGCGAGAGGCGCGGCATTCTCGGTCCCAACGGCGCCGGCAAGACGACGCTCTTCAACGTCATAGCCGGCGACTTCCCGGCCACCTCCGGGACGATCGCGATCCTCGGTGTGGACATGACGTACGAGCCTGCGCGTGCCCGCGCGAAGGTGGGTCTTGCCCGCACGTACCAGCAGTCGCGGCTCTTCGGCGGGCTGTCGGTCGAGGACAACATCTACCTCGCAATCGTCGGCGTCGAGGGTGGGCGCCTGCGGCCGGTGAGGGCGGGCCGCGACAGAGATCTCCGGGACCGGGCTCGTGACGCGGCACGCCGCGTCGCCATCGATCACAAGCTCCCGGTCCTGGTCGGCGACCTGTCCCACGGCGAGCATCGGCAAGTGGCACTCGGCATGGCGCTAGCCGCGGATCCCAAGATCCTCATGCTCGACGAGCCGGCCTCGGGCCTGTCGCGCGGCGAGCGAGGGCTGCTCACGGATCTCCTGCTCGCGCTCGATGCGTCGATCACGCTGCTGCTGATCGAGCACGACATGGATGTCGCGCTGCGGATCGCGGAGCGGGTGACGATGATGCACGACGGGCGTGTGATCGTGGAAGGGACTCCCGACGAGATACGCGGGAATCAGCTCGTCCACGATCTCTATCTCGGCAACGCGCATCACCTCGTCGAGGAACACGGATGAGCGAACCGGTTCTCTCCATCACCGGGCTGAACGCGTACTACGGCTCGGCGCGGATTCTCCACGACGTCGCCTTCGAGCTCGGAGACGAACCGGTGGCGATCGTCGGGCGCAACGGCATGGGAAAGACGACGCTGTGCGCGGCCATCATGGGCTTCTCTCCGCCCCGCACGAGCGGGTCCATCCGCTTCCTGGGCCACGAGCTGCTGGGCAAGCCGTCGTACAAGGTCGCGCAGGCCGGGATCGGGTACGTGCCGCAGGGTCGGCGCCTGTTTCCGTCGCTGTCCGTCGACGAGCACCTGCGCATGATCGGCGCGGGCAGCAAAGGCGAATGGACGGTAGCCAAGGTCTATGAGCTCTTCCCTCGCCTCGCCGAGCGCAAGAGAAACGGCGGAGCACAGCTGTCCGGCGGGGAGCAGCAGATGCTCGCCATCGGGCGCGCGCTGCTCACGAATCCCAGGCTGCTCGTCATGGACGAGCCGTCCGAGGGGCTGGCTCCGGCGATCATCGAGAGCCTGGTGCTCACGTTTCGAAGGCTCGAAGAGGAAGGGCTGCGGATCCTGCTGATCGAGCAGAACCTCGGTGTCGCCACCTCCCTCGCGCCGCGCCAGCTGATCATGGTCGGTGGGGAGATCGCGCTCGAGGTGTCATCCGACGAGCTGGCCGGTGACACCGAGCTGCAGCGACGCTACCTCGGCGTCGAGCCCCTCGTCGCGCACTAGGCTGCTGCCTGAGATCCCTGTGCGCCGACTTCCCCTGTTCGCCTGTCTGCTCCTCGGAGCGCTCCTGCCCGCGGGCTGCGGCTCGGGTCCTGGATCCCCGCCGGATCTCGCGTTCGTGTCGAGCCGCGACGGCGACTACGCGATCTTCGGCATGGCGGCAGACGGCAGTCATCAACGGCGGCTCACGAGCGAGAAGGGAGACCCTTCGACCCCCCGCGGTCTGATCTTCCAGGTCGAGCCGGCCTGGGCGCCCGACGCTTCCAGGATCGCGTTTGCAAGCCGCCGGGACGGGCGCTCGCACATCTACGTGATGGCCGCCGACGGATCAGGGACGACACAGCTGACGTCTGGGAGCCACGACGACTCCAGCCCGACGTGGTCTCCCGACGGGAGGCAGATCGCGTTCTCGCGCGACAACACTCTTTGCGTCGTCGGCTCGAGCGGCGGCGCTGTACGGCGCGTCATGAAGGATCTCGGCGCGCTGACGGAGCCCGCATGGTCGCCCGACGGCAGATGGATCGCGTATGTGGCGCACGAGCCCGGGTTCGACCCCCACGAGATCTGGCGCGTGCGGCCGGACGGCACCGACAAGCAGCAGATCACGCGACTGGACGCCGACAGCCGTGGGCCCGCATGGTCTCCCGACAGCCGCCGGATCGTGTTCTCCACGGACAAGGCGTTCCACATCGCGGTGCTCTACACGATCACGATCGGCAAGAAGGTCCCGCATGTGCTCACCGGCGCGGCGACGACAGGCGCCTACGAACCTGCGTGGTCGCCGGACGGCAAGTCGATCGCGTTCTGGAGCGACGGCTCGATCTACACGATTGCGCTCGGCAGCAAGCAGGACGCGATCACGAGCGATCAGAACAACTCGAGCCCCGCCTGGCGCCCCGTCGTGCCTCCCGCTGGCTGAACCCGGTGGGATTTGCCTAGAGCCGCTCGACGATTTCTTCGAGCGGCTTGCGGTCGGCGCGGGCGCTCCACTCCTCGGCACTCCGCGTCTCGGCGCCCGGGTGGCGCGCCGGATAGCCAAAGGAGAGCACCGTGATCGGCGCCTCCTCGAGGCCGAGCACCTCCGCGGCCCACTCCTTGTCCTTGATCCCGTTCGGGCACGAGGCGACGCCGTCTGCCCACGCGGCGAGCATCATGTTCTGGACGCAGCGCCCGATGTCGAAGGGCCGTTCACCCGCGACCGCGACGACGAGCGATGCGCCGCGCACGTTGTCGGGCTCGTAGACGGCGTCCGCGAGCCGCTTCCGTCGTTCGGCGTCCTCGACGACGAGGAAGCGCCAGGGCTGCTTGTTGGACGCGCTGCCGGTGACGCGACCCGCGTCGAGGATCCGTTCGACGACCTCGTTGGGGATCGGCTTGGAGGTGTAGCGCCGCGTGTCCCGCTTGCTCACGATCGCGAGATACGTGTCCACCCGGCGATCGTAGACGCAGGACTAGGGGGGCGGTGTCTGGTAGCTCGGAGCGACGGAGATCGCGATCGAGGCGACCTTGCTGATCGGCACCGAATTGACGCCCGACTGGATCTTGAACACCGCGCGCGTTCCAGGCGGCAGCTTCCCGGATGCGTAGCCCGTGCCGCCGCCGACCACGTTGCCTGCCGCGTCGAACATGACGGCGGAGAGCTGCGCCCTCGCGAGCATCAGGCTCGGGTGGTCGTTGACGACCTCACCCTGGATCCACGCGACCCAGGTCGGGTCGTACGAGGCTGGCACCGCGGCGACGTCGTCGAGCGCGGGCTGATGTACCGGCTTCGCCTTCTTCTTCGCACCGATGAGGACGACGAACTCGAGATGATCCACCGGCGCGGCGCCCGGGAACGAGAGCGAGCCACCGACGTTGTAGGTGGAGCCGGGACCGACCGCGGCGACCGAGTTGGTGACGGTGCCGACGAGATAGTTGTTCGCCTTGACGAAGTTCGTCTGGACGCTCACCTGTTCGGCCGCGACGTTCGGGGACAGGTTCTTGAGGACGATCCCGTAGCTGACCGAGTCCCCGCCGTATGGCTTGGAGCGGATCGAGTAACCGCTCTTCGCGACGACGATCTTCGGCGGGATCAGCGTGCCGACGACGGTGACCATCCGCTGCGCCTGCGCCGAGCCGCAGCGCACGGTCAGCCGCGCGGCGCCGGGTGCTGTGATTTGCGGCAGCGTCCACGTCCAGGTTGCCGTGCCCTTGGCTGGCGAGGACGAGCGGAGGTTGGCCTGCGTCGCGCCGTCTGCGTAGCGAACGGCAAGCGAGCAGGAGGCTGATCCCTGGGCGGCGACGCTGACAGTGAGCGGCTTGCCCTGATACGCCCGCCCCACCGAGAGGAAACGGATCGCCGGCTTGCCGTTGCTCCCCGCCGCGACGGCAGCGCTCGCGAGAGCCGCGACGAAGACGGCAACGAACACGGAGCGCTTTGCAGCAGTACGCACGCTCTCATCATCGCTCTGTGCTCTTTGGGTTCGAATCCCCCGATCGGGTGACGACTAGGCGCGGGTGATCGCGGCTGCCGCTCGCAGGCCCGAGCGCACGGCGCCTTCCATCGTGCCTGCGAGCGCGTCTGTGTGCTCTCCGGCGAAGTGGACGCGGCCGAGCGGCCGACGGATCACCTCCTGGAAGTGCGTCACCTGCCCCGGCGCGTAGGCGACTGCCGTACCGAGGCTCCAGCCGTCCGTATGCCACGAGTACGCTCTCCCCGAGCAAGTAGCGGCCACGCGAGCCCGGGTAGACCTCGCCGAGCTCGTCGGCTACGAGCAGCGGCCGCGTGTGCTTCGAGATCGTCCCGTAGAGCAGGCCGTTCCGGCCCGTCGTGTACGCGGTGACGACTCGGTTGCCGGCAATCGACGCCGCCTGGAACGAGAGGTCGGACGCGACGCTTCCGCGCGCGCGAAAGCCCTTCTCGTACTGGAGAATGGTCTTCACGCCGTGGCCATAGCGAAGCTCTTCGATCGCCGCCTGGAGCGCCGGCTGGCGGATCGGGGTCGAAGTCGATCGTGCCGAGCACCGGCACCGGCACTGCGACGACGGCGGCATCCGCGTCGAGGTCGTCGCCGCCCGCGGTCACGGTGACTCCGGCCCGAGACCAGGTGATCGCAGAGACGGGAGTCTCCAGCCGCACGTCCCGGCCGCTTGGGCGAGGGCAAGGGGGAGAAGATCAGCGCCTGCCGCGAAAGCGCCAGTACGGCGTGCGCCCGCCGAGCGTAATCTGCTCCTGCTGCGCGTAGAAGGCGAGCGAGAGGCTCTCCGGCTCGACGCCGTATCGGCGACGGACGCCAGCCGTGACGCTGAAGCGTGCGCGGTCTCCGAGCTTCGCCTCGCGGATCAACGACGCGACCGAGCGTCTGTCGAGACCGGCGCCTGACAGCGCGCGTACGCGTTTGTAGAAGCGCGTGATCTGAGCCTCGACACCCGGAGTGAGGAACGCGGCCCCCGTCTGCCGTCTGCCGTCGCGGTAGATGACCGTGGGAGCGACCTCGCTCCCTTCGAGTGCGAGCCCGAACCGCCGGGCGAGCGCACGCACCCGCGTGTCCTCGGCGGCGATCAGCTCCGCGCCCGCCTCCGCGTGGCGACCGCCGGTGAGCGGTTCGCGGATCGTCAGCACGCGGCCGCCGACGCGGTCGCGCGCCTCGAAGACGACGACCTCGAAGCCGGCCCGCGCGAGCGCATCCGCGGCCGCGAGGCCGGCGAGCCCGGCGCCGACGACGACGACGCGCCGTCGGGACGCCCCGCGCGCGATCCGCGGCATGAGCAGCGTGCTAGCGGCGACGCCGAGGAAACGCCGCCGGGTGAGCGTCAAGGCAGGCGCGCGTACGCGCTCAGGGTGAGGAACTCGACGAACTCGGGCGCCAGGGCGACCTCGTCGAACACCTCGCGCGCGGTCTCGTAGTCGGGCCCGAGGCGCGCCATCTCTTCGGCCTCGATCTCGGCCACGCGCTCGCGGCTGATCCGGCCGTGGCGGACCCACTGCCAGACCTGCGAGCGGGAGATCTCCGCCGTCGCGGCGTCCTCCATCAGGTTGTTGATCGCCGCCGCGCCTGAGCCCGCGAGCCACGCCGCGATGTACTGGATGCCGACGGAGACGTTCAGCCGCACGCCGTCCTCCGTCACGTCGCCGGGAGTCGCCGCGACGTCGAGCAGCTCGGCCGCCGTCACGTCCACCTCCTCGCGCTTCCGCTCGACCTGGTTCGGTCGCGACCCGAGCACTGCGTCGAACTCCGTCAGCGCCGTCGGCACGAGATCGGGGTGCGCGACCCAGGTGCCGTCGAAGCCGTCGGTCGCCTCGCGCTCCTTGTCCTCCGCCACCTTCTCGAGCGCGACCGCGTTCACCTCGGGGTCGCGGCGGCTCGGGATGAACGCGGCCATGCCGCCGATCGCGTGCGCATCCCGCCGGTGGCAGGTCTTCACGAGCAGCTCGGTGTATGCGCGCATGAACGGCACGGTCATCGTCACGAGCGGCCGGTCGGGGAGAACGAACTCCGGCCGGTCGCGGAACTTCTTGATCACGCTGAACATGTAGTCCCAGCGCCCCGCGTTGAGGCCGGCGGAATGCTCGCGCAGCTCGTAGAGGATCTCCTCCATCTCGAACGCGGCGAGGATCGTCTCGATCAGCACGGTGGCGCGGATCCGCCCGCGGCCGGTGCCGAGCGTGTCCTCGGCGAGGTCGAAGGCGTCGTTCCAGAGCCGCGCCTCGAGATGGCTCTCGAGCTTTGGGAGGTAGAAGTACGGCCCGGAGCCGGCGGCGCGCTGCCGCTCGGCGCAATGGAACATGTAGAGGCCGAAGTCGAACAGCCCGGCCGAGACCGGCTCCCCGTCCACGAGCATGTGCTTCTCGAACAGGTGCCAGCCGCGGGGCCTGACGAGCAGCGTGGCGATCTCGTCGTTCAGGCGGTACTGCTTCTCGCCCGTGTCGAGCGAGATCGTGCGCTCGACGGCGTCGATCAGATTCGCCTGTCCCTCGACGCAGTTCGTCCAGGTCGGGGAGTTCGCGTCCTCGAAGTCCGCCATGAACACCTTCGCGCCGGAGTTGAGCGCGTTGATCACCATCTTCCGATCGACCGGCCCCGTGATCTCGACGCGGCGGTCCTGGAGGTCGGCGGGCGTCTCGGCGACCCGCCACTCCCGGTCCTCGCGGATGTGCTCCGTCTGCGGGAGAAAGTCCGGCAGCCCGCCCTCGTCGATCTCGGCCTGTCGCTCGCGGCGCAGCGCGAGCAGCTCCTCGCGCCGCGGGCCGAGCTCGCGCTGGAGCGCGGCGACGAAGTCGAGGGCGTCGGGCGTCAGGATGCGCTCGGCCGCAGGGCCCGCATCCGCCAGTACGTCGACACCCCCCGGGACCGCCGTCGCCACGGTCATAGACTGACACGCGTGGCGCTGCCGCGTGCGTTCGTCGAGGCCGTCGAGGCGGCCCTGCCCGGGCCCGCGCTCCTGACGGAGCCGGAGGAGCTCCGGACGTACGAGTGCGACGGGCTCACTGGACGCCGCGTGATCCCTGCGCTCGTCTGCCTTCCCCGGACGACGGACGAGGTGCAGGCGGTCGTGCGCGCCTGTGCGGCACACGGCATCCCGTTCGTCGCGCGCGGCGCGGGCACCGGCCTCTCCGGCGGCGCGCTGCCGGTCGCCGAGGGGATCGTGATCTCGCTCGCGCGGATGAACCGGGTGCTCGAGGTCGATCTCGACGCCGAGCGGGTCGTCGTCCAGCCCGGCGTGACGAACCTCCAGGTGACGGAGGCGGTGGCCGCGGACGGGTACTTCTACGCGCCGGATCCTTCGAGCCAGCAGGTGTGCACGATCGGCGGCAACGTGGCCGAGAACTCCGGCGGCGCGCACTGCCTGAAGAACGGCTTCACCGTCCACCACGTGCTCGCGGCCGTCGTCGTGCTCCCGGACGGCGAGGTCGTGACGCTGTCGGCCGACGACCCCGGGCCGGACGTGCTCGGCGTGTTCGTCGGCTCCGAGGGCACCCTCGGGATCGCCACCGAGGTCACGCTCCGCGTGCTCCGGCGGCCGGAGCTCGTCGTCACGCTGCTCGCCGCTTTCGACTCGACGGACGCGGCCGGCACGGCGGTCTCCGGCGTGATCGCCGAGGGGATCCTGCCGGCGGCGGTCGAGATGATGGACCGGCTGACGCTCGAGGCCGCACGGTCGATCGCGCCGGGTTATCCGGAGGCGGGGGCCGCGCTGATCGTCGAGCTCGACGGCGTCGCCGTGCAGGTGGCCGAGGACGTCGAGCGGGTCGAGACAATCTGCCGAGAGTGCGGCGCGTCCGAGATCCGGACCGCCGCCGACGACGCGGAGCGCGCGCTGCTCTGGAAGGGGCGGCGATCGGCGTTCGCGGCGATGGGCCTGATCTCCGAGAGCTACTACGTGCAGGACGGCGTCGTCCCGCGCACGAAGCTGCCCGAGGTGCTGCGCGAGATCGCGCGGCTCGAGGCCGAGCACGGGCTCCGCGTCGGCAACGTCTTCCATGCGGGCGACGGCAACCTCCACCCGCTCGTGCTCTACGACGAGCGTGTGCCAGGGGAGCCGGAGCGGGCGCGCGCACTGGCCGACGCGATCCTCGTCGCCTGCGTCGACGCAGGCGGTTCGATCACCGGCGAGCACGGCGTGGGCACGGACAAGGCATGCTCGATGCCGCTGCTCTTCTCCGAAAACGACCTCGAGGCGATGGCTCGCGTCCGCCGCGCCTTCGACCCGGCCGGGATCGCGAACCCCGGCAAGCTGTTCCCGACGCCACGCCTCTGCGGTGAGGTGCCGGGGCCTTATCGTCAGCACCCTCTCGAGAGGCTCGGTCTTGCAGACCGTTTCTGAGGTCGCGGACGCCGTTCGCACGGCAGCGAAGAGCGGCGGGACGATTTCGGTCGACGACCTCGACCTGGGAGCGCTCGACCGGATCCTCGAGCACGAGGCGGGCGACCTAACGTGCACGGTCGAGGCCGGCATCCGGCTCTCGGCGCTCCAGGCTGCGCTCGCCGAGCACGGTCAACGGCTCTCGCTCGATCCGCCGGGAGACCCGACGCTCGGGGCGTGCCTCGCGGGCGACCTCCACGGCCCCCTCCGCTACCGCTACGGGCGGCTGCGCGATCTAGTGCTGGGCGTCACCGCCGTCTTCGGTGACGGGCTCGTTGCGAGCTCGGGGGGCAAGGTGGTCAAGAACGTCGCCGGCTACGACCTCGGCAAGCTGCTCTCCGGCTCGCGTGGCACGCTCGGCATCGTCGTCCGCATGAGCCTACGGCTGCACCCGCTGCCGGAGACCGCGGCAACCGTGGCGGCGGCGGGCGATGCGGAGGAGAAGGCGCGATCGGTGCGTCGGTCGACGCTCGTGCCGAGCGCGCTCGACATCACGGACGAGCGTGTCGTGGCGCTGTTCGAGGGCAGCTCAGCGGCTGTCGCGACGCAGGTCGAAGCAGCGAAGGTGCTGATCGGCGCCGTGCCGGCCGAAGCCGGGATCTGGGACGAGGTACGTGCGCGGCCGAGAGAGAGCCGAGCGGTCGTGCCGAGCGCGTTGCTCGACCGGCTTCGCTCCGAGCTCGACCCGCACGGAGTCTTCGCCGTCCCATGATCCAGCGCGAGCTGATCGACGCCTGCACGCACTGCGGCTTCTGCCTGCCGACGTGCCCGACGTACGGGCCGCTCTGGCAGATGGAGGCCGACTCGCCGCGTGGTCGGCTCTGGCTGATGCGCGGCCTCGCCGACGGGACGATGACGCTCAACTCGACGGTCGTCGAGCACATCGACCGCTGTCTCGGCTGCATGGCGTGCGTGACCGCGTGCCCGTCGGGCGTCCGCTACGACCTCCTGCTCGAGCAGACGCGTGAGTTGATCGAGGATGAGTACGACCGCGAGCCGGCCGACTGGCTCCAGCGCCACCTCGTCTTCTCGATCTTTCCGCATCCACGACGCATGCGGGCCGCGCTCAAGGTCGCGCCGCCCAAGGGCTTTCCGCTGCCGGGGCGGCTGAAGGTGCTCGCGGAGCTCGCGCCCCCTTGGCCCGTCCGCAAGGGCCCGCCTTCGTTCACGGCCGCAGTCGGGGAGCGGCGCGGAAGGGTCGGCCTGCTGACAGGGTGCGTCCAGCGCGTGCTCTTCGGCGACGTCAACGCCGCGACGGCACGCGTGCTCGCGGCAGAGGGCTTCGACGTGCTCGCGCCCGGCGACCAGCAATGCTGCGGCGCGCTCCACCTCCATGCCGGACGGCGCGAGGAAGGCCACCGGCGCGCACGGGCGCTCGGTCAGCGGTTCGCCCGCGAAGGCGTCGATGCGATCGTCGTCAACGCTGCCGGTTGCGGCTCCCATCTCAAGGACTCTGCCCTCGACGTGAGGGTCGTCGACGTCTCCGAGCTGCTGGCAGAGGTCGAGCCCCGCGCGGACCGGGCACCGCTGTCGCTCAAGGTCGCGTTCCAGGACTCGTGCCACCTGCTTCACGCCCAGCGCGTTCGCGACGCGCCGCGGGAGGTGCTCGGCTCGATCCCGGGCGTCACGGTAGTGGAGCCGGCCGAGCAAGCGATCTGCTGCGGCAGCGCCGGGATCTACAACCTCGTCGAGCCGCAGGCCGCGACGGAGCTCGGCGATCGCAAAGCGGCGCACGTCACGGCGACGGGCGCAGACGTTTACGCGAGCGCGAACCCCGGCTGCCTCGTCCAGGTCTCGACCGCGCTACGGCGCGCGGGCAAGGCATTGCCGGCCGTCCACCCGGTCGAGCTGCTCGACGCCTCGATCCGCGGCGTCCCGGCCGGGGACGTCGTCGCCGGCGCCAGGCGCTGATCGGACGGCCCATGCATCAGCTTCCGAGGTCGAACGTTCCCTCGGCCACCCCCCGCGTGAGCTGGGCCCGGGAACGGATGCCGAGCTTGCGGTAGATCCGCGTGAGATGGGCCTCGACGGTCGAGATGGTCGTGAAGAGCTGCGCCGCGACCTCCCGGTTCGTATGACCCTGGACGACGAGCGCCGCCACCTGCTGCTCCGCGCTCGTCAGCTCCCGATCGCGGCGTGGCCGTGGGCTCGCACGCCGGAGCTCGTCGCGTGCCCGCTCGAGCCAGAGCGTGGCGCCGAGCTCCTCGAGGATCTCGATCGCAGAGCTCAGCGACTCGGCAGCCTGACGGCGCTGTCCCGCGCGACGTCTCGCCGCTCCCGCGGCGAGCAGCGCGCGAGCGTGGTCGAGCGGGAACCCGAGCTCCGCGAATGCAGCGGCGGCCTCATCGGCGGCGGCCGCTGCCTCGTCCGACCGCTCGCGCGCGAGCAGCAACAGGGAGCGACACCGTAGAGCTGCCGGAGTCGCCCAACGGTGGTCGAGGGCTGCCGCCTGCTGCTCGAGCTGTTCCAAGACGACCTCTGCCTCGTCGAGACGGCCCGCCGACACCAGCGCCTCGATCACGTCCGGGAGAATCGGTTGCCAACCGGGCTCGCCTATGCCGAACGTGTCGAGCGCCTGCGGCAAGCTCTCGAGCAATCGCAGGGCAGCCGCCGGGTCCCCGCCAGCGAGCTCCACGTGGCCGAGCGCCCAGCGGATGCGCGGTGGGATTGAGGTGATCGTTGCGCAGCTCCGTGAGGCGCAACCCCTCGGCTGCAAGCCGGCCGAGCCTCGTCTATGCCGGCCCCGACGACCCGGCGAGGAGAACATGGTGGTAGTAGACGACTACGGCGCCGCCCGGCATTGCGTCGTCGAGGATCGACTTCGCCTCCTCGGCGTATGCCTCGGCCTCGGCCCAGCGTCCTGCGCGCCACTCGATGTCCGCGAGCAGGACAAGCAGGACGAGCGCCAGCCTCAGCAGTCTTCCCTGCCGCACGAGCTCCTCGTGCTCGCGCGAGAGGACGGCTCGCGCGCGATCGAGCTCTCCGGCCCACAGCAGGAGGGCGCCGACGGAGATGGCAGGGGTGATTTGCCACAGTGCCGGTCGCGGGAGCGGCACCAAACGCGCGAGGTCCTCCTCGCCGAACTCGACGTCCCGCTGACCGCCGACGCCGGCGTAGAAGGCGAGGGCGCCGGTCGCGGCGGTGATCAGGGCGGGGTCGCCCAGAGAGTCGGCGACGAGCAGCGCCTCGCGTGCGGACTCCACCGCGGTCCGGACGTCGCCGGACACCAAGCCGCCGTGTTGCGCATACCCCATCCACGCCTGGCAGCGGAGGCTCGGATCCTCCGCGATTTCGGTCGCCTCCTTCAGGCACCGCACCATGAGCCTCCGATCCTGGTGCTCGGTCTCGGCCCTGATCATGAGCGCCCGGGCACGGATGTCAGCAGGAACGTCCGCTTCGAGTAGTGGCTCGATTCGCGAACGCGCTTCCTGTACGTCGCCGGCCTCCATGAGGAAGCCCGCACCCGCGAACGTCCGGCGCACGCGCGCCGGTCCGTCGTCAGGCGGCGTGAGCCTTACGGCCTCGGCCGCGAGCACCCCTGCGGCGTCCGGCGCGCCGCGCTGCGGCCGCCGCCTCGGCCGCTCGTTCGACGACGTTCTGCGATCGCCTCGTCGGGGGTCGCCGTCGCGAGTGCGAGGTGTCGCGCCTGCTGCTCGAGGTCTTCCACGAGCTCGGCCGCCTGCAGGTGCACCTTCGCGGCGGCGGCCGGGCGGCATGTCGAAGTACACGGCCGCACCGAGCAGCGGGTGCGTGAAGCGCACGACGCCGTCGGTGCCGACGGCGATCGCCCCTGCGGACACGGCTTCATCCATGAGCGACTCCGCGCGGGCGTCGCCCAGCGCCTTCGCGAGCAACGCCGGAGTCGGACGCTCGACTGCCGACACGAGCTCGAGCAACGGCCTGGTCGGCTCGGGAAGTGCGTTGACCCGCCCGCTGACGAGCTCCTGGAGCGATGAAGGGACGGGTAGCTGCGCTCGCAGGTCCGCCGGCTCGCGCTCGGCCGCTCGTGCGAACTCGAGTGCGAACATCGGGTTGCCGTGCGAGGCGTCGTGGACGGCGGCGACCTTCGACCGTGGAAGCCGCACGTCGAACCGCTGGCGCAGAAGCTGCTGGAGGTGGCCGATGCCGAGCGGGCCGACGGCAAGCTCCGTAAAGGCGCCGGGCTCCAGCGCGTCCGCGAGCCCGAGCGGGTCGGGCACCTCTGCCGTGCCTCGCACCGTCTCGAGGACGCCGATCGGCTCCTCGCCCGAGGCGACGCACCGCGAATGACAGCACGCGCGCGGACGCCGGATCGAGCCACTGGGCGTCATCGATTGCGAGAAGCAGTGGCGCATTGGCGGCGAGCGCGCGGAACGCGGCGACCACCCCGCGCAGCAGGGTGAGCCGGTCGGGCGTGCCCGTGGCGGTCTCCATCCCGAGCGCTCGGGCGAGAGCGCGACGTTGCGGCTCGACCAACTCGTCGGAGATCTCGTCGAACACGGGGTCGAGCAGATCCGAGACGGCGCCGAGCGGGACGGGCATCTCGGCCTCGGTGCTCCGCGAGACAAGGACGCGTACCCCCTCCCGCTCCGCGGCCTCCAGACCCTGTCGCCAGAGAATCGTCTTGCCGATGCCCGGTTCGCCACGAATGAGGAGCGCCCCCGGCCCTTCACGTAGCCGGGCAGCGAAGTCGATCAAACGCGCTTGCTCCCTGCTCCGCCCCACGACCTCGAAGCTCGGCGTTATCGCCACGCTCGAACTGTAGAGCTTTCCGTGATGCGCCTCAGGCTCGCGGGGCCGACAGTGGAAGCCATACGAGGGAGGCTCCACTGCCGAGATTCGCGATTGCGCTCGCTCTTGCCACCCTGACCCTCGCCACGGCTACGGCGTCGGCAGGCCCTCGGATGGCGCCGTTCATGCTCGTGTTCGAAGGGTCGCGAACCGCTTCGTCGGAGACGGAAAGTTCGCGTTCGGGTTCCGCGACGAAGGCTCGTTCAGCGCGCTCGCTCCGATGTGCGATACGGGCTCGGCCGTCGATCTCGAAAACCGTCTGAGCGACGGTTGGATGATCGAGCTTCGTCGCTTCGACTGCGGGGGTGGCGCCGGAAGCATCGTCGCTCGTACGTGGCTCCTGGATGGAGATCCGTCGCTGGGCTACGAGGAGGGCGCCTGGCTGATCGTGGCTGGAACAGGCGCGTACGAGGGGTTGCGCGGCAAGGGCACCTACGTTCGAGCGTTTCTGGAAGGGGAGCCCGCCTCGATAGCAGAGGTGTGGCGTGGTCTCGTCGACTACGACGACACGGCTCCGCAAGTTACCTTGGGGAAGATCTCGGTCACGACGCCGCGCCAGCCGGGAGGCACCTACCTCATTCGTCTTCGGCTCAGCGCTCGCGACGCCTCCGGTGGGCAGGTGACGTTCCTCGTCACGGCAAGAAGCAGCATCCTCTTGGCGGCGAAGTACGGCATCGCCCCATCGGGAACTGCGTCGGTGGTGCTCAGTGTGCGCCCACGTGCCGGTGAGCATCGGGTCAGGCTCGAGGCGGCAGCGAACGATCAGGTCGGCAACGAGCGGACGATCGTCCGCGTGCTGCATCTCCCTCGGCGGCCCTAGTACGCGTTCGCGCACGTCCGGATCGAACTGTGGGGCTTTCCTTGATGCGCTTTCTGCCCGTGCGGCCGATGGTGGAAGCCACACCGAGGAGGCTTCATGCAGAGAGTCGCCGTTACGCTCGTCATCGCCGTTACGACCGCCGTCACAGCTGCGGCGGCTCTGGCCGGCTCGAGCACGCTCGATCCGCGCGCGCTCGCTCAGGCGCGCGTCATCAAGGCGGAGATCAGCGGCCGCTACCTTCGACAGGGAGGCCCGAGGCTCGCCGTCACCGAGGCTTCCTCCACGGGTGTCATCGACTCGTACCAGCTCTTGACGCCTGATCTTCAGGGGCTACGAGTCGTCCCTGCCGACAACGGCATCTACTACGCGATCTGTCCCGTTCGGGCCATCTGCCCGTACCCGAGCTCCCGCGCGGCCCGCGCGGCGAGCGCGTTCACGCCGCGCCGGCAGGCGCTCGAGCTGGCGCTGCGAACGTTCCTCGAGACGTCCGCGACGGTCGCCGCCGTCTCGCTCCCCACCCGAGACTACGTCTTCTTCCTCGTCGAGCGGGACGAGCTCGCCGCAGCTGTCGACATGGCTGCCCTGGCCAGAGCGTTGAGCGGCAACCCCGCCCGGGCACCCGCGGTCTCCGTGCGGCGGACCGTCGACGAGATCACGCGGCCGAGACTCTTCGTGCCGCTCGGCCTCGTGCCGACGGCGGGCGGCCTGGCCGCGCTCGGCGCAGCGCCGCTCTGGCCCGAAGCTGCGCACATAACGTGGGCGCAGGACGTCGCGGCTACACCCGATCGAGCCGCGTCGACTACGCTGCTCGGCGCCGTCGTCGACGCCCCTACGACTAAACCCGCGCAGCGCGGCGTAGCGCGATTCGCCGAGCCCCTTTAGCTCGTGCTCGCCGCGATCTTCGAACTCGAGCCCGACCCGGCGACGAGGTCGCGCACCGTTCCGGTGACGAGAGTCTCGCCGCCTTCTGCTAGACCCGACACGCGGGCCGCGACATTTACCGCAATGCCGCGCGGCTTGCCGCCCTTCGGACGCTCGACTTCGCCCGTATGCAGGCCGGCTCGCACCTCGAGACCCAGCGGCGCGACGGCGCTCCCGATCGCTAGAGCGCAACGAATCGCCCGCGCCGGCCCGTCGAACACCGCGAAGAAGCCGTCCCCCGCCGTGTCGATCTCCTCGCCCGCGTGACGGTCGAGCTCTCGTCGTACTGCGGCGTGGTGCTGCTCGACGAGGCGTGACCACGCCGAGTCGCCGACGCGTCGCGCTGTCTCAGTCGAGCCGACGATGTCCGTGAAGAGGATCGTGGCGAGGACGCGATCGGCGACGGGAGCCGGCCGAGCGCCCGTCAGGAACTCCTCGACCTCGTCGAGCAGTTGCTCGGCATCCACCCACGGCAGCGTGCAGGAGCCGGGCAGCTCGATGAAGCGTACGCCCGGAATGACGTTCGCTAGCTCGGGGTCGATCTGCATCCCGTGCATTGGGTCATCCGTCCGGCGCAGGACGAGTGTCGGCGCCTGCACGCTCGGCAGGGCGTCGTGGACGTTCCCCATCGCCACCGTCGCCAAGTGGTTGCGAATCGCGCCCGGGCTGCCGCCAACCCGTTCTCGCGCGCCCCACCACGCCTTCATCACGTCGTCGGCGTCGGGCGCGAATCGCAAGATCGTCTCACCGTCGCCCCAGCGGTCGACGATGCCCTCGATGATCGCTGCACGTTGCTCCTCGGGAACGTCGATGTTAGGAGGAGTCGCGAATGTGCTGGCGAGAACGAGGGCGCGAGTACGCTCGGGATAGGTCGCGGCGAAGAGAACAGCCATCGGGCCGCCTTCCCAATAGGCGAAGAGCGCGGCGCGCTCGGTTCCCACGGCATCCATCACGACGCGCACGTCGTCCATCGTCGTCTCGAGGTCGGCGATGCCACCGTGCCGGTCGGAAAGCCCAGTGCCCCGCTTGTCCAGACGGATCAGGCGCGAGAACGACGCCAGCCGCTCGAGGAACGCCGCGTGGCGGGGCTCCTCCCAGTCGAACTCGAGATGGCTGATGAAGCCGGGTACGAGGACGAGGTCGAAGGGACCTTCGCCAGTCACCTGGTACGCGATCGAGACGTCGCCGCTCTGCGCGTAGCGAATCGGGCCTCGCACGGTGGTCTCATTCTTGCGTAAGCGCACTTGTGCCCCGCCGAGGGCCAAGCGATAGTCCGCTCCGTGAAGCGCGTGAACGTCGTGGGCTGGTTCTTCGTCGTCTTCGTCGCGTTGCTCGTGGAAGCGGGTGTCCGCGCGTTCGACTACGAGCAGAGCATCGCGACGCCGTCGTCGACGCTCCGCGCCCTCTACGACGAGCTGGCGAATGGGACGCTGTCGGGCGAGATCGGCTTCACGCTCCATGCATATCTCGAAGGGCTGGCGCTCGCGATCCTCATCGGCGTCACCGCAGGCGTCCTGATCGGCAGCTCGCGGACGTTGCTCGACGCCTCGTCGTTCGTGATCGAGTTCCTGCGCCCGATCCCGGCCGTCGCGCTGATTCCCCTGGCGATCGTGTTCTTCGGGCCCTTCGGGATCGCCGCCCACCGCTTCGTCGTGGCGTTCGCGGCTGTCTGGCCGATCCTCATCAACACGATCTACGGCGTTCGCGGTTCTGACCGCATGCTTCACGACGTGGCGAGAGTCTCCGGCGTGGGCCGCTTCGGGAGGCTCCTCCGGGTGACGCTACCGGCGGCGCTCCCCAGCATCTTGTCCGGGATCCGTGTCAGCGCCGCGATCGCGCTCGTCGTGTGCGTGACGGCCGAGTTCCTCACGGGCGCAGGCGGCATCGGCGATTACATGGATGACCGATGGCAGACGCTCCAGATTCCGGAGCTCTACGCCGCAGTCGTGCTCGTAGCCCTGATCGGCTTCGCGGTCAACGTGGGGTTGCGCGCCGTTCAGCGGCGTACGCTCTTCTGGGCCGGGGAGGAGCGGTCGACGCAGTGAAGGCGTCAACGGCTCGCCGCTTCGTCGGGCCCGCTCTCGGCGTCCTCGTCTTTCTCGCCGTCCTCGGTATCTGGCAGCTCTGGGCCCGGGCCGCGAACTCCTTCCTCGTGCCAACGGCGAGCGAAGTGGCAGCGAAAGCGTGGGACGTCTGGCCGACGTCGGACTTCTTGTCGGAGGTGGGCGAGAGCATGAAGCGCTACGCGGTCGGCTTCGCCATAGCTGCCGTGATCGGCATCTCCATCGGGTTGCTCGTCGGAACATCGCACGCTGCGCGGCGCACGCTCGATCCCTTTCTCGAATGCCTGCGAGCGGTGCCGGCGATTGCGATCGTGCCAGCCGTCTTCGTCCTCCTCGGGGTCGGCGATGCGTCGCGCATCGCGGTCATCGCCGTCGGCCTCTGCTTCCCGATCCTCGTCAACACCTCCGAGGGCGTGCGAGGCATTCCGCTGGAGGTGAGGGACACCGCGTCGATGCTGCACGTGGGGCGGCTGGAGCGCATCGTGCGGATCTACCTGCCGGGGGCGTTGCCCTCGATCATGGCTGGCCTGCGCATCGCCGTGTCGCTCGGGGCTCGTGCTCGTCATCGTCTCGGAGTTCGTGGGCGAGTCGAACGGCCTCGGCTACTACCTGATCATCCAGCAGTCCACGTTCGACTACCCCGCGCTGTACGCCGGCATCCTCTTCCTGGGCCTGCTCGGATACGTCCTCAACAGGCTCTTCCTCCTCGTGGAGCGCCGCGTCCTCGCCTGGCATTACGGAGCGGTTGGTGAGTGAGCCGGTCCTGCGGGTCGCGGATCTCGAGAAGCGCTACTCGGAGGCAGGACCTGCTGCGATTGCCGGCCTGACGTTCGACGTACTGGAGAGCGAGCTGCTCGCAATCGTCGGCGCGTCGGGTGTGGGGAAGACCACCCTCCTACGGCTGCTTTGTGGACTGACGCTGCCGACAGCCGGCAGCGTCCACCTCGACGGCCGCCTCGTCTCGGGGCCGCCGCGAGAGGCGGCCATCGTCTTCCAGGACTACAGCCGCTCGCTCTTCCCATGGCTAAACGTCACGCGAAACGTCATGTTTCCGCTGCGTCGCGAGCGCGTGACGAAGGCGGAGAAGCACGCGCATGTCGAGCGCGTCCTGAGCCGAGGTGGGCCTCGAGGGCGTTGGCAGGAAGTACCCATGGCAGCTCTCGGGCGGGATGCAGCAACGCGTGGCGATCGCCCGCGCGCTCGTCTCCCGGCCGGAGATCCTCCTGCTCGACGAGCCGTTCGCCTCGGTCGACGCCCTCACACGGGTCGAGCTCCAGGACCTCGTCCTTCGCCTTCACGAACAGGAGGAGAGGGACGTCACCATCGTCCACGTGACGCACGACATCGACGAGGCCGTCTACCTCGCCGACCGCGTGCTCGTGCTCAGCGGCACGCCCGGGCGCATCGTGGCCTCGGTCGATGTGCCACTACCTCGACCTCGAGAGCAGACAGAGACGAAGAGCTCGCCGCAGTTCCTCGCACTCCGCAACGAGCTCCATGCGCTGATCGCTGCCTACCGGCAGCCGCCGGCAGCCGCGTCGAGCAGCTCCGACGGCACCGGGCGAAACCCGTCGACGAGTGCTGGGTGACAGCTCCGTTGTACGAGTGTCCGCACGCTTCCCTCGTTGCCGACGTTGGAGGTACGATTCAGCCCCATGACTCGCGCAGAGGAGCCGTGCTCGTTGCCCTCTTGGGCGCTGTCGTCCTGGGCACCGCCGCGTCCTCTGCTTCTGGCCGTCCGGCCGAGCTATCGAAGATCAAGGTCGTGTTCCTGCCGGCCGAGCCCGCTGTGCTCGTGGCGTACGCGAAGCACCGCGGCATGTTCACGAAGCAGGGCATCGACGCGGAGATGGTGCTCGGGCAACGATCCCGCGGCGAACGCGGCTGCGCTCTTGTCCGGGCGCGTGCAGTTCGCCGGCTCGCACGCCGGCGCTGCCGCCTTGCTCAAGTCCAAGGGTGCCCCGATCAAGGTCGTCGCTGCCGGAGCGCTGTACGAGCCGAAGAACCCGACGTCCGCGCTCGTCTCCGGCAAGGGCAGATCCATCAAGAAGCCCCGCGACCTCGTCGGCAAGACGATCCTGATCGACAGCCCCAACACGATCGCCGAGATTGGCGTGCTCAAGTGGCTGAAGACGGGCGGCGTCTCGAAGGACGATGTGACGATCAAGTACATCCCGTTCGTCGACATGCTCGCCTCGTTGTCGGGCGGCTCGGTCGACGCCGCATTCATGCCCGAGCCGTTTCTGACCATGGCTCAGCAGCAAGGCCTGAAGGTCACCGCCTACCCTTTCAACGCCGTGTGCTCGAAGGACTGCCTGCTGACCTTCTGGGTGGCGCGAGCCGACGTCGACGCGAACCTCATCGCTCGGTTTCGGAACGCCGTCCAGAATGCCGCCGTCTGGGCGAATCAGGACAAGAACGACGCCGCGAGCGCGAAGATCCTCGCGAAGTACGTGCCCATCGACGCGAAGGTGATAGCGAAGATGAACAGGACGAGGTTCGGGACGCGGCTCCGCCCGTCGCTGGCACAGCCTTGGCTCGACGCCTTCGCCGAGTTCGGCGTGATCCCGCCAGGGATTCAAGGCGACCGACCTCGTCAAGTAGCGGCGGCGGCGTCCCCGAGCGCGAGCGCGACGGCGTCGTCGAGCGAGAGCTCGCGGCCGCGGGCTACCGCCTCGTCGGGTGCCGGCTGCGACTCTGACAGCAGCGGCCGGGCATGCAGCCAGCGGACGGCCGGTGCTCGCGCCGTCTCTGCATCGACCGCTCCACGAAGCAACCCAGCCCGCTCCAGCGCGCCCGCGCGTGCATCGATCTCCGCGGTCAGCGCGAGCTCGTAGAGCATGGCGCTCCGGTCCCGCATCGCCTGCGACAGCACAAGCGCCTGTTCGACGCTCTGCCGGGCTTCATCGAGGCGACCGAGCTCGAGCGACAGCGAGGCTGATCCGCGCAGAGACGCCGGCGAGCCACCAGCGAAAGCCGGAGGACTCGGCGAACCCGCGGGCCTCATCGAGGAGCTCGAGCGCACGCTCGAGATCACCTTCTGCCTCCGCCACCTCTGCCAGCGACGTCAGCGCCTGTGTCTCTCCCTTCTCGAAGCCTACGTGCCGGAAGCCGGCCAGGGCTTCCTCCGCGAGCGCACGCACCCGCTCCATATCGCCTCGCTGCACGGCCGACGTTGCGAGACGATGCAGGAGGATGGCGGCACCCAGCTCGTCCCCGAGCTCGCGAGCTATGGCCAGTGCTTCCTCGAAGTGCTGGTCCGCGAGCTCGAGCTGGCCGAGGATGTTCTCCATGCCTCCTTGGACGCGGAGAGCGCCGAAAGCGCCGGCGCGACGGCGTCGAGCGGAGCGCTCGTCAGGAGCTTCTGTGCCCACTCGATGCCCTCGTGCGGGGCGTTCGTGGCCCAGAAGTTCTCGAGCGCTACGACGAGCTCGAGCCCAAGCTCCACGTCGTTGTCGAGCGCCCAGGCGAGAGCCGCCCGCATGTTGTCTCGTTCCGGGATGACGAGGTCGTGCCGCATCGGCCCCTCGACGTCCGGTGCGAGGTTGGCCGAAAGGGCGATCGCGAGGTAGTGCTCGGCGTGTCGGCGGCGTAGCTCGGCGTCTTCTGCCTCCGCCGCCAACCGCTCAGCTGCGAGCTCGTTGATCGTCTCGAGCATCCAGAAGCGCGGAGGCTCGTCGCGCCGCCGGAGGAGGCTCTTGTCGAGGAGTGACTGCAGCGTGTCCGGATCGGCGTCGCAGACAGCCTCGGCTGCCTCGTACGAGCAGCCACCGGTGAACACGGACAGGGCGCGGAACAGCCGCTGCTCCTCGGCCTCGAGCAGGTCGTACGACCACTCGATGGTTGCGCGCAGCGTCTGCTGTCGAGGATCTGCGTCCCTCCCGGCCTTGAGCAGGTCGAGGCGCTGCGCCAGAGCGCTCGACGAGCTGCTCTGGGGAGAAGACGACGGTACGCGCGGCCGCCAGCTCGAGGGCCAGAGGCAGGTTGTCCAGCCGCGCGCAGAGCTCCGGCGACCGACTCGCTCTCCTGACTTTCGGAGCCGAGCGCCAGCGCACGGGTGAGGAACAGCTCGACCGCCTCCCGTTCGGCCAGCGAAGGCACCGAGTACACGTGCTCGCCCTGGAGCTGCAGCCGCTCGCGGCTCGTCACGACCAGCGTCGGGCCCGGTACGTCGCGGAGCTCGGCGATTCGCGAGGCCACCTCGGGCATCAGGTGCTCCGCGTTGTCGAGCAGGAGGAGCGCACGCCAACCTGAAAGCCGCGCCGCCACGCTCTCGACGAGCTCCTTGCCCGGCTCTTCGTCGACGGAGAGCGCCTGCGCGACCGCCGACGTTACGAGCCGCGCATCACGGAGCGACGACAGCGGAACCCACCAGATGCCCTCGGGGAACGACTCGCCCGCCTCGGCCGCGGCGTGGATCGCAAGCCGCGTCTTGCCCGTTCCCCCGGGGCCTGTGAGCGTGACCAAGCGCGCGTCTGTTCTGAAGGAGGCCGGCGATCTCGGCGAGCTCGTGCTCGCGGCCGAAGAACGGCGTGGCCGGTACCGGGAGGTTCGTCCGGTAGAGCGACTTGAGCGGAGGAAAGGTCCCGTCCCCGAGCTGGTAGACGCGCTCGGGCGCCGCGAGGTCCTTGAAGCGGTGCTCGCCGAGGTCGGCGAGCGTCGTTTCGACGAGGCTGGCCGTGGCGGCCGACACGAGCACCTGGCCGCCGTGGCCTGCTGCGGCGATCCGCGCCGCCCGGTGAACGTCGTCTCCGACGTAACCCTCGTCCGTGAGTAGCGGCGTTCCCGTGTGCAGCCCCGCTCGCACGCGGATCGGGCCGGCGGCGAGCGCCTCCGTCATCGCGGATGCCGCCGCGAGCGCACCCGGTGCAGTGGGGAAGGCGAAGAAGAACGCGTCGCCCTGCGTGTCCACCTCGACCCCGTCCTCGGCCAGGCAGACATCGCGAATCGTCCCGCGATGCTCCGCGAGAGCCTCGGCGTACCTCTCGGCACCGAGCTCGAGCAGCAACCTGGTGGAGCCCTCGACGTCGGTGAAGAGGAACGTCACCGTGCCCGATGGGAGATCTGTGTGCACGGCGAGATGATGGACGGCCGCTACCCGGTGCGCCAGGCAGGCGGGAGGAGCTGCGCCGGTCTTCGAGACGCGCATCGCGTGACCGTGGAAGTCCTCGCGCGAGAGGTTGCGGAGGATTGTCAGCGCCTGCTTTCGCGGGTCGATCCGGGGCAGCCCGCCGGCCGTCAGCTGCACGGGCACGAGCGAGCCGCGGACGAACGACCCGTCGCGGCGCAGTGTCAGGTGGAGGATCGCGCTGACGCCGGAGACGCCCGCCGTCGAGAGCGTGCCGTTGCCGAGGAAGTTGCCCAGGCTGTAGGCGATCGGCCGCCCCTTGTACCACTCGAGCCCGCGTAGGACGTGCGGGCCGTGGCCGATCACGGCGTCTGCGCCAGCGCGAATCACTGCGCGGGCGAACGCCTCCGGGTTCCCGCGGTTCTCGCCGAGGAACGTCTCCGTGCCCGCGTGGACGTGCTGCTCGTCCTGCCCTTCGGCACCCGCGTGCATCGTCACGATCACGACATCCGCCTTCCGGTCCGCCTTGCGCACGAGTCGCACGGCGCCGTCGATGTCGCGGAGATCCTGAGCCCAGTCGTAGGGCGCGACGCCGATCAGCGCGATCCGCGTGCCGCCCTTCTCGAGATATGCAATCTCGCCCGGCCTGCCCGTGTGGCGCAAGCCGGCGGCCCTGACCGCTGCGAGCGTCTCCGCCTGCCCCGTCTCGCCGTAGTCGAGCGCGTGGTTGTTCGCGACGTTCACGATCGTGAAGCCGGCCTTGCGGAGCACCCGGCCGTAGGACGGGGGAGCGCGAAAGGCGAAGCAGTTCTCGCTGCCGGCGCCGCACTTCGACGAGCCCCCGGTCGCGAGGGTGCCCTCGAGGTTTCCGAGCGTCTCGTCCCCAGCCAACCGGTGGCGGAGGGCCGCGTCGAAGAACGCGCCGGGATCGGACGACGGCGCCATCGCCATGTCTCCGACTGCAGCCAGGTCGAACGACGGCGGCGGTTTGCCGGCAGCGGCGGACGCGCAGAGCGACAGCGCGATGACAAAAGCGAGGACGAGTCGGGGCATGGGTACGGGTTTTCGCTGAGTGCGCCGTGTGACCTCTTGCGGATGCGGGCGGCGCGGCGCGGGCTGACGATACCCGTATCGCCGCTCACGATCCCATCTGGCCCGTCGTCTGGCGGGAAGCCTCAGGCCCCATCCATGCGGGCTCGCTCCGGCTCGGGCCGACGGCCTTCACGCTCGACGGCACCGCGGCTGGCTTGCGAGCCGGAATCGACGTGGCCTATACGGACGTCGCCGCGTTCCGTCTCGCGACAGTGGGTGCCGAGCGGCTCGGGCGGCGCCCGACGCTGCTCGTGCGCGTGGGCAGCGATCGACACTTCCGCGTCGCGGCGCTCGACGGAACGGGCGTGATCGGCGAGCTCACGGATGCGCTCGCGCGCGAGTTGACGGCCGCGTAGCCTCCTCCACCGCTCGATGGACGTCGTCTTCAACGTCCTGCACGTGCTCGCGGCCTGCATCTGGGTCGGCGGAACCGTGATCCTCGTCTTCGTCGCCGTCCCGCAGGCGCGAATGCTCGAGGGCGCGGAACGGGCGAAGGCGCTGCGCGCGCTCGGGCGCGGCTGGCGGCTGTTCGGCTGGAGCGCGATGGGCGTCGCCGTCGTCACCGGCATCAAGCTCGCGTCCGACGACAACGCGTTCGACGGCGCGACGACGCGCTTCGACTGGGTGCTCGCAGTCAAGATCTCTGCGGTTGCCGCGTTGATCATCGGAGCTCTGCTCCACGACTTTGTCCTCGGCCCGCGGCTGGCACGGGAGATCCGCGAAGGAGCGCCTCAGCGCTCGCGACGGCCGCTCGTCGTCGTCGGCTGGCTGAACTTCGCGCTCACGTTGACCGTGCCCACGCTCGGAGTCGTGCTCGGGCATTTATCGTAGGGCTGTGCCGGACGACCCGAGAGCTATGGAGTACGCGTTCTTCGGCGACGCGCCGACGCCTGCGCTCGGCCGTTTTGCCGAGCTGCTCGGCGCCGAGCTCGAACGCGCGGGCTTCGCACACGCGGACGGCGACGCACGCGACGCGAACCTCGTGCTCAGCCTCGTCGACCCCGACGACGCGAAGCCGTTCCGGCGCGGGGCGCGCGGCACCTACGTGCTCGCTGTCTTCGAGCGCGGGGAGCACCCCGAGCCGATCGAGGAGTCTCTGCGCGCCGACTATCCGATGCTGCTGCGCGCGCTCGCGAACCTCGTCCTCGACTACGTGCCCGGCGAAGGCGCGTGGTTCACGACCATGGAGCGCGGGCACTACGGCGTCCACGCAGGTTCGGAGGAAGAGCTCGCACGCATGGTCATCGAGCGCCTGGTTCCGCTCGCGAGCTCGCGCCTCGTGATCGACAACGAGTTCCGTCCCGACCTCGAGCCGGAGCTGTGGGACGGCGACGAGATCACGGAGTCGATTCGTGAGGCGGGCGTCCGGCTCGGCGCGCTCGACCTCCTGCCGAACCCGTTCCCGATCGAGGACCTCCTGACCGAGCGGGAGCTTCGCCACGTCAAGCGCCTGTACGGGATCGGCGGGCTGTCGTACGGCAACCTCTCCGCGCGGCTGGACGACGACCGCTTCTGGATGAGCGCCAGCGGCGTCGACAAGACGAAGCTCGACATCCCCGGCCGCGACATCCTGCTCGTCTCGGATTACGATGCGGAGAACGGCCGCATGGTGCTGAGCGTCCCGCCCGGTGTCGAGCCGCGGCGCGTGTCCGTGGACGCGATCGAGCACTGGATGATCTACCAGGAGCACCCGGAGGTCGGCGCGATCGTCCACGTCCACGCCTGGGTGGACGGGATCGAGGCGACGGATGTCAACTACCCGTGCGGCACGGAGGAGCTCGCGCGCAGCGTCGCGCAGCTCGTCCGCGAGGACGACGACCCTGCGCACGCGATCGTCGGCCTCCGCAACCACGGCATCACGGTCACCGGCCCGAGCCTCGAGGAGATTCTCGACCGCATCGAGCCGCGTGTGCTGCGCGAGATCCCCATGTCGTAGTGGATTGCGGAAGGCCGGCCGTTGCCGGCCCCGCATTCGTTACTTAACGGTCAGGACGCCCCACATGCCGCCGGCCTCGTGGCCGGGGACCGTGCAGTAGAAGATGTACTTCCCCTTCGCGAGGGTAGCCGTCACCTTCGAGACCTTCCCCTTGCCGACCTCCTGACCCTTCGCGATCGGCTTCTTCGCCGACTTCGTCTTCTTGATCGCGACGTCGTGCTTCAGGAGCTGGAGGTTGAGCATCTTGATCGTCACCTTGCCGTGGTTGGCAACGAGCTTCTTCTTCGAGAAGGCGAGTGCACCCGACTTGGGCGCCGTGATGCTGAGCGTGGTCGCGCCGGATGCGACCGCGCCGAACACGAGCGCGGCGGCGAGCGCGAGCGTTGCGAGCAGCGTGCGTTTCACGAGGCTCCTTTCGATCCGGTTGGCCCGTCAGCGTGCGCGAGCCGGCGTCACCATAGCGGCCACAGGCTTTGTTGCCGCCCGGGGCACGGCGTAAACGGCGAGCGCAACGAGGAGCGCCCAGACGGTCGCCGCGCCGGCGACGTGCAGGGCTTCGAGCGTCTCGTGTGGGCCGTCGTTGCCCGTGACGACGAGCGAGATCCCGATGGCCATCTGGCAGAGCGCGGCGACCAGCGGCAGACTGCCGAGCAGGCGTGGCCCGAGGCCGCGCCAGGCCATGACGGCGAGCGCTGCGGCGAGGCCCGCGACCGTGTACGCGAGCAGGCGGTGCACAACCTGTGCAGCCGCGTCTCCTCCGCCGGAGACGAACGTGCCGTTGCAGAGCGGCCACTGCTCGCCGCAGGCTTCGTCCGCGTGTGCGGAGACGACAACGGCCCCGGCGACGACGAGCGCGAAGCCGACGCCCAATGTCCACCGGGCGAGCGTTGCGAAGCTTCTCGCAGCGACCGGCTCCGAGCGCCGGAAAGCAGCGGCCGCGGCCGCGATCGTCGCGGCGGCGAACACCATGCCGACGACGAAGTGGACACCGACGATCCAGCTCGGCAGCTCGAGCCAGACGACGACCGCGCCGAGCACCGCCTGGAACGGGACGAAGCAGAGCGCGACGAGCGCGGGGACGAGGATGTCGCGCCGCGCGCGGTAGTGGCGCCAGGCCATCACCGCGACGATCACGACGAGCGTTGCGACGACGGCCGCGGTCGCACGGTGGCTGAACTCGATCAGCGACGTCTGTCGGTCGTGTGGGATCGGCCGTCCTTCGCACAGGGGCCAATCGGGGCAGCCGAGGCCCGACTCGCTGGCCCGCACGATGCCGCCGACGCAGACGAGCGCCCAAGACGCGAACGCCGCGGTGACCGCGGCGACCCGGAAGCGGCGCGTTGTTTCCAGCACGCCTACATTCAACCGATCCCCGGTGGGCGCAGCACCGCGAACTGATCGGTGATCTCGAGGCGCCGCGAGCGAAAGCGGAAGAGCTTCGCTGGACGGCCGCCTGCCGGGCCGGGCGGGCGCTGGGCGCCGGTCGACTCGAGCACGCGACGGCGTACGAGTACGCGCTGGAGGTTCGTCGCGGAGACGTCGTGCCCGAGCGCCGCGGCGTACAGGCCGCGAAGCTCGGAGATCGCGAACGTCTCCGGCGCGAGCGCAAAGCCGAGGTTCGTGTAGGAGAGCTTCGCCCGCAGGCGGTCTCGGCCGGCGACCACGATCGCGCCGTGGTCGAACGCCATTGGCGGCAGGTCGTCCACCCAATGCCACGCGGTATCGGCGGGCACCGTTGGGTCGAGGTCGGAGGGCACGAGACCGAGGTACGCCGTCGCGAGCTGCCACTCGGACGGGTTGCGGTCCGGCTCGCTCAGCGTCTCCAGCTGCTCGAGGTGGGAGAGCTCGCGGACGTCGACCTTCTCGGCGAGGTGGCGGCGGATCGACGCCTCAAGGGTCTCGTTCGGGACTAGGTAGCCGCCGGGCAGCGACCACCCGCCGCGAAACGGGTCGCGTCCGCGTTCCCAGAGGAGCGCCTGGAGCGCGCCGGCCCGCACCTGGAGCACCGCGGCGAGCGTCACGTGGGAGGGCGTGGACGTGGCCGAAGCGGCTTTGGTAGACTCGTTCACAGGTTATCGACTCTGAGGCTAAAACTAGCAGAATGATGACGAAATCGGGATCCAACTACGACCTCGCCGTTGTCGGCGGCGGGGTGGCGGGGCTCTACGCCGCTCTCTGCGTCGCCGAGGAGGCCGACGTGCTCGTGCTCACGAAGGGGAAGTTGCGCTCGTCGGCGAGCTATCTCGCGCAGGGCGGCGTCGCGGCGGCGCTCGGCGAGGACGACAGTCCCGAGCGGCACGCAGACGACACGATCCGCGCGGGCCGGGGCCTGTGCCGCGAGAGCGCCGTCCGCGCGCTCGTCGAGGACGCTCCGGCGCGGGCGATGGACCTCGTCGCGCTCGGCGTCCCGTTCGACTCGGAGCCTGGCCTCGAGGGCGGCCATTCGCGCCGGCGCGTGCTGCACGTCGCGGGCGCGGCGACCGGGAAGGAGATCCTGCGCGTGCTCGTCGAGCGCGTGCTCGAGCACCCGAGGATCGCCGTCTCAGAGGGTGAGCTCGTCCGGGGCGTGGCTGTCGGCGGCGGCCGCTGCGCGGGGATCGTCACGGAGCGGCGGGAGATCAACGCGCGCGCGACGCTGCTCGCAACAGGCGGCCTCGCGTCGCTCTGGGCGCGCACGACGAACCCTCCGGGCGCGACGGGCGACGGGATGGCGATGGCGTTCCGCGCCGGCGCCAGGCTCGCCGACCTCGAGTTCGTCCAGTTCCACCCGACCGTGCTCGACGGCAACGGGCTCCTCCTGTCCGAGGCGCTCCGCGGTGAGGGCGCCGTGCTCATCGACGCCGAGGGGCATCGCTTCACGGACGAGCTTGCGCCGCGCGACGTCGTCGCGCGCGCCGTCGCCGAGCGCGGCACCGCTCTCCTCGACCTGCGCTTGATCGACCGGGACCGCTTCCCCGCGCTAATGGAGGCGCTCGAGGAGGAGGGCTTCGATCCCGCGTCGGAGCCGATTCCCGTCTCGCCCGCCGCGCACTACACGATGGGCGGGGTTGTCACGGACCTCGACGGCCGCACGGACGTTCCCGGGCTCTACGCCGCAGGCGAGTGCGCTTGTACTGGAGTCCACGGAGCGAACCGGCTGGCTTCGAACTCGTTGCTCGAGTGCCTCGTCTTCGGCCGCCGCGCCGCCCTCGCCGCCCTTTCCGACCCAGCCGCAAACAGCCATGTCCCAGGGACAGTCCCTGTAGCGAACGATCCACAGGTGACGCCGGAGCTCCAGGAGGAGATGTGGCGCGAGGCGGGGCTGATCCGCGACGCGGTGGGGCTCGGGCGGCTTGCCCGGTCGCCACACCTGCTTGCGAGATTGATTGCAAAGTGCGCGCTCGCACGCGAAGAGAGCCGCGGCGGCCATTTCCGCATCGACTTCCCGTTCGAGAGCGAAGCATTCGCCCGCCACAGCGTCCTCGGCGCCGACGAGACCGTGGAGCTCGAGACATGGCGATGACCGTGTCCGACACCGGTGCCTGGCTGGCCGAGGACGTCGGCCTCGGCGATGTCACGTCGACCGCCCTCTTCGGCGAGAACGAGCAGTGCACTGCAGAGATCCGCCTCAAGGAGCCCGGCGTCGTCTGTGGACTCGATGTTGCAAAGGAGGTCTTTTCTGGCCTTGCCGTTTTCCTGAGCCCGCTCGTGTCCGAAGGAGCCATGTGCGAGCCCGGTCCGATCGCGACCGTCGAGGGCCCCGCGCGGGGCGTGCTCGCCGGCGAACGGCTTGCACTCAACCTGATCGGCCGCCTCTCCGGCATCGCGACGCTGACGCGCCGCTACGTCGACGCCGTCGAGGGCACAGGCGCCGTGATCCTCGACACGCGGAAGACGACACCGGGCCTGCGGGCGCTCGAGAAGCACGCGGTCGATTGCGGGGGCGGCACGAACCACCGAGCCGGGCTCTATGACGCGATCCTGATCAAGGACAACCACCTGCGCCTCGCCGGTGGCGTCGCGACGGCCGTCCGCCGCGCCCGCGAGAACGGAAACGGCCTACCGATCGAGGTCGAGGCGGAGACGCTTTCGCAGGTGCAGGAGGCGATCGACGCCGGCGCCGACACGATCCTCCTCGACAACATGCCGCTCGGACGAGCTCCGCGCCGCAGTCGCCCTGACCGCCGGCCGCGCGAAGCTCGAGGCGTCAGGTGGCGTAACGCTCGAGACCGTCCGCGACGTCGCCGAGACGGGCGTCGACTTCGTCTCCGTCGGCGCGCTCACGCACTCTGCCCGCTCGCTCGACGTCTCTCTGGAGGTGCTTCCATGACGACCGGGACCATCACACTGATGCAGGACGAGGTGAAGGCGCTCGCGCGGGAACGCGACGCGGTCATCCTCGCCCACAACTACCAGGTGCCCGAGGTGCAGGATGTCGCGGACTACGTCGGCGACTCGCTCGGCCTGTCGCGCGAGGCGGCTGCGACGGACGCCGAGGCGATCGTCTTCTGCGGCGTCCACTTCATGGCCGAGACGGCGAAGATCCTCTCGCCGGAGAAGACGGTGCTGATCCCCGATCTCGACGCCGGCTGCTCGCTCGCCGCCTCGATCACGGCCGATCAGCTACGCGACTGGAAAGCCGAGCACCCGGACGCGGTCGTCGTCTCCTACGTGAACACAACCGCCGACGTGAAGGCGCAGACCGACTACTGCTGCACGTCGGGGAACGCCCAAGCCGTGATCGAGGCGATCCCCGAAGACCAGGAGATTCTCTTCCTCCCGGATCTCTACATGGGCGTCTGGCTCGAGAAGGTCACCGGCCGCAAGCTGAATGTCTGGATGGGTGAGTGCCACGTCCACGCGGGCATCCGTCCGGAGGACATCACGCGCTGGCGTGAGGAGGCGCCCGACGCGGAGTTCCTCGTCCACCCGGAATGCGGGTGCGCAAGCCAGTGCATGGCGTTCGGCGACGACAAGACGCACATCCTCGGCACCGAGAGCATGATTCGCTTCGCGAAGGAGTCGCCGAAGCAGCGGTTCCTGATCGCGACGGAGACGGGCATCCTCCACCGCCTGAAGAAGGACGTCCCGGAGAAGACGTTCGAGGCCGTCTCCGAGCGGGCGATCTGCAAGTACATGAAGATGATCACGCTCGAGAAGCTCCGCGACTCCCTCCGCGACTGGAAGTTCCAGGTCGAGGTCGACCCGGAGATCGCGGCCAAGGCGAAGCTCGCCATCGACCGCATGGTGGCGATCGGGTAGCTCGCACTACGCTTCGAGCGTGCGCGCATCGTGCCGAAAGGTCGTAACCGTCCTCTTCTGCGACCTCGCGGGCTATACGAGCACCGGCGACCAGCTCGACCCCGAGGCGCTCCGTTCTCTCCAGTCGCGCTATTTCGAGGACGCCCGTACGGCGCTCGAGCGGCACGGCGGAACGGTCGAGAAGTTCATCGGCGACGCGGTGATGGCGGTCTTCGGCGTTCCCGTCCTCCACGAGGACGACGCCCTCCGCGCGCTCCGCGCCGCGGTCGAGCTGCGCGACGCTGTCGCCGCGCTGGGATTCGAGGCGCGGATCGGCGTCAACACGGGCGAGGTGGTCGCGGGGGCGGGCGACGCGCTCGTCACGGGCGACGCGGTCAACGTCGCCGCGCGGCTCGAGCAGGCCGCAGAGCCGGGCGAGATCTTGCTTGGGGATCCCACGCTGCAGCTCGCGCGCGACGCGGTCGAGGTGGAAGCGGTCGAGCCCGTCCAGGCGAAAGGGAAGCCCGAGCCGGTGCCCGCATTCCGCCTCCTCCGTGTCGTCGAGGGCGCACCGGCGTTCGAGCGGCGGCTCGACGCGCCGTTCGTGGGCCGTCAGGGTGAGCTGGCGCGCGTGCGGGCGGCCTTCGACGAGGCGCTCGCCGAGCGCTCGTGCCGCCTGGTCACCGCGTTCGGGCCGCCCGGCATCGGCAAGACGCGGCTCGCCCGCGAGGTGGCGGCGTCGCTCGAGAACCAGGCGAACGTGTTTGTCGGGCGCTGCCTGCCGTACGGCGAGGGAATCACCTACTGGCCGCTCGCGGAGATCTTCCGCCAGGCGCGTGCCGAGGACGACTGGGGGTCGGCGCTCGCAGCCGGCTCGCCGGAGGACGTCGCGTGGGAGGTCCGGAAGTGGCTGGAGGCCCGGGCACGGGCGCGTCCATTGACGCTCGTCTTCGAGGACATTCACTGGGCAGAGTCGCCGCTCCTCGATTTGATCGAGCACGTGGCCGACTGGTCGCGTGATGCGCCGATGCTTCTGCTCTGCCTGGCCCGCCCGGACTTTCGCGATGTGCGGACCGCATGGAGCGGCGACGCGATCACGCTCGAGCCGCTCACGGGCGATGAGTCCGACGAGCTGATCGAGAGCCTGCTCGGCGGCGCTCCGCTCGACGACGAGGCGCGCGGGCGGATCCGCGACGTGGCCGAGGGCAACCCACTGTTCGTCGAGCAGCTGCTCGCGATGATCGCCGACGGCGCATCCCCGGACGAAGTTCCGGCGACGATCCAGGCACTGCTCGCAGCTCGTCTGGACGGCCTCCCCGAGGACGAGCGCGGCATCCTCGAGCGTGCGTCGGTCGTCGGTGCGGACTTCGAGTGGGAGGCGCTCGCCGAGCTCGCGCCGGACGGGCGGCGGCCGCAGGGCTCGAAGCTCGCAGCTCTCGTTCGGAAGGACCTGATCCGGCCGCACGAGGCGATCGACGACACGTTCCGGTTCCGCCACATCCTCATCCGCGACGCCGCCTACGAGCGGATCCCGAAGGCGCAGCGCGCCGACCTCCACGAGCGCTTCGCCGGCTGGCTGGATGGCCGCGGCGACGAGTTCGAGGAGATCCTCGGCTACCACCTGGAGCAGGCGCACGCGCTGTCTCCTCGAGATCGGCCCCGAGACGGATCGAAGCCGCGAGCTCGCGGCAAGGGCCGCTCAGCATCTCGCCGCGGCGGGCCGGCGCGCGTACCAGCGAGGGACCTGTCCGCCGCTGCCGATCTCCTCGGGCGCGCCGAAGGGCTTTTCCCTGGCGACGACCACGATCGCTTGGCCCTGCTGCCGATGCTCGGCCGGGCGCTGACAGATCAGGGCGAGTGGGACCGCGCGAAGGCGCTGCTTCTGGAGGCGATCGACCAGGGCACGGTGCGCGGTGAGCTTGCGATCGCGGCGGACGCGTCCGTCGCCGACCTCTATCTCTGGCTCCACATGGATCCTCAGGCGAGCCACGAGGCCATGAGGCCTCCACTCGAGGAGGCGATTCGCGTCTTCGAGGCGACCGGCGACCTGGCGGGTCTTGCCAACGCGCTCTACCTCGCCGGCCAGATGCGGTTCTGGCGAGGCGAAGCAGAGGGCGCGATCGCCGACCTCGAGCAGGCTGCCGATCACGCCCGTGAGGCGGGAGACCCGACTCTGGAGGCAGAGATCCTCCGGAGCATCCTGGTCGCCGCGCGTCACGGCCCGACAAGCGTCGCGGCGATGGCGGATCTCGTCGACGATCTTCGTCGACGTGCGCCCGGGAGCAGACGGCTCGAGATGATCGCGTTATCGGACGTCTGCCGTCGTCGCCGCCATGCGCGACGACTTCGACACGGCTCGTGCCCTCGTCGCCGAAGCAGATCTCCTCGCCGCAGAGGGCTCGGGATGTCGTCGCGCGCGGTGGCGGCCGACGTGGCGCTGCTCGCCGGAGACGGCGCGAGGCGGAGCGCCTGCTCCGCGCCGAGCTCGAGGTGCTTGAGCGAATCGGCGACTGGGGTCACTACGTGAGCCTCGTGGCGCCGTTCGTCGACGCGCTCGTTCTTCAGGGGCGAGGGGACGAGTCGCGGAGGGCGGTCGAGCTCGCTGCTCGCTACACGATCGAGGACGACATCGACGCCCAGATCGGCCTTCGCTGCAGCCAGGTTGCGCTGCTCCTGCTCGATGGCGACCTGTTGCCGCCGAAGAGCGGGCCCGGGAAGGCGTCGCGATCTCGGCGCGCTCCGACTTACGACGGGATCGGATCAGGGCGCTGTCTGCTCTCGCCGACGTGCTCGATGCGACTGATCGGCTCCGAGGAGGCCCGCGACGTGCTGGAAGAGGCGATCGCCCTCGCCGAGCAGAAGGGGAGCATCGCTCACGAGCGCATCCTGCGCGCGAAGCTCGCCGAGTTGGCGCCTCAGCCGCCTGCGACGGCCTGAACGACGCGAATCGATTCGCCGCCCTCGAGCGGCGTCTCCACGCCGTCGCCACCGCGGATATCGGTGCCGTCCACGTAGACGTTGACGAGCCGCCGAAGCTCACCGCGCTCGTCGAAGAGCATGTTCGCGACCGGCAGCGCGCGCAATGCGTCGCCGACGGTGTCCACGTCGAGATCGAACCGGTTCTGCCCACCAGCCTCGGCCGCGAGGATCGAGGGCAGGAGGACGGTTACCACACCGCTTCGACGGAGAGGATCGGCGGCAGGTTCGAGGCGGCCTCGATCCATTCGTCGCCCTCGGCCGGTGAGACCCAGACCGAGCCGCCCTGCGTGCCGAAGTAGAGGCCCACGGGGTCGAGACCGTCAGACGACGATGCCTCTCGCAGGACGCCCGTCCACGCCTGGTCAGGCAGTCCGTTAGTCAGTAACTCCCACGAGGCGCCCGCGTCGCGCGTGCGGTAGACGCCGAGTCGGCCGTTCGCGGTGACGCGGTTCTCGGCTCCGACCTCGGGGATCACCCAGGCGACGTCCGGGTCGTTCGGGTGGATCAGGATCGGGAAGCCGAATTCGCCTGGAAGGCCGTTGCCGTCCAGTCGCTCCCACGTGTCGCCGTGGTCGTCAGAGCGGTAGACGCCGCAGTGATTCTGCTGCCACAGACGCTCAGGCTTCGTGGGATGCGCAAGGAGCTTGTGGACGCACTGACCGACCTCGGGATACGGATCGGGCATGAAGCCGGCGGAGACGTTCTTGTTGATCGGCCGCCACGACTCCGCACCGTTGTCCGTGCGGAATGCGCCCGCTGCGGAGATCGCGATGTACATCCGTTCGGGATTCGTTGCGTCGAGCTGGATCGAGTGGCAACACATGCCGCCAGCGCCGGGATTCCACTGGTCTCGCGTCTCGTGCTGGGTGAGGCTCATGACCGTCTCGAACGTCTTCGCGCCGTCGGTCGAGCGGAGCAACGCGCCGGGAGCGGCGCCGAGCCAGAGCTCACCGGGCTCGTTGCCCGGCCGCACGTGCCACGTCTTCTCGAGCGTCAGGCCCGTCTCCTCCGGCAGACCGATCTCCTCGGTGCGCTCCCACGTCTTGCCCATGTCGCTCGAGCGCTGGACGGTGCCGCCGTACGGATACGTGTTCGCGGCCGTGTAGAGCGTGCCGTCCCGCTTGTCGACGATCGCGTGGAGGATGTCCCAGCCTTCGAGCGTCGGCTCGTCAAGGGTCCACGAACGCCGGTCGTCCGAGTGGAGCTGGAAGAGGCCCTTCCTCGTCCCGACGAGCAGCGTGACGCTCACGATGCCAGCCTAACGATTCCCGCCGCGACGAGGTCGTCGATCTCGGGCTCCGAGTACCCCGCATCGGCGAGGATCGCCGCGGTGTCGGCCCCGAGCGCGGGAGGCGGTGCGCGGTGCACGACCCGCTCACCATCGGACGAGAGGGGGAGCGCCGGGATGCGGACGCCGCCGAGCTCCTGGAGGATGCCGAGCGCGGCCGTCTGCTCCGCCTCTGCGACCTGCGCCGCGTTCTGGACGGGCGCGGCTGGCACGCCCGCCTCCGCGAGCGCCGAAAGCCACGCGTCCGTGCTCTTCGTGACGAAGCGATCGGCGAGGAGCGAGACGAGCGCATCGCGATGTTCGACGCGCAGCGGGTTCGTCGCGAACCGCGCGTCGCTGGCGAGCTCCGGCATGCCCAGCGCCTCGCAGAGCCGCGACGAACAGACGGTCGTTCGCCGCCGCGACCATCAGCGCGCCGTCCGCCGTACGGAAGACCTGGTACGGCGCGATCGACGGGAAGCCGGTGCCCGTTCTCCCGGGCACGACACCCGAGCCGAGGTAGCCGGTGAGGTGGTACGCCATGTACGCGATCGCCGTCTCGTAGAGCGAGACGTCGACCGTGCTGCCCTCGCCGGTGCGCTCGCGCTCCATCAGCGCGGCGAGCACGCCGAGCGCCGCCCACATGCCCGTGCCCTGGTCGACCAGCGAGACGCCAACGCGGACGCCCGGCCGATCGGGCTCGCCCGTCACCGAGAGGATGCCGCCCGCTGCCTGCGCCAGCGGGTCGTAGCCCGGCAGCGCGCTCCACGGACCGGTGCCGCCGAACGCGCTGATCGTCCCGTAGACGAGCCGGGGGTTCCGCTCGCGCAGCGCATCCGGCCCGAAGCCGCGCTCCTCGGCATGGCCCGGCCGCAGGCTCTGGAGAAACACGTCGGCGCCGTCTGCGAGCCTCAGCAGCACGTCCGTGCCTCGCCGGAGGTCGAGCGCGAGCGAGCGCTTGCCCGCGTTCATCGCGAGGAACATCGCGCTCTCGTCGCCCCAGAACGGCGGCCCCCACGTCCGCGCCTCGTCTCCCGACGGCGGCTCGACCTTGACGACGTCCGCGCCGAGCGCGGCCAGCACCTCGGTGCAATAAGGCCCGGCGAGCGACGTCGTCACGTCGATCACCCGCACGCCGTCGAGGGGGAGGAACGCCACCTGCATAGTCTTCACCACCGATGTTCCAGCAGCTGATCGACCTCGTCTCTGGCGCCTGGTGGACTTACCCGCTCCTGTTCGCCGTCGCGTACTTCGACGCGATCATCCCGCTCGTCCCGAGCGAGACGATGGTGATCACCGCCGGTGTGCTCGCGTCCGCCGGTGACATGCAGCTCGGCCTGATCATCGTCTTCGCGGCGGCGGGCGCCTTCTGCGGCGACAACACCGCGTACTTCATCGGGCATCGCTACGGCGACCGCGTCGAGCGGCGCTTCTTCTCGTCGGAGAAGGCGAGAGGACGGCTGCGCTGGGCCGAACGCCAGCTCGACGAGCGGGGCGGGGAGATCATCATCATCGCCCGCTTCATCCCCGGCGGCCGGACGGCTGTCACGCTCTCCGCCGGCGCCCTCGAGATGCGCTGGCGGAGGTTCGCGACCTTCGACGCGATCGCCGCCGTCATCTGGGCGTCCTACGCGGCGCTCCTCGGGTACATCGGTGGGAAGTCGTTCGAGGATGCGCCGTGGAAGGGGCTGATCGCCGCGCTCCTGATCGCGTTCTCCGTCGCCGGTGCCGTCGAGCTCGTCCGCTGGCTGCAGCGTCGTCGGAAGGGGGCGGCGGAGCCGCCTGTCCGCGAAGCGGACCAGGGGAAAGGGTCTGGGGAAACCGGGAGGTTCCCCCAGCGAGCTGACGAGGACAGTCCGTGAATCGACTGGCTGAGTCGACGAGCCCGTATCTCCTCCAGCACGCGGAGAACCCGGTCGACTGGTACCCGTGGGGAGAGGAGGCGCTCGCCCGCGCGCGCGACGAGGACCGGCCGATCCTGCTCTCGATCGGCTACGCGGCCTGCCACTGGTGCCACGTGATGGAGCACGAGTCGTTCGAGGACGCCGAGACCGCCGCGCTGATGAACGAGCGCTTCGTCAGCGTCAAGGTCGATCGCGAGGAGCGGCCGGACCTCGACGCGATCTACATGGACGCCGTCGTCGCGCTGACCGGGCACGGCGGCTGGCCGATGACCGTCTTCCTCACACCCGAAGGACGGCCGTTCTACGGCGGCACGTACTTCCCGCCCGAGCCGCGCCACGGGCTGCCGAGCTTCCGCCAGGTGCTCGATGCCGTCGCCTCTGCGTACGCCGAGCGCCGCGTTGACGTCACGCGCTCCGCGGGAGAGCTCGTCGCGGCGATCGAGCAGTCGTCGCGTCGCCACCCGTCGAGCGAGCCGCTCACCGAATCGCTGCTCGGCGAGGCCGCGCGCAACCTGAGGGCCGTGTTCGATACGGGATCCGGCGGGTTCGGACGGGCGCCCAAGTTCCCGCCGCACTCCGTCCTCGAGCTCCTCCTCCGCCGCGGCGAGCTGGAGATGGTGACGCCGACGCTCGACGCGATGGCTGCGGGCGGCATGTACGACGTCGTCGGTGGCGGCTTCCACCGCTATGCGGTCGACAACGACTGGCTCGTGCCGCACTTCGAGAAGATGCTCTACGACAACGCGCTGCTCGTGCCGGTGTACCTCCACGGCTGGCTCGTGACGGGCGAGGAGCGCTATCGGGCGGTCGCGGAGCAGACGGTGGAGTACATGCTGCGCGACCTGCTCCTTCCGGATGGTGCGTTCGCCTCGTCGCAGGACGCCGACACGGATGGCGTCGAGGGGCTCACGTACACGTGGCTTCCGGGCGAAGTGCCCGCGGAGTTGCTGCAGCCGTTCGAGCACGGCCGCTTCATCGTTCGCGGCGAGCTGGAAGACGCGCTCCGCTCCGAGCTGCTCGCTACCCGCGAGCAGCGGCCTCAGCCCGGTCTCGACGACAAGGCGATCGCGTCGTGGAACGGACTTGCGCTCGCCGGGCTCGCGGAGGCGGCGCGCAGGCTCGACAGGGTGGACTGGCGGGACGCGGCACGGAATCTCGGCGAGTTCCTCCTCGGGCCGCTATCCAAGGACGGCCGCTTGCACCGGAGCTTTCGCGCGGGCCGCGCGACCGGCTCGGGCTTCCTCGACGACTACGCGAACGTCGCAAACGGGCTCTACGAGCTGCACGTCGCGACCGGCGAGCTCCGGTGGCTCGAGGAGTCCCGCAGGCTCGCGCTCCTCGCGATCGAGCTGTTCGCAGACGTCGAGCGGGGAGGCTTCTTCCTCACGCCCGTCGACGGCGAGGAGCTCGTCGTGCGGACGAAGGATCTCGACGACAACCCGATCCCGTCTGGCAGCTCGATGCTCGCGTACGTTCTTCTTCGGCTCGGACGCATCTACGGAGACGACGAGCTCGAGCGCCACGCCGTGTCGGTGCTGCGCCTCGCGCGTGACCTGATGGCGCGCGCGCCGACCGGCTTCGGCTGGGCGCTCTGCGCGCTCGCGCTGCACTTCGCGCCGCCGCGCGAGATCGCGATCGTTGGCTCCCCGGACGATGCCGTGGCCCGGGCCGCCCTCGCGCTGTACGACCCGACGGCCGCCGTCGCCTTCGGGCCGTCAGAGGAGGTGCCGCTCCTCGCGGGCAAGGGCCTCGTCGACGGCAAGCCGGCCGTCTATGTCTGCGAACGCTTCGCCTGCCAGGTCCCGGTGACGGATCCTGCGGCGTTCTCCCCCGTTTAGCGTGGCGCGCATCGGGTTACCCTGGGTAGTACGGCTGCCCCCGGACCGCTGCCGCCCCATTCTTCGACAGGAGGAATCTCATGGTCACATCACGATCGGGCCATCGTGCTCGAATGCCAATCTTCGCTGCTCTCGCGCTCGCGATCATGGCGCTCGTCGGCGTGGCGAACGGCTCGGCCCGCTCGCTCGCCGGTCCGACGCTCGCCGCCGAGCCCACGATCTCGGGGCCGGCTGTCGTCGGCGGCGCGCTACATGGAAATCGCGGGCTCTGGCAGAGCACGAAGGACATCACGTACTCGTACCAGTGGCTCCAGTGCAAGAAGGACCCCCCCGACGACTCCTCGTCTGCAACCTGCCAGAACATCGGCGGCGAGACGGATGTGACGTACACGGTGCGCTCGGATGATCTGGGCAAGCGGATCCGCTTCCGGGTCAAGGCGAAGAACAGCGCAGGCTCGACCACGGCGACGTCGGCACCGACGTCCGTCGTGGTACAGCCGAATGACAAGCCGGCTTCGACATTCCCGCCGGTGATCAGTGGCAGTGCGCTCGTCGGTCAGACGCTGAAGACCACCACAGGCACCTGGACGGGCGACCAGCCGATCACGTACTCGTACAAGTGGCAGCGCTGCGACAAGGAGGGGAACGCCTGCAAGGCGATCGACGGCGCGACCGAGGCGTCGTACAAGCTGAAGCAAGCCGACTTCGACAAGACGCTCCGCACGCGCGTGATTGCCAAGAACGCACGCGGCCAGGGCGACGCCTACTCGCCGCAGACCTCTGTCGTCCAGGACGCGAACAGCGGCATCATCACCCTCCCTGACGGGGCCAAGTCGATTGACGTCAAGGATGTGCCCAAGGGGGAGAGGCTGATCGTCGACCAGGTGAAGTTCTCACCGAACCCGCTGACCTCGACGTCGCAGAACGTGCTTGCGCAGATCAAGGTGAAGAGCACGCAGGGTTACGTCGTGCGCGGCGCGATCGTGTTCATCCGGGCGACTCCTCGCGTCGTAGACGGCGGCGACAACTCGTCCACGAGCACCGAGGGCTGGGTGCAGTACTCGATGCCTCCCACCAGCGACATGAAGCACATGAAGCCGTTCCAGAACCTGCAGTTCTTCGTGAAGGCGTACCGCAAGGGCGACCCCGAGCTCGCCGGCATCGCCGGATACAGGCTCGTCCAGGTCGGACTCAACTTCTAGTCGAAACGAGCCGGCGCCGCCTCGCGGTGGCGCCGGCTCTCGAGCGAGCTTCCTCGATCGCGCTACGCCGGCGTCGGAACGGCGCCGAGCTGCTGCATCATCGCCATCGTGTCGGTGACGCCCCAGTGCTCGACAGCCTTCCCCGCGTCGCTGATACGGACGATGTCGATGCCCTGGAAGTCGACGGACTTGCCCGTCGCGGGCATCCCCATGAACTCGCCGTCGTTCGTGCCGGTGATCCGCACGCGCGTCCAAATCCGGTCGCCGGCCATCGCCAGGTCCTCGACGTCCATCCTCAGGTCCGAGAACGCCGCGCGGAACATCTGGAAGAACTGGATCACGCCGTCCTTGTTCTGGGGAAGGCCTGCTGCTTCCTCGTGCTCGACCATGTCGTCGTCGAGCATCGCGCCGAACCCTTCGAGGTCACCGGCGTTGAGGTGGTCGTACGCCTGCCGCATGAGCGCCTCGTAGTCCATGACATGCCTCCTTGGTTGGGTCGGCGCGATCATACGAACGACCAGGCGCTGATGGCTCACTCCGCGAGCTGCGCATAGGCGCGCTCGAACACCTCCCGCGGTTGGGCACCGAGGATCAGCAGCCGGTCGTCGAGGACGAATGCCGGGATCCCGGTGATGCCGAGCGCCTGTGCTTCTCCCGTCGAGGTGCGTACCCGGTCGGCGTACTCGTCGCTCCCGAGCACATCGGCGACCTCATCGGCGTTTAGGCCGGCCTCGACGGCGAGTGCACGCACCTCCTCGGGATCGCCGATGTTCCTCGACTCGTCCCAGTAGGCGTCCATCAGCCGGTCGTGCACCGCGCGCTGGAGCCCGCGTTCGCGTCCGAGCTCGGTCACGCGTAGGGCGCGCATCGTGTTCGGGACGACCTCGGGGTTCGGGTTGTACGCGAGGCCGTGCTCCTCGAACATCCGCCGGACACGTTCGATCCCCGCCTCGCCGTAACGCGCGAGCAGGTTGGCGCGCGGCAGGCCGTCCTCGGGATACTCGGGGTGGAGGTCGAAGGGAAGCCATGTGACGCGGGCACCGACCTGGTGCTCCAGCCAGTCGGCCGTGACCTGGCCGACGCGGCAGAACGGTCAGATGTAGTCGGACCAGACGAGAACCGTGTGCTCGCTCACTCCGCCTCCAGCCGCAGCAGGTCGTCGACCGTCTCGCGGCGGCGGATCACGCGCGCCTCACCGTTCGCGACGAGGACGGCGGCCGGCCGCGGCAGCGCGTTGTAGTTTGAGCTCATCGCGAGCGTGTACGCCCCGGTGGCCACGACCGCGAGCACGTCGCCGCGGTGCGGCTCGGGAAGCGGCGCCCGTTCGATCATCACGTCCGCCGACTCGCAGTGCTTGCCGCAGATCGCGAACGATCCGGCCGACTTCCTCGTCCGCCCGGTTCGCGAGCAGCGCCGTGTGCCTTGCGCCGTAGAGCTGCGGCCGCGGGTTGTCGGACATGCCGCCGTCGACGGCGACGTAGGTGACGTTCTCGGACGCTTGCTTGATCGCACCGACGCGGTAGAGCGTCACGCCCGCCCGTCCGACGAGCGAGCGTCCCGGCTCGAGGATCACGCGCGGCGCCGGCAGGTCGTGGAGCGACCAGGCGTGCGCGAGCCGCTCGAGGAGCGCGCGCACGAACGTCTGAGGCTCGAGCCCCGGATCGTCCTCCGCGTAGCGGATGCCGAGCCCGCCGCCGAGGTCGACGACGGCCGGCGTCCAGCCGAGGTCCGCCCGGCAGTCGGCGGCGAACGCGGCGAGCCAGTCGACTGTCATCCGCTCTGCGCCGACGTCGAGCAGCTGCGAGCCGATGTGGACGTGGAGCCCCTCCGCCGTCAGCCCGAGCCCGGTGCAGCGGCCGATCGTCTCCGCCGCCTGCTCCGGCGTGAGCCCGAACTTCGAGCCGCGGTGGCCCGTCTGGACGGCCCAGTGCGTGTCGGCGTCGATTCCCGGAGTCACGCGAACGAGCACCCGCTCGACGCCCGCGGCTGCCGCCCGCTCCGCGTCGTCGGGCGCGTCGAGGACGACGAGGCAGCCCGCCTCCGCGCCGGCGCGCAGCTCCTCGTCCGCCTTGTTGTTGCCGTCGAGCACGAGCGCGTCTCCGCCGATCCCGGCGGCGCGTGCATACGCGAGCTCGCCGAGCGTCGACGCCTCCGCGCCGAGCCCCTCGTCGCGGAACAGCGACAGCACGGCGACGTTCGGGAAAGCCTTGACGCTGTAGAGGACGGACGCCTCCGGCGCCGCCTCGCGGTACGCCCGTGCCCGCGCACGCAGGGTCTCCTCGCAGTAGACGACGAGCGGGGTGCCGTGCGCCTCGGCGAGCGCGCTCGCGCCGAGCCCGCCGAGGACGAGCTCGCCGCCCTCGATCCGCGCGGAGTCGGGAAGGAGATCGAGCACGGTCAGTTCTTCGGGTCGCGAAAGCCGACGTACCAGTGCGTCCCGTCGCAGAACGGCTTGTTCTTCGACTGGCCGCAGCGGCAGAGCGCGAAGCGCTCGCGCGACGGGCCGTGGAGCCCCGCGGGTGGAGCAGCTCGACCGCGCCCGTGACGTAGTAGGGGCCGTCCTTCGAGACGGTGATCGTCGGCGCGCGCTCCTGGTCGCCGAACGCGATGCCGTCGATCTCGTACGCGAGGGCGCCGGAAGGGCACTTGAGGATCGTCGTCGCGATCGCCTCCACGTCTGCCTCGTCGGGCGCGATCCACGGCTTGCGACCGCTCTTGAACACGGCGCGCAGCTCGCTCGTGCAGAACCCTGCATGTGCGCAGATCGAGCGGTTGTCCGTGATCGTCACCTCGCGCCCGACGTACGGCCGGCGGCGCTCGATCTGCCGGCGCGTCACGCGCCGCCCGCGGAAGCCGTTCTTGCGGTGCGTGCCGTCGCAGAACGGCTTGTTCTGCGAGCCGCCGCAGCGGCAGAGGTACATCTCCTCCTTCACCGCGAGCTCTTCGCCGCGCGAGTTCCGGAGCGCCGTCACCCACTCGACGCGGTACGGCCCGTTCGTCGTCGGCGTGATCGTGGGCTGCTCGGCCACCATGACGCCGACGCTAGCAGGCGCTAAACTGCAAACAGGATGGTGAAGCTTCTCGCATAGAGCAGGTGGCATCGCGGCCCCGCCGCGACAGCTGCCCACGGCCTCTCAGATGAGAGGCTTTTTTGTTCCCAGGCGCATAAGAGAGCAGGGCAGGACGAAATGACGGACATACCGCAGTACGAGCCACAGGCGATCGAGGCGAAGTGGCAGCGCGTCTGGGAGGACGAGCGCGCCTTCTCGACGCCGAACCCCGCCCCGGGCGAGGGCGCGGACGAGCGCCACTGGTACCAGCTCGAGATGCTCCCCTACCCGTCAGGGACCCTGCACATGGGACACGTCCTCAACTACACGATGGGCGACGTGCTCACGCACCTGCGCCGCCGCTCAGGCTGGCGCGTGCTGCGGCCGATGGGCTTCGACTCGTTCGGTCTTCCCGCCGAGAACGCCGCCATTCGTGAAGGCGGCCATCCGCGCGAGATCACGGATCACTACATCCAGATCATCCGCGCGCAGATGAAGCGCCTCGGGTGGGCGATCGACTGGGACCGCGAGGTCTCGGCGCACGAGACCGGCTTCTACAAGTGGACGCAGTGGCTCTTTCTCCGCTTCTTCGAGCGCGGCCTCGCGTACCGGAAGGCGGCGCCGGTCAACTGGTGCCCGAACGATCAGACGGTCGTCGCGAACGAGTACGTGGTCGACGGCCACTGCGAGCGCTGCGGAGCGGAGGTAGAGGCGCGGAATCTCGAGCAGTGGTTCTTCAAGATCACGGACTACGCCGACGAGCTGCTCGAGTACGACCTGCCGCCCGGCCACGACTGGCCCGAGCGCACGAAGACGATCCAGCGGAACTGGATCGGCCGCTCGGAGGGCGCCGAGCTCCGCTTCCGCGTCGACGAGCTCGGCGAGGACGTGCCCGTGTTCACGACACGGCCGGACACGCTGTTCGGCGCGACGTTCTTTGTGCTCGCGCCCGAGCACCCGCTCGTGGAGCGGATCGGAAACGACGAGGTGCAGGCGTACGCGAAGCACACGGCCGCCAAGCGCGGCGAGGAGCGCGCGGGCGAGGACGTCAAGACGGGAGTCTTCACCGGCCTCCATGCGACGAACCCGGCCACCGGCGCCGAGATCCCGATCTGGGTCGCGGACTACGTCCTGATGGAGTACGGCACGGGCGCGATCATGGCCGTGCCCGCCCACGATGAGCGCGACCGGGAGTTCGCGGAGACGTTCGGCCTGCCGATCGTCGAGGTGATCTCGGAGGACGGCACGCTCGTCAACTCGGAGCAGTTCGACGGGACGCCCGCGGAGGAGGCGAAGACCGCGATCGTCGAGTGGCTCCGCGCGCAGGGAAAGGCAGAGCCGACCGTCTCCTACCGTCTCCGCGACTGGAGCTTCTCGCGCCAGCGCTACTGGGGCTGCCCGATCCCGATCGTCTACTGCGAGGACTGCGGCATGGTGCCCGTGCCCGACGACGAGTTGCCACTGCTCCTGCCCGAGGTCGAGGACTACCGGCCGAAGGGCGTGCCGCCGCTCGCGTCTAACACCGAATGGCTCCACGTGCCCTGCCCGAAGTGCGGCAAGCCAGGGACGCGCGAGGCGGACACGATGGACACGTTCGTCGACTCGTCCTGGTACTTCCTCCGCTACGTCGATCCCCACTCGGACGAGGCGCCGTTCGGCCGCGAGGTCGTCGACTACTGGTGCCCGATCGACCAGTACATCGGCGGCATCGACCACACGACCGGGCACCTGCTCTACTCGCGCTTCTTCGTCAAAGTGTTGAACGAGATGGGCCTCGTCGGGTTCCGCGAGCCCTTCTCGACGGTGTTCCACCAGGGCTGGGTGCAGCTGGGCGGCACGAAGATGTCGAAGACGAAGGGCAACGTTCTCGGCCCGGACCCGTTCGTCGCCGCGCACGGGGCGGACGCGGTGCGGCTGTACATCCTCTTCCTCGGGCCCGCCGACCAGGACATGGAGTGGACGGACACGGGGATCGAGGGCATCGTGCGCTTCCTGCGCCGGCTGTGGCGGCTCGTGCACGAGGTCGCTGCAGGCGAGGAGGGCGACTCTGGCGCAGACACGCTGCTCGCACGCAAGACGCACGCGACGATCGCGAAGGTCACGGACGACATCGAGCGACGCCTCTCGTACAACACCGCCATCTCCGCGATCATGGAGCTCGCGAACGAGCTCTCGCGCAACACCTCGGATCCGGCTGCGCGCTTCGCCGCGGAGACGGCCGTATCGTTGATCCAGCCCTACGCGCCGCACGTCACGGAGGAGCTGTGGCAGGCGCTCGGGCACGAGGAGCGATTGTGGAAGGTGGCGTGGCCGGTGGCCGACGAGGCGATGCTCGAGCGCGACACATTCGAGCTCGTGGTCCAGGTCAACGGCCGCGTGCGCGACCGCTTCGTCGTGCCGGCGTCGCTCTCCGACGACGAGCTCGTCGAGCTGGCAAAGGCATCGGCCAGGGCACAGCCTTACCTCGACGGCGCAGAGATGAGGCAGACGGTCGTCGTGCCCGGCAAGCTCGTCAACTTCGTCGTCTAGGCCTGCAGCAGATTCGGCGCAAAGTCAGCGCAGTCGCGCGTCGAGCGCGTTGTCACGATGGGAGACGTGTCACCGCTGCCGATCTCACGGCGCCAGGCGATCACGCTCGTTCTCGGAGTCGCGGTCGCGCTGCTGCTCGCGGTCCGGTGGCTCGGGCATTCGGCGCCGGCCGCGACCCCGGCTCCCATCGCGGTGCGCGTGCAGGGAGCGGCACAGACGGCGCGGCCGAAGCTCGTCGTCCACGTGGCAGGGGCCGTCCGTGAGCCGGGCCTCTACCGGCTGAAGGACGGCTCCCGCATCGCCGACGCGCTGGCCCGGGCGGGAGGGGCTACGCGAAAAGCAAACCTGGAGGCGGTCAACCTCGCTGCGCCGCTGGTCGACGGGGAGCAGGTGCTCGTCCCGAGGTCGACGCCCGCCGGAGTCGCTGCGTCGGTGGAGAGCACGCAGCCCGCGGGGCCGGTGAGCCTGAGCGCCGCCACGGTCGAGCAGCTCGACGAGCTGCCTGGCGTGGGGCCGGTGACGGCCCAGAAGATCGTCGACTACCGCACCGAGCACGGCGCCTTTCGGTCTGTCGAGGAGCTCGATGCGGTCCCCGGCATCGGTCCGGCACGCATCGACACGCTCAAGGATCTTGTCGTCCCGTGAGCGCGCACATCGCCCGCTACCCACAGCATGTCTTGCTCGCTGCGCTCTGTTGCGGGATCGCCGCGGCGAATGCGATCCGCATCGGACGCGAGGCTGCTCTCTTCGCGGTCGTGGCCGGCGTTACGTCGCTCGGGGCTCCACGCGTGCGCTTCGTCCTGCTGGCGGTGGGTCTGGCGCTCGGGGGGCTATGGGTCGGGAGCGCGCGGCTAGCCGCCATCGACCGTAGCCCGCTGTCGGCCGAGCTCGGCCACATCGATCGCGCCACCGTCGTCGTCACTGGACCGGCTCGGCGATCGCTCTTCACGCTACGCATACCCGCCCGCATCGAGCGGTTCGGGGCGCAGCGGATCCGAGAGCCTGTCTTGCTCGAGCTTCCACTCGGGCGGGCGCCGCCTCAGGGCGCCGTGCTCGGGCTGACGGCGACGCTCGTCGCGCCGCGCGGACCGGACGACGGCTTCGATGAACGGACGTGGCTTCGTCGCCACGGCGTCCACGTGGTCGTGCGCGGTCGAGACTGGCGTGTCGTCGGTCACCGAGGCGGGCTGACCGGGTTCGCAGACCGTGTACGCGGCTCGATCGACACCGCCATTGCGTCCGGGACGACCGGAGAACGGCGCGCGGTCCTGCTCGGCATCGTCCTCGGAGAGGACGAGGGGCTGACCGACTCCCTGCGGGATGATTTCCGGGCATCGGGCCTCTACCACCTGCTGGCGGTCTCGGGGTCGAACGTCGCGCTCGTGGCCGGAGGCGTGCTGCTGCTCGCCTGGCTCCTCGGGATCCCGCGTCTCGTCGGCGAAGTCGGTGCGCTCGCCGCGATCGGCGCCTATGTGATGGCGGTCGGCGCACAACCTTCCGTCGTCCGCGCAGGTGTCGCCGGCGCCCTGACCTCCCTCGCGTGGATCTGTGCCCGCGAGCGCGATCGCTGGTGGTTTCTCCTGGTCGGCGCCCTGGTGCTGCTCGTCTGGAGCCCGTACAACCTCCTCGACGCGGGCTTCCAGCTCTCGTTCGCGGCCGTCGCGGCGATCTTCGTTCTCGTGCCGCCTCTCATGCGGCTGCTCGAGGGCTATCCACTGCCCGGCGTCGTCGCGGGCGTGGTGGCCGTCTCGACAGCCTGTGGCGCTGTGACGGCGCCGATCCTGCTCGTGCAGTTCGGGTCGGTGCCGGCCTACTCCGTGTTCAGCAACGCGCTTGCGGCGCCCGTGGTCGCGCCATTGCTCGGGCTCGGACTGCTCTCCGCCGTCGTCTATCCCCTTCTGCCCGACGTAGCGACGTTGGTCGCCTCGCTCGACGGATGGCTTGCTGCGTACCTGTCTGCGTGCGCGCGGCTGGTCGCCGGCCTGCCGTACGCGCGGATCGGCGCGCTGCAGATGCTCGGCATTGTCGCGGCGATCGTCTTCGCGTGGGTGGGGGCGAGGAGCGTCAGGAGACGCTGCCGAGGCGGGAATCGCCCTGGCGGTCGTCGCGCTTGCGGGCTTTGCGGGCTGGCACATGCTCCCGCACGCAAGTTCGCCACCCCCGCCGAACGGCTTGCGAATCACATTTCTCGACGTCGGTCAGGGCGACGGGGCGTTGATCCAGGTACCTGAGGGAGCCGTGCTCGTCGACGAAGGGCCGCCCGAAGCCCACGTGGCCGCGCAGCTACGACGGCACGGTGTCCGCTCGCTTTCCGTGGTCGTGCTGACACATCCGGAACGAGACCACGTCGGAGGTGCCGCTGAAGTGCTCGCATCGACGCCAGCGCAAGTCGTGCTCGATCCACGCATCGCGGCGACCGGCCCGGACGAGCGCGCGGCCATCGCGGCCGCCCGCGCGCAACACGACCGCATCGTCACGGCACGGCCCGGGGTGGCGTTTCGGATCGGCAGGCTGCGGATCCGGGTGCTGTGGCCCGACGGGCCGGGATTGCCGAGCGACAACCCGAACGACGATGCGACCGTCCTGCTCGTGTCGTACGGGCAGACCGACGCGCTCTTCGCCGCGGACGCGGAGTCGAACGTCCTACTGCCCCTCCGGCTTCCCCCGGTCGAGATCCTCAAGGTCTCCCACCACGGCTCGGCCGACGCCGGCCTGGCGGAGCTGCTCGAGGATCTGCGGCCGCGCATCGCCGTGATCTCCGTTGGCGCGGACAACACCTACGGTCACCCGACGCCCGAGACGCTCGCTGCACTCCATGCGTCGCCCGGGCTGGCCGTCTACCGAACGGACGAGGACGGAGCCGTGACGGTCGAGTCGGACGGGCGGCGCATCACCGTCGCCACGGAGCACTAGGCTGGGGACGTGGCCGATCCGCTGAAGCCCGTCTACCTGATCACCGGCGGCGACCGGCCGAAGATCCAGCGAGCGGTCGAGCGCCTCCGCCAGCGTTTCGACGCCGAGGGCACAGAGCACTTCTCGGCCGAGGAGACGAGCGGCGATGAGGTCGTCGCTTCGTGCAACGCTCTCGGGCTCTTCGCAGCGACGGGCCGACTCGTGCTCGTGAGCGAGGTCGACGGCCACCGGAACCGCGACGACCGCATGGTCGGCGGGTGGAAGGCGGCAGACGTCAAGGCGGTCGTCGACTACCTGAAGGCGCCGACGCCCGACACGGTGCTCGCGCTCGTCGGCGAGGAGGTGAAGAAGGATTCGCCGCTCGGGAAGGCGTGCGCGAAGGTGGGCGACGTCCTCGTCTACGAGGCGGAGAAGAAGAAGCTGACCGCCTGGGTGGTCGCGCAGTTCAAGGATCTCGGCGCGAAAGCGCAACCCGACGCGTGCCGCCTGCTGCTCGATCTCGTCGGAGAGAACACCGACGAGCTGCGGCTCGAGGTGGAGAAGCTCGCGCTCTGGGCTGCGGGCGGCGAGCTCACCGCCGAGGATGTCGAGGAGATGGTCGCGCCGCGCGGACCCGTCAAGCCGTGGACGCTGACGGACGCGTGGGGCGCGCACGACGTGAGGGGCGTGCTGGACGCGTCCGACCGGATGCTCCGCCGCGGGGGGACGCCGAGCGGTCTCGCGTGGGCGCTCTCCGACCACGTCGCTCTCGTGTCGGCATGCAGCGCGTTCGCCGCCGAAGGGATCCGCCCGGCCGAGGCGGCGAAGCGGCTGAAGCGGCGCAGTGAGTTCCCCGTGCGCAAGGCGTACGCCCAGGCCGAGCACTGGGATCTCGACGAGCTGCGCTCGGCGACCGTCCGCCTCGCCGATCTCGACGTCGCGATCAAGGGCGGCAGCCGGCTGCCGGACGAGCTCGAGCTGACGCGCGCGCTCGTCGACGTGACGCGGAGCGGCGGAAGAGCTAGCTAGGAGGCTACGCCGGAGACGAGCTTCGCGGCCTGCGCCTTGCGGCGGCCCGCGGTGTTTCGGTGGAGCGCGCCCTTCGCCGTCGCCTTGTCGATCGTGCGCACGAGCTCGCGGTGCGCGGCCTCGACCTCTGCCTGGTCGCCGCTTTCGACCGCGTCGCTGAGGCGTCGTGTGAGCGTTCGCACCGTCGAGCGGTAGCGGATGTTCTCCGCGTGCTCGCGGCCGGCCGTGCGGACGCGCTTCTTCTGCTGGCGAATGTTCGGCATAACGAAAAAGAGAGCCCGCTGAGCGGGCCGAGGGATCGTAGCAGCAAGGCGCGTTCCTCATGGCGGTTCCGAGCCCCTGCCTATCCTGTTCTCCGCGTGATCGGCCCGTGACTCAGGAGACGGTCGAGCCGACTCCGTCCGCCGAGCCGGACGCGCTCGGCAAGCGACGCCGCCTCTCGCACTCGGCGGCGATCTTCGGCATCGCCACCGGCCTCTCGCGCGTTCTCGGGCTCGTCCGCGAGATCGTCGCGCGGAACTACTTCGGCGTCGCCGGCGACATCAACGCCTTCACGATCGCTTTCCAGGTTCCGAACCTGATTCGCGCGCTCGTCGCCGACATGGCCTTCACGTCCGCGTTCGTGCCCGTGTTCAGCGAGCTGCTCGTCAAGGGAGAGCGTCGCCGTGCATGGGCGGTCGCCTCGAGCCTGTTCTGGATCCTCCTGCTCGGCCTGGGCGGGATCACCGCGCTCTGCATGATCCTCGCGCCGCTCGTCGTGGCGCCGTTCGGGATCCCGATCGGGACGGAGGACCTGACGGTGACGCTGACGCGGATCCTGTTCCCGATCGTGACGCTGCTCGGCATCTCGGGCGTCTTCGTCGGCCTGCTGAACAGCTACGAGCGGTTCACGATCCCTGCCCTGACGCCGATCGCGTGGAACCTCGCGATCATCGCCGGTCTCGTGATCGGCGTGCCGCGCGCCGACTCGGAGGACGGGAAGCTCTACGTCTACGCCGGCTCGATCCTCGTCGGCACGGTGATCCAGGTGCTGATGCCGCTGCCCTGGCTCCGCGGCCTCGACGGGCGGCTGCGCGCCGCCGTCAACTGGCGCGACCCGGCAGTGAAGCGGGTGTTCGTGCTGATGTTGCCGGTGACGATCGGCCTCGGGCTGATCAACTTCAACGCCTTCGTCGACACGCTGTTCGCGTCGAACCTCCTCGACCCGGCTCTCGCGCCGGCCGCGATCGACGCCGCCTTCCGCCTCTACATGCTTCCGCAAGGCCTCTTCTCCGTCGCCGTCGCAACCGTCCTCTTCCCGTCGCTCTCCCGGTTCGCCGCCGCTGGGGACATCGGGCGCTTCCGGCGCACGGTCGGGGAGGGGCTCCGCCAGATCGCCTTCCTGCTCGTTCCCGCAAGCGTCTTCTGCGCCGTCCTCGCGCAGCCGATCGTCCAGCTCGTCTACCAGCGTGGCGCGTTCACCGCCGAGCAGACGGACGTCGTCGCCTCCTGTCTCGCGGCGTTCTCGCTCGGGCTCACGTTCAACGGCGCGATGCTTCTGCTCAACCGCTCGTTCTTCGGCCTCCAGTCGGCGTGGCTGCCGACGGCGGTCGCGCTCGCGAACCTGGGCCTGAACGCGATCCTCGACCTCTCCTTCTACCGGCTCGGCACCTGGGGAATCCCGCTCGCCACCTCTGTCGTCAACATCGCCGGCGCTGTGGCGCTCGCGATCCTGCTCCGCCGCCGCGTGGGAGACATCGAGATCGGTCGCACGCTCGCCGTGGGGGCTCGCGTCGTCATTGCCGCCGGTGCGCTCGCCCTCGTCTCGTGGGGCGTCTGGCGGGGCCTCGACGGCGCCCTCGGGGATTCGTTCGGCGCACAGCTCGTGACCGTCGCGGCGGCACTCACGGCAGGCGGCGTCGTCTACATAGGCGCGTGCCTCCTCCTGCGGGTGGAGGAGGCGAGGCCGTTGCTACGGTTGCTGCGTCTCCGATGAGATCTCGGGCTGCATGCCGTTCAACGGGCGGATGCGTGGCGGTTCATCGACAACGATGACGTTGGACGAGAACAAATATCTCGTGCGGAACCATCAGCCTGACCGAGACGCCGAAGTCGGGCTCGAGTTGTTTCGCCGGGCGATCGAGGGAGTCACCGGCGCCATCCCCGACTCACGCTGGTCGGTTCTCGCTCTCATCGCGGAAGGTGACCTCGTTGCGTGCCATGCCAGTTGGAGCGGCACGTACGAAGGGACCGTGTTCAGAGGCGTTCCGACGCCGCGGGGCTGCCGATTCTCCGTCGAGCACATTCACATCTACCGCATCGCAGAGAGTCGGATCGCAGAGCATTGGGTCGTGCGTGACGACCTGCTGATGATGCAGCAGTTGGGCGCGGTTCCCGGCTTGTCGACATCGGCTGACTGAGACAGCCGGACGAACGGTGCCCTGTGAGGGCACGGCTACGATCGCCGGTAAGACCATGGACCAGACCCGCATTCGCAACTTCTCGATCATCGCGCACATCGACCACGGCAAGTCGACGCTCGCGGACCGCATTCTCGAGCTGACGGAGACGGTGTCGGGGCGTGAGATGCGCGAGCAGCTCCTCGACACGATGGAGCTCGAGCGCGAGCGCGGGATCACGATCAAGGCGCAGGCGGTGCGCGTGGCCTGGAAGGGCCACCAGCTGAACCTGATCGACACGCCCGGCCACGTCGACTTCACGTACGAGGTGTCGCGCTCGCTCGCTGCGTGCGAGGGCGCGTTGCTCGTCGTCGACGCGTCCCAAGGGATCCAGGCGCAGACGCTCGCGAACGCCTATCTCGCGATCGAGAACAACCTCGAGATCGTCCCGGCGCTGAACAAGATCGACCTGCAACAGGCGCGCCCGGACGTGATCGCGGCCGAGGTGGCCGACCTCGTCGGCGACGCGTCCGATCACGTGCTCCGTCTGTCCGCGAAGACGGGGGAGGGGGTGGAGGCGGCGCTCGACGCCATCGTCGAGCGGATCCCAGCGCCCGAGGGCGACCCCGACGCGGCCCCGCGCGCGCTGATCTTCGACTCGGCTTATGACCAGTACCGCGGGGTCGTCGCGTTCGTGCGCGTCGTCGACGGGACGTTCGAGAGCGGCGGCGCCCTGCGCGCGATGGCGGCGGGAACGCGCTTCGACGCCGAGGAGCTCGGCTTCCTCGGGCCGGCCATGACCGCGACGCCGAGGCTCACCGCGGGCGAGGTCGGCTACGTGATCACAGGGCTCAAGGACGTGAGCCGGCTTCGCGTCGGGGACACGCTGACGACAGTCCGCGGTGGCGCCGCCGAGCCGCTCCCCGGCTACAAGGATGTGAAGCCGATGGTCTTCGCGGGGCTCTTCCCTACGGACTCCGACCAGTACCCCGAGCTGCGCGACGCGCTCGAGCGGCTGAAGCTCAACGACGGGTCACTGTTCTACGAGCCGGAGACGTCGCAGGCACTCGGCTTCGGCTTCCGCTGCGGCTTCCTCGGCCTGCTCCACATGGAGATCGTGCGAGAGCGGCTCGAGCGGGAGTTCGACCTCGACCTGCTCGTGACGGCGCCGAACGTCGCCTACCGCGTCGAGACGCGGGTGGGCGAGGCGCTCGAGGTACACAACCCGTCGGAGATGCCGCGCGAGCTCGAGCGCGTCGAGGAGCCCTACGTCCGCGCATCGATCATCGTCCCCAAGGAGTACGTCGGACCGGTGATGGAGCTCTCGAACGAGCGGCGGGGGAGCTTCGACCACATGGAGTACCTCTCGGAGGACCGCGTGCTCCTGCTCTACGACCTCCCGCTCGGCGAGATCGTCCTCGACTACTACGACCAGCTGAAGTCGCGGACGCGTGGCTACGCGAGCTTCGACTACGACTTCGCGGGCTTCAAGGAGGGCGAGCTCGTCCGTGTCGACGTCCTGATCGCGGGCGAGCCTGTCGACGCGCTGTCGCTGATCGCGCACCGCGACGCGGCGTACGTCCGAGGGCGGCTGCTCGTCGACCGGCTGCGCGAGGAGATCCCGCGCCAGCACTTCGATGTCGCCGTCCAGGCTGCGATCGGGTCGCGCGTGATCGCGCGCGAGACGATCAAGGCGAAGCGGAAGGACGTTCTCGCGAAGTGCTACGGCGGCGACATCACGCGCAAGCGCAAGCTGCTCGAGAAGCAGAAGGCGGGCAAGAAGCGGATGAAGCAGGTCGGCTCGGTCGAGGTGCCGCAGGAAGCCTTCCTCGCAGTCCTCAACCTCGACGGGGGAAAGAAGTGATGAGCCTGGAGATGCGCGCCGTCTGCGAGCGCTGCGGGACTGCGCTCGAGCCAGACGGGCCGGCGACGATCTGCTCGTACGAGTGCACGTTCTGCGTCGATTGCGCCAAGGAGCTCGCACACGTTTGCCCGAACTGCTCGGGCGAGCTCGTGCCGCGGCCGCGGAGGGCTGCGGCGTGAGGAGCGTCAGGCACCTGTACGTCCACTTGCCTTTCTGCGTCCACCGCTGCGGCTACTGCGATTTCGTGACGGCGGTCGGCCGCGAGGGGGAGCACGGGGCCTACGTCGATGCGTTGCTCGCCGAGCTTGCGCTGGAGCGTGAGCTGCTCGCGGAGCCGCTCGAGACCGTGTACCTCGGTGGCGGCACGCCGACGTTCACGGAGCCGGCGGAGCTCGCACGTCTCCTTGCCGGCGCTGCCCGAGGCTGACGAGGTGACGGTCGAGGCGAACCCGGAGACGGTTACGCCCGCACTGGCAGCGCTCCTGCGGGAGAGCGGCGTCACGCGGGTCTCGCTCGGCGCGCAGAGCTTCCAGCCAGAGCTGTTGGCGGTGCTCGAGCGGCGCGCCACGCCGGACGATGTCCGGCGTGCGGTTCATACTTTTCGTGATGCCGGATTTGACAACATCTCGCTCGATCTCGTCTACGGCGTCCCCGGCCAGAGCCCCGCCGCTCTCGATGCCGACATCTCCGAGGCGCTTGCGCTCGGGCCGGAGCACCTGTCCTGCTACGAGCTTGAGGCGAAGGCCGGGACTCGCTTCACGCACGCCTGGGGCGAGGAGCTCGTGCGCCAGGCAGATGCGATGGAGGCGTACTTCGAGCGCGTCGTCGAGCGGCTGACCGGCGTCGGCTACCGGTGGTACGAGACGGCGAACTTCTGCCGTATCGAGCCGGGACGGGACCTCCGATCGCGCCACAACCTCGCGTACTGGCTCGGACGCGACTACCTCGGTGTCGGTATCGGCGCCGTCTCGACGGTCGACGGCGCGCGTTGGCGAAACGGGCCGCGACTTTCCCGGTACCTCGCGGCTCTTTCGACCGGTGAGCTGCCACCGAGGGACCCCGAGCTTCTCGACGAGGATGTACGCGTCCGCGAGCGCTTGATGCTCGGCCTTCGCCTCGACGAGCCGTTGCCGCTCGCGGACGTGGCAGCGGCGATCGACGCGGACGCGCTCGATCGGCTCATGCAGCTCGGCCTCCTGACGCGCGCGGGGGCGACCCTCCAGTTGACGCCGCGCGGCCGGCATCTCGGTGGCGGGGTGACCGCCGAGCTCCTCGCCTGAGCCTAAGCTTTCGTACGGAGCGGCACATGGAACGGGAGCTGACGCAGCGGCAAGGGGAGATCCTTCGACTCGTCGTCGAGGAATACGTCGCGACCGGTGTACCGGTCGGGTCGAAGAGCCTTGCGGAACGGTCGGGCCTCGGCGTCTCTCCGTCGACCGTACGCAACGAGCTCGCCGAGCTGGAGGCGCTCGGCCTGCTCACGCACCCGCACACCTCAGCCGGGCGCGTGCCGACGGAGCGCGGCTACCGCTACTACGCGGACCGTCTGCTCGAGCGGCTGGAGCCGCGCCCGGCGTCCTTCCCCCTCGATCTCGGCGACCCGAGGAGCGAGCTCGAGGCGGCGCTCCAGTCGACGACGGACATGCTCTCGCAGGTCACGCGGCTACTCGCGCTCGTTTCGGCGCCACCGATCGAGACGGCGACCGTCCGCCGCGTCGAGGTGCTGCTGCTCCAGCCCCAGGTGTTGATGGCGGTGCTCATCACCTCGGCGGGGTCGGTCACCAAGCGCTTGTTCTCGTTCGATGCCCCCGTCGATCCCGGGCTCGTCGAATGGGCCGGCGTGTACCTGAACGAGCAGCTGTCGGGGGTGCGGCTGGGCTCGCGGGCGCTCCGCCAGCGGCTCGATGATCCCGCGCTTTCAGCTGTCGAGCGCGCGTTCATCGAGGTGATCCGGACGGCGCTTACGCAGCCGGCTGCGGAGGAGCAGCGAGTGTTCGTCGGCGGCGCAGCGGGTCTGCTTGACGACGTCTCCGCGGAGGAGATGCGCGCGTACCGCGGGCTGCTCGAGCTCGTCGAGCAGCGGCGCACACTCCTTGACGTCGTCGCGGACGCGCTCGACTCGCGTCGGCCTTTCGTCCGCGTCGGCGATGAGCTCGGCAACCCGGCCCTTCAGGAGGTCTCCCTCGTCGGCGCGACGTACGGCATCGCCCACCGCACGCTCGGCGCGGTCAGTCTGTTCGGGCCGCTGCGCATGGACTACGAGAAGGCGATCCGGTCGGTCCGCTCCGCCGCGTCGGAGCTGTCCCGCTTCTCCGAGGGCGTGTTCGACGAAGACTGATGGCGACGGTCGACCACGACTACTACGCGCTGCTCGGCGTTCCGCGAGACGCGGGCGACGACGCGATCAAGAAGGCGTTTCGCACGCTCGCGCGGGAGCACCACCCGGATGTCTCGGACGCGCCCGACGCGGACGACCGGTTCAAGGAGCTCGTCGAGGCGTACGAGGTGCTGTCGAACCCGGAGCGGCGCGCGCTCTATGACCGCTTCGGCCACGAAGGGCTGCGGAATCGCGGGTTCGTGCCGAGCTTCGATCTCGGCGACATCAGCGATCTCTTCGCTGCGTTCTTCGGAGACGATCTGTTCGCTGCGCGCGGCCGGCGCTCGCGGCGTGGCGCAGATGTCGGCGCCGAGGTGACGATCGAGCTCGTCGAGGCGGCGAGCGGCGTCGAGCGGCCGATCTCGCTCGCGGTCGCCGTCACGTGCGACGCCTGCGGCGGAAGTGGCGCCGAGCCCGGCTCGAGCCCGGTGACCTGCCCGACCTGCGGCGGAGCCGGAAGCCTGCGCCAGGTGTCGCGCACCGTGTTCGGCGAGTTCGTGCGCATGCAGGGTTGTTCGCGCTGCGGCGGCGCCGGCCAGATCGTCGAGACGCCGTGCTCCGTCTGCAAGGGCGCCGGCCAGTCGGTGGAGGAGCGCACGGTCGATGTCTCGATTCCGGCGGGAATCCACGACGGCCAGCGGATCCGTCTCACGGGCGAGGGCCACGCCGGAGAGCCCGGGGGCGAGGCCGGAGACGTCTATGTCCTCGTTCGCGTCCTCCCGGACGAGCGCTTCGTGCGGGACGGCAACGACATCTACTCATCGGTCGACGTGCCGATGACGGGCGCCGCGCTCGGCACCCGGGTGGCGATCCCGACGCTGGACGGCGACGTCGACGTCGTGCTTGCGCCCGGCACGCAGCCGGGGCACGTGCACGTGCTGCGGGGGAAGGGGATGCCCGTGCTCCAGGGAAACGGCCGCGGCGACCACCGGGTGCTCGTGAACGTGCTCGTCCCGCGCCGGTTGAGCGCCGAGCAGCAGGAGCTGCTCGAGGGCTACGCCGCTGCCGAGGACGACGCGGCGTACGCCGACGACGAGGGCTTCGTCGAGCGCCTGAAGGCGCGTTTCCGCTGAGGCGTCTGGCCGTCACCGTGCCCGCGGCGCGCGCAGAGGAGGCGCGCGCGGCGATGCTCGAGCTGTTCCCGGAGGGGTTCGAGGAGGAAGCGCGCAGGAACGGCATCGAGCTCGCGGGCTATGGCGACGCCGCGCGCGAGGCGGCGGTGCGAGCGGAATTCGAGGGCGTCGAGGCGTCCGACGTCGATGAGGGCTGGGAGGATCGCTGGCGGGCATTCCACCGCGGCGTCCATGTCGGCGCGCTCTGGGTCGGCCCGCCCTGGGAGGAGCCTCCCGCGGGCGCGACGGCGGTCGTCGTCGACCCGGGCCGTGCCTTCGGGACGGGAGCGCATCCGACGACGCGGCTCTGCCTCGAGCTGCTCCAGCGTGTTCCGCCGAGCTCGCTTCTCGATGTCGGCTGCGGCTCCGGCGTGCTCGCCATCGCCGCGGCGAAGCTCGGCTTCTCGCCGGTGCTCGCGCTGGACGACGACCCGGCGGCGATCGAGGCGACGATCCGCAACGCGGAGGCGAATGATGTCGAGATCGAGGCTCGGCTCGCCGACGTCCTCGCCGACCCGCCCCCGAGCGCGGAGACGGCAGTCGCGAACGTCTCGCTCGACGTAGTGGGCGAGCTCGGGACCTGCCTCGACGCGGCGCGGTTCGTGACCTCGGGTTACCTCGTGGCGGATGCCTTCGACCAGTCAGGCTGGATCCGCGAAGACCGCGCGGAGCTCGACGGCTGGACGGCGGATCTCTGGCGCCAACGGGAGTAAGGTTGCCGCCGTGGCGACCTTCTCGATCGGTTTTCTCGGCTGCAAGGTGTCGCACGTCGACGCGCAGGCGATTCGCGAGCGCCTGACGACGGACGGCCACACGGAGCGCGAAGGCGCCGCCGACGTCGCCGTTGTCAGCACGTGCTGCGTGACGAACGAGGCGGTCGCGAAGTCGCGCAAGGCCGTCGGCCGCCTCGCGCGCACGCACGGCCGCGTGTACGTCACCGGCTGTGCCGCGAACCTACGACACGACGCGTTCGAGGGTGTCGCGGAGAACGTCGTCGTCATCAGGCGGCGGGCAGAGGAGACGCCGGCCGCCGTCGCCGGTCATGTCGGCGCGATCGGCTGCGTGCAGGACGACGCGCGGCTCGACCGCGTGCGCGCGTTCGTCAAGGTGCAAGACGGCTGCAGCTTCTCGTGCGGGTTCTGCGTGATCCCGGTCGTCCGTGGCGCCTCACGCAGCCGCCGCGCGGAAGCGGTGCTCGCCGAGGTCGAGCGCCGCGTCGAGCAGGGCCACCGCGAGATCGTGCTGACGGGGATCAACCTCGGCTGCTACCGAGACCGCGACGCTCGCCTCGACCTGCCCGGGCTGGTTCGGGCCGTTGGCAGGACGCCTGGACTCGCACGCCTGCGTCTGTCGTCGATCGAGGTCAACCACGTCAACGAGAAGCTCGCCGATGCTCTTCGCGACATGCCGACCGTCGGAGGGCACCTCCACGTCCCGTTGCAGTCGGGCGACGCTGACGTGCTGCGCGCGATGGGTCGCCGCTACACGGCCGAGACGTATCGCCGACGCCTCCGTCTCGTCGAGGACTTCAACCTGACGACCGATGTGATCGTCGGCTTCCCCGGTGAGGATGAGCGCGCGTTCGAGAACACGCTCGCCGTCGTCGCCGACTCAGGGATCACGAAGGTGCACGTCTTCCCGTACTCGCCTCGCCCGGACACGCGGACGGCGGCGCTCGACCCGGTCTCGCCGCGGGTGAAGAAGGAGCGCTCCGCTCGCATGCGCGCGCTCTCGCAGGATGCGGAGCGGCGTCGCTGGCGCTCGAAGATCGGCGCCGACGACGTCGTCCTCGTGGATCGGCCGGGCCGGGGCTACGGCGACGACTACGTCCCGTGGCTCGTCGATGCGCCGGTCGGGGAGCTCGTCCGCGTGCGCGGCCGCGCGATCACGGAGCAGGGCGTTGTCGCAGCCTGATTGCCTCTTCTGCCACCTCGTCCGCGAAGGCGAGCACGTCGCGAGCGGGCCCGGCGTCGTCGCGATTCGCGACGTCGCCCCTCGCGCGCCGACGCACCTGCTCGTGATCCCCGAGCGGCATGTCGCGTCGTTCCGCGAGATCGCCGAGTTCGACCCCGACGAGGCGAAACGGATGCTCGACTTCATCGCCGAAACGGCTGCAGGCGCGGGGCTGGAGGATTACCGTGTCACCGTGAACGTCGGTCCTGGAGCCGGCCAGACGGTTTTCCACCTCCACTGGCACATCCTCGGCGGCAAGCCGCTCGGAGGCATGGGATGAGCACGCTGATCGACCGGATGGAGAGCGACCTGACCACGGCGATGAAGGAGCGCGACGGCGAGCGTCGCGACACGCTGCGCCTCCTGCTGAGCGCGCTGCGCGCGGCAGAGAAGGAGCTCCAGCGACCGCTTTCGGAGGACGAGGAGCTCCAGGTGCTGCAGCGCGAGCGGAAGCGCCGCCAGGAAGCGGCCGACGCGTTCGCCGACGCGGGACGGGAGGAGCAGGCGGAGAAGGAGGAGCGCGAGCTCGACGTGCTCGAGGAGTTCATGCCGGAGCCGTTGTCCGATGACGAGCTCGAGCGGATCGTCGACGACGCGATCGCGGAGGTTGGTGCGACGAGCCTGCGCGACCTCGGGCGCGTGATGGCCGACGTGATGCCGCAGATCGCTGGCCGGGCCGACGGCTCGGTCGTGAGCCAGCTCGTCCGCGAGAAGCTCGCCTGAAACCCTCCTACTAGCGCGCGGCGTAGTCGATCTCGAGGAAGCTCGTCACCTCGGCGAGCCATCGCTCCTCGACGAATCGCACATGCTCGGGATGCGCGTTGTAGGCGGCGTACGCGGTCTCGTCGGCGAACTCCATCGAGATCCCGAAGCGGTAGCCGTTCTTCGGGCTGACTTCGCGCATCACCTCGAACGCGCCGACTCCGGGAATGTCAGCGAGCCTGCCCGCCGCCGCGAGGAAGTCGTGTTCCTCGGGCGATCCCGGGCCGTGCCGCAGATCGAAGGCAACCGTGTGGCGGATACGTGTTCCGTCCAGAGCAGCCATCGCGCGGCGAGCGTACCACCCGAACCAGTCCCACCTACACTGTCGCCGTTGCAAGAGGTGCTCTCGGTATCCAACGACGTCGCCGCCGAGCTCGCGGGCGTCTCCGACGGCGTTCTCGACTCGCTCCGAGACCGGCTCGGCTGCTCGATCCATCTCCGCGGGAACCGGTTGACGCTCGACGGAGACGAGCAGCACGTGACCGAGGCGAAGGCGGTCGTCGACAAGCTCGTCGACCTCGTCGAGGGCGGCCACGAGATCGGCCCGAGCACCGTCGACGCCGTTCTCGGCGCGCTTGACCAGGCGGAGGACATTCGCCAGGTCTTCGACGACGTGATCTGGCGGCACCGCGGCAAGAAGATCGCGCCGAAGACGGTCAACCAGAAGCGCTACGTCGACGCGATCCGCGACCACACGATCACCTTCGCGATCGGGCCCGCCGGGACGGGGAAGACGTACCTCGCGATGGCGCTCGCCGTGCGGGCGCTCCAGGAGCGCGAGGTCGGACGGATCATCCTCACGCGGCCGGCCGTCGAGGCGGGGGAGCGGCTCGGCTTTCTGCCGGGCGACATCCTCGCGAAGGTCGACCCGTACCTCCGGCCGCTCTACGACGCGCTCTACGACATGCTCGACGCCGATCGCCTGACCGCGTACATGGACAAGGGGGCGATCGAGGTCGCGCCGCTCGCGTTCATGCGCGGCCGCACGCTGAACGACTCCTTCATCATCCTCGACGAGGCCCAGAACACGAGTCCGGAGCAGATGCAGATGTTCCTGACGCGGCTCGGCTTCGGGTCCAGGGTCGTCGTCACGGGTGACGCGACCCAGATCGACCTTCCGCGCGAGCAGGGGTCGGGCCTGCTGACGGTGGAGGAGATCCTCGGCACGATCGAGGGCATCGAGTTTGTCCGCTTCGGACACGAGGATGTCGTCAGGCACAAGATCGTCCAGCGGATCGTCGAGGCCTACCGCCTGCACACAGAGGAGTCGGGTCAGCTTCGTGATCGAGATCGAGATCGCTAACAGAAGCGGGGTGGAGGTCGACGAGCCGGCCGCCGCCGCGCTCGCAAGGAAGGTGCTCGGAGCGGAGGGGATCGTCGACGGCGAGCTCGGCATCGCGTTCGTCTCGCCCGAGGAGATGCGCCGGCTGAAGGCGAGCCATCTCGGGATCGACGAGGCGACCGACGTCCTCTCCTTCCCGATCGACGGCACCGGCGACCTTCCGGACGGCGTGCCGCGCCAGCTCGGCGACGCGGTCTTGTGCCCGGAGGTGACGGGCGACGCCTGGGCGGGGCCGCTCGTCCACGGGCTGCTCCACCTGCTCGGCTACGACCACGGCGACGAGATGAAGTCGCGGGAGGCGAGGTACGCGTGAACCGCCCCCGCCGCACGCTCTCCCTGATCGAGAGCTTCAACCACGCGATCGAGGGGATCATCCACGTCCTCCGGACGCACCGGAACATGCGCATCCACTTCGCCGTCGCGATTGCGGTGCTGATCGCCGCCGTCTGGTACGGCGTGACGCGCTTCGAGCTGATCGCGCTGATGCTCGCGATCGCGTTCGTGCTTGTCGCGGAGATGATCAACTCCGCCGTCGAGCAGGCGATCGACGTCTCGACGACCTCGTTCGATCCGCTCGCAAAGCTCGCGAAGGACATCGCGGCAGGCGCAGTCCTGATCGCGGCGCTCAATGCCGTCGCGGTGGGCTACCTCGTCTTCTCCCGCAGGCTCAGCGACCCCGCGACGAACGCGCTGGACCGGCTCCGAAACGCCCCCGTGACGCTGACGCTGGCCGTGCTCGTGCTCGTGGCGATGATCGTCGTCGCGACGAAAGCCTGGACGGGGCGCGGCACGCCGCTCCGCGGAGGCCTTCCCTCGGGACACGCGGCGATTGCCTTCGCCGGCTGGATGGCGGTGACGTACATCGTCGGGGCCGGAGAGCACCGCTTTCTCGTCTCGACGATCATGCTGATCATGGCGCTGCTCGTCGCACAGACCAGAGTCGAGGCCGGCTTCCACTCGGCGCTCGAGGTTGCGTATGGCGGCCTGCTCGGCGCGCTCGTCACGCTCGTCGTCTTCCAGCTCTTCTTCAACTGATGGCGCTCGACGCAGCCGACCGGGAGCTGTACGACGCGGCTGTCGAGGTCGCGCAGCGCGCCTACGCCCCCTACTCGAGCTTCCTGGTCGGGGCAGCGGTGCGGACGCGCGACGGCCGAATTTTCCTCGGCGTCAACGTCGAGAACGCCGCCTACCCGCTCGGTATCTGCGCGGAGAAGTCGGCGCTCGCCGGAGCGGTGACGGCCGGCTGCATCCCGGGAGACTTCACGACGGTCGCCATCACCGCCTCGCCCTGCGGCGGCTGCCGTCAGTGGCTGCACGAGCTCGGGCTCGAGCGCGTCGTGTACGCGCGCGGCGACGGCGAGTTGGTCGCGACCACGCCGGCCGACCTCCTGCCCGACACGTTCGTCCTGTGAGGTCCGGATTCGTGGCCGTCGCGGGGCGGCCGAACGTCGGCAAGTCGACGCTCGTCAACGCGCTCTGTGGCGGCAAGGTTGCCATCGTCTCGGACAAGCCGCAGACGACACGCCGGCGCATCTTCGGGATCGCGAACGGTGAGGGCTACCAGCTCGTGCTCGTCGACCTGCCGGGCTTCCAGCGGCCGCGCGACGCGCTGACGGAGCGCATGCAGAGCACGGTCGATGCATCCTTCGAGGACGTCGACGGCGTCCTCTTCGTCGTCGACTGCCGCGACCGGATGGGCGCCGGCGACCGCTTCATCGCAGAGCGGGTGTTCGCGCTCGACGTACCCGTCGTGATCGCCCTCAACAAGGTCGACCGGCTGAAGGGCGGGCATATCGCCCAGCAGATGGCGACGGCCGCGAAGCTCGGGGCCTTCCACGCGCTGCACCCGGTGAGCGCGAAGACGGGGGACGGCGTCGGCGAGCTCCGCGAAGAGCTCGTCTCGCTGCTCGTCGAAGGTCCGGCGTACTTCCCCACCGACACGCGTACGGACCTACCCGTCGAGGCGCAGATCGCGGAGATCGTCCGGGAGAAGGCGCTCGCGCTGACGCGCGAAGAGCTGCCTCACGCGATCTACGTCGAGGTGGACGAGATCGGCGACGGCGTCGTGCGGGCGGCGCTGACGGTCGAGACGGAATCGCAGAAGCAGATCGTCGTCGGCAAGGGCGGCCGGATCGTGCGCGAGATCGGCACACGTGCGCGCCCCGAGATCGAAGCCGTGCTCGGCGCGCCACGCGTGTATCTCGACCTTCAAGTCAAGGTCCGGCCGCACTGGCGCCGGGACGGCGCCACGCTCGACCGACTGCAGCTGTAGCCGGCTAGCTCGTTCCTCCGATGTCGTAGCCCTTCGCCTTGATGTCCGCGACCGCCTTCTGAAGGTCCGCGAACTCGGGGAAGTTCTGGAAGTCCTGCACGTCGGCCTGGAGCTCGGAGAGCGAGTCGTTCTCCACCTTGTCGGCCAGATCCCGGATCTTGTCCGCCGCCGCAGCCGAGTTGTCGACCATCGCCTGGTGGGCGTCGGCGACGTCCTCGGGCGGCTCGATGTCGTCGAGGCTCTGCGAGGCGTCGTCGAGGAGGTCGGCCGTCTTGTTCAGTCCCGCGGTCATTGCGGGGATGTCGCTCGGGTTCGAGAAGGCCGTGGTGAGCTCGTCCGCCGTCGAGCTCAGCTTCGACTGCAAGGCCTGCATCTGCTGCTCGTAGTCCTGCTTCGATAGGGGCGTCCCGCCACCCCCACCGCCGCCACAGCCCGCGACGGCGGCGAGCGCCGACGCGCACGCGAGCAGGATCAGAAGTCGTTTCACCATCCCTCCAATGGTTGTGAAGCCGGGACCAGTGAGCATAGGCGACTGCCGGCGGGCCGCGGACTACACTCAGGCAGATGGCCAACGCCCCCGCGCTGCCCGCGGGCTTCGAGCTGCCTCTCGAGCCGCGTCTTCCGCGCATCGGCTCCGTCGACGAGGTCGCGGTCGAGGAACGTGCCGCGTCGCTTTCGCGCCGGTCGATCAAGCGGGAGTCGAAGGTGTTCGCGCTCGAGCTCGCGATCCGGATGATGGACCTGACGACGCTCGAAGGGCAGGACACGCCCGGGAAGGTGGCAGCCCTCTGCTCGAAGGCCGTGCGGCCCGACCCAGCCGAGCCGTCGACCCCGTCCGTAGCGGCCGTCTGCGTTTATCCCAACCTCGTGCCGACCGCCGTCGACCGCCTGCGCGGTACCGCAGTCAAGGTCGCCTCGGTCGCGACCGCCTTCCCGTCCGGCCAGTCGCCGATCGACGTCAAGGTGCGGGAGACCGAGGAAGTTGTCGCGATGGGCGCCGACGAGGTCGACATGGTGATCGACCGCGGCGCGTTCCTCTCCGGCCGCTACGCGAAGGTCTACGACGAGATCGTGCGCGTGAAGGACGCCGCCAGCCCGGCGCACCTGAAGGTGATCCTCGAGGTCGGCGAGCTCGGGACGTACGACAACGTGCGCCGGGCGTCGATCCTCGCGATGGCGGCCGGCGCCGACTTCATCAAGACATCAACGGGCAAGCTGCCTCAAGCCGCCACGCTTCCCGTCACGCTGGTCATGCTCGAGGCGATCCGTGACGTCCACGACGAGACGGGTCGCAAGGTCGGCATGAAGCCCGCGGGCGGGATCCGGCACGCGAAGCAGGCCGTGCAGTACCTCGTGCAGCTCTACGAGACGCTTGGCCCCGACTGGCTGACGCCAGACCTCTACCGGTTCGGCGCCTCCTCGCTCCTGAACGACGTGCTGATGCAGCTGCGGAAGGAGCGGACGGGCCGCTACCAGAGCCCGGACTACTTCACGATCGACTGATGACGGAGCTCGAGAAGAAGAGCCGCGGACTGCCCGTCGAGTCGGGCTGGGACTATGCCGACGCCCCGGAGGCGCGCGACATCGTCTCGATCGACGAGCGCTACGGCCTGTTCGTCGGGGGCGACTGGGTGGAGCCGCGCTCCGGTGAGTGGTACACGACGATCAGCCCGGCGACGGAGGAGCCGCTCGCGGAGGTCGCGCAGGCGGGGCCAGAGGACGTGAAGCTCGCGGTGGACGCGGCGCGCGGGGCGTACGAGAACGGCTGGTCGGGGCTCCCGGGCTCCGAGCGCGCGAAGTACCTGTTCCGGATCTCGCGCCTGCTGCAGGAACGAGCCCGCGAGTTCGCCGTCCTCGAGTCCTTGAACGGCGGCAAGCCGATCCGCGAGTCACGCGACGTCGACCTGCCGCTCGCCGCGGCGCATTTCTTCTACTACGCGGGCTGGGCGGACAAGCTCGAGTACGCGTTTCCGAACCGTGTTCCTCGATCGCTCGGCGTCGCGGGGCAGATCATCCCGTGGAACTTCCCGCTGTTGATGCTCGCCTGGAAGATCGCGCCGGCGCTCGCGACCGGGAACACGGTCGTGCTCAAGCCCGCCGAGACGACGCCGCTGACCGCGCTTCTCTTCTGCGACGTCCTCCGCCAGGCCGAGCTGCCAGCCGGCGTCGTCAACATCGTCACGGGCGACGGGCGGACGGGGGCGGATCTCGTCACAGCCGACGTCGAGAAGATCGCCTTCACGGGCTCGACCGAGGTCGGCAAGGCGATCCAGCGCCAGGTCGCCGGAACGGGGAAGCGGCTGACGCTCGAGCTCGGCGGCAAGGCGGCAAACGTGATCTTCGACGACGCGCCGCTCGACCAAGCAGTCGAAGGCATCGTCAACGGCATCTACTTCAACCAGGGCCACGTGTGCTGCGCGGGCTCGCGCCTGCTCGTGCAGGAGTCCGTGTACGAGGACGTGATCCGCAAGCTGAAGCGGCGGATGGGCACGCTGCGCGTCGGCGACCCGCTCGACAAGAACACGGACATCGGCGCCATCAACTCCCGCCAGCAGCTCGACAAGATCACGGAGCTCGTGAAGGCGGGCGAGGAGGAGGGCGCCGAGATCTACCAGCCGCCGTGCCGGCTGCCCGAGCGCGGATACTGGTTCGCGCCGACGGTCTTCACCGAGGTCGCCCAGAGCTACCGGATCGCGCAGGAGGAGATCTTCGGCCCGGTGCTCTCCGTGCTCACCTTCCGGACGCCCGACGAAGCGGTCGAGAAGGCGAACAACACGCCCTACGGGCTGTCGGCCGGTGTCTGGACGGACAAGGGCTCGCGGATCCTCTGGATGGCAGAGCGGCTGCGGGCCGGCGTCGTCTGGGCGAACACGTTCAACCGCTTCGACCCGTCCTCGCCGTTCGGCGGCTACAAGGAATCCGGCTTCGGCCGCGAGGGCGGACGCCACGGGCTCGAGCCCTATCTCGCACTCGACCGATGACGAGGCTGCCCGTCAAGAAGACGTACAAGCTCTACATCGGAGGAGAGTTTCCGCGCTCCGAGTCCGGGCGCTCGCTCGAGGTGGAGGGCCAGAACGTCGCGCGCGCGTCACGCAAGGACCTGCGCGACGCCGTCCGCGCGGCGCGCGCCGCGTTCCCGGGCTGGGCAGGCCGGACCGCGTACAACCGTGGTCAGATTCTCTACCGCGTAGCCGAGATGATGGAGGCGCGCCGCACGGATCTCGCCGCCGTCTCGACGGGGGAGACCGAGGTCGACGAGGCGATCGACCGCATGGTCTGGTACGCCGGTTGGGCCGACAAGCTCGCGCAGGCGCTCGGCTCGTCGAACCCCGTCGCCGGTCCGTACTTCAACTTCACGGTGCCGGAGCCGACGGGCGTCGTCGGCATCCTCTGCCCCGACGAGCCGCCGCTGAGCGGCATCGTCACGCGCCTCGCGCCGGCGATGGTCGGTGGCAACGCCGTCGTGTGTGTCGCCTCGGAGCGCCACCCGCTGGCTGCGGTCGAGCTTGCGGAGGCGCTTGCGACCTCGGATTTGCCGGGAGGCGTGGTCAACATCCTCACCGGCGTGAAGGCAGAGCTCGCGCCGTGGCTCGCCGCGCACATGGACGTGAATGCGATCGACCTCGCGGGCGCAGATGGCGATGCCACGGAGCTCGAGCGCACGGCCGCCGAGAACGTCAAGCGCGTCGTGCGGGGCGAGCCGACCGGCCAGAGCCTGTGGGAGATCGCGTCGTTTCTCGAGCTGAAGACGGTCTGGCACCCGATCGGGCGCTGAGCGGCGCGCCCTCGTACTACGATCTCCGAGCGTGGCCGACCGGCGTCGCCTGAGCGAGTCGATCTCCGAGGGAGATGGGATCTCGATCCTCGTCGAGATAGGCCCCGACGCAGCAGCCCCGTCCACGATCGCGGGTGACGCCGTCGGCTTGCTCGTCCCTCCGGGCGGTGTGCCGGCGGACGATGTCCTGCCGGTCGCCGTGCGCGGGGGCACGCCCGCGGAAGCCGGCGCGTCCGGCGCCGACGGATGGCTGCTCGTGGCCGGCGAGGGCGACGACGCGCTTCTCGAGCGCTACGGCGAGGCAGGTGCGATCGGCCTCGAATGCGTGGTCGAGATCCGAGACGAGGACGAGCTGGAGCGTGTGCTCGCGGAGCTCGATCCCGAGATCGTCCTCCTCTCGCCAGACTACGAGGAGCTGGACGGCGTGGCGCGGGTGCTCGAGCTGCTCTCCGACCTTCCGGCCGGGAAGCTCGCGATCGCAGCTCTCGCGGCGCCGACGAGTGAGGATCTGGCCGCGCTCGAACGTGCCGGAGTCGATGCAGCGCTCATCGACCTCGAGCACGTGGCTACCCTGTTTGGGTCGTGACACGAATCGCAATCCTCCTCGCTGCCGGCGCGGTGCTCGTCGCCGGCTGCGGCGGCAAGGACGCCGCGACGACAAGCGCCACCGGGGCGCCCGCCACGACCTGCCCGAAAGCGTGGAAGGCGGATTGGCAGAAGCTTGCGAACGATGTCGGCGCAACCGTCTACTGCCCGGGCTGGATGCCCGAGCCGGTGGACGCCCGCATCAACGGCATCTACAAGAACGGCCGCTGGGTGAGCAAGGACCGCTCCTATCTCGTCAGCTTCCTCTGGCTCGACCAGGACGCGGGCGTCAGCCGCGAGGTGCACCTCAACTTCCGGGGCTATCCGGGGCGGACGACGATCCCCAGCTGCCAGACGACCCGCACGGTCGAAGGGAAGACGGTCCACGGATCGGTTCCGTGCTTCGCCGATCGCGGGGCAACGAAGAGGCTCGGCTCGATCACGGCCACCGCGTACACGGTCAATCAGGGCATCGACGAGTGGCACGTCCTCTACCTCTGGCGCCACGGCGGATCGCTGTACACGGTCTCGGAGCACGTGGTGTCGCCGTACTCGTACGCGCAGGTCGTGAAGAACCTCGAGCGCATCATCCGCGGCTTCGTTCCGCTCGAGCCGACGGTCTGACATGCGCCTCACGCGACGGGCACTGCTCGGCAGCGCGGCTGCCGGGGCACTCGCTGCGGCCGGTGTCTACGAGCTCGTCGACAAGCTGGCGGACTCTCCGTCGCGACCCGCAGCGGGACCGGCGCCGCCCGAGCAGCATCTCCTGGACGGGATTGGCGTCGTCGTCGACAACGATGTCGAGGTCCTCGTCCCGCCGCTTCATCACCAGATCGTCACGGCCACGCTCGCGGTCTCGCCGCGGCCGGCAGATCTGACGGAGGCGGCCGAGACCTTCGAGAGCGCGATCCGGCAACTCGAGTCCCGCTACGACCGGACGCCGGCCGGGCTCGGCATCACCGTCGCCTGGGGCATGCCGTACTTCGACCGCTACGTCCCGCGGCAGGCGGCGCGACACCTGCCCGTCGACAAGCGCGCGACGGCTACCCAGAAGAAGACCGTTCGCGCACTCGCCGACGCGATCCGCTTCCCCAGCGACCCGGCCGGGACGCGTCTCGAGGAGAACCATGTCGCGATCCTCCTGCGGAGCGACCGCCTCGACCACATCGCGGACGGAGCGAAAACGCTGTTCACGGAGCTCGACGACATCTTCCGCGTCACGAGCATCCGCAAGGGATTCGTCGGGGGAGGGTTCCACGGCTCGAAGAGCCTGCCGAAGCAGATGGCGACGGCTGCGGGCGTGCCCGGGGCGGATCTGATCCCCGACACGGCGGAGCTGTTCCTCGGCTTCACGTCGACACAGAAGGCTGGCCTCGGCCCCGCGAGGATCGCAAACTTCGAGACGCTCGGTTTCGTCGATCTCGGATCGAGCGGGTACTTCGCCCACGGGACGAGCATGCATCTCTCCCACCTGTACGAGAACCTCGAGGCGTGGTACCTGAACTTCGACCACCGCGAGCGGGTCGACACGACCTTCCGGCCGGGGCTCGAGGTCGAGGAGGCGACGCTCACGGTCCCGCAGGGACCGGACGACGTCCAGACGCCCGCCGACGTGACCGCCGACTACCACGCAACGCTCCGCATCGGCCACTCCGGGTCGATCCAGACCTCGTCGCGGCTCCAGACGGCTTTTACCGGCCCGGACGGGACGCACTATCCGGCCGGAACGGCCGTTCCGCAACGAGCGGACTTCAACACGCTGGACAACCCGTTCTTCTGGACCGCGAACCGCGAGACGGATGCGTTCGTCGCCGAGCCCGCTGCCGGGCTTCATTTCGTCGTCTTCAACCCGTCCAGCGACGACTTCGAACGCAACCGGCTGGCGATGGACGGCGTGCTCCCCGACGGGACGAAGCTCCCCTTCGAGCCGAACTCGCGCGGACAGGGCTTCAATGCCGTGCTCCAGACGACGCATCGCCAGAACTTTCTCGTCCCGCCTCGCGCCCATCGCTCGTTCCCGCTCGCCGAGCTACGTGCATGACTGATGGCTCAGCGCTCAGCCGGAGCTCGACGTCACCGAGCAGGCCGTGACGGCAGAGATGCGCGTGATCCTCGTTACCCGCGGAACAGTGGCAGCGTCAAGCAGGTAGGACCGCCGTCGCCCTTGCGCGAGATCTCCTCACCGCGGTAGACGATCACTTCCACACCGGCCCGTTCGAGACGGCGGCGCGTTTCCGGGTTGCCTTCGAGCGCGAGAACGACGCGCGGCGCCAGGGCGAGGACGTTCGTCCCCATCGACTCGAACTCGCCGTCGGGCACCGGCACGAGCTCGATGTCCCTCTCGCGCGAGCAGCTCTGCGAGGCGAACGGGCAGCAGCGGCAGGTAGGCGACGGCCAGGTCGACGTCGATCGGCGAGATCAACGAGAGGAGGTGCATCACCTCGGCCTCGCCGCGCCAGTGCGGAAGGTCGAACGCCACGGTCTCGACTCCCGGGAGGAGGCGCGCGACAGCGTCGATGCCGTCCGCGTTCGTCCGGTAGCTCCGGCCCGCGAGCATCGTCTCCGCGTCGAGGCGGATGAAGTCTCCTCCCTCGGCCGTCGCGGGGTCGTCGAGCCGTCCGGCGATCGGGACGCCGGCCGCGCCGCATGCCGTCTCCGTGGTTGCAACCTCCGTGCGCCGTCCCGTCTTCCCCGGGCGGAGGAGCACGACCCCGTGCTCGGTGGCGATCGCGGGGTCGAAGGCGTAGATTGCATCGGGATCGTCGTCGAGCGGCTCGGCGACGATCACCTCTGCGCCGGCGCCTGCGAGAAGCTCGCAGACCGCCTCGTGCTCCCGTGCAAGGGCCGCGGCGTCCGGCTCGGCCCGCCATCCAGATTCACGCCAGCGCGCCGCCGCCTCGGCATGCGGCGGGCGCACGAGCACGCGCCGGAGGGGCTCGACCATCGAGCGGCAGCCGTACGTCGGCATCACGACGGACTATTCTGGATCGAGCGCCGAAGTGGCGGAACTGGCAGACGCGCCGGACTCAAAATCCGGTGGCCCTCGGGTCGTGTGGGTTCAAGTCCCACCTTCGGCATGAGCCGAAGGCGAACGTCCGCGAAGCGGACCGGTGGAAGGGGTCTGGGGAAACCGGGAGGTTTCCCCAGAACTCTCGCGGCCGGTCCGCGGGCGCCGATCGCAGCTCAACCTTTTCGTCGGACACGCGTCTGTATTAGCGAAGTTGCAAGTTCATGCGGGAAGCTTGATACTTCTCGCCTGCATCGAGCTAGGGCCTTCTCGGGGCCCGAAGGAGGAGGTCAGGTGAAGAAGAAGCCACTGTTGGCTGTCGTTCCCATTGCTGCGCTCGTGGTCGGATTGGCCGCGGCGAGCGGTGCGGTCGGCAGCTCCAGCAAGTTCTCGGCACTGCCGTCGTCATCGTGCGGCCCCGTCTTCTACAAGGGGTCAGGAAAGCCCCAATACCTAATCGCGAGTGACCTGCCACTGCAGGGCGCGGGTCGTGCGCAGCTGCTCGCGATGCAGCAGTCGATCCAGTTCGTCCTCGAGAAGCAGTTCAAGTTCAAGGCGGGCGTCTTCTCGGTCGGCTACCAGGGCTGCGACGACTCGACGGCCCAGACCGGCGCGTGGGACTCGGCGAAGTGCTCGTCGAACGCTCGCGCATATGCGTCTGAGAGGACGCTGATCGGCGTGCTCGGCACGTTCAACTCGGGCTGCGCCAAGCTCGAGGTGCCGATCCTCAACCGGGCGCCGGGTGGACCCATCGCGATGCTCAGCTCGGCGAACACGAACGTCGGACTGACCCACAACGCACCGTGGAACAGCCCGGGCGAGCCGGGGATCTACTACCCGACCCGCATCCGGAACTACGCACGCGTCGCGGCCACGGACGACTTCCAGGGACCGGCCGCCGCGGACCTGATGAAGGCGAAGAAGATCAAGAGCGTCTTCATCCTCAATGACAACCAGACGTTCGGGAAGGGCGTGGCACAGGCCTTCCAGGCACGGGCACAGACGCTCGGCATCAAAGTGCTCGGTTTCGTCCCCTGGGACGCGAAGGCGACGAGCTACGAGGCCATCGGCCAGCAGATCGCAACGTCCGGGGCGCAGGCTGTCTACTTCGGCGGCATCGTCTGCAACAACGGCGTCAAGCTGCTGAAGGACATCTACGCCGCCGTCGGTAAGGGGAAGCTCTTCGCTGCTCCTGACGGCTTCACCCCGTACTCCGCAACGCTCGGTGCCGGCGAAGCCGCGCAGGGCATGTACGTCAGCTACGCGGGCCAGCCGCTCCAGAAGCTGGGGAAGACAGGCAAGGCGTACATCGCGGCGTTCCGGAAGTACGCCCACATCAAGGGCAACATGCCTCCGTACGCGATCTACCAGGGTCAGTCGGCACAGATCCTGCTGAACGCGGTCGCGAAGTCGAACGGCACCCGCAAGTCCGTGATCCAGCAGATGTTCAAGACCAAGGTCAAGAACGGGATCATGGGCACGTTCCACTTCGACAGGAACGGCGACACACTCCCGCTCAAGTGGATCAGCTTCGACCGTCTCTCGGGGACAGACACGGGCACGTACGCCTTCGTTGTCGTCACCAAGGTCAAGGGCTAGGGGCGGGATTCGCTAGACGACCACTCTGGGGAAGGGCCTCCAGGCCCTTCCCCAGTACTTAGGAGGCCAAGATCGCGACCGAGATACAGGCCGACCGTGTCCTCGTCAAGCGTCGGCGGCCGGCCTCCGCCTACATCGTCCCGGCGATCGGCCTCGTGCTCGTCGGCCTCGTCGTCGCCTGGCTGATCGTCAACCTCGTCAAGGACTGGGACCTGTTCTTCCGGGTCTTCCAGATCGGGCTCACGAACGGTGCGCTCTACGCACTCGTTGCGCTCGGCTACACGCTCGTCTACGGCATTCTCGAGCTGATCAACTTCGCCCACGGCGACGTGTTCATGATCGGCGGGATGATCGCGGCGACGGTCGCGCTCGACATGTTCAGCCTCCAGGAGAATTCCGCGCTCGGCCCGCTGATCGGCGCCGTCCTCGTCGCCCTCGTCTTTTCGATGCTGGGCTGCGCCGCCCTCAACGCGTCCATCGAGCGCGTCGCCTATAAACCGCTCCGGCGGGCGCCACGGCTCGTGCCGCTGATCACGGCGATCGGCGTGTCGTTCATCCTCGAGGACGCGGCGCTGATCTGGAAGGGCTCGCAGCCGATCGCCATGCCGAATGCGCTTCCGCACGGCGCGATGTTCACGATCGGCCACTGTCCGAACTGCGTCGTCTACACGTGGAACCGGCTGTTCCCGCTCCTGCTCACGATTCCGGTGCTCATCGCGCTGGTCTGGCTCGTGCGCTACACGCGTCGGGGCAAGGCGATGCGTGCGACTGCGCAGGACAAGGACGCCGCCGCCATGATGGGCATCGACGTCAACCGGACGATCTCGTTCACGTTCCTGATCGCCGGGGCACTTGCCGGCACGGCAGGCGTTCTGTTCGCGTTCTACAACCAGACGATCCGCTACGACACGGGGTTCACGATCGGTCTGATCGCCTTCACCGCGGCGGTGCTCGGCGGCATCGGCAACCTCGCAGGCGCCGTGCTCGGCGCGTGGCTGATCGGCTTCATCCAGGCGTTCAACGAAGGACTGCCGTGGATCTCGCCCGGACCGGCGTGGACCGAGTCGATCGTCTTCGCCATCCTCATCATCATCCTCGTCTTCCGCCCGCAGGGGCTGCTGGGCGAGCAGGTGCCGGAAGGCGGATAGGCCGATGGGGTGGGCGTCATCGATGACGGACCGCGCGCTCGACCGCGCTGGCGTCCGCCGGCCGTTCCTGCGCCGTGCGCTGCCGCCGCTCGTGATCGCCGGCGTCGTCATCCTCCTCGCCTGGCTGCTGGGCGTCCCGCCGCATCCGACGGCCATGGGCCTGCTCGCGATCTGCTACGTCCTCTACATCCTGCCACCCAGGATCAGGAGGTTCGTGCTCCCGCTCACGGTCCTCGCGATCGCAATCACCTACCCGTTCCTTTGGGCCGAGGAGCTGACGGGCACGAACACGCTGTTCGAGATCCCGGTCTTCAAGGCGTTCCCGAGCATGGACACGATGATCGCGATCGTCCTCTTCGCGATGATGGCGATCGGGCTGAACATGGTCGTGGGCTATGCCGGACTGCTCGACCTCGGCTACGTCGCCTTCTACGCCATCGGCGCCTACACGGCCGCCTGGCTCGCGTCGCCGCACTTCGCCCGGCCGGACTCCCTCGGCGTGCCCTCGATCGACTTCAACTTCGGAGGCATCGGCGTCCCGGAGGGGATCGGCGGGATCCACATCTCGATCTGGTTAGTCCTCCTGATCGGCGCGTGCGTCACCGCGGTGGCCGGTGTCCTGATCGGCCTGCCGACGTTGCGACTGCGCGGTGACTACCTCGCCATCGTCACGCTCGGCTTCGGGGAGATCGTCCACCAGGCGGCACTGAACGGCGACGCGGACGGGATCTCGTCGCTCATCGACCACAAGACGAACTTCAACCTGACGAGCGGAGCGTTCGGCATCAACCCGATCGACCCGCCGGGGTTCGGCCACTGGCTCGCGGCGCACGTCGGCCTGCCCGCGAACTTCATCGAAGAACAGGGCACGTTCGTGAACTTCGTCGACCTCGTCTACTGGTCGGCGATCGGGCTGCTCCTGATCACGATCTTCTGCTCGATCCGCCTCCGCGACTCGCGGCTCGGCCGCGCGTGGATCGCGATCCGCGAGGACGAGGTGGCCGCTGCGGCGATGGGGATCCCGCTGATGCGGACGAAGACGTGGGCCTACGCGAGCGGCGCCTTCTTCGGCGGTGTCGCGGGAGCCTGGTACGGCTCTTTCAAGGTCGGCGTGTTCCCGGACGACTTCCTCTTCAACTTCTCGATCTTCATCCTCTGCATGGTCATCCTCGGCGGGATGGGGAACGTCTGGGGCGCGATCGCCGGCGCCGCGCTGCTCACCTACCTCGACAAGGAAGGCTTGTCGAACATCGCAGGCTGGTTCAACGGCAAGGACTTCGGGCTCGTTCACTGCGACCCGGTCGCGCAGGACCCGTCCCGGGCGTTCAGCCACGGCTGCATGAACGCGCCGCTGCTCGCAACGGGGATCTACGGGGCGATCCTCGTCTTAGTGATGCTCTTCCGTCCCCAGGGCCTGATCCCCGAGGCCCGGCGCAAGCTCGAGCTCGAGACCGGCGTGCACGACGAGGCGCTGATGGACGTCCGTCACGCGCCCGAGGAATAGGGATGGCAGGCGACCTTCTCCTCCGGATCGAGCAGCTCCGCAAGGAGTTCGGTGGCCTGGTCGCGGTCAACGACGTCGACTTCACGATCGACCGGGGCGCCATCGTCAGCCTGATCGGCCCGAACGGCGCCGGCAAGACGACGTTCTTCAACATGATCACGGGCGTCTACAAGCCGACCTCGGGCGCGGTGATCTTCGAGAACGAGGACATCGCAGGCATGCCGCCCCACTCGGCGACCGAGCGTGGGATCGGGCGGACGTTCCAGAACATCCGGCTGTTCCAGCAGATGACGTCGCTCGAGAACGTCCTCGTCGGCATGCACAGCCGGCTCAAGGGCGGGATCCTCGGCAGCATCATCGGGACGCCCCGCGTCAGGCGGGAGGAGCGTCAGGCCCGTGAGCGCGCCCTCGAGCTGCTCGACTACTGCGGCCTCGGCGGTCATCACGACGACTATGCGCGCAACCTCTCGTACGGCGACCAGCGCCGCCTCGAGGTGACGCGAGCGCTCGCGACGAGGCCGAAGCTGCTGCTGCTCGACGAGCCGACCGCCGGGATGAACCCGCAGGAGACGCTCGATTTCGTGTCGTTCGTCCGCAAGGTCCGTGACGACGAGAAGCTCTCGGTCCTCCTGATCGAGCACGACATGAAGCTCGTCATGGGCGTTTCCGAGCGGATCACCGTGCTCGACTACGGCGAGAAGATCGCCGAAGGGTCACCGGCAGAGGTGCAGGCCGACCCTCGGGTGATCGAGGCCTACCTCGGAACGGCGGCGGTGCGATGACGACGACGCCCGACACGATCCTCGAGCTCGACGATGTGCATACGTTCTACGGGACGATCGAGGCGCTGAAGGGCATCTCGCTCACGGTCAGGGACAAGGAGATCGTGACGCTGATCGGGTCGAACGGCGCTGGCAAGTCGACGACGCTGCGCTCGATCAACGGGCTCAATCAGCCACGCCGCGGGGCGATTCGCTTCATGGGTGAGGACATCACCCACACGCCGGCGCACACGATCGTCCGCAAGGGCATCTCCCAGTCGCCCGAAGGCCGCAAGCTCTTCCCGCGGATGACGGTCGTCGAGAACCTCGAGATGGGCGCGTTCCAGCGGCAAGACAAGCAGGGAATCCAGGAGGACATGGACCACGTCTTCCAGCTTTTCCCGCGCCTCGCCGAGCGTCGAAGCCAAAAGGCGGGCACGATGTCGGGCGGCGAGCAGCAGATGTGCGCGATCGGCCGCGCGATGATGGCCAAGCCGCGCCTGCTGATGCTCGACGAGCCCTCGATGGGCCTCGCGCCGATCTTCGTCGACCGGATCTTCGAGACGATCGTCGAGATCAACAAGGAGGGCACGCCGATCCTGCTCGTCGAGCAGAACGCGCTGATGGCGCTCGACGTCGCCGATCGTGGGTACGTCCTCCAGACCGGGACGATCGCGCTCGAGGGCGACGCGAAGGAGCTTCAGCAGAACGAGGACGTGCGCAAGGCGTACCTCGGCGTCGAGTAACGCGGCGCGCGAGCGCATGCGTCTTCATACTTAGCCGTCCCCACGACGAAAGAGGTCGAGATGCGCACGTTCCTACTCGTCGCCGCGACCGCGGCGACAGCGGCCGTCATCGTGTCGGCTGCGACCGCGTCGAGCGCGAAGATCGCGCCGCCGGCCAGCATTGCGAAGGCCGGCAAGATCGTCTACTGCACGGACCCGACGTATCCGCCCGAGGAGTACTTCCTGGGGCTCGACGATCATCGGCTCCGACGTCGACTTCGGCGCGGGCATCGCGAAGCACATGGGAGTCAAGGCGGAGTTCAAGAACGTCATCTTCGACTCGATCATCCCGGCTCTCCTCACAAAGAAGTGCGACGCGATCATCAGCGGCATGAACGACACGGCCGAGCGCCGCAAGCAGGTCGACTTCGTCGACTACCTGAAGATCGGCCAGTCGATCACCGTGCCGAAGGGCAACCCGAAGCACGTCTCGAGCCTCGCGAGCCTCTCCGGGCTCCGCGTGTCGGTCGAGTCGGGGACGACGAACCGCAGCTTTCTCATGGCGACGTCGAAGAAGCTCGTGAAGCAGGGCAAGAAGGCGATCACGATCGTCACGTTCCCCAAGGACACGGACTCCTTCGCCGCACTTCTCGCAGGCCGTGTCGACGCGTACTACGCGGACTCGCCTCCTGCGACGTACTACGCGAAGCTGCACCCGTCGAAGGTGGAGATCGCCGGCAACCCGGTCAACCCGTTCCCCGTCGGGATCGCTATCCGCAAGGGCGACTCGCTGCGGGCCGCGACGCAGAAGGCGATCGCTGCCATGTATGCGTCGGGCGAGATGAAGCGGATCGTCGCCAAGTGGGGGATGACGAAGTCCGTGGTTCTGCTCAGGAAATAGCTCGGGGACGAGCGCCCGATGCTGGCTTCTGTCGAATGGCACGTGGTCTGGGAGAGGTTGTTTCACCCAGACCACGTGTTCGTCCGCGCGCTCTGGACGACCATCTACATCGCGGTCACCGCCCAGGTCCTCGGCGTGGCGCTGGGCTTGCTCTCCGCGCTCATGCGCATGTCGAGCCTCGGACCGCTTCGGTGGCTCTCCGGCTTCTACGTGCTCATCTTCCGCGGAACGCCGCTGCTGGTCCAGCTGTTCTTCATCTACTTCGGCATCAACCTCCTGTTCGGCCCGGGATTCTTCTTCGGCCACGACCTGATCCCGACGACGGCGAATTTCGGCCTGTTCTCACTGGACGGCGCGATCATCGCCGGGATCCTCGCCCTTGGGATCAACGAGGGCGCTTACATGAGGGAGATCATCCGCGCCGGAATCGATGCGATCGACAAGGGCCAGATGGAGGCGGCACGATCGCTCGGGATGACCCAGCGACTGGCGATGCGCCGCATCGTCTTGCCGCAGGCAGCCCGGGTGATCGTGCCGCCGCTCGGGAACGAGTTCAACGCCATGCTGAAGAACACGTCCCTCGTGTTCACGATCGGCGTCTACGAGATGTTCTCGGACGCCGAGATCCACTACGCGACGAGCTTTCTTCCTGTCGAGTACTTCGGCGCGGTTGCCATCTGGTATCTCGTTCTGACGACGATCTGGACGCTCATCCAGTCGCAGATCGAACGCAAGCTCGCGGCGAGCGAACGTGGTGAGGAGCTCACGCTGTGGGAGAGGCTGACCGACGCATGGACGCCAATGACGGCCTGGGCACGCGGGGCACGCTGAGCTCCTCGGAGCCTGCTCCCGAATCGGACCTGGTCGTCCGCGCGACCGAAGTTCGAAAGCGCTTCGGGCGCCTCGAGGTGCTGAAAGGACTCAACTTCGAGGTGCGGAGGGGCGAGACGGTCTGCCTGATCGGTCCGTCCGGATCTGGAAAATCGACGTTTCTGCGGTGCATCAACCACCTGGAGAAGATCGACTCCGGGCGTATTGAGGTCAACAGCCGTCTCATCGGCTACCGCGAGCGAGACGGGAAGCTCGCAGAGGATTCGGAGCGCTCGATCGCGCGCCAGCGAGCCGAGATCGGCATGGTCTTCCAGCGCTTCAACCTCTTCCCGCACAAGACTGCGCTCGAGAACATCATCGAGGCTCCCATTCGCGTTCGGCACGTTCCGAAAGCCGATGCGATCAGATCCGCGGAGTGGCTGCTCGAGCGGGTAGGCCTCTCCGACAAGCGGGACGTCTACCCGGGCAAGCTCTCAGGCGGCCAGCAACAACGGGTCGCCATCGCCCGGGCGCTAGCCATGAACCCGACACTCATGCTCTTCGATGAGGCGACGAGCGCGCTTGATCCCGAGATGATCGGCGAGGTGCTGGAGGTGATGGAGGAGCTGGGCCGAGAAGGCATGACGATGATCGTCGTCACACACGAGATGGGTTTTGCGAGAAAGGCCGCCGACCGCATGGCCATCATCGACGATGGACTGATCATCGAGGAGGGAACGCCGGAGCACTTCTTCGTTGCGCCGCAACACGAGCGGACGAAGGAGTTCCTCTCGAAGATCCTCTAGCCGACGCGAAGCGGGAAGTAGGGAGGGGAGAGCAGGAAGCCGACGCGGCCCGATCCCTCTGCCCGACCGAGCGCGAGGTCGATCGCGGAGCCGACGCTCTGGGAGGGGATGAAGCCGAGCTGGCGCGCGGCGCCGGCGTCGCGGCAGCCGGCGACGATCACCGCGCCGAGCCGCGCTGCCTGCGCCTCGATCGCCGCCCAGTCCGCGAACGGCAGCTGGGGATGGCACGAGCGTCCGCCGCGGTACCGCGAGATGGCCCCGTCATCCGTCGAGGCGGCTGCCTCCGCGGCCGCGATCACCTCCGGGTCGAGACCCGCGCGGGTCGCATGGAAGAAGGCGCGGTACGGCTGCTGCGTCGGGTGGCTGAACCGGCGGTGGAACCGGTGGGCGAGGATCACCGTCCCTCCCTCGACGACCGTCGGCCGCGATCGCCACATTCGGCACGCGAGCCCAAGGCCGAGGTAGGCGGCGAGCATCGGATTCGGACGCTCCCGCGGGAGATGTGGCGTCGTCCGCGGAATGCCGAGGCAGAGCGTCTCGAGCGGTTCTTCCAGGTCGACCGAGCGCAGATCGGTGGCCCGCACGAAAGCCTCCGCGTGCGCGACGGAGGGCGGACCGGCGAAGGCGGCGGCGGCGGTCAGCGACGTCGGCAAGGAGCGGAGGAACCGAAGCCGGACCGGCCCGGGGACGAGGCGGAAGAGGCGGGCCACCTGCGAACGGGCGATGCGCTCTCCCGCATCGCGGTCGTAGGGGTAGCCGTACGCCGTGTCGGCGATGCGAGGTAGGTCGAGCGCGAGCGAGACGCCGGTGAGAGTCGTTCTCTCGGCGACCGCGCGTTCGACGGTTAGCGCGAGCTCCCAGCCGAGGGCGCCTCTCGGCTCGAGGAGAGAAGCGGCATCGGCCGCCCGCAGCGCATCCGGCCCGCCGGCGGCGAGCAAGACCGCCGGCCCGCCGTGCAGCACCGTCTCCGCCGCGCTGACGCAGACGACGACGTCCGCCTCCGCGATCTCGGGTGCGATCCGAAGCGGGATACCGGACGCCTCGCCGAGCTCGACGAGGTCCGGGCGCTCGACGTCGTGCACGCGCACCCGCCCGTGGAACGCACGGGCGAAAGCCGGCGCGAACAGCCGGTCAAGCTCCTTCCGGCCCGGCCGCCTCCCGAGCCCGGCGGTGACAAGGATCGTCTGCCGCTCGTCGGCGACGCCGAGCTCGCGCAGGGCCTGGACGACCGCGCCGATCGCCGCGCGCCGTGCATCGACGGGGGCGCTCGGGATCGGCAGCGCCGGGACGTCCGTCACGATCGTGGCTCGCGCGTCGCGGCCGACGACGGCCGCGAGCTGCGGCCCGGCGAGCGGAAAGCGCAGCGCGTCGCGGACGGCGGCGCCGACGTCCGAGATCGCCTGAGGTGGAGGCTCGGGCGGTGAGAGCACGACCGCGTCGTCCGGCGCGTTGACGATGAGCAGGCGCGTGCCGGCGAGGAGAGGAACGCGCATGGGCACACACTAGACTCGGCTCGTGAGCCCGAAGACGGTCACGGGAGAGGTGCTCGAGCTCGACGACGCGCCGGCCCGGAACGCCGATCTCTTCCTCGTCGACGGCAACAACCTCGCGTACCGCGCCTACTTCGCCCTCCCCGAGGAGCTCGTGACGAGCGAGGGCTTTCCGACGAACGCGCTGCTCGGGTTCACGAACATGCTCGTGAAGCTTCTGACCGACTATCGGCCGAGAGGCGTCGCCGTCTGCTGGGACACGAAGCCGGTGCACCGGACGGCGATTTCCGGCGAGTACAAGTCCGACCGCCGGCCGATGCCGGATCTGCTGCGCGAGCAGTTTCCGCACTTCCGGCCGATCGTCGAGGCGTTCGGCTATCGCAATCTCGAGTTCGAGGGCTGGGAGGCGGACGACGTGATCGCGACGCTCGCGACGCGCGCCGACGAGGCGGACATCGCGACGTGCGTCGTCTCGACCGATCGCGACGCGTTCCAGCTGGTCAGCGAGAACGTCTGCCTGATGATGACCCCGCGCGGCGTCGCGGACGTCCATGTCTACACGCCGGACACCGTCGAAGCGCGGCTCGGCGTGACGCCGGACAAGGTGCCGGACCTGATCGGCCTCAAGGGCGACACCTCCGATTCGATCCCCGGCATCCCGGGCATCGGCGACAAGACGGCAGCGCAGCTGATGCAGAAGTACGGCTCGCTCGAGTGCGTGCTCGAGCACGCGTCCGAGCTGTCGCCCGCGCGTGCGAAGGCGATCGCGGAGCACGCCGACCAGGCGCGCGACTCGAAGCTGCTCGCGACGATGCGGCGCGACCTCGACATCGATTGCGACCCGGCGGAGCTCGTGCTCGCGCCCCCCGACCGGTCCCAGCTGAAGGAGATGTTCCGCCGATTCGAGTTCCGCGCCCTGCTCCAGCGGGTCGACCAGCTCGACGAGGCGCTGCCTGCGGCCGAGGCGCCCGTCGTTGTAGGCGAGGAGCTCCCGTGGCGGGAAGGGACAGTCGAGCAGCTGCCGGAGGTCGTCGGGCTCGCGGTCGAGGACGGACGCGTCGCAGTCGCGACCGGCGACGAGGTCGTGATCTCCGCTGCCGGAGCCGTGCTCACAGGAGCGCAGCTCGTCTGCCACGACGCGAAGACGCAGCGTCTCGACGCCGCCGAGGACACGTTGCTCGCCGCGTACCTGATCGAGCCCGGGCGGTCAGGCTACGACTTGGACGACCTTGCAGCGGAGTACGGCATCGCCGTCGAGCCGTCGCCGCCGACGGACGAGGAGACGGCTGCGCTCGTGCGTCGCGCCGCGGTGCCGCTCCGGTTGTCTCCGCTCATGCGCGCACGGCTGGTCGAGCGCGACCTCGTCCCTCTGTACGAGGACGTCGAGCTGCCGCTCACGCACGTGCTCGCGGCGATGGAGGACGCCGGCGTCAAGATCGAGACCTACCGCATGGGCGAGATCACGGCGCGGCTCTCCGAGCGGATCGAGGAGCTCGAGTCGACTGCTCACGAGCTCGCCGGCGAGGAGTTCGTGCTCGGCTCGACACAGCAGGTGGCGCGCGTCCTCTTCGAGACGCTTGGCCTGACGCCGGGGCGCAAAGGAAAGACGGGCTACTCGACCGACACCAAGGTGTTGCAGACGATCCGCGACGAGCACCCGATCGTTCCCGTGATCGAGGAGTGGCGTGAGCTGACAAAGCTCGTGAACACGTACCTCGGCCCGCTGCCCGGGATGCTCGGAGAAGACGGCCGGCTACACACGACGATCAACCAGACGGTGGCTGCGACGGGCAGGCTGTCGACATCGAGTCCGAACCTCCAGGCAATCCCCGTCCGCACGGAGCTCGGGCGCGAGATCCGTTCGGCGTTCGTCGCGGAGGAGGGATGCCAGTTGATCTCCGCCGACTACTCCCAGATCGAGCTCCGGATCCTCGCCCACGTGTCGGGCGAGCCGAAGCTGAAGGCGGCGTTCGCACGGGGCGAGGACATCCATCGCGCGACGGCCGCCGAGGTGCTCGGCAAGGATCCCGCGACGCTCACGCGCGACGAGCGCGACGTGGCGAAGATGATCAACTTCGGGATCGTCTACGGGATCTCCGCCTTCGGCCTCTCCCAGAACCTTCAGATCCCCCGCGAGCAGGCGCAGACGTACATCGACGCCTATCTCGCTCGCTTCCCGCACGTGCAGGACTTCATCGCGCGGACGATCGAGCAAGCGGCGCGGGACGGCTACGTGAAGAGCCTCCTCGGCCGGCGGCGCCCGGTGCCCGAGCTGCGGACTTCGAGCCGCCAGACGCGAGCGCTCGGCGAGCGGCTCGCCGTCAACTTCGTCATGCAGGGCTCGAACGCCGACATCATCAAGGTGGCGATGCTCGCCATCGACCGCCGTCTTCGCGACGAGGGGCGCTCGGCGCGGCTCGTGCTCCAGGTGCACGACGAGCTCCTGCTCGAGGCGCCGGACGCGGAGCTCGCGGCCGTGAAGAAGCTCGTGCGCGAGGAGATGTGCGCCGCGTTCGAGCTCGACCCGCCGCTCGCGGTCGACGTCGGCTCGGGCGTCGACTGGGCCGCGGCGAAGACCTGAGCTAGAGCTCGAGCGTCTGGCCGTCTTCGGGAACGAGCACGCCAGGCACGGCCTCGCGTAAGGCGTCGCGCGTCAGAAAGCAATGGTTCAGCGCCTCGAGGTGGACGGCGACGACGGTCGGCACCCGCGTCGCCACCTCACGGACGTCATCGGCGCCCATGATGATCAGCCCGCCCTCGAGGAACTCCGCGCCGCCCGCGTTGACGACGGCAACGTTGGGCTGGTGACGCTCGATCGTCTCGGCGAGGCCCTCGTACCAGACGGTGTCGCCCGCGATGTAGAGACCGTCGAGAAGGAACCCGCTCGCGGGAGCGAGCAGCTCGGCGATCCTCCCGGAGCCGTGGCGTGCAGGGGTGCGGACGATGCGCACGCCGCCCCACTCGATCTCGCTCTCGACGAACCGAGCATCCAGGCCCAGCTCGCGGAGAGCCTGTGCGTCCTCCGGCTGGCAAAAGACGGGGATGTCGTGCGGCAGCAGCTCCTCGGCACGGCTGTCGAGATGGTCTCGATGGCGGTGGGTGACTACGACCGCGTCGATCCCCGCGACGACGTCCTCGGCCGGCATCGGCAGGGGCACGGTCGGGTTGGGCACAGGGTTCGCCGTATTGTCGATCGGCGGCCGAGCGCCCGCGTCGTCGAGCGCCGGATCGACGAGCACCCGCTTGCCTCCGAGCTCGACGATCAACGTCGCATTTCGAACGAGAGTGAGTCGCATCCGCTTGTTCTACAGGGAATCTCGGGCCCGCGGCTATACTGACCGGCCTTTTCCATGGCCAACGACACGATCGATTCCGAAGCAGCTATCGCCGAGCCTGGCGTCTGGACCACCGGTCCGGACGGTGAGCTTGTCCCCGACTACGAGGCGACATTCCCCGAGATCACCGAAGGGGAGGTCGTCCACGGCACCGTCGTCCGCGTGGACAAGGACGAGGTGCTCGTCGACATCGGCTACAAGTCGGAGGGCGTGATCCCGGTCGCCGAGCTCTCGATCCGGCGCTCGATCAACCCCGAGGACGAGGTCGTGGTCGGCGACGAGATCGACGCGCTCGTGATGACGAAGGAGGATGCCGAGGGCCGGCTGATCCTCTCGAAGAAGCGCGCCCGCTTCGAGCTCGCGTGGAAGGAGATCGAGCGCAAGGCGGACAGCGGCGAGCCGATCACGGGCAAGGTGATCGAGGTCGTCAAGGGCGGCCTGATCCTCGACCTCGGCGTTCGCGGCTTCCTGCCGGCGTCGCTCGTCGACATCCGCCGCGTCCAGGACCTCGACGAGTTCCTCGGTCAGGAGCTTCGCTGCAAGGTGATCGAGCTCAACCGCTCGCGGAACAACGTCGTGCTCTCGCGGCGCGCAGTGCTCGAGGACGAGCGGAAGGAGATGCGGCAGGCGATCCTCGACCGGCTCAACCCGGGCGACGTCGTCGACGGCACGATCTCGAACATCGTCGACTTCGGCGCGTTCGTCGATCTCGACGGGATGGACGGCCTGATCCACATCTCGGAGCTCTCCTGGGGGCACGTCAACCACCCGTCGGAGGTGCTCGAGATCGGCCAGGAGGTGCAGGTGAAGGTGCTCGACATCGACCGAGAGCGCCAGCGCATCTCCCTCGGGCTGAAGCAGACGCAGAGCGACCCCTGGCAGCAGGTGCTCGACAGCTACTCGGTGAACGACGTCGTCGAGGGCCGGGTGACGAAGGTGGTCACGTTCGGCGCCTTCGTCGAGATCCTCCCGGGCGTGGAGGGCCTCGTCCACATCTCGGAGCTCGCGCAGCACCACGTCGAGAACCCGCGCGAGGTCGTGGCGCAGGGGCAGGTCGTCCAGGTGAAGATCATCGAGATGGACGCCGAGCGCCGCAGGCTCTCGCTCTCACTGAAGCGGATCGAGGAAGGCGAGGCCGCGCAGCCGCGCCCCGAGGGTGCTCCGCCTCTCGCCCTCTCCGAAGAGGTGTTCACGGACGACGGTCCCGCGTCGCCCCTCGAGGCGGAGGCGGACGCGGAGGAGCAGGTCGCCGAGCTCGAGACCGACGACGCGTCCGACGCTGACGAGCCGGCCGAAGCAGAGCCGGCCGAAGCAGAGCTGGATGAAGCAGAGCCGGACGAAGCAGAGCCGGCCGAAGCAGACGAGGCTGAGTTGACCGAGGCTGAGCCGCTTGAGGCTGAAGCTGAGCCGGCGGCGGCCGAGACGGACGACGACAACGCCGAGACCTCCTAGGCCGGTCAGGGTCGCGCTCACCGGCGGCATCGGCGCCGGCAAGAGCGAAGCCCTGGCGGCATTCGGCCGCCACGGCGCGGCGACGCTCTCGTCGGACGAGGCGGTCCATGCGCTCTACGAGGGGGATCACAAGGTGCGGTCGGCGCTCGAGGAGCGCTTCGGCACTCTCGACCGGGCGCGCATCGCCGAGATCGTCTTTGCCGACCGCAGCGAGCTCGAATGGCTCGAGCAGCTCCTTCATCCTCGAGTCCGAGCCGCGTACGCCGCGTGGCTCCAGGAAGTGGATGCTGACGTGGCGGTCGTCGAGATCCCGCTTCTCTACGAGACCGGCGCGGAGGCGGCGTTCGACGCGGTGGTGGTGGTGACGGCGCCGGAGGACGTCCGGCGCGACCGCAGCGGCGTGGACGTGGACGAGCGATCAGCGCGCCTGCTCCCGGACGCGAAAAAGACGGCCCGCGCAGACTTCACGTACGTGAACTCCGGGTCGCTCGACGAGCTCGATGCCTTTGTTCAAGCCGTTCTGGCACGACTGCAGGAGCGACTTCAAATAGACGCTTGACAACTGCCATAATGATGTCATAATGACGTCACGATGCAGTTGACAGGACACATCGACGCGCTCCTCGCAGACCTCGCGATGACCGCCGAGTTGGGCGACGAGAACGTTGCTCTCGCGGCGGAACGGCTCAGCGAGACGCTCCGTGGCTCGGCGAGGCTTCGCCTCCTCGACCTCCTCTCGGAGGTCACGCTCGAGATCTCGGGGCAGCTCCCGGCCGGCCACATCGAGGTGCGGCTCGCGGGGCAGGAGCCGTCGCTCGTGTATGTCGAGGAGCGCCAGCAGGAGGAGTTCGGCTTCAGCTCGCCCGAGGACGGCATGGCGGCACGCATTTCGCTCCGCTTGCCGGACACGCTAAAAACGGCGATCGATGAGGCGGCGGCGAAGGAGGGCATCTCCGCCAACGCCTGGCTCGTCCGAGAGCTCAAGCGCGCCGTGCATCGCGGCAGTCAACCGAAGGTCGGCAACCGGCTCACGGGATTCGCCGAGGGCTAGAAGGAGGGAGATCATGGACTTGCGGCTTACGTACCCGGACTACGCACAGCTGATCGGTGACCGGCGGCCCCAGCGGCACACGCCGAAGGCGCCCATCAGGAACCCCCGCGGCATTCGCGGATGGCGGCGATGAGGCACGAGTCCTTCACCGTCGACGGCCCCGTCAAGCTCGTCGTCCGCGCGCCGGCGGGAACGGTCGAGGTCGAGACAGCAGACGTTTCCGAGGCCACGATCGAGCTCCAGCCGAAGGACGCCGGCAGCCAGAAAGCAGTCGACGAAGCGATCGTCGAGCTGCGGCCTGGCGGCCGGCGTCCTGAGCTCGTGGTCGACGTCGTGCACGGGCTGCGAATCGGAGGCCGAAGGGGCTCGAAGCTCAGCATCATCGTCGGCCGCGGGCCGTCGCTTCGGATCCCGATTCGCGTTCCGCACGGCTCGTCGCTCGACATCGCGACGGAGTCGGCGGACGTCACGGGCTCCGGGCGGTTCGACGACGTCGACGTGCGCAGCGCGTCCGGCGATGTCCGGCTCGAGGTGGTCGAAGGCGAGGCAAGCGTCAAGTCCGTCTCCGGCGACGTCCTCATCGACTCGGTCGTCGGCGAGGCCTCCGTGAACTCGGTCTCGGGCGACATGGTGGTCGGCTCGATCGCGAGCACGGGCTCGCTGCACACGGTCTCCGGCGATATCGAGGTCCGGGAGAGCCTCTCGTCCCTCCACCTGAAGACGATCTCTGGCGACGCGCGCGTCGCATCGGCCGCGGAGGGCGAGGTGACGATGCAGTCCGTGTCGGGCGATCTGACGCTGGGCCTGCGCTCCGGGTCGAAGCTCTGGGTCGACGCACGGTCGACGAGCGGGAAGACGACCTCTGAGCTCCAGCTCGGAGACGAACCGCCTGCTGACAGGAACGGGCCGCTCGTCGAGCTCCGGGCCAAGTCGATCTCGGGCGACATCAACGTCGTCCGCGCCGGGTGAGCTCTGCAGTCGTGTCTCTACCCGACGGCTGGCGCCCCGTCACTCGCGACGATGGGTCTGCAGTCGCGGCGCTGATCGACGAGAACCACGCGACCTCTCTGAAAGAGCTGTGACCGACACGAAGGTCAGGCCGCGCCGGACGTTGTGGCCGCGCGGCGGGCTCTGGCGCCATTCCGACTTTCTCAAGCTCTGGTCCGCAGAGACGATCAGCCAGGTCGGCTCGCAGGTCAGCGGGCTCGCGATCCCGCTCGTCGCGATCATCACGCTCCACGCGAGCGCGTTTCAGGTCGCGCTGCTGAGCGTCGTCGAGTTCTTGCCCTTCATCCTCGTCAGCCTGCCGGCGGGCGTCTGGGTCGATCGGCTGCGACGCCGCCCGATCCTCATCATCGGCGACCTCGGCCGGGCCGCGCTGCTCGCGTCGATCCCGATCGCCTACGCCTTCGACGCGCTGACCATCGGACAGCTATACGTCGTCGGCTTCGCTGTCGGCGTTCTGACGGTCTTCTTCGACGTGGCGTACCAGTCGTACCTGCCCTCCCTCGTTGCACGCGACCAGCTCGTGGATGGGAACTCGAAGCTCGAGATCTCGCGATCGGGTGCGCAGCTCGCCGGCCCTGCGCTGGCCGGCGCGCTGATCCAGGCACTGAAGGCGCCGATGGCGGTGCTCGTCGATGCGTTGAGCTTCGTCGCCTCCGGGCTCTTCGTCCTCGGCATCCGCAAGGACGAGGAATTGCCGGAGCGCACCGCGCACACCGCGGAGCGCCGCTCGCCGTTCGCCGGCATGCGTGGTGAGCTGTCCGAGGGGCTGCGGTACGTCTTCGGCCACCGCTACCTCCGCTGGATCGCCGCCTCGACCGCGACGTTCAACTTCTGCGGCAACGTGATGGGCGCGATCTTTCTCGTTTACGCCGTCCGCTCCCTGGATCTCACGCCGGGACAGATCGGCCTGATCTTCGCGATCGGGAACATTGGCTATCTGATCGGCGCGCTCACGTCGAACCGCATCGCCGCTCGTCTCGGTATCGGGCCGACGATCGTCGTCGGCGCCGCCATGGGCATGGCGGCTCTGCTAGTCCCGCTCGCCCCGATGACGGGCCCGATCCCGTTCCTCATCGCGTCGCAGATGATCATCGGCTTCGGCCTGCCGGTGTACAACGTCACGCAGGTCAGCTACCGGCAGGCGATCACGCCCGAGCGCCTCCAGGGCAGGATGAACTCCGTGATGCGCTTCATCGTCTGGGGCGTGATCCCGCTCGGCAACCTTCTCGGGGGCGTGATCGCGACGACGATCGACCTGCGCGCCGCGATTTGGGTCGGGGCGATCGGCATGTCGCTCGCCGTCCTCCCTGTGCTGCTGTCTCCCGTGCGCACGCTGCGCGACGTGCCTGAGCCAACCGACGACCTGCTCGCGGAGGTCGAGGGAGATGGCGGCATGCTCGCGCCTGGCAGGGTGCCCGTCGTGGAGGACGGTTCGTGAAGCAGCGTTCGCCGCTGCTCCAGCGCGGGATCCTCGCGCTGCTGAGCGCCGAGATCATCTCGTCGCTCGGCTCTCAGATGACGTTCCTGGCCCTGCCGTGGTTCGTGCTGACGACGACGGGCTCGACGACGCGAATGGGCATGGTGCTGGCCGCCGAGCTGCTGCCGATGGCTTTGCTCGGGATTCCGAGCGGCGTGGTCGTCACGCGCCTCGGAGCGCGGCGGACGATGCTCGTCTCGGATCTCTGCCGCGTGCCGCTGATGGCGTCGATACCGATCCTCTACTCGGCGGGGTTGCTCAGCTTCGGCCTGTTGCTCGTGCTGGTGTTCATGCTCGGCGTCTTCATCGCGCCGTACTTCTCGGCGCAGCGGCTCGTCCTGCCCGAGCTCGTCGGCGACGACCAGACCGTCCTCACGCAGGCGAACGCCGTCGTCGAGGCGGGCTCTCGCCTGACGATCCTGCTCGGGCCGATTACCGCCGGCCTCCTGATCGCGTGGATCGGCGCGACGAACGTGCTCTACGTCGACGCGGCCTCGTACGCGGTCTCGTTCCTGCTCCTGTTCTCATTGGTACCGCGGCGCCCGCCGCTCCGGGCCGCGGAAGGCGACGGTGGCGTTCTCGCCGGCCTGCGCTTCATCTTCGGGGACTCGCTGCTCCGCCCGATGATGCTCACGGTCATCTTCCTGCACATGTTCGCGCAAGCGATCTTCATCTCGCTGCCGGTGCTCGCGTACAGGCACTACGACGCGAGCGCGCACACCGCGGGGTTCCTGATCGCCGCGTTCGGAGCGGGGTCGGTGATCGGCGCGCTCGCGGCGATCCCACTGGCGAAGCGGGTTCCACCGATCCGGCTCGCGACCATCGGCATCGTCTGGGTGTCGGCGCCGCTTCTCCTCCTCGGGGTCGCGATGCCGTCGATCGGCGTCATGGGCGTGCTGTTCGCCGCCGGGCTCGGCGCCGTCGCGACGTCGCCGATCATGGCGCTCCTGACGACGCGCGCGCCCGACGAGCTGCGCGCGAAGGTGATGACCGCCGTGATCACGATCGTCACCATCTCCGGGCCCTTGACCGTGCTCGTGGTCGGCCGGCTGCTCGAGTCGATCGACGTGCGCACACTGCTCTTCGCGCTCGCGATCGGGCGCGTGGCGATGGCCGTGGCTTTCGCGATGATCGTCCCGCGACGGGCCACCCCGCCGGTGCCGCCGGTGCCGGAAGAGGCGGTAGCGTAGCCGTGTGCTGCACCTGGCTTCGCTCTGCGACGTAGAGCCTGCGCTTCGCGCCGACGGCTTCTTCGAAGGCGGTGCCGACGGGCTCGTCGCCGACGTCTACCTCGGGTATGGCCTGTCCGACGGGCTCCGCCGCACGGCGGCGCCGTCACCTCCCGAGCCGTGCCCCCTGCCGAGGGCCGCGCTCAATATCCGTGCGGACGAGGAGCCATACCGCCTTGGCGGTGCGTACGAGATCGGCGCGTGGGAGCCGACGTGGAGCAAGACGGGGTACGCCGCGGCGATCGAGTCGGTGCGCGAGGCGATCGCGGCCGGCGACGTCTACCAGGTGAACCTCGTGCAGCACCTGTCCGCGCCGTTCTCCGGCGACCCGGCTGGGCTCGCCGTGCGACTCGCGCCGCTGCGACCGCTCGAGCCGCGGCCGCTGATCGGAGACAGCTGGGCGATCGTCTCTGCGTCCCCGGAGCTCTTCCTCGCGCGGCGCGGGCGCCAGGTCTGGACGATGCCGATCAAGGGCACGCGGCCGGAGGGCGGCGCCGGCCTGACCGAGTCCGAGAAGGATGCGGCGGAGCACGTGATGATCGTCGACCTCGAACGGAACGACCTGTCGCGCGTCTGCGAGCAGGGCTCCGTGCGCTGGCCGTCGCTGATGGAGGAGCGTCCGCTGGCGGGCGTCGAGCACCTCGTCTCCGTGGTCGAGGGATCGCTCCGGGAGGACGTATCGCTGACCGACATCCTCGAGGCGACGTTCCCCGGCGGCTCGATCACGGGAGCGCCGAAGATCGCGGCGATCGACCACATCGCCGCTCTCGAGCCCGTTGGCCGCGGCGCGTCGATGGGAGCGCTCGGCACGATCCGCCCGAACGGCGACCTCGACCTTGCGCTCACGATCCGGACGTTCGCCATCGCCGAAGGGCGCATCCACCTCTGGGTCGGCGGCGGGATCGTGTGGGACTCGGATCCCACAGCAGAGATCGAGGAGTCGTGGGTGAAAGCGCGCCCGCTCCTCGAGGCGATCGGCGCCGACGTGCCGGAGCCGGTTCGGGCATGACGCTCGCGGTGGCCGTCTCCGAGCGCGGTCTCGTCGATCCGCGTGAGCCCGTTATCCACGTCGACGACGAGGCTTTCATGCGCGGACGCGGCGCGTTCGAGACGATGCGCGTCTACGGCGGGCGGCCGTTCGAGCTGTCCGAGCACCTCGACCGCCTCGCCGGCTCGTGCCTGAGACTTGGCTTCGTGTCGCCGCCGCGCGAGGAGGTGGAGCGGCTGGCATCGCTCGCGCTCGCTGCGGCTGCGGTCGACGAGGCGACCCTCCGCGTCTACGCGACACCGGGCAGCGGCGAACCGCGCGCAATCGTCGTCGTCGCAGCGCTGCCGGGGGACCTCGACGAGCTGCGTACGCGCGGCATCCGGCTGATCTCGGTCGAGTTTCGGCCGGCCGAGCTGATCGGCGGCGTCAAGTCGACGAGCTACGCCCTGAACATGATCGCGGTCGACGTCGCGCGGGCGGCGGGCGCGGACGACGCAGTGTTCCTCGGCGAGGACGGCACCGTGCTCGAGGCGACGACCTCGAACGTCTGGTGGCGGGCCGGCGACCGCGTGTTCACGCCGACGGTCGAGCTCGGCATCCTCGCCGGCGTGACGCGGAGCGTGCTCCTGGGCGCAGCTCGGTCGCTCGGCTACGAGGTGGAAGAGGGCCGGTTCGCCATCGCCGATCTGGCCGGAGCCGACGAGGCGTTCACCACCTCGTCCGTTCGCGAGGTGATGCCGGTCGTCGCCCTCGACGGCGAGCCGATCGGCGACGGTCGGCCAGGGGAGGCGGCCGCTGCTCTTCAGGCGGCCTTGCGGGAGGCAGCATCTCCGTAAGGGTCAAGACGCTGTCAGCCATGCACCGCGGCCTCTATTCGGCAAGCGGCGGGCGTGTGGGAAGCCGCATCGCCGGCATGCCGGTGCTGCTGCTGACGACCGTGGGGAGAAAGACCGGGCGACGCCGCACCGTCCCGCTCACGTACATCGAGGACGGCGATGCGATCGTCCTCGTCGCCTCGTACGGCGGGCGGCCGCACAACCCCGCGTGGTTCGACAACCTCGTCGCAAATCCCGACGGTCGGTGACGTCGGCGGCGAGACGCGCGCGATGACGGCTCGCCGCGCGTCAGTGGACGAGCGGGCGCGCCTCTGGCCGAAGGTCGTCGCGACGTACGCCGGCTACGCGAAGTACCAGGCGAAGACGACCCGCGAGATCCCGCTCGCCATCCTCGAGCTGCGCTAGCAGAGCAGTGAGCGCGCGGGCTGGAGCTACCAGCCGCCGTTGCGGATGGTCAGGCGCAGCGCCTTCGAGCTTCTGTTCCCCCGGATGTCGCTGGCGGTCACGACGAGGTCGTAGACGCCGTCCCGAACGCTGTTCGTGTCGAAGTACGAGTGCGTCAGCTTGAACAGGAAGCAGCCGGGCTGTCCCCAGGAGTAGCTCCGCCCGAACACCGACATGTTCTGGTACGTCCCTCGCGCGTAGTAGCTCCAGAACAGTGCGTTGGAAGGCGTGGAGCGACGGAAGTCGGCAGCGACCCCACGTGCCACGATCTTCCCGCCGTACCGATTCAGCTGCCACGTCACACGCGCTGGTGCGACCGGCATCGGCCGCCAGACGCCGGTGATCGGAAGCTGGCGCGTGTCGTAGGCCTCGGCGATCAGCAGGACGCGGCCGCGCACGACGTTCGGGAAGAGGGTCGGGCCAGTCTCGGCGTTGCGCAACGAGATCGCGGCCACTTCTGGCTTCGTCGTGTCGACGTAGGGGGACAAGTGCCCAGCGGCCAGCGGGTTGATCACCCGGCCGTTCTGCAGCTCGGCGAAGTGGACGTGCTCGAACGGCGACATCACGGTGCCGAGGATTGTCTTGCCCATCTCAGCCTTCTGGCCGACGCGGACGCGGGCACGAATGTGCCAGTACTGGAATGACCGACCGCCCCCAGTAGCAACTTCGACGTACTCGTGTCCCTTCGCGAACGAGACGACCGTGACGGTGCCCGTCAGCACCGGGAACACCGGAGTGTCGTTGGCTGCGGAGATGTCGACGCCAAAATGGAAGTTGAACGTTCCCGTGCCGGTCATCAGGCTCTTCTCGCTCGGCGGAGCGTCGAAGATCGTCCGTGGGTCGCCGAAGCTGCCGCGGATCGGGTGCGGCTTGTCGAACGGCTTCAACGGCCACTGGTAGGCGCCAGATGACGCGGAAGCCCGCTGGGCCGGCGTGACGCTGAGAGCGAAGAACGCCCCGAGGAGCGACGCCACGACGAGAAGCAGCGTGCGGGTGCGCTCACCGCGTGGGATGTGAGTCTTGGGCTTGGACATGGCCCCACCGTCGGGCGGAGCCCAAATCGCTCAGTCACGGCGAGCCAACGGCTCGCTAACGGCACCTAGGCAGCGGTAGTGAGGGGTGGTACAAACGTCCCAATGCCGGACTTCCGGATCCTCGGACCGCTCGAAGTCGTCGGCGACCATGGCTCGATCGCGCTCGGTGGGCAGAAGCAGCGGGCGCTTCTCGGCCTCCTGTTGATGCGGGCGGGCGAGGTCGTGGCCACGGACCGGCTCGTCGACCAGCTCTGGGGCGAGCAGCCACCGAAGACGGCGACGACGTCTCTACAGAACCTCGTCTCACAGCTTCGCAAGCTGCTCGGGCCCGACCTGCTCGTAACGCGCCCGCCGGGCTACGTCCTCCACGTCGAAGCTGAACGTGTCGACCTAGGCCGCTTCGAGCGTCTCGTCATGGAGGCGCGCGCTGCTGAGGCTCTGGAGCGCGCGACAAAGCTGCGCGAGGCGCTCGCGCTCTGGCGAGGGTCGCCGCTCGCGGATCTGGCGTTCGAGACCTTCGCGCAAACAGAGATCCGCCGGCTCGAGGAGCTCCGTGTGGAGGCGGTCGAGGATCGGATCGACGCTGACCTCGAGCTCGGTGAGGGGTCGAGCCTCGTCTCCGAGCTCGAGGTGCTCGTCTCCCAGCTCCCGCTCCGGGAGCGGCTGCGTGGTCAGTTGATGCTGGCTCTCTATCGCTCCGGCCGTCAGGCAGAGGCGCTCGACGTCTACCACGCGGGCCGCCTCACGCTCTCGGAGCAACTCGGGATCGATCCCGGCCCGGAGCTCCAGCAGCTGTACGGGAGCATCCTCCGCCAGGAGTCGGTGCTTGCCGCGGTGACCGACGCTGCGCGACCGGTCGAAGATCACTACGCCGAGGTCGTGAAGGCGTTGCTCGCCGGCCGGCTCGTCCCGGTGCTAGGGACAGGCGTGAACCGCGACGGAGCCACTCCGGGTCTCGACGAGATCGCCGGCTACCTCGCCGACTCGTTCGACTATCCGCCGGCGAACCGAGACCTCGCGCGTGTTTCGGAGTACGTCGCGCTGATGAAAGGCGTTGGCCCTCTGTACGACGAGCTGCACGAGCTGCTCGACCGCGATTACGACGTAGGGCCTGTCCACCGCGCGCTCGCGGAGCTTGCGGCGGCGATCGGCGCGCATAACGTTCCCCGTCAGCTGATCGTGACGACGAACTACGACGTCGCGCTCGAGCGAGCATTCGCAGAGGCCGGGGAAAGGCTCGACGTCGTTTCGTACATCTCGCTCGGACGGCACCACGGCCGTTTCCTCCACGTCTCCGCCGAGGGAGAGGGCGCCGTGGTCGACGTCCCCAACGCGTACACCGGTCTCTCGCTCGACGATCGCACGGTCGTGCTCAAGCTCCTCGGCCAGGTCGACCGTCGCCCGGACCGGGAGTGGGAGAGCTTCGCGGTCACGGAGGACGATCACATCGACTACCTGGCGCAGGCGGACATCGCCAGCCTCGTGCCGGTGACGCTGGTCGCCCGTCTCCGTCGTAGCCACTTCCTCTTCCTCGGGTATCCGTTGCGCGACTGGGGCCTTCGCGTCTTCCTCCATCGGATCTGGGGGCGGGAGAAGGTCGCCTACAGGTCGTGGGCCGTGGAGGACTCGATCGAACCGGTCGAGCGCGAGCTCTGGCGTCAGCGTGGTGTCGACGTGTTCGACGTGCCGCTCCACGAGTACGTCGCGGAGCTCGCCTATCGAGTCACCGAGGCGGCGCGCAGCGTGACGGAGATCGGTTGTCCGTACAAGGGTCTGGCCTCGTTCGACGACTCCGATGCGGATGCCGGGCTGTTCTTCGGGCGGGACCGTGAGCGGGAGATCATCTGCGCAAATCTCATGGCCTCGAAGCTCACCGTCCTGTACGGCGATACGGGCGTGGGAAAGAGCTCCGTGCTCCGGGCGGGCGTGGCGCGCACGCTGCGCTCCGAAGCGGATCCGCTCCGCGTCGTCGTCTTCGATACCTGGAAAGACGACCCGGCGAGAGGGCTCGCGACCGCTGTTGCAGCCGCGGCCGACATCGAACCGCGTGTGTCGCTCGCGGACACGCTCGAGGCGTGCTCCGCGAGGCTCGCGGGCGACGTCTACGTGATCCTCGACGGCGTCGAGGAGTACTTCCTCTACCACGAAGGCGAGCACGAGCCCGGCACGTTCTTCGTCGAGTTTCCGGAGGCGGTGCGGCGACCAGGACTCCGTGTCAGCTTCCTTCTCGCCGTGCGCGAGGACGCGCTCGCGAAGCTCGATCGCTTCAAGGCGAGCATCCCGAATCTCTTCGGCAACTACCTACGGCTCGCGCATATCGATCGCCGCGCCGCCCGTAGCGCGATCGTCGGGCCAGTCGAGCACTACAACACGCTCGTCGAGCCGTCGCAGCGGATGGAGATCGAGCCAGCCCTCGTCGACGGTGTACTCGACGAGGTAAGAGCCGGGCGGGTCGATCTCGGCCAAGCGGGCCGCGGTGTCATCGCGCGCGACGAGGACGAGGATCGCATCGAAGCCCCGTACCTCCAGCTCGTCATGAGTCGCTTGTGGGAGGCAGAGGTCGACGCGGGCTCGCACGTCCTGAGGGCATCGACGCTCACCGAGCTCGGTGGCGCCGGGGAGATCGTGAGGGCGCACCTCGACCGTGCTCTCGAACCGCTGACGGTGGAGCAGAAGGACATCGCCGCCTCCATCTTCAACCACCTGGTGACGCCTTCTGGGGCAAAGATCGCCCATGCGGCGCCGGACCTCGCTCGCTATGCCGGGGTCCTGGAGGCTGAGCTCGAGCCGGTGCTCGCGACGCTCGTAACCGAACGAATCCTGCGCCCTGCCGCGGCGGACGGAGGCGCTCCCCGCTACGAGATCTACCACGACGTGCTCGGAGAGGCGGTGCTCGCGTGGCGCAGCGGCCACGAGGGCGAGCGCGAGCTCGTCGAGGAGCGAGAGCGCGCCGGTCGCCGCCAGCGCCGCCTGCTCGCAGCGCTCGGCGTTGGCGGGGTGCTGCTTGCCGCGATGGCCGGTGTGACCACGTATGCGTTGACGCAGCGGAGCGACGCCCGATCGCAGGCGCGCAACGCACAGGCACGACAACTCGACAGCGCGGCGGTAACAGAGCTGACGATCGATCCGGAGCTCAGCCTCCTCCTTGCCGCGAGGGCGGCGCGGCTAACGCCGGGCCAGCAGACGGAGGAAACGCTTCGGACGGCGTTCATCTTCTCGAGGCAGCGCGGCACGCTCTCTGCTGGAGGACCGGTGTCGAAGGCCAGCTACAGCACGGACGGCAAGCAGATCCTCACGGCGAGCGCCGACGGTCGTGCGCGACTGTACGAGTCGTCGACGCGCGCCCTCGCGCGCTCGTTCGACCATGGCGCGCCCGTTCTCGATGCCGCCATCGCCCCGGACGGCACGAAGGTGCTCACCGGCGGCGCCGACGGCGTGGCGAAGCTCTGGGACGCGGACGACGGACGGCTTCTCGCGACGTTCCGCCACGGGGCGCCGGTCCGCGCGGCCTCGTTCGACGCGGCTGGTGCGCGCATGCTGACCGCAGGGGACGACACGGTGAAGATCTGGGGACTCACCGAGGGGCTCGTCGCATCGATCCCGTGGCGCACACGGGTGACCAGTGCCGCGTTTACCCCCGACGGACGCGGCGTGATCGTGTTCGGAGACGACACGATCGCACGGCTCTATGACTCGAGCACCGGCAAGCTCATCCGAAGCTTCGATCAAGACGGTCGGGTCACGAACACCGTGTTCGCTCCGACAGGCGGGCTGCTCGCCACGACCGGTGCCAACGAGACGGCGCGGATCTGGCGCGTCGCCGATGGCACGCTCCTCCAGACGCTGACGGGGCATCGCGGATCCGTCCTCGACGCCGCCTTCAGTCCGGGAGGATCGAAGCTCGCGACGGCGAGCGCCGACGGCACCGGCCGGATCTGGGACGTGCGGACAGGCTCACTCCTCGCGACGGTTCTCGGCCACAAGGGCCTCGTGAACGCCGTCGCGTTCAGCCCTGACGGCAACTTCGTCGTTACCGGTAGCACCGATCTCACGGCCCGTGTCTCGAAGGCAGACAACGGTGCGGGACGCGCTCTGCTCGCCGGGCACGGCGACTCGGTGAACAGCGCAGTGTTCAGCCCCGACGGGTCAGCTGTGCTCACGGCGTCGGACGACGGCACCACCCGTATCTGGGACCCCGCGATCCAGCCGAAACTCGGTGTTCTCCACAGGGCCGGAGGTCCCGGTAGTCGCGGCCGCCTACATCGGACGCGGGGACTCGGTCCTCGTTGCCGGCCCGGGCTCCCGCGTGAGGGTGATTCGCACCGCGGACGGCCGCGTGCTGCGAACGATCGACGCCAACGGCCCGGTCAGCGCGGTTGCCGCGAGCCCCGACGGAAAGCGCATCGCGGTTGCTGCTGGCCGAACCGTGACGATCACGGGCCCTGATGGGAAAGTCACGCTCGTCCATCCGGATCCCGTCACGAGCGTCGCGTTCGCCCCCGACGGGCGCACGATCGCGACCGGAGGAGCGCGCGGAGCGGCTCGGCTCTGGTCCTCGGACGGGACGCCGCTGCGCGTCCTCCGCGGCCACACGGGCGCGATCACCGATGTCGCCGTCAGTCCGGACGGCGAACGCGTCGCGACGTCATCACGCGATGCGACCGCACGTATCTGGGAAGTTGGATCGGGAGCGTCGCTGCCGCTTGTCGGCCACCGAGACGACGTGCTGTCCGTCGCCTGGAGCCCAGATGGCCGCTCCTTGGTCACCGGGAGCCGTGATCACGTGCCGAGGCTCTGGGACACAGAAACGGGCGCGCTGGTGCGGGAGCTGCGCTCGACCTCCTTCGTGCACTTCGGCGCCGTCGCCGATGCGTCGTTCAGTCCCGACGGTCGCTGGATCCTGACCGCCGGCCCTGCGACCGTCGGCCTGTGGCAGCCCGGGGTGCGGGATCCGATCCTTCCGTACGGGTTCGGCGGCCACGAGCTGCTGACGAGCGCCGTGTTCGACCCGACCGGCCGTTCTGTGCTGACGGCGTCGAGCGACGGCACCGTTCGCACCGCCGAGTGCGCCGTCTGCGTGGATCTGCCCAAGTTGCTCAGGCGCGCCGACGCGCAACTCGCCTCGACGGGCCGCACGCTGACCCGGGAAGAGCGCGACCGCTACGGCCTGGGCTAGCTCGTCCGCCACGGGCGCGCGCCGGTGCCTGCGACCCGAACATAGATGGCTAGATTGGGGGTGTGGCCGAGTTCCACACCTCTGACCTCTACGTACCGACGGGTGACCAGCCGCAGGCGATCGAGGAGCTGGCGGCGAGCATCGGCGCGGGAAACCGCTACCAGACGCTGCTCGGTGCGACCGGAACCGGCAAGACGGCGACGATGGCCTGGACGATCGAGAAGGTCGGGAAGCCGGCGCTCGTCATCGCGCACAACAAGACGCTCGCGGCCCAGCTCTGCAACGAGTTCCGCGAGTTCTTCCCCGACAACGCTGTCGAGTACTTCGTCTCGTACTACGACTACTACCAGCCCGAGGCATACGTCCCGCAGTCGGACCTCTACATCGAGAAGGACTCCTCACAGAACGAGGACATCTCGCGTCTCCGGCTCGCCGCGACCTCCGCGCTGATGACGCGGAAGGACGTCGTCATCGTCGCCTCGGTCTCGTGCATCTACGGCATCGGCTCGCCGGAGGAGTGGCGCGATCGGGTGCTGATCCTCGAGGCGGGGGAGGAGCACGAGCGCGACGACGCGCTGCGCAAGCTGATCGCGAGCCAGTACGTGCGAAACGACTCGGTGCTCGGCCGCGGCCGCTTCCGCGTGCGCGGCGACGTGCTGGAGGTGCAGCCGGCGAATGCCGAGACGGCATACCGCCTCTCCTTCTTCGGCGACGAGATCGAGTCGATCACGCATTTCGATCCGCTCACAGGCGAGGTGTACGGGCCGCTAGACAATCTCGTCATCTGGCCGGCGACGGAGTACGTGACGTCGACCCCGTCGATCGAGCGCGCTGTCGACGACGTCCGCGACGAGCTCGCCCAGCAGGTGGCGCAGTTCGAGGAGGAAGGGAAGCTGCTCGAGGCGCACCGGCTCAAGCAGCGCACCGAGTACGACCTGGAGATGCTGCGCGAGCTCGGCTTCTGCTCGGGGATCGAGAACTACTCGCGGCACCTCGAAGGGCGGCCCGAGGGATCGCACCCGTTCACGCTGATCGACTACTTCGGCGGCGACTTCGTCTGCTTCGTCGACGAGTCGCACCAGACCGTGCCCCAGATCGGTGGCATGTCCGAAGGCGACCGCTCGCGGAAGCAGACGCTCGTCGACTACGGCTTCCGGCTGCCGTCTGCGATCGACAACCGACCGCTCCGCTTCGACGAGTTCCTGGAGAAGGTGCCGCAGCTCGTCTTCGTCTCGGCGACGCCGGGGCCGTTCGAGCTCCGCCACTCGACCGTCGTCTCCGAGCAGCTGATCCGGCCGACGTTCGTCGTCGACCCCGACGTCGAGCTGCGGCCGACGCAGAACCAGATCGACGACCTTCTGAGCGAGATCCGCCGCCGCGAGCAGGCGGGCGAGCGCGTGCTGGTGACGACGCTGACGAAGAAGATGGCGGAGGACCTGACGGACTACCTGCTCGAAGCCGGCGTCCGCGCGCGCTACCTCCACTCGGAGATCGACACGCTCGAACGGATCTCGATCATCCGCGAGCTCCGCCTCGGCGACTACGACGTGCTCGTCGGCGTCAACCTGCTCCGCGAGGGGCTCGACCTGCCCGAGGTGTCGCTCGTCGCGATCCTCGACGCGGACAAGGAGGGTTTCCTGCGCGGCAAGACGGCGCTCGTGCAGACGATCGGCCGCGCCGCCCGGAACGTCAACGGTCTCGTCGTCCTCTACGCGGACAAGGTGACGGATGCGATCCAGGGCGCCGTCGAGGAGACAGACCGGCGGCGCGCGAAGCAGCTCGCGTACAACGAGGAGCACGGGATCACGCCGGAGACGATCGTCAAGGGCGTCTCCGACATCGCGGAGTTCCTCTCGCTTCAGGCGCCGACGGTGCCGGGCAGGCGCCGTCGGGGCAAGCGGGAGGTCGAGGGGTTATCGCGAGAGGAGCTCGAGAAGCTCGTCATCCAGCTCGAAGAGGAGATGCTGATCGCGGCCGAGGAGCTCCGGTTCGAGTACGCGGCGAAGCTTCGCGACGAGATCAAGGACTTACGTCAGGAGCTGGTCGCCGTCGGCGCCGCTTGACTCCCGGCCAGTGGTGTTCAGCCGTGCCATCCCTGAGTCTAGGAGCGGAGAACGAGCTGTGACACGACGTGCTCGGCGTCCTCCCCGACGCCGAGGAAGAGGGACGACTTCCGCTTCCGCATCCAGTGGAGCCCGACGAAGTAGAGGCCGGGCACGGGCGAGACGCCTCCGGTGTGCAGCGGCCAGCCCTGCTCGTCCGTCCTCACGCCCTCGATCCACGCGTGGTCGGGACGGAAGCCGTTCGCCCAGAGGATCGTGGCGATCCCGTCCCGTTGCACGTCGAGGCTCGACACGGAGTGGACGCGCTTCGGCGGCTCGTCCTCCTCGACGGGGACGTCGAGCCCTCGCTCGGCGACGTACGCGTCCACCCTCTTCTTGAACCCGGCCGAGAACTCCTCGCCCCAGGCAAGGCTCTCCTCGAGGTTGCCGCCGATCTCCACCGCGTTTCCGCCGAACCCCGCGACGCGGCCGACGAGGATCGCGCCTCTCTCCGAGAGCCAGCGCGGGTTGCAGTCGTGGCCGCCGTCGTTTCCGGACACCGGCGAGTTGCAGCGCAGGCGCGCGGCCGGCGACGGAAGGTCCGCCGGGGTCTCGTCCACGAAGCCGGTGTCGAGCCACCACTGGACGAGCTCGCGACCGCGATAGCGCCGCGGTAGCCAGCCGCAGTGCCCGCACGAGAGGTAGACCGTTCGCCCAGCGGCGAGCAGCTCTTCGGCGATCTGACAGCCTGACTGGGCGCTCCCGACTACGAGCACGGCGCCGACGGGCAGCTGATCGGGGCGGCGGTACTCGCTCGTGTGGAGCTGGAAGACGTCGGCAGGCACCGCATCGGCCAATGGTCGCGGCGTCGGGCGCTGGTACCCGCCGGCCGCGACGACGACGTTGGCGGCCTCGATCGGGCCGTCCGCGGTCTCCACGACGAACCGGTTGTCCCTCCGGGCCACGCGCCGGACATCCACACCCTCGCGGACGGGCGCACTGAACGAGTCCGCGTATCGCTCGAGGTAGGCGATCACCTCAGGAAGAGGCGCAAAGGCGCCGGGATCGTCGCCGGCGTAGTGGAAGCCGGGCAGCCGCTGGGCGAAGTTCGGCGTGTTGAGGTAAAAGCTGTCCCAGCGCTGTGAGCGCCACGTCTCGCCGACACGACCGCGCTCGAGGACGGCGTGCTCGCGATCGTGCTTCGTGAGGTAGTAGCTCGTGGCGAGTCCGGCCTGTCCCGCGCCGACGACGATCGTGTCGATGCACTCTGCCACGGGTCAGTCTCGACTCTATAGCCTGGTCAAGAAGGGAAAGGAGACCCACATGTGCCGGAACATCAGGACGCTTCACAACTTCGAGCCGTCTGCGACCGACGAGGAAATTCGCGCCTCTGCGTTGCAGTACGTGCGCAAGGTGAGCGGGATGCAGAAGCCGTCCGCCGCCAACGCCGCGGTCTTCGAGCGTGCGGTCGACGAGATCGCCCACATCACGTGGCACCTGCTCGACGATCTCGTGACGTCGGCGTCGCCGAGGAACCGCGAAGTTGAAGCGGCGAAGGCGCGCGAGCGCGCCGAGAAGCGCTACGCGAGCTTGGCGCGGAGGTAGTCGAGATAGGGCTTCGGGTCGATCGGCCCACCGGCCACGCGTTCGATCGTCTCAGCAGGCGTGAACTTGCTCCCGAGCGCGTAGAGGTTCTCGCGCAGCCAGCCGTGCAGGCTGGTGAAGTCCCCGCGCTCGATCTCGGCGTCGAGGTCGGGGAGCGCAGTGCGCACGCGCTCCCAGATCTGGACCGATAGCACGCTGCCGACCAGGTACGTCGGGAAGTAGCCGAGCAGGCCGACCGACCAGTGGACGTCCTGCAGCACGCCCTGGCGATCATCGGGAACCTCGAGCCCGACCAGCTCTGCAAAGAGCGTGTTCCACGCGTCGGGAAGGTCCGAGACCGGGAGCTCGCCGGCGACCAGCTTCCGTTCCAGCTCGAAGCGAAGGATCACGTGGAGCCCGTAGCTCGTCTCGTCGGCGTCGAGCCGTGTGAACGTCCGCTGCACGCGGTTAATGGAGCGGTAGAAGCGGTCTAGCGTCACGGCGCCGAGCTGGTCGGGGAACGCCTCCTGAAGCGAGGGGTAGAACCAGCGCCAGAACGGGAGCGACCGCCCGACGGTGTTCTCCCAGAGCCGGCTCTGGGACTCGTGGAGGGACGAGGACGAGCCGTCTGCGAGCGGCGTGCGATCGAGCGCCGGGCCCGACCCCCACTGGTAGAGGCCGTGCCCGCATTCGTGCATCGCGCCGAACAACGAGGACAACGAGTCCTCCTCGTACGCTGTCGTCAGCCGGATGTCGTGCTGGCCGAAGCGAGCCGCGAAGGGATGCACGGTGACGTCGAGCCGGAACTCGTCCCACGTTGCGCCGAAGTGCTCGATCAGCTTCCGCGAGAGGGCGTCCTGGGTCGGGATCGGGTAAGCGAGCGAGAGGAACGCGTCGTCCGCCGGCTGCTCCGCGTACTCCGCCACGAGCCCTGTCAGCTCGGGACGGAGCACGCCGAAGATATCGGCGACCGCGTGCGCGCTGAGCCCCTCGTCGTAGTCGTCGAGGAGGATGTCGTACGGGTCGTCGTACGGTGCATAGCACTCGACCCAGCGCAGCTTGAGCTCGAGCATTCGCTCCAGCTGCGGCTGGAAGACTGCGAAGTCGTTCGCGTCGCGGGCTTCGAGCCACGCCGCGTAGCCGTCGACCTCTGCAGATGCGAGCTCGGCGGCGAGGGAAGTCGGGATCCGTCGCTTTCGCTCCCAGTTGCGGCGCGCGACACGGAGGAGACATGCATCGTCGCCATCGGCGTCGAGCGCCGCCGCGTACGGCTCGAGCGTCTCGAGCAGTTCGCCGATCCGGTCGTCGCTCTCGCGCGCGTGGATCACCGACTCCAGTGTCCCCAGCTGGGAGGCGCGCGCGGCCTGACCGCCCGGCGGCATCCAGACGGCAACATCCCAGTCGAGGACGCCCCTCGCGGCGCTGAGATCGGCGATCTCGCCCAGGCGTTCCTTCAGCTCTGCGAGCGCGGGCTCCACGAAGCGCAGCCTAGCCTCGGGGAAAGCGGCGCTCGGCGATCTCCACGAACCCGCTGCCGTCGAAGACGTGTGTCTCGATCGCGAACGCTTCCCCGTCGACAGAGACCACGTGGAGCCCTTGCGCCTCGCCGAGCCGGTGCGGCCGCGGACGTGTCAGGCCGGGCGCCGTGACGACGACCACCGACCGGCCGCCCTCGACGACCGCGAACTCGCGCCGGTGGGCGATCCCCGCCTGGTGCACATGGCCCGAGAGGACTAGCTCAGCGCCTGCGGCGGCCAGCCGATCGAGCACCGTGCCCCGGCGCGCGAGCGGCCGCTTCCGCGTGCGCCAGGGCGCGTTCGTCAGCTGGTGGTGGAGGCAGACGACTCGGAAAACCTCGGTCGGCGACCCATGGAGCTCCCTTTCTGCCCCGACGAGCGCATCTTCGGCAAGGCCGCCGGACTGGTGGCGCCACGGTCGCACGGAGTTCAGCCCGACGACGAGGAGATCGTCTGAGCGATGCACAGGCGCCGCCGTCTGCCACTGTTCCTCGAACGCCTGCCAGGGTCGGGTGAAGCGGGCGAGAGGAAGAAGCGGGATGTCGTGATTGCCGGGCACCGCGAGCACGGGAGGTCCCAGGCTCCGGAGCAGCGACGCCGCGCGGGCGTGCTGCTCAGGGCTTCCGCGGTGGGTGATGTCGCCCGTCGCGACGACGAGATCGGGCTCGACGCGCCCGACGAGATCCCGCAGAGGGCCCTCGACGTCCGTCGTCTCGCTTGCCCCGACGTGCAGGTCGGAGACGTGGATCAGGCGGGTGGGCACGGCCGAGGGAGGCTATCCGCTGATCTCGTGCCACAGCTCGGCGCTTGCAGAGCGAAGAAGGGCGGTGAACGCTGCAGGGGGTGGGGGCAAGACCGCACTCGTCCGCCGCTCTGCGAGTCGGCGGTCAATGAGGCTCGCATCGTGTGGGGGCATGCGATCCGCTGTTCGCGCCGAGGCCGTTGGGCCCGCTGCTCGACGTCGCGCGCGCTGCCGGGGGCGAGCTTGCGCAGCTCGTGCAGGCAGGAGCGCTTCCGCACGACGTCTCCTCGGCGTTGATCGACGAGCTGTCCGAGCCGACGATCCTCGTGCTCGAGGACGTCTCCTATCTCTCGTTCGACCCGCGTTGGCGGCCCACCTTGCCCGGGCGGGTGCGGAGCGATTTCCGGATGACCGATTTCCTCACTTTTGCAGGCGTCGATCCTGTGAGTAGAGGGCAGTAGGAGCCTGGCTGGGACAGCCGAGGCAGGCGATACACTGATTTCGTGGCCGACGAGCCCACCGAGCTCTTCGACGACCTCTATCTCGGGCTTCGGGCGGGCGGTGCGATGCGCAAGCAGCGCCGCGGCGAGCCGCTGACGATGGAGGAGGAGGCGGTGATCACCCGCTGGCACCGGCTTTCGAGCTGGCGGAAGGCGATCGCCGTCGGCGCATTCGCGCTCGGGACGTTCGGGCTGGGATTCACGATCGGCGGTCTCGTGTTCGGCCGCGGCAAGAAGGCCTAGAGCTCCAGCAGCAGGCGCGCGAGCTCGACTCGCGTGGCGTGGAACTCGCTCGGATCGAATCCCCACGCGATCGTGTGCGCGAGCGTCCAACCCCTCAGACGGTCCCGGTCGAGGCCGAGGTCCGAGGAAAGGCGGTCAAGCCTTCGGCGCAGGCGATCGAGCGGGCTCGGTCCTTCGACTACCTCTTCCATTCGGTCACGCACCATCGCGACGGCCGTGAAGTCACGCTCCGCAGCGAGCGGCTTCGGGTCGATCACGAGCCACGCCTCTCGCCGGCTCTTGAGGACGTTTCCTGCGTGGAGATCTTCGTTCCCGATGACGAGCTCTCCCTGTGTCGGGCCGAGCTCCCGCAGTGCGCCGACCGCCGCGTCGAGCAGGCGCCGCTCGAACGGACGCCCGTATTCCTCCCATTGCCGTGGCAGTTCTTCCGTCCAGCGGGCGGCGACCTCCGCTAGACGCCGCATCTCGCCGGCAGGTGGCTTCCACAGGCGCGGGAGCAGCCCGGCGACGACGTTCCCGGCCGTGTCGTCGTCGGTCTCGAGCAGCGTCGTGCCCGGCATGCAACGCTCGATGAGCAGCGCTCGCCGAGCCGCGTCGTAGGCGTGGAGTAGCACCGCGCCGTCGCCGTCCCAGATGCGGAGCGCGTCGGGCTCGTGCTCGCTCTCCTCCTCCGGAGGGTTGAGCTTCAGCACGACCTCGCCTGCCGGGATGACGAGTGATGCATTGCTCTCCTCGAACGGCCGCTCGAGGTCGAGTTGCCATTTCTCCGCGCATTCCGCGGCCAGTCGAGGAAGCTCGGCGAGCCAGGCGGAGCCCCCTGGCATCTCGTGCCACCACGCAAGGCCGTCTGGGAGCTCGAGCAACGAGCCGAGCCTAGAGGAGAGCCGGCGCGGTTGGCGAAGCCGCGAACGCATGCAACCGTTTCCGGACGAACGGATCTGCTTTGACGTCCGCCGCCACGGCGTCGTGCTCGTGCGGCCGTTCCTGCGCGCTGTTGCGCTCGCGATAGCGGGGTTGTTCTTTCTCGCGATGCCGTGGCCGGTCCCGATCGCCGGCCCGCTCGTGATCGGGATCGCCGCCGTCAGCGCCTTCGCAGCCGTCTGGCGGTGGGACCGGACGCGCTTCGTCGTGACGACGGAGAAGGTGTTTCTCGTTCAGGGCGTGACGAGGAAGAAGGCATCGGCCGTGCGCGTGCACGGCTTGCGCTCGATCTCGCTCGAGCAGTCTTTCCTCGGTCGGATGCTCGGCTACGGCACCCTGCACGCAGGCCCGCTCGAGGTCGAGCACGTGCCGCACGCGCGACGCGCGCACGACCTCGTCGAGCGACTCGCCAGCTAAACCGCTAGCTGTTGACGGTGATCGTGCCCTTCATGCCGAGGGCGCGGTGGTTCCCGATCGGGCAGTAGATCGTGTACTTCCCCGGCTTCAGGTCGACCGTGAGCGTCGCCGAGTCGCCGGGGCTGAGCGTGTCGGTGCGCTGCTCCTCGAGCCCGTTGCCCTCGATCTCCAGAGCGTGCTCGGTGCCGCCGTCGTTCTTGACCTCGATCGTGGCCGACCCGGCGCCCGCCACTGTCGGGTCCGATGGGTCGAGCTTGTATTCCGTCTCCGAGATCGTCAACGTGCTTCCCGAGGACGACGTCGTCGACGTCGAAGTGGTCGTCTCGGCGCCGGTCGTCGAGGACGAGTTGTCGTTTCCGCCACAGCCGGCGAGAGCCGCTGCTGCGAGGACGGTCACGCCGATGGCGAGGATGCGGATCCGCATGAGGCCTCCTTCGTAGGGTCGTTCCCGGGATACGCGCGAGGCCAAACATCGGATCTTCGCGCGGCCCGTGCGAACAAACGTTCCCGTCCGATTCGGCTCGATAAGATCGATGGGTTATGGGCCAGGAAGAGCTCGTCGTTCACGGCGCGAGGGAGCACAACCTCAAGGATGTCACCGTCCGGCTGCCGCGGAACAAGCTGATCTGCATCACCGGGCTATCGGGCTCCGGCAAGTCGAGCCTCGCGTTCGACACGATCTACGCCGAGGGGCAGCGCCGCTACGTCGAGTCGCTCTCCGCGTACGCGCGCCAGTTCCTGCAGATGATGGAGAAGCCCGACGTCGACTCGATCGACGGGCTCTCGCCCGCGATCTCGATCGACCAGAAGACGACGTCGCGGAACCCGCGATCGACCGTCGGCACGGTGACGGAGATCTACGACTACCTGCGCCTGCTCTACGCGCGTGTCGGTCGGCCGCACTGCCCGGTGTGCGGCAGGCCGATCGCGGGGCAGTCGCTCGACGCGATCGTCGACCAGGTGCTGCGGCTCGAGGAGGGGACGAAGTTCACCGTCAACGCGCCTGTCGTGCGCGACCGGAAGGGCGAGTTCAAGGACGTGCTCGAGGAGTTGCGCGCCGACGGGTTCACGCGCGTGAAGGTCGACGGGGAGCAGCGGCTGCTCGAGGAGGAGATCGTCCTCGACAAGAAGTTCAAGCACGCGATCGAGGTGATCGTCGACCGGCTCGTGATGAAGGCCGATCTCCGCCAGCGGCTCGCGCAGTCGATCGAGACGGCCGCCGGGCTCGCCGACGGCCTCGTCGCCGTAGACGTCGTCGACACGGGCGAGCAGATGCTCTTCTCGGAGAACTTCGCCTGCCCGGACCACGGCGTCTCGCTGCCCGAGCTCGAGCCGCGGATCTTCTCCTTCAACTCGCCACACGGAGCCTGTCCCCGCTGCACCGGGCTCGGCGCGCAGCTCGAGGTCGACCCCGACCTCGTCGTCCCCGACCCGAGGCTGTCGATCGGCGAGGGCGCTCTTGTGCCGTGGTCGGTGATGAGCTCGAACTTCTACGAGTCGGTGATCCAGGCGATTGCCGACCGCTACGAGATCGACCTCGAGACGCCGTGGAACGAGCTTCCAGAGGAGCAGCGGGACCGGTTCCTGCACGGCACGGACGGCGAGCGTGTCTATGTCCAGTACAGGAACCGGATGGGCCGCAAGCGCTCGTACATGCTCTCGTTCGAGGGCATCGTCAAGAGCCTCGAGCGGCGCTACCGCGAGACGGACTCGGCGCAGATCCGCGAGCGGATCGAGGAATACATGAGCTTCCGCGCGTGCCCCGACTGCGGCGGCGCGCGCCTCAAGCCCGAGGTGCTCGCCGTCACGGTGGGCGAGCGAAACATCCACGAGTTCACGCGGATGTCTGTCACGGCCGCGCTCGCGTTCCTCGACGAGCTCGAGCTGACCGAGGTCGAGCAGCTGATCGGCGCGCGGATCGTCAAGGAGATCCGCGAGCGGCTGACGTTCCTCGCCGACGTCGGCGTCGGCTACCTCGCGCTCGACCGCGCCGCTTCGACGCTGTCGGGCGGCGAGGCGCAGCGGCTGCGCCTGGCTACGCAGATCGGCTCCCAGCTCGTCGGCGTCCTCTACATCCTCGACGAGCCTTCGATCGGGCTCCATCAGCGCGACAACGGCCGCCTCATCGGAACCCTCGAGCGACTGCGTGACCTCGGCAACAGCGTGCTCGTCGTCGAGCACGACGAGCAGATGATGCGCTCGGCCGACTGGCTAGTCGACATGGGGCCGGGGGCGGGCGAGCACGGCGGTTACGTCGTCGCCGAGGGGCCGGCCAAGAAGGTCGAGCGGGTCCGGGGCTCCGTCACGGGCCAGTTCTTGTCAGGCGCGCGCGAGATCGTCGTGCCCGAGCGGCGCGAGGACGACAACGGCACCTTCTCGGTCCGCGGCGCGCGCATGCACAACTTGAAGGGGATCGATGTCGACTTCCCGGTTGGCAAGCTCGTCTGCGTCACCGGCGTCTCCGGATCCGGCAAGTCGACGCTCGTCAACGAGATCGTCTACAAGTCGCTCGCGAACCGGCTGCACAAGCTGCGCGTGAAGCCGGGCGACCACGACGCAGTCGACGGCATCGACTGCTTCGACAAGGTGATCGACATCGATCAGTCGCCGATCGGCCGCACACCACGCTCGAACCCGGCCACGTACGCCGACCTGTTCACGCCGATCCGCGAGCTCTACTCGCTGACGCCGGAGGCGAAGGTTCGCGGCTACAAGCCCGGCCGTTTCTCGTTCAACGTGCGCGGCGGTCGCTGCGAGACGTGCAAAGGAGACGGCCAGATCAAGATCGAGATGCACTTCCTGCCCGACGTCTACGTCCCGTGCGAGACGTGCCACGGCCGGCGCTACAACCGCGAGACGCTCGAGGTTCGCTTCAAGGGCAAGGCGATCGCCGACGTGCTCGAGATGTCCGTCGAGGAGGCGCTCCAGTTCTTCGCGAAGATCCCAAAGATCCGCCGCAAGCTGCAGACGCTCCACGACGTCGGGCTCGACTACATCAAGCTCGGGCAGCCGGCGACGACGCTCTCCGGCGGCGAGGCGCAGCGGGTGAAGCTCGCGAAGGAGCTCTCGAAGGTGGCCACCGGCCGGACGCTCTACATCCTCGACGAGCCGACGACCGGCCTCCACTTCGCGGACATCGAGAAGCTGCTCGAGGTGCTCCAACGGCTCGCCGACGCGGGGAACACCGTGCTCGTGATCGAGCACAACCTCGACGTGATCAAGCAGGCCGACTGGATCGTCGACCTCGGGCCTGAGGGCGGGGACGCGGGCGGGGAGGTGATCGCCGTCGGCACGCCGGAGCAGGTGGCGGACGTCGACGCCTCGTTCACGGGGCGGTATCTGCGCGAGCTGCTGCCCGCGCACGCGGCCGCGGCGGCCTAGGAGCCGCCCCGCTGGCGGGCCTTACGGGCAATCTCGAGGTAGCGCTTGCGGAAGATCTCGAGGTCCGACTCGGACAGCTCTTCGAGATCGAGTAAGGCGTTGTCAGCTGTCTCCACCGCTCTGACAAGCTCGTCGAGCTTGATCTGCAGCGCCTCGCCATCCCGGTTCTGGGTGTTCTGGATCACGAAGACCATCAGGAAGGTCACGATCGTCGTCGCGGTGTTGATCCGCGAGGCTAGACCGCGATCCGGATGTCCCGCGCATGAAGAGCGCGTACGATCGCTGGGCGGATGGAGCGGCCGGCGACGAAGTACGCCCGCAGCGGCGATTACCACATCGCCTATCAGACGCTCGGCGAGGGGCCGCCCGACCTGGTCTACGTGCCGGGCTGGATCTCACATCTCGACCTCTACTGGGAGGAGCCGTCGATCGCCCGCTTTCTGGGCGATCTCGCCTCGTTTTCGCGCCTGATCATCTTCGACAAGAGGGGTATCGGCCTCTCCGACCCCGTCCCTCCAGCGTCCATGCCGAACCTCGAGGAGCGCACCGACGACGTACGCGCGATCCTCGACGCGATCGGCAGTGAGCAGGCTGCACTGCTCGGACAGGGCTACGGGTGTCCCATTGCTCTCTTCTTCGCCGCCTCCCACCCGGAGCGTGTCACGCAGCTCGTGCTCTACGCGGGAACGGTCAAGGCCGGAGTCAGGACCGATGACTTCCCGTGGGGCCCGACGGAGGACGAACAGCGCGCCTGGCGGGAGACCGCCGAGGAGTGGGGTACGGATGCATTCGCCGCCTCGTGGGTAGGGCGGCTCGCCCCGACCGAGGCCGACAACCTGCAGTTTGTGGAGTGGGCTGCGCGGATGATGCGCACGGCCGCAAGCCCGGCGACGGCCAAGGCGTTCATGCACATGCAGAGCTTCATGGATGCACGCGAGGTGCTTCCTTTGATCCGCGTACCGACGCTCGTGCTCGACCGCGCCGAGGCGCATCTCCCGAAGGGGCCGGTCGACATGCCGCCGCTCGAGGAGTCGCAGTACATCGCGGAGCGGATTCCGGGCGCGAAGCTCGTCGCCCTGCCGGGAAAGGATTACCTGCCGTGGGTCGGCGATTCGGAGAGTGTCGTGTCGGAGGTGGCGCGGTTCGTCACCGGCGCGGCGCCAGCGCGACGGCCGGATCGCGTGCTCGTCACGGTGCTGTTCACGGACGTGGTCGGGTCGACGCAGCGCGCTGCCGAGCTCGGCGACGCACGGTGGCGGGAGCTCCTAGAGCGGCACAACGCTCTCGTACGTGGCTACCTCGACGAGTACCGCGGGCGGGAGATAGACCGGGCGGGCGACGGCTTTCTCGCCACCTTCGACGGCCCGGCGCGCGCCATTCGCTGTGCCCAGGCGATCGTCACGTCAGCGGGACGCGACGGGCTCGAGATCCGCGCCGGAGTCCACGCCGGTGAGGTCGAGCTCCTCGACCAGGGCGTCGGCGGCATCTCCGTGCACGTCGGAGCCCGCGTGGCGGCCGAGGCGGGGCCCGGAGAAGTGCTCGTGACCTCGACGGTGAAGGACCTCGTCTCGGGCTCTGGGCTCGACTTCGTCGAACGCGGCGACCGCGTCCTGAAAGGCGTGCCCGGCAGCTGGCGGCTGTTTGCCGCCGTGTCCGCCTGAGGCTTCTAGCTGACCCGAACGGTCTTAGTGAATCGCCCGCGCGGAAGACTCAAGTGTCTAGGCTCCTGCGCGTGAACGTGACGCGGGCTGAGCGGATCAAGACAGAGGAGCGGGAGTGGTGGCGCCGCGCGCCGCGTGTTCTCTGGCGGCCGCAGGAGGTGTTCGCGTCGCTTCGCGATGCGGACGAGGACACGATGGACGCGCTGTCGGAGCCGATCGTCGCGATCACGTTCGTCGCGGGAATCGCGATGTTCCTCGCGACGGCGACGGCCGGCCAGCTGTTCGACGACCCCGAGTTCGACTGGCTGCTCGTCTGCGTCGAAGCGATCGTCGCTGGCGCCCTGGTGGCGATCCAGAACTACTGGCTCGGCGGGGCAGCGCTCTTGCTCGGTCTGCGCTGCCTCGGCTCGATGTCGCGCTACCGCCGAGCGCGGTATGTCGTCGGCCTGTCGACGGCCCCGTTCGTGCTCGCGCTCATCGTCGTCTGGCCAGTGCGGATCGCGATCTTCGGCGCCGACCTGTTCCGGAGTGGCGGCTCCGACGACGGTGCGACCGCACATGTGCTGACGGCCGTCGACGGCGCCTTCACCCTCTGGGCGCTCGCGCTTGTCGTTGTCGGCGTACGGACGGTCGAGAGCTGGAGCTGGGTGCGCTCGCTCTGTGCGACCGCCTTCGCGGCGGCGCTGTTCGCGCTCCTAGTCCTCGCAGCCGTGCTCCACTAGCGAGCTGCGACCTCCGCTTCGAAGAGCGCGAGCTCGGCCTCCGGGATCGCGTACGTGTGCTGTTCCTCCGGGAAGGCGCCGCTGCGCACGTCGCCGGCGTACTCCTCGAGAGCCTCGCGCGCTGCGGTCGCAAGATCCGCGTAGCGCTTGACGAACCGCGGAACGGTGCCCGAGTAGAGCCCGAGCAGGTCATGCCACACGAGCACCTGGCCGTCGCACTCCGGCCCCGCCCCGATGCCGATCGTCGGGATCGTGAGCGCGGCTGTGATGCGCGCGGCGACGGGCGGCGGCACGCACTCGAGGACGATCGCGAAGCAGCCCTCCGCTTCGAGCGCGAGTGCGTCCTCGTGGAGCTGCCGCGCCTTCTCCGCCGTCCGCCCCTGGGCCTTGAACCCGCCGAGCATCGTTGCCGACTGCGGCGTGAGCCCGATGTGTCCCATGACGGGGATCCCGGCGCCGACGAGCGCCCGCGCACGGGAGAGCATCGGGCCGGCGCCCTCGATCTTGACCGCGTCGGCTCCGGCTTCCTTGACGAAGCGAACCGCGTTCTCGATCGCCGACTCATCCGAGACCTGGAAGGACCCGAACGGCATGTCGGCGACGACGAGCGGCCGCTGCGCGCCACGCGTGACGGCGCGCGTGAGCACGATCATCTCGTCCATCGTCGCGGGGACGGTCGACGAGTGTCCGAGCACCGTCATCGCAGCCGAGTCGCCAACGAGCACGATGTCGACGCCGGCCTCGTCCGCGATGCGACCGCCGGGAGCGTCGTACGCGGTGACCATGACGATCTTCTGTCCTCTCCGCTTCATCTCGGCGAGCTCCGTGAGCGGGAGCTTGCCGGGTGCGGGCGTGGCCGGGCCGGGCTTGCGGGGTCGCGTGCTCATGCAGGCACCTCCGTATCGATGGGGACGTTGTCGATCAGCCGGGTCTCACCGACGCGGATTGCGGCGGCGAGCACGGGTGGGTCGAAAGGAGCGATCTCGACGTAGTCGACGTCGAGCCCGTTCAGGCGCTCGCGCGCCGCGGCCACGTCCTTCGTCGCGAGCGCGTCCGGGAGCGCAAGCGCAGCGCGGCGCTCGTCCGGCGACAGCGCTGCGTTCCGCGAGGAGAGCGCGAGGCCGTCGCCGTCGCGCACGGTGGCGACGACGCGGAGCTCGATCGGCAGCGCGAGGTCGCGGATCAGGCGGCGGATCACCTCCACCTGCTGCGCGTCCTTCTGGCCGAAGAAGACGACGTCCGGGCGGATGATCGTGAACAGCTTCAGGCAGACGGTGGCGACGCTGCGGAAGTGGCCCGGTCGGTGCTCTCCTTCGAGGATCGCGCCGAGCTCCATGACGTCGACCCAGGTCTGGAAGCCCGGCGGGTACATCTCCTCCACCGGCGGTGCGAAGACGACGTCGACGCCCGCAGTCTCCGCTGCCGCGAGGTCGCGCGCCTCGTCGCGCGGGTATGCCGCGAGGTCGGCGTCGTCGCCGAACTGCGCCGGGTTGACGAACAGGCTGACGACGACGAAGTCGCATTCGGCGCGGGCTGCCGCGAAGAGCGCCAGATGCCCAGCGTGGAAGGCGCCCATCGTCGGCACAAGCCCGACCCGCCGCGCATCTCTGCCGGCGAGAGCGGCCCGCGCCTCGGCGATCGTCCGGACGACGTTCACGGCGCCGTCGTCTCCGCGAGCACGCGGTACATCGGCTCGAGCTCGGGATGCTCGTCGTGGAGCGCTGCGAGATGCGCATCGACTGTCGCCCAGTCGCCGCGCGCGATCGGCCCGGTCAGCTCGAAGCCGTTCTCGATCGTGCGGCGCATGAGCGGGACGAGCGCTTCGGGCGGCGCCCCCGCCTCCTCGAACAGGCTCGTAGCCGAGCGGTAGAGCGTGACGAGGTAGTTCGACGCGATGACGGCGCCCGCGTGGTACAGCGTTCGCGCGTCGTCGTCGAGGTCGAACGGCTCGAGGCCGAGCGTCCTGGCGAGCCAGGTGCCGCGCGCGCGCGCGTCGTCGTTCTCCCCGGTCACGGCCGCGTACGCGCCGTCCAGCTGCTCGGGGCCGCGGCCGGTAACGAGCGTCTGGAGCGGGTGGACGCTGAAGCGGCGCTCGTGCGGGGCCAGCGCTGCGAGCGGCGTCGCTCCGCTCACGTGCGCGACCCACGGCCCCGGCTCGACGAGCGACGCGACCTCGGCGATCGCGCCGTCCGGCACGCAGAGGAGGACGAGGTCGCTCCCCTCGTCGCGGAGCTGGAGACCGCGTTCGCGCAGGCGGGCGGCAATTGCCGAGCCGGCACGCCCGCCGGCGCCGATTACCGTGATCGTCTCGAACATCGCTGCTCCAGTTCCGTAGCGGATACCGGGCCGACGCGAGTGTAGCGCCAGGAGGGCTTGGCGGAGCAACTCAGTCACTGTTTCGGCCAAACCCTCCCAGGTCGTAGACTGGGGGCGTGCCGATCTACGAATACGCGTGCATGACGTGCGAGTCGCACTTCGAGGAGCTCGTGCGGAACGGCGAGGAGCCGGACTGCCCGGATTGCGGCAGTGCGAACGTCCTTCGCCAGCTGTCGGTCTTCACCGCGCACGGCAGCTCGCCGCAGCCGAGCTTCGGCGGCGGCGCCGGCGGCTGTTGCGGCGGCTCCTGCGGCTGCGGTCACTAGACCTTCCCAGGGGGTTTGGCGGGCAGGCGGTTCTCGGCGGAACCGAGGCGGGGGAGGGCGGCTGCGGCCGAGGGCCTCGCGGTCGCGACCTGCCTCGAATGGCGGTCCTCTCGTCTGTCCGCGAACGCACCTACACTGGCCGTGGATGGACGTCGCGGAACGTCTCGCCCGGCTCGAGCAGCTCGCAGGGGAAGCATCCGGTTGCACACGCTGCCGTCTTGCCGAAGGCCGCACGCAGGTCGTCTTCGGCGTCGGTGATGCGAACGCCGACCTGATGTTCGTCGGCGAAGCGCCCGGCTTCCACGAGGACAAGCAGGGCTACCCGTTCGTCGGCCAGGCCGGGAAGCTCCTCGACAAGCTGCTCGCGGGAATCGGGCTGACGCGCGCAGACGTCTACATCGCGAACGTGCTCAAGTGCCGCCCGCCCGGCAACCGCGACCCCGTGCCCGACGAGATCCAGTCGTGTGAGCCCTATCTCTTCCGGCAGATCGAGCTGATCGAGCCCCGCGTCGTGGCGACGCTCGGCAACTTCGCGACCAAGCTCCTGTCGGGCAAGCAGACGGGCATCACTCGCGTGCACGGGCAGCCACAGGACGTCGTCCTCGGCGGCCGACCGGTGCTGCTCTATCCGCTCTACCACCCGGCGGCCGCGCTGTACACGCCGAGCATGCTCGCCGTGCTCGAGGAGGACTTCGCTCGCTTGCCCGACCTGTTCGCGCGAGCGAGCGCAGCCGCTGCGCGCGACGAAGCGGATGCACCGCCGGAGCCCGAGCCCGCGCCGGAGCCGGTCGTCCAGCTCGGCCTGTTCTGAGCCCGCACACGTTCTTCTCTGACAGCCCCGAGACGACCGAGGCCGTCGGCGCGCGCCTGGCCGCGCTGCTTCGGCCGGGCGACGTCGTCGCGGTCTCCGGTGAGCTCGGGAGCGGGAAGACGACGCTCGTCCGCGGGGCGTGCCGCGCGCTCGGTATAGAAGGTCGCGTGACGAGCCCGACGTACACGCTGGCGCACCGCTACGGCGTGGAGCCGTCCGTCTCGCACCTTGACCTCTATCGTGTCGATGCGCTCTCGGACGCCGATTGGGCCGCGCTCGCGCCATATTTCGAGGACGCGATCGTGTTCGTCGAGTGGCCGGAGCACGGTGCAGGCCGGCTGCCGCCGTTTCGTCTGCGCGTGACGCTCGCGCATGCCGGCGACGGCGCTCGCGAGATCACGGTCGAGAGCGACGAGGACGCGCTGCTCGCCGGGCTACGCTGACGCGCACATGGGCTCGATCCTGGCCTTCGACACCGCCACCCACGTGGCGACGGTCGCGCTCGTCCGTGACGGGCCCGTCCTCGGCGAGCGCCGCTCGCAGGCGAGGCGTGTGCTCCTCGACGGGCGCGAGCTGATGGCAGAGGCGGGCGTCGAACTCGCCGATCTCGAGCGCATCGTCGTCGGCACCGGGCCGGGCAGCTTTACCGGCGTACGGATCGGCATCGCCGCGGCACGCGGGCTCGCGCTCGCGCTCGACCGTCCCGCCGTCGGCGTCTCGACGCTCGCTGCGCTTGCCGCCGGCACGCCTGGCGCCGTGCCCGTGATCGACGCCGGACGCCGGGAGGTCTTCACGCTCGTCGACGGCGAGCCGGTCGCGCTCCGCGCGAGTGACTTGGAGATCGAGCCGCGCACGCCGTGCGTCGGGGACGGCGCCCTGCGGTACCGCGCCGCTCTGGAAGCCGCCGGCGCCGAGGTGCCGCCGGACGACAGCGCCTCGCACCTCCCGTGGGCGCGGCTGCACGCGTCGCTCTCCGACGGCCTCGCCGCTTCCGACCTCCTCGAGCCGGTCTACGTGCGCGCGCCCGACGCGAAGGTCTCGGTGTGAGCGCCGACGTCGAGATTCGCCCGCTCGCGCTCGGCGACGTCGACGCGATCGACGCCATCGAGCGAGCGGCGATGCCGGCGCCATGGTCTCCGGCGATGTTCGCGGGGGAGATCGTCAAGCCGACGTCTGTGTGCCTAGGCTCGTTCGAGCCTGGCACGGATCGGCTCGTCGGCTACCTGATCGTGTCGCGCTATGTCGACGCGTGGCACGTGATGAACCTCGTCGTCGACGAGGAGAGGCGTAGGCAGGGCATCGCGAGGCAGCTGCTCGAAGAGCTCTTCGCGCGCACCCGCGACGAGGCGCGGCGCGGGTTCACGCTCGAGGTTCGGGCGTCCAACGACGCCGCGATCCAGCTGTACGAGACAGTCGGCTTCCGCGCGCAGGGAGTCCGCCGGGGGTACTACACGGACAACCGCGAGGACGCCGTGATCATGTGGCGCGAGGCGGTGCCGGAGGCGTCCGTCTCGTGATCCTCGGCATCGAGACGTCCTGCGACGAGACCGCCGCCGCCCTCGTCACGCGAGACGGCGAGATCCGAGCGAACATCGTCGCGTCGCAGGCGGATCTCCACCGGCAGTTCGGGGGCGTCGTGCCGGAGATCGCGTCGCGACGCCATCTCGAGCTGCTCACACCCGTGGTCCGGCAGGCGCTCGACGACGGCGGCGCGACCCTCGAGGACGTGGAGCTCGTCGCCGTCACGCAAGGCCCCGGCCTGATCGGCGCGCTGCTCGTCGGCCTGTCCGCGGCCAAGGGGCTCGCCTGGGGCCGCCGCCTCCCGCTCGCGCCGGTCGACCATCTGCACGGGCATATCGCCTCGCTCTTCCTCCGGCCGGACCCGCTGGAGCCGCCGTTCCTCTGCCTGCTCGCGACGGGCGGCCACACGATCCTGTTCGACGTGCGCGATCACGGCACGTACGAGGTGCTCGGCTCGACGCTCGACGACGCGGCCGGGGAGGCGTTCGACAAGGGCGCGCGGCTCCTCGGGCTCGGCTACCCGGGCGGCGCGGCGCTCGACCACGCGGCGCGAGGTGGCGACCCGGAGGCGTTCACGTTTCCCGTCGCGCGGGTCGACGGGCTCGACTTCTCCTTCTCGGGCGTGAAGACAGCACTGCTGTACGCCGTGCGCGACCTCGATGCCGCAGAGCTCGAGCGCCGGCGCGCGGATCTCGCAGCGTCGTATCAGCGGGCGATCGTGTCCGCGCTCGTCGGCCGTGTCCGCGACGCGGTCGACCGTCTCGAGCCCGGCCAGGTCGCCGTTGTCGGCGGTGTCGCCGCGAACTCGGAGCTCCGAGCTGCCTTATCCGACGCCGCGTTCCCGCCGCTCGCGCTGGCCACTGACAACGCCGCGATGATCGCCTCGGCTGCGCGCTGGGTCGAGCCGCTCGAGCCCGGCGACTACCTCGCGCCTCGATGCCTATGCAGCTGTCGCGTAGCCTGGCCGCCGCTGCGGTCGCCGTCGTCGTGGTCGGCGGCACGATTGCCGCGGTGACGGTGCCGGAGGGCTCGCCCAGTGTCGGGACGTCGACTCCACGCCTCGCCCCTTCGGCGTGGCGGGGCCTCGTCGGCACGCCGCGCACCGCAGTCTCGCTGGGGCAGCGCGTGATCGTGCTGCTCGCCGCACCCTCGCTCGCCGACCGTGTTCGCCTCGCGGGCGGATCGGCGACCGACGTGCAGGAGCGCCGCTGGACGTCGGCCGCACTCTTGGGGCAGGAGCAGTTTCTCGCGAAGATCGCCGCGAAGGGCGTGATCGCGAAGCCCGATCTCCGGTTCACCCGCGTCGTCAACGGCTTCTCGGCGATCGCCGACCCTCGGGCCGTCGCACTGCTCGAGCGCTCGCCCGACGTCGAGGGCGTGTTCCCGGTCCGGGCTGCGTACCCCGCCGGGCTCAGCCAGACGGCCGCCACCGGGAGCGCGCTGCCGTCAGGGCTTGCCGAGTACCGAGGGCGCGGTGTCACGGTCGCGCTGCTCGACACGGCCGTCGATCCCGCCTCGCCGTTCCTCCACGGCGTCGTGCTGCCGGGCTTCGACCTCGTCGACGGCGGAGCGGCCGCGCGCTACGACCAGCGTCCAGGCGGAGATCGGCTCGAGACGCACGGAACCGAGACGGCGGGCATCGTCGCGGGGCTCGGCGCACCGGGGCGCCCGCAGGGGCTGGCGCCCGAGGTGGCGGTGCTCCCGATCCGCGTGTCTGGCTGGCAGCGTGACCTGTCCGGCCGGTGGGCCCAGTTCGCGCGCACCGATCAGGTGATCGCAGGCCTCGAGCGTGCCGTGGACCCGAACCGCGACGGTGATGCCCACGATGCCGCTCGGATCGCCCTCGTCCCGCTCGCCGAGCCCTTCGCGGCCTTTGCCGACGGCCCGCTCGCACACGCCGCTTCGGGCGCGGTGAGCCTCGACACGCTCGTCGTCGTCCCGGCGGGGAACGACGGCCCCGGCGGTCCTGCATTCGGGAGCATCGCTGGCCCGGGCGGCGCGCCGGCCGCGCTGACTGTCGGGGCGGTCGATCTCGCTCCCCCCGTCGCCCGCGTCTCGGCGAGCGTGCGAGCGGGGCTCCGCGGGCTCCTCAACCGCCCACTGCCTCTGCTCACCTCGGATGCGCCGACGCACGAGTCGACGCTACGACTGGTGGCCGTCGACGATGCCTCGACCGCGTCGTTCTTCGACAAGCGGGGCACGAGCCGCGTCGCCGGTAGTGCCGTCGTCGTCCCGGCGGCCGCTCAGCCGAGAAAGGCAGTCGCGCTCGCCGGCCGTGCGGGGGCGGAGGTCGTGCTGCTCGGTGGCGCCGTGCTTCCCGTGGGCATTCTCGACGGCGCGTCGAAGCGCGACGTTCCGGTGCTGTCGGCGCCGGCGGGGCTCGCCGGCGACGTCACGCGTGCGACGGCGAGCGGCGAGTCGGTGTGGCTGACGGTGCTGCCGGGCCGTGAGGAGCCTGCCGGCGTAAGGGTTCGACCGGCGGGCTTCTCGTCCTGGGGGCTCGGGTTTGGCGGCGAGCTCAAGCCCGACGTCTCGGCGCCCGGGGTCGCGATCGGGACGGCGGCGCCCGGGGCGGACGTGAACGGGAGCTCGAGGTTCGTGGGGGTCAACGGCTCGAGCGCCGCCACGGCCGTCGTGGCCGGCGTCGCGGCACGGCTCGCCGAGGCGAGGCCGGATCTCGACGCCGCCGGTCTGCGCGCCGCCCTCGTCGGCACGGCCGCGCCGCTCTTCAAAGCACCGCCGGAGGCCGGTGGCGCCGGCGTCGTCGACCCGGGCCGGGCGGCGACGGTCGAGCTCGTGCCCTCCGTCAGCTCGATCTCCTTCGGTCGCGGCGGCGGCGACGGGTGGCAGGCGCGGCGGCGGCTGACAGTGCGGAATGTGTCGGCCCGCGCCCTGACCGTTTTCCTGACGACCAAGCTGCCGACCGACGGCGGCATCGCGGTGGAGGCGCGACCGAAGCGTCTGCGGCTCGCGCCGGGAGGCGCCGCGCGAGTCCGTCTGCGTGCGTGGGCGGTGGAGCTGACCGGTACGCCGGCGGCGATCGGGACGCTCCGTCTCGAGCCGCGCGGCGGCACGGCGGTCGACGTCCCATTGACCGTCGTCCTCGCCCCCGTGTCGAAGGATCTGCTCGGCAAGCCTCGGCTGTCCGTCAGGTCGTTCCCGGGCTCGGATCTGCAGCCGGCCGTGCTCGCGGTCCGCGTGGGCGCGATCAGCCGTGAGGGCGGCCGCACTGCCGTCGAGCCCGTGCTCCGTCTCGACGTCTTCCTCCGGGACGACCAGCAGCACCAGCTCGGGCTGCTTGCACGGCTCCGCGACGTGCTGCCGGGACGCTATGCGTTCGGCCTTACGGGCCGCGACCCGGAGGGTAGAAAGCTGCCTGCCGGCGCCTATTCGCTCAGGCTCGTGGCCTGGCCGGCGGCCGGCGGAGGCCCCGTGACGCGGGTCGTCCGGTTCCGGATCACGTAGCGGCAGAGCCTTCGTCCGGCGGGCGTATACTCGCCGCGGCCGCCGAGCCGACCGGTCCCCTACCGAGGAGCTGACCATCGTGTCCGCAGTCGACGCTCAAGCAACGCACCTTCGCGAGAACCCCTTCGAGATAGCGCAGCAGCAGCTGCGCCTCGTCGGTGAGACCTTCGACATCGACTCAAACCTGATCGGCGTCTTGTCCGAGTGCAAGAAAGCCGTATCCGTGTCGATCCCGACCCGAATGGACGACGGGACGATCAGGACGTTCCAGGGCTACCGCGTCACGCACAACATCGCGCGCGGCCCGTCGAAGGGCGGCATCCGCTACCACCCCGACGTCACGCTCGACGAGGTGAAGTCCCTCTCGATGTGGATGACGTGGAAGTGCGCGCTGATGGGCATCCCGTTCGGCGGCGCAAAGGGCGGTGTGGTCTGCGATCCGAAGCAGATGTCCGAGATCGAGCTCCAGCGCATGACGCGCCGCTTCACCACGGAGATCATCACGGAGATCGGGCCGGAGAAGGACATCCCCGCCCCCGACGTGGGCACGGGCCCCCGCGAGATGGCGTGGATCTTCGACACCTATTCGATGAACAAAGGGCACTCGGTGCTCGGCGTCGTCACGGGCAAGCCGCTGACGATCGGCGGCTCGCTCGGGCGGCTGGAGGCGACGGCGCGCGGTGGCCTCTTCGCGCTGCTCGAAGCTCTCGACCGGATGAACATGGAGCTCGCCGGCCAGCGCGTCGTCGTCCAGGGCTTCGGCAACGTCGGCAGCTTCTTCGCGCTCTTTTGCCACCAGCACGGCGCGAAGGTGATCGCCCTCTCGGACTCGACCGGGGGCGTCCACAACGCCGACGGCATCGACGTGCCTGCGGCGATCGCTTACAAGGACGAGACGGGCTCGCTGGCCGGCCTCAAGGGGACGGAGTCGCTGACGAACGACGAGCTGATCCTCCTCGAGTGCGACATCCTCGCACCGAGCGCGCTCGAGCAGGTGATCACGGCCGAGAACGCTGACAAGGTAAAGACCAAGGTGATCGTCGAGGGCGCGAACGGCCCGACGACACCGGCCGCCGACGACATCCTCGAGAGCAAGGGCATCGTCATCCTGCCCGACGTGCTCGCGAACGCCGGCGGCGTCGTCGTCTCCTATTTCGAGTGGGTCCAGGGCCTCCAGGAGTACTTCTGGAAGGAGGAGGAGATCAACGCGCGGCTGTCCGACATCGTGAAGAAGGCGTTCCACGAGACGTGGGAGCTCCGCGAGTCGAAGAAGACGAGCATGCGGATGGCCGCGTACGGGCTCGCCGTCAACCGCGTAGCGGAGGCGACGACGACGCGAGGGCTGTATCCCTAGCGTCGAGGTTCGCTTCTACCACGCGCCTGGCTGCCACCTCTGTGAGGAGGCACGGGCGACAGTCCAGGCGGTGAGGCGTGAGCTGCCGTTCGGGCTCGTCGAGGTCGACATCTCCGGTGACGCGGCGCTCGAGCTCCGCTATCGGCCATGGCTGCCCGTGGTCGAGATCGACGGAGAGCGTGCGTTCTACTTCACGGTCGACGAGGGTGAGCTGCGTCAGCTGATCCGCACAAAGTCCGCAACGAGCGACCTGAGCTGATACCGGCGCAGCGCTTTGCGCTTGGGTGGCAGAATGCGCACCGGCTGTTACAAACCACGACACAAGGAGCGCGAGTGGCGGATCGACTTACTGTAGGCGTCGCGGCTCGTCTGAGCAGGTACCTCCAGGTGCTGACCCAGGCGAAGAAGATGGGCAAAGAGCGGATCTCCTCTCAGGAGATCTCGGACTACACGAACATCAATGCGACGCAGATCCGCCGCGACCTGTCCGCGTTCGGGAAGTTCGGCAAGCGCGGCGTCGGCTACAACGTCGACGGGCTGCTCGGCGAGATCCGGAAGATCCTCCGGACGCAGGGCCAGCACAACATCGCGCTCGTCGGCGCCGGGCGGCTCGGCCAGGCGATCGCGAGCTCGCCGATCTTCGCGGAGCACGGGATCAACATCGCCGCCGTGTTCGACCGCGATCCCGACCTGGTCGGGCGCTCGATCGGCGGAGTGACCGTGCTCGACGCGTCCCAGCTGATGCCGGTCGTTCACGAGAAGAGCATCATCGTCGGCGTGATCGCGGTGCCCGCGCCCGAGGCGCCGAAGGTTACGGACGAGCTCGTTCGCTCGGGCGTGAAGATCATCTTCAACTATTCCGAGGCGCTCCTCGACGTCCCCTCCGACGTGCAGGTGCACACCTCGAACCCTGCGGTCGAGCTGCTCCACGCGCTGTACTTCCACCTCGCCTGAGGCCTCAGGCCGACCGCCGGGGCACCTTCGGCACGAACTTGTCACACATTCAGTGCCTGGCACTGAGTTGTGACAAGTCAGTGCCACCCGATCCACAGCAATTCGGCGCCCAAGCGGCCTGGCCGGAGGTCCTCCCCTGGCGGTAAAGAACCTCCGGCCGGCCTTCGCGCTCCTCGCCTGCGACCCACGAGCGAGGAGTCCGGTGAGCGCCCTCGCCGTCCTGCTCGCGGGCCGGCGGGCGACGGCGCTCGTACCTCTTCGCGCTGCGTGCAGAAGGTGTCGGCGTAATAGGCAGCGCGGCGCTCACCTGCGCGGGTGAGAATGCTCCTTCGATCGAGTGAAGATCATCCTCTGGCACGGATACCTCCTCTCGGGCACGGGCTCGAACGTCTACACGCGGGAGATCGCTCGCGCGTGGAGCCGCGCCGGGCACGAGGTGACTGTCGTCTGCCAGGAGCACGAGCCAGAGCGCTTCGACCTCGGCGGGGCGAAGGTCGTGACGCCGGCGCTCCCCGGTGGCCTGCTGCCCGTATTCGTCCTCGACGCGTACGAGGGGCTCGAGGCGCGGCTGCTGCAGGAGCTCACGGCAGAGGAGCGCCGGCGCTACGTCGACGCGAACGCGGCGTGTGTCGCTGAGCAGCTGCCGGCCGACCTCGTCTTCTGCAACCACGTCCTGCTCGGGGGCGCCGTCGGCGCCGCGGCAGGCGCGCCGTTCGCGGTCAAGGCACACGGATCGGAGCTCGAGTACTCGATCCGCGGCCGGGTGGAGCTCGCCGATGAGGCCAGGGCCGCCCTCGCATCCGCGAGCGCCGTTTTCGTCGGCTCGAGACACATCGCCGACGTGCTGGCGGAGGTGGTCGGGGAAGTGCCGAACGTGCTCGAGGTGCCGCCCGGCGTGGACGTCGACGAGTTCATGCCCGAGGCGCGCGACGAGGCGCTCCAGAAGCTGCTCGAGGAGTGCCGCCGCGACCCGCCCAACCCGGGCAACGCGAACGAGCGGCGACCGGACGAGGACAACGCCGCGCGGCTGGAGCGCTTCCTGCGCGGCGACAAGCCGACCGTCCTCTACTTCGGGAAGCTCCTTTACAACAAGGGCGTCCACCTGCTGCTCGAGGCGCTGCACGGGATCGACGCGCGCGCCGTGATCGTCGGCTTCGGTGACTATCGCCGCCGGCTCGAAGAGCTGGCGGCGAGGAACACGCTTTTCACGGGGCCGCTGGAACACCGCCATCTCGTGCACCTGATCCCGCTCGCGGACGCCGTCGTCGTGCCGTCGATCTTTCCCGAGGCCTTCGGGATGGTCGCGGCGGAGGCTGCGGCTGCCGGCTGCCCGCCGCTCGTCGCACGCCACTCGGGCCTCGCCGAGGTGGCCGAGGGTCTCGAGGCGGGCTATCCGCCGAGGTTCCACGACCTGACGTCGTTCGCGCAGGGCGACTCCGTCGAGCTGGCGGAGAAGCTCCATTCGCTGCTCGCGCTGACGCCGTCGGAGCGGCAGGAGCTCGGCGCCGCAGCCAGGCGCGTCGCGATCGAGCGCTGGTCGTGGGACGGCGTAGCCAAGCGGTTGCTCGAACCGTTTGAGTAGCCTTTCGCGACCATGGGCGACGCGCAGAAGCGGCCGTGGCGGGAGATGGTCACGCTCGCACGCGAGCAGTTCGACGCGGGCAATGACCTCACCGTCGCCATCGAGGAGGAGTTCTCGCTGCTCGATCCGGCAACGCTCGGGCTCGTCGGCCGCTTCGAGGAGCTGCAGTCAGCTGCCGTCGGCACGGTGCTCGAGCCGCACCTCGTCGGTGAGCTGATCTCGTCGGAGGTCGAGATCCGCACGGGTCGCTGCGACACGTTCGCGGACGCCGTGGATCTCGTGCTCGATCGGCGGAGCCAGCTGTTCGAGCTCGCCGGGGGTCTGGACATCGGCCTCGGCGCGACCGGCACGCACCCGTGGAGCCCGTGGCAGGAACAGCGGATCATCGACACGCCGCACTACCGCCGAAACGATGAGCTCCTCCGCTACGTCGTCTGGCGCAACAACACCTTTGGCCTCCACATCCACGTCGGCATTCGCGGCGCCGACCGTGCGATCGCCGTCCACGACGCGCTGCGGGGCTTTCTCCCCGACCTGCTTGCGCTTTCGTCCTCCTCGCCGTTCGTCGAGAACGTCAACACGGGCCTCCATTCGGCACGGACGCAGATCTTCACGCGGATGTTCCCGCGCTGCGGCGTACCGGACGCGTACGGCGACTGGGCCGGCTTCGAGCGTTACGTGCGGACGCTCTACGAGACGGGCTCGATCGACGAGCACACGCAGCTCTGGTGGAGCGTCCGCCCGCACCTCGCGTTCCCGACAGTCGAGATTCGCATCTGCGACGCCCAGCCACGCGTCGAGGAAGCGCAGTCGCTCATGGCGCTCGCCTACGCCCTGACGGCTCGCATCGCGCGCGCCGTGGACGAGGGCGAGCCGCTGCCCGAGCACTCGCACCGGATGATCGAGGAGAACGTGTGGCGCGCGATCCGCCACGGTCTCTCGGGCGAGTTGATCGACCTCGCGACGCTCCGCGTGCGCACGGCGCGCGCGGCGATCGAGGAGCTGATCGAGTGGGTGCAGCCCGTCGCGGAGGAGCTCGGCATCGCGTCATATCTCGCCGTCCCGGCGCAGAACGCGGCCGAGCGACAGATCGCGCGGGCAGAGGAAGGCGCCTCGCTCGAGACGATCTTCGCCGAGCAGGTCGCGGAGACGGCGGCGACGCGCCCGAACGCGGTTCGCGGCTGAGCTCAGCCGAGGAAGCGCGCCAGCCCGACCCGGGATCGCACGCCGAGCTTCCGATAGACGTTCGCGAGGTGGTACTCGATCGTCTTCTCCGAGACGAACAGCCGCGCCGCTGCCTCGCGGTTCTTCAGCCCGTCTCCCACGAGCTGTGCGACGACGCGCTCCTGCGCAGTGAGCGTGTCGAGCGGCGCTGTGCGCCGCCGGGCACGCTCGCCGCTCGCCCGTAGCTCCGCCCGCGCGCGCTCGGCCCAGGGCTTCGCACCGAGCTCTTCGAACGCGTCCGAGGGCGCTGCGGAGCTGTTCTCTCGCCTCCGAACGCCGCTTCGAGCGGCGAAGACTCTCGCCGTAGCAGAGCTCGGTCCGCGCGCGCTCGAACGGCGTCGGCACGCGTGTCGTGGAGCTCGAGCGCCCGCTCGAATGCCTCGACGTCGCCAAGGATCCCGCGGCAGCGGGCTGCGGCAGCGGAGGCCGACACGCGTCCCACGGCGGCGCTTCGCTCCTCGAACTCCGACAGCACCTCTGCGGCGCGCTCCGATCTGGCCCACGTGACAGAGGGCCTCGACCAGGTCCGGCGTCGACAGCAGAAGCCACGGCTCGCCCACCGCGCCGCGTCTGGCGATTCGCTCGGCCGTCTCGAGCGGCGCGACGGCGTCCTCCGGCTGCCGATTGCCGAGGGCCAGGAACCCGAGGGCCCCGAGCGCATGCGCGGACGAGCTTCGCAAGCCGAACTCGACGTCGCCGGCAAGAGCGACCTGCGCGAGCGCCCGACACGCATCGGCGTTCCCTCGCGCTGCCTCCATACGGGCCAGGACCGCCGCTGCCGAAGCGGCTTCGGTCGGCTGAAGCGTCTCGTGGAAGAGGTCGAGCGCCTCCTTGGCAGCCGCGATTGCCGTCTCCCAGCGGCCCGTGCGGAAGTCGAGCTCCGCCAGAGGCAGCAGCGTCTGCGGGACGTAGAGCAGGAACCCCGCCTCGCGCTGGATCGCCAACGCCCGGACCGCCACCTCGCGTGCCGCCTCGTACTCCTCGAGCCAGATCAGCGGCCAGGCGATCCCCAGCGTGTGCGCGTGCCCGTGCGGCGAGTCGGCGGCTGCCGAGGCGGCGGCGAGCGCCGCGTCACGCGCGCCTCTCCTGCCGGCAGCGGTCTGGCTCATGCTCAGGGCAACGAGATGGACGAGCTCGTGCTCACCTTCCGGAAGCACAGCGCGAGCGCGGTCGACTTCGTCGGCGGCAGCCGCAGCCTCGAGCTTGTAGATGCGGAGCTTGGCGGCGAGCAGCAGCATCGTTGCGGCGCGTCGTCGGTCGATCTCGATCAATCGGTCGGCGTGCGACGTGAGCGCGTGGTGCGCTCCTTCGAGATCCCCGCTCCGCATCCGGAGGTCGGCATCGACGAGCAGCAGGTCGGCGATCGCAATCGGATCCGACGTCAGCGTGCGCGCGTCGCGCGACAGGCGCTCCGCGCGGGGGACGTCTCCCGCGCGATGAGCAGCCCTCGCTGCGCCGGCCAGGCGAAGCCCGCGCGACGGATCGTCCGTGGAGAGTCGTGCGGCAGCTTCGAAGGCAGTCGCGGCGGAGCCGGGTGCGCCGCGGGCAAGCGCTCGGCGAGCGGTCTCTTCGAGTGCCGCTGCGACCTCTTCGTCGGCTTGCTCGACAGCCGCCGCGCGGTGCCACACTCGACGGTCGGGGCTTTGCTCGCTCGAGGCAAGCGCGGCGTGGGCCGCACGACGCTCCTCCGTCGGCTGCTGGAAGTACGCGATCGAACGCACGAGCGGATGACGGAACGTCCAACCTGCGCCGTTCCTGGAGACGAGACCGGCTGTCTCGGGGGGCTCGAGATCGGCGGGCTCCAGCCCCTCGCGCCGAAGCGCCGCGGTGACCGTCTCGGTTGCATCCTCGCCGGCTGCGGCAAGCAACAGGAGCGCCTGTCGCGACCGCCGTGGCAGGCGCGCGATTCGCGTCCCGAACGCACGCTCCACGCCGCCGTTCACCGGGACCGGCTCGCCGAGAGGCGCTGCGCCGGTCAGCTGGTCGTCGGAGAGAGCCCTCGGCAGCTCGGCGAGCGCCAGCGGGTTGCCCGCGGCGAGCTCGAGCAGGCGCCGCCGCACCGCGGTGGCGACCGGTCCCGGGGCGGTGGAGTCGAGCACAGCCTGCGCGTCTCTCCGCCGCAATCCCTGGAGCTCGAGACGGGGCAATCCCCGTGTCTCAGACTCCGGGAGCTCGCCCGAACGACAGGCGATCACGATCGCGATCGGCACGTCCTGGAGCTGACGGGCGACGAACAGGACGGTCGAGCGTGACGGCTCGTCAAGCCACTGGGCGTCGTCGACAATCGCCAAGACAGGTCGCCGACCTGCCGCGCGGCCCAGCGCGCCGCGTACCGCCACCGTTACGGACAACCGGTCGACACCCGCCCCGGGCTCGTCGAGACCGAGAGCCAGACGCAGTGCCTTCGCCTGAGGAGCCGGAAGCGCGTCGAAGTGCTTCTCGACGGGGAGCAGAAGCGTCTTCAGAGCCATGAACGGAAGATCGGTAGTCGACTCGCCGCCCGCGGCGCGAAGGATCGTCATGGTTGTGCCGTGCTCCCCCTCGAGGTCGTCGAGCAGGGTCGTCTTCCCGATGCCTGGCTCGCCGACCAGGAGCAGTGCCGTTCCGTGGCCCTGCTGGGACCGCTCGGCGATCGCACGAAGCGCGGCCTGCTCCGACTTCCGGCCCACGAGCATGGCGCAAGCCTAGGGGAATCCCTAGTGCAATCAAAGAGCTACGTCCCTACAGTCCGCGTGTGCCCATCGCCCTGCCCACGGGCGTCTCCTGCGACGGAGCGCCGTCGCCGCAGGCCGGCTGATGGGCGAACGGCACCTCGACGATCTCGCGCGCGCGCTGGCGGTACCGATGCCGAGGCGGCGCGCGCTGCGACTGCTCGGGTCGACGTTGATCGCGACTGCGGTGCCGGGTCTATGGCCGCGGGTGGGGCTCGCAGGCCGGAGCGCTACCTGCGACGCAGGCTGCGGTTCGGACGTGAGGGCATGCCCCAGGGTCGTCAACCTGGGTACGGGGCCGCCGGTCTGCTGCGGGTCGCCTGCGAGGAGGTACAGCTGCGAAGGCACGATCTTCGACCCGGTCTGTGTCGACCGGTGCAAGGCGGCCGAACGACATCCCGTGCGCGGGGAAGAAGGATCAGCGACGGCTGCGCCGCGTTCACCTGCTGCAAGCGGCCGGAGTTCAAAGACTGCGACGACGGCGACTGCATCCCCAACTGCGACTGGCCCGCCGGCTCCTGCAAGAAGGCGTGCGGGAAGACGTGCTGCACGCGTAACGAGATCTGCAATCGCGGCAAATGCGACAACTGCGGGTCGACGGCCCAACCGTGCGGGTCAGGCGACTGTCAGGAGACCCGCTGCTGCAAGAACGGCACACGTTGCTGCTTCAACCAGGGGAGCACAGCCTGCTGCGGTCCCGACCAGACGTGCAAAGCCCAGGGAGTGAAGCAGGCCGTCTGCAAGTGCAAGCCCGGCAAGGGTCGGACGTGCGGCTCGGAGTGTTGCCCCGACGACGAATTCTGCTTCACAACGATCATCGCCGACGTCCCGGCGCCCGTCGACCGGACGGCCCGCTACCAACGATGCCGGAAGCGGTGCCCCTCCCCGTGTGGGAAGAAGAACTGCTGCGGCACTGGCTACAAGTGCAAGAGGGGGCGATGCGTTCTCGACCGGTGATCCGCAGGGCGACGCTCGTGGCCCTCTCGGCGGCACTCGCCCTCGTGGCCGCAATGCAGGCCGGCTCCCAGCCGGCGGCCGCGCTCGAGGCGTTCTCGAAGAAGGCAGCCAAGGATCCGCTGCACACCGGGAGCTAGTCCAACCAGCAAGGAGGAGTGATGAGAGCTAGACACAGGAGAATCGCGGCCGGAGTCGTGGTGGTGACGGTTGCCGTAGCGGTAACCGTCGGCGGGGCCGGCGCGCGCGAACAGGCCGCCGTGGGTCAGGGCTACAAAGTCGTCGGCAAGTGGGGAAAGAATGGGACGGCGACAGGGCAGTTCGCATCCACAGACGGGCTCGCGATCGACAAGAGCGGGACCGTCTATGTCGCGGACACGGACAACAACCGCGTCCAGGTGTTCTCCGCGACAGGAACGTTCCTCCGCAAGTGGGGATCGGTCGGCGACGGTAACGGGCAGTTCCACGGCGCCGAGGACGTCGACATCGCACCCGATGGAACCATCTGGGTGGCGGATTACGGCAACTCGAGAGTGCAGCAGTTCAAGCCCGACGGAACGTTCCTCACGATGATCGACATCTACGGGTTCAAGGAGGGCGCGTCCGGGATCGCAGTCGATGCTGACGGCAACCTCCTCATCGCCGTGATCGGCGAGACCTACGGGGGCATCCGCAGGTTCGACATGACCCCAACGGGCTACGTGAACAAGGGCCTTATCGGCCGCGGGGAGTACCGCTCGGAGGACTCGGAGGTCTCGCCTGATGGAACGATCTACCAGGTGAATGATGGGCCAGGTGGCTCCGTGCCGCGTATCCGCCGCTATGCGGCGGACGGGAAGGAGCTCGGATCGTTTGCGCCGCCGGGTGGCGGAAGCTTCGGGTTCGGCGTCGACCTCGACTGCAACCTCTGGCACCTCGACGCGCCGAACCGGCGGCTCGTCAAGTACTCGCCGTCGGGGAAGGCGCTTGCGACTGCGACGACGACAGACCTCGTCGCGAAGGACACCGCGGTCAGCCCGAAGGGTGATCTCTACGTGATCCAGAACAGCCCTCTGAGCATCGTCCATTTCGCGGAGGACAAGAAGAAGCCGGGCACGGCGAACGTGCCGGGTCGCATCTCCGTGAACGGCGGCAAGGCGACGATCCGCTACGGCGGCACAGGGTTCGCGTGCCCAGCTCAGGTGGATGCTGTGGCGACATTGAAGGGCAAGGGCGTCTCGGGCCGAGGCACGGGAAGGTCGCGGCAGGCAAGTTCACGCCGATCGCGATGAGCGTGCACGGACCGGCAGGGAAGACGGTGAAGGCGACGTTCACCATCGTCCTGAAGACGAACGGGCGGGCGACGACGGAGACCAAGTCCGTCCAGGTGACCTTCGCCCGGTAGCACGGCGACGCGCAGGGCGCCGCACGTCCGTCGGCGCCCTGCTGCGTTCCCCCGAACGGTTGGTTAGGCTCCTCACCTTGTGATAGAAGATTTCCCCGCGCCGGGCGGATCCGGCGCTGACTTTGTGAGCCAAATTCCGTGAGGGAGGGCCAGTGCTCGTAGCAAGCTTCTTCAACGACCATGCCGTGCTGTTCGCGCTCATCTGCGCGGGCGTCGCCATCGGCTACGGCCTCTACCTCACGATCTGGCTCATGCGCCAGCCCGCGGGCTCGGAGCGGATGCAGGAGATCGCGCGCGCCGTCCAGGAAGGCGCGGCCGCGTACCTGAAGAAGCAGTACACGACGATCGCGATCGTCGCCGTCGTGCCGTTCCTGATCCTCGGCTTCTACAACGAGCTCGGGTGGGGGACGGCGATCGGGTTCCTGATCGGCGCGGTGCTGTCCGCGGCGGCCGGCTTCATCGGCATGAACGTCGCCGTGCGCTCGAACGTCCGCACAGCAGAGGCGGCGAAGCGGGGCGTGAAGCCCGCGCTCGATGTCGCCTTCAAGGCCGGATCGGTGACCGGATTCCTCGTCGTCGGGCTCGGATTGCTCGGCGTCGCCGGCTACTACTGGGTGCTCACCGATCTCCTGAACAACTCGTCCGACTCGGCGATCGACGATCTGATCGGCCTCGCGTTCGGCGGTTCGCTGATCTCCGTCTTCGCACGACTCGGCGGCGGCATCTTCACGAAGGCGGCCGACGTCGGCGCCGACCTCGTGGGGAAGATCGAGGCGGGCATCCCCGAGGACGATCCGCGCAACCCGGCCGTGATCGCGGACAACGTCGGCGACAACGTCGGCGACTGCGCGGGCATGGCGGCCGACCTGTTCGAGACGTACGCCGTCACCGCGGTCGCCGTGATGCTGATCGCGACGCAGTTCCCGATCTCCGAGCTCTGGCTCTATCCGCTCGCGATCGGCGGCATCTCGATCCTCTCCTGCGTGATCGGCACGTTCTTCGCGCGCATCGGCCGCGACGGCTCGATCATGAATGCGCTCTACAAGAGCGTGATCGTCGCCACCGTCCTCTCGGCAATCGGCTTCATCCCGATCACGCTCGCCTTCGACGGCGCGACGTTCAGCTTCTCGGAGCTGTACCTGCCGGCGCTGATCGGGCTAGGCGTCACCTTCGCGCTCGTGGCCATCACCGAGTACTACACGGGAACGCGCTGGCACCCGGTGAAGGCGATCGCCGAGGCGTCGCAGACCGGGCACGCGACGAACATCATCGCCGGGCTCGCCTACGGCATGCAGGCGACGGCCGCGCCGGTGATCGTGATCGCGGCCGGGATCATCGCCGCGTACTACGCCGCCGGCCAGGAGCTGTTCGGGATCGGCGTCGCTGTCATGGCCCAGCTGTCGATGGCCGGCCTGATCGTTGCGCTCGACGCGTACGGCCCGGTGACGGACAACGCGGGCGGGATCGCCGAGATGGCCGATCTCGACGAGTCCGTGCGTGGCGTTACCGACCCGCTCGACGCCGTCGGCAACACGACGAAGGCGGTGACGAAGGGCTACGCGATCGGCTCCGCGGGTCTCGCCGCGTTGATCCTCTTCGACGAGTACGTCCGCGGTCTGGCCGAGCAGGGCCTGAATGTCACGTTCGAGCTCTCGGACCCCTGGGTGATCGCGGGCCTCTTCCTCGGGGGCCTGATGCCGTTCCTCTTCGCGTCACTCGCGATGACCGCCGTCGGCCGCGCCGGCGGCGAGGTCGTCCAGGAGGTGCGGCGACAGTTCCGCGAGGACCCCGGGATCATGGAGGGCACGTCGCGGCCCGACTACTCACGCGCCGTCAGCATCGTCACCGGCCGGGCGATCCGGCTGATGCTCCTGCCCGCGCTGATCCCCATCGTCTTCCCGGTCGTCGTCGGGATCATCAAGCCGGAGATGCTCGGCGGGCTCTTGATCGGCACGATCGTCACCGGGCTCTTCCTCGCGATCGCGATGACCTCCGGTGGAGGCGCGTGGGACAACGCCAAGAAGCTGATCGAGGACGGGGCGTTCGGGGGCAAGGGCTCCGAAGCGCACGCGGCGGCTGTCACAGGCGATACCGTCGGCGACCCCTACAAGGACACTGCCGGCCCTGCGATCAACCCGATGATCAAGATCGCGAACATCGTCGCGATCCTCATCATCCCGCTGATCGCGTCGATTCACACCTAGGGACCTGGCCCCGGGGTCGGGCCGGGCCACGGTCTAGAGTCGCCTGATGGCCGGAAGCCGGCGCCGGAGAGAGCACAGACTGGAGCGCGTGCTGGGCACGCCGGCGCTGTTCTCTACGGCGTACGGGAACGTCGGCTCCTCGATCTACTACGCGCTCGGCGTCACGGCGGCGTTCGCGCTCGGGCTGACGCCGCTCGTGTTCGTCATCGCGGGCCTCTTCTTCGCCGCGACGGCTCTCACGTACGCGGAGGGCACCGTGCGCTTCCCGGAAGCGGGTGGGTCGTCGAGCTTTGCTCGCCATGCGTTCAACGAGTTCGTCTCGTTCGGAGCGGCGTGGGCGCAGATGCTCAACTACATCATCACGATCGCCATCTCGGCGTTCTTCGTGCCGCACTACCTCTCGATCTTCTGGGAGCCGCTCCGAGAAAACCCGTGGGACATCGTCGGCGGGGTCGTCGTCATCATCATCCTTGTTGGCCTCAACGTCGTGGGCATCCAGGAGTCCGCGAGGGTGAACATCTTTCTCGCGATTGCCGACTTCGCGACGCAGATCCTGCTTGTTCTCCTCGGCTTCGCCCTCGTCTTCAACGCCTCGACGCTGTCCTCGAATGTCCACTTGGGGATCGCGCCAACATGGAGCAACTTCTTTCTCGCCATTCCCGTGGCGATGATCGCGTACACGGGCATAGAGACCGTCTCCAACCTCGCAGAGGAGGCGCGCGAGCCCGCGCGGACGATCCCACGGTCGATCGGCCTCGTTGCCGTTGCAGTGTTCGCCATCTATTTCACGCTGCCGCTCGTCGCGCTCTCCGCCCTTCCCGTCGAGCGCATCGACGGCAGCCTGACGACGCTGCTCGCGCTCCCTCCGGAGGACGGCGGCTACCAGAACGACCCCATTCTCGGCATCGTCGACAACCTCGGGCTGTCGGGGCTGTCTCTCCATGCGTTGCGGATCTACGTCGGCATCCTCGCGGCGACGATCCTCTTCATCGCGACGAACGCGGGCGTCATCGGTGCCTCCCGGATCACCTACTCGATGGCGTCCTACCAGCAGCTCCCCGCGGCCTTCCGGCGTCTCCACCCAAAGTTCAAGACGCCGTGGCTCGCGCTCGTCGTCTTTGCGGGGCTGATGTCGACGCTCGTGCTCCTGCCCGGCCAGGTCGACTTCCTCGGGACGATGTACTCGTTCGGCGCGATGCTTTCCTTCACGATCGCGCACGCTGCGGTCGTGCAGCTTCGGAGGCGCGGGGACGAGGGAGACGAGCTGCTCTTCAAGGCGCGGCCGAACCTTCGCGTGGGATCCGTCGACTGGCCGATCTTCGCGTTCGTCGGGGGCGCAGCGACGTTCCTCGCGTGGCTCGTCGTGGTCATCCAGGAGCCTGCGACGCGCTACGCCGGGCTGGGCTGGCTCGCCGCCGGGCTCGTCCTTTACGTCGTCTACCGCCGCGGCGTGGTCCACTTGCCGTTGACGGAGACGGTGAAGGCGCCGCCGATGCTCGGGCCCGCCGCCGTGCTCGAGTACCGATCGATCCTCGTCCCGATCGTCGAAGGCGAGCAGGCACGCGAGGCCGTGCACATCGCGGCGCGCCTGGCGACGGAGCGTCGCGCGACGATCGTGGCGATGCGAGTCATCGTCGTGCCGCTCGACCTTCCGTTGAATGTCGAGCTGCCGGAGCAGGACGCGCTCGCGGACTCGCTCCTCGGCGAGGCGCACGACATCGGAGATCTGTACGGCGTGCGCGTGGTCGAGAGGCTCGTGCGTGAGCGAAGCGCCGGCCTCGCGATCGTCGAGGAAGCCGTCCGCCGCAACTCGGACATCATCGTCATGGGCGCGCCGCGCCTTCCGCACCGAACGCGCACGAGCGAGATCTTCGGAAAGACGATCGACTACGTGCTCCGGAACGCAAGCTGCCGCGTCATGATCGGCGCCGCGAAGAGAGCCGCGTGAGCCCCCGTCTCGCACTCGTGTTCTCTGCAGTCTTCGTCTGCGTCGGTGTGGCGCTCGTCGTGCAGACGGCACGCGTGGGCGGCGGCGTCGGCTATCTGCTCGGCGTGCTGTTCGTCGCGCTCGGCATCGGGCGCGGCTACCTCTCGCTCGCGAAGAAGGGTGGACGCTGATGGCGCGCAAGCTGCCCGTGCTCAAGCGCGCGCTCGGCGCCCCGGTGCTCTTCTCCGTCGCATACGGCGAGATCGCGTCCTCGATCTACTTCGCGCTCGGGATCATCGCCGGCCACGCGCTCGGGCTGACGCCGGAAGTGCTGCTGATCGCCGGGTTCATGTTCCTCCTCGTCGCTCTCTCGTACGCGGAGGGGACGGCGGCGATCCCGGAGACGGGCGGCGCGGCGACGCTCGTGCGGAAGGCGTTCAACGACCTCGCCGGGTTCTGCACCGGCTGGGTGCTCTTCCTCGACTACGTGATCGTGATCGCTCTGTCGGCGCTCTTTCTGCCGCACTACCTCGGCGGGGCGCTCCAGATCGACGCGCTCGACGACCGCCCGTGGGATGTCGTCGTCGGCGTGCTCGTGATCGCGGGCATCGCGCTCGTCCGCCTCTTCCGGCGCCCCGGGCTGTACCTGATCGGGATTGCCGTCGCCGTCCTCGACCTCGTGACCCAGATCCTGATCGTCGTGCTCGGGCTCGCGTTCCTGTTCACGCCGGACGCGCTGTCGGAAGGGGTGACGATCGGGTCCGAGCCCGGCTGGTCGGACCTCGCGTTCGCGCTGCCGCTCGCGATGCTCGCGTACACGGGGCTCGAGACGGTCGCCAACCTCGCGGAGGAGGCGCGTAGTCCCGGCGTCGACATCAGGCGCGGCCTGCTGAGCGCGATCGGCGTCGTCGTCACGCTCTACGTCGCCATCGCGATCGTCGGCCTGTCGGCGTTCCCCGTCGAGCAGGGGAGCACCGAGCTCGGCGACACCTGGCTGTTCGCGCCGATGCTCGGCATCGTCGACGCGCTCGGGGCAGACCTTCCATCCGCTCTCGCCGACGCCCTGCGCGTGTTCGTCGGTATCTCCGGTGCGCTGATCCTGCTCGCCGCGGCGACGACGTCGTTCTCCGGCTTCGGTCGCCTCGCGTACTCCCTTGGCGAGCACGGGATGCTGCCGCGTCCGTTCGGCCTGCTCGGCCGGCGCACGCTGATCGCCCCCGCGTCGATCGCCGCAATCGTCGTGATCGCCGTCGGTGGGCTCGTCGCCGTCACGGCGGTGGCCGAGGACGAGGTCGCGTTCCTCGCAGCTCTCTTCAGCTTCGGCGTGCTGCTGGCGTTCACCGCCGCGCAGCTCGCCGTGATCCGGCTTCGCTTCACCGCGCCCGAGCTCGCGAGGCCCTACCGCGTGCCCTGGAACGTCCGCGTGCGCGGCGTCGACGTGCCGATTCCGTCTGTGATCGGCTGCCTCCTGACCTCGGCCGTCTTCGTGGTGGCGATGATCACGCACCCGGGTGCGCGGTATGCGGGGCCGATCTGGCTCGCTGCGGGGCTCGTCGTCTACGGCCTCGTCCGCCGCCACCGCGGCGAGGGGCTGCTCGAAACCGTCACAGCTCCCGACGAGCAGCTCGAGCTCGTCGAGCCGGCGCTGTCTCGCATCCTCGTGCCGATGAAGCTCGGCCTCATCGGCGAGGAGATGATCGCCACAGCCGTGAAGCTCGCGCAGGAGCGTGGGTCGGACGTCGAGGCGCTCCATGTCGTTCGGGTGCCGCTCGAGCGGCCGCTCGACGCTCCGCTCCCGGACCCCGAGGAACGCCGGGCGGCCGAGTCGATCGAGGAGGCGCGCCTCCTCGGCGAGGACCACGGCGTCGTCGTCAGGGGAGACACGGTCCGCGCACGGGCGATCGGGGAAGCGATCGTCAACGAGGCGATAGCGCGTGACGTCGACCTGATCGTGCTCGGCTCCGCGCCGAAGTGGCGGCGCCAGTCGCGCTTCTTCTCGCCGACGGTCGAATACGTGCTCAGGCGAGCCCCGTGCGAGGTGCTCGTGGTCGCGTTTCCGGAGAGCGCGGTGGCCGAGGACGGTCGCGCATAAGCCCGTCTTGGCCGCTTGCGCGCTCCGCTAGGCTGGACCACGTGAAGGCAGTTGTCATCGGCTGCGGACGCGTGGGCTCGAACGTCGCTAAACGGCTTGCCTTGGACGGTTGGGAGGTCTCCGTTCTCGACGACAAGGAGGAGGCGCTGAGCCGGCTCGGGGAGGCGTGGCAAGGGCGGTTCATCGTCGGCCACGGCATGGACGCGGAGGTCCTCAAGGAGGCTGGTATCGAGGACGCCGACGCCGTCGTCGTGGCGACGGACGGCGACAACACGAACCTCGTCGTCGCGCAGGTGGCGCAGAAGCGGTTCGAGGTCCCGTGCGTCGTCGTGCGCGTGCTCGACCCGAGCCGGGCGAAGTTCTACGCGTCGCTCGGGCTGAACACGGTCTGCCCCACGTCGACCGCGATCGACGCCCTCGTCGATGCGGTGTGCGAGTTCGAGGCGGCCCCGGCGGCGACTGCGAGCTGATGTACGTCATCGTCGCAGGCGGGGGGAAGGTCGGCGCGAACCTGACGCGGAGCCTGATCGGCATGGGGCACGAGGTGACGCTGATCGAGCAGCAGCGCGGGCGCTACGAGCGCCTCGACGAGGAGCTCGAGCACCGGGTGCAGCTCGGTGACGCGACGGAGATCCACGTCCTCGAGCGCGCTGGCATCGGGCGCCCGCCGGAGATCGTGATCGCCGCGACGGGGGACGACGAGGACAACATCATCATCTGCCAGCTCGCACTCGAGAAGTACGCCGTGCCCAAGGTCGTGGCCCGCGTCAACGACCCCCGCAACCAGCCGCACTTCGATCTGCTCGGCATCGGCCCTACGGTTTGCGCCACCTCGAGCCTGCTCGCGCTCGTCGAGCACGAGGTGCCGGAGCACGGCCTCGTCCATCTGCTCGAGCTGCGCAAGGAGAACCTCGAGATCGTGGAGGTGCAGATCGAGGACCGATCGCCGTGTCTCGGCAAGGCGCTGTCCGGACTCCAGCTTCCCGAGGGATCGCAGTTGATCGCCGTCGTGCGCAACGGCGAGACCTATCTCGGCGACCGCTCGCTCGAGCTCCAGCCAGGAGACCAGGTCCTCGCCGTGCTCCGCTCGGGCACGGAGGAAGAGCTACGCCACGCGTTGCTTACGCGCTAGCGGCGCTCGCCGCGCTCCTGTTCGCGGCGATCGCAGGCGCGACTTCGGCGCGGTCCGAGCTCAAGGTCGTGCGCGTCGTGCGCGGTCTCGAGGCTCCCGTCTACGTGACGGCGCCGCGCTCGCAGCCGACCCGCCTCTACATCGTCGAGCAGGCCGGCCGGATCCTCGTCCTCGACAGGGGCAAGCTGCTGAAGAAGCCGTTCCTCGACATTCGCAGCCGTGTCGGTTCGGCAGGCGCTGAGCAGGGCCTGCTCTCGATGGCGCTCCATCCCGGCTACGCGAAGAACCACCGCTATTACGTCGACTACACAGACCGAAACGGCGACACGCGCGTCGTCGAGCTCCGGTCGAGCGGCCTGACGACGAAGACGAGCACCGCGCGCCAGCTGCTTTTCGTCCGCCAGCCGTTCGCGAACCACAACGGCGGCCAGCTCCAGTTCGGGCCGGACGGCAAGCTCTACGTTGGCATGGGGGACGGTGGCTCGGCGGATGATCCGCGAGACAACGGCCAGAACCCGGCGAGTCAGCTCGCGAAGCTCCTCCGGACGAACCCGCTGACCCCGCGCTGGGAGATCGCCGGCTACGGCCTTCGAAACCCCTGGCGCTTCTCGTTCGATCGCAGGACCGGTGACCTCGTGATCGGCGACGTCGGGCAGGGCGAGGTCGAGGAGGTCGACTGGCGGCCGCGAGGCGCGCCGCCTGCCAACTTCGGCTGGGCTCACTACGAGGGAAACAACGAGTTCAAGGACGTGCCCCTGAACCCGCCCGACCCGATTGTGTTTCCCATCTTCACCTATACGCATTCCGCCGGCTGCTCCGTCACCGGTGGGTACGTGTACCGCGGGAAGGCGGTGCCGTCTGCCGTCGGCCGCTACTTCGGTGGCGACTTCTGCTCCGGCGCGGTGTTCAGCTTCCTCATCCAGGGTGGGAAGGCGGTCGGTGTCCGGCGTGAGCCGTTCAAGATCTCGAGCCTCTCGTCGTTCGGAGAGGACGCGCGAGGAGAGCTCTATCTCGTCTCCCTCGACGGTTCGGTCTATCGTTTGACAGGGTGACAACAGATCGTGGCCGTCTTGCTGTCGCGCTCTTCCTGGTCTCGTTCCTCGTCATCGCGAACGAGGCCTCGGGGAGCACGGTCGGCGTGTCGGCGCTGCGCATCGTGCGCGTCGCGTCCGGCTTCTCCGGTCCGACCTACGTAACCGCGCCTCGTTCGGAGCTCGACCGGCTCTACGTCGTCGAGCGCGCTGGAGTGATCCGAGTCCTCGAGCGCGGGAAGCTCCGCGCCCAGCCGTTCCTCGATATCCGCTCGGACGTCCGCTCGACCGGGTTCGAACAGGGCCTGCTGTCGATGGCGTTCGATCCGTCCTATGCCGACAACCACCGCTTCTACGTCGACTACACCGACCGCGAGAACGCCGTCCGCGTGATGCAATTCCGCTCGGATGGAACGCGGGCGCTCGCGGGCACGGCGCGCGAGCTGCTGCGGGTACCGAAGTCGACGCCGAGCCACAACGGCGGCCAGCTCCAGTTCGGGCCGGACGGCCTGCTCTACGTGAGCGTCGGGGACGGCGGAGGCCACTACAACCCGAAGAACACGGCGCAAGACCTGGGCTCCCGCCTCGGCAAGCTGCTCCGGACCGATCCTGCGCAGCCGAGCTGGCAGGTGGCCGGCTACGGTTTCCGGAACCCGTGGCGGTTCTCGTTCGACCGCGGGACCGGTGATCTGTGGATCGGCGACGTGGGCGAGGCGAAGCGCGAGGAGATCGACTGGCGGCCGCGCGGCGCGCCTCCGGCGAACTTCGGCTGGCCGCGCTACGAGGGGCGGCAGGTGGTGAAGAGCGTGAAGGTCGCCAAGGGTGGACCGCTCGTGTTCCCGGTCTTCGACTGGGGACACGACAAGGGCTGCGCCGCCACCGGCGGCTATGTCTACCGCGGGCAGGCCGTGCCCGCCGCGCGCGGGCGGTATTTCTTCGGCGACTGGTGCGCCGGGCTTGTCGCGAGCTTCCGCCTCGTGTCCGGCAAGCCGCAGGACCTGCGAGTCGAGCCGTTCCGCGTTCCCAGCATTACGTCCTTCGGCGAGGACGCCCGCGGCGAGCTCTACCTCGTGTCGGAGAAGGGCGCCATCTTCCGGCTCACGAGCTAGCAGCGCCGACCGAGCTGGCGGCGACCAGTTCGTCGATCGTGCGCACGACGGTCGCCCCCTGGAGCGACCCGAGCAGCCGCTCGTATGCGCCTGGGCCTGCCTCGACGAGATCGAGCCCGCGCGCGACTCCTAGCTGTGCCGCTGCCACGCCGACGAGCGGCTCGGGCGTGTCGGTGAAGGCGCCGAGTCGCGCGCCCGACGCACGCAGACGACGCAGCGCCGCGTTCGCGTCCGGGTCCGGTCGCAGATACACCGGGGCGTGTTCCTCCGCAAAGCGCTCGAGGAGGACGCGCCAGTTGCCGAGCGTCTGGTCGAGGCCCTTCTCGTCGACAGACTCGTCCAGCTCGACGCGATAGCGGCGCGCTGCATCCGCGATCCAGGCGCGCCACAGCGGCTTCGTGTCGCCGAGGACGGCGTCGAAGTCGATCGCGAGCACGTTCACGCGAACCGGCGCGGCGCTACGCGTCCGAGCGCGTACACGCCGATCAGCACTCCGAGACCGTCGACGACGACGTCGTACCAGACGCCGTGCCGCCCGGGCACGAACGTCTGGTGGATCTCGTCCGTCACGGCGTAGGCGACGCCCGCGACGACGGCCGGCAGCTCGCGCCCGAGCGCCCGGAGGAGCAAGAAGCCGAGCACCGCGTACTCCGTCATGTGAGCGAGCTTGCGCAGGAGCAGGTCCCAGCCGCCGAGGCCGGTGCCGAGATCGGGAATGGACGAGAACGAGAAGATCAGCGCAGCCCACAGGAGGACTGGCAGCCAGGCCGAGAGGACGCGCGACATACCTCGATGATAGGGTCGCCGCAGACATAGGCGGGCGGGTCAGGGAACCCGGTGAGAGTCCGGGACGGTCCCGCCGCTGTGAGGGGAGACGCTTCTCCGCCGAACGCCACTGGCCACGTGCCGGGAAGGCGGCGGAGGAGGGAGCCCCGAGTCAGAAGACCTGCCGCTCGCCGATCCGAACCCCTCGCGGAAGGAGGATTCGTGTTTCGACGTGCGCTACCCCTGATCGGACTCGCCGCCGCCCTCTCGTTCGCGGCGCCGGGTCAGTCCGCCCAGGACGCCGGCGTGCTCGTGCGTGTCCGGGTCGAAGGAAAGACGAGCACGATCTTCGGCGCCTCACAGCCTCGCGCGCTTGCGACCACTCCGATGGATGCGCTCGAGGCTGCGAGCAAGACGGGCGAGTTCTACTACCACGTGCGAAAGACCGACTTCGGACCATACGTCGACCAGATCGGTCGCTACGCCGAGGACATCCCTGGTGCGAGCGGCTGGGCGTTCAAGGTCAACGGTGCGTCGCCCCCGGTGGGCGCGGACACCCTTCAGCTCGAGGCCGGCGACGTCGTGCTCTGGTACTGGGCGACCTTCTCGAACGCCGGCGGGCCGTCGACGCTCGAGCTCACGCGGACGGCCAACGGCTGCTACCGCGTGAGCGCGAAGAACGACGCCGGCGACGCCGTCTCGGTGACGGCGACGCTGAAGGTCGACGGACGCCGCGTTGCGGTACGGGAGGGCAACGCCTGCCCGGGCTCCCACAAGAGTCTCGTGCGGGCCGTCGCACCCGGCGCCGTGCGCTCGAACGTCCTGCCGTGAAGAGGCTCGCCGTCGCGCTCTGCCTCCTCTGCCTCGCGGGGTGCGGGGGGTCGAGCGATGGCGGCGAGGCCACGCTCTGGGTGACGCGGGATCACGGCGCGGAGGTCGTGCTTTCGGGCACGGTGCCGTCCGGATTGACCGCCATGCAGGCGCTCGAGCGCAAGGCGTCGGTCGACACGGCGTACGGTGGCCGCTTCGTCGACGGCATCGAGGGCGTCGAGAACGACGAGGGTGCGCGGCAAAGCTGGTTCTACTTCGTGAACGGGATCGAGGCCGACCGGGGCGCCGCCGAGTACACCGTGCGTCCGGGCGACGTGATCTGGTGGGACTACCGGTCGTGGCGCGGGCAGGAGATGCGGCACCCGGTCGTCGTCGGCGCATTTCCGGAGCCGTTCGTCCACGGGTATGCGGGCCGCGTCCGCTCGGCCGTCGTCCGCTACTGGCCGAAGAGCCAGGAGGCGCTCGCGCTCGGCCTGGCGAACGCGATCGGCGCACGCTCCGTCGAGCCGGCTAGCGTTCCCGCGCCGCCGAATGCGAACGTGCTCAGGCTCGTCGATCGCCAGGCGCGGTTCTCCGCCGCGCCACGCTCGCCGAGCGGGGATGCGGGCGACCCGATCGTGTTCACGATCTCGGTCGACGACGGGAAGCGCCTGCTCGCGCATCCCGATCTCGCCGAGCACCGTTACGAGGGGCTCGCGCCATGAGGCCCGCCGCCGCGCTCGCGCTGCTCGCCGCGCTCGCCGCGGTCGCGCTCCTGGCCGAACGCTGGCAGGTGATCGCCGTGATCGCAGTCGCCCTGCTCGCTCTCTGCCTCCGGGCGCCGAAGGGGAGGCGGCGCCCCTACCTCGTCGGCTGCCTGCTCACTGCCGGCGCGGTGCTCGTCGTGACGCCGCTCGTCGTCGTCGAGGGCTCGCACGTGCTCTGGAGCGGGCCGACCGTGCCCGTGCTCGGCAGGCTCGACGTGACGTCTGAGGAGCTCGCCGGCGCGGCAATGCAGGCCCTTCGGCTGGCCGCCGTGACCCTCGCGTTCGCCGTCTACGCGCTGCTGCTCGACCACGACGCGCTCCTCCGTTCCGCCCGTTTTGCCAGGCGCTCGGCGTTCGTCGTCGCCCTCGCCACGCGGCTCGTGCCGACGCTCGAGCGCGACGCGGCGGGGCTCGTCGAGGCGCTGCGCGGACGCGGGGTCGCCGTCGAGGGCGTCCGCGGCAGGGCGCGCCTGCTCTCGCCCGTCGTCTCGGGGTCGCTCGAGCGCGCAATCAATCTTGCGGAGGCGATGGAAGCCCGTGGCTACGGCCGCCCGGGCGCGACGCGCGTGCCGGCGCCGCCCTGGAGGAGAGCCGACGTTGCCGGGCTGGCGGCCGCCGGGCTGCTCGTCGTCGTGGGTGCGATGTGGCTCTAGCGTCCGTCCGGAACGCGTCGTTCTCGTACGGCGAGGGCAGGCGGGCAGCGCTCGCCGACGTCTCGCTCGCGCTCGAGCCGGGCGAGATCGTGCTCGTGCTCGGTCCGTCGGGCTCGGGCAAGACGACGCTCGTGCGCGCGCTAGCCGGGCTCGTGCCCCATTTCCACGGCGGCCGTTTCTCGGGCAGCGTCGAGGTGGCCGGCCGCGACACGCGGCAAACGCGGCCGGCCGAGCTCGCCGGCACGGTCGGCACGCTCTTCCAGGACCCGGAGGACCAGATCGTGTTCGGCGGCGTCGAGGCCGAGGTGGCGTTCGGCATCGAGAATGGCGGCGCGCCGTCGGAGGAGATCGCGGATCGCGTCGCCGCGGCGCTTGCGTCCGTCGGCGCCGGGCAGCTCGCGGGGCGGCGCGTGTCCGAGCTGTCCGGCGGTGAGCTCCAGCGCGTCTGTCTCGCGAGCACGCTCGCCCTCGAGCCGGCGCTGCTCCTCCTCGACGAGCCGACCGCGCAGCTCGACTACGCAGCCGCGGTGGCGCTGATCGAGCTCGTCGAGCGTCTGGCGCGCGGTCGCGGCACCGCGGTCGTGCTCAGCGAGCAGCGAAGCGCCCTCGCACTCGGGATCTGCGACCGCGTCCTCTTCGTCGAGAGCGGCGCCTTGCTCTGCGACGCGCCGCGCGACCGGGCGCTCGACTGGCTAGAGACGCACCGGCCCACGTACGTGCAGCCGCTGGGCCGCGCGCCGAGGGCCACCGGGGCGGGCGACCTCGTCTGCGCACTCGAGGGGATCACCCACGCCTACGCCGACGGGCCGCCTGTGCTCGAGAACGCCTCGCTGAGCCTGCGTCGCGGCGAGACGGTCGGGCTCGTCGGCCCGAATGGAAGCGGGAAGACGACGCTGGCGAAGATCGCATCCGGCTTGCTGGAGCCGAACGAAGGGCGCGTCGTGCGTTCGGGACGCGCCACGTATCTCTCCCAGGACCCGGGCCGCTACCTGGCATGCGAGCGTTGCGACGAGGAGGTCGCGCTGGGCGCATCCTCGCGCGCGGCCGCGGAGCGCGCCCTCGAAGCCGTCGGCCTGCGCGGCTACGAGGGCCGGCATCCTCGCGACCTGTCGAGCGGGGAGCGCGAGCGCCTCGCGCTCGCGGCAGTTCTGGCCACTGAGCCGGACCTGCTCGTCCTCGACGAGCCGACCCGCGGCCTCGACCCGGACGCGCGCCGGCGGCTCGTCGACGTGCTCGCGTCTTCCGCGCACACGAGGGCGACGCTGCTCGTCACGCACGACGACGAGCTCGTCTCCGCGCTCGCCGACCGCGCCGTCGCGCTCGGCGACGAGGGGGCACGTCTTGCTGCGTAGTCCCGTCCTCGCTGCGTCGGCTTTGGTCGCCACCGGTTGCGCGGCCGCCGCGTGGACGGCCATGCGACCCGATGACGCCGCTCTTTCGCTCGTCGTACTGGCGCTCGCGCTCGTCGCCGCCTCGTTTGCGTGGCTCGAGTCCGGGCCGGGCTCCGCGTCCGAGCTCGCGCTCGTCGGCGCGCTCGCCGGCATCGCGGCAGCCGGTCGGGTGCTGTTCGCTGCCGTGCCCGGCGTTCAGCCCGTGACGGTGATCGCGGTCGCAGCCGGCGCGTCGCTCGGGGCGAGGGCGGGGATGGCCGTCGGAGCCACCGCGGCGCTCGTCTCGAACCTCTTCCTCGGCCAGGGCCCCTGGACGCCGTGGCAGATGCTCGGGTGGGCGGGGTGCGGGCTCGCCGGATCCCTGGCCCGGGCGGGTGTCCGGCGGCGCATCCCGTTCGCGCTCTTCTGCGGCGTGCTCGGGCTCGCCTTCAGCTCGATGATGGACGTCTGGCTCTGGTTCAGCTTCTACCCGCACACGTGGGCGTCTCTCGCCGCGGTCGTCGGCCGGGGGATCCCCTTCGACGTCGCGCACGCCGTCGGCAACGTCGCGATCGGTCTCGCGTGCGGCCCCGAGCTGCGAAGGCTGCTGGCGCGCTACGGCCGCCGGCTCCGGCCCAAGGTGGTCTGGACGTGAAGCTCGTCGCTGCGCTCGCCGTCTCGGCGGCACTCGCGACTCCCACGCAGTTTCTCCATGCGCGCCAGGCTGCCGACGGGAGCTTTGCCGAGGCGGGAGGGCAAGCGGGGCCGGCGCTGACGGCGTGGGCCGCTGTCGGGCTCGTCGCGGCCGGGCAGGATCCCGGCGCGGCGCTCGACTATCTCCGGGCGCACGAGCAGGAAGTGACGAGCCCCGTCACGCGGACACTGATCGCGTTCGCGGAGGCGGCCCTCGGAGACGGGGAGCTCGCGGCGGCGTTGCCGATCGCGCCGGAGCAGACGAACACGATCGCGTGGACGATCCTCGCCCGGCGCCAGGCCGGGCTCTTGGCGCCGAAGCAGCTCGTCACGACGCTGCTCGCGCGGCAGGCGAAAAGCGGCGGCTGGGGATGGGGCAAGGGCGTCGCTCCCGACTCGAACGACACCGCGGCGGCTGTCCAGGCGCTGCGCGCGACCGGCATCTCGGGCAAGCCGGTCCGTCGAGCGCTCGCGTACCTGGCGACGCTCCGCCGTGCCGACGGTGGCTTCGCGCTCGGCGCGACGGGCGCGTCGGACGCCCAATCGACCGCCTGGGCGATCCAGGCGTACCTCGCGGCGGGCAAGCCGGCGCCCAAAGGCGCGCTCGCGTACCTCGCGCGCATGCGGCAGGCAGACGGGAGCTACCGATTCTCGAAGCGCTACGCCGTGACGCCGGTGTGGGTGACCGCGCAGGTCCTGCCCGCGGTCGCGAAAAGACCGTTTCCGCTCCGACGCGGGTGATCGAACGGGGGACAGGGCCGACCCGTCCCCCATGCAGGTCTGTCCCTCCAAGCCGCTGACGCCGATCCTCGTTCAGGATGCGGAGGCGTGTGCTGCTCCCCGCGGCGATCGCGCTCGTCACGATCGCCGGCTTCGTCGCCGTCTCGCTCGAGGTGAGCGGAGGTGCGTTGCACCGTGCCGCGCACCCGAGCTGGCCGTTGCTCGTCGCCGCGTTCGTCGTCGCTGCGGTCGCCCAGCCGCTCCGGGCGATGGCGTGGCAGGCGACGCTGCGCGGGCCGGTCGAGTTCAAGGCCGTCTACGCGGCGAGCGCGGTCGGCTCGTTCCTCGACACCGTCCTGCCGGCGCGGCTTGGCGAGGCGTCGAAGGTCGGCGTGCTGCGGGTCACGGCCGGCAAGCGCTGGCCCGGCTTCTCACGGGCCGGCGGCAGCCTGCTCTGCGCGCACCTGCTCGAGGCGATCGCGTTTCTCGCGATCGGTGCGGCCGCAGCGGCATTTCTCCCGCTACCCGACTGGGCGCGGTGGACGATGGTCGGCGGCTTCGCGTTTGCCGCTGGCCTGATCGCGGTCGCGGCGATCCTGCACCGTCGGGTCGGCCGCTTCCTCCCGCCGAGCGTCGACTCGTTCCTCGCGAGCGCGGCCGCGCCGCCTCGCGTGCTTGCCCGCGCCGGCCTGATCCTGCTCGCGACGTGGGTCGTCCGCTGGCTCGGCATGGCGTTGCTGCTCCACGCGCTCGGAGTCGAGGTCTCACTCGGCGCAGCGCTCGTCTACGTGATCGTCACGGGCCTCGCGAACACGGCCCCCGTTCTGCCCGGGAACGCCGGGGTCTACCAGGGAGCAGCGATGGGGGCGCTCGCGCTCGTCGGCCACGCCGGAGCTAATGCGCTCGCCGTCGGCCTGGTCGCGCCCGTGTTTGCGAGCGTCGTCACGGCGTCCGCCGCGCTCGCCGGGCTCGCGCTCTACGGCCGGCGGTTCGGCGAGATCTCGCGGGCAGCGCTCGTTCGCGCGTAGACTGAGCCGCATGCGAAGGGTCACGCTCGTGCTCGTCGCGGCAGCGCTCGTTCTGCCCGTTGCGGCATTCGCCGCGAAGAAGGGCAAGATCTACTTCCAGGACCAGGTGCCGAGCGGCGGCTCGAGCTCGGTCACGATCACGACGCATCACGCGTCCGCGTTCTCGGTCCTCCTCCGCGTTCCGACCGCGGGCCGCGCGAAGCTCTTCCTGCTCGGCAAGAGCGCCCCCAAGGGCGGCCCGCTGATCGACACGAAGACGTACAAGTGCGACGGCGCCGCCGGCTCGTGGTACTGCAAGGCGTCGTACGAGCCGCTCCCGAAGGGGAAGTACACGTGGAAGATCGGCTGGGTGGGCAAGCCGAAGGCGCCCGCTCACGTCGAGCTCACCGTTCGCTGGTAGACCGACAAGCCTAGCGACGCTAGGTATAGTGCGTGGCCGTGTCCGAGCGGTTGAAGGGTCACCTCGACGGGATGTTGCTCGCAGTGGTCGCGGAAGGCCCAGCGCATGGCTATCTCGTCATCGAGCGGCTACGTGAGCGAAGCCACGGCACGTTCGCGCTCGAGGAGGGCACCGCGTACCCGGCGCTGCACAGGCTCGAGCGGGCCGGCCTGCTCGCGAGCACGTGGACGACCACCGACGGGCGCCGCAGGCGCGTCTACCGCCTGACGGAGAAAGGCGGCCGGCAGCTGGCGCGCGCGCGCGCAGACTGGAAGGCGTTCTCGGGCGCGGTGGACGTGGTGCTCGCGTGAGCTGGCTCGCAGTGTTCGAGCACGAGCTCGCTGCGCGTGGCGTTCCGCGCGCATCGCGACGCCGAATCCTCCTCGAGCTCGAGGACCATGCGCGTTCCGACACCGAGGCGGTCGACCGTCTCGGCGACGCGGCCGAGCTTGCGCAGGAGTTCGCAGACGATCTCGCGACGTCGACGAGCCGGAGAGCCGCCTTCGGGTCATTCGTCCTGCTCGTTCCGATCGGGATCGCCTTCTCCGCCTGCTTTCTGGCGGCCGCGACGTTCCCTCGGCCGGAAATTACGAATGCGGAGACTCTGCCTCTCGCGCTGCCGTCAGCCATCGGGATGCTGTTGGCCCCGCAGGTCGCGCTCGCCGCCGGCCTCCTCGCGCTGCTCGGGTGGCTACGCACGCGGGGCGTGCGGGAGCTGCCCGCTCGCGAGGCAGAGCGGCTCTGCACGCGGGCGACCGTCGCACTGGTGGCGGGCGGGGTGACGCTCGTTTCGCTTGGCCTCTACGCCTTCGAGCTCCGCGCCGCGCTGCCGCCCTGGTGGACGGCCGCGGCTCTTGCCGTCTCGATCGGCGTCGTCATCCCCGCCATCGCAGCGGTGCGCGTTCGGCGGTCTGCGCACATCCGCTCGACCGTGCCCGGAAACGCCGGCGACGTGTTCGACGACCTCCATATCCCGTCGCTTCGACGGCCCTGGCTTCTCGGTGCGCTCGTTGCGATCGCGGCGGCTCTCGCCGTCGGTATCGCGGGAGGTGTCGACGAGGGCCTCCGCAACGCGGTGGGCGAGCTCGCCGCCGTGACCGGCGGCTTCGTGCTCCTTGGCCGCCGCCTCGGCCTCCGCCCCTGACGACTAGCATCGGCGGCATGTCCGCCGAGCCGATCCTCAGGCCCGAGGAGTACCTCTCCGACCTCAATCCGGAGCAGCGTGCGGCCGTGCTCCAGACCGAGGGGCCGCTGCTCGTCGTCGCAGGCGCGGGGTCGGGGAAGACGCGTCTGCTCACACGGCGCGTCGCGCACCTCCTCGCCGCGGGGGGCGTGAAGCCGAACGAGATCCTCGCGATCACGTTCACGAACAAGGCCGCCGGGGAGATGCGCACACGGCTCGAGGACCTCCTCGGCCATGTCGCGCGGGCGATCTGGATCCTCACCTTCCACGCCGCCTGCGGGCGAATCCTGCGGCGGGAGGCGGCGAGGCTGGGCTACAAGTCCAACTTCACGATCTACGACCAGGCCGATCAGGTGCGGCTGACGAAGGATTGCCTCGAAGACCTCGAGCGCGATCCGAAGCGCTTCGTGCCGCGGGGGATCCACTCACAGATCTCCTCCGCGAAGAACCTCCTCGTCGGCCCGGACGAGTACGCGAAGCGCGTCGAGTCGTTCTACGACCAGACGGTGGCCGACGTCTACGGCCTCTATCAGCGGCGCCTTCACGCAGCCAACGCCGTCGACTTCGACGACCTGCTGATGCTCACGGTCGAGGTCCTCGAGCGCTTCCCCGAGGCGCGGCAGCGCTGGCAGAAGGCGTTTCGCTACGTGCTCGTCGACGAGTACCAGGACACGAACCACGCGCAGTACCGACTGCTCCAGCTGCTCGCAGGCGAGCACAAGAACCTGTGCGCAGTCGGCGACCCCGATCAGTCGATCTACGCCTTCCGGGGCGCCGACATCCGCAACATCCTCGAGTTCGAGCGCGACTTCCCCGGCACGCGCGTGATCCCGCTCGAGCAGAACTACCGGTCGACGAACACCGTCCTCCGCGCCGCCAACGCCGTCATCGCGCACAACCGCGAGCGGAAGGAGAAGAACCTCTTCTCCGAGCTCGGTGAAGGGCCGCCGGTGCGCGCGCTTGAGGTCGAGGACGAGCATGCCGAGGCGCGCTTCGTCGCAGCCGAGGTGGCCGGGCTGATCGAGGACGGCTGGTCGGGCGGCGAGATCGCGGTCTTCTACCGGACGAACGCGCAGAGCCGGGTCCTCGAGGACGTGCTCGTCCGCCAGGGCGTGCCGTATCAGGTGATCGGCGGGCCACGGTTCTACGAGCGCGCGGAGATCAAGGACGTCGTCGCGTACCTCCAGGTGATCGACAACCCGGACGATGCCGTCTCGCTGATGCGGATGGCGAACCGACCCCGGCGCGGTATCGGCGACGCGTCGATCGGCCGGCTGCGGACGTGGGCGGACGCGCACGGGCAGAGCCTGTTCGCCGCCCTCGGGCACGCCGAGGCGGCGGGGCTCGGCCCGGCGCAGGCGCGGTCCGTCGCGCAGCTCCAGACACTGCTGCTCTCGCTCCAGTCGGCCGCCCAGGAGCTGTCCGTGTCCGAGCTCGTCGAGAGCGTGCTCGACCGGTCCGGCTACCTCGAGGCCCTCGAGGCCGAGCGGACGATCGAAGCCCGCGGGCGCATCGAGAACCTCCAGGAGCTCGTCGGCTCGGCGCAGGAGCACGAGGAGGCGGCCGAGCAGCCGAGCCTCTCGACGTTCCTCCAGGAGATCTCGCTCTTCTCCGACCAGGATGCGCTCGCGGACCGCGAGTCGCTCGTCACGCTGATGACGATCCACAACGCAAAGGGCCTCGAGTTCGGCGCCGTGTTCCTGATCGGGATGGAGGACGGGATCTTCCCGCACGTTCGCTCGATCGAGGAGCAGGGGATCGAGGAGGAGCGGCGGCTCGCGTACGTCGGAATGACGCGCGCGAAGGAGCGCCTGACGCTTACACACGCGGCGACGCGGACGCTGTTCGGCACGCGGTCGCACAACCTCCCGTCGCGGTTCCTCGACGAGCTGCCGCAGGGCGAGATCGTGCGCGAGCGGCTACGGCCGTTCTCCTGGTCGTCCTCCGGCCCGGCGACGGTGACGGTCGAGCCGCGAGCCGACGTCGCCGTCGCTCGCCACGGGCGACTCGGTGCGGCACGCGACGCTCGGCGAGGGGATCGTGTCGCGATCGAGGCGGGGGGCATCGTCGCCGTCCGCTTCGCCGGCGAGAGCGGTGAACGGCGGCTGATGCTCGACTACGCCCCGCTCGAAAAGATCGCCTAGCTCGAGTTGGCGCGCCGTTCAGCCTCGGCCTTCAGGTGCTGAAGGCCTGAGTCGAGCGCCTTCTGAAGCGTTCGCGTCATCGAGCGGCGGAGCATCCGGACAAGGAGGCCGTTCCATGACTCCTCCGAGCTGACGACCGTGGCATCGCCGCGCTGCTCAAGCCGGTGGACGTGGATGGCCTTGATGCCGAGCGTCGTGCCGGTCCAGGTGATGGCGTGCGGCGGCTCGATGCTTCCGACCGTTGACGTGATCGTGCCAGGCCCGGACTTCCAGCTAAATCGGCTGCCCTCGCCGAGCGCGCCGTCGAGCGACGCCGACTTCACGTCGGGGTTCCACGTCGGCCACGCGGCGACGTCCGTGAGCACGTCCCAGACGATCTCGGGCGAAGCCACGATCTCGAGTTCGCTGCTTCCGACTGCGGGAGCCGTTCGATCGACGTCCACGCCGCTCACCGTACACCTTCGCGATGTGGGCTCTAGTAGTCTCAGCCGCCGTGCCGATCGAGTACCGAAACCCCTCCGAGGACGAGCTGCGCGCGACATTCGACGCAGCCAATGTCGCATTCGGCAACGAGCTGCGCGACGACGACTACGAGATACAGAAGCGCGAGCTGCCGGCGGACCGAGTGATCGCTTCCTTCGACGACGGCCACCCCGTGGGGATGGCTGCCTCGATCGCGTTCGAGATGACGATCCCCGGCGGCGTCGAGCCGTGCGCGGGCATTACCTATGTCGGCGTGATGCCGACCCACCGCCGGCGGGGCGTGCTCACGCAGCTGATGCGCAAGCAGCTCGACGATCTCCGCGAGCGCGGCGAGCCGCTTGCCGCCCTCTGGGCTTCGGAGTCCGTCATCTACGGCCGGTTCGGCTACGGGATCGGCGTGCCTGCGGCTGCGCTGCAGGCCGAGAAGGCAGGCTTCGCGTTTCGCGACGACCCGGGGCCGACCGGCACGGTCCGGCTGCTCACGAAGGAGGAGGCGCGACGGGAGTTCCCGCCGATCTTCGAGCGTGCGCGGCTGCAGCGCCAAGGGATGCTCTCTCGCTCGGAGGCCCGTTGGGACGGACGCGTCGAGGACCCCGAGCACTGGCGCGACGGCGCCGGGCCGAAGTACTACCCGCTGGTCGAGATCGATGGCCGCGGCGAGGCGTTCGCCATGTACCGCCTGAAGGAGAAGTGGGAACAGGGCATGCCGCGGGGCGAGCTCGTGCTGGTGGACGCGATCTCGACGTCGACGGAGGGGACGCGCGAGCTGTGGCGCTACCTCTTCGGCGTCGACCTCGTAGCCCGGGTCACGCTGTGGAACTTCGACCCGGCGACGCCGCTGTTCCTGATGGTCAAGGACGCGCGGAGGCTTCAGCTCAAGCTGTCCGACGGGATCTGGCTGCGCCTCGTGGACGTCGGCGAAGCCCTGAAGCGACGGTCCTACGCGGACACGGGAAGCGTCGTGCTCGAGGTGACCGACGAGTTCTGTCCGTGGAACAACGGCCGCTACCGCGCCGGGGCGAAGCCAGGCCGAGCTCGTGCGGACGCCGAGCTGAGGCTGTCGGCGGCCGACCTCGCGTCCGCCGTACCTGGGGCGTTCTCGTTCGAGCGCCTCGCGGCAGCGGGTCGCGTCGAGGAGCTTGCCGACGGCGCTGTCGCGCGAGCCTCCGCGCTCTTTCCGCACCGAGCTGCCGCCGCACTGCATCGAGCCGTTCTAGCCGTGGCCGTCGCGTCCAGTCCGTGCAAGAGGTTGCGGAGTTCCACGAAGCCGTCGGCGCGATCTCGGAGTACGGGGCGTGGGAGACCACCGACGAGGTGGCCGAGCGTTTCCTGCGCTGCCACCCGCTCGAGCGCATGCATGCGGCCTTCGAGGGGAAGCGGGCCGTCGGCGGCGCCGGGGCGTTTCCACTCGAGCTCTCCGTCCCGGGCGGGACGGTGCCGTGTGCCGGCGTCACTGTCGTCGGCGTCTATCCGACGCACAGGCGACGCGGGATCCTGACGTCGATGATGCGAGCGCAGCTCGACGATGTGCGCACCCGCGGTGAGCCGATCGCCGCGCTGTGGGCATCGGACGAGCGGATCTACGCGCGCTATGGCTACGGCCTCGCGGGGCTCGTCGGCGAGATCGAGCTTCCGCGCCAGCACGGTGAGTTCGCCGCGCCGTTCGAGGCGCGCGGCACCGTGCGCTACGTGGAGTCAGCCGACGTGCAGGTGACGCTCGGCCCGATCTGGGATCACGTGCTCCGCGAGCGCCCTGGCATGTTTCGCCGCTCGAGCGACTGGTGGGAGGCGCGGGTCGTCTACGACTCGCCGGTGTGGCGCGGGAGTGCGGGGCCGAAGCGCTTTGCCGTCGTCGAGCTCGACGGCGCGGTGGCTGGCTACGCGATGTACCGGCATGCGCCGAACTGGGAGGCGGGAATCGACTCGGGCAAGATCGTCGCGATCGAGGTGCTCGCGCGCTCGCTCCAGGCCGAGCGCGAGCTCTGGCGCTACCTCCTCGACATGGAGTGGACGAGCAGGGTCTCGGCGCGGCTCCTCCCGCTCGACCATCCGCTCTTCCTGATCCTGGCTGAGACGAGAAGGATGCGCATGCGCGTCGGCGACGGCCTCTGGGTACGCCTCGTCGACGTCGGGGCCGCCCTCGGGGAGCGCTCGTACTCGGCGCCCGGGCCGATCGTCTTCCAGGTCACGGACGACTTCTGCTCGTGGAACGCAGGCCGCTGGAAGCTCGAAAACGGCGAGGCGAAGAAGACGCGCGCCGAGGCGGATCTCGCATGCGACGTGACGGCGCTCGGCTCCGTCTACCTCGGTGGCTTCACGTTCGCGCAGCTCGTGCGCGGTGGACGCGTGGAGGAGCTGAAGCCTGGCGCCGCCGCGCGAGCCGATGCGATGTTCCGAACGGACACCCAGCCCTGGTGCCCCGAGATCTTCTGAGCAGGCTCGGCGATCAGGTGTCGACCGCGGGGAAGCCGGGAGTGATCAGCGCGGTCAAGTCCGGGAGGATCGCGAGCATCTCGTAGCCCTCGAGTGTCGCCGCCCACGCAGGCCCGCGACGTCCCATTGCGAAGGCCGCCGTCGCGAACGCGTCCGCCGACCCCAGCTCCGGCCCCGTGACCGTCAGCGACAAGAGCCCGTGCGCGGGCTTGCCCGTCAGCGGGTCGAGCACGTGTGCCCCTCGGTTGTACGCGCCCGACGTCGCGACGGCGAGGTCGCCTGCCGCCACGATCGCGCTGATCGCGTGACGTTGCGTCGGATGCCTGATCCCGACGCGCCATGGCTCGTCCGGGCCGGCTGCGCCACGGGTGACGACGTCGCCGCCCGCGTAGACGGCGAAGTTCTCCGCGCCCTGGGCGGTCAGCAGCGCGGCGGCGCGATCGACCGACCAACCCTTGACGAACGCGGACGGGTCGAGATGGCCTGACACATGCGCGTCGAAGTACCCGCCGGTCCGGGATCGAAGAGCCTCGCACGCGTCGAGCACCTCCCGGACCTCCGGTGCTGCCTCCGCCACCGTCAGCTCGCCGCGGTCGATGCGGGAGACGTCGCTCCTCTCACTGAACGTGCTGAACGTCTCGTCCACGAAGCGGAACCAGTCGAAGACACGGTCGACGACGTCGTGATCGATGCCGGGGTCGCGGATGTCGACGATGATCGTCGTCCCCATGTGCTGCTCTGCCCGCGACGGTGCCAGCTCCCAGACGACCGTCCCGCTCATACGCGTCGCGCCTTGAGCAGCGCCGCCTGGAGGGACGTCTCGAACGCCACGGAAGTGTCGGTCGCCTCGGAGATGTACTGGATCTGCGTCGTCAGCTGACCGGCGAAGACCTGCTGGACGAGCACCGGGAGCACCTTTCTGTTCAGCCCGACCGTGTGCGGCGCACCCGACCTCGGGTAGACGGGCAGACGGACCGCCGTGATGCGGCGTACGACGCGCGTGCGCGTGTTCGTCTTCGTCGTCGTCTTCTTCACGATCAGCGCGACCTGGAGAACGCCCCAGCGGTCGACCGCGACGATCGGCCCCTCGACCCGCTTCCAGGTCGTCGACGTCCTCGTCGGCGTCGACGCCTCGATCGACGCGAGGCCACTCGTCGTCTGCAGCGCGAGCGTCGCGACCCCGAGCGCGCTTGCCACCTGATGCTTCACACGAACCCCCATTTCTAGAGTGCGAACCTTTCCATGTGTACCTGCCGGCGCGGGACTCCCGCCTTTCGTACGTTCGACGCGATCACGTCGACCATCTCCGGTGGGCCGCTGACGTAAACGTCGCGCTCGACCACGTCGGGGACGAGCTCGCGAAGGTGGCCCGGCGAGAGCAGGTCGGCTCCGTCCGACGCGTGGTCGCCGACTATCACCTCCACGCGCGCGCCAGCCCGCCTCAGTTCGTCGCGAAAGATCGCGTCGCTCTCCCGCAGCACGCGATAGAGGACGACGACGTCGCCATCGAGCTCGTCGAGGAGCGCGCGGATCGGCGTGATGCCGATACCGCCCGCGATCAGAAGCGCCTTCTCCCGGTGCCGCACGTCCCGGGTGAACACGCCGAACGGGCCCTCGGCGACGACGCGCGTTCCGGGCTCGATCGAGGGCAGGTTCCTCGTGAAGTCGCCGACGGCCTTGGCCGTGATCCGCAGCGAGTCGTCGCGCGGCGCCTCGGAGAGCGAGAAGGGGTGCGCTTCCCACCAGCGTCCGGGAGCGAGGAAGCGCCAGAGGAAGAACTGCCCCGCCCGCGCGTCGAGCCGCTCGAGCCCGGAGCCGACGATCTTCAACGACACGACTCCGCCTCCCTCTGGAACGACGTGCGCGACCCGCAGCCGGAACCGGAACGCGTTCGCGATCGGTACGGCAAAGCGGAAGACGACGAGCAGGACGAGCGTCGCGAGGTACAGCCCTCGCCAGTACCACGCCGCCACCTCGTCCAGCGCGAGCTCGTTACCGGTCGGGATCTGGTGGAACCAGGCGAGCGCGATGCCGGCATACGCGGACAGATGCACCACGTACCACCATTCGTACGAGAGGCGGCGGCGGGCAATCGACAACGACGTGAGCGTGACGACGACGAGGAGCGCGGTCCCGACGGTGGCGGTGACCATGCCGGCGTAGGCGCCCGATCCGAGCAGTGTGCCCACCTCGTGCCAGAGCGAGACGTCGTCGAGGAGCGCGTAGCCCCAGACGCTGAGCACCGTGTGGAGGCAGACGAGACTGATGGACGCGAAGCCGTTCCAGCGGTGGACGATCGTCAGCCGATCGAACCCGATCAGGCGCTCGAGCCAGGGCAGCCTTGCGAGAAGCAGCACTTGGACAAGCGCGAGATATGCACCGAGGAGCCCCGTGATCCGGGCGAGGCTCGTCACGAGCTCCGCCTGGTCGTCGACATCGATGATGTTGCCTCCGTCGTACCAGAGCCACACGATCGCCGCGGCGTTGCCAGCGAACAGGGCGAGGACGAGGCCTGCCGTTGCTCGACGATGCACGTCGATCAGTGTGCCGTGTCCAGCTGTCGGCTCGCGCCCGGGCTAGGGCTTGTACTGCTGGTCGAGCGCGCAGACCGTGTCGTTGTGGACACGGATCCAGATGCCGCTGTCGAGCGACTCGAACAGCGTGTGCTGCGCGCTCTTGCCGTTCGCGACGATCTCCGTGAGCTCGGCGACCGAGATCGGCGTCGAGGAAGGGTTCCCCGGCGTGTTCGCCAGGATCGTCACACGCGCCGTCGGGGACAGGTAGTACCGCAGCGCGCGCTTCGACTCGTCGACGACGTAGTTGTCGTTCGGCACCGGCTCCCCCGGCTCGACGGCGCCGTCCTCGGCCGCCGCGGTGTTCGCCGTGATCCCGCTCGTGAAGAAGGCGGGGTCGAACTTCAGCACGTAGCGACCGTTCACACGCTCGAGCGAGCGAATGTGGCCGTACGTTCGCTCGCCGCAGGGTTTGACGACGACGGTCGTCGTCTGCTGGTCGGTGAAATAGAGGACGCCGAATACGACGGCCGCCGCGCAGGCGGCCACGGCGACGGCGGCGAGGGCGATCTTCATGTCGTCTCGAGCCCGCCCCAGCCCCAGCGAGGGACCGCGAGGCCCGGCTCGACCACTGACCCTACCGGCGAGTAGGTGAGCACGTTGTCGACTGCCCAGCGCATGTAGGCCATCAGCGCGGAGCGCAGCTCAGTGTCGTCCGGCAGCTCCGCGTCGTCGAGGGCGTGCTCGAAGCAGCGGACGAAGCGCTCGCCGAGATCGTCCATCTCGCCGTTTCCCGCGTGCAGCTCGAGCATGCTCGACTCGTCTCCGCAGGACTCGGAGTACGTGGCCGGGCCGCCGAGCGTCTCTGCCCAGTAGGCGGCCAGTCGCTCGACGTGCTCCGGGTGCTGGTCGGGATGGGAGAAGGGATGGTTGAGCACCGGGTCGGCGAGACAACGAGCATGGTGTGCGTGTGCAAGCCGGAGAAAGGCGGTTTCCCCGCCGGCACGCTCGTACAAGCTGGGACGCACGGCCATCACCCTAATCAGTTCGCCAGGAACGCCTCCAGCCGTTCCCGCTCCTCGTCGAGCTCCTCGCGATCGTCGCGGGCGAGCTTGCCGAACGGCGTGATCTTCACCCGGCCCTTGTCGGCGGTCCACATGCCCGCAACGAACCCGCCGATGAGGAACGTTTGTGCCACATCGCCGTTCTTGCCGATCACCCTCTTCCGGTAAGGCTCCGGAAGGACGCGCGTGCGGTCGGCGTGTCCGATCAGGAGGTTGTCCCACTTGGGGAGGAAGCGCACAGGCGCCGGCGTCTCGGGGCGAGGAAGGGGCCCGCGCGGGACGTCGAGCAGCTCGCGGCCCTGCTCGTCGCGGAAGCGGCGGAGCGGCTCGAGCAGCTCGAGCGACGCCCTGAGATAGGGCACATGCATCATGCTCCAGCGGCCGATGTCGCGGACCGACGCCGGGCCGAAGGCGGAGAGGTAACGGCGCAGCATCTCGGCGCGAGCCTCGATCGGGATGTGCCCCTCCGGCTCGTCGAGCGCGACGAAGCGGCCTTCCGGGCGCGCGTGCCAGAGAGCGGTCTCGTGGTGGTGCACGAGGTGCGCCCGAGCACGGGCGGCTTGCCAGGCACGCCGGGCGGCGATCCCCGAGAGACCCGTCTCGCGCTCGAGCGCCGCGACCCCCTCGGCGCTCGTCACAGGCCCGTCGGCGGCGAGCGTGCGAGCAACCGGCGCGAGGCGCTTCGCCTGCGACGACTCCCAGGGGAAGTTCATCTCGCTCATCGCCGCGCGGATCAGCGCGTAGTCGTGCGGCGTCACGAGGTGCAGCGTCTGCCGCATGGCCGTCGCCTTGACGACGGCCCCGCTCGCGAGGGCGCGTTCGAGCGTCTCGCGACGGAAGCCAGAGGTCCGCGTCCAGATGCCGACGTACGGCGCCGGAGGCCACTGGGCCTGCATGCCGACGAGGCGCTCGATCACCGCGGTCGGCGACAGGCGCTTCCGTTCGAGGAGCAGCTGCCGCGCGAGCGTCGCCCGGTTCAGCTCGCGGAGCGTGAGGACGGGCTCGGCCACGGGCGGAGCCTAGCCGCGCGTCAGCGTCCGATCACGAGGCGGCGGAACGCCGCGAACCCCGCGAGCTGCAAGCCGAGCCGGGGGTGCCGAGGCGCGCGGGCGTGTGCGCGGCGGTGCGCTCGCGCGTGCGCTGCCTGTCGGCTCCGCGTTGCCGCCACCCGGGCGGCATGGTCGTGCTCTCAGACGTAGCTCGAGATCAGCGTCGGCTGGAACGGCATGGGATGAGCCTAGCTGCCGCGCCCGTCAAACCACATCGATCGCAGCCGGATGCCGACCCACGGAACTACGCGCGGAGCGTGGTGTACCACGGCCGGATCTACGTCGTCGGCGGCGGCACGACCGCCGGCCTCGTCCACTCGACGCCCGGGAGCAGGATCGTCGAGACGTACCTGCCGAGCAGAGGATAGGGCCAGCGAGCGGCTCTGCTCACAGCGCCGGCCCGCGTAACATGGCGCCGTGCGCGAGCTACGAGCTGGACTCTGGCACTGGCAGGCAACGCATCCGGAGTGGCGGGAAACCGAGCCGTGGGATCAGAGCGTCTCCTCCTACGCGATCGACGACGGGGAGCGTCTGCTCCTCTTCGACCCACTCGCCGTGCCGAGCGAGATCGAGGCTCGGGCGAAGGATCGAGAGACGGCGATCGTCCTCACGGCGCCGTGGCACGAGCGCGACTCCCGGGTCCTCGTCGAGAGGCTCGGCGTGCCCGTCTACACGCCGCTGCCCGACACCGCCGAGTACCTCATGCAGAAGTACGGCATCACCGCCGAGCAGGCGGGCGACGGCAGTCCCGACGTCGTCTGGCTGCTCAAGGAGGGAATCGGCGAGGCGCACCCCTACGAGGCGGGCGACCGACTCGACGTCGGCGTCCAAGCGTTCCCGGGACAGAAGCCGAACGACCTGGTGCTCTGGGTCGAGAGCCATGGCGCGGTCGTAGTGGGCGACACGCTGCCCGACTTCGGCGACGGGCTCCACATCAACCCGCGGTGGCTGGACCCGGACATGACGCGCGAGCAGGTCGTCGAGGGCTTGCGCCCGCTGCTCGACCTGCCCGTGGAGCACGTGCTCGCGACGCACGGCGGCCCGTACGACCGGGCGGCACTCGAGCGCGCGCTGTCCCTGTAAGACGCTCGACCCAGCGCTGCCGCTAGGCCGTATTCAGGGCAACGGCGGCGCGAACGAGATCCTTCAGAGCCTTCTCGTCGATCTCGTCGCCTTCGCGGAAGTCGATCGCGCGCCTCGTGTTGCCCCCGAGGCTCGAGTTGAAGAGGCCCGAGGGATCTTCCAGCGACGCGCCCTTGGCGAAGGTCATCTTCACGGCGCTCTTGTAGGTCTCGCCGGTGCAGATGATCCCGTCGTGCGACCACACGGGAACCCCGCCGGGACTCGACGGCTTCCTCCACTTCACGTCCTCGACGACGTCGGGATCCGCTTCCTTGATCAGCGTGCGGAGCTCGGCGAGCATCTCGCCCCGCCAATCGTCGAGCTCGGCGATCCTCGCGTCGATCAACTCCGACGGCGACCCGGAGCTCTGCGGAGCGTCCTTTTTCACGACACCCGTCTAATACCACACGGCCAGCGATAAGACAGCGACTGGCCGACTGCGCCTACGCGCGCGGCGCGTATTCGACGCTTCCGAACGGCCAATCGGACACGAGCCAGTCGCTGACCGCACGCCAGAGGGGGACATCCAGCTCCGCGTGGCTCGCCCGTACCCAGGAGAGCGCACGGGCGTCGTCGTCGCTGTCGCGCGACGGGTAGATGTAGACGCACCCGATCACGTCGCGGTTCGTCGGATCGAGCACCGTGTATGTGAACCCCGTCCGGTTGCGGAAGTCGTCGGCATGGCGCTGCAGGTCTGCCCGGTTCTCTTCCGGCGTCATCTCTCGCGGCCAGCGGCTGTCGCCCCATCCGGGCGTCGCAGCAATGTGGTCCATCGACGACGTCCAGGCGTCGTGGTCCTGCTCGTTGTGGTCAGGCCCGAGCGGTTCGAGCACGAACTGCGGCGTCTCGAGCCGGCGAGGCACGTCGAAGTCGCGCGGGACGAACTCGTCCACCGACCGATCGTAGCCCGGTCTTGTCGAAGAAGACGAGAATGATGGGCGCGGAACGGGAGACCCGGGAGCGCCGGCGTTATGCCTTAGACGGTGCGGGGTCGCCACGGCTCGTGCTCGTGCGCGAGCCAGACCAGCTCGGGGTCGAGCGCGCGCACCCGCAGCTGGCCTTCGGTGTGCGGCTCGTCGAGCTCGCCGAACCAAACCGCCACGTCGCCGCCGACGACGACCGGACGCCCGCCAGTCTCGACGACGACCACCTGCATGCCGGTTCGACCAGCACGCGCGCATCGGGATGGTCGATGACGTGCACGTAGACCGGCATCCGCTCGCCCTCGGCGAGCAGGTCGGCTACGCGGACTGGCGTGATGGTGATTGAGGCGGGGGCGTTCATTGTGTACCGACCGCCGCGGTGGTGGTTGATATGTGAGTCATGATGACCTCCTTTACCGGTTACTGGCTACGCGCGGCCGGCCGCACCAGGTACTCGCAGGGCACTCCTCTCGTCTATCGAGTAGCTCAAGAGGACCGACGGCAATCGCCTATCAGCTCTACCGTGCGCCTGGGTTGGTGCCGCGCGCCCGAGTCGCGGCGCTCGCCTTGCGCCAAAAGGCGACGTGCATTCAAGGGACGATGACGCCTGCGATAGTCGCTGAAACGCCGTTTGCAGGCCTGTAAAGCCCCTGCAAAACCGCCCGAAACGCGATTCAAGGGAACTCGTTCGGGAACGATGTTGACACAGCAATGCAGGGGAGGTGCGACACCATGAGACGACACTTACTCGGCGTCCTCATCGGCGTGCTTGCGATCACCGGGCTCGTCGTCGCTCAGACGGCGGTCTCGGCCAAGCCGACCAAGACGAAGATCTGCCATAGGACGCATTCGGGGAAGAAGCCCTACGTCAAGATCACCGTCGGCAAGTCGGTCCTGAAGGGTCATCTCCGGCATGCGCAAGACATCATTCCGGCGCCCGATGGCCCGTGCCCGACCGTTGTGCTGGCGCCCGAGCACGGCGGCACCTTGCTGACGGCCACAATGCTGGGGACAAACGAGATCCCCGGACCCGGTGACTCCGACGGCACTGGTACGGCGCTGATCCGGCTACAGGCCGGGGAGGGCCGCCTGTGCTTCCAGCTCACCGTCGCCAACATCATGCTGCCGGCGATCGGGGCGCACGTGCACGTCGGTGCCGCCGGCATTGCGGGTCCGATCGTCGTGCCGCTGACGCCGCCCGACGCGACCGGCATGTCCCAGGGCTGTGTGAACGTCTCGCGCACGCTCGTGGGCGCCATCCTGGCGAACCCGACGGGCTACTACGCGAACGTCCACACGGTGGACTTCACGGCGGGGGCCATTCGCGGTCAGTTGTAGGGACGCGACTCAGTAACGGACGCACGGGGCCCGCTGAAGCGGGCCCCGTGCCGTTGCAGCATCACCGCTGCCCGTGGAGCGCACGCACGTGTGAGGACTGCGCCTGAGGAACTCGGCCGGGTAGAGTCGCGAGCTGTGGCCAGCCGGTTCGGGCTTACCGAGCTGCTCTCTCGCCTGCTCGTCGCGTTCACCATCGAGTTCGACGGCGTGTCCGAGCAACGGATCGAGCACCGCCGAGGGAATGAGAATTCGGTTTGGCTCGCGTCCCAGGCGATGTGGTCCAACTTCCTGCAGTTCGTACCGGCCGACGGCGTACCGCTGAGCCGGCTGGCTCCCCTCGTACCGATCATCAACCTGCCCGGCTTGCGCCGCTGGCGTTACGTGCGCCTGGAGCCAGACCCGGCCGGGAGGAGACCGGCGCCCGACACGGTCGTCCGGATGACCCGGCAAGGCGCCGGGGCCGCCGCTGCGTGGAGCGGGCTCGCCGACGAGATCGAGCAGCGTTGGCGGACTCGGTTCGGCTCGAACGCCGTGACCCGCTTGTCGGCCGCGCTGGCCGAGCTCGATACGGAGCCGGCCACGCCGTACCTGCCGGTGGTCAACTTCGCCGACGGCATGCGCAGCGACCACGCTCGTGACGTGTCCGCAGTGGGCCCGCTTGATCTGTCCGTACGGCTGTCGCACGTCCTGCTCGCGCTCACCTTGGACTACGAGTCGAGGTCGCAGCTGTCGCTGCCACTCGTCGCCGATGTGCTGGTCCACCTCGGCGAACGCGATAAGCCGGTGACCGAGCTGGTCGCCGCGTCAGGCGTCTCCAAAGTGGCGATCAACGTGCTGCTCCGCTTCCTGCAACGGCACCGGCTCGGCGTCGTTTCTTCCCAACAGCGGCGACGTCTCGTCCGGCTGACCGGCGCCGGCATGGACGCGCGCGAGCAGCATCTGTACACACTGGACGGTCAGCAGAAACGCCACCGCGAGCGTTATGGCGCGGTGGTCGACGAGCTGAGCGCCGCCGCGCTGGCGGTCCTTGACGCCCGCGAGGCGGACGACACCCCCCGACTCGCCGAAGGACTGCGGCCGCTGCCGGGTAGCTGGCGAGCCCGGCCGTCGTACCTCGCGCAGACCGAGGCCTTCGTTGCCGACCCGTGGCGGCTACCGGCGCAGCCGATGGTCCTGCACCGCGGCGGCTACCCGGACGGCAGCTGACTCAAGCGCGTACTGGCCAAACCGCGGCAGAAACGGACGACTAGCGCCAGGGAGCCCCACCATCGAGGATCAGGGTTTCTTGCTGATGCACCTACCGGCGGCTCCGCATACGGTGGAGATGCGGAAAGGAGGTGAGTCTCGTGGAGGCACACAAGCCGATTCCGTCGACAGGACCCCGGTTGTCACCACGTGCGGACTTCGCTCTGCGGTGGATCGCGGTCGCGCTCACGCTCGCCGGTGCGGTGATGCTGTTCGTTAGTCCGGCGATTGCGTTCCCGCTCGTCGCGATCGGAATGGCGCTGGTGGCTATCGAGCAGACGGACAAGCGTCGAGGGCGGCAGCACTAGGCATCGGCGCGTCGTGCGTCAGGTGCTATTGGCAAGAACGCGAGGCGGACGCTACGTGCGGCTGAGGCTGTTCAGCGCGGCCATGATCTTGCGACGACTGACCGCCCGCTTGCGGTCGTACCTCACCCAGACGTTCCGCCTCTCGGCCCACTTGAGTACCGGCTCGGGCTTGCCAGAATCGATGAAAACGCTGTCGACCCGCGCGTTCGGCACGGAATCTCGGAAGAGGCTGACCTCAAAGTACGGCCCGGCGTATGTCGAGTCGTAGGTGAGGGCACCGGGGTAGTGAGGTTGCGAGGGGCGGAGCCGGATGCCGTGTGTGAGGAACGCCATGCGAACCTGTCGAGCGGAGAAGAACGGCTTCGTGGTGTGCTGCGCCACGCCTTCCACCTGGGCCTTGTCGCCGCAGCCTGCAAGCGCCAGTGCGACACAGACACCCCCGAGGAAGACAGCCACCTTGGACATGCTTCTCTATCGGTTCGGCTCGTAGCTGCCTTTACGCCTCCGAGTGCTGGGGTCATCCCGCCGCCCGCTCGGCTAAGAACGCTGGAACTGTTTTCGCAGCGCCTACTGCCCCCACCGACCTCGGCGACCGGCCACAATCCGGCTACGCGCCTCTGACCGTTCTCCTGCTGGCAAACGAAAGGCCCCGCTTTACAGGGCCTTCCCAGGTGGGCGGTACTGGGCTCGAACCAGTGACCCCCAGCTTGTCGAGCTGGTGCTCTCCCAACTGAGCTAACCGCCCTTTCACCTGCAAATAAGCAGTTTTTGGAGCTGTAACGCTCTCCCAACTGCCGTTGCAGTCAGGACATCCTAGCGTCTGTTCTTCGTTCGTCTCGATCTCTTGATCGGCGTCTGCGCTGTGCGCTTCCCCTCTTTTTCGGCGTCCGTGACGGAGGTGACAGTGCCGCTTCTGCGTCGAGGATCGTTGACCGCCCCGGCCCGCCGCAATACAATCACCGCTGACCAGGGGGTCACGTCGATGGCGAAGATCGGTTATCTCGTTCCCCAGGAGGGTCGGGCTTCGGACTGGACCGAGACGGCGCCTTCGTCGACTTCGACGCAGAGGCGGATTTCAACTACCTGCTCGAGGTCGTCGAACCGCCCAAGCGTCGGCGCGAGCCTGCGCTCGTGATCCTGTCGCCGGTACTGGGGGCGAGTTGAGGCCCTGGTACGCCGACGACTATCGCGGCTGGCCGGTCGGCCCGCGGAACCGGCAGCACCCCGTACGCGGCTCGTGGCTCGACCCGCGCCGTCGCGCGTTGTACCACCCCGGAATCGACATCTCGGTGCGCGACGACCAGCCCGAGCGCGGGGCGCCGCCGGGGCGGACGCACCGCGTCTATGCGCTCGAGGGCGGACCGGTGTGGCACGTATGGATGCAGCCGCGGCCCGGTCGCGAGGGCATCGTCAGGATCGGCCACTTCACGTACGGGCACGTCCTACCGGTCGTCGAGCTCGGGCAGGAGGTGAAACCCGGCCAGCTGATCGCCTGGACCACCGAGGGCGAGTGGCACCTGCACCTGAGCGAGTGGCGCTTCCCGGGGAGGAGGAACCCACCGCCCCCGAGCCCGAAGCATGCGACAGCTCGCCAGATCCAGGTGAACCCGCTCGACCGGGAAGGCAAGATCGCGCCGTATCGAGACACGGCGCCCCCGGTCATCCGGGAGATCCGTTTCCACCGGCCGGTGGCTTCAGGTGTCGGAGGGAGGACTACCGCCGGTGCGGCGGCTTCGACCTGGCGGACCAACGAAGGGTCGGCCGTCTTCCCTCCCGCGGGCGCCCTCCTCGACCCGAGCCGGCTCTCGGGCCAGGTCGACGCTCGCGCCTGGATCGAGGACCTGCAGTCCTTCCTGGGCTGGTTCCGCGACGTCCCCCTCCTCGAGACCGACCACCATCCGGCTCGCGTCCACCTCGCAGTCGACCGGGTGAGTGACGGGAAGCGCGTCGTCGACCGTGACGTCTTCTCGTCCGACGTGTGGCCCGGGCCCGAGAGTCCTCTCCGGGATCAGATCCCCATCTCCCACCACTACGCGCCGGGCACGCGGCAAAACCTCCGCGCCGCCACCGCGTTCCGCCTGAACCGCCAGGGCCGCGGGGAGCTCTGGTTCCGCCTCTTCGCCCGCCGGACCCGCTACAACTGGGACACGACGGCCTTCCGCGACGGCCCCTACCGGCTGACCGTCACTGCCTGGGACATCGTCGGGAACCGGGCGAGAGAGTCGATCGACGTCGTCATCGCGAACAACGTCTGAATCAGTTCGCGACCCGGAACCGTAGAGTCTTGCTGGCACTCCGCCCGACGGTGTCCTCGACGGTGAGCTTCAGCGTGTACGAGCCGTTCGGCACCTTCCTCGTGTCCCAGCCGCGCTCCCAGAGCCGGAGCCAGAAGCGGCCGGTGCAGTCCGCCGGCTTGCGCACGACGCAGACGGCGACGGGCGCGCTTCGGCGGGTGAGCGGGCGAAAGAAGTGCTGCCACGTGGGCCCGGGCGCCATGTCGAGCTGAAAGAGCGTCCGAGCAAGGACGATGGTCTGCCCCCGGCGCAGCTCGATCGAGGCGCGGTAGACGTGCAGGCGACCAAGGGGAGCGTTCGGCCACTCCCGAACGGGGAAGGAGTCCCACGCGAGCGCGACGGGCACGACGACGCCGCGGACACGGTCGGGCGGCAGAGGGCGGGGCGTCGGATTGTTCTCGTCCTCTTTCGCGTAGATGCGCATTTCGCTCACGGACGGGCGTCCCCGGTCCGTCACCGGGGCGAGCTTCCCGCCGGGCCGAAGTGGGTTAAGGAGGATGCGCTTCCCGCCGTCGTGTGCCACCTCCTCGAGGTGCATGTGCCACCAACCCGGGACCGTCTGGCCGATCTCCTGCCCCGCCTCGACCTTCTCCCCGACCTCGACGCTCGACACGACGTGCTGGTAGCGGAAGTGGCCGATGGACATGTTCCCGGAGCGAACTCGTTCCTTCAGCGGGGTTATCTCCCAGATCCGCGTCGCCTCCTGGACGCTCCCTCCCTCGATGGCGAACACAGGGTGGCTGCCCGTTGCGTCGTTCACGAGGATGTCGATCGCCCTGTGGAAGGTGCGCTGCAGCGGCGGCATCCCCGAAGGCCAGCCAGTGGTCGGGTTGAGGAACGTCCCGTAGACGGCGTGGGTGCGGTGCTTCGGCGCCAGTGGCCAGCCCGTGTAGTCGTCGTTGTAGGTCGGCGTGAAGCTCAGCGCGCCGCGGACAGGCAGGCCAGCGGCGGCGGCGGACGGCCGAACCGGGAGGGGTGGCACGCCTCGAGAGTATACGGGCGGCTGCGCGCGCCGCCGCCGACGCCCGAGCAGGTCACCGCCTCGCGAGCGGTGCGCGGCTGAAGCGGCGTCGGCGCGCTCATCGTCGGCGCTCCACATAGGGTGGATCAGCTACCAAGCAGGACGCTCAGTTGGTTTTACTGGTGCTCTCCCAACTGAGCTAACCGCCCTGGCGGATTCAGCGTAACGGCCCTCGCTGCGACCTCGTAGACGCCAGCTACGGTACGGGCGTGAAGCTCGAGGGCATCCACCACGTCACCTGTATCACCGGTGACGCGGCGCAGAACGTCGACTTCTACACGGGCACGCTCGGCCTCCGGCTCGTGAAGAAGACGGTCAACCAGGACGACCCGACCGTCTACCACCTGTTCTACGCCGACGAGCACGGCGATGCCGGCTCCGACATCACGTTCTTCGAGTACCCGCACGCGACGCCTGGCCGCGCAGGAGCGGGCATGGTGCACCGGGTCGTGTGGCGCGTCGCGTCTGACGCCGCGCTCGACTTCTGGGCAGGCCGCGTCGGCGGCGAGCGGGGCGAAGGCTGGCTCCGCTTCCGCGACCCGGAGGGGCTCGAGCACGAGCTCGCGGTCGTCGAGACGACCGACGAGCCGCTCGTCGCCCGTCACCCGGAGATTCCCGTCTGAGCTTGCGCTCCAGGGCTTCGACTCCGTTCGCGCCTACACCGCCGACCCTGAGCGAAGCCGCTCCACGCTCGAGGAGACGCTCTCCTTCGAACCGACCGGCGATAACGCCTGGGAGGCACGCGGCTCGCTGCGCGGCGGGCACTACGCCTACGACCCGCCCCCGGCCGAGCCGGGGATCATGGGGGCGGGCGCAGTCCATCACGTCGCCTGGGGCTCGCCGATGGACGAGCACGAGGCGTGGCACGAGCGCGTCGCGCGCGCCGGCCTCCGGCCGTCGCCGGTCATCGACCGCTTCTACTTCCGCTCGATCTACTTCCGCGAGCCGAGCGGCGTCCTGTTCGAGATCGCGACGCTGGGGCCCGGGTTCACTGCAGACGAGCCCGCCGAGACCCTCGGGCAGGCACTTTCCCTGCCGCCCGACTTCGAGCATCTGCGCGCACAGCTCGAGCCCGTTCTCACCCCGCTGCCGGACCGTCGAGCGCCGGTGGTACCCTAGGTCGCATGCCCAACGTCGGCCCGATGGAGATCGTCATCCTGCTCGTCGTCGCGCTGCTCGTCTTCGGACCGAAGCGACTTCCGGAGATGGGACGCTCGATCGGCAAGGGGATGCGGGAGTTCAAGGACTCGATCTCGGGCAAGGACGAGGACGAAGTGCCGCCGCCTGAGCTCCCGGCCGCCGAAGAGCCGGCCCAGGCACCGAAGAGCGACACGACCTCCTAGCTGGCGTGCGCCGAATCGTTCCGCGGCGGCTCGCGCCCGGGGAAGAGGCGACGCTCGTCGAGCATCTCGGTGAGCTGCGCACGCGGCTCGTCTACTGCCTGATCGCGGTCGGCGCTGCCTTCATCGTCACGTTCGTCTTCCACAACCAGCTGCTCGACTGGCTGAACGCACCGCTGCCCGCGCAGCACAAGCGGCCGGCGACCTTCGGCGTCGCGGAGCCGTTCATCATCTCCGTGATGGTGAGCTTCTGGGCCGCGCTCGCACTTGCGCTGCCCGTGATCCTGTGGCAGATGTGGGCGTTCTTCGCGCCAGCGGTCGAGGCGGACACCCAGCGGCGCATCCTCGGATTCGTGGGCTTCGCGACCGCCCTCTTCCTCGTCGGGCTCTCCTTCGGCTACTTCGTCGTGCTGCCGGCTGCCGTCCACTTCCTCACGACCTACGACCAGGATCAGTTCAACATCCTGATCCGGGCGAAGGACTACTACAACTTCGTCCTGCTCGTCCTGATCGCCGTCGGCGTCGTCTTCCTCATGCCGATCTTCGTGCTCGCGCTCGCGCGGCTCGGCATCCTGCCGTCGAGCAAGCTCCGCCGGAACCGCCGGATCGGCTACGTCGCGGTGGCGGCGCTCGCTGTCCTGCTGCCCGGAGTCGATCCGGTGACGACGACGATGGAGATGATCCCGCTGATGGTGCTGTTCGAGCTCTCGATCTGGCTCGCGGTGTTCTTCGATCGGCGCTGGGCCCGCGACGCAGAGAGCGCGGAAGCCGCAGAGCCCACCGGCTGAGCACGCGCTAGGTTCCGCACGTGAACGTTGTCCTTCCCGACGGGTCGAAGCTCGAGCTCGCCGACGGCTCCACCGGGCTGGATGCCGCAAAGGCGATTGGCCCGAAGCTTGCGCAGGATGCGGTGCTCCTCCGCACGCCGGAGGGCACGCGCGACCTCCGGCTGCCCCTTGCCGACGGCGAGTCGATCGAGATCCTGACGACGCGCGATCGCGACGACCCCGACGCGCTCTACGTCCTCCGGCACTCGACCGCGCACCTGCTCGCCGAGGCCGTGCGGCGGCTCTACCCGGGCGTGAAGGTGGCAATCGGGCCGCCGATCGAGAACGGCTTCTATTACGACTTCGAGTTTCCCGAGCCGATCCACGAGTCCGACCTCGAGCGGATCGAGGAGGAGATTCGACGCGAGCTTGCGGACGGGCGCGAGTGGGCGCGCTCGGAGCTCTCGCGCGACGAGGCGCGCTCGCGATTCGAGGCCGAGAGCGAGCCGTACAAGGTCGACCTCGTGGACACCGCCGAGGGAGAGATCTCGCTCTACACGCAGGGTGACTTCACCGACCTCTGTCGCGGGCCGCATCTCCAGGACTCGAAGCCGATCAAGGCGCTCAAGCTGACGGGCCTCGCGGGCGCGTACTGGCGCGGGGACGAGCGGAACACCCAGCTGACCCGGATCTACGGCACGGCGTTCTTCACGCAGGAGGACCTCGACACGCACCTCGAACGGATCGAGGAGGCAAAACGCCGCGACCACCGCGCGCTCGGCCACCAGCTCGATCTGTTTCACCTCGAGGACAGCGCTCCGGGGATGCCGTTCTGGCATCCCAAAGGCATGGTGCTCTGGAACATCCTCGAGGACCTGCGGCGTCGCGAGAACGCCGCACGCGGCTACGTCGAAGTCAAGACGCCGCTGATGTACGACACGGCCGTCTGGATCACGTCGGGCCACTGGGAGAAGTTCCGGGACAACATGTTCCTCCTCCCGTACGGCGAGGACCGGACGCTCGGCCTGAAGCCGATGAACTGCCCCGGGCACATGCTCCTCTTCGGCTCAGACCTCCGCAGCTACCGCGATCTGCCGATCCGCTACGCGGAGTCGTCGACGCTCCATCGGAACGAGCGCGCCGGCACCCTCCACGGCCTCCTGCGCGTGCAGCACGTCACGCAGGACGACGCCCACATCTTCTGCGCGCGGGAGCAGATCGAGGAGGAGATCTTCGGCTGCCTCGACTTTGCCTCCTACCTCTACGAGCTCTTCGGCATGGCCGCTCGCTTCGAGCTCTCGACGCGACCCGACAACAAGCTCGGCACCGATGAGGAATGGGATTTCACGGAAGGCGCGCTTCGGGCAGCGCTCGAACGCCGTCAGATCGAGTACACAGTCAACGCTGGGGACGGCGCGTTCTACGGCCCGAAGATCGACCTCCATATGACGGACGTGCTCGGACGCTCATGGCAGATGGGCACGATCCAGCTCGACTCGCAGATGCCCGCCCGCTTCGGGCTCAGCTACATGGGCGCCGACAACGCGGAGCACACGCCATACGTCGTCCATCGCGCGCTCCTCGGTTCGCTCGAGCGCTTCCTCGGCATCCTGATCGAGCACTACGGCGGGGCGTTCCCGCTCTGGCTCGCTCCGGTCCAGGTGCGGCTGATCCCGGTCGGCGAGGACCATCGTGCCGCCGTCGGCAGCCTTCGGACGAGGCTCGCGGCCGCGCGCGTTCGTGCCGATGTGGACGAACGTGACGAGACCGTGTCCAAGCGCATCCGCGACGCCGAGCTCGAGAAGGTGCCCCGCATCGTCGTCTACGGCGACAAGGAGTCCGACGCGGTGCTCGCCATCCGCGACCACGGCGGAGAGCAGTCGACCCTTAGCTTCGACGAGCTCATCGGCGAGATCCGCGAGGCTGGTACGCTGTGAGCCTGAAAGCAGGGGCGGCACCGTTCCTCACCTCCCGAGTCAATGCCGGTCGACGGCATGAGCTCCGTGGAGGTTCAACCGAGTCGCAACGACGAGGATTGGGGCCGCTTGCGTAGCGGTTTCGTCGTTCGAAGAGGAGGAAAGCGCGGCTTGGTGACAGTCCTTTGAGACCGAGACGGTTCGAGCCACCCGTCCGTCCGGTCCCGCAGACCAGGGTCAACGACGCGATCCGCGTCGCCAAGGTGCGGCTGATCGACGAGGGTGGCGAGCAGCTCGGCATCAAGGCCACGCCCGAGGCACTCGAGTACGCCTATGGCAAGGGGCTCGACCTCGTCGAGGTCGCCGCCCAGGCAGACCCGCCTGTCGCACGGGTCATGGATTACGGGAAGTACCGGTACGAGCAGGAGCAGAAGGCAAAGCTCGCCCGGAAGCACCAGTCGCAGATCCACGTCAAGGAGATCAAGCTCAGACCGAAGATCGGAATTCACGACTACGAGACGAAGAAGGGCCATGTGGTCCGTTTCCTCGGCCAGCGGGCGAAGGTGAAGGTGACGATCATGTTCCGGGGGCGGGAGAACCTCCACCCGGAGCGGGGTCGAGCCCTCCTGATGCGGCTCGCCGAGGACGTGAAGGAGCTCGGGCAGATCGAGTCGCAGCCCGAGATCGACGGCCGCAACATGGTCATGGTGCTTGCGCCGACGAAGGCCGCAGGCCAGGAGAAGACGGACGTGGAGACCGAGGTTCAGAGCGCAACGGGGAGTTGAGCGATGCCGAAGCAGAAGACGAACAGCGGAGCGAAGAAGCGGTTCAAGGTCACGGCGACGGGGAAGATCATCCGCAGCCGGCGTCACCGAACTACGCCCCCAGGCCACCTCGTGAAGAGCGGCACGGGGGGCCGAAAGCGGGCACGGCGGGACGAGTCGGTCGCGGCCAGCGATCTCACGTCGGTCAAGAAGCAGTTGGGGAGAGGGTGAGCTTGCGTGCCTAGGGTCAAGCGGTCTGTCGCCGCCCGCAAGAAGCGGCGGAAGGTGCTCGGCCAGGCGAAGGGCTACTGGGGCATCAAGCACTCGAGCTACAAGGCGGCCAAGGAGCAGGTCGACAAGGGGCTCGTCTACGCGTATCGCGACCGCCGGAACCGGAAGCGCACGATGCGCAGCCTCTGGATCATCCGCATCAACGCGGCCGCGCGGCGCGAAGGCCTCTCGTACAACCAGTTCGTTGCGGGCTGCAAGAAGGCGGAGATCGAGCTCGACCGCAAGGTGCTCGCGGACCTCGCCGTCAGCGACCCCGTCGCGTTCAAGGCCGTCGCCGAGAAGGCGAAGGCCGCTCTCGCAAGCTAGACGGACGCCGAGGTGATCACCTCGGCTGCGAACCCGAGGCTGCGGCTGATCCGGCGGCTGCAGTCCGCGAGTCAGCGGAAGCGGCTCGGGCTCTTCGTCGCGGAAGGCGAGGACCTTGTCGACGCGGGCCTGGCTGCGGGTCTCGAGCCCGTCGATGTCCTCCGGGCCGGCGAGGACGTCGAGGCATCGCTGCTCGCCGGCGTCTCCGAGCTCCCGCATCCGCCTCGTGTCGTCGCCGTCTTTCGCCGGGAGGATCTCGGGGCTGGCCCGCCGGGCGACGCCGGGCTCGCGCTCTGGCATGTCTCCGACCCGGGGAACGTCGGCACCCTGATCCGCGCCGCCGATGCGTTCTCCGCGTTCGTCGCGCTGTCGGAGGGCTGTGGTGACCCAGCGTCCGGCAAGGCCCTGCGAAGCTCCGCCGGCGCCGTCTTCCGCGTTCCGCTCCTCGCCTTCGACGAGGCGCCGTCGCCGTGGATCGCGCTCGTTGCCTCGGGCGGTGCGTCCCTCTCCGAGATAGAGCTGCCCAGCCGCGTGACGTTCGTCCTCGGCGCGGAACGCACGGGCGTCCCGTCCGACGTGCTCGCCCGCTGCGAGACCCAGGTGACGATCCCGACCGAGGCTGCCTCCGAGTCTCTCAACGTCGCCGTCGCAGGCGCGATCGCCCTCCACGAGCTACGGCGCCGGGCCGGTGGCTAGCATGGGCGCGATGCCGCGCGTCACCCACATCTGGGTCTCGCCCGCCAAGCGGCAGCCGATGGAGTCGCGCGACACAGTGACCGCAGTCGCAGGCTACGGGCTCGAGGGCTGCGCGCATGCGCGGCCGGGCACGAAGCGCGAAGTGCTGTTCGTATCCGCCGAACACCTCGACGCGCTCGACGTTCGGCCTGGAGCCGTCAAGGAGAACTTCACCGTCGCCGGCGCCGACGTTCAGGACTGGCCGATCGGCCAGCGCGTCCAGGTGGGCGGCGCCGTGTTCGAGATCGCGATGGTCTGCGACCCGTGCGAGCAGATGGAGAAGATTCGTGCCGGCCTCCAGGCTGAGCTCGAAGGCCGCCGGGGGATGCTCGCCCGCGTGATCGAAGGCGGCGCGGTAGCCGCCGGCGACGAGATCACACTCCTCGACTAGCCGGTACTGCGGAGCCGCTGTGCTCCTCCCTCGTTTCGGACCGGTCCCAGGGACAGTCCCGGGACCTGGCCGTTACGAGTGCGCGCCGAACGGCGACCCTGATCCGGTCTGCGTCTGACGTCTCTGCAGTCGAATCGGGACCTGGCCGAGGGACTGTCCCTGGGACATGCCTGATTCGGACGGTGATTGGCGTGGTCGAGACGGGACTCCGGCTACCAGGCACCGCCACCGCCGCCACCGCCGCCTCCGCCACCGCCGCCCGAGAAGCCGCCGCCGGATCCGCTCGAGCTCGGCGGGGCGAGCGCGGAGCCGAACCCCGAAGAGAGATCGCCGATCGCGAGCGCGCTCGCGCCGGAGCCGAGGTTCCCGTTGGGGCTGATCCAGTAGATCGAGCTCGCGTCGTGGAGCTCCTCCGGCATGTGGAGCTGCGCGCCCTGAAGCACGCGCTCCGCGATCCCGAACGTGATTCCGTAGACGAGGAACTTCTCCCAGAGCTCGAGCGTCGCGGCCGGCGCCTCGTCGAGGCGGGGAAAGTCCGTCAGGTAGCGGCGGAACGCCTCCCAGCGCTCCGCCTCGAGCTCGCCGTCGCGGTTCCGCCGCCGCCAGAGCTTCGTGTTCGCGGCCGCGACGATGACGATGATCGCGTTGACGATCGCACAGACGCCGAGCGCGATCAGCACGATGTCGGTCCACCGCGGTGCCTCCGCGCGGAAGCCATCGATGCCGAGCCAGAGCAGCACGGTCGCGGCCAGGGCGAAAGCAACCGTGACGGCGAGGAACCAGCGGCCGCCGTGCCCCGCGTACCAATGGCGCGAGTCGACGGCTGCGGCGACCTCGTCCTTGAACTTCGTGAAGCGCTTGCTGTTCGACGTGCGTGTCTTCTCGATCCGCTCCCGCATCTTCGACAGGCGCTCGGGGCCGTCGTCGAGGATGTGGTCGAAGACCTCGGCTACGGGCTGCTCGAAGTCGGCGAGCTCCGTCTCCGTCTTGCCCATCGACAGCTCGAGGTCCGAGACCTGCTCGGAGCGGAGCCCGCCCCACGTGGACTTCTCCGTCGTCACCGGCTTCGCCGCGTAGTAGCCGCGACGGATCAGATCGAACAGGGTTGCCGTGAACTCGAGCGAGCCCGGGTACGTGCTCTGGCGGAGGAGCGGAGGGACGAGCGCGGCCGGTGTCTCGGTCGGCGGGAATTGCTCGTACTCGCGGTCGTAGTCCGTCTTTCGCTCGCGGCCGAAAAAGAGCCAGAGCAAGAAGATGGTGGCGATCGCCGGCGCAAGGGCGAGCAGCGCAAGCGTCAGCAGCGTGCGGCCGATGTGATCCTTCGCGTCCTGGATCTTGTCGCGGTCGTGCTGGAAGTCGGCAGCGTCATGCTCTTCCTCGGCGACGATCTTGGCGAGGCCGTTGCCCTTCACGACCCGCGCGCCCGCGGTCGACGTCAGCAGGCGCCTGGGAAAGACCGTGCGGAGCTCGACGAACTGATGGGCCGGCACGTTCACCGCGCGCAGCTGCGACGCGGCGCGGGTACGGTCGACGACGCCGTTCACCCACTCGGGCGCGCCCCAGACGCGATAGCGCTTGTTCGCGAGCGCGACCGGCTTCGGCAACGCCATCGCCGCCTTCAGCTCCGAGACGCCGACCGGCCAGTGGGCGCCCCAGACCTTCATGTTGACGTCGACGACGTCGTCGTAGGCGACGGCGAGCCCACGGAACCGGTAGGTGATGGTGAACAAACGACGCTCATCCAGGGCCGAGTAGTGCCAGACGATCCGGACTCGGTTGCTGCTCGTCTCGACACCGAACGACCCCGCCGTGTCGAAGCTGCCGAGCTCCGTCTTCGCGCCCGGTCGATAAGCCCGGCCGTTCTCCGAGACGCCGATCGTGTCGACGTGCTCGCCCTTGCGCAGCGGGATGTCGCGGTAGGCGCCCGTGAACGGCCCGAAGAAGTCGAACAGGATCTGCTCGCGCACGCGGAGCGAGCCGTCCGGGTTGACCCAGACCTGGACCGCCGCCTCGGGCAGCGTGTACGACTTCGCCTGCGCCGCGCCGGGGACGAGCAGCGCGAGCGCCGCAGAAAGAGAGACGAGCAGGACCGCGCGGCGGCGCGTCACGCTACTGGCTGAAGCTGACCTGGGGTGCTTCGCGGGCCGCGGTGTCCTCGAGCTCGAAGTACTCACGCGGCTTGAAGTGGAAGAGGCCGCCGATGACGCTCGTCGGCACCGTCTCGAGCGCATTGTCGTACGACAGCACGGTGTCGTTGTACACCTGGCGGGACACGGCGATGTCCGACTCGACCGAGCTCAGCTGCGCCTGCAGCTGCTGGAAGTTCTCCGTCGCGCGAAGCTGCGGATAGGCCTCGGCGACTGCAAACAACCTGCCGAGCGCGGCTGACAGGATCCCCTCCGCCTGGCCCTGCTCCTGCGTTCCCTGCGCCTGCATCGCCTGTGTGCGGGCCTTCGTCACCTCTTCGAACACGCCGCGCTCGTGCGCGGCATAGCCCTTCACCGCCTCGACGAGGTTCGGGATCAGGTCGTGCCGCTTCTTCAGCTGTACGTCGACCTGCGCCCACGCGTTCTCCGCGCGGTTACGGAGGCGAATCAGCTTGTTGTAGAGGCCGACGAGGATCAGGCCGAGGAGGACGACAAGCCCGATGATGATCACGGCCCAGAGCCAGCCAGGCATGGCCTTACCCTACGACACGACGTCGGGCGATCCAAATCGAATCGTCCTCGCCGTTCCAGGGACGTCGGTCGAACCAGCCGTAGCACGCCTCGACCTCGAACCCCGCGCGGTCGAGCAGCGCAGCCCACTCCGCCTGCGAGACCCAGGCCAGCGCCATCGTCGTCTCCTCGCGAGGCCCGCGGAGCGAGAGGGTGAGGACGCGCTTCTGCTCGTCCCAGTCGGCACGCTCGAAGATGCCTGGCTCACGCTCGAGCCAGCGGCCGTTCGTCTCCTCGATGTCCTCGCGGCCCGGCGTGAAGACGTCGAAGACGAGGCGACCGCCGTCAGGCAGGAGCGCGCAGGCGGCCCGGAGTGCACGGAGGCGCTCCTCGTCGGAGTGCAGGTGGAGGTACGCGCGGAAGGGACAGAGGACGAGCGGGACGGTTCCCTCCACGGGCGGCTCGCGGTAGTCGCCGAGCCGCAGGTCGATCCGCTCCTCGACGCCTGCGAGCACCGCCTGGGCACGGCAGACCTCGAGCATCCCGGCCGACGAATCGACGCCGATCACGTCGATGCCGTCGCTCGCCACCGGGATCGCGATCCGACCCGTGCCGACGCCGAGCTCGACGACCGGTCCCGGCGCCGCACGTTGCGCCTCCTCGACGTAGAAGCCGACGTCCTCGACGACCGACCGGCTCCACGGGTCGTAGAGCTCCGCGATCCGGTCGTACGCCGCGCCTACGCCGGCTTCCGCGCTACCCACACGAACTCCCTGCTCTCCTCGTCGAACGGTCGCCGGTCGAACCAGCCGTACAGCGACTCCACCTCGAGGCCGGCGACGTCGATCAGCCCTTCCCATTCCGACTTCGTGACCCACCAGAGCGAGATGGAGCCGCCGGCGTCCTGCTCGATGTCGATGCGATTGTCGGCCGCCACGTAGCGCATCGAGTGGGGGACCGGCTCCTGCTGGTGCTCACCGTCGAGCTTCGCGGCGATTGCGTGGTCGAAGCAAAAGGTGTTCCACGCGAAGCGCCCGCCCGGCCGGAGCGCGGCGGCGACGCGCTCGAAGACGCGCCGTTTGTCCGCCCACGTCGGCAGGTGGAGAAGCGCGCGGTACGGGCAGTAGACGAGCGCGGCCGGCTCGCCCAGCTCGAACTCGCGCATGTCGCGCTCGTGGAGCTCGAGCTGCGCGCCGACCTGCTCCGCTCGCACACGGGCCTGCGCGAGCATCGCGGGAGAGGTGTCCCAGCCGACCACCGGATGCCCCGTCTCGAGCGCGACGGGTATCGCCACCCGCCCGTTGCCGACGGCGAGCTCGACGATTGGGCCTGCGGCCTCCTTCGCGAGCTCGACGTAGAAGGGCACGTCCTCCGTCATGTCCGACGACCATTGGTCGTACACGGGCGCCCAGGGGTCGTAGTAAGAGCCCACGAAGGCCGATGGTACAGTCGCTCGATGGACGCCCAAGCGCTCGAAAGCGAGGCCCTGAGCGCGATCACAGGCGCTCAAACGCTCGAGGATCTCGACGTCGCGCGCATCCAGTACCTCGGACGGAAAAGCGATCTGAAGCTAGCCCTCCGCGAGGTCCGGGACCGCGAGACCGGCATGGCCCTGAACGCCGTCCGCGAGCGGGTCGAGGCGGCCGTGGAGGAGCGCCGCTCGCTCCTCGAACGGGCCGACAGGCTCGTCGCCACCGAGAGCCTCGACGTGACCCTTCCGGGAAAGCGGCCACCCTTGGGGCACCTCCATCCGCTCACGCAGATCACCCGCGAGGCGGAGGACATCTTCCTCGGCCTCGGCTACGAGATCGTCGACAGCCGTGAGGTGGAGACCGTCTGGCACAACTTCGACGCGCTCAACCAGCCGCTGAACCACCCGTCGCGGTCACCGCTCGACACGTTCTACGTTGACGACGAGACGTTGCTCCGTGCGCACACGTCCACGGGACAGATCCGCGTCATGGAGTCGCGGCAGCCGCCGATCTACATCGCCGTGCCCGGTCGCTGCTACCGGCGGGACACGCCGAGCCCGAAGAACACGCCCGTTTTCCACCAGATCGAGGCGCTCGCGGTCGACCGCCACATCACGCTCGCCGATCTCAAGGGCACGTGCCTGCACTTCTGCCGCGCGATGTTCGGCGAGGACCGCGAGTTTCGCATGCGCACGAACTTCTTCCCCTTCACGGAGCCCTCTGTCGAGTTCGACATGACGTGCTTCCTCTGCGAAGGCCGGGGCTGCGCGTTCTGCAAGCACTCGGGCTGGTACGAGATGGGCGGCGCGGGCGTGGTCGACCCGGCCGTGTTCGAGAACGTCGGCTACGACCCGAACGAGTGGAGCGGGTTCGCCTGGGGCTTCGGGCTCGATCGCATCGCCGCGCAACGCCACGGCATCCCCGACATCCGGATGTTCTGGGAGAACGACCTACGCGTCCTGAGGCAGTTCTGACATGAGGGTGCCCCTCTCCTGGCTGCGCGAGTACGTCGACGTGGACGTCCCCGTCGGCGAGCTCGCCGAGCGGCTGCTGTTCACGAGCTGCGAGGTGGGGCAGATCGAGACGCGCGGGGTCGCCGACACCGACGGCAACCTCGCCCGCTATCTCGTGGGTCGGGTGCTCGAGGCCGGAAAGCACCCGAATGCCGACCGGCTCCAGCTCTGCTCGGTCGACGTGGGCGAGGGCGAGCCGCGGCAGATCGTCTGCGGAGCGTGGAACTTCGGGGCGGGCGCCACCGTCGCGGTCGCGCTGCCCGGCGCCGTGCTCCCGGACGGCCGGACGCTCGAGCGCGCCAAGCTGCGTGGCTCCGTCTCGGACGGGATGATCCTCTCCGAGCAGGAGCTCGAGCTCGGTGACGACCACGCCGGCATCATCGTCCTGCCCGACGAGTGGGAGCCGGGGGCGCCGCTCGTCGACGCCTTGCCGCTCTCCGACGTCGTGCTCGAGCTCGAGACGACGCACAACCGGCCCGACCTGCTCGGCGTCTACGGCATCGCGCGTGAAGTGGCAGCGATCTTCGACCTGGCGCTGGCGCCGCCTCCCGGCGTCGATCCTCAGCAGGCAGGCGACGAGCAGGTCGCCATCACGATCGACGATCTCGAGGGCTGTCCTCGGTATGTCGGGCGCCTGTTCCGAGACGTCACTGTCGCACCGTCTCCGCACTGGCTCAAGGGCCGGCTCGTCGCAGCCGGCATGCGGCCGATCTCGAACGTCGTCGATGTGACCAACTACGTCATGCACGCCCTGGGGAGCCCAATGCACGCGTTCGACTTCGACACGCTCGCCGACGGCCGCATCGGCGTCCGGCGAGCGAGGGCCGGCGAGCAGCTGCGAACGCTCGACGGCCAGCTCCGCTCCCTCGATCCTCGCGACCTGCTGATCACCGACGGGGAGCGCGCGATTGGGATCGCCGGGATCATGGGCGGCGAGGAGACGGAGGTCACGGAGTCGACGACCTCGGTGTTGCTGGAAGCTGCGAACTTCGAGCCGGTGGGCATCATGCGGTCGTCCGAGCGGCTGAGGCTGCGCTCGGAAGCGTCGAATCGCTGGGAGAAAGGCGTCGATCCCGAGGCGGCGCTCCAGGCCTCACGCTACGCGACAGAGTTGCTCGTCTCGCTCGCCGGCGCGCGTTGGACCGGTCACGCCGACGTTCGCGCCGAGCCTGCGGCTCCGGCGACGATCTCGTACCGCCCCGAACAGGCCGAGCGGGTCGTCGGCATCGCGATCGCGGAGACGGAACAGCGCCGGCGCCTCGAGGCCCTCGGATTCGACGTGGACGACGGGTGGGCAGTTCGCGTTCCCACCTGGCGCGCGGGCGACGTCACACGGGAGATCGACCTCGTCGAGGAAGTCGCGCGCTTCGACCTCGAGCGCGTGCCGGCAACCCAGCCGACGCGCATGGAGCTGAGCGGGCGGCTGACCGGCGCGCAGCGCATCCGTCGGCGCATCCAGGACACCCTCGTAGGCTTCGGCTTCGCCGAGGCGTACACCTGGAGCCTGCTGCCGGAGGACCCGACGCCGGGCGCAATCCGGTTGCTCGAGCCGCTCTCGAGCGAGCAGGCGGTTCTTCGGACGTCTGTCACCGACGGTCTGGTCGCGGCAGCCGTTCGCAACGTCGACGCAGGGAACGACGACATCGCGCTGTTCGAGCTCGCTCACGTCTACCTGCCCAGCGGCGAGCAGCTCCCGGACGAGCGCTGGCACGTCGGCGGCATCGTCGAAGGCGGCTTCGCGCACGCGAAGGGCGTGGTGGAGAGCCTGTACGCGGCGCTGCACGTGGCGTCGGTGTTCGAGCGCGCGACCGACCTCCGCTTCCCCGGGCCCGGAGCGAGGACGGCCGAGGGCTGGGTGCTCGAGCTCGTCGACGAGCGCCTGCCGGGCCCGTGGGGTCTCTTCGAGCTCGACATCGACAGCCTCCTCGGTCGCGTGCCGCAGCTCGTCGTCTTCGAGGACGTCGTCACGTATCCCTCGTTGAAGCAGGACCTCGCGTTCGCCGTGGACGAGCCCGTCACGGCGGCCGAGCTCGTTGCGGCCGCGCGAGACGCCGCTGGCCTCGAGCTGCGCGACATGGAGGCGTTCGACGTCTATCGCGGCGATCAGGTCGGCGCCGGCAGGAAGTCGATCGCTTTCAACGTCACGTTCCAGTCGGCCGAGCGGACGCTCTCCGACGAGGACGCGGCGGCGCTGCGGGAGAAGATCGTGTCGGCGTTGGCGCAGCAGTTCGGCGCCGAGCTGCGCGCGTAAATCCGGCGGAGCTCCCTCCCCGTATAGCGGGTCGTAGAGCGGCCCTCGCGTCCGCGTCCGTGGTGTGCGTGGCCTTCCCTCCGCACCCGCCGCGGGCTGAAGGCGGCAAACGCTGGGGCAGCATCGCGGGGCTCTCGGGAAGCCGTGGAAGCTCGGAGCCCCGCGATGACAATCGCGGCGCAGGGTCAGACGGCGCGGTTCAACGGAGCCACCAGAGAACCTTCAGCGTTCTCCTCGCCGTCTTGCTCTTCGTCAGCACGGCGACCGCGAGTGCGGTTCCGATCGCGTAGGGAAGAATGCTGGCGGCGTCATGGCGCAGCGCCTGGATCTCGCCGACGAGCGCCTCGCGCTCCGCTGCGATCTCTGCCCGGACATGCTCCTTAGTACGTTTCTCAGGCATTCCGTACCTCCCGGGCGGTCTCCTGCGCCTCCTCGATCGCCTCGGCTGGTTTCGGTGGAGCAGCGCTCCGAGCCATGCGCATGGCCACGAACGCGAGCAAGGCAGCCGTCAGCACGAGCAGTCCGGAGACGATGAGCAACGCGGCCCATAGCGGCAGGGCTTCTGCGATGCCAGCCGCCGCCGAGGCAAAGGCGAACCCGATGGCGTAGAGCACGAGAACGAGAGCGACGATGCAGAGGGCGGCAGCAATGCCCAGTGCCTTCGCCTTGGCTTTGAGCTCGAGCGTCGCTAGCTCGAGCTGGAGGTTCGCGAGCGCGCGCGCGCGGGTCTTGATCAACTGGAGTCGGGTGGCGACGCGTCGCACGGTCGCTGCCAGGATTACACAGCGCGGTTGTCGATGATGAACGTCGGGCCTTGCGTTGCCACCGGGCGCGTATCGGAGAGCGCCTCCACGAGCCGGAGGTGGCCCGGGATCGTTCGCTCGTCGAGACGGGCGAGGCACCGCTGCGCCATCTCGGGCGCGGCGCCGTAGCCGTAGTTCCGCGCGACACGGAAGTGGAAGACGGGATCGGGACCGTGGCGCGAGGGGTTGAGGGGGGCGATCGCGAGCGCGGCCGGGGGCAGGTCGTCCGTAGACCGCAGCTCGAGCGTGCAGAGCAGGTCGCTCCAGTCGTCTGGCAACGACGCGACGAGCTCCTCCCAGGCGACCGCGAGCGGTGCATATGTCTCGAGAGCGGCGTCGAGAGCGGCGACGGGCTCGACCTCGATCGGGGCGTCGGTCTCGGAGATCAGCTCGAGCGAGCCCCGGATGCTCTCGTCGTCGAGGCGTGCCAGCAGCCGGCGGAGCTGGGCCGGGCCGCCGTCTGCGGCCGAGATCGAGAGCCGCAGCTCGTCCTCGGCTCGGCCGGGCCCGATCGGGCCGAGCAGCACCGCGGCTCTGTTAGCCGTCTCCGGCCGGTCGAGCGAAAGCCGTAGCTGGACGTCCGCCCAGCGCTCAGGAAGGCCGTCGGCGATGCCCGACCACTGCGCTACGAGCCCCATGGCCGGAGCATAAACTCAGGCGAATGGCCGAGGCCGAGGCAATTCGACGCCGCACCCTCTCGACGGAGCGGCTGCGGGGGCTGTACCGCGAGATGCTTCTGATCCGCCACTTCGAGGAGAAGGTGGAGGAACAGTTCCGGGCCGGCGAGCTCCCTGGGTTCCTCCACGTCGCAATCGGGCAGGAGGCGGTAGCGGTCGGTGTCGCCAGCGCGATGGCCGACGGGGACGTCTTCGCGTCGACGCACCGCGCGCACGCGCATTCCCTCGCACGCGGATCGGAGCCGAAGGCGCTGATGGCCGAGATGTACGGGAAGATCGAAGGCGTCTCGCACGGCTACGGCGGCTCGATGCACCTCTATGACGTCGCGCGGGGAAACCTTGGCGCGAACGCCGTCGTCGGCGGCGGGCTGCCGATGATCACGGGCGCCGCGCTCTCGTTCAAGCTCAGAGGGGAGCCGCGCGTCGCCTTGGCGTTCTTCGGCGACGGTGCGACGAACATCGGGACGTTCCACGAGTCGCTCAACCTCGCGCAGCTCTGGCAGGTGCCGGCCGTCTTCGTCTGCGAGAACAACCACTACGCAGAGTCGACGCCTGCGAGCCAGCATCTGCCGATCGCCGACCTCGCGAAGCGCGCCGTCGCCTACGGGATGAAGGCGATGAAGGTCGACGGGCAGGACGTCGAGGAGGTGCACAGGACCGCCGGCCGCGCGCTCGCGCACGCGCGCAAGGGGAAGGGGCCGGTGTTCCTGCTCGCAGAGACCTTCCGGCTCGTCGGCCACTACGTCGGCGACCCGCAGGTCTACCGACCGAAGGGTGAGCTCCAGGAGGTGCGCGAGCACGAGGATCCGCTCGACCGCGTGCGCCCGCGGCTCGAGCTGTCCGACGACGAGCTCGAGTCGATCGACGCGGACGTCCGGCGGATCGTCGAGGACGCGGTCGAGTTCGCGCGAAACGGCACGGACCACAAGCCCGAGGACGCACTCGAGAACATCTATGCCTGAGCTGACCTATCGGGAAGCAGTACGGGACGCGCTGTCTCAGGCGATGCGCCGCGACGACGACGTGTTCATCATGGGCGAGGACATCGCCGAGATGGGCGGCTCGATGGGCGTGACGCAGGGGATGCTCGCGGAGTTCGGCGCTGAGCGCGTCCGCAATACGCCGATCTCCGAGATGGCGCTCGTCGGAGCGGGCATGGGCGCCGCGATCATGGGCATGCGCCCGGTCGTCGAGATCATGTACGAGGACTTCCTCACGCTCGGCATGGAGCAGCTCGTGAACCAGGCGGCGAAGCACCGCTACATGTCGGGGGGGCAGGTGAAGGTGCCGCTGACGGTGCGGACGCAGGGCGGCGCCGGCTGGTCGCCGGGCGCGCAGCACGCGCAGCAGGTGGAGTCGTGGTTCGTGCACGTGCCCGGCTTGAAGGTCGTCTTCCCGTCGACCGCGACGGACGTGCGCGGCCTGCTGTGGTCGGCGATCTACGACGACAACCCCGTCGTCTTCTTCGAGCACCGCACGCTCTACCCGCTGAAGGACGACGTGCCCGAGGAGCTCGAGCCGATCCCGATCGGCAAGGCCCGTGTGCATCGCGAGGGAAGCGACGTGACGGTGATCGCCACGGGCAGGCTCGTCCACGAGTCGCTGGCCGCGGCTGAGGAGGCGGAGGCGGACGGGATCTCTGTCGAGGTGGTCGACCCGCGGACGCTCCAGCCGCTCGACGAGGACGCGCTCGTGGCGTCGGTCCAGAAGACGCACCGCTGCGTGATCGCGCACGAAGCCGTGCGGACGATGGGCTTCGGCGCCGAGGTGGCGGCGATGCTCCAGGAGCGCGCGTTCGACTGGCTCGACGCGCCAATCGAGCGCGTCGGAGCACGGTTCGCGCCGGTGCCGTTCGCGCCGGTGATGGAGAACTTCGTCGTCCCGCACGCCGCCGACGTCCTCGAGGCGATTCGACGCACGGTCGGGAGGAGCTAATGGCCAACGCGGTCAAGCTGCCGCGGCTCGGCCAGGGGATGGAGTCGGGCACGGTCGTCAAGTGGCTGAAGGCCGAAGGCGACACGGTCGAGAAGGGCGAGCTCTTGTACGAGCTCGACACGGAGAAGGTGACGCAGGAGGTGGAGGCCGACGTCGGCGGCACGCTGCTCAAGATCGCCGTCTCGGAAGGCGAAGTGCCCGTCGGCACCACGCTCGCGTTCATCGGCGAGCCCGGCGAAGCGGTCGCGGAGGAGGCGGCCGAACGGACTGCTGAGCCTGCTAAGGAGCCTGAGCAGAAGTCAGCTGCGCCTCCACCGGTGGCCGCCGTCGCCGCGCCGGCAGTCGCCCCTGCCGAGCGTGAGCGAGAGCCTGGTGAGCGCCTGAAGGCATCGCCTCTCGCCCGCCGGCTGGCCCGCGAGCGCGGCCTCGATCTCGCGTCGATCAACGGCACGGGTCCGGAGGGACGGATCGTCGCCGAGGACGTCGAGCGGCTCGCGGCTGCTCCGCCGGCGCCTGCGGCCGAGCCCGCGTCGGAGCCCGCTCCCGTTGCCGTCGCCCCACCAGCGAGCCCCGCCGACCGCGTCGAGGAGCTGTCGAGCATCCGCAAGACGATCGCCCGTCGGCTGACCGAGGCGTGGGAGATCCCCGTCTTCCAGCTCGTGATCTCGGCGGACATGACGGAGTCGAGCCTGCTGCTCGCCCGCAGGCGCGAGCTCGACCCCGAGGTGCACCTAACGGTGACAGATCTGCTCGTCACCGTCGCCGCAGCGGCGCTCGTCCGCCATCCCGAGCTCAACGTCTCCTACTCGGAGGAAGGGCTCGTCCGGCACGCCGCGGCGAACGTCGGCATCGCGGCCGCCACCGATCGCGGGCTCGTCGTGCCGGTCGTCCACGGCGCCGACCGCCTGACGCTGACGGAGGTTGCGCGAGCGCGGGCCGACGTCGTCGGGCGCGCGCGCGAGGGCAAGCTCCATCGCGAGGACGTCGAGGGCGGGACGTTCACGATCTCGAACCTCGGCATGTTCGGCCTCGACCAGTTCACGGCCGTGCTAAACCCGCCCGAGGCCGCCATCCTCGCCGTCGGCGCGACACAGGAGCGCGTCGTCGTCCGCGCCGGGGAGATGGTCGTCCGGCCGATGATGACGATGACGCTGACCTGCGACCACCGTGCCGTCGACGGCGCACCCGCCGCTGCCTTCCTCGAGTCGCTGAAGAAGCTCCTCGAAGAGCCCGCGCTCGCGCTGTGAGCGCGCCGCACCACCCGCCAACCGCCATCCGCCGTGGCTCCCCGCAGGACGTCCACTTCCTCCGCGACATGCTCCGCCATGCCTACTACTGGCGCTGGGCCGATCCCGAGCTCGCCGACCTTCCGGTCACGCGCTACGTCGAAGGGTGGGGGCGGCCAGGAGACCGGTCGCTGATCCTCGTCGAGGGCTTCCAGCCGGTCGGCGCGGCGTGGTACCGGCTGTTCACCGCCGACGAGCCGGGCTACGGGTTCGTCGACGAGCAGACGCCGGAGCTGACGATCGCGGTCGTCCCGAGCCGCCGCGGGCGCGGCCTTGGCGACGGCCTCCTCAACGGGTTGATCGAGCAGGCTCGGAAGGACGGCTTCTCGGCGCTCAGCCTCAGCGTCGAGCCGGACAACCCGGCGCTCACGCTCTACGAGCGGCACGGCTTCGAGAAGGTCGTCGAGCGCGGCGGCGCGCTCGTCATGCGCGCCCAGCTGTAGCTACTGCAGCTCGACGAGGCGGCCGTCCGGGTCCTCGAGATACGCCGAGCGTCCCCAGGGGTAGTCCTTGGCCTCCGTCCCGAGACGTCCCGCCTCCAGGTCGACGTCCGCGACGCGCAGCGCGAAGTGGTCGACGTTCGGCGGCATGCCTTCCTCCGGCTCACCCGTGACGTGCACGAGGAGCGTGACGCCGTCGAGGTCGAAGGTCGCGCCTCCCGGCCATGTGGCCGACGGCGTGCGTCCCAGCACACGCTCGTAGAAGGCGACGAGTCGCTCGACGTCGTCCGTGAACAGGGCGATCTCGGCGAGCACGAGGCTGGAAGCGTAAGCGTCCGGATAGGATCGCGGCATGGACTGTGACGTTGCCATTCTCGGAGGCGGACCGGGCGGGTACACCGCCGCGATCCGCGCCGCGCAGCTCGGTGCCAAGGCCGTTTGCATCGAGCGTGAGGCCGAGCTCGGAGGGACGTGCCTTCGCGTCGGCTGTATCCCCACGAAGGCCTGGGTGCAGACGGCCCATGCGCTGAAGGAGGCGGCCGAGACGTTCGAGAAGCTCGGCGTCCAGGTCGGCGCGCCGCAGCTCGACATGACAGCGGCGAACGCCTGGAAGGACGGCGTCTCGAAGCAGATGACGGGTGGTGTGGCGATCCTCTTCAAGGCGAACGGCGTCGAATGGGTGAACGGCACCGGCCGCTTCCAGGACGCGAACACGATCGCGGTCGAGGGCGGCGAGCCCGTCACCTTCCGGTCGGCGATCGTCGCGACGGGCTCGTTCCCGATCATGCCCCCGATCCCGGGCCTCGACTCGCCGCGGTGCATCGACTCGACCGGGCTGCTGTCGCAGACGTCCGTGCCGCCTCGCCTCGTCATTCTCGGCGGGGGCATCATCGGCTGCGAGTTCGCGTCCATCTTCCAGCGCTTCGGCTCCGAGGTGACGATCGTCGAGATGCTCGAGACGCTGATACCGCAGGAGGACGAGGAGGCGACGAAGGAGCTTGCGAAGCAGTTCAAGAAGCGCGGCATCGCGCTCCAGCTCGGCAAGCAGTGCACGCAGGTCGACGACGACGGTTCCCAGCTAACGGTGCACTTCGGCGAAGGCGAGTCGGTGCAGGCGGACCTGATGCTCGTGTCCGTCGGGCGCGCGCCGCTCGTTGAGGGGATCGGCCTCGAGCAGGCCGGCGTGCAGTTCGACCCGCGCGGCGGCATCACGACCGACGACCACCGGCGCACGTCCGTGCCGCACATCTACGCGGTCGGGGATTGCGCCGGCTACTGGCAGCTCGCCCACACGGCCTTCCGCGAGGGCGAGGTTGCGGCGGAGAACGCGATGGGCCACGAAGCGGTCGTCGCGAACCGTGCCGTCCCGCGGCCGATCTACACCGATCCGGAGATCGCGGGCGTGGGTTTGACGGAAGCGGAAGCGAGGGACCAGTACGGGGATGACGTCTCGGTCGGCAAGTTCCCGTGGGCGGCGAACGCGCGCGCTGTGATGCAGAACGCGACAGCTGGCTTCGTGAAGTCGATCCACGAGACCCGGTACGGGGAGCTGCTCGGCGTGGTCATGGTCGGCCCGCACGTCACGGACCTGATCGAGGCCGCGGTCGTCGCGATCGACGCAGAGGCGACGGTCGAGACGGTCGCGGATGGCATGACGGCCCACCCGACCCTGTCGGAGGCGCTGAAGGAGGCCGGGCTCGTCGCCTTGGGCAGGCCGATCCACGTTGCCCGGAAGCAGCGCCTGGCAGCGCCGACGCAGAGCGCGTGAACGCGATAGCCTCGACCCTGACGAAAGGAGTTCAATGAAGAAGCTGCTTGCACTTGCCGCCGCCGTCGGAGCCGTCGTCTTCTTCTGGCGGAAGAAGTCGCAGAAGGACGACGACCTCGCGTGGAGCTCGGCGTCGGACACCGCTTCCGGCTGGGGCGACTCGGCCAAGGACGCGGCGTCGGACGCGGCCGACAAGGCCGAATCAGCCGTCGAAGACGCGACGTCGTAGCGCGCGACAGCGGTGACAGGACGCCCGCGGGAGCGACCCGCGGGCGGTCGCGTCCTGCGTCACGCGCTGCGGGCAGCCCAGGCACTATGAGGCGGTGACCCGGGCAGGACGGGACTGGCCGCGGACAGCCGCGGAGCTGGCGGAGGAACAGACGCGCATCGCTGGGGAGATCTGGACAGCGTGGCGGCCCCTGGGCCGCTATTGCGTCGGCGCTTGCTACATCTGCTTCACCAGGGGCGGGCCGGGGGACGGGGCGGCCGGCGATCGTGGCTGGGCCGCGGCGTCGGTCGGCGACGAAGCCGTCGTCGTCGAGGGCAACGCGCCGGCGGAGTACGAGCCGGGCCTGCTCGCGCTCCGCGAGGGCGAGCTCCTCGAGCGGGCGGTGCAGCGCCTGAAGGCTCGGCCCGAGGTGCTGATCGTCGACTCCACCGGCCGCGACCATCCACGCCGCTGCGGCCTTGCGCTCCAGCTCGGCGCCAAGCTCGACCTGCCGACCGTCGGCGTCACCCACAGGCCGCTCACGGCGAGCGGCGAATGGCCTGACGACGCTCGCGGCGCGACCAGCCCGCTCACGGTGGGCGACGAGCATGTCGGCTACTGGGTGTGCACGAAGCGGGGAGCACGGCCGCTCGCCGTGCACGCTGCCTGGCGAACGGGCCCCGAGGCGGCGGTCGAGGTCGTGCTCGGCGTCACCGGCAGTGCGCGAACGCCCGACCCGTTCCGGCGCGCTCGCACCGCGGCACGGCTGGCACGCGGCACGGCGACGCCGGCGGCCGCCTCATCGGGCTGATGCGTCGTCCGGAACGCTGGCGTCGCTGGCTCCTACTCGTTCTCGTCGTAGCCGGTCTCGTGCTCGCCGTGCGCATCGCGCTCATCTTCCTGACCGGCGGCGAGGGAGGAGAGACGCTTGGGCCGGTTCACCATCCGCCGCACCCGCCGCCGGCTGCGCAGCCCCCTCCGCCGCCGCCCGCTCACGAGCAGCCGCGCGCGTCGATCCGAAGCGGCGCGCTCGTCGTCGACGGCCGGCCGCTGTTTCCGATCATGTCGTGGGGCGAGTGCACGGACGGCTTCAAGACGAGCCTCGCCGTTGGGACGAATCTTTACGCCGCGAACCGCTGCGGCGGCATCGAGGCACAGGTGAGCGCGCTCGGCCATCGTGCGCTCTCGGCCGCCGTCGCGGGCGAGACGGCTCCCACGGGCACGCCCGTGATCGGGACGTTCTATCCGGACGAGCCCGATGCTCACGGGACGACGGGCGCCGAGCTGCCGGGCCTCGGCGCCAAGGCGGGTGTCCGCTTTCTCACGCTGACCAATCACTTCTATTCGGGCGCCGCGCCGCTTGCGTATGGCCGCGGGCTCTATCCGGGACTGATCGCGAAGGCGGACATGATCGGCTTCGATCTCTATCCGCTTCAGAACTGGTGCCAGCCGAGCCGCCTCGTCGACGTGTACCTCTCCCAGCGCGAGCTCGCGGAGCTCGCGCACGGAAAGCCGACCTTCCAGTGGATCGAGGCGGCGGGCATGACCTGCCCGCACGACGGTCCGACGGCCGTCACGCCCAACACGGTACGGGCCGAGTCGTGGCTCGCGATCGCCGGCGGCGCGCGGGGGCTCGGCTTCTTCCCGCCGGCGGCGTGGACGGGCGACGTCGGCCAGGCGATCGCCGACGTGACGGGGACGATCCGGTCGCTCACACCATTGCTGCTCGCTCCCGATGTCGGCGTGCGGGTCGACCCGGACGGTCTCGTGAAGGCGGGCGCTCGCCGGCATGGAGACCGGGTGCTCGTCGTCGCGGTGAACGCCGGCTACACGCCTGCGACGGCCACGATCGCCGTCTCCGGCCTCGCCGGGCGCAGCCTCCACGTCGTCGGCAGCGGGCGTGTCGTCGTGCCCGAAGGCGACTCGTTCACCGAGCGCTTCCCGCCGCTCGCTGCCCGCGTCTACGTGACCGGTGCCGCGACCTCGTAGCCTCGCACCGGCATCCACCGGCGTTTCTATTATCGGTAGGCCCGTGCCGCGAGACCCCTTCGTCCACCTCCACGTCCACTCGGAGTACTCGATCCTCGACGGCGCGTGCCGCATCCCGGAGCTCGCTGCGCGAGCGGCCGAGCTCGAGATGCCGGCTGTCGCGCTCACCGACCACGGCTCGCTCGCCGGCGCCGTCGAGCTCTACCGGGAGTGCGACCGGCAGGGCGTCAAGCCGGTCATCGGCTGCGAGGTCTACGTCGCAGACGACCGTCACCGGCAGGAGAAGGGCTACGCGCACCTGACGCTGCTCGCGGAGACGAACGAGGGGTACGGGAACCTGATCAAGCTCGCCTCGCTCGGCTACCTGGAGGGCTACTACTACAAGCCCCGCGTCGACTGGCAGCTGCTCGAGCGCCACGCCAAGGGCGTGATCGCGCTGTCCGGGTGCCTCTCGGGCCGCGTCAGCAAGGCGCTCGAGGAGAGCCGCCCCCTCGACGCGGCGGCCGATCTCGACCGGCTCGCGCAGGTCTTCGGGCGCGACCAGACGTATGTCGAGATCCAGAACGCCGGGCTCGCCGAGCAGGCGAGGATCAATCCCCAGCTCGCCGAGCTCGCGGCAGCGGCCGGCCTACCGCTCGTCGCCACCGGCGACGTCCACTACCTGCGCCACGAGGACGCCCTACCGCACGAGGCTCTGCTCTGCATCCAGTCGGGCGACTCCCTGAAGAACCCGAACCACTGGAAGTTCGACACCGACCAGTTCTTCTTCAAGACCCCGGAGGAGATGGCGGTCGACTTCGGCGCGTATCCCGAGGCGGTTCGCCGCACGCTCGAGGTGGCCGAGCGCTGCAACGTGACGATGGAGCTCGGCCAGATCCTCCTGCCAAGATTCCCGACTCCCGCCGACCGCGACGCGTTCGACTACCTCGTCGAGCTCGCCGAGACGGGCCTCGCCTCGCGCTACGAGCGGAAGACGCCCGAGCTCGAAGAGAGGCTCGGCTACGAGCTGAGGACGATCCGCGAGATGGGGTTCGCGGACTACTTCCTGATCGTCTGGGACCTGATCTCGTTCGCCCGCGCCAACGGCGTCAGCGTCGGGCCCGGCCGCGGCTCGACCGCCGGCTCTCTCGTCGCCTACTGCCTCGGGATCACGGAGGTCGACCCGATCAAGTACGACCTCCTGTTCGAGCGCATGCTCAACCCTGGCCGGAAGTCGATGCCGGATATCGACATCGACTTCGCGGTCGCCGGCCGCGACCGCGTGATCGCCTATGCGGCGGACAAGTACGGGCGCGACCGGGTCGCGCAGATCATCACGTTCGGGACGATGATGGCGCGCGCAGCGATCCGCGACGCGGGCCGGGTGCTCGACGTCCCGTACGGCACGGTCGACAAGATCGCCAAGCTCGTGCCCGAGGGGCCGAAGGTCTATCTCGACGAGTCGCTCAAGCCGGGGCAGGAGCTGCGCACCGCGTACGACTCCGACCCGCTCGTCCGCGAGATCGTCGACCTCGCCAAGCCGCTCGAGGGGCTCGTGCGCCAGGACTCGATCCACGCGGCAGGGGTCGTCATCTCCGACCGACCGTTGACGGACATCGTCCCGCTCCAGCAGAAGGGCGCCGACCAGGAGGTCGTGACGCAGTTCGCGATGGGTGACGTCGAGGCCCTCGGCCTCCTAAAGATCGACTTCCTCGGCCTGCGCAACCTCGACGTGATCGACGAGGCCGTGCGGATCATCGGCGACGGGCTCGACATCACCACGATCCCGCTCGACGACAAGCCGACGTACGAGATGCTCGCGCGCGGCGAGACGGCAGGCGTGTTCCAGTTCGAATCGTCCGGAATGCGCGAGGCGCTGAGGCAGGTGAAGCCGACGGAGTTCGAGGACCTGATCGCGCTCGTGGCCCTGTACCGACCGGGGCCGATGGCGTACATCCCGGTCTACGCGCGCCGCAAGGCAGGGCAGGAGGCGGTCGCGTTCGTCGATCCACGGCTCGAGGCGCTGACTGGTCCGACGTACGGCATCTGCATCTATCAGGAGCAGTACATGGAGATCGCGAAGCAGCTCGCCGGGTTCTCACCCGCCGAGGCGGACGACCTCCGCAAGGCGATCGGCAAGAAGATCCATGCCCTGATGGCGTCGCTGAAGGACAAGTTCATCGACGGCGCCATCGCCTCGGGGCTGGCACCGCAGGTCGCCCGCGGCCTTTGGGATGACATGGAGAAGGCGCAGGACTACTCGTTCAACAAGTCGCACGCCGCGTGCTACGCGCTGATCGCGTACCGCACCGCGTATCTGAAGGCGCATTACCCGGCGCAGTACATGGCGGCGCTGATCTCCTCGGTGATGAACACGAAGGACCGTGTGCCCTTCTACGTCAACGCGTGCGACGAGATGGGGATCGAGGTCGTGCCGCCGGACGCGAACTCGTCCCAGGTCGACTTCGCGGTCGTCGACGGCCGCATCAGCTTCGGCCTCAACGCCGTCAAGAACGTGGGGGAGGCCGCCGCGCACGCGATCGTCGCGGCGCGCGAGTCGGGCGGCCCGTACGCCTCCCTCTGGGACTTCACCGAGCGCGTCGACCCCCAGCTCGTGAACAAGCGCGCGCTCGAGTCGATCGTCAAGGCAGGCGCGCTCGACTCGACGGGCGACTCCCGGATGGGGATGCTCGACATGCTCGAGCAGGCGCTCTCGTACGGCCAGACGAAGCAGCTCGACCGGGCGCTCGGGCAGGCGTCGATCTTCGACGAGGCGCCAGGCGCCGACGATCCCGCGCCGCTCCTGCATCACCCGGGGATCCCGGCCGAGGAGTTCGACAAGGCCGACCTGCTCCGGCTGGAGAAAGAGACGCTCGGCGTCTACGTCTCCGAGCATCCGCTGCACGCCGTGCGAGACCAGCTGCGGCGGAAGACCGACTGCGCGCTCGCGGACGTCGAGCGGCGGCGGGACGGCGACGTCGTCCTCGTCGGCGGGATCGTGTCCGCTGTGAAGATGCTGACGACGAAGAAAGGCGAGCCGATGGTGTTCCTCTCGCTCGACGACCTCTCCGGTGAGGTCGACGTCGTCGTCTTCAACAGCGTCTACGCGGCGGCACGGGAGCTCTGCGTCGCCGACGGCGTGCTCGTCGTCAAGGGCCGCGTCGACCACAAGCAGGAGGGCGACACGAAGCTGATCGCGCTCGAGGTGACGCCCTTCGAGGCGGCCCGGACGCCGACGGAGGTGCGCCTGCGGGTCGACGCACGCTCGGCGCCGGCCGGCATCGTCCGCGAGCTGGGCCACGTCGTCCGCGACTTTCCCGGCGAGGCGAAGGTCGTCGTCGCCCTCGAGACGTCGGACGGCTCGCGGACGCTCGAGCTCGGGCCGGACTACCGCGTCCGCCCGGAGGCCGACTTCTTCGCCGAGGTCAAGGCGTTGTTGGGCGAGACGGCCGTCTCCTAGCGCTCGAGCGGCACCCCAACCGGGAGCTAGTCGGCCAGGCCCTTCGCGCGGAGCTCGTCGAGCGCGCGCTCCGACTTCTCGAGCCCGCCGAGACCCATGCCGGCCAGGATACGCGGTGCCTTCGTGTACTGGACGTCGCGGTAGTCGACGACCTGCCACCGGTTACCCCACGGATCGAGGAAGTCGTGGTCTCCGACCATCGTGGCGCCGGCTGCCCGGGCACCATCGACGACCGCGGCCACGTCGTCGACGACGAGCCCGACGTGCCGTCCGTGGCCTCTCGCGAGCTTGTCCGAAGACACGGCCTCGAGGGCGATGAACTGGTCGCCCATGTCGATGAACGCCATCCGCCGGCCGTGGCCGCGGAGCGCGAGGGGTCCGAAGATCCGCTCGAAGAAGGCGATCGCCTCCTCCGTGTCGCCGACCTCGACGGCGACGTGGTTCGTCCCGATCAGACGCGGCATTGGCCCTCAGCGTAGTTGGCCGGTTGCGCGCGGGCAGAGCAGGTACCCCGTTCGAGGGACGTCAAACTCGCTCGCGTACCCGATTACGGGCGAAGGAGAATCGGAATGAGCGCCGTCGACATCGAGCTGTACGTGCCGGACGAGACCGAGCGGGTGATCTGCTGGCGCGCGAGCGAGCTGATCCGCGCCGGCTATGACCCGACGGTGGCAGTCGATCTTGCAGAACGGCCCCACGTCGACCTCCATCGCGCGCTCGAGCTCGTCGAGCGCGGCTGTTCGCCCGACCTGGCGACGAAGATCCTTCTCTAGTCCTGCCGTTTTGGCGGCGGCAGGCCGGCTTCCGACACGGCGTCGTCGACGAACCTGATCGTCTCTTCGTGCGGGCCGTGGACGTCCGCGCGGTAGTGCCGGAGGGCGCTGTCGATGAACGCGGCCCAAGCCGGGTACCGCTCCGCCGCCCAGGCCGCTGCGTCCTCTTTCGCCGCCTGCTTGCCGGTCTCTAGCAGATGTAACGCGCGACATACGGTGACCACGACATACCCCTGATGCGTCGGCACATAGGCCACCCACGGCGCTCGGACCTCCGTCGCCCACGCCTGAAGCTGCGTTTCGACTGCGCGCCGGTAGGCGGCGGGCCTCACGACCGGGCCGAGCTCGAGCGGCGGCGGCCCCACGAGCGTCTCGCCGACGGTGCAGACGCTGTGCCAGTTGAGCACCCAGTCCGCGCCGGCGTCCTTCGCGTTGAGCGGCTCACCGGGACTGACCACGGCGATCCGGCCGGACGGCGCGTCGCCCAACGTGGACAGGACCGCCGCGCTGACATAGCCGACCTCGACACGATCGCTCCAGTCGGGATGGCGAGACACGAAGCCGGCATGGAGTGCAGCGAGCGCAGCAAGCTCGTCGCCCTCCGCGATGTCGTGATCGAGGACTGCGAGCAGATCGACGTCGCTCTTCCCGGGCACGAAACCGACCGCGGCGAGTGATCCGAAGAGGTAGAGCCCGGCGAGCGCAGCTCCAAGATGATCCTGGAGTAGCGACGTGAGCTCAGCGACGGCCTCGCGGGGGTCGGTCACGGACGAAATCTTCACTTCTTTGATCGCCGCGTGGGCGAACAAGGCACAATGCGGGCCGCATGGCAGGCCTCGTAGCCACCTTCCCGTCGCCGTCCACCGGCACGATCGACATCGGGCCGCTGACGATCCACATGTACGGGATCACGCTGCTCGTCGCGATCGTCGCCGCGATCGCGCTCGCCGGCATCCGCTGGACGCGCCGCGGGGGCGACTGGGATCTCGTCCTGCGGGCGGCCGTCTGGGGCGTCGCAGCTGGGATCGTCGGCGCGCGCCTGTACCACGTGATCACGAGCCACGACCAGCTGCCCGACCACTGGTGGGGGCCGTTCGCCGTCTGGGAGGGCGGCCTCGGCATCTGGGGCGGCATCCTCTTCGGCTGTATCGCGGGAGGCATCGTCGTCTGGCGCTCGGGCGAGAGCGTCGCGCTGTTCGCGGACTGCCTCGCGCCGGCTCTGCTCCTGGCGCAGGCGATCGGTCGCTGGGGCAACTGGTGGAACCAGGAGCTGTTCGGGAAGGCGACCAGCCTTCCGTGGGGGCTCGACATCGACCTCGAGCACTGCCCGTCGGACTACGTCGACCTGAGCACGGGCTGCACGGCCAACTTTCACCCGATCTTCCTCTACGAGTTCGTCTACGACCTCGTCGGCGTCGGCCTCTTGCTGCTCGTCGAGCGGCTGTTCCGCATCCGGCCGCCCGGCCTGTTCGCGCTCTACGTCGCGTTCTACTCGTTCGGCCGCCTGTTCGAGGAGCAGCTGCGGATCGACCCGTCGCACGAGCTCTTTCACGAGCGGCTGAACTTCTGGGTTTCGCTCGTCCTCTTGATCGCGAGCGTCGCATTCTTCGTCTGGTGGCAGTTCATCCGCAAGCACCGCGATCCCGCGCGGACGGTTGCCGCGGGCACGGTGCCGCCCTCGGGCCCGGCGATGGCCGTGCCCAAGGGTCGCGTCCGCCCGTAGCGCTAGCCTCCCGCGCGTGGTAGGGGTGCCCCCGCCGGAGCTCGACCTCGACCTCGAGACGTTCGAGGGCCCGTTCGACCTGCTCTTGACGCTGATCCTCAAGGAGGAGCTGAGGCTGGCCGAGGTCGACGTCGCGGACATCGTCCGCTCCTTCGCAGGGACGCTCGCCGAGCACATCGACCTCGAGGCGTCGGGCGAGTTCCTCGTCCTCGTCGGCGCGCTGCTCGAGATCAAGGCACGCGAGCTGTTTCCCGACGTCGACGCCGACGTCACCGACCTCAGCCCGTCCGAGGCGGCCGAGGAGCTTGCGGCGAGGCTGGCCGAATACCGGCGGATCAAGGCTGCGGCTGCCTGGCTCTCGCAACGGCTCGACGCCGAGGCAGACCGTTTCTACCGGGTCGGACCTGCGCCGATCGCTCCTCGCGTGGAGTTGCGCGTCGCGCCGCAGGATCCGCTCGCGCTCGCCGGTGCGATCCGCGCGCTAGCAGCCGAGCCGCCTGATGTCTCGCTCGGCCACATGCAGCTCCAGTTCCCGCCCGTCGCCCGTTTCCTCGAGCGGTTCCGCGCGCTGCTCGCGCGGCGGGCACGGTTCACCTTCGACGACGAGGTGGCGACGCTGACGCGTCTCGAGCAGGCGTCCGCGTTCCTGGCGCTGCTCGAGCTGCGGAAGCGGAACGAGCTCGAGCTCGACCAGGACCGGGCGTTCGCGCCGATAGGAGTCCGGCGCGCCGGCGTCGAAAGGCACGCTGCATGAACCACGCGCCACCCGCTCTTCGTCTGGTCGATGCCGCGCCGCTCGAGCAGGCTGCGCGCACGCTCGAAGCTCTGCTCGTCATCTCCTCAGTACCGCTGACCGTGGCCGAGCTCGCCCGCGCGGCCGACGAGGACGAGACACGCGTCGAGGCCGCGCTCCATCTGCTCGGGGAGCGCTACTCCGACGGGCGGAGCGGGATCGTGCTCGAGAAGGTCGCAGGCGGCTATGCGTTCCGCGCCGCCCGCTCCGAAGCCGAGGCCTGCGCGAGGCTCGTCGAGCGGCCGGTCGAGCGCGGCCTGTCGCAGGCGGCGCTCGAGACGCTTGCGATCGTCGCGTACCTGGGGCCGTGCACGCGTCCCGAGGTTGCGCGACTGCGGGGGGTCGCCGCAGACACCGTGATCGCCGGGCTCGTCGAGCGGGGCCTCGTAGTCGAGGCCGGCCGCGAGGCGGGGATCGGCGGCGCGATCCGCTACCGGACGACGTCGACGTTCGAGCGCGTCTTCGGCCTCGAGGAGCTCTCCGAGCTGCCACGACTGGACGACATCGCTGCGGACGCCGAGGAGCTTCGGGACCGGCTCGACGCTGTTGCCGAGCGTCGCCCGGCATAGTTCGCCGGAGCGATGGACGTCACCGACGAGACCTTCTACGCCGACGTCGTCATGCGCTCGCACGAGGTGCCCGTCGTCGTCGACTTCTGGGCCGAGTGGTGCGGGCCGTGCAAGGCGCTTGCTCCGATACTCGAGAAGGAGATCGAGGCGCGTGCCGGGGCGGTCGAGCTCGCGAAGCTCGACGTCGACGCGAACCCGCAGCTCGCCGCGCATTACGACATCCGCAGCATCCCGGCGGTCAAGGCGTTTCGCAACGGACAGGTCGTCGCGGAGTTCACGGGCGTCCGATCGGCCCCCGGCGTCGCCGACTTCCTCGATGGGCTGACCGGGCCGACCGCCGGCGAGCGCCTGGCCGAGGAGTTGCGCGAGTCCGGAGACGACCCCGAGGTGCTCGACGCGATCGAGGCGGGGGACTACGCACGCGCACTCGAGCGGCTGCTCGCCGAGGCCGTTGATGCGGAGCCGGAGCGGCGCGAACGGATCCGCGAGCTGATGGTCGGGATCTTCGAGGAGCTCGGCCAGGAGCATCCGCTCGCAACCGAATATCGCCGCCGGCTCGCCGCCGCCCTCTACTAATGGGAGAGCTTGACGAAACAGTGACTGAGCCGCCGGAATCGCGCTCGACGCTGCGCTCGCGGCGTCCTCAGTCGCCCCAATAGTTCTCAGACAGCGGCATAGGGGACAGGATTAATCCTGTCCCCTATGCGGTTTCCGTTTGCTCCCTGCGTCCTGGCGATCACAGCGTCGATCGCGCCCCGGCGACGAGCACCGTTCCGCCAAACTCTCCCAGCATGCGCCTGAATGCGTACCTCGCCCGCGCGGGCGTCGCGTCGCGGCGAAAGGCGGACGCGCTGATCAAGGATGGCCGCGTGCGTGTGAACGGCGAGCCAGGGCGGCTCGACTCGTTCGTGACGGACGAGGACGTCGTCGAGGTCGACGGCGACCGGGTCCTACGCCAGAAGCTCGCATACGTGCTGCTGCACAAGCCGGCCGGTGTTGTGACCACGGCGAGCGACCCGCACGGCCGCCCGACGGTCGTCGGCCTCGTCGACGCGGGCGTCCGGGTCGTGCCTGTCGGCCGCCTGGACGCCGACACGACGGGCGCGATCCTGCTGACGAACGACGGCGCCCTCGCGCATCGGCTCGCGCACCCGCGCTACGAGGTCGACAAGGTCTACGAGGTCGAGGTGGAGGGCGAGCCCGACGCCGCCGCCCTGCGCGCGCTGGCGGAGGGCGTTGAGCTCGAAGATGGCCGCACCGCGCCTGCGACGGTGAGCCTCCTCGGCCCGTCGCGTCTCGAGCTGACGCTCCACGAGGGACGAAAGCGGCAGGTGAAGCGGATGTGCGAGGCCGTCGGCCATCCCGTCGACCGACTCCACCGGAGCCGCTACGCGGGCCTCGACCTCGATCGGCTCGACGTGGGGGAGTGGCGGGAGCTGACGCGGGACGAGGTCGCCGAGCTTCGCCGCGTCACGTCAACCTGACGAACCCCATCCGCTCGTACATCTGCGCGAGAGTCGGCGCCGCCTCAGTCGACGCCTTCTCGGCGCCGGCGGCGAGCAGGCGCCTTAGCTCGGCCTCGTCCGCGCGAAGCTCGTGGTAGCGCTCCTGGAAGGGCGCGAGCAGCTCGACGACCGCCTCTCCCACCTCGTCCTTGAACGTCCCGTAACCCTGGCCGTCAAAGCGGGCCTCGATCTCCGAGACCGTCTCGCCCGTCGCGACGGAGAGGATCTCGATCAGGTTCGACACCCCGGCCTTCTCCGCCGGATCGTGGACGACCTCGCGCCCCGAGTCCGTGACGGCCGTCTTGAACTTCCGTCTGACCACATCCGGCTCGTCGATCAGCCGGACGACGCCCTGCGGCGCTCCGCGCGTCGTCGACATCAGGCGCTCGGGCTCCTGGAGGTTCTTCACGCGCGCGCCGAGCTCCGGATACTCGCCCTCGGGGACGGTGAGCGTCTCGCCGTAGCGCTGGTTGAAGCGCTCGGCGATGTCGCGTGTCAGCTCGAGATGCTGCCGCTGGTCGTCGCCGATCGGGACGATGTCGGTCTGGTAGAGGAGGATGTCGCCTGCCATCAGGACGGGATAGTTGAAGAGGCCCGCCGACACGAAGTCCTGCTCGGCCGCCTTGTCCTTGAACTGCGTCATCCGGCGGAGCTCGCCGAACGCGGCGGCGCTGCCGAGGAGCCACGACGCCTCCGCGTGCGCGGGCACGTGGCTCTGCACGAACACCGTCGAGCGCTCGGGATCGAGGCCCGTCGCCAGCAGCCACGAGAAGACGGACAGCGTCGCCTCGTGCAGCTCCTCGGGCTCGAACGGCGTCGTGATCGAGTGCAGGTCGACGACGCAGAAGAACGCCGCGCCGCCCGCTGCCGCCGCGCGCTCCTGCGTCGCAACGTATTGCCGGAACCCGCCCGAGTAGTTCCCGAGCGTCTTCTCGCCCGACGCCCGAATGCCCGAGAAGATGCGCATGGCAGGATTATCCCAGTGGCTCAGAATGGCTCACCCGAGCTTCTCATCGTCATGGCGGGCGGCGCGACGCCCGAGCAGACGGAGCACGTCGTCGCGCGCCTGCACGAAGTCGGGGTGGACGCGCGCGTGTCCCGGGGACGCGGGACGACGGTGATCGGAGCGATCGGCGAGCGCGAGCTGCTGGCCACGCTGCCGCTCGAGGCATACCCCGGCGTCGAGCAGGTGCTGCCGATCCTGAAGCCCTACAAGCTCGTCTCGCGCGAGATCCGGGCGGATCCGACGGTGATCGAGGCGCGCGGGCGGCAGATCGGAGACGGCTGGTTCGGGCTGATAGCCGGCCCGTGCACCGTCGAGACTCGCGAGCAGACGCTCGAGACCGCGCGTGTGGTCGCGGCCGCCGGCTCGACCATGCTTCGCGGCGGCGCCTTCAAGCCTCGGACCTCGCCGTATGCGTTCCAGGGCCTCGGCGTCGAAGCGCTCTCGATCCTGCGCGAGGCACGGGACGAGACGGGCTTGCCGATCGTCACCGAGCTGCTCGACCCGCGGCAGCTCGATGACGTGGCTGCCGTCGCGGACGTGATCCAGGTCGGCGCGCGCAACATGCAGAACTTCCTCCTGCTCTCGGAGATCGGCCGTGTCGACCTGCCCGTCCTGCTCAAGCGCGGCCCGTCAGCGTCCGTCGAGGAGCTGCTGATGGCCGCCGAGTACGTTGCGAAGGAAGGGAACGAGCGGATCATCCTCTGCGAGCGGGGCATCCGGACGTTCGAGCGCTCGACGCGCTACACGCTCGACCTCGGCTCGGTAGCCGTGCTGAAGCACGAGACGCACCTGCCCGTGATCGTCGACCCGTCCCACGCAGCAGGACGCTGGGACCTCGTGCTCCCGCTCGCGCGTGCGGCCGCGGCCGTCGGCGCCGACGGGATCATCGTCGAGGTGCATCCCCGGCCAGAGGAGGCGTTGTGCGATGGCCCGCAGCAGATCCCCGCGACGGAGTTCGAGAGCTTCGCCTCCGCCGTCGGGGAGATCGTCGAGCTGATGGGCCGTACGATCGGGTGAGTGGCCAGGCCGATACTGACCGAGCTCGGGCTCTACAAGCTGTGGGGCGAGGATCCGGAGCGCACGCAAGTGTTCGCGCGCGCGTTCGTGGCGCCGCTCACCCGCGCGCTGTCGGAGAGCTACGCGTACGGCGTCGACCGGGTGCCGGCGTCCGGCGGGATCGTGATCGCCGCAAACCACTTCTCGACGGTCGACCCGCTTTTCCTCGGCATCTTCACGCGGCGCTCGATCTACTTCATGGCGAAGCTCGAGCTGCTCGACATGCCGGTGTTCGGCGAGGTGCTCCGCTGGCTCGGCGCCTTCGCCGTCCGGCGCGGTGAAGGGGACCGGGACTCCCTGCGCGTAGCGCGCTGGCTCGCCGCCGAGGGGCACGCGGTCGGGTTCTTCATGGAGGGCACCCGGCAGCAATTCGGATATCCCTCGCCGGGCCATGCCGGGGCAGCGATGGTCGCGATCCAGGAGGGCGTCCCGGTCGTGCCTTGCGGCATCGACACGTTTCAGTGGTCGATGGGGAACCGTCGGCCGTGCGCGCTCGTCTGGGGCGAGCCGCTCGATCTCGGCGGCCTCGGGCGGAACGGTCGCGGCTACAAGGAGGGAGCGCGGATCGTCGACGAGGCGATCCTCGGGCTCTGGCGCCAGGCCGCGAACGCGGTCGTCGACCGCTTCCCCGAGGAGCTTCCTGACGGCGCACCGCGAAGCGCACAGATCGGCAGCCGTGGCGCGCTCCGGACCCACGGCCCCTCTTGGCCGCACGAGGATTGGGCCGCGGAGCCGCTCGGCCCGGTGTATCGCGAGGCGGGATGATGGATATCCAGCCGGCGGTCGCGCTTCGTGGGGCCGCCGAGCTGCCCGGCGACAAGTCGATCTCCCACCGTGCGCTCCTCGTCGGCGCCGTCACAGAGGGCGAGGTCGCGATCCACGGCTTCGGCCGTTCTCTCGACACCGAGACGACGCTCGACGCGGTCAGGGCGCTCGGGGTCGCCGTCGACGAGGCGGACGAGACGCTCGTCGTGCGAGGTGTTGGGCTTCGCGACCTGCGTGAGCCCGGCGCGCCCATCGACTGCGGAAACGCCGGGACGCTCGCGCGCCTGCTGCCCGGGCTGCTGGCCGGTCAGGCGGGGTCCACCTTCACGCTGACGGGGGATGCCTCGCTCTGCTCGCGGCCGATGGAGCGGATCGCAGCGCCGCTCGTGGCGATGGGCGCCGGGGTGACGACGACGGATGGCCGACTGCCCCTGACGGTCGAGGGCGGCGAACTGGCAGGCATCGAGCACACGCCGGAAGCCGCGAGCGCGCAGGTCAAGTCGTGCGTGCTCTTCGCGGGGCTCTACGCCTCGGGCAAGACGACGGTCATCGAGCGGATCGCGACGCGCGACCACACCGAACGGCTGCTGCGCGCCGCGGGCGCGCACGTCGAGACGGGGCGCGACCGCGTTACGATCCATCCGACCGACCGCCTGCGCATGGAGCGGATCGACGTGCCAGGGGACCTCTCGGCCGCCGCGCCTCTGATCGTGGCTGCGACGCTGCTACCAGGCTCGGAGCTGACGCTGCGCGGCGTCGGCGTCAATCCGGCGCGCACGGGCCTTCTCGACGCGCTCGAGCGCATGGGCGCCCGGATCGCGCTCTACAACCGCCGGCTCGTCTCCGGCGAGCCGGTAGCGGACGTCGAGGTCACCTACGCCGAGCTCGTGGCCACCGAGGTCGGCCCGCGCGACGTCCCGAGGATGATCGACGAGCTGCCGCTGTTCGCGCTCGCTGCGGGAATGGCCCGCGGCGTGAGCAACGTGCGCGGCGCCGGCGAGCTTCGCCACAAGGAGTCGGATCGCATCGAGACGGTCACCGAGGCGCTGCGTGCGGTCGGCATCCACGTCTCGGCGACCTCCGGCGGCCTTCGCGTCCGCGGCGTGCCCACCCGCCCGAGGGGTGGGACGGTCGACGCGCAGGGCGACCACCGGATCGCGATCCTCGGGGCGGTCTCCGGGGCCGTCTCGAGCGAAGGCGTCCGCGTCCGGGGCGAAGAGGCCGCGGCGGTATCGTTCCCCGGGTTCTTCGAGCTTCTCGACTCTCTCTCCGAACGATGATCATCGCCATCGACGGGCCGGCCGGGGCCGGCAAGAGCACCGTTGCCCGCCTGCTCGCGGAGCGGCTCGGCGTGCGCTACCTCGACACCGGGGCGATGTACCGCGCACTGACGTGGCTCGCGCTCCGCGAGGGGACCTCGCTCGAGGAGGGGAAGACGCTCGGCGCGGCTCGCGTTCGCCAATCCCGTCGGGCTCGAGGTCGGGGGGACGGTGACGATCGCCGGGGAGGACGTGACGACGGAGATACGCGAGGCGCGCATCGACCGCGCCGTGCCAGTCGTGGCACGCCATCCCGAGGTTCGCGAGGTGATGCGCGAGCGCCAGCGAGAGCTCGGCGCGACCGCGGACTCCGTGATCGAGGGCCGCGACATCGGCACGGTCGTCGCGCCGGGCGCGGAGGTGAAGATCTATCTCACGGCCAACCAGGAGGTCCGGACGAGACGGCGCCAGTCGGAGCGGCCAGAGATCGGCGCCGATGCGCTTGCCACCGACCTTCGCCTGCGTGACGAGAGCGACGCCTCTCGCATGGAGCCGGCGGAGGACGCGATCCAGATCGATACGACCAACCTCGACGTCGACGACGTCGTGACGCGGATCGAAGAGCTCGTGCGCCTCCGCGTCGGCGCGTAGCGGGTCGGTCCATGGACGAGCTGAAGGGAACGGTGGCGATCGTCGGCTTTCCGAACGTCGGGAAGTCGACGCTCGTCAACCGGCTCACTGCCACGCGGGCCGCGGTCGTGCACGAGACGCCTGGCGTGACCCGCGACCGCAAGGAGCTCGTCTGCGAGTGGGCAGGGGAGCGGTTCCTGCTCGTCGACACGGGCGGCGTCGACGTCACCGACGCCTCGCCGATCACGAAGGGCGCCGTCGAGCAGGCCAGGGCGGCGGTCGATGAGGCCGATCTCGTCGTCTTCCTCGTCGACGCACGGGCCGGCGTGACTCCGGGTGACGAGGAGCTCGCGGACATCCTCCGCCGTTCCCGCCGACCGGTGTTGCTCGTCGCGAACAAGGTCGACGACCCGGCGCGCCCGGAGCTCGCTCACGAGCTCGCCCGCCTGGGGTTCGGCGACCCGGTCCAGATCTCCGCGGCGCACGGGCACGGGACGGGCGACCTGCTCGACGCGATCCTCGAGCGTCTGCCGGGCGGTGGGGGACAGCCGACCGGCGAGGAGGCGATTCGCGTCGCCGTGCTCGGCCGGCCCAATGTCGGGAAGTCGAGCCTGCTGAACGCTCTCCTCGGGCAGGAGCGTGTGATCGTGTCGGACGTGCCGGGGACGACGCGTGACGCGATCGACACCGTGCTGCGCACCGACGACCGGACATTCGTCCTCGTCGATACCGCCGGCCTGCGGCGGAAGCGGCGCCAGCGCCAGGGCATCGAGTACTACTCGGAGCTGCGGGCGCGCGAGGCGGCGAGCCGAGCCGACATCGCGCTCGTCCTGATCGACGCCTCCGAAGGCGTCGTCGAGCAGGACCTCGCGGTCGCCGACGTCGCGCGGAAGGCCCAGTGCTCGACGCTCGTCGTGCTCTCCAAGTGGGACGAGGCGACCGTCTCCGTCGAGGACGTGCGGCCGCTCATCGAGGCGCGGCTCCGCCAGCGGCCGCCGGTGCTGACGACGTCCGCGAAGTCGGGACGCGGGATCGCCCGCCTGCTCGACCGGATCGGCCACCTCTACGACAAGCACGCTGCGCGCCTCCCGACACCCGAGCTCAACCGCTTCCTCGCAGAGCTCCGTGACGACCGCGAGCCTCCTTCGCGGCGCGGGAAGCGGCTCAACCTCCTCTACGGGACGCAGACGACCGCGCGGCCGCCGCGCTACCGCTTCTTCGTCAACGACCCCGGGCTCGTGACACGCGACTACGCATACTGGGTCGAGAACCGCATGCGCGACCGGTTCGCGCTGGAGGGCGTGCCGGTGTCGATCGACTTCGTCCGCCGGTCGTGACGAAGAGGGTCTGGCGAAACAGTGACTGAGCCGCCGGAATCGCGCTCGCCGCCGTGCTTGCGGCGTCCTCGGTCGCGCCGATAGTTCACCCACTATCGGCGCTCCCTGCGTCCTGGCAATCACGGCGGCGACCACGCCCCTGCGACGAGCACCGTTCCCCCAAACCCTCTTAGACTCTCCCGCGTGCGGGCGGTGGTCGTCGGGGCAGGGTCCTGGGGAACGGCGTTCGCACGGCTGCTCGCGGGGCGCGGGCACGAGACGACGCTCGCCTGCCGGGATCCCGATCAGGTGCGGACGATCGCGGAGACGGGCCGGAACCCGCGCTTCCTCGAGTCGATCACGCTCGACGGCATTACGCCGTCCCTGATCGAGGACGCACCGCTCGACGACGCCGAGCTCGCGGTCGTGGCGGTGCCGAGTCGTGCGTTCGCGGAGGTCGTCGCAGACCTTCCCGGTACCTGCCCGGTGCTGAGCCTGACGAAGGGGTTCGACCCGGGGACCGGCGATCGCCTCTCGAGGCTCGTCCGCGGCAGGCCGGTCGCGTGCCTGTCCGGTCCGAACATCGCGGACGAGGTCGCCGTCGGCCTTCCGTCTGCGACCGTGATCGCGAGCGCCGACGAGGAGCTTGCCGTCTGGCTCCAGGAGCTCATCAACTCGCCGACCTTCCGGGTCTACGTGAACACGGACATCGTTGGCGTCGAGTTCTGCGGCGCCGCCAAGAACGTGATCGCGCTCGCGGCCGGGGGAGTCGACGGCCTGCGGCTCGGCGACAACGCGAAGGCGAGCCTGATCACGCGCGGAACCGCCGAGATGGCGCGCCTGGGGGAAGCGGCCGGCGCGCGGATCGAGACGTTTGCGGGACTGGCCGGCATGGGCGACCTGATGGTCACGTGCTGGAGCAAGCTTGGGCGCAATCGACGCGCGGGCGAGCTGATCGCGCGGGGTGCGTCGCCTGCCGAGGCGCTGGCGGAGATCGGGCACGTCGTCGAGGGACTGACCGTGGCGCCCCTTCTTCGAGACTTGGCGCGGCGGTTCGAGACGGACATGCCGATCACGAACGGCGTCTGCGCCGTGCTCGACGGAGCAAGCCTCAACGAGCTCGCGGCGTCGATCATGGGCAGGCTCCCGAAGTCCGAGTAGCCCTTGACGGCCAGCAGCCAACGCGTCCTCTGCCGGTTCCAGTAGCCTTCCCGGCCGATGTCAGCACGAACGTTCCTTTTCACCTCCGAGTCCGTCACGGAGGGCCACCCGGACAAGATCGCCGATCAGATCTCGGACTCGGTGCTCGACGCCGTGCTCGCCGAGGACCCGGCGGGCCGCGTTGCCTGCGAGACGCTCGTCACGACAGGCCTCGTGGTCGTCGCCGGCGAGATCTCGACGGAGACGTACGTCGATGTGCCGCGGCTCGCACGCGACCGGATCCGTGAGATCGGCTACACGAGCTCCGAGCTTGGTCTCGACGCCGACACGTGCGGTGTCATCACCTCGATCCAGGAGCAGTCGAAGGACATCGCCCGAGGTGTCGACCGCGCGTACGAGGTGCAGCAGGACCCGTCGGACGACGACCCGCTCGATCTCATCGGAGCAGGTGACCAGGGGATGATGTTCGGCTACGCGTGCATCGAGACGCCTGAGCTGATGCCGCTGCCGATCATGCTCGCGCACCGGATCTGCCGCCGGCTCGCCGAGGTGCGCAAGGCAGGCACGCTGCCGTACCTCTGCCCGGACGGCAAAGCGATGGTCACCGTGCGCTACGAAGCGGGCGAAGGCGGCCATGCGAAGCCGATCGAGATCGACCGGCTGCTCGTCGTCAGCCAGCACGTCGAGGGCGTCGACATCGAGGGCGAGATGAAGCCCGCGATCATCGAGCACGTGCTCGAGCCCGAGCTTCCCACCGGGCTCTACGACCCGAAGCGGCTCGGCGAGCGCGAGTTCGTGCTCGTCAATCCGACCGGGAAGTTCGTCGAGGGCGGCCCGAAGGCCGACACGGGGCTCACCGGGCGCAAGATCATCGTCGACTCGTATGGCGGCGCAGCGCGGCAGGGAGGCGGTTGCTTCTCCGGCAAGGATCCGACGAAGGTCGACCGCTCGGCCGCCTACGCCGGTCGCTGGGTGACGAAGAACCTCGTCGCCGCCGGCCTCGCCGAGCGCTGCGAGCTCGAGGTCGCATACGCGATCGGCGTCGCCCATCCGGTCTCCGTTTCCGTTGAGTGCTTCGGAACGGAGGCGATCCCGGTCGAACGGATCGAGCAGCTCGTCCGCGAGTACTTCGACTTGCGGCCGGCGGCGATCATTCGCGACCTCGATCTCCTGCGGCCGATCTACACGCCGACGGCGGCGTACGGCCACTTCGGGCGCGAAGACGCCGGCTTTCCGTGGGAGCAGACGAACCGCGCGGACGCGCTCCGCGAGGCCGCCGGCCTCGCCGTGACCGCGACGGCCTAAGAGGGTTTGGCGAACCAGTGGCTGAGCCGCCCGAATCGCGCTCGACGCTGCGCTTGCTTCGTCCTCGGTCGCCCCAATAGTTCTGCACTATTGGGGCTCCCTGCGTCCTGGCGATCACACCGTCGATCGCGCCCCGGCGACGAGCACCGTTCCACCAAACCCTCCTAGCTCGTCAGCTCCGGCGGACGAACAGCCCCGCCGCCGCCCCGAAGCCGATCGGATGCTCGCTGCCGCCGATCTCGACCTTCATCTGATCCGCCGCCGCCTGCGTCGACCGGACGACGACGTCGGACCCCGGGACGAAGCCTTCGTCGTAGAACCAGTGCAGCAGGTCGCCGTCGTGCTCCGCGAGCCGGACGATCGTCGCCCGGTCGCCGGCCTCGAGCTCGGAGAGCGCCACGAGCTCACGGTTCTCGAGCTGCTCCGCTTCCGTGTCCACCGGCCAGCCGTGCGGGCAGCGGTCCGGGTGCCCCAGCCGCTCGGCGATGCGCTCGATCATGTCGTCCGTGAACGTGTCGCCGAGCTCGTCCGCGTGCACGTGCGACTCGGCGGCGGTGTAGCCCATGAAATCGGTGAGGAAGCGCTCGATCAGGCGGTGCTTGCGGACGACGTGCTCGGCGCGCTCGATGCCCGCGGCCGTGAGGATCGCCTCCTTGTGCTCACCGCGCTCGACGAGCCCGTCCGCCTCGAGCCGCTTCAGCATCTCGCCCGCCGAGGCTCGCGAAACGCCGAGCATCTCCGCGACGCGCGCCGCGATTGCCGACGAGCCGGTCGCCGGCTGGTACTCGCCGATCGGGAAGGCGAGAAAATAGATGGTCTCCAGGTAGTCATCGACGGAGTGCCCGGCCATTGACAGCCACTATAGTGCGGCCGATCCTCATGTATGGCGCCCCTTACGCAGCTGATGTAAGGTGTTCCTTACAGCCTCGAAGGAGCTCGATCGCGTGTCCGATTCACAAATTCTCGTCCTCGGTGCCCTGGCGGGCTTTACGATCTTCCTCGGCCTGCCGATCGGGCGGCTGCAGAGTCCTGCGCCCAGGCTGAAAGCGTTTCTCTCCGCGGCCGCGACGGGCATCCTGCTCTTCCTCCTCTGGGACGTCCTTTCGGCCGGCATCGAGCCGGTCGAAACAGCGCTCGTCGCCGCGTCAGTCGATCACGACGGATCGTGGCAGCGGTTCCTCGGGCTGGCGGCAGTCTTTTCCTGCTCGCTCGCGCTCGGCCTCCTGATCCTCGTCTATTACGACCGTTGGATCGGGCGCCAGCGCCAGAAGAGCATGCTCGGCCCGGGAGCGGCATCGGCGAGCGAGTTTTCGGCTGCCTCGAGCAGCCTGTCGGCCGCACGGTGGCTAGCGATCATGATCGCTACGGGAATCGGGCTCCATAACTTCGCCGAGGGCCTCGCGATCGGCCAGTCCGCGGCACAGGGTGAGATCAGTCTCGCGCTCATGCTTGTGATCGGCTTCGGCCTGCACAACGCGACGGAAGGCTTCGGCATCGTCGCCCCGCTCGCCGGGGACGCCGAGCGTCCGAGCTGGCGCTTCCTCGCACTGCTCGGCCTGATTGGCGGTGGACCGACGTTCTTCGGGACGCTGCTGGGCCAGGCGTGGGTTAGCGAAGCCGTGTCGGTCGCGTTCCTGGCGCTCGCAGCGGGGTCGATCCTCTACGTGATCATCGAGCTGCTCGGTGTCTGCAGGCGCTTCGAGATGAAGACGCTCGTCACGTGGGGCATTCTGCTCGGCCTCCTGGCCGGCTTCGCCACGGACTTCGTGCTCGTCGCAGCCGGCGCGTAGCAGTTCCGGTAGAGAACGCGCACATGGCCGCGTCGCGAGCCGCGTCTATCGTGGTCCGGTGACGTACGTCTCGGTGTTCCCGCTCGTGTCGGCACGGGCGCTCTCCCGTCCGTTCACGTACGAGGTCGAGAACGGCGTGACCAAGGGAGCGGTGGTCTCGATCACGCTCGGACGCTCGCGGGTACGCGGCGTCGTCGTCGGCGAGGAGAAGGTCGCTCCCGCCGGGATCACGCCGGTTCCGATCTCGAAGGTGCTGGACGAGATCCCGACGGCGCTCGTCGACCTCGCGCTCTGGATTGCCGAGTACTACGGCTCGACGCCCGCACGGGCCCTGGCGCTCGTGGCACCGAAGCGACCGGAGCGACGAGGCGAGCGCAAGATGCCGGCGCGCCGATACGCGATCGCAGCGAACGAGCCTGCGATGACGCTCACGGAGCCCCAGGAGCAGGCGCTTGTGGACATCGTCGGTCGCCTCGAGCGGGGTGGCGGCCACGTTCTTCTCTCTGGCGCGACCGGCAGTGGCAAGACGGAGGTCTATCTCCGGGCCTGCGCGGCCGCGCTCGAGCGCGGCCGCAGCGCGATCGTGCTCGTACCCGAGATTTCGTTGACGCCACAGACGCTCGGCCGCTTTCAGGAGCGATTCGGCGACCGCGTGGCGGTGTTGCACTCGGGGCTCAGCGAGGCGGAACGACGCGACGAGCGCGAGCGCATTGCGAGCGACGAGGCGCCGATCGTCGTCGGTGCGAGATCGGCTGTGTTCGCGCCCGTGCGGAGGCTGGGCGTGATCTGCGTCGACGAGGAGCACGACGCCGCGTACAAGCAGGAGTCGGACCCGCGCTACGACGCGCGGACGGTGGCCGCAAAGCGCGCGTCGCTCGAGGGCGCAGTGGCCGTCTACGGCAGCGCGACCCCGCGCCCCGAGAGCTGGCACTCGCTCGAGCATCTCGAGCTGGGCGGGCGCCTCGGCGTCGATCTCCCGCGCGTGCGCGTCGTCGACCTCCGCCGAGAGAGCGGGTATCCGCTGTCCGCACCGTTGCTCGAGGAGCTCGCGCACGTCTCGGACCGTCGCGGGCGCGCGATCCTGCTCCTGAACAGGCGCGGCGTCGTCCCTGCCGTGCACTGCAGGACCTGTGGCGCGACTCGACGATGTCCCCACTGCGACGTCGCGCTCGTGCTCCATCGGGACGACGTGCTCCACTGCCATCACTGCGGCTACGCGGAGGCGGGGTTCGAGCGCTGCCCTGCCTGCGGATCCCCGGACGTCGTTCGGCTCGGCGCCGGGACGCAACGGCTCGAGCGCGAGCTTGCTCGCCAGCTTCCCGGGCTCGAGCCGATCCGTCTCGACTCGGACGCCGCCTCGACCCCGGCGCTGCTAGCCGCAACGCTCGACCGGTTCCGGTCGACGCCGGGGTCCGTGCTCGTCGGCACGCAGATGGTTGCGAAGGGCCATCACTTCTCGGGTGTCGACCTCGCGGCGGTCGTGGACGCCGACGTCGGTCTCTCGTTCCCGGACTTTCGCGCCGAGGAGCGAGCGTTCCAGCTGGTCACCCAGCTCGCCGGCCGAAGCGGCCGCGATGCTCCGGGGCGCGTCGTCGTCCAGACCTTCCAGCCCGACGCCCGGGCGCTCCGCTTCGCTGCCCGTCACGACGTCGCCGGGTTTCTCGCGGAGGAGCTCGAGAGGCGGCGTGCGCTCGGGTACCCGCCGTTCGGACATCTCGTGCGCGTTCTCGTCACCGGTAGGACGTCGACCTCCACGTCGCGCGCGCTCGAGGAGCTGCGCGACCGGGCGCCCGGATCGATGCTCGGGCCTGCACCGCTGCCGCGGCTCCGGGGCCGCTACCGAGCCCAGCTGATCGCGAAGACGGACACGCCACGGCTCGTCGCAGCTCGCCTCGGGCAGCTGCTCGCGGCCGCGGCGCCCGCAATGCGCGCCGCAGGGATGACGGCTGTCGTCGACGTCGATCCGCAGAGTTTTTGACGGGAATTGCGCTCGAGGCGGTGAGTACACTGGCCCCGTGCCTGACGAGACCGACCAGCAGGTTGTCGACGCGGACGCCGAGGACGTCGACGACGACGTCGAGCGCGAGCCCGATCCGGAAGCCGTCGCGCGACGCCGTCTTGCGCTGGCGCAGATCCGCCAGTACCCGGACCCGGTGCTGCGCCTGAAGGCGCGCGACGTCGAGGATTTCGACGACGATCTCCGCCGGCTCGTCGACAGGATGACCGAGCTGATGCACGACGCCGGAGGCGCCGGCCTCGCGGCCACGCAGGTCGGCATCCTCCGCCGCCTGTTCGTCTTCCGCCCGGTCGATGCCGACGCGCCGATCGCCGTCGTCAATGCGCGGATCACGTCCAAGAGCGACGAGACTGAGGTGGACGACGAGGGCTGCCTGTCGCTCCAGACCGTCCTCGTGCCCGTCGAACGGCATGAGAAGGTGACGATCGAGGGAAAGGACCCGAGCGGCGCGGACCTCCGGCTCGAGCTGGAAGGGTTCGACGCTCGCGTCTGCCAGCACGAGCTCGATCACCTCGACGGCGTGCTGATGCTCGACCGGACGACGGACGAGGCGCGCCGCTCCGCCCTGGCCGCCCTCCGGGGTCAGCCTGTTCTCGGCGCCCGCGCCTGACATGGCACGCATCGGTGTTGCCGCGACGGCGACGTTCGGCGCCGACGTGCTCACACGGCTGGCGCAGAGCCACGAGATCGCGCTCTTGCTGACGCGGCCCGACCGGCCCGCCGGCAGGGGACGAAAGCCGGCCGCGCCGGCCGCGAAGACGACCGCTGAGGGGCTCGGGATTCCCGTGCTCCAGCCCGAATCGCTCGACGGGGACGTCGTGCTACCGGCCGAGGTGATCGTCACGTGCGCCTACGGCGTGATCGTTCCGTCCGCGCTCCTCGACCGGCAGCTGTGGCTGAACGTCCACCCGTCGCTGCTTCCGCGCTGGCGAGGCGCGGCGCCCGTCGAGCGGGCGATCATGGCCGGAGACCGCGAGACCGGCGTCACGATCATCAAGCTCGTCGAGGAGTTGGACGCCGGTCCGATCGCGGCACAGCGCGCGTTCCCGATCGGCCCCGAGGACGATGCCGGACGGATCTATCAGGAGGCGGCGACGATCGCGGTGGAGCTGCTCGAAGACGTGCTGGCCGCACCGCGTTTCAAGCGGCAGCCGACGGACGGGATCTCGTACGCCGAGAAGATCGACGCCGCCGACCGCGAGGTAGACCTCGATCGCGATCCCGAGGACGCGCTTCGCCGCATTCGTGCGCTCTCGCCACACATTGGCGCACGCGCGACCGTTGACGGACGCGCGGTCACGATCTGGTCCGCGCGTCTCGAGGACGGCCGGATCGTTCCCCTGGAGGTGCAGCCCCAGAATCGGCGCCGAATGACGTACGACGAGTTCCGGCGCGGGCTTCGCGCGTGAGCGCCGTCGACCCGGCGCGCAGCGCCGCATACGCGGTCGTCCGGCGTGTCTTCGAGCAGGATGCGTACGCAGATCGCGCGCTGGGCGCGGCCGTCGAGGGCCTCGACGGCCGGCAGAGAGCGCTCACGCAGCGGATCGCGTACGGGACCGTGCAGCGCGTGCGGACGCTCGACTACGGCATCGACGTGCTCGGGAGGCGGCCTGTGCACAAGCTCGATCCACCGGTTCGCGCCGCGCTGCGCACCGGCGCCTACCAGCTTGGCTTCCTCGACGCAGCAGCGCCGCACGCGATCGTCAACGAGACGGTCGAGCTCGTGCGCGAAGCGGGCCTCGAGCGGGCGGTCGCGTTCACGAACGCGGTCATGCGGCGGCTCGCCGTCGGGCTTCGCGGGCTGATCGCGTCGCTGCCCGAGCAGACGCCTGTCGAGGCGGCGGTCAGGCACTCCTACCCGGACTGGGTCGCGGAGACGCTGATCCACGATCGCGGCATGGATGCGGGGCTCGCCCTGCTCCGCGCCGGAAACGAGCCCGCGGAGACCGTCGTCCGGCTCGTCCGCGGCGAGATCGAGGGGGAGGAGACGGACGTCCCTGGCGCCTACCGCGTGGCGAAGGTCGATCCCGACGCGCTCGCCGAAGGGCGCATCTGGCCGCAGAGCCGGGCCTCGATCCTCGCCGGCCTGGCCGTGGACGCTCGTGACGGCGAGCGGACGCTCGACCTGTGCGCGGCGCCGGGCGGCAAGGCGACGCAGCTCGCCGGAGACGTCGTCGCCGTCGAGAAGCACGAGGGTCGCGCACGGGAGCTCGAGGAGAACGCGCGCCGGCTCGGCGCGACGACCGTCCGGGTCGTGTGCGCAGACGGGCTCGACCTCCCGGCCGAGCTTCGCGGCTTCGACCGCGCGCTGGTCGATGCGCCGTGCTCGGGCCTCGGCGTCCTCAATCAGCGGCCGGACCTCCGCTGGCGCTCCAAGCCGTTGCCCGAGCTCCAGCTCGCGCTGCTGCGGGCGGCAGCCGCTCGCGTGCGGCGCGGCGGCGTCATCGTCTACGCGGTGTGCACGCTCACGGACGAGGAGACGGTGAACGTGGTCGAAGCCGCCGGCCTGCGCATCGACGACCTCGGCGCCGACTGGCCCGCGTTCGCCCACCCGGACCGGCCGGAGTTCCTGCTCACGCTGCCGCACGTCCACGGCACGGCCGGCTTCTTCATCGCGCGCTTGCGCGCCTAGGGCAAGAATTAGGTCGTGGAGCCGTTGCTGGAGCGCACTCTCGAGCTCGCCGAGCGCGGCCGGGGGACGACCCGTCCCAACCCCGTCGTCGGCGCTGTGATCGCGAACGGCGGCAAGGTGGTCGGCGAGGGCTGGCATAGAGAGGCGGGCGGCCCGCACGCCGAGGTCGTGGCGCTCGCGACCGCCGGCGCCCGGGCTCGCGGCGCGACTCTCTACGTCTCGCTCGAGCCGTGTGCCCACCACGGGCGGACGCCGCCCTGCGTCGATGCGATCGTCGCAGCCGGTGTAGCGCGGGTCGTTGCCGCGTCGTCCGATCCCGGAGCCGCGTCGGGCGGGGGTCTTGGCCGACTTGCCGCCGCCGGCGTCGAGGCAGTGCTCGAGGACATGTTCGCCGCGCGGGCGCAGAACGAGGCGTGGAGGGCGTGGGCGCGCGATCGGCGCCCGTTCGTGACGTACAAGGTGGCGGCGACCCTCGACGGCCGTGTCACGGTCCCCGGACGGCGCTGGGTCACGGGAGAGGAGAGCCGACGGCGCGTCCACCTGTTGCGAGCTGCCTCGGATGCCGTCGCAGTGGGCATGGGCACGGTGCGGGCAGACGATCCGCGCCTCGACGCGCGGGACGTGGAGGCAGCGCGCCAGCCACGCCGCCTCGCCTTCGGCAGCGGGCCTCTGCCCGACGGGTCGTCACTCGAGCTGCGCTCTGGCCCGCTTCATGACGAGCTGGCTGCGCTCGCCGAGGAGGGCGTGCAGTCGCTGCTCCTCGAGGGCGGGCCGACGCTCGCGACCGCCTTCGTGGCACAGGGGCTCGTCGACAAGCTGCTCGTCTTTCTCGCTCCGACCTTGTCGGGGGAAGGGCCAACGCTGCTCGGCTCGCTCGCCGAGCCGCTCGACCTCCTGCACACGACGGTCGAGCGAGTCGGTGACGACCTCCTCGTCTCCGCGTACGTACGCGAGCCCTGAGTAGCCTTCCGGCGTGTTCACCGGGATCGTGGCAGGGCGGGGCGAGGTCGTGTCCTTCGACGGGACACGGCTCGTCGTCGAAGCGCCCGGCATCGCCGCGGCCGTGGGCGACTCGGTCGCCGTCGACGGCGTCTGCCTGACGGTCGTCGAGCAAGCCGGCTCTAAGCTCGCGTTCGACGTCGTCTCCGAGACGATGTCGCGCTCGGCGGTGGGGTCGCTCGAACCTGGGCGGCAGGTGAACTTCGAGGCTGCCCTACGCGCCGGCGACCCGCTAGGCGGCCATTACGTGCAAGGCCACGTCGACGGAGTCGGCCACGTTCGGTCGGTGGAGCCCGAGGACGCCGGACGTCGGATGTGGATCGAGGCGCCGGCGCAGGTACTGCGGTACTGCGTGGAGAAGGGCTCGATCGCCGTCTCCGGCGTCTCGCTGACGATCGCGGCCGTGACCGAGGACGCGTTTGCCGTCGCGCTCGTCCCGCACACGCTCGAGACGACGACGCTCGGTTTGCTCGGCGCGGGCGATCCGGTCAACCTCGAGGCGGACTTGATCGGCAAGTACGTCGAACGCCTCCTGCCGCCTGCCTAGGGCTACGATCTTCGGCATGTCCGCGCTCGTGGAAACGCGCACGGCGCCTTTTGTCTCGGTCGAGGAGGCGATCGACGAGATCCGGCAGGGGCGCTTCGTCGTCGTCGTCGACGACCCCGACCGCGAGAACGAGGGCGACCTGACGATTGCCGCGGAGTTCGCGACTCCCGAGGCGGTGAACTTCATGGCCACGTACGGCCGCGGCCTGATCTGCCTGTGCCTGACCGAGGAGCGCTGCGACGAGCTCGGCCTTCAGCTCCTCGCCTCGAGCCGCGAGTCGCGCCACGGGACCGCCTACACGAACCCGATCGACGCGCGGGAGGGGATCACGACGGGCGTCTCCGCAGCCGACCGCTCGCACACGATCCTCAGCGCCGTCAGGGGCACGGGCCCCGACGACTTCATCGAAGGCGGCCACGTCCAGCCGCTGCGTGCTCGCGCCGGCGGCGTGCTCCAGCGCGCGGGGCAGACGGAGGCTGCGGTCGATCTGGCCCGCCTCGCCGGGTTGAGCCCCGCCGGTGTCGTCTGCGAGGTGATGAACGACGACGGGACGATGGCGCGCGTGCCCGATCTCGTGCGCTACTGCGAGAAGCACGCCCTCGTGATGGTCACCGTCGCCGACCTGATCGCGTACAGGCGCCGGACGGAGAAGCTTGTCGAGCGCGTGACGGCGGTGCGGCTGCCGACCGAGCACGGCGAGTTCACCGCCGTCGCCTTCCGTGAGCTTCTGACGGGGAAGCACCACGTCGCGCTCGTCCGCGGCGACGTGGTCGGGAGGGAGAACGTTCTCGTACGCGTCCATTCGGAGTGCCTGACCGGGGACGTGTTCCACTCTCTTCGCTGTGACTGCGGCGAGCAACTCGAGCTCGCGCTCGAGCGGATCGGCGCCGAGGAGTGCGGCGTGCTCCTCTACATGGCCCAGGAGGGACGGGGCATTGGTCTCCTGAACAAGCTTCGGGCCTATGAGCTGCAGGAGGCCGGCCGCGACACGGTCGAGGCGAACGTCGAGCTCGGCTTCCCTGCCGACTCGCGCGAGTACGGCATCGGCAACCAGATCCTCGCCGAGCTCGGGCTGACGACGATCCGGCTGCTCACCAACAACCCGCGCAAGCTCGAGGGCATCGAGTCGTACGGCCTCACCGTCGTCGAGCAGGTGCCGATCGAAGTGCCGCCGAACGCGGAGAACCGCCGGTATCTTGCCGCGAAGCGTGACAAGCTTGGACACGTGCTCCACCACCAGGATCTGAAGTTCGACTGATGACAGACAGCACCGAGCGCTACGGCACCTACGACCCGTTCGAAGACACCGGCGACTGGCCGTTCCGCGACGCGCCTCCTCCCGAGGAGTCGCAGGAGCGCGAGGACGTGTTCGCCGCCGACGTTCCGGCGCAGCTCGCGACGGCTCCGGTCGAGGCCGAGGAGCCCGTCGCCGAGCAGATCGCCCAGGAGCCTCCCGAATCGGAGGCCGAGCCCGCGCTGCCCGAGCCGGAGCCCGCGCTGCCCGAGTCGGTGGTCGCTAGCGCGGCTGCGGCCGAGGTTGCAGGCGAAGCGGTTGAGCCCGAGCCCGAGCCCGAGGAGGAGCCGGACGACGTCTCCGAGGAGTCGGCAGACGAGGAAGCCGAGAGCGCGGAAGAGGACGAGCTCGAGCCCGTTGCCGAGGCCGCCGAGGTAGAGATCGCCGAGGAAGACGAGCTCGAGCCGATGGCCGTACCTGCGGCCGCGGACCATGCAGCCGGCGCGCTCTTGATTCCGGACGGCGTCGACGTGCTCACCGGCGCGCCGCACGGCTTCCGCCGCAGCGTCGGCGTCGTCGTCAGCCGCTTCAACGGCGAGATCACGACGGCGATGCTCGAGCAGGCGCTCGAAGCGCTTCGCGACTGCCACGTCGCGGACGACGCGATCACGGTCGTCCCGGTTCCCGGCGCGTTCGAGCTGCCGTTGACCGCACTCGCGCTCGCGAAGACCCGCCGCTTTGCATGCATCGTTGCGCTGGGCTGCATCATCCGCGGCGAGACGCCGCACTTCGACGTGATCGCCGGCGAGGCGGCGAGCGGGCTCCAGCTCGCGGCTATCGAGACGGGCATCCCGGTGTCGTTCGGCGTGCTCACGTGCGACACGCGCGAGCAGGCCGAGGCCCGCGTCGACCGCGCCGCCGACGCGGCGCGCACGGCGCTCGAGATGGCCGACCTCTTCTCGCACGTTCGGACGCGGGCAGCGCAAGGCTGACCGGTAGACTTCCCGGCCGCGCCATGTCGAAGATCTGCGCCATCTGCGGAAAGAAGCCGTCCTTCGGGCACAACCGAAGCCACTCGATGGTGGCGACGAAGCGGCGCTTCGATCCCAACCTCCAGCGCGTTCGTGTGCTCCTCGACGGCAAGCCGACGAGGGCGTACGTCTGTACGCGCTGTCTGCGTAGCGGCAAGGTCACGAAAGCGCTCTGACGCCGTGACGCCTCGGCTTCGGCCGGGCGGCCCACTCGTCTAACCTCCGCGCGTGGCCGACGAGAGCGCCTCGAGGCCGGTCGAGGGCGAGGTGACGATCGCCACGATGGCGATCGCGCAAGCGGCGGGGAGGACGGCCGCGGAGTGCTACGGCGTCGTCGGTACCGCGCCGCGAGGCGGTCGGCTCGGCGCCCTCGTCTCGCGTGACCGGCCCGAGCGCGGCGTTCAGATCGTGCGCACGCCGGAAGGGCTCGCGATCACGCTGCATGTCGTCGTCGAGCACGGGCTCAACCTCGCTGAGGTCGCGTCCACCGTGCGCTCGCACGTGGCGTACGAGGTCGCGCGCCTGACCGGCATTCCCGTCGTCCTCGTCGACGTGCACATCGCAGACGTGCGGTCGTCTCCGTGAGCGACCTTCAGCAGCTCCGGCGGGTGGTGCGCGCGGCGTCGGCCGCAATCGAGGCGAGCCGCTCACGCATCGACGACCTCAACGTGTATCCGGTTCCTGACGGCGACACGGGGACGAACATCGCGCTCACCGTACGCGCGCTCGTCGAGGCCGCCGACGAGCTCGAGGAGGCGCCGCGGCCGGCGCTCGCCCACGCCGTCACCCGCGCCGCGCTCATGGGCGCGCGGGGGAACTCCGGCGTGATCCTGTCGCAGATCGTCCGTGGCGCCGCGGACGTCCTCGGCGCGAGCGCGACGGTCGACGCGGAGGTGCTCGCACGGGCGTTCCGCGAGGCGAGCGACATGGCCTACCGCGGAGTCCGGACGCCCGTCGAGGGCACGATGCTCACAGTCGTCCGAGAGATGGCGGAGGCGACCGAGCGCGAGGCGCCGGCGAGGTCTTCTCCAGCTCAGCTCCTGCGGGTCGCCCTCGAGGGCGGAGAGGCGGCGCTCGCCCGAACGCCGCAGCTGCTCGACGTGCTCCGCGAGGCGGGTGTCGTCGACGCAGGCGGCGCCGGGCTCGTGGAGCTCGTCCGCGGGCTCGCCGCCGAGGTCGCGGGCGAACCTCTGCCAGCGGCGGCCGAGGAACAGGCGCTCGGGCTCGATGCCGTGCACGGTGAGCTGTCGCAGTACCGCTACTGCACGACCTTCGTAGTCGAGGGAGACGGCCTCGATCGGGAGGCGCTCGAACGAACGATCGGCGAGCTCGGCGACTCCCTGCTCGTCGTCGGAGACGAGTCCGCTCTTCGCGTTCACGTGCACACCGACGATCCGGGCGCCGCTATCAGTCTTGGCACCGATCACGGCGTTCTCGCCGGCGTAGAGATCGCGAACATGCATGCGCAGACGGCGGCGCGCGAGCAGCGGCTCGCGCACGCCGCGTCGGTCGCTCCCATCTCGCACACGACCGATGTCGTTGCCGTCGTCGTGGGGGAGGGAAACAAGGCGCTCTTCGACAGCTTGGGCGTCGCGGCGACTGTCGAGGGCGGCCAGTCGATGAACCCGTCGACCGCAAACATCCTCGAGGCGATCGAGTCGACCCGGGCGCCTGAGGTGGTCGTGCTTCCGAACAACGGGAACGTGCTGATGAGCGCCGAGCAGGCTGCGGCGCTCGCGAGCAAGCCAGTCCAGGTCGTCGGAACGCGGTCGATCCAGGCCGGGCTCAGCGCGCTCCTCGCCTGCGATCCGGACGCGTCGGCCGAGGAGAACGCGGCCGCGATGCGGGAGGCCGTCGCGTCGCTTGCCACGGCCGCCGTCACCGTCGCCTCGCGCGACGTCGAGCTCGACGGCCTGCGCATCCATACCGGCGACTACCTCGGCCTGCTCGACGACGAGCCATTCGTCGGCGGCGAGAGCTTCGACGAGGTCGCCGAGGCGGTCGTCTCGGCGATGCTCACCGACCCTCGCGACGTCGTCACCTTCCTCAAGGGCGCCGATGCGCCGGAGCTGGAACTCCTCGTCCGCCGCGTCGAGGAGGCGCATCCCGATGTCGAGGTGGACGTCCAGGACGGTGGCCAGCCGCACTATCACCTGCTGATCTCCGCCGAGTAGGGTCAGCCCACCGATGGAGCTCACTGCGGCTAACACGGCGGTCGTCCTCGACTCGACGGCGGACTTCCCGGAGGGGAGCGAGCGCTTCGAGAACTGGCGGATCGTGCCGCTCTACGTCCTCTTCGGGGACGAGAGCTTCCGCGACTACGTCGAGTTGCCTGCCGCCGACTTCTACGCGCGCCTCCGCGAGTCGTCCGCGATGCCGACGACGTCGCAGCCGACGCCGGGCGACTTCGCGGCCGCCTACGAGGGTCTCGGCGCCTATGAGCGCGTCTACGTGCTCACGCTGTCCGCGAAGTTCTCGGGAACGTGGGAGAGCGCGAGGCTCGGCGCGGGGGAGGAGAGCGGGGAGCGGATCCGGGTCGTCGATACCGACTCGGCGTCGCTCGGGATCGCGCTCCTCGCGCTCGCGGTGCAGCGCCGGCTCGAGCGGGGGACGACCGACGAGGAGATCGAGGGGCTCGTGGAAGCGTTCAAGCAGGAGCTCGGGCTCGTGTTCACGGTCGACACGCTCGAGTTCCTCGCCCGGGGTGGGCGGATCGGGCGCGCGCAGGCGTGGGCGGGAGAGCTGCTCCAGGTGAAGCCGATCCTCACGATCGCAGGCGGCGAGATCGTCCCGATCAAGCGCGTGCGGGGAAGCCGCAAGGCGTTCCAGGAGTTCCGGAAGACCTTCGAGGAACAAACGACGAACAGCCCGTCGCTCCGCGTCGGCATCGCGCACGCGGACGCACCCGAGCGGCTCGAGGCGCTCCGCAAGATGGTCAGAGACGTACGCCCGCAAGCCCAGATCGAGGCCGCGGGGATGCTCGGCCCTGTCGTCGGCGCCCACGCGGGCCCCGGGACGGTCGGCCTCTTCTGGTGGGATTCGCCCTGATTCAGTAGCCGACCTCGGACCTATACTCAGCCGCCATGACCCGCCTGCCCACGGGCTTCGCCGTCGTGGACCGGCCGGCGGAATGGGCCCGCCCGCCCGTCTCTTGCCGGCCCGAGGTCCTCGAGCGGTCGCTTGAGACGTTGCGTGGTGTCGGGCCACGGGTCGGGCAGAGGCTCTCCAAGCTCGGCCTCGCAACCGTCGACGACCTGCTTGTCCACGCGCCGCGGCGTTACGAGCCCGTTGCCCCCGAGAGGCGCATCGTCGATCTGCTTGCCGAGGACGAGGTCGCGATCAGCGGAGTCGTCGAGAACGTCAGCGTCCGCCGCCCGCGCCGGCGGCTCGCGATCGTGCGCGCGCGCATCCGCGACGAGTCCGGGGCCGTAACGGCGATCTGGTTCAACCAGGAATGGCTCGCGACGAAGCTCGTTCCGGGGACCGAGATCCGTCTCCGCGGCCGCCTCCAGCGTGGGGAGTTCCAGGTGCGCTCGTACGACCTCGAGGGCGTGTCGGCGACGGCGGACTTCGCGCCCGTGTATCCCGCCGGGGAGGAGCTGACGCCCACCCGCCTGCGCGCTCTCGTCGACCAGGCGTTGCCGGCGACGGGAGCAACGCCGGACCCGCTGCCTGCCGAGCTCGGCCAGCGGCTCAGCCTGCCGCTCAAGGGGGACGCGTTGCACGCGATCCACCGCCCGCACACGCTCGACGACGCCGAGACGGCCCGCCAGCGTCTCGCCTTCGACGAGCTGCTCGTCCTCCAGATCGGCCTCGCGCGCCGGCGCAGCGAGCGGGCGACGGAGGTCGCGACGGCGCTCGGCGCGCCAGGCGAGCTGATCGAGCGCTACCGGGACGCGCTGCCGTTCGTGCTCACGAAGGGGCAGGAGCAGGCGATCCGCGACATCGATCGCGACCTCGCGCAGACGACACCGATGGAGCGGCTGCTCCAGGGAGACGTCGGCTCCGGCAAGACGGTCGTCGCGCTCTACGCCCTGCTGCGTGCGGTGGAAGCGGGTCAGCGCGGCGCCCTGATGGCGCCCACGGAGACGCTCGCCGAGCAGCACTTCCTCACCGTGTCCGCCCTCTGCGCCCGGCTCGGCGTCTCGTGCGGTCTGCTGACGAGCTCCGTGCCGAAGGCCGAGCGGCAGCCTGCGCTCGAGGCGCGCGTCGTTGTCGGCACGCACGCGCTGATCCAGGCCGGAGTCGACCTGAGCGAGGTGGCGGTCGCCGTCGTCGACGAGCAGCATCGCTTCGGCGTCGAGCAACGGAAGGCGCTCGCGGCGGCCCGGGCGCCGCACGTCCTTCACATGACGGCCACCCCGATCCCCCGCACCCTCGCGCTCACCGTTTACGGTGACCTGTCCGTGAGCGAGATCCCCGAGCTTCCGGCGGGGCGGCGCCCGATCGTGACGCGCTGGGTGACCGCCGACCGGAGCTCCGAGGCGTATCGGCGGCTCTGCCGACACCTCGAGGCGGGACGGCAGGCGTACGTCGTCTGCCCGCTCGTCGTCGAGTCACCTGCGATCGAGGCGCGGGCGGCCGAGCAGGAGGCCGAGCGACTGCGCCGTGCCGAGCTCAGAGGCTTCCGCGTCGGCTGCATGCACGGGAAGCTTCGGCCGGCCGAGCGGCGGACGCTGATGGCGGAGTTCGCTGCGGGCGAGATCGACGTGCTGGTCGCGACGACAGTGATCGAGGTCGGCGTCGACGTCCCGAACGCGACGATCATGATCGTCCAGGAAGCTGACCGGTTCGGTCTCGCACAGCTCCACCAGCTGCGCGGACGCGTCGGTCGCGGCGCCGAGCAGTCCTACTGCCTGCTCGTCTCGCGGCCGAAGGAGGAGCTGACCGAATCCGCCGTCGCCCGCCTCGAGGCTCTCGTCGCCACCGTCGACGGGTTCGAGCTGGCGGAGGTCGATCTCGAGCTGCGGGGAGCGGGGGAGCTGCTCGGCACGCGCCAGTCCGGCCTGACCGATTTCCGCTTCGCCCGTCTCGTCGCCGACCGTCCTCTGCTCGAGCAGGCACGCGTCGAGGCAGCGGCGCTCGTCGACGTCGACGGGCCGCTCGACGACGAGGTGGAGCGTCTGTTCGACGAGGCGATCGCAACCGCCTGAGATCGTGCGCATCGTCGCCGGAAGCCGGAAGGGAGCGCGGATCTTCGCTCCGAAGGGCTCCGGCACGCGGCCGACGTCGGACCGCGTCCGCGAGGCGCTGTTCTCGATCCTCGGCCCGATCGACGGCGTGCGCGTGCTCGATCTCTTCGCCGGTTCGGGCGCGCTCGGGCTCGAGGCCCTGTCGCGAGGCGCCGAGAGCGCGGTGTTCGTCGAGTCGGACCGAGCCGCCGTCCAGGCGATCGAACGGAATGTCGCAAAGCTCGAGCTACCGGGAGCGACGGTGGTGCGCGCCGACGCGCTGCGGTTTCTCGCAACGACGCGGGAGACCTACGACCTCGTCTTCCTCGACCCTCCGTACGAATTGGTTGAATCCCTCCGCATGCCGCTCGCCACGAACCTGCCGCGCGTGCTCGAACCGGGCGGCGCAGCCGTGCTGGAGGCCGCCGCCGGCGTCGAGCTCGAACTGCCGCTCGACATCCGCGCGACCCGGCGCTACGGATCGACGAGCGTGACCGTCTACGAGGCTCGGGCGTGAGCCAGAATCGTCCCGTCGTCGCCATCTGCCCGGGCAGCTACGACCCGGTCACGAACGGCCACCTCGACATCATCCGGCGCGCGGCCGAGATCTTCGATCGCGTCGTCGTCGGCGTCGTGCGCGATCCGGCGCACAAGGGGACGATGTTCTCCGTCGAGGAGCGGGTGACGTTCATCCGGGTGGCGCTCGACGATGCCGGCGTCGAGAACGTCGACGTCGACGTGTTCGCCGAGCTCGTCGTCGACTTCGCGCGCCGCTGGGGAGCGGGCACGATGGTGAAGGGGTTGCGCGCGATCTCCGACTTCGAGTGGGAGTTCCAGATGAACCACCTGAACCGCACGCTCGCGCCCGAGATCGAGACGCTGTACGTGATGGCGAGCCCGCAGTACAGCTTCGTCTCCTCGAGCGGAATCAAGGAGATCGCGTCGTTCGGGGGGAACGTCGACGAGCTCGTGCCGCCTGCAGTTGCACGCCGTTTCCAGGATCTCTTCCCGGAAGGGCGACCTGGCGCGCCTGTCAGCCCCCGCGAGTAGACTGCGCCCCGATGGACGTCCTCGTCCTCATCGACAAGCTCGACGACCTCGTGCACAACGCCCGCACGGTGCCGCTCACCGACCAGGTGCGGATCGACCGCGAGGAGATCTACGACATCCTCGACCAGATGCGGGCGACGATCCCCGAGGAGATCAAGCAGGCGCGCTGGATCGTCAAGGAGCGCCAGGAGATGCTCGCAGAGGCGAAGCGCGAGTGCGATCGGATGCTCGGCGAGGCGCGCGAGCAGGCCGTACGCGAGGCGTCTCAGACGGAGATCGTCAAGCTCGCCGAGCGCCAGGCGCAGGAGATCATCGAGGACGCGCGGCGCGAGGCGCGCGAGGTGCGCCTCGAGACGGAGGACTGGGCGGACAGCATGCTCTCGACGCTCGAGGTCAACTTCGAGAAGTTCCTCACGGCCGTCCGGCGCGGCCGCGAGCGCCTGCATGAGCGTTCGCAGGAGACGGTCGTGCCCGTCGACGACGTCGACGACGACGCGGCCTAGCGCGCGTCAGTCGTAGCCCAGCTTCGCGATCTGCTCCTCGTCCATGCCGAAGTAGTGGCCGATCTCGTGGAGGACGGTGATCCGGATCTCCTCCTCGAGCAGGCCCGGATCGGGGAACGACTCCTCGAGCGGGAGCCGGTAGATCGTGATCTGCGCGGGCAGATAGGGATCCTCGCTGAACAGCCCGAGCAGGTCGGGATCGTCGGGGTGCTCGTCCTCGATCACTACGGCCACGTTCTCGAGCCCGGTGGCGATCTCGGGCGGCAGCGAGTCGAGCGCGCGCCGCACGATCTCCTCGAAGGGAACGGCGCTCAAGGGACGACGAGCGCGAGCAGCGCCTTCTGCGCGTGGAGGCGGTTCTCGGCCTCGTCCCAGGCGGCGGACTGCGGGCCGTAGAGCACCTTCTCCGTGATCTCCTCGCCGTAGTGGGCGGGCAGGCAGTGGAGGACGATGGCGCCTTCGGCCGCGCGTGAGACGAGGGCGTCGTCGATCGTGAAGCCGGCGAACGCCTCGAGCCGGCGCGCCCGTTCCTCCTCCTGGCCCATGCTCGTCCAGACGTCGGTGTACAGCACGTCGGCGCCGTCGACGGCCTCGCGTGGATCGTGGGTGATCTCCGCGCCCTCGAGCGGCGGCTCGTAGCCCGGCGGCGCAGCGACGACGAAGTCCATGCCGAGGAGCGCCGCAGCGCGCCCGAGCGACACGCAGACGTTGTTGCCGTCGCCGATGTACGCGACGCGCACGCCCTCGATGCGGCCGAGGCGCTCGCGAATCGTCATCACGTCGGCCAGCGCCTGGCACGGGTGCTCGTCGTCCGTCAGGCCGTTGACGATCGGGATCGAGCCGTAACGCGCGAGGTCGTCTACGTCGGCCTGCGCGAACGTGCGGATCATGATCGAATCGAGATAACGCGACAGCACCGTTGCCGTGTCCTTGACCGTCTCCCCGCGGCCCAGCTGGAGCTCGCCGGCCGCCAGGTTGAGCGCGTGACCCCCGAGCTCGACCATGCCCACTTCGAACGACACGCGCGTGCGCGTCGACGGCTTCTGGAAGATCATCCCGAGCGTGCGGCCGGGGAGCAGGTGGACACTGTCTCCCACCGCTCTGGCCCGCTTAAGCTCGTCGGCGAGGTCCAGCACCTGAAGCCACTCCTCGCGCGAAAGGTCGTCCACGCGGGTGAAGTGACGCCCCTTGAGGGCGTTGCCGACGGCGGTCAAGCCTCGATCCTATCCCCGGGCGATTGCAGAATTGTGCTTCGCGTGAGAGAGTCCCGACCGCGATGGGCGTCCGTCTCGGGCTCCTCGGGTTTCTCACGGCACTACTGCTCGTGCCGGCCGCCGCCGCGCGCCAGACGAACGTCGCCGCCGAGGGTGAGCTGACCGGGGAGGGCACGAGCTACGTCCTCGAGGTGACGAACCGCGGCAGCGACACGCTCCAGTGCATGCGCTATACCGCGCCGCAGGGGACGCGGATCGTGTCCGTGAACGGCCCCGGTTCGACCGGGTCGAACGGAGCGGCTTTCGGCTCGCAGGGCATCAACATCGTCACGGGCGACACGAAGACGTGGTCGTTCACGACCGACAAACCGATCACCGCCGACGCCCACGGCGCGCTCGAGGTCTCTGCCACCTGCTCGGTCGGCTCGGACGTCACGGCAACGCTGACCGGCCCCGTCGCGCCCCCGAAGCCGTGCAAGTGCATCACCTTCACCGCGCGGATCGTCCCGAAGAGCCTGTCGCTGTTCGGGATCACGAACACCGGGTTGAACCTCGGCTTCACGGTCGCCTGGGCGATGAACTGCACGACGGGCACCGGCGACTGCGAGGGCGAGTTCGAGCTGGCGCCGCCCCAACCTGCGGGGCCACTCGGCGCGAAGATCCGCCTCGTCGACAACGAGGGGAGGATCGGCCCGGCTACCGGCAAGTTCACTTGCAAGGGAGATTGCGGAACGCTGACGACGGGAATCCAGAGCTTCCGGCTCTTCGGAAAGGCGGGCTTCGGCGCGAAGAAACGCGCGAACAAGTCGTACAAGCTGACGATGGCGCGCACGTGCCAGGGGGCGAAGATCGCGCCGCTCAAGTTCACGCTCACGTTCGACAGGCTCGGCCAGGTGGACAAGAAGAAGAGCGACCTGAACGCCGACGGCAAGCCCGACGGCAAGAAGAAGTAGCGGTCCTAGGGAGTGAGCTCGGGCTCGAGGCCGGCCTCGGCCAGGAGGTCGCCGAGGCGCCGCAGCCCGACGAACATGCGGCTCTTGATCGTCCCCAGCGGGACGTGCAGCCGCTCCGCGAGCTCGGACTGCGTCAGCCCGCCGTAGTAGGCGAGCTCGATCGCCTCCCGCTGGTCGGCCGGCAGCTGGCGGAGCGCCTCCTGAACGGTCCGCCTGCGGTCGCGGGTCGTCGCCTCCTCCTCGGCAGCGGGCGACGGCTGCTCGGCTTCGAGCTCGGCGGGCGCGGTGCGACGTCGCTGCTCGCGGCGCACGAGGTCGACCGCCCGCCGGTGGACGAGCGTCAGGATCCACGCATTCGGCCGGCCTCGCTCGCGGACGTAGGTGCCGGCGTTCCGCCACACGGTGAGGAACGCCTCCTGGACGGCGTCCTCCGCGAGCGCCGAGTCCTGGAGGACGCGGTACGCGAGCCCGTAGGCGACGCGGCCGTACCGGTCGTAGAGCTCCGCGAGCGCGAGATCGCCCTCCGGCGTCGCGATCAGCGCGAGCAGCGCCTCGTCCGAAAGCGGTGCGAGCGCCCGCGCGCCGGCGGCTTTGCCGCCCGGCAGGACCTGCAGCGGCGTCCGCTCGCGCGCCATCACGCGGCGCCACTCCCGAAGAGAATGTCGCTCGTCGGCGCGTCGGAGCCGCCCGCGGGCTCGAGCGTGACCGCCACCTTTCCGCCGTGGGGGAGCGTAGGCCCGAGCAGGACGACGGTGCTCTTGCCGCCGTCGAACAGGCCTGCCCTCGTCGGCGTGCCGCCGTGGATCACCCACGCCTCGTACGTCTTGCCCTTCGGGGCCGCCGGCAGCCCGCGCGCGATGAGGACGGCGCGCCCGTCGGGGCCGCGGACGACCTCGCCTTGCGCTCCCATCGAGATCCGCTGGGCGTCTGCGTCCGCCAGGATGGCGGCGATCGTCGCGTTCTGCGAGCGTGCGCTTCGCTCGCTGTCCAGCGAGCGAGAGAGGGTCAGTGCCCAGGCGCCGAGCCCGACCGCGACCGCGACCGCGGCTGCGGCCGCGATCGTCGCGAACCGCAGCGCCCGCCGAGGGCGAAGGACGACGACGCTTTGCGTCGGCCGCTCCTGGCGAGCCGCCTCGAGCAGCCGGTCGCGAAGCGCGGGAGCCGGCTCCGGGCCCTCGTCGGCATAGGCGAGCATGGCCGCGGTCGAACGGAGCTCGGAGACGTCCTTCGTGCACGTCTCGCAGTCGCGCAGGTGCGCCTCGAACGCATCCCGCTCGCGCCCGTCGAGGGCGTCGAGAGCGTAGGCAGCGGCGAGCTCGTGGATGTCTTCCCGCTCGATCACCTAGAAGTAGTACGGAGCGAGTTCGAGGGCGCCGAGAGCGTACCAGGCACCGAACGCGAGGCTCGCAAGCCCGAGCGTGGGGGCGAGGCGGTGGAGTGAACGTTGTGCTCTGGCCGACGAGAGCGTTGCGCCGAGGCCGAGCGACGCGATCGCCATCGAGACGGCCGTGAAGGCCGCGAAGAGCGCCATCGCGCCGACGGCGACGGCCTTGTCATCGATCGTGGCGAGCAGGAGCACACCAACGCCGGCGCTACCTCCGAGACCGTGCACGAGGCCAATGCCGTACGCCTGAAAGCGGGTGCGGACCGTCGGCGCGTTCCCGTGTGGGTGCCCGCTCGCCGGCCCGTGCGTGTGGACGTGCGCGTGGAGACCTCCGTCATGTGGGTGGAGTGCAGGTGGAAGGCGCCGCGGCGCCACCGCAGGAGCAGCCACACGGCGAGGCCCATGATCACCAATCCGATGCAGGTCTCCGCACCTTCCGCGACCGGCTCGGGCAGGTAGGCCTTGTAGAGCACGATCGGGAGCCCGAAGACAAAGAGCGTCGTGGCGTGACCGAGCCCCCAACTGAGGCCAAGCGCTCCGACGGCGCGGCGAGAGCGCTGTCCGCCGGACGCGACGAGCGTCGTCACGGCTGCGAGGTGATCGGGGTCCGTCGCGTGTCGCAGGCCCAGCACGACGGCCACCGCCAGGACGACGAGGATGCTGCCGCCGCCCGAGAGATGCGCGACCCAGTCGTCGAGACCGAACATCGTTGCTCCTTTCAGCCCACAGTCGGGAGAGCGCGGGCGGTCATCACCAGACCGGCCGCGAGGATGATCAGGGCGCTCACCGCAGGGAGCGCCCTGACGAGTGGCCCCTCGAAGCTCGCGCGGCGGAACACGCCGTTGGCGAGCACGGCCACGAGACCGATCCCGCTGATCGTGAACGCGAGGCCGACTGAGAATGCGAGCACGAGCGCGAGCCCGAACGCGACCCGGTGTAGCGAGATCGCAGCGAGGAGGACGACGAGCGCCGAGGGGCACGGCAGGAGGCCGCCGGAGATGCCGACGGTGACGAGCGAGCGAAGCGACAGGCCTTCGGCGGCGTGGTCGTGATCGTGGTGGTGGTCGTGGTGATGGTGGGCGTGGCCGTGCGCGTGCGGATGAGCGAGCCGGGCCCGGAGCACGCCGATCCCGATCGCGACCACCATCAGGCCGGCGACGAGGTTGAGCCAGGGATAGAGATCCTCCGGGACGATCAGCTCCGAGAGCGCAAGCGTCACCACTCCGAGTGCGAACACGCCCGCGGTGTGCGTCACCGTGACGATGCCCCCAAGCCCGATCGCGTGCCGGACGCTGCCGCGCTGGCCGATGAGGTAGGCGGCGACGATCGACTTCCCGTGCCCCGGCCCCAGGGCATGCGCAGCGCCCCAGAAGAGAGCGATCGCGAGCGCGGCGAGGATGCCCGCAGCGCCCAGGTCGCGCCGCTCGACGAGCGAGGTGAAGCCGGAGGAGCGCGCCTTCTCCACGGGCTCCGAGAACGCGGGCGCGGCCCCGCTTTCCGTCCCCGCCGCGAGCGTGGCCGTGGCGGCGGTCACGTCGACCGGGCTCGAGAGCCGGTCCTTCGGATACGCGCGCAACTGGTCGGAGGGGCTCACGGCCGGAGCGCTCGACGAGACGACGCCGGCGCCGCCGGTTGCAGCGACCACGACCTCCTTCCAGCCCAGCCTTCCCGGGTACGTGCCGTCCTGGAAGCGGATCGCTGCCCGTCTGCGGACTGCCGGGCCGGCGAGCACCACCTCGAGCCGCGTCGTGCGAAGCCCCGCAGAGCCCGGCAGGAACTGCAGCCGATGCTTGACGGGGCGCAGCGTGACCCGACGGCCGTCGACCGTGAGCGACAGCTTCGCGGCGAGCGACCGGCTGAGCGCTGGCGCATCGAAGCCGCCGGCCTGGCGCGCCTGCAGTGTCGGGATCTCCGCCATATCGAGGACGTAGTCGACGTAGACGCGGTCGCCCGAGGCGACGATCGAGCTCGAGTGGTTGATCGTGAAGTTGCCGAGCGGATGCGCCGACGCGAGCGCCGGCATGGCAAGCGCGGCAACGGCGGCCGCGAGGATCGCGAGCCGTCTCATCGCGCGTACCCCTGCGCGACCGGAGACCAGAGCGGTGAGAAGCCAGGGTTGAGCCGCACGGCCTTCCGGAACCACGTGCGGGCCTCGGCCGCGTGGCCGAGGCAGCGCTCGATCATGCCGCGGTGGAAGAGCTTCGTCGCGTCCTTCGTGCCCAGGCGGAGCGCGAGCGTCGAGTAGCCCAACGCCTCGGTGCAGCCGCCGTTCCGCTCGAGCGCCCACGCGAGGACGTCATCCCCGTCGATCGACGGCCGCGCCTGCTGGCCGATCCGCGCCCGCCGGAGGGCATCCGGAAGATCGATGCCGTGATCGGCCTCGAAGAGCGCGTACTCGACGTCCGTGCGCATGCCGCTCGCCCGCTGGAGTCGGTCGATGGCGGCCACGAGCGCGTACTGGCGCCTTGCCGCCCGAGCCTTGCCCTGACGTCCGAGGAAGTCGCCGAGTGCGCCGACGTACTGCGGCAGCGGCACGGTCGTCGCAGCGCGCCGCTCCAGCCGGACAGCGCGGCTGAGATCGCCCTCCGCCGCCTCGACGTGCGCGAGCGCATCGAGTGCCGCGGCATATCCAGGCCGGTGCCCGAGAGCGGTGCGGTACGCCGTCGCGGCCGTGGCGTAGTCGCCGACCGAGAAGAGGAGCTTGCCGAGCTGCGTCTGCGACCAGGCGGCCGCCTCCGAGCCGGGAACCGTGCTCTCCGACGCGAGCTCCATCGCGGCGCGCGCGCCGGCCACGTCCCCGCGCAGCTCTCGCGCGTACGAGACGCGCGCGTACGCGGCGACGTTCGGCTTGAGCCGCGCCATCGTGTCGAAGGCAGCGAAGGCCTCGTCGTAACGACCGAGCTCGAGGAGCGCGTCACCGATCGCTCCGAAGTTCCGCGCCGTTGACGGCGCGAGCGTGCGCGCCTGCTGCGCCAGGGCGAGGGCGTTGAGGAACTGATGCCGCGTGAGCGCGAGCGACGCGAGCCCGGAGAGCGCGATCGGATCGTGGCTGTTCAACTTGCGCGCGCGATCGAGGACCGCCTCGGACTTCGGGTAGTAGGCAGGGTCTCCCGTCTCTCGGGCCCGCTGCTGGTATGCGAGCCCGAGCAGCGCGTAGGAATCGCCATCGGTGGGATGGTCGCGGAGGTGCTCCTGCAGGCGGAGCACGAGCGTGGCGGCGTCCTGCGCCGACGAGTAGGACGGCTCGAACGTGGCCGCTACGCGCTCTGCAGGGAGCGCGGACGCTCCGGCTGACGACGACTCGCGAAGCACGCCGCTGAACAGCACGACGGCCGCCGCGGCGGCGGCGACGGTGAGGGGGATGAGGAGCTTGTGACGCATGGCGGGGTGAGAGGGCCGATCGGGGGAGGCTCGCGCCTCCCCCGATGAGCGCCTATGGCTTCTGCTGTCCCTTCGAGTTGGCGAACCCTTCGTGCGGGTGCCCCTCGTACGGGAACGCCTTCAGGTTGGCCATGTCACCCGAGTCGACGCCGTCGCCGAGCGGGACCTTCGTGCCCTTGAGGAAGCCGGCCACGGCCTGCTCTGCGATGTCGATGACGTCGTCTCCGAGCCGGCGACCGTTCGGCCAGCCCTGGTTGTCTCCGCCGAGCACGCCCATCCGGCTGACCTTCGAGGCCGGCGTGACAGGAACGGCGAGGTTGACCCGAAGCTCGTCCGCGAGCGTCGAGCCCGTGAACGTGATCTTCGGGATCCCGGTCAGGAGCACGGCCACGAGGTCGTCGCGTCCCGTTGCGGGCACGTCGAGCTTGTAGACGGAGTTGATGGTCGCAGCGAGCAGCGGGTCGGTGTAGTACTTCTCGAACCTCGCGTCCTGCGACGGGTTGAGGCGGTTCCAGAGGTCCTTCTGGGACGTCGGGATCACGACCTCGTTGATCAGCGGGTTCCCGAGTCGGGAGACCTGCGTCCAGCCGCGGATCAGCTTGCCGCCCACCGTGACGTTCCGTCGGTCGGTGGTCGACCAGACGCCGATCGTGTGGCTCTTCGTGTCGAGCAGCGAGATCGGGATCTGCAGCGCGACCGCGTGGACGTTGTAGCCGGCGAAGAAGTCCTTGCCGCCGCCCTTGTTCCCCGTCGTTCCTGCCTTGCGGAAGCCGAGGAGGTCGAAGATCGCGCCGATGTCGCCGAAGAATGCGTCGTCACGCTGGCCGGCGAAGATCTTGACGCCGCCCTTCGTCACGATCGAGTCGGCGACCGCTGCCTGGTAGTTCTTGACGCCGAGGAAGCCCAGCAGCCTCGGGCCGATGTTGTTCGGCGCCGTCGTGCCCTTGGCCCACGCCCGCCCGTTCTTCGTGACGGTGAACGGCTGCGACGTGTTGCCGAGGAACAGCGGGCCGGTCGGCGTCCGGAACCGGAAGGCGTACGTGATGTCCGCCTTGCCGTCGCCGTTCCGGTCGACCTTGATGTTGTACCGCGCGCTGGGCGAGAACGTGTACCAGTTGGGTCCCGCGGCGGGGTCTTCGCCGGGGATCCAGTTGGACACGATCGTCAGCGTGTTCGGCTTGTCCGGGCTCCGGAACGCGTAGAGATCCGTGTTGTCAGCAGACGGATCCTCCGAGATCAGCGGCGCCTCGCGGTGGCTCGACGCCGTGCCCTTGCTCGTGAGCGATGGGCCGACGAGGGCCGCTGCCACGGCCACTCCGGCACACGCCAGGAGAGCCAGTGCATACCTGCGCATTGGTGAGACTCCTTTCGTCGACGGCCGGTTCGTTTCTGCGGCCGTGTTCGAGCGCTATTCGCGCGAGCGGTCGCAACGGTTCGGTCCGGGATCGGGCGGAATTCTCACGACTTCCGCCCGCGGGTGGTCTCCGAGTGACGGTAGTGAGCCGCGCCGCCCGCCATGTCGGTCGCGGCGGCTGACGCGGAAATGATGTCGGGTCTTGTCAGCCGGCGATGTCGGCGACCCAGAGTCGATGCTCCGCCACGGTGGCCAGCGGCAGGCGCTACGCGACGTGCTGCGCGGAGAGAAGTCCGCGCTCGGCGAAGATCTGCTGCAGCGTCGGCTCGCCGATCTCCTCGAGCCGATAGCGCACGCGGAGCGCGGGCCGGTCGTCGATGGCGATCAGCCGGCGGAGGTCGATCGGCGTGCCGATCAGGACGACGTCGGCATCGGAGCGTCGGATCGTCTCGGCGAGCTCCGCGATCTGCTCGTCCCCGTAGCCCATCGCGGGAAGGACGGGCCCTGTTTCCGGGTACTTCTCGAACGTCTCAGCGATCGAGCCGACCGCGAAGGGCCGCGGGTCGACGATCTCTGCGGCTCCGTGCTGCCGCGCGGCGATCACAGCGGCGCCGTACGCCATCTCACCGTGGGTCAGGGTCGGCCCGTCCTCGACGCAGAGGACGCGCTTGCCTGCGATCGCCTCCCCGCCCTCCTCGACCTCGATCGGCGACGCGGCGCGCACGACGGTCGCCGAGGGATTGACGTCGGCGATCGACGCGAGCACGGCGTCGACCGAGCCCGCGGGCGCGGAGTCGATCTTGTTGACGATGCAGACGTCGGCCATCCGCAGGTTCGTCTCGCCCGGGTGGTAGCGGAGCTCGTGCCCTGCTCGGTGGGGATCGACGAGAACGAGATGGACGTCGGGGCGTACGAACGGCGTGTCGTTGTTGCCGCCCTCCCAGACGATCACGTCCGCCTCCTGCTCTGCCTGCGCGAGGATGCGCGCGTAGTCGACGCCCGCGAAGACGAGGTTGCCCTCGTCGATGTGCGGCTCGTACTCCTCGCGCTCCTCGATCGTGCAGTCGGCGGCCTCGAGGTCGTCGTAGGACGCAAAGCGCTGGACGGCCTGCTTCGCCAGGTCGCCGTAGGGCATCGGATGCCGGAGGACGGCAACGCGGTGGCCGGCGTCACGGAGGATCTGGGTCACGCGCCGCCCGGTCTGGCTCTTGCCGGCCCCCGTGCGCACCGCGCAGATCGCGACGCACGGCTTGGAGGAGTCGAGCTCCGTTACGCACGGGGCGATCAGCCGGAAGTCCGCTCCGGCCGCGAGCGCGCGCGAGGCGACGTGCATCACGTGCTCGTGCGAGACGTCGGAGTACGAGAACACGGCCTCGTCGACGCCGTCCGAACGGATCAGCTGCTCGAGCTCCGCCTCGGGCCTGATCGGGATCCCGTTCGGATAACGCGACCCTGCAAGCTCGGCCGGATAGATTCGGCCGTCGATATTCGGGATCTGCGTCGCTGTGAACGAGACGACTTCGTGCGCGTCCGAGTCACGGTAGAGGACGTTGAAGTTGTGGAAGTCGCGGCCCGCCGCGCCGACGATCACCACGCGTCTCCGCTCCACGGACGGAGGATACGCAGCCGGGGAGGACGGAAGGCGCGAAACTACCCGCGTGTTCCCGGAAACGCGCTACGCGCGAAGCGGCGACCTGTCGATCGCGTATCAGGTGGTCGGCGACGGGCCGTTCGACCTCGTCTACGTGCCGGGATTCGTCTCGCACGTCGAGTTGCGATGGCGTGTGCCCTTGTTCGCGCGCGGGCTCGAGCAGCTGGCGGCGTTCTCGCGGTTGCTCTTGTTCGACAAGCGCGGAACGGGCATGTCGGACCGCGTCGCGGGAGCTCCGACACTCGAGGCGCGCATGGACGACCTGAGGGCTGTGATGGACGATGTCGGCTCTGCCCGCGCCGCCATCTTCGGTGTCGCCGAAGGCGCGCCCATGAGCTTGCTGTTCGCCGCGACGTATCCAGAGCGCACGGCTGCGCTCGTCCTCCGCGGCGGGTTTCCGCGCATGATGTGGGCGCCTGACTACCCGTGGGGCCGGAGCGAGGAGCAGTACCGCGCTGATCTCGAGGCTGACCTGCGTCTCTACGGGCGGCGCGAAGAGGCAGCGGCACAGGTTGGGTCGCTGCCCGGGTGGGAGCAAGAGGACGCGGGCACGATCGTCGATTACCTCCGCTGGTCTGCGAGCCCTGGCGCGCTCGAGGGGCTTGCGAGGATGAATCGTGAGATCGACGTTCGCGATGTCCTTCCGGCGATCCGCGTTCCGACCCTGATCCTCCATGGATCCGACGATGCGGTCGTGCCGGCCGAGGCCGCGCGCTGGATGGCCGACCGCATCCCGGGCGCCCGCTTGGTCGAGGTCTCCGGCGCCGCCCATCTCCACTTCGGCCGGGGTACCGAAGCCATCAACGCGGAGGTCGAGCGCTTCCTCGAGGATCTCTGGGAACGGGGAGCATGGGGGCAGGTCGAGCCGGATCGCGTCCTCGCGACCGTCCTCTTCACGGACATCGTCGGGTCGAGCGAGCGCCTCGCGGAGCTCGGCGACCGGGGCTGGGCCGAGCTGCTCGGTCGCCATCACGCGATCGTCCGGCAGGAGATCGCATACCACCGCGGCGTCGAGGTCGACACAGCCGGCGACGGCTTCTTCGCGAGCTTCGACGGTCCCGCCCGGGGGATCCGATGCGCGCGGGCGATCGTCGAGGGGACCGCAGGGCTCGGATTGCCGGTGCGTGTCGGGTTACACACCGGCGAGTGCGAGATCGTGGACGGGAAGGTGGCCGGAATCGCCGTTCACACGGGCGCGCGCGTAGCGTCGCTCGCAAGTCCGGGCGAGGTGCTCGTTTCACGCACGGTGAAGGATCTCGTCGCGGGCTCGGGTATCGCCTTCGAGCGTAAAGGGATCCACGAGCTCAAGGGCGTCCCGGGGGAGTGGGAGCTGTTCGCGGTCGATAGAGTGAGCGCATGAGCGCGTTCGCCAAGGCTGTCAACGAGCAGATCGCGAACGAGTTCGCGGCGTCCCAGCAGTACGTCGCGATCGCCTGCTACTACGACGCCGAGGCGCTCCAGCAGCTTGCGGCGCACTTTTACCGCCAGGCCGTCGAGGAGCGAAACCACGCGATGATCCTCGTCCAGTACCTGCTCGACTCGGGCGACGAGGTCGTCGTGCCGGGTGTCGAGGCGCCGCAGACCGCGTTCGCCGATGCGGTCGCGCCGGTCAAGCTCGCGCTCGAGCAGGAGAAACGCGTGACGGAGCAGATCGCCGGCCTCGTCAAGCTCGCGCGCGACGAGGGCGACCTCGTCGGCGAGCAGTCGCTCCACTGGTTCCTCTCGGAGCAGCGCGAGGAGGTCGCGAGCATGTCTGACCTGCTCTCGGTCATCGAGCGCGGCAAGGACAACCTGCTCCAGGTCGAGGAATACCTCTCGCGGACGCAGATCGGCGACGCCGGCGAGTCGGAGGCCGCACCGCCCGCGGCCGGCGGCACGCTCTAGTTTCCTAAGCCTTTACAGGCCATCGCTACCCTGGTGCGATGCGCCGGGGGGTGCGAACAGCAGTGCTGGCTCTCGCGCTGGGCGCGCTCGTGGCGACGCTCGTCGGCGCGAACGCGAGCGCGACGGCATCGCGGCCGGCGGCGCCGGCTGCGCCGGTGCCGTCGCTCGAGCCCGCGAAGACCCGAGCGCTCTGGGAGCGCCTCGTCGAGCACCCTCGACACGAGCGGCTCGCGGGCGAGTGCCGGCCACTCCGCGGGGTCTTCTACGCCGCCACCGACTGGCTGAGGCTGGCGACGAAGCTCGCGGCGAACGCATCGCCGTGCGGCACGTACTACGTCTCGATCCCGCCGGTCGTCTCCGACAAGACGAAGCTGCGGCCGGACCAGGCGCGTCAGATCCGCGCGCTCGGCGCAAACTTCCATGCGCTGGCGGAGATCCACTGGTCGGCGTGGAGCAAGTGGGTGGCGAGCACAGGCTCGACCTGGTACGCGGCCGGCGTCGAGGCGCGAAAGCGGATGGTCGCGGCGGGGTTCGACATCGCCGCCGGAGACACGTGGGCGGTCAACGAGTTCCCGTCAACCGTCCGGAGTGGCGCCGGCGCCGCTCGGGTGAATGCAAGAGAGCTCGTGCGCGGCCTATTCCAGGGCGACGGGACGCGCACAGCACGTGGTGTCGTCTTCATCGTCGGCATCGGTCAGTCGACGGGCAACGTCTCCGTCTACCAGGCGAACGTTCAGAACTGGCTCGCGGACGTCGCCTTCTGGAGCGACATGAGCGCCTACGTCAGTGACTGGTCGCAGGAGGTCTACGCCGACTACCGCCGCTACGCCGTTCCCGGCGCCGACCTGGCTGTCCGCCGCGACTACCTCAACGACTACCTCCAGCACACGCTCGTCGTCTCGCGTATAGGCCCGCAGACGATCGAGCCCGGGCGGGCCTTTCTCGCTCAGGCGCTGAGCCCGCTCGCGGGCGCAGCCTGGCAGTACGACTCCGGGTATGGCTGGACGAACGTGCCGTTCGATCAGATGCAGGCCTTCGTGTCTGGCGAGGTTTACGCGCTGCGCTCGGCGACCGCCGCCGCCGGCGCCGCGCAGGACCACTGGGGGTTCGCCTGGCAGCCGCGGAACGCCAGCGGGCTCTCGGCAGGCGACTTCGCGAGTCAGACCGGGGCGATCCTCGACCGGCTGGGAGCCGCGATCCGCGACTCGGGCCAGGGCGACGACGCGGACCCGGGGAGCGCTGCGTGCGGTCCGTCGGGAGAGAACCGCTACTGCGTCGGGGATCTGTCTGGAGCGTCGTTCGCCGAGCAGTGGAAGGCGTTCCGCGCCTGGTCGCAGCCGGTGCTGACGTTCGCGGCGCCCTCGCAGACGCTCGTCGCCGGATCGCCCTCGGGCCAGACGAGCCTCGCCCTCGTGACGAGCGCAGGGGCGCCACAGATCGCGACCGCCCCCGTGGCCATCGCGCTGACGTCGAGCTCCGAGCAGGGGGCGTATTCGCTCGGGCCAGGCGGTCCCTGGACGGCGACGATCACCGTCACCATCCCGGCCGGCGCAAACGCGTCGCCGCCGTTCTTCTACCGCGACACCCGCGCCGGCCAGCCGCAGCTCCGGGCGACGACGCCGGCTGCGACCACCGTCACGCAGGTCCAGACTGTCGTCGCTGGCCCACCGGCGAGCCTGCACATCGCCCCCGCCAGGGCGTCACTCGGCCCGCACCGGTCGCACGGTTTCTCCGTCAGCGGCGCGGACGCCTTCGGCAACCCCGTGACAGAGGACGCGACGTGGACGGTCGTTCCGTCGAGGCTCGCCACCGTGAAGCCAGCCACCGGAATCGCGACGAGGATCACTACGGCCGGCCGCGGCGGCATCGGTCGGCTGGTCGCGACGGCCGAGGGCGCAACCGGCGTGGTCGTGGCGAGCGCGCCGCTCCGGGTGAGCCCGGGCTCGATGCGCGTCCCATCGCTCCGCTACAGGGCGACAAAACGGACGGTTCGCGTCACGCTCACCGTCTCCGAGGTGGGCGGGCCTCCCGTCCAGGGGGCGCAGGCGTCAGTCGTCGTGCGCCGCGACGGCCGCTTCGCGTTCGCCGGCCGCAAGCGCACCGACCGCGCGGGCAAGACGACGTTCCTCGTCCCGCGGAGCTCCGGGTGCTACGCGACGAAGGTGGCGAAGGTCACGTCGCCCGGGTACCGCTGGAACGGCAAGACCCCGGCGAACCGCTTCTGCACCTAGACGACCTACGCCGCGTCCGCTCGGGTGCTCTCCCCGCGTGCGGGTCAGCGCGCTGCGGGCGCGGGCTCTGCGCGTGTGTCGCGAGACGCCGCGGCAGGAAAATACCGCCGCGCCCAAAGTGCGACGTACACCAGCCCGACGAGCACCGGCACCTCGATCAGTGGCCCGACGACTCCGGCCAGCGCCTCGCCCGACGCTGCGCCGAACACACCCACGGCGACTGCGATCGCGAGCTCGAAGTCGTTGGAGGCGACGGTGAAAGCGAGTGCGGCGGTCTGCGGGTATGCAAAGTCAAGCGCCCATCCGATCACGAAGCCGGCGATCCACATGCCGGCGAAGTAGCACAGCAGGGGCAGAGCAATCCGCGCTACGTCGGCAGGCTCGGCCGTGATCTTCTCGCCCTGGATGGCGAAGAGGAGCACGACCGTGAACAGCAGGCCATACAGCGTGATCGGTGCGATGCGCGGAATGAACTCTCGCTCGAACCATTCGCGGCCATGGCGCCTGATGCCGATGCGCCGCGTGAGATAGCCCGCCGTTAGGGGGATGCCGAGGAAGATGAGCACCGTGCGCGCGACCTCCCAGATGCCCACCTCGAACCCCTGCGTGTCGAGCCCCAGCCAGCCCGGAAGGACTGTCAGATAGAAGTAGCCGAGCAGGGAATAGGCGACTACCTGGAACAGCGCGTTGAACACCACGAGCACCGCTGCGCGGTCGCGGTCCCCGCCCGCCAGGTCGTTCCAGATCAAGACCATGGCGATGCAGCGCGCGAGGCCGACGATGATCACGCCCGTGCGGTACTCGGGCTGGTCGGCGAGGAACAACCATGCGAGCGCGAACATGAACGCCGGGCCGATGACCCAAGAGAGCAAGAGCGAGACGCCGAAAAACCGACGCTCGTTGACGCCGTCGCTGCTTCCCTTGCCGAGGTCCTCGTAGCGAACCTTCGTCAAGACGGGGTACATCATCAGCAGCAGCCCAATCGCAATGGGGATGCTCACGGTCCCGACCCGCATCGAGTCGAGTCGGTCGTCGAGCTTCGGGACGAGCGTGCCCAATCCGAGCCCGACCGCCATTGCCAGCCCGATCCACAGTGGCAGGAACCGGTCCAGCTTGGACAAGCGGGCGACCACGGCGTTGTCGTCCTGCGGTGTCATCGGCTGGGCTTGATCGCGCGCACGATTGCTGCATGCATACCGTCGGCGACCTCGTGCGTGAACGTCACCGAGACGTCCGTGAAGCCCGCCGCGGATAGGCCCTCCTCGTACTCGCTCTTCGAGAGCGCGCCGGCGATGCAACCGACGTAGCTGCCGCGCTCCTGCCGTCTCGGCCGGATCGAGCCGATCCTCGGCGACGACGTCGGAGATGCCGATCCGGCCGCCGGGTCGGAGAACGCGAGCTACCTCGGCGAGGACGGCAGGCTTGTCCGTCGAGAGGTTGACGACGCAGTTCGAGATGACGACGTCGACGCTCCCCGCGGGGAGTGGCACCTGCTCGATCTCGCCCTTGAGGAAGATCACGTTCCGGGCCCCAGCGTCTGCGGCGTTTCGCTGCGCGAGCGCGAGCATCTCGTCCGTCATGTCGAGCCCGTAGGCGATGCCCTCCGGGCCGACGCGCTTCGCGGAGAGGATGACGTCGATCCCGCCGCCGGAGCCGAGGTCGAGCACGACCTCGCCGGGTCGGAGCTCCGCGACAGCCGTCGGGTTGCCGCAACCGAGGCTCGCGAGCGCAGCCGCCTCGGGAACGTCGCTCTGCTCCTGCGCGGTGTAGAGGGCCGACCCGAAGCTCGTCTCACTGGCACAGCAGGATTCGTCGCAACAGTCGGCGCGAACGCCGTCCGTGCAGCAGCCGGTCGCGCACCCACAATCGCGCCTCTCGTCGACGGCGAGAGCCGCCTGCGCGTACTTCTGGCGCACCTCTTCGCGTAGGGCATCCGAGCTCATGAGCCGACCTCCAGCTCGGCGAGGAGCCCTGGACGACGCGGCCGTCGATCTCGTCGCGGATCCGGCGCACGGTTTCGAGGTCCTGGCCCGCCGGGTCGTCGAGCACCCAGTCCTCGTAGCGCTTCCCGGGATAGATCGGGCACGCGTCGCCGCAGCCCATCGTGATCACGACGTCGGCGGCGCGTACGACCTCGTCGGTCAGTGGCTTGGGAAACGCCTGCGCCATGTCGACGCCGAGCTCCGCCATCGCCTTGACGACGGCCGGGTTGACCTCCTCGCCGGGATCGCTGCCGGCTGAACGCACGTGGACGCGCCCCTCTGATCGCAACGTGACGAGCGCCGCCGCCATCTGGCTACGGCCCGGCGTTGTGGACGCAGATGAACGAGCACCTCGGGCTGGCTCCTTCACGATCTGCCCCTCGACCTGGGCAAGTGCCCGGAGCCGTTCTCTCGCGAAGCGGTGTGCAAGGACAGGGACGAAAACGTTGATCCGCGCACCACCAAGCAGATCGACGGATTCGGCGATGTACCGGCCGATCGTTTCCTGCGAGAAGATCCCAGCGAACTCGTGCGCCAGGGCATCGGCCGCCTGATCGACGTGGTGCTGGGTGACGGGGTCGAGAACCTCGGCCATGGTGTGACCTCCCTTGATCGATGACCGTCGATACGTGGATCTTGCCACGACGTATCGATGTCTGTCAATATGTATCGAGTGCAGACGATCGCGGTCATCGCCGAGTGCTGTCCGCCGCTGTCACAGGCGCCACTCGATGCCGGCGACGCCGAGAACGTCGCAGCTGCACTCCGCGTCCTTGCCGATCCCGCGCGCCTCCGGCTGCTCAGCCTGATCCAGGCGCAGCCGGGAGGAGAAGCGTGCGTGTGCAACCTCACAGAGCCTTTGGGGCTGAGCCAGCCGACCGTGAGTCACCACCTGAAGGTCCTCACACAGGCGGGTCTCCTCGAGCGTGAGCAACGGGGTCGGTGGGCGTACTTTCGCGTCGTCTCCGAGCCGCTCGCTGGCTTGCGCGCGCTTCTCGCCTAGCGGACGATCATGACGGGGCACGGCGCGTGCTCCGACACGCGGTCGGCGGTCGACCCGAGCAGGTGATCCCGGAGGAAATGGCCCCGGTACCCGAGCACGATCAGCTCGGCGTCACACTCGGCGGCGAAGCGGACGATCACGTCCGACGCGTGGCCGGCACGCACCTCGACCAGGAGCTGTACGGATGCCTGCTCGGCCTCTTCCCTCGCCTGCTACAACGAGTCGGCCGAAGAACGCGTCCTTCTCGCGCTTCACCTCCTCCACCTCGCCGATCGTCGCCGCGTAGGCGGGGAGGGGGCCCTCGACGGCGAGAGCGACAAGCTCCGCTTGCATCACGGACGCGAGCTCGATAGCGCACGAGAACGCTCTGTTGCTGGCGTCCGAGCCGTCGATGGCGACGAGGATCCGTCTGAACGGCACTAGGACACGTCCTTTCGGGCGGGTGCAGGCGACCCCGTCAGAGCGGCGACTGTGTTGAGCCCTCGATCGTCGGCCGCTCGCGGCCGGGGTTGGAAGAACTGCTGGGCGACGGCGGTAGGAACGATGGCCGAGAGCACGACGACCGCGACGAGCAGCGAGAACTGCGTCCGGTTGATGATCCCGGCGTTGAGGCCGTACAGCGACGTGATCGTCCCGAACGTCAGGCCTGTCGACATGAGCAGCGTCGTGAAGATCGCATGCGGCGCCGTGAAGCGGCGGGCCAGAGGATAGACGCCGGCAAACTTCGGCACGAGCTTCCAGACGAACAGGAGCAGGAGAACGCCGAGGTTCGCCCACAGCGCATGGGCGGAAACGCTCATTCCGCCCTTCAGGAAGAAGAACGGCGTCAGGAACGCGAAGGCTACGACGCGCATCCGCTCCTGCTCCTGTCGATGCGCGACGTAATGGCCGCTCATGACGAGGCCGAGGACGAACGCGGGAAGGGCGGCCTGGGAGTCGGCGCGGTCACCGAGCCACATGAGAAGGAAGAGGAGCGCGAAGACGAGCTTGATCTCTGGCTCGATGACGCGGTCGCCGTACCGGCCGAAGAACCAGGGGGCGATCTTCGGCAGGCCGATGACGACGGCAACGGACACGATCGCGAAGGGGACGATCCAGATGGTCGGCGTGACGAAGAGCACCGTCAGGCCGACGACGGTCGCAATGTCGGTCACGAACGTCGCAGCCATGATGCGTTTGCCGATCAGCTCGCGGTTCAGCCCCGTCTCCACGAGCACCGCGTAGACGACTGCGAGGCTCGTCGTCGAGAGGGCGAGGCCGCCGATCTCGGCCTGCTCCCTGCTCCAATCGAGAGCGTAGTAGCACAGCAGGCCGACGACGACGAACGGTGCAAGGAACGAGACGAGACCGATCGAGATCGAGGCTTTCCACTCGCGGCGGAACTGCGGCACGTCCACCTCGGCGCCGGCGAGAAACACGAGCACGACTCCGGCGAAGGTGCCGATGAATGCCAGCCACGACGGGACGTCGAGCGCAAACGCGTTCGCGACGGCGAAGCCGCCGACGAGCTCGATCAGCGCGACGGACAGGCCGATCTCGACGGAGATCATCGAGGCGGCGAGGATGCTCACCGCGAGAAGTGCCGCCACTGCGATATCGCTCATCTCTACCTCCGGCGATTCGAACGTCAGGGGTAGAGGCCATCAGCCCAGATGGGCGGTTGGCGCGAGCCTCATCGCGCTACAGCGTGCTCCCACTATACCCCGGGCTTCGGGGGGAAGCGAGCAGGTTAGTCGAGCATCTCGCGGGCGCGCTCGGCCACGGCCGCCATCTCGATGCCGGCGCCCGTCACGTCCGCGAGCATCTCGTCCGCAGTCGGCTTCTGGCCGAGCGACCACAGCTCCCGGAGCAGGCTGCCCGCGGCCGGCTTCGAGAACCAGTCGTAGCCGTGCTTCTCGCAGAGGTGGTAGCGCATCTGAGCCTCGAACGCCCACGAGCGCAGGTACTCGGCGCAGTAGAAGCCTGGATCGACGTCGAACAGCCAGTCCGTCGGGCTCGGCTCGATCTTGAGCGCGCCGCCGAGGATCTCGACGTAGCGCGAGCGCATCGACTCGATGTCGTCGGTGAGATAGAGCTCGAGCTCGTAGAGGAGCTTCGCCGAGTACCGGCGGAGGAACCACAGCTCCTGGGCCGCGGCGTCGTTCGAGAACCCGCGCGGGTTCGAGAACGAGAGGCGACGGTCGAGCCACGTCGGGTCGCTCACGAGGTGGTCGAAGAGGGAAGCCCAGCCTTCCGTGACGGCGTTGTCGCCAAGCCGCCGCTCCTCCATCGTCAGCGATGCGGAGGTGAGGGCGAAGTGCTCCGTGTGTCCCGCCTCGTGGAAGAGCGCCCGCCAGTCGTCGACGCCGCCGATCGGCTGGATCACGAGCACCACGCGGTCGGGCACTTCGATCGGCGCACAGAACGCGCGCGGCGACTTCTTCTCGCGCGCCTCGACGTCGAGCTCGACGTTCGCCTGTGCGCGGATGTCGATCCCCATGCCCGAGAGCGTCGCCTCGAGCGCGGGCAGCATGTCGTCGCCGGAGAAGTGCTCGTCCCATTCCGGCGCCCGGAACAGGCGTGGGATGTCCCACCGCTGCGCCTCGTCGAGCGAGATGCCGAGACGCTCCTGGAGCAGCGGCTCGATCGTGTCCTCGAACAGGCGCTCGGTGTCCGCGAGGACGGCACGGCACTGGTCGGCGAGCTCGTCGAGCTTGAAGCCGAAGCGGCGATGGAGCTCGACCGCGTCCGGCGCGCCGAGTTTGCGAACCGCGGCCAGCGTGACCGCAGCCGCCTCACGGTAGATCGGGTTCATATGCTCCTCGGACAGCTCGTTCCGCGCCTCTTCGAGCGCCTGGCGCTTCAGCCGGTCGGGCTCGTTCGCCATCGTCGGCCGGAGCATCCGGAAGCCGACCGTCTCGCCGTCGATCGTCGTCTCGAGCGTCGCCTCGAGGCCCGCGATCCGCTCGGCGTAGGTCTTCGTGAGGTTCGAGAGGTACTCGTTGCACGCGAAGTGCCACAGCTCGCGCACGCTCGTGTCGCCGTCGACGCTCCCCCCGAGATCCGTTGCCGTCTCGAGTGCGGTCAGCTCCGGGTAGCGGTCGTAGATGCCCGCGAGCTCAAGGGCATCCTTGTGCCCTGCGTAGTGGAGGTAGTACTCGTCGAGCAGTTCCGCGAGGAAACGGTCGGCTTGGCCGCGCAGCGATTCCAGCCGATCCTGGGTGAGCCCCCCCGAGGCCATCCGGCGTAGGATAACGCCGTGAGGGAGATAGCCATCCGCACGACGCAGCGGACGCAGCTCGTCGAGATCACGGAGCACGTTCAGAGCGCCGTCGACGGCGCGAACGGCGCGGCCGCCGTGCTCGTCTACGTGCCCCACACGACGGCGGGTGTGACGGTCAACGAGCGCGCCGACCCGATGGTCGCGCGAGACTTCGAGGCCGCGCTCGAGAAGATCGTCGACGACGGCTGGCACTGGAAGCACATCGAGCTCGGCGAGGAGAACGCGCCGTCACACATCCGCGCGTCGCTGATGAGCCCGCAGGTGCTCGTTCCGCTGGACGACGGCAAGCTCGCGCTCGGCACGTGGCAGGGCGTGTTCTTCTGCGAGTTCGACGGCCCGCGCGACCGCAAGATCTACGTCACGACTCTCGCCTAGCCACCGTGGCCGCTCCCGTCGCCTCGGGTGACGAGATCGAGCTCCGGATCGACTCGCTCGCCTACGGAGGAAATGGCGTCGCGCGCGTGGACGGCTACGTCGTCTTCGTCCGCCGCGGCCTGCCGGGCGACCTCGTGCGCGCACGCATCGGCAAGGTGCGGAAGAGCCACGCCGAAGGGTGGGTCGTCGACGTGCTCGAGCCGAGCGCCGAGCGGGTCGAGGCGCCGTGCGACCACTTCCCGGCCTGTGGCGGCTGCCGGTTCCAGGACTACGCGTACGAGGCCCAGCTCTCGGCGAAGGAGGCGCAGGTTCGCGACGCGCTCGTCCGCCTCGGCGGGATCGCCGACCCGCCGCTCGAGCCGGCAGTGGCGGCCGAGTCGCACTTCCACTACCGCAACAAGCTCGAGTACTCCTTCGCGCCGGGCCCCGCCGGCGCGGTGCTCGGCTTTCATCGAGCGGGCCGCTGGGACGAGGTGCTCGACATCCGTGAGTGCTGGCTGACCACAGAGCTCGGGAACGGGCTCCGCGAGGCGGTGCGGCTCTGGGCGCGCGAGCACGAGCTGCCGGCGTACGACCAGCGAAGCCAGAACGGCTTCCTCCGCCATCTCGTCGTCCGGGAGGGACGGAACACGGGCCAGGCGCTCGTCGTGCTCGTCACCGCGCCGGGCTCGCTGGAGGAGGACTCGTTCGTCCGGGTGGTCACGCGCTTCCCCGAGGTGCGCTCGGTCTCTTGGGGCATCAACGATCGTCCAGCGGAGGTCACGAACGTTCCCACGCGGCTGTTGTGGGGCGAGGATGCGATCGAGGAGGAGCTCTGCGGCCTCCGCTTCCGCGTGCGGCCCAACGCCTTTCTCCAGACCAACACCGCGATGGCCGAGCGCGTCTATGCCCTCGTGGAGGAGTACGCCGGGCTACAGGGCACGGAGACCGTCTATGACCTCTACTGCGGGACGGGGACGATCGGCCTCGTCCTCGCGCGGAAGGCGCTCACCGTGTGGGGCGTCGAGGCGTCGGAGGAGGCGGTGGCCTGCGCGATCGAGAACGCCGAGCTGAATGGGATCACGAACTCGGCTTTCTTCGCGGGGGAGGTCGGACGTTCGCTCGAAGAGCTCCGCGACAGGGCCGGCCCGCCCGACGTCGTCGTCGTCGACCCTCCTCGCGCCGGCCTGTCCGGCAAGGCCGTGCGGGAGATCGGCAGGCTCGCGCCGTCGCGTCTCGTCTACGTCTCGTGCAATCCGACGACGCTCGCGGGGAACGCGAAGGAGCTCGCCGCGTCGTGGGGCTACCGACTCGAGACGGCGCGCCCGGTCGACATGTTCCCGCATACGCCGCATATCGAGACGGTGGCGTTGTTCTCTCGTGGGTGAGCATGTTGACGGACGTCCGGAGAGTCCACTAGGGTCGAAGCTTCTTCGACGAGGAGGGAACGACGCATGGCACGACGAGTGATGATGCTGCTCGCGATCGCGAGCCTGGGGGTGCTCGCCCTAGCGTTCGCGGGCTGTGGTGGCAGCGATAAGAGCGCCGCCACGACCGAGACGACGGCCGCGACGACGACGGAGACGACGACCGAGGCGACGACGACCGAGACGACGACGACCGACACGACCGCCACCGAGACGACCGACACGACGGCAACGGAGACGACGGACACGTCGGCGATCCCGGACTTCGCAACCTCCGAGAACTGCAAGCAGTTCGCCGAGATCGGCGCAGAAGATCTCGAACTCGCTCTCGGGTTCGAGCACGGGCACCTCGACGACGTCGCAGAAGGCGTTCGACCAGTACGCCGCAGCCGCGCCAGCAGACATCAAGGACGACTTCCAGACGCTGGCGGACTGGTTCGGCCAAGTTGCCGGAGCTCTGGGAAGCCTCAAGGCGGGGCAAACGCCGAGCGCTGCAGATCTCGCGAAGCTGCAGTCGATCGATTCGACGAAGGCGACACAGGCATCGCAGAACATCAGCACCTGGGTGCAGCAGAACTGCACGCTCGTAGCGCCTGAGGAATGTCAGCAAAAGAATTCATGACGGCCGACGAGCGACGAGACGCGCTCGTCGGCCGCCTGTTCGAGGCGATCCTCGGCGCGATGGATCTCCTGTCCCTGTACGTCGGCGATCGCCTCGGGCTCTACAGGGTGCTTGCAGACGAGGGGCCGCTCACGTCGAGCGGTCTCGCCTCGGCTGCAGGTATCCATGAGCGCTACGCGCGTGAATGGCTGGAGCAGCAAGCGGCAACGGGGATTCTCGAGGTCGATGACGCCGACGCCGATGCCCCCGACCGCCGTTACTCGCTCCCAGCCGGGCATGACGAGGCGCTTCTCGACGAACGCAGCCTCAACTATGCGGCGCCCTTCGGGAAGCTCATCGTCGCGGCAGGGCGGCCCATCGACGACCTCCTGACGGCGTTTCGCACCGGCGGTGGGGTTCCGTACGAGGACTATGGCGTCGACCTCGCCGAAGGGCAGGCGGCGTTCACGCGGCCAATGTTCGAGAGCCAGCTGGGTAGCCAGTGGCTGCCGGCGGTCTCTGCCGTGCACGAGAGGCTTCTCAACGAGCCGGCCGCCCGGGTAGCGGACGTCGCCTGCGGGTGCGGCTGGTCGAGCATCGCGATCGCCAAGGCATACCCGCTGGTAGAGGTCGACGGCATCGATCTCGACACCGTGTCGATCGCGAAGGCGCGTGAAAACCTGGCGGGAAGTGAGGTCGAAGACCGCGTCGTCTTTCACGAGCGGGATGCCGCCGATCCGGCGCTTGCGGGTCGATACGACCTCGTGACGATCTTCGAGGCGCTGCATGACATGTCCCGGCCCGTCGACGTGCTCAGAACGGTTCGCGGCATGCTCGTCGACACAGGCTCGGTGATCGTCGGAGACGAGCGGACGGAAGCGGCGTTCACGACGCCGACGACGGACCTCGAACGCCTGTACTACGGGTTCAGCGTCCTCCACTGCCTTCCCGTGGGCATGGTCGGGGCGGATCCCGCCGGGACGGGAACGGTCATGCGCACGGAGACCGTCGAGCGGTACGCGACGGAGGCCGGCTTCAAGGGATTCGAGGTGCTCCCGATCGAGCACGAGTTCTGGCGTTTCTATCGCTTGACCCCGTAGGGATCAGTACGGCGGCAGCTCGGCCCACCAGGCGCCGACGGGCCTGAAGGCGGCCCAGAAGGCCTTCTTCGATGGCTCGTCGTCGAGCGCCGCGTCGACGTCAGGCACGACGAGCGCGTCGACCGTCGGTGTGAAGCGCTGGAGCTCGCCGATCGTCTCTTCGAGCTCGTCGGCGAGCGGGAACGCGAGCCCGTTCAGGAAGCCGAGCGTGTCGTCGCCCATGACGACGACGAGCTTCGGCTGGACGATGTGGAGCTCGCGGACGAGCCAGCCCTGCGAGAGCTCGTCCGGCTCGGCGCCGACGAACTTGAGGCAGTTCGTCCCGTAGACGGCGAGCGGGTCGACGCGCAGGCGCTGCATCGACTTGAGGATCGCCTGGCCCGTGCGGCCGAAGAACGCGACGCCTTCCTGGATCTCCGAGCCCTGTGGCGCGTACTTCAGCAGCATCACGTCGGCCATCGGGTGCCCGGAGCCGAGAACGGGCACGGCTTCGCCCGCGGCTCGACCGATCTCGTCTCCGAGATCGTTGATCTCGGCGATCGCCTTCCGCAGGTACTTGTCGTAGATCTCGTCCGTCGGAACCGCCACGGGCTGGTGGTCCTTCTTCTCGTCTAGCGGACCTTTTCCTTGACTTGCGCCACCCACTTGAGCGACTGGAGGTAGGCGATCGACTTCGGGCGACGGAGGATCTCCGCCCCCCGCAGGCTGATCAGGAACTCCTCCGGCGTCGTGAACGCGCGCATCCGGACGACGCCCGTGCCGAGGCCGGGGAGGACGTGCGCGTCCGAGCCGGCGCCTTGCAGCAGGTTGTACTTCCGCGCGAAGCGGAGCGCCTCGTCGTTGTACGTATCGAGCAGCAGCCGTGCGTTGTAGACCTCGAGCACGTCGATCTCCTCGAGGTGCCGGTGCAGCGTCGCAGGGTCGGGGATCGCATGGCGGCGGTCGAAGGGGTGGGGGAGGAAGACGAGGCCGTTCTGAGCACGGATGGCGGCGATCGTGTCCTCGAAGGTCATCCCGCGCGGGATCTCCTCGCGGAGAAAGAGCCCGATCACCTCGCCCTGAGCCTTCGTCTTCACCTCCTCGCCGGCGATCACGGTCAGCGCCCGCCTCTTTGCGAGCTCGACCGCCTCGCTGGCGCCGCCGAAGACGTTGTGGTCCGTGACGGCGATCGCGCCGAGCCCGATTTCCTCGGCTGCGTCGAGGAGGTCGGCAGTCCCGACGGAGCAGTCGTGTGACCACGCCGTATGCGTGTGCAGGTCGCAGACGATCCATTCGCGGTCGGCAAGGGGGTCGCTCTCGACCTGGATCGGCCGTCTGCGTCCCGCGAGCCGGCGGTAGAGAGAGTCGAGCTCACGCGCCACCTCCTCGAAGCTCGCGGGTCGGCTCTCGCCCTCGAGCGCTCCGGCCGAGGCCGCCTCGAGGCTCAGCCGCGTGCTTCCCTCCGTTGCCGGCACGAACACCGTCGCCTCGTTCAATGCCTCTGCCCGCTGTGCCGGAGTCGAGTGCGTACGCAGGTGCACGCGCGAGCGCAGGCGGGCCGGCACGTACGGGCGAGTCGCCCGTGCCCGTCGGCGAAGAAGCACGACCTCCCATCCGTCGAGGGAGTCGAGACTGCGGATTGCCTGCTTCGCCGTCTCCCGCTCGCCGGGGACGAGCTCGACGACGATCCGCTTTCGTTTTCGCCCGGGCCGGAAGAGCTTCAGGTCGACGCCGAGTGGGACGACCGTGTAGTCGCCCGGGAACCGTTCCGCGGCCGCGCACGCAACCTCCTCGGACGGCGCAACCAGAGCGTCGATCCGACCGAGCAGGCGTGCCCGCTGTGCCTTTCCGGGAGGATAGAAAAGGCGGTCGGGAGAGAAGAACGTCGCCACCGCCAGCGCGTCCGTGTCGCGAAGCGCGAGGTAGGAGAGGCTCGGGATGCCCGGCTCGAAGCCGTGGACGACGTCAAACGAGCCGTGAGCGAGCGCGAGTGCGAGGTTCGCACGCACGCCAACGGGTACCGCCATCGTGCTCCGCCGCGAGACCGGCACCGCGGGCCCGAGCGCGACCACGTCGCCGAGCTCGCCGCGCTGCAGCGCGCGCCGGCCCTCGCGCAGGTCGCGCCCGCGCGTCGACGGCGCGAGCACGGTCACCGTGTGCCCGAGAGCGCGCAGGCCGTCGGCCACGCCGGCGACGTGGTCGTTGACGTCGTGCGGTTGCGACCAGGCGAACGGCGTGACGAGACCGACTCGGAGGCCCATCGGACTCCGAGTGTAGCCCTGTACTCCTAGATACCCCGTCGTCCTTCGCCTTGGCGTTATTGGCGGCGACTAGAGGTGTATACCGCCGTCAAATGCTCTTGCACGCGCCGTTGACGCATACGGTTGGCGGCTGGCCGGGCTTGGGCGGGGGGCAGGTGACGCCCTTGCAGCAGTCCTTCCCGAGCTCCACTGAGCAGCAGACGTTGAACAGCCCGACTGTGCCCGGGGGGCAACAAAGGCGGACGTCCGAGAGGTAGCTAAGGGAGTCGCAGCACGCCGGCTTCGGGCCCCTAATGCACACGTCCCCCTTCGCACAGCACTCCTTGCCGCAGCAGGTCAGCCCCTTCGGACAGCACCTCGTGCCTGTCCCCTGCTTGCAGCAGTTCTGCTCCGTCTTGGGATCACAGCAGTCGATGCCGCAGCAGGTCCCTCCCTCCTTCCTGCAACAGAGCTTGCCTTCGCAGCAGGGCTGATCCTTGGTGCAGCAGTCCTTGCCACACTTCCGCTTCTTCGGGTCGTCGCATTTGCATTTCCCCTTGACGCACGTCTGTTTTGGACCGCAGCACTCACCGCCGCAGCAGCGCTCCCGGGGGCAGCACGCGACCTTGACCTGCCCCTTGCCAAAGGGGCCGTTGTCGAAGCAGCATTCGCTCGGCGGGCAGCACTTCACCTCGGACTTCTTCGACCCGGGGTCGTAGGCCGTGCAGGCCTGGACTCCTGTCTTCGGCCTGCATTGTCTTCCCCGTCCCGCACTCGGTGCAGGGCGGACAGCAGCCGGCGTCGCAGCACTCCTCCTCTTTCCGACAGCACTCGTACCGGTACTTGACGCACTTGTCGTTCCCGATGTTCACGACGCCACAAAACTTTGGTCGGCTTGGATCGCTTGCCCGGGGGCACGTGGGCTTTGGCGGGCAGGCGCCGGATCCACTTCGACCTGCATACGCCCTGGATGGGCGCAACGAGACCGGGATCGCGGCCGAGGCCAGTGCGGCGCCGAGGATCCGTACCGCCTGGCGTCGCGGCATCGGCTTCGCAAGAGAACGGGCGAGGTCGTCGAAGACCTCGATCCTCACGTCGATCGCTCCGGTGCGGCCATCAGCGCCTCCGCTCGTCGAGGCCCGACGATACAAGAGGTGGGGAGTCGCTTGGAGCCGAGGCTCGGAGACCAGAGGCCCCGAGCCTCGGCCGCCAGGGTTAGGCCTTCGCCTTGACCTTCGGCTCGGTGCGTGTGTTCTGCTTGATGAAGCGCTCCGTCAGCTCGCGCGCCTCGTCGTCGCGGATCTGCTTCGGCGGCGACTTCATCAGGTACGAGCTCGGCGCCTCGAGCGGGCCGCCGATGCCGTTGTTCAGCGCGAGCTTCGCGAGCCGGACGGCGTCGATGACGATGCCGGCCGAGTTCGGCGAGTCCCAGACCTCGAGCTTGAGCTCGACGTTGAGCGGCACGTCGCCGAACGAGGTGCCCTCCATGCGGATGTACGCCCACTTGCGATCGGTCAGCCACGGCACGTAGTCGGACGGGCCGACGTGCACGTTCTTCGCGCCGATGTCGTAGTCGAGCATCGAGGTGACCGCGTTCGTCTTCGAGATCTTCTTCGACTCGAGGCGGTCACGCTCGAGCATGTTGAGGAAGTCCGAGTTGCCGCCGACGTTGAGCTGCATCGTGCGGTCGAGGTGCACGCCGCGGTCACCGAACAGCGTCGTGAGCACGCGGTGCGTGATCGTGGCGCCGACCTGCGACTTGATGTCGTCGCCGATGATCGGCAGTCCGGCCTGCTCGAAGCGCTTCGCGAAGTGGCCGCCCCTGGCGAGGAAGACGGGCATGCAGTTCACCATCGCGACGCCTGCGTCCAGGATCTGCTCGGCATACCACTTGGTGGCAGCCTCGGATCCGACGGGGAGGTAGTTGATCACGACGTCCGTGCCGGTCTCCTTGAGGATCTTGACGACGTCGTCGGTGTCGCCCGGCGCCTTCTCGACCACCTCGGACAGGTACTTGCCGAGGCCGTCGTGCGTCATTCCGCGCGAGACCGTGACGCCGGTCTTCTTGACGTTCGCGAACTTGATCGTGTCGTTCGGGTGCGCCCAGATGGCGTCCGCGAGGTCGACGCCGACCTTTCCCTTGACCACGTCGAACGCGGCCACGAACTCGATGTCCGAGATGTGGTAGCCGCCGAGGTCGACGTGCATCAGACCCGGGACGGAGTCCTCGGGCGATGCGTCCTTGTAGTACTCGACGCCCTGGAGCAGTGAGTTGGCGCAGTTGCCGACGCCGATGATCGCGACGCGCACCTTGTCTTTTGCGCGGCCGTTCTGTGAACCGTTCTGAGAGGCCATGGTTCCCTTTCTGTCTTTGGACAACGTGAGCCCGAGCCCGACGGCGAGTGCGCCGAGGATGACGTCGTTTGCGCTCTTTTCGGTGCGCTTCGCCTCGGCCTCGATCTCGTGCTTGAGGTCGACGGGGACGCGGAGGAGGACGACGGGGCTTGCCCCCGGCAGCGGGCTCTTCCGGCCGGAGGGCGTGAACGAGACGTCGAAGTGGTCGGCGAGCAGGCCGACCGCGACGTCGTTCAAGGAGGCGCGCTCGCGCGCGGTCTGCCGCACGAGGGCGCTCTTCAAGGAAGCGGGCATTCGTACGAGGATGCCCTTCTTCTGCGTTCTGCTAGCACTCAATGTGCTAGCAGTCTAGCGCATCGGACCGGTTAACCGAGCCGCTTCGCCCAGAAGGCCTGGTTGCCCGTGCAGTTCGACAGCGGATCGTACTTCGACTTCGTGCTTCGTCCGTGCGCGCGACCGAGCACGTTGTTTCCGTAGAACGTGCCGCGGACGGTGATCGTGTGTGGCGTGAGGCCGCTTCCTGCCCCGACCTTCGCCGCGAATGCGAACGTGCCGTTGGGGTGGATGACGGCGTTCGGCAGGGCGTCGAACTGCATGCCGATCGCGCCGTCGGGGCCAGCGCGGACGAGACGACGCTTCCGCTTGTCGTAGCACGTCCCCGGCAGGATCCCGCTGATCCGGTAGAGCCTCGGCTCGCCGGGCGAGATGGTGATCGACATGGTTCCTTGCCAGGCGGCGTCGGAGAAGTAGCCTGCGAGTTCGATTTTCGGGGGCGGCTGCCTGCCCCCGCCGGCGGCGGCGCCTGCAACCGTTGTGGAGACGGCGGCGAGCAGCAGGGCGATCGCTGTCGTGACGAGAGCTTGACGGTGGGTCATTGGATGCGCCGCGCCTTGAACGCCACATTCGCCGTGCAGCTGTCGAACGTCGTCGTTTTCGATGCGCGAAGCGTTCCGCGCACCGTGTCGCCGTTGAACGTGCCCTTTATGGTCGCCGACGACGCGGGCTTGAACGGGGCTCGCTGGCCCTTGTGGCTCTCCGAATGGGCAAACGACCCGTTCGCGCTGATTCGCGCGGGCAGGAAGATGTCGAAGATCGGCCCGGTGGCGCCGTCACGTCCGGCCACGAGATGGCCGAAGTCCTTGTCCTCGCAGACGCCCGGAGCGATGCCGCCGGCGTTCATGACTTCGCGGCCGTCCGGCGTCAGCGCGAGGACGATCCAGCCTCGCCACCGCGGGTCCGCGAACGCGCCCGCGGTAGAGGGGGGCGCACGCCCGCCCCTGGCCGGCCCGGGCGGACGCCCCGATCGCTGGCTTCTCGCTTCGAGCCGGCCTCGCGCTCGCGATGGTCGTGCCGAGGACGGCTATCGCGGCGATGGCGGCGAGCCAGATTACGGGAGCGCGCATATGCCACCGCTGCAGATCCCGCCTCGCAGACGTTCCCGCATGGCCGCAGTTCTGCGAGTCGGCTTGCATATCCGCACAGATCTTGGCCGTGCCGGACCCGCAGACCAGGCTGGGCGGGCAGCAGAACGGGCTGATGCCGGGCGGCGGCGTACGGAAGCCCGGACTGTTGAGCGCGACCTGGCCGGACGGGCAGCAGAGCGCCGGGTTCTTGTTGAAGCGGGCGGGTGGACAACAGATCACCTTCGTGCCCGGCTTGATGCCGATATCACCGCCGAGGATCGGGATCGCGCACTTCTGGCCAGCCGGACAGCACTTCTGCTCCTTACCGGTGTTGCAGCACGCGCGCCCTTCCGGGCAGCAGCCTGCTTTTCCGCAGCACCGCGACGTCTTCTTGTTGCAGCACTTCTTCCCGCACTCCTCCTCTTCCGGCCAGCAGCGCTTGCACAGGCTTTTACTCTCGTTAATGCATTTCCACTTCGGCGGGCAGCAGGTGTCCCGGCCGCACCACGCCCTGCCCGAGGGGCAGCGCTTCGTGCAGATGTCCTTGCTGCCCGTGCCGACCCGGATCTTTCTGCACTCCTCGTTCGAGTCACAGCACTCGAGCTCACACCCTCGCTGACCCCGCTTGCAGCAGAGGTGCTGCTGCGAATTGGCGCAGAACTCGTCGTCCTGGCAGCACTTGTAGCCCGACGGGCAGGGATTGGCGCATGGCTTCACCCAGCACCCCCCATGCCCCGCGCAATCGCAATACTCTCCGAGGTTGCTGCGGCAGCAGTTGACCAGGCAGATCGGACCCGTGCAGGGGCCGCATTTGTCACCCTTGCAGGCACATTTGCAGACGGTCTCGCCCGGATAACACATTGCCATCGCGCGCGCCTTCGTCGTCACGAACCCAGGGACAGCAACGCTGACGAGCGCGCCGCCCAGCAGCCGGAGGGCCCGTTGCCGCGGCATCGGCTTCGCCATCGCGCGGGCCAACTCGTCGAGGAACTCCGTCATGCGCCGATCCTCACGAGCACGCGCCGATCATGACACGTGCATCGGGCGTCGCAAAATTCGCGGGACCTCACAGACAGACCGTTGCTGGCAGACTCGAGGAGCCGTGAGGAGCGCCACCGTAGTCGCCGCCGTTGCTGCCGCGATCACCTTGGTAGGTGGCGCGGCTGCGAAGCCCGAGCCGCAGTGGCAGGCTGCTCCGAGCTTCCGCATGGAGGACCAGAGCATCGTCTGGCCGGGGGGTAGGCTCGCGTTTCTCAAGGGGAACGACCAGGGCGGACCGTCGGCCGCCGGCTACACGGTCCGCAGCGCTCCCGTTGCAGGAGGGCGCGTCGGCTCATGGACGAAGTCCAACGCAGCGGCCGCCCATGGCTACGTCGCCGGGGTGGTCGGCCAGGACGTCGTGTTCAGGCTCAGCACGGCGCTGTCGCCGGAGGACGCGTTGCGCGCGATGAAGCTCCTGCCGAACGGTCGGCTCGGCCCGCCGCGACCCGTCGGTGGCGCATCGCCACCGCCGACGTCCAACGGCTCGTCCTTCGCACAGCTTCCCGACCGTCCGGTTCAGCTCGTCGGGATCGACACGGGCAAGAACTACGACGATCCTGGTGTGTGCTGCGACGCCGACGGTGAGGCGGTGAATCTCTTGAAGCTAAAGCTCGTTCCCCAGTTCAGCGATGCCCGGCTCGGCGTCGACAAGCACGGACGACTCTGGTACGCGTGGGCCCCAGTAGGAAGCGGTCGACCGGGAATGGTGCAGCTCGACCCGTCCACGCTGCTCCCGCGGAGCAAGCCCCAGCTCGTTCCCGGCATCACTCTGATCCGCGGCGCGGCACGAAGTCTTCGCGACCTCGTGTGCGCCGACTCCTGCAGAGTGGTCATCCAGGGCATGGCCGGCCCGAGACAGTTCGGTGACTTCTCGTGGGCGCCCGGCGAGAGCGCGGCGACGCGGCTCCGTCTCCCGACGAAGTATCCGGGCAGCGCCGAGTACGCGAGCGTGGACGGCACGCACCTCGTAGTCGCCTACTGGTTCAAGGACGCGAAGAACGCCGTGTACGTCGGGGTCGCGCGCGGAGATGCGAAGGGCAGGCGGCTGCGCGCCGTCAGCTCGATCGCGCAGCCCCAGGCCCTCGGCAGCGCGACGATCTACACGCGTGTCGTCGTCGGTACCTTCGGGCGAGGTGGCTTCGCTGCCGTCTCCGCGTACGAGAACAATGCGGTTCGTGTGGCCATCCTGCCGACTGGCTAGCGCCTTCTGCCGACACGACGACGTGCTATGCGACGCAGGAGCCCTTGACGCAGCGCTGCGTCCCGGTGCACTCCCTGTGCGCTCAAAGCCAATGGTCCGGCGAGGGCTTGGCGGACGGCGAGGACGAAGGTGGGAATCCCGCGCAAGTCACCCTTTGACCAACGCTCCGTTCACACAGACGTAGCCCTTCCGGGGCAGCGGGGGAAGTTCGCCCGTACAGCAGTCGCGGTCCGCCGGAGGACAGCAACCGTTGGGGGCCGGGACTGTTCCGAAGGGGCAACAGAAGCCTCCGGGACGAAGCCTCGCCCGTGAGCAGCAAATATCGATGCCCAGGCGTCGCCCGCAAACGGACGGTGACGCACAGCAGCGCTCGCCGCAGCACTCCTTCTTCTCCTTACAGCACACTTTCTTGCCGGGGCAGCACGCCTCGCCCTTCTCGCAGCACGCGTACTGGCCACAGGGTTTAGCGGTCTTGGAGCAGCGACAGAAGCCCGTCTTGTTGTCGCAGATCTGGTCCTCTCCACAGCAGTCGGTGCCGCTGCCTTCCTTCTCACCGACGCAGCAGCGCGTCCCCGTCGGGCAGCAGAAGGCCCTGGCAACCGAACGGTCTGCGTATCGCTGCCGACAGCCCCTCTCACCGTCGTTGCAACAGAGGTTCGCGTCCTTCTCGTAACAAAACTGATCCTTCGTGCAGCACGTCTTGCCGCATGGCTGCGCGCAGACGCACAGAGGATCGCCTGACTTTCCAGTCCCGCATTTCTGGAAGTCCTTGTCGCAGCAGGCATTTTTGCACGGAGCGTGCCCTGGCGACTGCGGGCCCTCATCGGACTGGCAGCAGATTTGGGTGGCGGGATCGCAGCACTCCTTGAAACAACCCTCGTAGAAGTCGCACCCACAGACGAGGGTGCGCGAGGTTCCGTTGTCGCAATTTTGGCCGGGTTGGCCGCACTTCCCCGGGCGAGAGGAGGCGGCGCGCGCCGCCTGCAAGCCCGGGCGCGTGAGTGGGACAACCGCAGACACGAGCGCGCCGCCGAGCAGGCGCAGTGCCCGCCTGCGGGGCATTGGCTGTGCGACCGCGCGGGCCAGCTCGTCGAGGAGCTCGCTCAACGGGCGAGAGGTAGGAAGCCGGCAAGGATACGGACCTTGGTGCGGCCCGGGTAGTAGAACGCGACGTACACGAGGCCGCCGGGCACGAAGGTCGCGTAGGCGGTTTGGTACAGGTCGGCTGACGGGCCGATGGCGTCGGGGAGATCGACCGCAGCCAGGCGGCGTGGGTGCGAGCCTCGGGCGTCACCAATGACGACTTCGATCTCGTGCACCTGAGCCTTGGCAGGATCAGGGCTGCGCGAGGCGATGTAGGCCGCTGTGAGACGGCCGGAGCGGTCGGAGGTGGCGAGCAGGTCCGCCGGATTCTCGCGGGTCCCCGAGGCCATCCTGGTCGGTGAGCGCTGTCCGGGTGACGACGCGAGGAGGTCGCCGCTGAAGAGGTCGCTCATGACCACCCGACAGAAGGCGGCACAGGAGAGGTCGAATCCCGTCGCAGTGCTTCCCCCGTGGAGTGTGACCGCCCCGGGCATGCGGGGTGCGAGCGTCTCCGGGTCGAGCTCGAGCAGTTTGACAGGACCGACGACAGCGCTACGGGATCTCTGAAGCCACGCGACCCAGAGCCGCTTCTTGGAGTCGAGCCCGAGCTGCTCGAAGATGGTAGGCCTTCCCTGCTTGATAAAACGAGTCAGGTCGCTGAGCTCGCCGCTGCTCGTGCAGCAGGCCCACAAGTAGGACTTGACGAGGTTCCCGCTGTCGCTCAGCTTCGCGCCACCGAGCAGCCACACCATCCGATCGCCTATCTCTATCCCGTCTTCGACCACCGGTTCGAGCTCCTGCGGCGGGATCTTCTCCGGATCGTCCGTGACGGCTCTCGGTGTCCCAACTTTCCCGTTCGCGAGCAGCGGTGCGGCCCGGAGCTCGCCTGGCTTCCCGGACACGTCCGGCAGGTGGTACACAAGCTGCGAGCCGACGATGAACATCGGATTCTGTGCGGCCACCGCCGCCTTGGCGAAAGACAACCTGCCTCCGACTCGACCAAGACTGCCGAGCGAGGAGCGCGATTGGCTGTTAGTGATCCCGATCCAGCCCCGACCGGAGGCTGAGCCGATCACACTCGGCCCCGTGACTCCGTCCCAGAACCCGGAGATGGTCAGCCACTTCGGCTTGGCGGCAGCCGAGGGTGCGGCGCCTGGTGCGCCACCTAGGATCGCCACAGTGGCAACAGCGGTGATGAAGACGGCGACTACCGTGCGCGGGGAATCCATCTACGACCTAGCGGGTGAGAGGTAGGAAGCCGGCAAGGACGCGACTTCGGTTTGGTTCTCTGAAGTTGACGTAGTTCTTGAAGAAGACGAGACCGCCTGGCACCAAGGTCGCGTGGACGGGGGGTTGCCACTGGAAGGGGCTGCTCCCTCCAAAGGGAGCCGGGGCGACCAAGCCCGCCGGGCGAGAGTGCGAGCCTCGGGAATCCCCGCGAACCAGGGAGATCTCCGAGACATTCCAAGGGGGGCTGTGGAGCTGGCGGGACTTTTCGCTGGCCACTATGAGGCTGTCCGAGCGGTACGAAGCGTCGAGAAGGGTCGCGTGGTTCTCACGCGTCCCCAAGTACATCCTGGTCGCCGAGCGTTCGCCTGGCGCCCAGGTGAAGATGTCGCCGCCGAGGTCCTCTATGACCACCCGGCAGCGATCCCCGCAGACCAGTTCGGGCCGTATCCAGGAGTCTGGGGCAGGAGCGACGAACGTCTTCGAGGTGCGCGGGGCAAGCGTGTCCGGGTCGAGCTCGACCATCCGCACGGCACCCCAGACCTTACGAACTTGCGCATCGAGCCAGACGAGCCAAAGTCGTCCCTTGGCGTCGCGACCGAGTTGGAACCCGTACCCGTCTCGTCGGTGATCGATGAACCGGGAAAGGTCGCTGAGCTCACCGCCACTCGTACAGCAGGCCCAGATGAAGTCCAGGACCGGACTGAGGCGTGGCTTGGAGCCCGTGAGCACCCATACCAACCTGTCACCCACCTGGATGCCGTCCGCTACGAGGGGGTTGTATTGCTGCGGTGGGATGCTCTCCGGATCGTCGGGGACGACTTTCGGCGTTCCGACGCCGCCGTTCGCCAGCAGCGGTGCCGTCCGAAGCTCGCCGGGCTCACCGGACGGATCCGACGAGTGGTAGACCAGACTCGAGCCGAGGATCATCATCGGAGGCTGTGACCGGGGCAACACCGACTTGGCGAAGGACAGCTTTCCCCCAACACCATGAAGACTGCCGAGGAGCGTCGAACGCGAGTCGCCGTTGCCGCGCGCGAGCCCGATCCAGCCCCGACCGGAGGCCGAGCCCAGCAGCGCCACCCCCGCGTCAGCCGGCCAAAAGGACGGGATGACCAGCCACTTCGGCTTCTCCGCGGCCGGCTGGGCGGCGGCCGACACCCCGGTGAGGATCACGGCGACGAGCGCGAGCGACGCAATCGCAGCCCGTCGTCCGCGACCGTTCATGCGCCTTTACGGCCCACCATTCGCGTTCGCGAGCGCGAGCACCGCGTCCGCGCCGGCGGCTACGTGTGAGGCGATCTTCCCGTCAGCGTCGATCAGGACGGCCATCGGCGTCCCTCCGGCCTGGAACGCGCCTGCGGTCTCCCAGCTCTCGTCCATCAAGACGAGCGACTGGAACTCCTCCGCTCGCGTGCTCTCGGCGTCTCCTGAGGAAATGACGACGAGCCGCGGAGCGACGCCGTTCGTCGATTCCTCCCACGCGCGCAGACCTTCGTGCATCGAGCGACAGAACCCGCACCCGGGGTTCCAGAAGAGGAGCAGCGTGTCGCGTCCTCGGAGGTCCGCGAGCGACACCTGCTCGCCGTCCAGCGTTGGAAGCTCGACGGCAGGCGCTTCGGCTCCGAGCGGGAGGCCTTCCGGCTCGGGCTCTCCGGCCGTCGCGTCGGCGACGAGCCGCTCGACCCATTCGCTGCCCGCCGCGACCCAGCTCGCGATCGCGCCGTCCGAGCCGACGAGGACGGCACTCGGGGTACCGCTGGCCTCGAAGGCGTCGTAGAGCGCGTGATCCTCGTCGAGCAGGACGTGTTCGAGCTCGAACTCCTCCGCCTCTGTACGAACCTCGTCGGCAGTCCCATCGGTGACGAAGACGAGCTGGAGAACGTCGCCGTATTCGTGTTGCCAGGCGCTTGCGGTCGGCAGCAGCGACTGACACGGCCCGCAGTGAGGGCTCGTGAAGAAGAGGAGCGCCGGCAGGCCGGCCGACGTCAGCGATTCGAGCGTCACCTCGTCGCCGGCGAGCGAGCGCGCGCTGAACGCGGGCGCCGGCGACCCGGGCTCGAGCCCGAACTCGGGCATCTCGGCGAGCTCCGCGAGGTCGATCCCCGATGCGGCGAGCGCCGTCTCGATGCTGTCGAGCCTGACGAGCACGTTCCCGTATGAGCGCATGAGCGTGAGGAACGCGAACCCGCCGACGACGAGGACGACTCCCGCGCACACGGCGACCGCGAGGGCGAGCAGCTCCGCGCCGCCGAGGTCGCCGATCCATGCGACCGCGCTCGCATCGGGCTCTGCGATCGAACCGGCAAGCGCGACCACGGCGACGGCGGCGAGGACGCCGTTTCGCACGAGCGTCTTCCAGCTGGCGGGTTCCGAGTGGAGCTGGCCGAAGCAGTGGCAGTCCGGCGTTCTCCCACGCGCGAGGCTGACGGCGATCGCGATGCTGAAGATGGCGAGGAGGCAGAGCGCGCCGACTGCGCCGTAGACGGCGGTGGTCGCCGGGAGCAGCAGTCCGGCTACGACGAGCTCGGCGAGCGGCAGAAGGATCGCGAGCGGCGCGGCAAGGCGTTCGGGCGCTCCGAACGCGGCGACCGCCTTCCGCGTCCCCTCACGATCCGCGAGCTTCGTTGCCGCGGCGATCGCGAAGACGGTCGCGAGCGCCAGTCGCGCGATGAGGGTGACAACGGTCATCGGCTAGGAATCCGGAGGCACGCGCCTTCCCGGCAGTAGTAGCCAGGGCGGCACGGCGGGTCGCAAGGGTCGCAGCTGTTCGAGTTCTTCGGGCAGCACTGCCCGTTCTTGACGGTGTCCGTGGGCTGGCAGCAGACCGCCTGGCCGCCCACGCGGATCGTGCGCGCGGCCGCGCAGCAGGTAAGCCCGCCGCCGAGCCCGGCGATCGCGCACGGCTTCTCCTTCGGGCAGCAGCCCTTGTCGCAGCACTCCTGCTTGTCGGGACAGCAGTGGTCGCCGCAGCACTTCTTGCCCTTGGGGCAGCATGTCTCGCCGCAGCATGTGTCCGTCTTGGGGCAGCAGTGGTCCTCGAAGCAGCACTTCTGGCTCTTCGAGCAGCACTTCCCGTTGCAGCAGCTCTGCCCCTTCGTACAGCACGTGTTCCCGCACTTCTTCGTCTTTGGCGGCGTGCACGGTGCGCAGACGGCCTTCCCCTTGACCGTCGTGCAACGGGTGCGCGGCGGGCAGCAGGTGTTCTTGCAGCAGACCTCGTTGGTCGCGCAGCAGTTCGCGTCCCTCCCCGAGCCACACGGAATCGTGCGCGGCGGACAGCAGTAGTCGCTGCCCGGGTCGGCGCACTTCTCTCCGATCCCGCAGCACGTCGTGCCGCACTTCTCGTGGCCGGACGGGCAGCCGACGCACCGGCCGTACTGCCGATCGCCGCTCTGATACAGCTGGCAGTCCTGGCCCTTGTAGCAGCACGCGGACGAGTGCTTCGCAGGGCAGCACTCGCTCTGCTCCTCGGGGCCCTGCGGGCAGCAGACGCGGATGTAGCGCTTGCACCCGTCGTTGCCTTCGATGCCGAAGCTCAGGCAGGTCTTCGTTCCCGGATGCTCCTTGCAGTCCGGGGCTCCTTCGCAAGCCCCCCGCCGGCGCATGGCCGGTCCTCCGCGCGCGGCGCTCGGCCACAGAGAGGGAATCGCGGTCGAGACGACGGCGCCGCCGAGCAGCCGGAGCGCGCGCCGGCGCGGCATCGGCTTCGCCATCGAGCGCGCAAGCTCGTCGAGGAACCGAGTCAACTCTCGACCCTCCCGAGCATGGGCGGATCATGACAAAGGCGTTGCCGTGGTGCGAACGGAATTTCGGGCCTGGATGCCGGACGTCCGCCGAGGACGCAAGCGCCGGGATCCCCCGCCCGCCTAGAGCGTCTTGCACTTGCCACTGACGCACGTCTGCCCCTTTGCGCAGACGACCGTCAGCAGAGTCTCCTCGTCGCTGCAGCACTCGGGGTTGCTCTCGGGGCAGCATGTCCCGCCCGGGCTCGTCACGGTGCCGGCCGGGCAGCAGCGAGAGCTCTTCCCGCTGCCGACGAGGCGGTCGCCGGGACAGCACACGCCGCCGGCGCAGATCCGGCTCTTGCCGTCGCAGCAGATCTTCTCGCAGCAGTCGTCCTTCTCACAGCAGCGGTTGTCGCCACAGTTCACCTTCCCGTTCGGGCAGCACTTTCCGCCCGAGCAGGACTCGCCCTTCTTCGCTCCGCAGCAGTACCCGTCGCCGCAGTTCTCGCGACCCTTCTTGCAGCACACGCCCTTCGAGCAGTGCTTGCCCTTCGCGCAGCACTCGCCTCCGCAACTCGGCTTGCCATCGGGACACACACATCGGCCGTTGCGACAGGTCTGACCCTGGGCCTTCTTGCAGCAGTCCGATCCGGTCTTCGAGAAGCAGCACGTCTCACCCTTCCTGGGATCGCAGCACGTTCCCTGACCCTTCCCTCCACCGGATTGGACACAGACCTCTTGGCCGTTCTTGCAGCAGAGGCTGCGCCGCGGCGAGGCGCAATACTCGTTCGGCCCGTTGCAACACTCGGTGCCGCACTCTTTCTCCGGCTCGCACCGCTTGACGCAGCGTTTGTTCTTGCAGTCCTCGTCTTCCGCGCAGCACGGGCCGCCGCAGCACTTCCCCGTGAAGCAGCACTGGTAGTTCTCGCTGTTGGCGATCTTGCAGCAGTCGTACTTGCCTGGTCCGAACTGCCCCTCACAGGTGTTCTGGCTTCCGGGTGGGCATACCACGGCGGCCCTCGTCCGCTCGGCAGCCGCCCGTCCTGGGCGGAGCCCGGGCACGGCGGCTGCGACGACGACACCGGCCGCGAGTCGAAGCATCCGGCTGCGCGGCATCGGCGTCGCGAGCGTGCGGGCGAGCTCGTCGAAGCGACTCACAGGCGCCGGCCAGTCATTCGATGACTTCGGTCACCCGTTCGTGGTCGAAGTGGGCGAGCTCGCTCATCTGCACGACGGCGTCGGCCGAAGCTGCTTCGAACAGGTGGAAGCAGACCTCGTCATCCGGCGCGAGGAAGCTCCGCACGTGCTGGATGTCGATCCCAGCGGTGGAAGCGACGCTCGCCGCTTCCCCTGCCTGCGCGGCCAGGCCGGGGAGCGCTGTCCTCCCCGGCCCGGGGGTGTACGTCTCGACGAGGAAGGACGGCATGGCTACTTGAGCAGCCCCTGAAGGCCGGGCAGCGCACCCGACTTGATGGAGGCGATCGGGATGCGAAGGGTCCCGTCCTTGATCGTGCCGGTGTTGCCGCCGTTCGTCTTCAGAGTGACGCTGAGCCGTGTCTTGGCGACCTTCGAGCCGCCGGCGGTCTTGAACGCAGCGTGCAGGATGGCGGCCTTCGCCACCGGGATGTCGATCGTCGCGCGCTGGCTGACCGTGAGCCGGAGCCCGGCTTTCGTCCCGAGCGTCTGGCCCGCCCAGGTCTTGAGGCTCGCCGTTGCTGCGAGCTCCGACGGGCAGGTGACGTTGTCGGGTGTGTAGGGAACGCTGACGCGGAACGCCTTGGTCTTCTTGTCGTAGGCGAGCTGGAGCACCTTCGGCGCGTTCGCTGACTTGGCGCTCGGCAGCTCGTGGAACCGCTCGATGCGCTGATCGACGCCCGGGTTCTCGAGGGTGTAGATGTCGCGGTTCGGGCTGATCGCGACGTCGATCGCGAACACGTTCGGGATCTGATCGAGGAGCTTCCCGGCAGAGTTGAACTTCTGCAGTCGGTGGGCGTCGCTGTCGGCGACCCAGACGTTGCAGTCGACATCGATCGCGGTCCCGACGGCCTGCCGGAACTGCCCCGGCTTCACGCCGTTCGTTCCCCAGCCGTTCAGGAACTTCCCGTTCGTGTCGAACCGCTGCGTGCGGTAGTTGTCGCGGTCGCCGACGTACACGCTCCCGTCGGGCGAGATCGCCACCCCGTGCGGCCGGTTGAACTGACCGGATCCGGTTCCCACTCCGCCCCAGACGGTGCCGCTGGTCCAGCCCGTCGCCGCGTCGTAGCGGCGCACCTTGTTCGCGAAGAACTCGGTCACGAAGAGGTTGCCGGCGCTGTCGACGCCGAGTGTGTCGGGCTGGGAGTCGAGGCCGGTGATGATCGTCTTCTTCCCGTCAGCCGGGATCCCACCGGTCGTCGTGAATCGCTGGAGCCGGGTATTGCCGTAGTCAGCGACCCAGACGTTTCCCGCGCTGTCGATCGCGACGTCGTGAGGAGTCGTGAACTGCCCTTGCGCCTTCTCTCCCCGGGTTCCCCACTTCATGAGGAACTTGCCGCTGGCGTCGAACTTGTCGATGCGATAGTTGCTGCTGTTGGCGAGGTAGACGGCACCCTGGCTGTCGATGCCGATCCCGGTCGCGCCGAGGAACTGGCCGTCGCCGGTGCCGGTCTTCCCCCACGACGCCACGACCTGGTACTTCGTCGCCGGAACTGCCTGGCCGGCGGCGCTGGCCACGGTTGCGCCGACCGCGAGGACCGTCAGCGCAGCGAGCAGGAAGCGCCCGGCATGTGAGATCGCGCGGGCGCTCATTTCGGCGTCGCCGGGCCCCAGGAGAACAGGTTCTTGCTCTGGACCGACGGGTTCGTGCCCTTGCTGCAGTTGCCGGAAGTTCCCTTGCCGCCTCCTGTGAGGCCTCCCCCGGCGATGCAGGTCCAGCCCTTCGGCACGACCTTGAATTTCGTCGCAGCCTCGCCCTTGAACGGGGTCTTGACGAGCTTCTTCGCCCACATCGTCGCGAACGAGCACTTGACTCGAGTCACGGTGACCGTCCACTTCGTCCCCGACTGGTTGGGCGGGTCCTTCATGGGGTCGACGTACGACCACGTCGGCCCGGTGAACGTTCCGCAGCCTGCCTGGCTACGGGCCGACGATCCGGTGGCCGCCGTTGCCACGCTGAGCGCGGCGACCGCCGCGAGCGCGGCAGCTGTGAGTGCGGTTCGCGTTCTCATCGCTTTCCTCCCTTGGCGAAGATTGGCTTTGAGTCACCGTAGGAGCGGCGAACCGAAACCGAAGCAGAGGTTCCCCTACTGTTTTGCGAGCTCGGCGAAGCGGGCAGCGAGCTCGGCGCGGCTCTTCACGCCAAGCTTTCGATAGACGCGCGTCAGCGTCACCTCGACCGTCTTCACGGAGACGAAGAGCGTCGCTGCGACTTCCTTGTTCGACTTTCCTTCTGCAACGAGCGCGGCGATCCGTTCCTCTGCGGTCGTGAGTGTGCCCTGAGCTGCCGACCGACCTCCGATCCGTCCGAGCTCCGAGCGCGCCCTCTCCGCCCACGACGTCGCACCGAGCTGGTCGAAGGTCGCACGGGCGGCCTCGAGCGATCGTCGTGCGCTACTCCGCTGCAGGTCGCGTCGTTGCACGCTGCCAAGTGAGAGCAGCGTCCGCGCGTGCTCGAACGGCATCGGTAGTTGTGAAAACGCAGCTCGCGCGCGTTCGAGGTCGACCAGACCCGCAGGCACATCGCCGCGCACCGCCTGGACGAGCCCGCGCGAGCGATCGGCCGATGCGAGCGCCCAGGGATGTCCGAGCCGCTTCGCCGCCCGCTCGAAGTCCGCGAGCGCGGACCCGGCCTCGTCGGGGAGGTCGAGTGCCACGAGCGCCTCTACCTCATCCGGTACGAACCTCATCAACCCCGGCTCGCCGAGACCGATTTCCCGGGAGAGCGCTACCGCATGACTCAGGTGCTCGTGGGCCTCGGACGGCTGACCGAGCGAGAGGTGCACGAACCCGAGCACACCAAGTGCTCGAAGGGCGTGCATGCGATCGGCCGCGCCAGCCGAGGTGTCCAGCACTCCACGCGCGGCATCGACCGCCGCACCCACGCGCCCGAGATGCGCATCCAGGAGCGCGCCCGCATAGGCGACCTCGAGCTGATTGACGCCGCTGTAGCCGGCGTATTGGGCTGCCTCGCGCACGTGATCGCTCGCGCGAGTGAAGTCTGCCGCGAACGTCTCGACGAGCGTCAGGTAGTAGCCAGCGATGGAGAGGTTCGTTTCGTCGCCGCGCTCGAGGGCGAGCCGTCGCACCGCATGGAATCGCTCGCGCGCAGCGCCGAAGTCACCGCCCCAGAGCCGCCTGTTGCCCGCAACGACGCTCGGCGAGCGGTCGATGCGGAACCGCTCGCCGCTTGCCTCGAGCGCAAGTGGAAAATCAAGCAGGCCTGGCGGGGTGGGCTCGCCTGCAACAGCCTTTGCGAACGAGAGCGCCGTTAATGCCTCGGCGCGGGCGAGTTGGGATTCGACGCCATCTGTGAGCGCGACGGCTTGCTCTGCTTCCCGTAGACCGTTGGCAGTGTTCGACGCGAAGACCGATAGCCAGGCGAGATCGCCATGAATGCGCGCGCCGAGGAGCGGCGGGACATCGGGCTCGCCCAAGGCTTGCTCGTAGAGAGCAACCGACGAGGTCACCCCGACGAGCTCACCGTGTATGACTGCCAGGCGATAGATGACCTCGGCGCGCTCGGCGCCTGGCGGAAGCTCTCGCGTCAGCCGGTCGAGAAGGCTCTGTGCGCGCTCCGTGTCGCCTGCTTCGAAATGGGCGTCTGCCGCCGTAGTGACGCGGCCGACGAATCGAGAGTCGCCGGGAGGCGTGAGACGCAGCGAGTGGTCCAGGAGCGCAGCACTCGCAGCGGGCGAGCCGCGAGCCCGTGCGGCGTTGGCCGCGACTTCGAGCTCGCCAGCAACGTCAGCGTCAGGTTCGACGCGGCTCAGAGCCAGGTGCATGGCGCGCTCCTGTGGGTCGAGAACGTGCTCTGTGAGGCGCCGATGAGCGTCTCTCCTGTCCTCCGCATTCATCCGTGCCGAGATGCCTGAGGAGATCAGCGGATGCGAGAACGCGATCTCGCCGTTCTCGAGCGTGACGACGCTCGCAGCGATCGCAGCCGTGAGGTCGACGGGCTCGCTCGTCGCAGCCTCGACCAGATCCTGGGTGGGGGCCGAGCACAGGGCCGCCACCTGGAGAGCTGCAACCGTGGCTGGCGGGAGCGCTTCGAGCCGTTGGTGGACGAGCGCATCGACCGATTCGGGGACTGGCAGCGGCTCACCGACGGCGACCGGGTTACCCTCCCGCGCCAGAGCGCGCCCGAGCTCGAGTGCGTGGAACGCGTTGCCGCCGGCCACCGCATGGATGCGTTGAAGGGTGGACCGGGCGACAACGCTGTCCAACCGCTCGTTGAACATCCGCTGGATCGCACCGAGGCTGAGGGGCCCCAGCACGACGCCCTCGGAGCCGGGTCCGAGGGCCCAGTCCCCGTCCACGGCTTCTGCTGCATCGGCCCGCCTGGTGAGCAGCAGCCGGATCGGCTCTTCTCCAAGACGCCGTGCTGCGTAGCGGAGTATCGTCGCCGACGGAGGGTCGAGCCACTGAATGTCGTCGACCGCAACGAGCGTGGGCTGCACCGAGGCCAGCGCCCTCAGGGCGGCGAGGAATCCGAACGCGACCGCCTGCGGCGCCTGCGGTGGCCCGCTCGGCTCTGCCAGCGCCAGCGCGATCTCGATCGCGTCTCGCTGCGGGTCGGGTATTCGCCCCGAAACCTCGTCCCAGACGTCTGCAAGCAGATCGGCCGTCGCCGCGAAGGGAATCGCGCTCTCCGCCTCGACCGGCTGCGCTCGGAGCACGCGGTAGCCCTGGTCGACAGCGGCCTTCGTGCCCTCGATCCAGACGGTCGTCTTGCCGATCCCGGCCTCTCCCTCGAGCAGCAGCACCAACGGACCTCCGCCGTCGAGATCGAGCAAGGCTGCGATCTGATCGAGCTCGCGCTCTCTGCCGACGACGCGCTCCACGAGACCATCGTACGGCTGAGCCCGTCGATTCTTGACGAATGGGTCCTCGGCCTAGCGCCGGTCGCGGAGCTGCGAGCGGACGGTCCAGACGCGCTGCCCGACGGTGATCCAGACGGACGCCGTCAGGAGGTAGATCGCCCACGACAGCGCGCCCCACGGGGCGAGCACGAGGCCGGCCGTGATCACGACCACACGCTCCGCCCTCGAGCCGAGGCCGACGTCACCCTTGAGCCCGAGGATCTCCGCCTTCGCCCGGGTGTAGCTGACGAGCATCGAGCCCACGATCGCCGCGAAGGCGAAGGCGAGCGCGACCTCGTTTCCCTCGCGCATGAAGATCAGCCCGATCGCCGCGAGCATCGCCGCCTCGCCGATGCGGTCGGTCGTCGAGTCGATGAAGGCGCCGAACGGCGTCGACTTTCCGCCTGCCCGTGCGAGCGCGCCATCGAGGATGTCCATCACCGAGCCGAGGACGAACAGCGCCGCGCCGAGCCAGTAGAAGAGGATTTGGTTGCGGTACTCGAAGTAGACGACGACCGCCGACAGGAGGCAGGTGAGCACGCCTGCCGTCGTCAGCGCCGTCGGCGTCAGCCGCGTCTCGGCGAGGCCTTCCATCGACCGCGACGCGATCCGGCGCACCTCGGACTGGTACGCGCTCTTCACCCGCTCGGGTGCGGGCTGGCGCTCGCTCACGGGCTAGCGGATAGCGACGGCCGGGTGGCGCCGGTGGAGCGCCCGGCGGAGCGACTTGCGATAGATGATCGCTCCCGCGATGATCGCGACGAGGATCCCTGCCGCGATGTCGAGCCAGAAGTGGTTGGCAGTGGCCATGACCGAGAAAGAGACCCACGCCGGCCATGCGAGCCAGATTGCCTTCGCGAACCGGCTCCGGACGATCAGCGCCATGCTCACCCCGACGATGAATGCGTCAGCCGCGTGGAGGCTCGGCATCGCGGCGTACGGGTTCGACGCGAGCTCGATCAGGCCCGAGCCGTGGTTCAGCGAGCCGAACTCGAACAGCGTGTCCTTGAATCCGAGCGCCTGGAACATCCGCGGCGGCGCGGTCGGCGCGAGAATGTAGCCGATCAGCCCGATGGCGTTGGCGAGCAGGATCCAGTTCCGAAAGCGGTAGAACGATTCGTTGCGGCGAAGATAGACCCAGAGCAGCGTCAGCCCGACGACCGTGAACTCCGAGTTCCAGTACGTCCACGAGACGGCCGCGGTGAGGAACTGCGACGAGCTGATCACCTGCTGCAACGACAGCTCGAACAGGCCGGTCACGTGCTTCTCGACGCCGATCACGCGCAGGCCGTTCTCGAAGGCACGCGTCGGGTTGCGGTCGGCGATGCCGCGTACGACCTGGTAGGCCAGGAGGAATCCGAACCAGATCGCGAGCTGGCGTCCGAAGTCGCGCCAGCCCCGCGGCAAGTATCGGTTTCCGATTGCGGCGACCGCCGCTGTCATGCTCGGTCCAACAAGCTTGCTTCCGCCACGGCAGGTCCGATTCTAACCATGTCCGCGGATCCCACGCAGGGCCGCACGGGGATCACTTCGAGGAAGCGTCAGCCACCGATGAACGACATCTCCACCTTGGGCAGGGACGCTGTCTCCGCGGTCCGGAGCTCGGAGTAGCGGTCGATACGGCGTCGCCAGATCCCGCCGATCGTGTCGCCGAGGTCGTCGTCCGAAGCGCCGGAGCGAAGCAGTGCACGGAGGTCGTGACCGCGCATCAGCGAACAGGCACGTGTAGAGCTGTCCGTCAGCCGAGAGCCGTGCGCGTGTGCAGTCGCCGCAGAACGGCTGGGTGACCGACGCGATCACGCCGACCTCGCCGCCGCCGTCCCGGTAGCGGAAGCGCCCGGCCACCTCGCCGCGGTACGCGGGGTCAACGGGCTCGAGCGGGAGGACGGCGTCGACGGCGGCAACGATCTCCGCGGCCGGCACGATGTCGTCCATCCGCCACCCGTTCGTGTGGCCGACGTCCATGTACTCGATGAAGCGGAGCGCGTGCCCGGAGCCGTGGAAGAAGCGCGCCATGTCGACGATCGAGCCGTCGTTGAGGCCGCGCTTGACGACCACGTTCACCTTCACCGGCAGGCCCGCGGCCGCCGCGGCATCGATTCCCTCGAGGACCTGCGCCACGGGAAAGTCGACATCGTTCATCGCCCGGAAGATGTCGTCGTCGAGCGAGTCGAGGCTCACCGTCACGCGTGACAGGCCGGCGTTGGCAAGGCGCTCGGCGTTCCGGGCGAGGAGGGCGCCGTTCGTCGTCAACGCGATGTCGAGGTCGCCGAGCGCCGAGAGCAGCGCAATCAGACGGTCGAGGTCGCGGCGGATGAGCGGCTCGCCGCCCGTGACTCGAAGCTTCTGCACGCCTTGCTCGACGAAGACGCGAGCCACGCGCTCGATCTCCTCGAAGGTGAGCAGCTCCTTCCGCTCGAGAAACGCGTACTCCCGCCCGAAGACCTCCTTCGGCATGCAGTAGACGCAGCGGAAGTTGCACCGGTCGGTGACTGAGATCCGGAGATCGCGGAGCGGGCGGTCGAGCGTGTCGGTGACGGTCACGGCGCCAGCGTAGCGGCCACGTCCCGTGCGAGGATCCGGGCCGTGCCGCTCCTGGACGACGTTCTCCCGACGTACGACTGGCACGAAACGCACGCGATCGAGCTTCCATGCGCGCCGGATCGTGCCCTCGATGCCGTGTGGAACCTTCCCGTCGGGAGCGACCCGGTCGTGCGCCTGCTCCTTCGTGCGCGTGGGCTCTCTGCCGACCGGACCCTCGGCGAGCTCCTCTCCGGCGGCCGCAGCTTCAACGTGGTCGCGCGTACGCACGCGGAGGTCGTCGCGGCGGCGTCGGGCACTCCGTGGCGACCGGGCGGTGGGCTTCGTCCGCTGGACGAGGCCGGGCCGGGCACGGTGCGGGTCGCGATCGACATCCGCGCCGAGCCGGTCGGTCACGCGCACAGCCGTCTCTCGACTGAGACGCGGATCGCCGCAGTCGACGACGACGCTCGCCGTGCGTTCGGACGCTATTGGCGCGTCGTCGGGCCGTTCTCCGGCCTCATCCGCCGGCGCTGGCTCGAGGCGGCGAAACGCGCCGTCAGCTGAGCGCTTCGGCGATCGCGTCGGCAAAGCGCTCGACCGCGCCGTAGCCGTACTCGAGGTAGAGCGAGGGCTCGACGAGCTCGAGCTCGAGCACCGCCCCAGCGAGGAGATCGACGCGGCCGTAGAGGGTGGGCTCGGGCGAGCAGGCGATGGCCGCGTCGGCGACAGCTCGCTCGGCCGTGGTCGCGGCGGCGCGCGCGAGCTGCTCGTCGAGGTAGAGCCCCGGGCGCTCTCGGCCCGCCGGAAGCGGCGCTCGCCGCGAAAGCGCGTGGGAATACTCCCCATCGACGTAGACGAGCGAGCGCTCTTCGCCGTCGACGAATGGCTGCACCATCGCCACCCGGCCATCGCCGTGGATGCGTCCGACCAGCGCTGCCGCCGCGTCGATCTCGTCCGCGCCGAACCGCGCGGACATCCGCCCGCCAGCAGAGATCGACGGCTTGATGACGAAGGGACCGTCGCGTGGGGTCAGGCGCTCGCCGGGGGCGACGAACGACGTCGGGACGATCGGCACGTCAGCCGCCCGGAGATCGACGAGGTAGCGCGCCTTGTCCGAGCTCCACTCGAGGACGGGGAACCGATTGACGACACGCTCGAGCGAGCTCGCCCAGGTGAGAAAGGCATCGCGCCGCTCGGCGTAGTCCCACGTCGACCGGATGACGACGAGGTCGAAGGCGGCCCAGTTTACGACCGGGTCGTCCCAGACAGCAGGCTGGGCGGACACTCCTCGCTCGGCGAGCGCCGGCACGAGCGGCCGATCGTCCGCGTCGAGTTCCGGAAGCGCCGAGCACGTCGCGAGGGCGACGTTCTTCACGGACTTAGATCGTCCAGGCGCCGTTCTGCTGGACCACGACGCCGTCGAGCTCGATGCGACCCCCGTCACGGAGATCCTTGACGATGTCCCAGTGGATCGAGCTCTCGTTCTGCCCGCCGATCGACGTGTAGCTCTGGCCGAGAGCGAGGTGGATCGAGCCGTTGATCTTCTCGTCGAAGAGGACGTTCTTCATGTAACGCGTGATGCCCGGGTTGCACCCGATCCCGAGCTCGCCGAGGCAGCGCGAGCCGCCGTCCGTGTCGAGGGTCTTGAACAGGAGCTCCTCGCCCTTCCGGGCGGACGCGTCGACGACTCGACCGTCCTCGAACTCGAGGCGGATGCCCTCGAGCTCGTGCCCGTCCTTGACCGCCGGCCACTCGGAGAACTCGATCACGCCCCTGGCCGAGTCCTCGACGGGCGCAAAGAAGAACTCGCCGCCGGGCATGTTCTTGCGCCCGTCGTCGACCTCGCCGTGTCGATCGGTGAGGCTGATCGTCAGGTCGGTGCCGCTGCCCACGAGACGCACGTGGTCGGCCGCGTCGAAGCGCTCCGCATAGCGGCGCATGCGGTCGCCCTCCGCGTCCCAGTCGAGCAGGCAGGCGCTGAAGATGACTTCGGTCAGCTGCGCGAGCGTAAGCCCGGCTTCCTGCGCGAGCGCGTTTGTCGGGAACTGGCAGCTCACCCAGGGAATCTCTCCGGTCATCGTGCGGAGGTAGAAGACCTTCGCGGCCTTGTTGGCGCGGGCGAGCCGCTCGGCCGGGACCTCGGCCGCGGCGCGCGTGTTCTCGGGCGCGTCGAGCGTGACCCGCGCGTCCATGCGCTCGCACGCGTAGTGGTCGACCTTGGGCAGCTCGTCGAGCAGCTCCTCGGGCGCCTCGGAGATCCAGCCGTTGTCGAGCGGCCACATGTCGTAGCTGAGACGGAGGATCGCGTAGGCGTCGCGACGGGCGATCTGGCGCTGCAGCTCCTCGAGCAACGGTCTCGCGAGCGGCGTCGAGCGGATCAGCACCTCCCAGCCGGGCTGGACGTCGAGGCACCGCTCGACGAGGAGCTTCGCGTAGCGCTCGATGCGCGGGTCGCCGGCGATCACTAGATCAGCCAGGCTCCGTCGCGCTGGACGACCTCACCGTCGAGCTCGATCGTCCCGCCCGGCCGCAGGTCCTTGACCATGTCCCAGTGGACGGCGCTGACGTTCGTCCCGCCGAGGAACGGGAACCCGTTCCCGATGGCAAAGTGCACCGTGCCCTCGATCTTCTCGTCGAACAACGTGTTCTTCGTGTGCCGCTGGATGCCGGGGTTGCAGCCGATCCCGAACTCGCCGACCACGCGGGCGCCCTCGTCCATGTCGAGCGTTGCGATTAGGAAGTCCTCGTTCGAGCTCGCGCTCGCCTCGGCGACGCGGCCACCCTCGTAGCGGAGCATGACGTTCTCGACCGCGCGCCCCGCGTAGCAGGCCGGATACTCGGAGAAGGTGACGACGCCCTCGGTCGACTCCTCGACGGGGCTGTAGAAGACCTCGCCGCCGGGCATGTTCGCCCCGACCGCGTCCACGCAGCCCGTCCGCCCGGCCAGACTGAACGTGAGGTCCGTGCCGTCGCCCGTCACGCGCACCTGCTCACCGGCGTCGAAGCGATCCGCGATCCGCTGCATCCGCTCGCCGAGCGCGTCCCAGTCGACGAGTACCGCGCCGTAGAGGAAGTCTTCGAAAGCGGTGAGGGCCATGCCCGCATCCTGGGCGAGCGCGGCGGTCGCGAACTGGCAGCCGACCCACGACTTCGTGCCGTCGAAGAAGGGCTCGGCATGGGGGCGCATGGCCTGGCGGCGGAGGCCGAGGCGCTGGGCGGGAATGTCGGAGCCGTCCCGGGTGTTCTCCGGCGCCTCGATCACGACGAGGCAATCGGAGCTGTCCAGCTCGAACGCGTCGATCTCGGCGAACGTCCCGAGGAGCTCGTCGGAGGCCTCGGTCACCCAGGTCGAGAACGGCGAGAAGCCGTATCGGGGCAGGGCGTAGGCGCCGCGCCGGGCGATCTGGCGGACGACAGCATCGACCAGCGGACGCCCATCGGGCGACGAGCGAACTAGCACCTGCCAGCCCGGCTGCACGTCGACACACCGTTCCACGAGCAGCTTCGCGTAGCTGTCGACGCGAGGATCCGCCACGGCTTGCAGCCTACCCGGTGTAAGTTGCTACTCTAAGACTTAGATTTTCTTCTACGACAAGACTCGATCCTGGAGGCAGAACCATGGCAAAGGTAATCGGCATCGACCTCGGCACGACGAACTCGTGCATGGCGGTGATCGAAGGCGGAGAGCCCACGGTGATCCCGAACGCGGAAGGCGGGCGCACGACTCCGTCCGTCGTCGCGTTCACGAAGGACGGGCAGCGCCTCGTCGGCGCACCCGCGAAGCGGCAGCAGGTGACGAACCCCGAGAACACGGTCTTCTCGATCAAGCGGTTCATGGGCCGCAAGACGGACGAGGTCTCGGACGAGATGACGATCGTTCCGTACGAGGTCGTCAAAGGCCCGAACGACGACGTCCGTGTGATGGCGGGTGGCAAGGAGTACGCGCCGCCCGAGATCAGCGCGATGATCCTGCAGAAGCTGAAGACCGACGCGGAGTCGTACCTCGGCGAGTCGGTGACGGAGGCCGTGATCACCGTCCCCGCGTACTTCAACAACGCGCAGCGTGAAGCGACGAAGGACGCCGGCAAGATCGCCGGCCTCGAGGTGCTCCGGATCATCAACGAGCCGACGGCGGCCTCGCTCTCCTACGGGCTCGACAAGGAGGAGGACCAGACGATCCTCGTCTTCGACCTCGGCGGCGGCACGTTCGATGCCTCCGTGCTCGAGCTCGGTGACGGGACGTTTCACGTCAAGGCCACCTCCGGCGACAACCACCTTGGAGGCGACGACTTCGACAAGGCGGTCGTCGACTGGCTCGTGGCGGAGTTCAAGAAGGACCACGGCGCCGACCTGTCGCAGGACCCGGTTGCGCTTCAGCGGCTCTACGACGCCGCGGAGAAGGCAAAGATCGAGCTGTCGTCGACGATGACGACGCAGATCAACCTCCCGTTCATCGCCGAGGGGCCGAAGCACCTCGACATGCAGCTGACGCGGGCGAAGCTGCTCGAGCTGACGAGCTCCCTGCTCGAGCGCACCGTCGGGCCGACGAAGCAGGTGCTGGCAGACGCCGGCGTCGACGCCTCCGGGATCGACCACGTCGTGCTCGTCGGCGGCATGACGCGCATGCCGGCGGTCCAGGAGAAGGTGACGGAGCTGCTCGGCAAGGAGCCGCACAAGGGCGTCAACCCCGACGAGGTGGTCGCCGTCGGCGCTGCCATCCAGGCCGGCGTGATGAAGGGCGAGGTGAAGGACGTCCTGCTGCTCGACGTGACGCCGCTGTCGCTCGGCATCGAGACGAAGGGCGGTGTGTTCACCCAGCTGATCGAGCGGAACACGACGATCCCGAACCGGAAGTCGGAGACGTTCTCGACCGCGGAGGACAACCAGCCGTCCGTCGAGATCCACGTGCTCCAGGGCGAGTCCGAGATGGCGATGTACAACAAGACGCTCGGCAAGTTCCAGCTCGTCGGCATTCCGCCGGCGCCGCGCGGCATGCCGCAGATCGAGGTCGCGTTCGACATCGACGCAAACGGCATCCTCAACGTCTCGGCCAAGGATCTCGGCACTCAGAACGAGCAGCAGATCCGGATCGAGGGCGGCTCCGGCCTGTCCTCGGATGAGGTCGAGCAGATGGTGCGCGACGCCGAGGCGCACGCTGAGGAGGCGCACGCGCTCCGCGAGCTCGCCGACGCGAAGAACGAGGGCGAGAACCTCGTCTACCAGACGGAGAAGGCGCTCAAGGAGAACCGCGACTCGCTCGACGAGTCGGTCGCGGGCACGATCGAGGGCCGGATCATGGAGCTGAACGAGGCGCTCAAGGGCTCCGACCTCGCCGAGGTGCAGGCGAAGACCGCCGCTCTCGTTGAGGCCTCGCACGCGCTGGCCGAGGCGGTGTACGCAAAGGCTAACGACGCCTCCTCGCAGCAGGCCGGTGACGGCAACGGCGCCTCGGCCGACGAGCACGAGGTGGTCGAGGACGCCGACTACGAGGTCGTCGACGAGGGAGGAGCCCAGTCGTGACAAGCGACCCGACTGGGCGCTCGAAGTCGTCGACGGAGTCTCCTCCTGTCCGTGAAGATGGACCAGGGGAGGGGGATCGGGGGAACCGGGAGGTTCCCCCGACGAGTGACCACCAGCTCCAGCGGATCGCCGAGCTGGAGGCCGAGCGGGACGAGCGTCTCGCCGACCTCCAGCGGGTCGCGGCCGACTTCGACAACTACAAGAAGCGCGTCGCGCGCGACCAGGAGAGCCTCGTCGCGCGCGCACACGAACGGCTCGTCCGCGAGCTCCTGCCCGTGCTCGACAACCTCGAGAGGGCGCTGAAGGCGGCGACCGAGCACGACGAGGCCTCGCTCGAGGAGGGCGTCCGCCTCGTCCACCGAGCGCTCCGCGATGCCCTCGGCCGCGAGGGCCTCGTGGAGATCGACGCCGACGGCGTGTTCGACCCGCACGTCCACGAGGCATTGCTGACGCAGCCCTCGACCGAGCCCGAGGGCACGGTGCTCGAGGTGATCGAGAAGGGCTACAGGGTCGGCGATCGCGTGGTCCGGCCCGCGAGAGTGGTGGTGAGCGCCGGTGGCGACGCGGACGACTAGAAGCCTCTACGAGGTGCTCGGGGTCGAGAAGGGCGCTGCGCAGGACGAGATCAAGAAGGCGTACCGCAAGCTCGCTCGCAAGTACCACCCGGACAAGAACCCGGGCGACAAGGAGGCGGAGGAGCAGTTCAAGGAGGTCCAGGCGGCGTACGACGTCCTCTCGGACTCCGAGAAGCGACAGCAGTACGACTCGTGGGGCTCTCCCGGCGGTCGACCGCAGTTCGGGCCGGGCGGATCGTTCACCTTCGACTTCGGGGACTTCGGCGATCTCGGCGACCTGCTCGGCGGGCTCTTCGGCGGCCGTACTGCCGCGCCGAGGCGCGAGCGGGGTCGTCGCGGCTCGGACGTCGAGGTATCGGTCAACCTCTCCTTCGAGGACGCGCTCAAGGGCATCGAGACGACGATCCCCGTCTCGCTCGAGACGGCGTGCTCCGACTGTGGAGGCTCCGGTGCGAAGAAGGGGACGGCGCCGATCGTCTGCCCGCAGTGCGGTGGGCGCGGGGTCGTCTCGGAGGCGCAGGGGCTGTTCGCCCTCTCACAGCCGTGTCCCCGTTGCCGCGGGAACGGCACCGTGATCGAGGACCCGTGCCCGACGTGTCGCGGTACCGGGCGCGAGCGACGCACGCGCAAGTTCAAGGTCAAGATCCCCGCCGGCGCGAAGGACGGCACGCGAATCCGGCTCCGCGGCAAGGGCGAGGCCGGCTACGGCGGCGGCCCGGCCGGCGATCTCTACGTCGTGGCACGGGTTGCGCCGTCGAAGCTCTATCGCCGTCGCGGCGACTCCGACCTCGAGCTCGAGGTGCCCGTCACCTATCCGGAGGCGGCGCTCGGCGCGACCGTCGAGGTGCCGACTCCCGACGGCAGGCTCTCGCTCAAGATTCCCGCGGGCACCCAGGACGGCCGCCTGCTGCGGATGAAGGGCCACGGCGCGCCGAAGCTCAAGGGCTCGGGCCGGGGCGACCTGATCGCGCGCGTCCGCGTGACGGTGCCGTCCAAGCTGTCGAAGGCCGAGCGCGAGGCGCTCGAGGAGCTCAAGAAGGCGTCGGCCGAGAACCCGCGCGCGGACGCGTTCTCGTGAGCGAAACCAGGCCCTGCTACATGATCTCCGTCGCAGCAGAGATCGTCGGCATGCACCCGCAGACGCTGCGGATGTACGAGACGAAGGGGCTCGTGCGCCCGGGGCGCACGCCCGGCGGGACGCGTCTCTACTCCGATGCAGACCTCGACCGACTACGGGCGATCCAGCGGCTGACGAGCGAGCTCGGGCTCAGCCTCACCGGCGTCGAGCGGGTGCTCGCGATGGAGGACGAGCTCGAGCGGCTGCGCGCGCAGTTCGCGCGCCTCGAGCGGGAGATGCGCGAGGCGGTCGAGACCGTCCACCGACAGTACCGCCGCGACGTCGTCCTCTACTCCGAGGCGCAGGCCGAGCTACGGCTGCCCAGGAAGAGGAGCGCGTGACGGACTTCCAGAGGCTGACGATCAAGTCGCAGGAGGCGGTCGGCGCGGCCGTCGAGGACGCGCGCCGCCGCGGGAACCCGGAGGTCTATCCGGAGCACCTCGCGCTGAGCCTGCTCGACCAGGAGCTGCCGCGCACGCTCGTGCCCGACGCCGCGGCATTACGCGCCGAGGCGGAGGCGATGCTCGCGCAGAAGCCGTCCGTCGCGGGCGCCGCGCAGCAGCCGCGGATCTCGACCGAGCTGTCCGCCGCGCTCGACAGCGGGCTCGAGGAGGCGCGGGCGATGGACGACGAGTACGTGTCCGTCGAGCACCTCCTGCTCGCGCTCGACGTGGTCCCGCGCGACGCGCTCCTCCAGCGCATCAAGGACGTCCGCGGCTCGCAGCGCGTGACGTCGCAGGATCCCGAGGGCTCGTATCAGGCGCTCGAGAAGTACGGCCGCGACCTGACCGCGCTCGCCGAGAGCGGCAAGCTCGACCCGGTGATCGGGCGTGATGAGGAGGTGCGCCGAGTGATCCAGGTGCTCTCCCGGCGGACGAAGAACAACCCCGTGCTGATCGGCGACCCCGGCGTAGGCAAGACGGCGATCGTCGAGGGTCTCGCCCAGCGGATCGTCGCGGGCGACGTCCCGGAGGGCCTCAAGGGCAAGCGGGTCTGGGCGCTCGACATCGGCGCGCTGCTCGCCGGCGCGAAGTACCGCGGCGAGTTCGAGGAGCGCCTGAAGGCCGTGCTCGCCGAGATTCAGGGCGCAGAAGGCGGGCTGATCCTGTTCATCGACGAGCTGCACACGATCGTCGGCGCGGGCGCGGCCGAGGGGGCCGTCGACGCGGCGAACATGCTGAAGCCGATGCTCGCCCGCGGCGAGCTGCGCGCGATCGGCGCCACGACGCTCGACGAGTACCGCGAGCACATCGAGAAGGACGCTGCGCTCGAGCGCCGCTTCCAGCCGGTCTTCGTCGGCGAGCCGTCCGTCGCCGACTCGATCGCGATCCTGCGCGGCCTCAAGGAGCGCTACGAGGCGCACCACGGCATCCGCATCCGCGACGCCGCTCTCGTCGCAGCCGCAGTTCTCTCCGACCGCTACATCTCCGGCCGCTTTCTCCCCGACAAGGCGATCGACCTGGTCGACGAGGCCGCGTCGCGCGTGCGGATGGAGATCGACTCGTCGCCGATCGAGCTCGACGAGGCCGAGCGCCGCGTGACGCAGCTCGAGATCGAGCTCGCAGCGATGGCGAAGGAGTCGGACGACGTGCGCGAGCCGCTCGAGCGGCAGCTCGCCGACGCGAAGGCCGTTCGTGACGAGCTTGGCTCGCGCTGGGCGAAGGAGAAGGAGGCGCTAGAGCGTGTGAAGGAGATCACGCGGACGATCGACGAGCTGCGGATGGAGGCCGAGCGCGCCGAGCGCGAGGGCAATCTCCAGCGCGTGGCTGAGATCCGCTACGGCGACCTGCCGGCGCTCGAGGCGGAGCTGTCCGAGCGCGAGGCGGCGGAGGGAGACCCGATGGTCAAGGAGGAGGTCGACGAGGACGACGTCGCCTTCGTCGTCGGCCGCTGGACGGGCATCCCGGTCTCCCGGCTGCTGGAGGGCGAGACGGAGAAGCTGATCCACATGGAGGAGCGGCTTCACGATCGTGTGATCGGCCAGGAGGACGCGGTCGAGGCCGTGTCCAATGCGCTGCGCCGGGCGCGCTCGGGGCTCCAGGATCCCGACCGCCCGATCGGCTCGTTCGTCTTCCTCGGCCCGACCGGCGTCGGTAAGACCGAGCTCGCCCGGGCGCTCGCCGAGTTCATGTTCGATGACGAGCGGGCGATGGTGCGCCTCGACATGTCCGAGTACCAGGAGCGGCACACGGTGTCACGACTCGTCGGCGCTCCGCCCGGCTATGTCGGCTACGAGGAGGGCGGCCAGCTGACCGAAGCCGTGCGGCGGCGCCCGTATTCCGTGGTCCTGCTCGACGAGATCGAGAAGGCGCACGCGGAGGTGTTCGATGTCCTGCTCCAGATCCTCGACGACGGTCGCCTGACCGACGGCCACGGCCGCACGGTCGACTTCCGGCACACCGTCGTGATCATGACCTCGAACATCCGCTCGGCTGCGGCGCTCACGGACCACTTCCGGCCCGAGTTCCTGAACCGGATCGACGAGATCGTCGAGTTCCAGCCGCTCTCGCGCCAGCAGATCGCGGAGATCGTCGAGCTCCAGCTCGCGCGCCTGCGCGAGCGGCTTGCTGAGCGCGGCATCGAGATCGAGCTGACCGACGCGGCGAAGGAGCAGATCGCCGAAGCGGGCTGGGACCCGACCTACGGCGCCCGGCCGTTGAAGCGCGCCCTACAGCGGCTCGTCGAGAACCCGCTAGCGAAGCTTCTCCTCGAAGGTGAGTTCACGGAAAGCGACGTCGTGCGCGTGGACGTCTCGGACGGCGAGCTCGCGTTCGAGCGGGCGGCTCGCGTGGCTGTCTAGCGCTTGGATTTACGAGTCGTGCCGGCGTCGGCGGACTTCTTCACTCCGCGCGCCTTCTTCTTCCGCTGACGATCCGCCTTCCAGCGGACGCTTCCTCGAGATCCTCGTCCCACGGCGCGCAGTGTACGGGATGGGGGACAAGATGAACCCTGTCCCCCATGCGGTTGCCTTGGGTAGCGTAGGTCGCATGGCGACGGAGCCCGCGTCGAAGGCGAAGCCCGCCACTCCTGCCGCTACGCCGCTGGCGGAGCAGACGATCGGCCAGCTCGTCGCGGACACTCTTCGCTTCTACGCCAACCACTTCTGGCCCTGCCTCGCCCTCGGGCTCGGGCCGGCAGTGCTCGCGGCCGTGATTGCACAGCTCAGCCGCACGCCTGCGGCCGCACTGGCGGCGGGGGGAGGCCTTGTCGTCTTCACGGCGTCCTACGTCGCGGCGTCGGCAATGGTCGTCGGCAAGAGCCCGTCCCGACGAACGCTCCTGATGGCGTTCTTCGCAGGCGCGCTTGTCTATCTGCCGGCGCCAGTGCTCTTCGTCGCGTTTCTCCCCGGCGTCGCCTGGCTGGCGCTTCTCGGAATGGCGGTGCCCGCGGCCGTCGCCGAGGAGCTCGGCGTCCGCGCCGCCCTCCGCCGTGGCTTCGCGCTCGGACGAGTCGACTTCCTGCACGCGTTCGGCACGGTCGGCACGCTTGGCCTGCTCGTCTTCCTCACCGGGCAGGCGATGGCGCTCGCGATCTACGGCGCGAGCGGCCACGCGATCCAGGCAGCGGCGTTCCTCTCGACGCTCGTGCTGACGCCCGTCCTCTTCATCGGTGCGGCTCAGCTCTACGGGCACCAGCTCGCTCGCGCCGCAGTAAAGTCGCACGCGTCCAACGGCTGAAGGAGGAGCGATGCCCACGTATCTCATGCTCTCGCGCCTGACCGCGAAGGGCGTCCAGACGCTGAACGCCAACCCCGAGCGCCTGAAAGAGGTGAACAAGGACGTCGAGGAGCTCGGCGCCAAGGTGCTCCACCAATGGGCGTGCCTCGGCCCGTACGACTTCGTGAACGTCGTCGAGGCGCCGAACGCCGAGACCATCGCCCGGGTGTCCGTGCAGCTCGGCTCGCGCGGCAGCTCGAAGCTCGAGAGCTACGAGCTGATGGAGATCGACAAGCTGCTCCAGCAGCTCGGTTGAGCCGCCTCTTCGTTCTCACGCGACACGCACACTCGCTGCTGAACGCGGAACGGCGCGTGAACGGCGATCCCGGTCGGCCGGTGCCGCTCACGGACACGGGCCGTGAAGAGGCGCGGTTGCTCGGCCAGGAGCTGACCGGCCTGCGGCTCGAGCGCTGCGTCTGCACGCGCTTCGGGCGGACGCGGGAGACGGCCGAGATCGCGCTCGCGGGCCGCTCGCTGCCGCTCGACGTCGAACCGCTCCTCGACGACATCGCCATCGGGGAGCTCGAGGGCGAGACGCACGACGACTACGACGCGTGGAAGCATGCGCACACGCGTGACGACCCGTTCCCGGGCGGCGAGAGCCTCAATGACGCCGCCCGCCGCTACGCGCGGGGCTTCCGGGAGCTGCTGGCGCATCCGTCCGGCTGCACGCTCGTTGTCTGCCACGAGATCCCGATTCGCTATGCGCTGAACGGCGCCGCCGGGTCGTCCGAGCTCGACGGTCCTGCACACGCGGTCCCGAACGCGACGCCGTTCCTCTTCGACGAGGGCGGGCTCGAGCGGGCCGCGGGGCGGATCGACGAGCTAGCGAGCTAGAACAGGGGGCTGGCGGGGTCGCCGAGGAGGATGGCCTCCGATTCTGCGAACTGCCGGTTCATCGCCTTCGTCTCCCTGTAGGTCATGAACAGTCGCTCGATGGGCACCGATTGGCGATAGAGCGCAGCAGCGACGGTCGCCCGCCCGCCTGCGAAGTGCGCCTCTGCGACAGCCGGATCGAACGTGGCCGAGACGAACGACGCGCCGCTCGGCGGGTCGAACGGGCGCTCGCTCGCGAGCCCACGGTAGAGGGTCATGCGCTCGCCGCCCGGTGTGAACAGCTCGCGCACGAATGCGAGCCGGGCGACGACGTGCGCCGCGCGGCGCTCTTCCGTCCACTCGCCCGCGAAGAGATCGGGCGAGCGGACGACCTTGCCGTGGTAGGGGCAGAGGCCGAGCTGCGCGAGCACGATCGCGTGGCCCTTGACCAGCTCGCCCGAGCTCGCGTTCGAGACGTAGCGGCTCGCGAATGCCTCTTCCAGCTCAACCAGGCCGACCTCTCCGAGGAAGCGCTCGAGGGCGTCGAAGGGCGACGCGCCCGGGATGAACGCGCGGGCGCGCTCGCGCTCGGCTGCGATCAGCGTCTCCGTCGCCGCGCGCTCTTCCGAGGCGGCGATCGAGAGCGGCCGGTCGAACCGCGCGATCGCCTCCTCGAGCGCATTCACGGTCGCCGCGTCCGCGGTCGCCTGCCCCGGGTGGAACTGGAAGCGAGATGCTCGCTCCGCCTCCAGCTCCCAGACGGCGCCCGTGTCCTCGAACGCCGCTATCTCCACGTCGAAGGTGCCCCGATCTACAGACACGCCTCGCACGACGACCGGCGTCCGTCGGGCGTCGAGCAGCCGCGCACGGTTTCCGGGGACCAGATGGCCGAGCGTGCCGGGCTCGAACTCGTCGTCCGGCGCCGCGTCGGGGTCGCTCTCGTAGACGGCCATCTCAGCCAGACGCGAGCGCGGCGGCGACCTCGACGGCGAGCGCTGCGTTGTCCGCGGCAAGCCGACGGTTGACCTCGAGCGTCTCACCGCCGCTCCGCTCGTGGAGGAATGCGAGCACGTACGGCGTGACGCGCTGACCGTCCACTCCCTCCGTCATCGCCGCGGCCAGCGCCTGCTCGATCAACGGCTCCACGTCGTCGAGCTCGGGGTCGGGCGGGCGCGTGACGAGGATGCCGGAGCCCCCGAGCGACCAGTGCGCCGCCGCGATGCGGGCAACCTGTTCGGGCGCATCGACGCGGGTCGGCGCGGGCGGGCCGCCGCCGCGCGCGTAGAAGAGAGGGACCGTGTCCGTCGCGTAGCCGAGCACGGGCACGCCGAGCGTCTCGAGCAGCTCGAGCGTGGCCGGGACGTCGAGCAGCGACTTGACCCCGGAGCAGACGACGACCGTCTGCGAGCGCGCGAGCTCGGGCAGGTCGGCTGACACGTCCAGCCTGCTTTCGTACCCGCGGTGGACGCCGCCGATGCCTCCGGTGGCCATCGTGCGGATGCCGAGCGAGCGGATCGCCGCGAGCGTCCCGCCGACCGTCGTCGCGCCGATCGCACCGTCGGCGACGCACGCTGCGAGGTCGCGTGGGCTCACCTTCCGTGCGGCCGCCCCGGCGGCGGCCACACGCTCGAGCTCCGTCTCCTGGAGCCCGACCCGAACCGTGCCGTCGAGCACGGCAACCGTTGCCGGCACGCCACCGCCGCCGCGGATCCGCCCTTCGCACTCCTGTCCGACGGCGAAGCCCTCGCCCGCGGGGAACCCGTGCGCGACGATCGTCGTCTCGAGCGCGACCACGGGCCGCCCGGCGGCCAGCGCCTCGCGCACCTCCTCCGATGCGACCACGAGCTCGCTCACGGCATCGCACCCGCCGTGGCGAGGCAGCGCGCTGCCGCCTCGAGGCCGAGCTCGATGCCGCCGACGAGGAATCCGGCGGCGAGCGCGTCGCCCGCGCCGGTCGAGTCGACGACGTCCACCGGCAGCGCCGCGTGCTCGTGCCGCCCGCCGCCTGACGTGACGGTCACGCCGTCGGCCCCGTGCTTGACGACGAGCGTCGCCGCCGAGGGCGTCGCGCCGAGAGCCTCGAGCTCGCCATCGCCGGCGAAGACGACGTCCGGCTCCAGCTGCCCGAGGCGTGCGGCCACGCGTGCGGCTCCGAACCGCGTAGATGCCCGCCGCCGACGCCAGATCGACGCTGATTCGCGCTCCCTGGGCACGCGCGGCGCCCGCCGCTTTCGCCCCCGCGTCCGCGATCGGCCCCTCGAGCAGCGCGTAGCCGGAGAGATGGAATGCGTCGCAGCCGCGGAGCCAGCCCACGTCGAGCTCCTCCGCGCGAAGGCCGGGCGCAGGCCCACGATCTGTGAGCATCGACCGCTGCTCCTCCTTGCTGGCCACGGAGACGACGACCGCCCCCGGGTGGTCGACGACAGGCCCTACGAGCTCGACACCGCGCCGCTCGAGCTCCGATACCGCAAGCTCCGCCGCCGGCCCGCTGCCGCGCTTCGCGATCAGCTGCGCCTCGGCGCCGCACGCCACGCACCACGCCGCGACGTTCGCCGCCTGGCCGCCCGCGCCGACCGAGGCCGTCGCGGGCGTGTCGTCGCCAGGTGTGAAGGGCGCCTGGAGGCGGACGATGACGTCGACCGTGAGATCTCCGAGCGTGCACACGAGCATTCGTAGAATCGTCGCATGGACGAGGGCAGACGAGGCTATCGCCTGCGGGACATCCTGATCGGCGGCGTGCTCGGGGCATTCGCGGCGCTCGCCGCGGTCCGCCGCCGGCGCGCGGCGGCGCCGAGCCTCACGGTCGGTCTGGCCGCCTTCGAGGACGCGCCGTGCTACCGCGAGGCGGTCGAGGCCGAGCCGGAGGCTCGGTCGCGGACCTGATCTGCCAGCCGCCCGCTCGCACCGAGCACCGTCAGGAGATTCGTGTCCGCATCGCCGACGGCAATCGACTTGCCCGTCAGCTGGGCGCGGCGCGCGAGTGAGAGGTACTGCCGCACCGTGCCCGTCGGCTCGACCGTGCGGATGATCAGGAACGGCCCGAACACCTTCGCCTCGAACGCCGCACGCGGTTGCGGCAGGCGAAGCGGCGCGCGCTCGCGCCGAGACGCGTTACCGGTGTCGCTCGTGTCGAACACCCAGACGCCACGGCCGAGCGGCTTTGGCGCGGCCTCGAGCGTCTTCAAGGCGAGGCGCGAGTCTGCCCGCGGCACGACGCGCTGCGACAGTGCTCCGCCGCGCCGCCAGGCCTGGAGGAACAGCGGGTCGTAGCCGAACAGCACGTCGTCTCGCCGCGTCGTCTTCGCGAGCCACGCCGATGCCTCGTTGCGCGCGGCGATCCGGGACGCCGGCTCGCCCCGGTACAGGTCGGGCGTCTCCCGCCAGCCCCACGCGCTCTCGAGCACGACGAGGAAGGCAAGCACGACGACGACCCCGACGATCGCGTGCCGCCCGAGGAGCCGCGAGACGCGCAACAGGCCGGCAGCGACGATCGTGAGGACGAAGGGGAGCGCGAAGATCAGGTGTCTGGGCTCGGGCGCCGCGGACTGGCCGAAGCGGCCGAGGAGCAGGAAGACCGACGGCACGACGATCACGGAAGCGACGAGCAGCATGCTCCTCCGGTTCGTTCGGAAGAGGACGACCGCCCCGACGACCCCGAGCAGGGCGATGACGACGAGCACCGGCGTGTAGCCGGCCGTGAAGTCGCCGAGCGTCGCCCATAGGTAGCGGAGGACGTCGAACGGCGTGCCGAGCCTCTCGCCTCCTCCACCGACGCCCACGTCGAACCGCCCCGCCAGCACGAGATCGGTGCGCCAGAACGGGATCCCGAGCACTAGCACGGCGCCGAAGGCGATCGCCGCCTGACGCAGACGCGAACGCACCGCCGCCGTGTACGCGATCTGCGAGGCGAGCACGAGCGCGCCGTAGGGATGCGATGCGATGCAGAGCAGCATCGCCGCGGCCCACAACGCCCAGCTGCCGGCGCCGCCGCGCTCGATGGCACGGAGCAGCGCGAGGAACGAGAGGACGCTCGTGACGAGGAAGATGCTGTACATGCGGCCGTAGACCCCGTGGAAGAGGAGCATCCAGCTGGCGGAGAGCAGCACCGTCGTCGTCAGCGCGACGGCGCGCCCGGCGAGGCGTGCCGAGAGCAACGCGCAAAGGGGGACGCTGGCAACGGCGAAGGCCGCGGACACCGCCCTCAGCGCCACGAGGCCACCACCCAAGTGGGCCACCGCCCAGGCGAACAGGAAGTGCAGCGGAGCTCCGCCACGCTGGTTCAGCACCGTGCCGAGCACGCCGTCGAGCCGCTTCCGTCCGATGAAGAGCGCGAGCGTCTCGTCCTCGTGCGGAGGCCAGGCCGTCAGCCGCAATGACAGGAAGAGCGCGACGCCCGCGGTGCACGCTCCGACCCCGAGCGCGAACCACCGCTCGGCGACGGCCGCGCGGGCCGATCCGCCGCGCGGTGTCTCGACGACCGCTTCAGACACGACGAGACCCTATTTCACCGTAATAAGCCACTGGTAGCCTTGAATCTCCATGCCGCTCTACGAGTACCGTTGCCCCAAGGGACACCTGTTCGAGCTGTTCCAGCGCATGGACGACGCGCCGCCCGAGGTGTGCGAGGTCTGCGGTGCGAGCCCGCTCGAGAAGGTGCTCCATCCGGTGCCGATCTTCTTCAAGGGCAAGGGCTTCTACTCGACGGACTACGGGCGCGGCGGCCGCAAGCGCGACTCGCGAGACGGCGAAGCAGCGAAGCCTTCTGACGGCGAGAAAAAGCCGGAGAAGGCTGAGGCGAAGAGCGATACGAAGAAGGCCGAGCCGGCCTGAGCCGCTAGCGCTTCACGCCTCCCACAAGGCAGCCCGGAGGAAAGTCCTCGCCACGGCCGGGGTTCGGCGGCTGCGGCGCCGACTGGTCCGTGAACATCGAGATCACCGAGCGGTTGTCCTCGGACGAGCGGATCACGGAAGCGCCGTTGATCGACTCGAGGTCGCCCCCGAGTCGGCAGCGGACTACGCGACCTCCGTCGGCGCGGAACTTCACCCAGCCGAGCTCGAGAAAGTCGCCTGCGTCGAGGTCGGTGGCGAGCGGCTTCAGGAGGTCGTCGCCGGCGAACGGCAATCGGAGGAACGTACCGACGCCGGCGAGCTTGTTGGTGATCGCCTGGGCGACCGCCTGCTGCCGCTCCCCGCGCGTGATGTCGTTGTCGGCCGGGTCGAGCTGGTTCTCGCGCACGCGCGAGTAGGCGAGCGCGCGGCGACCGTTCATGTGCTGCGTGCCCTTCTCGAAGTGCCAGCCGGTCCAGGTCGCGCACTGCGCCGGCTTGAGCGGGCAGTCGAAGCGGTTCGAGTGGATCGCGTGCGGCACGTAGACGTCGACGCCTCCGATCCGGTCGATCAGCTCCTTGAAGCGCTGGAAGTCGACGATCACGACGTGGTCGATGTCGAGGCCGGTGAACGCCTTGATCGTCTTCAGCGCCAGTGGCGCGCCACCGATCTGGTTCGCGGTGTTGATCCGGTCCGAGCCGTAGCCGGGGATGTCGACCCAGAGGTCGCGCGGGATCGAGAGGTAGAAGAGGCGGTGGTGGTCCGGGTCGGTGCGGACGAGCATGATCGAGTCCGAGTGCCGGAGCCCGCCCTGTCCGCGCCCGGGACGCGTATCGGTCCCGAGCAGGAGGATCGTCGTCGGGCTCGTCATCAGGAAGTTGTCCCGGCCGGAGAGCTGCCGCTTCGCCGCCGCGGGCAGCCGCTTGTTCGCCGCCTTGACGCCGTCCCGGAACGAGAAGTAGCCGGCAAGGCTCCAGGCTGCGAGCCAGAGGAGAAAGACGGAGAAGGCGATCCCGGCCCACTTGAGCGCGACGCGGGCGCGGGAGCGTGGCGGGCGCCGTGGCCGGTTCCTCCCCGAAGGCGAAGCCGCCGGCTTGCGCGACGGGAGCGCGAGCTTCGGCAGCTTGGGGCCCCTGCGTCCACCGCGGTAGACGCGGTACGGCTTCTCTTCAGGGGCCATGCGGCGCGTTATGGTAGCCAGCCACCATGGCGGAAACGCGCGCTATCGGCATCGACGTGGGGGGGACGAAGATCCTCGCCGGTGTCGTCGAACCGGACGGGACGATCGCCCGGACCGAGCGCCGCGAGACTCCGACCGACTCGGCGGAAGGGTTCCTGCGCGGTCTCGCGGAGGTCGTCGACGCGCTTCGCGACGAGACGATCGGGGCAGTCGGCATCGGCATTCCGTCGACGATCGACCAGCGGGACGGCTCGTCGGTCTTCTCCGTCCACGTGCCGATCGCGGGCGTGCCGCTCCGGGAGCGAGCGCAGGAGTACCTCGGCCTGCCAGTCGCGGTCGACAACGACGCGAACGCCGCGGCAGTCGCGGAGTGGACGATCGGGGCCGGCAAGGGGACGACCGAGATGATCATGATCACGCTCGGCACCGGCCTCGGCGGCGGGCTGATCCTCGGCAAGCGTCTGTATCGCGGCTGGATGGGGGCGGCGGCCGAGCTCGGGCACATGGTGCTCGAGTTCGACGGGCCACGGTGCCGTGGGTTCTGCACCGGCCACGGGCACTTCGAGCAATCGGTCTCCGGGAGTGCTGCCGCGGACATCGCGAAGGAGCTGCTGGGACCGGATGCGGGAGCGCACGAGCTCCTCCAGGCAGCGCGCAGCGGCGATCAGCGGGCGCTCGAGGCGATGCACGAGATGGGAAGGCGTCTCGGCGCGGGCATGGCAAGTCTCGTCAACATCTTCAATCCCGAGCTGATCGTGATCGGCGGCGGGTTTGGTGTCGCTCTCGACCTCATGCTCGATCCGGCGCTCGAGACGCTGAAGCGGGATGCGCTGCCGCCGGGGCGCGATCTCGTCCGCGTCGCCCCGGCGTCGCTTGGCGAAGAGGCGGGGATGGTCGGCGCGGCGCTGATCGCCTTCGAGGCGCTCGACGCGGCCGGCTAGCCGATGCCGCTCGCCGTCTGCGCGACGCCGATCGGGAACCTCGGGGACGTCACCCTGCGCGTGCTGGCCGAGCTCGCGGAGGCGGAGCTCGTCCTCTGCGAGGACACGCGACGAACGCGCAAGCTCCTGACTGCGCACGGCATCCGAGCCGAGCTGCTCAGCTACCACGAGCACAACGAGGCCGCACGGACGGCGCAGGTCCTGCCACGCCTCGAGACGGGTGCGAGGATCGCGCTCGTCAGCGACGCGGGCCTGCCGGCGATCAGCGATCCGGGCGCGCGGCTCGTCGCGGCCGCCCTGGAGGCGGGGATCGCCGTCACGGTGCTGCCGGGGGCCTCGGCAGTGGAGACAGCGCTCGCCGCCGCCGGGTTTCCGTTCGAGCGCTATCAGTTTCTCGGCTACCTCCCACGTGGCGGGAAAGCGCTCGAGACGCTGTTCCGCGAGCTGGAGAGCTGGCCGCACGCCGCGATCGCCTTCGAGTCGCCGCAACGGCTTCCGCGCTCGGTCGCCGCCCTCGCAGCAGTCCTTCCGGACCGCGACGTCGCCGTCTGCCGCGAGTTGACGAAGGCGTTCGAGGAGGTGGTGCGCGGCGCCGCACGGGACGTGGCCGCGCGGTTCTCGACTGCGGTGAAGGGAGAGATCACGATCGTGATCGGGCCGGGCTCGGTCGCCGAAGCGGTCGACGAGCCGGAGGCGGCTGCGGCCGTCGCCGAGCTCGTGGACGCCGGTGTCTCCCGTCGCCAGGCCGTAGACGTCATCGCGCGCCTCACCGGCGCATCGCGGAACAGCCTCTATCGCGACTCACTCTGAGTGTCTGCAGATTTGACAACTGCCGACGCGCCAGCTACGCTGGGACTGTTCTCTGATCTGCAAACACAGGAGCTCCATTGCGCCTCTTGGTTGCGCTCGTCGCCGTCGTCTGTCTCGTCTCGCCAGGCAGTGCATCGGCATGGTCGTGGCCCGCCTCGGGTGACGTCTTGCGCGGTTTCTCGCTCGGCGACGACCCGTACGCGCCGGGGCAGCACCGGGGCGTCGACATCGCCGGCCCTCGAGGCTCCGAGCTGCGTGCACCCGTCGAGGGGACGGTGACGTTTGCGGGCACGGTCGGCGCCAACGGCAAGACCGTGACGATCGCGACCGCCGACGGCTATTCCGTCACGCTTGTCCATCTCGGCGGAATCGCCGTGAGCAAGGGCGTGGCCGTCGATGAAGGGGACGCCGTGGGAAGCATCGGACCCAGCGGAGAGGCCGAGCACGACCAGCCCTACGTCCACCTCGGCGTGCGTCGGACCGCCGACCCCCAGGGCTACCTCGATCCGCTCGGGTTCCTCCCTCAGCGGGGCGGCGTGTCCGAGCCTCCGGCGCCGCCACCCACGCCTGCGCCGGCCCCGGCGCCACAGCCGCAGCCAGCTCCACAACCGGCCCCACCGCCACAGCCACAGCCTCAGCCACAGCCCGAGCCTCAGCCGCAACCGTCGCCGCCACCCGCGCCTCCGGTTCAGTCCCAGCCGCCTGCGCAGGAGGAAACCGGGACGGCGTCCATGCCGGTCGCAGCGGAGCCGACGGCGGCGATGACCGCGGCTACCAGCCCGCAGCGGGCGCACACCACTTCTGAGGCGGGCTCGCCCGCTCACGCTGCACCGACGGCACGCAAGCGTCCTTCGCAGCGGATCACGGCGACCGGATCGACGCGAGAGCAGGTCGCTGCGGTGACCGCCACGGATGCGATGTCCATTGCAGCGGTTCGTTCACCACGCGCGACGGGGTCGACCGACCAGTCGGAACGCGTCGGCAGACGGCGCCACCTGGCGCCAAGTCACACGGAGACCAGTCTCCTCGCGATCCCGCGACGCAGCGGATTCGAGCGTCACGTGCCGGGCCAGCCGTCGCCCGATCCGGTCAACGTCGCCCGTGCCGCCCGTTCCACACACGCGGCCGTTGCAACCCCCGACCGGCCATCGGGCTTCGTGGGTTGGTGGCTGGCGCTCGCGAGCCTCGGAGCGGTCGCTGTGGTGTGGTCGGTCGGCCGGCGATGGCGCCGCCTCGGTGCGAGGACGGGCGTGGGGGCGCAGCCTAGAATCCAACGCAGTGCGCTTCTACCTGACGACACCGATCTACTACGTGAACGCGACGCCGCACATCGGGCACGCGTACACGACGATCGCTGCCGACATCATCGTCCGGCACCAGCGCCAGCGCGGCGCCGAGACGTTCTTCCTCACCGGAGTGGACGAGCATGCGACGAAGGTGTTCCGTGTCGCCGAGGCGGAAGGCCTCGGGCCGCAGGAGTACGTCGATCGTATCGCCGAGGTCTGGCGAGAGCTCCCGGGTAGGGTCGGCGCGGAGCCGGACTTCTTCATCCGGACGTCGGACGAGGGGCACAAGCGATTCGTTCGCGACTTCCTCCAGCGGATCTACGACAACGGTGACGTCTACGAGGGCGTCTACGCGGGGCTTTACTGCGTCGGCTGTGAGGCGTTCAAGGCGGAGTCCGACCTTGTCGACGGCAAGTGCCCGGATCACGGAGACGTCGAGTACATCGAGGAGAAGAACTACTTCTTCCGGCTCTCGGCCTACGAGGACAGGCTGCTCGCGCTCTACAAGGAGCGGCCGGACTTCGTCCTGCCCCGCTTCCGCGCCAACGAGGCGCGGAGCTTCATCGAGCAGGGCCTCCAGGACTTCTCGATCAGTCGCGCCGGTCAGCCTTGGGGAATCCCGCTGCCGTGGGACGAGGATCACGTCGCCTACGTCTGGGCAGATGCGCTCGTCAACTACCTGAGCGCGCTCACGTACGCGAGGCCCGGGACGGATCTCGTCCCGGAGCTCTGGCCGGCCGCCCGCCACGTGATGGCGAAGGACATCCTCCGCTTCCACTGCGTCTACTGGCCGGCGATGCTGATGTCGGCGGGGTACGACGTCCCCCAGCAGATCTTCGTCCACGGCTACTTGCTGATGGACGATACGAAGATCTCGAAGTCCCTCGGCAACGTGATCGATCCGCTGCCGCTCGCGGACGTCTACGGCTCCGATGCGGTGCGCTTCTGGGCGATCCGCTCGGCGTCGTTCGGCCAGGACGGCACGGCGTCGATCGACTCGCTCCAGGAGCGGTACGAACGCGAGCTCGGCAACGATCTCGGCAATCTGCTCTCGCGGACGACGGCGATGATCGCCCAGTACCGGGACGGCGCCGTAGCGCAGCGGGATGGCAACGCGCTTGCCGACCATCTGAACGCTCTCCACACGCGCGTGCCGTCTCGTTTCGACGACTGGGAGGTGACCGGCGCGCTCGATGCGATCTGGGAAGTCGTTCGCGAGCTCAACCGGCACGTCGAACGCAGCAAGCCGTGGGAGCTCGCGAAGGATGCCTCACGGAGCGACGAGCTCGACCAGGTGTTGTACGACCTCGCCGACGGTTTGCGCAGCGTCGCGGTCGCGTTGTACTCCTTCGTGCCCGTGACCGCGTCGGCGATCCTCGCCGCGCTGGGCCAACCATCCGACACGTCGTGGGACGAGGTCGCGCCCGGACGCCTGCGCGAGGCAACGGGCATCGTGCCCGCCGCGCCGCTCTTCCCACGCATCGAGCCCGCTCGCGCAGCGACCTCGTGATCGATACGCACGCGCATCTCGACGCGCTCAACGGCTCGGCGCACGAAGCGCTCGCGCGTGCTCGCGCGGTCGGTGTGACGCGGGTGATCACGATCGGAACGCGGATCGACTCCTGTCGCGCGGCGCTCGCGCTTGCGCGCGACGAGGGAGGTGTCTTCGCCGCGCTCGGCATCCATCCGCACGAGGCAGGCGAACCGGAAGCAGATCGTGTCGAGGAGCTTCGCGGCCTGCTCCAGGACGACCGTGCGGTCGCGGTCGGAGAGACGGGGCTCGATCACTACCGGGACTACGCGCCGCACGACGCTCAGAGCCGCTTGTTCGATGCCCACCTCGAGCTCGCCTCCGAGCTCGGGCTGCCCGTCGTCATCCACTCGCGTGCCGCCGGCGCAGAGACCGACGCAACGCTTCGCGGCTTCGACGGCACCGTCGTCCTACACTGCTTCTCCGAGCCCGAGCGTCTGCCCGAGGCACTCGACCGGGGGTACTACGTCTCGTTCGCGGGGAACGTGACGTACGCGAAGGCGGATGCGCTGCGTCGCGCAGCTGCGGAGGTTCCGCTCGACCGCATCCTGGTGGAGACAGACGCGCCGTATCTCGCTCCTGAGCCGGAGCGGGGGAGGCGCAACGAGCCCGCATTCGTCGCCCACACGCTCCGCGCCGTCGCCGCCGCAAGGCAGATGGAGCCGACAGAGCTGGCAGACCAGATCGATGCGAACGCGGCCGCGGCCTTCTCCCTGCCGTGACGCCACACGCCGTACGGGCGAAGAAGGCACTCGGCCAGCACTTCCTCGTCGACGAGAACATCCTCGGCGTGATCGGCCGGCTGGCGGCCCTGGGGCCCGAGGACGTCGTGCTCGAGGTCGGGCCGGGCCTCGGCGTCCTGACGAGCTACCTCGCCGACCGCGTGTCCTTCGTCCATGCGGTCGAGATCGACCGCACGCTGGAACGCGAGCTCACCGCCGCGATCGGTGAGCGCGCGAACGTGGGCCTCGTGTTCGGCGATGCGATGCGGCTCGACCTGGACGCGCTCCGGCCGCCGGCGAGCAAGCTGGTCGCCAACCTTCCGTACAACGTTGCCGCGCCACTCATCGTCGAGAGCCTCGACGGCCTACCGGGTCTCGGGTCGTGGTGCGTGATGGTGCAGCGCGAGATCGCCGACCGGTTCTTCGCCGAGCCGGGAACCAAGGCGTATGGCGCCGTGACGGTGCTCGTGCGGCTCGCCGCCGAGCGGACGGGCTTCCATGCCGTCTCGCGGACCGTCTTCCGTCCGCGACCACGGGTCGAGTCCGCTCTCGTCGCATTCCGGCGAAGGCCGCTGCCCGACCGGTTCGCGCAGGTGAAGGTGGTCGTCGAGGCGGCTTTCAGGCACCGCCGCAAGATGCTCGCGAACTCGATCGAGACGTCCGGGCTCGCCTCGAAGGAGGCGACGTGGGACGCGCTCGACGCCCTTGGCCTCGACCGCACGACGCGGGCCGAGGCGCTCCCGCCGGACGCCTTCCCTCTGCTCGCCGAGCGCCTCGCATGAGCTCTTCGGCAGCGCCGGCGAAGATCAACCTCGCCCTCGTCGTCGGCGACCGTCGCGAGGACAAGAAACACGAGCTCGTCACGATCTACGAGCGGATCGAGCTCGCTGACCGCGTGACCGTCGTTCCGGCGGACGAGCTGACGGTCGAAGGGTTCGCGGCCGACACGCTGGTCACGGATGCGCTGATCGCCCTCGCGCGCCGCGTCGATGTCGATCCGCGTTGGCGCGCGACGCTCGAGAAGCGGATCCCGGTCGCGGCCGGCCTCGGAGGCGGCAGCTCGGACGCGGCGGCCGCCCTCAGGCTCGCGAACGCTCTGCTCGAAGAGCCGCTGGGCGCTGACGCGCTCCACGGTGTCGCTGCCAGCGCCGGCGCCGATGTGCCGTTCTTCCTCACGGTCGGGCCACAGCTCGGAGAGGAAGACGGCACCCAGCTCTCACCGCTCGACCTCCCCCGCGACTACTGGGCGCTGATCCTGCTGCCGCATGGGGTCGAGAAGACGTCGACGACTGATGTGTACCGCGCGTTCGACGAACGGGACGGCGCCGTCGGGTTCGACGAGCGTCGTCGGCAACTGCTCGACACGTTGCTGACGATCGAGCGGCCGGCCGATCTGGCGCGCCTGCCGGCGAACGACCTCGCGTCGTCGTCGCTGTCCGCGGAGCTCGTGGCCGCCGGCGCGTTCCGGGCCGACGTCAGCGGAGCAGGTCCGGCGCTGTACGCCCTGTTCGAGGACGGGGAGCACGCGCGCGGCGTCGCGGCGGATTTCGCCCGGCTCGGCGAGACCTGGGTCTCGGCGCCATCGTGGTACGGTTGATCGCGTGAGCGACGAGCCGGCACCTGGGGCCGTCGAGAGCACGCCGCCCGCAGCGCCAGCCGCGCCAGCGTCGACGAGGAGGCCGATCGAATCGGACTCGCGCGCGATGCGGCTCCGGGAGCACCGGCTGCAGGTCGCGATCGGCATTGCGATCGCCGAGACGATCTTCGTCATCCTCGAGGAGGACTTCTCGCGCGTAACCGTGATCGTGATCGCGATCCCGATCGTGGTCTTCTACCTGCTCGCAGGCCGCACGCTCGACTCGCCGCTCTACCGCGAAGCCTCGTGGATCCTCGCCGTCTCGCAGCTGCTGGCCGCAGCGGCAGCGGTGATCGCGCTCGTCGTGTCGGTGGGCAAGCTCGTCCTCGCGGCGGCGATCGGGGGGGCCGTCGTCTATCTCCTGATTCGCGAGCGAGCGCAGCGTTCGGACGGGCAGGCGAAGTAGCCGGCACCGGACCGGGGCCGGGTTGAGACAATGGTGTCGGTGGGGCGTAGCCAAGTGGTAAGGCAGCGGGTTTTGGTCCCGCGACCCCAGGTTCGAATCCTGGCGCCCCAGCCTGCCCGCAAATGACAGCGAGATCTCCGCTTGCCGCCGTCGTCATGGCCGCGGGGCTCGGTACGCGCATGCGCTCGGCCGTGCCGAAGCACCTGCACCCGCTGCTCGGAAGGCGGATGGTCGACTGGGTGCTCGCAGCGACCCAGCCGCTCTCGCCGGATCCTCTCGTCGTCGTCACGTCTCCGGACTCGCAGGCCGCGCTCGCGGATGTCGAGGGCGTGCGGCTCGTCGTCCAGCCCGAGCCCCGCGGCACCGGAGACGCCGTCTCGACCGCACGCTCCGCGCTCGACGGCAGCGCGGCCGACATTCTTGTCCTCTCCGGCGACACGCCGCTCCTGACCGCCGACCTCCTCGAGCAGCTCGCTGAACAGCACCGCTCGGCCGGCGCCGCTGTCACCGTGCTCTCGTTCGAGCCTCCGGACGCAGGCGCCTACGGGCGGGTGCTCCGCGACGCGGACGGCGCGCTGGCTGCGATCGTCGAGGCGGGGGACGCGTCGCCCACCGAGCTGGCGGTGACCGAGGTGAACAGCTCGATCTACATCTTCGAGCCCGACGCGCTCTGGGCTGCCATCGAGACGCTGGAGCCGCACAACGCGCAGGGAGAGCTCTACCTCACCGACTGCGTGCGGGCGGTGGTCGGCAACGGTGGGACCGGGGCCGTGCTTACCGCGGCTGATTGGCGTTCGGCTGCGGGCGTCAACTCGCGTGCCGAGCTCGCCCGCGCTGCGGCCATCCTCCGCGACCGCGTGAACGAGGCGCACATGCTCTCGGGCGTGACGATCGTCGACCCCGCCTCGACCTGGATCGACGCGAGCGTCGAGATCGAGCCCGACGTCACGATCCATCCGTTCACGGTCGTCCGCGGACCGGTGCGCATTGCCTCGGGCGCGGAGATCGGGCCGTTTGCCTATCTCCGCCCGGGGACGGTTGTGGCGGCGGACGCAAAAGTCGGCACGTTCGTCGAGGTCAAGAACTCCTCGATCGGGGCGCGCACGAAGGTGCCGCACTTGTCCTACATCGGTGACGCGGACATCGGCGAGGACACGAACATCGGCGCAGGCGCAATCACCGCGAATCTCCCGCACGAGCCAGGCTCAGGCAAGCAGCGGACGACGATCGGCAGCAACGTCAGGACCGGCGTCGACAATGTGTTCATTGCGCCAGTCACGATCGGGGATAATGCGTGGGTCGGCGCCGGATCGGTAATCACCGACGATGTTCCGGCCGATGCTTTGGCGATCGCACGCACGCGCCAAGAGAACAAGGAAGGACGCGCAGGTGGAAAGCGCAACGACTGATCTCGTTCGGCTGCCCGGCCTCGACGTGGATCCCGGGCGGGCTCAGCCCGAGGTGAAACCGGGCCACTGGATCGAGCGCGGGCCGCTCAAGCGGCTGATGGTGTTCTCGGGGCGGTCGCATCCCGAGCTCGCTCTACGGATCGCCGAGCAGCTCGGTGTGGAGCTCGGTGAGGTGGAGCTGAAGACCTTCTCCAACGGCGAGACGTACTGCCGCTACAACGAGTCGATCCGCGGCGCCGACGTCTTCATCGTCCAGACGGGCTGCGATCCCGTCGACCGGAACCTGATGGAGCTCCTGTTCATGATCCAGGCGGCCAAGCTCGCCTCGGCGAAGCGGATCACCGCCGTCGTGCCCTGGTTCCCGTACTCGCGTCAGGATCGCAAGGCGCGGCCGCGCGAGCCGATCTCCGGGCGCCTCGTCGCGGACATGCTCCAGCTTGCCGGCGCGGACCGCGTTTTGACGATGGACCTCCACGCGGGTCAGATCCAGGGGTTCTTCACGATCCCGGTCGACCACATGACGTCTCTGCCGCTGTTCGCGCGGCACTTCCGCGATCTCGGCCTGTTCGGGGACAACGTCGTCTCGGTCGCGCCCGACGCGGGCCGCGCCAAGCACGCGATCCGGTTCGCGGAGATGGTCGACGCCGACTTCGCCGTCATGCACAAGACGCGGCCAGAGCACGACAAGGCCGCGGTGACGGAGATCACGGGACGCGTAAAGGGCAAGATCGCGATCGTCGGGGACGACATCATCACGACCGGCGGCACGCTCCTCGCCGGTGCGAAGGCCCTGCGCGAGCACGGCGCGACGGCCGTCTGGGTGTTCACGACGCACGGCCTCTTCTCCGAGGGCTCGATCGAGCGATTCGTGGAAGCCGACCTCGCCGGCATCGTCGTCACGGACACCGTCCCTATCGACCCCGTCTCGCGACCGGACAACCTCACCGTGCTTCCGATCTCCGGCCTGCTCGCCGAGACGATCATGAACGTCTTCGCCGACGAGTCCGTCTCCGCGATCTTCGGCGGCGAGTACCAGCTGTTCTGAGCCCGCCTGCCTGAGACGGGTCGATACAATCCGCCGCCGTGGCAGGAGAGCGAGTACGACTCGAGGTACACGAGCGCGAGGATCTCGGATCCCGCGCGACGCGGCGCCTGCGCAAGCGGGGGCTGATTCCTGGCGTCCTCTACGGGCGCGGAAAGAAGCCGCACCCGTTCGTCGTGCAGGAGCGCGTGCTGCGCTCGGCGCTCGGCGGGCCCCATGGCCTGCACGCCATTCTCGACGTGGTCGTCGACGAGCAGAAGACCACGCACGCGTCCGTCGTGAAGGACTACCAGCAGGATCCGTTGCGTGGGCTGATGACGCACATCGACCTGCAGGAGGTGCGGCTCGACCAAACGATCAACGCCCAGGTTGCAGTCGTGCTCACCGGCGAATCGCCAGGCGTCAAGCTGGGCGGTGTCCTGTCACAGCTCGTGCGAGAGGTGACCGTGGAGGCGCTTCCGCTCGAGATGCCCGACGGCATCCCGCTCGATCTCTCCGAGACGGAGATCGGCGCAACCCTCCGTGTGGCGGATCTCGCCGTTCCCGAGTCGGTCAAGGTGCTCGACGATCTCGAGACGGTGCTTGCGACCGTCTCCGCACCGCGGCTCGCGGCGGAGCTCGAGGCCGCTGAGGCGGAGGCCGCAGAGGCCGAGGCTCTCGAGGCCGCCGAGGGCGAGGAGCCTGGGGTCGCGGAGGCCGCCGAGGCCGAGCCTGACGGCGACGCCGGCGAAGCGCCAGACGCCTCAGACGAGTAATGCGCCTCTTTCGTCGGGGGGAGACCTCCTCGACGCTCGATCTGCTCGTCGCCGGGCTCGGGAACCCGGGCCGCGAGTATGCGCTCACGCGACACAACGTGGGTTGGCTCGTCGTCGATCGCCTGGTGATCGCGCACGGCGGTTCGTTTCGCGGGAAGTTCTCGGGGCAGCTGGCCGAGATCCGGGTCGGCGATTACCGCCTCGCGCTGCTCAAGCCCGAGACATACATGAACGAGTCTGGCCGGTCGATCGCATCGGCCGCACGCTTCTTCAAGGTCGATCCTGAAGCGCTACTCGTCGTTCACGATGACGTCGATCTCGAGGAGGGGCGACTTCAGGTGCGGGCCGGAGGCGGCCTGGCGGGACACAACGGCCTGCGATCGATAGCGCAGGCGCTCGGTACGCAGGACTTCTCACGGCTGAGGATCGGCGTCGGTCGACCCGGGCGCGGCGACCCGCGGCCCGTGGCGGACTGGGTGCTCTCGGCCTTCCCGCCCGAGACTGACGTGGACGCGCTCGTCGAGCGGTCGACAGCGGCCGTCGAGGCGGTCGTGTCGGAGGGCATCGAGGCCGCGCAACGCACGTTCAACTGACGCTGTTTCGTTACGTGCCGTCGCAGACACGGCGCATTTTCCCCAGTAGCCTCTGCAGCGGGGAGGAGGCTGGTGGCCCCGCTCTGGCTCCGACGGACAGCGTCCTGTCTGGACCCTCCCCGCCGTAGACTTCCCCCCGCGGGGCCGAGGCCCCGTCGGTCGTCATGGTCCAGCCTGCCCTTCATCTGCTCGCACGCGTCCTGGCGGACGACGACCGCTTAGGCGCCTTCGCAGCGTCCCTTCCGTCGACGAGCGCCCGGGTCTCCGAGCCCGCGCTGCCACTGTTCCTCGCAGCGCTCCACGAGCGGCGCGGGGACAGCCTGTTGTGCGTGCTTCCCGACGACGAGGATGCACGGGACGCCGCGGAGGCGGCGGCCTGGTTCACCGAGGGAGCTTCCGTCGCCTTCATGCCGAGTCGCGGTGTCGCGCTCGGCTCGGGCCTGCAACCGCCTCCGCACCTCGTCGGCGAGCGCGCACGAGCGCTCGACGTCCTCTCTCAGGGCGGGCTCGTCTGTGTCTCCGCGGCTGGCCTCGTCGAGCCGCTGCCGCTGCCGGAGCGGCGCCCCGATCCGGTGACGATCTCGCCCGGAGAGGGTGCCGGTCTCGAGGAGCTCGTCGAACGGATCGTGCTGGCCGGGTACGAGCGGGTCGAACGCGTCGAGGAGCGTGGGCAGATCGCCGTACGCGGCGGGATCCTGGACGTCTTCCCGACGACGGGCCGCGATCCCGTCCGCGTCGAGCTGTTCGGGGACGAGGTGGAGGCGATCCGCGCGTTCTCGCCCTACACCCAGCGCGCCTTGCGCACGCTCGACGCCGTCACCGTCTACCCGGCGGCTGAGGCGACGGAGGGAGACGAGGGCGGCGACCGCGTGCCGCCGCTCGACCGAGAGCCCGACCTCGTCTGGCGACCCGACGCCGTTGTCGAGCGCTGGCGCGAGCTCGACGTCGAGCACAAGCCGAAAGGTGCGGCGATCGATCCGCTGCCCGCCGGCCAGGAGCACGAGTTCGAGGCGCAGCGGCCCGCGCTCGCCGCGCGCGGGCTCGCAGAAGCCGAGCGCGAGCTCGGCTCGCTCGTCCGCAGCGGGCTGCGCGTCGTCGTCACGTTCCCCCACCGGGGCGACGCGCTCCGGACACAGAAGCTCCTGCGCAGGGTCGAGGCGAGTGTCGTGGACGTGCCGACGCGCCTGTCGGATGACGGCGAGCTGCTGTTCGTCGCGTCTCCGGCGCGCCAGGGCTTCGTCTGGCGTGCGCTCGGCCTCGCGCTGATCCCCGAGAACCAGATCCTGCGGCGGCGGGCCGCGAGACCGTCCCGTATCGGGCGCGCGCTCCAGTCGTTCGCCGACCTGAGGTCGGGCGACTACGTCGTGCACGAAGACCACGGCGTCGGGAAGCTGCTCGGGTTCGAGACGAAGACGGTGGCCGGGGTTACGCGGGACTACCTCTTCATCGCGTTTCGCGGCGACGACCGGCTCTACGTCCCGCACGACCAGGTGGACAAGGTCTCGCGCTACGTCGGCAGCGGCGGCCGAGCCCCGGCGCTTGCCCAGCTCGGCGGCCGCGCCTGGCAGCTGCTCAAGAACCGCGCACGATCGGCCGCCCGCGAGCTCGCAGGCGAGCTGCTCGCCCTCTATGCGAAGCGCCGCCAGGCCGAGGGCCTCGCCTACGACCTGACCAACAGCTGGCTCGAGCGCCTCGAGGCTGCCTTCCCCTACAGAGAGACGGACGACCAGCTGGCTGCGATCGAGGCGGTGAAGGAGGACCTCGAGTCGCCACGGCCGATGGACCGGCTGATCTGTGGCGACGTGGGCTTCGGGAAGACGGAGGTGGCTGTCCGGGCTGCGTTCGCCGCGGCGCTCAACGGCCGGCAGACGCTGTTCCTCGCGCCGACCACGATCCTCGCGCAGCAACACTGGAGCACGTTCCGCGCACGCTTCGCGGACTTCCCGGTCGAGGTCGAGATGGTGTCTCGGTTCCGCAAGCCGGCTGAGATCAAGCAAGCCCTGGCAGGTTTCTCGTCCGGGAAGGTCGACGTCCTCATCGGCACCCATCGAGCGCTGTCGCGTGACGTCCTGCCGAAGAGCCTCGGGCTCGTCGTGATCGACGAGGAGCAGCGATTCGGCGTCGCGCAGAAGGAGCTCCTGCGCCAGCTCCGCCTGGAAGTCGATGTCCTGTCGCTGACGGCGACGCCGATCCCGCGGACGCTGCACATGTCGCTGTCAGGGCTCCGCGACATCTCTCTGATCGAGACGCCGCCGGAAGGTCGGCGGCCGATCCGCACCCACGTGGGGGAGTACGACGCGGAGCTCGTGAAGATCGCGCTCGATCGTGAGACCGAGCGCGGCGGGCAGGCGTTCTACCTCCACAACCGCGTGGAGACGATCGAGGAGGCGGCACAGAAGCTCGAGGAGCTCTGCCCTCGCCTTCGGATCCTCGTCGCCCACGGCCAGATGCGGGAGCAGGAGCTCGAGCGCCGGATGATGGAGTTCCTCCGAGGCGATGCCGATGTGCTCGTCTCGACGACGATCATCGAGTCGGGTCTCGACATACCGCAGGCGAACACGCTCGTCGTCGAGCGGGCCGACCTGCTCGGGCTCGCGCAGCTCTACCAGATCCGTGGCCGCGTCGGCCGGTCGGACGTCCCGGCGCACGCGTACCTGTTCTTCCCCGAGGCTGCGGAGCTGACCGAGGAGGCCCGGGCACGGCTCGCGACGCTCGCCGACCACACCGAGCTCGGCTCCGGCTTCGCGATCGCGATGCGCGACCTCGAGATCAGAGGCGCCGGCGAGCTGCTCGGCGCCGAGCAGTCCGGGCACGTGGCCGCGGTCGGTTTCGAGCTCTACGTCGACCTCCTGAACGAGGCCGTCGCCGAGCTGGCGGGCACGCCGCAGGCGACTCAGCGGCCGGTTCGTGTCGACGCCCGGATCGACGCGTACGTGCCGGCCGACTACGTCGGTTCGGAGGCGCTCAAGATCGACATCCACCGGCGGCTCGCGCTCGCCGTGTCAGACGACGAGCTGCGCGAGATCCACGCCGCGCTCGAGGACCGCTACGGCGACCCTCCCGAGCCGGTCGAGAACCTGTTCGCGATCCAGGAGGCGAAGCTGAGGCTCGCGGCGGCGGGCGCAGACTACCTCGTCTTTCACTCGGGCCGGATGACGGTCGGTCCGCTCCTCCTCGGGGCGGAAGACGTCGCTGATATCCGTGCATCGGTGCCGAGCGCAGCCTACTCCGCACCCAAGCGTGAGCTGTCCGCGAGGTGCGAGCGGTTCCCCGAAGGGCTCGAGTTGCTCGCTGCTATCCTCGCTGTGCGCCAGTAGTTGAGGGCGCTTTTTGAACGATGTCTCGCTCAGTCGCCCGGTGCATTGCCCTCCTACTCGTCGCTCTCGCGGCTACTGTCGCGTTCGCGGGCTGCGGCGGCGGTGGGAGCAGCTCGCTCGGGACAGGCATCGTCGCCAACGTCAACGGTGTCGAGATCAGCCAGACGGAGCTCGACGAGGTCGTGTCACAGGCGACGGACCGGCTCGAGGCGCAGGGCCAGAAGCTTCCGGCGGCCGGCTCCGAGCAATACCAGGCGATCCAGCAGGACGCTCTTCAGTACCTCGTGAAGAAGATCCAGCTCGAGCAGCAGGCGAAGGAGCTGGGCGTGACGGTGACCGACAAGCAGGTCGACGAACGGCTCCAGAGCGCGATCAAGCAGTTCTTCGCGGGGAGCGAGAAGAAGTACCGGCAGTCGCTCAAGAAGCAGAAGCTCACCGACGCACGCGTGCGCGAGGAGCTTCGCTCGTCGCTGCTCGCCGACGCGATCTTCAAGAAGGTCAGCTCGTCGGCGAAGGTGTCGGACGCGGAGATCGAGGCTTACTACCGCACGCACGCCGACGTCTACCAGCAGAAGGAATCGCGGCAGATCGCGCACATCCTCGTCAAGTCAAAGGCGCTCGCGAACTCGATCTACAGGCAGCTCCAGAACGGCGGGGACTTCGACGAAGCTCGCGCAGAAGTACTCGATCGACAGCTCGAAGTCGGTCGGCGGGAAGATGACGATCCAGAAGGGCGAGGCCGTGCCGCCGTTCGAGAAGGCTGCGTTCGCGCTGAAGACGAAGGCGATCTCCAAGCCGGTGCACACGCGGTTCGGCTGGCACGTGATCACTGCCCTCGGCCCCCTCGAGCAGGCGAAGACCACCTCGCTCGCCGACGCCAAGGCAAGCATCCGCCAGACGCTTCAGAGCACGGCCCAGTCGAACGCGGTGTCCGTGTGGCTCAACCAGCTGAACCAGAAGTACGCCGACAAGATCAAGTACGCCACGGGCTTCGCACCCCCGTCGACGACGGCGACGTCGACGGGTTGACCTTCCCGCAGGCGCTGCTCGACCTTCAGGCGCTGACCGTCCGCCTCCGGCGCGATTGTCCCTGGGACCGGGAGCAGACGGCCGTGACGATCGTCCCGCACACGGTCGAGGAGGCCTACGAGGTGGCGGACGCCGCGCTCCAGGCAGATGACGCGAAGCTCGTCGACGAGCTCGGCGACCTCCTCTACCAGACGTTCTTCCTCGCGCTTCTGCTTGAGGAGCGCGGCGCCGGCGATCTCGAGACGGTCGCCCGAGCAGCCCACGACAAGCTCGTTCGACGCCATCCGCACGTGTTCGCGGACGCGCGGACGCCCGACACGGCGGGCGCTGTCAAGGAGCGCTGGGAGGACTTGAAGGCGAAGGAGGACGGGCGCTCAGGAGCGTTCCACGATCTCCCGGAGTCGCTCCCGGCTCTGCTCTATGCGCGAAAGACGCTGCGCCGCGCGGCCGCAGCCCGCTTCGAGTATCCGGACGCCCTCGGCCCGCTCGGGCATCTCGAAGACGAGCTCGCAGAGCTGCGCACGGAGATCGAGCGCCGCGGGACCCCACCGCCGGAGACGGAGCCCGAGCCTGCGCTCGTCGACGAGCTCGGCGACGTCCTCTTCACGGCGGTCGGTGTCGCCGCCAAGCTCAACGTCGACCCCGAGCTGGCGCTCCGCAGGACGAGCCAGAAGTTCGTCGAGCGCGTCGAACGGGCGATGACCCTCGCCTCCGAGCGCGGAGAGGCGTGGGCTGCGCTCGACCTTGACGGCCAGATGCGGTATTACGACGAGGCGAAGGAGATGCTCCGCTGACCGTCATCGACCGCGTGCACGCGCGACAGATTCTCGATTCCCGGGGGAACCCGACGGTCGAGGTCGACGTCGTGCTCGAAAGCGGCACGCTCGGCCGGGCTGCCGTCCCCTCGGGCGCCTCGACGGGCGTGCACGAGGCGGTCGAGCTCCGTGACGGCGATCCCGCGGCCTACGGAGGCAAGGGCGTCACGCGCGCCGTGGCGAACGTCGACGAGGCGATCGCACCCGCCGTGCGCGGGATGGACGCCACCGATCAGCGCGCGCTCGACGAGCGCTTGATCGAGCTCGACGGGACAGAGAACAAGGGCGCGCTCGGGGCGAACGCCCTGCTCGGCGTCTCGCTGGCGACGGCGCGGGCGGCGGCGAACGACGAGGGCGTCTCTCTCTTTCGCTGGCTCGGCGGCGAGGAGGCAAGGGTGCTGCCCGTGCCGATGCTGAACGTCGTCAACGGCGGCGTGCACGCGCAGAACTCACTCGACTTCCAGGAGTTCATGGTCGTGCCGGGCGGCGGGGAGAGCTTCGCCGATGCGCTTCGGATCGGCGCCGAGGTGTTCCACCGGCTCCGCGCGCTGCTCCACGACCGCGGGCTCGCGACCGGCGTCGGAGACGAGGGGGGCTTCGCGCCCGACCTGCCGACGAGCGAGGCGGCGATCGAGGCGGTGCTCGAGGCCGCACGGCTCGCGGGCCACGCCGACCGCATCGCGCTCGCGCTCGACCCGGCGGCAACGGAGCTCTGGCAGAACGGCGCCTATCGGTTCGAGGGCCGCGTCGTCTCGCCCGACGAGATGGTCGCGTTCTGGGAGGAGCTAGCCGGCCGTTACCCGATCGTGTCCGTCGAGGACGGGCTCGCGGAAGACGAGTGGGCGTCTTGGGAGCGGCTGACGGCCGAGGCGGGGGACCGGCTCCAGCTCGTCGGCGACGACCTGTTCGTGACCAACGTCGAGCGGCTCCGGCGCGGGATCACCGAGGGCGCCGCGAACGCGATCCTCGTCAAGGTCAACCAGATCGGGACGCTCACGGAGACGCTCGACGCGATCGCGCTCGCGCAGGAGGCCGGCTTCGGCGTCGTCATCTCGCACCGGTCGGGCGAGACGGAGGACACGACGATCGCCGACCTCGCCGTGGCTACGGGCGCCGGCCAGATCAAGACCGGCGCGCCGTCGCGCTCCGATCGCGTCGCCAAGTACAACCAGCTGCTCCGGATCGAGGAGGAGCTCGGCGACCGCGCGATCTATCCGGGCTTCGACGCGTATCCGCGCTTCGCGCGCTAGCCAATTCCCGCGGAAACGCTGCGCTAGTCTGGCCCTCGTGGCCGCCGAGGCTCCCCGCCGAACGAAGATCGTCGCCACGCTCGGCCCCGCGTCGGCTGGGCGGATCGACGCGCTCGTGGCCGCCGGGCTCGACGTGGCACGCCTCAATCTGTCGCACGGCACGCACGAGATGCATCAGGCGTCGGCGGACTCCGTGCGGGAGGCGAAGACCGCGATCGGCCACCCGGTCGCGCTGATCGCGGACCTCCAGGGCCCGAAGCTCCGGATCGGCGATCTTGCCGCGCCGGTCACGCTCGAGCACGGGCAGGAGGTCGTCGTCGGCCCCGCCGGCAGCCACGTCGACTTGCCCGTCGCGCCGGAGGTGATCGGCGACGTGCTCATGCCCGGTCACGACATCCTGATCGACGACGGCCATGTTCGGCTCTCCGTGGAGCGGGTGGACAAGCGCCGCGCGGTATGCACGGTCGTGGTCGGCGGCACCGTCTCCGCGCACAAAGGCGTCAACCTGCCGGGCGTATCGCTGCCGATCCCGTCCGTGACGGCGAAGGATCGCGACGACCTCGCCTTCGCGCTCGAGCTCGGGGTCGACTTCGTCGCGCTGTCCTTCGTCCGGTCGCCGGACGACGTCCGCGAGCTGCGGCAGCTGATCACGGACGCGGGCTCGAGCGCGCGCGTGATCGCCAAGATCGAGAAGGCCGAGGCGATCCAGGCGCTCGAGGCGATAGTCGTCGAGGCCGACGCGGTGATGGTGGCGCGCGGGGACCTCGGCGTCGAGATGGGGCCGTCGGCCGTGCCGCTCCTCCAGAAGCGCATGATCGCGACGGCTCTCGACCGCGGGCGGCCCGTGATCACCGCGACGCAGATGCTCGAGTCGATGCTCCACGCTCCGGAGCCGACACGTGCCGAGGCGAGCGACGTCGCGAACGCGATCCTCGACGGCACATCGGCGCTGATGCTGTCCGAGGAGACGGCGATCGGCGAGTACCCCGTGGAGGCGGTGGCGACCATGGATCTGATCGCGCGTGTCGTCGAGCCGAGCCTCGGGCATCGGCACGAGCTGCCGGCGGCGGGCGACGAGCCGACGATCGGCGATGCCATCTCTAACGCCGCCTGCGACATCGCCGAAGCCGTGCACGCGCGCGCGATCCTCGTCCCGACGTTCAGCGGTCGGACAGCGACCGCGGTTGCGCGGCTGCGTCCGCGGCGACCGATCGTTGCGATCACGCGCAACGAGGAGACCGCACGTATGCTCGCGCTCGAGTGGGGCGTCGTGCCGCTGCTGACGGGGGAGTACGAAGACGTCGAGGAGCTGTGGACGCTGTCGGTCGAGACCGCGCGCGAGGCCGGGATCGTCGAGAGCGGCGACCGGATCGTGATCACCGCCGGCACGCTCGTCAACGTCCCGGGCGGGACGAACGTGATCAAGGTCGACGTCGTCTAGCCGAGGCGTGAGCAGGAGCGGCGCGGCTCTGCGCGAACCGGAGACCCATGCGAGGGGAGGAGCGTGCTCGTCGGAGCCGTCGGATTCGCATCCGGCGCCGCGTCGGCATTCTGCTGATCGCAGGCATCGCGCTGACGGCGTTTCTCTACTACCGGCCCGTGCAGGCGTACATGCGCACCTCGACCTCTCTGGCGGAGCGGAAAGCCGAGGTTCGGCGGCTGAAGCACGACCGCCGCGACCTGCAGCGCCGGCTCGCGCTCGACGAGAGCGGTGCGACCCTCGTGCGCGAGGCGCGCAGGCTCGGTCTCGTCCGGCCCGACGAGGAGCTGTACATCGTCAAGGGCATCGAGGCGTGGCGCCGGGCGCGGCACGTAGCGCACTCCGACTAGGAACCGCGCCGTGAACGCGGAGGATCGCGCCGTTCTCGAGCGGCAGCTCGGGCGGCCGCCGAGGGCGGCACGGCGTGTCGTCGTCCGCTGTCCGTGGGGCGCCCCCGCCGTGACCGAGCAGTCGCCATATGACGACGCCGGCACGCCGTTTCCGACCACCTTCTACCTCACGTGCCCGGCGGCCGTTTCGGCTGTCTCGCGGCTCGAGGCGGGCGGAGGCGTCGAGCGCTGGAGCGCTCTCGCCGCCGAGGACGCCGAGCTCTCGGCTAGCCTCGACGCCGCGACGGAAGAGCAGCGCGAGCTCAGGCGCGAGCTCGCCGACGGGCAGCTCGGGCCGGATGCCGGGGCCTCGCTTTCGCTTGGGATCGGCGGCGCGTCGAGCCCGCGCCAGCTCAAGTGCCTCCACGCGCACGTGGCGTTCGCGCTCGCACGGCCGGGGTACCTGCTCGGGGGCAGGATCGTCACGGAGCTGGGCGAGCTCTTTCCCGACGACGAATGCTGCCTCGACCGACCTTTACCATCCGCGCGGTGAGCGACCGGGTCAGCGTCGTCCGACAGCAGTGGGACGAGGCGTTTCGGGGCGTGTCGTCGGGGCCTCATGGCGCGATCGATCCACATCTCGTCGAGCAGATGGAGGCAGTGACGGAGGCGCTGAGGCGGAGAATCGGCGGATTGTTCACGCTCGGGGAGCTGGCGGCCGCTTACGACGGCTCCGACCGCTGGGCGCTGGCTGCGATCGCCGAGCGGTCGACAGGACAGCGCTGGGTGCGGACAGCGAGCGTCGCCACCGACGCGGCGTTTCACCTCTACGCGCGCGGAGCGCGAGACTACGTCCCGTGAGCGCTGCCGGCCGGCCACGATCGAGGCGGTCCTCGCGACGACGGCTCGTCCGGGCTGTCGTCGTCGCGCTGGCGGCAGCTGCGATCTTCCTGCTCGGCGTGGCGCTCGGCCAGGTGACTGAGCCGAGCGGTCAGACCGGTCCCTCGCAGACGCGCGTTCAGACGGTCGTGCCCGTCCCGGCGACGACGGTGACCGTGACGACCACCGTCACCTCGCCCTGATCCGCGCCGACGAGCACCTCGAACGGTGGATCACGGCTCACCGCGTCGGGGCGCTCGATCCCGTCTTCGTCGGTCTCACGTATGCAGGCGCCTTCGGGGTCGTCTGGCTCGTGCTCGGCGCGGCGATCGCGCTCTGGCTCCGGCGGCCGTGGATCTTCGCCGGCGTCCTCACCGCCGTCGTCCTCGCCGACCTCTCTTCACGTGCGTTCAAGGAGACCGTCGACCGGGCGCGGCCCGAGCAGGCGCTCGGCATCGACCCGCTCGTGCGGACGCCTGACAACTCGTCGTTTCCTTCGAGCCATGCGGCGACGAGCTTCGCCGCGGCGGTCGTCCTTGCCGTCTCCGTGCCCCGGCTGGGGCCGTTCGTGCTCGCGCTTGCCGCCTGCATCGCGTTCTCGAGGCTCTACGTCGGCGTCCACTTCCCGCTCGACGTCCTCGCCGGCGCGGCGCTCGGCGTCCTCGTCGCTACAGCTCTTCTCCTGCTCGCAAGAAGCCGGACACGAGAACGGTGATCGCCGACGCGAGGGCGATCCAGAGCCCGACGCCGCGGTTGCTCGTGCCCGCGAGCTCGTCCGGGATCGAGATCACGCGGATCAGGACGAGCGTCGTCGCCGTCGTTCCGAGGACGATGAGGATCACGCTCTCGGGCAGGCTGCGCGGCAGCTCGACGCCGATCTGACCACGAAGCGAGAGCATGATCACCGCCAGCCCGAGGACGAAGACGAGCTTGCCGATCGTTCCGGTGTTCCAGCCGAGCACGGAAAGCACCGGGCCCTCGACGGAGGTGCCCGTGTACCACCCCATGAAGGCGGACAGTGCAAGCGTGATCCCGGCGACCCACGACGCCCGTCCGCCGACGAACGCGAGCACGGGGGAGATGCCATGGCTCGCCGCCGGGCTCGGCGGGGCCGCTGCGGGCGTGGCCAGGTCGTCTCGTAGGGGCTCCATCGGGTCGCTCTAGAGGCCGAACAGCGTTTGGATCTGGTCCCAGATCGTGACGCCGATCACGAGGGCGAGCAGGAGCAGGCCGGCGGCGACGAGCCAGAAGCGGATCCGTGCGATGCGGTGCTCGCGGCGACGCTCGATGCGGGCATGACGCCGCTGCCGGTGATAGCGGTACGCGTGCTCGATCGCCGCAGGATCAGGAACCGGCGGTTCGTCGAGCTCGGCGTGTCGCCGAGCTGGCTTCGCCATGGCGGGAAGTCTAACCGCGGTCGCGCGAAACATCGACGGCAGAGGCGGTGCGTCGCGTGACGCCGGGGATACACTTCCGCGCGTGAGGCGGGTCGCGCTCGCAATCCTTCTGTGCTGCCTGGCGGCGGCCGGTGTCGTCACGGCGTCGGTCGCATCGGGCCGTTCCGTCGCGCGCCCGGCGGACACGACCACGTCGACGACAGAGACGACGACCACCGAGACGACGACGACGACAGAGACGACGTCGACGACGACGACGACGACGACGCCGAGCCCGACGCCGCGCCCGAAGCCGCGCCCGAAGCCGAGGCGCACGCATCTCGCGAAGGGCGTCACGATCGGCGGCGTCCATGTCGGCGGTCTCTCACGCGCGACCGCGGTCACCGTGCTCAAGCTCGCGTTCTCGTCACCGCTCGTCGTCACGGTCGACGGAGAGCGCTATTCGGTGTCACCGAAGCGGATCGGCGCCCGTGCGTACGTGGACGGTGCGGTCGCACGCGCGATGGCCGCTCGCTCCGGCACGCCGGTGAGATTGGTCGTCACCGTCAACGGCGACTCCGTGCGGCGCTGGGTGGCGTCGCTCGCCAGCAAGAGCGATCGTGAGATGCGAGACGCGCACGTCGTCCTGCAGCACCTCAAGCCACGCATCGTCGAGGAGCGCACGGGCCTCGAGGTGAAGCAGGAGCAGACGGTCGCGGTCGTCGCGGGGGCGCTTCGCGACAACCGCCGCGGGCCTGTCCGCGCCGTCGTGCACACGCTGGCGCCGACGGTGCGGAGCTCTTCGATCTCGTCGATCATCGTCATCCGCCGCGATTCGAAGCAGCTCCGCTACTACGACCACGAGCGGCTCGTGCGGACGTTCGTCGTCGCCACCGGCCAGGCCATCTACCCGACGCCGACCGGCAGCTTCCACATCATCCAGATGTGGCGCAACCCGTGGTGGTACCCGCCGCCCTCGCCGTGGGCGCAGGGATCCACGCCGATCCCGCCCGGTCCTGGCAACCCGCTCGGGACCCGGTGGATGGGTATCAGCTCGCCGTCCGTCGGCATCCACGGCACGCCCGATCCTGCGTCGCTCGGGTACTCGGCGTCGCACGGCTGCATTCGCATGGCGATCCCCTCCGCAGAGTGGCTTTTCGACCACGTGACGGTGGGGACGCCGGTGATCATCGTCCCGGCCTGATGGCGATCGGCCTTCGGCGGGTCGCGCAGGCGCTCGCGCTTGCCCTCGTCCTCTGCCTGCTCGCGCTCCTCGTCTGGCGCGTGGTGGAGAAGAACGGCGGCGGAGCAGCGGGCGCCCTACGCCGCGGCGACCACCCGACAGCGCCGAACTTCAGGCTCTCGCGTCTCGACCGCGACGGCAAGCTCGAGCTCTCGAGCCTGCGCGGCAAGGCCGTCGTGCTCAACTTCTGGGCGTCCTGGTGCGTTCCGTGCAAGAAGGAGGCGCCGCTGCTCGAGCAGGCGGCCAAGCAGTGGGGGCCGAAGGACGTGGTCGTCGTCGGGGTCGATGCGAACGACTTCTCCGGCGATGCCCGGAAGTTCATGCGCCGCTACGCGATCAGCTATCCCGTCGTCCACGACGGCGCGGGGGCGTGGGTCGACGACTACGGGCTGACCGGGTTCCCGGAGACGTTCTTCGTCCGACCGGACGGCCGTCTCGCGTCATGGGTGCAGGGGCAGCTGAGCAAGTCGGAGCTTCAAACCGGGATCGAGGGGGCGCTCTCGTCGTGAGGCGTACCGGGCTCGCGGCCGCCGTGCTCTTCACCCTTCTCGTCTTCGCGGGGCCGGCCGTCGCGAGCGAGTCGCAGCCGACGCTCGCCGAGCTCGAGACCGAGGTCATGTGCCCTACGTGCCACACGACCCTCGACCAGTCGTCCGCGCCGATCGCGGACCGGATTCGCGCCTTCATCCGAGCACGCATCGCCGCGGGCGCGACGAAGAGCGAGATCAAGGACGCGCTCGTCCAGGAGTTCGGCGAGTCGGTGCTCGCTTCGCCGCCCAAGCGCGGCTTCAACCTCCTCGCCTGGGTGCTGCCACCGGTCGCGGTCGTCGCCGGAGCGGGAGCGCTCGCTGTGCTCGCGGTGCGCTGGAGCCGGAGACGTGACGTCGACGACGCGCCGCAGCAGGCGCTCAGCCCGGACGTCGAGCGGCAGATCGACGACGAGCTCGCCCGCTTCGACGGCTGAGCCGATGGCCGAGAGGATCCCGATCGCGTTCCTCGCCGGCGTCGTCTCCGTGATCACGCCCTGCGTGCTGCCGCTGGTGCCCGGGTACCTCTCGGCGGTGTCGGCGATGGAGGCGAACCAGCTCGGCCAGCGGGGCGCCGCCCGCCGGATCGTCGTCGCGAGCATCCCGTTCATGATCGGGTTCACGATCGTGTTCGTCGCGCTCGGCGCGGGAGCGGCGACGATCGGCGGCTACGTCGACGCTCAGCGGAGAAACGAGATCGCCGGCTTCCTCCTCGTCGTGCTCGGGCTCGCGTTCATGGGCCTGCTTCCGTGGCCTCACCGGCTCGTCGCGCCCGGCCTGCTCGAGGGTGCACGTCGGTCTGGTTCGAGCGCGCTGCTAGGCGCCGCCTTCGCCGTCTGCGCGGCGCCGTGCATCGGCGTGGTCCTGGCGTCCGTGCTCGTGCTTGCAAGCGACTCGAGCACGGTCGTCCGAGGCTCCGTGCTCCTACTCGCGTACTCGGTCGGGATCGCGTCGGCGTTCGTCCTGATCGGCGTCGCGTTCGCGCGCGCGATGGGGGCGTTTCGCTGGCTGCGCGACCACTACAACGTGATCCAGTTCGCGAGCGGCGCCACGCTCGTCGTGCTCGGCCTGCTCCTGTTCTTCCACCGCGACTGGTGGCTGCGCGTACTGCTGAACCGGCTGCTGGAACGGGTCGGGCTGGGTGAGATCTAGCCCGGCCGTTGCTACATTCCCGAACGTGGCGACGATCCTGCTGGCGGGGGTCGATCTCTTCTTCCGCGGCAAGCTCGAAGTGTTGTTGCCGGAGCACAGGCTCGTGACGACGGACGCCGTCGACGAGCCCCAGCTCGTGATCGCGGACGTCTCGCGTATCGAGCCGGAGGAGGTCGCGGACGCGTATCCGGACATCCCGCTCGTCGGCTTTACGAACCACACCGACACGGCCGGCCTCCGGCGGGCGCACGCGGCAGGGTTCGACCAGGTGCTCGCGAAATCCGCGCTCGACGAGCGCACGCCAGACCTGATTGGTCAGCTGCTCTCGCCGGTAGAGTAAGCCGCCCGAGGAGCCCTTGTGACGTACATCATCGCCGAGCCCTGCATCGACATCAAAGACCTTTCGTGCGTCGACGTCTGCCCTGTCGACTGCATTCACGAGTACGAGCGGATCCTCGTCATCGACCCCGAGGAGTGCATCGACTGCGGTGCCTGCGAGCCCGAGTGTCCGGTCGAGGCGATCTTCCCTGAGGACGCGCTCCCCGAGAAATGGGAGCCGTTCGTCAAGATCAACTACGCGTATCCGAAAGCGGACGAGATCAACCAGCTCACGGACGCATACGCCACCGAGCACAACGTCCAGAACCCACCGATTACCTAACGCACCCCGCGGGTAATCTGGGGGCGTGGCCCTGAAGAGCCTCGACCACGTCGCGTTGTGGGTCGTCGATCGCGATGCGATCGCGGAGTTCGCCGTCGGGCATCTCGGTATGCACGTCATCGAGCGGACCGACCGCTTCACCCTGATCGGCGCGCATGCCCGGCGCGGGAAGCTGACGCTGTTCGAGGTCGAGGAGCCTCGTGAGCCCGGACCGCTCCTGCGGATCGGCCTGCGCGTCTCCGACCTCGATCGGGCGGTAGCCGCGCTCCCGGACGGGAGCGGGGCCGACATCGAGGTCTGCACCGGCCTCACGATCCGGCTCGTCGAGGCGGAGACGGATGTCGAGTACGACCTCGACCACGTCGCCCTTCGCTCGAGCGATCCCGCGGCCACCGCCGCGGCCTGGCACGAGCTCGGCTTCGCGGCGCCCGCAGTCGTCGACGGCGTGCATCGTGTCGAGGTGGCAGGCGCCTTCCTCGAGCTCGTCAACGGGGACGCGCCGGCAGAGACCGACCGCCCGCTGCTGAACCACCTCGCCGTGCTCGTCGACGAGGCCGAGGAGTGGCGGGCGACAGCCGAGTCGGCGGGGGCGGAGATCGCAGACGTCGTCGACGCCGCGAACACGTACGCGGTGTTCGTCTGGGGCCCGGAGCGCGTGAAGCTCGAGTACGTCGAGCACAAGCCTTCGTTCTCGCTCGAGTAGATGGTTCTCATCGGCGGCGCCGGGATGGCGGGGCTGGTCGCTGCTGCCCGGCTTCGAGAGCTCGGCGTCGAGGCAACGCTGCTGGAGAAGGGGAACCGCCCGGGCGGCTCGATGCTCCTCTCGAGCGGCGTCGTCTGGCGGCACCGGTCGTTGGGCGACTTCCGCGCCGAGTGCCCGTCCGGCGATCCGGTGCTCCAGGCGTTGATCGTCGACCGGCTCGACGACGGTCTGGCCTGGCTCGAGTCAGTGGGCGCGGCGCCGGTGCGCCGCGAGACGGGGAACCCGCGAACGATTGGCACACGGTTCGACCCGCGCCAGCTGACGGAGGCGCTCGTCAGGCGGGCGGGGGTGATCCGACTCGAGACGCCGCTTGCGGCCGACACCGCCGATGACGACACGGTGATCCTCGCGACGGGCGGCTTCGCGGCGACGCTCGCGCGACGGCTGGAGCTACCGCTTCGCGGGGCGCCGTGGAGCGAGGGCGACGGTCTCTTCTTCGCGGAGCGTCGCGGGGCAGGTCTCTCGAACGGGATGGACGAGTTCTACGGCCGCATGATCCCCGCGCCGCCGGCCGTCGTGCCTCCCGAGGAGTTCGTCCGCGCGTCGCAGGTCTACGGCCGGTTCGCCGCCGTGTTCGACGAGGGCGGCCGGCGGTTCGAGACGGCGGACGTCGCCTGGCACGAGGCGGACCTCGTCCAGGAGGTGGCGCGCTTGCCCGGCGGCCGCGCGTGGTTCTGCGTGGACGAGGAGACACTCGCCCGGCCGCTGGGCGCCGCCACCGTTGCGGACCGGGTCGACGCCGCACGAAGGCTCGGCGGCACCGTGGTCGAGCCGGCCAGCCTCGGCTTCGACGTCGCGGCCTCCGTGCGGGTGGCGGTGCACGTGACCGCCTCCGTCACGCACACGATCGGCGGCCTCCGCGTGGACGAGCAGGCGCGTGTGCTCGACGACGACGGGCAGCCGATCGAGAGCCTGTTCGCGGCCGGTGTCGATGCGGGCGGCGTCGCGACCGGCGGCTATGCCAGCGGGCTCGCGACCGCGCTCGTGCTCGCGCTCGCGGCGGCCGAAGCAGCCGCTGGCTAGACGGGCTGGAGGTAGACGCAGCTGCGCTTGTCGTCAGGAAGCGGCGACGTAGCGACCTTCGCCACGAGGAACCGGATGCCCTCTTCGTCGACCGTGCTGCCGACGTTCGGCGGCTCGCCCTCGCGCTCGTCGAGCTCGTACCCCGACGCTGCCCAGACGAAGACGAGGTAGCTCACTCGCGCAATGCTAGATGAGCGTCAGCTGCTCCCTTCGCGCCCGCGGGCGCATGACGGGCAACCGGCGTCCAGGCGTGCCGCTGCGGAGCTCGGCCACCCTGGCAGCGATCGTCGCCTGTGTCTCCTTCGGCGCGTACGCCGTTCGCCCGAAGAGCCGCTCGTAGAACGGCACGAGCTCGGGCCAGTCCTCCGCGAGGTGCGCGAGGAAGTGCTCGCGCGTGCCCGGCCGCAGGTGAAGGGTGCTCGCCCAGACGTGCGTCGCCCCCGCCGCCCGCGCGGCCTCGACCACGTCCCGTAGCTGCTCCTCGCTGTCGGAGATCCCGGGCAGCACGGGAGCGACCGCCACCCCTGCGTCGATGCCGGCGCTCCTCAGCTGCTCGAGCGCGCGCAGGCGCTGGCGCGGCGGGGCGGTGCCAGGCTCCGTCCGGCGCCAGACTTCCTCGTCGAGGGTCGGTACCGAGAAGGAGACGCCGACCTGCGTCCGTGCCGCCGCATCGGCGAGCACGTCGACGTCGCGGACGATCAGCGGGCCGCGCGTGACGATCGAGAACGGGTTCTCCGCGTCGGCCAGAACGCCGAGGCACGCGCGGGTCAGCCGGTACCTGCCCTCGGCCGGTTGGTAGGGGTCGGTCGCTGTTCCGAGCGCGACCGACTCCCCCTGCCACGTTCGCCGTGCGAGCTCGGTTCGCAGTACGTCGGCGACGTTGACCTTGACGCGGATCGAGGCGCCGTACGCCTCACCGGAGGGGCGGTCGGCCCGCCGCTCGTAGGCGCGGACGTAGCAGAACGTGCATCGATGGACGCAGCCCATGTAGGGGTTGAGCGTCCAGGCGAAGTAGGGCATGCCGCGCACCTTGTTGAGCGCGCTCCTGCACGGCTCCTCACGATATTCGACCCGCACGCAGGGAGAATAGAACGTATGTTCGTGATGCGCAAGGACCGGTTCCTTCGCCGGACCCCGACGACCGTGTAGTCGCTCCCCGTCCCTATACTGAATCCGGATCTTGGACGACGAGCTACCGCCTAGTACCCGCGCCCCGGAGGACGGGGCGTGACGACGACGCTTCTCCTGCTCGCCGTCGCGGCGCTGATCCTCCTGAACGGCTTTTTCGTGGCCGCCGAGTACGGGCTCGTCACCGCACGCCGGACCAAGCTCCACGAGTTGGGTGAGCAGGGCGACCGGCGTGCGCGCCGCGTGCTCACGATCACGGGCGACCCGCCTCGGTTCATCGCGGCGATGCAGCTCGGCGTCACGGCCACCAGCCTGGCGATCGGCGCGCTCGGCGAGCCGGTGCTCGCGAGCCTCATGGATCCCGTGCTCGCCGCGTTCGCGTCGTTCGCGATCGCGTTCCTCATCATCACGTTCCTCCACGTCGTCGTCGGCGAGCTGATGCCGAAGGCGATCGCGCTCGGCTACTCGGAACGGGTGGCGCTCGCCGTCTCGACGCCGGTGCGGGCGTTCTTCGTCGTTCTCCATCCCCTCGTGTGGGTGCTCCAGCGCGCGACGGAGCTCGGCCTCCGGATTCTCGGCATCAACCCGCCGAGCGGCGAGGTCAGCGTCCACTCCGAGGCCGAGCTGAAGATGCTGCTCGAGCGCTCGACGGAGGAGGGGGAGATCGAGCAGGCCGAGCAGGAGATGCTCTACAAGGTCTTCGACTTCGCGGACAAGGAAGTCTCGGACGTGATGGTGCCGCGCCCCGAGGTCGTCGCTCTCTCCATCGACCTGCCGCCCGAGGAGTGCCTACAGGCAGCGATGGAGGCGCCCTATACCCGCTACCCGGTGTACCGGGAGTCGCTCGACACGGTGATCGGCGTGCTCCACATCCGCGACCTGTTTCGGGAGGCGAACAAGGTCGGCGGCTTCGAGCGCGTCGACCTCGTGTCGCTCCTACGGCCGGCGCACGTCGTCCCGGAGACGAAGGATCTCGCCGCGCTCCTCCATGAGTTCCGGAGGACGAAGGAGCACATGGCGATCGTCGTCGACGAGTACGGGACGATGGAGGGCATCGCGACGCTCGAGGACCTGCTCGAGGAGATCGTCGGCGAGATCGAGGACGAGTTCGACCTGCCCGACGAGTCCGTCGAGCACCTGACCGACGGGCGTATCCGCATCGACGGGACGTTCTCGGTCGACGACTTCAACGAGGAGTTCGACGTCGCGATCTCGGACGACGACTACCACACGATGGGCGGCGTCGTCTTCGGCCTGATCGGCCGCGCGCCCGAGCCCGGCGACGAGGCGGCCCTCGACCAGGTGCGGTTCACCGTCGTGCAGGTCGAGGGCTCGCGGATCGAGCGGCTCGAGGTCGAGTTCGCCCCCGGCGAGCCCGACGCCGACGAGCAGTCGTAGCTAGCCGAGCGCGGCTGCAAGCGCGAGCTCTGCGTCGCCAAGCACGGCGTCGCCGTGTGACGGGATCACGGCGTCGAGCGATGGCCGGACGAGTGGCCGCAGCGCCTCGCGTACCGCTCCCTGACCGCCCTTCCCGACCCAGCCGGCTGGACAGATGCGCAGCGGGCTGCCGAGGAGCACGTCTCCGGCGACGAGCGCCTCGTGCGACGGAACGAGGAAGACCGTCTCTGCGGCCCGGCCGGAGGCGTGCGCCTCGATCCCGCCCGGAACGACGTCACCGGGACGCAGAGGGCTCGCCCGGATGCCGGTGCGCCGCTCGACCGGGAGCACGCTGCGCGCGGGCGCCCAGAGCGTCGCGCCGTAGCGCTCGAGGAGCTCGGGCGCACTCCGCACGTGCCAGTAGACGGTGAGCAGCACATGCACGGGGCAACCCGCTCGCGCGACGTCCGCGTCGAGGTGGCGGAGAAACGCAACCCTTTCGTCGGCCGGGACGAGGGGATCGATCAGGCAAACCGACTCGTCGGTCTCGACGTATAGACAGCCGACATCCTTTCTCCACTCTTCATGAAATGCGACCCAACGCCACAGACCCGCGCCGATCTCCTCGGCCTTCATCACGCTCTCATCTCCCTCGCTATCGTTCGTCTACCGTGATCCGAACCGCTTTCGCCGCCGCCGCGCTCTGCATCGCCCTCGTCGTCGGCGTCACGGTCGCGCTCGCCAAGACGCAGCCGCTCGTCGGGTCGGTCGGACCGAGCTTCACGATCTCTTTGAAGACGCCCGCAGGCAAGCGCGTGAAGGCGCTCGGGGCGGGGAAGTACTCGATCACCGTCAGCGACAAGTCGTCCTCGCACGACTTCCACCTGATCGGGCCGGGCGTGAACAAGAAGATCACGAAGGTGGGGTTCGTCGGGAAGAAGACCGTCGTCGTGACGCTCGCGCCGGGGAAGTACCGCTACCAGTGTGACCCCCACAAGGACTTCATGCACGGGTCCTTCACGGTCACGAAGTAGCGAGCGCCAGCGACTCCGGCACGCCGTCGACGATGCGCCAGCCGGCGAGCTCGCCAGTCGGCGCCGAGAGGATGAAATACGGCCGCCCCGCCCAGAGGCCGATGTTCGCGATGTCCGTTCGTGACGGCCGCGCCGACTCGGTCGGGTGCGAGTGGAAGACCGCGAGCTCGTAGCCGTCGTCCTCGAGGAACCACACCGTGGGATCGACGTCGAGCTCGAATCGGTAGGGCGACGACAGCCTGTTACTGCCGCGCTCGTAGCGAACGGCGCGGCCGTCACGCAGGACGATCACCCCGCACGCCTCGTTCGGCGACTCGTCGGCTGCATGCCGGGCGAGCTCGGCCCGGATCTCGTCAGGCACTACCACCAGCTTCCGTCCTCCATCGCCGCCGCGGGCTCCACCGAGTCCCAGAACGCCGCCGACAGATACTTCCAGCCGCCATCCGCCAGCACGCAGACGACGACGCTGCCCTCCTCCAGGTCCGCGGCGAGGCGCAGCGCGACATGGACGACGGCGCCGGAGGACACGCCCGCGAAGATGCCCTCGCGCTCGAGCAGCAGCCGAAGGCCGCCGAGCGACTCCTCGTTCGTCACGAGCAGCTTTCGGTCGAGCTTCGAGACGTCGAGGATCGGCGGCACGTAGCCGTCCTCGAGCGATCGCAACCCCATCACCGGGTCGCCGGGCAACGGCTCGGCGGCGGCGACCACGACGTCGGGAAACGCCTCGCGGAGCCTCGCGCCTGCGCCCATCAGCGTGCCGCCGGTGCCGAGCCCTGCGACGAAGACGTCCACGCGGTCGAGCGCCTCGGCGATCTCCGCGCCCGTGCCCTCGTAGTGGGCGCGGGGATTCGCCTAGTTCGCGTACTGGAACGGCATGTAGCAGGCGGGCTCCTGCTCGGCGAGCTCCAGGGCGACGCGCACTGCCCCGTTCGAGCCCTCGGCCGCCGGGGAGTCGACGATCTCGGCGCCGAGCAGACGCAGCACGCGCTTACGCTCCTCGGTGACGTTCTCCGCCATCACGCACGTGAGCCTGTAGCCCTTGAGGCGGGCGACGAGCGCGAGCGAGATGCCGGTGTTGCCGCTCGTCGGCTCGAGCAGCATCCGGCCCGGCGTGAGCTCGCCAGACGCCTCGGCGGCTTCGATCATCGACTTCGCGACGCGGTCCTTCGTCGACCCGGTCGGGTTCTGACCCTCGAGCTTCGCGTACACGCGAACGCCGTCGGGGGCAAGGCGCGAAAGCTCGACGAGCGGTGTCCCGCCGACGAGGTCGAGGAGGCTCGTGGCGACCCGGCTAGCCAGGCCGTTCCCAGTCGTAGACGGTGGGGCAGAGCTTGCCGAGCAATTGGTAGATGCCCCAGAGCTGGCCGCCCACGTAGGCGTCGACGGCTGCCGCGTCGTAGTCGTCCGCGACGTTCGAGCGCCGTAGGCGCGAGATCTCGAGCAGCGCCTGAGCGGGATCCCACGAGCCGTCCTCGATCATTCGCTCGCGCCACTCGCCGTCGAGCCGCACCGTGTCGCGGAGCAAGAGCCCCGCGGCCGCAGCGGCGGACTCGATCTCCATCCGGTCGATGCTCGTGAGCGCGAGCGCCGACGTCAGCCACGCTTCCTCGAGCGGCTCGAGGAGATCGGTCTTGACCGTGACGTAGGCGATCAGCTGCCCGCCGGGGGCCAACGCTCGGGCGCACTCGGCCATGCCGGCAGGGGCATCGACATGGACGAGCACGTCGCGGCACCAGATCCAGTCGACGCTTCCGTCTGCGAAGGGCATCGACTCGATCGCCGCCTCGATCACCTCGACGCCGGCACCCGCCTCCGCCACAGCTGCCCGGGCGAGCTCGACGTGTCTCGGCAGCGGGTCGAGCGCGAAGACGCGGAGGTCGTGCTCGCGCTCGAGCCGAATCGCGTGGCGCGCGTCGCGTGCGCCCACGTCGACGAGCACCTGGCCGGGCTTCGGGCCGAGCTCGGCGAAAGCCTCGAAGAGCCAGTCGGTACCTCGGGGATCGAGGCTCTGCGCGACCTGCTGCTCGAGATCCGGCGGGCCGGCCCAGAGCTCGTAGAGCTCCTCGACCGATGTCACCAGCCGCCGGCCATGGCCGGAAGGAGGATGACGGTGGAGTTGTCCGTGACGGGCGTCTCGAGCTCGTCAAGAACGCGGATGTCCTCGCCGTCCACGTAGACGTTCGCGTACTGCAGCTGGCCGTCGAGCGCGGGAAAGCGGGAGACGAGGTCTTCGAGCAGATCTCGGACAGTCGCCCCGTCGGCGCCGACGGTCGCCTCACCGTTCGTCGCGTCGCGAAGCGTCGGGGGAATGCGCACCGTCGTCATGCGTGAGCCCCCGTCCCCTGGCAGAACTCGACGTAGTCGATGTACTCGGTGATCGTCGGCGCGTCTCCGCAGACCGGACACTCAGGATCGCGGCGCAGGCCGACCTCCGTGAACGACGGTTCGAGCGCGTCGAACAGGAGCAGCCTGCCGTTCAGCGTCGTCCCGATCCCGAGGGCGAGCTTCAGCGCCTCGTTCGCCTGGAGCGAGCCGACGATGCCTGGCAGGACGCCGAGCACGCCGCCCTCGGCGCAGCTCGGTGCGAGCTCGGGAGGCGGGGGGAACGGGAACAGACAGCGATAGCACGGCCCGCCGGAGCCCGGCTCGAACACGGTCACCTGGCCCTCGAAGCGGAAGATCGAGCCGTGGACGAGTGGAATGCCGTGCCACACGGAGGCGTCGTTGACGAGGTAGCGAGTGGGGAAGTTGTCGGCGCCGTCGACGATCACGTCCCAGCCCTCACCGAGGATGCGCTCGACGTTCTCCGACGTCAGCCGCTCCGGGAAGATTCGTACTGAGACGTCAGGGTTGAGCGCCTCGATCGTGCGCTTGGCGGACTCCGCCTTGCCCTCGCCGATGCGGTCCGACGCGTGGACGATCTGGCGCTGGAGGTTCGTCGCGTCCACCCGGTCGTCGTCGACGATGCCGAGCGTGCCGATGCCCGCCGCGCCGAGGTAGAGCGAGGCAGGTGAGCCGAGGCCACCCGCGCCGATCAGGAGAATGCGCGAGTCGAGCAGGCGCTGCTGGCCCGCCTCTCCGACCTCAGGGATCAGGAGATGGCGGCTGTAGCGCGCTCGCTGCTCGGGTCCGAGCGTCGTCGAGACGACCGTCGGCAGGCCGCTTCGCTTCCACTCGACGATGCCGCCGGCCAGGTTGCGCACGTTGTCGTAGCCGAGCTCTTCGAGCGTCTTCGTCGCAAAAGCGGAGCGCGCGCCGGTCGCGCAGTAGACGACGATCGGCTGGTCACGGTCCGGTGCTGCTCGCTCGATGCGCGACTCGAGCGAGCCCCTCGGGATATGGACGGCGTCGGGCAGGTGCCCCTCGTCCCACTCGTCCCGCTCGCGGACGTCGACGAGGAGCGGCGGCCGCATCCTCGAGCGACCGGGCTGCGTCGGTCGGGGTGACCTCTTCGATCTCCGACCGGATCTGCGCGAGAAGCTCTCTGTACGTCGCCATGACGAAAACTGTAGCGACGGCGTTGTTCCTGCTGATGGCCCGGACCGGCGGCGGGTATCGTCGCCGCGTGACTCCGCGCGCACGCGTGACCGCCGTCGTCGCCGCGGCGGCCGTCGCCGCCGCGGGTGTCACCGTTCTAGCCACGGCGCTGACGAGTACCGAGCCGGAATCGGAGAGCGTCGCACCGAGATCGGGCGTCCCGCCGCTCGTGCTCGATCTGGGAGTGCGCACGGATGCGGAGGCGCGAGCGCTCCGGCGCGGGTTGTCCCTCTACGACCGCAACCGCCGCGCCGCGGCCGCAGCCGTCTTCGACCGTCAGACGTCGGTCGAGGCGAGCGTCGGCTCGGCCCTCGCGCACTGGCCTGACGGCTTCGGCGACCTCGAGCGCGTGGCGCGTGACCATCCCAGGAGCGGCGCCGCCCTGCTCAACCTCGGACTCGGCCTGTACTGGCAGGGCCGGCTCACCGACGCCCGGCGGGAGTGGCGGCTTGCGAAGATCGCGGAGCCGGACTCGCAGTACGCGATCCGCGCGGGCGACCTCCTTCATCCCGAGTACCCCGTGCCGGGGCTTCCCACCTATGTCGCGGGCTTCCCGGCACCGTCACTTCGCGGCCTTACACCTCCAGAGCAGCTCGCACGGCTCGAGCGAGACGCGAGGACGGGCGGCGCGCGCGAGAAGATCCTCTACGGGATTGCGCTCCAGCACCTCGGTCGCCCGGTCGCGGCGGCGCGGGCGTTCGACGCTGCAGCGAAGGCAGCGCCGAGTGACCCGGAGGCCCAGACCGCCCGCGCGGTCGGCCGGTTCGACAAGGACGACCCGTCCCGGGCGTTCTCCCGGCTCGGTCCGCTGGGGCGCACTTTCCCGCACGCGGCGACCGTGCGCTTCCACCTCGGCCTGCTGCTCGTTTGGCTGGGCCGCGTCGAGGAGGCGCGCCGTCAGTTCCGCCTCGCGGTGAGGGCCGAGCCCGGATCCGTCCACGCGAAGCAGGCGAAGGCCTTCCTCGCCAAGCTGCCGGCCGGTAATTGACCGCCGCCGAAGGACGTTCGTAGGGTGCGGCGGTGAGGATCGGCTTCGTCTACAACGTTCGCCGTCGCGAGGACGATGAGGTGGCGACCGACGACGAGGCCGAGTTCGACGACCCTGCGGCTATCTTCGCGATCCGAGCCGCGATCGCAGCCGGCGGACACGAGGTCGTCGACTTCGAGGCGGACGCGCGCCTGCCGCAGGCGCTGGCGGCGAACCCCGTCGACGCCGTCTTCAACATCGCGGAGGGAAGCGGACCGCGGAGCCGCGAGGCGCAGGTGCCGGCGCTCCTTGACCTGCTCGGGATCCCGTACACCGGCAGCGACGCGGTGACGCTCGGGATCACGCTCGACAAGTCGCTCGCGAAGACGCTCGTTGCCGCCGCCGGTGTCGCGACACCGCGCGGGTTCCTCGTCGTCTCGGGCGACGAGCCGGTTCCGCACGGGTTCCGCTTTCCGACCGTCGTCAAGCCGGTGCACGAGGGCTCGTCTAAGGGGATCACGAGCGCATCCCTCGTCGAGGACGAAGAGAGCCTGCGCCGCCAGGCGCGGGCCGTGGTCGAGCGCTACGGCCAGCCGGCGCTCTGCGAGGAATACGTCGCCGGCCGTGAGATCACTGTCGGGCTGCTCGGCTCGCCCGCGCGGCCGCTGCCCCCGATGGAGGTCGTGTTCCTCGACGACGACCCACTGCCCCTCTACTCGTTCGAGGTCAAGCGGCGTTTCCAGGAGCTCGTCCGCTACGAGCTCCCGGCCGCGCTGACGGCGGGTGAGCGGGAGGCTCTCGAGAGAGCCGCGCTCGCCGCCTTCGCCGTGCTCGGCTGCCGCGACGTGGCGCGGATCGACTTCCGGCTCGACGCCCAAGGAACGGCCCATTTCCTCGAGTGCAACCCACTTCCGGGGCTCGCGCCCGGCGTCGGCGACCTGACGTTCATCGCGGAGGCGGCCGGCCTGACGTACGAGGATCTGATTGCCGAGATCCTGGCCGGTGCTGTGCGTCGGCGCGCCGGATAAACTCCGCCGCCGTGCCCGACGGACGAAGAGACGAGCTCGCCGAGCTGATCTCCTTCCCGAGCGTGAGCGCCGACCCGGCGAACGCCGACGACGTCCGTCGCGCGGCCGAATGGGTGCGGGACTTCATCACGTCGTTCGGCGGAGAGGCCGAGCTCGTCGAGACCGCCACCCAACCGCTCGTGATCGGCAGGGTGACGGCGTCGACGAGCCCGGAGACCGCTCCTACCCTCCTCTGCTACTGCCACTTCGACGTTCAGCCTCCGTCGCCGCTCGAGCTCTGGGAGTCGGACCCGTTCACGCTCGAGGAGCGCGACGGCTGGCTCTACGCGCGCGGGGTGACGGACGACAAGGGCCAGCTGTACATGGTGCTCGCCGCCGCGCGTGCGCTCGTCGCCGAAGGAAAGCTTCCGATCAACCTCCGCCTGGCGTTCGACGGCGAGGAGGAGTCGGGCGGCGAGGCGATCGGGGAGTGGGTGGCTGCGGACACCGGCGCGGCGGACGCCTGCCTGATCCTCGACGGTGGCATGACTGTGAAGGACAAGCCCGAGATCACGATCGCGACGCGCGGGCTCGTCGGGTTCGACATCGTCGTACGCACGGGCTCGAGCGATCTCCACTCCGGGATGTTCGGGAACGCAGGCCTGAACGCGATCCACGCGCTGATCCAGTGCCTGTCCGCGATCCTGCCGCGCGACGGGCGCCTGCCCGAGCCGCTCCGCGTCGGCATCGCCGAGCCATCGAAGGAGGAGGTCGCGAGCTGGGCGACCCTCAAGTCCGGCGCAGAGCTGCTGGCCGACGCCGGTATCGCACCGTACGACGAGCGCGCGGCGGAAGAGTTCTATCGCCGCACGTGGGCCGAACCGTCCGCGGAGATCAACGGCATCCAGGCGGGCAAGCCGATCCTCAACACGACGCTCATCTCGTCGGCCCGCGCCAACTTCACGCTGCGGCTCGCGCCGGGTCAGGACCCGGACGAGATCGCTGGGGCCGTCCGTCGGTTGATCGAGGAGGCGACCCCTGCCGGCGCCGAGGTCGAGCTGACGTACGGGGGCGGCGCGCGGCCGGGCATCGTAGACGCGGAGGCGCCGGCGATCCAGATCGCGCTCGACGCGTTCGAGCGCGCGATGGGCGTCCGCCCGCTGCTCGTCCGCGTGGGGGGGACGATGCCCGTGCTCGGGGCGCTCGTCGATCGCGGCGTGCCGACGATCATGACGGGCTTTGGGCTCGCCGAGTCGAACGTCCACGCGCCGAACGAGCGCATGCCGACGGAGTACGCCGAGCTCGGGATCCAGGTCGTGAAGGAGCTCTTCGTCTCGCTCGGCGCACGCGGCGACTAGCCGGTCGGGCGCTGCCCCGTAAAGAGCGACGTCCGTAGCGGCCACTCGATGCTGTCGCCGAACCCGTCTACGACAGCGGCCACCGAGTCGAGCTCGGCAAGCACCTCGTAAACACGGTCCGCGTGGCCCGGCCTCGCCGCGTCGTAGCCGGCGGGATCGGTGCCGAACAGCCGGTGCCCGTCCTCGCGCGCGATGCCGGACACGCTCAGCTCCAGGGCGGCGGGTTGTGCACCCAGCGGCCGCCGACCATCGTCGCGACCACCTCGACCCCGGCGAGCTCCTCCGGCGCGCAGTCGTGCGGGTCGCGGTCGAGGACGACGAGGTCGGCGACGTAGCCCGGGAGCAGCCGGCCGCGCGTCCGCTCGTCGCCGGACAGCCAGGCGGGCGCGGTGATCGTCGCCGTGAGCGCCTGCTCGAGGGTCACCGCCTCCTGCGGGCGCCATGCGGGCCGGCCGTCGAGCGTTCGCAAGACTCCGGCGCGCACGCCGGCCCACGGATCGAGCTCCTCGATCGGAGCGTCGGACCCGTTCGCGACCACGGCGCCGGACTCGATCAGCGAACGGAACGCGTACGTTCCTTTCAGCCTGTCGGGCCAGAAGCGCTCGGCAAGGTCGCGATCCGACGGTGCGTGGCTGAACTGAACGGAGGCGGCGATGCCGAGCTCGGCGAAGCGGGGCAGATCGTCGAGGGAGAGGCACTGCGCGTGCTCGATTCGCTGTCTGAGCCCGAGCGGCTGCCAGTGCTCCTTCGTCCGCTCGAAGGCGTCGAGCGCCTCGCGGTTCGCGAGGTCGCCGATCGCGTGCACGGCCACCGGCCACCCGGCCTCCGCTCCGCGGCGTGCGATCTCCGCCAGCTCGTCGCCGCTCGTGATCTCGACGCCGGAGCCGTCGAGCATCCGCGCGGTCTGCGAGCCGAGCGTGCCGTCCATGAATGCCTTCAGGTAGCCGACCCTGAGATACCCGTCGCCGAGACCCGGGCGGATGCCCACCTCGGCCACGCGGTCCAGGTGCTCGTGCGGGATCGACTGCCAGACGCGGAGGGTCAGCGCCCGTTGCTCGTGGAGACGCTGCCAGAGCCGGACGGCGCCGAGCCAGCCGTCCTTGTCGTGGACGCAGGTGACCCCGCGCGCTGCTGCGACCGCGAGCGCGTCGCGCATCGCGTCGACGTACTCGTCGTCGGGCGTCGAGAGGTACCGATCCTTGAACCGCCAGCAGGCTTCCTCGCGGAGAACGCCCGTCGGCTCTCCCTGCTCGTCTCGCTCGACGACGCCACCCGCGACCTCGAGGTCGCCGTTCGCGATCGCGAGCCCGGCGGAGTTGAGCCAGAGCGAGTGGTAGTCGTGAGCGAGGAGCGCTGCGGGCGTGTCACCGGTGACGCGGTCGAGCGCCTCCTTCGTCGGCGCTACCGGGGGCTTCCAGTCGCCGTCGCGCCAGCCGTGCCCGCGGATCCACGAGCCGGTGCGCATGCCGGAGCCCACCAGCTCGAGCGCCTCCTCGAGCGTCGTCGCACCGTCGAGCCGGATCTGACGCCGGGCGAGCGCCCAGGTGGGGAAGTGGACGTGGGCGTCGGTGAAACCGGGCAGGACGCAGCGGCCGCCGAGGTCGACGACGTCCGGCGAGGCGAGCGCCGTCTCGTGCGTCCCGATGCCCCCGGCGACCCGGTCGCCGGAGATCGCGAGCGCGCGCTGGACGGGAAAGCGCGCATCCATCGTCCGGACGACCCCATTCTCCAGGATCATTGGCGCGACAGTATCGACAGGAGGTGTGGCGATGTACGACCACGTTGGGCTCAACGTGCGCGACTACGAGACGAGCAAACGCTTCTACGACGCGGTGCTCGCGGTCTTCGGCTACGGCATCGTGATGGAGTTCCCCCACGCGTGCGGCTACGGGCCGGCCGGCAAGCCGGAGTTCTGGATCGTCGAGCGCGAGCCGTTCGGCACCGGAACGCACGTCGCGTTCGCGAGCGCCGACCGCGCGACGGTCGACGCGTTCCACGAGGCAGCCCTGGCGGCAGGCGGAACCGACAACGGCCCCGCCGGGATCCGCGAGGACTACCACGAGCACTACTACGGCGCGTTCGTCCTCGATCCCGACGGCAACAACGTCGAGGCCGTTTCTCACAAACCCGCTCCGTAGACTGCCCGCATGCCGTACGACGTCCTCACCGACGAGCAGCGGGAGCTCCGCGACCTCGTACGCACGCTCGCGCGCGAGCGCGTCGCGCCGCGCGCTGCGGAGATCGACGAGTCGCACGAGTTCCCGTGGGACGTCGTCGAGCTCTATCGCGAGCAGGGCGTCTTCGGCCTGCTGTTCGCCGAAGAGTGGGGCGGCACGGGCACCGGCACGCTGCTCGCCCTGATCGCGATCGAGGAGGTGTCCAAGGTCTGTGCGACAAGCGGGTTGATCCTCGCCGTGCAGGAGCTCGGCTCGCTCGGGATCAAGCTTGCCGGCACGCAGGAGCAGAAGGCTCGCTGGCTGCCGCAGCTCGCGTCGGGCGAGACGCTCTGCGCCTACGCGCTCACCGAGGCGGGCTCGGGCTCCGACTCGGCGGCGATGCGGACGACCGCGCGCCGAGACGGCGACGAGTACGTCCTCGACGGCTCGAAGCGGTTCATCACGAACGCCGGCGTCGCCGGCCTGTACACGGTGTTCGCGAAGACGGACCCGGACGCAGGCCACGGCGGGATCTCCGCGTTCGTCGTCCCGTCCGACGCTCCGGGCTTCGAGGTAACGCGCCTCGAGCCGAAGATGGGCATCTCCGGCTCGACGACGGGCGAGCTCGCCTTCGACGGCTGTCGTATCCCCGTCGACCATCTGCTGGGCGAGGAGGGCGAGGGGTTCCGCATCGCGATGCGGATCCTCGACCGCTCCCGACCGGGCGTGGCCGCGCAGGCGCTCGGCATCGGGCAGGGCGCGACCGACTACGCGCTCGAGTACGCGAAGACGCGCGAGACGATGGGCAAGCCGATCGCCGAGCACCAGCTGATCCAGGCGAAGCTCGCCGACATGGAGACGGAATGCGAGGCCGCGCGCGGGCTCCTGTACCGCTTCGGCCAGATGGCCGACGCGGGCATCGACGGACCGGAGCTGACGAAGGCGTCGGCGATGGCGAAGCTCAAGTGCGGGGACGTGGCGATGGCCGTGACCACCGAGGCCGTCCAGATCCTCGGCGGCTACGGCTACATCAAGGAATACCCCGTCGAGCGCTTCATGCGCGACGCGAAGATCACGCAGATCTACGAGGGGACGCAGGAGGTGCAGCGCCTCGTGATCGCGCGCGAGATGGTTCGCGAGCAGCGCGCGTTCCTCCTCGCCGGCGTCTGAGCCCGCCTACTCCTACGGGCGGAGCTTCGAGGTGTCGACGACCTCGAAGGCGGAGCCTGGCACGCGGCCCAGCGTGTGCAGCTGATCGTTCGACCACCTGCGGGTCGGGCGCGCCGGTGATGTACCAGCTCGTGCCGTTGTCGGCGACGATCATCCCGTAGCGCTTCAACGCCTGGAGGACGACGCGCGCCTGCCGCGGGAAGCCGGCGATCGGGTAGCCCGCCTTCAGGCGGACGCGCAGGCCCATTGGCGGGAGCGAGGGATCGGTCTCGTCGCTCGCGTAGTGGCGAGCGGGGTAGACGTAAGCGCGACGCGTTTTCGAAACGGTGAAGCGGAGCGCGTGGTCGATCCGGCCTGCGGCGACCTCTTCGTAGCGCGCGAGGCCCGGGAGGATGGGAAGCCCCGCGGCATCCGCTGACGTCCAGCCCGCTGGGCGAAGGCGGTTCGAGCGGAGATCCCAGATCGCGCCGGAGCCGGCCTTCCACCGCGATCCGGTGTGCTCGAGCGCGTAGAGCTCGTACAACCGGCAGGCGTCGCGGTCGACGATCACGGCGTGGTGGTCGGAGCCTCCTTCGATGCGGACGTTCGCGGGGATGGGATACGGCCCGCGATCCGACTCATCCGCGTAGAGGAACGAGACGCGCACGCGCTTCTGCGATCCGGGGGCGACCGTGATCGGGATCCCGATCGGCGACCCTTCCCAGAGGCCCGACCCGAAGTCGGCGTGCAGGGTCGCGCCGGCACCGATCGAGCCGACGATCTCGGTCGATCGCGCCGCGACGGGCAACCGGTCGACCCGCTCGTTCCACGGGTTCGTCGCAGGGAACACGGGACAGCGGGGCGCGCCCGGCACGCGGGCGCCGGACGCGACCGCGAGGAACCCGACCGCAAGGGCGACGACGGCGAGCGCTCTCATCATGGAGAAGAGAATGACCTAACGTTCCGACGATGCCAGCGTGCTCACGGTGCGGTGAGGAGAACGCGTCGACGGCGCGCTTCTGCTCGGCCTGCGGCATGCACCTTGCGCCGGGCCTCCCTGCCTTCGGCACGGAGCGAAAGGTCGTGTCGATCCTCTTCGTCGACGTCGTCGGCTTCACGGGCCGGGCGGAGCTGCTCGACCCCGAGGAGGTCGGGCTGCTGCTGACGCCGTTCTACGGCCATGTGCGCGCCGAGCTCGAGCGCTTCGGCGGCACGGTCGAGAAGTTCATCGGCGACGCCGTGATGGCGATCTTCGGCGTCCCCGCGGCCCACGAGGACGATCCGGAGCGTGCCGTGCGCGCCGCCTTCGGCGTTCGCCGCGTGATCAAGGAGTTGAACGTCACCGATCCTCATCTCGCGCTCCAGGTTCGGATCGGCATCGCGACCGGGGAGGTGCTCACGAACCTCCGCGCCGACCCGAGCCGTGGCGAGACCACCGTCGCCGGCGACATCGTCAACACCGCAGCGCGATTGCAGCAGACAGCGCCGCCCGGAGCCATCGTCGTCGGCCGTGGGACGTACGAGGCGACCAGCGCGGCGGTCGAGTATCGGGCGCTCGAGCCGGTCGCCGCCAAGGGGAAGCGAGATCCCGTCGTGGCGTGGGAGGCGGCGGCGCTCCGCTCGGCCGCCCCCGCGCCCGCGCGCTCGACGCCGACGTACTCTCCGCTTGTCGGTAGGCGGGGAGAGCTCGACGCGCTCTCGGCGACCGTCGACCAGGCACGGGCGGATCCGTCGGTTCGCGTCGTGACGCTCATCGGGGAGGCCGGGCTCGGCAAGTCGAGGCTGCTCGAGGAGCTGCACCTGAGGCTCGACGCCGCCGGCTCGCCGTTCAGCTGGCGCCAGGGGCGCTGCCTCCCGTACGGCGCCGGCGTCACCTTCTGGGCGTTCGCGGAGATCGTCAAGGCGCAGGCCGGGATTCTCGAGACGGACTCCGCGCACGTCGCCGCGGAGCGCCTGCAGGCGTCGGTGACGACCGCCGTCAGCGACCTGGGCGACGCGGAGTGGGTAGAGCGTCACCTGCGGCCGCTCGTCGGGCTCGGCGGCGAACCGGGCGACCAGCGCGAGGCGTTCGCCGCGTGGCGCCGCTACGTAGCGGGCGTGGCGCGGTACTGCGGCCTGCTCGTGCTCGCGTTCGAAGACCTGCACTGGGCGGACGACGGCATGCTCGACCTCGTCGAGCACTTCGCCGCGTGGAGCACGGACGTCCCGCTCGCGATCGTCTGCACGGCGCGTCCCGAGCTGCTCGAGCGCCGGCCGAAGTGGCGTGGCGTGCGGACGCTCGAGGCGCTGACGTCCGAGGAGACGGTCGCGCTGCTCGGCTCGCTGCTCGAGGAGACCGCGGTGCGGGGCGACGTCTGGCCGCGCCTGCTCGCGCACGCCGCGGGCAACCCGCTGTACGCCGAGGAGTACGCGCGGATGCTGATCGAGCGCCCGGCCGAGGGAGAGCTGCCGCTGCCCGACTCGCTCCAGGCGCTGATCGCGGCACGCCTCGATGCGCTCTCGCTGGACGGGAAGGCCGTGCTCCAGGACGCCGCCGTCGTCGGCAAGGCGTTCTGGGTCGGGGCGCTCGCGCACGTCGCAGGCATGCGGCGGGAAGACGTCGAGGCACGGCTCGGTGAGCTCGCGCAGAAGGGCCTCGTTCACGCCGAGACCCGGACGGCCGTTGCGGACGAGGAGCAGTACGCCTTCGCGCACGTCCTGATCCGGGATATCGCGTACGGCCAGATCCCGCGGGCGCGCCGTGCCGACATGCACCGGCTCGCCGGCGACTGGATCGCCGCGCTCGCCCCGGACCGCGCCGCGAACCTCGCTGAGATGACGGCGCACCACTACGCGACCGCGCTCGAGTTCGCGACGCTGTCGCGTCAGCCGACGGAAGAGCTCACGGGTCGTGCCCGCTTCGCCCTCCGTGCCGCAGGTGATCACGCGCTGTCGCTCAACGCCTTCGTCGCCGCCATGCGCTTCTACGAGCGCGCGCTCGCACTGTGGCCCGAGGAGGATGCAGCCGAGCCGCACGTACGTTTCCGGCTCGGAGTCGCGCGCTTCCGTGCCGAGGGGGGCGGAGGCGAGGAGCTCGAGACGGCCCGTGCACGCCTGCTCGAGTCGGGCGACCTCGAGGTGGCCGCCGAGGCAGACGTGCTCCTGGCCGAGCTTGCGTTCAGGCAGGGCGAGCTCGTGGATGCCTTTGCGCGTCTCGAGCGCGCCGTGGCCCTGCTCGCCGGTGAGCCGTCGTCGCGGCAGAAGGCCTACGTGCTGAGCACGCTCTCGCGGTTCCGGGCGGCCGCGTACGAGTCGGAGGAGGCGATCCGCCTCGGCCGGGAAGCGCTCGCCATGGCCGAGGCGCTCGGGCTCGACGAGATCCGCGCGCACGCGCTGAACAACATCGGCTACGCGCGGGTGACGCTTGGCGATCGCGAGGGTGTTCGGGACCTCGAGCAGAGCGTCGAGATCTCTGACGAGACGGGATCGCTCGAGAGCGTCCGCGGCCGCCTGAACCTCGGCACGACGCTCGCCCACCTCGGCGACCTCGAGCGCGCGTTCGCGGTGCACGCGGACGGCCGTCGGGCGGCGGAGCGCTTCGGGGACGCGACCGGGATCCGCTGGTTCGCGATCGAGCGGCTGTTCGAGTGCTACTGGCGCGGGCTCTGGGACGAGGGGATCACGGCTTCAGCCGCGCTGCTGTCGGAGGTGGAGGGCTCAGCGGACTACTACACGGAGCTCGGCGCGCGGCTCGTGCGCGGGCTGGATCGGGCTAGGGCGGGGCGATCTCTCCGCTGCGCAGCAGGACGTCGTGCCGTACGTCGCGCTCGGTCGAGAGGTCAAATACCCGCAAGCGCTGTTTCCGGCGCTCGCCCTCGGTGCTCGGGTCTTCGCCGCCGCCGGCGACGCGGAGCGGGCGTCGACGCACGCCGACGAGCTTCTCGCAGCCTGGCGCGCAAGCACCGTCGCGACCGCCACGTACTGGACCGCCGATCTCGCGTTCGCCCTCGTCGCGCTCGATCGCAGGGAGGAGATGGTCTCCGCAGCCGCAGAGGTCGCGCATCCTACGCCGTGGCTCGAAGCCGCGAGCGCGTTCGCCGCTGGCGACGAGACGACTGCCGCGGACCGCTACGCGGCGATCGGAAGCTTGCCCGACGAGGCGTACGCGCGTCTCCGCACGGGCGGCGACGCGTCCACGGCGGCGGAGGCGTTCGTGCGACGCGTCGGCGCGGTCGGCTACTCCTCGGCGCCGAAGTCGTCGTCCCTGGGCGCGAGCACGACTTCTGCCTGAGACGCGTCGAGCATCTTCGTCACCCCTAGGCCGCCGACCTTCCGCGACACGAGCTTGATGTCCGCGCTGCCGCCGAGGTCCTTGAACAGGACGTAGCCGACCTCTTGCCCGATGTCGAAGTAGACCTCGATCAGCTTGTCGCCCACGATCTCAGCGATCGCCTCCTTGATCTCCTGCGGGCTCTTGCCTTTGATCAGCGGCGTGGTCATCGTCGAGAAGCTCATCCACGTGAACGGCATGCGTTACCTCCCTTGGGTCTGGGGATCATCGCGCGGCCGGCTCCTTCGCGCGTAGCGCGGCCTTGTAGGCGCGCTTCTGCTCCTGGTACGCGGCGAGCGCCGACGGGGAATCGACGTCGCCGAGCATCGGGTGATCGGGCACGAGCGGGTGGGCGATCGCGAGCCCGAACCGCTTGTCGAGCACCGAGGCGAGTGCCTTCACCTTCATCTCGCCGAAGCCGGGCAGCCCCTCCAGGCGCCGCCTGAGGTCGTCGGTGTCAGCCGCGTCCGTCCACACGCGCGCCGCGTCGCCCTCGTATTCGCTGATGATCGTCCGGGCGAGGTCCTGCACCCGCGTCGCCATCGCACCAGGGAATCGGTGGACGGCCGGCTTCTCGCGGAATACCTCCTCGAGCCGTGAAGGATCAAGGCCCGCGATCTCCGCCGCGTCGAGACGACCGAGGCGCTGCTGGATCTTCAGCGGCCCGGAGAATGCAGTCGGCACCGTCACCTGCTGGTCGAGCGCGAAGCCGACGAGGAGGGCGAACGGGTCCTCGGCGATCAGCCGGTCGGCGGCATCGTCACCGGTGAAGTGCAGGCGGTTCGGAGCCGACATGGGCCGATCGTACAACTCCTCGACCGAACACTTGTTCGATCGACGGCCGCGACGGTAGTCTGGGAACCGTGGACGCGCTCGACGTGTTCGGAGAGCGGACGCGGGCGTGGTTCGAAGGGGTCTTCGAAGCGCCGACGCCCGCGCAGGCGCTCGGCTGGCCGGCGATCGCGAGCGGTGCGAGCGTCCTGATCCAGGCGCCGACGGGCTCGGGCAAGACGCTCGCCGCCTTTCTCTACGGCATCGACCGGCTCGCCGAGCGGCCCGGGGAGGGTCTGCGCCTGCTCTACGTCTCGCCGCTCAAGGCCCTGAACTACGACGTCGAACGGAACCTGCGGGCGCCGCTCGCCGGCCTCCAGTCATCGCTGACGGTCGCGGTACGCACGGGCGACACGCCGCAGAAGGAGCGCCAGGCGATGCTCCGCAAGCCGCCGGACATCCTGATCACGACGCCCGAGTCGCTGTTTCTCCTGCTGACGTCCCAGGCGCGGGAGATGCTCGGCTCGGTCGAGACGCTGATTCTCGACGAGGTGCACGCCGTCGCCGGAACGAAGCGGGGCGCCCACCTCGCCGTCTCCGTCGAGCGGCTCGAACGTCTGGTCGACGCGCCGCTCCAGCGCATCGCGCTCTCTGCCACGCAGCGGCCGCTCGAGGAGATCGGACGTTTCGTCGGCGGCGGCCGTCCGATCGAGCTGATCGACGCCGGCCGAGCGAAGGAGCTCGACCTCGAGGTCGTCGTCCCCGTCGAGGACATGCGGAACCTCACGGCCACGCTGCCGACGCTCCAGCCCGAGATCGAGGACGGGAGCTACATCACGGACGGGGTCGGCCCGACGGCGAGCTCGATCTGGCCCTCGATCTACCCCGAGATCCTGAGACTCGTCGAGGCGCACCGCTCGACGATCGTCTTCGTCAACAACCGTCGGCTCGCCGAGCGCCTCGCACTGCGCCTGAACGAGCTCGCCGAGCGTGAGCTCGCACGTGCGCATCACGGGTCGCTCGCGCGCGAGCAGCGGGTCGAGATCGAGGAGCTCTTGAAGCGGGGCGAGATCCCTTGCCTCGTCGCGACGTCGTCGCTCGAGCTCGGGATCGACATGGGCGCCGTCGACCTCGTGATCCAGGTCGAGTCGCCGAAGTCCGTCGCACGCGGCCTGCAGCGCGTCGGCCGTGCCGGGCACGAGCTAGGCGCCGTCTCGAAGGGCCGCATCTTCCCGAAGTTCAGGGCCGATCTGCTCGAGTCGGCGGTCGTCGCGCGGCGGATGCGCGACGGCGCGATCGAGGAGACGTCGATCCCGCGCAATCCGCTCGACGTGCTCGCCCAGCAGATCGTCGCGATCTGCGCCGACGACGAGATCGCCGTCGACGAGCTCCACGACCTGATCCGGCGTGCATATCCGTTCGCCGATCTCTCGCGCGTACAGCTCGAGAACGTCCTCGACATGCTCGCGGGGCGATACCCGTCGGATGCGTTCTCCGAGCTCCGGCCGCGCATCGTCTGGGACCGGACCGGCGGCACGATCCGCGGCGTCGCCGGCGCTCGTCGGCTGGCCGTGACGAACGCGGGCACGATCCCCGACCGCGGCCTCTTCACGGTTCAGCTCGCGGACTCGGGAAGCAAGGTCGGCGAGCTCGACGAGGAGATGGTCTACGAGGCGCGCGAGGGACAGGTGTTCCTCCTCGGCGCTTCCTCGTGGCGGATCGAGGAGATCACCCGCGACCGGGTTCTCGTGACGCCGGCGCCGGGCGTACCGGGCGCGGTGCCGTTCTGGAAGGGGGAGGGCGTCGGCCGGCCGTACGAGCTCGGTGAGGCGATCGGCCGGGCTTCGCGCGAGCTCGTCGCGCTCGACCACGAGCACGCGCTGGGAGTGCTCGCCGCCGACTACCACCTCGATCCGCGCGCGGCCGAGAACCTCGTCACATTCCTTCGCGAGCAGGAGGCCGCCACCGGCGCCGTTCCTTCCGACCGGACGATCGTCGTCGAGCGCTTCCGCGACGAGATCGGCGACTGGCGCGTCTGCCTGCTGACGCCGTACGGTGGACGCGTGCACGCGCCGTGGGCGCTCGCCCTCGCGGCCCGGCTTCGGGAGTCGCTCGATCTCGACGTGCAGTCGATCTGGTCGGACGACGGGATCGCGCTCCACCTGCCCGACGCCGACGCACCGCCGGCGCTCGAGGAGCTGCTGCCCGATCCCACGGAGGTCGAGGAGCTCGTCCTGCGAGAGGTCGGCGACAGCGCGCTGTTCGGGTCGCGCTTCCGCGAGAACGCGGCGCGCTCGCTCCTGATCCCGCGTCGCCGGCCAGGCGAGCGGACGCCGCTCTGGCAGCAGCGCCTGAAGGCGCAGTCTCTGCTCCAGGTCGCGCGAAGGTTCCCCGCGTTCCCGATCGTGCTCGAGACGTACCGCGAGTGCCTTCAGGACGTCTTCGACCTACCGGCGCTGCGCGGGCTGCTCTCACGTGTCGCGGCACGGGAGATCGACGTGGTCGACGTCGAGACCCCGTCCGCCTCGCCGATGGCGTCGTCGCTCCTCTTCGACTACGTGGCGACGTACATGTACGAGGACGACACGCCTCCGGCCGAGCGCCGCGCGCAGGCTCTGTCCCTCGACCGCGACCTCCTGCGCGAGCTGCTCGGCCAGGACGAGCTCCGTGACCTGCTCGACCGCGACGCCGTGGAGGAGGTCGAGCGTCAGTTGCGTGGCAGCCCGCGTACTCCAGATGATTTGCACTTCTTACTTTTACGTATAGGAGACCTGCATTCAGGAGAATATGATCAGGCACTGGCCGAGTCGTTGCTCCGCGAGCGCCGCGCCGTGCTCGTACGGCTCGCCGGCGAGGAGCGGCTGATCGCGGCCGAGGACGCGGGCCGCTACCGCGACGCGCTCGGTGCGATGCCCCCATCGGGCCTGCCCGATGCGTTCCTCAGCGTCACAGACTCGGCGGCGAGCTTGCGCGAGCTCGTCCACCGCTGGGCTCGGGCACGCGGGCCGTTCACGACCGCGGAGGCATCGGCTCGGTTCGATCGTGACGTCGAGCCGATCCTGCGCGAGCTCGAGCGCGACGATCTGCTCGTGCGGGGCGAGCTGCGCCCCGGCGGCACGGAGCGCGAGTGGTGCGATCCCGACGTGCTCAGGCGCCTCCGGCGCGCATCGCTCGCCGCCCTGCGCAAGGAGGTCGAGCCCGCCGAGCGGTCGGCGTACGCACGGTTTCTCGTCTCCTGGCACGGCGTCGACAGGCGCGCGGCCCTGCGCGAGGCGCTCGTGCCGCTCCAGGCGCTCCCGCTTCCGGTGGCGCTCTGGGAGAGCGAGGTGCTGCCGCGCCGCGTGCCGGACTACCGGCCCGAGCAGCTCGACCACCTGTGCGCGACCGGGGAGCTGATCTGGGTCGGCGCCGGGCTCGATCGCGTCGCCGTCTACTTCCGCGAGGATGCGTCGGTCCTCGGCCGGGTCGGCGCCGCGACGGCGCCTGAGGGAGCTGCGCACGATGCGATCCGCGACGCGCTGGCCCGCTCTGCAGCTTTCTGGAACGACCTGCTCGAGGAGACGGGCCTCGACGCCGAGGTCGGCCTGCCGGCGCTCTGGGACCTCGTGTGGGCGGGCGAGGTGGCGAATGACGCGTGGCAGCCGCTGCGCGCGGCGCGGCGGTACGGCACGCCCAAGCCGGAGCGGAGGTCGCGCCGCTTCTCTCGCCGGCGAGTCACCACGCCGACCGCGACGCAGGGACGCTGGTCGCTCGTTCGGCTCGACGGGGAGCGGAGTGCGAGAGCGTTGGCCGAGCTCCTGCTCGAGCGTCAGGGCATCGTCACGCGGGACAGTGTCCGCGCGGAGGGGATCGCGGGAGGGTACGGAGCCGTCTACGGCGAGCTGCGGGCGCTCGAGACGCTCGGCCTCTGCCGGCGCGGCTATTTCGTCGAGGGCCTCGGCGGGGCGCAGTTCGCGCTCGGCGGCGCGGTTGAACGGCTGCGTGAGCTGCGGCCGCACGAGGGCGAGGAGCCGGAGGCGCTCGTGCTCGCTGCCGCCGACCCCGCACAGCCGTACGGGGCGGCGCTGCCCTGGCCGAAGAAAGCGGACGGCCGTGCGGCGCGCGTCGCGGGCGCGCATGTGGTCCTGCTGGGAGGCGATGCGGCGCTCTTCGTCGAGCGGGGTGGGCGGACGCTCGTAACCCTGCGCGAGCCCGACGAGAGCTGGCTACGGCCAGCTTTTGGCGCCCTCGTCGAGCACGCGCGCCGGAGCCGGCGCAAGCGGCTTGCGGTCGAGCGGCTCGACGGCGAGCCCGTGGCCGACTCGGCGCTCCTGCCCCTCCTCGTCGAGGCCGGCTTCACCGCCGGTCCGCGGCGGGCGATCCTGCGCCCGTAGCTCCTGAGTGCCGGAGGGAGACACCCTTCATCGCGCCGCCCGTGCGCTCGCAGCGCTCGCGGGGGAGCAGGTCGAGGTCGAGGCGCTTCATCCGCGGGCACGCGCGACGGGCGTGGCGCCGCGTCTCGACGGCCGGCGACTCGAGCGCGTCTCCGCGCACGGGAAGAACCTGCTGCTCGAGTTCGAGGGCTCGCTTGTCCTCCGCAGTCATCTCGGAATGCGCGGAAGCTGGCGCGTGCAGCCTCTCTCGACGGCGGTGCGCGGCCTGCCGTGGCTCGTGCTGCGCGGAGCCCGTGCGCAGGGCGTGCTACGGGGAGGCAGCCGGCTCGAGCTCTCCGCGCGGAGATCCCTGCCGCTCGGGCCTGACATCCTCGCACTGCCTCTCGACGTCGAAGGCATCGTCTCGAGCCTGCGGGTGGAAGCCGGCCGCGAGATCGGCGAGGCGCTCCTCGACCAGCGCCTCGTCGCCGGGATCGGGAACATCTGGCGGTGCGAGGCGCTCTGGCAGGCCTGCGTGAGCCCGTGGGAGGAGATCGTTGCGCTGACGGACTCCGAGCTCCGAATCGTCGTCGATCAGGCTGCCCGGCTGATGCACGAGTCGCTTGCGGGTGGCTCGCCGCGCCGCGCCGTCTACCGCCGCGCCGGCCGTCCGTGCCGCCGCTGCGGAGCGCCGATCGCGTCCCGCCCTCAGGGAGAAGCGGCGCGCACCGCGTACTGGTGCACCGGCTGCCAGAGAGGAAAGGAGCCGGCCGGCGCGTAACCCGATGGGTGGCCGTACGGTCCCCGACCCTGTATGCCGCCGTTCGGCGGTTCTGCCTGGGCGCGTTCTCCTATCTCCACCGCGAGTCGCAGGAGGGCTCGGCGGTGCCGTTCGCCTTCGAGACACACGAGAACGCCGATGCGCCGGCACTGTACGAGTACCGGGCGCTCACGCGCGGGTACGTCGAGGCGCGGGCGGACCGGCTCCTCCGGCTCGGCGACGCGCAGGCGGCGATCGACGAGCTCGAGCTCGAGCCCGCGGCGGCGATCTTCGCGCGAGCGCACTCGCTGGGACGGCCCGACGAGGAGCAGGCCCTGTTCCGGACGATCCTGCTGCCGCTCCTCGGCGCGATGACGGACGCCTGCGGCGGCTTCGAGTGGGACGACGGGGTCTTCAACCGCGTCTACGCAGAGCTCGAGCGCTCGCTGCTCGGCGAGCAGCACGCCTACGCGGCGGCCGCGCCGCTCGTCGGCCTGTCGACGCCGCTTCCCGTCGAGCTCGGTCGCGGGCTACGCGTCCGGATGGCCGCGGAGGGTGAGCTCGCCGCCTACTGGCCGGAGGCTCAGGGTCTACTGCCCGGGGGCTTCGGGCTCGAGCCGGAGCGGATGTGCGTGCTCGAGCTGGATGCGGTCTTCCCCGCGTCGGAGGCAGAGCCGCCCGACGCGCCGGGCGAGATCGGCGACGCCGTGACGGCGCTTCGCCTTGCGACCGCGGCTCCCGTCGCCGCGGGGCCCGTGCTGTTCGAACGCCTCGACTGGCGCCCCTACGGGATCCGTCCCGTGCCCCCGATCGCAGCCACCGAGCCCGGCGGCGAGCCGACGCGGCTGGACGAGTTCCGCGGCCGGCTCGCGCGCGACCTGCTCGAGCGCTTCCCGGCTTGCGACGCGGATCCCGAGCTGGGTGAGGCGGTCGATCGTTGGGAGATGTCGCTGTTCGCCGAGGAGCCGTTCCGTTCCGAGCTGCTGCGCGAGGCGCTCGCCGCGCTGCTCGGGGGTCAGGACGGGCTGTGGGCTGCTGCTGCGCGCGCGGCTGTGCTGATCGGGGACCGGAGCGACGATCGCGGCCAGCTGTTCGCACGGCTCCGCAGTCTGACGAGCGGCGGCAGGACGGTTCCCGAGGATGCCGATGTCGTGCGGCGTTCGATCGTCGAGGTGCTGATGCACGGAGACCGCGCCGGGCTGCTCGACCGGCTCGACGAGTCCTTGCTCGGGCTGTCGCCGCGGCCGGTGGGCTACTTCGCCGTGCGCGCCGCAGTCTGAACCGGCGTCGCTACGACGCCGAGCTCCCCGAGGATCGCTGCCGCCTCCGTCTCCTGGCCCGCGCCGCGGAGAGCGAGGGCGTGCTCGAGGCGGCAGCCGAACGCTCCCCAGCCTTCGGCAGCCTCTTCGAACAAGCGAGTCGCATCCTCTCCGCCGGTCTGCGCAATCGTCGCGCGCGCCGTCAGCGCGGACAATCGATCCCGCTCCGCAGCGGTGACCACGTTATCGAGCAGCCGCTCCGCAAGTTCGATGTCTCCGGCGGCGCAGGCGATCCGCACCGCGTCGGAGAGGTTCTGTGCGCGGAAGAACGGACGACCACGGGTGATGTCCCAGTACTCCCGCACGAGCTCGAGGGCGCTTTCGGCGTCTCCGTGCCGGAGATGCGCGAGTGCCGTGATCACCATTGCCGGAGCGGTGACTTGCGGGTCCTCGATCGGGCGAGCCCGTGTAAGCGCCTCACGTGCGGCGGTCATGTCGTCGTCGAGCGCGCCACGCCAGGTCTGCACGAGCACGGCGTAGGGCCGTGCCATGCCGCCCGGCTGAGCGGGGCCGTGTTGCTCTTCGTAGCGCGTCACGCCGTCTGCGACCTCGATCAGCTCGTCCCAGCGGCCGAGGTCGTAGAGCATCCAGCACTTCTCCGCCTGGAGCCACGTCGGCGCTTCTGCGAGTGTACGAACTCGTCACGGACCGGTTCGACTCCTGTCGCCGCTGCCTGGCTACTGTCGGAACATGGACGAGGCACGCGCCGTGCTCACGCGACTCGACCGGATCGAGCGACTCGACCGGGCCGGCGCACCAGCGTCGACGATCGTCGCCGAGCTCCGCTCGCTCGTCTCGGAAGCGGAGGCGTGGGTCCGGGTCGAGCCCTCCTCGACGGACCTCGCGGAGAGCGCGATCGACCGGCTCCGCGAGGCGGTCGACGGCGCCGAGAGCGCTGGCATGGAGGACTGCAGGACTCTGCTAGCCTGACCCGAAAGGTTGCCCGGATGGGCTTCCTGCAAGCGCTGCGACGGCCTCTGGCCGCGGACACCTCGGAAGAAGGAGCGGGTGTGACAAGGGTGATCGCCTTCGCCAACCAGAAGGGCGGCGTGGCGAAGACGACCTCGACCTTGAACCTCGCCGTCGCGCTCGCGGAGTCGGGACACTCGGTGCTCGCGGTCGACCTCGATCCGCAGGGGAACCTGACGATGAGCCAGGGGCTGAACCCCGACACGATCGACCGCTCGATGTACGACGTGCTCGTCCACCGGCTGCCGATCGACGAGGTCGTCCACAAGGGAGAGATCGACTTGGCCGTCTCCTCGATCGACCTCGCGGGGGCAGAGCTCGCGCTGTCGAGCCTGATCGGCCGGGAGCGCGCGCTCGAGAAGAGCCTCGCGCCGGTGAAGGAGCGCTACGACTGGATCCTCATCGACACGCCGCCGTCACTCGGCCTCCTGACGATCAACGCCCTCGTCGCCTCCGACGGGGTGATCGTGCCGGTGCAATGCGAGTACCTCTCGCTGCGCGGCCTCGTCCAGCTCGAGAACACGCTGACCATGATCCGGGAGAACCTGAACCCGGACGTCGCGATCCAGGGCATCCTGCCGACGATGTTCGACGGTCGTACGCTGCACGCGCGCGAGGCGGTCGAGATCCTCGAGGAGAACTTCGGCGACCTCGTCTTCAAGACACGTATCCGGAAGACCGTCCGCTACGCAGAGGCTCCCGTGAAGGGCGCGAGCATCCTCAAGTACGACCCGACAGGTACCGCCGCCGAGGCGTACCGCGACCTTGCGAAGGAGGTCCTCAATGGCGCGAAAGCGCGCCAGCATGCGTGACGGCCCGCTCGCCGAGCTGTTCCGCGCCACCGAGGCGGCGCAGAAGGCGGAGGGGAAGCCGGCATCGGACGAGGCGGCCGAGCAGGAGCGCCTCGCGCTCGACGAGACCGTCGAGTACACCCCGGACTTCGCGGACGAGGTCGTCGAGCCCAAGTCCGAGGTTCCCGAGCCGGAGCCGGAGGCCGAGCCGGCCCTCGAGCCGACTCCTGAGCCCGTAGCCGAGGCGGCCGTCCTCGAGCCGCCACCGGTCGTCGAGAAGCCCAGGCGGTCGCGCGAGGACGACGAGCCGCGCGTCAGCGCCGACCAGTGGCTCCAGAGCATGCCCGAGCCTCCCGTGTTGCACGCGGCGCCGCGGGCCGATTCGGGCGCGTACATCGCCGTCATCCGCGTCGTCGGTGTCGGCGGCGCCGGCCTCAACGCCGTCAACCGGATGATCGACGCAGGCCTAGCTCAGGTGGAGTTCATCGGCCTCAATACGGACATCCAGGCGCTCCAGGTCTCGGACGCCCCCTCGAAGATCCACATCGGCCGCGACATCACCGAGGGTCTCGGGTCGGGCGCCGACGCGGACGTCGGGAAGCGCGCCGCCGAGGAGGCCCACGACGCGATCAAGCGCGCGCTCCTCGGCTCGGACATGGTCTTCGTCACCGCGGGCGAGGGCGGGGGCACCGGCTCCGGCGCGGCGCCCGTCGTCGCGGGTATCGCTCGGGAGCTCGGCGCGCTCACGGTGGGCATCGTCACGCTCCCGTTCAAGTTCGAGGGCACCCACCGGAGGCAGACGGCCGACGAGGGCGTTCACGCGCTCCGCGAGGCCTGCGACACGGTGATCATCGTGCCGAACGAGCGGCTGATCGAGGTGCTCGACCGGTCGACGTCGATGCTCGACGCATTCCGGATCGCCGACGACGTGCTCCGCCAGGGGGTGCAGGGAATCTGCGACCTGATCACGCTCCCCGGTCTGATCAACCTTGACTTCGCCGACGTGCGCACGATCATGCAGGACGCGGGCACGGCCCTGATGGGGATCGGCTACTCGAGCGGGGACAACCGCGCCGTCGAGGCTGTCGAGCGGGCGCTTCGCTCCCCTCTGATCGACTCGGACATCATCGGCGCCAAGGGCATCCTGCTCTCGATCGCCGGCGGCGACGATCTCTCGCTGTTCGAGGTGAACGAGGCAGCGGAGATCGTTCGGCAGCGCGCCGGCGACGACACGAACATCATCTTCGGGGCAACGATCGACGACCGGCTGACCGGCCAGGTGTGGGTGACGATCGTCGCGACGGGCTTCGGGGGCAGGCAGCGACGGCGGGACGGCGACGACTACTCGCCGCCCAGCTTTCTCTCAGACCTCTGAGCCGCTGAGTCGATGAACGGCGCTATCGCCGCCGGGCACGAGATCACCGCCCGCGCCGGTGCGCGCATCCTCGAGGAGGGTGGGAACGCCGTCGACGCGTGCGTCGGGGCCGCGTTCGCGTCGTGGATCGCGGAGAGCCCGCTCACCGGGCCGGGCGCGGGCGGCTTCATGCTCGTGCATCGCGCGCGAGACCGGACGACCCGCCTGCTCGACTTCTTCGTCGCGGCGCCCGGACTCGGCGCACCACGGCGTAAAAGGCGGGAGATGGACGCCGTCGACATCGGCTTCGTCGGCGGTGACACGACCCAGCGGTTCCTCGTCGGCCGCGCGTCCAATGCTGTCCCTGGAACGGTCGCGGGCCTGGCCGCCGCTCACGCATCGTACGGCACGCTCCCGTGGAGCGAGCTCCTCGCGCCGGCGATCGAGCTGGCGCGGCGAGGGATCGAGCTCACGAGCGCCCAGGCGCTGCTTCACGAGCTGCTCGACTCGATCCTCCGGCACGAGGGCGAGGGACGGCGCGTCTACAGCCGTCCCGACGGCGGACGGCTCGTCGAAGGCGACCGGCTCGTCCTCGGCGATCTCGCCGCCACGCTCGAGCTGATCAGCGAGCTCGGTCCCGATGCCGTTTATCGAGGTGAGATCGCGACCGAGATCGTCCGGCACGTCCAGGAGGGCGGAGGCGCGATCACGCACGACGACCTCGCCGCCTACCGCGTCGTCCGGCGCCGACCGGTCAGCGTCCCGTTCCGCGGGGACCTGTTCACCTCGAACCCACCGCCGTCCTCGGGAGGGATCCTGATTGCGTACGGGCTGCTGCTGCTCGAGGGGATGGGGTCACCCGACGCCAACCGTGCGGATGAGATCGCCACCCTCGTCGAGGTGATGCGGGAGCAGACGCGGCAGCGGACGAGCGCGTTCGCGGCTGGCCTCCACCGCGGCGGGCTGGCGCCGAGGCTGCTGAGCGACGATGCGATCCACGACGGGCTGCGCCGTGTCCGCGCCGGGCTTGCCGGCGCCTCCGAGCAGGCCTCTCCGGCGGGCACGACGCACATCTCCGTGATCGACGGGCACGGAAACGCCGCGTCGCTGTCGGCGTCGACCGGCGCCGGCTCCGGCGTGGTCGTACCCGGCACCGGGATCCACCTCAACAACATGCTCGGCGAGCAGGACCTCGTGCCCGGCGCCGATCCCAGACCGGGGATCCGGCTGACGAGCATGATGTCGCCGTCCATCGTGCTCGATCGCGGCTCGCCGAGGCTCGTCCTCGGGAGCGCCGGGTCGGCGCGGCTCCGGGCCGCGGTGCTGCAGGTGGTCGAGAACGTCGTCGGGCACGATCTGCCTGTCGCAGAGGCGATCGACCGCCCGCGTGTGCACGTCGACGAGCCAGAGGTCCACTGCGAGGGCGGCATCGACCCGGAGGTGCTGAGCGAGCTCGACCGGCGGGGCTACGAGCTCGTGCGCTGGCGGCGACGGACGCTGTTCTTCGGCGGTGTGGCTGCCGTCGAGCGCCTGGACGACGGCTCGCTCGCCGCTGCGGGCGATCCCCGTCGCGGCGGCTACGGGCTCGTCGTTGGCTAGTCGCCTATTCGGTCGAGACCTTGCCGTTCGTCGTCGCGCGCTCGCGGATCTCCCGCTCGCGGGTCATCGCGACAAGGGCCGCGTCGAGGAGCTCGGTCAACCGCCCGAGCCTTGCGCGCTCCGACGTGAGCTCGAGCAGCTCCTGTTTCGGCGAGGTGCCGAAGTCGACGTGGGCCGCGACCTCGAACGAGAGCGAGACCGATAGCGGGTCTGGCTCGTCGACCTCTGCTCCCGCGACCTCCGCGAGCTCGCGAAAGAGCGCGAGCACGCGTTCGGTCTCCGCTTCCTCCGCCGGTCCCGCGTCTTCGTCCTCGAGCAGATCGACGGCCGCCGTCGGGTACTCGCGGCCGTCCGTCCAGGCGTCGATCGCGAAGCGCTCTCTGCCCTCGACGACGATGTTCATGCGGCCGTCGTCGAAGGTGTGGACGACGTCGACGACACCGGCGAGCGTCCCCACCCGGCGCCGCCCTTCCTCGTCCTCGAGTAGGAGGCCGAAGGCGCTGCCCTCGGCGATGCACTCGGCGATCAGCTCCTTGTAGCGAGGCTCGAAGATATGGAGCGGGACGCGCTCGGACGGCAGCAAGACGAGCCCCAGCGGGAACACACCGATCTCGGGCACGGAGGAAGCGTAATCGGCCTGCCGCGCGCGGGCGGGCGTCGCGGGGCCGGGGTTAGAGTCTTCCTATGCCCGCCCAAGCCTCCCAGGGGTTGTTCCGCCCGGCCGTCCGTGAGCTCGTCGCCTACGAACCAGGGAAGCCCGTCGAGGAGCTCGAGCGGGAGCTCGGTCTGACACGGATCGTCAAGCTCGCGTCCAACGAGGGCACCTTCGGGCCGTTCCCCGCCGCGCTCGAGGCGATCGCGCGGAGCGCCGGCGAGCTCAACCGCTATCCGGACGGCGGCGCCTACCGCCTTCGCGGAGCGCTGGCCGAGCGGCACGACGTGCTCTTCGAGCAGGTCGCGCCAGGCTCGGGCGCGGACGCGATCGTCGACTACCTCTCGCAGGCGATGCTCGATCCCGGAGACGAGATCGTCTGCGGCTGGCCGTCGTTTCCGAGCTACGCGATCGACGCGCGGAAGATGGGCGCGATACCGAGGCTCGTGCCGCTGCGGGATCACCGCTACGACCTCGATGCGTTGCTCGCGGCGATCGGCGAGCGGACGAAGCTCGTCTATCTCTGCCTGCCGAACAACCCGACAGGGACCTCGAACGCGCGCGAGGAGGTCGATCGGTACTTCGCCGAGGTGCCCGGGCACGTGCTGACGGTCATCGATCAGGCGTACTTCGAGTACGTCGCCGACCCCGGTTATCCCGACGCGATCGACGCGTACCTGAAGGCCGGACAGAACGTTGTCGTCCTGCGGACGTTCTCGAAGATCTACGGCCTGGCTGGGCTCCGCGTCGGCTACGGCGTCGGCCCGGCGGACGTGATCGCGGAGATCGCGAAGGTACGGCGCGCGTTCGACCTCACGTCGACAGCGCAGGAGGCCGCGCTCGTGAGCCTCGGCGACGACGAAGAGGTCGGGCGACGGCGCCACGCGAATCTCGACGCGATGGGCGACCTCGCGCGCGTGCTCCGCGCGCATGGCCTAGAGCCGGTCGAGGGCGCCGTCGGAAACTTCCTCTACACGGAGGTGGAGGACGGTGCGGCGCTCTTCGACGCGCTGCTCCACCACGGCGTGATCGTGCGACCGCTCGCGGGCTTCGGGGCGCCGGCCGCCGTCAGGATCACGGCCGGGTCACCGGAGGACCATGCCGTTTTGGCCACGGCTCTTTCGGCCGTCGTCGGCGGGCGCGCGCACGGTTAGGGTCCTTATCGCGCGTGCGTAGCCGCTCCTTCCGCCGGCAGTCGGGTCTCCTGCGCCGGACCTCAGCGTTCCGGCTGCTCTTCCTGGCCACGTTCGCGTCCGGGCTCGGCACGTGGATCGCAGTCATCGCCCTGACCGTCGACGTCTACGACAGGACCGGATCTGCGAACTGGGTGAGCGCGCTGCTCGTCGCCGACTTCCTGCCGGCCGTCGCCATCGGCCTCCTGTTCGGGCCGCTCGTCGACCGCCTGTCCCGCCGGCGGATCATGGTCGTCGCGGACCTCGTCAGGCTCGGCATCTTCGCCGTCCTCCCCTTCACGACGAGCGCGGGACAGATCGTCGCGCTCGCCGCGGCAGCCGGGTTCGCGACGGGCTTCTTCCGGCCGGCCTCGTATGCGGGGCTGCCCAACCTCGTCGAGGCGGACGACCTGCCTGCGGCGAACTCCATCCTGCGCGGTGGGGAGTACCTGTCGTGGACGATCGGGACAGCGATCGGGGGGATCATCGTCGCGGCGGCCGGGCCGGACCCCGCCTACGTCGTCAATGCGGTCACGTTCCTCGCCTCGGCGGTGCTGATCCTCGGCATACCGCCGCGGCTGCTGCAGGCAGCGGTCGCCGTCAGCCGCGGGCACTGGCGGGACATCGCGGACGGGTTCGCGATCGTCTTCCGCTCCCGCGTCCTGCTCGCCGTGTTCTTCGCCTGGAACCTCGTGATGCTCGCGCTTGCCGGAATCAACGTGGCGGAGGTCGTGCTCGCGAAGGAGGTCTTCAACGGAGGCGACGTCGGCTTCGGGTTGATGTGGGCGGCGTCCGGTCTCGGCCTGCTGATCGGGAGCCTCTGGGCGCCGCGCTGGCTCGAGCTGCGCGGGATCGTCTTCGTCTACGTCGGCGCGCTCTTCCTCCTCGGCTTCGGCGCGTTCACGGCCGCGCTGTCCCCGAACGTCTGGGTCGCGTTGCCGTGCATGGCGATCGGCGGGATCGGCAACGGCGCCGCCGTCGTCTACAACTCGCTGCTCGTCCAGCGCGGGGCGCCCGACCAGCTCCGCGGCCGCGTGTTCACGGTGATCATGAGCACGACGTACGCGATGCTCGGCCTGGGGATGGTGGTCGCTGGGCCGCTGACCGACGCGCTCGGCGCGCGCGAGGTGTTCGCGCTCGCGGCCCTGTGTGCAGGCGGGGGCGCGATCGTCGGCCTCGTCTTCCTCCGCTCAGCGACGCCCGAGCTGGCCGTCGCCGGCGAATAGAGTCTCGGCGTGGCGAACCGGCGGGAGTGGACGCGCGAGTCGCTCGTTGCCGGGGTCCGCGCCGGAGACCGTCGCGCTCTTGCTCGTGCGATCTCTCTCGTCGAGAACGGTGACCCCCTCGCGGCAGACCTTGTCAGCCAGCTCTACCCGTCGACCGGCCGCGCGTACGCGATCGGCATCACCGGCCCACCGGGGGTCGGCAAGTCGACCCTGATCGCGGCGCTGCTCGGGCACGTCCGGGCCCAGGAGAGGTCGGCAGGCGTGATCTCCGTCGACCCCTCGAGCCCGTTCTCGAGAGGCGCCTTGCTCGGCGACCGGATCAGGCTCGCGGAGCACTTCCTGGACCCCGAGGTGTTCATCCGCTCGATGGGGACGCGCGGCCATCTCGGCGGCCTCGCGGAGACGACCCTGCAGACGCTGCTCCTGCTCGACGCGGGCGGCAAGGACCTCGTGTTCGTGGAGACGGTCGGGACGGGGCAGAGCGAGGTCGAGGTCGTCGGCGTCGCGGATACCGTCGTTCTCGTGCTGATGCCCGGCTCGGGCGACTCGATCCAGGCGCTGAAGGCAGGGATCATGGAGATCCCGGACGTGATCGCCGTCAACAAGCGGGATCACCCGGCGGCGAAGACGATGGTCAACGAGGTGCGCTCGATCCTCGCTCTCGACGGGGAGCGCGACTGGAAGCCGCCGATCGTCCTCACCGAGGCGGTGCGAGGTGAAGGAATCGACGAGCTGTGGGAGCACGTCCAAGAGCACAGGGCATATCTCGAGGCCGAGAACCTGCTCGAGGAGCGGCGACGGGCACATCTCGCCGCCGAGGTCCTCGCCGTCGCGTCCGCCCGCGCGCGTACCCACCTCGAGCGCAGCGTGCGGAATGACCCCGAGCTCCAGCGGCTGCTGGAAGCGGTCGAGGCGCGCGAGCTCGACCCTCTCAGCGCTGTCCACCAGATCCTCGGCCAGGTGTTCAAGTTTGATGATGGGCGCGCCGGAGCTCGCTGACATCGAGCGAGCGCGCGAGCGCCTCGCAGGCCTCGCGCGGACGACGCCCGTTTACCGCTCGGCGACGTTCTCCGAGCTGGCTGGCCGTGAGGTGTGGCTGAAGGCGGAGAACCTGCAGCGCACGGGCTCGTTCAAGGTGCGGGGCGCCGTCAACCGGCTCGCGTCCCTTGGCGATGCCGAGCGCTCACGCGGCGTAGTCGCCGCGAGCGCCGGCAACCACGGTCAGGCGGTCGCGTGGGCAGCCCGGGAGCAGCGGATCCGGGCGACGATCTTCGTGCCCGAAGGGGCGCCGATGGCGAAGGTCGAGGCGACGAGGCGCTACGGCGCCCGGGTCGAGATGGGTGGTGAGCGCTTCGAGGACGCGGTCTCGGCCGGTCAGGCGTTCGCCGAGTCGAATGGCGCCACGTACGTCCATGCCTTCGAGGATCCGGCGGTGATCGCCGGCCAGGGGACGATCGGGCTCGAGGTGGTCGAGCAGGTGGAGGCCCTCCAGACCGTGGTCGTGCCCGTTGGCGGAGGCGGTCTCGCCTCGGGGATCGCGATCGCCGCGCAGTCGGTGAAGCCCGGGGTGCAGGTCGTCGGCGTCCGCGCCGAGCACGAGGGCTTCGCGATCGCGGACGGGATAGCGGTCAAGGACGTCGGCTCGCTTGCAAGAGCGGTGCTAGGCGAGCGGCTCGCGCAATCGGTCGAGGTCTCGAGCGAGGAGATCGCGCAGGCGATCGTCCTCTGCCTCGAGCGCACGAAGCTCGTCGTCGAGGGTGCGGGCGCAGCGGCCGTCGCGGCGCTGCTCGCCGGCCGGATCGACGGGGTCGGACCGGTGTGCGTCGTCCTCTCGGGCGGGAACATCGACGCGACGACGCTCATCTCCGTCATGCGGCACGGCCTCACGCTTGCCGGGCGCTACCTCGTCGTGCGGACGCGCGTGCCGGACCGCCCCGGCGAGCTCCTGAAGCTCCTCGACCTCGTGGCCGACGAGCTCGTCAACGTCGTCGACGTCGAGCACCGTCGTGAGGGGGCGGCGATCGCCGTCGGCGAGACGGAGATCTCGCTCACGCTCGCCACGCGCGACGAGGAGCACTGCGAGACGCTGCTCGCGACGATGCGCGGTTGGGGCTACGAAGTCACGCGCGCCAGATAGGCGCGCCGGCTGGGCGCGTCAGGTTCCGCAGCGGCGGAACTCGACGACCTGGTTGCCCTTCGCGCGCCAGGTGTCGATACCCCCGTGCAGCACCGGGCGCACCGCGACGCCCGCCGCCGCGAGCACGCTCGCGGCGACGCCCGCCCGTGCGCCGCTCTCGCAGATCGTGACCACGTCCTCGCCCTGCAGGCAGTCGGCGAAGTCGCCGACGACGCGGTACGGGATGTTGCGGCTGCCCGGGATGTAGCCGGAGTCGCGCTCCGCCTTCTCGCGCACGTCGATGACGACGACGCTCGACGAGTTGATCGCCCGCTCGAGCTCGTCGACCTCGATCGGCTCGTACGACTCGGTCGCCTCAGGATCTGCGAGGTAGCCCGCGATGTCGAAGAAGCCGACGGCGTGGAGCCGCCGTTGGGCCTCGTCCGCCTGCGCATGCGAGTCGGCGTGGAGCACGATCGGTCGATCCCGGGGCAGGAAGAAGCCCGCCTTCGTCCCGAACGCGCCGCTATCCACCGGAACGCTGACGGCGCCCTTGACGTGGCCGGCCGCAAAGGCGTCTGCGTCCCGGACGTCGAGCACGAACCATTCGTTGACGGCGACAGGCTCGATCGGCGGCGCCGAGCCGAGGAAGGGACCGCGGTTCAGATCGACGATGTGCTCCATGTTCGGCGGCCGCGGCGTGGTCAGAGATGTCGAGTCGGCGACGAACTCCTCGACGGTAGCGAGCGCGAGAGCTGCGTTGAACCGCCGCTCCTGCCCCATCGTCGACGAGCGCTCGGGGCTCATGCCGACCCCGCAGAGCGAGCCCGCCACGTGACCTGGGAGCACCCGCACGTCGTCGGGGAGCTCGAGGAGTCGATGGAGGCTGTGGAACAGGCCCTCCGCGCCTTCCCGCGCCTCGACGGCGAGGTCGGGCCGCGCGGCCGTCCCGATGAACAGCGAGTCGCCGGTGAACAGCGAGTCGCCGGCGAGGAAGCAGCAGTGCTCGGGTCGGTGGCCCGGCGTGTGCAGCGTGCGCACGCAGACGCTGCCGATCTCGATCTCGGAGCCGTCCTCGAGGGTCTCATGCGCGTAGTCGACGCCCGCCGCGCCGTGGATGCAGACGGACGCGCCGTGCTCGAGCGCGAGCCTGCCGTGACCGGAGACGTGGTCGGCGTGCGTGTGGGTCTCGAGGACGCGCGTCACGCGTACGCCCTCCCGCTCGGCCTCGGCGAGGAAGGGCTCGATGGCGAACGACGGGTCGACGAGCGCCGCCTCGCCGGTCTCAGAGTCGCCGAGCAGGTATGACGCGCAGCCGAGGTCGTCGTCGACGAACTGGCGGACGAGCACGCGGCGAGGCTACCAGCGTCGCCCGTCGGATCAGCCCAGAAGGTGCCGCGCGATCACCATCCGCTGCACCTCGTTCGTGCCCTCGCCGATCTCGAGGATCTTCTGGTCGCGGTACAGGCGGGAGATCGCGTACTCGTCCATGAACCCGTAGCCGCCGTGGATCTGGAGCGCGCTGTTGACCACGCGGTTCGAGAGCTCGCCCGTGTAGAGCTTCGCCATCGCCGCCTCCTGCGCGAACGACTTGCCCCGGTCCTTGAGCCACGCAGCCTTGTACGTGAGGAGGCGGCCGGCGTCGATCTCGGTGGCCATGTCGGCGAGCGCGAACTGGACGGATTGGAACTTTGCGATCGGGCGACCGAACTGCTGTCGCTCCTGCGCGTAGGCCGCCGCGAGGTCGAACGCTCCCTGCGCGAGCCCGACGGACATCGCCGACACCGAGATCCGGCCGCCGTCGAGGATCTCGAGGAACTGGTGGAAGCCCTTCCCGCGCGGCCCGAGCAGGTTCGCCTCGGGCACCGCGCAGTCCTGGAACGAGAGCTCGCGCGTGTCCGAAGCGCGCCAGCCGAGCTTGCGCATCGGCTCCGAGATCACGTAGCCCGCTGTCCCGTTCGGGACGATGATGTTCGAGATCTCGTCGTCGCCGGTGAGCGCGGTGATCGTCACGCACGCGGTGATGTCCGTGCCCGCGTTGGTGATGAACATCTTCGAGCCGTTGATCACCCACGAGCCGTCGCGGAGCTCGGCCGTCGTCTGGGTCGCGCCCGCGTCCGAGCCCGCGCCAGGCTCGGTGAGGCCGAAGGCTGCGAGCTTCCTCCCGCTCGCGAGGTCCGGCAACCACTGCTTACGTTGCTCGTCCGTGCCGTGCAGGAGGATCGGCATCGTGCCGAGCGACGTGTGCGCCGCGACGGTGATCGCGACCGACGAGTCGATTCGCGCCAGCTCCTCGATCGCGATCGCGTAAGAGAGCGTGTCGCCGCCGGCGCCGCCCCAGCGCTCGGGGATGGGGAGGCCCATGAGGCCGAGGTCTGCGAGGCCCTCGACGACCTCGTACGGGAACCGGTGCTCGCGGTCGATCTCCTCCGCGATCGGCGCGACGCGCTCCTCGGCGAACCCCCTGACCGTCTGTCGGATCAGCTCGTGCTCTTCGCCGAGCTCGAAGTTCATACGCGCTCGGCGAGCTCGGTGATCAGACGCACGCCCCAGCCCGTGCCCCCGACCTGCGACAGGTAGTCGCCTCGCGACCACGTGAGCAGCCCAGGCCCGGCCATGTCGACGTGCGCCCATGGGCCGTCGCCTGCGAACTCCTGGAGGAACGAGGTGGCGTAGATCGGGCTGCCGACGCCGCGGAGGCTCGAGTTCTTCATGTCGGCGAACGCGGAATCGATGATGCGCCGGTACCTGGGATGGAGCGGAAATGGCCAGAGGTAGTCACCGCTCGCCTCGCCGGCCGCCACGATCGTGTCGCGCCAGGCGTCGTCGTTGGCGAAGACGCCGGCGTACATGTCTCCGAGCGCTCGCGACATGATCCCGGTCAGCGTCGCGAAGTCGACGACGTGGGTGGCGCCGAGCTCGCGGGCGTACCACAGCGCGTCGGCGAGCACGATGCGACCCTCCGCGTCCGTGTTCGTGACCTCGATCGTCTTGCCGTTGGCTGCGGTGAGGATGTCGCCTGGCCGCATGCTCGCCCCGCCCGGCATGTTCTCGGCTGCCGCGACGATCGCAATCGCGCGCACCGGCGCCCGGTTTGCCGCGAGCGCGGCGATGCCGCAGACGACCGTCGCCGCGCCGGCCATGTCTCCCTTCATGTCCTCCATGTGCGTGGCCGGCTTGAGCGAGATGCCGCCGGAGTCGAAGGTCAGGCCCTTGCCGACGAGCCCGAGCACGAGATCGCCGGGCTTCGGGGCAGACGGCTCGTAGCGGAGGACGATCATCCGCGGCTCGTTGGCGCTGCCTGCGCCGACGCCGAGCAGCGCTCCCATGCCGAGCTTGCGCATCGCGTCCGGATCGAGGCTCTCCGAGGACAGGCCCTCGACCTCGGCCGCGATCTCGCTCGCATAGTCGGCGAAGCGGGCGGGCGTGAGGTCGTTCCCGGGGCGGTTGACGAGATCCCTGGCCTTGTTCGTCCAGGACGCGGTCGTCTCCGCGCGCCTGACGGCGTCCGTGACGTCCGTGTCAGTGACGAGCGTCAGCGTGTCGACGTCGACGCCCTCGCGGGTGACGGTCTTCCAGGCGCCGGGGTCGTAACCGCCGATGATCGCGCCCTCGACTGCGGCCTGCGCCTGCTCGGCGACGCCGATCGGCAAGGAGCCGTCGAGCGCGAGCGCGGCCGAGCCGCCGATCGTCGACTGCAGGAGACGGACTGTGGCGGCCGCGGCGTCGCGGACGGCGTCCGTATCGACGTCGGCGTGCGGGCCGACGCCTGCTGCGACCACGCGCCTGCCGTCCAGCGAGACGAGGCGCGCCTCGCTTCGCCTCGTCGTCGCCTCGCCCTCTTCGACCAGCGCTGCGAGCGGCTCCGTCGGCGGGTCGGTGACGAGCCGGATCTCGATCGAAGCTTCGGGCGCGGCAGAGGCGACGGCGATCTCCATGCCGGCGGCGATCGTATCCGACCGCCCAGCGGCCGCGCGGACTAGGCTCTCAGCGTGCGCGCGGAGATCGACACTCGAGCGATGGCCGCCCTCTCGACCGGCCACCTGGCCGTCGACTTTGCCGGCGGCGCCTTGCCGGCGATGCTCCCGTTCCTCGTCGAGAAGTACGACCTCTCGTACACGCTCGCCGCCGGCCTGATCCTCGCGTCCGCGCTCGCGGGCTCGATCGTCCAGCCGCTGTTCGGGCTGTGGTCCGACCGCCGCGGCGCGGTGTGGCTGCTGCCGGTCGGCGTCGCCGTCGGCGGTATCGGCATGGCGCTCGCCGCGCTGTCGCCAGCGTACGGTTGGGTGCTCCTGTTCATCGTCGTCTCCGGGCTCGGGACAGCCGCGTACCATCCGGAGGGATCGAAGTTCGCCGCGTATGTGAGCGGCGCTCGGCGCGCGAGCGGGATGTCGCTGTTCTCGATCGGCGGCAATCTCGGCTACTCGCTCGGCGTCATCGTCACGACGGCCGTCGTCGTCGCTTTAGGCGTGCGCGGCGCCGCCTTTGTCGCCGTGCCGACGATCATGGTCGCGGCGATGCTGCTCGTCGTCACTCCCTACCTCCTGTCGTTCGCCCCCGCTTCGAGGAAAACAGTCGAGCCGGGCGCCGGGGAGGACCGGATCGGCGCCATGGCGCTGCTCCTCGGCATCGTCACCATCCGCAGCGTCGCCTGGTTCGGGCTGATCACCTTCGTGCCGCTGTACGAGGTGTCGATCGGCAACTCGAAGGGGTACGGCAACACGCTCCTCTCCTTCATGCTGCTCTCGGGCGCCTTGGGGACGCTGATCGCCGGCCCGGCCGCCGATCGCTTCGGCCGCCGCCCGATCCTGCTCGTCTCGAGCCTCGTCATCTCGCCGGCGATTGCGGTCTTCCTTGGCGTCGGCGGCGTCGCCGGCGTGATCGCGCTCGTCGCCGTCGGGATGGCGGTCGTCGGGACCTTCAGCGTGACGATGGTGATGAGCCAGGAGTACATGCCGCGCCACATCGGGATGGCCTCCGGGCTCTCGATCGGCTTCTCGATCGGGCTGGGCGGCATCGCCGCCGTTGCGCTCGGCGCTCTTGCCGATTCGGTCGACCTGTCGACTGCGCTCTGGGTGTGCGCGGCGGCTCCGCTTCTCGGCGCAGCGTTGACGCTGCTGCTGCCGCCGACGCATGCCCGCGGGCGGCTCGCCCCCGAGATCGCGGCGCCGTAGCCAGCGCTGCCCCTGGTGACAGGCGTGCGGTAGGCTCGCGGCCAAATCGAGACGGAGGACACACACCGATGACGCAGGACATCGCAGACTTCTTCGAGAGCCTTCCCGCGAGAGCCGAGGGGAAGACCGCAGGCATGAACAACACGTACGTCTTCACGATCGACGGCGCCGGCACGTGGACCGTTGCGGTCACGGACGCAGGCGTGACCGTCGCGGACGGCGACAACGGCGGCGACTGCACGATCGAGACCTCTGCAGAGACGTTCTCTCGGCTCGTCAGCGGCGAGCAGAACCCGACGACCGCGTACATGACCGGCAAGCTCAAGGTCAAGGGCGACATGGGCGCGGCGATGAAGCTCCAGAAGCTGTTCTAGGAGGTCGGCCGGCGGGGCCCATGTGGGCTTTCATCCTCATCCGGCTGCTGATCGCGTGGGGCGTCAACGTCCTCGCGCTGATCGTCGTCGACTGGATCTTCGAAAGCGTCTACATCGGGCGCTGGGGGTCGCTGCTGATCGGCGCCTTCGTGCTCGCTGTCGGCAATGCGTTCATCAAGCCGATCCTCGCCATCCTCACGCTGCCGTTGATCATCTTCACGCTCGGCCTCGCGTACTTCGCGATCAACGTCGCGATGCTGGCGCTGGCGGAGTGGATCGCGCCCGACTTCTCGATCGACGGCTTCTGGACGTACGTCTGGGCGACGATCGTCGTCTGGTTCGTGAACTTCGTCGTCGGTCGGTTGCTCGACCACATCGAGGGCGAACAGCGTAGGCGGCCCTCGACGGTCGCGTAGGAGGGTCTGGCGGAACGGTGCTCGTCGCCGGGGCGCGATCGCAGTGTCGAGCGCGATTCCGGCGGGGTCAGCCATTGTTTCGCCGGACCCTCCGCCTAGTCGGGTCTATTCCTCGAGCTCGACGAGCGGCGCGCCGGCCGCGACCTGGTCGCCTTCCGCGACGTGCACGCGGCTGACGGTCGCGTCGTAGGGCGAGACGACGGGCGTCTCCATCTTCATCGCCTCGAGCACGAGGAGCGGCGCGCGGGCGGCGACCCGCGACCCCTCTTCGACGAGGACGCGGATCACGGTGCCGGGCATCTGCGCCGCGAGCAGGCTCTCGCCGGCTCCGGTTCCGCGCTTGTGCGACGCTTGCTCGACGTCTGGCATGGCCGCAGGGGCCGGCGGCGGGAGGTTCGCGCGCCAGGCGCCGCGCCACGGGTGGGCAGTTGATCTGGACGGAGCGAGCGAGAGTGGGGGATGCTCGACGAGGAAGGCTGTCGTCGTGCGGCCCTCGAGCACGACGGGATGCGCGACGAGCCAGCGTAGAAAGGGCAGATTGGTGACCACGCCTTCGATCACGGTCTCGTCGAGCGCAACCGCGAGTCGCCCGAGCGCCTCGCGGCGGCTCTCACCGTGGGCGACGAGCTTCGCGACCAGCGGATCGTAGGACAGCCCGATCTCGTCGCCCTCCTCGGCGCCCGCGTCGACGCGGATCGAAGCCGGAAGGCGAAGCCGTTCGATCCGCCCGGTCTGAGGAAGGAAGGTGCGTGGATCCTCGGCGTACAGGCGCACCTCGACCGCGTGGCCCTGCGGCGGTGCGTCACCGACCGTCGGCGTCTCACCGGCGGCGATCCGCAGCTGCTGCTCGACGAGGTCGACGCCACGCACGAGCTCGGTGACGGGGTGCTCGACCTGGATGCGGCCGTTCAGCTCGAGGAACCAGAAGTCCTGGCCGTCGACCATGAACTCGGCCGTGCCGGCGCTTCGATAGCCGACCTTGGCCGCGAAGCGCACCGCGGCGTCCTCCATCCGCTGCCGCAGCTCGTCGCCAAGCGCCGGTGACGGCGACTCCTCGAGCACCTTCTGGTGTCGGCGCTGGATCGAGCACTCGCGCTCCCCGAGCGCGACGACCTCGCCTGAGGTCGCGCCGAGCAGCTGGATCTCGACGTGGCGCGGACGCTCGACGTAACGCTCGCAGAAGACGCGGTCGTCGCCGAATGCTGCCGCCTCCCGGCGTGCGGCAGCCAGAGCCTCGTCGAGCTCAGCGGTCGAGCGGACGACCCGCATGCCGCGCCCCCCGCCTCCGGCAGCCGCCTTGACGACGAGCGGAAAGCCGATCTCGTGTGGCTCTCCTTCGGGAACGACCGGAACGTCGGCCCGGCGGGCGATCTCCTTCGCGGCGAGCTTGTCGCCGCCGCGGCGCAGCGCGTCTGCCGTTGGGCCGACGAAGACAAGCCCGGCCGTCTCGACGCGCTCGGCGAAGTCGGGGCTTTCGGCGAGGAACCCGTAGCCGGGGTGGATCGCGTCGGCGCCGGCTTCCTTCGCCGCCCGCACGTGCTCCGCGGGCTCGAGGTACGACGAGATCTCGACTACTGCGTCGGCCGAACGTGCGTGGAGCGCGGTGCGGTCGTCCGGCGCGACGACGGCGACGGTGCCGATGCCGAGGCGGCGGCAGGTGCGAAAGACGCGGACGGCGATCTCGCCTCGATTCGCGACGAGCAGGCGGGAGATCGCCACGCGGCAACTTTACGCCGTTGCCTAGATGCACTACGCTCGTCGCGCTGTGGTGCGATTTCTCGTCCGGACTTTCATCCTGCTCGTCGCGAACGCCGTCGGCCTGATCGTCGCGTCGGTCGTGCTCGACGACTTCGAGATCAACGTCAGCGGGTTCATCATCGCGCTCGTCATCTTCACGATCGTCGTGATGCTGATGCAGCCGTTCCTTGTGTCCCAGTTCCGGCGGGGCAACAACACGGCGCTCCTCGGCGGCGTGTCACTCGTCGCCACGCTCGTCGGCCTGATCATCACCGACCTCCTGTCAGACGGCCTCGAGATCAACGGCCTCGGGGGATGGCTCGGGGGAGCCGTGATCGTCTGGGCCGGCGGCGTCCTCGCAGCGATCATCCTCCCGTACCTCGGGCTCAAGAAGTACCTCGAGGAACGGCGGGACTGACCCGCCGCACTGCGGCGAGAGTCACCAGGCAGAGCGCGCTCAGGAGCAGGTACGGCACGGCGTCGCTCGTCGCGTAGGCGAGCGCGCCTCCCGCTGCGGCGCCGATGCCCTGGCCGGGCGCCCAGGCGAGGTTCGAGAGCGCGAAGACCCACGCCACCTGGAGCCCGAGCCGTTCCGCCGAGACGGTGAGCAGCGAGAGCGCGGGTGTCCAGAACGTGCTGAACGCGATCGCACCCAGGATCGTGACCAGGACGAGCGCAGCGCTTCGCTCCGGCCACGGCAGCGCGGCGCACATCGCCGCCGACGCGGTGAGCCCGATCGTGACGGCGTACCGCGTCCCCCGGCGATCGGCGACGCGTCCCATGACCGGCGACGTCAGAGCCTCGAGGGCGGAGGCGGTGAGAAAGACCGCGCCGATCCCAACGGCAGACACACCGAAATCCGAGAGCCGCAACGGTCCGAGCACGCTCAGAGTCCCGAAGAGCAAGGCGGGCAGGGTGACGAGCCAGAAGCCGCCGACGAGGCGCTTGTCACGGAACGCCCGTACGAGCTCCATCACCGGCTGGCGCTCGCCGCGCGGAGGCGCGTCTGTAGCGAGCGCAAGCCCGGCGACGGCGAGGGCGACGAGGCCGACCGCGCTGAACACGGGGCCGGTGCCGACGATCGACCCGAGCGCACCGAGCACAGGCCCGAACAGCGCGCCGGCGATGGCGACGCCCAGCACCGACCCGATCAGCTGGCCGCGGCGTTCTGTCGGCGCCTCGCCGACGAGCCACGTGAACGCGGCGGTCCACGCTCCTGCGCTCGCGATCCCCTGGATCAGCCGCGCGAGATCGAGCGTGGCGATCGTGTCCGCGAGCCCGAACAGCACGGACGTCGCCGAGATCAGAAGCAATGCTGTGACCGCGGTCGGCTTCGCGCCGAACCGCGCTGCCGCGTAGCCCGCGGGGATGCTTCCGATCAGCGTTCCGAGCGGATACGCAGCCTGAAGGACGCCGGCGCCGGCCTTCGACAGTCCGAAGTCGTCCACGTATCCAGGCAGCAGGGGCGTCAGTGCGGCAAAGAACATCGTGTCGCAGACGACGATCGCGCTGCAGAGGAAGAGCAACCGGCGCACGCGCGCACGCTACTCGCTCGGCCGGGTTGTTACTCCTTGCCGAGCCAGCTCGGGCGACGCTTCTCAAGGAACGCGCTAAGGCCCTCCTGGCCTTCCGCGCTCACGCGGCGGGTGGCGGCGATCTCGCCGAGCGCGTGGCCGTCCGGCGCCTCGCGCACGAGCTGCTTTGCCGCGCGCACGGCCTCTGGCCCGCCTGCGAGCAACGCGTCGCAGACGGCGGTGACGCGATCGTCGAGGTCATCCGCGATCTCGTGGACGAGGCCGATGCGAAGCGCCTCCTCGGCGCCGAAGCGCTCGCCAGTCAAAAAGTAGCGCCGGGCAGCGGCGCGTCCGATGCGCCGTAACACGAACGGCGAGACGATCGCGGGGATGATGCCCACGCGCACCTCGGTGAACCCGAAGACGGCATCCGCGGACGCGATCGTGACGTCGGCGCAGCAGGCGAGCGCCGAGCCGCCGGCGAGCGCGTGGCTGTGGACGCGCCCGACGACGGGCGCCGGACAGGAGTCGATGGCGTCGAGCATCCGGTAGAGGCGCCTGGCGTCCTCGACGTTCTCCTCATAGGAGAGGTCGATCGCCGAGCGCTGCCAGTCGATGTCTGCGCCGGCGCAAAAGCTCGGTCCAGCGCCGGCGAGGACGACGCAGCGGGCGTCGCCGACGTCGGCAAACGCGTCCGCCAGGGCCGCGATCAGCGCGGCGTCGAACGCGTTGCGGCGCTCGGGCCGGTCGAGCGTGACCCGGAGGACGTCGCCGTCTCGACGGACGTCCAGGCCGCGCTCACTCATTCGCGAGCTGCTCGAGGATGTACCGCGCATACCAGCCCGGCCAGTCCTCGTCACGTTCGCCGAGCTCCTTCTCGTACGCGCCGTGGGCACGCTCCGCTTCCTGCAGGAGCTCCGCAAGGCGCCCTGGCGTCAACTTGTCCGTGTTCATTGGAGCAAGCACTCTACGTTCCTCGCTCCCAGAGACGGCCGGGGCCCGCCGAGACGGCGGGCCCCTCGAGCGCTCCGATCAGCAGAAGACCGAGACGTAGAACGGAATATCGGTCAGGACGCCGGTGCTGGTCTGCGTGAGCACCCTGACGCCCGCCGCGACCGCCGTTCGCTGTGCGGCGGTGATCTGGCCCAGGAAGAGGCTTGTGGTCGGCCCTCCGAGCGTTGCCTGGTAGACGCAGTTCGTCACGTCCTGGTTGAAGATCACCAGGTAGTCGCCAGTGGCGAGCTTCTGCGTCGAGGCCACGCCCTTGTTGCGAATGAGCGTTCCCGAGGCGTCGACCGCGGCCCATAGCGACGTCGCCGCGGCGCCCGCCGGCCCAGTTGCCCCCGCCGGGCCTGCCGCGCCTGCCGGTCCTGCCGGTCCTTCGGGGCCTGGAGGGCCGGTCTTGCCCGCCGGGATCTGGCCCGACGCGAAGTCGGCCTTTTGCAGCGAGCCGTTCTTCACCTTCGATCCGGTGACCGCGTTGTTCGCGATCTTCGGATTGGTGACCGCGCTGTTCTTGAGTGCCGCCGTGTTGACGCTGTTCGACGGAGCGGTTGCCGACACTGCGGCAATGCTCGTCCCACCGAGGGCGACGAGGAGCGCGATCGACGCGATCACCGTCGCCGGCGTTATTCGCAAGCGCACGTGGTGTCTCACGTAGACCCCCTTTTTCTCGATTAACCTGCCTGTCGCCGAGCGTACTACAGGCCCTGCGACGTCGCGGAAATCTCGAGGCGGGGAAGTCGTTCGACGGCCCCGCCTCGAGCAGGTCTCTTAGGTGAGGCGCTGGACGTCGATCACGACGGTCCAGGCATCCAACCGAAGCGTCGTCAACGTGGACGTCGTGCGCCCTTGGATCTTCACCGTGTGCGCGCCGGCGTTGAGCGTGGCGCTGACCCGCGCGATACTGTGGGCCGCACGGTAGTTGGACGTCGCCGTGGCGTTCTCGTTGCTGTCGAATACCGGCGTCGTCGCCGTCGGAGCAAGCTCCGTCCCATCGACGGTCGCACGAACCAAGCACCCCTGCGCACCGACGCCGCCCGAGCACGCGGTCTCGGCGGAGAAGTACACGATCAGCTTTGCCGTCTGGCCGGTCGGCACCGTGACGGTCTGCGCCGAGTTCGGGAGATCGTTGTAGCTCGTCGAGTTAGTTGTAATCGGAGTGTTCCCCGTCTGCGTGACCACCTGTGCGATGTAGCCCGGCGCCGCTACGCCCGCGGCTCCTGCTGGCCCAGCCGGGCCGGCGGGTCCTTGTGGCCCTTGCGGTCCCTGCGGACCCTGCGCGCCACGCGGCAACTGGCCGTTTGCGAAGTCGGACCGGAGCAGCGAGTGGCTCTTCACCTTCGCGGAGATCACCGCGTTGTTCTTCAGCTGGAGCGTGCCGACGCTCGAGCGTGGAAGCGCGTTGACGGCAGCGACGCTCGTCCCTGCGAGCCCGACCAGGAGCGCAAGGGACGCGACGATCATCGCCGGCGACGGCTGCAATCGGCGAAGCCTTCTCATGAACACCACCTTCTTCGTTGGGGAGCGTTTCGATGGTACGGCTACCCGATGACGGCGCGACCGAATCGCGGTCGCAGAAGTCCTTACATCCTGAAGATGCCGAACGTCGTGGCCGGGATCGGCGCGTTGAGCGCTGCGGAGATACCGAGCGCGAGCACCTTGCGCGTGTCGAGCGGGTCGATGATCCCGTCGTCCCAGAGGCGTGCGGTCGAGTAGTACGGGTTGCCCTCGAGCTCGTACTTATCGCGGATCTCGTCGGGGTCCGCGTCCCCGACCATTGTCAGCACCGTCGCCGCCTGCTCTCCGCCCATGACGGAGATCCGCGCGTTCGGCCACATCCAGAGCTGCCTCGGTCCGTACGCCCGGCCGCACATGCCGTAGTTGCCGGCGCCGAAAGATCCGCCCGTGACGACCGTGAACTTCGGCACGTCCGCACAGGCGACGGCGAGCACGAGCTTGGCGCCGTCGCGGGCGATGCCTCCTGCTTCGTACTCCTTCCCGACCATGAACCCGGTGATGTTCTGGAGGAAGACGAGCGGGATCCGCCGCGCGCACGCGAGCTCGATGAAATGGGCGCCCTTCCGCGAGGATTCGGCGAAGAGGACGCCGGCGTTGGCGAGGATCGCGACCGGGTAGCCCTCGATCCGGGCGAAGCCGCAGACGAGCGTCTCGCCGTAGGTCGCCTTGAACTCGTCGAAGCGGCTGCCGTCGACGATCCGCGCGATCAATTCACGCGGATCGACCTGCTCGCGGAAGGTCTCCGGTATCAGGCCGTATAGCTCGGCCGGATCGAGCGCCGGCGACTCGGGTTTGCTCACATCCCACGGCTCTTCTGGCCGCTTCGAGCCGAGGTTCCGAACGACCTGGCGGCAAAGGGCGAGGGCGTGCTCGTCGGAGACGGCGTAGTAGTCCGCGACGCCCGACTGCCGCGTGTGCACGTCGGCGCCGCCCAGCTCCTCCGCGGTCACCTCGGCGCCCGTGGCGGCCTTCACGAGCGGCGGTCCGCCGATGAAGATCGTGCCCGTGCCCTTGACGATGATCGTCTCGTCGCTCATCGCCGGCACGTATGCCCCGCCCGCCGTGCACGAGCCCATGACGGCGGCGATCTGCGGGATGCCCTGCGCGGACATCCGCGCCTGGTTGTAGAAGATCCGCCCGAAGTGGTCGCGGTCGGGGAAGACCTCGGCCTGGAGCGGCAAGAAGGCGCCACCCGAGTCGACGAGGTAGATGCAGGGAAGCCGGTTCTGCTCGGCGAGCTCCTGCGCGCGGAGGTGCTTCTTGACGGTGATCGGGAAGTACGTGCCGCCCTTGACCGTCGCGTCGTTCGCGACGATCACGCACTCGCGTCCCTCGACGACGCCGATCCCTGTCACCATGCCCGCGCCGGGCGCCTGACCGTCATACATCTCCCACGCGGCGAGCGCCGACAGCTCGAGGAACGCCGTGTCCGGGTCGCAGAGCCGGTCGATCCGCTCGCGCGCCGTCAGCTTCCCGCGTCCGCGATGACGCTCGAGAGCAGCGCCGCCGCCGCCGCGGGCGACGAGAGCAGTCCGCTCTTGCAGCTCCTCGACGAGCGCCGTCATCCGCTCGTGGCGGCGCGTGAACGCGTCCGAGCCGCGCTCCACCTGCGAGCTGAGGACGCCCATCGCGATGAGCCTAGCGCGCTCTCCGGAGCGCGATGCGGATCGCCTCGTCTCGCGGGTAGAGGAGCGACGCGGTCGTCAGCACGCGCCGGGCGTCCGCTTTTCGCCCGGCGTCGAGATACGCGAGCCCGAGCAGGAAGTAGAGCTCCGAGTCCCGCGGGCGCTTAGACACGGCTTGCTCGAGCGGCGGGAGCTTCGCCGCCCCGGCTGCAAGCGCCGACCGCGCGATCAGGGGATCGACGGAGAGCGGGTCGAGCCGCCGCGCCCACCGCAGATCGCTGGCGGCCGCGGGCGCAGAGCCCGTCTCATAGGCGCGGTCGACGAAGCGGGCCGACAGCCATGGCGGCGCGAACGCGAACAAGCCGGCGAGCACGGCGACGAAGCCCGCCGGCAGCGCCACGCGCGCCGGTAACGCGCCCGACAGGTCGCTGGATGCCCCGATGCCGACGATCACGAACGCGGGCAGGCCGACCGCCGGGATCGTCCAGATCCAGTCACCGCCTGTGTGGACAGCGAAGTAGACGCCCGTGCCGAGCGCTCCCGCAGAGAGCAGCGAGCGCCGTGCGAGCCCGCCGACGGCGACGAGAGCCAACACGCCCGCCATCACCACGAGCAGGGCGCCGATCAGCCCGGTCTCGCTCAAGGCGTCGAGCTCGACGGAGTGCGCGCGCACCGGTCCCTCCTCGCTCCGTCCGTGTGCGCGATACGCAACGTCCCAGCCACGGCCGCCGATCCCCGCCACCGGGTGACGCGCGAACTCGTCGAGGGCCACCCGCCAGAAGTCGTAGCGGTTCGAGCCGAGCTGACCGAAGTGGCTCGACCCGGTGCTTTCCCGGTCGAGGTGCTTGAAGTCGTGCCAGCGCGTTTGCGTCGAGCGGATCGGGTGGTCTACCGAGGCGAAGAAGAGCCCGACACCTGCGAGTGCGACGACGACGGCAACCGTGGCGACGGCGATGCCGGCAATCCGGCGCACATCCTTCGAAAGCGTGAGCCGCCGGTCGACGAGCGCATACGCGAGCCCGAGTCCGGCGCCGATCCCCGCGACGACGAGCGTCATCGTGCCGGCGTGCCGGACAGCCCGGCCGAACGCTTCTCCGTCGGCGCGGTAGGGCTTCGTCATCGCGTCTGCGGCGAGCGCCGTGAGCGCGGACGCGATCACGCAGGGAACGAGCAGCCGCAGGCGCGCGCTCGAGACCGCGAACACGACGACGGCGGACACGACCAGCGCGACGCCGCCTCCCTTGCTCTGCGTCCCGATCCAGAGAGCGAGCATCGACGTTACGCCGCCGAGCGCGACGGCGCGCAATGCCGGGTGGAGCTTGCGGTCGGCCGCGAGCGCGATGCCCGGCCAGAACGCGGCGAGAGCGATCGCCGACTGGCCGTTCCAGTACGTCACGGGGAAGTCGAGCCGTCCCGCCGAGTAGAGGACGTCCGGCTCGCCCCCGGTGCGCAGCCGGACCGCCGTCCACAGCATGAGGGTCGTCAGGCCGATCACGGTCACGGCGATCGCCGCGACGCGGTCAGCCGCAGACCGGAGCGTGACGAGCGGTGTCAGGAACGCGATCGCGTAGAACAGGGCGAGCAGGCCGTCGTCTCGCGCGAGCGAGGGTAGGGGAGACCAGGCTGCGGAGATCGCCGTCCAGACAGCGAACGCCGTCAGGCAGCCCGCGGCTACGAGCGGGAGCCGGTCGGGCCGGTACGCGGCGCCGGCGAGGAGCACTGCGGCGAGCACGAGGGCCGCCGCTAGAGCGTACGGGAGCCAGTCCGCCGCCCGGATCGAGCCGGTCGTGTCCCACGCGATCGCCCACGCGAACCCGATCAGCGCTGCCACCGGGATCGCGCGGAGGAGCGACGAGAGCCGGGGATCGATGTCCGTGCGTCGGTTCAGCGCATCAGCACTGTAGAGGGGCGGGCGGCGTGCTACCGCGACCGGCGCGCCTGGCTCGGTCGTGGGTCCCTCGACCGAGGGATGCCCCTTGACGGCTCGGGCATCTGACGTGACACTGTGAGACAGCCCCGTCCAGTCGGGGCCAGAGGCGAAATATCGAGGAGGAGGAGAGATGGGTCGCATCAGCGCAAGAGCGGCTGTTGTCGTCCTCGCTGCGGCTGCGTTGATTGCGGCTCCGGGGGCGCTCGCCGCATCGCCACAGGCGATTTACGGCGACTACGCCGACAACGGGAGACTCGACGGCACGTATTCGAAACGGGATCTTCAGCGGGCTTTGAAGAACGCAACCCTGCAGGGTTACCCCGGTGGAAGCCAGGGCGGCATGAAGCCCGCGGTCGAGGGTCAGGCGAACGGTGGAAGCAGCCCCTCCAGCGGCACCGACGGCAGTACAGGCGGTGTCTCGCCAAGTGCGGTCAAGGTCAATGGCGGCTTGCCGTTCACCGGGCTCGACCTCAGCCTGATCCTTGTCGGCGCCCTCGGGCTCGTCCTGCTGGGCGGTGCGCTGCGCCGCTTCGGCCGTCAGCGGTCGTAACAGCGAAGACCAGCGGCTAACGACGAGGCTCGGTGGATACCGCGCTCGAAGCAGCCAGGCCTGACGCCGCGCTCCTCGCCGACTCCCCCAGCCGCTCGCGGCTGGGGCCACAGACGGCGTGGGCGTGCGGCTGCCTGGCTGTCGACGTAGCAATGCTCGTCCTCGCGGCCGCCGCCGTGCAGCTCGGAGGTCACGCGGCCGGGGTCGCCTCGCCGCCGTGGACGGTCACGGCCGCCTTCGCGCTCCTCTGCCTGGCGCTCTACTGGTCGAAGGGGCTCTATCAGCTCCGGTTCCGGCTCCACGTGCTCGACGACCTTCGCACGATCTTCGTCGCGACGTCGCTCGCGGCGATGATCGTCCTGACGGCACGCGTCCTGTTCGGCACGACGGCTGAGCTGGACGCTGAGACGGTCCGGCTCTGGGGCTTCGCTCTCGCGTACGTCGCTGCGGGCCGGGTCGCCCGGTACTGGGCGCACGAGCGCTCGAACGAGGCGGGCGAGGGCGTGCGGTCGACCTTGATCGTCGGCGCGGGGCGCATCGGCGCCCTCGTCGCCAAGCGCCTTCTCGACACGCCGGAGCTCGGCCTGCGTCCCGTCGCGTTCCTCGACAAGGAGCCGCTCGTCGACACGTTCGGCGAGCTCGGCGTGCCCGTCGCGGGCGCGAGCTGGGATCTCGACGAGACGATCGGCCGCTACCGCATCCAGCAGGTCGTGATCACGTTCTCGACGGCGCCGGACGATGTCTTGCTCCGCATCATCCGTCGCTGCGAGGATCTCGGCATTCCGACCGTGATCGTCCCGCGGCTGTTCGAGCGCATGCCCGAGCTGACGCAGATGGAGCATCTCGGCGGGCTGCCCCTCGTAGCGCCCCGTCCGGCGAACGTGGACGGCTGGCAGTTCCACGTCAAGTACGCCGTCGACCGCGTCTTCGCCGCGTTTGCGCTGCTCATCCTGTCGCCGATCCTGCTCGCGGCGGCGCTCGTGACGCTGATCACGCTCGGTCGCCCGGTGTTCTTCCGGCAGATGCGGATTGGCCGCGATGGACGCCCGTTCGAGATGCTGAAGTTCCGGACGATGGCCGGCGAGGCCGAGGAGCCGGCCGTGGCTCCACTCGGCGAGCTCGGCCCGGGCGGAGTGGAAGGCGAGGACCGGCGCACGCGCGCCGGCTCGTTCCTGCGCCGGACCTCGATCGACGAGCTGCCGCAGCTCGTGAACGTCCTCCGTGGGGAGATGAGCATCGTCGGACCGCGGCCCGAGCGCCCGGAGTTCGTCGAGGACTTCGAGCAGCGGATCTACCGCTACGGCGACCGCCACCGCGTGAGGTCAGGCATCACCGGCTGGGCCCAGGTCTGCGGGCTTCGCGGCCGCACTCCTCTCTCGGATCGGGCCGAGTGGGACAACTTCTACATCGAGAACTTCTCGCTGTGGCTCGACGTGAAGATCGCGCTGATGACGGTGAGCGCGATCTTCAGCCCGAGCCCGAGCGTCGAGTAAGGCGCCGGAAGAAGCCAGGCCGCGCCGGGTGTCCGTTCGGCGGCTCGGGGTCTGGCCTAGGCTCCGGGGCTGCTGTGGGCTCGGGCTCCGACCTTGGCTCCGACGGGCGTGGCTCGACGGGCTCCGTTTGCGCCCGTCGCGCCTGGGCTCGCTCCCGGTCTCCGCGGACCGCGGCGCGCATCTCCTCGAGATGGCTCTGCTCCCTCACCTGGATCGCGGATACGCCGTCCGCCGCGGGACTCCTTGGGCGCGCTAGCGCTTCTTCTTGAAGGTCGCCCTAGCCGCGCGATCGCGGTTCGCCTGCAGTGTGCACGCGCCCGTTCCGTGGCAGCTGCCACTCCAGCCGGTGAACCGCTGGCCCGCAGCAGGCGTCGCGCGCAACCGCACTGTCTTCGTCGAGAGGAAGCTCGCCGAGCACTTACCCGGACACGCGATGCCGCCGGGCGAGCTCGTCACGTTCCCTTTGCCGGAGACGGACACCGTCAACCGCGACAAGGCGGCGGCGAACCGCGCAGCGACGCTCTTCGCCACGTCGAGCGTCACCGTACAGGCGGACGTGCCCGTGCACGCTCCACTCCAGCCGAGGAAGCGCGCGCCGGCGACGGGCTGGGCGAGCAACGTCGCGACCACGCCGTTGTCGAGCGTGAAGGCGCACGAAGCGGCGCACTGGAAGGCAGCCGGCGCGGTCATCCGGACGGATCCGGTCGCCTTACCGCCGCCGCCCTGGATCGCGACCGAGAGCGCGAGCTGCGGAAGATGTGTCAGCCAGAGCGAGTCCTGGACGTCGAACCGCGCGGGCGACGAGTGCGCGTAATAGTCGTCGTGGTTGACGTCGAGCACCTCCGTCGCGATGCGAGACGAAGCCGTGACGGACGGGAACATGATGTCAGCGGTGCTGTCGCAGACGTGGCCGTCGTTGGGGGACGGGCACTCGTTCGGAGCCCCTGATGGCACGGCGCCGAGCCCGTGGATCAGTTCGTGGACCGCGACCGCGGCGTTGAGCGCGCCCGCGCCGATGTCGCCGCCACACAGCGACTTCGTCCAGATGAAGGCGATGCCCGCCAGTCCGCCGGTGGTCGCCCCATTCGGCGGCGAGAAGGTCGTGCCGCAGATCGCCTGCTCGAACACGAGCGGCCCGTCGTAGTAGACGAGGCTCTTGTCCGTCGTGAGCGCACCGAGTTGACCGAGGTCGGAGAGAAGCCGGTCGGCGCCTGCATCGCCGAGATACGAGCTTGCCGGACGCGGCAGGCGGACGAACCCGATGTCGAGCTTGCCGAACGTCGTCGTGCAGCCCGGGAACGCAAACAGGTCGAAGCGGACGGTGCGTGTCGGGTCCTGGCCGCGCCACCAGGTGTCGATCGCCTCGACGTCGGTCGCCATCCTCGGCGCGAACGACGCGAACTGGTCGGGCGAATCGGATGGGATCGCGTAGGAGACGTGCACCTGGCGCGTCGACGAGAGGTCGAGGTTCGGCTGGCGATCGAGGGCCGTCGGCTGCCCCGTGCCGCACCAGCTGACCGCGGAGCGGGCGACGACAGGCAGGGGCTTGACGTCGTCGATGCGTACAGATTCGGAGCCGACGCCGGCATGCTGCGCGGCCGCGCCCGGGGCGATGACGGCAACGAGAAGAATCGCCAGGGACGCCCCCCGGCGGATCGACCCCCGAACCATCGGGCCAGGGTACCTGGAAGCCTGGAAGCCGATTGGGGCTAGCGGTAGCCGAGGTCGAGCGTGACGACCGTGACTGCTCGGCCGCCGAAGGCGCCGGGTGCGCCCCCGGCGATCACGACCGCAACGCCCGCGTCGCGGTACTTCGGATCGAGGAGGTTCGCCCGGTGGCGCGGGCTCGCAAGCCACGCCGAGACGAACGAGGCTGCGCTTCGCTGACTGTTGCCCCAGGCGAGGTTCTCCCCGGCGCCCCATCTCTCTGTCCGCGACCGGTGCGGGTAGTAGCTCGCCACGCGCTTCTGGAACGGCGTGCCGTTCGCCGACGCGTGGGCGAAGTAGCCGCGCGCGACCATCTCCGACGTATGCTGAGTCGCCGCCTTGGCGAGCCCCGCCTGCGCGCGGAACGGCGCAAGACCATGGTCGGCCCGGAAGTCGTTGATCTCCGAGAGCACGCGCTGCTCGAGGGAGCCGGCTTCGGTGCCACGAGTCGACGCGACCGCGCTTCCGCCTGCCGAAAGGGCGACCGCGAGGGCGATGCCGACCATGATCGTGCGCCGAGTCACTACGTCTCGTGTTATGTGCCCAGACGCGGGCGACCGCAATCCCCCGCGCGAGTGAGCGCCGCTTCTCAGGCTTTCTAGATGACGCCCGAGACGGAGGTCATCGCGTTTGCGACGCCTCCCGAGAGGGCGAGAAACACCGCCGCTGCCGTGATCGTGAGCAGCGAGAGCACGACCGCGTACTCCGGCATCGTCTGACCACTTTCTTGCCGGATCCTGTCCATGTCGTCATGATCGGCCCGCGCACGAACCGTCTCGATCCCCCGGCGGAGCGTTAACTCGAAAGGGGCAATTGGGGCAGCACTCGGGCTCGCCCGGACGAGTCGCTTGTCTCGCCTTGTATGGTCCGTGACCAGCGGACGACAATCGTCGCGCTGCGACCGGAGGTGATCTTGATGCTTGTCGCCGCAAACGGATGGTGGCTCTGGACGATTCTCGCAATCGTGATCTGGATCGCGATCGCATTTTGGCCGGCGCGTGTCGCAAGTCGGAAGGGACACAGCTTTCTCCTCTACTTCATCTTCAGCTTGATCTTCTTCCCGTTGGCCCTGATCGTCGCCTATGTGGTCTCGGACAAGACTGCAACGGCGTCCGGGTAAGCGGTCACGAACGACCCGACGCACTAGCGACACTCCTCTACTGGAAGGAGCACGTGGATGTACGCACGGCTGATCTCGTTTTCAGCCGCCGACGCCGACAAGCGCGAGCGCGCGATTCAGACGCTCCATGAGACCGTGATTCCGACCCTGCGCCAGTACGACGGCTTCGCCGGCTATATCGCGCAGGGGAGGGGCGAGGGAGACGGGGCGCCAGATCAGAGGAGTTGGCCAAGATGAGGTACGAGGCCGTGGAGCTGGAGGCTACGCACATCTAGCCGGCTCTCACCGCAGGCCGCGCATGACGTCCATGGGATCGCGTTGGTGGTTGTCCGCAGTCGGTCGTGATAGAAGGAGTCGCGATGCCGGAGCTTCTCGCCATGCCCACGATCGTCCCGGCTGCCGGCGAGCCTCCGAAGGAGATCGCCGAGTTCGTCGGTAACGCCAGCACCGGCGACGACGTTGTCAGCGTCGCCCGCATGAGAACGGAGGGTGGCTGGGTCGAGCCCGGGCAGGTGGCGCAGTTCGACGAGGTCACCTACGTCATCTCGGGCGGGGTGCACGTCGAGCATGGAGAGGGCATCGTGCAGGTGAGCGCCGGCGAGTCAGTGCTCGTTCGCGCCGGGGAGTGGGTCCGCTACTCGACGCCGGGAGCCGCGGAGTACATCGCCGTCTGCGTTCCTGCCTTCGCGCCCCCACGCGTCGAGCGCGACGCGGACGAGACGTCTTCGTAGAGCAAGGACGGCAAGACTCGAACCTAGCGCGCTTCGGGCCTGGTGCGGCACCTCATGAGCAGGCGCTCGCAGCCGTCTCTGCGCTAGCTGCAGCAGCCTCGTAGTCGTCGGCGGTGTTGTCGCTCTCGGCCAGCGCCTGCGTCGCGGCAACCGAGGCGTCCGCGCACAGCTCGGATTTCGTAGCTTCCGCACGCGCTTGCTCCGCCTCGGCTTGTGCGAGGTCGCGTTCGGCGCGTGCCTGCTCGACCTCGCTTTGCGCGTGGTCAACCGCCGCCTGTGCATCGGCGACGTTCTGCTCGGCTGTGGCGACGGCTTGCTCCGCCTCGGTCACGTCCTCATCGGTGACGACCACGACACCGGCGACGCCAGCGAGCGCCGTCTGAATGCGTGCGCGGGCATCGTTGATGCGACTCTGGGCCTCGGTCGAGGCGGACTCGACCGCAGCGGTCTGGGCATCGAGCTGCGCTTCGGTGTCGTTCAAATCGTCGTTGAGCGTGATGGCCCAGACGCCAAGTCCGATAGCGGCTGCGATGGCCACGCCAGCGAGGATCATCCAGACGACGGGGCGCTTGCGAGGCGCGTCTTCTTGTTTCGGCGGCGAGTCCGGCCTGTCGCCTGAAGCCGGTTGGGTCGGTGTGGGATCGGTCGTCATGCTTGTCTCCCGGTCTGTTGTCAAGCTCCGCGCCAATGAGATCGTAGGGAAGGGTTATCGACTGGTCAGGACTCGTACCTGCAACCTTTCTCTTGGAGGTCAACCGCGATGTCCAGGTGCGGTTGACCTCCGCCTGGCTGTGCGGAGCTACCGGCTGTTGGTTCGGGTTGCTTCAAGCTGGATGGGTCGCCCCTGACCTGGAGGTTTGCCAGTCTCCGTCTGCTGGTGCTTCGTGGCGGCGGCTGCAGCGACATCGACCCCGGCGGTCGGCCGGAGGAGGCGGCCGCCGAAGACCACGGCGCAGAGCGCGAACCAGCCCCAGCCGAGCGCGAGGCCGCCGACGACGTCAGAGAGCCAGTGGTAGTCGAGTAGGACGCGGCTCGCCGCGACGGCCACGGTGATCGAGACGGCGACGCCGATCACGACGATGCGGACGGGCCGGCGGCGTAGCGGGTCAAGACGAGCGCGGCTGCAGCGTAGAAGGCTGCGGACGTCGCGGAGTGCCCGCTCGGGAACGATGGGCCGAGACCTGCGGCCGCGGGGTCGAACGCCGGCCGCACCCGGCCGGCGAGGTTCTTGACGGAGATCGTCAAGATCTCCTGACCGACCATCACGGCAACGAAGGAACGGAGCGCACCATCGGCCGCGTGTCCGCAGGAAGTCGACCGCCAGGACGACGAGCAGAAGTGCGATGACGACTTGCCCGCTACCGAAATCGGTTACGAGATGGAGCCCGCGGGTGGAAAGCTCCGTGCGGTGATCGAAGCCCCACGCAGCGGCCGCGTTGTCCAACCGCTGGGTTGCGGGCAGCGTGCGAATGAGATACGCGAGCAGGCCGAGCATGATGCCGCCCGCAATCGCAGCTCCGAGCGCGACCGTAAGCAGCAAACCGCTGGCGACGCTGCGATCGAGGCGTGAAGCGAGCGTCCGGCGCAGCCACCGATGCGGCCGGATCGCCTCGCCGACCGCCTGCGCGCCCTCGAGAGCAGGACGGTTCGGGGTCGCAGGAGAGCGGGCGTAGACCAGCGCAGCCAGGGCCGCCAGCGCACCAAGCGCGACCGCCACAACGAGATCAACAGCAAGAGGCAAGGCGCTTCTCAAGTTTCCCTTCGGCCGGCTCGGGGAAACCGTCGAACTGATGACGGATGCGCTCCCAGGTCTGCCGACCTCCCGCGTCGGGGCGCGAGTCGAGATCGCGTCGAGTCCTGTGCGGCGCTCGATCTTCCCCGTGCTCGACGGTGACGAGCACGGCCTGTCCGCGCGTCTGGCCGATGCGCTCGGTCATGACCGACCCAAGCGGACGTTCTTCCTCGGTCTCTTCCTCGCCTTTCTGGCGATCGCGGTCGCCTCGATCGCCCTGGGCCTGCTCTTGACCGACGTGTTGCTCCCGCGCACCGGGATCGCGGCGGCCGACGAGCGGTTCGTACGGTGGCTCACTGACTCCCGGTCGAGCGGGCTTGACGGACGCGTCGCTGATCGGGTCGATCATCGCGGGAGGCGTCGTGCTGCCGATCGTCGCGGGCGTGACAGCCCTCGCCTCGGCGGTCATGCGCCAGTGGCGCGTCGTCGGCTTCCTCATTTTTTGTCTGGCGCTGGAAGCGGGCGTGTACCGGGCGACGACGCTCGCCGTCCACCGCGAGCGGCCGGATGTCCCCCGCCTCGAAGGGCTTCCTGCAGATGCGAGCTACTACTCGGGCCATACAGCGGCCTCGATCGCGGTGTACTGCGGGATCGCGCTGCTCGCCACCTCGCGGATCCGTAACCGCTTGGCCCAGGTCGCGATCTGGGCCCTCGCAATCGCGATTCCGATCTTCGTCGCGCTGGCGCGCATGTACCGCGGCATGCACCACCCGATCGACATCGCCGGCGGCGTCTTCGTCGGCGTTGCCGTTGTTGCCGCCATGGTGCTCGTTTGCCGGGCCGCAGGCCACGCGGCGGCAGCGCGGGAGGGGCATTGACCCGGGTGCCGAAGGTTGCGGTCGTCGCACATGCGGGCAAGACGTTCGGCGGCGGTCTCGTCGAGCTGCGGCATGTGCTCGAAGAGGAAGGCATCGCCGATCCGCTGTGGGCGGAGGTGCCGAAGAGCCGCAAGGCTCCGAAGCAGGTCAAACGCGCCCTGAAGGACGGGGCGGAGCTGCTCTTCGTCTGGGGCGGCGACGGAACCGTGCAGCAGTGCCTGGACACGGTCGCGGGGAGGAGCGGGGTGCCCGTCGCCATCGTCCCAGCAGGTACGGCGAACCTGTTCGCGACTAACCTCGGCATTCCGCAGGACATCCGGCGGGCCGTCGCGATCGGCCTGCGCGGCGAACGACGCTCTCTAGACGTGGGCCGTTTCAACGGCGAGCGCTTCGGGGTCATGGCCGGCGCTGGCTTCGATGCGGCGATGATCCACGACGCCGACGGCGGGCTCAAGGATCGCCTCGGCCGTGCGGCCTACGTCTGGACCGGGATCGAAGAACCTGCGCGCGAAGCCGTTCAAGGCGAAGATCTCGGTGGACGGCGTGAGCTGGTACGACGACAAAGCGAGCTGCATTCTCGTCGGGAACGTCGGACAGCTGTTTGGCGGCGTCGAAGCGTTCGAGGATGCGAGCCCCGAGGACGGCAAGCTCGAGCTCGGTGTGGTGAACGCCGACGGCGTGGTGGACTGGGCTCGCACGCTCGCGCGCACCGCAGCCGGAAATGCGACCAAATCCCCGTTCGTGAGCACCACGAAGGCACGGCGCATCAAAGTCGAGCTCGACCGCAAGGTGCTCTACGAGCTCGACGGCGGCGACCGCGAAAAGGTGCGAGCGTTCGACGTAAAGGTCGAGCCGAGCGCCGTCACGGTCTGCCTGCCCGCCACCGGTATCTAGCCAGCACGATGCCGCGGGTGAAGGCCACGCTCGTCCTTGGCCCCCTGCTTCGCTACACCGGAACGGAGAGCGCGACCTTCTGGGTCGAGACGGGCGCACCCTGCGAGGTCGAGATCCTCGGTCGGAGCACCCGGACGTTTACCGTCGAGGGTCACCACTACGCGCTACTGCTCGTGGACGACCTCCAGCCGGACTCGGTCTCGCCGTACGAGGTCCGCCTCGACGGCGAGCTCGTCTGGCCGCCGGACGACGGCCGTCCTCGTTCCGTCGTCCGCACGCGCAACGACGAGCGGCATGTTCGGCTGGTCTTCGGGTCGTGCCGCGTCGGCGGGCCACAGCCGGACTCGCTCGAGGCGCCCTGGCACGATCAGCTCCGCCGCCACGGAGTCGACGCCCTCTGGGCGTACTCGAGGGCGCTCCAACGTGGCGACCCGGAGTGGCCCGATGCGCTGCTGCTGCTCGGGGACCAGGTCTACGCGGATGAGGTGTCGCCCGCGACGCTCGCCTTCATCAAGTCGCGTCGAGACACGAGCGAGCCGCCCGGCGAGCAGGTTGCCGACTTCGAGGAGTACACGCGCCTGTACCGCGAGACTTGGTCAGACCCGGACATCCGCTGGCTGCTCTCGACAGTCCCGAGCGCGATGATCTTCGATGACCACGATGTCCACGACGACTGGAACATCTCCTGGAGCTGGGTCGAGGAGATGCGTGCGACGCCGTGGTGGGACGATCGCATCACCGGCGCGTTGATGGCGTACTGGATCTACCAGCACGTGGGGAACCTCTCGCCACCCGAGCTCGCCGAAGAGACGATGCTCGATCTCGTCAAGCGCGACGACGACGCCGGGCCGCGGCTCCGCGAGGCTGCCCGCAGATGGGACCGTGAGTCAGCCGCGAGCCGCTGGGCCTACTACCGCGACTTCGGCGACTCGCGGCTCCTCGTCGTCGACTCTCGCGCCGCGCGCGTGCTCGCCGACGGCCATCGCGACATGGTCGACGAGGAGGAGTGGGACTGGATCGTCGATCATTCGCTCGGCACGTTCGACCATCTAGTGATCGCGAGCACGCTGCCCGTCTTCATGCCTGCTGGAATCCACCACCTCGAAGCGTGGAACGAGGCTATCTGCCACGGGCGGTGGGGCAAGGTCGCCGCGCGACTCGCCGAGCGCCTCCGGCGCAGCGTCGACCTCGAGCACTGGGCCGCGTTCGGCGAGTCGTTCGACCGACTATGCGGCTGGTTGCGCAGAGTCGCCACCGGTGAGGCCGCCACGACTCCTCCAGCGTCCATCGTCCTTCTGGGCGGCGACGTGCACAACAGCTACCTCGCCGAGATCGATCTCGGCGCGGGTGCTCGAAGCCGCGTCTTCCAGATCGTCTGCTCCCCGTTCCGGAACCCGCTCGCGCCGCGAGAGCGGCGCATCGTCCGCGTCACCGGATCGCGCGCGTCCGGGGTGATCTTCTCGTTGCTCGGCAGACTTGCCGGCGTCGCCCCTCCATGGGCCAGCTGGGAGATCTCTCCGACCAGAACGTTCGAGAACACGCTCGGCGAGCTCGAGCTCGACCGCCGCTCCGCCCGCGTCACGCTCAGACGGAGCGCTCGCGAAGGCGAAGGTGGAGACCGCCTCGTCCTCCTCGACAGCACGGACTTGGCGGCAGACGAGTCCATCTAGCCGCGGCGCGCCGCGCGTTTCGACCGGCCGCTTCGGCGGTACGTAGTCCCTGATGAACGTCGACATCTCGACTACGCCGGCACCCGTCGAGACCGCCAAACGTCAGGGCGAAAAGGTCGCAGCCACGCCTGGGTTCGAATGGTTGTCGCGAGCGGGCTTCGCCGCGCGTGCGGCGATCTATCTGATCATCGGCGTGCTCGCGCTCGAGCTCGCCGTCGGCGTCGGAGGCAAGACGACGAACCAGCAAGGCGCCCTCCAGACGCTTGCTCGGCAGCCATTCGGGACGTGCTCCTCGTCCTCGTCGCCGTGGGTCTCGCAGGCTATGCAGGCTGGCGCCTGACGCGTGCCGCGCTCGGTCACGGCCCTGAAGGCTCCGACAGCCGTCTCGACCGCATTGCAGCTCTCGGCAGCGGGATCGTCTACGCGGGCTCTCTGCGCGATCGCGATCAAGGTTCTGCTGGGCTCGGCCGGCTCGAGCGCCGGGCAGACGCACCACGCCGACCGCCGGCGTGCTCGGGTGGCCGGCAGGCACGTGGCTCATCGGGATCGCCGGTGCCGTTCTCGTCGGCGTTGGCCTCTATCAGGGCTACCGCGGGCTCACCCGTGACTTCCTCGAGGACGCGAAGGTCGAGCAGATGAGTCCCGCAGTCAAGGACGCGTATGCCTTCCTCGGCATGTTCGGGTACCTCGCCAGAATGCTGGTCTTCGGTCTCGTGGGCGCGTTCTTGATCCAGACCGCCGTGGACGACGAATCACGAAAGGCGATCGGTCTCGACGGGGCGCTCGCGAAGGTGGCGAACCAGTCGTACGGCCATGTCGCGCTCGGCGTCGTCGCGGCCGGCTTGATCGCGTTCGGTCTGTACTCCCTCGCCGACGCTCGTTACAGGCGGATCTAAGCTTCGCTCTCCCCGGTAGGCAACGCCCCCACCACTCGGTCGGGAGAAGGGGCCCCATCGCGACGGTTCCACAGCTCGAAGCCACCGCTGAAAGCGTCCTCGTTTCCTCCGAGGCGCACGTTGGCCGGAAGTCGGCCGAGCTCACGCGCGTTTCCTCCGCCGAGCACGACGTAGTCCGGCTCGAGCGCCGCGGAGAGCTCCTCTATCGTCTCGAGCACGCGCTTGCGCCAGCGTCTGGGACCGAGCCGCTTCAGACCTCTCTTTCCGACGTAGTCCTCGTACGTCGCCTTTCTGAACGGAAGGTGGCCGAGCTCCATCGGCTCCAGGAGCCCGTCGACGATCATCGCCGAGCCAAGGCCGGTGCCGAGGCCCAGAAAGAGCATGCGGCCGCCGTCGTAGGCCCCGATCGCTTGCATGGCAGCGTCGTTGATGACCTTGGTCGGCTTCCCGAATGCCGCCTTGTAGTCGAAGCCGACCCAGCCTGTGCCCAGGTTGACCGGGTCGTGGACGACGAGTCCTCCACGCACTTGCGCCGGAATCCCGACCGAGACGACGTCGTAATTCCATGTGCCGGCCTGCTCGAGGACACCCGCGACCATCTCTGCGGCGGTCAGCTTCGGGCCCGAGCGGAAACGGCGCCGCTCGGTCTCGCTGCTCACGAGCAGCTTGACATGGGAGCCGCCGACGTCGACGGCGAGGACGGTGCGACCGACGGGCTGCGGTGTGGTCTCACGGACGCCGATCGTCACGCAACTCTAACCACCGCGTCACAACTTGTACTCCGGATTGGCGTTTTGCCAGCCGACGTCGCTGGAAGGATCACAAGATGATCACGGTGGGCGTCATCGACGTGGGCTCGAACACGGTGCGTCTGCTCGTCGCCTCCGTCACCGGGCGTTCGCTGACGGCAGTGGACGAGCAAAGAGCCTGGGCGCGGCTCGGGAACGAGATCGCGGTCCGGGGCTCGATCTCTGAGACGAAGCTCTTGGCCGTGGGTCGGACGGTGGCGGGATTTGCGCGGGAGGCCCGACGCCTTGGCTGTGAGCGGCTCGCGGTCGTGGTCACCTCGCCCGGCAGGCAGGCGGAAAATCGAATCGACCTCGTTCGGCGACTCGAATCCGAGTCCGGCGCTCCGGTTCGCATCCTCGGCCGAGACGAAGAGGCGCGCATCGCCTTCCTCGGGGCAACAGCGTCGGACCCTGCGCCTCGAGAGACCACGGCCGTCGTCGACGTCGGAGGAGGATCGACGCAGCTGGCGATTGGGCTGCCGGCATCTGATCCAGCGTGGGTGCGCTCGATCGATGTCGGCTCGCTGCGGTTGACGGCCCGGGCCCTCGACGCAGATCCCCCGGGCAAGAAGGCCATGCGCAAGGCGAAGCTGCTGCTGCTCGAGCACCTCGACGGCTTCTCGCCGCCGGCCTCCACGCATGCCCTGGCGGTCGGAGGCAGCGCCCGGGCGCTGCGCAGGCTCGTCGGTAGCCCGAAGCTCGGCGCAGACGAGCTCCGCTCGGCTATGCGGCTTGTGCTGCAAGCACCCGTCCAGGGAGCTCGCGGATCGATACGGACTCGACCGTGAACGTGCAGCGACGCTACCGGCCGGGGCGATGATCGTCGCCGAGATCCAGAAGCGGCTCGATCTGCCCCTGGTCGTTGCCCGCGGTGGCCTTCGCGAGGGCGCGGTGCTGATGCTCGGCGCCGACCGGCTCGCTGCCTAGGGCGAGTCTCGACGCGTCGGCGACGAGCCGCTATAACGATTAGACGTTGTGACCGAGATCATCGACCCACAAATGGATTCCTCGCTTCGCACCGTCCGCTCCCTCGAGGAGCCGGGAGGGGTCCGAGGCAGGGTCGGCCCGGTACCTGAACCGCGAGCTGTCGCGACTCGAATTCAATGCCCGCGTGCTGGCACTGGCCGAGGACCGGTCGCTGCCGATCCTCGAGCGCGTGAAGTTCCTTGTGCATTTCAGCCGCAACCTGGACGAGTTCTTCCAGATTCGCGTCGCAGGCCTGAAGGAGCAGGTCGCGGCGGGCCTGACCAGCACCTCTCCCGACGGGGCGACACCGGCGAGCAGCTGAAGGCGATCCGCGCATCCGTCGAGGATCCTGACCGATCGCGCGAGCTCCGTCTTCAGCAAGCAAGTCAAGCCCAAGCTCGCCGCGTCTGGGATTCGCATCGTCGACTGGGACGATCTCAAGCCGAGCCAGCAGAAGGAGCTGCGAGAGGTTTTCATCTCGAGGATCTTCCCCGTGCTCACGCCCTTGGCCGTCGACCCCGCGCATCCGTTCCCCTACATCTCCAACCTCTCCCTCAATCTCGCGGTCGTGGGCCGCGACCCGCAGACTGGCGAGCAGCGCTTCGCCCGCGTCAAGGTCCCGCCGCTGCTCCCGCGCTTCCTCAAGGTCACGGGCCGGCGCTCGTTCGTGCCCATCGAGCAAGTGATCGCCGCCCACCTTCACCGCCTGTTCCCGGGGATGAAGGTCGACGGCTGGCACGTCTTCCGCGTCACGCGCGACGCTGACATCGAGGTCGAGGTGGACGAGGCAGAAGATCTGCTGGATGCGATGCGGACGCAACTCCTGCGCAGGGCACGGTCGCCTCAGGCCGTTCGCCTCGAGGTCAACCCGACTATGACGAGAGAGATCCGCTCGCTACTCCAACGTGAGCTCGGCCTGAAGGCCACCGACGTCTCGGTCATCCCAGGGCTCCTGAACCTGAGTGATCTCTGGTCGCTGACCGACCTCAACCGGCCGTCGCTGAAAGCTGCGCCCTGGGCGGGAGTCGACCAATAGCCGTCTCGCCGGTACGCCAGCTCCCGACATCTTCGCCGTGCTGCGCGAGGGCGATTTGCTCGTTCATCATCCCTACGATTCGTTCTCCACGTCGGTCGAAGAGTTCGTTCGACAGGCGTCCCTGGACCCGCAGGTGCTCGCGATCAAGCAGACGCTGTACCGCACGTCCGACGAGGAGAGCCCGATCGTGCATGCGCTGATCCGCGCCGCCGAGGCCGGCAAGCAGGCGGTCGCACTGGTCGAGTTGCAGGCCCGCTTCGACGAGGAAGCGAACATCGCCTGGGCGGGCAAGCTGGAGCAGGCCGGCGTGCACGTCGCGTACGGCGTCGTCGGTCTGAAGACACATGCAAAAGCCGTGTTGGTGGTCCGCGAGGAAGAGGGGACGATCGCGCGCTACTGCCATATCGGCACCGGCAACTACAACCCCGTAACGGCGCGGGTCTACGAGGACGTGGGCCTGCTGACGGCAGATCCCGAGTTGACGCGAGACGTGGCCGATCTCTTCAACTTTCTCACCGGCTACTCGTACCAGCACTCGTACGGGAAGGTGCTCGTTGCTCCCGTCTCCTTGCGCCAGCGGCTGCTCGAGCTGATCCAGGAAGAAGCAGAAGCCTCAGACGGCCGCATCGTGATCAAGGTCAACAACCTCATCGACCCCGCGGTCATCGACGCTCTGTACGACGCCTCCCAGGCGGGGACGGAGATCGATCTCATTGTCCGCTCGATGTGCACTCTTCAGCCGGGCGTTGCGGGACTTTCCGAGCGCATCCGCGTCCGCTCTGTCGTGGGACGGTATCTCGAGCACTCACGGATCTTCCGCTTCGGTAGCGTCGAGCGCGGCGCGCGCTACTACATTGGCTCGGCGGATCTCATGGAGCGAAACCTCGACCGACGCGTGGAGTGCGTCGCGCCTGTCACCGATCCCGACCTAGCAGCGAGGCTCGAGGAGATCCTGACCATCTCGCTCGCAGACGATGTGCTCGCCTGGGAGCTTCGACCCAAGGGCGTGGCGCAAGGTCCCTACCGTGACGGGGATCGACAGCCAGCGCAGGCTTCAGGAACTCGCGGAAGGGCGCATCGAGGGACACGCGTGAGCCTTCCGCGCGAGCGGGAGCTCAAGCTCTCGGTCTCGCCTTCGTTTCGCATGCCCGCGTTCGATGCGCTAGGTCAGGAGGTCGAGGCAATTGCCCACGAGCCCGAGCGCTACATGGCGACCTACTACGACACCGAGGATCTGAGGCTGGCGCGTTCGAGGATCACGCTGCGCTACCGGACAAACGACGACTGGACGCTGAAGCTCCCGGCGGAGAATGGCTCGGGTTTCCTGCTCCGCACCGAGCTTCGATTCGAAGGCTCTCCACGTCGGCTTCCAGTGGCCCTCGAAGACCTCGTCCGCGCATACACGCGCGGCGCCGTTCTTGGCCCGACGGCAAGGCTGCGGACGGTGCGGAAAGCTGTCGACCTCTGCGATGCCGACGGGACGTTCATCGCCCAAGTCGTGGACGACGAGGTATCCGTCTTCGACGGTCGCCGGATCGCTACGCGCTTTCGAGAAGTCGAGATCGAAGTCGCGGAGAACGCACCCGCGCGGTTCGTGAAGAGGCTTCGATCGATGCTCGCGGAGGCCGGGGCAGGGCCGGTCGAAGAGACCCCCAAGGTGTTCCGAGCACTCGGCGCCCGTGCCCTCGAGCCGCCCGACGTGGTCGTCTCAGCGCCCGACCGAGATTCCAGCGCCGGAACCGTGGTTCGCCAGGCAATCGCGATGTCGGTGGCCAGACTGTTGCAGCACGACCCCGTTGTCCGACTGGACGCGCACATCGAAGGCGTCCATCAGGCACGAGTGGCTACGCGGCGCCTTCGCTCCGATCTCCGCACGTTCGCGCCGCTGCTCGACGAGGAGTGGTCCCGGGCGCTCCAAACCGAACTGGGCTGGCTCGCCGAGCTGTTAGGGCGAGTCCGCGACCGCGACGTGATGCTTGTCCGCATGGAGGAACGGATCCGCGTTCTGCCGGAGTCGAACCGGCGGGCAGCACGCCCTGTTCTCCGTTCGCTCAAGTCCGGCCGAAGGAGCGCATACGCCAGCCTTCTCGAAGCGATGCGCGGCGACCGCTACATCTCGTTGCTCGACCGGTTGGTCGAAGCATCGCTGGCCCCACAGCTGACATCTCGGGCGGACGGGCCAGCGCGCGAGGTCCTTCGTGAGATGGTGCAGCGCCCTTGGCGCTCGCTTCGGCGGAGGGTGGGGACGCTCGACGACTCGCCGCCGATGAGGATCTGCACAGCGTGCGCATCCGCGTCAAGCGCTGCCGCTATGCGGCAGAGGCCGTCGCGCCGGCGCTCGGTAAACGTGCATTCGCGTTCGCGGCGGCCGCAGCCGCACTGCAGGACGTCCTCGGTGATCACAACGACGCCGTTGCAGCCGAGGCCTGGCTCGGTGAATGGGCTTCGCGTCGCCGATCGGTAAACGAAGCTTTTGCTGCCGGTGAATTGGCCGGTCTCGAGCGCGCCCGCGGCCAGAGGACGCGGCGACGCTGGCGGAAGACCTGGGCAAAGCTCGACGCCCCGAAGCTCCGCGCGTGGCTCTGACGGGGATCGTTCGCGCAGCAGGTGGCGTCGTCTGGAGGCGTGGCCGTGAGGGAGGAGCCGAGGTCGTGCTCGTCCATCGTCCTGCCTATGACGACTGGACCTTCCCGAAGGGAAAGCTCAAGGCCGGTGAGGATGACCACGAAGCCGCTCTCCGCGAGGTCGAGGAGGAGACCGGCCTGCGCTGCGCGCTCGGACCTGAGCTCGGCACGAGCTCGTATGTCGATGCGCGTGGACGGGACAAGGTCGTTCGCTTCTGGTTGATGAGGCGGATTGCAGGCACGCTCGCCGCCGCGCACGAGACCGACGAAGCACAGTGGTTTGGGGTCGAAGGTGCGCGTCGCATGCTCAGCTACGAGCGCGACCGCAAGTTGCTGGCGCGTTTCATGGAGCTCGTCTCCGACATGGTGCCCGTCTACCTACTCCGCCACGCGAAGGCGGGTGACCGCCGACGCTGGAGCGAGCCCGACCATTTGCGTCCACTCACTCCCGCGGGCTGGCGGCAAGCCGAGGGGCTCGTCGAGACATACGCCGGGCGCGAGCTCACTCGCCTGCTGACCAGCCCTTACGTCCGCTGCTCTCAGACGCTCGAGGCTCTGGCTGCGGATCGCGCCTTATCGATCGAGACGACTGACGCTCTGGCGGAGGGCACCGATCTCGAGGACGTGATCGAGCTCGCCCGGGACGTGGCTGCCGACGGCCCTGCCGTGCTCTGCACGCATGGTGACATCCAACAGTTCGTCGTCGAGTCGCTACCGCCGAATGCCGAGGCCGGCGGTGACTTCCGCAAGGGCTCCACCTGGGTGCTCGAGGTGCGAGAAAACGACATCGACCTGGGCGTTCATCTCGCCGCCCCTTCCTCTGGGCGCGTGCGCAGCGACCGGGCATCCCAGCAGGGCGCATAAGGTGAGTTCGCAATCAGGGGCCGAAAGCCCTGTGGCCCGAGAGGAGTGTTCCGTGACTACGAAGACACCGAAGACATCGCCCACATTGTCCGACGAGGATCGAGGCGAGCTGCTCGCTCTGACCAAGGGCGCCGACAGCGTCGAGCTGAAGCTGACGGTGCCCGACTCCGATCTCCGCTCGACCGTCGTTGCGCTCGGTATGGATCCATTGGAGGCGCAGATTCGCCAGGTCTTCTTCTTCGATACGCCCGATCTGGAGCTGAACGAGCGGGGACTCGTCGTTCGTGCGCGCCGTGTGCAGGGCAAGGGTGACGACTCCGTCGTCAAGCTGCGGCCGGTTGTGCCCGACGAGCTCCCTGCGAAGCAGCGAAAGTCACCGAACTTCGGAGTCGAAGTCGACGCGATGCCGGGTGGGTTCGTCTGTTCTGCATCGCTGAAGGCGGTTCCCCGAAAGGCGAGCGTGCGGGAGATCGTCGCCGCGGGCGGGCCTATTCGCAAGCTCTTCACGAAGGAGCAGCGAGGGTTCTTTGCCGAGCACGCTCCCGCGGGAATCGGACTCGATGATCTTTCCATCCTCGGCCCCATCTTCGTCCTCAAACTGCGGTTCTCGCCAAAGGGGTACGACGGCAGGCTCGTGGCCGAGCTCTGGAACTACCCGGACTACACACGCATTCTCGAGCTGTCCACGAAGTGCGCGCCCTCGCAGGCGTTTCAGGTGGCAGCCGAGGCGCGGGCGTTCCTTGTTGAACGGGGGGTCGAACTCGGCGGTGAGCAACAGACGAAGACGCGCACGGCTCTCGAGTTCTTCTCCCGTAACCTGACCGCACGCGCTAGCAGCGAGCTGTCCGACTCCGCGTAGATGTGCCCGATCAGCGGGCGTGAGGCGGATGATCCGGACACCGTCGCGGACGCGAAGGCAAGTCCCGAGGTCGCGGGGCGTGTCGGCATCCTGCGCCGTTTCGCGGCCGTGCTTTCGGCTACACCGTTCATAGTCACTCTGTCATCGATCGAGGGAGGCGACTAATGAACATGGACGCCGACTACGCCGCGGCGCTCGGAGCCGACATGGAGGCGCTTAGCCGCGTAGCACAGAACGGCCAGTGCCCGTTCTGTGGAGAGAACGGTTGGCACACCACCGAAGACGGCGGGAGGAGCATCGTGCAGACGGTTCCGACGGAGCCCGGACAGGGGATCTCGGCTCTGACCCTCATCTGCAACACATGTGGCTTCGTCCGCCTTCATGCCACTGCGACCCTCGGAATCGGAGATTTCATAGGCGGCGAGTCAGGCCGAGCTTGAACTGTTCTACCGTGTGAACCTCCGCTAACGCCGGGGCTGTAGCGGAGCGGTAGATGGCCCCACGGAGCGGTTCCGAGCAGCGCCAGACGAGATGACGTAGACTCCATTTCGGAGACACCGAGCCAGTCGCGCTGACGGCCCCGAAATTCATGCCGTCGAGACGCCAGCTCTTCTTCCTCGTTGCGTCCATGTCTCAGCCGAGCTGAGGTAGCCGATTCGGAGGCAATGCCTCCGCAACTGCTGCCCGTTCGGCACCCACCAATCGAACAGAGGAGCTAGTGATGTCCGTAATGGCAACCGAAGCGTTGACCACCGAGCAGATGGTCACGATCGCTCGCGAGCAGCTGGCAGCCTTCAACAGCGGCGACTGGGAGAAGCTGCGAGCGGGACTCGCAGCCGACGCTCGCTACGACGAGCTCGGAACCCAGCGCAGCGTCGAGGGTCCGGAGAAGATCGTCGAGCTCTTCAAGGGCTGGAAGACGGCCTTCCCAGATGCCGCCGCCACGGTGACGAGCGCCGTCGCCAGCGGCGACAAGGCAGGTCTTGAAGTGACCTGGAAGGGCACCCACACCGGCCCCCTGGAGACAGCAGAAGGAACGATTCCCGCGTCAGGCAAGAGCCAGGAGACGCCCGGTGCCATCTTCTTCACGTTCGAGGATGGCAAGGTCAAGGAGAGTCGCCAGTACTTCGACTCGATGACTCTCCTCAAGCAGATCGGCGCGCAGCAGTAACCGCCACGGCAACGAGATCGGAGAGGGCAGCCATCCAACGGCTGCCCTCTCCGGTGTCCAGCCGGTGAGCGAGGAGAAGAGTGTCCACCGAGTTCGAGGCCATGACGGAGGCGCAGGTCCAAGCGCGGACTGCAAGGGAAGGAGCCGCACAGCGAGGCAAGCCGCTTTATGCCGACCGCACCTGGACACAAGTGCACGACGAGATGGTCGATAACGACGCTCGAACCGTCGGGGACCTTCCTCGGGGTCGCATCCGCGCGCTACGCGCTGCGACCAGAGCGCAGGCCGCCAGCTTGGAGGCCAGCAGGCATCGATCGTGACCGGCTCGGCTGGCGGGTGAGCAGTCGAGCTCGCCGGGCACCCGGACACGACTACGTCATGGTGTTTGCTAGATAAAAGCCTCCGTGGCGATTCGCACACCGGTGACCGAGCTGTTCGACCTCACGTATCCGATCGTGCTTGCGCCGATGGGATTCGTCTCGGGGGGAGAGCTCGCCGCTGCGGTCTCCAACGCGGGTGGGCTCGGCGTAGTCGGGGGCGGCTATAGCGATCCGGAGTGGCTCGCGCGCGAGCTCGAAATCGTCACGTCGGAGACTCGGCGCCCATGGGGAGTGGGGTTGATCACGTGGTCTGCAACCACGGAGGCCGTGGAGCTAGCGTTGTCCTATCGGCCGGCGGTGTTCTTCCTGGCGTTCGGCGATCCCCGTCCTTTCATTCCGCTGATCAGGGAGGCAGGCTGCCTTCTCGTCTGCCAGGCGGAGGATGTCGAGGCTGCGATCGAAGCGCAGGCGATGGGCGCCGACATCGTCATCGCGCAAGGTGCGGAAGCGGGCGGGCATGGCGCGCTGCGTGCCACGCTGCCGCTTGTTCCGGTGGTAGTCGACGCCGTGGCTCCGACGCCGGTTCTGGCAGCCGGTGGCATCGGAGACGGCAGAGGGGTTGCGGCCGCGTTGGCTCTCGGTGCGGCTGGTGCTGTGGTCGGCACGCGCTTCTGCGTTGCCGAGGAAGCGTTGGTCCATCCCACCGCCAAGCAACGGCTCGTGTCAGCGCGTGGCATCGACACTCAGCGCACGCATGTGTTCGACACCGCGCGAGGTCGTCCCTGGCCGACTCTGCACACTGGCCGTGCGCTGCGCAATCGTTTTCTCGCGGAGTGGCATGACCGCGACACGGCGCTCGCCGAGGATGCCGCCGAGCTCGAGCGTTACCGCGAAGCCGCCGAAACGGGAGACTTCGACACTGCGTTGATCTGGGCCGGTGAGGCCGTAGACATGGCCAACTCCATCGAGCCCGCGAGTGGCGATCGTCGAGCGCCTTGGGCGCGACGCCGAGGCCTGGCTTCGACAGGCGCAGAAGATGGTCACCCAATGAACGGTTCGGGCGTGGGGGTCCGATTCGGGGGGTAGGTCGCCGAAGCTACACTCGGGCTTAGAAGTGCGCGCTTCCTCGCAGAGCCTGGTAATTCGTGGACGCCACACGCGCGGCGAAGTCGACTCCATCCGCTCTCCTCGGCAGGAGTGGCCGCGGGCCAACGATCGGACCACGCGCTTCGTGCCCGCCTGGTGGCTTCTGGCCACGCTTGCGCTGCTGAAGGTCTGGCTCAGCGGAGGGACGTTCGGCAAGCTGGGTGCGGCCAGCCTCGTCTGGTCGCTGGCGCCACGGAAGCTGAAGCTCGTTGCCGGCGGCTTTGCCGGAGTCGCCCTGCTCATGACGGCAGGCGCGGTCGCAACGCTCGCCTTCTTGGCCGTGCAGCTCACCTAGTCACGACCCGGAGCACCATCGCATTGTGGGCGCCGACGTTCGGTCGGCGCGTGTTTGACACGCCGACGAGGCGTCGGGAAGGCTTAGCCGCATGCCTCTGCTGCCAGCGCCGAGTGGTGCGATGTGCGACCTTCGAAGCTGCAGGCGCCTGGCGGTCTACTCCCTCGACAAGTGCGGCATCTGCAAGCAGCATGTTGACCTCGCATTCGCGGCGAGAGTTCCGTCGTCGAGGTCGCTACGGAGGTTCTTCCCGTGGGTTTGGAAGCTGACGCCTGAGCTTCTAAACGAGTTCTACGACCAGTCCGGGGCTGGGTGGGAGGAGATGTACGGCGACGGTGACGAGCAACGCGTGCCGCCCGCTCAGTCGTAGTGGAGCTCGATCGAGGGTGGCAATGCGACCCACGGGTGGCGCCGATCCTCGTAGACCGAGACCGTCGGCGACGGGAACGCGGGGTCAGCCAGAGCGCCGACCGGAACGGCGATCATGCCCGGCATCGCCGACACGCGGTAGTAGATCGTCCCGCCGCATTCGGGGCAGAAGTGGAACCTCCCCTCGGCACCTCCCTCGTCGGAGAGGCGAACGTACTCCGTCGAACGGCCCTCGATGCGTACCTGATCCTCAGAGAACCGGGCCTGGACGCCGAACACGCTGCCGGTCCGCTGCTGGCAGGCGAGGCAGTGGCATATCGACACGCGAATGGGCTCTCCGTCGATCTCGAGACGGAGCTGCCCACAGCTGCATGCGGCGCGTCGGGTCATGATGCGGTCGGCACGATACCTCCGGCTCAGACGCCGATCGATATGGGATGCTTCACGCTCCTCGGCGTGCCGGACCGGCGCGGCCGTTAGGCGGCCGAGTGCGCCGCTCTTCTCAGCCGGTCGTTAGTACCCGAGAGCCTCGAACGAAGCCGGATAGACGATCCGACCGGCAAGGTCGGGGCTGTATCCCGGGAGCCGCTTGACCATGAAAGCGGCGTCGGGGATCTTCGGATGCGGGGAGATGAAGCCGAGCGCGCTTGCCCGCTCGAAGCCAAAACGAGGATAGTACGCGGCAACACCCTCGACCATGACGGCAGGCTCGCCTGCTTCCTCGGCGCGGCCGAGCGCGTCCCGGATCAGCCGTGCCCCCACACCGATGCGCTGGCGGTCAGGCCGAACCGACATCGGCGTGAGATTGAGGATCCTTGTCCGGGACCCGCCTTCGACGCCGACCCAGCTCAGCATCACGTGAGCAATCACACCGGAGGAGTCCTCGGCGACCAACGCCAGCTCCGGAATGAACTGCTCCGAAGCCCGGATGCGCTCGACGAACGCCGCGACCTCGTCGGGCTGTCGGACGAATGCCGCGCGGACCACCTCTGCGATCACGGGGTGGTCCGCGTCGCGCTCGGGACGGATGACGACGCTCTTGGCCACGGGCGGCGATGGTAATTGGGGCACGCTGTTCGCGCCTCCGGCCACGGGCCCGCAACGGACGCTAGGACGGTGCTGGGTCGCGGCGATGCGCCCGGCCTGACCATCGCAGCGTGATCAGGGGCCATCCGCGAACACTGGCACCCAGGCAAGCGCGTCCTGCCGTATTGATCACGCTAAGTAGCTTCTCCGGCAAGAACGCGGATGGTTCTCAAGTCTCTAGGCCGTGACGAGCAGGCGGGCCGAGCAGAAGATCGTGCTGGCTACCGGGGAGGGGCGGCGGGCCTTCGCCGTCGTCGCCGCCGGAGACCGATCACAAGGAAAGCGGCGCCAAGGCAAAGCAGAACGATCCTCGCAACGAGAAGCGGCCAAGTGCTCGGGAGACTGAAGGCGAGCAGCGCCGCACCGACGAACGACAAAGTCGCCAGTAAGAGGGCTTTCATCACATCAGGGCGGTGTCGACGAGTCGGAAGCGCAACACCTATAGATCGGGTTAGAGTCGCGCGCATATCGACCCCGGAGGGTGCAAATGACGCTGCTGTGGTTCTTTGTCTGGCTGATCTGCAACATCATCGGTGACGACGAGGTGCTGACCTTCGACCCCGTCAACTGGTGGGCGGGAAGCTTCATGTTCGTCGTGGCGCTCGACCTCGCCGGCATTCATGCCCTGAAGGCGGCCCGCCGGTAGCTCTCCTAGCTGACGGTCGCAACCCGCGGTTTTGGAGACGTCCGACTTTCCCTTTAGGTATGCGGGTTTGCGGGCAAGTGGGCAGCGAAGTGGGCAGTTCAGCCCCAAAAAGGGAGGAAGAAATGCAGCCACCCCCGAGTCTTGTGAAGGACACATGAAAGGAGGCCGCAACAAACGGCTGCTCCTGACCGCGCTGGTCGTCGTGTCCGTCTCGTTGGGGACGGGCGCATCGGCTGCCCGGACACCCTGGCCGCCGTGCTCCGCCACCAAAGGATCGTCGGTGGAATCGTTAAGGGCGATGGCGAGGGGCGGAGAACTGAGGTCGAAGCTGTTCGCAAATATCTGCGGACCGCACCAGGTAATCCGTGGCGTCAACTACAGCTACACGGTCGTCGTCACGAACATTGGCGACGTGAACGACCGCGTGTTGAGGGTCGTCCTCACCCACTACGACCCGTTGACCCGGGCATCGCTCCCATATCGCGGTGAACCCGCCGGGGTGAGAGCCGTGTGGACACGGAAGAATCTCAGGCCCGGCCAGAGCTTTCGTATTGGCTTCACGCTGCCCTTCAAGGAGCACAATGACCCGAAGGGCTCCAACTTCGACGTAAAAGCCGACCGAAGCTCCATGGGTCTCGGCACGTACGACGTTGTCTTCATTCCACGCCCCTCGTAGCCAAGCGCCCTAGCTGCCGAAGGCCAACCCCGGTCCCCCTGTGTGTGGGCGCACCGCAAGACCCGACGATCAGGGCTCGGGCCCAGGCTCCGTTTGCCGTCGCCGAGGCGCGGGTAGTCTCGACTCGACCAGTCGAGGGGAGGGGGAACGATGGTGAAATGGCCGCTTGTTGGCGTCCTGCCGGTTCTCGTCACGCTCACGCTCATCGCGATCCCGAACGCCGGCGGCGCGGTACCGACCAACGTCGATGTGAGCGAACGCGTTGGGAACGAGTCGGAAGAGGCTATCGCTGTGAATCCGACGAATCCGCAGAACATTGTCGTCGTGACGAACATCCAAGAGGGCTTCTCCGGTCTCTTCGAGGGCGTCTCTTTCGACGGCGGCCAGACGTGGGCGCGCAAGATCATCGCGGCAGGTGACTCGATCGGGGGCGGTGCCGACGGTCTCGGTGACTCGTGCTGCGACCCGAGTCTTAGCTTCGACCAATACGGGAACCTCTTCCTCTCCTACCTCTACAACCTCGAGAACGTCGTCCCCGTCGCGCTCAGCACCGACGGCGGGCTAAGCTTCCACGTCATCGCGAACATCGCGAAACCGCCGAAGCCGCCGGGGACTAAGGGTCCGTCGCGGCACGGCGAGTACCGCTACGTCGACCAGGAGACGATCGTGACCGGCGAGGGCATGGTCTGGGTCGTGGTCAGCGCCAGCGGCCCCTTGGTGGCAACCGGGGCGCGAGTGTCGGGACTGGGCCAAGTCGGAAGCTTCATTCCGGCAGAGGTCATCCCGGGGACAAACAACTGCACGTACGGCGACATCGCAGTCGGCCCCGGCGGAAAGGTGATGAACGTCTGCACCCTCACGCAGAGCGGTCAGGGCGGCGGCAAGCTCTTCGTGAACGTCGACCCGGACGGGCTCGGCCCCGCCGGCTTCGGTGACCGCGTCTTCGTCGAAGATACGCACGTGGGCGGGTTCGACTTCATCCCGCCGCAGATCGACCGCTCGATCGACGCTGAGCCGGGCCTCGCGTGGGACCGGACGATGGGCGCGCATCGCGGGCGCGTCTACCTCGTCTACACGTTCGAGGAGAAGAACGAGAGCGATGACACGAACATCTACGTCCGATACTCGGACAACGACGGACGGACCTGGAGCGCACCCAAGCGCGTCAACGACGACGCCGGGACGAACAGCCAGTTCATGTCGAAGATCGCACTCGATCCGACGACGGGCGAGGTCGCGGTGGTCTGGTACGACGCAAGGAACGATCTCGGAACCGGAGGCGCAGGCGACACCGACGGTGTTCCGAACGACGACGCGCAGTTCTGGGGCGCGTTCACCAGCAACGGGACGACGTTCACGCCCAACGTCCAGATCAGCGCCGGAACCTCGAACTCGCACGTCTCGGGTAATGGGATCGACTACGGCGACTACAGCGGTCTCGCCTTCTTCGGCGGCGTTGCGCACCCTGCCTGGTCTGACAACTCCAACAGCACCGGGATGAACCCAGACGGAACGCTCAAGAAGCTCGACATCTACACGGCGGCGGTCGCCGGCTAAAAACCCTTGCAGCGGCCTTGCACGCGCGGGTACCTCCGCGCGTGCGGCGGCTGCTGGTCTTCCGCACTTACTGACGTCTCCCGACTCGCGGGGTGGCCGGTGCCACCCCAGGAGCGCGTCAGTCGCGCGCCAGTGCGCGCCAGTTTCGGGCGGTTTCCAGCGGTCTTAAGCGGAAACCCGGGAGACAGTCGACGGGTCGAAAAACGGCTCTATAGTGCGCGTTTCGGCCCAGTTGACCAACAGGGGCGGCAGGACTCGCCCTTCGAGTTGGATGGGTACAAACGGGGTGGCAAATTCGGGCTCGGACGTGCCCAGCCAGCGGACACGCAGGAGCGATTGCCATCCCCGAGCATACGCAGTGAGCGCGGATACCCAGCTTGTCGATTGCGGATCACCCCGCCTGCGCGTGTAGTAAGGCTGAGTTCGGGTATATGCATCACGGCCTTCGCGCTGGGATCCGAACGGATCCGATAACGATGGGAGGTGTCGAAATGCGCAAGCTAACCGCGGTTCCTGCGGCGCTTCTCGGCCTCGCTCTCGTCACGGTAGTGGTCGCTGCCGCGACGGCACAGGCACGCACCGAGAAGACCCAGGCGACAAACATCACGCTTTCGGGATGGTCGGCCGGCAAGACCGAAGACGACTTGCTGCAATCGATGGTCGACACGTTCAACAGGACGCACCCGACCATCCATGTGGACTACTCGGTGATTAACGGCGACTACACGCCCGCGATGACCGCGCGCTTTGCCGCCCAGAATCCGCCGGACGTCTTCTACGTTGACTCGGCCCGCCTCGCGACATGGGCGAAGCAAGGCGTGCTTCAGCCGTTGAACAGCTACATCAAGGCGACCAAGTTCGACACGAGCAAGTTCTATCCGGGCCTGCTCGGTGCGTTCAAGGTCGGGAAGACGATCTACGGCTTCCCGAAGGACTGGTCGCCGCTCGCGGTGGAGATCAACACGTCCATGTTCCGTGCTGCGGGTATCAAGCGGGCACCGAGGACCTGGGCCGAGTTGACCGCGGACGCCCAGAAGCTCGCGTCGTCCAACGCGGTGCCGGGCGGGAAGCCAATTTGCCTCAACCCCGACTGGGCGCGAATGCTCGCGTTCATCTATCAGAACAAAGGCTCGCTCGCGAACGTGCAGTCGCCGGCGGTCGCCGCGGCGGTGAACTACTACGCGGGGCTGGTCAAGAAGGGTCTCGCGGCGACGCCGACCCAGCTCGGCGTCGGTTGGCCCGGCGAGGCTCTCGGCAAGGAGAAGGCGGCGATCATCTTCGAAGGTAACTGGCTGCTCCCGTACATGCCGATGAACTTCCCGCAGATCAAATACGCCGTTGCTCCGATGGTGAAGGGGAAGGTCAACGCCAACCTGGGGTTCACGGTCTCGTACTCGATGGCGAAGGCTTCCGACCACAAGCAGGCCGCCTGGACGCTGCTCAGCTGGCTGACAGGCAAGCGGGGGATGACACTCTGGATGTCGAAGGGCCTCGCCCTGCCCTCGCGTACCGATGTCGAGGCGGTCGGTGGCCGGAAGGCGTTCCTTGCGGCTGGGCCGGTCTCGCGCGGCTGGGCGTTCCCCAACTTCGATGCCACCTACACGATCATGAACAACGACCTGCTGGCAGTGATGAACGGCACGATGACGACATCGAAGATGCTTGCGGACGTCGCGGCGTCCTTGAAGGGCTAGACGGACGATCTCTCAACCCCCTCCGCGTGGCACTAGCCGCGCGGAGGGGTAGACCTCATGGCGACCACGACAGCGCCCGAGACGAGCCCCTCCCCAAAGCGAGACTCATTCCTCGGGGCCCGTTTCCGCGAGGCCGGCTGGGGCTATGCGTTCGTCCTGCTACCGATGGTGATCTTCGGGATCTTCTTCATCTACCCGCTCGGGTACGCGATTTACATCAGTTTCTACGAGTGGGGGATCCTCGGGAAGGTCCCGGGCACCGGCAACGTCGGAGCAGACAACTACCGCACGCTCTTCGACGACCCGATCTTTCGCCGAGCCATTCGGAACACGATCGAGTACACGCTCGTGGTCGTGCCGCTCGAGATGGCGCTCGGTCTGCTGATCGCGCTCGTGATCAACGCGAGGATCCGCGGACGCCTCTTCTTCCGCTCGGCGTTCTACTTCCCCTCGCTCGTCTCCTCGGCTGCGATCACCGCGATCGCGATCTTCATTCTCAACGCGAACGGCCTCCTGAACGCGATCATCGGCGGTCACCAAGCCTGGTTCGGCGAACCCAGCACCGCGCTCTGGTCGATCGTGGGCCTCAACGCGTGGACGACCGCGGGCACAGTGATGCTCTTTTACCTCGCCGCGCTCCAGTCGATCTCGACCGACGTCTACGAGGCGGCGGCGATCGACGGGACGAGCACCTGGCGCACCTTCTGGCGGATCACGTTCCCGCTTCTCAAGCCGGCGCACTTCTTCGTGCTCGTCGTCTTCGGCATCGGAGCGCTCAAGATCTTCGACCAGTCGTTCATCGTCTCCGGCGGCACCGGCGGGCCCGTCTACTCGACGTACACGGCCGTCCTCTATATCTACAACGAGGCTTTCAAGTCCGCGAATTTCGGGGTCGCAGCGGCTGCGGGGGTCGTCCTCTTCGTCGCCATCTTTCTGCTTACACTCATTCAGCGGGCGACGGTCGGCCGCAGGGAGGCGTGGTGATGCTGCAGACGTCCGCCCCCACGGTCGCGGAGCCGTACCTCCCGCCTCGTCCGCGCTCCGCAATCGTCGGCAAGATCGTCCTCTATGGCCTACTCACGGCCATCGCCCTGCTCTACTTCACGCCGTTCATCTGGACGGTCTCGACCTCGTTCAAGACGCTCCCCGATACGGCCAACTTCAACTTCATTCCGCACCCCTTCACGACTGCGGCGTGGAAGAGCGTGTGGACGGAGTACGACTTCAAGCGCTACGCGCTCAACAGCCTGTTCCTTGCCGTCGTCATCACCACCCTGAACCTCTTCCTCGCCGCGCTTGGCGGCTACGCCTTTGCGCGGCTGCGCTTCCCGGGTAGGGAGATCCTCTTTCTGCTCGTACTCGGGACGCTGATGATCCCCGATCAGCTGCGTCTCATTCCCGTCTTCGTGATGCTCACGAACTGGCATCTGATCGGGAACTTCTCCGGCTACATCCTGATCAGTCTCGTCTCCGCAGTGAATCTGTTCTTCATGCGGCAGTACTTCCTCACCATTCCGAAAGACTTCGAAGAGGCGGCGAAGCTCGATGGTGCGGGGTTCTTCAAGACCTTCTGGCGTGTGATGCTTCCGCTTGCGGCGCCCGCGATCGCAGCTCTCGCGATCCTCCAATTTCAGGGGACGTGGAACGACTTCTTCTGGCCGCTGATCCTGTTCGGGCAGGGCAACGAGCACCTGTACACGATGCAGCTCGGGCTTGTGCAGTTCACGTTCACGTACCAGACGCTGTGGCCCCAGCTCATGGCCGGGAGCATCATTGCGATCCTGCCGATCCTCGTCATCTTCCTCATCTTCCAGCGCTTCTTCATCGCCGGGGTCACGGCTGCGGGGATCAAAGGATGAAGCCGAGGGACGCACTGGTGCTCGCGCTGCGCGACTTCTACGCCAACTCGTGGCGCCTCGTCGCGGTGAACGCCGCGTTCGGCGCTGTCGTCGTCGCGAGCATCCTCGCCGCTCTCGCCTTGCCGGTCGCGGGAGTGCTCATTGCCGCCGCGGGCCCAGCGGCCGCTGTCGTTGTCCACTGCTCGGTGACGCTCGTGCGAACCGGGAATCTCACGTTCGCCGACGCCTGGGAGGGACTGCGCCTGCACTGGCGGCGCGGCGTCGTACTCTCCGTTCTCGGCTGCGCGGTCCTCGGGCTGGGTGCTCTAGCTCTACGCTTTTACGGCGCAACTGCGATCTGGCCACTCGCCTTTCTGACGCTGTACGTCCTCGTCCTGCTCGGGATCTACGCGCTCATCCTGTGGACGCTCGCGATCGCCGAGCCGGGGTGCGGCCTGCGGCGGGTCGCGCGCGACGCTGGCGCGTTCGTAGCTTCCAGGCCCTCGGCGACGCTCGTTCTCGGTCTCGTGCTGCTCCTCGTCAACCTTGCCGGCATAGCCGCTGCTGTCATGCCCTTCTTGACGCTCACCGTCGCGTACACCTTCCTTGCCATCGCGCACTTCGTCCTGCCCGCGCCAATACTCGAGGAGTCCTCCTGATGGCGACGATCACGTACGAGCACGTGACGAAGCGCTTCGACGACACCATCGCTGTCGACGACCTCTCGATCGACGTCGCCGACGGGGAGTTTCTCGTGCTCGTAGGTCCCTCAGGTTGTGGCAAGACGACTGCCTTGCGCATGCTCGCCGGGCTCGAGGACGTGACCGATGGGCGGATCCTGATCGGTGAGCGCGTCGTCAACAACGTCGCTCCCGGGCGGCGTAACGTCGCAATGGTGTTCCAGTCCTATGCCCTGTATCCGCACATGACCGTCTACAACAACCTCTCGTTCAGCCTCAAGAACTACAACGTGCCGAAGCGGGAAATCGACCGCCGCGTGCGTGAAGCGGCAGAGATCCTGGGGCTCGAGGGACTGATCAAGCGCAAGCCCAAGCAGCTTTCGGGTGGACAACGACAGCGCGTCGCCCTCGGTCGTGCGATCGTCCGCGAGCCGGCAGCGTTCCTCATGGACGAGCCCCTCTCGAACCTCGACGCAGCTCTGCGCGTCCAGATGCGGGCAGAGATCCTGAAGCTCCAGGACCGCCTCGGAACCACGACGATCTACGTGACGCACGATCAGATCGAGGCGATGACTATGGGTGACAGGATCGCCGTGATGAACCACGGCGTCCTGCAGCAGATCGGGACGCCGAAGGACCTCTACACGAGCCCCGCGAACACCTTCGTAGCGACGTTCATCGGGTCGCCGGCGATGAACCTCCTGCCCTCCGGTGCCCTTGGTGTCGGAGTCGGGGGTTCCGGTCAGCTCGTCGGGTTCCGCCCGGAGCACGTGCAGCTCGGAAACGGCAAGCCGAACTGCGCGCACTGCGACGCAACGGTTGAGGTGATCCAGTACCTCGGCGACGAACAGCTCGCGTACCTCCGGCTCGGTGACGCCGAGATCGTCGCCAAGCTCCCCCTCGAGGCGAGCCTCCAGCCCGGCCGCAGGGAGACGTTCGCGGTGCCTTTTCAACACCTGCTGGTATTCGACGCGGAGAGCGGCGACGCGATGGGCTCTGCGGGCTGACCCGATCGTAGGCCGACCGATCTCGACGTTCGACGGAGGCTCCCGAGAGAGTGGAGCCGTTCCCCGAGATTTTGTAACAGTGCCCGCCGTAGCGGGGTCTTCGTAGAGCAGGGGCGGCAGGACTCGAACCTGCAACCCCCGGTTTTGGAGACGTCCGACTTTCCCCTTAGCTATGCGGGTTTGCGGGGTGGTGGGCCACAAAGCGGGCCAGTCTGCCGGGGGAGATCGCATCGAAGCGCTGAGAGCGATCCTCCTGAGCGGGGTTGTCCACGCAGCTAACGATGCGGGCCTCGCTCGTCCGTCGCCGTAGAGGGCTTCTCAGCGCGGCGAGATGAGGGCGGAGCCGATTGCGCCCCGCCGCCGCCCCCGATGCTCGACCAAGTGCAGTTACTCGTCTCCCTCCGCTTGCTCGGACGACGCGTTTTCCTTTGTCAGCGGCACACGCTGGATGGCGCCGCTGAGCGCGAGGATGAGGAAGCCGATGCCGCTCAGGAGGAGAGCGATCCCGACGACGATGCCGAAGAGCGAGATTGCACTGCCGGTGTAGGCCAAGTAGAGCGCCGTAGTCAGCGACGTTTCGGTGATCCACAGGTTTCGCGCACCGTTCGAGACGGGCTGGCCCGTCGTCGAGTCGATCTGCGCGGAGTTCGGGTCGTTCGTGCCGCCGTTGAAGTCCGTGGACTGGATCGGAGCATCAGGTTTGGCTGCGTAGCGGCCCATCTGCGCGTAAGTCAGCCCGCTGCTCGATGAGAGTGCGTGGATGCGCATGTACTTCCCGAAGCAGAGCGCGGAGTTCCCGTCATCGACCTGATCGCCCGCGACGGAGCAGCTCGGCGCCTCGACTGCCGTGAACGTGAACTGCTGCGCGGGTGGAACCTTCGCCTTCTTCTGCGCCGCCCCGATCTTCTGCTGCTCTGCCTTGATCGCGTCGACCTCAGGTTGGATCTCGGTCGGTGTCATGTCCGGCGTGCCGACGATGAACTCCTGACTGAGGTTGTCGTTGACCGTCTGGCCGCCTTTGATTCCCAGCACGAGTGCTGCGATCCCGAATCCGATCAGCACGATGCCTGCCGCGATACCTCCGATCTGCAGTGCCTTCTTCATCCGTACTACCCCTTTCGATCCTTCGCGGTCTCGTCGTCGGAGTCTTGCATGACGTGCGTATCGGAGCCGGGTCGCTTTCCTCGATGGGAACGGAGAACGAGGAGGAGGATCAGGTCGCCATCTACTGTCCGGTATGTGCAACGCGGGAGTTCGACATCTAGTTTTCGAAGACCGACCCAGTTACGCTCGCGCCGCGATGAACCGCGCCCTCCGCTTCACGCTCCTCGGCTCGCGGTCGTCGAGCTTCCAGGCCCAGATGGCGTCGGGCTTGCATCGCACGCCGCCCGTCTCGCCGAGCGCTGACCTCTCACACGACGTTGCAAACTGAAGCAGACCACATCAACATCGTCACCCGAAGCGACCGTGTGGCACGCACTGCTGCGGTGCTCGCAGCGAGCGGCTTCGCCGGGCTCGCTACCTTCCAGGCGGCACTCGCAGTCGGCGCTCCATGGGGGCACGCTGGCTGGGGCGGCGAAGAGGCGCACCTCTCGGCGGCGCAGCGTGGCGCAAGCGCGGTTGCTGCTGTCGTCTATGTAGCAGCGACGTTGATCGTGCTCGGCCGCGCGGGCATCTGGCGCGCGCAACCTGACGCGATCGTGTTCCGCTGGGGAACGTGGATCCTCGCCGTCGTGATGCTGCTCGGTGCGGTTCCCAACTTCGCCTCGCAAAGCCGCTGGGAAAACTTCATATTCGGCCCGCTCGCGCTAGTCCTCGCAGGTCTGTGCTTCCTCGTTGCCCGTAGGGCGGCCCCGGCGTGACGTACGCGCTCGACAACCGCATCGTCTGCGCTCAGTGTGGCGCGGAGTCGTCCGACCGCGCGACCGGCTGGCGCGGCGTCCTCGCGGTCGGTGACGAGGACGTCGAGGACGACGAGGACGTCGCGGTGTACTGCCCGACACGAGCGGCGTCAAGGCTTCTTGGCGGCCGCGACCGTGCGGCGCATCACGCAGTGGTTCTTACCCTTGGGCCGTTCGTAGCTGAAGCCGGTCTGCGCATAGAGGCTGCGCGTGGTGTTGTAGAGGAAATTGGACGAGATCCTCTTGCCCTCCGGCAGATCCTGCGGATACCCCTCGACGACCCCACCGCCCGCCTCTGCGATCAGATCGAGTGCCCCGCGTAGCGCCACTCCCGCGACGCCCTTCCGCCGATAGTTCCTGTCCACGAAGATGCACGTGACGCGATAGTCAGGAAGCTCTTCCGTTCTGTTCGCCTCGTAGTCCTTCCGGTGGTGGATGTTCGGAAGCTCGTCCGGAGAGCCGAACTGGCACCACGCCACCGCGGCGTCGCCGTCGAAGACCAGGGCCGCGTGAGCCTTGCCCTCGCGAACGAGACGCTCCTTCCAGGGGCGGCCCATTTCGCCCTCCGGCCTGCCTTCTCGCGAATGGAACCACGTGCACCAGCAACCACCGAACCCGCACCCTTTGTGCTTATCGAGGAGACGGGCGTAGGCATCCCAGGTCGTGGCATCAAGCGGCTTGATCGCGTATTCGCTCATGCGCCCTCCGTTCACCGGCTTTGGCTCTGCTAACGAAGGGAGCCTATGTGGTCTCCCAACACCCGCCAGTCGTGTACTGCCCGACGGGCGCGGCAATGGAGTTCCGCTGGCCCTGACTGGGCGGCATTCAGGAGAGAAATATCGCGGTGCAGCCGAGTTCGCGCCAGGCGATACGGAAGGCACTGGGGCCGACCTGCCCCGCCCACCCGATAACACGATGCGCCTGTGGATCGAATGGGGCGATGTTCGCGGCCAACAGAAACGCGACAATCAACCTGTCGCGGATGCTCCGCGACTCTGCCGTGTATTCCGAGGCGATGCACGCGCTCGGCATCACGCCCGTAGTCGACCTCTAGAGACTCGGAGTCGCCGTTGTGGTGGCTCCCAGCGGGGACTCAACGAGACGACCAGGGGCCGCGCGAGCGGCCCTTAGTCGTTCTCCGGCGATCTCCCGCGCCATGCTCAGGCGCTCGACCATTCACCCGTGATCCGGTCTTAGACGCGGTCCCGACGCTCAGGATCCGGACCGTCCCGTTTCCCCCAGCCTCAGGGCGTGTGGATGGCGTGGACTTCGAGAACCTCCTGCTCAACGCTTGGGACGTTCGGCTTGACGTTCTCATCGAACCAGCGGTCATGCTGTTCTTGGCTTTCCCAGATCTCTGAAACGGTAAGTGTGCCGTTTTCCATGAAGGCGACGTGGTACACGAAGCCTGGCTGTCTCTTCAACTTCTCAATGATCGGAGGCGAGATCTCGTCGTACTGCTCCGCCGTCATTCCGGCAACACGGTGACGAACGATTATGGGCATTACTGCTGCTCCCTCTGTCGGAGATATAAACAACACCCTGGCAGCTAAGCCTGTCCGATGCGGCACACGCTTAAGCGACCGTGCTGAAAGAGGGCAAAAGAAGCCCGTAGCACCAGCGTAGCCTCGGGCGGCAGGCGCGGTTCTGTGACCTAGCCGGTCGGGAAGCGCAGCGGCCACGAGGGGGAGCGGTTCGCGTTTTCCTCATCGCGCAGTAGACGGGACTGCCCCTGACCGGGGCGCTTGATGGGCTCGTCGGCTTGGGCCACCGGTGGACCACAAATGGGCCAGTGGGGACCACTCCTGAGCGGTCTCTAGCGGTATCTCGGCCCTCTTGCCATATGGCTCGCAACGCCACTATCCATGCCGGATTCGGGGCCAACAAAGGGACAGGGGCGGCAGGACTCGAACCTGCAACCCCCGGTTTTGGAGATCAGCTGCGATCCGTAGGTGTGGTTCATCTCCGCTTGGTTAAGCGGAGTTGTGGGTCGTTGGTTCGGGTTGCTTCGAGTTGGATGGGTACAAACGGGGTGGCAAGTTCGGCTCGGCAGTGGGCATAGCTGGCGCTTCGATTCACTGATAGAGCGAAAGAACGCCGGCATGGAACAGGCAAAGCCAACAACGTGTCGCGACCGCTCACCGAGGTGAAGCTGGACGGTTAGGCTCCCACCCGTAAGTCGAGCCGTAGCGTTCCAGCGGTCTAGCCTGGGACCAACCGCGGAGGTTGCTAATGAGCACCACCGTCCAGTCCGCCACCGACATCCGTCCATTCCACGTCGACATTCCTGAAGAGCAGCTCGCCGAGTTGCGCCGCCGGATCGCCGCGATCCGCTGGCCTTCGAAGGAGTTGGTCGGCGATCGGTCGCAGGGCGTGCAGTTGGCGACGCTGCAGGAGCTCGCGCGCTACTGGGAGACCGAGTACGACTGGCGCAAGGCCGAAGCGAAGCTGAACGCGCTGTCGCAGTTCACGACCGAGATCGACGGCGTGGACATCCACTTCATCCACGTCACGTCGGCGCACGAGAATGCGCTACCGCTGATCATGACCCACGGCTGGCCCGGCTCGGTCATCGAACTGCTCGAGACCGTCGACCCGCTGACCGACCCGACCGCGCACGGCGGCACCGCCGAGGATGCCTTCCACCTCGTGCTGCCCTCCCTGCCTGGCTACGGCTTCTCGGGCGAGCCGGTCGAAGTTGGCTGGGACCTGGGCCTGGACCGCACGGACCTGGGCAGAGCTGATGCACCGCCTCGGCTACAGCCGCTACGTCGCCCAGGGCGGCGACGTGGGCGCCGGTGTCACCGACGCGATGGGCCGCCAGGCACCCGACGGGCTGATCGGCATCCACACGAACCTGCTCGTGCCGGCGCTGAGCGGCACGATGCCGACGGAGACCGACGAGGAACGCGCCGCAGCCGCACAGATCGCCACCTTCGGGCAGTCCGGAAACGGCTACTTCGTCGAGATGGCCACCCGCCCGCAGACGATCGGCTATGCCCTGCTCGACTCGCCCGTGGCCCTGGCCGCCTGGATGGCAGACCACGACACGGACGCCTACTACAAAATCGCGCGCGCCTTCGTCGATAGGAAGCCCTCGGGCAACCTCACGCGCGACCACATCCTCGACAACATCACGCTGTACTGGCTGACAGGGACGGGCGCCTCCGCGGCCCGGTCGTACTGGGAGGCCTACGGGGCTGACGCCCCGGCCGCGAGCCAGCAACCTCTGCAACCGCCGACGATCCCGTTCGGCTTCACGACGTTCCCCGGCGAGATCTGGCGGACGCCGCACAGCTGGGTCGAGGCGAGCTATCTGAACGTCATCTACTTCCACGAGGTCGACAAGGGCGGCCACTTCGCCGCCTGGGAGGAGCCGGAGCTTTTCTCGTCCGAGCTACGGGCCGCATTTAGCTCACTGCGTTGACTGAAAGGCGCAGGCGGCGCGCGCAACGGTGCCCGCCGCCCGTGGCCGGGTGTGTGAGCGAGTGGCTGTCCGGCTAGAGGTCGGTGTACTTCGTAGCGCGGCCGCGCGACTTCTCGAGCGGGTATCTCTCGGCGTTTGACGTGAGCTTGTTAAGGACCGCCGCAGTGGGGTCGATACGGGCCGTGTCGGCAAAGCTCAACGCGAGGATGAGGATGTCCGCCACCGCGTGGACGAGGACGGCCTGGGCAAGACGCTCGCGCTTGGTACGCGCAAGGCGCTTCGAGTCGTCCAGCTCCTCGAGGAGATTCCTGCCCGCGCCGGAGGCGAGCCGCTCCAGGTCGAAGAGAACCCCCGCGGCCATGATCGGGCCGGGCAAGCAGGCGCGCCCTACCTCGTCGACGCCTGCGATCAGGCGAACGCCACGAGCGCGGTCGTGGGCAACAAGGGCAGAGACGCTCACGGAGTGCGCGCGTGGGGGGCGACGGATACGCGTACGCGAATGGACTCTCAGAGACCGAGGTAGGACGCGATTCCGTCCGCGCTGGGGTGGGGGACCACATCCTCGGCCGGCCAAACTAGAAAATCATCGCGCGCTGCGAGCCGGTAGTCCTCACTCGCGCCGGCGAGAATCGCGTCGAAGGCGGCTACGACGGCTGGATCGAACGCAGACTTAGCTTCCTTTGCAAGTTCCATGCGTGCGATCCGGCTTGGCATGCCATTCCGGTGCGGGCGATCAGAGGTACGTGCGTTATAGGCGTTAGGCACAGCGATTACGCGTGAGATCAGCGGTATGTCCTCGGCGCGAAGACCGTCCGGGTATCCCTGACCGTCCCATCGCTCGTGGTGATGGCGCACGATCCTCGCGATCTCGGCGTAGTCCTCGACGTTCGCAAGAATTCGCTCGCCGATCTCGGAGTGCGTCTCCATCACGCGCCGCTCCGCAAGCGTGAGCTCGCCAGGCTTCTCCAGTAGCCCCGGAGGGAGGCCCATCTTGCCAATGTGGTGGACGAGGCCGCACACGTGCGCGAGCTGCTGATGGTCTTCGCTTAGCCCGAGCCGCGAGGCAATGTCGCGCGCATAGATGGCCACAGCGGCCGAGTGACCTGCCGTGTACCGGTCTCGGCTAGCGAGTGTCGCTAGGAGAGCGGTGGCGAACGAGAGGTTCGCCCGTTCAAGGCGAACGTTCACAAAGGCAAGGTCGTTGGTCAGCCTGCCGGCGAACTGCTTGAGTTCCTTCTTCCGCAACTTCCCGACGTCGGGGTGCGTGTCCACTCTCGATCCCTTCTTCGACCGGTCTCTCGGACTAGTCGTCATCGGCAAATCGCGCATCAGGCTAGAGCGAAGGCTTTGGGGCGAATTGGGTACAAAGAACAGGTACTCAGGCGGGCGGCGCAGTGCCTCTTCCCGCGATCGGGGTCTTGCCCTGTTGGTCGTCAACGCCGATGCAACGGCGGTGACCAGGCACACGAAGTTCGTCATCACAACCGTCGCGGCACTGGCGCTCGGGGTTGGCGCAGCCAGCGCCGGGGCACATTCGATGTACTCGTGGAGGGCGACGAAGCCCTGTCTGCTCGCGCACCATGTCAAGTGGGCGCGGGCGAAGGCCAGCGAGTCCGTTATCGACGCTGCGCCGGGCGGAGCGTTCAATCTCACGCTCCGACACAACGATCTTGGCATCTCCTTCTACCGCTCGGCGGCACGTGCGCGATCCGGACTCTCGGAGGCGAAGGCGTACTTCAAGTCCATTGGAGTCCCGATGGCCAGCAACGACCCCGGACTGTATGTCCGAAACAACGTCCTTGTCGGGTGGGACAACGATCCGACGAAGATCGAACGCCAGACAATCGAGGGGTGTTTGCGGTGAGGGACCCCGGTATCGAGTAGCAAAGCAGGAGGGGCGCGGGTGACCACCCCGCGCGATGCGTGCTGCGCTCGGGCGGCTAGACGCTCTCGTCGACAGGAGGGAGGCAGGAATCCGTCCCTCCCGCACGGATCGTTTAGACCTCCCGTCGGTCAGGCGTGCTCGGCCGAGGGTCCACTAGTTGGTTCGAGTACCAATAGCTTCCGAAGGGCCCGCGCAGTGCCTGGCCAACGGAGAATGCCGTGCGCCTCGCGGGGATCGCACCAGCGGTGATCATTGTGTTCCCAGTCGAGGGTGGGTTCCCACCCATCGGGCGCAGCGACGTGAAAGCAGGTCACGTTCACCTGAGCGACGGACGGGTCGTTCTGGTTCGGTCTGTCCGCAGGCTCGTTCGTCAGCGCGGAGACGTACTCGACCACTTCGACTCCGCCCTCGGCGTTGGTGATCAATCCCGTTTCCTCATGCAATTCCCGTTCGGCGGCCGCGGTGGCGGTCTCGCCGCGCTCCACGCCGCCCGCCACCACGTGCCAGTACCCACCTTGCGCTGCCGATCGATGGAGAAGCAGAACCTCGCCACCGCACTTGCGGGTCACGAACACCGCGATTTCCACGTCCCTGCGCACAAGTAGAGACTAGACCCGGCCGGGTGACATTCCCGAAAACTGGCGCGAGTGCCCCCACCTGTCGATCGGGTGGGGTAGCACCCCCACCACACGCGGCGCTGCTACCCGTCTTCGAGCTCGCCCTCTCGCCGGAGGGGTTCGCCGCTCTACTCAAGGACGGGGTCGACGCGTCTCGAGCGGTCGTCTGCGTCAGCGGCGCCGACGGCTGGAACGGCTACGTCAACGCCGACCAGTTGATCTCCGTTGTCTCAGACAGCATCTAGAGACGAGCCGGGGGCGGTCTTCCCTTGGGCCGGCGGCGGGATCGCAACCCCGAACCGCTCGTGTAGAGCCTCGAGCTCCCGATAGTCCTTCGCGGTCAACTCGTAACCGGCATGGACGAGCACCTGTGCCTCGGGACTCAGGCATCGCACCGCTTCGCCGCCAATCTCGCCTTCACCCGTGAACGCGTAGTCGGGATAGACCCACTCGTCCCCGTCTTCCATCACGTACACGCCGCCACCACGCGCCTTGTCGAGCTGCACGGGATGAACGTCGATCTGATGGCCGCTTACGTCGACGAAGATGCAGCTCATGGGAGGTCCGCCAGCGACATGCTCGTAACCCGCCGACCGCACAGCCGCCGTCAGCTCCGGCATCTGACTGCGAAGCGCGACGAGGTCGAGGTCGTCGTGCTCGCGCATCTCCGCATGAGGGCATCGACTCCCCAGCCGCCGTCGACCCAGAACTCGATGCCACTAGACACGAGTAACCCAAGGAGACGCGTAACCTCTCCGACCTCCATCGACGTCTTCGGCACGCGGTCTCGGTACGGCCACTCGGTAGTCGGCACGACCTCCATGACAGTCAGACGACCTCCGCACTCGTCGCGATCACGACGTCATGATCGCGACTACGAGTGAGCCGCCCCTGTTGTGACAGTTTTGTGTCAGTCGGGGTCAGTCCTGAGCGCTCCTGAGCGGTTCTGAGCGGTCGAGAGGGGGGAGAGGGCGACAGCCCGCAAACCCAGCAGGAGCCTCGCATCTGAGGCTATGAAAGGGACAGGGGCGGCAGGACTCGAACCTGCAACCCCCGGTTTTGGAGACTTCCCACTTTCCCTTTAGGTATGCGGGTTTGCGGGGTAGTGGGCGGCAAAGTGGGCAGCTCAGCCCTGCTAAGAGGAGGGCTGAGACCGCCGAAGCGGTCTCAGCCTGTGCAGATGCGAGGAGTTACTTCGCCAGCCGGAACGACACCAGGCGGCGCGTCGAGATGCCGCCGAGCAACGGATCGGTCTGCTTCCGCGCACGAACGAACATCACGAGCAGCGTCTGGTTGCTCGCGGCCGGGAACTTCTTGCCCCGGGGCATGGTCAACGTTGCCCAGCCGTCCTGGCCCGTCGGCTGCTCCGGCGGGATGACGAACTGGTTGTACGGGGTCGCCGTCACGTAGACGAGCGCACCCGCGACGTCCCGCCCGTTACACGCGGACACGTGGAAGCGCACGACGATGCTCGTCGCCGAGCGCGGGATCGGGCTCGGCGATGCTTGCAGCCGGTCGACGAGCAGCCGCGCAGGAGGCGTCAACTGGTTGACGCTGAGTGGACCCGCGCCGCCGGGACATCCGGTAGGAGCCGTGGCCGCGATGACTGCCGTCGGCACAGACGTCGCCGTCGTCGAGGCGATGGAGTTACGCGCGGTCACGCGGACGCGTAGCGTCGAGCCGACGTCGGCCTGCTTGAGGCTGTACGTCCGGCCCGTCGCACCCGCGATGTTGCTGCAGTTGCCGCCGGTCGCGTTGCACTGCCGCCACTGGGCGGAATACGAGATCGGCTGCGTACCCGACCAGGTTCCAGGATTACCCGTCAGCGTCTGACCGACGACCGGTGAGCCCGTGATTGTCGGCGGCTGAACGTTCTGCGGCCGCGCCGAGCCTTTGACGACCGGCGTCGCGTTCGATGCCGCGAGCGCGGCGCCGTCACCATTCGTCGCCGTCACGCGGACACGGATCCGCAGGCCGACGTCGGCGTCGCGGAGCCGGTAGCTCGAGTTCGTGGCGTTCGGGATGAACCCGCAGTTCGAGCCGTCGGGCGCTCCGCCGTCCGCCGGACACCGTACCCAGCGGTAGTCGTAGTGGATGGGCGTCGTCCCAGACCAAGTGCCAGGATTGGCCGTCAAGGTCTTTCCTTCCATGGCCTGCCCGATGATTCGTGGCTCCGAGGTGTTCGTCGGAGCCGTCAACACAACTGCGGATCCGGCAGCCGGAAGTAGCGCGACTACCAGGACAACAGCGCCCGCCAGCAGGATGCCGAGGGGCCACATGCCGCGTCGTCGTCTGAAATACCGTCGCATGATTCTCCCTTCGTAGACCTTGGGATCGGTCTACCCGCTGCGACCGCATAAGCATCATGTTGTTATGCTTCTTGACAATATCTTTACGAAGAGGCGAGGGTGAGTTGGGCAAGCGGCAACCGACGAATCGCGAGTATCAGGACGCAGCGGAGCTGCGCGTGGCGCTCCGTCGGTTCCTTCGCCGCACAGAGGACGTCGTTCGCATCCACCGGCTGACGACGCAGCGTTATCAGCTCCTGCTCTTGATCAAGGCTTCCGGGGGCAGGGCGACGGTGGCCAGCCTTTCACGATCGCTGCACATGGGGCAGACAAGCGTCACCCAGCTGGTTCGACGCGCCGAGCAGCTTGGATTGCTGCGCCGGGAGCCGTCGGAGACCGATCGTCGCGTTCGTTATCTCCTTCTCACGACAGAAGGAGAGCGACGTCTGGCCGCCGCCGTCGCAGACCTTCGCGGCGATCGCGACGCCCTCGTCTCGACCCTGAACGACCATTAGGGCCGCTCGGTACGACCTGACAGCGCACCGTCATGCCTGGGCGTTCATGGCCCACGGGCACGTGGCGTCGAAGCGTGAAACGGCCCCAAGAGATGAGAGGAGAGGCCGAGAGCCTCATTTCGGCTGTTGTAGGAGCGCCGTCGCTGTGAGATGGTTCGCGGCGGACCGACTCCGAGGAAGGAGCGACATCATGGCGACAACCACGACAACCTTCGACATCGCGGCGCTCAAGCAGGCACTCGAGAGCTTGGATCTCGATGCGCTGCGCGAGATCTATGCCGATGACGTTGAGCACCTCTCGATTGACGAGAAGACGCCACCAAGTGCGCCGGGCGTGCGCAACAAGGAACGGATCATGAGCGCTTTCGAGCACTGCAAGGGCGCCGATGGCCGGATTACCGTGGAGAACGAGTTCGCCGGAGAAGACCGCGCGGCGGCAACGCTGACGTGCTCATTCCCCAGCGGTTTCCGAGTCATGACGAACTCGATCTTCTTCCTGCGCGAGGGCAAGATCACGCGGGAGATCGACATCCAGGCGTTCGACCCACCGGCAAGCTCGGAGTAAGCACGAGATAACCGACCGATGGCCGCGCGAGCGGCCCTAGGCGGCTCTCAGTTCAGAGCAGAGCGTTGCCTGCGACGGAAACGGCGCTGAGACGGGCTCTCCGGCGCGGGGGCGCGTGGCCGCACCACTTTGCGCCCCGGCCGGACTTCAACCGGAGAACCCGCCTCCGCGAGCCGACTCCGGCAGCGCCACGGCCCTCTACGCCGGTCTGAGGCGCGGGGAACTGCGAGGACTGCGGTGGGGCGACGTCGATCTGGCGAGCGGCCTGCTCGAAATCGAGCGCAGCGTCGATGACAAGGGCGGGATCATCAGCCCGAAGTCCTCGGCGGGCGTCAGGAAGGTGCCGGTCGCGGCCGCGCTCAGGGAGCTGCTGCTCACCTGGAAGATGGCCTGCGGGTGGTCGGCCAACGAGGACGGCTACGTCTTCGGAAGCTCATCCTCGCAGCCCTTCACGGCGACGGCGGTCAGGCGCAGGGCGTTGACGGCCTGGCGGCAGGCGACCGAGAAGGACGCCGAGGAAGCCGAGGAGCAGGGGCGGAAGCCGAACCCCCTGAACCCGATCGGCCTCCACGAGTGCAGGCACACGGCGGCCTCGACGTTCATCGCGGCAAAGGTGAACCTGAAAGCGGTTTCGACCTTCCTCGGCCACTCGGGGATTCAGGTCACGCTCGACGTTTATGGGCATTTGCTTCCCGGCTCCGAGGAGGAGGCAGCCGGTCTGCTCGACGCCTACCTCGACCGGGCGAACACGGCCGCGAGGCTGGCCCAGGTCGTGGTCTAGATGCCGGAGAAGATCGACTTCGAAGCGATCTGGGGCGACGAGGAGGAGCGAGCGAAGAAGTTGCGCGCCGCGCTCGGCTTGACCGATGACACGACGACGGAGGTAGATGCTGAGGCGGAGCCCGAGTCGGCAGCACAGCTCATCGGTGTCCCCGTAGGCGACCTCATGCAACTCCTCGACGCGGCGTTGTTCGCCTATCGAGTCTTGAGGTCGAGTACCCCGACATGATCGCTCCAGAGGCAGCTAAGCAAGGCCGCGAACTACTAAGAGCGGCGATAGACCCGCTGATGAAGCTCTCCAGAGAGGTCGGTGCAGACGAGGCGGAGGAGAAGGCGTGACGACGAGCACGATCTTCCGCGACGGCGACGAGGTGGAGATCACCGTTTACGACTCGGGCGGGCGCGCTCCCGATCGAGCGCGTCTACGGGGTCGATGGCCAGCCGCGAGACGAGCTACCGCAGGACCTCACGCCGTTCATGGATGAGGTCGAGTGGATGCCGCCCGGCTTCAAGATCCCCTGAAAGCGGGTCGCTTTCAACGGAGACGACGCGGGGCCGCGCGAGCAGCCTAGGATGGCGTAAAGAGTCCACCGAATCCGTTCTCCGGTCGAGGGTTGGGTGAGACGCAAGCCGAAGGCGGCGACCGTTGACTCTCGCGCAGTCCAGATGAGAGGGTCGTGCGCAACCCGACCGAGGAGGCGTGTCGCGTGTCACCAAAAGCCATCGCTGTTGCCGGTCTGAGCGCAATCGCAATCGCGGCGAGCGGCTGCGGCGGAGACTCAGACTCCGACGCGGAGTTGAGCGCCGCGTTCGAGAAACGCTTCGGTGAGGCACCGTGGTACCACCACGTCACCGGGGTGAAGATGTCTTCCGAGAATTCCAACTACCTCGAAGTCACAACGGACCTCGGCGCGGGAAGCCACACCCTGATGGGCGCGATCTGCGGGGCGGCTTATGGCTTCGCCAAACAGGAGGTGGGCGACCGGATCGAAGCCGTCGCCATGATTAGTTCGGACGGCAAGGAGGGCGGCTGCGCGTGACATGGGAGGACGCTGCAGGCCGACGAGACTCTAGGCGTCGCGATCAAGGCGGAGGGCCCCCGTGGTCGTCGTGATACCGGACCCGAGCGGCCCTTGTCGCCTGCGCGGTGGGCAGCAAATGGGCAGCAAAGGGCAGCACCTGAGCGGTCTCTAGCGGTCTGTAGCGGTAGGTCGGCCCTCTTGCCCGATGCCCCGCAACGCCTTTATCCATGCCAGATTCGGGGCTATCAAAGGGACAGGGGCGGCAGGACTCGAACCTGCAACCCCCGGTTTTGGAGACCGGTGCTCTGCCAATTGAGCTACGCCCCTCGGTACCACCCTGGGTTGCCCGGCCAGTGTACTCAGCGGGCTGGGTAGATTCCGGCGGTGGGCACGTCGTCGCATCGGCGAGCGCTTGGCGCGCTCTTCCTCGTGCTCGCGGCTGTTCTCGCGGGCATCGCGTGGGCTGCATTCAAGGCCGAGCAGTGGGTGATCGTGGTCGCCGCAGGCGTGCTGGCAGCGTGGATGGCGGGGCTCGTCGTGCGGTCCTGGCGCACGCGGTAGTCGGCCGAAGTGGGATAGCGCCGGAAAGCGGCGTATCCTCTCCGCGTGGCCGACGACATCCAGCGCCTCTGGCGTTCGTACCGAAAGACGAGTGACCCGGCGATCCGTGACCGGCTGATCCTCACGTACGCGCCGCTCGTGAAGTTCGTCGCGGGACGGATCTCGAGCGGCCTGCCGGCGCACGTGGACGAGAACGATCTTGCGTCCTACGGGCTGCTCGGGCTGATCAGCGCGATCGAGCGCTACGACCCGGACCGCGACGTGAAGTTCGAGACATATGCAATCGCGCGGATCAAGGGCTCGATCATCGACGAGCTGCGCGCGATGGACTGGGTGCCGCGCTCCGTCCGCGCCCGCGCGCGCGAGATCGAGCGGACGATCGCCAAGCTCGAGGCGGAGCTCCACCGTGCGCCGACCGACGAGGAGATCGCCGAGAAGATGGGAGTCGCGCTCGAGGAGCTCGAGGACAGCCTGCTCGACATCTCGCGCTCGTCGATCGCCGCGCTCGACGAGCTCTGGACCGTCTCGGCCTCGAGCGGCGACCAGATCGCCCTCATCGACACGATCGAGGATCCCGACGGGCCGGAGCCTCAGGCCGCGCTCGACCAGACGGAGACGAAAGAGGCGATGGCCGAGGCGATCTCCAGCCTGCCCGAGCGGGAGAAGATCGTCGTCACGCTCTACTACTACGAGGAGCTGACACTGCGTGAGATCGGCGAGGTGCTGGGCGTGACCGAGTCGCGTGTCTCGCAGCTTCACACGAAGGCGATCCTTCGCTTGCGCGCGCGCCTTGCGGGGGCCAGCAGCCGTGGCCCGGCCCCTGGCGCCTAGCTAGGCTAGCTCCCGCACACCGCGGTCTTCGAGGAGGGATCCGTCACCGATGTCTTCGTTCGATCCAGGAAAGATTCGCAACGTCGCCGTCGTCGGGCACCGAGGTACCGGGAAGACGTCGCTCGTCGAGGCGATGCTCTTCCAGTCAGGCGCGGTCAATCGACTCGGAACCGTCGAAGCGGGAAACACGGTGACCGACTGGGACGAGGACGAGCAGCGGCGGCAGATGTCCCTCTCGGCGACGCTCGCGCACGCGGAGTGGCAGGGGCGGAAGATCAATCTCGTCGACACGCCGGGCGACACCGGCTTCCAGGGTGACGCGATCGCTGCGCTGACCGTCGCGGACGGCGCGCTCGTCGTCGTCAGCGCGGTGATGGGCGTCGAGGTCGGCACGAGCCGCGTGTGGAAGCGGGCCGAGGCAGGTCGGCTCGCACGCGTCGTTTTCGTGAACATGCTCGACCGTGAGCGCGCAGACTTCTACCGTGCGCTCGGCCAGCTGACCGAGCAGCTTTCGCCGAAGTGCGTCGCCGTCGCTCTGCCGATCGGCGCCGAGCACGAGCTGACGGGCGTCGTCGACCTCTTGCACATGACCGCATACACGAGCCCCGAGGGCGACCGCGAGGCCGCTCCGGGCCCGATCCCGGCCGAGCTGGAGGCAGACGTCGCCGAGTACCGCGAGAAGCTTCTCGACGCGGTCGTGGAGACGGACGAGGGTCTGATGGAGCGCTACCTCGAGGGCGAGGAGCTCGCGGTCGACGAGGTTGCGCACGCACTCAAGGACGCCGTCACGCGAGGTGAGATCTTTCCGGTCGCCGCCGGCGTTGCGACGAAGAACCTCGGCACGCAGGCGCTCCTCGACCTGCTCGTCGAGGGCGTGCCCTCGCCCGCGAAGCGCGGCGCCCCGGTGCAGGTAGAGGGCGCCGGCACAGCGGCGTTCGTCTTCAAGACGATCGCCGATCCGTTCGCAGGCCGCATCTCGCTGTTCCGCGTGCTCCAGGGCACGCTGAAAGCGGACTCCACGGTCGCGAACGTGCGCGCGCATTCGAAGGAGCGTCTCGGGCAGCTCCTGCTTCTTCAGGGCAAGGAGCACACGGCGACGGATGAGTTCGGCGAGGGCGACATCGGCGCCGTCGCGAAGCTGAAGGAGACGCACACCGGCGATCTCCTGCTGGACGCCGAGCGCACCGTCGAGCTGCCGACGATCGACTTTCCCGAGCCCGTCATGAGCTTCGCGATCACGCCGAAGACGAAGGGCGACGAGGACAAAGCCGCCGCATCCCTCCGCCGGCTGGCCGAGGAGGACCCGACCCTCGTCCTCCGCCGCGACGAGCGTACGGCGGAGCAGCTGCTCGCCGGCCTCTCGCAGATGCACGTCGAGGTCGCCGTCGAGCGGCTCCATCGACGCTTCGGCGTCGACGTCGAGCTCGCGCAGCCGCGCGTCCCGTACCTCGAGACCATTCGCAAGGAGTCGCGTGCGCGCGCCCGCTACAAGAAGCAGACTGGTGGCCGCGGGCAGTTCGGCGATTGCGAGATCGTGCTCGAGCCGCGGCCCGGGCACGAGGGCTACGAGTTCGTCGACAAGATCGTCGGCGGCGTCATCCCGCAGGGCTTCCGGCCCGCCGTCGACAAGGGGATCCAGGAGGCAATGCTCCACGGCGACCTCGCCGGCGCGCCGGTGCAGGGCGTGACCGTACGGCTCGTCGACGGCCAGTACCACAACGTCGACTCCTCGGAGATGGCATTCAAGATCGCAGGCTCGATGGCTTTCAAGGACGCGTACCAGAAGGCGGACCCGATGCTCCTCGAGCCGATCATGGAGCTCGACGTGACCGTGCCGGACGAGGCCGTGGGCGCCGTCAACGGCGATCTCAACTCCCGGCGCGGGCGTCTGCTCGGGATGGAGCCGCTCGGCGGGATGACGACGATCAAGGCCGAGGTGCCAATGGCCGAAGTGCTGACGTACTCGCAGTCGCTCACGTCGCTCACGGGCGGCCGCGGCGACTACGCGATGTCGTTCCTCCGCTACGAGGAGGTCCCGTCGCACATCGCGCAGAAGGTGATGGACGACGCGGCAAAGGCGAAGGAGGAGGCAAGCGCCCACTGATGCCGGGCGGCGCGGCTCCGGCGGTCACGTGCGCGATCTGCGACCGCTCGCTCCTCGTCGGTGAGCGCACCGAGCGCTTCTCTCCGGACGGGCTCGACTACGTCGACGTCTGCCCTCTCTGCCGCGAGCAGGCGCTCGAGGCAGGGTGGTACCGCGAAGGCGGGCCGGGCCTCCACGTCCGGCCCCAGGAGCAGCGACGCGGCTTCTTCGCCCGGCTCTTCAAGGCGCCGTCCCCTCCCGTCGGCGAGGCGGTCGCTGAGCCGATGCTCCGCCGTCTGTCGCCGGAGGATCAGGTCGTAGTCCAGGCCGCGTCGATCTTCAACGGCAGCCCGCACCGACGCACGGTGGAGGGCCTGATCCGCAGCCTCGGCACGCCGCGGGCGGCGATCCGCCCGACGGGCGACCGCACGGCCGTCGTCACGGTCTGCTGGGACATCTCGTGGTACCAGTACGACGTCGACGCCGACGAGCCGCAACCCGTCCGGCTGATCGAACGCGGGTTCGATCTCGCCGATCTCGAGGTGGCGCAGACGGCGTGGAACGCTGAGGTCGACCCCGCAGGCCGGCTCGTTCCGGCTGTGGCACCCGAGTAGCCATGGTCGAATAGCCCTTCCGAGGGGCTGACGCGCGCCGCCGGGGTACCTACAATCAGTGGGGCTGTGATCTACTGCGTCGTGCCCCCGGAGCTCGAAACGGAGCTCTACACGCGCCTCGTCGAGTACTACGAGGGAAACCCGGACGTCACGGTGATCATCGACCGGCGTCGCGCGCGCGGGCAGCGAGAGGCGCCAGCCACGACGCGGGAAGGGCGCGAAGTCCGCGAGCGACGTCGCGCACGCATTCCGTTCACGTTCCCCCCGATCAACGCTCCGTAGGCTGCCGGACTAGACTCGGCGCGTGGCGACCGGGGTCGAGACGCAGGCGAACCTGATCGGCGACGCCTGGGTCGGCGCCGACACGAGCAAGACCTTCGAGAGCCGCAGCCCGGCGACCGGCGAGCTGATCGGCGTCTTCCCGCGGTCGAGTTCCGCCGACGTTGACCGTGCAGTCGAGGCGGCGAGAGAGGCGTACACGAGCTGGAGGCTCGTGCCGGCGCCGAAGCGCGGCGAGATCCTCTTCCGGTTCGGCGCGCTCGTCGCCGAGCACAAGGCCGAGCTCGCAAACCTGATGGCCCGCGAGATGGGGAAGGTGCTCGCGGAGGCCGGGGGCGACGTGCAGGAAGCGATCGACATGAGCTACTACATGGCCGGCGAGGGCCGCCGGTTGTTCGGGCACACGACGCCGTCCGAGCTCCCGGACAAGTTCAACATGAGCGTCCGGACGCCGATCGGCGTCGTCGGCGTGATCACCCCGTGGAACTTCCCGATCGCGATCCCGTCCTGGAAGATCGTGCCCGCGCTCGTCTGCGGCAACACCGTCGTCTTCAAGCCCGCGAACGACACGCCGATGCTCGCGCAGCGCTTCGTCGAGCTACTGCTCGAGGCCGGCGTGCCACCGGGCGTCGTCAACCTCGTTCACGGCTTCGGCCGTGAGGTGGGGGACAGGATCGTCCGCCATCCCGACGTGCCCGTCGTCACGCTCACGGGCTCGCGCGAGACCGGCGTCGCGGTGCTCGAGGCTGCGGCCGAGAACCTCAAGCACGTCCACCTCGAGCTGGGCGGGAAGAACGGGATCATCGTCATGGACGACGCCGATCTCGACCTCGCAGTCGAGGGCATCGTCTGGTCCGCCTTCGGCACGTCCGGCCAGCGCTGCACCGCTGCGAGCCGCGTGATCGTTCACCGCAAGGTGTACGACGAGCTCGTCTCGCGCGTCGTCGCGCAGGCCGAGCGCCTCCGACTCGGCCCCGGCTGGGAGGACGACACGGACGTCGGGCCTGTGATCAACGCCGCGGCGCTCGAGAAGATCCATTCGTACACGGGTATCGGGAAGGACGAGGGCGCGACGCTGCTGACGGGCGGCGAGGTCGCGACCGGCGACGGCCTCGACGACGGCTTCTTCTACCGGCCAACGATCTTCGGTGACGTCGAAGCCGGAATGCGCGTCGCGCAGGAGGAGATCTTCGGGCCGACCACCTCGATCATCCCCGTCGAGGACTTCGACGAGGCGATCCGTGTCGCCAACGGCATCCGCTACGGGCTCTCGTCGTCGATCTTCACCGCCGACGTGAACCAGGCGTTCCGCGCGATGCGCGACCTCGAGGCCGGAATCACGTACGTCAACGCGGGCACGATCGGCGCCGAGGTGCACCTCCCGTTCGGCGGCACGAAGCAGACGGGGAACGGTCATCGCGAGGCGGGCCAGGCCGCGCTCGACGTCTTCACCGAGTGGAAGTCGATCTACGTCGACTACTCGGGGAAGCTCCAGCGCGCGCAGATCGACACGGAGTAGCGGCCTGAAAGCGAAGCTGTTCACGGACGGCGGCGCGCGCGGCAACCCGGGCCCGGCCGCGTACGGCTACGTGCTCGAGGCCGGGGACGGAACGGTGCTCGCCGCCGAGGGCAAGGCGATCGGCGTCGCCACGAACAACGTCGCCGAATACCGTGCGCTGGTGGCCGGGCTCGAGCGCGCCGGGCAGCTGGGTGTTGAAGAGCTCGAGGTCGTGTCCGACTCCGAGCTGCTCGTGAAGCAGATGCGCGGCGAGTACAAGGTGAAGAACGCGGCGCTGCGAGAGCTGTGGGCCGACGCGAACGACCTCGTGCGAAGCTTCGAGCGCGTCGAGCTCGTCGCCGTGCGGCGCGAGCACAACGAGCTCGCCGACCGCCTCGTCAACGAAGCGCTCGACGCGTCGGTCTCCGAGTAGGGTTCGAACAATGAAGACGAGCCTCGGCATCTGGGCGCTCGGGCCGATGGTGACCCGTTTCGTACCCGGCGGCTACCAGCCCCAGCACATGCGAGAGACGACAGCGACGAAGGTTGCGCGGGCGGTCGAAGGGCTTGCCGGCCTCATCGACGACTACGAGTTCCACTACCCCCAGGAGCTCTCGGAGGAGAACCTCGACGACGTGCGAGCCACGCTCGACGGCCACGGGGTCTACGCGATCGCGACCGGGACGCACCTCAACCCGCTGTTTGGCAGAGGTGGGCTCTCGTCGCCGGACGACACCGTCCGCGCCGCCGCGCTCGACGAAGCGCTGCGAGCCGCCGACTTTGCCGCGGACATCGGGGCGCAGATGATCCTTTGGCCAGGGATCGAGGGCTACAACTACCCGTTTCAGACGCCCTATGGCGAGGCGTGGGCGCGATTCGTCGACGGTGTAGGGACGGTTGCGGCGCGCTGCCAGGAACGAGGCATTGCGCTGTTTCTCGAGCACAAGAACTCCGAGCCGGCGATGAAGATCTTCATGCGGAACATTGGCATGACGCTCTACGTGATCCACCTGCTGCGCGCTCGCGGCATCACCAGCATCAAGGTGAACATGGACTGGCAGCACCTGCTCATGAACGGGGAGAGCCTGGCGGAGTATGCGGCGCTGCTGGCCTCCGAAGGGTTGCTCGGCCATCAGCACGCGAACTCCGGCTGGGGCACTTTCGACGACGACAACATGGTCGGCGCAACCGCGTTCATGGAGACGCTCGAGCTCGCTCTCGAGCTGAGACGCGCGAACTACGGTGAGAACGGCGAACGGCTCGGGTTCGATCTCTATCCGTACACGGAGGACGCCGTCGGCGCCGTCCGGCGCTCCGTGCTGCAATGGCGATTCATCTGGGACGTGGCCGGCCGGATCGACGACGCGGCGCTCAGGGAGGCGCAGTCGCGCAAGGATGCGGTGCGTGCATACGAGCTCGTCTACGCCGCTCTCGGCGCCTAGGCCCAACACCACGCGTGACGGTTCTCGTCGGGCTCGATGTCGGGACGACCGGGGTCAAGGCAATCGCCATCACGCCCGAGGGCGCCATCGTCGCCCGCGGCGTAAGCGGCTACTCGCTGTCGACTCCGAGACCTGGGTGGTCCGAGCAGGATCCCGAGGACTGGTGGCGCGCCGCCGAAGCGGCGGTCGCCGAGGTGTCCACCGGGCACGAGGTGGCCGGCATCGGCCTCTCCGGGCAGATGCACGGGCTCGTGGCGCTCGACGGCGCCGGCCGAGTCGTGCGGCCCGCCATCCTCTGGAACGACCAGCGTACGGGCGCCGAGTGCGCCGAGATCGAGCACAAAATCGGCCTCGAGCGGTTGATCGAACTCACCGGCAACCGCGCTCTGCCCGGGTTCACGGCGCCAAAGCTGATGTGGCTCCGCACGCATGAGCCGGAGGCGTACGCGCGCGTGGCGCGAATCTGCCTGCCCAAGGACTACGTCCGGCTGCGAATGACGGGCTCGTGGGCGATCGATGCGACGGACGCGTCGGGGACGCTCTTGCTCGACGTCGCCGAGCGCCGCTGGAGCACAGCGGTTCTCGACGCGCTCGAGATCGAGCCGGATTGGCTGCCGCCCGTGCTCGAATCGCCGTCGGCGGCAGGAGAAACCGATGCGGGCGTTCCTGTGGCCGTCGGCGCCGGCGACTGCGCGGCGGCAGCGCTCGGTGTCGGAGTCGACCTACCCGGCCCTGCGTCCGTCGTGCTCGGCACGTCGGGCGTCGTGTTCGCGGTCTTGCCGGCCTACCGTCCGGAGGAACAAGCGCGCGTGCACGTGTTCTGCCATGCCGTTCCCGGCACCTGGCACGCGATGGGAGTGATGCTCTCCGCGGCTGGGTCGCTGCAATGGTTCCACGATGTCGCCGCTCCCGAGGCGTCCTTCGATGCGCTCGTTGCCGAGGCTGCGCGCTGGGAGCCCGGCGCCGAGGGGCTCGTCTTCCTGCCGTACCTCCAGGGAGAGAGAACGCCGCATGCCGACCCGGACGCACGCGGAGCGTTCGTAGGGCTGCAGGTACGCCACGACCGCGGAGCGCTCGTCCGGGCCGTGCTGGAGGGCGTCGCGTTCGGGTTGTGTGACTCGCTCGAGCTCGTGCGCGGGCTCGGAGTCGACGTCTCGAGCGCGCGTGCTTCCGGAGGTGGTGCACGCTCGGAGTTGTGGCTCCGAATCTGCGCCTCGGTGCTCGGGGTGCCTATCGAGCAGACCTCAGTCGCAGAGGGCTCGGCGTTCGGCGCCGCACTACTCGGCGGCGTGGCGGGCGGGATCTTCGCTGACGTGCACGAGGCGGTCGCTGCGACGCTGCGGATCGAGAACGTGATCGACCCCGACCCCGCTTGGAGCGCCGTCTACGCGGAGCTGCACCCTCGATATCGCGCGCTCTATCCGGCCATGCGCCTGCTCGACGACGCTACAGTCGAATCGTGAAGGCCATCCTCATCGAGCGTCCCAACGAGGTCGGCTACGTCGAGATTGACAAGCCGATTGTCGGCCCAGGCGAAGTCCTCGTTCGAAGTCATGTCGCAGGCGTCTGTCGTACCGATCTCGACATGCTGCACGGAGTCCTCACCGATCCGCGGTGGGTTCGCTTCCCACTCGTCCCAGGGCACGAGTGGAGCGGGACGATCGCCGAGGTCGGCGACGGGGTCACGGACCTCGCGGTGGGCGAGCGCGTCGTCTGCGAGGGCATGATCCCCTGCAACAGGTGTCGGCGCTGCCGAGAGGGCAAGACGAACCTGTGCATGAACTACGACCAGATCGGATTCACGCGAGCGGGTGGCTACGGCGAGTACGTGTCGGTACCGCGCCACGTCGTGCACCTTCTTCCCGACACCGTGTCGTTCTCTGCCGGCGTGCTCGTCGAACCGGCGTCCTGCGTCTTTGGGGGCCTCGACCGCGGGCGGCCGCGGCCGGGTGAGACGATCGGCGTCGTCGGCATCGGCACGCTCGGCTCGCTGGCGGTCAAGCTTGCCCGCCTCTTCTCCCCGGGAGCGGTCGTCGCGTACGGCGTGCGCCCGGCCGAGCTCGAGTTCGCGGCCAGTCTCGCCGCGGACGCCACGGTGCACGTGGGGGAGGAGGATCCCGTTGCGGCGACCATCCGCCACCTCGGCAGCGGGCTCGACCTCGTGCTCGAGACGGCAGGCTCGGTCGCAGCGGTCGAGCTCGCCACGCGCCTCGTCCGACCGGGTGGACGTGTCGTTCTCCTCGGCATCGCGGGCGAGGGCCACGTCCTGGAGCTGCCAGCGGACCGGATGGTGTTCGGCGACATGGCCGTGATCGGCAGCTTCTCGTACTCGACGTCGGAGTGGGGCGAGGTCGTCCGGCTACTCGAGCAGGGGCTGCTCGACCTCGATCCGATCGTCACCCATCGCTTTTCCGCTGGCCGCTACGAGGAGGCATTCGCGCAGATGGACGATCGCGACGGCGTGGTTGCGAAGGTCCTACTGGAGCATCGGACCTAGCTTTTCAGCAGAGCGCCTGGGTTCGAATGGCTCGCGTCGAGGCTGGCCGCGGTGCGGTCGATGAGCTCGAGCATCGCCGCCTCCGCCGCGACGGCATCGCGCGCGCTGATTGCCGAGGCGATGGCGGCGTGCTGACCGATCGTATCCCGTGCGATCGGCAACGTCCGAGTGAAGCTGGCGCGAAAGACGGCACGCAGTGTTCCGCCGAGATGAGCGATGAGCTCGTTGTGGCTCGCCTCGAGGATCACGGTGTGGAAGCGCAGGTCGGCCGCGAGATAGTCGTCGCGCTCGCCGACCGCTCCCTCCATCTCGGCGAGGGCGTGCTCGAGGTTCTCGATCTCCTCGGGGGTCGCCCGCGTCGCTGCCAGGCCGGCCGCCGCGGGCTCGATCACACGGCGGAGCTCGAAAGCGTCGACAAAGAAGTCGTCACCGGGATTCGCCTCGAGCCTCCAGGCCAGAACGTCGGGATCCATGAGGTTCCACTGGCTGCGCGGCCGCACGTGCGTGCCCGTCTTGGGCCGTGCCTCGACGAGCCCCTTTGCGGCCAGGACCTTGATCGCCTCGCGGACAACTGTGCGGCTGACGGCCTCCCCGGTGACTTCGCCCTTCGCGGCCAGCGAATCGCCAGGCTCTAGCTCGCCGCGGAGAATCCGCACTCCGATGTCGTGCACGAGCTCTCCGTGGAGCCCGCGTCGGGGATACGTGCGATCTTTCATCATACGATAACCATATAGCTAGACACGATGTCTCAAAGGTGTTAGGTTCGTCGCGTTTCTCGTCGTTCGCTCGACCAAAGGAGGAACCAGTGGACGCTGAAGACCTCGGTGGCCAGACGCCGCCGCTGGACGATGACGAGCGCAAGGCGCTCGTGCTCGATCGCCGTCAGATGCTCAAGCGAGCGGGCCTCGGGGCGGCGGCCCTCGCGGTGCCTTCGGCTGTGATGGCGACCCCGGCGATGGGCGCGGTAACCGACGCGGTCGCTGCCGACAGCTTCATCAAGTCGCATCCGAAATGGAACTTCGTGTTCGTCAACCACGTGACGACGAACCCGTTCTTCGTGCCGACGATCTACGGTGCGCAGGACGCGTGCTCGCTGCTCGGCACCAGTTATCAGTGGACGGGATCGAAGACGTCCGACATCAGCGAGATGGTCAACGCGTTCAACGCGGGCATCGCGCGCAAGGCAGACGGCATCTCGGTCTGCCTCGTATCCCTGACGGCCTTCAACAGCCCGACCAACAAGGCTCTCGGACAAGGGCATCCCGGTGCTCAGCTACAACGCCGATGCCGCCGAACAACCGGCTGGCGTACATCGGCCAGGATCTCTACCTGTCGGGCTACAGCATGGGTCAGCGGGTCGTCGGCCTCGTCCCGAGCGGCGACGTCGCGCTCTTCATCGCCACACCGGGCCAGCTCAACATCCAGCCGCGCATCGACGGCCTCCATGGCTGCGATCAAGAAGTTCGGCAAGGGCAAGATCAAGACGTGCGTGACGGCCACCGGTGCGCTCTTGCCCGACGAGCTGGCAAAGGTCGAGGCCTACTACCTCGGGCACAAGGGCGTCAAGGGCATGTTCGCCGTCGACGCCGGCACGACACAGGCCATCGGCCAGGTCGATGAAGAAGTACGGCCTCCAGAAGAAGGGCATCAAGGCGGGCGGTTACGACCTGACCCCGGTGACGCTCCCGTTGATCCAACAGGGGCATCTGGACTTCACGATCGACCAGCAGCCTTACCTACAAGGCTGGATCCCCGTACTCCAGCTCTTCTTCTACAAGTACTCGTCGGGGCTCGTGGCGCCGTCGAACACGAACACAGGCATCCTGTTCGTCACGAAGGACGAACGTAAAGCCGTACCTGACGACGAAGACCCGCTACGAGGGCAGCTCCAGCAAGCAGAAGTACCCGGTCACCCAATAAGTAAGTGGCACAGGCCGCCACAGCAGGGGCCACCTGCAACCTCAGCAACGCGCCGGCTTCGGTCGGCGCGTTGCTGGTGCGCTCGTCCGCCGGCGCGAGGCAAGCATCGCCCTCGTCGCGCTGGGGCTGATCCTCTACTTCTCGTTCCGCACCGAGGCGTTCTTCGGGGCGGACAACGCGCAGCTGATCACGGAGTTCTCGGCGCCGATCGCCATCATCGCGGCCGGCCAGGTAATGCTCCTGATCTGCGGGGAGATCGACCTCTCCGTTGGACAGGTGTACGCCTTCTCGACCTGGATCTTCTATTTCGGGGTTACGGACTGGGGCCTGCCGATCTGGCTGGCAGTGATCGTCGGCCTGCTCTCGGGCTCACTGGTCGGGCTCGTCAACGGAATCATCACCGTCGGCGTGGGAGTGCCCTCGTTCATCACGACACTCGGGATGATCTTCGTGCTGAACGGGATCACCCTCATCATCTCGGGCGCGTTCCCGGTCGAGACTCCCGGAGGCCACACGTTCTTCCGGTTCTTCGGCGGCTCACCTTATGTGACGGTCTACTGGGCGCTGGGGGTGATCGTCGTGATGACGATTCTCCTCACCCGGACGCGCTGGGGGCTCCACACCGTCGCCACCGGCGGCAACCTGCTCGGGGCGAGCGAGAGCGGCGTCAACGTCCGCAAGGTCAAAGTCGGCAACTTCGTACTGTGCAGCACGCTCGGCGCGCTTGCGGGCATTCTCGAGTCGGTACGCATCGACACCGATCCAGGCCCTCCAGGGCGGGACGCCGCTCATGTTCTACGCCGTCGCCGCAGCCGTGATCGGTGGCACGTCGCTGTTCGGCGGATCGGGCACCATCATCGGCGCTGCGCTCGGGGTGCTCGTGCTGGCCGTCCTGAATCTCGGCTTCACGCTCCAGGGCATCAGCGCCTACACCTTCGACCTCGTCCTCGGGATCTCGATCATCGTCGCGATGACGCTCAACGTGACGCTCGAGCGGATCCGGCAGTCGGGGCGCCTCGGTAGCAGCGCATGAGCGACGACCCCTCGACCGCGACCGGACAGCAGTCGGCGCGGCTCCAGACGCGATCCGGGTCGAACACATCCGCAAGAGCTTCGGTGTCGTGAAAGCTCTCGATGACGTCTCGCTCCACCTCGGTCAAGGCGAGGTGCTCGGACTCATCGGCGACAACGGGGCCGGGAAGTCGACGCTGGTGAAGATCCTGACCGGCTTCTACAAGCCGGACTGCTGGCAAGATCGTCGTCTTCGGCGACGAGGTGCAGCTGAAATCCGTCACGCACGCGCGCTCGCTCGGGATCGACACCGTGTTCCAGGACCTCGCGCTCGTGCCCGGGACTGAGCGTGTACCACAACATGTTCCTGAATCGCGAGCTAACCCACGGGCTCGGGCCGGTCCGCTTCCTTACAACCGGGCGATGAAGAAGCGCTCCCTTGAGTACCTCGACGACATCGGCGTGCGCGTGCCGTCGATCAGTGCCGAGGTGGCGCGCATGTCGGGCGGTCAGCGCCAGGCGATCGCGATCGCCCGCTCGACGCACTCGGACGCAAAGATCCTCCTGCTCGACGAGCCGCTCGCCGCCATGGGTGCGCGCGAGGGCGCGCTGATCATCGAGCTGATCGAGGAGCTGCGAAAGAAGCAGCGACGTCTCGATGATCGTGATCGCGCACAACTACGTGCACGTGCTCGAGATGTGCGATCGCGTCAACCTCCTCAGAAACGGCCGCATCATGCTCGACAAACGATCAGACGAGACTTCGGTCGAAGAGCTGACCGAGATCGTCGCGGCCGAGTACCGATTGCCTCAGTCCGCGGCATAGAGATCGTAAGTTCTCTAGAGAGCGGCGGCGGCTCGGACCGTCGCTACGAGCTCGGTTGGGAACTCGGGGTACGGGCCGAACCTCTGGAGCATGCGCTCCGTCAGCTCGCGTAGCTCGCGATTGCCGGCCGCGATCTCGTCGCGGACGGCTAGCTCCAGCTCTCGGGTGAAGTCGAGGCAGCGATCGAGAAACGCCAGCGCCTGAGCGGAGTCCATCACCGGGTAATGGGCCGTGAGCAGCAGGTCTGGCTCGAGTGCCCGTAGCCGCGTGATCGTCTCGCGATACGCGGTGAGGTCGTAGATACGCGGAGGGATCAGGAGGCTGCCGTCCATCGCGTAGATCCCGCGCTCGAGCACCGCGTCGATCACGATCGCAGCCCGGCTGCGGGGGTCCCAGACGCCGACGTGACCCATGGTGTGACCCGGGAGGTGAAGCACCTCTACGCGCCAGCCGTCGTCCAGCCTCAGCGTCTCGCCTCCGCGGAGACCCATGTCGATCGGAGCATCGCCTCCGCACGACGCCACGAGCTCCGCCCGAGCGGCGGCATCCGGAGCGCGGAATCCGTACGGCTCGTGCCAGAGGTAGTTCTCGGCCACCAGCGCCTCGTTGGACTCGATCCAGCGCCGATCGAGCTCGTGGCAGACGAAGCGTGCGCGTGGATGGAGATCCCGTGAGTGCCCGATTTCCTCCCATGTGGTCGTTGTCGGCGTGGCTCGAGATCACGTCGTCGATCGATTCGAGGGTAAGGCCGACCGACGCCAGGTAGGGAGCCAGCGTCTCCGCCGGCGTGTTCGCTATGCCCGTGTCCACCAGCAGCCTGCGCTCCGATCCGACGAGGGTGTACTGCGCCATGGAGCGAACGCCGAGGCTCGACTCGATCCGATGGATACCGTGCGCGACCTCCACGACTACCTCCTTCTCGGATCGCGGCGACTGCCGCGGCTGATCGCGTAGCCCCCGTCGACTCGGATCACCTCGCCGGTGATGTGGGCTGATGCGGAGGACAGGAGCCACGCGACCGTCTCGGCGACGTCGGCCGCCGTGGCGTGCCGGCGGAGGGGGGTGTCCAGGGTCGCAAGGTCTCGATCAAGGTCAGGCGGCATCGACGAATCCTCCCAACCCGCCGCGACGACGTTGGCTCGTACCCCGCGTGACCGCCCTCCACGGCCGCCACGCGTACCAGCGTCTGAAGGGCGACGGCGCCGGCGCCTGCGGCGCCGGCGCCTGGAAACGGGTGCGTGCCGAGGCTCGACGTCACGGCCACCCAGTTTCCGGATCCTCGATCGAGCGCGGCGCGAAGCCACGACTGGGCTGCGAAGAAGGGCTCCTTGGCCCACTCGCTGAACGTGCTGAGCCATGCGTCGGGCTCGAGCTCCGCAACGGGCTTCAGTGCGACCGGCGGCGACACGGTGACAAGACCTTCGGCGCCGTCATCGCCCACGATCGCGAGCCCGCCTGCCGTGAGCTCCGCGTCCAGTCGTCCGTCGCCGATGCGCCTGACCTTCATCAGTACTTGCTCACCGTCAGCCCGCCGTCGACGCGGATGTAGGCACCTGTCGTGTACGTGGACGTGACGAGGTAGGCGACAGCTTCGCCGATCTCGCGCGGCTCTCCGGGCCGGTGGCCGTAGGGGACCGACGCTCGCGCGCGCTCGCGGCTCTCCTCGTCGACGAACTCCGGCGAGTCGTCGTTGATGTTGGAGTCGACCCAGCCGGGGCCGACGTGGTTAACGGAGATCCCGGCGCCGCCCCATTCGCGCGCCATCACGCCGACGAGGTAGGCAACAGCGTGCTTCGAAGCGCCGTAGACGCCCAGTGGCGGGCCCGTCGTGACCGCGTGGACGGAGGACGTGATGACGATGGCCCCGCCCTCACGCTGTCGGCGCATCTGCTCGGCCGCGCAACGGCAACCGTAAAGGGCGCCGTGGAGATTCACGCCCATGACGAGATCCCGAATCATCCCGTGTGACCTCTGTAAGCGGTTGCCAGCGCGCGACGCCGGCATTGGCGACGAACGCGTCGAGGCGCCCGAGTCGCTCCACCGTCTCGGCGACGACGCGCTCGTTCTCGTCTGGTCTAGAGACGTCGGAGCGGAGGAACAGCGCGCGGCGGCCGCTCTTCTCGACCTCCGCGACTCGCTCAGCGGCCTCGTCGTCGTGCGCGATGTCGGTGAGCGCGACGTCGAAGCCACGTTCGGCGAGGGCCAGGACGATCCCGCGGCCGATCCCACGATCGCGTGCAGCTCCGGTGACGAGCGCGACCGGCATCTCAGATGTCGAGAGTCTCCCGCGTCCGGCAGCCCACGCCTAAGGACGTTGCCGACGCCATTTCCAAAGATCATATGATACGGCTACTTGATAAGGCGCTCGCGGCTGCGGCGCCGTGCTCGACGGGGAGGCGGACGACTCCATGGCGACGATGCGGAACGGTCTTGAGAACGGGCGCAACGGCGACGGTCGCCGTAGCGCCGAATGGTTCGACCGACGAGACCTCGACGGCTTCTTGCACCGTTCGTGGCTGAAGTCGTCCGGCGTTACGGATGAGGCGTTTCGAGGGCGCCCCGTGATCGGCATCTGCAACAGCTGGAGTGAGCTGGTCAACTGCAACGTGCACCTGCGAGCCCTCGCGCGGGACGTCAAGCGCGGCGTGCTCCAAGCCGGCGGTTTCCCCCTCGAGTTCCCCGTGCTGTCGCTCGGCGAGTCGCTCATGAAGCCGACGACGATGCTCTACCGGAACCTGATGGCGATGGACGTCGAAGAGTCGATCCGCTCCTACCCACTGGACGGCGTCGTGCTCCTCACCGGTTGCGATAAGACGAATCCCGCGAGCATCATGGGTGCTGCCAGCGCCGACATCCCGACCATCGTCGTAACCGGTGGCCCAATGCTGAACGGGCGCTGGCGCGGACGCGAGATCGGCTCGTGCAGCGACTGCTGGCACTTCCACGAGGAGTTGCGGGCAGGGCGCATCTCGGAGACGGACTGGGTGGAGATCGAGAACTCGATGTCCCGGTCGAACGGGCACTGCATGACCATGGGCACGGCGTCGACCATGGCCTGCGTGACGGAGGGGCTGGGCCTGACGCTGCCGGGAGGCGCAGCCATTCCGGCCGTCGACTCCCGGCGCCACCACTTGGCGGAAGCGGCTGGCCGACAGATCGTCGAGCTGGTCGAACGTGACCTCAGGCCGTCGGACATCCTCACGCGGGAGGCGCTCGAGAACGCAATCCGCGTGCTCCACGCGATCTCGGGCTCGACCAACGCCATCCTGCACCTGCTCGCGTATGCCGGGCGCGTCGGCGTGGAGCTGTCGCTCCAGCTCTTCGACGATCTGTGCGCGTCGACCCCGTGGCTGGTCGATCTCAAGCCCGCCGGGCGCTATCTCATGGAGGACTTCTTCTATGCCGGAGGCGTTCCGGCCGTCATGTCCCAGATCACGGACCTGCTCCACCTGGACGCGATAACGGTGACGGGGCGTACGGTCGGTGAGAACATCGAAGGCGCCGAGATCATCAACACCGACGTGATTCGCCCGGCCTCCGACCCGCTCGACTCGGGAGGCGCCCTTGTCGTGCTGCGCGGCAACCTGTGTCCCGAGGTGCGGTGATGAAGATCACCGCCGCGGCGCCGGAGCTCCTGCAACACGAAGGCCGGGCAATCGTGTTCGAGGACGTCCACGACCTCGCCGCCAGGGTCGACGACCCGGATCTCGAGTGCGACCCCTCGAGCGTGATGGTGTTGCGGAACGCTGGTCCGGTCGGCGCGCCAGGGATGCCCGAGTGGGGCCATCTACCCATCCCCGCGAAGCTGCTGCGCCAGGGCGTGACGGATCTCCTGCGCATCTCGGACGCGCGGATGAGCGGCACGTCGTACGGGGCGGTCGTGCTGCACGTCGCGCCCGAGTCGGCCGTCGGCGGGCCGCTCGCACTCGTTCGCGATGGCGATCTGGTTCGCATCGATGTCTCCAACCGGCTGCTCGACCTGGTCGTCGACCAGGAGGAGCTGGAGCGGCGCAGAGCGACGTGGGATCCGCCTGCTCGGACAGACGACCGCGGATATCGGCGGCTGCACATCGATCACGTCCTGCAGGCGAACGAGGGCTGCGACCTCGACTTCCTTCGCGGCAAGGCGGCGGTCGTAAAAGACGCGGTCACGTACCTCTGAGCGCGTGAGAGTCCTCGTCACGGGCTCGCGGGGCAAGGTCGGTCGGGCCCTCGTTCCGCGCCTGCAAGTCGCCGGCCATGACGTGCGCGCCACTGATCTGGCGGTTCCGACTTGGGACCGCCCTTTGCCGGGCGAGCCCGAGGATTACTGGCAGGCCGACCTGACCGACGCGGGCGCCGCGTACGCGGTCGTCCGTGGCTGTGAGGTGGTGGTGCACACGGCTGCGATCCCGCAGCCGGTGCACAACCCGCCGCACGTCGTCTTCGGCAACAACATGATAAGCACCTTCAACGTGCTAGAAGCGGCGATCGAAGCAGACGCTCGCCGCTTCGTGAACTTCTCGAGCGAGACGGTTCCGGGGTTCATCTTCGCCTATCGGTCCTTCCGGCCCGAGTACCTCCCCATCGACGAAGAGCATCCGATCAGGCCCCAGGACCCGTACGCGACCGCGAAGTGGTTCGGCGAGCTCCTCTGCGAGCGGGCCGTCGAACGCGCCGGCATCCGCTGCACGTCGATTCGACCGTGCTGGGTCCAGGACGAGAGCAGCTACGAGTGGAATCTCGGGCCGGTCGTGCGTGATCCGTCGGTGCTGATCGATAACTACTGCTCGTACGTCGACGTGTATGACCTGTGCGACGCAGTCGTGCTTGCGATCGAGACCGACCTCCCCGGCCACGAAGTGTTCTACATCGCCTCCCCCGACACCGTCGGCGGCCATCCCCTGGTGGAAACGGTGACGACGCACTACGACGCCGGTGAGATCGAGTTTCGGCCGCTCGAACGCGAGGACGCTTCGGCGATCTCGACCGCGAAGGCGCAACGACTGCTCGGGTGGAAGCCGACTCGCACGTGGCGCGACTATCTCGACGACGAGGGACACCGGCTCACGTGAGGACGCGACGGCTGGGCGACGACGGGCCCGAGCTGACGACCGTCGGCTTCGGTGCGTGGGCGATCGGCGGGCCTTGGCGCTTCGGGTGGGGCGACGTCGACGACGACGAGTCGGTCGCGGCAATCAGGCGGGCGGTGGAGCTCGGCGTGAACTGGGTGGACACGGCTGCCGTCTACGGTCTGGGTCACTCCGAAGAGGTCGTCGGGCGTGCGCTCGCTCCCTACCGAGTGGGCGAGGACGTCTTCGTCTTCACGAAGTGCGGCCGAAGTTGGGAGGGCCGGCCCGAGGGAGACATCGGGAACGACCTCCGTCCGGAGTCGATCCGCGAGGAGTGCGAGCGGAGCCTGCGCCGGCTCGGGCTCGAATGCATCGACCTCTATCAGTTTCACTGGCCCGACTGGATGACGGGCACGGCGCTCGAGGATTCGTGGGGAACGATGGTCGAGCTCGTCGAAGAGGGCAAGGTGCGGTGGATCGGCGTCGCAAACTTCGACACCGTGGATCTCGATCGCTGCGACGCGATACGTCACGTGGATTCCGTCCAACCCCCTCTTTCGCTCCTTGCGCGCGGCTCCCGACACACGGTTGCCCCGTGGGCGGCCGAGCACGGAACAGGCGTGATCGTCTACTCGCCGATGGCCTCCGGGTTGCTGGCGGGCGGCTTCGACCGTGAGCGAATCGCTCGTCTCGATCCGACGGATTGGCGGCGCGAGGCCCCGGCGTTCCAGGATCCCGCGCTCGCCCGCAACCTGGAGCTCGTGGAGCTGCTACGGCCCGTGGCCGCTCGCCTTGGCGCGAGCGTGCCCGAGCTCGCGGTGGCGTGGACGCTTGCCCAACCCGGCGTGACGGCTGCAATCGTTGGCGCCCGTTTGCCTCGACACGTAGACGGTTGGGTTGGTGCGTCGGATATAGAGCTTCCGTCGGACGTGCTCGGAGAGATCGACGGCCTGCTGAAGGCCACCGGCGCTGGCTCGGACGAGCCTCCCCAGCCACCTCCACACGTTCTGGCAGCTACGACCAGACCCGAAGAGACCGCATGAGGCTGGGTCTGCTCTCGACCGCTCGGATCAACGAGCCGATCATCGCCGCCGCCGCCGAGCGAGACGATGTCCACATCGTGGCCGTCGCCAGCCGCGACGATGCGCGCGCCCGCGAATACGGCTCGCAGCATGGGATTCCACGCGCCTACGGCTCATACAACTCGCTGATCGAGGACCCCGATGTGGACGCCGTGTACGTGTCGCTACCGAATGCGCTTCACCACGACTGGACGATGCGCGCGCTCGCGTCCGGAAAGCACGTGCTCTGCGAGAAGCCCTATTCGCGGCATCCGCCCCAGGTCGATCAAGCCTTCGACGCGGCCCAGAACGTCGGACTCGTGCTGATGGAGGCGTTCATGTATCGCCACCACCCGCAGACAGCGACGATCGAGCGTCGCGTCCGCGAAGGGTCCGATCGGAAGACTGCTCGCCGTGCGGTCGACGTTCACGTTCCCCTTGGCCATGATGACCGACATTCGCGCGCAGCCCGAGCTCGACGGCGGGGCGCTCATGGACGTCGGCTGTTACTGCGTGAGCAACTCGCGTCTTCTCGCGGGCGAGCCCGTGTCCGTGCTCGCGGAGCAGGTGACCGGGACGACCGGAGTCGACATGGCCCTGCACGGGACGATGCGCTTTCCGGAAAACGTGATCGCGCAGTTCGAGTCGTCCTTCGTCGCTCCGCAGCGACAGTCTCTCGAGATCGTCGGAGAAGAGGGTGTTTTGGTCGCGACGGCGCCGTTTCGGACCGACTGGCCAGGTGAAGTTCGGATCTCTCGCGGCGACCAGCACGAGATCGTCGCCGTGCCCGATGCGGATGCATACGGACTGGAGCTCCAAAACTTCGCCGATGCCGTCGAGGGTCGCGCCGCGCCGCTGCTCGGCCGAGCCGACGCGTTGGGGCAGGCGCGTACGATCGACGCGCTCTACCGGGCAGCAGATACAGGCACCTCGGTAGAGCTCTGAGCCGCGCGTCCGTGGCCGAGTCGGTCCGCCTGGCCGACGTTGCCCCGACGCAGCGGAGCTATGATGCGCCCGTTCCGGCGGATGTAGCTCAGTTGGTAGAGCGTCTGCTTGCCATGCAGAAGGTCGAGGGTTCGAGCCCCTTCATCCGCTCCTCGGAAAGCCCCGCTTAGGCCAGGGTTTTCTGTTTTCAGAGTTGGCGCGCCAGACTCGAGCTGCTAGCCCCGTTGCAAGCGAGCGCACATACTCCCCGCCATGCCCGCAGTTCGCAGAGCGAGAGCGGTGCTACGGAGCTGCCGGCTCGGAAATCGCGTCCACCAGGTGCGCGACCTTCTTATCCTTCGCCACGTGTGCGAGGTCTGCCTGCGCCAGCATGCCGACAAGGCGGTCATCGTCGACGACAGGCAGCCTGCGGACGCGCAGTTCGGCCATCCGCTCTAGCGCCTCGTCAAGGTCTTCGTCGGGCCACGCCGTGGCGGGATGGTCGCTAAAGATCTGCTCGACCTGAACCGTCTTAGGATCGAGCCTCTCGGCAACCACGCGGATCGCAACGTCCCGATCCGTCACAATGCCTATGAGTCGGTTCACGCCGTGGCCGCCGGGCATCTCGTTTTGCTCGACGACGGGCAGTGAGCCGACGTCGTGCTCCTTCATGAGGCGAGCCGCCTCGACGACGTTCGCCGACTTGTCGATGGTCTGCGGGTATGGCGTCATTACTTCGAAAACCGTCTTGGACATGGTTGTCACCCTCCGCGTCGCCAGTGCATGGACGTTTCAGTAGGGCTGTGCCCGCCCTGGCTGATCGACAAACCGGGCGGCCATCACTTTGTTGGCGTCGCTGGCCACTCGGCGGTTGCCGAGGACGGCAAGTGCGAATATGCTCGAGCCCTAGCTCGCAGCACCCTCTCCGCACAGGGGGTAGGACCGATGATCGGACGCCGCGTCGTGATCGCCGCCGCGCTCTTGAGCGCGACTGTCGCTTGTCAGTCTCGTCGGCGGCAGCGAAGCCGAAGCAGTGGGTGACGATCACGAGCTTCTGGCCGGAAGGCATCGGCACATCGGTCGTGGGATCGGCCTCGGGTCGCGGCTGGATCGGGTTCGCTAGCGACACGTCTGGAGTCCGGCTCGGCAGCATCCGCCGTGTCGGGGACGGGCTCGTCCTTCGTGAGGACCGGACGTCAAGCGGGTCGATCCCGATGATGATGCGTCGGCTCGCAGCTCGTCTTCCACATCCGCGGACGTCTCCGGCAAGCCGGGCCTCCTCCGCTCCGCACCACTGTTGGCTAACGGGCGGGTGGGCGCGCCGATAGCCGTCCCCGACGATCCAGAGAAGATCCCACCTCAGCAGCTCGATCCTGTTGCCATCGCCGCGATCGACCTTGGCGATCGCACCGTCTGGATTCTCGACGGCGCGAAGATGACCGAGGGCGGCAACGTCGCCAGGTCCTACCTCTGGGCGTGCTGCACGGAAGACGGTCAGCTCAGCGAGCTCACGCGGTACGTCAAGCAGGGAAAGCGGAACCTCTTCATGCAGCTCGGCCTCGATGGCAAGAAGCGCATCTGGCTGGGCTGGCTCGAGACGCCGCAGGCCGTCGTCGGCCCTGTCAAGCTGCTCGACCTCGACCCGCAGACGCTCGTCCCGCGCACGTCCGGCGGCGGTCATGGCGCCGGGTGGGGCACTGCAACCGACTTCAGTCTCGTCTGCGCGACGTGTGCCGGGTCGTGCTGGCTGACCTGCGCAGCGGCGACGTCCGAACGGCCACGCCCGGTGAGCCTCCGAAGACGTTGGCCTCGGGCACGCGCGAGGCGCCTGCTGACCTTCTCGACGCAACAGTCCGAGCTGGGCAGCTCGCGGCCGGCTCGATCACCTGCGTCGCTCCAAAGATCTGACCAAGGCGTCGCCGTTCGTCGTCGAGACCTTCCGCGGCGACGCGCGTCGGCTCGCATCCGCGCCTCGTCGGATCGGTCGCCCTTCCGTCCGACGATCAACCCGCTGGACTACGACCACTACGCGATTTACCAGTTCTCCGGCCGGGGCGTTCGTGCCGGGTGGGCTCGCGTACTTCGCGATGTACTACCCCGGCCACGACACGAAGACGCGCCTGCTCGCCGGCGTCGTCCCCGTGCGATGACGCGGTTCCTCGACGAGCTGGCGCGGTCGATGGCGAGGCCGATGCCTCGCTCGCGTGCGCTGCGCCTGCTGGGCGGCGCGCTCGTGTCGACTGCCGTGCCGGTCGTGTTCGGAGGGCGGCTCAGCGGCGGCGAAGCGACGAAGGGCCGGCCGACATCCGCACTGCGGCGGCAGACCGACTGGCTTCTCTTCGCCCGTAGGAGTTCTTCTGGACGACGGGCGCCGACGGCCGCCCAACGGCGGCCGCGGCATGCTGGCCGACTCGGTGGGGTGTTGCTCCGACTGCTGCGACCGGCGTGAGCCCCAGTGCTGCACGGACGGGAGCAGCCGAGGATCGGCCGGCAGGGCTACTACTGCTGCGGATCGACGTGCGAGTGCTACAAGGGTCTCTGCTGCACCCCGGGCTCGGCGAAGGGCGTGGACAAGACCGGGCATGCCGCTCTGCTGTGAGCCTGGCTAGCTTCTGCGAAGAGCCAGGCGCGGTGGCGTGTCTGCTGCAAGAAGGTCTGCGGTCCGGACATCACCGACGAGCTCGGTGCGACGCTCGCGCGAGTCAAGCAGCGCGTTTGCCGGCTGGTCGGGGCCGAGGCGCTACGCGAGCGTGCGTCGGTCTCGTGACGCTCCCGTCGGCGCCGCGGTCTGCATGGGACATCTCGGAGCTCGGGTCCGGGCGGCCGCGAGAAGTTCGCGACAGAAGTACGAGGCCCGACTGCGCGACGTGTGGATTGTCGGTCCAGGTCGGCAAGGACTGCCACTACGCAGGCTCGGTCAACTACGTCGTGTACGGCCGGATGATGCGGCTCTGTCACGACGACTTCGTTAAGGACGACTCGCCGATCGCGGACTGGTTCTCGCAGGAGGAGATGCTCGAGCTCGTCTACATCCACAAGAACTTCACCGGCTACGCAGGGCGCGAACTTCCAGGCCGTCCAACGAATGGGCGCTCGTCGGCTACCGCAACGGGCCCGCTGTCGGCCGACTCCGCCCGGTGACCGTAAGGAGTGCACCGAGATGTGCTCGCAGGACTACTCGGGCCGCGGGATTCACGGTGCAGTGGTCGTATCGCGCACGATCCGGCCGACGCTGATGGCTCGCCTCGTCTCCAGCCTTCGCGGTGACGTCGCGCTCGTGGCCGCTCGCTGGTGACCGCCGCACGTCGCGGGCGCGAGCGGAGCGCCCACGTGCGCTGGCCTGCCGGCAACGGTCGTCGGGACGGCCGGCGACGACACGCTCACCGGGACGGCACGCGACGACGTGATCGACGCCGGGGCCGGCAACGACCGGGTCACCGGGGGCGGCGGCGACGACGTGATCTGCGGAGACGACGGAAACGACCAGCTCGACGGCGGTGCGGGGCCGATCGTCTCGACGGCACAGCCGGCGACGACGCTCTCACGGGCGGTCCGAGCCTCGACATCCTCGTCGGGGGTCTCGGGGACGACACGCTCTCGGGCGGACCGGGTCGGGACGCAGCGGACTACACCAACGCCCCGGCTGCCGTCGGCGCGGACCTCGGGCGCGGTACAGCGACGGGCTCGGGGGCCGATCGCCTCTCCGGCGTCGAGACGGTGCTCGGATCGCGCTTCGCGGACTCGCTCGTCGGTGACGGCGAAGCGAACCACCTCGCCGGCCAGAGGGGCTCAGACCGGCTGAAGGGCCTCGGCGGAAGCGACTTTCTCGACGGCGGGCCAGGCTCCGACGTGCTGGACGGCGGAGTGGGCTCCGATTTCTGCGTGAAGGGGGAGACGAAGGTCAGTTGTCCGTGAAGCTGCTTGTGGCCGGCGCAGCCACTCTGCTGCTGGCGAGCGTCAGCACGCGCTGCCGCACCGCCCGCGGGCGGAGTGGTCTTCTGGGGCTGCAGGCCCGTGGATCCGGGCGTCACGGTAAAGAACTACGGCCAGTGCAGCGTGCCGGGGCGGGCGCGGAGCGGGGTGGTAGCGATCGCAGCCGGGTTCGCGCACAATCTCGCGCTGAAGAAGGACGGGAGCGTGATCGCCTGGGGCTGCGGCGGGACGACGAATTACCACCAGTGCAATGTTCCCGTGGCTGCGAGGCACGGCATCGTCGCGGTCGACGCGAGCACAGCGACCAGTCTGGCCCTGAGCAAGACGGGTGAGGTCATCGCCTGGGGTTGCCACACCTACGACGCGGGCCAGTGCACGGTGCCCGTGGACGCGACGACCGGCGTCGCCGCGGTCGCTGCGGGCGAGCGCTTCAGCCTTGCGCTGAAACGAAACGGGAGCGTCGTCGCGTGGGGCTGCCAGACGAGCCACAACGTCCTCTACACGAATCCGCGCTCGTGTCGCGTGCCGCCGGCCGCGCGCAGCGGCGTGACGGCGATCGCCGCCGGCTGGGACCACGGCCTCGCGCTGAGGAAGAACGGCAGCGTCGTCGCGTGGGGCTGCATCCCCGGACACCAGGACACGCTCTCGTGCAGGGTGAACCCGAAGGCCAAGCGCGGCGTGATCGCGATCTCGGCGGGCTCGTTCCACAGCCTCGCGCTCCTGAAGGACGGCAGCGTCGTCGCCTGGGGCTGCCGCCGTTTCAACGAGGGTCAGTGCAATGTGCCGCCGGCGGCGAAGAGCGGCGTGGTCGCGATCTCGGGCGGCGGCGGGCACAGCCTGGCGCTCAAGGACGACGGCACGATCGTGGCGTGGGGGTGCCGCGGCGCCTACGACGCGGGCGAGTGCGACGTCCCTGCGAAGGCTGCGAGCGGAGTGATCGCGGTGGAGGCGGGAGGCAGCGCGAGCTTCGCGATCGTCGCGAGCCCCTGAGCGATCAGGCTGAGTAGAGCGCGTCGATCGTCGCAGTCGGGACGATCCCCTCGACGGCGCGCGCCAGCTCCGGGTCGAGCGTGACGAAAGCGTCCGCCTGGAGCTTCGTCAGCGCGACGTACTCCGCGTCGTACGTGTCGGCCCAGCCGAGCTCGTCCGCGAACTTCCACGCCTGACGTCGCAGGACGGCGTCGCCGAGCAGGCGGATCGGCATCGCGTTGATGCGCGCCAGCCGCTCCCCTGCCTCCTCCTGCGAGATCTCGCCGCGATGGACGGCCTCGTGCATCGCCGACAGCGCCTGGGAGCGGAGCAGCGTCGGGGCGAGCAGCTCATGCTCAGCAGCCACCTCGACGTCCGCGCTCGCCAGGCGCAGGACGGCGTCGCAGGCGACGACGAACCGCGTCATCGCACCGGAATCCTCAGCGGGGCGTCAGGTAGTTGTGGACCTCGACGACGCGGACGCCGTCGTCCGTCTTTCATCGAAACCTCGCTTTCGGCTCGAGAGTGGTCGCGGCGAGCCTACTCGACGACCCAGAGACTTCGCTGCGGCGTGCTCAGCCACTCGACGCCGCTCTCCGTCACGAGCACGTCCTCCTCGAGGCCGACGTAGCCGCGGTCGGGCACGTGGACGCCGTACTCGAGCGTGAAGACGTTGCCCGCCTCGACCGTCCCGAGCGGGGAAGCGCCGTAGCGGTCCCAACGCGGCCCGAGCAGCGTGCCGCCGTCGTGCGCCGTGCGCCCGAGCTGGTGGCCGAGCGCGTACTTCGGCTCGGGGTAGCCGGCGTCGACGAGCGCGCGCCGCGCTGCATCGTCCACCTCCCAGCCGATGCGTCGGGACGTAGGACGTCGACTCCCGCGTCCACGGAGGCCCAGACGTCGCTCCAGGCCGCGAGCGACATCGGCCGGCGGCTCCGTCTCGCCGTCCTCGAGGAAGTACCAGACCCGCTGCAGATCCGAGCAGTAGCCGTTCTGGCTGACGCCGAAGTCGACATGGAGGAGCTGGCCACGCTCGATGGTCAGCGCACCCGGAGGCGCATGGCCGATCACCTTGTCGGGGCCGGCGTTGACCGCCGGACAGTGATCTCGGCCCCAGGCGTAGCCGAGCCCGCGCGCGGCGACCTCCTCATGCATCAGCCCGGCGATCTCGACCTCCGCGAGGCCGGGCCGAAGCGACTCCGTGACGCGCTCGAAGATCTCCTCCGTCGTCGCGGCCGCCGCGCGCACGAGCGCCACCTCCTGCGGAGACTTGCGTCCCCGCACGGCGTTGACGACGTGCTCCGAGGAGACGAGCCGCTCTGGGTAAGGCGTGCCGGCGAGCGTCTCCTGGAGCTCGAGCCAGAGGCCGTGGGTGAGACCGTCCGCGGCCGGGTCGCTCCCCGAGTAGTTGAGCGCGATCGAGCCCGGATCGAGCCGCTCGACCGCCTCGCGGAGCGCGGGGCGGATGCTCTCGTCGTAGCCGACCACCTCGCCGTACGCCCCCATCTGCTCGAGGCCCGGCGCGTCGAAGCGGCCGACGATCGCGATCCGCTCGCCGCCCGCCCCGACGAGGAACGCGCTCTGCCACGCGCAGTAGGTGCCGGCGATCAGGTCGAGGCACGGGTCCTTCGTCAGCAGCGTCTCGCGGACGAGCGTCAGCCAGAGATCGACGTGCTGCTCTCGGAGAATGCCGGCGGCCTGCTCGAGCTTCTCATGGATGAGCGCTGGGTTGCCGTCCATGAAGACGGACCCTAGCCGGGGATACGATGTCGCCTGCGGCGACGTGGCCGAGTGGTTAGGCAGAGGCCTGCAAAGCCTTGTACAGCGGTTCGAATCCGCTCGTCGCCTTCTCCCTGTGAAACCGTGCAACATCCGAGCGTCTCGCCGTCGCGTGCGATGAGAGCGCTGGTGCTGCTCGCGGCGCTCCCATTCGCTCTCGCGGGATGCGGCGGCGCGACGAGCGGACAGACGGAGCGGCTGCTCGACGCCCGGAATCTCGTCGCACAGCTCTCGGACCTCCCGGACGGGTATGACCTCGTTCCCGCCGAGTCGTTCTCCGTGCCTCTGGACAGAGTGCTGGCAGATCCATGGGCCACGGGGTCGCGCGCGCTCATTCGCCGCGAGCGCCTGTCCGGGTATCAAGCGGGGTTCACGACCCCCAGCGGCCGGCGGCTCGAGTGCAGCGCGGCCGTCTACCGGTCACGTGCGGGTGCAACCTCGATCTTCTCATCGCGCAACAGACGCTTCGCTGCCTGGGTGGCCGCCAGAGGTGGGCCGGCAGCGCGCGTGGAGAAGATCGGAGACATGGCCCGCGCCTTCAGGTACAGCGTCCCGCGTGCGGACGGATACACCGTCGTGTGGCGCTTTCACGAGGTCCTCTCGTCATGTGCGTCGATGGGTTCCGACCCGCCTGAGGCGGGCGAGATACTGCGGGCGGCGCGGGGACAACAGGCGCGAATCGCGCGAGCGGTCGGCGGGTAGACTCGGCCCCCGGTGACGGGGAACGGGGAGTCCGTGGGCACGGCCGTGCTCGGAGCAGGCCCCGCGGGCCTGACGGCGGCGTACGTGCTCGGTTTGCGTGGCGCCCCCGGCGTCGTCTACGAGGCCGACGGGCTCGTCGGCGGGATCGCGAAGACCGTCGAGTACAAGGGCTACCGCTTCGACCTCGGGGGCCATCGCTTCTTCACGAAGTTCGGGCAGATCGAGCGGCTCTGGAACGAGGTGATGGGCGACGAGTTCCTCGTCAGGCCGCGCCTCTCGCGCATCTACTACGACGGGAAGTACCTCGCGTACCCGCTCCAGGCCCGCGACGTCGTCGCCCGTCTCGGGATCGTCGAGTCGGCGCTCTGTGCCTTCTCGTACTTCCGCTGCCGCGTCAGCTCCACCCGCACGCAGCCGGAGACCTTCGAGGAGTGGGTGACGTGGAACTTCGGCTCCAGGCTCTACGACGCGTTCTTCGCCTCGTACACGCAGAAGGTGTGGGGCATTCCCGGCTCGGAGATCCGTGCCGAGTGGGCGGCGCAGCGGATCAAGGACTTCTCGTTCGGCAAGGCGGTCCTGCGCGCGCTCCACCTCAGCCGGTCGACGCCGACGACGCTGATCGAGGAATTCCACTATCCGCGCCTCGGCCCTGGACAGATGTGGGAGCGCGTGCAGGCACGCGTCGAAGAGCGAGGCATTCCCGTCCATCTGCGGACGCGCGTGCAGGCGATCCATCACGATCACACGCGGCCGCACACCGTCACCGTCGAGCACGAAGGCCGGGTCGAGGATGTGGCGGTCGACGGCGTGCTCTCGAGCCTCGCGCTCAGCGACCTCGTCCTCATGCTCGACCCCGCGCCGCCGGAGGCGATCGTGGCCGCCGCCGAGCGGCTGCGCTACCGGTCGCTCTGCCTCGTCGCGCTCGTCATCGACGACGAGCAGCCGTTCCCGGACAACTGGATCTACCTCCACGACCCCGGCACACGGGCGGGGCGCGTCCAGAACTTCGGCGCCTGGAGCGAGGCGATGGTGAAGCCTGGAACGACGTGCCTCGGCGTCGAGTACTTCTGCTTCGAGGACGACGACATCTGGCTCCTCTCGGACGAGGACGCGGTCGCGCTGGCGACGGAGGAGCTCGCGAAGATCGGTCTCGTCGACCCGGCGACGGTCGTCGACGGCGTCAAGGTCCGCGTGCCGAAGGCCTATCCGATGTACGACGGCAACTACCGCGAGGCGGTGGCCGTGCTCCGTGGGTACCTCGAGGCGTTCGAGGGCCTCGAGACGTTCGGGCGCAACGGCCTGCACCGCTACAACAACCAGGACCACTCGATGTGGACCGCGATCCTCGCGACGCTCAACCTCGTCGACGGCACCGAGCACGACGTGTGGTCGGTGAACACCGAGGACGAGTATCACGAGGAGGGTGACGCGATCGACGCGCTGCTCGATGTCGACCTCGTCGACTGACGACCGCACGGTCTCTCTCGTCATCGGCGAGAACGGCGCGGGCTCGTTGGGCGACGTGCTCGAGCCGCTGAGGCCATTGCCCGGCGGCATCCAGGTCTCCATCCGGGACGGTCGCGACCTGCTCGTGCCCGAGCAATGGCGCGATGGGATCGACACGGCCGAGGGCGAGATCGTGTGCCTGACGATCTCCGTCATGCGACCAGCCGCTGACTGGTTGGAGACGGCACGGCGCCTGTCGGCCCAGGCTGCGGCCGTCGGAGGAGCGATCGAGCCCGGAGCGGGCCTGCGCCTGCGCGACTGGGCCGAGTACTTCTGCCGGTATGCGCGCGACATGCTCCCGTTCGAGCCCCGGGAGACGGTCGACCTGCCGGGCGACAACGCGGTCTACCGGCGGGAGGCGCTGCTGGCGGTGAAGGACACCTATCGCGACGGGTTCTGGGAGCCCGACGTCAACAGGGCGCTCCGCGACCGGGGCTACCGTCTGCTCCACTCGCCCGAGCTCGTCGTCTACCAGGGGCGCTCCGCCGGCTTTCGGGCCTTCATGCGCCAGCGCCTCCTGCATGGCCGCGCCTACGGACGACAGCGTGGCGCCCACTTCTCCCGCTCCCGGAACGCGGTCGGGATCGGGGCGGCAGTCCTCGTGCCCGTCGTCCTGCTCGCGCGAACGGCGCGCGAGGTCTTCTCCCGCGGCCGGCTGCGCGGGCGCTTCCTGCTCGCGCTGCCCGTGATGGTCGCGTACGACGTCGCGTGGGCAACGGGAGAGGCCGCCGGGCATCTGGATAGCCTCCGTGGACGATGACGGCTCCCGAGCTCTCGGTCGTGATCGCGTCCGTGAACGGCCTGCCCTATGTCGGCCATTGCCTCGAGTCGCTGGCTTCGTTCGCGCCCGACGCGGAGGTGATCGTCGCCGACTCGACGGACGACGAGACGCGGACGAAGCTGCGTGAGACGTGGCCCGCGGTGCGGCTGCTCACCTTCGACGAGCCGCAGACCGTGCCGGCGCTGCGGGCCGCGGGCGTCTTCGCCGCGCAGGCGCCGCCGTCGCGCTGATCGAGGACCACTGCCGCGTGACGCCTGCCTGGGCGCCCTCGGTCACCGCCGCCCACGGCGCGGGGCACAGCGTCGTCGGCGGGCCGATCCGCAACGTCGCGACGCGGCGCATCCGCGACTGGGCGGCCTTCTTCTGCGAGTACAGCCGGTTCATGGAGCCGCTTCCCGAAGGGCCGATCGGCGATCTGACGGGGATGAACGTGTCCTACGACCGCGCCGCGCTCGCCGAGATCGAGGACCTCTTGCGCGAGGGGCGCTGGGAGACGTGGCTCCATCCGCGTCTGCGCGAGCGAGGCTTCGAGCTCTACTGCTCGGCCGAAATGGTGCTCGAGCACGACAAGGACTTCGGCCTCGGCGAGTTCCTCTCGCAGCGGTGGCACTACAGCCGATCGTACGCGGGCATGAGGAACTCGACGCTGGGTCCGAAGCGTTGGCTGTACGCGCTCGGCGCCCCGCTCTTGCCGCCGCTTCTCTACTACCGCATCGCGCGGAACGTCCTCGCCCGCGGGGGCTACGGCCGCCAGTTTCTCCTGGCAACGCCGCTCGTGCTCGCGTACACGGTCACGTGGGCGATCGGAGAGGCTGTCGGCTACGTCGCAGGGGCAGGCGACAGCCTGCTCGAGGTGCGGTAGGGGTGAAGGTCGGAGTCGACGCGACGAGCTGGACGAACAGGCGCGGGTACGGCCGCTTCGCCCGCAACGCCGTCGGCCGTCTCGTGGAGCTCGACACGGACTCGCGGTACACGCTGTTCATCGACCAGGCATCGGCGAGAGAGGCCGAGCTGCCCGCCACGGCAGTCGTGTGCGCTGTACAGGTCAGCAGGGCTCCGTCGGAGGCGGCGTCCGCCCAGTCCTACCGGCCGCTCGCCGACGTGTTCCGGCTCTCGCGGGCCGCGTCACGCGCGCACCTCGACGTCATGCTCTTTCCGTCCATCTATACGTGGTTCCCCGTCGTCGGGACGCCGACGGTCGTTGGCGTGCACGACTTGATCGCGGAGGAGCTGCCCGAGCTGACGTTCCCGTCGCGCGCGGCCCGCGCCCGCTGGCGCCTCAAGCGCTCGAGCGCGATGCGGAGCGCCCGCCGCGTGTTCACAGTCTCCGAGACGTCGCGCACGCTGATCGCCGAGCGACTGAGCGTGCCTAAGGAGCGGATCGCGGTCGTGCCCGAGGCGCCCGAGGGCGTGTTCGGGCCACGGAGCCAGGATGCGATCGACGCCGAGCTTCACGCTCTCGGGCTCGACAGCGGCGCGTCGTACCTCGTCTACGCAGGCGGCGTCAGCCCGCACAAGCGGCTCGACGTCCTCTTCGACGCGTTCGCGACGCTCGTCGCGCGCGTCGTGCCGGCGCCAAGGCTCGTCGTTGTCGGCGCGCTCGACGACGAGGCATACCTCTCGTCGGCGGCCGACGTGCGGCGGAGGATCGAGGAGCTCGGGCTGACGGAGCGCGTGATCCTGCCGGGCCATGTCTCGGACGAGACGCTCGCCTGCCTGTACGCGGGGGCGCTCGCCTTCGTCTCTCCCTCCGCCTCCGAGGGCTTCGGGCTACCCGCCGTCGAAGCGGCGGCGGCGGGCACGGTGGTCGTGCTCAGCGACATTCCGGCGCACCGCGAGTCGCTCGGCGACGCGGCGCTCTACGTCCCGGTGGGCGATAGCGCCGGGCTCGCCGACGCGCTGCTTCAGATCGTCGGAGACGGCCAGCTCCGGCGCCGCCTCGGGGCCGAGGCTCGAGCGGCCGTCGCGGGACTGACCTGGGACGCCGCCGGCCGCAAGCTCCAGCAAGTCCTGCGGGAGGCGGTCGGTGGCTGAGCCGTTCTCCGTCTGCATGGTCACGACCTTCTATCCGCCGCACCACTTCGGCGGCGACGCCGTCTACACCGAGCGGCTCGCGCAGGCACTCGCGCGGCGTGGGCACGAGGTGACGGTCGTCTACTCGGCGGACGCGTATCGCGCGCTGGGCGGAAACGGCGCCACCGTAACGCCGGCCGAGACCGGGATCACGCTTCATCCGCTCGAGCGACGGTTGCCGAGGGCCGCTTCCCTTGCCGCGTACCTCACCGGCCGGCCTGCGTTCTATGGGCACGAGCTGGCCGAGGTGCTGTCCGGCGGAGCCTTCGACGTCATCCACTTCCACAACGTCTCGCTCGTCGGCGGGCCGGAGATCCTCCGCTACGGCGAGGCCGTGAAGGTGTACACGACGCACGAGCACTGGCTCGTCTGCCCGATGCACGTGCTCTTCCGTGACAACCGCGAACCGTGCGAGGAGCCTCATTGCCTGCGCTGCACGCTTCGCTTCCACCGTCCGCCGCAGCTGTGGCGCTCGACGCGCGATTCTCGCGCGGTCCGTGCCCGAGGTCGACCTCTTCCTTGCCCCGAGCCGGTTCACGATCGAGGCGCACCGCGCGCGCGGGTTTTTACGACCCATGCGCTGCCTGCCGCCGTTCGTGCCGGAGGCGAGCGTCACCGGTGAGCGCTACGAGAACGACGGCCGGCCGTATTTCTTGTTCGCCGGACGGCTCGAGCGGATCAAGGGCGTGCAGGTGCTGCTCGAGGCGTTCCGGCGCTTCCGCGACGCCGATCTCGTCGTCGCCGGTGACGGGACGCTGGCCGCGGAGCTCCGGCGTTCAGCGGCGGATCTCCGGCATGTGCGCTTTCTCGGATCCGTCGACGCCTCGCGCCTGAGCGCGCTCTACGCAGGAGCGACTGCACTGCTCGTGCCGTCCGTCGGCTTCGAGACGTTCGGCATCGTCGGCGTGGAGGCGATGGCGCACGGGACGCCGATCATCGTCAACGACCTCGGCCCACTGCCGGAGCTCGTCTCCGACTCGGGCGGCGGGCTCGTGTACTCGACGGTGGAGGAGCTCGTCGCTACGGTCGGGCGCATGCTCGACGACCCGTCGCTGCGCGCCGACCTCGGCTCCAGCGGGCGAGCCGCCTGGCGGTCTCTCTGGACCGAGGACGTGCACGTCGCCGGCTACTACGACGCGATCGGCGAGGCGAAAGAGCGGGCAGCGGCGTGACGCTGATCGTCACCTACCACGCCGTCGAGCGCGGTCCTGAGCCGCTCTGCATCGACCCGGCCGTGTTCGCCGAGCACGTCGCCGTGATCGCCGAGTCGGGCGCCGAGACGCTGACCGTCCGCGACCTGGCAGCGCGCCTGCGCGCCGGCGAATTGCCCGAGCGAGCCGTCGCCGTGACCTTCGACGACGGGTGCGCGAGCGTCGCCGAGCACGCCGCTCCGCTGCTCGCCGTCCACGGCGTGCGGGCCACGGTCTACTGCGTCTCGGGGCACGTCGGGGGCGCGAACGACTGGCCGACCCAGGCGTCCTGGGCGCCGAGGCTCGCACTGGCCTCCGCCGGGGCGCTCTCGGGCCTCGCCCGCGCCGGCTGGGAGATCGGCTCGCACGGCGTCGCGCACCGCCCGCTCGCGCAGCTCGACGACGCGGCCGCGCGCGACGAGGTCGTCGCGTCGCGCGCGCGGCTCGAGGATCTGACCGGCGCGGAGGTCTCGAGCTTCGCGTGGCCCTACGGCAGCCGGCCTTCGGCGTCCGCAGCGACGCTCGTCCGCGAGACGTACGGGGCGGCATGTGGCGGAGGCCCTGCCGTCGTGCGGCCCTCCTCGGATCCGTACGCGCTCGAGCGGGTAGACGCGCACTATCTCCGCGATCCGGAGCGGCTGCGGCGCGCGATCGAGGGTGCGCTCGATCGCCAGATCGCCACGCGGGCGCTCGCCGCACGCATGAGGCGGCTCGTCCGCAGCGACCACGCGGTGGATCGGCAGGCATGAGCGACGTGCAGCAGGTGACGGCCGCGCAGGGCTGGCGGATGGTCGTCCGGCGTTTCTCTGCGCTTTTCGTCGGCGAGGGTTTCACGCGCCTGATCGGCTTCGTGATCGTCCTGTTGCTGGCGCGCAGGCTCGGGCCGTTCGGCTTCGGCGTGATCACGCTCGGGCTGACGCTCGTCGGCTGGGTCTCGCTCGTCGTCGACTCGGGGACCGAGATCCTCAACGTGCGCGAGGTGGCGAGGCGCCCGGACCGCTTCCGGCACATCGCCGAGCACGTCCTCGGCCTCCGGCTCGCGATGTCGCTCGCGGCCACTGTCCTCTTTGCCGGTGGAGTGGCGATCTTCGCCCGGTCCTCCGTCACGCGCGAGACACTGATCCTGTTCGCGCTCGTGCTGCCGGCGACGGCGCTGAACCTGCGCTGGATGGTGCTCGGCGTCGGCGGCTCGCGCGCGATCGCGGCCGGGCAGGCAATCTCGCGTGTCGTCGTCCTCGCCGGTGTCGTCCTGTTCGTGGCCGGGCTCGCCGACATGAAGCGCGTGCCGGTGCTCGAGGCTCTCGCAGCGCTCGTCTACGCGCTCGTCATCCTCCAGCTCGTCGGCGGCGGGATCTGGTCGCTGCGGCCACGCATCGATCTCGCCGAGTGGAAGTCGACGTTGCGGCAGTCGACGCCGCTGATGGTCAACGGCGTCGCGCGTTCCACGGTGATCTCGTTCGACGTGCTCGTGATCGACCTCGCGCTCGGGCCACACGACGTCGGCATCTACAGCGTCGCCTCCAAGCCCGCGTTCTTCGTCACGAGCGCCGTCGGCCTCTTTTCGCTCGCGTTCCTGTCGGCCTTCAGCGCGACGGGGCACGAGGAGGCCGCCGCGCTCCACGGACGCGCGCTCCGCCGGGCGTTCGGGATCGGCGTGCTCGTCGCGGCCGGCGTCTCGCTGTCCTCGCTCCTGATCCCGGTGGCGTTCGGGCAGCGCTACGAAGCCGCGATCCCGATCCTCGCGATCCTGGCGTGGAGGATCCCGCCGGCAGTGCTCGCCGGCCTGTATGGAAGCGTGCTGATCGCCCGCGACCGCCAGGTCGATCTGATGCGCAACAGCATCGTGGTCGCGATCTTCGTCGTGATCGCGGACCTGATCGCGATCCTCGTCTTCGGGTTGATCGGAGCGGCGGTCGTCAGCGTCGCGGCCGGGGTGCTCACGTTCGTCCTCAACGCCCGCAGTGTCAGCCGCGTCGCGCCGGATCTCGACAGCGGGCGGCTGCGGCTCGCACGTTCCTCCGGCCGATGAAGGACGTTCCAGCCGACTACTACACGCGGCTCGCGGACATCGATGCGAGCCACTGGTGGACGCAGGGGATGATCGACATCGAGCTGGCGCTGCTCGAGCCGTGGCTTCATGACCGTGGGGCGTTGCTCGACGCGGGCTGTGGGACCGGCGGGTTCCTGCTCCGGGCGGCCGAGACCGGCCGCTTCGGCGTGCTGAGCGGGGTCGACATGAGCGGGGAGGCGATCGAGCTCGCGCGGCGCCGAGTGCCGACAGCGGAGCTCGAGGTAAGCCCCCTCGCACAGCTTCCATTCGAGGACTCCTCGTTCGGCGTCGTCGTCTCGAACGACGTCCTCCAGCACGTCCACGAGCGAGAGCTGGCTCCGAGCCTCGCAGAGCTGCGGCGGGTGCTACGGCCGGGTGGCGTGCTCGCCGTGCGTACGAACGGCGGGCGAACCGCACGGCGTGAGCGCGACGACTGGCGGCTCTACGACGCGAGCTCGCTCCGCACGGAGCTCGAGCGGGCTGGTCTCTCGGTCGAGCGGATCACGTATGCGAACGCGCTCTTCTCGGCCGCAGGGGCCGCTCGCGGGCAATCGCCCCGCGCGCCGACGACGTCGGGCTCGGGCCTCCCGGCGGCGCCGGGGCCGGCATCTTCTCTCGTTGGCGGCGCGGCCCTCGCTCTCGAGGTGAGGGCTCTGCGTCTCGGCATACGCGTTCCGTGGGGACACACCTTGTTTGCGCTGGCGGTGCGCAGATGAACGACGTCGGCGCGTTCTTCGACAAGCAGGCCGAGCGCTACGACCGCGCGTACGACGACCCGGGCCGCGGCGGCCGGATCCTCCGCAGGCGTTTGGCCGACGCGCTCGCGCTGATCGGAGACGGTCCGGGCGACGTTCTCGACGTGGGCATGGGCGCCGGCCGTCTCTGCGCCGAGCTGATCGAGCGCGGGTGGACCGTCTGGGGCGTCGACCTCTCGCCGGCGATGGTCGAGGCGGCGCGTCAGCGCCTGCCGGCGATCGCCGATCAGCTGGGCGAAGGCTCGATCGCAAGGCTGCCTTTCGACGACGAGCGCTTCGACGCCGTCGCTGCCACGGGCGTCCTCGAGTACGCGACCGACGACCTCGGCGGCGCGGCGCTGGAGCTCGCCCGCGTGCTGCGGTCCGGAGGCAGGGCTGTTGTCAGCTTCCCGAACCACGCCTCGCCACGCCATCTCTGGCGGGGGCGCGTCCTCTATCCCGCGGTACGGGCCGCGAAGCGCGTCGTTCCGCGCGGCCGCCCGGCTCCGCCGGCCCTCGCGCTCCGCTCAGTGGCGTCGCTCGTGACCGCGCTCGAGTCGGCCGGGCTACGCGTCGAGGCGCGGCGACCACCCGGCGGATCACGTCACCTCGCGTCCCAGGTCCTGCTCGCCGTGCGCAAGGAGACCGGATGAGCTCTGAGCCGACGAAGGTGCTCTACATCGCCGGCGTACCGCACAGCGGCACGACCGTGATCTCACAGATCCTCGGCCAGCTGGATGGGGTGGTCTCCGTCGGAGAGCTCTACTACCTCTCGTCCGCGGTCGAGAACGGCGATCGCTGCGGCTGCGGGGAGCTCGTGCGCGAATGCCCGTTTTGGACGGCCGTGCTGACCGCGGCCGGCGTCTCCCCGGAAACGCTTCGGCCCGACCGCTACTACATGGCGATCCGCGAGCTGCCGGCCGTTCTCCTTCGTCCCCGTGCCGTACCGTCGCCGGCCTACCGGAGCGCGCTGTCGGCCGTCGTCCGGGAGGCGGCGGCAGTGGCCCAGGCGCGCGTCGTCGTCGACAGCTCGAAGTCGCCGACGGTAGGACGCATCCTCGACGCGACGCCGGGCGTCGATCTCCACGTGCTCCACGTCGTACGTAGCCCGGCCGCGTCCGGCTACTCCCGCGCGCGCGTCAACCCTCGCTACAGGACGCTCACGCACGCGCTCCTCTGGGACTCGTGGAACGCGGCGATCGAGCTCCTTTGGGCCCGGCGGCCGGCGCGCTACCTGCGCCTGCGCTACGAGGACTTCGCCGAGCGCCCGCAGGAGGCGATCGGCGCTATCACGGCGCTGATCGGGGAGAACCAGGCAGCATCGCCATTCTCCGCGGACGGGAGCGTGGCGATCGAGCCCACGCACAACGTCGCGGGTAACCAGATGCGGCTCTCGACGGGCACGATCGCGATCAGGCGCGACGACGCCTGGCTCACGCAGTCTCCTCCGGGCGACAGGAGGACGATCGAGCGGCTCTCGTGGCCGCTGCGCCTCCGCTACGGGTACGGCGCCGGAGCCTCGACGCCGCGCTAGCGTGATGCGCGTGCGCCGAGCCCTCGCCATCGCCGGGACGCTCGCGATCGTCGCAGCGAACGTCGCGCTAGCGGGATCTGCCGCGAGCCCGGGAACGATCTCGACCGTCGCGCAGCTCGATCATCCCCGTGGCATCGCGGTCGAGCCGTCCGGGAGCTTCCTCGTCGCCCAGCCGTTCGAGAACGTCGTCCGCCGCGTGTTTCCTGACGGAAGCTCGGCGATCGCCGCCGGCACCGGCGAGGCGGGCTACGCCGGGGACGGCGGGCCGGCGACCGCGGCGCTGCTCAATTTTGTTCACAGCGTCGCCGTGCTGCCGGCCGGCGGCTTCGTTCTTGCGGATACGCGCAACGACAGCGTGCGCGCGGTGGCGCCGGACGGAACGATCAGGACGGTCGCCGGCGTCGGCAGCGCCGGCTTCGCCGGTGACGCGGGCCCAGCAACGGCTGCGCGGCTTTGGGCGCCACACGGCGTCGCCGTGCGGAAGAACGGCGCGCTCTTGATCGCCGACACCGACAACAACCGCGTCCGCATGGTCGCGCCGGACGGGACGATCTCGACGGTCGCGGGCACCGGTGCGCCGGGGTTCTCCGGGGACGGAGGGCCGGCCGTGTCCGCGCAGCTCGACGAGCCGTTCGGCGTCGCCCCGCTACCGGCGGGCGGCTTTCTCGTCGTTTGCGGAAACCGTGTCCGGAAAGTTTCTGCGGCGGGGACGATCGCGACGGTGGCCGGGACGGGGAAGGCCGGTTTCTCGGGCGACGGCGGGCCGGCGACGGCCGCGCAGCTCGACCAGCCGCACAACGTCGCGGTGCTGGCCGACGGCGGGTTTCTGATCGCGGACGCCGGAAACGCCCGCGTCCGGCGCGTCTCGCCGTCGGGGACCATCACCACTGTGGCCGGAACCGGCGTCGCCGGCTATGCAGGAGACGGCGGCCCGGCCGTCGCCGCTCAGCTCGACATGCCGAAGGCGGTGGCCGTGCTCTGGGACGCGTCGGGCTTTCTCGTCGGCGACTCGGAGAACGATCGCGTGCGCGTCGTATCCGCCGATCTCCGGGCTCCGCTCGTCGTCCGCACGTCCGCGGCGATCACAGCGACGCATGGCCAGGCGGCGCGGCTCCCGGTCACGCTGTCGGACCGGGCTGCGATCCGACTCGACGTTCTTCGTGGTCAGCGCGTCGTCCTCCGGGTACGTGTGGCCCGCTCGGCAGGGAAGAGCACGATCGCGTTCGGCCGCACGCTCGCGCCGGCGACGTACGCGCTCAAGCTCACGGCCACGGCGACCGACGGTCGCCGCGCGACGGCTTCCAGCCGGCTCGCCGTGCGCAAGTGACGCGCGTCGTCCTCGGCGTCGACGGCCACCGGCTCGTGGGAGCGCGGACCGGGGTGGGGCGTTACGTCGCCGAGCTGCTCGGAGCGTGGGCTGCGGAGCCGCTGCCGTTCGACGAGGTTCGTGTCTTCGTCCCGCCGGGCACGGCGGTTCCTCCACCGCTGACGGCGCGCGTGCTCCCGGAACGCGCCGGTCTCGGCGCGTGGTTCCACTGGACGTGCGGTCGCGCTGCGTCGCGTGAGACGGACCTGCTCTTCTGCCCGTCCTACGCCGCGCCGCTTTCGTATCGCGGGCCGTTCGTCGTCACGGTCCACGACGCTCTGACGGCGTTCATGCCACCCGGCTCCGGCCTCCGCCAGCGCTGGCGCCACGAGGCGATCGCGCGCTCCGCCCGCCGGGCGCTCCACGTGATCACGGTCTCCGAGACGTCGAAGCGCGACATCGCGCGTCTCTACGCCGTCGACCCCGATCGCATCACCGTCGTCCCGAACGGCTGCGGCGAAGAGTTCTTCGCACGCCGCGGCCGCAACGGCGCTCGCTGCGGTCAGAGAGCGGCACGGGCTCGCGGACGCGCCGTTCTGCCTGTTCGTGGGCAAGCTCGCACGCCGCCGCAACCTGCCGGCGCTCGTGCGGGCGTTCGCCGCCGCGCGTGCCCGCGTCGGCTCTAACCACTTGCTGGTGGTCGCAGGAGAGGGGAACGCGGAGCCTGTTACGCAGATGGCTCGCGACGCGGGCGTCGCGGGCTCGGTGCGGCTGCTTGGCTACGTGCCCGACACCGATCTCCCCGCGCTCTACCACGCCGCGGACGTCTTCGCGTACCCGTCCGCGTACGAGGGCTTCGGGCTGCCGGTGCTCGAGGCGATGGCTGCCGGGACGGCCGTCCTCACGACGCGATCCTCCTCGCTGGCGGAGGTGGCGGGCGACGCGGCGCTGCTCGTCGACGAACCGACCGAGGACGAGCTGGAGGAAGGCCTTGTCGCGCTGCTCGGTGACGACGATGAACGCCGCCGCTACGCAGAGCTCGGGCCCGCGCGTGCGCGGCTCTTCTCGTGGCGCACCACCGCGGAACGGACGATGGCGATTCTTGCCGCGGTATCCTCGGCCGGCGCGTGACCGAGCAGGAGACTCCGCTTCGGCTCAACCTCGGCTCGGGGAACCGTCCGCTCGCAGGGTTCGTCAACGTCGACGCGCGCGAGCTGCCGACGGTCGACGTCGTGGCCGACGTGCGAGAGCTCCCGTTTCCCGACGGCTCGGTGGCCGAGGTCGAGGCATCGTCGCTGCTCGAGCACTTTCGCGACCCGTACGCCGTGCTCGACGAGATTCATCGGGTGCTCGAGCCGGACGGCGTCGCTCGCTTTCGCGTCCCCTCGCCCTGGTCGCAGGCGGGCCTGCTCGATCCCGACCACGTGTTCCTCGCCGACCTCAAGCAGTGGCGCGAGATCCTCCGCGGCTACTTCGAGCGCGTCGCCGCGCACGGCGAGGGCGTCCGCTACCGCGACAGCAAGCTGCTCGCCGGCGTCTTGCACCTCGCGGTCCGCGGCTTGCGGCTGCACGAATTCGCGCAGGTCTGGGTGCTTACGTGCTCGGGAAAGCGCCCGCAGCCGACCCGTGCCTACGTGCCGTGGTGGCTCGAGGAGCCTCCCGCTACGTAGGGCTCGCCGGCCGCGCCAGGACCCAGGCATGGGGAATGCCGATGCGGTGGAGCACGTCTTGCGAGCGCGGCGCACCTGGCCCCGGCTTGAGCCGGATCGGCCCGCCCGTCGCGAGGATCTCGAAGCCGGCGCTCGCCACGAAGCGCTCGAGCGCCTTCTTGTTCGGCGTCCACCAGTGCGGTTCGCGCCGCACGGCGAGGTCGGCGGCCGGAGAGAACGGCCGTAGCAACGTCTGCGTGAGCGAGATCTGGTCGCAGACGAGCAGCGTTCCCCGTACGACGGAGCGCGCCGCCTGGAGAGCGCCGACCGGATCGCGAAGGTGGAGGAGGAGGGAGCCGAGGAACGCGAAGTCGAAGCTGCCGACGGCCGCCGGGTCGAGGTCGTACACCGAGAGATCTCGGCGCTCGACCGCCGAGCCGAGCGCCCGGTGAGCGATCGTGAACCCGGCGTCGGCCGACTTCCGCGCGAGCAGCGACTCGACGCCGCCGGGCGGCGGAGGGAGCGGCCAGTCCCAGCGCCGCACGTCGTCGACGTCGATCGCGATCACCTCGGCTGCGCCGCGGCGCTCCATCTCGAACGCCCAGAACCCGTCCCAGGTGCCGATGTCGAGCGCTCGCGCGCCCGTGAGGTCGGCAGGGAACGGCAGCTTGTGGAGCAGCTGCCGCGTGTCCCAGCGCCCTGGCGTGACAACGCCTCCGGGCAACTCGAGCGTGTGGTACCAGCGAGCCTCGGCGACCCGCGCCGAAAGCGTGCTCATGCGGCAGCCGCGAGGACGACCCGCTCGCCCGTTTCTGCCGAGCGGTAGGCCGCCTCGATCACGGCCAGGACGCCACGCGCCTCTCGTCCGGAGGACGGCGGCTCGATCCCCTCTTCGAAGGCGGCGAAGATTCGGCGGAACAGCGTCTTCGTCGCGATGATCCCAGGGTCCTTGGGATTCCGCGCGATCGTTTTCCGGTGCATGCCGCGCTCGACCCACGCGACGCCGCCGAGGCCGTAGTGCAGACGGATCCCGGGCCGCTCCGCACGCTTGATACCGGCCTGAAGCATGATCCGCCCGCCGTGCGAGGCGCGAAGCGACGCGTGCTCGCAGTCGGCGCGCAGCTCGATGTAGCGCGTCCCTGCCTTGCAGAGCCGGTCGATCGTGATCTGCCCGAGGCGGTTGCCGGGGAACTCGAGCGTGACGAGGTGGATAGCGTCGGCCGACCGCTCCGTCTCGAGCCCTGAGGAGTGCCGTGCATACACGGCCTCCGGTAGCTCGCCGAACAGATCGACCATCAGGTCGACGAGGTGCACGCCGCCCTCGAACAGCGTCCGGTTCGGCATCGCCGCACGCCAGGCGACGGGCTCGTCCCACGGCGCGAGATCCATCAGCTGCTCGATCTGGCAGAAGACGAGGCGACCCACGTCGGCCGAGCCGACGCGCTCCTTGACGGCGCGGAAGACGGGCTTGTCGCGGTACTGGTGGTTGATCGCGACCTGGCGGCCGGCCGCCGTCGCCGCGGCGAGCACACGGTCTGCCTGCTCGACCGTCTCGACGAACGGTTTCTCGCAGAGCACGTGCGCGCCGCCCTCGAGCGCCGTGACGGCGAGACCCGCATGCGAGTCGGGGGGCGTCGCGATCACGACAGCCTCGGCGCCCGTCTCCGCCAGCAGCTCGGACAACGTCTCGAACGCGGGGGTACCCGTCGCCTTCGTCCACGCGGCGCGCTGCTCGGATGACGGATCCGCGCCGCCGACGACCGCCGTTCCCGGGACAGACTGAAGCGCGGGTAGGTGGAAGGCCTGCGCCGCCCAGCCGAGACCGGCCAACCCGACCTTCATCGCCTCACCACGGGAGCTCCCTCCCGAGGATCGTCGAGAGGCGCGCAGTGTCATCCGAGAACGCGTCCTCGAGCAGCCGCCGAGCCTCTGGCTCCATCGCCGGCCGGTCGGTCGAGGTGAGGAAGACGCTTTCGACCTGCTCGCGGCGGGACGATGGCACTACGGCACGACCGACGGCGCGGAGCGGCTTCGACGTCAGGAACCGCCGCGTCAGCTCGCTGCGCGGTAGGGCGAACGGATTGTGGCGCTCGACCTCCATCGTGTCCGCGACGCCCGAGTCGACGCCGAGCGCGTCGAACAGGCGGCGCACCTCGCCGCGCGTGTCCGCGTTCAGCTCCTCGAAGAAGAGCACGTGGACATTGCCGTCGAACGCGTCGAGATAGCGGGCGACCGCGTCTGCGTACAGGCTGTAGCCGACGTAGAGGGTGTCGTGCCACTCGGCCTCCGGTCGTGCGAGCTCGCCTTCGACGGCATCGAGAAAGGGCTCCTGCCGGCCGCCGTACTTCACGCCGGTCCAGTAGAACGCATACGCCCGCTCGACGGGGTCGCGAAGCGAGATCACGATCTTCGCGTCCGGAGACTTCTCGCGGATGGCGCCCGGGGTCTGGGGATCCCAGAGGTACGACGCGCTCGCCTCGCCGCGAAGGGACGCGTCGCCCGCGTCGCGGAACAGGCGGAGATACTCGCCTTCGTCCTTCACCGCCGGAAACAGGCCGGGCGTGAACGACGAGAAGTAGTGCGGCTCCTTCACCGGAGACATGTAGATCGCGGGGTGCTGGTCGAGGTAGCGCCAGAGCGATGTCGTCCCCGCCTTCGCGGCGCCGACGACGAACAGGTTCGGCCACGTCATTCGGCGGAAGAGTACTCGGGGGCGATCGCGTCATCGTGCGCCTTCAGAGCCGTCAACCCCGCCGGCGTGTCCGACGCATCCCCGGCGAGGAGGAGAGTGCCGTCGACGAGCAGCCCTGCGTGACCGGGCGTATGCCCGGGCAGCGGCACCATCAGCAGCGAGCCGTCTCCTGCCACGTCGTGTGACGCCGGAAACGGGCCGGCCGGCGGCCCGGCGAAGGCCACGAGCACGGGCTCGAGCCCTTCCGGCCAGTGCTGGGGGACGTAGCCCCGGATCTTCCCGCTGGTGCCCGTCGCCCGCTGCCACTCGGCCTTCGCGACCAGCACCTCCGCGTGCGCGAAAGCTCGGAGCCCGCCGACGTGGTCCGTGTGGAGGTGCGAGAGCACGACCCAGCGGACCGAGGAGGGATCGAGCTGGACGCCGACCTCGTCGGCGGGCTCGAGCTCGAAGCGGGCCAGGTGCAGGTAGGGGTGCCACCACTGGTGGTATCCGCCTGCCGTCGCGCGCGCGGTCTGGCCGGTGTCGAACAGGCAAACGCCCGCAGGGTGGTCGACGGCGAACGCGTGGACTGGGAGCGTCGTGTCGCTCCAGCCGCCGCGTAGGTAGCGCCGGGCGCCGCTCGAGCTCCGCTTGCCACGGACGCGGCCGGTCGTCAGCCGGCGGACGCGCACGTCAGCGCGTGCGCCCGGCGCGGAGGTGACGCGCGACGCCGACGGGGACGGACGCCGCTCCTGTCACGTGATGGAGCGCGTGAAGGCCGACGCCGAGCGCGGCTTCGCGCGCGCCACGCCGGCGGGCGAGCAGCTCGTAGAACGCTGCGTTGAGGGCGACGAGCGCTGTGAGGCCGCCGAGCACCGGGGCCGTCCGTCCGCGAAGGAGCGACACGACGACGACGACCGACGCGAGCGCGCTTGCGCGGTGCCGCCAGCCGAGGTTGAGTGCCGCGCTGTCCACGCCGCGCGAGAGCACGAGCTCAACCCACGGGGCGCCGCGCTGCCAGAAGTCCGTCCGAACCATGGTCTCGAGTGTCCAGGCCTTGAGATGTGTTCCCTGGAGGCGAGGGTCGAGGACGATCCGGCCGCCGTTCTCGACGAGCCGCGCCCCGAGCTCGATGTCTTCGATCGACGGGACGGAGTAGCGCTCGGCGTCGAAGCCGTCGGCGGCGCGGAAAGCCTCGGTGCGCACGGCCCCGAGCCCGGCCCAGAACGTCATCGCCTCGCCCGCACCCTCCTGATGGACATGGTGGTGGAGAAGGTTGCGGAAGCCCGAGACTGCCCCCGGTGCGGGCGGCGCGTCGTCGTACGAGCCGAAGACGGCGGTTAGGCCTTGGTCCTCGTCGAACGCCCGGCGGATGCGCAAGAAGGCGTCGGCGTGCGGCAGCACGTCGGCGTCGACGAACACGAGCACGTCGCCCGTCGCGTCGCGCGCGCCGGCATTGCGTGCCGCTGCCGGGCCGCCGCCTTCCGTGACGACGACGACCTGCTCCGGCCCATCGTCGGCTGCCTCGATTGCGGCGAGGCACGCTGTGAGCGTCGGCGGCTCGTTCGTCGCGGGAATGACCGCCGTCAGCGTCGGCATTGCGGCGATAACGTACCCGGCTCGATGGGGGCAGTCCTCATGACCGGCGCCGGCCCGGCGGCGCGTATTCGCGCCCAGGTGGCCGACGACGTTCGCGAGCTCGGGCACGTCGGGCTCGCGACCGTCCTCGTCGGCAACGATCCGGCCTCCGAGATCTATGTCGGGCACAAGCACAAGGCGGCTGTCGAGGCCGGTCTGGCGAGCTACGACGAACGCCTCCCGGAAACGGCGTCGGAGGACGATCTCTTCGCCGCGCTCGAGCGCCTGAACGCGGCCGACGAGGTCGACGGGATCCTCGTCCAGCTGCCGGTGCCGAAGCACTTCGACGAGAGTCGCGTGCTTTCGGCCGTCGACGAGCGAAAGGACGTCGACGGCTTCAACCCGTCGAGCGCCGGCCGCCTCTATCTCGGCCGCCCGACGTTCCTGCCGGCCACTCCCGCGGGCGTGATGGTGCTGCTCGACGAGCACGGCGTCGAGATCGAGGGCCGCCACGCCGTCGTCGTCGGCCGGAGCCAGATCGTCGGCAAGCCGGTCGCCCACCTGCTTCTCGGCAAGAACGCGACCGTCACCATCTGCCACTCGCGCACGCCCGATCTCGGCGCGATGACTCGCCAGGCGGACATCGTCGTCGTCGGCGTCGGCGTTGCACACCTGCTCACCGCCGACATGGTCAAGCCCGGCGCGGCGGTGGTCGACGTCGGCATCACACGCACCGACGACGGCCTCGCGGGCGACGTGCATCCCGACGTCGCCGACGTGGCCGGATGGCTGACACCCGTCCCGGGAGGGGTCGGGCCGATGACGATTGCGCTGCTCCTTCAGAACACTGTCCTCGCCGCCCGCTACCGCCGCGGATTGCTTGCGTTTCCCTAGTCGCGGCCGCTACAGTCGCGGCGCTGGAGACGGCTTGGAGCCGTCGTTTCACAGTGTGAAGGAGGGGGAGTGGATCAGGTAGGACAGACCGCCGTGGGGACTGTGAAGTGGTTCTCGAACGAGAAGGGCTACGGCTTCATCGAGCGCGAGGGGGGAGAGGACGTCTTCGTCCACTTTTCCGCGATCACGATGGACGGCTACAAGACGCTGACCGAAGGCCAGCGTGTCGAGTTCGAGATCACCCAGGGCGACAAGGGCCTCCAGGCCGCAAACGTCCGCGCCGCGTAGGCCATGCCGAAACGGACAGACGGAGGGCCCCGCGAGGGGCCTTCCTCGTTGTTGAGCGAGGCTCTGAGAGGATTGGAGCAATGGCGATCACGAACGACCAGGTGCAGCACGTGGCACGGCTTGCCCGGCTCGCGCTCGAGGACGACGAGCTCGACCGGATGCGCGAGCAGCTGAGCGCGATCCTCGACGCGGTCGGCACCGTCTCCGAGCTCGACCTCGAAGACGTCGAGCCGACCGCCCACCCGCTCGACGTCGTCAACGTCCTCGCCGAGGACGTCCCGGAGCCCTCGCTCTCCGTCGACGAGGCGCTGGCGAACGCGCCGGACGCCGACGGCGGCTTCTTCGGCGTGCCGGCGCGGGAACGTGCGTGAACGGCCTCGACACGCTTCGCCTGACGGCTGAGCAGGCGATCGGGCACGTCGAGCGCGGCGTTGTGTCCGCCGAAGAGCTCCACGCGACGTACCTCGCAGCAATCGAGACGCGGGATCCCGAGCTGAACGCCTTCCTGCGCACCGTCGACGAGCCGAACGGCGCGAGCGTCCCGATCGCCCTCAAGGATCTCGTCTCGACGAAGGGGATCGAGACGACGGCCGGCTCGCGGATCCTCGAGGGCTACGTCCCGTTGTACGACGCGACCGTCGCCAGGCGGTGCCGCGAAGCCGGGCTATCCGTCCTCGGCAAGACGAACATGGACGAGTTCGCGATGGGCTCGTCCGGCGAGAACTCAGCCTACGGTCCGACGCGGAACCCGTGGGACCCGACGCGCGTGCCCGGTGGATCCTCGAGCGGCTCGGCCGCGGCTGTCGCGGCCGGGCTCGCGCCGTGGGCGCTCGGCTCGGACACGGGCGGCTCGATCAAGCAGCCCGCCGCCCTGTGCGGCGTGGTCGGGCTACGCCCGACGTACGGGACGGTCTCCCGGTACGGGATCGTCGCCTTCGCGTCGAGCCTCGACCAGATCGGGCCGATCACCAAGACCGTCCGCGACTGCGCGCGGCTGTACGGGATCATCGTGGGGCGCGATCCGTCCGACTCGACCACCGTCGACCTGCCGGCGCCGGTCGAGATCCCCGAGGACGGCGACCTGCGCGGGCTCCGGATCGGCTTGCCGCGCGAGCTGAACGGCGTCGAGGGCATCGAGCCCGGTGTCTCCGCCGCCGTGTCCGCGGCCGTCGAGCGCGCCGTCGAGCTCGGCGCAGAGATCGAGGAATGCAGCCTTCCCCAGTCGGTTCGCTACGGGCTCGCGTGCTACTACCTGATCGCGCCGTCGGAAGCCTCGTCGAACCTCGCGCGCTACGACGGCGTCCGCTACGGGCACCGCTCCGCTGCACAGGGCGACCTCGACGAGATGTACGGAGAGACCCGGCGCGAGGGGTTCGGTGACGAGCCGAAGCGGCGGATCATGCTCGGGACGTACGCACTGTCGGCGGGCTACTACGACGCGTACTACGGCCAGGCGCAGCGCGTGCGAACGGTGATCCGGCGCGAGCACGACGAGCTGTTCGCGCGCTACGACCTCCTGCTCAGCCCGACGTCGCCGACCGTCGCCTTCCCGCTCGGTGCGCGCACCGAGGACCCGCTGACGATGTATCTCGCCGACGTGCTCACGATCCCGTCCAACATGGCCGGCCTGCCAGGCCTTTCGATTCCCTGCGGGCTTTCGGAGGGCCTACCGGTCGGCCTCCAGCTGATCGGGCCGCAGTTCGCGGAGAACCTCCTCTTCCGTGCCGGCCACGCCCTAGAGCAGGCGCTCGCCTTCGACGGCGTTCCGGAGCGTCTGCGGTGAGCTGGGAGCCCGTCATCGGTCTCGAGATCCACGTGCAGCTGAAGACGCGGACGAAGATGTTCTGCCGCTGTGCGACCGGCTTCGGGGAGCCCGAGAACTCGCGCACCTGCCCTGTCTGCCTTGCGCACCCGGGTGCGCTGCCCGTCGCGAACCGGGCCGCCGTCGAGTGGACGGTCAAGCTCGGCCTGGCGCTCGGTTGCGACATCGCGCAGCGCGCGGTCTTCCACCGGAAGAACTACTTCTACTTCGACCTGCCGAAGGGCTACCAGATCTCCCAGTACGACGAGCCTCTCTGCGTGAACGGCTCGTTCACGGTGCCCGGCGAGGAAGAGCCGCTCGAGATCGGCATCGTGCGGGCACACCTCGAGGAGGACGCGGCGAAGACCGTGCACGTCGGCGGGGAGGGTGGGCGTATCGTCGGCGCCGGCCGATCGCTCGTCGACTTCAACCGCGGCGGCACGCCGCTCGTCGAGATCGTCACGCAGCCCGACTTCCGGTCGGCCGAAGCAGCGCGCCGCTTCCTCCAGCTGCTTCGCCAGACGATCGTCGAGCTCGGCATCTCAGACGCCGAGATGGAGAAGGGCACGCTTCGCTGCGACGCGAACATCTCCGTGCGCGAGGTGGGGGAGGCGGAGCTTCGCACCCGCTGGGAGCTGAAGAACATGAACTCCTTTGCGTACATCGGTCGCGGAATCGACGCAGCGGTGCGCGAGCAGATCGCCCTTCACGAGGCCGGCGCCGAGGTCGTCCAGGAGACGTACGACTACGACGCGGACCGCGACACGCTCACTCCCCACAGGACGAAGGAGGAGGCGGAGGACTACCGCTACTTCCCCGAGCCCGACCTGGTCCCGGTCGAGCCGGAGGCGGCGACGATCGAGCGCGTTGCGGCAGAGCTTCCAGAGCTGCCCGCCGCTCGCGTCGAGCGCGTCCGTGACGCGGTCGGCTACGACGCAGCGTGGGAGCTCGTGACCACCGGACGCGACCGGGAGTTCGACAAGCTCACGGGAGCCGGCATCGACCCGAGGATCGCATCGAACGTCGTTCGCAACGAGGCGGCCGGCGTCGAGATCGCGGAGCCTGCCGAGCTCGCGCGGATCGTCGAGGCGCGCGACCGCCTTTCGCGCGAGACGTACCTCGCCGCGATCGCGGCGAGCGCCACGCCCGGCTTCACGGCCGACAAGCACCTCGCGCAGGAGCTCGTGTCGGACGACAGCGAGCTCGCGGCGCTCGTGGAGCAGGTGCTCGCCGCGAATCCGGACCAGGTGGCCGCCTACAAGAGCGGCAAGACAGGTCTCGCCGGCTTCTTCGTCGGCCAGGTGATGAAGGAGGCGGGCGGGCGCGCGAATCCGAAGCGGGTCAACGAGCTCGTGACCGAACGGCTGGCCTCGTGAGCACTGATCCCGTCGCGGAGGCGAACGCGCTCCTCGCCGAGAAGGGCTACAAGGAGCCGCACCTCGCGGTGCACGTGACGGCGATGCCCGGCCGTGTCCTGCTCAAGGGCTCGAAGATCGTCAGCCCGTTCTCCGACTCGCCGGGCAAGGTGCTCGAGGTCGTCCGGGATCTGGTTCCCTCGGTGGACGAGCTCGGCGCGCGGCAGCTGACGCCGACCGAGCTCCGCAGTTAGTTCTGGCGCGGGTCCTCGGGCATCGTCGCGAGCAGCCGGTAGTTCCCGCCTTTGCGGCGGAGCACCTCGCCGAACAGGTCTTCGCCGGGCTCCGGCAGAAGGTCGAGCCCCTCGGCCGACTCGACGAGCCACGATGTCTCGTCGAGCTCCGCTTCCAGCTGACCGGGACCCCAGCCGGAGTAGCCGGCAAAGACGCGAGCCCGGCGGGTCGACTCGCCGAGGACGTCGAGGTCGCCGTCCGCGCGGGCAAACCCGATGTCGCCGACGACGAGCCCGGCGGCCGCGCTCGCGTCGTCGAACTCCGCGAGCACGAGCACCGCGTCCGCCTGCACGGGGCCGCCGATGAAGACGGGCGCGTCGAACCCGGCGACGTCTGCGAGATCGGGCACCGCGCTCCCGACCGTCGTCCCCGACGGACGGTTGAGGACGAGGCCCATCGCTCCCTCCTCCGAGTGCTCGCCGACGAGGATGACAGTGCGACGGAAGTTCGGGTCGTAGAGCGCCGGCGTCGAGACGAGGAGCTTGCCCCTTAGCGACTCCGGGCCCACGCCGTTACTCGTACTGGAGCGCCTGAAGGACGTTGAGCTTCGCGGCGCGCCGCGCGGGAAGGATCGCGGCGATCAGGCCGACGATGATCGCGGCCACGGCAAAGAGGAGGAGCGAGCCGATCGGCCACGAGAGAACGAGGAAGTCGACCCGGACGATGAGGAGCGTCGCGAGCACGACGCCGAGGACGATCCCGATCGCGGCGCCCATGAGCGACGTGACGACGCTCTCGAGCGTGATCATCGTGCGGATCTGCCAGCGCGTCGTCCCGACCGCGCGCAGCATGCCGATCTCGCGCGTGCGCTCGAAGACACTCAGGACGAGCGTGTTGACGATGCCGAACAGGCTCACGATCACGGACAGCGCGAGCAGGACGTAGAGGATGTTCAGCACCTGCTTGAGGCCGCTTGCCTGGTTGTCCTTGAACTCCTGCTCGTCCTGGAGCTTCGCGTTCGGGAAGCCGGTGAGCGACTTCTCGAGCGCCGCCCGGTTCGCGTCCGTCTCGCCGCCCTTCGTGTTGATGAAGACGAAGAGGTTCTTCGGCTGGTCGAAATTCGCATCGAAGATGACACTCGAGATCGTCAACACCCCGAACGGCGAGCCGCCGTTCGGCGGGTCGAAGATCCCCTTGATCGTGAACGGCCAGGTGTTGCCGTTCGGGAAGAGCATGTCCACCTTCGAGCCCACTTTGAGGTTGTGGCTCTTCGCGAAATCCGAATCGGTGAACGCGCCGTCGGCGCCGAGATTCTCCATGACGGCCGCGGAGCCCGCCGTCCAGTCGAGGTTGAAGACCTTGCTCGCACCTGGGTCGACGGCCGTGAGATTGTGCGTCTGGTCGAGAAAACGCGCCTCGCCGGCACGCACGCCGACGACGGCTGTCGTCACCGGCGATTTCTTGAGCGGATCGGTGACGGCCACCGGGATCGGCGAATAGTTGTTCTGCGACGTGACGGCGTAGTCCGTCTGCCAGATCGCGTTCACGGCGTCGAAGAACGAGGCGATGATCGACGCCGCGAGCATGGCGACGACGGTGACAAGCGCGAGCCCGATCATGAGGGCAGCGGCTGTCGAGGCCGTGCGCTGCGGGTTGCGCATGGAGTTCTCGCGGGCGAGCACGCCCGGCGCGCCTGCGAACGCCGCCGCGGGGCCTCCGAGCACGTGTGCGAGCGGCACCACGAGCTGCGACGAGAAGAACGCGACGCCGAAGAAGACGAGCACTGTGCCGAAGCCCATGAGCAGGAGGATCGCCGTCGTGGAGAGGCCGCTGACGAAGAGCCCGGCGGCGATCAGCGCGAAGCCGACGAGGCCGACGACGGCCGAGCCCACCGGCCGGTAGCGCGCGAAGCGGCCCGGCGGCAGGTGTGCACCCTCGCGGACGGCGGCGATCGGTGGGACGCGCGTCGCGCGAATCGCGGGCCGCAGGCTCGCGATCACCGTCACGAGGATGCCGACGATGAGGGCAACGATGATCGTTCGCGTCTGGAGCAGAAGACCGCTGTTCGGGAGCGTGAAGCCAACCTGCCCGAAGAGCCAGAACAGGCCTTTGGCGAGCGCGAGACCGGCGACGAGGCCGGTCAGGGACGCAGCGATCCCGATCACGAGAGACTCGATGAGGACGGCGCGGAGGATCTGGCGGCGCGAGGCGCCGATCGTCCGGACGGTGGCGAACTCGCGCGTCCGTTGCGCGATCGTGATCGACAGCGAGTTGGCGATCACGAAGGCGCCGACGAAGAGCGCGATCCCGCCGAACGCGAGCAGGAAGCTCTGGAGGAAGCTGAGGAACGTCTTCGTATCGCTTGCATCCTCGGTCGCCTGAGCCGTCCCGGAGCGCACCTGCGTGCTGGGCGGGAGGATCTCCTGGATCTCCCGCACCAGCCGCTGCGGCGGGGTGCCCGGCTTCGCGGCTGCCCGGATCTGATCGAGCTTCCCGACCTTCTTGAACAGCTCCTGGGCCGTAGTGAGGTTGAAGGCGGCGAGCGTCGCGCCGCCGATGTTGCCCTCGCTCGAGAAGTCGAAGAGGCCGGAGATCCGCATCTCCCGTGCGGGCCCCTGCCCCTGGACAGCGATGCCGTCGCCCGGCACGAGGTCCTTCTTCGACGCCGTGCTCGTGTCGATCGCGACCTCGTCGTTCTGCGGCCACGTGCCGTCCTTGAGGACGATCGAGTTCAGGCGCGCCTGCGTGGGGTCGACCGAGAACCCGATGTTCGGGGCGCCGCCGAACTGGATCACCTTTCCGTTCGGGCCGATCAGCTGCGCTTCCCCGCCGACGCCGCCCACGGCTGCGGCGACGTCCGGCAGCTGCTTCACCTTCGGCAACAGCGACTCGTCGAACGCAGGCGCCTCGACGCCGGAGTCGCTCGAGATGTCGAACGCGGACTTGCCGGTGATGACGGCGTCCGTGCCCTTGTAGATCGTCGTGAAGATCGAGTCGAACGCGTTCGAGATCGAGTCCGTGAGGACATACGTGCCGGTGATCGTCGCGACGCCGAGGACGATCGCGAACCCCGTGAGCATCGTCCGGAGCTTGCGGCCCCAGAGCGCGCGGAGGGCGACCTTCGTCACGTGAGGTGCAGCTCGTCCATCGCGGAGATGATCTCGCTCGACGACACACCGGACATGTCCTTCACGATGCTGCCGTCCGCGAGGAACAGGATCCGGTCGGCGATGGCGGCCGCGCGCGGATCGTGCGTGACCATCACCGTCGTCTGCCCGAGCTCGTCGACCGAGCTGCGGAGCAGGTCGAGGATCTCACCGGACGTCGCGGAGTCGAGGTTCCCCGTCGGCTCGTCGGCGAAGACCACGGTCGGCTGCGAGACGAGCGCCCGCGCGATCGCGACACGCTGCTGCTGGCCGCCGGACAGCTCGCTCGGCCGGTGCGTGCGGCGCTCGCTCAGGCCCATCTTCTCGAGCAGGTTCTCGAACCACTGCTTGTCCGTCTTCTCGCCGGCGATCCGCAGCGGCAGCTCGACGTTCTCCTCGGCGCTCAGCATGGGGAGGAGGTTGAAGAACTGGAACACGAAGCCGATGTGCTCCCGGCGCAGCTTCGTGAGGTCGGTGTCACCGAGCGTCGTGATCTCCGTGCCGTCGATCGACACCGTGCCCGAGCTCGGCTTGTCGAGCCCCGCGAGGATGTGCATGAGCGTCGATTTCCCGGAGCCGGACGGTCCCATGACGGCTGTCAGCTTCCCGCGGGCGACGTCGAGCGAGACGCCGCGGAGAGCGTGCACGCACGTGTCTCCCTCGCCGTAGCGCCGCGTCACGTCCTGCGCCGAGACGACCGCTGCTCCGTTCTCCATGCCTTTGTACCTCCCCGCGGTTTGAGCTTTCAACCCTAGCGTCCCGCGTCTATTCGAGCCAGTGCTTCACTACCGCGAGCTAGCGCGGCTGACGCGCTGAGCTACGCTCTGCCGCAGTGCCCCCGAAGCGGTATCTCTTCACGCCCGGGCCGACCCCTGTGCCGCCAGAGGTGCTCGCCGCGCTCGCCGAGCCGATCGTCCACCACCGCGGCGCCGACTTCCGCCCGATCTACGCGGAGTGCCTCGCTCGGCTGAAGGAGATCTGCCGCACGTCGTCGGACGCGCTCCTCTTCACGGCCTCGGGGACTGGCGCCATGGAGTCGGCCGTCGCCAACCTCTGCAGTCCCGGGACGCGCGTGGTCGTGGTCTCGGCAGGTGCCTTCGGCGAGCGGTGGGTGGAGATCGCCGAGCGGTACGGCTGCGACGTGGTGCCGCTCCGCTATGCATGGGGTGAGGTGCCGGTGGCAGCCGACCTCGAGGCGCTGCTCACCGAGACGGACGGAGTCCGTGCGGTCTTCCTGACGCACTCCGAGACGTCGACCGGCGTCGTCTCCGACCTGCACGCGTTCGCAGACGCGACGCGTCCGTCCGGCGCGCACGTCGTCGTCGACGCCGTCTCCAGCCTCGGCGCGGTGCCGCTCGAGATGGATGCATGGGGCATCGACGTCGTGTGCTCAGGCTCGCAGAAGGCGCTGATGACGCCGCCCGGCCTCGCGGTCGCGGCCGTCTCCGATGCAGTCTGGAACCCCGAGGGCCGCTCGTCCTCGCCGCGCTACTACTTCGACTGGGAGCGGACGCGCAAGGCGCAGGATGTGCTCGACGCGCCCTTCACCCCGGCGGTCTCGATCGTGCGGGCGCTCAACGTCGCGCTCGGGCTCCTGCTCGACGAAGGGCTCGACGCGACGTTCGATCGACACGTTCGCCTCGGGCGCGCGTGTCGCGCCGGCCTCAAGGCGATGGGGCTCGAGCTCTTCTCTCCGGACGACGACTCCTCCGCCGTCGTGACGGCGGGCAAGACGCCTGCAGGCGTAGACGCGGCCGAGCTCGTGGCGCTGCTGCGTGAGCGAACGGGCGTGCAGCTGGCGGGCGGCCACGGCCCGTTGAAGCCGACCGTCTTCCGAATCGGCCATATCGGCTACTACGACGTCTTCGACCTCGTCACGGCGCTCTCGGCCGTCGAGCTCGGGCTCGTCGAGCTCGGCGCCGACGTCGTTCGTGGCGCAGCCGCGTCTCGTGCGCTCGAGGCGTTCGAGACGGTGGCCGCTTGAGCGACCGACCGCGCGTCCTCGTCCGCGAACCGATCGCCGCCGCGGGCATCGAGCTGCTCCGTGCGCGGTTCGACGTCGACGAGGACGGAGACTCGAACCTCGCGGAGATCATCGGCCGCTACGAGGCGATCGTCATCCGGTCGGGAACCCGGCTCGACGCGGATATTCTCGGCCGCGCGGAGCGGCTGCGCGTGATCGGACGTGCCGGAGTAGGCGTTGACAACGTCGACGTCGAGGCGGCGACACGCCAGGGGATCGTCGTCGCGAACGCGCCCGAGTCGACGGTCGTCTCCGCCGCCGAGCACGCGCTCGGGTTGCTCCTCGCCCTGTCGCGGAACATCCCTCAGGCGCACATGGCGTTGAAGGCGGGCCGGTGGGAGCGCGCTGCCTACGCGGGGCACGAGCTGTACGGCAAGACGCTCTGCATCCTCGGGTTCGGCCGCGTCGGACAGCAGCTGGGCCGGCGCGCGCTCGACCTCGGGATGCGCGTCGTCGGCTACGACCCCTTCGTCGCGGCAGATCGCTTCCGCGAGCTCGGCGTCGAGGCGGCGGAGAGCCGACAGCGGCCCTCGCCGAGGCCGACTTCGTGTCGCTCCACCTACCTCTCGCCGACGAGACGAGGGGCACGATCGACGCGGCGGCGCTCGCGTCGATGAAGGACGGCGTGCGGCTGATCAACGCAGCGCGGGGAGAGCTGATCGATGAGGACGCTCTGCTGGCGGCGCTCGAGTCCGGCAAGGTCGCCGCTGCCGCCCTCGACGTATTCGCGACCGAGCCGTACACGGGCCCGCTGCTCCAGCTCGACAATGTCGTCGTCACGCCGCACCTCGCGGCGTCGACGGAGGAGGCGCAGGACCGGGCCGGGGTGATCGTGGCGGAGCAGGTGGCGGCGGCGCTCGACGGCGGCGTGGTCACGAACGCCGTCAACAGCCCGGTCGTCCGCCCGGAGGAGCTCGAGGTGCTCGGCCCCTTCGTGCCGCTTGCGGCGAAGCTCGGCCGCCTGGCGATGGAGCTCGCTGACGGCGGCGCCGAGCGCTTCCTGCTTGCGTACCACGGCCGTCTCGCCGATCACGACACGCGGCTGCTGACGGCCGCCGCGCTCAACGGCGCCTTCGAGGGGAGGACGGAGCACCCGGTCAACTACGTCAACGCGGCGCTCGTCGCCGCCGACCGCGGCATCCGCGTCGAGGAGGAGACCCAGCGCTCCTCCCCCGACTACACGAGCTTGCTCTCGGTAGCCGTGTGCATGGACGGCGAGGAGATCCGCGTATCGGCGACGACGATCGGCGTCGACGACCGCCACTGGCTCGTCGGCGCGCTCGGCTACCAGATCGAGATCGAGCTCGCCCCGTTGATGGTGTTCTTCCGCTACGACGACAAGCCGGGCGTGATCGGCAAGGTCGGGTCCTTGTTCGGCGAGGCAGGGGTGAACATCGCGAACATGGCCGTCTCGCGAACGAATCAGGGCGGCAAGGCTCTGATGGCGCTCTCGATCGACACGCCGGCTCCGCCCGACCTCGTCGCACGCTTTCTCGACGAGGGTTTCGACGACGCCCGTTTCATCCGCCTCTCCGCGGCGTGACGGAGCAGCTTCCCGAGGAGGTGGAGCGGGTGAGCGCGTTCCTCAACGCGGCCGGCGCTGAGGTCCGGCTCGAGGAGTTCGCCGCCGGCACGCCCACCGCTGCCGACGCGGCGCGCGCGGTCGGAGTCGACCTCAGCCGGATCGTGAAGACGCTCGTGTTCGAGACCGTCGGTACGCCGGTGCTCGCGCTGGTGCCCGGAGATCGCCGCGCTGCCTCCGGCAAGATCGCCATCGCGCTCGGCGTGGCGCAGGTCACGATCGTCGCTCCCGAGCGCGTGCGAGAGGTCACCGGGTTCGATCCAGGCGCCGTCTGCCCGTTTCCCGCGCCGGCTTCGGCGCACGTTCTTCTCGAGCGGACGCTGCTCGGCGCAGAGCGGGTCTGGGTCGGCGCGGGCTCGACGCGTCACATGGCAGGGCTGGCTCCCGGAGAGCTCGTCCGCCTCGCCCGGGCCGTCCCGCGGGACATCGTTGCCGACGACTAATATTTGGTCGCCGTGCAGGAGACCGAGAAGATCTGGATGAACGGCGAGCTCGTGGACTGGGCCGATGCCCGCGTCCACGTCGCGAGCCACGGTCTCCACTACGGCACTGGCGTATTCGAGGGCATACGGTGCTACGCCACCGAGCGAGGCTCCGCCGTGTTTCGCCTCCGTGACCATCTGAGGAGGCTCGAGCAGTCGGCGCAGATGCTCTACATGGAGATGCCGTACTCCGTCGAGGAGCTGCGGGACGCGTGCCACGAGGTGCTCGCGGGCTGCGGCCTCGAGGAGTCGTACCTCCGGCCGATCGCGTTCTACGGCTACGGCGAGCTAGGCGTGCACACGCGCGGGAACTCCGTCGACGTCGCGGTGATCTGCTTCCCGTGGGCGCCGTATCTCGGCGAGGATGGCCAGCGCGACGGCATCCGCGCGATGATCTCGTCCTGGAAGCGGATCGGCCCGAACACCATCCCCCACACGGCCAAGGCGACGGGCGTCTACCTCAACTCGATGCTCGCCGTCCACGAGGCGCAGCGGGCGGGCTACGACGAGGCGATCCTCCTCACGCACGACGGCTACATCGCCGACGGCTCCGGCGAGAACATCTTCATCGTCAAGGACGGCGTGCTGTCGACGCCCGACCTATCGGCGTCGATCCTGCCGGGCATCACCCGCGAGACGATCATCGAGATCGCCAGGTCGCTCGGCTATACGGTCAACGAGAGGCAGCTGATCCGCGCCGACCTCTACATCGCGGACGAGGTGTTCATGTGCGGCACGGCCGCCGAGGTGACGCCGATCCGCTCCGTCGACGACCACGTGATCGGTGACCCCGGCCCGATCACGAAGGAGATCCAGCAGACCTACTGGGACACGGTCCGCGGCCGCAAGCCGCAGTGGACCGACTGGCTGGACTTCCTCGCGCACACGCCAGCCCAGGCATGACGCCGAAGGCCGCGGCGTCGACGCCGCTCGGGCTGTCCGCGCCGTACTTCGACGGCCGCGAGGAGGAGCTCGTGCTCGAGGTGCTCCGCTCGGGCCGCCTGTCGCTCGGGCCGATGGTCGACCGCTTCGAGGCGCTGTTCGCCGAGCGTGTAGAAGCGCTGCACGCGACGGCCGTGTCCAGCGGTACGGCCGGCCTGCACCTCGCCGTCCACCTGGCAGGTGTCGGGCCGGGGGACGAGGTGATCACGTCGCCCTTCTCGTTCGTGGCGTCTGCGAACTGCGCGATCTACGAGGGCGCGACGCCCGTGTTCGCGGACATCGAACCGGCGACGCTCAACCTCGACCCCGGCGCCGTCGAGGCCGCGATCACCGAGCGCACGCGCGCGGTCGTCGCGGTCGACATCTTCGGCTACCCCTGCGAGCTCGACCCGCTGCAGGAGATCTGCGAGCGCCACGGGCTCGTGCTGATCGAGGACTCCTGCGAGGCGCTCGGCGCGACGTACAAGGGCCGCCCGATCGGGTCGCACGGTCATCTGGCCGTCTTCGCCTTCTACCCCAACAAGCAGATGACGACCGGCGAGGGGGGCCTCGTCGTCACCGGGTCGGACGAGGAGCACAGGCTGCTCGAGAGCCTTGCCAACCAGGGCCGTGCCGATTCCGGCGGCTGGCTCGAACACGCGCGGCTCGGCTACAACTATCGGCTCTCGGACGTCGCAGCGGCGCTCGGCGTCGCGCAGCTCGAGAAGCTCGATCTGTTGCTGTCGCTCAGGTCCGCTGCAGCTGCGCGCTATGCGGAGCTGCTCGAGGACGTTCCTGGTGCAGAGCCATTGCTTGCCGACGACGAGGATCACAAGCGCTCGTGGTTCGTCTATCCCGTCCGGCTTGCGCCGGAGATCGACCGCGAGCACGTGATCGCCGAGCTCGAGCGCGGCGGCATCCAGACGAGCCGCTACCTGCCGTCGATCCACCTCCAGTCGTACATGCGCGAGCGGTTCGGCTTCCGCGAGGGGATGTGCCCGGTCTCCGAGGAGGCGAGCCGCCGGCTCGTCTCGATCCCGTTCCACTCGGGCATCGAGGCCGAGGCGCAGGAGCGTGTGATCGAAGCGCTCGCGCAGTCGCTGTGATCGACGTCCGCTCGCTCGCTGCGACGGAGCCGTTCGTGACGAAGGACGGGAGCCTGATCCGCGAGCTCTGCGGCATCCCGACCGGCGGCACCGCCAGGCACAGCGTGGCCGAGGCGACGCTCGAGCCGGGCCAGTCGACCGAACGCCACTACCACCGTGAGAGCGAGGAGGTGTACTTCATCCTCGAGGGCGGCGGACTGCTCGAGCTCGGCGGCGAGACCGGTGACGTCGCCGCAGGCGACGCGGTGCCGATCCCGCCCGGGACTTGGCACACGCTCACGAACACGGGCGGCGGCCCTCTCCGCCTGCTCTGCACGTGCGCTCCGCCGTATCGCCACGAGGACACGTTCTTCGAGTAGTGGGATAATCGGCGCGTGGCAGACGGCACGCGGATGATCTTCCTCGGCTTCGGGAAGTACGCGCGCGCCGACAAGATCTACTCGCTCGAGCCGCTCGACGCGGAGGAACGGGGAAGTGGCCGCCGCACGCGCGTCTGGATCGAGGGCATCCCCGAGCCGATCATCGCCTCCCGCACCGAGCGCACGATCCTTCATGACATGGGGCACGACGTGTCCGCGGCGTCGCCGCTGATCGATCAGTCGCTCGAGCTCGCCGAGCTGATCGCCGAGCAGTCCGAGACCGGCAAGGTCGACCTCACCGATCTCGGCCGCCGTGCGCGCAAGCTGCTCGAGGCGAGCGCGAAGCCCGGCGCCGCGAACAAGCTGTTCTGAGCCGCCCGGCCAGGCTCACGCGAGGGTTCTTCGCGCGTTCGGTGCACGAGGTCGCGCCAGAGCTGGTCGGCGCCACATTGCTCGTCGACGGCGTCGGCGGCGTGATCGTCGAGATCGAGGCATACGGTCCGGACGATCCGGCGAGCCACGGCTATCGCGGGCAGACGCCGAGCAACGCGTCGATGTTCGGCCCGCCGGGCCACGCGTACGTGTACCGCTCATATGGCGTGCACTGGTGCCTGAACGTCGTCTGCGCAGGAGAAGGCTCTCCGCAGGCGGCGCTGATCCGGGCGCTCGAGCCTGGCGCCGGTATCGAGGCGATGGAGGCGCGGCGCGGGCTCGACGACGTGCGCCTCCTGTGCGCGGGGCCGGGTCGCCTCTGCCAGGCGCTCGCGATCACGAAGGAGCTCGACGGGGCGAGGCTCGACCGCTCGCCCTTCGCGATCTACGCGCCCAGGGATGCGCCGGAGATCCTCGCGGTGCCGCGGATCGGGATCAACCGAGCGGAGGACCGTCCGTGGCGGTTCGTCGTAGCCGGCTCGCGGTTTCTCAGCCGCTCGGCGCCTTCGCCTTGGCGTGCGGCTCGGCCTTCGTCCTCGCCTTCGAGACGACCAGCCTGACCCGCATCCGCGGCCCCGCGGCTACGCCGGCCAGGGGTTGCTGCACGAGGACGCGTCCGGGCCTGCCCTTCGCGACGCGTCCCCGTACGACGGTCTCGAGCCCGCGCTCGGTCAGCCGATCGCGCGCCTTGGCGACCGGCTTGCCGACGACGTTCGGCACGACGCCGTGCGTCGCCTTGGTGACGACGAGGCGCACGGTGTCGTATGACGAGAGCCGCGCACGGACGCCCGGAAGCTCGCCGACCACGATGCCCACGCGCTGGCCCGGCCGGGCGGGCTTGTAGATCGGCGAAGCGTCCAGCGGCTGGAGCGCGAGCCGCGCCTTCGCCTCGTCGTAGGTCATGCTGATCACGTCCGGCACCTCGACCTCGTTCGGCTTGCAGTTCGCGGTCGTGTCGGGGCCTTCGCCCGAGAAATAGAGGACGACCCGCGTGCTCTTGCAGTAGCCGTTGTCGAGCCGCCAGCGTCCGTCGCGGAAGACGATTCGCCGCGGCGACGCGTACGGGTAGGAGGGCGGCGTGAACGACTCGGGCTGCGCGTCCATCTGGGGCAGCGCCTTCTCCATGAAGGCCTTGAAGATGAGCGCAGGGAATGTGCCGCCGGCGACGGGATCGCCGTGGTAGTCGGTGAGCATCGGCCGCAGGTTGTCCGGGTAGCCGACCCAGACGGCGACCGCGAGCTGCGGCGTGTAGCCGACGAACCACGCGTCGCCGTAGTTCTCCGTCGTGCCGGTCTTGCCGGCGACCGGCCGTCCGTCGGAAAGCTGGGCGCGCCGTCCGGTGCCGCTCTCGACCACCTCCTGGAGCAGGCGGGTCTCGATCGCGGCCTCGTTGTCGCCGAGCGCGCGTTTCTCGACCGGCGCGTTCGCCTTCTTGCCGATCGAGAGCACCGCGCGCGGCTGGTTCCCCATCAGGCTGCCGTCGATCCTCTGGCCGCTGTTCGCGAAGCGAGGCGTACGCGCGAGCCATCTCGAGCGGGTTGACGGCCTCTCCGCCGAGCGTGAGCGAGAAGTAGCCCTTGAGCTTGCTGGTGATCCCGAGCTTGCGCGCCATTCCCGCGACCGCCTGGGGGCGCACGATGTCCGTCAGCTGCGCGTAGACGGTGTTGTCGGAGTACGTCGTCGCCGTCTCGAGGTCGATCGTGCCGAGGTTCGAGCCCTCGTAGTTCTCGACGTGCCAGTCGCGGTCTCCGAGCGAGATCGTGACCGGGCCTGAGACGAACGTCGTCGTCGGGGAGATGCCCTGGTTGAGCGCAGCCGCGAGCGCCATCGGCTTGAACGACGACCCGGGCTGCCTCTCACCCTGGACGGCGAGGTTGAACTGGCTCGCGCTGTAGTTCCGCCCGCCCGACATCGCGAGCACCCGGCCGTCACGCGGGTCGATCGCGACGAGCGCCGCCGCCGGCCCGTTGGGATCGGGGAGCCACTTCGCGATCGCCTCGCGTGCCATGTCCTGCAGGTCGAGGTCGATCGAGGTTCGCACGCGGAGGCCGCCGCCGAAGACGCGCGCCGTGCCGTACGTGTCGATCAGCTGCTGCTTGACGTAGTTCGTGAAGTACGGGCGCCGGGCCCTGGATGCCCGGCAGGTGGATCGACGCCGGATCGGGCAGCGGCTTCGCGTTCGCGCGCTTGAACTCGCCCCACGTGATCGCCCCCTGCTGGAGCATGTCGCGGAGGACGACCTTTCGCCGTGCTCGTGCCTGCTGGGGGTTGGCGGCGGGGTCGTAGAGCGTCGGGTCGGCGGGAATGCCCGCGAGCAGCGCCGACTCTGCAAGCGTCAGCCGGTCGGCCGAATGCTGGAAGTAGACGCGGGAGGCCTGCTCGATGCCGTAGGCGCCGTTGCCGAAGTAGATCGTGTTCAGATAGGCGGTGAGGATCCGGTCCTTCGGCCAGCGCTGCTCGAGCTGCCACGCGAGCGCCGCTTCCTTCAGCTTTCGCTCCACGGTCCGGCTCGAATGGACGTACGCGTTCTTCACGAACTGCTGCGTGATCGTCGAGCCGCCTTCGACGACCGCGCGGTTCCGGAGGTCTTGCCAGACGGCGCGCACGATGCCTCGCACGTCGACGCCGCGGTGCTCGAAGAACCGCCGGTCCTCGACCGCGACGATCGCCTGCTTCATCAGGTCGGAGATCTGGTCCGACTTGACGACGATGCGTGCTTCGTCACCGCGGAGCACGGCCAGCACGCGGCCGTCGGACGTGTAGACGTAGCTGTTCTTGTCGGGGTGGTAGCGCGCGGGGTCGAGCTTCGGGATCTCGCTTGCAAGCGCGGTCACGAGACCGTACGCGAATGACGCGCTACCTACGAGACCGAGCACGACGAGGAGGGCCAGCAGGCGGAGCTTGCGGATCCTTCGTCGGCGGTGTCTCTCCCCTTGAGAACCCATTTGCCGCACGAGAGCCGTCGGATTGTAACGTTGGCGCGCCGATGGGAGTCGCAGACCTCACCCGTAACGCTGTCCACGTCGAGCCCGAGGGAGCTCTCGAGGCGAAGCTGGCGCGCGGCGAGCCGCTGCGCGTGAAGCTCGGGATCGACGTCACGGCGCCGCACATCCACCTAGGCAACGGGATCCCGCTTCAGCGAATGCGCGCATTTCAGGACGAGGGCCACACGGGTGTGCTGATCGTCGGGGACTACACGACACGGATCGGCGATCCGTCCGGGCGCTCGGAGGAGCGGCCGATGCTCGACCCCGAGGAGATCGACCGCATGGCACAACGGTTCTTCGAGTCTGCGTACACGATCCTCGTGCCCGAGCGGACGGAGGTGCGCTACAACGGCGAATGGCTGGGCGAGCTCGACTTCGCGGAGGTGCTGCGGCTCACGCGGACCGCCACCGTGGCACAACTACTCGAGCGCGAGGACTTCGCGCAGCGCTACGGCACGGGCGCGCCGATCAGCGTGTCCGAGCTCCTCTACCCGCTGATGCAGGCGTACGACTCGGTGGCGGTGGAGGCAGACGTGGAGCTCGGCGGCACCGATCAGCTCTACAACCTGCACATGGGCCGCACGGTGATGGATGCGTACGGCCTCGAGCCGCAGGTCGTGCTGACGACGCCGTTGATCGACTCCTGGGACGGCGCGAAGATGTCCGGCTCGCGCGGCAACTACCTTGCGCTCGTCGAGGCGCCGGAGGAGCAGTTCGGCAAGGCAATGCGCTTCTCCGACGACGCGCTCCCGGAGCTCTACCGCCTGGTCATGGAGTCGGCCGAGGACCCGAGCGCGGCCGATCCGCTCGAGGCAAAGCTCCGCTTCGCGCGCTTCGTCGTCTCGCGCGCGCACGGGAAGGAGGCAGCCGCCGCTGCGGAGGAGCACTTCACGCGCGTCGTGCGCGAGGGCCGTGCGCCCGACGACGTCTCCGTGGAGCCGCTCCCCGAGGGTGACCCGATCCATCTCCCGGCCGTGCTCGTCGACGTGCTCGGAATCGCGTCGACGAGCGAGGCGCGGCGGCTGCTGGCGCAAGGCGGGGTGAAGGTGAACGACGAGGCCGTGACCGAGCTGGATCTGCCGAGGGATCGTCTTGCCGGCGCCCTCGTCCAGGCGGGAAAGCGCAGATTCGTGCGCTTCTCAGCCGACTAAGCCCCACCTCTGCTACCATGCCCGGGCCGCCTCGACAGAGGCTGGAGTAGCCTGCAATCGACAACGGAGACCCGTCGAGCCGAACCGATACGACCTGTATCTGGAAGCACGAAGGGCCTCTGGTGCGACCGGAGGCTTTTTTCAGCCCTCGCGAGGGGTGCGGTCTTTGAAAACTCAACAGCGTGCATTTGCGATCGAGACCCGCTGGTCCCGTTTCTGGGGCCGGTGGAGTCATATCCCGTCACGTCTTCGGACGTGACCTTTGAGCACAAGCTCACCGGAATACAGCTTCCAACGCGCTCTGCCTTCGGGCAGTGTTGTTTGAACTGCCTTTGGCATGGCGTTCGGAAACGATCTTCACGGAGAGTTTGATCCTGGCTCAGGACGAACGCTGGCGGCGCGCCTAACACATGCAAGTCGAGCGAGAACCAGGCCTTCGGGCCTGGGGAAAGCGGCGAACGGGTGAGTAACACGTGGGCAACCTGCCCTCGGCACTGGGATAGCCCGGGGAAACCCGGATTAATACCGGATGGTCTCCGAGGCCTTAGGGCACCGGAGAAAAGGTGGCTTCGGCATCCGGCCGAGGAGGGGCCTGCGGCGGATTAGCTTGTTGGTGGGGTAACGGCCCACCAAGGCGACGATCCGTAGCTGGTCTGAGAGGACGATCAGCCACACTGGGACTGAGACACGGCCCAGACTCCTACGGGAGGCAGCAGTGGGGAATCTTGCGCAATGGGCGAAAGCCTGACGCAGCGACGCCGCGTGCGGGAAGAAGGCCTTCGGGTTGTAAACCGCTTTCAGGAGGGACGAAGCTCCTCGGGTGAATAGCCCAGAGGGTGACGGTACCTCCAGAAGAAGCCCCGGCTAACTACGTGCCAGCAGCCGCGGTAATACGTAGGGGGCTAGCGTTGTCCGGATTTATTGGGCGTAAAGCGCGTGTAGGCGGTCAAGTAGGTCCGCTGTGAAAACTCGAGGCTCAACCTCGAGCTGTCGGTGGAAACCATTTGACTAGAGTCCGGAAGAGGAGAGCGGAATTCCCGGTGTAGCGGTGAAATGCGCAGATATCGGGAAGAACACCCGTGGCGAAGGCGGCTCTCTGGGACGGTACTGACGCTGAGACGCGAAAGCGTGGGGAGCAAACAGGATTAGATACCCTGGTAGTCCACGCCGTAAACGATGGGTGCTAGGTGTGGGGAGTGTCGACTCTCTCTGTGCCGAAGCTAACGCATTAAGCACCCCGCCTGGGGAGTACGGCCGCAAGGCTAAAACTCAAAGGAATTGACGGGGGCCCGCACAAGCAGCGGAGCATGTTGTTTAATTCGACGCAACGCGAAGAACCTTACCAGGGCTTGACATGCACGGGAATGCCATAGAGATATGGCAGCCCTTCGGGGCTCGTGCACAGGTGTTGCATGGCCGTCGTCAGCTCGTGTCGTGAGATGTTGGGTTAAGTCCCGCAACGAGCGCAACCCCTGTCCCTAGTTGCCAGCGGATAATGCCGGGGACTCTAGGGAGACTGCCGGCGACAAGTCGGAGGAAGGTGGGGATGATGTCAGGTCAGCATGACCCTTATGTCCTGGGCTACAAACGTGCTACATTGGCCGGTACAAAGGGCTGCAAACCCGCGAGGGGGAGCGAATCCCAAAAAACCGGTCCCGGTTCGGATTGGAGGCTGAAACTCGCCTCCATGAAGGCGGAGTTGCTAGTAATCGCGGATCAGCAACGCCGCGGTGAATACGTTCTCGGGCCTTGTACACACCGCCCGTCACACCACGGAAGCCGGCAACACCCGAAGCCGGTGGCCTAACCCGCAAGGGAGGGAGCCGTCGAAGGTGGGGTTGGTGACTGGGGTGAAGTCGTAACAAGGTAGCCGTAGCGGAAGCTGCGGCTGGATCACCTCCTTTCTAGGGAATACGGAGCTCAAACTCCGTAGGCGTCGGGCCTTCGTGCCCGGCTCGCCTGGAAGCAACGTCGACCTCGATCGTAATGTCAGCCACGCTGTTGAGTTTTGAGAGACCGCCCCTCTTCGGGCGCTCTCGGCGGACCCGGTCCGCGCGCACCTTGAAAACTCCATAGCAGCAATACACGGTGTTCTTCACGATCAAGATATGAAGGGCACACGGTGGATGCCTAGGCGCCAAGAGCCGATGAAGGACGTGGGCGGCTGCGAAAAGCCCGGGGGAGGTGCTGACCAACCTTTGATCCCGGGATGTCCGAATGGGGAAACCTACGCGTGGTAATGCGCGCGTGCTCCTACCTGAATACATAGGGTAGGTAGCGGTAAGCGGGTGAACTGAAACATCTTAGTAACCCGAGGAAAGGAAAGAAACCTCGACTCCCTTAGTAGTGGCGAGCGAAAGGGGATGAGCCCAAACCTGCGTGATGTGACAGGCGGCAGCCGTTGTCACGCAGGGGTTGTAGGGCCTGTCATGATCCGTCTGCCGGCGGGTCGGGAAGTTACAAAAGCGTTCGTTAGCCGAAGCAGATGGAACGCTGCACCGTAGCGGGTAACAGTCCCGTAGGTGAAAGCGAGCGCTCTTCCTCGATAGGTACCTGAGTACGGCCGGGCACGGGAAACCCGGTCGGAACCCGCGGGGACCACCCCGCAAGGCTAAGTACTCCTTGGCGACCGATAGTGAACTAGTACCGTGAGGGAAAGGTGAAAAGTACCCCGGAAGGGGAGTGAAATAGCACCTGAAACCGTGTGCTTACAAGCGGTCGGAGCAGGCTTGTCCTGTGACGGCGTGCTTTTTGCATAATGAGCCAGCGAGTTACTCTTCAGCGGCAAGGTTAAGGAAACGGAGCCGTAGCGAAAGCGAGTCCGAACAGGGCGATTCAGTCGTTGGAGGTAGACCCGAAACTGAGTGATCTACCCATGGGCAGGCTGAAGCGGGGGTAAGACCCCGTGGAGGGCCGAACCGTAGTAGGTTGAAAACTGCTCGGATGACCTGTGGGTCGGAGTGAAAGGCTAATCAAACTCAGAGATATCTGGTTCTCCCCGAAATATATTTAGGTATAGCGTCGTGCGTTCATTACCGGCGGTAGAGCACTGTTTGGGCTAGGGGGCCTACCAGCTTACCGACCTCAGACAAACTCCGAATACCGGTAATCCAGAGCACGGCAGTCAGAGTGCGGGGGCTAAGCTTCGTGCTCAAAAGGGAAACAGCCCAGACCGTCGGCTAAGGTCCCTAATTCTTGGCTAAGTGGGAAACGATGTCCGATTGCCGAGACAACCAGGATGTTGGCTTAGAAGCAGCCACCATTAAAAGAGTGCGTAACAGCTCACTGGTCAAGTGATCGGGCGCGGATGATGTAGCGGGGCTCAAGTCAAGAACCGAAGCCACGGGTTTCGAGCGTAAGCTCGGAGCGGTAGGGGAGCGTTCCCAGGCCAGTGAAGCGGCGGCGTAAGCCTGCCGTGGAGGGCTGGGAAGTGAGAATGCTGGCACGAGTAACGAAAGGCGAGTGAGAAACTCGCCCGCCGAATGTCCAAGGTTTCCTGAGTAAAGCTAATCTGCTCAGGGTTAGTCGGGACCTAAGCCGAGGCCGAAAGGCGTAGGCGATGGCCAACCGGTTGATATTCCGGTACCACGTACCCGTTGCTTGACCGATGGGGGGACGGGGTAGGCTAAGGAATCCCAGGCGATGGTCGTCCTGGGGTAACCGCGTAGGGCGCCCGGTAGGAAAATCCGCCGGGCTCAAGCCTGAGACGGGATGCCGAGCCCGAAAGGGTGAAGTTCCTGAAGCCATGCCTCCTAGAAAAGCCTCTAGGGAGACGGGGCGTGCCCGTACCAAAACCGACACAGGTGGACAGGTAGAGAATACCAAGGCGATCGGGAGAACCCTCGAAAAGGAACTCGGCAAAATGGCCCCGTAACTTCGGAAGAAGGGGCGCCCCCGTAGGGTGAAAGCCTTTTCGGCTGGAGCCCGAAGGGGCCGCAGTGAAACGGCCCAAGCGACTGTTTACCAAAAACACAGGTCTCTGCGAAGTCGAAAGACGACGTATAGGGGCTGACGCCTGCCCGGTGCCGGAAGGTCAAGTGGAGGGGTTAGCCTTCGGGCGAAGCTCTGAAACCAAGCCCCGGTAAACGGCGGCGGTAACTATAACCGTCCTAAGGTAGCGAAATTCCTTGTCGGGTAAGTTCCGACCTGCACGAATGGCGTAACGACTTGGGCGCTGTCTCTTCGAGGGACCCGGTGAAACTGTAGTCTCGGTGAAGATGCCGAGTACCCGTGGCTGGACGGAAAGACCCCGTGAACCTTTACTACAGCTTGACGTTGGAGTTCGGGATGTGTTGTCCAGGATAGGTGGGAGGCTTTGAAGCGGGAGCGCTAGCCCTCGTGGAGCCAACCTTGGGATACCACCCTGCATGTTCTGGTCTTCTAACCCGATACCGTGATCCGGGTCGGGAACAGCGTTTGGTGGGTAGTTTGACTGGGGCGGTCGCCTCCCAAAATGTAACGGAGGCGCGCAAAGGTTCCCTCAGTACGGTTGGAAATCGTGCGTAGAGTGCAAAGGCATAAGGGAGCTTGACTGCGAGACTGACAAGTCGAGCAGGTGCGAAAGCAGGCCTTAGTGATCCGGCAGTGGAGAGTGGAATCGCTGTCGCTCAACGGATAAAAGGTACTCCGGGGATAACAGGCTTATCGCGCCCAAGCGTCCACAGCGACGGCGCGGTTTGGCACCTCGATGTCGGCTCGTCTCATCCTGGGGCTGTAGCAGGTCCCAAGGGTTGGACTGTTCGTCCATTAAAGAGGCACGCGAGCTGGGTTCAGAACGTCGTGAGACAGTTCGGTCCCTATCCGCCATGGGCGTTGGGAGCTTGAGGAGGGTCGTCTCTAGTACGAGAGGACCGAGATGAACAGACCTCTGGTGTATCAGTCGTCGTGCCAACGGCGCCGCTGATTAGCCACGTCTGGTTGGGATAACCGCTGAAAGCATCTAAGCAGGAAGCCCACTCCGAGATGAGGCTCCCCATCCCCTAGAGGGAGTAAGGGCCGTGGTAGACGACCACGTTGATAGGCGGGACGTGTAAGCGCGGCAACGCGTTCAGCGGACCCGTACTAATTGCCCGAGGTCTTGATTTTGAACACCGATGAGCTGCTATGGAGTTTTGAGGGTGTGCGTGCGCGAGTTACGCGCGTTGAAACGGAATCGGAGCCAGGTTAAACCAGGCACCGATGCTCTCACAACTTCCGGTGGTCATAGCGGCGGGGATACACCTCTTCCCATTCCGAACAGAGCAGTTAAGCCCGCCAGCGCCGATGGTACTCGGGGCGAAAGCCCCCGGGAGAGTAGGTCGCCGCCGGATTATTCTCGAGGCCGCCCCAGGGCGGCCTCGTCTGTTTCTGGCCCGGGATCGAGCTCGCGCAGGCGACGGACGCGCTCGGCGACCGGCGGGTGCGAGCGAAACATCGTGGCGAGCCCGCTGTCCTCGAAGGGGTCGATCGTGAACAGGGGTTCCGCAGCCGGGCTGGCGCGGAACTCCACGAGCTCAGCAGCCTGATCGAGGCGAAGCAGCGCATCGGCGAGCCCGTGCGGCGTATCGCAGATCTCCGCGGCGAAGCGGTCCGCAGCGTACTCGCGCTTCGGCGAGAGAACGATGTGCTGAAGGGCCGCCGCGAGCGGCCCGAGGACGTAGAGGAGAAGGCGTTCGAGCCAGCCACCGAGCCGGCTCGCGTCGATGAGCGCCGCGGAGATCATGACCACGGGGGTCTGGACGACGATGTCGCGGTTGCGGACGTGCGCGAGCTCGTGCGCGATCACGGCCTCCGTCTCCGCCGGGGCGGGCAAGAGGGCGAGTGACATCGTCATCGCGAGGGTCGATGACGCGATCCCGCGGCCGACGACGAACGCGAGCGGCGGGCCGTGCTCGATGACGAACAGTCTTGGCTTCACGACGCCGGCACGTGTCGCGAGATCAGCAACCATCGTGTGCACGGGCGGGCTCTCCGCGTCGCGCAGCGGGCGTGCCCCGACCATCCCGAGGACGACGCGGTCGGCCATCCAGTACGTGCTGATTCCGAGCAGGAGGACGGCGAGCCCGAAGATCCCCGCAAGCCGGTAGCCGGCGATCGCGTAGCCGAGAAACAAAAACGCCGCGAACGGGACGGCGAGGAAGAGCCAGGCTTTGACGACGTTCCAGAGGGCCGTCACGCCCTAGGACTCCTCGTCGGATTCCTCCTCGGCGAGGCCACGGGGCGGCCAGTCCGGCTCGGGGGCATCGCACCGGCTCGAGCAGTGCAGCGAAGCGACGTTCTGGAGTGGGATCAGGATGTGCCCGTTGAGCTCGACGTGGGCGATCTCGTCGATCGCGCAGTACGCCGTGAGCACGCCTTCCTGGTAGTCGCCGCCGAAGAGCGCGACCTCGACCTGCTCGCCCTTGTACTTGCTCGTGTAGTCGTCCACCGTGAGCTGAGTCTACTCCTGGGCGAACGTCTGACCGGTGTAGCGGACGCCGTACGTGCCGCCGTTCTCGAGGACCGGCAGAGGCTCGCCGAGCATCGCGCGTTGCAGCGAACGGACGACCCCGCCGTGCGTGACGACGATGACCCGCTCAGCGGCGTGCCGGGAAGCAATCTCGGTCAACGTCGCGAGCACGCGCGCATCGAACGTCTCGTGCGGCTCTCCGTCGTGATGCTCCATGCCCGGGAAGCGCTCGGCGATCTCCGCGAGCGTGAGCCCAGTCCACGAGCCGACGTCGACCTCGCGAAGCCCGGCGTGCCGCGTGACGGCGAGTCCGGTGGCGCGCGACACGAACTCCGCCGTCTCGCTGGCGCGCTTGAGGTCGCTCGAGTAGATGGCGCTGCAGGGCGGAGCCCCGAAGCCGCTCGGCGAGGGCGGCCGCCTGCTCGCGGCCGAGGGCGTTCAGCGGAGGATCGCCGTGTCCCTGCCAGATGCCGTTGCGATTCCAGTCGGTCTCTCCGTGGCGGGCGAGAATAAGCGTTGTCACGCGGGGTACGCTAGCCGTCGTGGAGCTGGACCTCGCCGACCGCGCCTGTCTCGTCACCGGGTCGACGCGGGGGATCGGGCTGGAGGTGGCAAGACAGCTCGTTGCCGAAGGCGCGCGGGTCGTCACATGCGGGCGAAGCGAGGCCCCCGGGGTCGGCGAGAGCCTGCACATCGAGTGCGACCTGTCGCAACCGGGGGAGCCGGAGCGCACGGTCGAGGATGCCGTCCGCGCCCTCGGCGGCCTCGACGTCCTCGTCAACAACGCGGGCATCGCCCACCACGCGCGCTTCGAAGACATCACCGACGAGGAATGGGACGCCTACTGGCAGCTCAACCTGATGAGTCTCGTGCGGGCCATCCGGGCGGCGCTGCCGTCCCTCCGGGACTCGGGCAGCGCGGCGATCGTCAACGTCTCCTCGACAGCGGGCAAGCGGCCCTCGCTCGGCATGCCCCACTACTCGGTCACGAAGGCGGCCGTCCTCTCTCTGTCGCGGTTCGTCGCCGACATGTACGCGAAGGACGGGATCCGTTGCAATGCCGTGGCTCCCGGGCCTACGGCGACCGACGCTTGGCTCGGTGAAGGTGGCCTCGCCGACCAGCAGGGAGACCGGGACGAGGTGCTCGCAAAGGTCGGCGCCGGCCGGCCCCTCGGACGCCTCGCGGAGCCGGAGGAGATCGCGGCCGTGATCGTCTTCCTCTGCTCATCTCGCGCGAGCTATGTCACGGGCGCCGCCTGGAGCGCCGACGGCGGCACGGTCCCGATCATCATCTAGCTGCCGTTACGGAAGCCGGAGACGCGCCGACGCGTCTTGACTGAATGGGCTCGGATGGCCACAGTTCCGGCGTGAGCACGCTGGAGACGGGCTCGACCGTCGCCGGGTATCGCATAGAGTCCGTGCTCGGCCACGGCTCGATGGGGACGGTCTACTCCGCCCACGACATCGCGCTCGACCGGCGAATCGCGCTTAAGGTGCTGACGCCCGAGCTCGCTCGGGACGAGCGGTTCCGGGAGCGCTTCCTCCGCGAGTCGAAGCTCGCCGCTGGGCTCGAGCATCCACACATCGTCCCGATCCACGCGGCCGGCGAGGCAGACGGGGTGCTCTACCTCGCCATGCGCTACGTCGACGGCCGCGACCTGAGCGCCCTGCTCGAGAGCCTCGGACGGCTCGATCCGGAACGAACGCTCGCCATCCTCACCCAGGTAGCAGACGCGCTCGACACGGCCCATGGCCGCGGCCTCGTGCACCGCGACGTCAAGCCAGCGAACATCCTGCTCGCGAAGGGCGACTACGCCTACCTGTGCGACTTCGGGCTCGCGAAGCATGCCTCGACAGTCTCGAGCCTCACTGGAAGCCGCGCGATCCTCGGCACCGTGGACTATCTCGCGCCGGAGCAGATCGAGGCGAAGCCGGTGGACGCCCGCGTCGACGTCTACGCGCTCGGCTGCGTCCTCTACGAGTGCCTCGTAGGCGAGCCTCCATTTCGCCGCGACAACGAGCTCGCCGCGCTGCTCGCGCATGTCAACGACGTCGCGCGTTGGATGCCACGTGTACCGGCCGCAGGACTCGGGCTGGGTCGACCTCGCGGCGCTCTGCCGGAAGTAAACGGCCCGCCGACTAGGCTGACCACGTGGACGACAGTGGGCGAACCAGGGCGATCGGGCTCACGCTCGCGCTGTGTCTTGCGGCGTCCCAGTCGGCGCTGCTGATCCTCACGCCGATCCTCGCGCCGCTCGCCGACGACCTCGACGTGTCAACTGCGACGGCGGGGCAGCTGCGGACGGTGTCAGGGCTGGCGGCGGGGACGACGGCGCTGCTCGCAGGGCTGCTCTCGTCGCGGTTCGGGCTTCGCGACCTTCTCGCCGCCGGCGCCGCGCTGATCGCGGCGGGGTCGGCGCTCTCCGCGGTGAGCCCGACCTTCGCCCTGCTCTCGGGCGCTCAGGTGCTGATCGGTGTCGGCGCAGGACTGTCGTACTCCGCCGCCGTTGCCGCTGCCGCCGAGTGGGCCGCGCCGGAGGCGAGGTCGCGCGTCCTCGCTGCGGCGCTGCTGGGTCCGCCGCTCGCGTGGGTGGTAGGCATGCCGATCGCCGGTGTTGTCGGCGACGTCGACTGGCGATACGCGTGGCTCGCGGTCCCGCTCACGGCTGCGCTCGCGGCGCTTGTCGTGCTCTTCCGCGTTCCAAGGTCAGCCCCTGCGGCGCAGAAGGCAGGGCTCCGCACCGTCTTCGAGCAGCCAGGGGTGATCGGGTGGTCGCTGGGCGAGCTTGCCGCCTACTCCGCGTGGGTCGGAACGCTGATCTTCGTCGGCGCGCTCTTCGTGGAGAGCTACGGGCTGTCGGTGACCGCGACTGGTCTCGTGCTCGCGGTCGGTGCGCTGGTCTACGTCCCGGGGAACCTCCTCTTCCGCCGCTGGGTCGACGACCATCCGCGCACGTTGCTCGTCGGCCTCGCGCTCTCGTCGGCGATCGCCGTTGCCGCACTAGGCGCGTTCCGGCAGAACGTGTGGTCGAGCCTCGTCATCTTCTCCGCCCTCTCGTTTCTCGCGGGCGGGAGGACACTCGCAGGCAGCGCACGGGGGCTCGACCTCGCACCGGAGCTTCGGCTGGGCGTGACGGGAGTGCGCACAGCGGCGCTCCAGTTCGGGGCGTTCGTCGGCGCCGGCGTTGGTGGTCTCGCGCTCGCGACCGGCGGGTTCGGCGCGGTTGGTGTCGCGTTTGCGATTTTGTTCGCCTGCGCGACGATCCCGCATCTGCTCGCCGCGCGGTCGACGCAGTCCGAGACGCTCGCGGCATGAGCTCGTTCGAGGAGCGGATCCGCGCTCTCGAGGCGGAGTGGCTGTCTCCGCTCGCCGTGCGCTCGTACGAGACGCGTGGGCGGGCGGAGCCCGAGGAGCCGTCGCCGGTGCGCACACCGTTCCAGCGCGACCGCGACCGGATCGTCCACTCGAAGCCGTTCCGCCGCCTGAAGGGGAAGACCCAGGTCTTCATCGACCCGGAGGGCGACCACTACCGCACACGGATGACGCACACGCTCGAGACGACCGCCATCTCGCGCGTCGTCGCTCGCGCGCTGGCGCTCAACGAGGATCTCGTCGAGGCGATCGGCCTCGGCCACGACATGGGGCACCCGCCGTTCGGGCATGCCGGTGAGGATGCGCTCGACGAGGCCCTACACGAGCGCTTTGGACGCCGCTTTCGCCACAACGAGCAGTCGTACGCCATCGCAGGGCGGCTCAACCTCACGCACGAGGTCTGCGACGGGATCCTCACGCACACGGGCGACCGCGACCCGGATACGCTCGAGGGGAAGATCGTCCGCATCGTCGATCGCGTTGCCTACATCAACCACGACATCGACGACGCGATCCGCTTCGGGCTCCTTCGTTCCGACGATCTTCCTGGCGCTGAGATCGCGCTGCTCGGACCGACGGGCTCGAAGCGGATCGACCGGCTCGTGCGCGACCTCGTCGACAGGTCGGCCGAGGCCGGCGACATCGTCCAAAGCCCCGAGGTGGGGGAGGCGATGCTCTCTCTCCGGTCCTTCATGTTCGAGCGTGTCTATCTCGGGCCACAGGTCGAGGACGAGCATCGCCGCGCCCACGAGGTCGTGCGGCGGATCTTCGACCATCTCGTCGAGCGCGGAGATGGCGCCGACGAGGTCGCCGACTACATCGCCGGCATGACCGACCGCTTCGCGCTGACCTACGCGGACGCGCTCTGAGCGGCGTCGAGCAGGGCCTCGCCGCGCTCGACGAAGAACGTCGCCCCCACCGACCGGTAGAACGCGAGCGCCTTCTCGAGCTCGGCTTCGCCTTCCGAGTGCTGCCCGGCGGCGACGAGAGCTCTGGCTGCGTCGAGTCGCGCTTCCGCTTCCACGGCCCTGAAGCCGAGGGCGGCATAGATGTCGGCAGCCCGGACGAAGTCGCGGTCCAGCTCGGCAAGTGCGGCGTCCCGGAAGCGGCTGGGAGCAGTTGCATCGACGAGCGACCGTGTCTCCGACACGAGACCGACGTCGGCGGCGAATCCGGCAAGGATCGTCACCGCCATCGGCTTGTCCTCGAGCTCTTGTGCCGTGGCGACGAACTCCTGGGCGAGTGCGCGTGCCTCCTCGATTCGCCCCAGCAAGGCGTAGGCATGGGCCGAATTACCGACGGCAGGCAGGTACGCCTGCGGGTCCCCCGCCAGTCGACCGAGGTCGCGCGCTCGCCCGTACTCGGCGAGCGCGGCATCCGCTGCGCCTCTTGCCAGCAGGATCGTCGCCCGCGTCTCGCGCACATGATGCTCGAGGTAGTGAGGGGATCCTGCTTCACACAACGCTATGAAGGCGTCCGCTCGGGCGAGCGCCGCGTCCCAGTCGCCACATGCCCATTCGGACCACGCGAGGTTGCCCTCGGCAAAGCGCATCGTGTCTCGGTCTCCCATCCGCTCTGCGACGTCGAAGCACTCCTGGAAGAGCTCCCGCTCTCGCCGGAGGTCGTTCGCGGACGCAAGGACGCCGAGGTTGTTCAGCGCGTTGGCGGCGACCGTCGAGTTGGCGGCAAGGGCGATCTTCAGCGCCCGCTCGAGATCCTCGGTACCGGTCGCGTCGCCGAGATAGTGCTTCGCCGTCCCGACCGTGACCAGCGCATGCGCGCGCAGCTCCTCGAGCCCGAGCTCCTCGGCCATCGCCAGCGCTTCCTGTCCGAGCATCAGCCCCTCTGCGCGCTCGCCCGCCAACATGCGGTAGCGGGCGGAGACGGCCAGCGCGCGGGTGGCTCCGGCGGACGCGCCTGTTCCTTCGACGAGCCTCTGCGCTGCCTGGAGATGCGCGAGGCCTTCGGCGCGCTGACCCTGGTACCACGAGACCTGAGCGAGAAACGCCTCCGCTTCGGCCGCGCCGGCCCGGTCTCCAGCCGCGAGCAGGGCGTCACGTGCCTCCTCGAGCGCGTCGATCCGCCGATCGTCCGCGGCTATGAGCAGCGCCTGCGCCCGACGAAAGAGCAGATACGGACGGTCGGAGTCGTCCTCCGGCCACAGAGCGAGCGCTTCCGCGTAATACGCCTCGGCCGTGGCGAAGGCGTTCAGCGCGAACGCGCGATCGCCGGCGGCGCGGAGCGCCAGGCGCGCAGGCTTCTCGATCTCCGCTGTGTCCGCGCCCGCTGCACGGGACAGCTCGAGCGCCGAGCGCCAGTGGTGGGAAAGCATCTCCGCGTGGTCGTCGAGGCGCCCGAGGCCCTCGATCCAGACGGCGACGGAGCAGTGCTTTATCGCGCGATCGGCCCGGGCGATCTGTCCGTAGCTGACGTCGCGCACGAGCGCATGCGCGAAGGCGAGCTCCTGCTGGCCCTCGACGGAGGTGCGCTTTTGTCGACGGACGAACCCCTTCCGCTCGAGCGCGTGCAGCGTCATCCGAACGTGCTCATCGCCTCCGTCGAGCGCGCTCGCCCAGAACACCTTGCCGACGACGGCGGCGTCCTGGAGCAGCCCCTTCTCGGCCGCGCTCAGCCCGTCGATGCGCGCCGCGATGATGCCCTGCAGGGTCTCCGGCAGGCTGAGCTCATCGGTCGATCCCCGCTCGCGGTAGAGGTCGGCGAACTGCTCTGCGTAGAGCGGATTTCCGCCGGCGCGCTCGAGCAGCGCCTGCTGATCCTCGACGGTGAGGAGCGGCGCCTCGAGGAGGAGGGCGATCAGGCGCGCCGTCTGGTCCGCGTCGAGCGGCGCGAGCGCGAGCGTGGTCGCGTTCAACTTGCCGCCGCCCCAGCCGGGCCGGCGCTCGAGGAGCTCGGGCCGTGCCGTCGCCACGACGAGCATCGACGCCTCGGTCACCCAGTCGCAGAGCTCGTCGACGAACTCGAGCAGCATCTCGTCCGCCCAGTGGAGGTCCTCGAGCACGAGCACGAGCGGCCGTTGCTCGGCGAGCCCTTCGAGGAACCGGCGCCACGCGGCAAAAGCCTCGCTCCGCCGGTCGCCTCCGAGCTCGGACTCGTCCTCGAGCCCGACGAGAGGGTGGAGGTGCGACTCGACCCAGCTCTCGTCTCCCGACCCGCCGAGCACGTCGGTAACGGCGGCATGGATCTTCTCGCCTACCGTCTCAGGCGTGTCTTGCTCGAGGATGCCGGTCTGTGCCTTGACGATCTCGGCGAGCGCCCAGAGGGTGACGCCGTCGCCGTACGCAAGACAGCGACCCTGACGCCACGTCACGAGCTCCGGTTCCGCGTCGGCGATCTGGGCGAGCTCGTAGACGAGACGGCTCTTACCGAGCCCAGGAACGCCCACGAGCGTCACGAGCTGAGAGACACGCTCGTGGCGGGCGCGGTCGAAGGCATCTCGGAGCACGGCGAGCTCGCGATCCCGTCCGACGAGCTCCGTCCGCGCATCGTGGGCGACATCTGCGCCGAGACGCGCACGTACGTCGATCGCCTCCCAGACCTGCACCGGGTCCGCCTTCCCCTTCGCCTCCACGGGCTCGGCCTCGCGATAGCCGACCACGCCGCGGGTCGCGCGATAGGTCGTCTCGTCGACGAGCACGCCGTTCACCGGGGCGACCCCCTGAAGGCGGGCGGCGGTATTGACGACGTCTCCCGCCGCCATGCTCTCGCCCGCCTCCGGTCGGGCATCGAGGCGAATGAGCACCTCTCCCGTGGTCACGCCGACGCGGAGCTCGAGCCCGTCTGCGAGGGCAACGTCGCGAATCGCGAGGGCCGCGCGCACGGCGCGCTCGGGGTCGTCCTCGTGCGCGACCGGTGCGCCGAACAGCGCCATCACCGCGTCCCCGATGAACTTTTCGACCGTACCGCCATGGCGTTCCAGTTCCCCACGCACCCGAGCGTGGTACGGCTGGAGCAGCGCGTCGACGTCCTCGGGGTCGAGCACCTCCGCGCGGGAAGTGAAGCCGACGAGATCGCAGAAGAGGACGCTGACGACCTTTCGTTCTCTGCGGCTCGACTCCATCGGCCAGGAAAGACTACGACGTAGGCTCGCGATACTCTCAGCGCGTGGCGCGGATCACGCAGGGATCGGTGGATCAGGTCAAGGCGGCCGCCGACATGCTCGACGTCGTCGGCGCGCGGACGCAGCTGAAGAAGGCCGGCGCACGCTACACGGGTCGCTGCCCGTTTCACGAGGAACGGACGCCGAGCTTCTCCGTCAACGCGCTCGACAAGCTCTACTACTGCTTCGGCTGCGGCAAGGGCGGCGACCTGATCTCGTTCGTCCGGGAGACGGAGAACCTCGACTTCACCGGCGCGATCGAGTGGCTCGCCGAGCGCTTCCGCGTGCCGCTCGAGTACGAGGAGTCGAGCCCGGCCGCTGACGCCGCGCGCAAGCGCCGTGAGCGGCTGTACGCCGTGCTCGAGCAGGCGACCGCGTTCTACGAGCGGTACCTCTGGGACTCTGACGCGGGCTCGGGCGCGCGCGACTACCTCGCCGGACGCGGGCTCGGCGAGCAGGTCTGCAAGGAGTTCCGGCTCGGTCTGTCGCCAGCCGTATCCGAGCTCGCGCGGAAGGCTGCCGAAAAGGGCTTCACCCGATCCGAGCTGGCCGCCGCGGGGCTCGTCAACCGCCGCGGGAACGACTACTTCACCGGACGGCTGATGTTCCCGCTCGCCGATGCACGAGGGCGGGTGCTCGGGTTCAGCGCCCGGAAGCTGCGCGACGACGATCCCATCCAGGCCAAGTACGTGAACTCGGCGGAAGGCGAGCTGTTCCACAAGTCGGCGATCCTCTATGGCCTCGACCTCGCCCGGCAGGCGATCGCGAAGCAGGAGCGGGCGATCGTTGTCGAGGGGCAGACGGACGTGATTGCCCTGCGCCAGGCAGGCCTAGAGCCGGTCGTGGCCTCGATGGGCACCGCGCTCACCGAGCGGCAGCTCCAGGAGCTGGGCCGGCTCACGCGCCGCGTGTTCCTCTGCTTCGACGCGGACGCGGCGGGCCAGGCCGCGACACTGCGCGGAATGGAGCTCGCTTCCTCGAAGGGCTTCGACGTCAAGGTCGTTCCGCTCGTGCCCGGGCTCGATCCGGCCGATGCGGCCGACTCCTTCGCTGAGCTGCTCGGAAAGGCGGAGAGCTACGTCTTCTACCGTGTTCGGCTCGAGCTCGAACGAACACCCGACCGTCAGCAGGCGTTCATCGGCGTGCGCGAGATCCTCTCGAGCTTCGAAGACACGCCCGAGCGCCAGGATGCCTTGCGGCTCGCGGCCGATCGGCTCGACCTCCCGGCCGAGCTTCAGGCGGGCCTCGCGCCGCACACACGCGCGGCGCTGGGGACGGTGTCGTCGAAGGTGCTCGAGGCGGGAGACAGGCTGGAGCGAGACGTGCTGGCCGGCTGCCTGGCGCACCCGGAGTTCGTCCCGACCCTCGCCGGGCTGCCTGCCGAGAGCTTCGACTCGGAGGCGAACCGCGCGCTGCGGCAGCAGCTCGTGGAAGGCGGCTCGCCGCCGTCCGATCTCGTTCCGCTCCTCGCTGAGCTCGACGCCCTCGCGGCACGGGAGGCGATCGACGAGGCGACGACCGAGGAGCTCCTGTGGAGGCTCACCGAGCGCGGCATCCGTCGCGAGCTCGCGCGGTCGACCGGCGATCTCGAGCGGACGAAAGAGCTCCAGGCGGCGCTCGAACGTGTCCACGAGGCCGTCGGTAGCCTTGTGTGAGTGGCCGACCCACTCGTCATCGCAGGCCGCGAATTCGCCTCGCGACTGATCACCGGCACGGGTAAGTACCCGTCGCTCGAGGCGATGCGCGATGCGGTCGTCGCGTCGGGCTGCGAGCTCGTGACCGTCGCCGTACGGCGAATCGACCTCGATGAGCAAGGGGAGGCGATCACCGAGCTGGCTGCCGGAGGGCGTGATGCTCCTCCCGAACACCGCGGGGTGCGCGACGGCTGAGGAGGCGGTGCGTGTCGCCCGGCTCGCCCGCGCAGGCGGCCTTCCCGACTGGATCAAGCTCGAGGTGATCACCGATCCGACCTATCTGCTTCCGGACGGGGAGGAGACGCTGAGGGCGGCGATCGAGCTCGTTGCGGACGGCTTCACCGTTCTCCCGTACGTTCAGCCGGATCCAGTTCTCCAGCGCAAGCTCGAAGAAGCTGGCTGCGCGACGGTGATGCCGCTCGCGGCGCCGATCGGCACAGGCCGCGGCCTGAAGCTGCGCCACGCGATCGAGCTGATGATCGAGCAGGCCGAGGTGCCGCTGATCGTCGACGCCGGCCTTGGCGCTCCGTCCCAGGCCGCGGAGTGCATGGAGATGGGTGCCGGGGGCGTGCTCGTGAACACCGCGATCGGAATGGCGGGCGATCCGGTGGCGATGGCACACGCGTTCCGGCTCGGTGTCGAGGCGGGCCGCGCCGCGTACCTTGCCGGCATCGTCGAGGAGTCGATTGTCGCACGGCCGTCGAGCCCGATCACCGGGCTCGTCGCCTCGTGAACGTCGTCGTCAACGGGCGCGACGTCCAGCTCGAGCCGGCCGCGACTGTCGACGCGCTCCTCGGAGAGCTCGGCCTCGACGGGCCGTATGCGCTCGTCGAGCGAAACGGCAAACCGGTCGAGCGAGCGGACTACGAGACCGTGCGCCTCGAGGAGGGGGACGAGCTCGTAGTCGCCCGGCCCGTGGCCGGCGGCTAGTGGACGCCAGGCTCTATCTCGTGACGGGCGTGAGGCCCGATCTCGCCACGTTTCTCGAAGCGAGCATCCGTGGCGGGGTGGACATCGTTCAGATCCGCGAGCGGTCGCTCACTGACCGGGAGCTGCTGGCGGCCCTCGAGGACGCTCGGGAGGTGACACGCAGGCTCGGCGTGCCGCTCGTGGTCAACGATCGGGCAGATCTCGCCCTGCTCTGTGGGGCGGACTACGTGCACGTGGGCCAGGATGACCTGCCCGTGCCCTCCGCGCGCGGGCTTGGGCTTCGCGTAGGCCTGTCGACGCATGCTCCCGCCGAGATCGACGCGGCGGACGGGGACTACATCGGCGTCGGGCCCGTCTACGCGACACCGACGAAGGAGGGCCGCCCCGCCGTCGGGCTCGACCTCGTCCGCTATGCGGCTCAGCACGCGCGGCAACCGTGGTTCGCGATCGGCGGCATCGACGAGACGAACGTCCGAGACGTCGTCGCTGCGGGCGCGACGCGCGTCTCCGTGCTGCGCGCTATCGGTGACGCGGCCGACCCTGAGCAAGCGGCGGCGAACCTCAGGGCCGCGCTGGGCAGCGGCTAGACTGGCTCCGCCGTTTGGCGGTCCCCGGTAGCTCAATTGGCAGAGCATCCGGCTGTTAACCGGAGGGTTGTTGGTTCGAGTCCAACCCGGGGAGTTACCCCGTTCGGTTCAAGCTGGTCGTGTTGCCGGGCAGATCCGCCCGCCAGAGCTCGACGACGCTGCTCGTCGATCCCGAGTCCTAGACCGAGCGCCGCGACGACTGCTTGTCACGGGCGGCGCGCGCCAGCAGACTGGCGGCCTCGTGCTTGACCCCGCGCTTGCACCGCCCCGCCACGGCAGAACTTTCGCCGCGCGACGGCAGATTCGCCTGTCGGACATGGATGACCGCGGACGCCTGCGCCTGGACGCCGTCGCGCGCATCCTCCAGGACGTCGCCATCGACGACGTCCAGGAGACGGGGTGGGGGATGCCCGAACACCTGTGGTTCGTCCGCAGCATGCGCATCGACGTCTTTGCGCCGATCGTCGGCTGGGGCGAGGTCACCGTGACGACCTGGTGCAGCGGCGTCGCTGCGATCGCCGCCGGCCGCCGCTGGTCGCTCACGGGGCCTGCGGGTGGCCGCATCGAGGTCGACAGCGTGTGGATCCATCTCGACGCCGAGGCGCGACCCGCGCGCATCGGCGACTTCGGCGTCTACGCAGAAGCGGCAGGCGGCCGCCCAGTGTCGACGAGGCTCGGGCTCGCGGACCCACCGGCAGACGCAGAGCGAGCCCCCTGGCCGCTGCGCGCGGTCGACGTCGACCTCCACGGCCATGTGAACAACGCGGTCTACTGGCAGGCGGTCGAGGAGGTGCTTCCGATCGGCGGACCTGCACGCGCCGAGCTCGACTACCGCCAGCCCATCGACCTGGGCGACGACCTCGAGCTGCTCGTCGCGGGCGGGGCCATCGGGTTCGCCGTGGCCGGCGAGGTGTGCGCGGTGGCGCGCGTTTCGTCTATTTGAGAAGCAGCTTCTCGAGCCTGCGATCCGCGATCGCCAGACCGAGGAGCGTCATCACGCTCAGGTAGGCGACGTGGACGAGCGTCGTCGTGCTCACCGTGCCGAGCGTGAGGTCGCGAAGCAGCTCGACGCCGTGGTAGAGCGGCGTCAGCGGGACGATCCACTGAGCTGCCGGCGGATACTCGTCGAGCGGCACGAACGTCGCCGAGAAGAGGAAGAGCGGCAGCGTCACGAGCTCGATCAGGGAGAAGTCCGCCCACGAGCGCATGAACGTCACGCCGATCAGACCGACGGCCGCGAAGGCGGCGCCGACGAGGATCGCCGCCGGGATCGCGAGCACGGCCCACCAGGATGCGATCAGCCCCATCGCGAGCATGACGACGACGAAGCCGCCCGCGTACACGCCGCCTCGCATGAGCGCGTACGTGAGCTCGCCGAGCGCGACGTCGCGGATCCCGAGCGGCGTGGCGAGGATCGCGTCGTACGCCTTCAGCCACTTGAGCTTCGCGAAGACGTTGATCGTCGACTCGTAGATCGCACCGTTCATCGCCGCTGCCGCGAGCATCGCCGGCGCGACGAAGTCCTTGTAGGAGACGACCTCGCCCTGGTAGGAGACGTCGCCTACGAGCTTTCCGACGCCGATACCGATCCCGAGCAGGAAGAAGACGGGCTCGAAGAACCCCGACAGGATCAGAAGCCACGCGCGCCGCCCGACGAGGACGTTCCGGTAGACGAGTCGCCCGGCGAGCGGCCCCCACAGCGGGATGCGGCGCGGCGGGGGAGGCGCAGTGACGGCGGTCATCCGTGCAGCCTCTGGGAGACGAAGCGGACGGCCAGCGTCGCGCCGACCGCCACGAATGCCGTCAGGTACGCGACGTGCCCGATAGTGGTCAGCGCGTCGAGCGAGCCGGTGGCGAGGTCCCGGCAGAGCGTGACGCCGTGCCAGAGCGGCGTCGCCCACGCGATAGGCTGGAGCCACGTCGGGAGCTGGCTGATCGGGAAGAACGTCCCCGAGAAGAGGAAGATCGGCAGGATCGCGAAGCGGAAGACCGCTGTCAGGGCATTGTGATTCTTGATCCGCGCAGCGAGCGCAGCCATCGGCGCCGCGAAGGCGAGGCCACAGAGCGTGGCGGCGAGCGGCGTCAGCGCAGCGAGCGGCGAGGAGAAGGCGCCGGCAATTCCCGCCACGATCGCGAACAGCGTCGAGGCGACGAGCATACGCGCGGCCGCCCACGCGAGCAGCCCGCCTACGAGCTCGGCGACGCGCACCGGCGTCGCGACGACCGCATGGAACGTCCGCACCCAGACCAGGCCGGCCATGACGGGAAAGCTCCCCTCGTTCGTGCCGATCTGCATCGCGAGCGCCGCGATCAGACCGGGTGCGACGAACTCGAGATAGGTCAGCCCGCCGAGGTTGGGGTTCGCGTCGTCGACGACGTTCCCCAAGAGGACGCCGATCGACAGCAGAAAGAAGATCGGGTTCAGCAGGCCGGTCGTGATCGTCGACCACCAGACGCGCCGGTACGAGCGGGCGTACCACTCGAAGACGGCTGCCGCCTGCCCGACGGGGCTGATCGATCCCGAGTCAGTCGACAAGGCTGCGTCCCGTCAGCGTGAGGAAGACGTCCTCGAGCGAGCTGCGGCGTACGAGCATGCTCTCGGGCACGACACCGCGCTCCTGGACTGCGGAGACGGTCGCGTCGCCGTCGGTCGTCCGGATCAGGATCCGGTCCTGGAGCGCCTCGATGCGAGAGCCGACGCCCTCGAGCCTGTCGACGATGCCGTCTTGGGCGTCGGCCTCGATCCGCAGCTCGACCACCTCGCGCTCGACGTACTGCTCGATCAGCGCGCGCGGCGAGCCCTCCGCCACGATCGAGCCGCGGTCCATGACGACGAGCCGGTCGCACAGCTGCTCGGCCTCGTCCATGTAGTGCGTCGTCAGCACGAGCGTCACGCCCTGCTGCTTCAGCCGGTACAGGCGATCCCAGAGAGCGTGTCGTGCCTGTGGGTCGAGCCCAGTCGTCGGCTCGTCGAGCAGCATCAGGTCGGGGTCGTTGATCAGGCCACGCGCGATCGTCAGGCGGCGCTTCATGCCACCCGAGAGATGCTCGACGCGTGCGTTTCGGCGGTCGCTCAACTGGACGAACTCGAGCAGCTCGTCGGCCCGCTTCCGCACGTGCTTCGACGGGAGCCCGAAGTACTTGCCGTAGACGAGCAGGTTCTCGAAGACCGACAGCTCCTGGTCGAGGTTGTCGTCCTGCGGAACGACACCGAGGCGCTGGCGGATCGCCGGTCCGGCTCGCTCGGGATCGAGCCCGAACACCGTCAGCTCTCCGTCCGAGCGTGGCGAAACGGCGCCGATCATCCGCATCGTCGAGCTCTTGCCCGCGCCGTTGGGCCCGAGGAACCCGAACGTCTCGCCCGCCTCGACCGCGAAGTCGATGCCGGCCACCGCTGCGTTCTCGCCGAAGCGCTTCACAAGCCCCCGGGCGACGATCGGACGGGCGCTCTCGCTCATCGATTCGAGGCTAGCGGAAGGGATCAGACCGGCCTTGACAGGGAGGGCGATGTATGCGAGATTCCCTCTCGCCAAGTCCCGCGGATCTTCGGATCAGCGGGATTTGGCGTTTCTGGGGTCAGTCTCTCGCGTCTGCGGCCAGGCGCTCGAGCACGGGACGCGGAACTGAGCCGAACGAGCCGTGGTTCAGGAACGCGACATCGGGATCGAGGACGAAGTCGGTCCGGATCTCCTCCGCCGTCGGCACGCGGCGAGCCTAGTGGAAGGTCGTCCGTGAAGACTCAGGCGCGGCGGGCGAACTCCGCCTGGACCTGCGTCACGTAGCGGGCCATGTCCTCTTCCTTGCGCGAGAGGCGGGCGTCGAGCTCGGCGAGCTCCGTCTCACGCGTCTCGATGCGATCCTCCCGGATGCTGAAGGCGGCTTCGAGCTCCGACTCGCGGCGCTCGATGTCGAACTCGCGCTGGTCGAGCTCACGCATGCGCTCCTTGACCGTCGCCTCCATCTGGGCGAGCCGGCGCTCTCGGCGTTCGACGTCCGCGCTCTCGGCTTCGATCAAGCCTTCCGTCCCGACGAGCGCCTGCTCGCGGCGGGCAAGGTCGTCCTGGCGGCTCTTGGCCTCGGCCTCGAGTGCGGCGAGCATTCCCTCGCGGCGGGCGAGGGCGTCCTCGCGTGTGGGGCCTTCGGTCTCGACCCGCTCGTCGAAGGTGGGCGGAGGCGGAGGAGCGGGCGCCGCTTCGAGGGCGGGCTGAGGCGAAGGCGGCGCTTCGAAGGCGGGGGCGAGCGCGTCCGGGGAGGCGGCGCTGGCGCTCGGCGGCGGCGTAGGAATCGCGTCCTGCTTCGGGGCGCGCTGACCTGCGGCGCCGTAGAGCTCGATACGCAGGACGGCGTCGCTGTCCGCCTTCGCAGGGACTTCATCGGCAGCCGAATCGCCGCCGTGCTGTTCGGGGAAGTCGACCATGCGCTCACCTCACGCATCGCTCCCGACGCCTGATCCGACAATCCCTCGGCCTAGCGATCCTCCCCGCTAGTCGAGGCGCTCTGGCTAGCGTTTAGGATGGCGGTCGATGCGCGCGCTGCGGCTCAGGGTCAGGCTCAGGCCGCTCGATGAGGCCGAGGCGTACGCGCGCTGCCACGGCGACCGCGGGGCCGAGGTGCGCATCGTCCACGTCGAGCCGCGTCGCGCCCGCTACGACCTCGGTGTCTCCGGCGAGGACCTCCGCCAGTCGTTCGAGCGGAGGCTGGATGCGCGGGACGGCGTCGCAGGCCACGCCGCGCACGTCTAGACGTCGGCCGTGACCGTCAGCCCGGAAACGACAGCCGTCGGCTGGATTGGCACAGGGGTCATGGGCGCTTCGATGTGCGGCCACGTACTCGACGCCGGCTATCGGGTCACCGTGCACTCGCGCACCAAGGAGCGCGCCGACGCGCTGCTCGATCGCGGCGCTGCCTGGGCGAAGTCTCCCGCTGCGGTCGCCGAGGCGTCCGATGTCGTCTGCGCGATCGTCGGCTATCCGGCTGATGTGCATGAGGTGTTCCTCGGGCCGACCGGGGCGGTCGGGGTGGCGAAGAGCGGTAGCGTGCTCGTCGATCTGACGACGAGCGAGCCGTCGCTGGCAGTCGAGATCCATCGGGCCGGCGCGGAGCGCGGCGTGCAGACGATCGACGCGCCCGTATCGGGCGGCGATGTCGGCGCCCGCAACGGCACGCTCTCGATCATGGTCGGCGGCGAAGAGGACGCCGTCGAGCGCGTGCGGCCGCTCCTCGAGACGTTCGGACAGACCATCCTTCGCCAGGGCGGCCCCGGCGCGGGCCAGCACACGAAGATGGTCAACCAGATCCTGATCGCGACCGGGATGATCGGCGTCTGCGAGGCTCTGCTCTACGGGTATCGGGCGGGTCTCGATCTCGACCGCGTCCTCGAGTCCGTGGCGAGCGGCGCCGCTGGCTCGTGGTCGCTGACGAACTACGGGCCCCGGATGCTGTCGGGGGACTTCGCGCCCGGGTTCACGGTGGACCACTTCGTGAAGGACATGGGCATCGCGCTCGCCGAAGCGGAGCGGATGCAACTGTCCCTACCGGGCCTTGCGCTCGCGAAGCAGCTCTACGTAGCGCTCCAGGCGCAGGGGTCGGGACGGAAAGGGACGCACTCCCTCGTGCTCGCGGTCGCGTCGCTCTCGGACGTCGACTGGGAGAGCCGCGGCTAGCTCGCGATCAGCAGCGGCAGATCGACTCGCCGGGCATTCGCCGCTCGAGACGAAGGCCGCAACGGTTGCACATCTTGGGAATGACCCCCGCCGTCGCCAGGAGCGCGCGCAAGAGGACCACCCACACCATGGCCCACGGAGCGAGGAACGCGCCCGACGTTGTCATGCCCTTCTTATCGGCACCGGCGGGCCGTCGGCTTTAGCGCCCTCGTGAGCGTTCTGGAGAGCGTGCGAGCGGCCGCTAGAATGAGCCCGTGAGCTGGGTGTTCGTCGCACTGCTCGCTGGATCCGTAGCAGTGCTCGTCGCTGCGGAGTGGCCTCGTATCTCGACGTGGTTGGGGCGCGACGCCCCATCGACCCGCGCGCGCCGGCGTCGCAAGTCCCACCTCCGCGTCGTCCCGTCCGAGCAGGACGAGTTCGCAGCGAGCGTGCAACGCGACCTCGACCGCCTGCCGACGATCGAAGAGCACGAACGCCGCTAGCGCCGCCGACGTTTCGTCTAGCGCACGGCGAACGACGTGCGGAGCACGGACGTGTTGGGCAGGTGCCCGGCGGTGCTCTCCGAGTTCTTCGACTCCTGGTAGTCGGCCGCCTGGAAGACGAGCGTATGCCGTCCGCGCGCGAACCGCCCGCTCAGAAGCACGCGCGCCTTCCCGGACGAAAACGTCGTCGTCAGTCGTCTTCCGTCAACGAACGCGTCGAGCGAACGTGGGTCGACGCCTGAGCCACCGTCGACGACCGACACGACGAGGCTGCCGTTCCTCGAGACTGAGGCCGTGCGGAGGCGCGAGTGGGGTGGCGTCGCATCGTTGAGCCAGAGTCGGAAGCTAAACGGGCCGGCGACCGTGCGCGAGCGCGTGTCGAAGACGACGTCGTAGAGGCCGCGCGCCGGCACGAGCGCGGCCGACACCGGGCGAGGAGCCCCGTACGAGTCGCGGTACGGGTTGACGTCGAGCGGCAGCGCGGGAACGTTCGCGAGGCGGTTCTCGTCACCCGCTGCCACGATCCGCGGCGTGACGACGACGCCCTTTCCCTGGCTGACGACGCGGACCCCGAAGTTCGCGACGCGTGAGCCGATCCGGACGCGGAACACCTGCTCCGGGCCGGGAAGGTTGTTCGAGACGCCGACGCCGGCCGGGTCGTCCGGATAGCGGTAGGACGAGACGCGAGCCTTCCCACGGCGTGTGTCACCGGAGTACCGCCCCGCGTGTGTGAGCGTCTTGACCGGGCCGCCGAGCTGGGGACGCTCGATCCGCGTCCAGAAGGGAATGCGCCGGGTCAGGCCGCCGCGCCGGAGGACGACGAACCCGGTCACGTCCGCCTCCACGGCGTCGTTAGCGGCGCGAACAGCGACGTCGAGCCCACCTGGAACGGTGATCGCGGACGGGGCTGAGACCGAGACCCCACCCGCAGGCCCGATCAGCTGCACCGCGACGTTCCACGACCCCGCTCCACCACCGGCGTCGCTGACGGCGACGTGGAGGCTCTTTGTCGCCCCCGCTCGGACGAGACCGAACGAGAGCGAAGACGGGCTTGCGAACACGAGCGGGTCATTGGCCGCCGGAAGATCGATCATGCCGCCGCCCTGCGCGTTCGTTGGCGCCTCCGAAGCGCCGGCGTCGGCGGTCACGGGGCGCCCCGTCAGCACGAGCGCCGATTTGATGTCCGCCACGGTCCAGTCGGGATGCCGCTCGAGGAGGAGAGCCGCGCCGCCGGCGACATGGGGGGACGCCATGCTCGTGCCGCTGAACGACGCCCACGTTCCCTCTCGGATTGGCACCACCGAGAGGACCCCTACGCCCGGGGCGCTCACGTCCGGCTTCAGCCGAAGCGAGACGGGCGTCGGCCCCTGCGACGACCACGAGGCGAGGCGCCCGCCGTTCGTCACCGCCGCCACTGCTATCCCCTTTGCAGCCGAGGCCGGCGAGCCGACCGAGCCCCGGCCGAGCTCCTCGAACGAGTTGCCGGCCGCCGAGACGGGCACCACGCCGGCGTCCGCGGCCGCGTCGATCGCGGACTCGACCAGGTTGCGGGCGGGGTTCACCTCGTACTCGCCGAGCGAGAGATTGATCACGTCCATGCCGTCGCGGACCGCCGCCTCGATCGCGGCGACCACCTCGCTCGAGTTCTCCACCAGCCCGAACTGGGGCGTGGAAGCAGCAAAGACCTTGTAGTTGCCGAGATACGCTCGGGGCGCTATGCCCGAGACGACGCGTCCGTCGATGGCCGGCGTGCCGTAGTTCCCCGCGGCGATCCCTGCCACGTGGTCGCCGTGGTCGGAGTTCACGGGGTCGTACGCCGCGCGCGCGTACTTCCGCGTCACGTCGGGAGGGGAGAAGCCGCGAGCGGCGATCACCTTCGGCGACGTCCACGCCCGGTCGCCCTTCGGGTAGCCGGGTGGGTACGTGTAGCCGGCGGCGTCGAAGTATGGAAGCTTCGGGTCGATGCCCATGTCGATGATCCCGATCTTCATCCCGTTACCGGCGCTCGACAGAGTCGGCAGGTCCCACAGAGCCGGCGCACCGATCGCCTCCGGGCTCTGCTCGAGCGTGGGGCCGTAGGCGCCGCTTCGCTCGACCGCGGCGACACCGGGGATCCTCGAGAGCCGGGCCAGGTCCCCCGCCGAGGCGACGACCTCGAGCCCGTCGACGACGATCTGGAAGCGGCGGACGACCTCCGCCGATGGCGAGACGGCCGAGATCCTTCGCGCGACGCGATTCTGGAGCCTGGCGAGCTCTGCAAGATAAGCCCGGCTCGTGGGAGAGCCGAGGTCGAGCCTGCGCGCCTTGACGGCGGCCGTCAGCACCTTGCTGGTCGCGATCGCGCGTGCGAGCGGCGGCGCCTGGAGCCGGACCACGACTTCGGGTCTCGACGTGGGCGCCGCGGCATGCGCAGGAAAGGCGACGGCGAAGGTAGCCACGAGAAGGGTTGCAAGCAGGGCGAGAGCGCGCACCGCCCGCGTCATGGTACGGACAGGGCGGTGCAGGCGGGTCGACTACCATTCGCGGCCGCGCGGATGTGGCGGAATTGGTAGACGCGCACGGTTCAGGTCCGTGTGGGGGAAACCCCGTGGAGGTTCAAGTCCTCTCATCCGCATAGGCGTTCCCGCCGCTTCGCGACCCCACTCAGGCCCCAAACAAGCTGCCGCGTCGTATGTGTCCAGGGTCGTCCGCACCTGATCGTCCGTGCGGGCCAGCCAGCGGACGTAGGTGTCCTCCAGCTCGCTCACGCTCGTCCCCATGACGCGGGCGAGGAGGACGAGCGACATGCCCGCCTCGATGCTCCAGGTGGCGAACGTGTGCCGACAGTCCTTCAGGCGGCGGTGGTCGATGCCCGCTGCCCGGACGGCGGCTAGCTCCGGCCGCCCCGAAGCGTCGTGTCCCCGTGCCGCGAACGTGTGCGAGAGCCAACCGCCATCTCGTTCTCCGAACAGCGCGTCTGATCCTGATCCCGCTGAGACGACTCGACGAGGCCGAGCACGCACGAGCGTCGAAGAACCCCGCCGACGCATTGCGCGACACTAGGCAGAGCGAGCCTGGCTCGACGCGCCGCCGAGCGCTGCGGGCGAGAGCACGGCTTCGGCCCCTGGGCGATCCGGGACAGACGCCGAGCGGGGACGAGAGCTTCCTCGGCTGCGCCGAGCTGCGCCTTCGCTCGTCGAACGCCCTCGTCGCGTGGCTCGACGGCGCCACGGTCGACGACGGCACCGCGTGCGAGATCGGGATGTTCGCCCAGCTCGTCGCGGGCGGCGATCCCCGCTGTCATGGCATCGAGGGAATCGCACCCGACCGCGAGGTCGAGGCGGGCTGGTGGGTGACCGCCTCAACCTCTTCCTCGGAGGTGCCGTCTCGCGAGGGCAGCTGCAGGTCGTCGACGAGGCGATGGAAGCAGCTCATCGATGACCTCTGGGGCCGTACCGATGTCGAGATCATCACGGCCTACATCGAGGAGGGAGCGAACGAACCATCTCGTCGCCTTGCCGCCAACCTCGGATTCGCGGCGCGGGGGCCAGGCCTCGGGCGCTCGGGCGAGCCGATGACGGTGTACGAGGTTCGCCGAGACGATTGGCTCCGACGAGGACTCTGAAGCCAACGGGGCGAGAGTGGCCTGGGCGAGCGTGTTCCCACGCTACTTCGTCACCCTCGATCCGTCGGCCGACGCCGCCACGATCGTGCGGCCGAGATGCCGGCTATAAGGGCTGAGATCGATTTGCACTGCCAGCTCATTCGAGCTCCTCTCGTTGCTGGCACGCGGCGAGCATAAACGCGTCGCTCGAACGTGTCCACGGTCCGGGAGGAGCTGAGATCGACCGGCCACCGGCGACGTCCATTCCGTCGGGAGCAAGTCGAAGCGAGAGGCCCGCCCTCGGGCGGGGGAGCTTCGACACGGAAGGTTGAGAAAGTGGCGGAGGTGCCGCACCCAAGGCGGGCGGCTGTTCGTTGATCGTCGTCTCCGGAGGCGCGCGTCGTGCTTGAGCTGCCGGCACGGCGGCTGCTCGCCTTCCTCGCCTTGCAGGAGGCCTGTTCCTTCGCGCCTACGCAGCCGGTGCGCTGTGGCTCGATTCGACCGAGAGCCACGCTCTCGGGAGCCTCCGTTCCGCTCTCCGGCGGCTTCGCCACCACGGCTTCGCGCTCGTGGATCGACGAGCCGTCAGCTTCGGCTCGGCACGGGCGTCGAGGTCGATCTCCACGAGGCCGTCGCCTTTGCGCACGAGCTGCTAGCCAGCTCGGCCCGAGCCGAGGATATCGTCCTCGATGGCCCCGAGCTCTCCGGCGAATTGCTGCCGGACTGGTACGACGACTGGGTACTGATCGAGCGGGAGCGGTCCACGATCTGCGCCTCCACGCGCTCGAGTCACTGTGTATTCGGCTGTCCGACGCCGGGGAACTCGCCAGGGCGTCGCCGCCGGTCTGGCCGCGGTCGAGGGGAGCCGCTCGGGGCGACGGCCGCGCTCGACTGCGAAGCTGCCGTTACAACGGCTGCGACGACTATGCAAAGCCACTCGCGAAAGCTCGCCCTCATCCGTCCGCAACCGGCTCACCCCCGTCGCGCGGGGCGGGCCTTGGTCTCCGATTCGTCGCCTGCCTCAGGGCCGCCGGTCGTTTGCGGCCCCCCACGGCCGAGGCCGCTCGGCCCGAGCAGCATGTCGCGCGCCCACCGCTCACTGAAGCCGGCGAGGAACGCCATGGCCGCGTAGAAGTAGAGACGGTCGTTGTCGGCCGTCTGTCCGATCCCTGGCTTCGGGAGGTTGAAGATCTTGACGAGCCCACCAGCGAGCGCGAAGTAGATGATCAGTCCGAAGATCGAGCCGATGAGCGGGCGGAGGACGCCCAGGAAGAGGGGGTACTTCGCCCCGAAGTCCGACGCCAGGTGGAAGCGGCCCGCGCTGATCCTCGACATCACGCTGACGAGCGCCCCCAGCCCGCCGGCGATCAGGCAGCCGAAGAGCTCGCGGCCGTCGATGCCGCCGAAGCCGACGAACACTTCGAGCAACGCTGCCAGCAGCCCGAGCCCAGCGATGCCGAGGGTCATGCCGAAGACGTAGACGATCTGAGCCTCGCCGTTCGCCGCCTGGTGGAAGTACTTTCGTGTCTGCGTCAGCTCCTTGCGCTCGACGGCGAGCGCTCTCCTCGTCTTCTGGGCCGTGCCGTGGCCGCTGCGCTCGTCTACGAGGCTGAGCAGGTGCGCCGCCGAGGCCATCACGAGCTGCATGGCGACGATTCGGCTCTTCCCGACCAACACCTCCGAAGCCTTGATCGCGATCTCGTCGCACTCGTGCAGCGGCTCGGCGATCTCAGGGTGGTCCTTCGTCGCCCAGTCGCTGACGCGATGGAAACGAACCGCGTCGGGTGCGCCGAGCACGCGAAGCAAACGCGATCGACGCCGGGCTGTGAGTGCAACGGCGCTCTCCACGCTCGTGCACCAGTACGAGTTCACGATGTTCCCGTGTGCGCGCTCGAAGGCGGTGAGCGCCGCGCGGTAGTCGTCCTCGGCCTGTCGCCGGTGGCTGATCTCACCGTCGAGCGCCTGGCGCCAACGCTTGTGGAAGTGCACGAGCTCGGGGAAGGTCACTGAGCGCTCGGCGGGAGTCCTCGAGCGCCGCTTGAGGAGCGCGGGCGTTTTCGCCCTCACGGTGGACGGAGCGTGCGCTACGTCAGCCAGTTTGGACCACCCCCTTTCGCTTAGCTGTCGACCGCCGCTGTGAGCTCTGCAGCAACGTCTGCGCGGCGCGAGTGGGTCTTGCCGCGCCGGAACTCGTCCACGTACGCCTCGAAGTTCCACGTCGCGAGGAACTGCTCGGCCGCCGTATGGCCCGACTCGTAGAGCTCCTGCGCACGCTGTCTCGAGATGTCGAACTCGGTGGTGTGCACGCCCAGCGTCGGGATCGGGACCGTGCGGGCGAACTGCTCCTTCTCGAGATAGAGGCGGTCGTGCGCCTCCATCATCGTGTGCAGCATCCCCGAGAACAGCGCGACGAGCCCGCGGGCGCCCCTTGGGGCATGCTCGGGCGCGGGCAGCCGTGCCGTGATCGGCACTTTGGGGTCGGGCTCGACGAGCAGCAGGCCGAATGTCGGCCAGTCCGGCTCCTCGAGATCGCCGGAGTCGAAGAGCCACACCGGGAAGTTGGAGAGCATGCCGCCGTCGACGATCACGTGCTCGTGGTTCGTCTCGGCGTTCTCGATCCGGACCGGCTCGAAGAAGATCGGGATCGACATGCTCATGCGCACGGCGAGTGCGACCTCGAGCTCGTCGGGAGCGATACCGAGCTTGGCGGCGTCGCGGGGCAGCACGAGCAGCTCGCGCGCGCTGACATCGGACGCGATCACCTGCAGCCGATAGGCGTACTTCGGATCGTCCCACTCGGTCTTCAGCTGGGCGAAGGTCTCGATGCCCTTGGCCTCGAGCAGGTCACGCATCCAGGCCAGGAAGCGCTCTCCTTCGAAGATGCCTTGCGCGAGCAGGATGCTGAGGGGCTGGTTGACGAGCGGGACACGATCCTCCCAACCTCTGTCTTCGAACTGGCGGTAGTCGAGATCGAAGACGATCTCGCGCAACTCGTCGGCGCTGTAGCCAGCTGCGATCAGGGCTGCGGTGATCGCGCCGGCCGAGGTGCCGGCGACGTTCTGGGGCTCGTATCCCGCCTCCTCGAGCGCGGCGTACGCACCCGCCAAGCCGATGCCTTTGACCCCGCCGCCTTCGCAAACGAGGTCGACGTTGTGCTCGTACCGAGGGTCCTGCGCCATCACGCGTCACCACCTCCCCGGCGATGCCGCAACGGCCGCCCAAGCCGATCACCTGTCTTAGGTTCTTGGACCGATTGTTACAATCGTCGCTCGATACGTCAAGCAACCGAACCGTGGTCCTGTGGAGGTCGCACGGTGTTCAAGGTGATGACATGGAACGTCGAGAACCTCTTCAAGCCGGGTTCTCCATCGGGGCCGCCTTCACAAGCTGTCTATGACGCCAAGCTGCAAGGCCTCGCCTCGACGATCAACGCCCAGGCGCCGGACTGCCTGTCTGTTCAGGAGATCGGAGACCCCGCGGCGCTTGACGACCTCGTCCAGCTCCTCACGGGTACCTGGCACAGGCACGTCTCCACGCACCCTGATCACCGCGGCATTCGGGTGGCGTGGCTCACCCGGCATGCGATCACGGGATCCGAGGACATCTTCGAGTTTCCGGCTCCCCTGCAGCCGGTCCAGGCAGACGACGGTGGCTCCAGCCTCGGCCTCGCGGGACGCGGAGCGGCTGCCATCAGCGTGGAATCGGGCACAGGCAAGACGGTCCGCCTCGTTACGGCGCACCTCAAGTCGAAGCTCCTGACCTTTCCGGGAGGCCGCTTCCAACCCCATGATGAGGGCGAGCGGGCGCGCTTCGCGGCTTACGCGCTGTACAGGCGAGCAGCGGAGGCGGCGATGCTACGCGTATGGGTGACCGGGGCCCTCGCGGACGACGGCGAGAACAGGCCCCTGATTCTCACGGGCGACCTGAACGACACGGTGCAGGCCGCCACCACGCAGCTGCTCCAAGGCCCACCAGGCTCGGAGATCGGCACCGGCGGCTTCGAACAGCCCGACCTCGGCGACAAGCAGCGGCTCTGGAACCTCGCACCGCTGATGCCCGAGGGCAAGAACTACTCCCGCGTCAACCAAGGTCGCCAGGAGCTCATCGACCACATCCTTGTCTCTGCCGCCCTGGTCAAGCCGATCGGCTCGGTCAGCGCCGAAGCGATCATCACCGAGCCGCTTCCCTCGGTGACCAGCGATCCGACGGCGCGTCTCGACCAACCGAGCTCCGACCACGCTCCGGTCGTTGCCAGCTTCGCCGATCTCTAGTTCGCGCGTACGAGAGTTAGGCGCGAACGCCGAGGCGCTGCGCAGCGCGGCGTGCGCCGGCGGCGAGGGCGACGACGCCGCCCAATGCGATGCCCAGAAGATTCGTCTGGACGCAGGTGCGGCAGGCGTTACAGCAGGCGGTCGCGACCGGTGCGTGCTCGGCGTACTTTCCCGCAACCTGCGCGAGCCGGCCGGTCGCGAACTGTTTCATGCGGTCAAGAGTAGCCGGAAGGAAGATTTCGGCCACAAACCCCGTCTAGTGGGCAGTTGACAGCCTGCGGAGCGCAAGCGACGCTTGTCCCTTGAAGCCGGGAGGCGGCTGGATAGAGTACGTGCTCGTTCGGTGATCGGGAAGCAGGGGAGAGGCATGGGGAGAATGCAGCGCACGCACCGTAGGCTACGGGTCCGGGCACTTCGCACGCTCACGGCGTGCGCGATCGCGAGTGCGGTCGTCGTCTTCGTCGCGCAGGCGGCACCAGCCCGCACGGCTGCGACGTACACGGTCTCGATCTCCGGCGCAGGAGCTCAGCCCGAGGGGAACGCCGGCTCGACCTCGTTCACCTTCACGGTCTCGATCTCGCCGAACGTGAACGACCCGCAGCCCGTCACCGTTGACTATGCGACGAGCGATGGCTCGGCGACCGCGGGCGAGGACTACTCCGCGACCAGCGGCAGCTTGACCGTCACGCAGGACGCGCCGGCGCAGATCTCGGTCGAGGCCTTCGGAGACACGAAGGTGGAGGGCGATGAGACGTTCTCCGTCAATCTTTCGAACCCGTCCTCGAACGCGACCATCGGAACCGGCCAGGGCACGGCCACGATCCTGAACGACGACGTCGCGCCGCCCCCGCCGCCCCCGCCACCGCCGAGCGTGGGGCCGGATCTCGCGCTCGCGATGACGACCGACACCTCGACGGTCACTGTCGGAGGGCTTGCCCGCTTCTCGATCGGCGTGAAGAACAACGGTGTGGGACCGGCCACCGGCGTGCTCGTCAAGGACACGCTGCCCGCTTCGCTGCAATTGGCCTCGATCAGCGCGAGCCAGGGGTCGTGCTCCGGCTCCTCGTGCAGCATCGGGTCGATCGCGCAGGGAGCCGTGGCGTCTATGAGCGTCACCGCGCGAGCGACGGCCGTCGGTAAGGCGGTCAACACGGCATCCGTGTCGCAGAGCCTCCCCGATCCCGTGCTGGCGAACGGGACGGCGTCGGCGACCGTGGACGTCGTCTCGAACGCGCCGCCGCCGCCTCCCCCTCCGCCGGTGCTGCCGCCTCCGACACCGACCGAGGTGAACGTCGCGCCGTCGAGCGGTGACGGGCAGTGCGTCGCGCTCAAGAGCGGCGGAGGATGTAAGCCGCTCGATGCCGGCCAGCACGTCGACATCTCCGACATCGCGTACGTCGATCCCGGCCAGGGCAAGGTGCAGATCGACGCGATCGTCGGCGTGGGGAGCTTCTACGGCGGCAAGTTCAGCCTGAAGCAGCTGAACAAGCCGGCTGCGCGGGCGTCATCCGGTCGCGCGGCGGCGAAGCCGATCCTCGTCCTCAACCTCGTCGGCAACTTCAAGCAGTGCTCGACGAAGAGCCGGTCGGTGTCCTCGGCGGCGGCGTCGAAGCCCGTACGGCGCCTCTGGGGCAAGGGCAAGGGCCGCTTCCGCACGAAGGGGCGCTATGCCTCGGGGACGGTGCGCGGCACGAACTGGCTGACCGAGGACTTCTGCAACGGGACGCAGATCCGCGTCGTCTCCGGGATCGTGCAGGTCGACGACCTCGTGCTCAAGAAGACGATCATGGTGCACCCCGGCCACAAGTACTTCGCCAACGCGCCGAAGACGAAGTAGCGCGGATCAGGCCGGGAGGGCGGCGAGCACGTCGTCCGCGTGCTCGTCGGGCTTTACGCTCAGCATCACGCGCGCGAGGTTGCCGTCTGCGTCGATGATGAATGTCGAGCGGTCGATGCCCATGTACGTCTTGCCGGCGTAGGACTTCTCGCCCCAGACGCCGTAGAGATCGGCGACGGCGTGGTCCGGGTCGGCGAGGAGGGTGAACGGTAGGTCGTACTTGTCGCGGAACTTCTCGTGCGAGTCGACCGAGTCGGGGCTGACCCCGAGCACGACCGCCCCGCGGCCCTCGAACTCGCCCCAGGCGTCGCGGATCGCACAAGCCTGCACCGTGCAGCCCGGCGTGTCGTCCTTCGGATAAAAGTAGAGGACGACGGGTTTCCCGCGCAGCGAGGAGAGGCGGATCTTCTCGCCCTTGTCGCTCGAGAGCTCGAAGTCGGGAGCCGGTTGGCCTTCCTCGATCATCTCTGCCTTTCGTCGATCATCTCTGCGATCGTATCGCGCCCGGCTACCCTTGGTTCCGGCATGGGAAGGTTCGTGCGCGAGATGAACCCGCTGGTGCGCGGGCTCTTGATCATCGCGGCTGTCGCCGCCGTGATCGTCGTCCTCCAGCTCTACCAGACGCTCGTCGTGCTGACACTGATTGCGCAGATCGGCTTCCTGCTCGCGATCGCGCTCTTCGTGTACCTCGTCTGGCGCGAGCGGCGCGCGGAGATCGGCGAGTGGTCGCGGCGGTCACAGGTCGCGTTCTACGGCGCGGCGGCGCTGATCGTGGCTGACATCGCCGCCTACTGGTACGTCCGCCCGTCGGGGCCAGACGCGGCAGCGTTCCTGCTCGTGCTCGGCATCTGCGGGTTCGCCATGTTCCGCACCTGGCGGGACGAGCACACGTACGCCTAGCCGCGCTGCCGTCAGGCGCGCGTCTTGGCCGACGCCCCGTCGAGAGCGTCGAGAGCCTCGCGGATGTTCAGGTGCCGACCGACGAAGATCGGCGTATCCCGCTCCGTATAGCGGCTGGCCTCGGAGTCACGCAGGGTGAGCATCAGGTGCATGAAGTCGGCCGGCTCGTCGCACTCGAAGGCGGTCATGAACTCCTGGTCATCGATGCCGAACGAGTACGTCGTGTGATTGTGGATCGAGGCGAAGCTCGCTCCGATCGCGATGTGCTCGTCCATCGCGCGCTGGCGATCCTCCTCGGGGAGGGAGTACCAGGGCCTCACCTTCACGAACGGATAGACGACGAGGTACGGCGACCCGCGCGGCACGATCTTCCGCGCGCGGCGGGCGCTCGTGTACTGCGACGCCTTCGTCGTCGCGAGATAGGACCACGGCGTCTCGAGCCAGCCGGCGAGCGGCGTCGCGTTGAGATCGGCGGCGAGCTCCTCGAGATCGCGGTAGCGCTCGGTGATCTTCCAGACGAAGAAGTCGCAGTCCGCCCGTACGCCGACGGTCGAATAGACGCGGAGGTGCTCCATGCGCTCCACCCACTCCTCGACCACCTCGGCGAAGAGATCCTTTGCCACGGCGCGCTCCTCGATCGGCAGCCGCCGCCACTCCGCGGGAAGCTTGTAGAACGTGTACGCGACGTACTGGCCGTCCATCAACGGAATCGTAGTCAGCGGAGCTTGAGCGGCTTGCTCGCGAGCTGATTCGGCGGCCCGGTGTTGAGCGGCGCCGTCAGGGTGACGGTGAACCGATAGCGTCCCGCGGCCACCCGCCGTGGCGGCAGCCGGACGAGGGTCGCGTCTCCGGCCTGAGCTTCGCCTCGCGTCGAGAGCGTCGTCGAGCCGCGCGGGTAGCGCTCGAGCCGCACTCGGTAGGCGCAGTCGATGTCACACGTCAGGCGAACCTTGAGCGGCACCGTCTTCACCGTCGGGCTCTTCGGATAGACGACCTTTCCCTTCGGCGTCAGCGAGAGCCCCTGGCACTTCGCGATCACGCCGCCTCTCGTGTCGCGCGTCGCGTCTTCGACATCGGCGAGGCTCGACTTCGCCGATCCGTCGACGAAGTAGATCCCGGACTGCCAGCGGTCGAGGTTGCCCTCGTCGACCGCGTGGAAGAACATGAACGTGGACACGTTCGGCTGGCAGAAGGCGAGCGCGAGCGCGTCACGGTAGAAGCGGCCCTGCGTCCCGATGTCGACGGGCTTCACGGAGACCGGCTCCGTGCCTGTGTAGAGGGTGGACTTCTGCGAGGGGATCGTCGTCTCGACGCCGAACTCCCCGTAGACGATCGGCAGCGTCGAGCCGGCCTGGGCGGTGCCGTCGAACGCTTTCCCGAGCAGCGCGACGAGCTTTCCGTAGTCGGCGATCGCGATCGTCGTGTTGTTCGGATGCGCGAAGGCAGGCGGCACGCTCGAGTTGTCTTGATAGGGGTGGATTCCAAAGCTGTCCATGATCGGGAGCTGTCGGCCGCTTGCGCGGTAGGCCTGCCCGAGATCGGTGATGAACGCCGTCGGCGAATGCGTTGGCCTGATCCCGACAGGGTTGTCGCTGCCGCGCGGGGAGACCGCAACGCCGATCACGTTGATCTGCGTCGAGACGGCCTTGAGCGCGTCGTATGTCTTCGCGAGCAGTGTCTGGTACGCGGACGCGGCGGTATCGCTGCCGTCGCTCCCGAACTGCGGCATCCAGAAACGGTTCAGGTTCGGCTCGTTTCCGACCACGAAGTCGCGAATCGACGGGTTGTCACGGGCGATCGCGGCCACGTACGACGCGAACTGCTCCTGATCGGTGCTCGAGAGCGGCGTTGTGGAGCTATCCGCGTTGAAGACGGAGACGATCACTTTCATTCCGATCAGGTTGGCGGCGCTCGCAACGATGTCGAGGGCATTCCGCTCGCCCGCCGCCGGCTCGCTGCGGCCGGGATCCCAGCGTGAGGTGACGCGGACGGCGCGGAAGCCGGCGAGAGCAAGCAGGTCGAGCTGCGCCTTGGCGGTGACGATCGACGGCTGGCGCACGTTGTCTTCGGCTGCCCCGATCACGAGTGACGGCCCGCCTGCGCGGGCCGGGCCGGCAAGGGCGAGCGCCGCGACAGCGGCGACGGCGATGCGACCCATGGGCAAAAAATAGCCGCTGGCTAGGCTAGAAACGCCATGAACCGTGCGATGAAAGCCCAAATCGACGCCGTTCCGAGGTCGCCAGGCGTCTACATCTTCCGCGCGAGCGACGGCTCCGTGCTCTATATCGGCAAGGCGAAGTCGTTGCGAACTCGTGTTCGCACGTACTTCCAGGCCGGCGGCGCGACGCGTCTCGGGTCGGCACAGCTCCTCGAGCGCGTCGCCGATCTCGAGACGATTCTCACGAGCTCGGAGGCGGACGCGCTCCATCTCGAACAGACGCTGATCAAGCGCTACCGGCCGCCCTTCAACATCCGACTTCGCGACGACAAGTCGTTCCCGTACATCGCCGTGACCGTGGCTGACGAGTTCCCGCGCGTGATGTTCACGCGCGAGCGGCACCGGAAAGGCGTCGTCTACTTCGGGCCGTACGCGAACGCGAAGAAGGTGCGCGAGACGCTGGACGTGCTCAACCGCGTGTTCCGTTTCCGTCCGTGCGAAGGGCCGCGACCGGGCAGGCACTCCGGCATCCCCTGTCTCGACTTCCACATCGACCGCTGTCTCGCGCCGTGCGTCGCGAAGATCGGGCCTGAGGAGTACCGGCAGCTGATCGAGGGCGTGATCGGCTTCCTCTCGGGAGACACGCAGACGATCCGCTCGGTGCTGACGGAGGAGATGGAGAGAGCCGCTGTCGAGGAGCGCTTCGAGGACGCTGCGAGATACCGGAATCGCCTGTTCGCGATCAATCACCTCGCCGAGCGCCAGGCGGCAGGGGCCGGCACTGCCGGCGCGTTCGACGTGATCGGTCTCGCAGTCGAAGGCGCGCGGGCGACGGTGCAGGTGTTCCCGCTCCGGGACGGAGCGCTCGTCGACCGCTACGCGTTCCATCTCGACAACGTCGAAGGTCAGGACCTCGAGACGGTCGTCGAGGAGTTCTGCCTCGAGTACTACGGCGCCGCCCCGGCGATCCCGGGGGAGATCGTCGTGCCGAAGGACGTTGGCCCACTGCCGGCGCTCGAGCACCTGCTCTCGGAGCAACGCGGGGCACGCGTCCGGGTGCACGCGCCCGTCCGCGGCGAGAAGCGCCGCCTCGCCGAGCTCGCGACCTCGAATGCCCGAGCGGCGCTCGAGTCCTCTGCAGCGGACGCCGAGCGGCGCCGCCATCGCCGGCTGGTCGCGCTCGAGGAGCTCCGCGAGGCGCTCAACCTCGAGAGCCTGCCCGTGCGAATCGAGTGCTTTGACGTCTCGACGACACAGGGCAAGCACACCGTCGGCTCCCTTGTGGTGTTCGAGAACGCTCAGGCGAAGCGCTCGCACTACCGGAAGTTCGCCATCCGCAGAAGCGATGGGCACGACGACTACGCGGCGATCGCCGAGATGGTCTCGCGGAGGTTTGCGCGCTCGCGGGTTCCGGCGACGGCTGCCGACTGGGACGAGTCGTTCGCGGCCGTGCCGAACCTCGTCGTCGTCGACGGAGGCAAGGGGCAGCTGTCGGCGGCGCTCGACGCTATGCGTGCGCTCGACCTGCCGCGCGTAGCCGTCGTCTCACTCGCGAAGCGCGAAGAGGAGGTGTTCGTGCCCGGCGTGGCGCGGCCCGTGCGGCTCGAGCGCTCCTCGGCCGGGCTTCAGCTGCTGCAGCGCGTGCGGGACGAAGCCCACCGGTTCGCGCTCGGCTACCACCGCCAGAAGCGCGGCGCGGCGGCACGCGAGTCCCTCCTCGACGACCTCCCAGGCGTGGGGCCGGCGCGCCGGCGGGCGCTGCTCAATCACCTCGGATCGGTCGACAGGATCCTCGCGGCGTCACAGGAGGAGCTCGAAGGCGTGCCCGGGCTTCCGCCGAAGACGGCGCGCGCCGTCTACGCGCAGCTGCACAAGGCGGGTGCCCCGTAGCGCCCCGCGACGAGCATCTACCATCGCGCCGTGCGAACCGGGGTCGCCATGCTGCTCGTCGCGCTGGCCGTGGCCGCGTCCGGCTGCGGCGGCGACAAGAGCTCTGAGCCGCCGGGCTCGGCCTCCGCGAAGGATCCGGGCAGGGACGTCGTCGGCGCGCTCGTCGATGCGGCCGCCGCGGGCGACTCGAAGGCGATCTGGGCGCTTCTCTCGCGGCCCTCGAAACGACGGCTCGGCCCCACGGAGGCGGCATTCGCGAAGAGCAAGGAGCTCCGTGCGCTGCGCCGTCAGCTCGCGCCGTTCCGCGATGGCAAGCTGCCGGTGCAGATCTCGGAGAACATCGACGATGTGTTCGGCATCGTGGCGCTCTCGCGGGGCTCGAACGCCTGGGCCGCGCCGATCCGCAACGAGGGCGATCTGTGGCGCGTAGAGCTCGGCGGACCGCTCAGGATCGATGTCTCGGGCCCGCCGCCGAGCTCACGCGGGAAGTTCTTGAAGCAGATCGGGATCGAGACGCACGGGCCGAGTGGGGCCGGCGTCGGCTTGCTTTACCTCGACGGCGTCACGCTCGACACGAAGTCGTTCGAAGGCCCGCGCAGCGCGACGCTCTACGCGAACGTCGAGAGTCAGCTCACGCCGGGTGTGCACACCGCGGTCGCCTTCGCCGTCGCGAACACGAATGCCGCCGCCCGCGCCTGGACGTTCCGGCCCTGAGGGCCGGGCGGCGTCTCAGACGCGGACGGGAAGCACGAGCACGATCAGTGCGAGCGTGCTGGCGGCGAGTACGAGGATCCGCATACGCCGACCGTAGCTCCGGCCGGTGAGCGTCCCTTGAAACTCGCGTAAAGGCTTTATGAGCGCGCGATCGCGCGTCAGGGACCGTCAGGTGCGAGGAACGGATAGCGGTAGTCCTGCGGCGGCACGAACGTCTCCTTCACGGTCCGCGGGCTCACCCAGCGGATCAGGTTCCACATCGAGCCCGCCTTGTCGTTCGTTCCGGACGCGCGCCCGCCGCCGAAGGGCTGCTGGCCCACGACCGCCCCGGTCGGCTTGTCGTTGACGTAGAAGTTCCCGGCCGAGTAGCGCAGAGCCTGGGCCGCCTCCGCGAGCGCGCCGCGGTCGCGCGAGAAGACCGCGCCCGTAAGCGCGTACGGCGACGTCGTGTCGACGAGCTCGAGCGTGTCCTGCCACTTCGAGTCCGGGTAGACGAACGCGGTCACGATCGGCCCGAACAGCTCCTCCCGGAGCAGCCGGTCGCCCGGATCGGTCGTCTCGATCACGGTCGGGGAGACGAAGTAACCCTCGCTGTCGTCGGTGCTTCCGCCCGCGACGATCGTCCGGCCGCCGGCACGCGCCTCCTCGATCGCTGCCCGGTGCTGCGCAAATGCCTTGTCGTCGATGACCGCGCCCATGAAGTTCCCGAAGTCGGCCACGTCGCCCATCCGGATCGTCGCCACCTCGTCGCCGAGCCGGTCGCGTGCGGCCGGCCAGAGGGACGCAGGCACGTAGACGCGCGAGGCGGCGGAACACTTCTGGCCCTGGTACTCGAAAGAGCCGCGAAGGACGGCGGTCACGACCTCGTCGACGTCCGCAGACGGGTGCGCGAGGATGAAGTCCTTGCCGCCGGTCTCGCCGACGATGCGGGGATAGCTGCGGTAGCGATCGATGTTCGAGCCGACCGTGCGCCACATGTCGTGGAAGACCGAGGTCGAGCCCGTGAAGTGGATGCCTGAGAGATCCGGGCTTGCGAGCACGGGGTCTCCGATCGCCGCTCCCGGCCCGTAGACGAGGTTGATGACGCCGTCCGGCAGCCCGGCCTCCTGAAGGAGGCGCATGACGAAATACGCGGAGTAGGCGGCGGTCGACGCGGGCTTCCAGACGACCGTATTGCCCATCAGCGCCGGCGAGGCCGTGAGGTTCCCGCCGATAGCTGTGAAGTTGAACGGGCTGACGGCGAAGACGAAGCCCTCCAGCGGGCGGTACTCCAGGCGATTCCACACGCCGGGCGACGAGACGGGCTGCTCCGCATAGATTCGCGTCAGGTAATCGGCGTTGAAGCGCCAGAAGTCGATCAGCTCGGTAACCGCGTCGATCTCCGCCTGGTGGGCGGTCTTCGACTGGTTGAGCATGGTGGCGGCGTTGAGCGTCGTGCGCCAGGGGCCGGCGAGCAGCTCAGCGGCGCGGAGGAAGACGGAGACGCGCTCCTCCCACGGCGTCCGCGACCACTCGGGCCAGGCTCGGGCGGCGGCCTTGATCGCCTTCGTCACCTCCGCCTCGCCGCCCTCGTGGACGTCCGCGAGCACGTGCGCCTTCCGGTGCGGCAGGACGGCTTCGAACGTCTTGCCGGTGCGGACGTCCTCGCCGCCGATCACGCACGGGATCTCGATCCGCTCGTCCTGCATCGCCGCGAGCCGCGTCTGCAGAGCCTGGCGCTCGGACGAGCCCGGCCCGTACGCGTGTGGAACCTCGTTGACGGGCGCCGGAGGCCGTGAGATGCCGTGAACGCTCACCCGGCGATTGTAGATTGGTCTCGTGGCTCAGGCGCGCGTGCTCTACGACGCGGGCAGGTGGGGCGTGGGGGAGCTGCTCCTCGACGGCGCCACGCTGCTCTGGCATGACCTCCCCCACAGCAAGAAGACGCAGGCAGCCAGGAAGGAGGCAGCGAGGGAGGAGGCAGGCGACCACGCGCTCGCTCGGAGGCTGTCGGCGTACTTCGCCGGCAATCACGACGACTTCTCGGACGTCGAGCTGGAGCTCGACTGGTGCACGCCGTTCCAGGCGGCGGTCGTGGACGCGCTCCGCGAGATCCCGTACGGCGAGACGGTGACATACGGGGAGCTCGCCGCGCTCGCGGGTCACCCCGGCGCGCATCGCGCTGCGGGGACGTTCTGCGCGGGCAACCGCTTTCCGATCGTCCTGCCCTGTCACCGGGTCGTCGCCTCGGGCGGGATCGGCGGCTACGGGTCGCTCGGCGTCGAGTACAAGCGGCGGCTGCTCGCGCTCGAAGGGGCCGCCTGACGTGCTCTCCGACGACGTGCGATCGGAGCTCGCGGCAATTGCGCCGGTCCGGCGCTGCGACGGGCTGGCCGAGATCTCCGGCCTCTTTCACACGGCCGGCACGCTTCATCTCCTGGGCCATGGCGAGGTGGCGCTCCATCTCGATCTCGCCTCGTCCGCGGTCGCCCGCCGCGCATTCGCCCTCCTCCGCGAGCTCGGCGTCGGCAGCGAGATCCGCACGTACCGCCGGCACGCCTTCGACCGGGCGACGCGCTACCAGCTGCACGTCGACGGGTCAGCCGCCGCGCTCGGCGTCCTGCGGGAAGCCGGGATCGTCGGCACAGGCGGCGCGCCCCTCTCGCGCCCGCCTCGGCGCGTCGTCGGGCGTCGCTGCTGTCGAGCCGCGTACGTGCGCGGCGCCTTTCTCGGCTCGGGCTCAGTCAGTGGCCCACGCCGGCCGCACCTCGAGCTGCGGTTCGCGGATGTCGAGGGGGCCGCGTTTCTCGCCGACGCGGCGGCGCAGGAGGACGTCGTGCTCCGGGTACGCGACCGCGGCCGCTACTGCATTGCGTACGCGCGCGGAGCCGAGCCGATCGCGGACGCACTGGCGCTCGCCGGCGCGAGCGACGCAGCGCTCGCGATCGACGAGCACGCCGTGATCGGAGCGGCGCGTGCGAGCGCGAACCGGCTCGCGAACGCCGATCACGCCAACCTCGTGCGGACGGCGAAGGCCGCGCACGCGCAGCTTCGGGCTGTGCGCACGCTCGAGCGGCGGGGCGAGCTCGCGTCGCTCCCAGTAGCGCTCCAGGAGATGGCAGCGCTTCGCCTGCGATACCCGTCCGCGTCGATCCGAGAGCTCGGCGCGAAGTGCGATCCACGAACGCCGAAGGCGACGGCGCAGCGGCGGCTTCAGCAGCTCTTGGAGCTGGCCGGCGATAGACTCGAAGCATGATCGAGGGGGGATTCGAATGAGCAGGACGCGGGTCGGCATCAACGGCTTCGGACGGATCGGGCGGAACTTCCTGCGCGCGCATCTCGACCGGGGCGGGGACTTCGAGATCGTCGCGGTGAACGACATCGGCGACACGCGAACGATGGCCCACCTGCTCAAGTACGACTCCGTTCTGGGTCCGTTCGGCGAGACGGTGGAGGCCGAGGAGGACGGCATCGTCGTCGCCGGTCGGAAGATCGACAAGCTCACCGTGCGGGACCCGAAGGAGCTGCCGTGGGGCGACCTCGGCGTCGACATCGCACTCGAGTCCACAGGCCTATTCACCAAGCGTGACCAAGCGCAGGCGCATCTCGAAGCCGGCGCGGCCAAAGTCGTGATCTCGGCGCCTGCGACCGATCCGGACGTGACGATCGTGCTCGGCGTCAACGACGACGACTACGACCCGGCGGCGCACGCGATCGTCTCGAACGCGTCGTGCACCACGAACTGCGTTGGCCCGATGGCGAAGGTGCTCCATGACGCCTTAACGATCGAGCAGGGCTTCATGACGACCATTCACGCGTACACCAACGACCAGCGTGTGCTGGACCTCCCGCACGAGGACCTGCGCCGAGCGCGGGCGGCCGCCATCAACCTGATTCCGACCTCGACCGGCGCCGCCCGAGCGATCGGCCTCGTGCTGCCCGACCTCAAGGGCAAGGTCGACGGGATGGCGATGCGGGCGCCGGTGCCGGACGGCTCGGTCGTCGACCTCGTCGTCCAGGTGGGAAGGGAGACGACGGTCGAGGAGGTGAACGCAGCGGCCGCGGCCGTCGCCGACACCGGGCCGATGACCGGGATCCTCGAGTACACGGACGAGCCGATCGTCTCTTCCGACATCGTCGGCTCCTCGTACTCCTGCATCTTCGACTCGCAGCTGACGATGGTGTCGGGGCGGATGGTCAAGGTGCTCGGCTGGTACGACAACGAGTGGGGCTACTCGTGCCGCCTCGTCGACCTCGTCTCGAGGATGTCCGGCACGCTGCCCTCGTAGGAGCGCTCATGCGACGGCCTCGTTCGGTGCGCGACGCCGATGTCGCGGGGAAGCACGTCCTCGTTCGCGCCGATCTCAACGTCCCGCTCGACAACGGCCGCGTTGCCGACGACACGCGCATTCGCGCCTCGCTCGAGACGCTCGTCTGGCTGCTCGACCACGACGCTGCGGAGGTCGTCGTCTGCTCCCATCTCGGGCGGCCGGACGGCGTCGACCCCGACTTCACGATCGCGCCGTGCGCCGACCGGCTGCACTCTCTGCTGCCGGACGACCGCGTACGCGTCCTCGAGAACACGCGCTTCGACGAGGGAGAGACGACGAACGACCCGCGGCTCGCGAGGGAGCTCGCGAAGGGGATGGACCTGTACGTCAACGACGCGTTCGGCTCGGCACATCGGGCGCACGCCTCCACGGAGGGCGTCGCGCACGTCCTGCCCGCGTACGCCGGCCTGCTGCTCGAGAACGAGCTCGAGCATCTCGGGCGGCTGCTCGGCGACGTCGAGCGCCCGTTCGCGCTCGTAGCGGGGGGCGCCAAGGTGAAGGACAAGCTCGGCGTTCTCGAGCACCTCGGCGGGCGGGCGGACGTCGTGCTCGTCGGCGGCAAGATGGCGGAGGAGCTCCGGGACGAGAATCCGCTCGACTTCGAGGTCGAGCTTCCGGAGGATGTCGTCGCCGCCTCCGACTTCGACGCCGACGCCGAGACGCAGGTGGTCGCCTACGACGCCGTGCCGGACGGCTGGCTCGGCCTCGACATCGGCCCGAAGAGCCGCGAGCGCTTCACCGAGCTCTTGGAGACGGCGAAGACGATCTTCTGGAACGGCCCGATGGGTGTCTTCGAGTGGCCTCCGTTCGCCGAGGGCACGAAGGCGGTTGCGACCGCCGTCGCGGAGGCCGACGCGTACTCCGTCGTCGGCGGCGGCGACTCCGTGCGCGCCGTCAACGAGCTCCATCTGGCTGAGCGCATCGCGTGGATCTCGACCGGTGGCGGGGCTTCGCTCGAGCTTCTCGAGGGGAAGGAGCTTCCGGGCGTCGCGGCGATCCCCGAGGCGACGTGAGCGGCGAGGGACCGTGCTAGGCTCGCCGGCGATGACGGACGAGCTCGCGTCGATCGCAGCCGCACTCGTCGCGCCCGGCAAGGGCATCCTCGCCGCAGACGAGTCGAGCGGCACGATCAAGAAGCGCTTCGACTCGATCGGGGTCGAGTCGACGGAGGAGACCCGCCGGGGCTACCGCGACTTCCTGTTGACGGCGGAGGGCGCGGCCGAGCACATCAGCGGCGTCATCCTCTACGACGAGACGATCCGGCAGTCCTCGGCGGACGGTACGCCGTTTCCGGAGAAGCTCGCCGAGCAGGGGATCGTGCCAGGGATCAAGGTCGACACCGGTGCGAAGCCGCTCGCGAACGCGCCAGGAGAGACCGTGACGGAGGGCTTGGACGGGCTGCGCGACCGGCTCGCGGAATACCACTCGCTCGGCGCCCGCTTCACGAAGTGGCGTGCCGTGATCTCGATCGGCGACGGCATCCCGAGCGAGTACTGCATCTGGACGAACGCACACGCGCTTGCCCGGTTCGCGGCGCTCAGCCAGGAGGCGGGCCTCGTTCCGATTGTCGAGCCGGAGGTGCTGATGGAGGGCGAGCACACGATCGAGCGCTCGTTCGACGTCACCTCTCGGACGCTGCACGCGGTGTTCACGGAGCTCCGCGACCAACGCGTGCACCTCGAGGGCATGCTGCTGAAGCCGAACATGGTGCTCTCGGGCTACGAGTGCGCCACGCAGGCGAGCGTCGGAGACGTCGCGGCCCAGACCGTTCGCTGCTTCGAGCGCCACGTGCCCGCGGCCGTGCCCGGCATCGTCTTCCTCTCCGGCGGCCAGTCGGACGAGGCGGCGACGGCACACCTGAACGCGATGAACGCCTCCGGCCCGCACCCGTGGGAGCTGAGCTTCTCGTACGGGCGGGCGCTGCAGGCGCCGGCACTCAAGGCGTGGGGCGGAGAGGCGGGGAATATCGCAGGCGCGCAGGCTGCGTACCTCCACCGCGCACGCATGAACGGCCTCGCGCGGTCAGGTGAGTACTCCGCCTCGCTCGAGACGCAGGTCGCGGCCTAGGACGGCTTTCGCGCGGGGTGCTCTGCCTCGACGCGGCGGACCGTGCCGGAGCGGGAGCGCATGACGATCGACTCGGTCAGGGTCGAGTCGGCGAGATAGCGCACGCCGCGCAGCAGCGCCCCGTCGGTCACGCCCGTCGCCGCGACGAAGATGTCCTCGCCGCCGACGAGGTCGTCGGTCTTCAGCACACGGTCGATGTCGTAGCCCTCGTCGGTGAGCGCGCGCCGCTCGTCGTCGTTTCGTGGCCAGAGCTTGCCCTGAATCTCGCCGCCGAGGCATTTGATCGCCGCAGCGGAGATGACCCCTTCCGGCGTACCGCCGATGCCCATCAGGAGGTCGACGCCGCTCTCCGGGCGAGCGGCGGCGATCGACGGCGCGACGTCGCCGTCCGTGATCAGCCGCACCTTGGCGCCGACTGCGCGGAGTGCCGCGATCAGCTCTTCGTGGCGGTCGCGGTCGAGCACGACGACGGTGATCTCCTCCGGCGGAACGCCCTTTGCCTTTGCGACCGCGCACACGTTGTCGGCCGGCGGCGCCTCGATGTCGATCGCGCCGCATGCCTCGGCGCCGACGGCGATCTTGTCCATGTACACGGCGGCGCCTGGGAAGAACATCGTTCCCGTCTCCGCGAGCGCGATCACGGCGATCGCGTTGGCCGCGCCCCGGGCCGTGAGGTTCGTCCCCTCGAGGGGGTCGACGGCGACGTCGACCTCCGGCCCTTCGCCGTTGCCGACAGCCTCGCCGTTGAACAGCATCGGCGCCTCGTCCTTCTCTCCCTCGCCGATCACCACCGTGCCGCGCATGCGCACGGTGTCGAGCATCGTGCGCATGCCGTCGACTGCAGCCTGGTCGGCGGCGATCTTGTCCCCGCGCCCGACCCACGTTCCCGCCGCGACGGCAGCGGCCTCGGTGACCCGGACGAGCTCGAGCGCGAGGTTGCGATCCGGAGGCGTGGCCACCAACAGATCCTAAACCCGGTCTAGACTCGCCACGTGCCGCGCACCGAGAACCCGCTCGTCGCCGGAAACTGGAAGATGTTCAAAGGGCCTGCGGAGGCGCACGAGTTCTGCCGCGCCCTCCGCGAGCGTCTCGACGGGATCGAGGGCGTCGATGTCGCCGTCTGCCCTCCGTTCGTCTCACTCGGCGCGGCCGTGCTCGCGCTCGCGGGGACGGAGATCGCGGTCGCCGCCCAGAACGTCCACTGGGAGGAGACGGGGGCGTTCACGGGCGAAGTGTCGGCGGGCATGCTCAAAGAGGCAGGTGTGTATGGCGCGATCGTCGGCCACTCCGAGCGCCGGCAGTACTTCGGCGAGACGGACGAGGGCGTGGCGCGGAGGACGGCGGCGGCGCTCGACGCCGGCCTGTTCGTCATCGCGTGCGTCGGCGAGCTCGAGGCCGAGCGCGAAGCCGGGGAGACGGCTGACGTGCTCCGCCGCCAGATCGCGGTCCTCGAGCCGCACGAGAACCTCGTCGTCGCCTACGAGCCTGTCTGGGCGATCGGAACCGGCAAGACGGCGACGCCCGAGATCGCGCAGGAGGCGCACGCGCTGATCAAGTCGGAGCTCGGCGTACCGGTGCTCTACGGCGGCTCGGTGAAGCCGGAGAACGCTGTAGAGCTGCTGGCGCAACCTGACGTCGACGGCGCCCTCGTCGGCGGGGCCTCGCTCGAGATCGAGTCCTTCGCAGAGATTTGTCTGGCCGCCCGCTCGTAGCGCTCGTCGTCCTCGACGGCTGGGGCTGCGCGCCGCCGGGACCGGGGAACGCCGTCTCACTCGCGCGCACGCCCGTCTTCGACGAACTGTGGGCGACCTTTCCGCACGGGCGCCTCGTCGCCTCGGGCGAGGCTGTGGGTCTGCCCGAGGGGCAGATGGGGAACTCCGAGGTCGGCCATCTGACGATCGGCGCGGGCCGACGTCTGGAGCAGGACCTCCGGCGGGTCAACGACGCGATCGCCGACGGCTCCTTCTTCGAGAACGAGGCGCTCGTCGGGGCGTTCGAGCGCGGCGAGCGCGTTCACGTGCTCGGCCTCGTCTCGACGGGCGGCGTTCACTCGCACATCGACCACCTGCGGGCCTTGCTCCGCTTCGCGCCCGAGAAGACGTGGATCCACGCGTTCACGGACGGGCGCGACGTCTCGCCGCACTCCGCCGCGGACGATCTCGCATCGCTGCCCACGGAGCGGATCGCCTCCGTCAGCGGCCGCTACTACGCGATGGATCGCGACCAGCGGTGGGAGCGGACGGAGCGCGCGCTCGACGCTGTGCTGCTCGGCAAGCAGACGCCGGCCGTCGACGATCCCGTGGCCGGAGTCCGCGCCAGCTACGAGAGCGGGGTCACGGACGAGTTCATCGAGCCCGTGCTCGTCGAGGGCACGCCTCGGATCGGGCCGAACGACAGCGTCGTCTTCTTCAACTTCCGGCCCGACCGGGCGCGCCAGCTTTCCCGCCTGCTGCTCGACGCCGGCGTCGACCTGACGACGATGACACGCTACGAGGACGATCTCGACTGCCCGGTGGCGTTCGGCGAGCAGCGCGTCGACGACACGCTCGCGGAGGTCGTGTCACACGCAGGGCTGCGGCAGCTCCACGCCGCGGAGACCGAGAAGTACGCCCACGTGACGTACTTCCTGAACGGCGGCCACGAGGACGCGTGGCCCGGCGAGACGCGTGTGCTCGTCCCCTCGCCACGGGACGTGGCGACGTATGACGAGAAGCCCGAGATGTCGGCCGCCGAGGTGACGCGGCGCTTCGTCGAGGAGATCGACAAGGGCGGATACGCGTTCGCGATCGTCAACTTCGCGAACCCGGACATGGTCGGCCACACGGGCGTGATCCCCGCCGTCGTCGAGGCCGTTGAGACGGTGGACGGTTGTCTCGGACAGGTCGTGGAGGCGGTTCGCGGCGCGGGCGGCGTGACACTGATCACGGCCGACCACGGAAACGCAGAGCAGCTGCTCGAGGAGGACGGCAAGAGCCCGCACACGGCGCACACGACGAACCTCGTCCCGGTCGTGCTCACCGACGCCGGCGTGACGCTGCGCGAGGACGGCGAGCTCGCCGATCTTGCGCCGACGTGCCTCCGGCTGCTCGGTCTCGATCTGCCTTCGGAGATGACGGGTAAATCGCTCGTAATCCAGGCGTAAGTTCACAAAGACTCAACACGGAGCCCCCGAGAGCGGGGGCTATACTGGCCCACCTTGTCGCTTCCGCAACCTGATCTCGGGATTCTCCGGAAGGCCCAGCGAGGCGACGAGAGGGCGTTCGCGATCATCGTCCGGACGTACGAGAAGCCGGTCTACAACTACGTCTACCGACTCGTCCACGACCGGTCGCTCGCCGAGGACTTGACGCAGGAGGTGTTCCTCCGCGTCTTCCAGGGCCTGCCGAAGTTCTCGCTCCGCTGCCGGTTCACGACGTGGCTGTTCCAGGTCACGAAGAACCGCGTGCTCGACGAGCTGCGCGCAAACGAGCGGCGACCGCGGGGCCTCGTCCCGATCGACGAGATCGCACCGCTCGAGGCGCTCGATGCACCGCCCGAGCGCATCGAGGCGATGGACGCCGTCTGGCGCGCCGTCGACCAGCTGAACCCCGACCTCCGCATGGCGCTCCTGCTCCGCGACGTCGTCGGTCTGCCCTACATCGAGATCGCGGACTCGCTCGAGGTGACGCTCGCCACGGTCAAGTGGCGGATTCACAAGGCGCGCGACGAGGTGCAGCTCTCGATGGCGCGTGAGGGCATCACGTACGGCCGAGGCGGCCCGCAGGACATCGCCGAGGTCGTCGAGCTGCCGACGACCGGCAGCGGCGCCCGCTAGCTCCGATCCAGAGCCAGAGCCTAGAGCCCGAGCGCGAGGCGGTCGGCGAGCGACGCTGGGAGCCCTTCCGCGCGGATCTCCTCCTGCGTCGCCGCAATTTCGTAGAGAACGCGCCTGAACTCGACCCGTCCGCGGTCCAGATCGAGGAGCAGCCACGCGGCACGAGGATCGCCGTCGCGAGGCTGGCCGACCGACCCGGGGTTGAGGAGCCAGCGGCCATGGTCGAGCGTAGCCTCGGTCCCTTCCGGCGCGTGCCCGCCCGCGATGCCGCCGTCCTGCGAGACGATCGCGAGCGGCACGTGGCTGTGGCCGACGAGGACGACCGGCGCCGCGGTCAGTCCGAACGCGGCCTCGGCCGCTTCCTCGCTGAGGACGTACTCCCAGACGGGATCGCGTGGGCTCGCGTGGTAGAGGTCGACGCCCTCGGCATGCTCCTCCGGCGCGAGAGCCGACAGGAACTCCCGCGTTCCGCCGTCGATCACCTTGGCGGTCCACGTGCCCGCGGCGGCCGCGTCGGGGTTGAAGTCGCCGACCAGCACGACGCTCCCGATCGCGAGCAGGTCGTGGTTACCCGCTAGGCAGATCGCCGCTCGCCCGGAGATCGTGGCCGCGCACGTATTCGGCTGCGGCCCGTAGCCGACGATGTCGCCGAGACACCAGATCGCATCGACGTTCTCACGCTCGATCGCCTCGAGCACGCGCTCGAGGGCGTGGGCGTTACCGTGGACGTCCGAGATGACTGCGAGGCGCAACGAGACTCTCCTGTTCGGAGTCGCAACCGTACTCCTCGTCGGCGCGGCGTGGGCGGTGGCCGCATGGCTTCTGTGGCGGACGACCGTCCCGGGCGATCTCCACCTGCCGCGCCTCGATCCGCACGACTACCTCACGTCCGCGCAGCTCCACCGGGCCGACCGCTACGAGCGTTTCCACCGCATCAACTGGCTGCTTTCGACGGTCGTCCTCCTCGCCGCGCTCGGGTGGTACGCGGTCAGGGGGGCCCGCTTCATCCGTGAGTCGGCCGCCGGCCCGATCGGGACCGGGATGTTGCTCGCGATGCTCGGCTTCGGGATCCTCTGGTTCGTCCAGGTCCCGTTCGAGGTGGCGGGGAACTGGTGGGATCGCCGGCACGGCGTCTCGCACGTGGGCTACTTCGACGAGGTCTTCGGCGGCTGGCTGCAACTCGGGGTCGAGTTCGTGTTCCTGTCGCTGTCCGTGCTCATCGTCATGGGCTTCGCTCGCCTCGTCGGAGACTGGTGGTGGATCCCCGGCAGCCTGGTGTTCATCGGGCTGGCGACGTTCTTCCTCTTCCTCCAGCCGTACCTCGTCACGGACGCGCACGGGATCCGCGACCCGCGGCTCGTCGCCGACGTCCGCGAGCTCGCGAAGGCCGAGGGCGTCGAGGGCGTCCCGGTCTCGGTCGAGGACGTCGACAAATACACGTCGGCCGCGAATGCCTATGCGACCGGGCTCGGGCCGTCGCGAAAGGTGTTCCTCTGGAACACGCTGCTCGACGGCCGCTTCACACCGCGCGAGGTGCGCGTCGTCGTCGCCCACGAGTTCGGCCACCAGGCCCGCAACCATCTGTGGAAGGGCGTCGCGTGGTACGCGCTCTTCGCCATCCCGGGCGCGTGGGCGATCGCGCGTGTCACGCGGCGGCGCGGCGGCATGCGGGCGCCGGAGGCAGTGCCTCTTGCCCTGATCACGCTCGCCGGGCTGACCCTCCTCGCGCAGCCGGTGGAGAACGTCATCTCACGCCATCTGGAGGCCGAAGCCGACTGGCGCGCGCTCGAGGCGACGAAGGACCCGAAGGGGGCGATCGGCCTCTTCCGCGAGTTCTCGATCACGAGCCTCGGGGACCCGACTCCCCCGGGCTGGGCGTACGCCATGCTCGAGACGCACCCGCCGCTCCTCGACCGGATGGAGATGGCGAGGGCGTGGCAGCTCCGCAACCCGGGCGCGCAGCCCGCGTTCGGCGAGAATCCGTGAGCGAGATGGCTACTACGATGTTCTCGTGTCGAGCACGGTCAGCCTCCGGCAGGCGGCGTACGCCGGCATCGCCTTCGTCCTGCTGCTCGTCGTCGGCACCGTCGGCTTTTCGCTTCTGCTCGACGAGGACCCGTTCAACGCGCTCTTCCGGACAGTCAACACCGTCTACACCGCAGGGCTCTTCGACGCACCGGAGTCGACAAGCGGCAAGGCGTTCACGCTGTTCCTCGTCGTCTGTGGTGTCGCCCTCTTCCTCTACGTCTTCGCGCTGCTCATCGAGCTCGCGGTCAGCGGCACGGTCGGTGGCGTCTGGCAGAAGGGCAGGACTCGACGCCGCGTGAGCAAGCTGCGCGACCACTACATCATCTGCGGTTACGGCCGCGTCGGGCGCCGGATCGGTCAGGAGTTTCGCGAGCTCGGGCTGGAGTACGTCGTCGTCGACGTCTCTCCCGAGGCGCTGAAGGCGGCCCGCGACCTCGGCGACACGGTGATCGAGGGTGCGGGTACGGAGGCGGGCGTTCTCGCGGAGGCGGGGCTCGCCGAGGCGCGCGGCCTCGTAGCGTCGAGCGACTCCGACGTCGACAACCTCTACATCACGCTCTCCGCTCGCGCCGCCAAGCCGAACGTCCTGCTCGTCGCGCGCGCCTCTACGGCGGACGCTGCCGAGAAGCTCCGTCTCGCCGGCGCCGACCGCGTCGTCCAGCCGTACTCGACCGCGGGCCAGGAGATGGCGAAGCTCGTCGTGAAGCCGCAAGTGGCCGCGTTCCTCGACATCGTCACGTCGGCCGGCGGCCCCGATCTGAGCATGGAGGAGATCGAGGTCACCGCGTCGTCAGGTCAGATCGGAGAGACGATCCGGTCGCTCCGTATTCGCCATCAAACCGGTGCGCTCGTGATCGCGCTCCGCAAGCGGGACGGCCGCTTCGACGCGACACCGAGCCCGGACGACGTGCTCGAGGAGGGCGACGTCCTGATTGCCGTCGGCTCGGTCGCCGAGCTCCAGGAGCTCGAGGAGCTGTTCACTGCGCGCGCTCCCGTCCCCGACTGAGCTTCGGCGCAATACTTCCGCCGTGGCAAGCGAGTTCACGGTTCGCCACTTCCGGTACGCCATCGGCGCGTTCGTCGTCGCGCTCGCGCTCGGTGCGGTCGCGTTCGCGCTCACCCTCGACATCGGGCCGCTCGACGCGATCTACCGCTCGACGGTGACGATCTCGCTGACCGGGCTCGACTCGCGCCCGGACTCGTCCGGCGCGGAGATCACAACCATCGTGCTCATCCTCGGGGGCATGGCAATCTACGCCTACATCGCCGGCTCGCTCGTCGAGCTCGTCGCCCGCGGCGTGCTCACGGGCTCGTGGAGCGATCGGAGGAGACTGAAAATGATCCAAGGCCTACGTGACCACTACATCATCTGCGGCCACGGGCGCGTTGGCCAGGCCGTGGCGGCCGAGTTCCGAAGCGCCGGCGTGCCGTACGTCGTCCTCGACTCCGACCCGGAGGCCATTGCGGCAGCACGCGAAGACGACGCGCCGTGGATCGATGGCTCGGGTACGCAGGACGATGATCTCGAGGCGGCAGGCATCGAGCAGGCGCGAGGTCTCGTCGCGCGCTGCGAGCAACGACGCGGACAACCTGTTCATCACGATCTCCGCACGCACGATCCGGCCCAATCTGCTGATCGTCGCGCGCGCCTCGGACGCCGACGCCGCGCGGAAGCTCCAGCGGGCAGGTGCCGACCGTGTCACGCAGCCGATGTCGATCGCGGGCAACGGCATGGCGAAGCTCGTGCTCCGGCCGCAGGTCGCAGCGTTCCTCGACGTCGTCACGTCCTCGGCCGGGCCGGACATCAGGCTCGAGGAGATCGAGGTCGACGCCGTCATGTGTCTCCGCCAGGACGGACGATTCGCGATCTCAGGCTCCGGCACGAGACCGGCGCTCTCGTGATCGCGGTGCGACGCCGGGACGGCTCCTTCGAGGCGACGCCGAACCCCGACGTCGTGCTCGACGTAGGCGACGTGATCATCTCCGTCGGCACCGACGAGTGAGTTGCGTTCGCTCGAAGCAGCTGTTCGCTCCTCGAGAAGCCGTTGCCGGCTGAGGCGCTCAGGCGCCTCGAGGCCGAGCTCTCGGAGCTCGCTGGCGGCAAGGTAGAGCTCGAGCGTCCGACCAAGACAGAGCATGGCGACTACGCGACGAACGTCGCGCTGCGCAGCGCAGGCGCCGGCAACGGCGCGCCGCGCGAGATCGCCGAGTCGCTCGCGGCCAAGGCGGAGGCGATTCGTCGTCGTCGACCGCGCGGATGTCGCCGGCCCGGGCTTTCTGAACCTCCACCTCGCGGACGCGTGGTTCGCGGACGCGCTCGCGGAGATCGTCGAGGCAGGATCGGCGTATGGCGGGGGCACGGCCGCCACGCGTCAGCGGATTCAGGTGGAGGCGGTCTCGGCCAACCCGACCGGGCCGGTCACAGTCGGCTCGGCGCGCAACGGCGCGTACGGCGACTCGGTCGCGCGCCTGCTCGCGTTCGCCGGCCACACGGTCGAGCGCGAGTACTACTACAACGACGTCGGGAGGCAGATCGACGCGTTCCGGGAGTCGGTCGAAGCGCGGCGAAGGGGAGAGGAGCCGCCTGAGGACGGCTACACAGGCGCATACGTCGCAGGAGATCGCCGTGCTCGAGGGCGATCCGGTGGAGCTGATGATGGGGCAGATCCAGGAGGAGCTCGAACAGTTCCGCGTCCATTTCGACACCTGGACCCGCCAGGCCGTCGTCAGCGAGGGCATCCCAGCTGCACTTGAGCGGATCGACACGTACGAGGCGGAGGGCACGCTCTGGGCACGGACGACGGCGTTCGGCGACGACAAGGACCGCCCGCTCGTCCGGTCAGCGGACGGCGGCTACCTCTACTTCGCCGCCGACGTCGCGTACCTCGCCGACAAGCTCAGCCGCGGCTTCGACACTGCGATCTACGTGCTCGGCGCCGATCATCACGGCTACGTTGGGCGCCTGAAGGCTGCGGCGGGCCTGCTCGGCTACGACCCGAGCCGGGTCGAGGTGCTCATCTACCAGCTCGTCAACCTCATCGAGCACGGCGAGGCGAAGCGGATGTCGAAACGGCGCGGCGACGTCGTCTTCCTCGCAGAGCTCCTGGACAAGATCGGCGTCGACGCCGCGCGGTGGTACCTCGTCTCGCGCGGCCACGATCAACCGATCGACATCGACGTCGACCTCGCCGCGGAGCAGTCGCAGAAGAACCCGGTCTACTACGTCCAGTACGCTCACGCGCGAATCGCGGGGATCAGGCGAAACGCGGGTGAAGCGCCCGGCTCAGCGTCCCTCGTCGTGCCGCTCGAGCCGGAGGAGCGAGACCTCGTGAAGCGGCTCGTCGAGCTCCCCGGCGTCGTCGCCGAGGCGACCGAACGCAGAGCGCCGCACGCGCTGCCGACGTACGCGATCCGCGTCGCTGACGACTTCCACCGCTTCTACCACGAGCACCGCGTCGTCGGCGGTGGCGAGGCGGAACCCTTCCGGCTCGCGCTCTGCTGCGCGACGCAGACGGTGATCGCGCGTGCGCTCGAGCTGATCGGCGTCGACGCTCCGGAGCGCATGTAGCGGGTGCACGCAGCACGCAAACGGCGTAGGATCCTGCGCCGGGGAGTGGCTGTGCGGCGGCCGCTCCCCTGTCGTTATCGTGGCGGCACGCGGACGTAGCTCAGTTGGTAGAGCACTGGCTTCCCAAGCCAGGTGTCGTGGGTTCGAGTCCCATCGTCCGCTCTCCGCACTCTCGGCGAGCCGAAGCTGCATCGCGAGCAGGCGTGAGCTCGCGACGGCGGAAGTTGCGGAGGTCGTAGAGTTCCCCTGTTGGCGATGGGAAGGGCAGCCGCGTATCAAGCCTCCGCGGCAGCGCGCCCAGCACTTCTCGCGCTGGCGCGGGGAGCGGGACGGCTCGCATCGAGCGAGCCGTCTTAGTTCCCCTGATCTGGCGCACGCCATCACCCACATCTCGACTCTCGAGCGCAGTATGGAGAGTCGATGAGCGTCTGCCCGAATGTCTATGACGCCTCCGCGCCCTCTTCCTCAACGGGCGTCTCGGCGGCAACAGTGCTCAGGTGTCCGACCCAGATGGCCCATACGGACATGAAGCCGACGAACCACAGCGCATCCCGAAGCGTGAGCCAGATGATGAATCCGGGGATGAGCCACACCACGAAAAGCCAGAAGTTGATCGCCCTGCGCTGCTTGGCCGACGTGCTCTGAGCGATCCATTCGGGAGGGCCATACCAAATGCGTCGAAGCGCGTTCATAGGGGCAACATGCCCTTAACCGGCGGGATCCCAAACAGAAAGTAGGCGGGCTTCGTGCTGAAGAGTCTCGCCAGCCTGGTTGTCTTCGACGGACTGATGATCTGGGGCCTCGTGGCAGGCCGCCGATCGCGCGACCAAGCGCAGTACGTAGCGGCGCGACTGGGTCGACTACCGGCCGGTGGTAGTGCTGGCGATCCGCTCGAGCGCGTCGACGACCTCGTGGAGCGGCGCGCGAGTGTCGATCTCGGCCGTCGAAGTGGCGCGCAGCAGCGGCTCGTAGGTAGCCACGTCCTGGACGATCCGATCGCGTTCTGAATCGGTCTTGCCGAAGTCGTTCGTCTTCCGCACGGCCACGCGTTCGAGGATCAAGTCCGCAGGCGCGCTCAGCAGCACGATCGCGTCGAACCGTGGGTAGAACTTCCCCTGGTTCGAGACGCATCCCGAGATGAACAGCACGCCGTCGTCGTGCTGGTCGAGCAGGGCGTCGATCCGATCCTCGCACCACAACTGTTCCGACTCCCGTCCATCGGACGATGACACTTCCTCGGAGAAGCCGCCGTAATCCGTGTCCACGACCAGGTGTCCCCTACGGGCCAGCTCGGCCAGGGCCGTCGACTTCCCCGTCCCGGACATCCCGGTCACCAGCACTACCGGCACGGGCCTACGGTAACCCCCGGAACGTCCTAACCGAGCACACCAAGGTCACAGCGATCACGGCCACGACGACGCGAGCTTGGCGCGCGTCTCCGCGAGGTGCTCGGGCAGCACCTTCACGTCGGCGAGCACGGGCATGAAGTTCGTGTCGCCGGCCCAGCGAGGCACGACGTGGAGGTGCACGTGGTCGACGACGCCTGCTCCCGCGATCCGGCCGAGGTTCCAGCCGAGGTTGTAGCCCTGCGGGCCGTACGTCTCCGCGAGCGCCCCCATGCCACCGCCGGCCAAGCGATGGAGCTCGATCAGCTCGACGTCCTCGAGCGCTCCGAAGTCGGCGACGTGGCGGAACGGCGCCACCATCAGATGACCGGAGGAGTACGGGTACTTGTTCAGGAGCGCGAAGGCCGTACTGCCTCGCCGCAGCACGAGGCCGTCCTCGTCCGACATGGCCGCGGCGTTGCAGAAGACGCAGCCGGGCTCGTCGTCGGCGCCGGCGATGTACTCGAGCCGCCACGGAGCCCAGAGCTGCTTCGTCACGCCTGTGAGGCTACGACATACTCGACGCGTGATCGGCGACGTCGACTACGCCTCGATGGTGACAGCCCTGGAGGAGCGGATGGGGCGGAGCGACATCGCGGAAGCGCTCGGCGTCGACCAGAAGACGGTTGACGACATCGCGTCGGGTTACGTCCCCGACGAGCACGTCGCGGCGAGGCTCCGGGAGCTCGCGGAGCCGGGAGAGGGCGGCAATTCCCGCTCGACGAAGCTCAGCCGCCGCATGCTGATGTTGTTCGTGATCTGCGACGCGATCTTCTTCGTCGCCCTGGCCGTCGTGCTCGTGCTCGTCCGCTAGAGCCAGCGCTTGTGACGGAAGTACGCGATCATCCCGACGAGGCCGGCGATCATGGTGGCGATGATCAGCCAGAACACCATCGTCCCCGACCCGTTCGGGGAGCCGCCGCCCGGAAGCCCGACGTTCATGCCCCAGATGCTCGCGATCAGCGTCGCCGGCAGGAAGACGATGCTGAATACGGTGAGGATCCGGAGGACATCGTTGAACCGGTGGGCGAGCACCTGTTCGTTCGTTTGCTCGAGCGCCTCGACGACCTCCTTGTAGTTGTCGAGCAGGTCCCAGATCCGCTCGGCGGAGTCGACGATGTCGTCGAAGTAGACATCGAGCTCCTCGGGGAGGAAGCGCTTACTGCTCCGCTCGAGCACGCGGAGCGTTGAGCGCTCGGGCTTGATGATCTTTCGATAGGAGATGATCTCCTGCTTGACGTTCGAGATGTCGCGCACGACCTCCTCGGCGCGTCCTTCGAACACGTCGTCCTCGATCGTGTCGAGCTTGTGTCCGATCTTGTCGAGGATCGGGAAGCAGTAGTCGAGGAGATCGTCGAGCACGTGGTAGAGGAGGTAGCCCGAGCCCTTCGAGAACAGGTCCTCGCGGAGCTCCTCGTCATTTGTGCAGCGCTGGAAGAGCCGCGACACTGGGAGCAGCTCGACGTTCGGAATGGTCACGAGGTAGTCGGGCCCGAGGAAGAGGTCGAGCTCGGCCGCGTTCAGGCGCTGGACGGTCTTGTCGTAGATCGGGAAGTGGAGGACGACGAACAGATAGTCGGCGTATTCGTCGATCTTCGGCCGCTGGCGCTTCGAGAGCACGTCCTCAATGTCGAGCGGGTGCCACGTGAAGCGCTCTGCGAGCGCTTCCGAGCCCTCGAGGTCGGGCGCGGAGAGGTTGATCCAGGTGAGGCCGTTCGCGCTGAGCTCAGAGAGCTGCGGCGCCGCTCGTGTGACGAGCTCGGCGCGGGCACGGCGTGACGGCCGGCGGATGCGGGGCAGGCTGGCCATCGGTACTGAGAGGGTCGTCCTGTGCGAGCGGCATCAGGCCCTCATTGTAGCCCGCTCGGTAGACACGGCCCTGCAGTGCGCCTGGAGACGCGCTCGAACCGTTCTCAGGTCGCGTCGCAGCGATCTTGGCAAGATCGCTAGGTGTCGCACGAGAACACGGACCTTGCGGTGCGGGCGGCGACGTCAGCCGACCGACCGGCTGTCATCGAGACGATCTCGCTGGCGTTTCACGACGACCCGACCTGGAGCTGGGCATTCCCCGACCCGTCGCACCGGCAGGAGCAGTACGCAGCCTTCTGGGGCTTGATGATCGCCGGTGCGCTTCGCTACCCGTGGGTGCTGATGACCGAGAAGTGCGAAGCAGCGGCTGTCTGGATCCCGCCCAACGGTACGGAGCTCTCCGGGGAGGAGGAGCGGCAGCTGCCCGCTCTCCTCGACGACCTCGTAGGCGACCGCGCAACGGATGTGGTGACACTGTTCGAGCTCTTCGACGCGGCCCATCCGCACGAGCAGCCGCACTACTACCTGAGCCTGCTCGGCACGCACCCGTCCCATACAGGGCGCGGAATCGGCATGGCGTTGCTTGCGGAGAATCTTGCCCGTATCGACGCCGAGGGAATGCCTGCCTACCTCGAGTCGAGCAATCCCGCAAACAACCACCGCTACGAGCGCTACGGCTTCGAGGCGACCGGCGTCTTTTTCCCTCCGGGAAGCGAGATTCCGGTCACGACCATGTGGCGCCAGGCGCGCTGAGCGCTCAACTGCTGAAGCGCGGCCGAATCGTCGGCGGGCGGCAACGCTGATGCGCCTGGCAGGATTCGAACCTGCGGCCTCGCGCTCCGGAGGCGCGCGCTCTATCCCCTGAGCTACAGGCGCGTACGCCCAGTCTATCCGGGTGCGTTCGACTCTCCCGGATTGTGGCGGCGCCACGTCGCGGCGCAGAGGAGGCCGACGAGCAGCGTCGGAACGATGGTCAGAAAGCGGTAGACGAGGACGGCGGCGACGACCTCTGCCTGGCCGCCCCCGAAGCCGACGAGAATCGACGTGAGACCGAGCTCGACGATGCCGAGGCCCCCCGGCGTGAGCGGAAGCGAGCCGATGACGCGCGCGATCGACCAGGCGGCGAACGCTTCCACGAAGTCCACCTCGGAGGCGGGCACGTCGAACACGCGGAGCGAGACGAGGAGCACCGCGAACACGGTCAGGTGGCCGAGAAGCGTCGACAGCGTAAGCACGTGCCACCGCCGGCGCAGGAGGCCGATCGTCTCGCCGCGGAAGTGCGCGAACGACTCGCCGCTCCAGCGGACGGGCTTTCGCCGAACGAGGTGCTTGAGCCACGAGACGAGCCGGGCGGCGAAGTCGCCGACCCTTCGCGCGAGCGCGGCGCTCCAGAAGCCGATGACGAGGCCGGCGATCGCGGCGACGAGCACGATGGCGCCGATCAGAGCCATCGTCCGCAGCAGCGGATGGCCCTCACCCTCGGCCGTGAGCATCGCGAGCGCCACGATCGGGAAGCCGAAGATGATCAGCTGGTTCCAGACGCCGGTCAGCGTTACCGCGAGCGTCACCTCGCCAGTCTTGAACCCCCAGCCGCGGAGCATGAGCGCGGATACCGCCATCCCTGGCGCGAAACCACCGGGGGCGATGTACGTCGAGGCGGTCGAGGCCTGGGTGACGACGAACGCCTGGCGGAAGCCGAGGCCGGGAAGCGCCGACATCCAGTTCGGCGCGTAAGTGACGAGGTTGGCGATCGCGGCAACCAGGAGCGCAGCGATTCCTTGCCCATGAGAGCGTCTTGACGACGCCCCACACGTCGCGGTAGTCCGCGATCCGCGGCAGGACGAAGATGAACGTCGCTGCGATAACGGCGATCGCGAGCCCGCCGCCGATCAGCTGCTTCTTCCGAGAGCGGAGCGGCGTCCCCTTGGTCGGGATCTCGGTCGCGCCGTCCGCCATCGCCGCGCACGCTAGTCCATATGCTCCGCCGCATGGAGCTATCCGCGCGCCGCGAGACGCTGGTGCTCGCCCAGACGTTCCGGATCGCGCGCGAGACGCAGGACACGGCAGACGTCGTCCAGGTCACGATCCGGCACGGGGAGCTGACGGGCTATGGCGAAGCGGCGCCGATCGCGCGCTACGAGGAGTCGGTCGACTCCGGCCTCGCGTGGCTCGAGGAGGCGGCCGCAGTGCTCGGCGAGGATCCCTGGGCGCTGGACGGCATCGCGGGCCGGCTGCCACCCGGCGAGTACGCGGCGCGAGCCGCCCTCGATGCAGCGCTTCACGACCTGTGCGCGAAGCAGGCAGGCGTTCCGCTCTACCGGCTGCTCGGGCTGCGGCGTGAAGGGCCGCCGACCTCGTGGACGATCTGGCTCGGCGACCCCGACGACATGGCGCAGCGAGCCGAGGCCGCGTCGGCGCGGTTCCGGCGCCTGAAGCTGAAGCTCGGCGCGCGCGACGGGCTCGACGTCGATCGCGTGCGCGCCGTTCGCGAGGCGACGGAGCTGCCGCTGCAGGTGGACGTCAACGAGTACTGGTCGCTCGAGGAGGCTCTCGACGCCCTGCCGCAGCTCGCAGAGCTCGGTGTCGAGTACTGCGAGCAGCCGCTGCCGGCAGGCGACCCCGACGGCCCGAAGCTGCGTGCGGCGTCTCCCGTGCCGATCTACGTCGACGAGGACTGCCACACGCTCGCGGACGTCGCTGCGTGCGCCGAGCGCGCCCACGGCATCAACATCAAGCTCGCGAAGTCGGGCGGCGTGCGCGAGGCGGTGCGGATGGCGTCGGCGGCTCGTGCGCTCGGCCTCGGCGTGATGCTCGGCTGCATGATCGAGTCGGGGCTCGGCATCGCTCCCGGCGTTCACATCGCGTCGCTCTGTGACCACGTCGACCTCGACGGCAACCTCCTCCTGCGCGAGGACCCGTGGCCGGGCATCCGCTTCGAGAACGGCGTCCAGCTTCCCTCCGACGCGGAAGGGCTCGGTGTCGAGCACGCGCTATCTGATCCTCGCTGAGGGCTTCTCCGCCGACGCGCACTACGGGAAGACCGCGCGGGGGATCCTGCGCTACGCGCCCGATCCGACGGTCGCGGTGCTCGACACGACGCGGGTGGGGGAGGAGATGGAAGGAGTGCCGATCGTCGGCTCCGTCGAGGAGGCGATGCCGCTTTCGCCGACGACTGCAGTAGTCGGTGTGGCAACGCAGGGCGGCCGCTTCCCGCCGGCGTGGCGCGCGCTACTACGGTCCTGCATCGAGCATGGCCTCGACGTCGTCAGCGGCCTCCACGAGTTCATGGGAGACGACCCGGAGCTGTCGGCGCTCGCAGCCAAGCACGGCGTCGAGCTGATCGACCTTCGGCGGCCACCGGAGGGCATCAACGTCCCGACCGGCGAGAACCTCGAGCTCGACGCGCAGGTCGTCCTCACCGTCGGCTCGGACTGCGCGATCGGGAAGAAGACGGTCGCGCTCGAGCTCGACCTCGCCGCCCGCCGCCGCGGCCTTCAGTCGGTGTTCTGTCCGACGGGGCAGACGGGGATCCTGATCGCGGGCTGGGGGATCGCGGTCGACGCCGTCGTCGCGGACTTTCTCGCCGGCGCCGCCGAGCGCCTCGTCGTCGAGGGCGCGAAGCGCGGAGGACGCCTCCTCTTCGTCGAGGGTCAGGGCGCCCTCTGCCACCCGCTCTACTCGGGCGTCACGCTCGGGCTCGTCCACGGCGCGGCGCCGCATGCCTTCGTTCTCTGCCACAAGGCGGGGACGCACGAGATCGAAGGCTGCCCTGGACACCCGATTCCGCCGCTCGGGGAGCTCGTCGAGCTCCACGAGCGGATCTCGCTGCCCGCGCGGAAGGCGCGGGTCGTGGCGATCGCGCTGAACACCGACGGCCTCGACGACGCAGCCGCGAAGACGGCGATCGCGGAGACGGAGCAGCTCGTGGGGCTCCCTTCCGACGACCCGGTTCGCTTCGGGAGCGATAGGCTCCTCGACGTCGTGCTCACCGGACTCGAGCGCGCGTAGCCCTTTCGGGGATCAGAACCGCTCGAATCCGTGCCGACGATCACGCTATGAAACGCGCCCTGCTCGCTGCTGCCTGCGTTGCCTGCCTGGTCGCGGGCTCGAACGCGTGGGCGGCGCCGCGGTTCGGCGTCTCGGAGGACATGCCGAAGTACGCCGAGGACGGCGGCGCCTCGCTCTACCCGCGGATCCAGGCGCTCGGCATGGGTGCCGACCGGTTCACCGTCCGCTGGAGCCCGGCGACGCCGACGACGATCCTCGAGCAGCCTTTCCTCGACCGCTCGCTCCCCGTCGCCGCTCGCGCCGGGATGCGCATCGTCTTCGACGTCTATCCGACGGACGCGCCGACCTTCGCCTTCGACGGGGACGCGCGCACGGTGCTGTTCGCCGCCTACCTGCAGACCCTCGCGCGGCGCTACCCGCAGGTGACCGAATTCATCGTCGGCAACGAGCCGAACGAGTCGTTCTTCTGGCAGCCGCAGTTCGGTGCCGCGGGTGAGCAGGTCTCGGCGGCGAGGTTCGAGAAGCTGATGGCTGCGTCGTACGACGCGCTGAAGGCGGTCGATCCGGCGATCCGTGTGATCGCGGCCGGCCCCTCGAACGAGGCCAACGATCGCACCTCGACCTCGCCGGTGCGCTTCCTGAAGGCGCTCGGCGAGGCGTACCGGGCGAGCGGCCGCCAGGTCCCGCTGATGGACGCGCTCGGTTTCCACGTCTATCCGCGCTCGAACAGCGATCCGCCGTCGAAGCCGTTCGGCTGGCCGAACGCAGGCGCCGCGGATCTCGCGCGCATCAAGCAGGCGGTCTGGGACGCGTTCCAGGGGACCGCGCAGCCGACGTTCGCCGAGGGCCCGGCGGCGGGCGGCGGGCTGAAGCTGTTCGTCGACGAGTTCGGCTGGCAGGCCGCGATCGACGCCGGCTACGCCGTCCTCTACACGGGTGCGGAGAACGTGCCTGCGATCTCGGAGGCGGAGCAGGCAAACAACTACCGCGCCCTGATCGGGATGCTCGCGTGCGACCCGGCCGTCTCGGACGCCTTCGTCTTCCACCTCGTCGACGAGCGCGACCTCGCGCGTTTCCAGAGCGGGCTCCTGCGCGCGAACCTCAGCGAACGGGCGTCGTACGGCGCCGTGCGCAACGCAATCGCGGCGGCTGGAAGCTGCGCTGCGCCCGTGTCGTGGACGCACACGACCCTCGTCGACGGCGCGCAGGCGACCTTCGGCCGTAAGAGCTATCCCGCACGGCAGGCGATCTTCGGCGTCTCCGCCACGGCGGGCGAGGACGCCGGCGGCAAGGCCGGGATCTTCCGCATCGCGAGCGCGGAGGCTCGCCCTAAGGCGGCAGCGCTCGACCGGTCGCTTGCGAGCGCGGGCGGGCCGGCGGCAGTCCGAACGACGTTCAAGCTGGTCAAGGCGAGCTACCGGCCGCGGTTCGAGTTCCGCGGCAAGCTCAAGCCTGGCTACTACGTGTTCGCAGTCCGCCTGACGGCCGACATGAACCCGAGCCGCTCACAGACGTTCGTCAGCCCGGCGTTCCGCGTCGGGAATTCGTAGGTCGCCTTGACACGAACACGTGTTCGCTCTAGTATTACGAACATATGTTCGGCAAGGCAGTCATCACCGCGCTACTCCTGACGCTCGTCGTTGCGATCGCTGCCAACCGCTCCCAGGGGGCAGGGCCGGCACAGGCCTACGTCGTGCGGCCGTACGACACGCTGTGGGCGATTGCCGCCTCGCACTACGCCGGGGATCCGCGAGAGGCGATCGACCGCATCGAACGGGCGAACGGGCTCGCGACCCCGCTCATCAGGCCCGGTCAGCAGCTCGTGCTCCCGTAGCGAGCCTCCTGTCAGGTCGTCGAAGGCGTAGGTTGGAGCGGCCGAAACTAGACTTGGCGCGTGGACCTCGACGTCGTTTTTCTCGGCACCGCCGGCTCGATGCCGACCCCGTCTCGCGCGCCCTCGGCGCTGCTCGTGCGGCGCGGCGGCGAGCGCCTGCTCGTCGACTGCGCCGAGGGCACCCAGCGGCAGCTCCTCGTCTCCGTCGTCGGGCTCGTCGAGCTCCACGAGGTCTTCCTCACGCACTACCACGCCGACCACTACCTCGGGCTGCCCGGGATGCTGAAGACGTTCGCACTCCGCGGCCGCGAGACGCCGATCACGATCTACGGCCCCGCGGGGCTGCGCGACCTGTTCGGGTCGCTGCGGCGGATCTTCGGTCGGTTGACGTACCCCTACGAGCTCGTGGAGCTCGGCCCTGGCGACCGGCTCGCGCGGGATGGCTACGCGCTCGAGACGTTCGCGGTCGACCACGGCGTCTCGGCCATCGGCTACGCGCTCGTCGAGGCCGACCGTCCCGGCCGGTTCCAGGTCGAGACGGCCGACGCGCTCGGAGTTCCGAACGGCCCTGAGCGCGGTGCGCTCCAGCACGGGGAGGAGGTGACGCTCGCCGACGGACGCGTTGTCCGCCCGAACGACGTGCTCGGCCCGCCGCGGACAGGCCGCAGGCTCGTGATCTCCGGCGATACGGCGCCCACCGACTCGGTCGTGGCCGCGGCGGGCGGCGCCACGCTCCTCGTCCACGAGGCGACGTTCCTCGAGGACGAGCGCGAGCGTGCGCGCGACACTGCGCACTCGACGGCTGTCGATGCGGCGTCGATCGCGAGGGACGCCGGCGTGGCGATGCTCGCCCTCACACATCTCTCGAACCGGTACTCCGGACGGGATGCGGCACGCGAGGCACGTGAGGTGTTCGCAGAGACCGTCGTGCCAAGGGACTTCGACACGATCGAGCTGCCGTTCCCCGAGCGAGGAGAGCCGCGACTCGTCAAGGGCGGCGGAAGCCACCGCGGAGAGAGCGCCGAAGCGCTCACGGCGGCGCGGGCGCCCGAGCGCGTGGCGACGGACTGACAATTCGCGCCGCGCACGGCATCAAGGTCGCAGTGCGGCCGCTCCTGCCGCAGGGCGCACGCTTCCGGCGGCTTCCGCTCGGCCTCGGCCGGGGCCTCGTGATGGAGATCGACTTCGACCGGGACGCACGATTCTGGCTCGGCCTCTATGAGATCGAGCTCGCGCGGCATGTGCGCGATCTCTGTGTTCCCGACACGTCTAGCTTCGACCTCGGCTCGGAGTCGGGCTACTACGCGATCGTCTTCGCCCGGCGAAGCGGGGGGCGGGCGCTCGCGGTCGAGGCGGACGCGACGACGTGCGAACGGCTTCGCCGGAACGTCGACGCGAATGCGTCGCTGTCACAGAGGATCGACGTCCTGGAGGCACGGGTCGCCCGGCTGACGGATGTGGCAACCGGCGCAGTCTCGATCGACGACCTCGCGTATCGGGAAGGCGGCTTCATCCCCGATCTCGTGAAGATGGATGTGGAGGGGAGCGAGGTGGCGGCACTCCGGGGCGCGCAGCGGCTGCTCGCCGAACGGAAGCCCCACGTCATCATCGAGACGCATTCCGAGGATCTCGACGCCGGGTGCCGGTGGCTGCTGGAAGATCACGGATACACGCTGCAGACGGTGGAACCGCGCAGCTGGGTGCCCGAGGTGCGCACCCTCGGGTTCAACCGCTGGATCGTCGCTCGCGGCCTGCCCGTGCAGCCGTGAGTGGGCAGCCGGACTTCGGTCGTCTCGCCGCAGACTACGACCGCGTGCGGCCAATGGACGCCAACTGGCACAGGGTCTTCGAGGCGCTCGCCGCAGAGGCTGACCTCCGCGGGCGGCGCATTCTCGACTGCGGCTGTGGCACAGGCCGGCTGGCGAGGGCGATCGCCGAGAGCGACGCCAGCGCGCGGGTCGTGGGGATCGACGCGGAGCCGCGGATGGTCGCCGCTGCGCGCGAGAGCGTTCCGGAGACCGTCGAGATTCGCGAAGGGAGGGCCGAGGCCCTGCCCTTCGCCGCCGGAGCGTTCGAGCGAGCGGTGCTCTGGCTCGTGTGCCATCTCATCGATCGCCCAGCCGCCTTTGCCGAGCTCCACCGTGTCCTCGAGCCGGACGGGCGGCTAGGGATCGTGACCTTCGACCCCTCGTACTTCGGCGACTTCTGGCTCAGTGAGTACTTCCCCTCGATCGAGCGCATCGACCGGGAACGGTTCCCGACGCGGGAGGAGCTCGCGTCGGCGTTGCCCGCGGCGGGTTTCAGCGCCGTCGAGTTCGACCACATCTCGCAACGCGCGGAGCTCACCCGCGAGAACGCGCTCGAGCGGATCCGCGCTCGCCACATCTCGACCTTCGACCTGCTCGACGACGAGGAAGTCCGCGCCGGCACCGAGAAGGCGGCGGCCGAGCTTCCGCCCGTGCTCCAATACCGGGTGGAATGGCTCCTCGCCGTCGCCTACCGCTGATCCTCGCCGCCATCGCAGCGGGCGCGGCCGTCACCTGCTCGGCGGCGGCGACCGTGCCGGTGCAGGCGTCCGTCTCGTTCACGAAGACGAAAGGCGTCTACAGCAGCCTCGTGCTGACGATCCGGCGCGGCAACGCAACCGTGACACGGAAGCTCGGGGCCTCGTACCTCACCCGCCCGGAGGTACACGTCCGCGACCTCGACGCGGACGGTGAGCCGGAGGTCTGGGTCGACACATTCACGGGCGGCGCGCACTGCTGCGCCGAGTCGCGGTTCTTCCGCTGGGTGCCAGCGCGAGCGACGTATGCCGGTCTGCTCCACAACTGGCGCGACCCGGGCTACACGGCGAACAACATCGACGGACGCGGCGACGTCGAGCTGATGTCGAACGACGCCCGGTTCGCGTACGAGTTCACGTCGTTCGCGGCGTCCTTCTTCCCGCTCCAGATCTGGCACTACGAGCGCGGCCGGCTGATCGACGTCACGCGCCTGTTCCCGGGGGAGGTCGACCACGACTCGACCGAGCTCTGGAACCAGTATCGGGAAGTCCGGAGGCAGCACGAGGACGTCCGCGGCGTGCTCGCCGCGTGGCTTGCCGACCAGTACCTGCTGGGACGCGAGGACGCGGGCTGGAAGAAGATCCAGGCGGCGAGGGCTCGGGGCGAGCTCGGTCCACTTCCCGGGATCGACATCTGGCCGCAGGGGACGAAGTACGTGAAGGCGCTCCGGGCGTTCCTCGTGAAGACCGGCTACACGACCTAGGGCGTTCGTCCGACCGGATTCGTTAGGCTCCTGCGAGCAAGTACCCCTTTAACCCGGTCCCGTGAGGCCGGAAAGGAGTCGAGATGGAAGCACAAGCGCCCTCGTCGGAGCGCGTACTGCTGGACGCGGAAGCGCTCGGGCGCACGCTTCATCGCATCGCCCACGAGATCATCGAGGCGAACCCGAACCTCGACGCGGTCGCGCTCGTCGGCATTCACACGCGTGGTGTGCCCGTCGCGCACCGGCTCCGGCGGCTGATCGCAGAGTTCGCCGAGCACGAGGTCGCGCTCGGCGTTCTCGACATCACGTTCTATCGCGACGACGTCCAGGTGCGCGGCCGTGAGGCGCCGCTGCATCCACAGCCGGTCGTGCGCGCGACGAAGCTCGACTTCCCGCTCGAGGGTAAGACGTGCATCCTCGTCGACGACGTCCTCTACACGGGCCGCACGATCCGCGCTGCGATCGACGCGCTCTTCGACTACGGCCGGCCTGCCTGCGTCCAGCTCGCCGTCATCTGCGACCGTGGGCACCGCGAGCTCCCGATCCGCCCCGACTACGTCGGCAAGAACCTTCCGACCTCGCGCTTCGAGCGCGTGCAGGTGCAGCTCGTCGAGGTGGACGAGGTCGACGCCGTACTGCTGATACCCGCTCCGGAGGAGGAATCCGCCCATGCCTGAGATCCACGTCGTGCGGGACGAGCTCCCGCCCGCGCCGACCGACCGCCGCCACCTGATCTCGATCGAGGATCTCGAGCGGGATGACGTGGAGCGGCTGCTCAATACGGCGAAGAGCTTCGAGAACGCGCTCGACCGCGAGATGAAGAAGCTGCCGACTTTGCGCGGTCGCACGGTCGTCAACCTCTTCTACGAGTCCTCGACGCGGACGTCGTCGAGCTTCGAGCTGGCGGCGAAGCGGCTTTCGGCGGACGTGATGTCGATCAAGGCGGCGGGCTCGTCGGTCGACAAGGGCGAGTCGCTGAAGGACACGGCGCTGACGCTCGACGCGTATGGCCCCGATGTGATCGTGATCCGCCATCCGTCGATCGGCGCCCCGCAGCTCGTCGCACGGGTGACGGGCGCGCACATCGTGAACGCGGGCGACGGCAAGCATCAGCACCCGACGCAGGCGCTGCTCGACCTGTACACGATCCAGCAGGCGCTCGGACGGGTCGAGGGCCTGCACGTTGCGATCGTCGGCGACGTCCTCCACTCGCGTGTCGCGCGCTCGAACATCCAGGCGCTCGTGCTCTGTGGCGCCGCGGTGACTCTCGTCGGACCGCCGACGCTGATGCCGCGTGGGATCGAAGCGATGGGCTGCTCGGTCACGTCTGACATCGACGTGATCCGAGAGGCGGACGTCGTCTACGTCCTCCGCATGCAGCGCGAGCGGATGGAGGAGGGCGCGAACTACGTCCCGAGCCTTCGCGAGTACACGGCCCGCTGGGGCGTGACGCCCGAGCGCGTGCGGCCGGGCCAGAAGATCATGCACCCCGGCCCGATGAACCGCGGCGTCGAGATCGACCCGCGCGTCGCCGACGCGGACGATGCGCTGATCGAGACGCAGGTTCGCGCGGGGCTCGTCACGCGGATGGCGGTGCTCTACGACCTGCTCACCCACGGCCCGATCCCGGTCGAAGCCGGCGTCGAGATGGAGGTGGCCTGATGCTCTACGGCAAGAACGGGCCGAAGGACAGCCTCGTCGTCCGCGGCGCACGTGTCCTCGATCCGGCGCGCGGCATCGATGCACTGCTCGACGTCCGCGTCGACGACGGCGTCATCGCGCAGCTCGCGGAGACGGTCGACGCGAACGGGCACCGCGTGATCGACGGCACCGGATGCGTGCTCGCTCCCGCATTCGTTGACCCGCACGTCCATCTGCGGACGCCCGGACGCGAGGACGAGGAGACGATCGTCTCGGGCACGCGCGCCGCTGCGGCGGGCGGCTACTGCGCGATCCTCGCCATGCCGAACACGGATCCCGTCATCGACTCCGCGGCCGTCCTCGGCGCCTTGATCGAGCGCGCTCAAACGGAGGCCGAGGTCGGGGTCGGCTTCCTCGCCGCCATCTCGAAGGGCCAGAGCGGGGGAGAGCTGACCGAGATGGGCGAGCTCGCAGACGCGGGCGCGGCCGGCTTCACGGACGACGGCATGCCCGTCGTCTCGTCGTCGCTCATGCGGCGGGCGCTCCAGTACGGCGCCGTCGCCGAACTCACGATCGCCGTCCACTGCGAGGAGCCGGCGCTCTCGCGGAAGGGTCAGATGCATGAGGGTGCGGTCTCCGCCGAGCTCGGCTTCACCGGCTACCCGTCGGTGGCGGAGAGCGTAATGGTCGGCCGCGATGTCGCCCTCGCCGCGTACGAGCAGCGGCCGGTGCACGTGCTCCACGTCTCGGCGCGCGAGTCGATCGAGGCCGTGCGGCGTGCGCAGGCGGACGGTGTGGCGGCGACGGCGGAGGCGACACCGCATCACCTCGTGCTGACGGACGACGCCGTGCGCTCGCTCGACTCGAACGTGAAGATGAACCCGCCGCTGCGCTCCGCGGACGACCGCCGGGCGCTGATCGAGGCGGTCCGCGACGGGACGATCGCCGCCATTGCCACGGACCATGCACCGCACGCGCGCCACGAGAAGGAGGTGCCGTTCGAGGAGGCGCCGTTCGGGGTCACCGGGCTGGAGACGGCGTTCGCCGCGCTCAACACCCACCTCGTCGAGCCGGGGATCCTCTCTCTCGCCACGCTCGTCGAGCGGATGTCGACCGGTCCGGCGCGGATCTACGGCCTCGAGCCGCCGCGCGTCGAGCCAGGCGCGACGGCGAACCTCGTCCTGCTCGACCCGCGGGCGACGTGGACGGTCGAGGAGGCCGGCTTCCACTCGCGCTCTGCGAACTCGTGGCTGCTCGGGCGGGAGCTGACCGGCAGCATTCGCCTCACCGTCGCCAACGGCCGGGTGGCGCACTCCGCGTGAGCAGCTCGTTCTTGACCAATCTGCTCTGGATCAATCGGAACAGAATTGCAACACCCCAGTGCCAGGCACTGGTCGGTAAGAAGTGTGTGTCGGTCTGTCCACAGGGACGCAGTACGAGGCAGGGAGCCGTGCGTTGAGCTTCCTCCTCCTCGAGGACGGCGAACGGTTCGCCGGGGAGTCCGTCGGAGCGGACGGCGTCGCGTTCGGCGAAGCGGTGTTCGCGACGGCGATGTCCGGCTACCAGGAGCTCGTCACCGACCCGAGCTACGCCGAGCAGATCCTGTGCTTCACGGCGCCGATGGTGGGGAACTACGGCATCGCCGAGGACAGGTCCGAGTCCGCCGCGGCGCACGTCCGCGGCGTCGTCATGCGCGAGGCGCGAGGCCCAGCGTGGACGGAGTGGCTCGTCGAGAAGGGCATCGTCGCGCTGACGGGCGTCGACACGCGCTCCCTCGTCCTTCACCTCCGCGACAAGGGCTCGATGCGCGCCGCGATCGTCGCCGAGGACCGCGCCGACGATGAGACGCTCGAGGAGATCCGCGCCCAACCCTCGATGAACGGGCGAGCGCTCGTCGCAGACGTCTCGACGCCTGAGCCGTACGTCGCGAACGTCGAGGGCGACGTGCGTGTCGCGGTCGTCGACTACGGCTGCAAGCGATCCATCCTCCGGCGGTTGGCGGTCGCAGGCGCATCCGCCACGGTGCTGCCTTACGACTGCGACGCGGACGAGATGGCGCGCTACGACGGCGTCGTGCTCTCCAACGGCCCCGGCGATCCGGCGGCGCTGCCCGCGCAGCGCGCGGCAGTCGAGGAGCTCCTCGGCCGGGTTCCCGCATTCGGTATCTGCCTCGGGCACCAGCTGCTTGCGCTCGCCACCGGCCACGACACGTACAAGCTTCCCTTCGGGCACCGCGGCGCCAACCATCCGGTGCTCGAGCGGGCGAGCGGCCGCGTGCTCGTGACGAGCCAGAACCACGGCTTCGCCGTCCGCGAGCAGGACAACCGCGCGGCCACGCACGTCTCGCTCTACGACGGCACGATCGAAGGCCTCGACTATCCGGAGCTGCGCGCACGCTCGGTCCAGTTCCACCCAGAAGCAGGCCCAGGGCCGCACGACGCGCGGCCGCTGATCGAGGCGTGGGTGGAGGAGATCCGTGCCGCGGCGTAACGACCTCGAGTCGATCTGCCTGATCGGCTCCGGCCCGATCGTCATCGGTCAGGCATGCGAGTTCGACTACGCCGGCTGCCAGGCGCTGAAGGTGCTACGGGAGGACGGCTTCCGCACGATCGTCGTCAACTCCAACCCGGCGACGATCATGACCGACCCGGGCTTCGCCGACCGCACGTATCTCGAGCCGCTCGACGTCGAGGGCGTCGCGAGCGTGCTCGAGCGCGAGCGCCCGGACGCGCTGCTGCCGACCATGGGCGGGCAGACCGCGCTCAACCTCGCCTCCGAGCTCGCGGAGACGGGCACGCTGGCGGAGCTCGGCGTCGAGCTGATCGGCGCCGGCCTCGACGTGATCCGCCGCGCGGAGGATCGCGAGCTCTTCCGGGACGTCGTGCGCTCGGTCGGCCTGCGTGTGCCGGAGTCGCGCATCGTCACCGCGCTCGCCGAGCTCCGCGGCGTGGCGCTGCCCGCCGTCGTACGGCCCGCGTTCACGCTCGGCGGGCACGGCGGCGGCTTCGTCTCGACGACCGAGGAGCTCGAGCGCCAAGTCGAGATCGGCCTTCGCGAGTCGCCGATCGGCCAGGTGCTCGTCGAGGAGTCCGTACGCGGCTGGGACGAGTTCGAGCTCGAGGTGATTCGCGACGCGGCGGACAACGTCGTCGTCGTCTGCTCGATCGAGAACCTCGACCCGATGGGCGTGCACACGGGCGACTCCGTGACCGTGGCGCCGCAGATGACCCTCTCGGACGAGGCATACCAGGAGCTCCGCGACGCGGCCGCAGCCGTGGTCCGGGCGGTCGGCGTCGAGTGCGGCGGCTCGAACATTCAGTTCGCGCGCGACCGCGAGACGGGTGACATCCGAGTGATCGAGATGAACCCGCGCGTCTCCCGCTCCTCGGCGCTCGCCTCGAAGGCGACCGGGTATCCGATCGCGAAAGTGGCAGCGAAGCTCGCCGTCGGCTACACGCTCGATGAGATCCCGAACGACCTGACGAAGACGACGCCGGCGAGCTTCGAGCCGACGCTCGACTATGTCGTCTGCAAGGTGCCGCGGTTCGCGTTCGAGAAGTTCCCGGGCGCGGACACGACGCTCGGTACGCAGATGAAGTCGGTCGGTGAGGCGATGGGCATCGGCAGGACGTTCCAAGAAGCGCTTCAGAAGGCGCTCGCGAGCCGGGAGCTCGACCGCGGCGCCGTTACTCCTTGGCTCGACCTCGACGACCTGCCTGAAGACATCCACCCGTGGTTCCGGACGGAGATCGAGGAGCTCGCGCGCACTCCCGCCAGGCGCGAGCCGCGTGTCTTCCGCCGGGTCGACTCGGTGGCGGGCGAGGTGGACGCACGCTCGAACTACTACTACTCGACCGCCGGCGAGCGCGACGAGGCGCCGCCGGAGGGGGACGCGCCGCGCGTCGTCATCCTCGGCTCCGGCCCCAACCGCATCGGCCAGGGAATCGAGTTCGACTACTGCTGCGTCCACGCGGCGCAGGCGTTCCGCGCGCTCGGCTACGAGGCGGTGATGGTCAACTGCAACCCGGAGACCGTCTCCACGGACTACGACACCTCCGACCGCCTCTACTTCGAGCCGCTGACCGAGGAGTACGTGCTCGATGTCTGCGCGCGCGAGCGGCCGGACGGCGTCGTCATCCAGTTCGGCGGCCAGACGCCGCTGAAGCTCGCGCATGCGCTCACCGAGGCCGGCTACCCGATCCTGGGCACGCCGAACGCCGCCGTCGACCTGGCCGAGGACCGCGAGCGCTTCGCCGGCCTGCTCGACGAGCTCGCCATCCGTTGCCCCGCGTGGGGAATCGCGGAGAGCGGGGAGGAGGCAGTCGCGATCGCCGAGCGCATCGGCTACCCGGTCCTCGTGCGTCCCTCGTATGTCCTCGGCGGCCGCGCGATGCGCGTCTGCTACCGGCCCGAGCAGGTGCGCGAGGCGTTCGCGGCGAGCCCTCGCGGCTCGACGCTCGTCGACCGCTTCCTCGAGGGAGCGCTAGAGATCGACGTCGACGCGATCTGCGACGGCACGGAGACGTTCGTCGGCGCGGTGATGGAGCACGTCGAGGAGGCGGGCGTGCACTCGGGCGACTCGTCGTGTGCGCTGCCGGCGCCTTCGCTCGACGCAGCCCAGCACGCGGCAATCGAGGAGCTCGTCGAGAAGCTCGCGCCCGCGCTCGGCGTGGTCGGGCTCGTGAACGTCCAGCTGGCGGTCGTCGACGGCGAGATCTTCGTGATCGAGGCGAACCCGCGCGCCTCCCGCACCGTGCCCTTCGCGAGCAAGGCGACGGGCCTCAACCTGGTCGAGGCCGCCTGCCGCGTGATGGCCGGAGCAGCCGTGTCCGATCTGGACCTGTCCCGGGGACAGTCCCTGTCGACAGTCAGCGTCAAAGCTGCGGTTTTTCCGTTCCAGCGCTTCCCCGGCTCCGATCCGGTGCTGGGGCCGGAGATGCGGGCGACGGGGGAGGTGATGGCCTCTGCGGACGACTTCCCGACCGCGTTCGCGAAGGCGGAGCGCGCCGCCGGCCGACCGCTGCCGGTCAAGGGCACGGCGTTCCTATCCGTCCGCGACGCCGACAAGCGGGCGATCGTGCCCGTGGCTGCGACCCTCGCCGGCCTCGGCTTCGACCTGATCGCGACGACCGGCACGGCCGCGGCGCTCGAGCACGCCGGGATCGCCGTCGACGTCGCGACGAAGGTGTCCGACGCCCACGGCGAGGACGGGCCAACCGTCGTCGACCTGATCCGACGCGGGCGGTGCGACCTCGTCGTCAACACGCCCCAGGAGTCGGGGGACGCGCGGACGGACGGCTATCTGATCCGCGAGGCGGCGCTCGCGGCGCGCGTGCCCTGCATCACGACGGTCGCCGGCGCGGCGGCCGGCGTGCAGGCCATCGCGTACGCGCGGTCGGAGGTGGCGAGGAGCCTCCAAGAGCTGCACGCGGAGGTTCAGAGCGCGTCGTGACCCGCGAGCCGCTGCGCGTGACTACGGTAGACGCGGTCGGGCCGTACGTGCTTCTGCACCTCGAGCGCCGGGGAGTCGAGCCGGGCCGCCCCGGCCAGTTCTTTATGCTCGAGGCGCCGGGGAGACTCCTGCCGCGGCCGATGAGCCTCTGCCTCGCCCCGCCCGGCGAGCTCGCCTTCCTGATCGACCCGATCGGCCCGGGAACGCGCGCGCTCGCCGCCGCCCGGCCGGGCGAGACGATCCGAGTCCTCGGCCCGCTCGGCAACGGCTTCGATCTCGACGTCGAGCGGCCGCTGCTCGTCGGCGGCGGCATCGGCATCGCGCCCTTTCCGTATCTCTCCGAGACGCTCGGAGGCGCCCCGGCCGCGCTCGGTTTCCGGAGCGCCTTCCACGCGGAGGCGGCGGCGCTCCTGCCCGGCGCACAGGTCGTCCTCGACCCCGTGCTCGTCACGGACGCGCTGCCGCCCGGGGAGTGGGACGTGCTCGCGTGCGGGCCCGAGCCCATGCTCCGAGCGGTCGAGTGCGTGGCGCCCGACGCACAGCTCGCATGGGAGGCGCCGATGGCATGCGGCTACGGCGCCTGCTACGGCTGCGCGGTCGAGATCGACGGCCGGCTCGAGCGTTTGTGTGTGCAGGGGCCGGTGCTCCGCCGCAGAACGAGGGTCGAAGCGTGACGAAATCAGCCGTGTGTAAAACCCGCTAGTTTGGTGATCGGGTCGTTGCTCGCGCCTGCCGACAGTTCAAAGGTCCCTACGCTCGAGGAGTGCTGATGCTGACTGCCGCCGCCCGCCCGAAGCTGCTGGTTCTTTTCGTGATAGCCGCTTTCGGCGCCGTCCTCGTCGCGAGCGCTGGCGCGTCGCCGAGCGCGCCCGCGACGAGCTCGTACATCGTCGTGCTCAGGGACTCGGTCAAGAGCCCGGCGGCGGAAGCGACTGCCGAGGGCCTGAGCCCGTCGTTCGTCTACCGGTACGCCCTCAAGGGCTACGCGGCGCAGATGACCGGCGACAAGGCGTTGGCACTGGCGGCGAGCTCGAACGTCCGTTTTGTCGAGCCCGACGGCGTCGTTCACGCGGTGACGACGCAGAACAACCCGACGTGGGGCCTCGATCGCATCGACCAGCGGAATCTGCCTCTGAACAACCAGTACACGTACAACGCGACGGGGGCAGGGGTAAAGGCGTACATCCTCGACACGGGCCTCCGCGTGACGCACACGGAGTTCGGCGGCCGTGCGTCACTCGGCCACGACTCGATCAACGACGGGAACGGCCCCGACTGTAAGGGCGGAACCGTCGGCGGTCCGTCGAATGGCCATGGCACACACGTTGCCGGGACGGTCGGCAGTGCGACCTACGGTGTCGCGAAGAGCGTCACGCTCGTCGGTGTCCGCGTGCTCGACTGCAATGGCAGCGGCTCCTACACCCAGGTGATCGACGGCATCGACTGGGTAACGGGAAACCACACCGGCGCGAATCCAGCCGTCGCCAATATGAGCCTCGGCGGCGGATTCAGCCAGGCCCTGAACGATGCCGTGCAAGGCTCGATCGCGGATGGCGTCACATACGCCGTAGCGGCGGGTAACGACGGCCAGAACGCGTGCAACACCTCGCCAGCGAGCACTCCGAGCGCACTCACGGTCGGTGCGACCGACTCGAGCGACGTCCGTGCGTCGTTCTCGAACTACGGGTCTTGCCTCGACCTGTTCGCGCCTGGCGTGAACATCACGTCGACCATCAACACCTGCGACACCTGCATCGCGTCGGGGTGGAGCGGCACCTCCATGGCCACGCCTCACGTCGCAGGCGCTGCGGCGCTCTACCTCCAGAGCAACCCATCTGCAACGCCGGCACAGGTCAACGCTGCGATCACCGGCAACGCAACGGCGGGCGTCGTTAGCAGCCCCGGAACTGGCTCTCCGAACCTTCTGCTCTACACGAATCCCGGTGGCTCGCCACCGCCACCACCGCCACCACCGCCGCCGAACGGCCCAGCGGTCTCGAGCTTCCAGCCGAACAGCGGCCCCGTGAACACCGTCGTAACGGTCAACGGCTCCGGGTTCACGAATGTCCAGTCCGTGAAGTTCAACGGCAAGCTCGCCTCGCCGTGGATCGTCCAGTCATCGACGAAGCTCCTGGCGCGGGTCGCGGCTGGATCGACGACCGGGCCGATCTCCGTGACGACGAACGCCGGCACCGGTGTGAGCGCGTCGAACTTCACGGTGACGGGCAGCTCGCCGCCGCCCCCACCGCCGCCCCCACCGCCCCCTCCTCCTCCTCCTCCTCCGCCCCCGCCGCCTCCTCCGCCGGGGCTGTCACTAACGAGCTTCACGCCGACGAGCGGGCCAGTGATGACGATCGTGCAGATCAACGGCACCGGCTTCACGGGCGTGCTGTCGGTGAAGTTCAACGGGAAGGTGGCGCAGTTCGTCGTCCAAACGTCGGCGAAGCTCTACGCCCGCGTGCCAACCGGCGCCACGACCGGCAAGATCTCGATCACGACGAGCTCTGGCACGGTGCAGAGCGCGACGAACTTCACAGTCACCTAAGGGAAGGGACGTCCAATGGGTCGGTTGAGGATCACGGTACTTGCGGGGGCAGTTGTCCTTGCAGCAACGATGCTTGCCGGTGCCGCGGGCGGTGCTCCGGGGCTGCCCAACCACGTGGGCGGCGCCGTGCCGCCGATCGGCGTCAGTCCGCAGGTCGCAGGGGATCTCACGTATCACGGCGGGCCCGTGATGCACACGAACAAGACGTATGCGATCTACTGGGTTCCGGCCGGGTACTCGATGACCGCCAGCTACAAGGCGACGATCAACCAGTACTTCACCGATGTTGCAGCGGCAAGCGGCGCGACGTCGAACGTGTACTCCGTTGAGACGCAGTACTACGACACCGCGCCGAACCCGAGCCCCGGCAGCGTTCAGTACAGCTCGATCTTCGGCGGCTCCGTCACGGACACAGGTGCGTTTCCCACGAGCAACAACTGCCCCGTCTACAACGGGCTCAGCATCTGTCTGACGGATGCACAGATCATCGCGAAGGCCCATGCCGTCGCTGCTGCGCAGGGTTGGGCCGAGAACGCGACGAACCAGTACTTCGTCTTCACGCCGCAGGGCGTCGGCAGCTGCTTCAGCCAGGGCGGTGGGAGCTGTGCGTACACGCAGTACTGCGCATACCACGGCTACGACGTAAACCTGATCTACGCAAACCAGCCGTATGCCGCCGCGCCCGGGTGTGACACGGGCGAGCGTCCCAACGGTGACCCAGCCGACGCGACGATCAACGTCACGAGCCACGAGCATCGCGAGGCGATCAACGACTTCCGGTTGAACGCGTGGTATGACGGCCAAGGCAACGAGGGGTCGGACAAGTGCGCCTGGGACTTCGGGTCCCCGATCAACGGCCCGAGCGGCGCGCACTACAACCAGACGATCAACGGCCACAACTACTACCTCCAGCAGGAGTGGTCGAACGATCCTGCGGCGCACGGATGTCTGCTCCTCTACGGAGGCGGCCCACCACCGCCACCTCCGCCACCGCCTCCTCCGCCGCCAAACGGCCCCACGGTCTCGAGCTTCCAGCCGAACAGCGGGCCTGTGAACACGATCGTCACCGTCAACGGCGCCAAGTTCACTGGCGTCACGGCCGTGAAGTTCAACGGCAAGCTCGCGTCGCAGTGGCTCGTCCAGACGTCGACGAAGCTTTTCGCGCGGGTCGCGGCTGGGTCGACGACCGGGCCGATCTCCGTCACGACGAGCGCCGGCACGGGTGTGAGCGCGTCGAACTTCACGGTGACGGGCGGCTCGCCGCCACCCCCGCCCCCGCCACCTCCTCCTCCACCGCCCCACCGCCACCACCACCGCCGCCTCCCGGTGGCCCGACGATCTCGAGCTTCACGCCGACGAGCGGCCCGGTCCTGACGATCGTGACGATCAACGGCTCGAACTTCACGGGTATTACGTCGGTGAAGTTCAACGGCAAGCCGGCGGCGCAGTGGCTCGTCCAGTCCTCGACCAAGCTCTACGCACGCGTGGCGACCGGCTCGACGACCGGGAAGATCACCGTCACGAACGGGAGCGGTACGGGGACGAGCTCGGGGAGCTTCACCGTCACGTAACCTCGCCGTAGGTGCTGCTCAACGCGTCCGGCTGCCTCGACGCCCTCACCGCTCCTGAGACGGCGAGGCAGCTCGACGCCTTCGTCACGAAGACGGTCACGCCGGAGCCGCGTGAGGGAAATCCGCCGGTCCGGATCGCGGAGACGGACGCGGGGATGCTCAACTCGATCGGCCTCGCGAACCCCGGAAGGCAGCGCTTTCTCGACGAGGTGCTCCCGCGCATCGTCGAGCTCGGCCTACCGGTGTGGGTCTCGGTCGGCGGCTTCTCCGCCGACGACTATGCGCAGACGTGCGCCGAGCTCGCGAGTCGCGCCGATGTGTCCGCGGTCGAGCTCAACCTCTCGTGCCCGAACGTCGACGAGGCGCCCGAGTCGGCCGCAGAGATCGTCTCGGCCGCGAGGCAGGAGACCGCGCTCCCGCTCTGGGCGAAGCTCTCGCCGGCCGTGTCGGACGTGGCCGCGCTCGTACGGGCGGTGGACGAGGCGGGCGCCGACGGCGTCTCGCTCGTGAACACGATCCGCGGGCTCGCGCTCGACGCGGAGCTGCGGCCGGTGCTCGGCCGGGCGACGGGCGGCTACTCGGGGCCGGCCGTCCGGCCGATCGCGCTCGCGGCCGTCTACGCGGCCTACCGCGCCACCGACCTACCGATCGTCGGCATGGGAGGAGTCTCGACGGGCCGGGAAGCGCTCGAGCTGATCGCCGCGGGAGCGACCCACGTCGCGCTCGGCACGGTGCTCTTCGCCGACCCGGACGCGCCCGGTCGGGTGCGCGAAGAGCTGTCGACAGAACTTGCGGTGCTCGGTCTCGGAGGCCCGGAGGAGGCGATCGGCCTCGCGCATCGCGATGGTGTCACGGTGTCCCAGGCAGTGTTAGTATCGCCACCTTCCTATGGTCGCATCGAAGGCTCCGACACAAGCACCTCGCCGATCTCTCGACCAACGGATGGACGCTCTCAGAAGGGCTAACGACATCCGTGTCCAGCGCGCGAAGCTGAAGAAGGATCTCAAGCTCGGGCGCGTCCGCTTCGAGCAGATCCTCCGCAATCCACCCGATTACGTCTCCACCGCCAAGGTCCTCGACATGCTGATGGCCGTGCCCAAGTTCGGGCAAGTGAAGGCGAAGCGCTATCTGAACCAGTGTCGGATCGCCGAGTCGAAGACGATCGGCGGCCTGTCCGACCGCCAGCGGGCAGAGCTGGTTGGGCTCTTCGTCCACTAGCGGCCCAGCTATAGACGGGCAGGGCCGAGGCGACCCGGGCGGCCGCCCGGTGATTGTGGTCACAGGGCCGTCGGGCGCGGGGAAGGGGACGCTGATCCTTGCGCTGATCGAACGGATCTCCGAGCTCGAGCTTGCGATCTCCGCTACCACGCGGCATCGCAGGAAAGGCGAGGAGGACGGGCGCGAGTACTACTTTCTCGCCGACGGCGAGTTCGCGAAGCGGGTCGCGGAAGGCGACTTTCTCGAGCACGTGACGTACGTCTCCGGGCAGCGCTACGGGACCCTGCGCTCGGAGATCGGGCGGATCGCGGACGCAGGGCACGTCGCCGTCCTCGAGCTCGAGACGGAGGGCGCGCTCAAGGTCGCCGAGGAGATTCCACACGCAGTCACGATCTTCGTCACGGCGCCGGTGACGGAGCTCGAACGCCGCCTGCGCGAGCGCGCAACAGAGAGCGCGGGGGAGATCGGGGAGCGGCTCGACCTCGCGGAGAGCCAGCTGCTGCAGGCGGACCTGTTCGACCACGTGGTCGAGAACGACGAGGTGGAGCGAGCCGTGTCCGAGCTCGCCACCATCGTCGGCGGCTACGTCGGTCCGGCTAGGATGTCCGGCCAATGATCAATACACGCATCGACACGCTGCTCGAAACGGTCGACTCTCGCTACAGCCTCGTGATCGTCGCCGCCAAGCGGGCCAGGCAGATCAACAACTACCACCATCAGCTCGGCGAGGGAACGTTCGACGAGCTGCCGCCGCTCGTCGAGTCCCGCTCGAAGAACTATCTGACGATGGCCTTCGAGGAGATCGCGAGCGGCAAGATCGCCTACACCTACCCCAAGTAGCGCGGGACGGGGTCTGGGGGACAGGATGAATCCTGTCCCGCCAGGGTGTTCTCTTCGCGCACAATGTGCTCATGGCGCGGGTGATTCTCGGCGTATCCGGTGGCATCGCCGCCTACAAGGCGTGCGAGCTCTGCCGACTTCTCGTCCGAGACGGGCACGACGTAACGCCGCTGCTGACGCCCGAGGCTGAAGGGTTCGTTGCGGCGAAGACCTTCGAGGCGCTGGCGCGGAGCGAGATGCCCCGCGAGCTCTATCCACATCTCGTCGAGGCGGACCTGCTCGTGCTCGCACCGCTGACGGCGAACACGCTCGCGAAGCTTGCGAACGGGCTTGCCGACAATGTCCTCACGCAGGCGGTGCTCGCCTTCCGCGGCCCTGTGCTCGCCGCGCCCGCGATGAACGTCCGCATGTGGGAGCACCCCGCGACGCAGGAGAACGCGGAGCGTCTGCGCGCCCGCGGCGTCGAGCTGATCGGGCCGGACGAGGGAGCGCTCGCCGAGGGCGAGGTCGGACCCGGGCGGATGACGGAGCCGCAGGAGATCTTCGCGCGCTGCCGCGTGCTGCTCGGAGAGGTCGGCCCTCTCACGGGGAAGTCCGTGCTCGTCAGCGCGGGCGGGACGCGTGAGCCACTCGACGCGGTGCGCTACCTCGGCAACCGATCGTCCGGACGCATGGGCGTCGCGGTCGCAGAGGAGGCGCGCCGGCGTGGGGCGGAGGTGACGCTGCTCGCCGCAAATCTCGCCGTGCCGGCGCCGGCGGGCGTCGAGCTCGTCGAGACGCCGACCGCGGCAGCGATGGCGGACGCGGCGCTCGCCCGAAAGGATGCGGACGTCGTCGTCATGGCCGCCGCAGTCGCCGACTACCGGCCGGCGGAGGCACGAGCGGACAAGCGGCCGAAGGACGGCGACACGTGGACGGTCGAGCTCGAGCCGACGACGGACGTGCTCGCGGAGCTCGGAAGGCAGCGGACGAACGGGCAGGTGCTCGTCGGCTTCGCCGCCGACCAGGGAGAGCGCGGGCTCGAGCGAGCGCGCGAGAAGCTCGCGCGGAAGGCGGTCGACCTCGTCGTCTTCAACGACGTCGCGGCAGATGGGATCGGGTTCGACGCCTCGGACAACGAGGTCGTGCTCGTGTCTGCCGACGGGGAGCGATCGGTCGCACGTGCCCCGAAGCCGCGCATCGCCGCCGAGGTTCTCGATGCTGTCGAGGAGCTGCTCTCGTGAGCGACGTCTATTCCGACTATCAGGAGGGCTGGAAGCGGCTTCGCGAAGGCCGCCCGGCGCAGGCAACGGTGCCGCTCGAGAAGGCGAAGCGGAGCGAGCCGGACAAGGCGTCGATCAGGGAGGCGCTCGGCATCGCGTACTTTCGCCTCGGCCGGTTCGCCGAGGCGGAAGCGGAGTTCCGCGCCGTGCTCGAGCTCAGCCCCGTGAACGACTATGCGCACTACGCGCTCGGTCGCTGCCTCGACCAGCTCGGGAGGCCGGTGGAGGCGCAGGGCCACTACAAGCTCGCCCGCTCGCTCCGGCCGGGCGAGGAGCAGTACGAAGCGCGCATCAAGACCGCGTGAGAGCCGTCGTCCAGCGCGTCTCCATGGCGCGCGTCACGCCCGGCGGCGAGATCGGCGCCGGGATCTGCGTTCTGCTCGGTGTCGCCCGCGAGGACGACGCGGACACGGCGGGCCGGCTCGCTGGCAAGGTCGGGCGTCTGCGAATCTTCGAGGACGCCGACGGAAAGCTCGACCGCTCGCTCCTCGACACGGGAGGCGAGGCGCTCGTCGTCAGCCAGTTCACCCTGATCGCGGATAGCAAGCACCAGAAGGGAGCTAGGCCCGACTTCGCGAAAGCAGCGCGACCCGAGGTCGCGGAGCCGCTGTACGAGCACTTCTGCCAGGCGCTACGCGATCTTGGCGCACCGGTTCAGACCGGTGTCTTCGGTGCGCGCATGACCGTCGAGATCGTCAACGATGGCCCCGTGACGATCATCCTCGAGGCGTGAGTCGGCCCGCCGCCGCTCGACCGCAGCTCCCAGGTCTAAGGATTGGGCGGTGCCGTGCCGACTCCCCAGGTGTGAGCGGTTGGCGCGGGGCGTGGGGCCTGTGGGCAGCGGTCACTCTGCTGGCGATCCCTGCCTCGGCCCTGCTCTGGCTCGTGGGCGCGATGGCATCGTGCGGCGAGGAGGTGTACGACACCCCACCGGGTTCCGTGGGCGACAGTCTCTGCCAGACATTCGTGAAGCCGGTGATTCCCTGGCTCCTATTCGCTGCGGTTCCATTCGGCATGGTCTTGGTGGGGGGCTTCGTCGGCATCCGCCGTCGAAACAGACGCTTGTTCGTGGCCGCTCTCACGGTGCCCTTCGTGCTGGTCGTCATTGGGGTATTCGCAACGCTGGCTGTCTTCTAGCCGAGTGCGCTGCTGTTGCTGCGCCTCCCAGACACGGCGAAAGGAAACCGGCCGAGCTCTTGGCACGCTGCACCACCGCACCAACGCGGGTTGCCGAAGACGGCGGTCTGAGGGAAGATCGGCGTACACGGCTGCGACGAAGGAGGAGGCGACGATGGCGACCGAGCCGAGAAAGAAGTTCGCGATCATCGGTCAAGGGACGATCTTCGACGGCGCCGCGTACTGGGCAACGCTGCTCGGCGTCTACCTGATGGTCGGCGGGTTGATGTTCTACTCCGGCAAGGAGAAGCTCTTCGACGATGACGGGCATCCGCCAGCCGGCATCGTCCAGCAGTTCCAGGGCACGTTCATCTCGCACTTCCCTGGGACGCATGCCGCCTGGATCATTCTCGGCGTCCTCGAGTTCAGCGTCTTCGTGCTCCTGCTCGGGAGCCTGATCCGGCTCGAGTTCCTACCCCACCGAGACAAGGGGCTGATGCAGGTCGGGCTCGCGGTCGCGATGCTCGCGTTCGCCTGCCTCGCCTTCGGGCAGACGGCGACCAAGCAGTACGCCGGCACCGCATCGCTCTACACGTATTTCGGCTCGACGGTCGTGATCCTGATCCTCGTCAGCCTGATGCCGCCGAACCGTTCTGACCGCTGGCTCGGAGGCAGCCGGAGCCCAGACAGCTAGCCCGCGAGCTGGCGGGCGTAGTCGTCGGCGTCGAAGTGCCCGAGCGACCGGGTGATGAGCCCGTCCGGCGAAAGCGTCCAGTCCTCGTAGCCGCTGAAGCGAACGGGCCGGCCGGTACCACCCGGCCCGGTATTCGTCCCGACGAACGTCCAGCGGTAGACGGCTGCCGATAGGTCACCGTCGATGCCGTCCATGAACAGCTCCATGTCCGGAAACGCGGTCATGAAGCCGCGCGTGACCTCGGTGATCGCGTCGTGCCCGACGGCCGGCTCAGCGTCGTTCACCCTGAGCGAACTCGTCGACGCATGGAACGCGGCGACATTCGCTGGATCGCCGCTGTTCCATGCGTCCGTGTAGCTGCGGCCAAGTTCCTGGAGATCCACGATCGGGGATGCTACTCCGCGTCGAAACCGGTTGCTATCCTGCGGAAACCTATTTTCACCGGTTCGGCGAAATGGGCGCGCGGCGCCCATTTCTTGTGAAGGGAGCCGATTTTGGCCACGACGCACGAGACAGAGAGATCGCTTCAGCGGGACATCTCCCGCCGGGTCGAAGCTGCACTGCCCGGCGTCGAGGTGCTCGCCGTCGAGCTCTCGTCGGCCACCCGATTCACCGTCTTCGTCGACAGCCCTGAGGGCGTCGACCACGCACTCTGCGTGCGGGTGACGGAGGAGCTCCGCGACTACCTCGACCGCTACACGGTCGACGTCTCGTCGCCGGGCCTCGACCGCCCCCTGCGCACGCCAGGCCACTTCCGGAACGCCGTCGGCCACAAGGTCGTGCTCCGCACTGCGGAGCCCGTCGCCGGCCGCACGCGCTTCAAGGGTGAGCTTGTCGCCGCCGACGAGCGCACGCTCAGCATCGCTACAGCTTCCGATCCCGTGAACATCCCGTACGACGCGATCGTGCGGGGCAATCTGATCGACGAGGTGACCTGACCATGACGCGAGAGATCATCGAAGGCATCCAGACCATCGAGCGCGAGAAAGGCATCGAGAGCGGCACGCTGATCGAGGCCCTCGAGGACGCCCTCCTCGCCGCGTACAAGAAGACGCCAGGCGCGACGCGCCACGCGACCGTCGAGCTCGACCACTACACGGGCGACTTCCGGGTCTTCTCGATCGAGCTGCCCTCCGACATCGAGGAGCGCCTCGTCGAGGAAGCCCGCGAGCGCACGATCACCGCGCTCGAGCTACAGGAGGAGGAGTCGGGCGAGCGCTCGCACGTCCTCGTCACGGACGAGGACCTGACGATCGACCTGACCGACGTGCCGGAGGACGTGATCAAGCGAGACGACGTGACACCGGACGACTTCGGTCGCATCGCTGCGCAGACCGCGAAGCAGGTGATCCTCCAGCGGATCCGCGAGGCGGAGCGCGAGATGATGTACGAGGAGTACATCGACCGCGTGAGCGAGGTCGTCACGGGCATCGTCCAGCAGGCAGGCGACCGCAACAACGTCCTCATCGACCTCGGCAAGGTCGAGGCGCTGCTGCCGCGCTCCGAGCAGGTCGATGGCGAGCGCTACGAGCAGGGCAGCCGGATCAAGGCCGTGATCACCGAGGTGCGGTCGGGAACGAAAGGTCCGCAGGTGATCCTCTCCCGGCGCGACCCGGAGCTGATCCGGACGCTGTTCGAGCTCGAGGTGCCGGAGATCGCCGACGGCCTCGTCGAGATCCGCGCGGTAGCCCGCGAGCCGGGATACCGCTCGAAGATCGCCGTCGAGTCGCACGTTCAAGGGGTGGACCCCGTGGGGGCCTGCGTCGGCCCGCGCGGCTCGCGCGTCCGGATGGTCGTCTCCGAGCTCCGCGGCGAGAAGATCGACATCATCCCGTGGAACACCGAGCCGGCCAGGTTCGTCGCGAAGGCCCTCTCGCCCGCTCGCGTGCGCGAGGTCTACATCGACGACGAGACGAAGGAGGCGACGGTCATCGTCCCCGACGATCAGCTCGCGCTCGCGATCGGCAAGGAGGGTCTGAACGCCCGTCTTGCGGCGCGGCTCTCGGGTTGGAAGGTCGAGATCAAGTCCGACTCGGAGTTCGCGCAGGAGGAGGCTGATGCCGCCTTCGGCGGCGAGGACGACGGAGAGTCCGTCGGCCGCTGCTCGGCGATCCTCTCGACGCGGAAGCGCTGCCCGAACGCTGCGCTTCCGGGCAGCCGTTTCTGCGGCGTTCCGGCTCACCAGGAGCTGGCGGCGAAGGAGGCCCGCGGCGAGGACATCTCCGACCAGATCGTCCAGCCGGCCGCCGAAGCGGAGTTCGACGACGCGGACGACGAGGACGAGGACGAGCTGGACGTCGAGGCTGCCGAGGAGGACACGGACGGCGCCGACGTGCTCGAGGAGGACGGTCCTGCGGCTGCGTGACCGAGCCTCCGCTCCGGAGCTGCGTGGGCTGCGGACGCCGCGCGCCGCAGGACGACCTGCTGCGCTTCGTCGCCCGCAACGGCATCCTCGTCGCAGCCTCGCGTGGCCAAGAGGGACGGGGTGCGTATACCTGCCGCAGGCTCGCGTGCTACGAGCGTGCGCTCGAGCGGAACGGATTCTCGCGCGTTCTCCGCACCCGTGTGACAATCGATCCCGAGCTCGCTCGGCTCTACACTGATCACCGCCATGGCTGACGACTCACAGGGCAACAAGCCGAACCGACCGCTCCGCCCCCGGCAGGGAGCGCCGCGCGGCCGCCGCAAGCGCCGCGTGGTGATCGACAATGCCGCGGGACGTCCGCGTCTCGACGCGCGCCAGCTGCGCGACCGCGGCGTCGTCCGCGAGAAGCCGGCGCAGGCGCCGGTTCAGCCGACCGGCCCCGCGACCGTCACGTCGGGCTCGTCTGTCAAGGACATCTCTCAGGCGCTCGGCGTCACGATGGCGGAGATCATCAAGATCCTGATGGCCCTCGGCGCGCCGAAGACGGCGACGCAGACGCTTTCCGACGAGGAGGTGGAGCTGCTCGCCTCCGAGCTCAAGCGTGAGGTGACGATCAAGCACGCGGCAGACGAGGAGCTCGAGCTTGAGACATACGAGGACGCGGAGGAAGACCTGTCGGCGCGGCCGCCGGTCGTAACGATCATGGGGCACGTCGACCACGGCAAGACGACGCTGCTCGACGCGATCCGCGAGACGTCCGTCGTCGAGACCGAGGCAGGTGGGATCACGCAGCACATCGGCGCCTACCAGGTCGACCACGCGGGCCGCCGCATCACGTTCCTCGACACGCCGGGCCACGAAGCGTTCACCGCCATGCGCGCCCGCGGCGCAAAGGTCACGGACATCGCCGTGCTCGTCGTCGCGGCCGACGACGGCGTCATGCCTCAGACCAAGGAGTCGATCTCGCACGCCCGCGCTGCCGAGGTGCCGATCGTCGTCGCCGTGAACAAGGTCGACCTTCCGGACGCGAACATCGACCGCGTCAAGAACGAGCTCGCTGCCGAGGGCCTGCAGCCCGAGGACTGGGGTGGCTCGACGCAGTTCTCCGAGGTGTCGGCGAAGGAGAAGCAGAACCTCTCCGACCTGCTGGAGAAGGTGCTGCTCGTCGCGGATGCCGAGCTCGAGCTCCGTGCCAACCCGAAGGCCGAGGCGTCGGGTCCGATCATCGAGTCACGCCTCGACGTCGGGCGCGGGCCGGTGGCGACGTTGCTCGTCCACCGCGGGACGCTTCACGTCGGCGACGCGGTCGTGGCCGGCGACGCGTGGGGCCGGGTGCGTGCGCTCTACGACTACCACGGCGACAAGATCAAGGACGCCGGGCCCGGCGTTCCGGTCGAGATCGTCGGCTTCGACCGCCCGCCGCCTGCTGGCGAGGTCGGCCGGGTGGTCGAGAACGAACGACAGGCACGCCACCTTGCACAGGCGCGCGGGGAGCGGCTGCGGCGCGAGCAGCTCGCCCAGCGCTCGAAGCCGATCTCGCTCGAGGCGCTCTTCGACCGCGTCCAGGGCGCGGAGGGCGTCCCGGCCGACCTCAATCTCGTCCTGAAGGCGGACGTGGGAGGCTCGGTCGAGGCGGCAGTCTCCGAGCTGCAGAAGATCGAGCACCCGGAGGTCCGCGTCAACGTCATCCACTCGGCGGCTGGCGGTATCACGGAGAACGATGTGATGCTCGCGTCGGCGTCGGGTGGGATGGTCGTCGGCTTCAATGTCCGGCCGAACGCCGAGGCCCGCGCGCTCGCCGACCGCGAGGGCGTAGAGGTCCGCACCTACCGCGTTATCTACCAGCTCACAGAGGACATCGAGAAGGCGCTCGTCGGCATGCTCAAGCCGGTCTCGGAAGAGGTTACGCTCGGCGAGGCGGAGGTGCGCGCGCTGATCAAGATCTCGCGCTACGGCACGATCGCCGGCTCATACGTCACGAGCGGCACGATTCGCCGCGGCGCCAGCGTCCGCATCGTCCGCGACGGCGCGATCCTCCACGAGACGTCGATCGACTCCTTGAAGCGCTTCAAGGACGATGTTCGCGAGGTGGCGGAAGGGTTCGAGTGCGGCATCCATCTCGCCGGCTTCGACGACGTGAAGGAAGGCGACGTCCTCGAGGTGTTCGAGATCCGCGAGGTCGAGCGGACGGGGCTCGACGACGCCCCGCCGCCGCCCGCGGAGTCGTAAAGGCCGACCGGCCGATGGGCGCCGGCTACGTCGGCATCCTTCAGATCGAGCTCCACTTTCCCGAAGCGGGCTCGCTCAAACACAAGCGAAGGCATGTGAAGTCCGCGAAGGAGCAGCTCCAGAACCGCTTCGGCGCGTCGGTCGCAGAGGTCGACCATCACGACCTCTGGCAACGGGCCGAGTTGACCATGGCGTGCGTCTCCGTGGGACACAGGGAGCTGCTCGAGCTGCTCGACGCCGCCGAGCGCTATCTCGGCGCGCAGGAGTACGAGCTCGTCCGTTGCGAACGGGAGGTGGTCGCGCTCGATGCCTGAGCGGATGCGCAAGGTGAACGAGGCCTTACGCGAGGTCGTCTCGGACACGCTGCCCGAGCTCAAGGATCCGCGGATCGGCTTCGTCACGGTGACGGGAGTGAGCACGTCACGCGATCTGCGTCACGCGACGGTGTTCGTCAGTGTCCTCGGCTCCGACCGCAAGCGCGAGAAGGCGCTCGAGGGTTTCGACTGCCGCGCACGGGCTGCTGCAGGCGCGGATCGCACGTCAGCTTCGCCTCAAGCACACGCCGACCTTGACGTTCGAGTACGACCCCACCGTCGCCGAGGGCGTCCGGATGTCAAAGTTGATCGATGAGCTCGACCCAGGCGACGACTGACCTCGCGCGTGTCGCGGACGCGCTGCGCGGCCACGACCGGTTCCTTCTCGTCACGCACGAGAACCCGGACGGCGACGCGATCGGCTCGATCCTCGGGCTCGGACGGGCGCTCCAGGGGCTCGGCAAGGACGTCGTCATGTACCTCGGCGGCGACACCGACCCGCCCGCCGAGTTTGCGTTCCTCGCCCACGACGAGATCAGACGCGAGCTCCCGGACGACGCCGGCGAGCGCGTGCTCGTCGCGCTCGACTGCGCGAACGTCCAGCGCATGAGCGCCGGCGGCGGGTCTCGTCGGGAACGTGCCGCTCTCGCTCGACATCGACCACCACCATGACAACAGTGCCTTCGCCGAGATCAACCTCCTCGTGGCCGACGCGTCCTCGACGGGCGAGATCGTCCGCGACATCCTCCGCGCGCTCGGCGTCGAGCTGACGCCCGCCATCGCGCGAAGCGCTCTACGTCGCGCTCGTCACCGACACGGGGCGCTTCCAGTACACGAACACGACGCCGAAGGCGCTTCGTCTCGCCGCAGACCTCGTCGAGGCGGGAGTCGATGTCCACCGCGTGTTCCAAGGGATCTACGAGTCGGTCGAGTTCGCGAAGTTCAAGCTGCTCGCGCGCGCGCTCGAGCGCGCGGAGATCCTCGAGGGCGGTCGGCTCGTCATCTCGCATCTCCTGCGCACGGACTTCCAGGAGCTCGGCGTGGGGGAGGAGTACGCGGAGGGGATCATCGACTACCTCCGCGCGGTCGACGGGACGGAGATGGCCGCGGTCATCCGCGAGCCGCCCGAGCCGCCGGACGCAAAACGGCGCGTGAGCATGCGCGCGTCGAGCGACGAGCTCGACGTGTCGGCGATCGCGCGCCAGCGAGGAGGCGGCGGGCACCGGCAGGCCGCCGGCTTCTCGAGCGCCGAGTCGGTCGAGGAGATCGCCGCCGTTCATCCGCGAGGCAGTTCGCGCAGTGCCACCACGAGCGCTTAGTCCGACGGGGCTCGTCCTCGTGGACAAGCCGGCCGGGCCGTCCTCGTTCGCCATCGTCCGCCGCCTTCGCAACCGGACGGGTGCGCGCGCCGGCCACGCCGGGACGCTCGACCCGTTCGCGAGTGGGCTCCTGCTCGTGCTGCTCGGCTCCGCGACGCGCCTCGCGCAGTATCTCGTCGGGCTCGACAAGCGCTACGTGACGGAGATCGACCTCTCGGTCGCGGACACCGCGACCGGCGATCCCGAGGGCGAGGTCGTCGAGGAGCTCGCGCCGCCTTCTCCCGCCGAGCTCGCGGTGCGGCTCGCGTCATTACGCGGCGAGATCGAGCTTCCCGTGCCACGGGCGTCGGCGGTGAAGATCGACGGCGAGCGCGCCTACCGCCGGTTCAGGCGGGGCGAGCAGGTCGAGATGCCTTCGCGCGCCTCGACCGTCCACGAGGCAACGCTCCACGGCTACGAGGAAGGCGTGGCGACGCTCGAGCTGGCCGTCTCGAGCGGCACGTACGTGCGCGCGATCGCGGACGTCCTCGGCGGCCACTGCCGGACGCTCAGGCGTACCGAGGTCGGGCCGTTCAGGCTTTCGGACGCCGACGAGGAGCGGATCCTCGCGCCGGCGGACGCGCTCCCGTTCCTGCCTGCGGTCACGGTCTCCGACGACGAGGCTGTCGCGATCCGCACAGGCCGGCGGCAGCTCGAAGAGCCCGTGCGGGCCTTGCTCGAGGGCGAGCTGGTCGCGGTCAACGGCACGGTCATGCCTTGAACGTCGTCCATGCGCCTGGCGAGCTCGAGCGACGGCAGCGCGCGGTTGCGATCGGCTCGTTCGACGGCGTCCATCTCGGGCACCGCCACGTGCTCGAGGCGCTCGTCGCCACTGGCCTGATGCCGACGGTGCTCACGTTCGACCCCCACCCGCGCATCGTTCTCGGCTACGGCGTCGACCTCTTGACGACGCTCGAGCGGCGCCTCGAGCTACTCGCCGCCGCCGGAGTGGAGGAGACCGTCGTGCTCGCCTTCACCCACGACCTCCAGCAGCTCGAGCCTGAGGAGTTTGTGGAGACGCACCTTCGGGCGATCGGCGCCGAGGTGATCGTCGCCGGCGAAGGCTTCCGCTTCGGGCACAGGCGTCGCGGGAATCTGGCGCTGCTTGAAGAGCTTGGGCTCGAGGTCCGCGTCGCACCGATCGCAGACGACATCTCGTCGACGGCGATCCGCGACCTGCTCCAGGCGGGCGACGTCACAGGCGCAGCCGCGATGCTCGGCCGGCCTCCCGAAGTGGACGGAACGGTCGTGGTCGGCGACGAGCGGGGCGGAACGCTTGGCTTCCCGACCGCGAACGTCGCCGTCGAGCCAGGGCTGCTCGTGCCGCAGAACGGCATTTACGCCGGGTTCGCGCTCGGCACGAGGGCGGCGATCTCGATCGGCCTCAACCCGCACTACGGCGGCACCGAGCGGCGGATCGAGGCGCACCTCCTCGACTACGACGATGACCTGTACGGCCAGCGGCTCGTCGTCGAGCTCTGGCAGCGGCTCCGCGACGAGCGGGCGTTCGACAGCGAAGAGGCGCTCGTCGAGCAGATTGCGCGCGACGTCGAGGCGACGAGGGCGGCGAACCGCCCGGTGTGACGAAGCTAGGCTGCTACCCTGGTCGCAGACCGGATTCCGGCCACGCGGCGCACTGGGTCACGTAGCGCGAAGCGGGAATCGCGGAGACGTCGCTACGACCGGAGGTGCCATGACCCTGACGAACGAAGCAAAGCTGGAGATCGTCGGCAAGCACGGGAAGCACGAGAAGGACACCGGCTCGGCCGAGGTCCAGATCGCGCTCCTGACGACCCGCATCACCGAGCTGACGGAGCACCTGCGCACGCACAAGAAGGACCACCACTCGCGGCGTGGCCTGCTGAAGCTCGTCGGGCGGCGCCGCAGGCTGCTCGACTACCTCCAGCGCACGAATCTCGAGGGCTACCGCGCCCTCATCAAGGAGCTCGGCCTGCGAAGATAGGCACGAGCCGCAGAAACGGGAGGGTGGAAGTTTGAGCGAGCCCCGAGATGTCACCGCCGAGGCTCCCTCAAACCTCCACTCTCCACGAAGCAAGACGTGGAGGAACACATGAATACGAACACGACCGACAGCACGACGTCGGTCTCGGTGACCGTGGGCGGTCAGGAGATCGTCTTCGAGACCGGCAAGCTCGCGAAGCAGGCCGACGGCGCAGTCGTCGTCCGCTCCGGGGACACGATGGTGCTCGCCACCGCTCAGGGTCGCCAGGAGGCGCGCGAGGGCCAGGACTTCTTCCCGCTCACCGTCGACGTCGAAGAGAAGATGTACGCCGCCGGCAAGATCCCCGGTGGTTTCTTCAAGCGAGAGGGCCGCGCAACGGAGCGTGCCACGCTCACGGCACGAATGATCGACCGCCCGATCCGGCCGCTCTGGCCGAAGGGCTTCAGGAACGAGGTGCAGGTGATCTGCACGGTGCTGTCCGCCGACATGATCACGCCGCACGACATCCTCTGCATCAACGGTGCCTCGGCGGCCTTGATGATCTCATCGCTGCCGTTCGCAGGCCCGGTCGGCGCCGTCCGGATCGGCCTGGTCGGGGGCGAGCTCGTCGTCAATCCGTCGCTCGAGGCCACCGACGAAAGTGAGCTCGACCTGATCGTCGTCGGCACGAAGGACGGCCTGACGATGGTCGAGGCCGGCGCGAACCAGGTGCCGGAGGACGTCCTGCTCGAGGCGCTCGAGAAGGCACACCGCAAGATCGTCAAGCTCTGTGAGGCACAGGAGGATCTCCGCGAGAAAGCCGGCAAGCCGAAGTGGCTCGACGAGTCGCTGACGGCGGAGCTCCGCGCCGCCCACGGCTCGCGCATCGCCGAGCAGATCGCGACGCATGGCCTGAAGGACGCCGCCACAGTGATCGAGGAGCTCCAGGCCGACCTGTGCGCACCGCTGACGATGACGTCGACCGAAGAGGACATCACCCGGCTGACGCAGGTTCGATCGAGCCTCGCCCAGCTGCTCGACGAGGCTCGCCTCGCGGCGGCCATGGAGCCCGTCCGCGCGCAGTTCATGGACGCGCTGACGGCGCTGACCGACGCGGAGCAGGACTCGAAGGAGCTCAAGTCGGCAAAGCGCCATCTGCTGTTCGACGACATCATCGAGAACGTCCAGCTTCCGTTCCCGATCGCCCCCGTGACCGAGGGCAGCGAGGCGCCGACGTCGAAGGACTCGATCACGAAGCAGACGCTGAAGAAGGCCGGCGAGGCGCTCTACAAGGAGCTCGTGCGGCGGAAGATCGCCGTCGACAAGCGGCGCCCGGACGGCCGCGGCACGGAGGAGATCCGTCAGGTCACGTGTGACGTGAGCGTCTCACCGAGAACGCACGGCTCGGCCCTCTTCACGCGCGGGCAGACGCAGATCATGACGCTGCTCACGCTCGGCACGGCTAAGGAAGGCCAGCGGATCGACGACCTCTCGCTCGAGGGCGAGCGCCGGTACATGCACCACTACAACTTCCCGCCCTTCTCGGTCGGGGAGACCGGATTCATGCGGGGTCCCAAGCGCCGCGACATCGGCCACGGCGCGCTCGCGCAGCGAGCGCTCGCGGCGGTCATTCCGAGTGCCGAAGACTTCCCGTACACGATCCGCCTGGTCTCCGAGACGCTCGAGTCGAACGGCTCGTCGTCGATGGGCTCTGTCTGCGGTTCGACCCTTGCGCTGCAGGACGCCGGCGTACCGATCTCGGCGCCGGTGAGCGGGATCGCGATGGGCCTGGTCAAGGAGGGCGACGACTACGTCATCCTCACGGACATCCAGGGAGCGGAGGACCACCTCGGCGACATGGACTTCAAGGTCGCCGGCACCCGCGAGGGGATCACTGCCCTCCAGATGGACATCAAGATCACCGGCGTCACGCAGGAGATCATGCGCTCGGCGCTCGAGCAGGCGAAGCGGGCGCGCGAGTTCATCCTCGACGTGATGGCGGAGGCGATGCCAGAGTCTCGGGCCGAGCTCGCAGACCACGCACCGCGCATCTCGTCCGTCAAGATCGACCCCGACTTCATCGGCATGGTGATCGGCAAGGGCGGCGAGACGATCCGCGCGCTCGAGTCCGACCACGACGTGCAGATCGACATCGAGGAGGACGGGACGATCCTCGTCTACGCGACCGAGGGCACGAAGTCCGACGCCGCGATCGCCGCGATCACGGCGCTCACGAAGAGCCCAGAGGTCGGCGACGAGTACACCGGCAAGGTCGTCAAGACGACCCAGTTCGGCGCGTTCGTCGAGCTGAAGAAGGGCACGGACGGCCTGCTCCACGTGTCGAACGTCGGCCCTGGCCGTGTCGGGCACATCGAGGACGTGATTACTCGCGGCGACGTGCTCGACGTGATCGTGCAGGAGGTCGACAAGGAGCGAGGCCGGATCGGCCTCAAGCTCGTCGCCAAGCACGAGGACGGCGCGCTCGTCCAGCCCGAAGAGCTGATCGAGCGGGCGAAGAACGCTCCTCCGCGCGAGCGCGAGGAGCGGACCGATCGTGACCGCCGCGGCGGTCGCGGCGGTCGAGACCGCGAGCGCAGCCGGAGCTAGACAGAACGGCGCTGGGGAACCGCGTTGGGGACAGGATTGAATCCTGTCCCCAACACGATCTCTCTCACGGGCGGGCGCGAGCCCGCCCTATTACCATCCGTCCGTGGCCGGTGAGCGGACGCCACGGAAGCGGGTCGTCAGGCTCGTCGTTTTGCCGCTTTGCCTCTTCCTCGGCGTGTCGGCGATCGCCTTCACGCTCGCGCAGCTGAGCCTCGCGAAGCCGGGCGTGCCGCACGTCGCCGCCGGCAACGTGCGGCTCGGCGATCCGTACCGCGGCCAGACGGTCTACACGCAGACCTGCTCCGCCTGCCATGGCAGCGAGGGCCAGGGCGGCGTCGGCCCGAAGCTCGTCGGAGACACGATCACGCTCGCCGCCGCGAAGGCCCAGATCGAGAGCCCGGCCGGGACGATGCCGCCGGACCTCGTGACCGGGCGCAAGCTCGACGACGTCCTCGCCTACCTCTCGCAGCTCTTCGAGGAGAGCCCCTAGCGTGATCGGAAGCGTCGACTCGACCTACACCGACATCATGACGTCGGTCTTCTCGACGACGATCGCCGCCAAGGCTTGGTTTGCCAGCGCCGCAATCATCCTGGTCTTCGTTCAGGTGACGACCGCGGCGCGGATCTTCGGCCATCTTCAGGGGATCTTCCCGATCTCGCCGCCGCTCGTGAATCGCGTGCACCGCTGGTCGGGGCGGCTCGCGTTCCTCTGCACGCTCCCGGTCGCATTCCACTGCATCTTCATCCTCGGCTTCGACACGTCGAGCACGCGCACGCTCGTCCATTCGATCCTCGGCTCGTTCGTCTACGGCGTGTTCGCGGTCAAGATCTTCTTCGTCCACGACCACGATCACCCACGCTGGACGCTGCCGCTCGTCGGAGGGACGCTCGCCGCCGTGCTCGTCACGCTCTGGCTGACGTCCGCCTACTGGTACTTCACGACGGTCCGGTTTGGGTTCTAGGGATCACGTAATACCCTTGACGAGGATCGACGCGAGCGCCAGCCCGATGAGTGCAAGCCCGAACGTCGAGTTCACACCGATCCGACGCATGCCGGAGCATCGGCGGGCCACGTCCTGCATCCCATCCGCCGTCTGGCCTAAACCTCACGACTAGCTCGAAAGGGCGCCGCTCGAGAGGGCTACGATCCCTCCGTGCAGGAATACGTCCTCTCCGAGCTCGACTCCGGCGAGCGCCTGGTCACCGAACGTGTCTCGAGCGTCCGCTCGGTCTCGCTCGGCTTCTGGATCGGCGCCGGCGCGCGCGACGAGCCCGACGGGAAGGCGGGCGTCACGCACTTCATCGAGCATCTGCTGTTCAAGGGCACGCGCTCGTACACGGCGAAGGAGATCGCCGAGATCTTCGACGAGATGGGCGGCGAGCTGAATGCCGCCACCTCACGCGAGAGCACGGTCGTCTACGCGCGGATCCCCGACCGCCATCTCGAGCGGGCGATCGACGTGATGGCGGACATGGTGTTCGCCCCGACGTTCGCCGACGTCGACTCCGAGCGCGAGGTCGTGCTGGAAGAGATCGCGATGGTCGAGGACACGCCCCAGGACCTCGTCCACGACCTGCTCGCAGAGGCCGTTTTCGGCACGCACGCGCTTGGACGGCCGGTGATCGGGCGCGCGTCCGTGATCTCGTCGGTCACCCGGCGTTCGCTGGCCGGCTACCACAGGCAGATGTACACGGCCGGGAACATCGTGCTCGCCGCGGCTGGAAAGCTCGACCACGACACGCTCTTGAAGCTCCTCGAACGCGGTGCCCACCAGCGTCTCGAGCCACCCGAGTCTCGAACGCACGTGCGCAAGCCGCTCGTGAAGACGCCGAAGCCGGGCCTCCGCTTCCAGACGAAGGACACCGAGCAGTACCACGTCTGCGTGGGCGGGACGGGGATCTCACGCTCCGACCGTAGGCGCTTCGCAGCCTCGCTCCTCGACGCCATCCTCGGCGGCTCGGCGTCCTCGCGCCTCTTCCAGGAGATCCGCGAGAAGCGTGGGATGGCCTATTCGGTCTACACGTTCGCGGGCCAGTACTCAGACACGGGCCACATCGGCGTCTACGTGGGCACACGCGAGGAGAACGTCGCGCCCTGCCTCGAGATCGTCGCCGAGCAGGTCGCCGACATCGCCGGGGGAAACGTCACCGAAGCAGAGCTCGAACGAGCGAAGGAGAACCTCAAGGGACGCATCGTGCTCTCCATGGAGTCGACGTCGAACCGGATGACACGGCTCGGCAAGGCGCTGATCACGGACACTGAGATCCTTTCGGTCGATCGCGTGATCGCGGAGATCGACGCGGTCGAGCCGGCGGCCGTTGCGGAGCTCGCGAGCGTGCTCCTGGCGCCGGAGGCGTTGTCGGCCGCCGGGATCGGCCCGGACGAGGATCGCTTCCTCGCCGGGGTCGAGCACGTCCACCCGGGGGCCCAGGCCGCCTAACCCACCGTGACCCAGACGCCGTCGTCCGTGACGGCGACGCCGTTCGGGCTCCCGCCGACCTTGATCGTTCGGGTTACCTTCCCGGAGATCGCGTCGATCCGGGACACGGTACCGTCGCCGGAGTTCGCGACCCAGATCGAGCCGTACCCCGACGCGACGCCGATCGGCGCCGCTCCGACGGGCACGGTCGCGACTGCGACGTTTCGTGCCGGATCGATCCGCCACACATTGTTCTCGCCGACGTCCGAGACCCACACGGATCCCCCGCCGGTCGCCGCGCCGCTCGCGCGGAACTTGCTCAGCGGAATCTTCGCGAGGATCGTGTTCGATCGAGGGTCGATGCGTGTCACGGGGCTCCCCCCGTAGGGGCCCGCGACCCAGATCGACCCCTCGCCGGCCGTGATCGCCCCGTCTGCCGACCCGCCCGTGACGACATCGTGAATCTGCGCTGTCACGCGCACGAGTCGCGGGTCGACACGCGTGATCGTCTCCTCGCCGGAGGCGAACCAGAGCGATCCATATCCGGAGGCGAGCAGACCCGCGTCCGGGTACGGGCCGGACAGCGGACGTCGTCCGGTCCGGACGGTCGCCGCTACCGTGAGCCGCTCCGGCTCGATGAGCGTCACGCGCCTGTTGCGCGCATCCGAGATCCAGACGCCTCGCGCGCCGGCGACGAGACTGCTCGGCGCCCCACCGACGCCTACGGTGCCGAGGACCGCGTTGGTCGAGCGGCTGATATGGGAAACCGTGCCTCGATCCGGTTGAAGCACCCAGACGTCGTCGCCGTGGACAGCGATGCGCGTCGGGCGCTCGCCGAGCGGCACAACGCCGACGACGGTGTTCTGACGCGGGTCGATCATCGCGACGGAATTCGGCGCCGCCACGATCGAGGATCCGTGGCTGTCGCGAAGGAGGACGGTCGCGATGACGGCCACGGCCGAAGCAATCGCGACGCCGGCGAGGGCGAGAGCGACACGTCGACGCGTCGTGCTGACCACCGATGTCCCATCCGCTGCGTCAGCCGGCGCTGGTGCTGCGAGCGAGCGATCCTGTGACAGGATGCGGCGTTCGAGATCCCGGAGCTCGGGATCGGGCTCGATGCCGATCTCGTCCATGAGCCTCGTTCGGGCATCTCGATAGACCTCGAGCGCTTCCGTCTGTCGTCCCGAGCGGTAGAGGGCGAGCATGCGCTGTCCGACCAGCCGTTCGCGGTAGGGGTGGCTCCGCGACACGGCCTCGAGCTCGGGAACGAGTGCGGCGTGCTTGCCGAGGGCGAGGTCGGCGTCGATGCGATCCTCGAGCGCGCTCAAGCGGAGCTCCTCCAGCCTGCCGACCTCGACCTGGGCGAACGGCTCGTCGGCGAGGTCCTCGAGCGCGGGACCGCGCCAGAGCGCAAGGGCGGTGCTCAATGTCGAGGCAGAGTCGAAGGATGGCTCGCCTCGAGCCTGCTCGACGAGCGTCTCCACGCGCGCGACGTCGATCGCATCTGGACCGGCGTCGAGCATGTAGCCGGGGGCGCGGGTGACGATGACGTCATCCCCGAGCGTCTTGCGCAGCCGTGACACGTATACCTGCAGCGACTTCGAAGCGGTCGCCGGGGGTGTGTCTCCCCAGAGCCCGTCGACGAGCGCCTCGGTCGAGACGACCCGCCCAGCCCTGAGCACGAGCATCGCGAGCACGCTTCGCTGCTTGCTGCCGCCGAGCTCGATTGCCCGCTCACCATCAACGACCTCCAGGGGCCCGAGGACCCTGAACTCCATGCCAGTACCTCCCGGTTAACCGGCGTGTTTACCGCGGATCACCGCGGCGTGCAACCCCTATCGGCCACCGTCCTCGCACGCCCGAATCGGTCGGGCCCGACCAAAGGAGGCAACGATGAGACGAGTGGCGATCCTGGGAGCGGCGGTCGTCGCCGCAGCCAGCATGTCCGCGAGCCTCGGAGCGGCTTCGACGAAGCCCTACACCGGAGAGTGGAAGGCGCGCATGACCAAGGCTCAGCTGATCGACGAGGGGTTTGTCGATCCACGCGCCGTAGGTGTGTGGAGGCTCGTCCTCGAGCAGGACGGCACGTACCGCGCCTTCAACCCGCTCGACAAGTGGACGAACGGTGACTACACGGCCACCGGTCGCCGAATCACCTTCAGGCATGACCCGTTCTGCCTGGAGGCAGGTCTCAAAGGAGCCGGCCGATACAGCTGGTCGTTTAAGGACGGGAAGCTGAAGCTCACCGCGGTGTCGGTCGGGAGCGATCCCTGCGGCGGACGTTGGCAGACGCTGACGTATCCGACGTGGAAACGGTCGTAGTCAAGACAAAGGGAGGCAACGTATGCCGCTATCTCGGGACTACGTGAGCGGCTCGTAGCCACTGCTTGCCGTAGACGACCTCACCGGCCCGGTTACGATCGGCCGGTGAGGCTCGTCTTGAACGGACGGAGCGGGAAAGTGGGCTCCGTGCTCGGCCCGGCACTCGAGGCTGCGGGTCACGAGCTCGTCGACGACCTCGCAGGCGCGGACGCGATGGTCGACTTCACCGGGCCGGACGCGGTCGTGCGAACGTCGCGGCTGCGATCGACGCGGGTGTCCCATCGGTCGTCGGGACGACCGGCGCCGACCTCACCGGCGTGGGGGAGCAGGCGAAGGCGGCCGGCGTGCCCGTCTTCTTCGCGCCGAACTTCGCGCTCGGCGCCGTGCTGATGATGCGCTTCGCTCGCGGAGGCGTCACGCCACATGGCACGCGCCGAGATCGTCGAGGCGCACAACGAGGCAAAGAAGGACGCGCCGTCAGGCACGGCACGCGCGACCGCGGACGGGATGGCCGGCGATCCGGCGATCCACTCGATCCGCCTGCCGGGCCTCGTCGCACACCAGGAGGTGCTGCTTGCCGCGGACGGCCAGCTGTTGACTATCCGGCACGACGTGTTGGCGCGAGATGCCTACGTTCCGGGTGTCCTGCTCGCCCTCGAGCGGCTGCGCGAGCTGCCGCCGGGTCTCACGACCGGGCTCGAGACGCTGCTCTGACGCTTCGGTCGGCGCAGCATCAGGCCGGGCTCATCACCCGGCCTGATCCACACGCGCGCGCAGACGTCCCTGCGCTCGGCGAGTACTACAGCGGCTGGTACCTGCCGCCGCCGGCCGGGTGCGCCCCCGTCTTCTTCTTCTTGGACTTCTTCTTCAGCGCTCGGCCGCCCTTCACGTCCTCGGCCTCCTTCGCGGTGAGCGCGAGGTCGGCGTCCGCCGCCTGCTGCTTGTTGGCTGCCTCTGCCATCTTGGGCCTCCCTTCGAGGTCATGCCCGCTTTGATCCTGATGCTACTAAGACGCCCTCGGGGGACAAAATCTTCCGCCGCGTTCCGCCCTCAGAGCTCAAACAGCAGACCGACGAGGCAGCACTAGGGCCAGGGTCGTCGTGAACTTTGACGCAAGAACCCCGAACGCCATCAGGCCGGGCAGATACCCGGCCTGATGGAGAGGAACATCCTCGCTTGGCGAGTACTACAGCGGCTGGTACCTGCCGCCGCCGGCCGGGTGCGCGCCCGCCTTCTTCTTTTTCTTCTTCTTCCCGGTCGCGTCGCCGGCTGCCATCGCCTTGCCGCCCTTTACGTCCTCTTCTTCCTTGGCGGTCAGCGCGAGATCGGCCTGCTTCTTGTCGCTCTCGTCGGCCATTCGAGCCTCCCTTCGTGGTCCCGTTGTTGGAACCTGATGTGCGTAAGACCGCGCACAGACGCGAAATCTTCCGTCTAGCGAGAAAGGAGGCCCTAGAGCTCGAGCTGCTGGCCGACGAGGTAGTAGTACAGCCCCTGGCGCTCCATGAGCTGTGTGTGCGTGCCGCGCTCGATGATCGTTCCGCGATCGAGAACAACGATCTCGTCCGCATCGCGTACCGTGCTGAGCCGGTGCGCGATGACGACCGCGGTGCGACCGTGCATGAGCTCGTCGAGGTTCTGCTTTACCGCGCGCTCCGACTCCGCATCGAGCGCGCTCGAGGCTTCGTCTAGGAGAAGCACGGCAGGCCTTCGGTAGATCGCACGTGCGATCGCGATTCTCTGCGCCTGTCCTCCCGAGAGGCGAAGACCGCTCTCGCCGACCCGCGTCTCGTAGCCAAAGGGGAGGCGCTCGACGAGGTCGTGGATGTCGGCAACTTTCGCCGCCCACTGGACCCGATCGGGGTCTGGCTCCTCCCCGAGCGCGATGTTTCGGGCAATCGTGTCGTCGAAGAGGTGGCTCTCCTGGAGCACGAAGCCGATGTGGCGCCGCGCGGTTCGATAGTCGACGGTCCGCAGATCGGTACGGTCGAGCTCGATCGTGCCCTCTGTGGGCTCGAGCAACCCGGCGAGGAGCTTGACGAGCGTCGTCTTCCCCGATCCCGAGCGGCCGACGAGCGCGACGGTGGACCCGGGGGCGATGTCGAGGTTGATGCCGGTCAGCACGGGGGGCGACTCTGAGCCCCCGTACCTGAACCCGACGTCGCGGAGCCGGAGCGCTCCCTCCACGGACCGCACCTCGCGTAGCGCTCCGTGATCCTCGCCCTGCTCGGGCTCGGCCTCGATCACGTCGCCGAGCCGATCGATGAGGATCTTGCCCTCCTGGATCTCGTCCCACAGCGAGAGGAGCGCGAGGACAGGGCCATTCGTCAGGAGCACGAGCGCGTTGAAGGCAACGAACTCGCCGGTCGAAAGCTGGCCGTCGATGACGAGCAGCCCACCCGCGAACAGGAAGAGGACGAGCGAGAGGATCGTCACGAGCTCCACCGCCCCCTGGTACGTCATGACGAGGAACTCGGCTCTGAACAGGCGATCGGCGAGACCGGAGAAGCGGTCACGCATCTGCGTTCGGAACGAGTCCTCCGCGGCGAGCGCTTTGATCGTCTCGATGCCACGGATGGCGTCGATCTGCTGCGAGCCATACCGGCCGTACGCATCCTCGAGCGAGTCGTACATCGGACGCAGGCGGCGCGCCGAGTACCGCATCAACAGCAGGTAGAGCGGAACGACGGCCAGGTAGACGAGCGTCAGCTGCCAGCTGTAGTAGAGCATCAGGCACAACGCAGCCGCGATCTGGGCCACCATCGTGATCCCCTCGACGCCAGAGTCGACGAGCACCTCGCGAAGCTGGCGCACGCCGGCCAGTCGCCGCTCGATGTCTCCGGTCCGCCGCTTTGTGAAGTAGCTCATCGGCAGCGTCAGCAGGCGAGCGGTCAGGAAGTCGAGCGACGCCGTGTCTATTCGAACCGCCGCCGACGAGAGCAGGTACCGCTGCGCGACGGTGAGTCCGACCATCGCTGCGAGGATCGCGAGCATGGCTACCAGCCCGATCACGAGCAACGTCTTGTCTTTGTCAGGGATCGCGTCGTCGACGATGACCTGCGTGAAGACCGGCACGGCGAGCTCGAGAGCCGCTGCCGCAAGTGCGAGCAGCGTGGCGAAGATCAGCACGCGACGGTGCGGGCGAATGAACGAGAGCAACCAGTCGTAGCGCGTCCGGTCCTCCGGGATGTCCTCGAACGTGGGTGTCCAGGAGACCAGGGCGGCGTAGCCCGTCCAGCTGGCATCGAAATCCTCGCGTGAGATGGTGCGGATCCCGCGAGCCGGATCGCCGATCTTCACAGAACGCGGGCCGACTTCGTAGAGCACGACCCAGTGGTCTCCCTCCCAGTGGCAGATGGCGGGAAGCGGCATCTCGTCCAGGCGGCTCTTCGAGGCGCGCACCGAGCGCACGTCCAGCCCGAGCGCCTCGGCGCCACGAACAATTCCCAAAAGGCTCGTCCCGTCACTCGCGGTGAAGACAAGGTCTCGGAGACGCGGCATGCCGATCTGCTTTCCGAAGTAGCGGGTGACCATCGCAAGGCACGCGGCGCCGCAGTCCATCTCGTCGAGCTGGTAGACGTGGGGGAGCCGTCGCGGCCGCGGGCGCGCCGCGGGCGCTTCGAATGTCGAAACCTCGTCTGCCTCTTCGGCCCCGGAGGGGGCATCGACCTGCTCCGGCCCGACCTTGTCGGCAGCCTCGATCTCCGCGGGAAGGATCTCCTCCGCGAAATCGAGCGGGACAGCCGCGACGCGACGGAAGTCGGCTAGAGCCGTGCGCTCCTCGACCCGCTCGCGAAACTCCGTGTACTCCGCGAGCAGGCGTTCGAAGAGAGGTGGCGCGAGCGCCAACAGCCGGCATTCCGTCAGAGCCTCGACCGTCGCTTCGCGCGGCCCGTGATGGAGGAGGGAAAGCTCGCCGAAGAAGTCGCCTGCGTGGAGGTACTCGAGATCGGCCCCATCACGGACAATGCGTAGCCGCCCTCGCTCGACGAGGTACATGGGACCGGTCGGCTCGCCGGCTCGGACCACCATCTTCCCGGGACCGGCCGACAGAGGTTCGAGCCCCTCTGCGAGGACGAGCAGCCCGTCCTCGGGCAGGGATGCGAACACCGAGTGCAGACGAAGGAAGTTCAGCGCGACGCGCGTTCGCGCCAGTCGTTCGAAGGAGACTCGCACATCGGGGAACTGGCGGACGAGCGCAAGGAACACGCTTCGATCGAGCCGCATCGCCTCGACGGGCTCGCGAGCCCGCACCGTCGCGATGCGCGTCGACTCTTCGAGCAAGCCGATCTCCCCGAAGTAGTCCCCGCTCCGTAGTACGTGCAAGGACACCTCGTTGCCCTCTTCGCTCCGCTTCACCACCCGGGCTGTACCGGACACGATGACGTAGAAGGCGTCCGCCTCAGCGTCCTCGCTCACGATGACGGAGGCGAAGCCGCACGAGACCGGCTCGAACGCGTCGACGACGACCGCCCTGACGGCGCTCGGGAGTGACCGCAGGCCAGGCAGGTTCTCGAGAACCTCGAGCGCATCCTCCGCCGCGGCGACCTCAGGCGTCATGCCACACGACGGTCTCGTCCACTGTGCGGCGCACCGCCCGCTCGACGATCGCCTGTGCGGCGCGAGCGCGAACCGCCGGATCCGCCGCATCGACGGGCAGCTTCTTGATGACCTCGGTGACGAGAAGACCGTCCTCCACCACGAGAGGACCGAGGAGGTCGCCTTCGCACGCTCCCACGAGGAGCGACGCGAGCGCCGGCTGCTCATCCTCGAGCCAGGCGTCGACCGCTTCGACCTCGACTCCCGCCAACGCGGCGACGTTGGCGAGCGTCTCACCGTCTGCACGTACGGCAAGCGCCACCTCCGACGCCACGGCGGCATCGGCGAACAGCGCCGCTCGATAGCGCACACGGATCCACTCGACCCGGGCCGAGGCAATCTCGCGATCGATGGCATCGTCCGTCACGACCCGCGACGCGTAGGCGCCGAACGCCGCCTCCAGCTCCTCGAGTGGGCACCCCGGCGCGACGGCGAGCCGATCGGCCAGCTCGTCCGCAAGCTCGTCCAGGCGGCCCGAGCACATCGCCTCCGCCCAGACCTCGTCGGGGGTGGGGGCGTGCCGCTCCACGGAATGGCCCAAGAGCGAGCGGCGCACGTACGCGAGCCAGTCGTCGACCGTGATGCTCCGCCGATCGAGCCACGCGGTGAGCTCGTCCGCCGCCAGCAGCCCGCGTTCACGCCGAAACGTCATCGCCGCTTCGTCGATCGCCTCTGGGTCGGGCCCAGCCTGCTCCGCGGACGCAGCTCGAGCGGCCCCCTCCTCGATCCCGTCCCAGATACCGAGGAGCCTTGCGTAGGCGACGATGTCCCGCCAGGTGTAGGCGCGATCGGCGATCGAGAACACCGGCTGGTCGAGGGCCGCCTGCTCAGCCACCCAGCGCTCCCGGTAGCCCGGCCTGCTCGTTCACGAGGACGAACCGATCCACCGCCGAAGTATCATCGGAGACGATGCTCGGAGCTGTTCTGACCGCGATCGTGACGCCGTTTCGGGAAGACGGCTCGGTCGACTTCCACCGTTTTGCCGAGCTCGCCCACTACCTGATCGAGAATGGGTCGGACGGCGTCGTCGTCGCCGGCACGACGGGCGAGGCGCCGACACTGTCCGAAGACGAGCGACTCGAGCTCTTCCGCGTCGCCATCGGCGCAGTCGGCGACCGAGCGACGGTGATCGCCGGCACGGGCACGTACTCGACGGCCGAATCGATCCATCTCACCGAGCAGGCGCACGCGATCGGCGCCCACGGCTTCCTCGTTGTGACCCCCTACTACTCGAAGCCGCCGCCGCGCGGGATCGTGGAGCACTTCAAGGCCGTTGCGTCGGTCAGCGACCGTCCTGTGATCGTCTACAACATCCCCGGCCGCGTCGTGATCAACATCGAGCCTCCGACGATGGCTGAGCTCGCCGAGATCGAGACGGTCAAAGCTGTCAAGCAGGCGAACGACGACCTCGTCCAGGCGCGGTTCATCGTCGAGGAGACCGGCCTCGACCTCTACGCGGGCGACGACAACATCCTCTTCCCGTTCCTCGAGGTCGGCGGTGTGGGCGGCGTCTGCGTCCACACACACGTCGTCGGACCGCGGGTGAAGGAGATGATCCGTCTCTACAACGCCGGCGACCACGTCGGGGCACGGAGAGTGGACGAGGAGCTCGTGCCGAGCTACGACCTGCTGAAGGTGGCCCCGAACCCGATCGCGATCAAGGCGGCGCTCAACCTGCTCGGCCACGAGGTCGGAGGGCTCCGGCTGCCGCTCGTCGAGGCGACGGCCGACGAGGTGGCAGAGGTGCGCACCTGCCTCGAGCGCCTCGGCCTGCCTTCCGCAGTCACTGCGTAGACTCAGCACGTGAGCCGCGGCACTGTCCGCATCGTCCCCCTCGGCGGGCTCGGCGAGATCGGGAAGAACATGACCGTCGTCGAGGCGGGCGGAGGCGCGCTCGTGATCGACGCGGGGCTCGCGTTCCCGCGCGACGAGCATCTCGGCGTCGACCTCGTGCTCCCGGACATCTCGTATCTCGCTGAACGGTCCGGTGGAGTGACCGCAGTCGTGCTCACGCACGCACACGAGGACCACGTCGGCGGGCTGCCCTACCTTCTCCGCGAGGTCGATGTGCCGCGCATCTACGGCACGAAGCTGACACTCGGCCTTGTCGCGTCGAAGCTCGCCGAGCACAAGCTCACCGACAGGACCGAGCTGATCGAGATCGTGCCCGAAGACGGCCCGGTCGACGCGGGCCCGTTCCGGCTCGAGCTCGTGCGGATGGCGCACTCGATTCCGGACAACGCCGGCGTCGTCGTCGAGGCGGAAGGCCTGCGCATCCTGCACACGAGCGACTACAAGCTCGATCACACGCCGGTCGACGGCTTCAAGACAGACGTCGGCCGCCTCGCCGAGCTCGGCAACGAGGGCGTCGACCTGATGCTCGGCGACTCGACGAACGCGGAGCGACCCGGGTACACCGGGTCGGAGCGACTCGTGGGCGAGGCATTCCGCCAGATCATCCCGCTCCGGAAGGGTCGGATCCTCGTCGCTTCGTTCGCCTCGAACGTCCATCGGATGCAGCAGGCCGTCGACGTCGCGCTCGAGAGCGGGAGGAAGGTCTGCGTGGTCGGGCGCTCGATGCGGAAGAACCTCAATATCGCGCGCTCGCTCGGCTACATGAGCGTGCCCGACGAAGCGCTCGTCAAGCCCGACGAGCTCGATAACTACGCCCGACACGAGGTGCTAGTGCTCTGCACGGGCAGCCAGGGCGAGCCGATGTCCGCGCTGACGCGGATCGCCTACCACGACCACTCGACCGTGCAGGTCGAGCGCGGCGACACGGTGATCATCTCGGCGAAGCCGGTGCCGGGAAACGAGCTCCGCGTCCACGACTCGATCAACGCGCTGTCCCGCGCCGGCGCCGAGGTGCTCCACCAGGACATCGCTCCGGTGCACGTCTCCGGCCACGGGAACTCGGAGGAGATCCGGACGGTGCTCGCCCTCGTGCGCCCACGGGCCGTGATGCCCGTCCACGGCGAGTACCGGATGCTCGAGGCGCAGGCACGCATGGCGCGAGACGCCGGCGTGCCGGCAGACGCGATCGTGCTCGCCGAGAACGGCTCCGTCGTCGAGCTGGATTCGAGCGGCGCCAGGATCATCGACCGCGTCGACGCGGGCGTGACGTTCGTCGACGGGCTGTCCGTCGGGGACATCACCGACGTCGCGCTGCGCGACCGCAAGCGGCTCTCCGAGGACGGCGTCTTGATCGTCGTCGCGACGCTCGCGAGCGCGAACGGAAAGCGGACGGCCACACCAGAGCTGATCGCGCGCGGCTTTCCGGAGGCGGACGACCTGCTCGAGGAGCTTCGCGAGGAGGCGCGCCGGGTTCTCGACGAGCTGCTGGCCGAGGACATCGTCGAGATCAAGCTCCTCCAGGAGCACCTCCACGAGGATCTCGGCCGGCTCGTCCACGCGCGTGCGCGCCGCCGGCCCCTGATTCTCCCCGTCGTGGTGGAAGTGTGAGCGCAGTCGGCACGCGCGACTGGGCGGGAACGCTCGCCGACCAGGGCCTCGACCCCGATACCGCCCGGAGGCTGATCAGCCAGCTGCGGGCCTGCGAGGCGGCTTCGCTCGCGTTCTGCCGGCTGCTCGAGCGCTGGGCGCGTGGAGACGCGGAGCCGTGTACGCCAGGCCGGCGCGAGGCGGCGCTCCACCGGGCCGCCGAGCGGGCGGAGACGGCGATCGCCGGCCTCGAGCGGCCTTTGGCGCGCTTCCTCCTCGAGCTCGAGCCCGACATCGCCGAGGGCCGGTCGTGGTACGCCGAGCCCGGCGCCGGAGAGCTCGTCGACTGGGCGGACGTCCTCGCGCGGGCGGGAGTGCGCGCGTCGCCGGTGCGGGTGTCGCAGGTGTATCTCGAGCTAGCCGTGCTCGTGAGGGCGCTGGAGGGCCTCGCCGACCGCGCGCGCGTCGGATCGCCGCCTGACCGCAACGCGCTCTGGGCCGGCCTGTTCGACCTCCGCGAGAACCTGCTCGACCGGGCTGCCGAGGACCTGCGCGCGCTCGCCGCGTGAAGGCGCGCCCGTTTCGCTCCTCGAGGGTCGCGCGCGAGACGAGCGTTGCAGCGTGCGTGTGCCGCAGGCTCGATCGCCGCGTCACGACCGGGCGCGCGGCCGTCCTTGCCGACGGCGGACGAGGTCGGCGCGCTGATCGGTTAGGTCGACAAGCGCTCGTCCACCTCCCGGACGAGACGCTTCGGCGCGACGATCCGGTAGCTCTCCTCCACCCAGTCTCTGAGCAAGCCGAGCGATATGCCTCGAGCGCGCAGCGGCACCGTCACCCAGCCGGATGCTCCGAGGCCGTAGCCCGTGCGGGCCGCGCCGTCAATCGACAGCGCGTGCCCGTGCGCCTCGTCGAGCTTCACCGTCATCCGCAGGCGGCCACTCCCGCCGAGGAAGACGAAGATCTTGCCGTTCACCTTGACGACGTCCTCGCCCCACGGATGATCCTCGGCCGTGCCGGGAAGCGAGAGCGCGAACGCGAGGACGGCATCGCGTACCCGTGCCATCGACGGCCACGATACTTCGCATGGCGATTCCGATCGTCTTTGTGTAGGGCGGGCGCGGGCTCAGCCGAGCCGCGCGAGGGGCAGACTCTTCGCAGACTTGCCACACATTCAGTGCCTGGCACTGGGGTGTTCCGAATGTGTGCCAATCGCTCCGGCACGGCCTCGGGCGATTGGCGCTGCGGTTACCGTCGACCCATGCCGCGTGTCGCCCGAACCACGCTGCCGGACGGTCTCTTCCACGTCTATTCCCGCGGAGTGGCAGAGCGCGCCATCTTCCTCGATGACCAGGACCGCGACGCGTTCGTCTACCTGCTCGGAAGAGCTGCCAGACGCCACGCCTGGACGTGCCACGCGTTCACGCTGCTCTCGACGCACTATCACCTGGTCGTCGAAGCAGCGTGCACGGCGCTCTCGCGCGGCGTCCACGCGGTGAACGGCCGCTACGCCCGGCGTTTCAACTCACGCCACAACCGCTTCGGCCACGTGTTCGCCGAGCGCTTCTCTGCGCGCGTGATCGAAAGCGAGGAGTACCTCTACGACGCGTGCGCATACGTCGTCCAGAACCCCGTTGCGGCCGGGCTGTGTGATCGAGCAGAGCAGTGGCCGTGGTCCTACTCCACCTTCCCGCTCGATGCCGTCTAGCCGGTATGGCCCGCCGCGAGCGAGTGCTAGCCGACCTGCCAGCGCTCGCGCGAGAGGAAGAACCCGTGCCCGGCTGTATTCGCGCAGCTGAGGCCCGCCCACGAGGAGAGGCACGTGAAGATCCCGTGCTTCCACACCGACCCGTACGCGAGCACCGGCGCCTTCGGGTCGAGCACGGTGTCGCCCGCGCACGTCGGCGTCGCCGCCTTCTTCGCCATCGACACGCCGACCCAGTCGAGCTCGCACCTCCGGGACGGAGGCGGTCGCAGGCCGCTGAAGATGTCGCAGCGCAGCACCGTCGGACCGAACCCCGTCAGCACCCCGCAGGCGATGTTCTTCGACGGCATCCTGAACGTGACGAACTTCGCGTTCAGCCCGAGCGCTGAGCCGCTCACAGCAGTCGAGATCGCGAGCAGGACGAGCACGAGAGCTAGGCGACGCACGCGGCGATTATGCAGGAAGGGGAACGTCTCGCCCGAACACGCGCTCATGGCGCGAAAGAAGCGTTCCTCGAGGTTGCGCCCGAAAACGCCATCACGGATCCGGAAGAAGCGGCGCGCGAAGGCGAGAAGCCACCACTATCCGGAGCTGGCGGGGCTCGGCCTCGTCGCCTTCGGCGTCTTTCTCGGCTTCGTCCTGTACGGAGACTGGGCGGCGGGGCACGTGGGCAGTCGTGTGACGGACGGCCTGTCAGCGGTCGTAGGAGACGCGGTGTACCTCGTCCCACTCGGCTGTGTGGCTGTCGGAACGCTGATGCTCGTCCGGAGTCGGCTCGTCGACGTGCGGCCGTTCCGTCTCGGTCTGGCCGTGACCTCCCTCGGCGTCCTGCTCGTGCTCGGCGACGCGCACGGCGGGTACGCGGGGCAGGCCGTGGAGGCGGCGTTCTCCTGGCTGATCGGCTCGACCGGCGTCCTCATCCTCGGCGTGTTCACATTGCTCGCCGGCGTCCTCCTGCTCACCGGCGCCTCGGTCGGCGCTCTCGTTCGCCGCTCACACGGCGCCGTCAGAACCGTGCGCCAGAGAGCCGTCACGCGACGGGCCTCACAACCGACTGCCGCGGAGGTGATTCCGCTGCCGACTCCGGCCGGTCCGCCGCCTCCTCTCGTAGACGGAGCGCACGACTTCCCCGACATCACGGAGCCCGAGGCCGCCGAGCCATCGGCGCTCGTGACCTTCGACAACGAGCCCTTCGAGGAGACGCAGTCGTCGCTATTCGACGTCTCTGACGCGATCGCGACCGTCTACCACCTCCCTGACCGCGCGATCCTGCGCAAGTCGCGGGCGGTACCGGGAGCCTCCGCGGATGCAAGCGCGCGGGTCGCCGCAACGCTCGTCTCGGCGCTCGCGAACTTCGGCGTCGATGCGACCGTCGTCGGCGAGATCTCCGGCCCACGGGTCACGCGCTACGAGCTCCAGCTCGCGCCGGGGACCAAGGTCGCGAAGGTCGCAGCACTCAAGGACGACCTCTCCTACGCGCTCGCGACGACCGAGATCCGGATCCTCGCGCCTATCCCGGGAAAGCAGGCTGTCGGAGTCGAGGTGCCGAACGTCTCGCCGAACCTCGTCACGCTCGGCGACGTGTTCGACGACCTCCCGCAATCCGCGAGCCCGCTCTCCGTCTGGCTCGGGAAGGACATCTCGGGCAACGCGATCTGGGCCGACCTCGCGCGCATGCCGCACCTGCTGATCGCCGGCACGACGGGCTCCGGCAAGTCCGGCTGCATCAACACGATCCTGACGTCGATCCTCTGCCGCTCGACCCCCGACGAGGTGCGGATGATCCTCGTCGACCCGAAGCGCATCGAGCTCGGCTACTACGAGTCGATCCCGCACCTCTTGACGTCCGTGGTGTCGAGCCCCAAGCAGGCGGCCGCTGCGCTGACGAACGTCGTCGGGGAGATGGAGCGCCGGTACGAGCGCATGAGCCTGTTCCGCGCACGCAGCCTGCCGGAGATGAACCGCGCGCTTCGCACGCGCAACGAGCCGCCGCTTCCCTACCTCCTCGTCGTCATCGACGAGCTCGCAGATCTGATGATGACCTCGCCGCAGGTGGTGGAGGACTCTGTGATCCGCCTTGCTCAGAAATCGCGCGCGGTCGGCATCCACCTCGTCGTCGCCACGCAGCGGCCGTCGGTCGACGTGATCACAGGGATGATCAAGGCGAACATCCCGAGCCGCATCGCCTTTGCGGTGTCGAGCCAGACGGATTCGCGCGTGATCCTCGACGCCGCCGGGGCCGAGGCGCTGCTCGGCCAGGGCGACATGCTCTTCAAGCCACTCGGCACGTCCCGACTCCAGCGCCTCCAGGGCGCATACGTGACGGAGGAGGAGGTGGCGCTGATCGTCGAGCAGTGCCGCGCCCAGCGCCCGCAGGAGCTCGACGAGTCGCTGCTCGTCGTGCCGGAATCAGAGCTGGCCGACGAGGACGCCGAAGACGGAGAGTTCGACCCCGACGAGGACCCGCTGCTCGAGAAGGCGATCGACGTCGTCGTCCAGACGCAAACGGCCTCAGTGTCGCTCCTCCAGCGCCGCCTCCGCGTCGGCTACACGCGCGCCGGCCGCCTGATCGACATGCTCGAGCGCCGCGGGATCATCTCCGGCTACGAAGGCTCCAAGCCGCGGCGCGTGCTTGTGGAACCGAGCGAGCTCGACTCCGCGGCACACCTGTAATACCCCTGCAAAGCCGCCACAGATGGCCGCCGTCGGTGGTTACAGCAGGCCGCCCAACTTCGGGTTAGCATCCGACGTCTCATTCTTTCGGCAATGCCAATCCAAGGAGGACACGTGAAGAACCGCAAGTTGTCGGCATCGGCGGGCGTCATCGCCGCCGTTGCCCTTGCTGCGTCGGCGCTCATTGCCACCGGCGTCAGCTCGGCGGCTCCGCAAGCCGCCTTCAAGATGGCCATCGTCACCGACATCGGGAGCCTGCAGGACCGCTCGTTCAATCAGCTGGCGAACGAGGGTCGGCTCGCGGTGGGCGACCAGCTGAACATTCAAACCCGCGTCTACGAGACGAAGTCCGAGGCACAGCGGGTCCCGAACATGCTCGCGGCGAGCCGCGCCGGCTACAACCTCATCTTCGCCGTCGGCTTCCTGAACTACAGCGCGCTCAACACGGTCGCGCCGAGGTTCCCGAAGCTCCAGTACGTCGGCATCGATGAGCCGTACGTGCTTTTCAGCAAGAAGCCGAAGAACGCGGCCGGACAGATATCCGCCGAGCAAGAAGCCGGCTACCTCGTCGGCTACCTCGCTGGGCTGGAGATCAAGAAGGAAGGTGGCAAGCAGATCATCAGCGCTGTCGGGGCAAACCCGGTGCCGGCGATCCAGCGGTACATCAGCGGCTATATCCAGGGCGCGAAGAAGGCGAACCCGAAGATCACCGTGCTCGCCAACTACGCCAACGACCTCACGTTCAACGACCAGCCGAAGTGTGCAGCAACCGCTGACCAGCAGATCACCAAGGGGACGCGGGTCATCTTCCAGGTGGCCGGCGGTTGTGGCCTCGGTGCGCTCAACGAGGCGAAGAAGGCTGGCATCTGGGGCATCGGTGTCGATGCCGACCAGCGCTACCTCGGCTCCTTCATGATGACGAGCGCGCTCAAGACGGTGGACAGGGCGGTCGTCGACCTTACGAAGCTCGCGTACGCGGGGAACCTCGCGACGCAGCGGGACTACAACTACAACCTCCGGAACAACGGCGTCGGCCTCGGCTCCGTCAGCCCGAAGATCCCGAAGGCATTCATCAAGAAGACGAACGCGATCGGGGCAAAGATCGCCGCGGGCAAGATCAAGATCAAGCCGATCATCAAGTTCTAGGCGTTACCGGTTCTAGGGGGTGGGCGCGTGCTCACCCCCTAGAATCGCCTGGCGATGGACGAGGCCCATCTCGCACTCGAGCTTCGCGGGATCACGAAGACGTTCCCGGGCATCGTCGCGAACGACCACATCGATTTCGATCTCCACCCGGGCGAGGTGCATGCACTGCTCGGCGAGAACGGCGCCGGGAAGTCGACGCTGATGAACGTTCTCTATGGCCTCTACCACCCCGACGAGGGCGAGATCGTCGTCAACGGAGAGGTCGTCCAGATGTCGTCTCCGCGCGAGGCGATCAACCGCGGCATCGGCATGGTGCACCAGCATTTCATGCTGATCCCGGTGATGACCGTCGCCGAGAACGTCGTGCTCGCCGTCGAGCCGCGCCGCGACGGCGTCCTGCTCGACTACGGAGCTGCACGGAAGCAGGTCCAGGAACTGGCGCGGACGTTCGGGTTCGCGGTCGATCCCGATGCGCGGATCCAGGACATCTCTGTCGGCCAGCAGCAGCGCGTCGAGATCCTCAAGGCGCTGTTCCGCCGAGCCGACATCCTCATCCTCGACGAGCCGACAGCGGTGCTCACGCCCCAAGAGGCGGCCGAGCTGTTCACGATTCTCCGGACGCTGACCCGAGAGGGCCTCTCGATCATCTTCATCAGCCACAAGCTGAACGAGGTACTCGAGATCGCCGACCGCATCACCGTTCTTCGCCGAGGCAAGCTCGTCGAGACCCTGCCCGGGGCGGGTGCGACGGAAGAAAGCCTCGCGCGGCTGATGGTCGGGCGCGACGTCCTTCTTCGCGTCGAGAAGGAGCCGGCCAAGCCGGCCGGGCCGCTCCTCCAGGTGAACGGCCTCGTCGTGAAAGACGATCGCGGCATCACGAAGGTCCGCGACGTCTCGTTCGAGGTGCGCGGGGGCGAGATCGTCGCCATCGCGGGCGTGGACGGTAACGGCCAGACCGAGCTGATCGACGCGATCGCGGGGCTCCGGAAGGCAGAGCGCGGGAGCGTCATCGCCGACGGGCACGAAGTGATCCGCGAAAACGCGCGGGGGCACTTCGAGTCGGGCTTCGGCCACATTCCCGAGGACCGGCAGCACAGAGGCCTCGTGCTCGACTTCTCGATCGCGGAGAACATCGCGCTTCACGACTTCCGCAAGCCGCCGAGCTCGCGGTACGGCTGGCTGTACCCGAAGCGGCTCGTCGAGCGGGCGAGGCTCCTGATCAAGGAGTTCGACGTCCGCGGCGGCGATCCCCAGACGGCAGCGAGCGCTCTCTCCGGCGGGAATCAGCAAAAGGTGATCCTCGCGCGGGAGATCGACCGGAATCCGACGGTGTTGATCGCTGCGCAGCCCACCCGTGGGCTCGACGTCGGCGCGATCGAGTTCGTCCACCGCCGCTTGATCGAGGAGCGTGACGAGGGCAGAGCGATCCTCCTCGTCTCGCTCGAGCTGGAAGAGGTGCTCTCGCTGGCCGATCGCATCCTCGTCCTCTACGAGGGCGAGATCGTCGGCGAGTTCCCGCCGACCGCGACGGAGGAAGAGCTCGGGCTGGCAATGACGGGGGGCACGCAGAGGGAGCGAGCGGCCTGAGCGAGCAGGTCCGGCAGCTTTCGGAAGAGCCGGGCGTCGAGCCGCCGGAGAGCGCCGCCGAGCGGTATCGGGTGCTCCAGAAGGCGGGTGGGCTGCTCGCCCCGCTGCTCACCGTCCTCCTCGCCTTTCTCATCAGCGGCGTCGTCGTCCTCGTGACGACGGGAAGCATCACGGACACGCTCAAGACGTACAGGGCGATCTTCCGCGGCACTGGCCTTTCGTGGTTCTTCGACGTCGGAAGCCACAGCGTCGCGATCCCGTTCACCGCCACGCACGTGTGGTTCCCGTGGAACACGAGCGAGTTCGAGTCCCTCGCGGCTTCGAACCTCCAGCAAACCCTCCTGCTGTGGATCGTCCTCGTACTGACCGGGCTTGCCGTGGCGTTCGCCTTTCGCTGCGGCCTCTTCAACATCGGCGGTACGGGTCAATACCTCGCGGGCTCGATCGGCGCGGTCATCGTCGCCACCGAGCTTCCCCATGCAATCGACCTGCCGCGCTCGCTGCTCATCATCGCGACGATTCTGGGGGGCATGCTCGCCGGAGCCGCGCTCGCCGGCGTCGCAGGCTTTCTCAAAGGCGCCGTTGGCGCCCACGAGGTGATCACGACGATCATGCTCAACTGGATCGTCATCTTTTTCGGTACGTACCTCTTCGGACTCGGCGGGCCGCTGCAGACCGAGGCGCCCGAGACCTCTGGAACGGTTCCTTCCTCCGCCGACATCCCGGACAAGGCGAAGCTGCCCGGCTTCTGGGGGGACACGGCCTTCGGGGGTGTCCACATCGGCATCTTCCTCGCACTCGCAGCCCTCGTCGTCTACTCGCTCCTGCTCAACCGGACGACGCTCGGATACGAGGTGCGAGCCGTCGGCCACAACCCCGAAGCGGCGCGGTACGGCGGCATCTCCGTCGCGCGCAACTACCTCTACGCGATGGCGATCGCTGGCTGTTTCGCGGGACTGGCCGGCGCGCTCGACATCGTCGGCTGGGAATTCCACCTCGACACGACGCAGCTCGGCGCCGTGCAAGTGGGCTTCGTCGGGATCGCCGTCGCGTTGCTCGGTCGCAACACGGCGGTCGGCGTCGGCCTTGCGGCGCTTCTCTTCGCCGCTCTCGACACGGGCACGGCGTCGCGGAACCTCGACGCGTCGTACTTCCCACCCGACCTCGCCTCGAGCCTCGCGATCATCATCCAGGGGCTCATCGTGCTCTTCGTCGGGGCGGACATCATCGTCCTGCTCGCACTCAGACGGCTGAAGCGACGACGTCAAGCGGAGCTTCCTGCATGAAGCGGCTCCCACGCAGATCGCGCGCCGTCGCCTGGATCGGGGTGATCGTCGGCGTCTTCGCGGCACTCGTCGCGCTGCCCCCGATCGAGGTCCGTAGCCCGATTGCCCCGACCGTGATCGGCCTCTTTGCGCTCACGATCGGGATCGGCTCGTGGATCCGCGGCGAGCGGAAGATCGGCGGCTACGCGATCGCCGCTGGTGTGATCGGGTTCACGATCGGCTACCTCGCGACGCGGTCGAGCGTCGGGCACCTGGAAGGGGTCGTCATCTGGGGAGCGCTCTTCGCTGCGATGCTCAAGTACGCGACGCCCCTCGTCTTTGCGTCGATCGGGGGCCTGTTCTCGGAGCGCTCCGGCGTCGTGAACATCGGGCTCGAGGGGATGATGCTGACGGGCGCGTTCTTCGCCGTCTGGGGAGCGGACATCACTGGCGCATGGCCTCTGGGGCTCGCCATCGGCGTCGCCGCAGGCGGCCTGCTGGCGCTGGTGCACGCGTTCTTCTCCGTCTCGCTCCGCGCGGACCAGATCGTCGGCGGCACGGCGATCAACTTCCTCGCGCTCGGACTGACGAGCTACCTCTACTACAAGCTCTACGGCACGCAAGGGACGCCCACCGACCTCTCGTCGATCCCGGACGTCAAGCTCTCGTTCCTCGGCCACATCCCTGTGATCGGCTCGTTCCTCGACGACGTCTTCGGCCAGCAGAACCTCATGATCTGGCTCGCCATCCTGCTCGTCTTCGTGACGTGGATCGCAGTGTTCAAGACGCCGATGGGCCTTCGACTCCGATCCGTTGGCGAGCACCCGCGTGCCGCAGACACCGTCGGCATCAACGTGTACGCGGTGCGCTACGGCGCCGTCGTCCTCTCCGGGATGCTGGCCGCCACCGGTGGCGCCTACCTCTCGCTCGGGCTCGTGAACTCGTTCAGCGCGAACATGAGCGCAGGCCGGGGCTTCATCGCACTCGCCGCCCTCATCTTCGGAAACTGGCGCCCGTTCGGCGCCGCTGCCGCCTGTCTCCTGTTCGGCTTCTCGAGCGGGCTGGCCGACTACCTCCAGGAGTACTCGTCGTCGGCCTCGACGCTCTTCTCCGCGCTTCCCTACGTGCTCACGCTCGTCGCCGTCGCCGGCGTCATCGGCCGCTCGATCCCGCCTGCCTCGGTCGGACGACCGTACGTCAAGCAATGAACGCAGTCGCCCGCGCCAACGGCCTTCCGCGAGCTCGCAACGGGCACGCGTGGGCGTCCGTGATCGTGGGCATGCTCGCCGTCGCCGTCTGTCCGTTCGCGATCGCGAGCTCCGAGATCTTCGACGAGATCACGCTCGTCCAGTCGTGCGCCTCGGCGATCGTCGCGGCGGTGCTCGGGCTCGTCGCGATCGGCCTCGCGCGACGCGGGACCGAGACCGTCCAGCGCACGCTCGGCCGGAGCGGGGGAGGAGGGACTGCGCGGATCGGCAAGGCGCTCGGCGTGATCGCGCTCTGGATCGCCGCGACGGTCGGACTCGCCGTCGGCTTTTACTGGCTGCTGACGCTCTTCGCCGACTAAGGCCGTACAATCCCTCAACCGCATGTTCGAGATCGGGTCGAGCCTACGAGAAGCACGTCTCCGCAGCGGGCTCGAGATCCCCGATGTCGAGCGTGCGACCATGATCCGCGGCAAGTACCTGCGCGCGCTCGAGGACGAGAGCTTCGACGTGCTCCCGAGCCAGGCGTACGTCACCGGGTTCCTCCGCTCGTATGCCGACTTCCTCGGCCTCGACGGCCGCCTGTTCGTCGACGAGTACACGTCGCGCTTCTTTGTCGACGAGGAGCAAGGCTCGCGCCGTGCACGGCGCATCCGCGTCCGCGAGCAGCACCATCGCCGCGCCGAGCGGAACATGGTCGTCTTGACGGTGCTCGCGATCGGCGTCGTGACGGCGCTCGTGATCGCCGCGTGGAACTACGGCGGCGGAAGCTCGAGCCCGAAGGTCCCGAACCTGACGCCGGCCACCGCGGTCGGGACGCCCGCGACCTCCGTTCGAACGGTGATCCGCGCGACGGATGGCGCGTCCCTGCTCGAGGTTCGCAAAGGCTGGGCAACGGGCAACGTGCTCTTCCAGGGGACGCTCGAGAAGGGTGAGGCGCAGCGGTTCACGGCCAAGCGGCTCTGGCTGCACATCTCGCAGCCGGAGAACCTCCGGGTCGAGGTCGACGGCCAGGTCGCCTCGCTCGGCTCAGGCTGTCCCCAGGTCGTGAGCGTCACCCGTCGGCAGGTGACGTCGAAGTCCACTTGCGGCTGAGCCGATGACCGACGCCGCGCCGCGGCCGCGCGCGGCGATCGTCGTCACCGGAACCGAGCTCGTGCGCGGCGATCGCCAGGATCGCAACGGTCCTTTCCTCGCACGGGAGCTCGTCGCGCTCGGCCTGGCGCCGTCGCGAATAACGATCGTCGGCGACGACGCGGCCGAGCTCGCCGCCGCGTTCGAGCTCGGGCTCGAGGCGGATCTCTGCGTCGTCTCTGGCGGCCTCGGTCCGACACACGACGACCGCACAGTGGAGATGCTCGCGCGCACGGCCGGTCTCGATCTCCTCGTCGATCCGGAGCTCGAGGGAGAGATCGAGAGCATCTCGCGGGCCGTCGCCGAACGTCTCGGGCGGCCGTACGCCGACTTCGCGTTCGGCGTCACCAAGCAGGCGACGCTGCCCGCCGGGGCCGAGTCGATCGGGCTTGCGGGAACCGCGCCCGGCTTCGTCGTCTCCTGCAGAGAGAGCGCCGTCGTCGTTTTGCCCGGGCCGCCCGCCGAGCTGCAGCGGCTCTGGCCGAGTGCCCTCGAGCATCCGCTCGTTCAAGGCGTGGTCGCCCGGGCACAGCCACCGGATCGACGCGTGCTCCGGTTCTTCGGCGCCAGCGAGTCGGCCGTCGCTCGCGCCCTCGCAGAGGCGGGCGGGGACGGCAACGGCGTCGAAGCGACGATCTGCGCGCGCGACTTCGAGATCCACGTCGATTTGTTCATCGAGCCCGGCCAGGAGGAGCGAGCCACTGCCCTCGGCTCCGAGCTGCGCACACGGCTCGACCGCTACCTCTTCGCGGAGGACGAGCGCCCGGTCGCGGAGCTCGTCCTCGCTCACTGCCGCTCGCTCGGGCTGACGATCGGCACCGCCGAATCGTGCACCGGCGGCCTCGTCGCCGAGCGCCTGACCGCGATTCCCGGCGCGAGCGACGTCTTCCTCGGCGCCGTCGTCGCGTACGCGAACGAGGTCAAGCAGGCGGAGCTCGGCGTTTCCGCGGAGACGATCGAACAGCACGGCGCCGTCTCCGCGGAAACCGCGGCCGCGATGGCGGCCGGCCTTCGCGCCCGGCTGGGCGTCGATGTCGCGATCTCCGTCACCGGAGTCGCTGGCCCGGCCGGAGGCACGCCCGAGAAGCCCGTCGGGCTCGTGTACGTCCACGTCTCCGCCCTGGGCGAAGAGCGAGGCACGACCTTCGACTACCCCGGCGACCGGGAGTCGATCCGCCGGAGGGCGACCGTCGCTGCTCTCCATCTCGCGCGGCGTGTCTTGGCGCAAAGTCCGAACAGTCCTGCGTGACGGCCACGCGTAGCGTTCACGGCCGTGATCGTCTGCGACTCTTCTGCGGCCTCACGCTCCCGGCTAGCGTGCGAGCCCGACTCGACGCATGGCAGCGCTCCTCCCTCGGCTGCGAGGCGCGACGGGTCGAGAGCTCGAACCTCCACCTCACGCTCGCCTTTCTCGGCGCTCGGCCGAGAACGGAGATCGAGGCGGTCGCAGAGGCGCTCCGAGAGGCGGTTCGCCTATCCGAACAGCCGATCGTGCTCTCGCCTCTGCGTTACAGGGAGACCCGCAGCGTCGCGATGCTCGTCCTCTCGGACGAGCTCGGGCGGGCGGAGCGGCTGGCGCTCGCGGTCTGGGAGCGTCTCGAACGCCTCGGCGTGTACGAGCGCGAAGCCCGTCGCTGGCTTCCGCACGTCACAGTGCTCCGCTTCCGGGCGCGTCCGCTGCTCCGCCCACCGTTGCCCGAGATTCCTGCGTTCAGTCCGTCCGACGCGGCTGTCTACCATTCGCTGCTCGCGCCGTCAGGGGCGCGGTATGAAGTGCTCGAATCGATACCTCTAGTTTCGTCTCAGTAGTTTCGTCTTATTTGGGGAGGCTGATGGCGGTGGATCGTGGAGAAGCTCTCGATACGGCCCTAGGCCAGATCGAGCGTCAGTTCGGCAAGGGCTCTGTCATGCGGATGAGCGACCGGCCACAGGTCTCGATCGGGGCCGTGTCGACAGGCTCGCTCTCGCTAGACATGGCGCTCGGCATCGGCGGCCTCCCGCGCGGCCGCGTGGTCGAGATCTTCGGGCCCGAGGCATCGGGCAAGACGACGCTCGTCTACCACGTGATCGCCGAGGCTCAGCGCCGCGGCGGCATCTGCGCCTTCATCGACGCCGAGCACGCGATGGACCCGCAGTACGCACGACGTATCGGCGTCAACATCGACGACCTCCTCGTCTCTCAGCCCGACACCGGCGAGCAGGCGCTCGAGATCACGGAGCTCTTGATTCGTTCGGGCGCGCTCGACGTCGTCGCCGTCGACTCCGTGGCGGCGCTCGTGCCGAAGGCGGAGATCGAGGGAGAGATGGGCGACTCGCACGTCGGCCTCCAGGCTCGGCTGATGAGCCAGGCGCTGCGGAAGCTCGCGGGCACGCTCAACCGCACGGACACGGTCGCGATCTTCACGAATCAGCTGCGCGAGAAGATCGGCGTCATGTTCGGGAGCCCGGAGACGACCCCAGGCGGCCGCGCGCTGAAGTTCTACTCGTCCGTCCGCCTCGACATTCGCCGCATCGAGACGCTCAAGGAGGGCGTCGAGGCCATCGGCAACCGCGTGCGCGTGAAGGTCGTGAAGAACAAGGTCGCGCCGCCGTTCAAGCAGGCGGAGTTCGACATCTACTTCGGTGCCGGCATCTCCTGGGAGGGGACCGTGCTGGACGCGGGCATCGAGCACAAGGTCGTCCAGAAGTCAGGCTCGTACTTCTCGTTCGACGACGAGCGGCTCGGACAGGGGCGGCACAACGCGACCGCGTTCCTCCGCGAGCATCCCGACGTCTGCCAGTCGATCCTTGCCAAGCTCCAGGCGGCGGTCGGTCCTGACCAGATCGTCTCGGCCCGGTTGCTTCCGTCGGTCGTCGCGCACGAGAACGGCGATACGGACACCGAGGAAGCTGTGGCGGACGCCGTCGAAGAGGACGCGCTCTCCCAAGCGTCCTGACGTGACGGGCACGCTGGCAGGCGCCGTCGCCGTCGCTACGAGAGCGCTTGCCCGGCGCGAGCTCTCGGTAGCCGAGCTTCGAATGCGCCTCACCCGCGCTGGTTTTAGCGAGGACGAGGTCGAGCACGCCATCGAGCAGGTCCGCCACACCGGCTACCAGAGCGACGAGCGCACAGCGCGAGAACGCGCGCGCACGCTCGCGGAGCGGTGTCTCGGGGACGCGGCGATCATCGCGGACCTCCGTCGTCGCGGCATCGCGCAAGACGCGGTCGCCAAGATTTTCGATGACCTGCCTTCCGAAGGCGAGCGCGCGGAGCGGCTGGCAGTCAGGATCGGCTCCGAGCGCCGTCTCGTCGACGCGCTCAGGCGCAAGGGCTTCGGAGAGGACGTGATCGCCGCGGTGATACGGGAGGACGTTGCGGACGGTCCCTGAACGGCGCTAGGATGCGACTACGACTCACATCTTGACTTCGCAGACACATCTGACGCAGCGACGAGAAGCCAACCCGACAGGAACCAACGTGAATCCGTCCCCTGAACGAGCAAAGGAAGCGCAGCCAGCCTGCTGATCTAGCTTTTCTGTGGCGGCGTCGGCCGCCCATGCTGTGCGGGATGCATCCGCGAAGGCTCGGTGTCGAGTCGTAGCCCCACGCCAGACCGGCGTGGACAACGACCGGAGGAGCGCCGTGCCGTACGTCCTCGGAATCGTCATCGGTCTCGCAGCCGGATTCGTCGGAGCGTGGGCCGCCGTGACGTTCACGGCCGACTCGCGCCTCGCAACGGCGCGTCGAACACGCACCGCTCTGCTCGACGACGCGCGCCGCGAGGCAACGGCGCTTCGACGCGAAGCGGAGCTCGAGGCGAAGGAGCAGGCGGTTCAGCTCCGGCAGCAAGCCGAGCTCGAGCTCGCATCCGAGCGCACCGAGCTGCGCGAGCAGGAGGAGCACGTGCGTCTTGCGCGCGAGGATCTCGCGCGTCGCGTCGACGACGTCACGCGGCGCGAGCAGGGCGTCGCCGATCGCGAGACACATGCGAAACAGCTCCAGGACGAGCTGAAGGCATCGAAGGCGGACGAGCTACTCGAGCTGGAGCGGATCGCCGGACTCTCCATGGAGGCGGCCAAGGGCGAGGTGCTCGTGCGCTCGGAAGAGCTGGTACGTCACGAGCTCGCCCGGCGCGTTCGTCAGCTCGACGAGGAGGCACACACGGAGGCCAGGCGACGGGCGCGGAACCTCGTTGCCGACGCGCTGCAACGGGTGGCGGCGAGCCACGCGGCGGAGACCACCGTCTCGATCGTCGAGCTCCAGTCAGACGACATGAAGGGGCGCATCATCGGGCGCGAGGGACGGAACATCCGGACCCTCGAGCACTTGACCGGAGTCGACTTCATCGTCGACGACACGCCGCAGGCGGTGGTGCTCTCCTCGTTCGACGGCATCCGCCGCGAGGTCGCGAAGCTGACGCTGACGAAGCTGCTCGAGGACGGCCGCATTCACCCGGCTCGCGTCGAGGAGATGTACTACGAGTCGAAGGCCGAGGTCGACGATCTGATCCGTCAGGCGGGCGAGCAGGCGGTGTTCGAGGCGAACTGCGGTGAGTTCCACGAAGAGCTCGTGAAGATCCTCGGACGGCTCAAGTACCGGACGAGCTACGGGCAGAACGTCCTCAAGCACACGCTCGAGGTCGTCCAGCTCGCCGGCGTGATGGCGAGCGAGCTCGGCGCGAGCGTGAAGACGGCGAAGCGGGCATCGCTGCTCCACGACCTCGGAAAAGCCGTGTCGCACGAGGAGGAAGGCCCGCACGCGCTGATCTCTGCCCGCTACGCGCGCCGTTACGGCGAGAGCCAGGGCGTCGTGCACGCGATCGAAGCCCACCACTACGAGGTGCAGCCGCAGACGGTCGAGGCGGTGCTGCTCATCGCTTCCGATGCCGTCTCCGCCGCTCGCCCGGGCGCACGTGGCGAGAGCCTCGAGTCCTACGTGAAGAGGCTCGAGGCGCTCGAGGAGCTCGCAGCGAAGAGGGCCGGCGTCGACCGCGTCTACGCACTGCAGGCGGGCCGCGAGATCCGTGTCATCGTCAAGCCCGAGGAGATCGCCGACGACGAGGCGGCGCTCCTCTCGCACGAGATCGCTCGCGAGATCGAGCAGCATCTCGAGTACCCGGGCCAGATCAAGGTCACGGTGATCCGCGAGTCGCGCGCGATTGAATACGCAAAATGAGGCGCTACCACGTCACGACGTTCGGCTGTCAGATGAACGCACACGACTCCGAGCGGATCCGCGGAACGCTCGAGGAGCTCGGGCTGGGGGAGGCCCCGTCGTTCGAGGAGGCGGACGTGCTCGTCTTCAACACCTGCACGATCCGCGAGAAGCCTGACCAACGGCTCGCAGCCCATCTCGGGAACGCCCGCGCAGCGAAGGCGCGGAATCCAGAGACGATCGTCGCTGTGGGCGGCTGCTACGCCGAGGCGCAACGGGATCGGCTGTTCGAGCGTTACCCGTTTGTCGACGTCGCCTTCGGCCCCGGCACGATCCACCATCTCGGGGACTGGCTCGGCGCCGGCGGCTTCGGTGTCTCGAGGTCGGCCTTCGGCACCGCCGAAGAGAGACGCTTCTCCGCGCACCTCCCCGGGCGAACGAGCAGACCGTTCCAGGCGTGGGTGCAGATCTCGATGGGCTGTAACTCCGTGTGCTCCTACTGCATCGTGCCGGCCGTGCGTGGCCGCGAGGTCAGCCGCCCGCCCGCCGAGATCCTCGCCGAGATCGGCGCGCTCGCTGCGGACGGTGTCCGCGAGGTGACGCTCCTCGGCCAGAACGTCAACTCGTGGGGACGCGACCTCCACGTCGAGCCGCTCGGCTTCGCAGGGCTCCTGCGTGCTATCGACGGCGTCGACGGCATCGAGCGGATCCGCTTCACGAGTCCTCATCCGAAGGACTTCCGCCCGGACGTGATCGAGACGATGGCGGAGTGCGCCGCCGTCTGCGAGCACACGCACCTGCCAGCGCAGTCGGGGTCGACCACCGTTCTGAAGCGCATGCGCCGGACGTACTCGCGGGAGCGCTACCTGCGGCTCGTCGGCGATCTGCGGTCTGCGATCGGCGATCTCGCGTTGACCACCGATCTGATCGTCGGCTTCCCGGGCGAAACGAAGGACGACTTCGAGCAGACGGTCTCGCTCGTCGAAAAGGTCGGCTTCGACGGCGCTTACACGTTCGTCTACTCGCCGCGGAGCGGGACCGAAGCAGCGGCGATGGACGATCAGGTACCGGACGAGGTCAAGCAGGAGCGGATCGAGCGCCTCGTCGAGACGGTGCAGCGCGTCGCAGCAGCGCGGAATGCCACGCGCGTCGGAGGCACGGAGCAGGTGCTCGTCGAAGGACCGAGCCGGCTCGACGGATCGTTCCTCAGCGGCCGCACACGCCGGAACACGACGGTTGTGTTCGCGGGGACCGCTTCGCCTGGTGAGCTCGTCGACGTCGAGATCACCGCTGCGACGTCGACGACGCTGCGCGGCCAGCAGCCCGCGCTCGTCGCGGCCTGAGCCCCGTGGGCACGAGCCGGGAGCTCGCCTGGGACGGCTGCGTGAACGTCCGCGATCTCGGCGGGCTGCCGACCGCGGACGGCAGCGAGACCCTCTACGGCGCGGTCGTGCGAGCCGACAACCTCGCCGGCCTCTCCGACGGAGGCTGGCAGGCGCTGGCCGCCTACGACGTGTGCCGCATAGTCGATCTCCGCTGGCCACACGAGGTCGACGAGGAGCCACACCACCGTCCGGATGTCGAGGTCGTTTACGTGCCCGTGTTCGGCGACGAGTGGGACGGCCTGGATCGAGACCACCGTTTCAAAGAGATCAGCGACTACGCAGAGCGACGACGAGCGCTCTACGTCGACCGGATCGATCGGTATCGAGAACGCTTCGCCGAGGCCGTGCGCGCCGTCGCGCGCGCACCCGAGGGATGCGTCGCGATCCACTGCGCGGGGGGCGTCGATCGGACGGGCCTCGTGTCCGCTCTCCTCCTCCGGCTCGCGGGCGTGCCTGCGGAGGCGATCGCCGAGGACTATGCGCGGAGCGAGCCGAGCTGGGCGCCGCGCGTGGCCCGCTGGATCATCGAGACTCCCGACGAGGACGAGCGAGAGGCCCGCCAGTTTCTCGCCACCGTCCCCGCGGCGGCCATGGCGGGTGTTCTCGAGACGCTGGATGACAGGTACGCGGGCGCAGAGGAATATCTCCGCGCCGCCGGCCTCGAAGACGGCGACCTCGACGCGGCTCGCGAGAGGCTCCGCCCGTGAACGTGCTCGCGCTGTTCGGCCCGACGGCGTCGGGCAAGACCGCTGTGGCGGCCGCGATCCTCGAGCGCATTCCCGGGGTCGCGATCTCGGCGGACTCGATGCAGGCGTATCGCGGGGTACCCATCCTGACGGCACAGCCGCGCGAGCCGACCGAGCTCGTCGCGATCTGGGATCTCGAGCACGAGGCATCGGTCGCCGAGTACCAGGATCTCGCCCACGCGGCGATCGACGGCGCCCTGGCGCGGGGACTGACGCCCGTCGTCGTCGGCGGGTCCGGCCTCTACCTCCGCGCCGCTCTCGCCGACCTCGAGCTGCCGCCGCCGCCCGCGGAGGGTGCGCGTGAGCAGTGGGAGCGCCTCTACGACGACAAAGGGTCGGAAGTAGCGCATGCCCTGCTCGCGGATCGCGATCCGACTGCCGCGAGCCGCGTCCATCCGAACGACCGCAAGCGGGTCGTGCGGGCGCTCGAGCTGAGCGAAGCCGGCGCGTCGCTGGCGCCCGTCGAGGACGCGCTGTGGAGCAAGCGCTACCGCCATCCGACGCAGGTGTTCGGGTTCGAGGTACCGCGCGTAGAGCTCGACCGGCGGATCGAGGCTCGGTCCGCCGCGATGTTCGACAAAGGTGCCGTACAAGAGGTCGAGCGCGCGCAGGCAAGCAGGCTGTCGCAGACGGCGGCGCAGATCATCGGCCTCCGAGAGATTGCCGAGCTCCCGGCCGACGAGGCTCGCGAGGCAGTCATCGTGCGTACGAAGCGGCTCGCCGCGTACCAGCGCAAGTGGATGCGCCGCATTCCAGGTCTTGCTAGCGTCGCCGCCGATCGTCCACCGGACGAGATCGCCGATGAGATCCTCGCGCTGGCACGCAGCGGGCAACGTCTATCTGCTCACGGAGGAGCCGCTCGACGCTGAACGCGTTCGCGCCGCAGTCGGCGACGCGGACGGCATCCTCCAGATGCTCCGCTCGGGAGACGACTGGGTCGAGCTCGCGATCTGGAACACGGACGGCTCGCGGGCGGAGATGTCCGGCAACGGCACCCGCATCGCCGCCAGGTGGCTCTCAGACCGCACGGGCGCAGCAACGGTGCGGGTCGTCGTCGGGCCGCGGACCGTGACCGCCCGTGTAGGCGCCGACTCGATCGCCCAGGACCTGGGCGACGTGCGCGTCGTCGGCTGGGAGAACGTCGGCGGATACGACGTGACGCTCGTCGACGTCGGCAATCCGCACGCGGTCGTCACTGCCGACCCCGGCGAGGTGGGGACGATCGGGCCTGCGCTCGAGACCCACCCGCGCTTCCCCGAGCGCACGAACGTCCAGGTGGTGCGGGTCGAGGAACCGGGTCGGGTGACGGCGCGCGTCTGGGAGCGGGGGGTCGGAGAGACTCAATCGTCGGGCACGAGCGCGGTCGCGATCGCGGCCGCGACGACCGGCGAAGGCAGGACAGTCGTGCGCTTCCCCGGCGGAGAGCTGACGGTCGAGATCGCGGGCGGCAAAGCGACGCTCATAGGCCCGGTGGAGCGCGTCGCCGGCTGACGCGCTCCGCATTCGCAGGGCCTTACGCCATCACGGGCATCGGCAGCGGCTTCCCCGTCTCGAGCAGCGTCTTCAGGCCGCTGAGGATCAGGGGCATCCCGCCCGCGATCTGCCCGAACGTCGCCGTCTCCTCGTTGAACCCGTCATGAACGACAGTGAGCTTGCAGAGCTCGTCGCCGACGGACTCGATCTCCCACGTGATCCGCGACGCGGGGTCGGGCGTGACGTCCGCGTCCCAGCGGGCGTCGAACGTCATCGCGAGGCGCGTGGGGGGGACGGCTTCCAGCACCTTTCCGGTGATCGCCTGCTGTCCCTGGATCAGGTACTCGTAGTCGGAGCCCTCCGTCCAGTCCGATTCGACGGTGCTCGCGAAGTAGTACTGCTCGGTGAACTGCGACTTCGTGAGCGCATCCCAGATGCGCTCGGGCGTCGTCTCGATGAAGACGACGTACACGTGCGACGGCTTTTCGGCCGTGGCCATGTTCGCTCCTTTCTCGAGGTGGGCCCGCAGAGCGAGCAGTGAGTCGCTCGCTCGGGCGGCGAACTTCCGTGTCCAGCGGTCGTGGAGCTCCCTGATCGGGACCGGGTTCAGGTAGTGGAGACGCGCCCTTCCCACCTTGCGCGTCGTCACGAGCCCAGCCTCCTCGAGCACACGGACGTGCTTCATCACACCGAAGCGCGTGATCTCGAAGTGAGACTGGAGCTCTCCGAGCGTGCGGCCGTCCTCGTCGTAGAGCAGGTCGAGGATCGCGCGGCGCGTCGGATCGGCGAGCGCCCTGAACACCGGTTCGTCCACGCTTCGATATTAGGTGACCAAATGGTCACCTGTCAAGAGGATCTGGTTAGCCCGTGCCGATGCCGAACTCGCGCAGCGTGTGGTTGAGGCTCACCTTGAGGTCGGTCGCCTCGGTCCGCCGTCCGATGACGAGAGCACAGGCAACGTCGAAGGTGCCGGCCGGGAACTCCTTCGGCCGCGTTCCCGGGACGACGACGGAGCGGGGGGAACGACGCCACGGTGCTCGACCGGCTCCGGCCCCGTGACGTCGATCACGGGCACAGAGGCGGTGAGGGAGACGTTGGGCGCGAGCACGGCCTGCTCGCCGACGATCACTCCCTCCGTGAGGATGCAGCGGGAACCGATGAACGCACCGTCCTCGACGATCACGGGGCGGGCCTGCACGGGCTCGAGCACGCCGCCGATGCCGACCCCTCCCGACAGATGGACGTCGGCGCCGATCTGCGCGCACGAGCCGACCGTCGCCCAGGTGTCGATCATCGTGCGTGGCCCGACCCAGGCGCCGATGTTGACGTAGCTCGGCATCATCACGACGCCTTCCGAGAGGAACGAGCCGTAGCGCGCGACGGCGGGCGGCACGACGCGGACGCCAGCCTTTGGATCGGGTCGTTTGAGCGGGATCTTGTCGAGATACGCGAACGGCCCCACCTCGATCGGCTCCACCTCGCGAAGGCGGAAGTATTCGAGGATCGCCTGCTTCGCCTCCTCGTTGACGACCCAAACGTCGCCGTCCTTCTCGGCGACGCGAAGCTCCCCGCGGTCCAGGGCGTCGACCAGTTCGAGCGTCCGCGCAGCGTCCACTAGAGCGCGTCCTCGAGGATCCGCGCCGCCCGTTCGCAGTCCTCGACCGTGGGCACGAGCGCGAGCCTCACGTAGCCCTCGCCGTGGCGCCCGAGGTACGAGCCGGGAGCAACGACGATCCCGTGCTCGAGCAGGCGCGCCGCTGCGTGCTCGGACGACTCGCCCGCCGGGACCGAGAGCCAGAGGTACATCGTTGCGGCCTTCCCGGCGATACGCCAGCCGTTCCGCTCCAGGACGGGGAGGAGGGCCTCCCGTTTTCGCCGGTATCGCTGTCGCGCATCCTCCACGTGCTCGCTCGTCGCCCCACGCGACGATCGACGCGCGCTGGACGAACTCCTGCGGCGCCGTCCCCACCGTGGGCCGGTACTTCTTGAGCGCGTCGACGAGCCACGAGGGGCCGGCGACGAACCCCGACCGGTACCCGGTCATCGACGAGCGCTTGCTCAGCGTGTTGAACACGACGACGCGGCGTCGGTCGGCGGCGCCGAGCGCGGACGCCGGAGGCTCGTCGAACCAGAGCTCGCTGTACGCCTCGTCCGAGCAGACGAGGAAATCGTGCTCTTCGGCCAGTCGCGCCACTTCGTCGAAGAACGCCGGGGGCGCCACGGCCGCTGTTGGGTTGTTCGGATAGTCGATCCAGAGAAGTGCCGTGCGGGCGAGCGTCTCATCGGGGATCGCGCCGAGATCCGGGAGGAACCCGTTCTCCTCGAGCAGCGGGACGCGCTCGACCCTGGCGCCCGCGAACTCTGCGCCGCGCTCGTAGACGGGATACGCGGGGTCGGGCACGAGCACGGTGTCCTTCGAGCTGTGGCGATCGAGCACGACCTGGGCGAAGCTGAAGATCGCTTCCTTGCTGCCGTACGTGGGAATGAGCTCCCGGTCAGGGTCGATAGCGACGCCGAACCGGCGACCGCACCACGCGGCGATCGCCTCGCGGAGCTCGGGCAGCCCCTCCGCCTTCGGGTACGCCATCGTCTCGGCGACACCCGCAGCCAGAGCCTCCCGGATCCGGGGGTCCGTGGGCTCGCGCGGGTCACCCTGTCCGAAGTCGATGATCTCGATCCCGCGTGCAGCCGTCTCCCGCTTCGCGCGCTCGAGCGTTACAAAGGGATAGGTCGTCTGCTCCTCGAGGACGGGCGAGACGCGCACGCGCCAACGCTAGCGGTTTCCCCGTCGCGCGTTGGCACCGCTGCATAATGGTGCGGTGACCCACCGACAGCCCGACCCAGCCCCCGGAGCCGCGGCAGAGCGCGGCTTCGTCGTCGCGTGCCTGCCGCCCGCACGGGAAGCGGAGGAGCTGGCAGAGCTCCACGAGCTCGCGCGCACCGCAGGCCTCCAGCCGGTCGGCGAGCTCGTCCAGCACCGCGCCCGTCCGGACCCTCGCACGTACGTCGGAAAGGGCAAGCTCGAAGATCTGAAGGCGGCGTTCGCCGGCGCGGAGGCGGAGGTGCTGGTCGTCGACGACGAGCTCGCTCCCCCGCAGCAGCGCCGCCTCGAAGACGTCCTCGAGGCGCGTGTCGTCGACCGCACCCAGCTGATCCTCGACATCTTCGCCCAGCACGCAGTCACGGCCGAGGGCAAGCTCCAGGTCGAGCTCGCGCAGCTCGAGTACAACCTGCCGCGCATGCGGGGCATGTGGCAGCACCTCGAGCGCCTCGGCGGCGGCGTCGGGACGCGCGGACCGGGGGAGAGCCAGCTCGAGACAGACCGCCGCCTCGCCCGCCAGCGAATCTCCGTTCTCAAGGGCAGGCTGAAGGAGCTCTCGAAGCAGCGCGACACACGGCGAAAGTCGCGTGTCCGCTCGGCGACGCCGACGATAGCGCTTGCCGGCTACACGAACGTCGGCAAGTCGACCCTGCTCAACGCGCTCACGGGCGCGGGCGTCTCCGTGGACAACCGGCTGTTCGAGACGCTCGATCCGACCACGCGCTCGTTCGAGCACGAGGGCAGGCGGTATCTCGTCACCGACACGGTCGGCTTCATTCGCCGACTCCCACACGAGCTCGTTGAGGGCTTTGCCGCGACGCTCGAGGAGACCTTGATGGCCGAGCTCGTGCTCCACGTCGTCGACGCGTCCACGCCGGAGGTGACGCTCGACGAGATGGTCGGCGCGGTCGACGGCGTCCTCGCCGAGATCGGCGCAGACCAGCTGCCGGTCGAGATCGTCCTGAACAAGATCGACGCCGTCGATGCGCTCGCGCGTCGGCGCCTGGGCAACCGGTTTCCCGGTGCAACTCAGGTCTCCGCGCACACGGGCGAGGGGCTCGAAGAGCTTCGCCGCCACATCGCTCTACGTTTCGAGGACCGCTTCGAGCTCGTCGAGCTGCTCGTTCCCTACGAGCAAGGCGCCGTGCTCTCGGCCTTGTACGCGCTCGGTCCACCGATCGAGAGGCGGGAGGATCGTGCCGACGGCGTGTTCGTGCGTGCGCGACTACCCGAGCGCGAGGTGCGCCGGTACGCCGAATACCTCGTCGCCGATTCCAGCACCGCCGCGATCAGCTCGTCGTGATCGACCTCCAGGTCACGCGACTCCGCGACGATGCCGTGCTCCCCGACGGCGCCTACCCGGGTGACGCCGGGCTCGACCTCGTCGCGTGCGAGACCGTCGAGCTAGGCCCGGGGGAGCGGGCGCTGGTCCCGACCGGCATCGCCGTCGCGATCCCGGACGGCCATGCGGGCTTCGTCGTCCCGCGCTCCGGGCTCGCGCTTCACCACGGGATCTCGCTGGTAAACACGCCGGGCATCATCGACTCCGGCTACCGCGGTGAGCTGCGGGTGATCGCGATCAACACCGACCACACGGCGTCGTTCGTCGTCGAGGCGGGCATGCGCATCGCCCAGCTCCTCGTCGTCCCGATCGCGGCGCTGTCCATCGTCGAGGAAGACGAGCTCCCGGAGACCGTGCGCGGGGCGGCCGGCTTCGGGTCTTCCGGGCACTGACTGACATGTTCGCCCAGCCACGGATTCGCGTCTCGGCCGTTCTTCGCTGGCGCGACGGGTTCCTGCTCTGCCGCCACGAGAAGCCGGGAAAGGAGTACTGGCTGCTGCCCGGCGGTGGTGTCCACGCGGGCGAAAGCCTCCTGGAGGGGCTGCGCAGAGAGCTCCAGGAGGAGCTCGGCATCAGCGACGAGCTGCCTCTCGAGGGGCCGGTGGCGCTCGTCGACTCGATCGCGCCGGCGAACAGCGCGCGCCGGAAGCACGTCGTCCACATCATCTTCGCCGCCGATCTCACCGGCCGCTCGCTCGAGGCTGTGACCTCCGAGGACGCGGCCGTGCGGGGGCATCGGCTGTTTACGTTCGACGAGCTGCACGACGTCGTCCTCCATCCGCCGATCCAGCGCTTCCTCGAACGCTGGCAGCCGGGGGACCCTGTCGCCTATCTCGGCGCGCTCTGGGCGCCCTGAGAAGCGGGAGATCCTCGCGCCCCATTCGCCGGAAGCCCAAGGCGAGCCCGTCGGTCACGACGCCTAGCCGCGTCCGCCGCGTGCCCGCGCCCGCCCGGTAGCGACGGCGTGCGCCTCGCGTTCGAGCGTGTCCGGCAACGGAGCAAGCTCGGGCAGCTGGCCGCTTCGGTGCGCCACAGCGTGCGCGAGCAGCCAGTCGGCGAGCCACGGGTTACGTGGCAGCAACGGACCGTGGAGGTATGTGCCGATCGCGCGCCCGACGCGGCACCCCTCGAAGCCGGACTCGCCGTCGTTTCCGAACCCGTGGAGAACGCGGCCGAACGGAGTCGCACCCGCGTCGAGCACCGTTCGTCCGCTGTGGTTCTCGAAGCCCGCTACCGTCCGCCGCTCGCCGTCTAGCTCGCACTCGAGGAGCACGTCGCCGATCATCCGCCGCTCGCCGCCGACAGTGTCGAGGGGAAAGACGCCGGCGCCCGCCAGCTCGACACCCGAGCGGTCGCGGTACGAGCGACCGAGGAGCTGATATCCGCCACAGACGGCAAGCACCGTGGCGCCGCTCTCGACCGCCGCTGCGATGGCCGGGCCCCTGGCCGCGAGGTCGTCGGCGATCAGGGCCTGCTCTCGATCCTGCCCGCCGCCGATGTAGAACAGATCGACGTCGGCGGGCGTCGGGTCTCCGACACCGATCGGTCGGATGTCGAGATCGATCCCTCGTCGGCTCGCCCGGCGCGCGAGCACTGCGATGTTCCCGCGGTCGGCGTAGATGTTCAGAAGGTCGGGATAGAGGTGCCCGACGAGAACCTTCATGCCACGCGTTCCCAGTACGGCCGCGCATAGCCGCGGTCGGCGACGATCCGCTGCAGCTCGAGCATCGCGGTGTACGTGGGCAGAAACGCGATCTCGGCGCCGACTGCTGTCGCCGCGAGACCGTGGTCAAGCGCATCCGCGATGCTCGGGACGACGTCGATCGCGCTCTCATCGAGGCCGCCGTATGCAAAGCGGAGCCCGAGCTCCGCCGCGCGCCCGCCGGACACGATCAGGCGGTCGAGGAGGGGGATCAGCGGCTCGAAGTCGACGTCCCAGATCCACGACACGTCCTGACCGTCCGCGATCTCGTCGTTGAGCGCGATCACGGCAACGCCGAGCCGTTGGCCCGCGCACGAGCGTCTGCACGATCTCGTTGGCGCCGGCCGGGTTCTTGATCAGGAGCACGAGGAGCGTCCTCCCGTCCACGTCGAGCCGCTCGAAGCGACCGAACGCAGGCTCGAACCTCTCGAGGCCGGCGGCGATCTCGTCGAGAGAGCTTCCGACCACGCGCGCGATCGCTGCCGCGGCAAGCGCGTTGTAGACGTTGTAGACACCCGGCAGCCGCAGCCGCACGCGCCTGGTTCCTTCCGGCAGCTCGAGATCGAACGCGACGCTCTCGATCCCGTCCAGCGCGACGCGCCGTGCGGCAACGTCGAGCGGCGGCCGGCGGTGGCCGCACGCCGGGCACTCGTACTCCCCGAGATGACCGACGTACGCCGTCACATATCGGTACGCGGCACCACAGCGGCGACAGCGCTTCGAATCCGCCGCGTGGGGGAGAACCGTCGAGCCCGCGCTCGGATCGTCGATCCCGTACGTGACAACGGCGCCGTGCCCGTCGGCGAGATCGGACACGAGCGGATCGTCCGCGTTGGCGACCACGGTCGTCGCTTGCGGCAGCCCTTCAACCAGCGCGCGCCAGCGATCCGCGACGATCTCGAGCTCGCCGTAACGATCGAGCTGGTCGCGAAACAGGTTCCCGAACGCGACCACGCGCGGCGAGACCCTGCGCACGACCTCCGGCAACGCCGCTTCGTCGACCTCGAACAGGCCGAGCCTCGCGCCTTTTGCGGCCACGAGCGCCGATGCGACGCCCGACAGGAGGTTCGCGCCGGCCGCGTTGTGCGCGAGCGGCACGCGAGGGGAGAGGATCGAAGCTGCCATCGACGCCGTCGTCGTCTTCCCGTTCGTCGCCGAGAGGACGACGCAGCCGTCCTCGAGGCGCCGCCGCCAGCGTCGTGACGGCGGCGGGGTCGATCGCAGTCAGGAGCTTTCCCGGCACGGTCGTGCCGCCGCCTCGGCGCGCGACGCGTGAGAGGCGCCCCGCGGCTCGAGCGAGCGCCGTCTCCACCTCCACCCGCACGGCGCCAGTGTAGTCACCCCTCCGCTCACGATTCAACACATACCTCCTCTACTTGCGAATCTTCCACAACGCTCTATTCTGATTTGCATGGCTCGAAAACGTGCTCGGCGGGCGGTGCCGCGCGTCGATCCTCAGGCGCTGGCCGAGTTCCAGGCAGGGATCCGCAAGCGCTACACCGATGAGGAGATCCTCGACCAGCTCCGTGCGTGCGCGGCTGAGCTCGGCCGGTCGCCGACGATGCGAGAGTTCGAGGCGCATCCGACGACGCGCGTCCATTCGCAGACGGTGATCGCGCGCTTCGGCACCTGGAACGCCGCCAAGCGCCAGGCGGGCTTGATGCCGCGAAGATTCGCGACGCGCGACGAGCTTCTCGACTGCCTTCGTCAGCTCGGAGAGACGATCGGTCACGTGCCGACGGCGAAGGACATCGACGAGCACCGCGGCCTCGTGCCGTCCAAGTCGCTCTACTGGCACACGTTCGGGTCACTGTCGAATGCGCTCCGCGAAGCCGGCTTCGACGTGCCGGTGGGGGAGGAGCGCCTCGAGCGCGCGATCGACCAGGGCGTCGAGCTTTCGCGCCGGCTCGGTCGCCTGCCTCGGTTCGCCGATTGGAAGCAAGCGCGGCAGGAAGACGCGTCGTTGATGACGGAGTGGCAGGTCTACCGGATGTTCGAGGCGAGGCGAGGCGCCTGGTCGACGTTCCAGTTCCTCGTCCGCGAGCGGCTGCTGGAGATGGACGTCGAGGTTGCGCCGGACGGCTCGATCCGGGAATAAGGCTCACGCGAACCGGGCTCCGTGCCGATAGCTCGAAACGAGATGGCACAACCCCTGCCTGCAGACGAGGGCCTCGAGGACCAGGTCGTTGCTCCGTCGCCGGCGCTCCTCGAGGAGCTGCCTGCCGACGAGGTCGACGAAGGGGCGCCGCAGACGCGGGATCCACTGAAGCTCTATGTCCGCCAGATCGGGGGCGGACGGCTGCTGACGCGGGACGAAGAGCGCGAGCTGGCACGCCGCAAGGACGCAGGCGACGAGGCGGCGAAGCGTCGGCTGATCGAGTGCAACCTGCGGCTCGTCATGTCCCTGACTCGGAACTACCGGCACGCCGGCGTTCCGCTGCTCGATCTGATCCAGGAGGGAAACCTCGGCCTGATCCGCGCCGTCGAGAAGTTCGACTACCGGATGGGTTACAAGCTCTCGACCTACGCCACGTGGTGGATCCGCCAGGCGATCACGCGTGCGCTCGCCGACCAGGGCCGTCTGATTCGGCTGCCGGTGCACGTGTCCGACCAGGCCCGCCGCGTCATGCGCACGCGCCGCGTCCTGGCGCAGAAGCACAACCGCGAGCCGACGGTCGCCGAGATCGCCGCCGAGTCCGGCTACACCGAGGCGCGCGTCGCCGACCTGATCGACCTCGTCGAGGACGCGATCAGCCTCGAGACGCCTCTCGGCGAGAACGGAAGCCTCTACTCCGATCTGATCGAGAGCGAGGACGCCGAGCGACCTGACCGGGTCACGACTGAGCACATCCGAGCGGCAGAGGTACGCGAGGCGCTCGACCGCATCGAGCCGCGCCTTCGCCAGCTCCTCGTGCTCAGGTTCGGGCTCGAGGGAAAGCCGCCGCAGACACTCGACGACATCGGCCGCGAGCTCGGCGTCACGCGCGAGCGCGTGCGGCAGCTCGAGACGCGTGCGTTCCGGCAGCTCCGCGCCATCGCGCCAGAGCTCGCCTTCTATCTCGAGACCGACTAGCCCGCGTCAATAGGGGACGGCCTGGATCTCGCGCAGGCTCGCGAGCCTGCGGAGCGCCTCGACCTCGATCTGCCGCACGCGCTCTCGCGTCAGGCCGAGGCGCCGCCCGATCTCCTCGAGCGTCTTCGGATCGTGATCGTCGAGGCCGTACCGAAGCGCGAGCACCTCACGCTCCCGGACGCTGAGCGTCTGGAGCGCGGCCTGGAGCGCTTGGCTCCGGAGCGAGACTTCGACCTCCTCGTCCGGCAACGGCCCGTCGCCGGCGACGAAGTCCCCTAGCACCGCCTCTTCCTGCTCACCAACGGGCTGGTCGAGGCTGGTGGCGGCGCGCGCAGCCGCCTTTACCTCGCGTGCCTGCTGAATCGGCAGGCTCGCCTCCTCGGCGATCTCCTCGAGCGTCGGCTCGCGGCCGAGCTGCGTCCAGAGGTTTCGCTCTGCACGGTTCATCTTCTGCAGGCGCTCGACGATGTGCACCGGCATCCGGATCGTGCGCGCCTTGTCCGCGAGCGCGCGGGCGACGGCTTGACGGATCCACCAGGTGGCGTAGGTCGAGAACTTGTAGCCGCGGCGCCAGTCGAACTTCTCGACGGCGCGGATCAGGCCGAGCGTGCCTTCCTGGATCAGGTCGAGGAACGGAAGGCCCTGGTTGCGGTAGTTCTTTGCGATCGAGACGACGAGGCGGAGATTCGACTGGATCATGCGCTGCTTGGCCGCGTCGTCGCCGCGCTCGATCCGCTTCGCCAGCTCGACCTCCTGCGCGGCGGTCAGGAGCTGGTGACGACCAGCCTCGCGAAGAAAGAGCTGCAGCGCGTCGGTCGTCGTCTCGACGGGCGCCGTCAGCAGCGCGGCGATCGACCCCTGGTCATCGTCTTGGACGTCGATGCCGCGGCCCTCGAGCTCGCGGTAGACGGCATCCGTCTCCAGGGCGTCGAACCCGTGGGCGTCGATGAGCTCCGCGAGCTCGGACGCGCGAACGAAGCCCGCCGCCTCACCCGCCTCGAGCAGCTGGTTCAGGTCCTCGCTCTGGGGGAGGGCCTCGAAATCGATCGTCGCTTCGGTCGGCTGTTCGCTAATGCGTCCGCCCTCCGGTTTCGAAGCCTCGCCCTGGCACAGCCGTACGCCTGCCGACTACGCCCGTGGTGTCGCCATCCTCTGCAGCGCGTGGGTAAGGATAGCCCGCGCGTCAAGCGCCAGGCCCGATTTCGTCTGCACGATAACGTTTGTTATGTCAAGTCAGCGGAAAGCCCTCACTGACAACAGACCGCGCGACCTCCCGCCCGTCTGCGAGCGCTCGACTACGATGCCGCGCAATGCGGCAGCGCGTCGGGATCGTCGTGGTGGCCGGCGTCGCGCTCGCGATCGCCCTGCTGCTCTGCATCCTCGGCGTCGGCGACTCGTCCACTGCCCTCACCGACTGGCAGGCCTTCGTCCTCGGCGCCGTCCAGGGCTTCACCGAGCTGCTTCCCGTGTCGTCCTCGGGCCACCTGATCCTCGTCCCCTGGCTGTTCGACTGGACCTATCTCGAGGCGCATCCCGACTTCAACAAGACGTTCGACGTGGCGCTCCACGTCGGCACGCTCGTGGCAGTCGTCGCGTACTTCTGGCGCGAGCTCGGCGAGCTCGTCGGCGCCTGGTGGCACAGCTTGCGCGCGCGCGCAGTTAAGACGGCTGACGAGCGCGTCGCCTGGATCGTGATCATCGCCACGATTCCTGCCGCGCTCGCTGGGGCCGTCGGCGAGAGCTTCATCGAGAAGCGCCTCGGCGAGCCGTGGCAGATCGCGATCTTCCTCGCGCTCGGCGCCGTGTTGCTCTATCTCGCTGACCGCCGACCCACTGATCGCGCGATCGAGGATCTGGACTACGGCCGCGGCTTCTCGCTCGGCCTGGCGCAGACGCTCGCCCTGGCTCCCGGCGTATCGCGCTCCGGCATCGTCATCACGCTGGGGCGGTTCCTTCGGCTCGACCGGGACTCCGCGGCCCGCATCTCGTTCTTCCTCTTGATCCCGGTCGTCTTCGGCGCCGCCCTCTTCAAGGGGCTCAAAGACATCGCGTTCGGCGGCGGCCTTCCGCCCGGCTCAGGTGGCCCGTTCGTCGTCGGCATGCTCACGGCCGCCGCGACCGGTCTCGCCGCGATCTGGTTCCTGCTCGGCTACGTGCGCCGGCACACGTACACGGTCTTCGTCGTGTACCGCCTCGTCGCAGCCGCCATCATCCTGCTGCTGATCGCCACAGGCGCCCGGTCGTCCACGTTCTGACGCACTCCACAGGCTGCGCGGCGAAGTGTGGAAAGTGTGGAGAACATCTGGCCGCACTTTGCGGCTTTTTCTCCACCCGGCCCTCTTGATCGAGGTCCGGTGAGGCACTAGATTCCTACTTGCGCCGAGCACGGAGCGCGAGTAGGTCGAAGCCGGTTTCAAAGGCACTACGCGGAAGCGGAATGTCAGTGGAGCAGGTGGACGAAAGCGCAACCGGCTCGGCGAATTCTTGGTCCCGTTTAGTCATGCGCACGCAGCGGCGCGGGATAGGATTGCAGCATGCACCTCCGGTCGCCGAGCGTCGCCGCAGGCACGTCCGCCTTTCTCTGGGCTCTGGCCTTCGGCCTCTACGCCTGGCTGTTCCTGCTCGCGATCGGCAGCTCGAACGCGATGGGCTTCCTCGTCGGCGCGCTGACGTTCGGCAGCGTGTTCCTGTTCGTCCGCACACGCGGCGTCCAGGGTCACCTGCGCAAGCGCTGACGCGTCCTAGAGCTCGAGACGCCTAGAGCTCGAGACGTCGCGCGTCGAACGTCTCGGACCACAGCTCGTCGCGGAACTGCGCAAGCGTGCGGAACGCGTCGTCTGCGATCGCGTGCGGCACGACCGCTACCTCCACGTCGTGGTGGAACGGGACGTCGATGTGGGCCGTCGTGACGACGTTGACGGACAGCCGCCGGCAGCTCGCGCAGCGCACCGCGATCCCGATCGACCCTCGTCCTCCCGGCGCCAACAGCTCGAAGGAGGACGGGAAAGCCGGACGCGAGCGATTCTCGGGATAGCAGTACGCCGCCCAGGGCCACTGCCCGGCCTTGATCCGACGGACGGCGAGGTCCTCGAGCTCGTCGCGGACGTGATCGATGCGGCTCGTCATCAGGTTCACGTACGTGCCCTCCTCCCCCACGCCGAGCGGCGCCCAGTCGAGGTCGTCGTGTGCGAGCAGGCCGTCGTGGTCGTCTCCGCACACGCACGCGAAGCGCACGCGAAAGACGGCGGGGTGCGCGGCGCCCGGAAGTCGCTCGATCTCCCGGAAGGAAGAGAGCGGAACACTCGCGCGTTCGTGGCGGGGACACGCGAACGTGTAGCGAGCTGCGAGCGCGTCGTACATGCCCTCATGTAAGACGACCGGGCGGACGGCCGCGTGTAAATCGTGCCCGTCGAGCCCAGCTAGTACTCGATCAGCGAGAAGACGTCGTACTCCGTCAGCTTCTCGCGGCCGTCGAGGAACGCGAGCTCGATGATGAACGGCAGACCGACGACGACGCCGCCCAGCTGCTCGACGAGCTCCGCCGTCGCCTTGGCCGTGCCACCTGTGGCGAGCACGTCGTCGTGCACGAGCACCCGCTTTCCGGCCGCGATCGAGTCGGCGTGCACCTCGAGCTGATCGAACCCGTATTCGAGGGCGTACTTGACGGCCACCGTGTGCCACGGCAGCTTTCCGGGCTTGCGGGCAGGAACGAACCCGCAGCCGAGGCGGCATGCGAGTGCGCCGCCCGTGATGTAGCCGCGCGCCTCGGCGCCGAGGACGAGGTCCGGCTTCCGGGGCTCCGACCACTCGGCGAGCCGTTCGACCGTCTCCGCGAGCGCGGCCGGATCGGCGAGGAGCGGCATGATGTCCTTGAAGACGACGCCCGGCTTCGGAAAGTCGGGCACGTCGCGAATCTTCGATCTGAGATCGACGGACACGAGCCCAGCCTAACCCGCCGCGACCTGCCGGAGGGCCTTCCAGAGCAGCAGCTGCGTCAGCTCCTCGGCCGCCTCGCCTAGCGACCGGAGCCGCTCGATGCCCTCCTGGTGGCGCTCGGCGTTGCGCGAGCGCAGCGACGGCGTGACGACCTGCTCGAGCAGGTCCGCGGCGCGATCGGCCGTGGTCCGGAACGTCCGGAGATGGCGTGCGTCCATGCCCGCGGTCGCGAGCCTTCCGCACGCGGCCGCGATCTCGACGTCCGTCTCCGTGTAAAAGGGCTCTCCGCCATGCAGCCCTGCTTCGATCAGCCCGTATTCCTCGAGGTCGCGGATCAGATCGGCGGTGATCCCTGCGCGCTCGCAGAGCGCGCCGAGGTCGATCTCGACCGCGTCCTCGTCGAGCTCCGCTCCCCGGCGGCGCCGGCGCCCCGTCGAGAGCTGCGACGCGAGCTCCTGGCGGATCACCCGGAGCGGCAGGAACTCGTCACGCTGGAGCCGAAGGATCGTCTCCAGCCGCTCGATGTCCTCTTCCGAGAACAGGCGATAGCCCCCGGCCGTCCGGCGAGGCGCGATCAGGCCCTGGTCCTCGAGATAGCGGATCTTCGAGATCGAGATGTCTGAGAACTCCGCGCGGAGCTTGCGGCAGACGGCGCCGATCGTCTGGAGCTTCTGCGAGCTCGTCGGAGGCCCGGAGCCCGCGCTGCGCACGGCCGTCGTCATCGCGCGAGGAACACGAGTCGGTACTTGCCGATCTGAAGCTCGTCGTCGTCCTCGAGCTCGCCCGACTCGATCCGGCGCCGGTTGACGAACGTTCCGTTCAGGCTCCCCTGATCCTCGATCGCGAACGAGCCGTCACTCCGCGTGACGACGGCATGGCGGCGCGAGACGGTGACGTCGTCGAGGAAGACGTCACACTCGGGCGAGCGGCCGATTGTCGTGCGCTCGCGGTCGAGCATGAAGTGCTCGCCGGCCCGACCGCCGCCGGAGCGGATCACGAGCGCCGGGCCTTCGACCGGCTCGTAGCCCGAGTCGGAGTCTCCGTCCTCTTCCGGTGTGTAGGAAAGCGTCGTCTCGTCACCGACCTCGTCGCGGAGCAGCGATCCGCACCGCGCGCAGTAGTTCGCAACCTCGGGGTTCTGGAACCCGCATTCCGAGCAGTAGACGTGGCTCATCTGAGAGCTGCTCCCGGGAAGATCGCTACTTCCCCGAGAGGATCTTCGCGAGCTCGCCCAGGTCATCCCCTTTCGCGCCGGAGCGGAGGATGTCGATCTTCCCGTGCAGCAGTCTGCGTCGGTACGACAGGTCGTTCTCCTTGGCCTCGAGCTGCGTGATCACCTGGTCGAGCTCGTCGTCGGAGATCGTCTCGAGGTCGGGAAACTCGTCTGCAACCTTCGCTGCCGCGATCGACGTCGACACGCCGATCGCGAGCGCCTCGTGCATGCGGTCGTCGCCGAGCTGCGCGAGCTCGTCCTCCGGCTTCTGCTTCAACCGCGCGGTCCTCTCGGCCCGAAGCATGTCGATCCTGCCGTGGAGCATCCGACGTGCGTACGAAAGGTCGTTCTCGTCCTTCTGGAGCTCGGCGATCAGCCGTTCGCGCTCCTCGTCGTCCATCGACAGGTCAGGGAAGGGTTCCACGCATCGCCTTTCGTTGTAGGGCAGGCCCGGTCTGCTCATCCATTCAAGCAGGCAACCTGCAAAGGGTCAACCTCAACTTGAGATTGGCGCTACGGCGGCTTCGCTCTCTTCCTCGACGGCGGCTGCGACAATCGCCTCGAGCTCCTCCGCCAGAGCCTCGGACGCGCCCATCGTCTCCCCCTCTGCGTAGACGTGCAGCACGGGCTCGACGGCATCGGGCAGGACGTGCCCCCAGCCGCGCTCGTCCGAGACCCGGATGCCGTCGGTGACGTCTGCATCACGATCCTTGAGCCGCTCGGTCAGCACGCGCATCGCGAGCCCCTTCTTGGCCCAGGGGCACGGGACCTGACTGTGCACGACATGCGAGGAGGGAAGCTCGGCCACGATCTCCGACAGGGGCCGAGACTCCTTCGAGAGCAACTCGAGCAGGAACGCGAGCGCGGCGACCCCGTCCGCGGCGGGTTGGAAACGCGGGACGATGTACGCACCGCCGCCGGCTGCGGCGAAGATCGCACCGTCCTCGTCGGCCGCCTGGGACAGCTGGGCGAGCGAGGCGGCCGTTCTCACAACCTCGATCCGTGATTCCTGCGTGAGGCGATCGACGGCGCCGGTCACCGTGCCGGGGAACGCGACGCGGCCACGAGCACCGATCCGCACGAGCAGCGCCACGTACAGCAGCGTCACGTGATCGGGCGCGATCTGCTTCCCGTTCTCGTCGACGAGGAACAACCGTTCGGCGGATCGGTCCAGCACCGCGCCGAAGTCCGCCCCGACCGTCTGCACGAGCCGCTCCGCCTGCGCGAGCGACTCGGGCAACGTGACCGAGTCCGCGTCCGCCTCCGCGAACTCGTGAAGCGAGACCGTCTCGATGCCGAGCGGGCCGAGCACGAGCGGGAGCACGAACGACGCTGCCGAGCCGCCGTAGTCGACGAGCAGGCGGTAGTCGCGCTGGCGGATAGCGTCGCGGTCGATCACCTCAAGTAGGTCCTGCGCGTAGCCCTCGCGCACGCGAACCGGGTAGCCGATACGTCCGATCTGAGACGGGGCCACGCGTCGCAGCTCGATGCGCGTGAAATGCTTCTCGACCTCCTTCTCGAGCCTCGGCGTCAGCTGGATGCCCGGATGCTCGAAGAAGCGGATCTGGAGCATCTCGGGGTCCGTCGGACTGACACCCACGTGGAAGCCGGCGTCGTAGCCCTGTGTCCGCAGGAGGTGGCGATTGATGGGCGCCGGGAGCACCCGGAGGTCGGCGACGCCGATCCCGGTCGAGCTGAGACCCGAGACCATCGCGCGCTTGATCATCCGACAGGCGGCCGTCGCGTCGCGGCTCGCGACGACTCGGCCGCCTCGCTGGAGCGCCGTGCCGAGCGCAGCGGCGAGCCGGACCGCCACCTCGGGCGTGAGATCGACGTTGACGATGCCGGAGACGCCCTCGCGGCCGAACAGGTGCCTCGCGGCCGCGGCCTCCCAGATCACGCTCTCGTGCACCGTTGCGCCGGACTCGATCTCCTTGTGGGGAAAGACGCGCACGCCTGGCATCACGACGGCCTGTGCCCCGACGATCACGCCGTCCCCGAGCGCAACACCGTCATGGACGCGCGCATGCGAGCGGATGTCGCACGAACGTCCGACGACCGCCCCCTCGACGATCGCGTTCCGGCCCACGAACGTCGACGAATCGATGACAGAGCGCACGACGCGCGCGCTCTCTCGCAGCCGAACGCTCGCGCCGAGCACCGAGTAGGCGCCCACCGTCGCCTCGGGCGAGATGCTCGAGTAGCTGCCGATGAACGCCGGACCTTCGACCCCCTCCAGATCGTCTATCTCGACGCCCTCACCGAGCCAGATGTTCCCGCGTAGGCGGATGCCCGTCACGTCGAGCGAGACACGCTCGTCGAGGGCGTCCGTGTTCGCCTGCCGGTACTGGTCGAGGTTGCCGATGTCCTGCCAGTAGCCGTCGCACACGTAACCGTAAAGCGGAAGTCCCATCTCGAGCAGGTGCGGGAACAGCTCCTTCGAGAAGTCGTACGGCCGGTCGTCGGGCACGTGCTTGAGGACGTCGGGCTCGAGCACGTAGATCCCCGTGTTGATCGTGTCCGAGAACACCTGGCCCCAAGAGGGCTTCTCGAGGAACCGCTCGATGCGGCCGTCCTCGTCGGTGACCACGATCCCGAACTCGAGCGGGTTCGGCACAGCCTTCAGCGCGATCGTCGCCGCCGCTCCCTTCTCGCGGTGGAAGGCGACGATCTCGCCCAAGTCGAAGTCCGTCAGCGCGTCGCCGGAGATGACGAGGAACGTGCCGTCGAGCCGCGTCGCCGCGAGCCGCACGGAGCCCGCGGTGCCCATGGGGCTCTCCTCCAGCGAGTACTCGATCGACATTTCGAGCTCCTCGCCGTTTCCGAAATGGCTCTTGATCGCTTGTGGCAGGAAGGCGAGCGTGACGATCACGTCCTCGAACCCGTGCCCGCGGAGCAGATCGAGGATGTGCTCCATGCACGGCTTGCCGACGACCGGCACCATCGGCTTCGGCTGGTTCGAGGTCAGCGGACGGAGGCGCGTGCCTTCCCCTCCCGCCATCACGACGGCCTTCATCGGACGGTCTTCCTCGCGGCGACGACGTACGACACGGCCGCGATCACGGCAAGCGTGACACCGATCCAGAACAGCACGAGCGGCCAGTCAGTGCCGGCGGGAGTCGCGATCACGAGCCCGATCGAGAGGTAGAGGATCCAGGTGGCGAGCTTCCCGAGGAAGCTGACGGAGAACTCGTAGCCGCGCGGCAGCACGAATCGCGTGCCGACGACGAGCAGCAGGTCACGGCCGACGATGAGGACGAGCGCCGGCCACGGCAGCCGGTCGTAGACGAAGAGCATGATCACGGCGACGTCGATCATCAGCCGGTCGGCGAGCGGGTCCGCGTACTTCCCGAACTCCGACTCGACGTCGTACCGGCGGGCGAGCCAACCGTCGACCTGGTCCGTGACAGCGGCGATCCCGAAGACGATCGCGGCCGGCCAGCTGTGGCCGTCGTCGCCGCGCGCGAGCAGCACCGCGAACACGGGGACGAGCGCAAAGCGCGCGATCGTGAGCGCGTTCGGCAGCCGGGCGAGCGGTGCAGAGACAGCGCGGGCGCTCATTGCCCAAGGATAGTGACGCCCGTCGCCCGGCACGGAAACGGGGAGAATCCCCGTGTGACCGCGCTCTTCTCGCTGCCCGGATTCGTCGACGCCCACTCGCATGGCTTCCAGCGGGCGCTCCGGGGACGAAGCGCCGGCGGCGACTTCTGGGCCTGGCGCGAGACGATGCTCGCCGAGGCGGCCCGCCAGACGCCGGCGACGATCCGCAGCGAGTACGAGCTGACGTACAGCGAGCTGCTCGCGGCCGGCTACACGGCGGTCGGCGAGTTCCACTACCTCGGCTTCGACGAGGGGATCGCGGCCGCGGAGGCAGCGGCCGCGGCCGGCATCGAGCTCGTTCTTCTCCACGCCGCCTACGGCCGCGGCGGGCTCGAACGCTCCCGCCAGCCAAGCGTCTCGGCCTATCTCGCAGAGGTGGAGGCGCTTGTCGAGCGTGGGATCCGCGCCGGCCTCGCCCCCCATTCCGTCCGCGCCTGCCCGAAAGACTGGCTGATCGAGATCGGCCGCTACGCGGAGACGGTCTCGCTGCCGCTACACGTGCACGCGTGCGAGCAGCCGCGCGAGATCGAAGAGTCCCTCGCCGAGCACGACCTCCGGCCGATCGAGCTCCTGGCCGAGACAGGATGCCTCGGGCCGCGCACGACCGTCATCCACGCAACGCACGCAAGCGACACGGAGCTTGACCTGGTCGCCGCCGCTGGTACTCGGGTCTGCATCTGCCCGACGACGGAGGCGGATCTCGGCGACGGCTTCGCGCCGGTCGGGCGCCTGCTCGAGCGGGGGATCGAGATCTGCATCGGCTCCGACGCGAACGTCCGCATCGACCCGCTCGAGGAGCTCCGCCAGCTCGACGGGATCGCGCGGCGAGAAGCCCTGCGCAGGGACGTGCTGACGCCGGACGCGCTCCTCGCCATCGGCGGCCGGAACGGCGCCGCCGCGCTCGGCGTCGACCGGTGGCCGGAGATCGAGATCGATCTCGCCCACGTCGAGCTGCGAGGGGTCGCGACGGCGGACGTGAGAGCGGCGCTGCTCGCCGGCGGCTCAGCGGCCGCCGTGAAGGGCTTGCGCGAGGTTCTCTAGCAGGGCGGTCGCGGCCGCTGCGAGCCGATACGCCCGCGTCCAGTACGTCGTCCTCACGATGTACGCGCGCTCGGAGGCTGCACCGTACTTGCCGTAGGCTCCCTCGTAGTTCCCGTATGGGTCGTACAGCTCCGGTGGGTGCTTCTTCGCCGGCTCGATCTGCGTCCCCTCGTGCCACTCGTTGTAGCTCGTGATCGTGACCCGGTCCGGCTGCGCGGCGATCGCGGCCCGCCACATGTCGTCATACGTCTTCCCGTTCCTCCGGGAGCGGATCCGCTCGTCCCCCGTCGACCGGAACGCGTTGTAGCCCGGCCCGACCGAAGGCGCGCAGGCGATGCCGGCGGCGTGCGCGCGGGCGCAGATCCCGGCGAAGGCGCCACCCCGGATATTGAAGACGTCGTACGTATAGAGGCCGACGAAGCCGTCGGCAGCTGCGCGGTTGACGTCGGTGGTCTGGGCGTAGAACTCGATCTCGGAATACGACGCGATCAATTCGCTCCACCCGTCGTCGTCGATCGTCCCGTCGAACGGCCGATAGACGTAGACGCGGCGGATGCCGACGTCCTGGAGGTGCCCGAGATCGCGATTGAGCACCTCGGCCGTTCGCTGCCACTTCTCGTACGGCTCGATCTGGACTGCGACCGTAAGACCGCGCTTCTCCGCTACGTGCATGACGAGGGGAAGCCGCTCGTCCTCTCGAGACCCCCAGCCCCACCACGAGGTGATCACCTCGCTGACGCCGGCCTGCTTGATGTCGTCCATCTGCGCGCGGACGACGTCCCCGTCGGAGCTCGAGTACGGGCCCCGCACCGGGTAGAAGGTCGACGCGAGGTCCGTCGGCGGCGCGTGCCCGAACTGGCTCCAGTGGAAGAACTTTCCGTCCACCTTCTTCGTCCCCCACCACGGGTAGTAGAAGATCGACGAGTCGCCGCTCGCGAGCGCGCTCGCCGGCAGCAAGAGCATCGTCCCTGCAATCACCGCCAATACGCGCCGCATGTGCGCGGCATCATGCCAGAGCGTGCGCTACGGGCACCGGCCGGACCGACGGTAGACGCGCCAGCCGCCGGTCTCCGAAGACACCGCCGTCCACGCCGTCTTGCAGGAAGGTGTGGAGAGCCCTGGGGCGACGACGAGCCAGCCGGCGTCTGCGAGCGGACGATCGTCCCCGTCCGGGGCCAGCACGACCCTACGGTCGAGCTTCGAGCCGAAGTACGGATAGGTGACGTCGTCCTGGCGGAGCCGCAGCGCGATCGTGGCGCCCGGCCGCGTGAGGCTCCCGACAACCGCGAACGGGCCGCGGCCGTGCGCGGCGGCCAGCACTGCCGATCGAGGCGCCGACCATACGGACTCCCGTGCCGGCCTCTCGAGGAGCGCGATCCCGGCCGGCTTCTCCTCGTAGTGGACGAAGACGAGGAGCAAGGTGGCAAGCGCGGTCGCGCACGCCGTCCAGGCGAGCGCGCGCACCTCGACCGCGAGGCCCCACGTGGCGGCGCTGACCGCGACGGCAGGCATCAAGTACCGGCCGTGGTCTACCCCGTAGTCGATGGCGAGCACGACGATCACGAGATAGCCGACGGGCGCGAGCAAGAAGACCCACGCGCCGCGCGGAATCTCGCGGCGGCGCACTGCGCGGGCGACGAGCGGCACGGCGGCGGCGAATAGGAGCAGACCCAGCGGCCCGTACCAGGAGCGGATGGGTGACGGCACCCGCGGGTCGCGATCGAAGGCGAAGAACGCGACGACGGGCTCGTCGAGCCTCAGCCAGACGTGCTGGTAGCCGCGGAGCAGCTGCTCGTGCGCGGTCGCCGTCGCAACAGGGATCAGCACAAGGACGGCGGCGCCGAACAGTGCGGCAGCGGCTGCGACCCGTCGGCGAGCAGCGACGACGGCACCGGCGACGGCGAGCGCGACTGCCGCCAGGATGTACACCAGCCGGTCGCGCCCGACCTCGCCGGCAGGGTCGACGGTGTCGACCAGCGTCCGGGACAGCTCCCCGAGCATCCTCGCCGCGTCGCCTACGCTCCGGTTCGGGCTGTCGTCCTGCGTGTATCCGGTCAGCAGATGGCCCTTTTCGATGAGATTCACGCCGTACCAGAACCCACCGACCGCCAACGCACCGACACCCGCAAGAGCGATGCGGGCCCAGTCGCGGCGCGGACGGACAGCGGCCGCGATCACGAGCAGCAGCGGCAAGGCGAGGAGCGCCGTGGTCTTCGTCGCAACCGCGAGCGCCAGCGCGAGCGCTCCGAGCAGCGGCCAGAGCCGCGCGGGAGACAGGAGGAACCACACCGAGACGAGGAGGAACGACGTGACAGCGATGTCGTTCAGCGCTGTCCCGGCCTGGAGCGCGACCACGGGCAGCGAGGCGAAGACGAGCGCTCCGAAGAGCGCCGCGCGAGCGGTCAGTCCGAGACGCCGTCCGATCCCTGCGAGGGCGACGAGCGTCGCGGCTAGCGCCACGAGCTGGAACAGGCTCGCGAACCGCTCGCTGCCCTCGAGCACCATCGGCCACGCGGCGGTGATCTCGGCGCCGGGAGGAAAGATGTCGAGCCTCTGGTCGTTCGCGTTCGCGACGTAGCCGACCGCGTGCCCCTGTGCCCAGAACGCCGGACGCGCGAGGTGGTACCAGAGGCTGTCGTAGTCGTTCGGCGCCGTCGCGATCGAGAGCACGGTCGAATAGACGAGCGCCGCCGCGACCCCGAGCGCGAGCAGGCAGACGGGCGGGTCGCGGAGCGCGATCCACGCCGATCGAGCTTGCCGGGCGAACGGCAAGCCGGGGCGTCCGGTGCGCCACCACACGGCGATCGCGACGACGAGCACCACGGCGGAAGCGATGAGCAGCCCACTTCGCGTCAACCAGTCGCCGGGCGAGAGCGCGAGCGCGACGACGATCGAGAGCGCGCTAGCAAAGAGGTAGGCCGTTAGCAGCGCGTCGACGGCCGTCGGCAGCCGAAGCGCCGCTGCGAAGAGCACGGCGGCGGCGGCTAGCGCACCGACGGCGACGACGAGGCTGAGTAGACCCATGGAGCGCGATTCTTTAGCACCGAGCCGACGCTCGTGCCGGGGACGACGCTTGTGCTCTTTGCCACCTATGACTACAATCAGCGGTTGCCGAGCGTGGTGTCGGGGGAGTGATCCGACTTCCCAGCACGGGGAACTGGGATGCGGCGCACGCTCGGCCCCATCTCGCTGCGCCCGCGCGCCTGTGGATTCCATGTCGTTTCCATGGGCGGAGAGAGCGGACTAACCGACTACGTGGGCCAGGACTGCGTCACTGAACGCACGAGCCTGCTCGACGTTCGCAAGATGTTTGGCGTCATCGATGACCACGAGGCGCGCGCCGTCAACCAGTTCTGCGACGAGCTCCGCATCGCCGATGGGCGTCGCCTCATCCTCCGCACCGGCGATCACGAGCGTGGGCGCCTCGATGCGCCCCAGTTCGTCCCGGAAGTCGAAGGCGCCAATCGCTTCGAGCCCTAAGGCGTAGTCCTCAGGTGGCATTGCGAGTTGCATTCGGCGATATGGCTCGCGGTCATTGAATGCCGGCGTGAACCACTTCTCGAGTGCGTCGTACGCAACAGACGCCATACCCTCCGAGCGAACGAGGGCTGCACGTTCATGCCAGTCCGCAGGATCGCCGAATCGCGCTGACATGCAAGCGAGAATCAGCCGGTCAATGCGATCGGGAGCGTTCACGACTAGCCACATTCCCACCATTCCGCCCAGCGACAGGCCGCAAAAGGAGAACCGGTTGAGCTCGAGGGATCGGCGAGGGCGAGGGCGTCCCGACCGTGGTCTGCAACCGAGCTCCTTGGTTCGTGGTCGTACAGAACAACGCGGAGATCAGCGGTCAGCGGCTTAGAGCTAAGGCTTCCACATCTCGGCCGTTGCCCCGAGTGCGTTCGACAGGATCAACGGACGACCAGTTGCCGACCCAACGATGCGTGCGTTGTCCATGCCGAATGTCATCGGCGGGTGGGGGCGGTTCGAAACGCCCCCACCCTCCAGCGAGAGATCTAGAAGTGGTACTTGTCGACGTTGGCCCTGGCCCGCTTGAGCGCCGGCGCCACCGCGTTCGGGTCGTCTCCCGAGACGCTGACGCTCGCTGTCGGGGACCTCGACGTCGCCCGAGAAGCACCAGTCGAAAACCTCAGAGACCCCGTCGTTCGCATCGGCGACGTACCCGTCGAGAGACATCGACATGAGTGCGACCACCTTGGTCATGGTGCGGCTCCTTTCGCGACAAAGGCGCGGTAACGCGTTGTACTAGTCGTCCCTCCGAACACCGCCTCCATGTCGTCGGCCAACGCGGCGCGCTCCGACTCTGCAAGCGCCTACCTGGAGCGCGGGATCGCGCGGCGGCGGGCTGCGCTCGCAGGAGGGGGCCACAAGACCGGCGGCACCGTATCCGGGAACGGTCATTGATGAGCTCAGTGCGCTTCGCCCTCTCCTTCCATCACGGCGAGCCGCGTGTAGTAGTCGGGGAGCTCCTTGAGATGCGCCCACGCGATCTTGCCGGTGAGGATCTCGTCGTTCCGCGTCACATCGGTGTCCGGGTCGCGCGAGCCGTGCTCCATCTCGACGTCGAGCCCCATGCGGAACTGCTCGACATCAAAGGGTGACGTCAGCCAGTCGATTCCGATCTCCTCGCCGATCCGCCGAGCTTCCTCCAAGGTGTAGACGGTCTTCAACATCGCCCCTCCTAATCGATTGGCTATTCCGAGATTGATCGAGACATCAGCACACGCTATCGGTGCAGCCGCTAATCGGCGACGTGGCGAACTACGGCTCAAAGACGACGTGGCCCGCGTGCGGCACGGCGCTCGTCTGCCACATCTCGCCGAATGGCGTCACGACCACTCGACGCGGGGTTCTCGTCCCCTGAATGGCCCTGAAGGTACGCCTCGACCAACTCCGGCAATAGCCTCGCCTCGTTCATAGGAGCGACGGATTAAGGTCGCGTCGTGTTCACCGACCAGCTCGGTCGCGCGGTGCGACGAAGCGACGGGACGAAGATCGGGAAGGTCGACGACCTGATCATCGTCCTCGGCGAAACAGATCCGTTGGTTGTTGCGCTACGCGTGTGCGTCGGGCGTCGCCGCCGCCGGGTTCCGTGGTCGGCTGTCGCTTCGTTCGCGGAAGAGGTCGTGATCACGGCCGATCCGATCGAGGACAAGCTTGCCGGCGACGAACTCCTGCTCGCGCGCGACGTCCTCGATACACAGATCTTCGACCTTGGGGGCCGGCGTTTGACGAGGGTCGCGGACATCGAGCTCGTGTGGCGGGATCGCGAGCTTCGAGTGGTGGGGGTTGAAATCGGTGCCGCGCCGCTGCTGCGCCGCCTTGGTCTCGGTGTCTTCGCGCGACGGGCGGCGGCCAGGGTCATCCCGTGGAACGAGCTCCACCTCACATCCGTGCGTGGCCATGAGGTTCAGCTCGTAACACCAACCGCACGCGTGCACACCCTGAATGAAGAGGAGCTCGCGGCGCTTGGTGCCCGGCTTCCGCCCCATGCGAGATCACGGCTCCACGCTCGAGTCCGACCCAGTGTCGCGGCCAGGGCACGGGAGCTCGAAACCAGGCTTCCGGAAAGCCATCCGCGCCACCGCTTCGGCCGCGTCCTTCGATTCCGTCGTCATGCTCCGTCGTAGCTCGCTGCTCCTCCTTGTGGCGGTCCTCGGCCCTGGGCTGCTGGCAGGGCTGTCAGACGACGACGCACCCGGCATCACCACGTACTCGATCCTCGGGGCCGACTACGGCTACGAGCTCTTGTGGGTCCTCAGCCTCGCGACGCTGGCCCTCATCCTCTTCCACGAACTCGGCGCGCGCATGGGTGTCGTCACGGGGCAGGGGCTCACGGGTCTCATGCGTGAGCGGTATGGAGTTCGCCTCGCGGCAGTCGGAGTTCTTGCGCTTCTCGTCGCGAACATCGGCACGACCTGCGCGGAGTTCGCCGGTGTAGCCGCGAGCCTGGATCTCGCGGGAGTGAGCCGCTACGTCTCCGTCCCTGTAGCTGCTGTCGCCATCTCTGCACTCGTCCTGCTCGGGTCGTTCCATCGGGTGGAGCACGTCTTTCTGCTCATGTCGACGCTCCTCGCGACGTACATCGTCGCGGCGTTCGTGACGGGACCGGATTGGGGAGCCGCGGTCCACGGTCTCCTCGTGCCGAGCGTGCCTGCTACGCGTGCCGGTCTCCTCGCCATCACGGCCACTGTCGGGACGACACTCGCTCCGTGGGGGCTCGCATTCATCCAGTCCTACGCCGCTGACAAAAAGCTCACGGTGGCGGACTTGCGCTACGTAAGGATCGATGTCGTCACCGGTGCGGTAATGACGGGAGTTATTGGGTTCTTTGTCGTCGTCACCTGCGCAGACACGCTCTATCAGCAGGGAACATCGATCAACGACGCGGGGGACGCGGCCAGCGCTCTCGAACCGCTCGCGGGACGATTCGCCTCGGTCCTCTTCGGCGCCGGCCTTCTCGGGGCTTCCGTCCTCGCGGCTTCAATCTTGCCGCTCGCAACGGCGTACTCGGTCAGCGAAGTGTTGGGTCAGGAGGCCAAGCTTGACGACCCGATTCGCGAAGCTCCCGTCTTCTACGCGACGTTCGCGGTAGTCATCGTCACCGCCAGTGCGCTCGTGCTCCTCCCGGCGGCGCCGCTTGTCCCCATTCTCTATCTCTCTCAGGCGCTGAACGCGATCCTGCTCTTGCCCATCCTCGTCTTCGTCGTGGGAATCAGCCGCGACCGGACGCTGATGGGGGAGCACGCGAGCGGTCGCGTCGGGACGCTTCTTGCCGCCGTGGCGATCGCGCTCCTCGCGCTCTGTGTCGGCACCCTCGCGGCGCTTTCCGTCTTGTGAACGCAGATCCCGTCCCTCTACAGGCTCCGCACCCCCGAGTCGCGCCCGCGCCCCATAACCGGGGGCTTTTCCCATCGGGGCGGACAGATTCGAACTGTCGACCTCTAGTCCCCCAGACTAGCGCGCTAACCAGGCTGCGCCACGCCCCGCGGCGGCAACGATACCCGTTACCGCCGCCCTCGACCTGTTGCGTCTACGAGCGCTTGCGCGCCGTCGCGAGGCCGCCCTTGCGGCCGGCGGCCTTCTTCTGCGCGGTCGTGCCGCCGTGGCGCGAGTCGCCGCCGGAGCCCGACTTCTTGCCGCCGCGATGCGAAGCACCGGGCGAGTTCGCGATCTTCGCTGCGCGCTCCTTGGACATGCCCTTGTTTTTCAGCGCCTCGTACTGCTTCTCGTTCTTGACGTGTGCGCTCTTGCCAGGCACCGTTACCCCTCTCATTCGTCCCGTCGAGCGCTCGTCTACCCGGCGCGCGTCTGGCTAAACGCCAGGCGCGTTGCTGCCGAAAGAAGAGGAGATGGTGTTGCGGGCAGCACTTATCGCCGCCGCCTTCGCGCTCTCGCTCAGTTCGGCGCAGGCGGCTGTATCCCTTCCGGCGTCGGATGTCGCCGCGCTGCAGGTTGCGCTGCGCGTGGAAAGCGCCTATTCCGGGCCGGTGGACGGGCTCCGGGGGCCCCGGACGACGGATGCGCTGATCGCCTTCCAGAACCGCGCCGGGCTCGAGCCGGACGGCGTCGTCGGCCCGCGTACCCGGCGTGCGCTCGGCAGCCACGGCAAACACCGGCTCGGGAGCCGCAGGCTGACGGACGGCGCGGTCGGGTGGGACGTCGCCGAGCTCCAATTTCTCCTGGCGTGGCACGGCTTCCCCTCGGGGCCGTTCGACGGCGCGTACGGCAGCCGGTTGGCGGCGGCCGTCACCCGCTTCCAGCGCTTCCGCGGGCTGCCGCAGATCGGCGAGGCGGGCCCGCTGACGATCGCCGCCGCACGCACGAGCCCGATCCCGACCAGCCCGATCAGGCTCCGCGCGCCGGTTGACGCGCCGGTTGGAGACGGCTTCGGCCCGCGCGGCGACGCATTCCATGCCGGGGTCGACTTCATCGTCGGCGCAGGAACGGCCGTAGAGGCCGCCGGATCCGGCGAAGTGACGTGGGCCGGCCCGCGCGGGTCGTTCGGGAATACCGTCGTCATCGCGCACGGAGAGAACGTCCGGACGCTGTACGCCCACCTCTCGCGGATCGACGTCGCCGTCGGACAGTCCGTCGAGGCGGGAGGCACGATCGGCCTGGTGGGATCGACCGGCCGCTCGTCCGGCCCGCACCTCCACTTCGAGGTGCACGTCGGCGGCGCGAGTGTCGACCCACGCTCCGCCCTCGACTAGCGCTCGACCAGTCTGAGAGCTACGCGAGCCGCTTGTAGAGACGGTCGACGAGGTCCGGCATCGCCTCGAGCCGCTCGGTGATCACGCGGACGCGGTACTCGAGGAAGTGCTCGGGCTCGACCTCGAGCGCTTTCGCGAGCCGCTCGATCACGTCGTTCGCGGGCACCGGGCGGTTCCCGTGGACGATGTGGTTAAGGTAGCCGGCCGACAGCCCCGATTTGGCGGCGAGGCCCCGATACGTGATGCCGCCCTCGTCCATCAGGGCCGTGGTCGTCGGGCCGAAGGGCTCCTCGCTGAACCGCCGCTTGCGTGGCATCAGACGATCTCCACCTCGTCCAAGGGTACCCGTCTTTCCTCGCGGCTCGAGCGATCGAAGAAGTCGACGGCGCCGTCTTCGAGCGTTCGCTTGCCGAGCGTGATCCGTATCGGGCAGCCGATCAGGTCGGCGTCGGCGAACTTCTCGCCCGCCCGCAGCTCGCGATCGTCGAGGAGGACGCTCACGCCTTGCTCCTCGAGCTGCTGCTCGAGCGCGGCTGCCTGCTCCTCGAGCCCGGGCAGCGCGACGATGTGAACGTCGTACGGAGCGACCTCCTTCGGCCACGCGATGCCGTGCTCGTCGTGGTGCTGTTCGACGATGGCAGCCATTACCCGTCCAGGTCCTACCCCGTAACTGCCGCCGAGAATCGGCTTCTCCTGGCCGTCCTCATCGAGGAACGTCGCATCGAGCGGCCCCGAGTAGAACGTCCCGAAGTGGAAGATGTGGCCGACCTCGATCGCGGTCTGGAAGCGAAGCTCTCCCCCACACCCCTCACAGCGGTCGCCCTCGCGGGGCTCGCGCAGATCCGCGAACTCGGGCTCGTAGTCGCGGCCCGCCTCGACGCCGCGCAGGTGCCATCCGTCCTCGTTCGCACCGGCGACGAATTGCCCCTCGCGCAGCGTCTCGTCGGCGATGATCCGGCCCTCGAACCCGAGCGGGCCGAGCGAGCCTCCGCCCGCGCCGAAGGAGGCGCGAATCTCTTCGTCGGTCGCCGGCCGAGTCATGCCGAGCGCGTCGTAGAGCTTCGTCTCGCTCAGGCGGTCGTCGCCGCGCACGAGCACGAGCACGACCGTGTCGTCCTTGACGACCGGCATCGCCTTCGACGTCGCAGCCTCGTCGACTTCCAGGAAGTCCGCGAGCCCCTCGATCGTCGTCACGCCCGCCGTCTCGATCCTCTCCGGAGCCACCAGCGCCTCGGGGAACGTCGGCGCTCGCGGAAGGGCGCGCGCGATCTCGATGTCGGCGGCATAGTCCCCGTTCACGCACGAGACGAGCGTGTTCTCGCCGGACTCCGCCGGCGCGAGGAAGCCGACGCTCAGCTTCCCGCCCATGACCCCACTCTCCGCCTGGACGTCGTACGTCTCGAGACCGCAGCGCTCGAAGATCCGCTTGTAGGCGCCGCGGTTCGCCTCGAAGCTCGCGCGAGCGCTTTCCTCGTCGCGGTCGAACGAGTACGCGTCCTTCATGATGAACTCGCGCGTTCGGAGCAGGCCGCCCCGAGGGCGGGGCTCGTCGCGGTCCTTGACGGCGAAGTGGTACCAGAGTTGCGGCAGCTCCTTGTACGAGCGTAGTTCCTTCGCGTGGAACGTCACCGTTTCCTCGTGGGTAAACGGCAGGATGAAGCGGCGTCCCGTCCTATCCTGGAGATGGAAGATCTCTGGGATCTTGATGCGCCCCGTCTTCTCCCAGAGCTCGGCCGGAGTCAGCACGGGCATCAGCATCTCCTGGCCGCCGATCGCGTCCATCTCCTCACGGATCACCTGGACGACCTTCTCGTGGACGCGCCAGCCGAGCGGCATGAAGGTCCAGATGCCCGCCGACACCTGGCGGATGAAGCCGCCGCGCACGAGCAGCTTGTGGCTCGCCGCCTCGGCGTCGGCCGGGTCCTCGCGCAGCGTCGGCAGGAAGAGCTTCGATGCCCGCATTTCCTGAGGTTAGTCGAGCGGGATCAGGGACGCCTCGGCCATCGCGAGCGCCGCCGGCTTCGCCATCTTCAGCCGCTTCGGCCGTTGCATACCGGCTTCGATCCAGGCGTCGATCTCCGCGAAGAGCTCGTCGACCAGCACCTCCGACGCGACTTTCTTCAGCACGCGCCCGTGCGCGTAGACGAACCCGACGTCGCGGCCTCCGGCGATGCCGAAGTCCGCGTCCCCCGCCTCGCCGGGCCCGTTCACCGCACAGCCGAGCACCGCCACCTCGAATGCCTCCGCATAGCCGTCGAGCCGATCCTCGACCTCGGCGGCGAGGGTCTCGACGCCGACGTTGTCGCGACCGCACGACGGGCACGCGATGAGGATCGGCCCGCGCTCGCGCAGCCCGAGCGACTTGAGGATCTCGAAAGCCACCTTGACCTCTTCAACAGGGTCTGCCGTCAGCGAGACGCGCAGCGTGTCGCCGATGCCGTCCACGAGCAGCGCGCCCATGCCGACGGCGCTCTTGATCGCCCCGGAGAACGGCGTGCCGGCCTCCGTGACGCCGAGGTGAAGCGGGTACGGCACCTTCGCGGACAGCATCCGGTAGGCGCGGATCATCGTCGGCACGTGACTCGACTTGACGGAGATCTTGAAGTCGCCGTAGTCGAGCGCCTCGAGCAGCCGCACCTCCTCGAGCGCAGCCTCGACGAGCGCCTCCGCCTGGTCCTCCTGCGCGAGCCCGGACAGGTGCTTCGGCAGCGAGCCGGAGTTGGCGCCGATGCGCATCGGGATCCCCGCCTTCTTCGCCGCCCTGACGACCTGCTCCACCTTGTCCGGGCCACCGATGTTGCCGGGGTTGATGCGCACGGCCGCGACGCCGCCCTCGATCGCCTTCAGGGCAAGGCTCGCGTTGAAGTGGATGTCCGCGATCACAGGGATCGGCGAGAGTCGGACGATCTTCGGCAGCGCCTCCGCGTCCTCGGTCTTCGGCACAGCGACGCGCACGATCTCGCAGCCCGCGGATGCAAGCGCAGCGATCTGCGCGGTCGTCGCCTCGACGTCGTGCGTCTTCGTCAGCGTCATCGACTGCACGATGACCGGGTTTCCGCCGCCGATCGGAACGCCACGGACCGTGATCTGGCGCTCACTCGCCACTAGCCGCCCCCGAGCCTCCCGACGTCGTTCGAGAGGCCGACGAAGAAGAGCAGGACGACGAGGAGGATGCCGACGGCCGAGACGCGCTCGTAGATCTCACGTCTGAATCGCCTGGCCGCGGGCCCGCTCGGCGAGCGCGAAGACGATGTGCCCACCGTCGAGCGGCAGCAGCGGCAGCAGGTTGAGCAGGCCGAGCGAGAGGCTGATGAACGCGAGCACGGCGAGGTACTGCTCCCAGCCGCGCTCCGCTGCCTTGTGCGACTCGTCGACGATCCCGATCGGGCTCGACAGCTGCTCGCGGCCCTGCTTGTGGACGATGTTGCCGAGCGAAACGGCGATCTCCTTCGTCAGGCGGCCGGTGAGGGAGATCGACTCCCAGACGGACTCTCCCGGCCCGAGCGGCACCGCCCCGAGCTGGAAGCCGAGCCTGTACACGCCTTCGTCGAGCTTCGGCCGGATCGGACCGAGAACGACCGTCTCGTTACCGCGCGAGACGAGGAGCGTGAGCGGCTTGCCGTTCGAGCCGGAGATGGTCGCCGTGATCCTCGACGGCGTCATCAGGATGCCGTTGATGGCGACGACGCGGTCACCGGGCTGGAGACCGACCGTGTGCGCCGGCCGGTCCGCGAATACCGTGTCGACCTTCGTCGTCGCCTTGCCGCCTGCCGACCAGAGCACGATCCAGAACAGGAAGACGGCGAACAGGAGGTTCGTCGCCGGGCCGGCGCCGATCGCGACGATGCGCCGCCACGTCGCCTGGCGCCAGTAGGCATCCGTGCTCAGGCCGTCCCGAAGCTGCTTGAGCCCGCGCGTGAGCGCGCGCTTCTCGACGCCTGCGGCGGTCGCGACCGACTCGATCGTGTCCAGCTCGTGACCCGCCTGCTCGAAGCTCTCGGCGTCGAGGGCGCGCTTCAGGCGCTCGGACGGGCCGACCAGCTCGGGCGCGTCGCGGACGGCGCCACCGAGGTACGCGTCGACGTCCGACGCCTGCGGACGCGTCATTCCGGGAATCGTCACGTAGCCCCCGAGCGGGATCACGCGGATCGCGTAGTCGATGTCGTGACGGCGCACCTTTGCGATCGGCGGCCCGAAGCCGATCGAGAACCCGCGTGGGCGCATGCGGACGGCGATCGCGCCGAAGAAGTGGCCGCACTCGTGGATGAAGATCAGGAACGCGAGGCCCAGAATCGAGATGGCGATGCTCATGCGTTTGCCAGCGCTCCCTCGGCGATCGCGCGCGCCTCGGCGTCAACCTCTGTCAGGTCGTCGAGATCGGCCGCCGCATGACCGTCCATCGCCCTCAGTGTGGCAGCCACCGCCTCCGCGATGTCGAGGAAGGCAATCCGCTCGTCGAGGAATGCGTTGACAGCCACCTCGTTCGCCGCGTTGTACGCGCACGGTGCCGTGCCACCGCGCACACCGGCCTCCCTGGCAAGCGCGAGCATGGGAAAGGTGGCGGTGTCCGGCGGCTGGAACTCGAGCGCAAATGCCTCCGTGAAGTCGAGCGGAGGTACGGGCGTCCTGGCCCGCTCCGGGTACGTCAGCGCGTAGGAGATCGGCACGCGCATGTCGGGATAGCCGAGATGCGCGATCGCGGCGCCATCTCGGAAGCGGACGAGCGCGTGGACGATCGAGCTCGGATGGACGACGACGTCGATCGCGTCGTACCCGAGGCCGAACAGATAGTGCGCCTCGATCAGCTCGAGGCCCTTGTTCGCCAGCGTCGCGGAGTCGATTGTGATCTTCGGGCCCATGGTCCAGGTGGGATGTGCGAGCGCCTCATTCGGCGTCACCCCCTGCAGCTCCTCGCGCGTCCTGCCTCGAAAAGGACCGCCCGACGCCGTCAGCACTAGCGAGTCGACCGATTCGCGGTCGCGTTCCCCGAGGCACTGGAGGGCGGCCGAGTGCTCACTGTCGACGGGCAGCAGCCGACCTCCCCCGCGCTCTTGCGCCGCGAGCGCGAGATCACCCGCAGCGACCAGGCTCTCCTTGTTCGCGAGCGCGAGGTCGACGCCGCGCTCGAGAGCCCAGAGCGTCGCGGGAAGGCCGGCGAAGCCGACGACGGCATTGAGGACGACGTCCGGCTGTGCCCGCTCGAGCAACTCGGCCGCATCGCCGCCGACCTGCGTCAGCGGCGCGAGGCCGTCGATCGGCTGCGATCCGGAGCTCGCGGCGACGAGCTCGAGATCCGGATGCGCGTCGATGACGTCGAGCGCCTGGCGGCCGATCGAGCCGGTCGCGCCGAGGACGGCAACGCGCTTCACGACGTCATTATGGGTAGAGCGCCGCGACGACGAAGAACGCCGCCGGGAACGCGAACAGGATCGCGTCGATCCGGTCGAGCACGCCACCGTGTCCGCCGAGCAGCTTCCCGGAGTCCTTGACACCCAGATCCCGCTTCAGCATCGACTCGAAGAGGTCGCCGAGCGGGGCCGCCGCGGCGACGGCGAGCCCGAGCAGCACGGACTCGCCGATCGTGAGAAACGTGTCGCGATCCTGGTAGAGGACGATGAAGCAGACGAAGATCGCGGCCACCGTGCCGGCGAGCAAGCCCTCCCACGTCTTGCCGGGCGAGATCGCCGGCGCGAGCTTGTGCCGCCCGAAGAGGCGCCCGAACACGTACGCGGCGGTGTCGTCTGCGAACACCGCGAGCAGCACGGCGAGCGCGACCTCGAAGCCGTGCTCCGGCGTGTCCCGGAGCAGCAGGACGCAGCCGAGCCCGAAGCCGATCCAGAGCGTCCCGAGGACTGTGGTACCGACCGCGACCGTCGGTGAGCCCTGCGTGCCGCCGAGGCCTTTGAGCACGAACGCGATGCCAAGCGTGCCGAGCAGGGCGCCAATCGCCCAGAAGAGGCCGCTGACCTCGGAGGCGTAGAGGATCCCGGCCAGGCCTGCGTAGCCCGCCAGCGATACGGGCCGTAGCGGACGCGTGAGCGCGAAGTACTCGTGCAGCGCGACCGCGGCCGCCGGCGTCACGAGGGCGAAAAGCCACCACCCGCCCGCCCAGAGCGCCGCGAGCACGAGCGGCAGGCCGATGGCCGCAACGAGCAGCCGGGACGTGAGGCTGCTCATCGCCCGCCGAAGCGGCGGCGGCGGCTCGCGTACGCCGAGAGCGCCTCCTCGAGGTCGCGCGGCGTGAAGTCGGGCCAGTGACGGTCGACGAAGACGAGCTCCGTGTAGGCGAGCTGCCAGAGGAGAAAGTTCGAGACGCGGAGCTCGCCGGACGTCCGGATCAAGAGATCCGGGTCCGGCATCTCGGGTGCGTAGAGGTACGCGGAGACGACGTTCTCGTCGATCTCGCGGGGCTCGACCCCCGACTCGACGAGCTTCCGGGCTGCCTCGACGATCTCAGCCCGGCCGCCGTAGTCGAAGGCGATCCAGAGCTTGAGGCCCGTGTTCTCGGCCGTCTCGCGCTCGAGACCGGCCATCTTCCGCCGCAGCTCCTCGGGAGCGCGGTCGCGGCGGCCGATGAAGTGCACCTGGACGCCCTGGCGCACGAGGTCCGGGAACTCGCGCTCGATCGTCTCGCCGAAGATCTCCATCAACGTGTCGATCTCGTCGCGCGTCCGCGACCAGTTCTCGGTGGAGAAGGCGAACACCGCTAGCGACTCGATGCCGAGGTCGATCGACGCCTCGACCGCCCGACGGAGCGCCTTCGTTCCGGCGCGATGTCCGGCTGCGATCGGAAGGCCGCGACGCCTCGCCCAGCGGCCGTTTCCGTCCATGATGATCGCGATCGAGCGCGCGCGATCGGGGAGGTCGGGTTCCTCGGGAGGCGGCTTCAGCGTCCAGAGCGAGCGGATACGGGTGAGGAGCCGTACCACGGAGGCCTACACCTCCAGTATTTCCGCTTCTTTGCGCTTGAGGAGATCGTCGATCGTATGGACGTGCTCGTCCGTGAGCTTCTGGACGCGTTCCTCCGCGCGATGCTCCTCGTCCGCGCCGACCTGGCCGGAGTCGACGAGCTCCTTCAGGTGGTGCATGACGTCGCGCCGGACGTTGCGGACGGCGATCCGGCCCTCCTCGGCCAGGTGCCGCACGACCTTGACGAGCTCCTTGCGCCGTTCCTCCGTCAGCTGCGGGATCGGCAGGCGGACGATCTTGCCGTCGTTCGACGGCGTCAGACCGAGATCGGACTCCATGATCGCCTTCTCGATCGCCTTCACGGAGCTCGGGTCGAAGGGCTGGATCGTCAAGAGGCGCGGCTCGGGCACGTTGATCGTCGCGAGCTGCTTGAGCGGCGTCGCCGTCCCGTAGTAGTCGACCTGGATCCGGTCGAGCAGCGCTGCCGACGCGCGGCCGGTGCGGACGCTGTTGAACTCGTGCTGGGTCGCCTCGGCGGACTTGTCCATCCGCCGAACGGCGTCCTGAATGAACTCCTCGATCGTCATCGGCTCGCTCCGGTCGTCGTCTTGGTCGTGGAGATGATCGTGCCAACTCGCTCGCCGCTCGTCACACGGGCGATCGTCCCCTCCTCCAGCGCAAAAACGAGGATCGGGACGCCGTTGTCCATGCAGAGCGACAGCGCGGTCGTATCCATCACCTTGAGCCCGCGCTCGATCGCCTCGAGGTGTGTGAGCTCGGGGATGAAGGTGGCGTTCGGGTCGATGCGCGGATCGCCGTCGTACACGCCGTCGACGGCGTTCTTCGCCATCAGGATGGCCTCGGCGCCGATCTCGAGCGCGCGCAGTGCCGCCGCCGTGTCCGTCGTGAAGAACGGGTTGCCGGTGCCGCCCGCGAAGATCACGATCCGGCCCTTCTCGAGATGGCGCATCGCGCGCCGGCGGATGTACGGCTCCGCGACCTCCTCGACCGTCAGCGCGGACAGGACGCGCGTCGGCACATCGCGACGCTCGAGGGCGTCCTGCACGGTCAGCGAGTTGAGGACGCTCGCGAGCATGCCCGCGTAGTCGGCAGTCGCCCGGTCCATGCCCTCGGCCGCGCGCTCCATGCCCCGGATGATGTTTCCGCCGCCGACGACGATCGCGATCTCGACGCCCGCGCGGTGGACGGAGACGATCTCGCTGGCGAGCGACTCGATGCGCTCCTGGTCGATACCGAACGACTGCTCGCCGCTCAGAGCCTCTCCTGAGAGCTTGAGGATGACGCGCCGGAATGCAGGCGTCCCCACGGGAACGACTGGCTCGGGTTGCGACTGCACGGGCCTACTCTGACAGAGCGAAGCGCGCGAACTCGACCACCTCGAGCCCGGCGTCCGCGAGCACCTGGCCGACGCGGCGGTCGGTGTCGTGGATCCAGACCTGGTCGGAAAGCACGTATCCCTCGAACCACTTCTCGAGGCGGCCCTCGACCATCTTCTCGCGCACGTTCTCCGGCTTCTCGAGCACGTCCTCCTGGTTCGACAGGATCTCGCGCTCCGCGTTCACCTCCGCCTCCGGGACCTCGTCCCGGGACTTGTAGAGCGGCGCCGCCCAGGCGATGTGCTGGGCGAGGAGGTACGCGACGTCGGGCGAGCCCTTCGCGTGGAGGAGGACGCCGATCTTGTTCGCCGGCGGGTGGACGTAGGCGGTCAACAGCTCGTGCTCCGCGCCCTCGTAGCGGACAGCGCCCGCGACGACGATGTTCTCGCCGAGCTTCGTGACGAGCTCGACGCGCTCGTCTTCGAGGTCCTGAATGACGTCCACACCGTGGTCCTTGACCGCCTCGAGGGTCCGGTAGGCGAAGACCTTGAACTCGTCGTTCTTCGATACAGGCTCCGTCTCGCAGCCGATGGCGACCATCGCCGCGACGTTCTCGCCGGTGATGTCGAAGACGACCACGCCTTCGGTCGTCTCGCGTCCGGAGCGCTTCGCCGCCTGGGCGACGCCCTTCTCCCGAAGCAGCTTCTGCGCAGCCTCGAGGTCGCCGTTCGACTCCTCGAGCGCGCGCTTGCAGTCCATCATCCCCGCACCGGTCTGGTCGCGGAGCTCCTTGACGAGGCTGGCCGAGATCGTCGTCGACATCACGCCTCGGCCTCCACGGGCTCCGCTGCAGCCTCTGGCTCTGCCGCAGCCTCCGGCTCCGCCGCAGCCTCTGGCTCTGCCGCAGGCTCTGCCGCAGCGTCGGGCTCCGACTCCTCGACGGGCTCGTCGGCGGCCGGCTCTTCCGCAGCCTTCGCCATCTCGTCCGCCCCGACCTGCTGGCGCCCGGCTTCGATCCCGTCCGCGACCACCTGCGTGACGAGCGCGCACGAGCGGATCGCGTCGTCGTTGCCCGGGATCACGTGGTCGACCTCGTCCGGATCGGCGTTCGTGTCGACGAGGCCGATGATCGGCAGTCCGAGCCGCCGCGCCTCCCGGACGGCGAGCTGCTCCTTCTTCAAGTCGACGACGAAGACGGCGTCCGGGTGCCGCTTCATGTCGGCGACACCGCCGAGGTTCGCCTCGAGCTTGATGAGCTCGGCTTCCATCGCGATCCGCTCCTTCGACGGGAGCAGGTCGAGCTGGCCGTCCGCCTTCAAGCGGCGGAGGTCGTGCAGGTGCTCGACGCGCTCGGACAGCGTGCGCCAGTTCGTGAGCAGGCCGCCGAGCCAGCGATGGCTGACGTACGGCATGCCGACACGAGCCGCCTCGCGCGCGACGGCGTCCTGCGCCTGCTTCTTCGTGCCTACGAACAGCACGGTGCCCTTCCGTGCTGCGATGTTGCGCACGAGCGCGTGCGCCTCTTCGAGCAGCGAGAGGGTCTGGGTGAGATCGATGATGTAGATGCCGCCGCGCTCGCCGAAGATGAACCGCTTCATCTTCGGGTTCCACCGGCGCGTCTGATGGCCGAAGTGAACTCCGGCCTCCAAGAGGTCCTTCATCGTGACGACGGACACGAAATGCTCCCTTCGTGGTTTTTGAACTGCGCCGGCGGTGACGTGAGGGAACCGGCCCGAGCGGCCGGCACCACCCTCACGACCCGTCCACCGGGTCGATTGCCTAACCGTTGGATGCTAGCGAAAGCGCCTCGGCAAGCTCCGCAGGGAGCGGCGCGTCGACGTCCATCGCCTCGCCGGAGAACGGGTGCGTGAAGGCGAGCCGGGACGCATGCAGGAACTGGCGCCGGAGGCCGAGGGCGGCGACCCCGTATGTCCGGTCGCCGACCACGGGTAGGTCGATCGCCGCCAGATGAACGCGAATCTGGTGCGTTCTTCCCGTCTCGAGACGGACGCGCAGGAGCGCGTACGGATCGAGCAGCTCGGTCACGGTGAAGTGCGTGACCGCGTCCCGCGGCTTCTCCGTGTCGAGCGACTGGCGCGTCGGTTCGCGCCGGTCGCGTCCGATCGGCGCGTCGATCCGCCCTGACCACGAGCGCGGACTGCCGCGGACGAGCGCGGTGTACTCACGCTCGAGCTCGCGCCGGCGCACGAGCCGCTGCAGCTTGCGGTATGCCTCCTCGCTGCGTGCGACCACGAGGAGCCCCGACGTGCCGCGATCGAGCCGATGAACGATTCCGGGCCGCTCGCGATCGCCTCCTTCGGCCCCGTACGCCAGGAGCGCCGAGGCAAGCGTCCCGCTCCGGTTGCCCGCGCCCGGATGGACGACGACGCCCGCCGGCTTGTCGACGACGAGCAGGTGCTCGTCCTCGTAGGCGATCCTGAGCTCCGCCGGCGGAGGCTCCGGCTCGAGCGTCTCCTGCACCGGCTCGGCGAACGCCACCAGCTCGCCGCCACGCAGCCTGTGGCTCTTCGTGCGACGCTCGCCGTCGACCGTCACGCCGCCGCCGTCGATCAAACGCTCCGCGAGAGCGCGGGAGCCGACGGTGGGCTCACGCGCGAGGTAGCGGTCGAGCCGAGTCCCGGCGGCGGTCGTCGGGACGGCGAGCTCGATCAGGAGCGGAGCGTCGATGCGCCCCGCCGACGCCTCGGGCTGCCCTCCCCGGAGAGCATCGTCGAGACGAGCAGGACGACGCCAACGACGATGCACATGTCGGCGAGGTTGAACGCAGGCCAGTACCGGAGGTCGAGGAAGTCCGTCACGTGCCCGAGCCGCACGCGGTCGAGGAGGTTCGAGACGCTCCCGCCGATCAGTAGTCCGAGCGCCACCGGTAGCACGGGATGCCGCGCACCAGAGCGTGCAAAGAAGACGAGCATCCAGATCACCGCGACCGCGGTGAGCGCGATCACGATCCCGGTCGCACGGTCGAAGAGGCCGAACGCGATCCCCGAGTTGTGGACGTGGTGGATGGAAAACGGTCCGGCGACCTGGACCTCCTCGCCCACGGCCAGCTGGCTCGAGACGAGGTGCTTCGTCACCTGGTCGGCCAGGATCGCCGCTCCCGCGACCAGGCCGAGCGAGAGCCACTGCGCGGCGTCCGCCGAAAGCCGACGTTCGGCTACCGAGACCGCTGCCAGCCCGTCGCGCCCTTCCTCGTCGGCGGGGTTCCGGCTCGTCGCCTCGATCATCCGCGCTCCTCCCGCCGCCGGCAGTCGATGCACTGCGTCGCGTACGGAAGCGCCTCGAGCCGTTCACGATCGATCTCCTTGCCGCACGTGAGGCACGTGCCGAACGTGCCGTCATCGATCCGCGCGAGCGCCTCGTCGATCGCCGTCAGCACGTGCACCGAGTTCTCCTCGAGCGAGTAGTCGATCTCGCGGTCGAGCGTGGCGCTAGCCGTCTCGGCGAGATGGTTGCCGATCCCGGCCTCCTCGCCTTCGTCCTCCATCGATCCGGCGTTCTCGAACTCGAGGTAGTCGATGGCAGCGGCGACCCGGCCCCGCTCCTCGGTCAGGCGGCTCTTGAAGGCGTCGAGATCGAGCTCAGGCATCGCCGGGCTCCAGCCGCCTCGCCGCCTCGTCGGCGGTCAGGCCGTCGAGCTCGACGATCTTGTCGCGCGCCGCCGCGCCCGACACGAGCGTCACTGAAGACTGCGGGACGCCGAGCCGCTTGGCGATCAGCCGCAGCACCGCGTCGTTGGCTCGCCCGCGCTCCGGCGGCGCTCCGACACGCACCTTCCAGCCGTCGCCGTACCGGCCGACGACCTCGTCGCGACCGGCCCCCGGCGAGACGCGAAGCCGTAGACGAGTGCTCGGCGCGGCCATCGCGCTTCCAGTATACGGAGCGCTCTCAGGCGGCCTCGGCGCTCGCCTGCGGCGTCTCCTCCGCGGCTCCGACCTCCTCCTCCACCTCGTCCACGGCGTCGAGAGCCGCGTGCAGCAGGAGGCGAATGCGGCGCACATCGAGAGCGAGCGCCTCCCGCTCGGCACGCGCCCGGCGTGTGATGTCGCGCGCCTCGCGACGCGCTTCTTCGAGGATCGCGTCCACCTCGATCTTGCCCGCGTCCTTGAGATCCTGGGCGGCACGCTCTGCGGAGAGGAGCGTCGCGCGCAGGAGCTGCTCGAGCTCCCTGTGCCGCGCAAGCTCCGTGTCGAGCTGCTCGACACGATCGGCGAGCTCCGCGCGCTCACGCCAGACCGTTTCGTAGCTCGTCGCCGCGTCATCGAGGACACGGTCGACCATCGAGCGCTGGTAACCGAACGGCCGTCTTCGTAACGGCACGTGACGCAGTTCAGCTGGGGCGTAGGCCATGACAGCTCCTTTCAGCGAAGGTTGTCCAGCAGGAGGTCGTTGACGACCCACTGGATGACGTAGAGGCCGAGGATGGCGACGATCGGCGAGATGTCCACGGGCCCGAACGAGGGCATCGCGCGCCGAAACAGGCGGAGGTATGGGTCGCAGACGTCGTGGAGGAAGCGCACGAACGGCTGGAGCGAGTAGGGCACCCGCACCCAGGAGCTGAGGACGTACGCGAAGATCAACAGCATGTAGACCCAGATGAAAACGGTGACAAAGCTCTCGAGAGAGCTGATGGCATCTGCGAGCTGCATGAAACCGGCGCCTATGTCGCCCACACGTCCTTTTTCGTCCTTACGCGCGCGGTTCCTTGCGCCTACGGTGGCGCGCTTCCAAGAGAGCTGAGCGTCGGCTGGGCCCCCGCAGTCTCCAGTAGCCCACCAGGCCGGGTCGCTACAGAAGTAGTCCCTTGCTCAGAGTGTTCGTGACGATCCCATTCCTCAGCAGAAGCTTTCCGACTTGGCGTGCCTGCCCGCCACACCGCGAGGATAAGAGCGTCCCGGGTCGTTCGATCTCGCCGCCGCTCCCGACCTGTGCGGGAGCGGCTAGCTACGGCTCTCGGAGAGCACCTCGCGGCCGAAAGTCGTAAGACTTTCGGCCGATCTCTCTACGCCTGATTGAAGAAGCCGCCGCGCTCGAGCGCCTTTGCGCGCTCCTCCGCCGAGACCTCGACGTTCGGCGGCGTGAGCAGGAAGACCCGCTCGGCGATCCGCTGCATGTTGCCGTTGAGCGCGTACGTGAGCCCGCTCGAGAAATCGATCAGCCGCTTCGACAGCTCCTGATCGGCCTCCTGGAGGTTGACGATCACCGGCGTCGACGACTTCAGGCGGTCTGCGATCTGCTTCGCGTCGTTGAAGCTCCGTGGCAGCACGAGGTGCACCTGGGCGACGGAGCCGCTCGCGGCGGGCACGGCTCGCGGCCGTGAGCGCGACGGTGGAGCGGCCTCGGCGCGCGGGTCGGGCGTCGTCCAGTCGTCGAACTCCTCGACCTCGCCTCGGCGGCGCGGAAGGCGGCGCACGTTGGTGCTGGGCCGCTCGACGTAGACGGGCTCGGCCTGGCTCGAGAGCGCGAGCTCGTCGCTCTCGTATGTCTCCTCCCAGGTGTCGTCGTACTCCTCGGCGATGCCGAAATAGACGAGCGTCCTGTGCCACACGTCTCCGAAACCCATCGGCGGAATGTTACTCCCGCCAGAGGTGCGAGCCGACCCTGACGAGCGTCGCGCCCTCCTCTGCCGCCACCCGGAAGTCCTGTGACGTGCCCATCGAAAGCTCGCGCAGGCCGAGCCGCTCGGCGAGCCCGCGCAGGCGCCGGAAGCTCGCACGAGACGCCTCCGGATCCGCCGCCAGCGGTGGCATCGTCGACAGGCCGCGGACGTCTGCCGGGCACGCGTCGAGAAAGCTCTCCAGCTCTTCCGGCGAGACGCCCGACTTCGACGCCTCCTCCGAGAGATTCACCTGCACGAGGGCGGGAATCTCGAGCCTTCGGGCCGCGGACAGCGAATCGAGCGAATGGACGAGCTCGCACGTCGCATTCAGCGCGGGCGCCTTCCGGCTCTGGAGGTGGCCGATGAAGTGCCAGCGGAAGGCGTTGCCGTAGACGGCGTGCTTCGCCGCGAGATCCTGCGCGCGGTTCTCGCCGACGACCGTGACGCCTGCCTCGGCGAGCGCCGCCATCTCCTCGAGAGCGACGTACTTCGTCGCCGCGATCACCTGGACACCCGGCCCCACTTCTTCCACAACCCTGGCGTAGCGCTCGCGGATCCTCTCGGGGTCAAGCGACATACGCGATCGCCCCCTGACGTCCCGTGACGCCGCGATCCCGGCGGTGTGAGAAGTACCGCTCCGGGTGGCAGAAGGTGCACTCGTCGAGCCTGTCGACGCCGACGCAACCGGCCGCGTCGAGCGCACGCTCGATCGCCTCCGGGAGGTCGAGCCGGCCGTCGCGGACGACATCGTCTCCGTATGCCTCGCGCACCGGGCTTGCGACGTCTGCTCCAACCTCGTAGCAGCAGGGACCGATACCCGGGCCGATCGCGGCCACGATGCCGTGATCGCCGAGCGCGGCAACGGCGCCGGCGACGATCCCCGCCAGGAGGCCGCGCCAGCCCACGTGCGCGAGCGCGACCGCCGGCTCTCCGTCCACGCGCGCGAGCGCGACCGGCACGCAGTCGGCCGTCACGATCGTGATCGCCTCGCCGCGCTTGTCTGACCAGATCGCGTCCGCCTCCTCCCCACGCGTGCCCGCACGCACCACGCGCGCGCCGTGCACCTGGCGCGGCCAGCCGACGCGGTCTGGATCGGCGCCGACCTCGCTGTAGAGGCGTCCGCGGTTCTCGTCGACCCGCGCACGCTCGTCGTCTGTGAGGTATCCGAGGTTGAGCGAGGCATACGACTCTTCGCTCACGCCCCCGACACGCGTCGAGAACGCGACCACGTACGGTCCCGGCGCGTCCCAGCGGATCAGCGAGATCTCGCTCACGTCTTCCTTGCCGAGACCCAGAGGAACCGGCACTCCTGTCCGTGCTCGACCTGCGACACGACCTCATCGCGCTCGAGCGCGAACCCGCCGTCCAGCAGGAGCCGGCGGTTCTCGTCGGCGTCGTAGTGGCTGAAGTACATCGGCGCGCCGAGCCAGTCGTCGTCGACCGCACCGGGAGCGTCGTTGGCGCCGAGGCACGCGACGAACAGCCCGCCGACCCGGAGCCAGGCGTAGATCTGGGCGAAGAGCGCTGCGTGTCGCTCGCGCGGAACGTGCGTGATCGAGTGCACGGCGATCACACCGCCGAACGACGCATCCGGGAAGCGGACGGTGCACATATCGCCCTGTACGAGAGTCGCCGCCGGAACGAGCGACCGCGCGAGCTCCAGTTGGCGGGGGGAGACGTCGACTCCCGTGACGCGATAGCGGTCTACGAGCACCTGCATGACCGGGATGCCCGCGCCACAGCCGAGATCGAGCACGTCCGATCCCTCGGGCAGCGCCTCGTGGAAGCGCTGCACATACGCGATGCGAGCCCGGATGTCGTCCACGTCGTTCCACGCGAGGTATGCGTCGGCGATCGCGTCGTAGCCGCGCCGGACGGTCTCCACCGGATCGCTCATTGCGCGGCGATCAGCTCGCGAGCGACGGCCAGCTCCACGTCGCGGCCGTGGAGCTCCCCGTCGAGCTTCCGACGGCGGAGCTCCGCGAGCACCGAGCCGACGCGGGGCGACTCCGCGAGGCCGAGCTCGGCGAGATCCGCGCCGGTGAGCTCTGACCGGACGTGGCGAAGCTCCGTGAAGTACCGCCGGAGCAGCGCGAGCTCGGCAAGCGCGAGCGCGAGCAGCGGCCCGTCGGGCGCGGCGGGATCGGCGAGCCCGACGAGATGGGACGGCGCCGTCGCCTCGTCGCGGGCCGCTTCCAGCAGGCGAGGCGCAGAGGCGACGGCGCCGGCGATCAACTCCGCGTCGCGGCGGCGGATCTTCAGCCGCAAGAGCCACGCGCGGAGCGGGCCGGGCTCGATGCCACGGGCGAGCGCGGCGAGGCCGAGCCGCCACTCGGGAACGTCGAGCCCGAGCTCGTCTGCGAGCGAGCGGCCGCGGTGGATGATCTCCGCGGTCTTCGCGTCGGCGGCGAGCCCCGGCAGGATCTCGTCGGCGAGGCCGAGCTCGCGGAGACGCTCGAGGGAGTGGTCGATCATCGCGTCCTCTTCGAGCAAGAGGACGAGCTCGTCGCGGAGCCGCGCTGGCGAGAGCTTGGCGACCAGGCCGCGCTCGACGCAGGCGCGCGCCAGCGCCGTCGTCTCGGGATCCATGGCGAACCCGTAGCGGTTCTCGTAGCGGATGCCGCGGAAGACGCGCGTCGGGTCGTCGACGAACGACCCCTGGTGAAGCACGCGGAGCGTCCCGGCCGCGAGATCGGCACGCCCGCCGAAGGGATCGAACAGCTGCCCGAAGTCGTCCCTCGCCAGGGACGCCGCCATCGCGTTGACGGTGAAGTCGCGGCGATGAAGGTCGTCGCGCAGCGCGGCATGCTCGACATCCGGCAGGGCTCCTGGAGACGCGTACGACTCGCGCCTCGCCGTGACGACATCTATCCGCTCGCCCCCGTCGTAGAAGACGATTGCCGTCCCGAACCGGTCGTGCACGCGAACGCTGCCGTCGAGGCGCGTCCCCACGGCGCGCGCGAAAGCGATCGCATCGCCCTCGACGGCGATATCGACATCGAAGCTCTCCTCGCCGAGGAGGATGTCGCGCACCGTCCCGCCGACGAGGTACACCCCGTCGACCGAAGCCGCTGCCTCCTCAACGGCCGCGAACACGGGCGCGAGGCGGTCGAGCTGCCGGAGCTCGCGCTCCAGGCTGTCCGTGTCGCTCACGGCTTCCTGACTAGGGGACGAGTGCGACTGCCTCGATCTCGACGAGCGCGCCCGACGGCAGCGCGGCCACCTCGATCGTTGCACGCGCCGGCGGCTTGTCGCCCACGTGGCGTGCGTAGACCTCGTTCATCTCGGCGAAGTCACCGAGGTCCTGGAGGTAGACCGTCGTCTTGACGACGTGCTCGAGCCCCGACCCCGCTGCCTCGAGAATCGCCCGAAGGTTCGCGAACACCTGCTCCGTCTGCTCTCCGACCCGGGTCGCCTCGATCGTCGCGTGGTCCGGGCGGAGCGCGAGCTGGCCGGAGACGAAGACGAAGCCTCCCGCCACGATGCCCTGGGAGTAAGGCGCGCCCTGAAACGGGGCCGGCGCCGCCTCGGTGCGTACGACGTTCTTCTCCTCCATCGATCCTCCGATCAGGTCGTGTGTGGACGGGCCGCCTGGGCGAGCGCGGCGCCGAGAGCCTTGAAGATGGCGTCGAGCACATGCTCGGGGTCGTTGCCCTCCAGCAGGCGCACGTGGAGCGTGAGACCGGCTCCTGCGGCGAGGCTGCGCAGGAAGTCTCCGATCACATCCGCGGAGAGGCCGCCGACGCGCACCTCGGACAGGTCGGCGTTCGACACGACAAGAGGGTCGTCGCTCGTCTCGAGCGCGACAAAGGCGAGCGCCTCGCCGTCCGGCACCGATCCCGAGCCGTGGCCCTGCGCATGCTCCTCGCGGAGATGGGGCCGGAGCGCCTGCCCGAGCGCCAAGCCCGCGGCGGCCACCTCCGCTGACGCGATGCCGGGCTCGACTTCCAGGGCGAGATCGAGACGCGCGTATTGGGCAAGCAGCTCGACGAGGTGATCGAGGATCGGGACGCCGGTCTCGACGCTCACGCGCGCGGCGGCCGCCAGCGCCACCCGGGCGCGCAGAGACCCGTCGCCCTCAGACGTCGACGCGTTCAATTCGTGCCCCGAGCGAGCGGAGACGCTCGTCGACGCGCTCGTACCCCCGGTCGATCTGAGCGATGTTGCCAATCGTCGAGACGCCCTCCGCGCACAGGCTCGCGATCAGCATGGCCATGCCGGCGCGGATATCCGGGCTCTCGAGCCTGCCGCCATACAGCTGCGCCGGACCGGCGACGACCACACGGTGCGGGTCGCAGATGATGATCCTCGCGCCCATTCCGACGAGCTTGTCAACGAAGAACAGACGGTTCTCGAACATCTTCTCGAAGACGAGAATCGTCCCGCGCGCCTGGGTGGCGACGACGACCGCGATCGACGTCAGGTCGGACGGGAACGCCGGCCAGACGCCGTCCTCGATCTTCGGGATCTGGCCGCCGAGATCGTCCTGGATCACGAGCTCCTGGCCGGACGGGACGCGGATCGAGGTGCCATCGACCTCGACATAAATACCGAGACGCTCGAACGCCGGAAGCACCGAGCCGAGGTCCTCCGGCGCCGCATCCTCGATCGTTAGGTCCGAGTCGGTGACGGCCGCGAGGCCGATGAAGCTGGCGACCTCGATGTGCTCTGGGCAGATGTGGTGGGTCCCGCCGCCGAGCCGGTCGACCCCACGGATGCGGAGGACATTCGAGCCGATGCCCTCGATCTCCGCGCCCAGCGAGACGAGGAAGCAGCAGAGATCCTGGACATGCGGCTCGCAGGCGGCGTTCGAGACGAATGTCTCGCCCTGCGCGAGCACGGCGGCCATGATCGCGTTCTCCGTTCCCGTGACGCTCGCCTCGTCGAGGAAGAGGCGCGCGCCGCGAAGACCGTCCGCGCTCATCTCGTAGCTCGGGCCGGCCTCGATCGTCGCACCGAGCGCGGCGAGCGCGTGCATGTGCGTGTCGATGCGGCGCCGTCCGATCACGTCGCCGCCCGGCGGAGGCACTGTCGCCCGCCCGAAGCGCGCGAGCAGCGGGCCGGCGAGGAGGATCGAGGCGCGGATCTGGTTGCACAGCTCCTCGTCGAGCTCGGTCGTGACGAGACTGGCGGCGTTGACGCGCACCTCGTTCTCGCCGATCCAGTCGGCCTCTGCGCCGGTGCCGCGGATCAGCGCGAGCATCGCGTCGACGTCGAGGATGCGCGGGACGTTCGACAGCTCGACGGGGCCGTCTGCGAGCAGCGACGCGGCGAGCAGCGGCAGCGCGGCGTTCTTGTTGCCGGCCGCCCGAACGGTCCCCGACAGACGGCGACCTCCCTCGATCACGAATGCTTGCCGCACGGCGTCTTGTACCGCGGTCTCCAAGGCAGCGGTTACCCTACCGGCTCTCATGGACCCCACCCGCGAGCAAGCCTGGGAGACACTGACCCGCTATACGAAGTCGGAGCCGCTGCTCCGCCACGCGCTCGCCGTCGAAGCGTCTGTGCGCTGGTACGCGCGCCACTTCGGCGAGGACGAGGAGCTGTGGGGCGTCGTCGCGCTCCTCCACGACTTCGACTACGAGATCCATCCGACGCTCGACAAGCATCCGCAGGACGGTGCGCCGATCCTGCGCGACGAGGGCTACCCGGAGATCGTGATCGAGGGCGTGCTCTCCCACGCGGAGCACCTGGCGATGCCGCGCGACACGCCGCTCAAGAAGACGCTCTTCGCGTGCGACGAGCTGTCCGGCTTCATCACCGCGTGCGGCTACGTGCGCCCGGACGGCATCGAGACGCTCGAGCCGAAGTCGGTACGCAAGAAGCTGAAGCAGCCGTCGTTCGCGGCCGGCGTCCATCGCGACGAGGTCTACCGCGGTGCCGAGGAGCTCGGGCTCGAGCTCGACGAGCACATCGCGAACGTCATCGACGCGCTGCGGCCGATCTCGAGCGAGCTCGGCCTGCGCAGCGCGGATTCATAGCTCGACCGAGAGCTCGACCGGCGGGTGGTCGGAGAGCAGCAGGCCATCCACGCGGCGCCGTTCGTCCGGCCAGACGACGAGAGCCGTCGCCGGTGCCCCATGCACCACGATGTGGTCGATGGCCGGCCCTGCCGCGGTGAAGCCGTGTTCCGTCAGCTCCCGCACCGCCGACGACCCGGCGGTCAGGTTGAAGTCGCCGGCGACGACGAGCGGCTCGCCGGCGGTGGCGAGCTCTTCGCCGAACGCGACGGCGCGACGCAGCTCCGCCTCCGCACAGCGCCGCTCTTGCAGGTGCGTCAGGTGCAGGTTGACAAGCGCGAGTGTCGGCCCGTCAGCCGTCTCGACACGGAGCGCCTGGCACGCCCGTCGCTCCGAGGCCCATGCAAGACGGACGTTGCGGCCGAGGCCGAGCTCGCCCGCAATCCTCCTGCGAAAAGGACGGTCGTTGAGGACGAGCCACCGATGCGTCGAGATCGTGTGACGCCGGGCGACGAGCACGGCGTTCGCCTGCCCCGCAAGCGACGAGCGCAGGACGCCGTGGTGGAGATTCGTCAGGCTCCGCCCGAGGCGGCCGAGACGGTAACGCGTCCTCGCCGTGACCACCGCCATCCCGGTCCAACCCCCAAGACGCTTGAGCGACCACAGCGGGAGCTCCTGGAGACAGAGCACGTCCGGGTCGCCTTCCACCGCAACCGCGACGGCCTGTTCGAGGTATGCGTGGCGGCCGGAGGGGTACGTCCGGCCGTGGAACACGTTCCAGCTACGGATGAGCAGAGACACGGCGGGCTAGTCGAGCGCCGCGAGCAGGCGATCGAGGTCGTCCTCGTTCGTCCAGTAGCCGCACGAGACGCGGACCCAGCCCGTGTCGGGCACCTCGCGCACGACGACTCCGGCCTCGCGGAGCCGCTCAACCGTCTCCGACGCCGATCCGGACGGGCGGAAGGAGACGAGCGTCGACTGTTCCGCGGCCGTGATCACGTCGAAACGCTCGGCGAGCAGGGCGCGGCAGCGATCCGTGATCGCGCGCCCGTCGGCGAAGCGCGACTCGGGCGCGAGGCCAAGCGCCGCGTCCAGGCCCGCGAGCGTCGGCACCGGGATCATCGCGTCGAAGCGCCTCGCCCCCTCCGACGGGGTGAACGTGCCGTCGGCCTCGTGCCGCTGTTGCGAGAAGTACGTAGGGAGGCGCACGGCGATGCGCTCGGGATCGGCGACGTACAACGCGCCGGTCGCATCGGGGCCGCAGAGCCACTTCTGACCCGAGACGGTGTAGTAGTCCGCCGTCACCTCGACCGGGATCACGCCGACCGACTGCGCACCGTCGACGAGCACCGGCACGTCGGTCTGCCGCTTCAGCTCGGCGACCGGCAGGAGGTGGCCGGTCATCCACGACACGTGGGACACGGCGACGAGGCGCGTGCGCGGCCCGATCTCCGCGAGCAGCACGTCGAGCGCACGCTCCCGCGTCTTGCCCCGCGTATGCGCGACGCGCACGGTCGCTCCGGACGCGTGCACCGGCCCCAGCAGGCCGAAGTGCTCCTCGTCGGTCGTCACGATCTCGTCTCCTGGGGCGATGCCGAGGCCCGCGAGGACGATCTGGCAGCCGTGCGTGGTCGAAGTCGTCAGCGCCAGGTAGTCGTCGCTCACCCCGAGCAGGGCGGCGACCTGCGTGCGGATGCCGGCGCGAAGCTTCTTCAGCGCTTCGAAGTACGGGCCGCCGCCTCGCCCGCTCTCGAGCTCGAAATCCACCTTCGCCCGCACAGCGTCGATCGTCTGCTGCGCGAGCGGACCGAACGTCCCCGCGTTCAGGTACGCGGTGTGCCGGAGCACGGGGAAGGCCTCGCGTACGCGGGCACGCGCCTGCGCGTCTGCCGGGATCACGGAGGCAACTCTAGGACGAGGGTCGCGTCTACGCTCGTGGTGGCACGGCGATTCGTCCTAGCGATGACCGAAGTGATGGGCGCGCGGGAGCGCTGAGCGCACCTCGGCGAGACCAGACAGCTCCCGCGCGAGCGGGGCAAGGCTCTCGAGCTCTGTGACGACGACGTTGATGTTCAGCCCGACCTTCTCCAGGCGACCGAGAGCCGTCAGCAGCGGCTCCCCGCGCACGAGCGCGCGGTGGCGCTCGTAGATCTCCGGCTGGACGACGAGGTTCGTCAGGCCGTGCTCGTCCTCGAGGAGCATGAAGACGATTCCGTGCGCCGTCGCGGGGCGCTGTCGTGCGATCGCCAGGCCCGCGATGCGGACCGTCGAGCCGTTCGCGAGGTGGCCGAGCTCGGCACTCGAGACCGTCCCCGGTGGGAGGTGGGGCCGGAGCAGCTCGAGCGGATGTGGACCGACGGAGAGGTTCGTGCCCCGGTAGTCCGCGAGCATCCGCTCCCACGCCGTCTGCTCGCGGAGCTCGGGGATCTCGGACGTCGGCTCGAGCGGCAGGGCGAGCTGGCTCCCACCCTCGGCCGTCCTTTGCGGACGTGGAACGAGGCCGAGCTGCCAGAGCAGCCTGCGCCGTGGCTCTCCGAACGAGTCGCACGCTCCAGCGGAGACGAGCGCCTGCAGCGCCGCTCGCTCGACCGGCGGGCGTTGAGCGAGGTCACGGATGTCCACGTACGGCCGACCGCCGGCGACGGCTTCCGCTTCTGCCTCCCCCACACCCGCCACGTAGCCGACGCCGACCCTGACTGCCCATTCCGGCCCTTGGCCGGCCCGGCTGTGGACAGGGTTGCGCACTTCCGTTCCAGGGACTGTCCCTGCGACTGTCCCTGTGACTGTCCCTGCGACAGGTCCCGAATGGGCGGTGGCTGTTTCGGTCGTGCAGGCGGCGTCGCTCACGTTCACGTCCGGCGGGAGCACGGTCACGCCGCGGCGCTGCGCGTCCCGCACGAGGCTCGCGGGCGGGTAGAAGCCCATCGGCTGCGCGTTCAGGAGCGCGCAGAGAAACTCCGCCGGGTAGTACCGGCGCAGCCAGGACGACTGGTAGGCGAGCAGCGCAAACGCGGCCGCGTGCGACTTCGGAAAGCCGAACCCCGAGAATGCGGCGAGCTTGTCGTAGACCTCGTTCGCGGTCTTCGGGTCGACGCCGTTCCGCGCGGCGCCCTCGACGAACCGCTCGCGGAAGGCCTCGATCGCCTCCTCCGAGCGCTTCCTGCTCATCGCCCGCCGTAGCCCCTCCGCCTCGCCGATCGAGAAGCCCGCGAGCGCCATCGCCACCTCCAGCACCTGGTCCTGGAAGACGACGACGCCGAACGTCTCCGCGAGCGGCTCCTCGAGCAGTGGATGGTCGTACTCGATCGGGTAGTCGGGATCGACCCGCCGCCGAGCGCGGCGGTCGATGTACGGATGGACCGCGCCGCCCTGGATCGGCCCGGGCCTGACGAGCGCGACCTGGACGGTCAAGTCGTCGAGGTTCGCCGGCCGCGTGCGGAGCAGGCTCTGCATCTGCGCGCGGCTCTCGATCTGGAACGTCCCCACCGTGTCCGCGCGCTGGATCTCCTCGTAGACGCCCTGATCGTCGAGCGGGATGCGGGACAGGTCGACCGTCTCCGCCCGGGCGGTCGCAATGCGCTCGACGCAGTCCTCGATCGCGGACAGCATCCCGAGGCCGAGCAGGTCGATCTTCAGGAAGCCGGCGTCCGCGCAGGAATCCTTGTCCCACTGGCAGATCTGCCTTCCCTCCATCGCGGCCGGTTCCACCGGCACGAGCTCGACGAGCGGCCGCGAGGAGATGACCATGCCGCCCGGGTGCTGCGAGATGTGGCGCGGCAGGCCGGCGATCTCCTTGCACAGCCAGCCGAGAGCGCGCCAGCGCCGCGAGACGAGCTTTGCATCGGCGCCGGGGAGACGCGCGATCTCGTCGGCAACCCGCCGCGGGTCGCCGTCCGTCACCCGCGCAAGTCGCTCGAGCTCCGCGGCCGGCAGGCCGAGCGCCTTGCCGACGTCGCGGATCGCCCCTCGCGCGTGGTACGTCGAGAACGTCGCGACGAGCGCCGCATGCTCTCGGCCGTAGCGCTCGGTCACCTCGACGATCAGCCGCTCGCGGATGTCGCGCGGAAAGTCGAGGTCGATGTCGGGCACCGACGCGAGCTCACGATTCAGGAAGCGGCCGAGTGAGAGGTTCGCGCTGACCGGATCGACATGGGAGAGCCCGGTCAGGTAGCAGACGATCGAGCCGACGGAGCTGCCCCGGCCGCGCCCCGGTGGCAGGGCGTTTCGCGCCGCGCTCTCCCCGCGCAGCTCGCACGCGATCTCCCGCGCCAGCTCGAGCACTTCGTGGTGGAGGAGAAAGAAACCGGAGAGCCCGAGCTGCGCGATCAGCCGGAGCTCTTCGTTCAGTCGCTTTTGCGCGCGCCGCTTGTGCCCGTTCGCGCGTGCGTAGCGCTCCTGGAACGCACGCTCGCAGACACCTCGCAGGAGCACGTCGGCCGACTGCTCGCCATCTGCGAAGTCCGGATAGCGGTAGCCGAGCTCCTGCGTGAGGTCGAACGTGAGACGCTCGGCAAGGTCGTGCGTCCGGGCGACGGCCGCAGCGTCGCCGGGGAAGCGGTCCGCCATCTCGTCGGGCGAGCGAAGGACGGCTTCGCGGTTGCCGCGTCGCTCCCGTTCGGAGCCGTCGAGCGTCGAGCGATGGCCGATCGCGACGAGGACGTCCTGGAGCACTGCGCGCCGCGGCCGATGTGCGTGGACGTCCCCGGTCGCCACCGTCTCGACGCCGAGGGTCTCCGCGAGCTCGCGCAGCGCGACGTTCCGTCGCGCATCGCCGCGTTCATACGGCCGCTGGAGCTCGACGAAGAAGCGGTCGCGGCCGAAGGCGCGCGCGAGGCGGGCGGCGGCGTTCGGATCGAGCACGCCGAGGCCGTGACGTGCGCAGCCCGAGAGGCAGACGAGGCCGTCCGTCCTCTGCTCCAGCAGAGCCGGGTCGAGAGCAGAATCGAGCCGGTCGACGGCATGCGCCTCCGTCAGCAGCCGGCACAGGTTCGCGTAGCCTGCAGGCGTCTCGACGAGGAGCGTGATGTGGCAGCCGCCCTCGAGCGTCACCTCCGCGCCCGTGATCGGGCGGATACCGAACGCCTTCGCTGCGTGGGCGAACTCGAGCGAGCCGTACACCCCGTCGTGATCCGTGAGCGCGAGCGCCTCGTACCCGAGCTCCGCAGCCCGGATTACGAGCTCCTCCGGCTGGGAAGCACCATCGAGAAACGAATACGCTGAATGGCAATGGAGCTCGACGTACCCCACCCGACCCTACGACTTCCCGGCGAGGGAGAGGTCGTGAACGCCCGGCCGGAGCACAACGTCCTCGTTCTCTTCGCGAACGAGCACCTCGACGTCACCTGGACATGCTTCGGGCCCGGCGAGCGCGGGGCAGAGCCCCACGTGCACCGGGAGCACACGGACGCCTTCTACGTGCTCGAGGGTGAGCTGACATTCCGCATCGGCCCGGAGCTCGAGCCGGTGCAAGCGAGAGCCGGCACGTATGTCGCCGTTCCCCCGAACGTCGTCCACGGCTTCGACTCGGGCGCCGCCGTGGAGGCCCGTTTCCTCAACTTCCACGCCCCGAGCGGAGGCTTCGCCGACTACATGCGCGGCAACGCTCCCGGCTTCGACAGCTTCGACCCGCCCGAGAACGGTGGGGAATCCCACGGTCTCGCGATCGTCGCGCCCCCGGGCGAGGGAGAAAAGCTCCCGCGCGGCAACCGCTTCCACACGATCAAGGGGCAGCTCCCCCACCTGGCGGCGATCGAGCTCACCTTCGAGCCCGGCTTCGAGGGCGTCGAGCCGCACTCCCACGACGACCACGTGGACTCGTTCTTCGTCCTCGCCGGCGAAGTGCGCTTTCTCACCGGCGAGGGCGGCCCGGGCACGTTCTTCGCGGCGCCTCCAGGTGCGGTGCACGGGTTCGAGATCGCGAACGACGCCCCGATCACCGTCCTCAACATCCACGCCCCCGACACGGGGTTCACCGACCGCCTGCGGCGCGGCTGACGCTCCAAGGAGCGCGCGCGCTATGCCGCCTGTGTGAACCAGCCCCTCCCCTCCTCGTCGTAGAACACGACGGCGCAACGGCCGTCCTCGAGCACCGTGTCGAAGTAGCGCCGGCTGACCGGCTCCTCCGTCCACCAGCGGTCGACGACGCGCCACTCCTCGCGCACGATCTGGACCGCCTGGCGATTCACCCGACAGGGAGTCCCGTCGACGCTCGCTTCGACGAGCGCCCATCGAGGCGAGTTCAGTCTCTGGGAACGAGCAGCGCGCGCTGCTCCGGGATCCGTGACCACGGCGCCACCTCGACCACTGTCGCCACCGCGCCTGCGCCCGCGCTCGCGCGCACCTGACGCAGGCCCTCCTTCAGGCGGACCTGCAGCTCGGCGCCCTCCGGCCGGACGAGCTCGAGCTGCCGCCCCGTCCACTCGGTGAGCTCGGCGAGCTCGATCCCGAGCGCGGTCACCGGTGCGGGTAGGCCGGCGAGCTTCGGCCCGAGCGCCACACGCAGCCGTTCCCGGTCACTCACGGGCTCGCGAAGCGTCAGCGTCCGCCGCCAGGAGCCCCCGCCGACGAGCCGCGCGAAGAGCACGACCTTGCGTACCGCCCTCCCGCTCCGCTCCGGCCGGTCGAGAGCCCGCTCGACGAGCGCGCCGAGCCCGCGCCTCAGCGTCAGCTCGTTGTCGACCGGCTCGGGGAAGTCGAGCCGCTCCGAGATCTCGGACGGAGGACGGCGCGGGCGCACACGTCCCTTTCCCCCTCCTCGCGTGAGCTCCCACGCACGCCGTCCGTCCGGCCCGAGCCGCTCCGCGACGGCGGAGCCGGGCAACCTGCCGAGCTCCCCCACCGTCCGCACGCCGAACCCCTCGAGCTCGTCGTACCGCTCCCGCTCGAGCGGCAGGACGCCGAGCGGGAGCGGAGCGAGGAAGGTGGGCGTTTCCTCGCTCGAGACGACGAGTACCTGGCCGGCGCGTGCGACGCCGGCCGCCGCGAGGGCGGCGAACTTCCTCTCGGCTGCGCCTGCCCTCACGTCCCAGGCGGTGCCGACGGCGGCGAGCGCTCGGCGCAGCGCGGGCTCGACCCCGCCGTAGAGCCGCTCTACGCCCTCCGTCTCGAGATAGAGGCAGCCGAGCGAGACCGGCTCGACGGCGAAGCCCTCGTCCTCGAGCCGGCGCAGGATCTCCTCCCAGGCCTCACCGGCGCTCGCCGGGTCCTGCTCGACGAGCGCGAGCGCCGGGCACATGCCAAGCGCCTCCGAGAGCAGCATCCCCGGCCGTACGCCCGCCGTCTCCGCCGCGGCGGTGACGACGCCGATCTCGGGCCTCCTCCCCGGGATCGGCGCGAGCGCGGCAGGCTGGAGAAGCAGGGACGGCCGTGTCCTGAGGGCCGCCCTCAGCTCGAAGCCCGGTATGAGGATGCAGGCAATCACGGGAACGTATGTTCTATACGAACATACGTTCCCTGTCAAGCTCTCACCTTTGCATTGTTGGACTCAGATGAGTAGAGACCTGTTTAGGGCTTGCAGGCAGTGAGGAGTTGGTCTCCTCGGCTCGTCCGGGTCACCGAGACGTCGGCGAAACCCGCCTGCTGGGCGAGCGCTGCGAGCTCCCCGTCCGTGTAGAAGCGGCCGATGCTCGCCATCGGCTCGGGCGCCGCAGGCGTTCCTCGCAGCTCCGGCGGCGTCGTGGTGATCGCCAGCCGGCCCTCCGGCCGTAGCACGCGTAGAGCTTCGCGCAGTACGGCCGCGGGATCGGGAAAGAAGAAGAACGCCGTCGCGCTCGCAAAACACGTGAAGGTCTCGTCCTCGAACGGCAGCGTCTCCGCCTTTCCGAGCACAACGTCTGCGTCGGGCGCAACCTCGCGAGCGAGCTGCACCATCTCCTCCGAGTGGTCGAGGCCGGTGGCGCGGCAGCCGGTCTCGAGGGCCCAGGAGAGCAGTACTCCACCGCCACACGCGATCTCGAGTAGATGATCGTCCGGGCCCGGCGCCAGCGCGTCGAGCACGGCGCGAAAGCCCGGCTTGTGCTCCTCCGGGTCGCGGTAGATCGCACGTGCTCGAGCGCCCGTCGGCCGCCTGGCGATGCGGTCCGTCATCCAGCCGGCAAGCTCGTCCGAGGACGCTGCCTGGACGAGGGGCGCTACCACGTGCTCGGCGAACCACGCCGCCCGCTCACGCTCATCAGGCCCCGTGACGGCTTCCATCGCTCCGTCCCAGCCTCGCAGCTCGACGGTGATGCGCGTGCCGGCATCCACGGGCTCGAAGCGAGTCTCGAGCTCGATCGTTTTTCCCGCCGCCCAGTCCGGCGTCCAGCTCGCGGTAGGTACAAGGCTCTCCGCGAAGGACTCTCGTGCCGCCTCCGGCTCAAGCGCGACTTCGATCGAGGCGACGACGGTCACTCCGGCTCCACGCTATCGCCAAGCCGCACGCCACCCGGTTCGACGACCTCGCCCCAGATCCCGAACGGCAGCGGCTCCGTCGTCGGCACCCCTCCGCGATACGCGCCGAGCACGCGGAGCGTGTCGAGGTCGGAGACGCCCGTGTCGGGATCGAGCGTCGTCACGGCGCAGCGGCCGACGTTCCCGCGCGGCTCGACGACCGCGGAGCCAACCCGTACGCGGCGCCCGAGCCAGCCGTCCTCCTCGTGCGGGGCGAGCCCGTCGACGCCGAACAACATCCGGAAACGGCGGCCGTCGACCGCGTCGACTCCAGCCGCCGAGGCGAGCGCCTCGAGGGACGCGGTGCCGACAAGGGAAGCGCCTGCGGTCCGGCCGCGGTCCGACCCGTCCCCTGGAGCCTCCGTCCGGACGAGCGTCAGCGACCTGCCCGCGAAGGCGGAGAGCGCCTCCGACCAGGGCCCGACGACGACGCGGCCGTCGACCGGCCGTCCGAAGAAGCTCGTCGTCACAGGCTCGGCGACGGCGATCTCACCCGCCACGACCTCGCCGTCGGGGAAGCCGAGCGAGAGCTGCCCGCCGGCGTCGTCGTACTCCGGGCGTACGGCGAGCAGCGTCTGCGCCACCTTGCCGTTCACCATCCGCCCCTCCTCGTCGACGAGGTAGAAGCGGCGGTTGTCGCGCGCGCCGAACGACTCGAGCTCGACCTCTTCGAGCGAGACGAGCCCGAGGCCCTTCACGGGCGCGATCGAGATCCAGACGACGCTGCCCGCCATCAGAGCCCTCCGGCGTATCCGTCCTTGCGGGGATCGGAGCCGCCGACAAGGACATCGCCGGAGACGAGGATCGCCTGCCCGCCGCCGAAGTAGCCGGCGTTCGTCTCGCGGACCGTCTCGATGCCGAGCTTGGCCAGGTCGGCATCGCGCTCCCACAGCCCCTCCTCGAGCCGGACGACGTCGCCGGCGACCATGAACCGCGGCCGCTCGAGCGCCGCCTGGGGATCGAGGCCGTCGTCGACGATCGCAGAGACGAGCTGGAGGTGGGCCTGCGCCTGGAGGAAGCCACCCATGACGCCGAACGGGCCAGCGAGCTCGCCCTCGCGGAGCAGCAGCCCGGGAATGATCGTGTGGTACGGCCGGCGGCCCGGCTCGACCGCTCCCGAGACCTCGAAGCAGGCGCCGCGGTTCTGAAGCGCGACGCCCGTTCCCGGTGCAACGAGGCCGGAGCCGAAGCCCATGTAGTTCGACTGGATGAACGAGACGGCCATCCGGTCGCCGTCGACCGCGCAGAGGTAGACGGTGCCGCCGGGAGGCTCGGCGACCCGCGCAACCTCACCGGTCCGCCGGCGATCGAGGTACTCCGCGGAGATCAGCTCCGACACGTCCGCGCCGTCGCGCACGCGCTCGAGCGCGTCCTCGAGGGCAAGCTGCATGCAGCGAATCTGCGACGCGAGCGACGGCGAGGAGCGCTCGAGCAGGCCAAGGCCTTCGAGCGCCGCGACGCCCTGCGTCGGCGGCGGCAGCTCGAGCACCTCGTGGCCGCGGTAGGAGATGCGGAGCGGCTCGACCCAGCGTGCCTCATGCGCGGCGATGTCCTCCTCCTCGAGCCACGTCACCGACGCGATCGACCGCGCCACAGCACCCTGGTAGAACGCCATGGGACCGTGCTCCGCGATCCCGCGAAGCGTCTTGCCGAGATCGGGCAGACGGACGATCTCGCCGACGCTCGGGGCCGGCAGGTACTCCTCCGGCACGTGCGCGCCGCGCGCCCATGCCGCGGCCGTCAGCGGTGTGACGGCGAAGCCGTTCTCGGCTGCGTCGATCGCGTCCGAGAGACAGCGGTCGAGGCCGAGCTTTCCGTATCGCTCGGAGAGCGCCGCCCAGCCGCCAACGGCGCCCGGCACGGTTACCGAGTCCGAGCCGTGGGTCGTCACCTCCGTGTGCGGACATGTCTTCGGCGCCGCCCCGGCCGAGTCGAGGCCGTCCGCACGCCCGTCCGACCACACGATCGCGAAGTTGTCGCCGCCGATGCCGTTGCCGGTCGGCTCGGTCACGGCGAGCACCGCGGCGGCGGCGAGCGCGGCGTCGGCGGCGTTTCCGCCCTGCTCGAGTGCGCGAAGCCCCGCACGCGTCGCGAGCGGCTGGCTCGTCGGCGACCATCCCGTTCGCGGCGACCGTGGGCGGGCGGCCGAACCCGAAGCGGTAGCTCACGCCGTCAGCGTAACTTCCGCGGCCGCCCCGACCATGCGCGCGAAACGCGGCACGACGTCGAGGACGCTCTCCTGCGCGCACCATGCGATGTCGGCGTCGAGGCCGCTCGCGTGGAGGTTTCTGGCGCTCTGGGACGCGGCGAGGCCCGCCTCGTGCGAGCCGAACGTCTCCGCGAGCCGCATCGCGGCGGCCGCGGAGTCGGCGGGATCGCCGTCGAGCGCAGCCGCGATCCGCCCGGCGCAGTACGCGTCGTCGAGCGCGAGCTCGCCCTGGACGCCCGCGCAGAGCACCGCCACGTCGGACACCTGCGCCGCACGGGCCGCCTCGACGACCGCGCGGAGGTTGAGCAGCGAGCCGACGAGCACGACGTCGCAGCGCGATGCGGCAGCGAGCAGCAGGCGCGTGCCGTTCGTCGTCGTCAGGACGACGGTGCCCGCAGCGGGTTCGAGGAACTCACGCGGCGAGTTGCCGAAGTCGAAGCCGTCGATCCGCATCGTGCCGCGCTCACCCGCGAGCACCGCGTCCCCCTCGGCGGCCGCCACGGCCCGCGCCTCCTCCACCTCCGAGCAGCAGAGGACACGCGAGTAGCCGGCGCCGAGCGCCTGCGTGATCGTCGACGTCGCCCGCAGGACGTCGACGACGATGCCGACCGGTGCGGCGACCTCCTCGGCCGGCGTGAAGGCGACGTGCGTGCGCATGAGCCGCCGGTACGCTAGTCCGGAATGGCCGAGGTCGCGACCTGCTATCGCCATCCCGATCGCGAGACGGGCCTTTCGTGCTCGGAGTGCGGCCGGCCGATCTGCGTCGACTGCATGAGCGTTGCGCCGGTCGGCATCCGCTGCCCCGACCACGCGGGCCAGGCGCTCCGTTCACAGCCGGTGACGCAGCGGGTGAAGAACGTCGGCCGCGGCACGCAGGCGCTCCCGGTGGCGTTCGTGACCAAGACGCTCGTCGGACTGAACGTCGGCATCTACCTGCTCCAGCTGGTGATGGGCGCCGACATCAACGGGTCCAGCGGGTCGATCTTCGAGCACGGAGCGCTCTACGGGCCGCTCGTCGCGGACGGCGACTGGTGGCGCCTGATCACGGCCGCGTTCCTCCACTACGGGCCGATCCACCTGCTGATGAACATGCTCGCGCTCTGGTGGCTCGGCGCGCCGGTCGAGATGGCGCTCGGCCATTGGCGCTTCCTCCTGCTCTACATCGTGTCCGGGCTCGCGGGATCGGCGGGCGCGCTGTACGCGAGCCCGCACTCGGTCACCGTCGGCGCCTCGGGCGCGATCTTCGGGATGCTCGGCGCGGGCCTCGTGCTCGAGTACGAGGCGACGGGACGGCTCGGCGGGAACTACCTGACGCTGATCATCATCAATCTCGCCTTCACCTTCGCCATTCCCGGGATCTCGATCGGCGGCCACATCGGGGGCCTGATCGGCGGGGCGCTTGGCGCGCTCGCCCTGACCGGCTTCGGACGCGAGCGGCGCTCGTTCAGGGACGTGAGCGCGTCACGCACGGTCGCCCTGCTCGGCATCGGCGTGCTCAGCGTGGCGATCGCCTACTGGCGCGTCAGAGGGTTGGCTTAACGCCGCTGCCTCGGCCTTGTGCCGCCGCAGCTCCTCGCGGGCGCGGCGCCGCGATTCGAGCAGGTACCAGATGAAGCCCACGATCGCGAGCGCGACGAGCGCGCCGGCGACCGTCGCGCCGCGGAAGCCGGGCGCCTCGACGTCGAGCGTGCGGTCGCCGGCGTGCGCCGCGTTGCCGCGGCCGACGGTGATCCCGAGCGTGAACAGGTTCGGGAGCGCGAGCAGAAGCGCGCCCGCGAGGATGAAGAGCCACGCCCTTGCCGAGCGCCGCTTGCGAATTCCCCAGACGATGAGCAAGAGCGGCACGAGCGTGAAGACGAAGCCGTAGAAGAGGCCGAGCGAGATCCCGCCCGAGAAGCTCTCGTTCGCCTGGTCGCCGATGCGATGCGCCCACCAGCGCGGGACGAACGCCGCTCCCGACCCAGGCGAGGATCAGCCAGCCCGAAGAGCACGACGCCCGCGATCACGAGCCGCCGCGACCAGTTCTTGTCGGTCGCCTTGGGAGGCAGCGCGGAGGACGGGGCGACGTCGCTCATGGCTTCGGCACGGAGTAGATCTGGCCCTTCGGCACGGCCTTCTTCTTGCCGGTGACGAGGTTCGTAGCGGTCACGGTCCCCTCTCGCACCCGAACGCCCGAGCGGTCGCAGAAGTCCCTCGTCTCCCACCACGTCCCGCGGATCGCACCGGAGATGAAGCGGCCCTTCGTACGGAACTTGCCCTTGCCCTTCGCCCAGAGCCGGCGCACGGGCTTCTCCACCTTGCCGAGCGGCGCGGTCGTCGCGCTTCTGACAGGCCTTGAAGTTGCCGCCGGTCAGCTGGAGCTCGACGACGCCGGAGACGCGCACGATCTTGGCCAGGCTCGGCACGCCGTCCTTCTCGCCGTAGATGTCGAGGACTTTCCGCCTTAGCATCCGTGAGCCGGATCCCCTTGCCGTTCGACACGTCGACGGTCGAGCCGGAAGGTAGTGCCTGCCCCGCTCGTGATCGGGACGAACGTGGCTCGAGCCGGGAGCTTGACCGTCCCTGGAGCACGGCCGGGCGACGGGCCGCCCGTGACGATCCCTGCCGCGGGAGCTTCCCGGCTTCCCTGCGCGGACGCAGCGCCGACCAGTGCGACGAGCGAAAGCGCAATCGGAATCCCGAAGCGCATTCCCACGCCCACTCCCACGCCACGGACTCTACGCGAGGTCAGGGCTTCTTCGAGAAGGCGCGGTAGGGCTTGCCCGGCTTGACGATGACCGTCTTGCCCTTGACGAAGTCACGCACGGTCACCGTCCCCTGACGCACCTGGACGAGGGTGTTCGTGCAGAAATCGGCCGTCAGCCACCACGTGCCTCGAACGGTCGCCGAGGCGTACCGGCCGCTCGTCCGGAACCTGCCCTTTCCCTTGCCCCAGAGCCGCCGAATCGGCTTCTTCGTCGCGCCAGCCGACGACGTCGTCCGCGTGCCGCACGACTTGAAGTTGCCGCCGATCAGCCGCAGCTGGATCACACCGCCGACGTTCTTGACTACGAACTTGCTCGGGACGCCGTCCTTCAGACCGTAGAACTCGGCCTCGTGACCGGCCTTGTCGGTCAGCTCGATGCCGCGGCCGTTCGAGACGTCGACGATCGCGCCGTTCGGCAGCGGTGCGCTCCCGTTCGGGACGAACGTCTGGTTCCCCACCGTCACCTTCCCGGTCGGGCGTCCGTCACCCGGCGGCCCCACCGTCGGCCCGTTGGTCGGTGGCGGAGGTGGCGGGGGTGGAGGAGGCGGAGGAGGTGGTGGTGGCGGTGGCGGAGGAGGTGGGGGTGGTGGCGGTGGCGGAGGCGGGGGTGGTGGCGGCGGTGGAGGTGGCGGCGGAGGTGGCGGAGGTGGCTGCGGAGGGGGTGGCGTGGACACGCGGGCGTTCTCGAAGGTGCAGGTCACGGAGTCGTCCACGCCGAGGATGACCACGACGCTCGCCGCGCCGAGGAGCGGGATCGTTGTGCCGCCCGCGCACACGATGTCGGCCACGCCCCAGCCGTCCGGCTCGTCCTCGGAGACGCCATACATGGCCGGAGCGAGCGTGCCGGAGTCGTTCGTCTGTCCGTCCGAGAGCCGGAAGTCGGGGCCATATGTTGTCTCGAAGCGGAACCGTGTGGGGTCGCCGTCGGGATCCGTCTGCTTCTCGATGACGATCGAGCCCTGCTCGGGCGGCGGCGTCTGCTTCGTGTTCGTGAAGACGCAGGTCACCGTCTCGCCCGGGTCGAGGTCGATCGCCGAGGGGTCGCTGTCGTCGTCGCAGGTGGCGTCGGTCAGGTCCCAGCCGGGCGTCGCGCCTTCTGCCACGGAGTACGTGCCCGGGTCGAGCGGGTCCGACTCGTTCGTCTGGCCGTCGGAGAGCGAGAACGGGTCGCTGTAGTTCGTCGTGAAGCCGAAGCTCGTCGGGTCGCCGTCGGGATCCGTCTGCTTCTCGATGACGATCGAGCCCTGCTCGGGCGGCGGCGTCTGCTTCGTGTTCGTGAAGACGCAGGTCACCGTCTCGCCCGGGTCGAGGTCGATCGCCGAGGGGTCGCTGTCGTCGTCGCAGGTGGCGTCGGTCAGGTCCCAGCCGGGCGTCGCGCCTTCTGCAACCGAGTACGTGCCCGGGTCGAGCGGGTCCGACTCGTTCGTCTGGCCGTCGGAGAGCGAGAACGGGTCGCTGTAGCTCGTCGTGAAGCCGAAGCTCGTTGGGTCGCCGTCGGGATCCGTCTGCTTCTCGATGACGATCGAGCCCTGCTCGGGCGGCGCCGTCTCGACTGTCACCGGCGCGGTCGGGCCGGTCGGCGACACCGAGACGCCTGTCGCCTGGGCATTCGCGTTGTTGAAGTACGTATCGGGCTCGTCCGCAGCCGTGGCCGAGAACGCGAGCGTGATCTGACCGTTCGCCGGCACCGTGAACGGGCCGCCCCATGTGAGCGACTGCCCTTCGATGTCGGGATCGTTCTCGGAGACGCCTGACGTCGAGTCGGACACGTACGCGAAGCCGTCGGGCAGCGTGTCCGAGATCGACGTCAGCTCTGCCGACGAGCTGCCGTCGTTCGTGATCGTGATCGTGTAGCGAACCTGGTCGCCGGGCCCGACGAGGCCGTCGTCGACGGTCTTCGTCATCTCGACCGCCGTCGCGCCGGGCTGGCAGCCACCGGGGCCGGTCGTGCCGAGCGCGAGCGCGTCGAGGAAGACGGCCGAGTCGAACGTGCTGTCTCCCTGGTCGAAGATCGAGAAGTAGACCGAGTGCGCGCCGGACGTGACCGGCGTCGAGGCCGAGAGCAGCGGTGTCGCCCCGTCGTAGATCGTGCCCGCAGCGGCCTCGGCGGTCATGCCGCGCCGTGTTGACGCTGATCGGGTTTCCCTCGGCTGTCGAAGGCGAAGTTGTGCGGCGCCGTGATCGACGAGTCCTCGGTTGTCCAGTCGGAGGTGTCGAGCTCCGCGATGAACGCGTCGTTGACCGGACTGGCCGACGTACTCCGGGTACTCCTCGGACAGGAACCGGAAATCGAGCGTCAGGCAGTTGGCGCCCGCCGGGACGTCGAGGTCGACCTTGAGGATCGAGACGTCGAAGTCGCTGTTGCCACGGACGTTTCCGCCCTGTCTCCGACGCCGGTGAACTGATCCTGCAGAGCCGGCGGCGACCGTCGCGTCACCCGAGGTCATGATCGCGTAGGTCGAGCCGTCGGTCGGAAAACCGGCGAGCGACGTGTCGGCTACCGCATCCGGCGTGCCGCTCGGGGGCTTGGTTTCGAACGAGGCGCCGGTGACGAAGCCCTGGTCGGTCGCCATCGCCGCCGCGAGCTCGGCCGCAGAACCGGGCGTGATGCTCGACGCGTGCGGCCCGCCCGGCGGGCTCGTCGGCCGGGAGCCGTCAGACGGCCCGGAGGGCGCGGCCGGGGGCGGCTGTCCGGGGTGATGGCCCGGCGGACCGTGAAGCGGCTCGAACGCCGCCGCTGCGCCCGAGAGCAATAGCGCACAGAGCGACCGCAAGGCCGACAACCGTTCGCCGCAGAACGCTCGTGAAAATCCTTCCCTCCCCCTCCTAGGCGGGGCAGCATACACGAGGAAACGCCTGCAAATCGAGGGTCAGCCGCCGGCGATCGCCGCGGTCACGCCTGCGTCGGCAAGCACGGCCTGAGCAGCGGCAAGCCGTGCCAGCGGGACGCGGAACGGCGAGCACGACACGTAGTCGAGCCCGATCCCGTGACAGAAGGCGACCGACTGCGGATCCCCGCCGTGCTCGCCACAGATCCCGAGCTTGAGATCGGCGCGTGCCGACGCGCCCGCGCTCGACGCCGATCCGCATCAGCTCCCCCACCCCGCTCTCGTCGAGCGTCTCGAACGGGTTGCGCTCGAGCACGTCGTCCTCGAGGTAGCGAGCGAGGAACTTCGACTCGGCGTCGTCGCGCGAGAAGCCGAGCGCCGTCTGCGTGAGATCGTTCGTCCCGAAGGAGAAGAAGTCCGCGTGCTCGGCGATCTCGTCGGCGCAGATGCATGCGCGCGGCAGCTCGATCATCGTCCCCACGAGATAGTCGACGGCGTCCTCCTCTTCGGCGACGCGGTCGGTGAGCAGGCGGAGCCGCTTCAGCTCCTCTCCGAAGCCGACGAGCGGGTGCATGATCTCGACGATCGGCGCCGACGCCGGTGCGCTCGTCGCACCGCCCGCGCGGCGCGGACGATCGCCCGCACCTGCATCTCGTAGATCTCGGGGAAGATGAGGCCGACGCGGCAGCCGCGCATGCCGAGCATCGGGTTTGCCTCCTGGAGCACGCGAATGCGCTCGCGCATGTGCTCGTCCGTCGCCTCCTCGAGCGAGCGGCAGGAACTCGTGCAGCGGCGGGTCGAGCAGGCGGATCGTCACGGGGAGCCCGACCATCGCCTCGAAGATCCCCTCGAAGTCCGCCTGCTGCATCGGGAGGATGCGGTCGAGCGCCGAGCGGCGGCCGTCGACGGAGTCGGCGAGGATCATCTCCCGCATCACGGGCAACCGATCCTCGGCCATGAACATGTGCTCGGTGCGGCAGAGGCCGATGCCCTCCGCGCCGAGCTCGCGCGCCTTCGCGGCGTCCTCGGGCGTGTCGGCGTTCGCCCGGACGCGCAGCCGCCGGAGCCCGTCCGCCCAGCCGAGGATCGTCTCGAAGTCCTCGTTGATCTGCGGCGGCACGAGCGGCACCTCGCCGAGGATCACGCGGCCGGTACCGCCGTCGATCGTCAGCATGTCCTCCTCCCCCAGCTCGTGGCCGTTGAGGACGGCGCGCCGGGCGGCGACGTCGATCGAGAGCCCCTCGCAGCCTGCGACACACGGCTTGCCCATGCCGCGCGCGACGACGGCCGCGTGCGACGTCATGCCGCCGTGCGCCGTCAGCACCCCCTGCGCCTGGAGCAGGCCGTGAATGTCGTCGGGCGTCGTCTCCCAGCGGACGAGGATGACCGCGTCTCCTGCCTTCCCGCGCTCTTCAGCGGCGCCAGCGTCGAAGACCACCCTCCCGGAAGCCGCGCCCGGAGAGGCGTTGAGCCCCGTCGCGATCACCTCGACCTCGGCGGCCGGGTCGATCATCGGGTGGAGGAGCTGATCGAGCTGGGCCGGGTCGATGCGCGCGACCGCCTCGTCGCGCGTGATCAGCCCCTCGGAGACCATGTCGACGGCCGCCTTCAGCGCCGCCGCGGCCGTCCGCTTCGCCGTCCGCGTCTGCAGCAGGTAGAGGTGGTCCTCCTCGATCGTGAACTCGATGTCCTGGACGTCGCGGTAGTGCTCCTCGAGCCGCCGCATCGTGTCGAGCAGCTCGCCGTACGCGTGCGGCAGACCGTGACTCCATCAGCGCGAGCGGCTCGGGGGTGCGGATCCCGGCGACGACGTCCTCGCCCTGCGCGTCGACGAGAAACTCGCCGAACGCGCCTGGCTCTCCCGTGGACGGGTTGCGCGTGAAGGCGACGCCCGTCGCCGAGCGCTCCCCCTTGTTCCCGAACACCATCTGGACGACGTTGACCGCCGTCCCCAGATCGTCCGGGATGTCGTGCGCACGCCGGTACACCTGCGCGCGCGGCGTCTCCCATGAGTCGAAGACGGCATTGACCGCGCGCGTGAGCTGCATCCGGGCTTCTTGCGGGAACGGCCGGCCGGTCTCCTGCTCGTAGATGCCCTTGAAGGCCTCGACGAGGCCGGCGAGGTCGTCCGCCGTCAGCTCGACGTCCTGCGCTGCGCCACGCGCGGCCTTCAGCGACTGGAGCTCCTGCTCGAAGCGATGGGGATCGACGCCGTCGACCGTTTCGCCGTACATCTGGATCAGCCGGCGGTAGGAGTCGTGGGCGAAGCGCGGGTTGCCCGTCGTCGCCGCGAGGCCCGCAACAGCCTCGTCACCGAGACCGACGTTGAGGATCGTGTCCATCATCCCGGGCATCGAGACCGACGCGCCCGAGCGGACGGAGACGAGCAGCGGATCAGCCGCGTCGCCGAACCGCTTCTCGGTTTGCTCCTCGAGGCGCCGGACGTGTTCGTCGATCTCGCCCTCCAGGCCGTCCGGCAGCAGCCGCCCGCCTGCCCGATACGCGCGGCACGCCTCGGTCGTGATCGTGAAGCCGGCGGGAACGGGCACGCCGAGCGCGGTCATCTCCGCCAACCCGATTCCCTTCCCGCCGAGCAGCTCGCGCCCGCCGTCGCAGGGGTCGTCGAAGGCGTAGACGTAGCGCATTACGCTCGAATCTTCCCACAGCGCCGGCGGTCGCAACACCCAGTCACCTCCAGGTTTGGCCGCGCCGCGATCAGCGCCTACTACGAGCCGGGCGGGTTCTGATCGGGCTTCCTGCGCCGGGCTCGGTACTCGGCCATCCAGGCTGCGCCCCGGAAGCCGAGCCAGACCGGCGTCAGGATCACGTAGAAGAGCACCATTGCGATGGCGAGACTGGCGAACCAGAGCGCCCAGCGCCAGATGGGGATACGTCTGGCGCGCGCCTGCTGGGCGCCGGGGTCGTAGAACGCGTCCGTCACGAGGGGCTCGCCTGGAGCTCGTGGCTCCGGCGCTCGACCAGACGTACTACGCGTACTGCCGTCTCCTCGACGGACAGCTCCGTGACGTCGATCACGGGGCAGCCGAGGCGGCGGTGGACGGCGGCCGCCTCATCGAGCTCGTCGTAGACCTCGACGAGACCGGCGTACTTCTCGCGCGAGGCCTGCATCAGACGCGCGCGCTCACGGCGGATCTCGGCCAGCCGCGACGCGTCGATCGTCAGCCCGACGACCTTTGCGGGCGATAGCCGGAACAGCTCCTCCGGCGGCTCGATGCCCTTGACGATCGGAACGTTGGCCGTCTTGTAGCCGAGGTAGCCGAGGTACATCGACAGCGGCGTCTTGGATGTGCGCGAGACGCCGACGAGGACGATGTCCGCCTCGCGGAGGCCCGCCGCGCCGAGGCCGTCGTCGTACTTGACTGCGAACTCGATCGCAGCCATCCGCTTGAAGTAGGCCGAGTTCAGCGGCGGCCGCGCGCCGGCTTTCATCTGCGCGCCCGTGCCCGAGACCTTCGCGATCGACGCGAGCGGCGGGCCGAGGATGTCGCAGTAGTGCACCCTCGCGCGCCGGCACAGCATCCGCATCTCCTCGCGGAGCTCGGGCTGGACGAGCGTGTAGACGAGCACGGCCGGCCGGCCCTTCGCACGCTCGACGGCGAGCTGCAAGTCCTCGACCGTCTCGATCCGCGGATGGCGAATCTCATCGAACGTCTCGTCTGGGAACTGCGCCTCGAGCGCCATCACGAGCCGCGTCGCGGTCTCGCCCGTCGCGTCGGAGACGATGTGGAGCTCGACGGGCGTCTTCACGCCCGTGAGCCTAATCGGGTCAGGCGACCGAGGTGCTCGCGGCCGCGGCCGCGTCGGCGCGGTCGGGCGAGAGATAGTCGAGAGCGACGCGCGTGAAGACAGCGATCCCGTTTCGCATCGCGCTCTCATCCCAGTCGAAGCGCGGGTGGTGGTGTGGGAAGTAATCCTCACCGCCGGCGCCGACGATGAAGAACGCGCCGGGAGTCTCGCTCATGTAGGCCGAGAAGTCCTCTCCGCCCATGATCGGGTCGGGCTCGAAGAACGCCTCTTCGCCGAGCTCCTCGCGGACCGCCGTCTCGACGAGGTCGGAGGCCAGCTCGTCGTTGACGACGGACGCGTAGCCCTCGTCGTAGACGAGGGTGGCCGTCGCACCGTGCGCCTCGGCGATGCCCTGCGCGAAGCGCTCCATCGCGTCGCGCACCTTGTCGCGCACCTCGGGTGAGAACGTCCGCACGGTCCCTCCGAGCTCGACCACCTCGGGGATGATGTTCCCCGCCGTACCCCCGTGCACCGTGCAGACGGAGACGACCGCGCGCTCGATCGGATCGACGACGCGCGAGACGACGTGCTGGAGCCCCGAGATCACCTGCGCGGCGGCCGTAACGGGGTCGACCGCCTCGTGCGGCGCGGCGCCGTGGCCGCCCTTGCCGCGGATCTCGATCGTGAACAGGTCGGCCGCGGCCGTGTGCGGCCCGCGCAGGACGCCGACTTTCCCCAGCTCGTCGAGCGAGAACAGATGGGCGCCGACGACGAGGTCGACTCCGTCCATCACGCCCGCCTTGACGAGCTCCTGCGCTCCGCCGGGCAGGAGCTCCTCCGCGTGCTGGAAGATGAAGCGGATCTCGCCGACGAGCTCGTCGCGCCTGGCGTGGAGCGCGTTCAGCGTCGCGAGCAGCATCGCCGTGTGGCCGTCGTGGCCGCACGCGTGCATGACGCCCGGGTTCTCGGACGCGAACTCGAGATCGGTCTCCTCCTGGATCGGAAGCGCGTCGATGTCCGCCCGAAGCGCGAGCGTCGGACCGGGCCTGCCGGTGCGGAGATACGCAACGACGCTCGTCTCCGTCGGCCGCTCGAGCTCGATGCCGTCCGTTCCGCCGATCAGCTCGAAGAGGAACGCGGACGTTTCGTGCTCCTCGAAGGAGAGCTCGGGGTGTGCGTGCAGGTGCCGCCGCCAGGCGATCGCCTGCTGCTCGAGCTCGGGCGAGACGAGGGAGCTCACGGCGGCACAGCCTACTCGTCCAAACGACGGCTGGAATTCTCAGGCGACTCTCAGCCAAGACGTGCTTCACTGATGACACCCGATGACGGAAGGAGGACGCGTGGCCAAGGCTTCCGGAGAACAGCCCGCGTACGAGCCACAGCAGGCAAAGGAGCTCCTCGAGCGCGCGCTCTTCGAGATCAGGCGCGTGATCGCCGGACAGGACGAGATGCTCGAGCGGGTTCTCACCTGCCTGCTCGCCGGCGGCCATCTGCTGATCGAAGGCGTGCCCGGGCTCGCGAAGACCCTCACCATCAAGACCGCCGCGAGCGTGCTCGGCGGGTCGTTCAACCGCATCCAGTTCACCCCCGACCTCGTGCCGTCGGATCTCGTCGGCACGCGGATCTACCGGCCGGATACGGGATCCTTCGACACACACCTCGGGCCGGTGTTCACGAACTTCCTGCTCGCCGACGAGATCAACCGCGCTCCGGCGAAGGTTCAGTCCGCGCTGCTCGAGGTGATGCAGGAGCACCAGGTGACGATCGGCCAGACGACGCACCCGGTGCCCGATCCGTTCCTCGTGCTGGCGACGCAGAACCCGATCGAGTCCGAGGGGACGTACCCGCTGCCCGAGGCGCAGATCGACCGGTTCATGCTGAAGATCCTCGTCGACTATCCGGAACACGACGAGGAGCTGACGGTCGTGCACCGGCAGCTCGTTGCCCAGCCCGAGCTCGAGCAGGCTCTGTCTCTCGAAGACCTGCTGGCGCTTCAGCGGGCGGTGCGGGACGTCTACGTCGATCCCGGCCTGATCAGCTATGCCGTCACGCTCGCCACCGCAACCCGCCGCCCAGGCGACGTCGGCCTTTCGCAGCTGGCCGACTACATCGCCTTCGGAGCAAGCCCGCGCGGGCCGATCGCGGTCACCCAGGGTGCACGCGCGCTCGCGGTGCTCCGCGGCCGCGACTACGCCCTCGTCGGTGACGTCCAAGAGCTGATCAAAGACGCCTTCCGCCACCGGCTCGTGCTTACGTACCAGGCGCTCGCCGAGGAGCGGAGCTCCGACTCCCTGCTCGACGAGATCATCGCCGCCGTACCGGTGCCGCAGCTCGACCTCGGGAGGGAGCGCGTGGCGTGAGCAGCGCTCCCTGGAGCACCGTCGAGCGCACCCCGTCGAAGCCGGGCCCCGGGCCGCTCCCGGACCAGCTCCTGCGCGCGCTCGACCTCACCGTCGTACGGCGCGTCGAGGGGCTGCTCTCGGGCGACCACCGGGCGCATGTGCTCGGGAGAGGGACCGAGCTCGCCCAGGTCCGTCCGTACATCGCCGGCGAGGACGACGTGCGTGACATCGACTGGAACGTCACCGCGCGAACAGGGGAGCCGCACGTCCGCGTCCAGCTCGCAGAGCGCGTGCTCGTCAGCTGGATCGTGCTCGATACGTCGGTGTCGATGGAGTTCGGCACTGCCGAGCGACGCAAGGCGGACGTCGCGGAAGGGACGGCACTCGCGCTCGGCCACGTCGCGAGCCGTCATGGGAACCGGCTCGGCGTGCTGACGTTCGGCGACGGCGAGCCTCGTACCGTCCCGCCCCGCCAGGGCCGGACCGCCCTGATCGGGCTTCTGCTCGCCCTGCATGGAGACCGGGCCGGCGCGCCCGACGGGGCCACCTCCCTCGGAGCGGCGCTCCGCCGGACGGGCGCGCTCGCCCGCCAGCGCGCATTCGTGGCGGTGATCTCGGACTTCCGCGGGCCGCGTGACTGGCGCCGCCCTTTGCTCGCGCTTGCCGGGCGCCACGACGTCGTCGCCGTGGAGATCCGCGACCCACGAGAGGAGACGCTCCCGAGCGTGGGGACCCTCCGCCTCGTCGATCCCGAGACCGGGCGCCAGCTGAGAGTCGACACGTCGAGCGAGCGCCTCCGTGACCGGTACGCCCGTGCGGCCGCTGCCGAGCGGAAGGACGTCGCGCGGGAGCTCGCCACCCTCGGCGTCGGTCACGTCGTGCTCTCGACGTCCGGCGACTGGCTGCGGACGCTCGCCGTCTACCTGCGAACGAGGTCGCGCCGCCGATGAGCTTCGCGTCTCCGCTCTACCTCCTCGCCCTGCTCGCGGTGCCGGTGGTCGTGGCCGCGTACGTCTGGCACGACCGCCGCCGGTCGGGTGTGGCCGATCGGTTCTCCTCGCCTGCCCTGCTACCGAACGTCGTCGACCGCGAGCCCGGGCGCCTGCGTCACGTGCCTCCTGCGGTCCTCCTCGTCGCGCTGGCCGCGTTGCTCTGCGCATTCGCGAGACCGCAGGCCCACGTCTCGGTGCCGCGCGAGAACGCGACGATCATGATCGCCGTCGACACCTCCCGCTCGATGGCGGCCAAGGATGTCTCGCCGACCCGGCTCGACGCGGCGAAGAAGTCGATCCGGGACTTCCTGGCGAAGGCGCCCGATGCGTATCGCATCGGCGTCGTCTCCTTCGCGAGCACGGCGCGCGTCGTGGCGCCTCCGTCACGTGACCGCACGCTCGTCGACGAGGCCCTGGACCAGCTTCGCGTCGGCCAGGGCACGGCCCTCGGCGACGCGATCGCACGAGCGGTCGAGGTCGGCCAGGGAGCAGGACAGACTGACCCGGCCGACAAGCCGACACCGACGACTGTCCTCTTGATCTCGGACGGCAAGGAGGACGGAGGCACGATCAGCGCGCAGCAGGCGAGCCAGACGGCGCGGAACCGCGGCGTCCATGTCAACACGGTCGCGCTGGGCACCGAGGACGGCGTCGTCGAGGTTCCATTGCAGGGCGGATACACCGCCCGCGTCCAGGTGCCGACGAACCCGGCCACGCTGCGGGCGGTCGCGCAGACCACGGGCGGCAGGTTCTTCGCCGTGCCCGCGGCCGATCAGCTCCAGCAGGTCTACGCCGATCTCGCGTCGCAGGTCGGCAAGGAGAAGAAGTGGCGCGAGGTGAGCGTCGCGTTCGCCGGGGCCGGCGCGCTCATGCTGCTCGTCGGCGGGGCCCTCTCCGCAAGCTGGTTCAGGAGGCTTCCATGAGGATGGCAGGCTTGCTGGTCGCGCTCGGCGCGACGCTCACGATCCTGACCGCGCCGTCCGCGCGCGCCGCGGACGAGTGCCGCGGCCTCCAGGTGTGCATTCCGGTCTCCGGGCCGTGGGTCACGATCCCGGCCTCGACGGCAGCAGACGGCGCGCCGTCGCGCTCGTGGTACGTGAAGTGCCCGAAGGGCAGCATCGTCGGCGGCGTCGACGCGCGTCTGACGAGCCGGGCGATCGACATGAGCTTCTCGGGCCGGCTCGGCAGTCCCGTGAACCCGGGCGTGACGACGACGAGCGAGGTCGTCTTCACGGGTACGTACTCGGGCCAGAAGTCACGACCGGCCGCGTTCAGGCCGTTTGTCGGCTGCATCCCGACCGCTGGCGGGGGCCGCGTACCGACGGTCACTGCTGCGCCGGCGGCGTTCAAGCCCACCTCCCCCACCCAGCTGCGCGTGCGCACGGTGTCGTTCACCCGCGGCGTCGAGGGCGTAACGAACCGCTGTCCCGCTGGAGAGCGGCTCGTCTCGTTCACCCATGCGGTCGCCTTCAGCTCTCCCAAGGAACCGACCGCGCGGCAGCTCGCAGGCGTGCGCTCGTCGCTCGTCAGACGCGGCCATCTCCTCGTGGCCGGCGCAGACCTCGGCGGTGCCGCCCGCTCGCTCAAGGCGAAGCTCCAGGTCCTGGCCGTGTGCACGAGAGGAGCTCTACAGCCGTGAGCTTCCAGTGGCCCCTGATGCTGCCGCTGCTCGCAATCGTGCCGCTGGCCGTCGCGGCCTACGTCGTGCTCGAGCGCCGTCGGGCGAAGTACGCCGTCCGCTACACAAACCTTGCGGTTCTCGCCTCCGTCGTCGACGAGCAGCGCGCATGGCGCCGCTGGGTCCCTCCCGCCCTCTTCTTCCTGGCGCTGGCCACCGCGCTCCTCGCTCTCGCCCGACCCCAAGTGACGGTCGCAGCGCACCGCGAGAACGCGAACGTGATCCTCACGATCGACAGCTCGGGGTCGATGTTCGCGAAGGACGTGCCGCCCACGCGGATGGGGGCGGCACAGGAGGCCGTCCGGCGGTTCATCGACAAGCTTCCGGACCGGTATCGCGTCGGCGTCGTCACGTTCTCGTCGGAAGCGCAGGTGATCGCACCGCTCACGCGCGACCGGCAGGTCGTGCGCGACGCGGTGGACTATCTCTACCCGGGCCGAGGCACAGCTATCGGCGACGCCCTCGCCCGATCGGTCGACCTCGCGCGAGGCGCGAGCGGAACCGAGACCGGCGCGCCAGCACCGACCGACCAGGCACCGGCCGGCCAAGCGCCGCTGAACGACGATCCCGACCAGCCGGTGACCGCGATCCTCATGCTCTCGGACGGCTCGCAGACGGAGGGGATCCTCCAGCCGTTCGAGGGTGCGCAGCTCGCGAAGGCGGCCGGCATCCCCGTCTACACGGTCGCGCTCGGCACGCCGGACGGCACCGTGACGTTCAATCGCTTCGGGTTCTCGCGCACGATCCCGGTGCCTCCCGACCCCGAGACGCTGCAGGAGATCGCAACCGACACCGACGGCGAGTTCTACGCCGCCGTCTCGAGCGCACGGCTGAACAAGGTCTACGAGAGGCTCGGGTCGCGGATCGGCCGCTACCGGACTCCGCGCGAGGTGACCGACTATGTCGCCGCAGCAGCCGCCGCGCTCCTGATCGGCGCCGGCCTCCTCGGCGGCCTCTGGTTCCCCCGGATTCCCTAAAGCGGGATCTCGGCAAGGTCGCCGAGCCGGCCGATCGCCCGCTTCACGTCGCGGAGGATGCGAAGCCGGTTCGCCCGGAGCGCCTCATCCTCTGCCATCACGAGGACGTCGGTGAAGAAGCGCTCGACGACCGGGGCTAGCGACGTCGCCCACGCGAGGACGTCGTCATGGCTCGCATCCGGGCCCGGCTGGGCGCCAACCGCCGCGACGAGCTCGTGCTCTGCCTCGTCGGCGAGCAGTGCGTCGTCGACCGGCTTCTCGTCGGCCGCCGTTCCGACGATGCGGCTCGCGCGGACGTAGACCTCGTGCACGGTCGAGAGATCCTGGCCTGCAAGCCAGGTCGCAAGGCCAGCGACCTCGCCGACCGAGGCCGTTTCCCAACAGTTAGAGGCTGGGCCGAATCGGTCTCCGTCACCGGAGTGATGGTGATGATCTGAGCCGCGCCGCCGCCCGCACGTGTTCGACCGGGACGTCGAGATAGCCCTCGAGCCGCTCCCCGACGAAGTCGCTGCACTTCGTCGTTGAGCAGGGACCGGGGAATCGTGACGTCGCCGTCGACGGCGAGCCGGCAGAGACCGATCGCCGCGCGGCGCAGGCCGTAGGGGTCGCGCGAGCCGGTCGGACGGTGACCGAGGCCGAACGAGACGGTCAGCGTGTCGATCTTGTCCGCGGCGGAGAGGATCCGGCCCGCCTCGGTCGTTGGCAGACGCCGCGTCGGCTCCGTCGGGAGGTACTGCTCCGCGATTGCCGTGCAGACGTCATCCGGCAGGCCGGCGAGCCGCGCGTATTCGGCGCCGATCGCGCCCTCGAGCGTCGGGAACTCCCGCACGAGCTCGGATGCCTGGTCGGCCTTGGCGAGCGACGCCGCCTGGCGCGCGTCCTCGCTCGCCCCCGAGCTTGTCGACGATTCCCACCAGGCGGCTCGCCTTCTCGGCGAGCGTGCCGCCGCCCTCGAAGAACGTGATCTGCCCGAGCCTCCCCGCCATGTCGTGGATCCCGACGGCGACGTCGCGGTCGAACGTGAACGCCGCGTCGTCGAGGCGGCCCTCGAGCACGCGGACGTAGCCCGGCACGATCAGCTCCGGCTCACCGCCGGCCGTGACGAGCGCGAAGCGGTTGCCGCCGAGCGGGAAATAGCGCTGGTGCGCCTGCATCGCCGTGTCGATCACGCGCCGCGGAAGCCGAAGGAACGCCTCGTCGAACGTCGCTTCCAGCACGACCGGCCACTCGGACATGTGCACGACCTCGTCGAGCTTTCCCAGCGGGTCGTCCGCGGTCCCGAGCTCGTCGAGGCCCTCGACGATCCGCCGGCGCCGCTCGTTCTGGTCGGGCTCCACGCCTGCCGCGCGCAACGCATCGAGATATCCAGCGGCGTCGGGGATCTCGACAGCGCCGGAGACGAACCGGCGCCCGAACGACGACTCGCCGGCGATCGTCTCGCCGTCCAGCTTGACGAGCACCCAGCGGACGGGGCGCGAGAAGCGCCTGCCGTCGTCGCGCCAACGCATCGACTTCGAGAAGGAAAGCCCGAAGACGAGCTCGTCGAGCTGCTCCTTCACGACCTCGGCCAGCGGCCGCCCGGGCAGCTCGATGCCGAGCCGGCCGTCGCGCTCCTCGAGGGAACCTGGTGCAACGCCGTGCTTGCGCGCAAAGCCTTCCTTCGCCGTGTCCGGCGCGCTCGGCGGCGGACCGGAGACCCAGGTCGGCGCAGATTCGGCGGGCGCGTCCTCGACGAGGAACGGCGACGCGGCGGGGCGAGACGAAGACCTGCGTCGGCTCGAGCCCGAGGGCTGCGCGCACGTGGTCGCGGAGCTGGGCCTCGGCCTCGTAGCAGGCCGCGGCCGGGAGCTCCTCGCAGCCGATCTCAACCAGCAGGCTCGGCATCGAGCATCTCCAGATAGAGCTTTGCGACCTTGAGGGTCAGGTTCCGCGCGCGGAGGATGTACGCGGCGCGCTCCGTCGCCGAGACGGCGCCGCGCGCGTCGAGCAGGTTCAGCGCGTGCGAGCACTTGAGCACCTGGTCGTACGCGGGAAGCGGCAGCCGCCGCTCGATCAGATGGCGACACTCCTCCTCGTGCTCGCCGAAGCGGCGGACGAGCACGTCGACGGGCGCATCCTCGAAGTTGTACGTCGACCACTGGCGCTCCGACTCGCGGTAGACGTCTCCCCACGTCACGCCCGGCGCCCACTCGAGCTCGAACGCGCTCCGCTTCTCCTGAAGGAACATCGCGAGCCGCTCGAGCCCGTACGTCATCTCCGCGGGGATCACGTCGAGCTCGATGCCCCCGACCTGCTGGAAGTACGTGAACTGCGTGATCTCCATGCCGTCGCACCAGACCTCCCAGCCGAGGCCCCAGGCGCCGATCGACGGCTGCTCCCAGTCGTCCTCGACGAGACGGACGTCGTGGCGCACGAGGTCGATGCCGATCGCGGACAGCGACCCGAAGTAGAGATCGAGCACGTCGGCGGGCGCCGGCTTCAAGAGCACCTGGTACTGGTAGTAGTGCTGGAACCGGTACGGGTTCTCGCCGTAGCGGCCGTCGGTCGGCCGGATGCACGGCTCGACGTATGCGACCTTCCACGGGTCCGGGCCGAGCGAGCGAAGGAACGTCGCCGGATTGGCCGTTCCCGCACCGAGCTCCGTGTGGTACGGCTGCATGATCACGCAGCCCTGCTTCGCCCAGTAGTCCTGGAGCGCCGCGATCATCTCCTGGTAGCTCAGCGCCACGCGAGGGATGCTATTCGCCTGCCTGGCCGAGCAGCCACGCGAGCGGGTCGGCGAGGATCTTGTCGAGCAACGCGGAGACGACTCCTCCGAGCAGGCCGTTCCCGGCCGTGTCCTTCGACGCCCGCTCGATGCCGTGGCGGAGCGCGCGGTTGATCGTCGCCTTGTCCCAGCGCACGGTCCCCCCCGCCGAGGGTACGAGCGAGAGCACGAGCTCCTCACGGCTGACGCCGAGCTCGCACGCGGCGCCGCTGATCGCGGACAGCGCGAAGCGCTGGACGGCGCCGTCGACGCCGCTGCCGTCGAAGTTGGCGCTCGTCGTGCACGCATCGCCAATCGTCGTCTCCCCGAAGTCGAGCGCGCCGAAGGCGAGCTCGCACACGATCAGCACGCCGACGGTTGCGAGCAGCGCGAGCAGCACGCGGCGCGCCTTCACGCGCTCCTCCTCAGGCGCGAGGCCGGAAGGATCGCGATCAGGGCAAAGAGCGCAGATAGTGCGAACGACGAGCGGAACCCCCGCGTGACGACGCTCTCGAGCTTGTTGACCAGCTCGTCGCGGAGCGAGCGCAGCTTCTCGTCCGTTGCGGCGCCTCGCTTGTCGAACGGCTCGCCGAGGTCGGGCACCTCGCCCTGCTTCGCAGCGGCGAGCGCCTTTCGGAGGTCGAACGCGATCGGCACCTTCTGCTGGAGCGGGATGTCGCCCTCGAGCACGACCTGGGCGCCGGCACGGAGCGCCTTGTCGTCGCTCCCGGACAGCGTGTTCGAGAGCAACGGCGCGATCAGCGCGAGCGAGAGCACGAGCCCAGCATGCCTCGCCCCGACGGTGACGAGGCCGCTGCGCGTCGCGCGACCGGTCGCGTCGAGGGCCGTGCCGGTCAGCGCCGGGACGGCCAGGCCGAGGCCGGCGCCGCAGAACGCCAGCGCGAGCGCGACGAGGCCGTTGCTCACACGCGGGAGGAGGGCGAGCGCTACGAGCCCGCCCGCGAGCAACGCCGACCCGCCCATCGCGCTCGTGCGCGTGCTGAGCCGCGCGGCCAGCGGCTTGACGGCGAGCACAGCGGCGGGCAGCGCTGTGACGATGACGGCGCCGAGCGCCGGCGGCGTCGACCAGACGGTGATCACGAGCAGTACGGAGAGGAAGAGGGCGCCGACGAGGGCGCCGTAGACGAGGCCGAGCCCGGTGTCGGCGGCAATCGCGTGCGGCCGCTCGCTGCCTGTCGCCGGCTCCTGCGGCAGGCTCTTGACCCGCTGGTCGACGATCGCCGCGAGCGCGACGAGCGCGAGCGGCACCTGGACGGCGAAGATCGCGCGCCAGTCGAAGAGCTGCGTCAGGATTCCGCCGAGAGCGGGCCCGGCGGCGGCGCCGAGCGTCCCGGCGGTCGTCCAGAGCACGGCTCCCCGCTCCGCCGAGCCCGTCAGCGCGCCGAGCCCGCGCAACGCCGCGACAAGCATCAGCGCGCCGCCCGCTCCCTGGAGGCACCGGAAGCCGATCAGCACTTCGAGCTCCCACGACGCCGCGCAGCCGGCCGAGGCGGCGGCGAAGACGACGACGCCGATCGCTCCCGTGACCGACGGCCGGAGGCGCCGGGCGAAGGGAACGAGGCAGAACGCGACGACGGCGACGACGACGTTGTAGGACGTGATCACCCAGGAGACGCCGGTGATCGTCGTGTCGAACGCCCCGTACAGATCGGGGAGCGCGAGGACCACGATCGACGAGTCGGCGAACGCGACCGCGACACCGACGGCGAGCGCGATCGTCAGCGCGCGGGTCCGCCGATCAGCCAGGGCTGCGCTCCATCACCCGCTCCGACGGCGGCCCGAAGCCGAACCGCTCGTAGAGCGTGTGCGCGTCCTTCGTGTGCAGCAGCCAGCGCACGCCGGCGAGATCGCCGCCCTCCACCGCCTCGCGGACGAGCTCGACGCCACGCCCGTCCCCGCGATGCTCCGGCAGCACGTAGACGTCCGCCAGATACGCGAGCGTATGGCCGTCCGAAAAGACGCGCGCGAAGCCCACCTGGTGGGAAACTGTCTCGGGGACAGGATTAATCCTGTCCCCGAGGCCGCTGTAATAGAGGCCCACGACCCGCGCTGCGCGGCGGACGAGGTCTTCGACCACCTCACGGGGCCGGCCCGCCGCCCAGTAGGACTCCTCTGAGAGATACCGGTGCACCGCGTCGATGTCGATGCGGGCGACGTCGTCGTCGAGCTCGTAGCCACCGGGGAGCCCGCGCCTCATCGACGGGGACGATAGCGTCCTCCCTCGATGGGCACGATCGTCTTCGGCGCCATCTGCCCTCACGGGCCGATCGCGGTCACGGAGACGTGCACGGACGACGAGCTCGAGCTCGCAGCAGCGACACGCGAGGCGTTCGAGGAGCTCGGTCGCCGCGCGGCAGCGGCCGATCCGGACACGGTCGTCGTCGTCACACCGCACAACGTCCACGTGCAGGGAGCGATGGCAGTCGTCGTCGCCGGCGCTCTCGAAGGCGCTGTCGCCGGCACGGACGGCCGCACGATCGGGCTCGAGGCCACCACAGATCGGGAGCTGGCCGGCCTCGTGCTCGGGGCCTTGAACGACGCGGGCGTGCCCACCGTCGGCGTCAGCTACGGCGGTAACCGGATCGACGAGGCGGCGATGCCGATGGACTGGGGCACGCTGATCCCGCTCTGGCACCTCGGCGGGCGTGCGACACCTCCGCTGCCCGCCGTCGTCGTCAGCCCGGCGCGCGATCTATCGCCCCAGGCGCACGTGGACGCGGGTCGCGCGATCGGGGCCGCCATCGGCCGCTCCGATCGCCGCGTCGTCTTCGTGGCAAGCGCCGATCACGGCCACTGCCATGACGCGGACGGGCAGTACGGCTACGACCCTGCATCCGCTGAGTACGACGGCACGATCTCCGCGATCGTCGGCGGCAACCGTCTCGAGGAGCTTCTCGGGCTCGAGCAGGCATTCGTCGAGCGGGCCGCCGCAGATAGCTGGTGGCAGTTACTGATGCTCCACGGCGCGCTCGGCGACGGGTGGCAGGCCGAGCTGCTCTCGTACGAGGCGCCGACGTACTACGGGATGCTCTGCGCGTCCTTCACGCCCGCCTAGTCCGAGCCAGCCGGGCGCGCAGCCGCGAGCGCAGGTCATGCTCGAGCTCCGAGGCGTCTTTCTCGTCCTGGCTTTCGAGCGCCTCGCGGATCATCCGCTCCTCGAGGAGCTGGCTCCGCGCGGCGTTGAGGTTGTCGGCAAGCATCGTGATCGCCTTCGCCGCCGCCTTCACCTCTGGACGGGGGTCGGTCGAGAGCCCGTTCGCCCACCGGCGGAGCTCGTCGACCTGGCCATCGTCCACGTTCGGCATCTTCGCGCCCAGCGCCGGCTCGTGCAACCTGGCCGTGAACGGAAATTACGCTGAGAGCGTGCGTAAGCGAAACCCGCCGTGGTGCTCGTACGACGCGGAGACGACGGAGAGCGCCTCGCGGGCGCCGCGCGGAGTCAGGTCAGCCGTACGCGCGTCGGCGAGCGGGCTGCGGAGAAGCAGATCGATCGCGTGCAGGCCCTCGGGCGAGAGAACGAGCGAGCCTGCGCTGCAATCCCGGCAGACGACGCCGCCCGCGCGCGGCGAGAACGCCGTGATCGGGCCGTCCGCCCCGCACTCCGCGCAACTGCCCGTGTGCGGGAGGTAGCCGGCGAGCCACAGCAGCTTGAGCTGGAACGCAAGCCCGAGCGGGTCGAGCTCGGGCCGCCCGTTTCCCTCGAGCTCGTCGACCGCGTCGAGGAAGCGCGTGATCGCGACGAACACGCGGTCGTTCTGCTCCTGCTCGGGGAAGAGCCGGAGCACTGCCTCTGCTCCGATCAGGCCGACGGCGAGCCGGTGTGTGTCGTCTCGCGTCGCCGCGTGGGAGCGGACGAGGGACGCGCCGGTCACGGTCGCGAGCTCTCCGCGACCGTGATGGAGCACGAGCTCGACATGTGACAGGGGCTCGAGGCGGCCGCCGAAGCGGGATCGCGTCTTGCGTGCGCCCTTTGCGATCGCGCCGACGCGGCCGCGGTCGGCCGTGTAGAGGTGGAGGATGCGGTCCGCCTCTGCGAACCTGAGGGAGCGCAGGACAACTGCCTCGGTAGTCACGCTCCGTCCCGCCATCACGGCAGTCTAGAGCGGCCGCTGGCCGTTCCGGCTGGGGGCCAGGCGACGCCCGTCACCGCTGGCATGCGGGACAGAAATGCGTCCCGCGGCCGCCCGTCCTGGTCTTCTCGATCGGCGTCCGGCAGCGCCGGCACGGCTCGCCGGTCCGTCCGTAGACACGGAACTCGTCCTGCATCGCCCCGAGCGTGTACGCCCCGTCGCCGAGGTCGGCGCCCTGGCGCTCGATGCCTCTGCGGATTGCGGTCCGCACGCCTCGCACGAGCGCGCGAACCTCGTCCGCCGTCAGGTCGTTCCCGGGCCGCAGGGGATGGATCCGCGCCCACCAGAGCGCCTCGTCGGCATAGATGTTCCCGAGCCCGGCGACGACGCGCTGGTCGAGGAGGAGCGCCTTCACCGGCGCGCGCCTCGCGCCGAGCTTCGCAGCGAGATACCGCGAGTCGAACCCGCGCTCGAGCGGCTCCCGGCCGAGCCGCTCAGCGAGATACGCATCGAGCTCGTCCGGCGACAACACCAGCCACGTGCCGAAACGCCGCACGTCGCGGTAGCGGAGCCGCTCGTCTGCCGAGAGCTCCACCGACGCGCGCACGTGTGTCGCGTCGCCGGTCGGAAACCCGCCCGTCATCCGCAGATGGACGAGCAGCGCGAGACCGCTCTCGAAGCGGACGACGAGGTACTTGCCGCGCCGATCGACCGACGCAACGCGCTCTCCCTCGAGCTCGGCCGCGACCTCGACCGGATCGATCGGCCGCGTCAGCCTTGGGTCGAGGATCTCGACACGCCGGAACGTCCGGCCGACGAGGCGCGGCTCGAGCGCCGCGCGGTACGTCTCGACCTCCGGCAGCTCGGGCATGCCCGGACGCTATCCCTCAACGGCTCATTGGCGCGAGCCGACTCGGAAGTTCCTGCGCGGTGCCTTACGATTGGGCCCCTGCCGTTCACGCTCAGGAACATCAAGGAAGATCTGGAGGACATCGGCCCGAGGTTCGACGGCGCGCCGGACCTGGAGTTCCGTGCGGCGACCAAGGCACTCGGGCTCGAGAAGTCCGCCCTGAGCTACCAGCGCGTCCCGCCCGGCTATCGCTTTCCGTACGGCCACACACACATGAAGCAGGAGGAGGTGTACGTGGTCCTGCGCGGGAGCGGGCGGATGAAAGTCGACGACGAGATCGTCGAGCTCGAAGAATGGGACGCGGTGCGCGTCCCGCCCGGTACGTGGCGAGGCTACGAGGCCGGGCCAGACGGCCTCGAGATCCTCGTCATCGGCGCGCCCAATCTCGGCGAGGATCCGCGCGAAGACGTCGATGGCCAGCGCGACTGGTGGGCTGACCAACGCAGTTAGGGTTAACGGGCATGCGAGAGGGCTGGGGACGGCTTGTCCTTCGCGAGATCGAAGATCGTGATCTCGACGTGCTGTTCGAGCACTCGAAGGATCGCGACGCCAGACGGATGGCCGCGTTCACCTCGCCGGAGGCCGATGATCGAGCGACCTTCCAGCGGCGGTGGGCGCGGCTTAGGAGCGACGGCTCTACGACGAACAGGGCCATCGAGATCGACGGTCGAGTCGTGGGTCACATTGGAAGCTTCGACCTGGAAGGTCACCGCGAGGTCACTTATTGGATCGGCCGTGAAGATTGGAGCCGCGGTATTGCCACGCATGCCCTACAAGAGTTCTTACAGCTGGAAGCAACCCGCCCGCTTTACGCTCACGCTGCGAGCGACAACGCCGGGTCGATTCGCGTGTTGACGAAGTGCGGTTTCCTGATCGTGGGCAAAGGGCGCGAGTTCGCTCACGGGCGCAACGAGGAAGCGGACGAGGTCGTGCTCCGACTCGATCCATGACCGAATCTCCCTCGCCTGCGCGAGCGCGCAGCTGACGCGGCCCTCTCTTCTGGCTCGCGTCGCGCGACCTAACGCATCGTTTCGAGCACGATGTCGCGATCTGCTGGTGCGATGTCGCCGAGCTCGTAGGCGGCCAGCACCTCGTCGACGGCAGCCGCGGCCGACGCGTCGTCCCGCGCGTGGATCTCGGCGAGGACGTCGCCGGCGACGACGTGATCTCCGCGCTTCACCCGGCAGACGACGCCGACCGCATGGTCGATCTCGTCGTCCTTCGACTGGCGCCCCGCGCCGAGGTGCATCGCGGCTACACCGACCGCTATCGCGCCGAGGCGCTTGACGACGCCGCCGTCTCGAGCGACGACGTCGCGCACGACCGGCGCGGCGGGAAGCGCCTTCTCGTCAGGGTTGCCACCCTGCGCGGCGATCCAGCGCTCCCAGACCTCGGCGGCGGACCCGTCCGCAACGACAGCCTCCGCCCTCCGCCGGCCCTCGGCCTCGTCCACGCCGAGGTCGGAAAGCGCTAGCAGGTGCGCACAGGCAGAGAGCACGAGCTCGGTGAAGTCGGACGGCCCGTCGCCACGCACGGTGGCGAGCGCCTCGCGGATCTCGAGCGCATTCCCGACCGCCTGCCCGAGCGGCTGATCCATGTCCGTCAGCATGCAGACCGTCTCCCGGCCCGCCTCCCGCCCCAGCGAGAGCATCGCGCGCGCGAGCTCGCGCGCGTCGTCGAGCGTCTTCATGAACGCGCCGTCTCCCACTTTGACGTCGAGGACGATCGCGTCGGCGCCGCCCGCGATCTTCTTCGACATGATGCTCGCCGCGATCAGCGAGACCTCGTCGACCGTCGCCGTCACGTCGCGGAGGGCGTAGAGCAGCTTGTCCGCCGGCACGAGGTCGGCGGTCTGCCCGACGATCGCGATGCCGACGTTCTTGACCTGCGCGATCAGCTCTTCGACGGAGAGCTCGACGCGGAAGCCGGGAATCGACTCGAGCTTGTCGAGCGTGCCTCCGGTGTGGCCGAGGCCCCGGCCGGACATCTTCCCGAACGGGACACCGCACGCCGCGACGATCGGGCCGACCGCGAGCGACGTCTTGTCCCCCACCCCGCCGGTCGAGTGCTTGTCGACGACCTTGCGGCCGAGCGCGCCGTGCAGGTCGATCGTCTCGCCGCTCCGGATCATCGCGTCCGTCAGCGCGAACGTCTCCGCAGAGGTCAGGCCGCGGAAGCAGACCGCCATCAGGAACGCCGACATCTGGTAGTCGGGCACCTCCCCGCGCGCGTAGCCGAGGACCAGCTCGCCCAGCTCGTCCGAGCGCCAGCTCCTCCCCGCGCCGCTTCCGCTCGATCAGCTCGGCCGGGCGGATCACGCCGACGCTAGGGCTCGACGATCGGCGTGCCGGACAGGCGGCGCGAGGCGGACTTGCCGCCGAGCCAGAGATTCACCGTCGCGCCCACGTCTCCGAACTCGCCCTCGTGGATGTGCCCCGCCGCGTTCTTGCCGTGCACGTAGCAGAGCAGCATCCCGTACTCCCGCGAGTGGTCGGTCGACGCGGTCGTCGGATCGATGCCGTGGTCGGAGGTGACGATCAGCAGGTCGCCGGGCCGCAGCGCGTCGAGGATGTCGGGAAGGCGGCGGTCGAAGTCCTGCAGGCAGCGATGGAAGTTCTCGGGGTCGTTGCGGTGGCCCCAGAGCATGTCGGTCTCGACGAGATTCGTGAACACGAAGCCGGAGTCGATGTCGCGCAGCAGCTGCTCCGTCGTCGTGATCCCCTCGACGTTCGACTTCGTGGGGTGCTCGGCGTCCATGTCGAGGTGGGCGAAGATGTCGGGGATCTTCCCGACGCCATGCACCTCGCCGCCGGCTTCGCGCACGAGCGTCAGGTAGTTCGGCCGCCGAGGCTCGAGCGAGAAGTCGTGGCGGTTCGGCGTCCGCTCGTAGTTCCCGGGCTCGCCGATGAACGGCCGCGCGATCACGCGCCCGACCGCGTGCTTTCCGGTGAGGATCCCGCGCGCCGTACGGCAGCCCGCGTAGAGCTCCTCGAGGGGGATCGTCTCCTCGTGCGCCGCGATCTGGAAGACCGAGTCCGCCGACGTGTAGACGATCCACTTGCCCGTCTCCTGGTGCTCCTCGCCGAGCTCCTGGATGATCTCCGTCCCGGAGGCCGGCTTGTTGCCGAGCACGCCGCGCGCCGTCTCGTGCATGAACGGGTCGATCACGTCGTGGGGAAAGCCGTGCGGGTACGTCGGCAGCGCCTGCGGCGTGACGATGCCCATCATCTCCCAGTGCCCGAGCGTCGTGTCCTTGCCCTTCGAGCGCTCGAGCAGCCGGCCGGCGACCGCGGGCGCGCCAGGCATCGCCGCCACGCCTTCGAGATCCGCGACGTTGCCGAGGCCCAGGGCCTCCATGTTCGGCAGGTCGAGCCCGCCGACGGCGCGCGAGACGTTTCCGAGCGTGTCCGACTCGTCGTCTCCGAACTCTGCTGCGTCCGGCAGGGCGCCCGCGCCCACGCCGTCCAGCACGATCACGCACGCGCGAGGCATGGGGCTATTGTATGAGCCTCATGAGCACCGCCCTCGGCCTGCTAGGCGTCCTCGTCTTCATCCCGACGATCATCGGGATGGCCGCGGGCGTGACCTGGGTGGTCGTCAAGGTCTCGCCGAGCAAGTCTTTCAAGAGCTCGCCTCCGGCGAGCTAGGCGAGCGGTGCGTAGTCGAGGCCGTGTGCCTCGGCCACTGCTTCGTACGTCACCTTGCCGCCGAGCACGTTGACGCCTCGCGCGAGTGCCGTGCTCTTCGAGACGGCAGCCGCAAGACCGTGCTTCGCAATCGCCTCGATGTACGGAAGCGTGACGTTCGTCAACGCCTTGGTCGACGTGATCGGCATCGCGCCGGGCATGTTCGCGACGCAGTAGTGGACGACGTGATCGACGACGTACGTCGGCTCCGAGTGCGTCGTCGGCCGTGACGTCTCCGCGCACCCGCCCTGGTCGATGGCGACGTCGACGAGGACCGAGCCCGGCTTCATCGTCGGCAACATCGCGCGCGTGATCAGCTTGGGAGCGCGCGCGCCGGGGATCAGCACGGCGCCGATCACGAGATCCGCGTCCTGCACCGACTCCTCGATCTGCAGCTCCGTCGACATCGCGAGCGTGATGCGGCCGTCGAGCATCATCTCGAGGTCACGCATCCGCTCGACGGACTTGTCGAGCACCCAGACGTCCGCCTGCATGCCGACCGCGATCAGCGCCGCGTTGTAGCCGACGATGCCGCCGCCGATCACGAGCACCTTGGCCGGCGGCACGCCAGGGACGCCCCCGAGCAGGATGCCGCGGCCGCCCTGTGGCTTCTCGAGGGCCCACGCGCCCATCTGCGTCGCGAGCCTGCCGGCGACCTCGCTCATCGGCGCGAGCAGCGGCAGCTGGCGATCCTCCGTCTCGACCGTCTCGTACGCGACCGCCGCGACGCCCGAGTCGACGAGCGCACGGGTGAGCGGCTCGTCCGCGGCGAGATGGAGGTACGTGAAGAGCACGAGGTCGTCGCGGAGGTAGCCGTACTCGCTGGCGATCGGCTCCTTCACCTTCAGGAGGAGCTCGGCCGTACGCCAGACATCCTCGACCGCCGCCATCCTCGCGCCGACCGCCTCGTAGGCGGCGTTCGGGAAGGCGCTGCCCTCGCCCGCACCCGTCTCGAGTACGACGTCGTGGCCCGCCCGCACGAGCTCGCGCGCACCGGCCGGCGTCAGCGCGACGCGGTGCTCGTCGGTCTTGATCTCCTTGACGACGCCAATCCTCATGAGGCGCGGGAAGCCTAACGCGAGGCTCGAGCGAGCTCGGCGACGTAGTCCCGCTCGGCCTCGCCCAGCCACGGGGGCGACCCGGCGGCCGCGTTCTCCCGCGTGCGCTCAGGGTGCTTGGTGGCAGGGATCGCGACGTCGATCCGCTCGTCGGACAACACCCACTTGAGGAGCGCCTGCGGCCACGTCTCGATGCCGAAGGGCCGCAGCGGCGCGAGTGCCTCGGCCGAGGGCCACCGGTGCAGGAGGTCGCCGTCGCCGAACGGCCGCATGACGATCACCGAGAGCGCCGAGCTCCTCTGCGAGCGGCAGGAGCTCCCGCTCGCAGTCGCGCTCGAGCGGGTTGTACGGCAGCTGCACCTGCGCGAAGCGACGCGTCTCGAGCGCCTCGACGAGCCCGGGAAACGACGACGCCTGCCAGTGCGTGATGCCGACGACGCCGATCCTGCCGGCGTCGCGCTCTGCCTCTATCCACTCGAGGTGCTCCCGCCAGTTGACGAGGTTGTGGATCTGCTCGACGTCGACCGTGCCGTACCACTCGAGCTGCCGCGCGTACTGCTCGCGGCCCTCCTCGAGCGTTTCGGCCCAGATCTTCGTCGCGAGCGTCGCGCCGTCGCGCTGGCCGTCGAGCGCGTAGGCCAGCGACTCCTCCGCCTCGCCGTACATCGGCGAGGTGTCGATCACGCGGGTGCCGGACTCGAGCGCGGCCGAGACGACGTCACGGGCCAGCGCCCGGTCGCCCTTGAACGTCCTCGACGTCCCGAGGCCGATCACCGGGCCGAGCGTCCGTTCTTCCATCAACGGATCATGCCGCGCGCGACGCGACCGGCGGCGAAGGCGGCGGCGAAGAAGGCCGGATCCTCGTCCGGCCCGCGGCCCATGTGCGACAGCGGAAGGCCCTCGCAGGCCTCTTCCCAGCCCTCCGCGTCGTCCTCCTGCGCGACCCGCACCTCGACCAGGGCTGCCGCCAGCGCCGCGCCGGTGTGATGAGACACGCCGCGGTGGCGCTCGCGCTCGTCGGCCTGCGATCTGCGTTCGACGAGGATCGGCTCCCCGCCGAGCGCAGCAGCGGCGTTGACGGCCTCCGCCGCGGCGAGCCCGCCGTGGCCGAAGAACGTGCCGGTGCCGACGATGCCGGGCCCGATCCCGCACACGGCCACGTCGTAGCCGGACGTCTTCGTCCACTCGAGCGCCGACGCCGTCGAGACGCAGTGGACGTCTCCGTCGATACACGCGCCGACGGCGACCGCCGTCTCCAGGAGCCTGCGATCCTTGAGCGCGCGTACGGCATCCGAGAGCGAGACGGGCAACGCGCCGCCCGGCAGCTGGAGGTAGGCGACGCAGACGCCACCGCCAATCCCCGCGCAAACCGGCACGAGCTGGCTGTGCAGCGAGCAGCAGACGACCGGCATCCCGGCGAGGGACTCCGGAGGCGGCGCCAACTCCTCGGCATGGAGGGTCGCGTGCTGCAGCGGTGTGTAGGGGAGCTTCATCACGTGCGCTCCCGGCTCGGGGGCGAGGTCGAGCCCGCGCGTGAGATTGACGACGAGGACGTCGAAGCCGCCCGAGCCGAGCCCGAGCTCGCGCGCCTGGACGTTCACGACCACCTCGTCGCCCTCCTCGACCGGCCCCGTCAGGCGGGGATAGGCGACGCACGGCGGCGCCATCCACCTCGCAGCGGACGAGCTCAGGCTGGGCCTCGACGACCGCGGTGACGCGCCCGCGCCTAAGCGACAGCGGCATCGAGAAGAGCGAGCGTGACGTCGACCATCGATTCGATGTCGGCGACGGCGATGTGCTCGTTCGGCGTGTGGATCTCCGCCATGCCGTTCGCGAGTACAGCGCAGGGCAGCCCATGCTCGTTGAAGACGTTCGCGTCGGCCCCGCCGCCGATGACGGAGTACGACGGTGTGAAGCCGCAGCGGCTGAGTGCCTCCTCCGCGAAGCGGACGACGGGGTCGCTCTTGCGGAGACGATATGACCGGTAGCTGCGATCTGTCTGCACCTCGACCTCGCACTCCCCGAGCGAGGCGGCGAACGCGCAGCTCTCCTCCATCTCCCGGACGACGTCCGCGAGCTTCGCCTCGTCGTGGCTCCGCACCTCGGCGAAGAACGTGCACGTGTCCGGGACGATGTTTCGGGCCGTGCCTCCCGAGATGACGCCGACGTTCGCACTCGTCTCCGCGTCGATACGGCCCAGGCGGAAGTCCGCGATGGCGCGCGACGCGGCCGCGATCGCCGAGCGTCCGTCCTCGGGAACCATGCCCGCATGCGCTGCGCGGCCGCGGAAGATCACCTCCAGCGCGACGGCCGAGGGCGCACCGAGCACGATCTCCCCGATCGGCGCCGCCTGGTCATACACGTAGCCGAGCTCGGCCTGAAGCCGCGAGCGGTCGAACGCATACGCGCCGCAAAGGCCGACCTCCTCCTTGGCCGTGAAGAGAAGCTCGAGCCCTGCGTGTGGACGCCCCTCGTCGAGCACGCGCCGCGCTCCCTCGACCATCGCCACGACCGCGGCCTTGTTGTCGGCGCCGAGGATCGTCCCACCGGCGTTCCGAACGACAGCGTCCTCGACGACCGGCTCGATCGGCCCCTGCGGGGGCACCGTGTCGAGGTGCGCGCAGAGGAAGATCGGCGTCCCCTCGGCCGTCGGCTCGAGCCGCGCGAGCAGGCTGCCCATCGTCGACTCGATGCTCGGCCCCGTGTCGTCCTCCGAGACGCGAGACCGAGCGACTCGAGCTCCGCCGTCACGCGATCGGCGACGACGCGCTCCTCCCCGGGCGGGCTCGGAATCGCGGCGAGCTCGAGGAAGAGGTCGAGGACACGCGCCACGCAGAGATCCTAAGACGAGCTCAGGCCCCGCGAGTCGAATCGCGGGGCTCGCGACTTTCCGTCGGCGCTACTTCGTGAACTCGACGAAGGCGTCGTGGGTGACGCCGTCATCGATGTCGAGATGCATCGTCTTGCACGTTGCGGCGTAGCTCTTCGCCGTCTTTCAGTTGAGCTGGTAGTACCCGTCACCGAGGTTCTGGAGAGCGGAGCCGACGCTCGCCGTCTCTCCGATCTGGTCGGTCGGCGCGGCGGTCTGCGCAACCCAAGCTGGTTACCGTGATTGCCGCCACAACCAGATCAGTCGCCGGTGCGCCCGGCCGAGTCGAGCAGCCGCCACTTGAGCGGGGAACGGCGCGACGCCTGGTCGCGGCGTTCTTCTCATGACGAACGCCTCGGGGTTGTAGATCGGCTTGACCAGCGCGTCGTTCTTCATGAGCCCTTCGAGTCACACCCGGTCGATCTGCTTCAGCCGCACCGCATAACGACGGAGAGCCGCCCGATAGGCAGGCTCTCCTGAACGTACGCGTCGATCTGATGACTTACTGCTCGGCTACGGCCACCGGCGGCGGCCGGGGCGCACAGAAGGCCGTGCCACAGTCCCGTTTGCGCAAGGGATCGCCAGCGAGTAGACCGTGACGTCACGACGTCAGGATGTCGCTTCCCCTGGAACGTGAACGTGATCGGTGAGCACGTAGGTGCCCGCCGCCAGTCCGTGTCGGGAAATTGATCACGGCTGAACTTGCCCGTGAGAACCTTGGGTCGTCGTGGCCGACGACACGTCGCCCATCGGATGATGGTGCCGTTCTGCTTTGGCCAATCCACCGCGCAGCTGTAGCCGACGACTGCTGGATCGTCCCTGCGGCGTAGGCGTCCGACCGGCGATGGTGCGGAATCCGTTGCTTGACCGTGGAACGCGGTGTTCGCAGAGGATGGCTCGGGAGGCCGGGTACAGAGTCCCGCCGACCATGCTGGACTTCGACGCCGGGTCGAGGGTGCTCGTTGCCCGCCTGCCGCCGGTAGTGCGACGACCGCTCACCGCGAGCGCGAGCCCGCGAGCGAAACGATGATGCGCTTCATGCGTCTTCCTTTCTGTTGAACAGTTCGACCCCATGGTCGAAGTTGATTTGGCCGAACGGAGGCGTAACCGAGAATCGATCCGTCGAGGTGTCTCGAACAGTTCGATCGACGAGGGAGCGCTCCGATGCGGCGTTTGTCGCCCCTGGCGAAACGACGCGCGCAGCCGCAAAGAAGTGTGATCGTTGCTTCGCAGCTCCCTCCCCTTGTTCAGCCTCCGAGTAAAACGGGCGCGACAGTATCAGTAAACTCAGATTGACGGCTTAGTCAAGGGTTAGATCGAACGTTGTAGTGTCCCGGCGTGCCCTGGCTCGACGACCATGAATGGCCGGAGCTCCACGACGCGTTCTGGAGCCTGCAGCACGCGGAGTCTGCCCTGACCGTGCTCCGCGCCATAGCCGACATCCGAGGCTTTACCGAGATCGTGGTCGAGGCGGCGGTGAAAGATGCCCGCGAGAACGGGGCCACGTGGGAAGAGATCGCTGGGGCGCTGCGATTGACCCGTCAAGCCGTGCACCGTCGGTTCGCGGAGTCGAAGGACGAGACGTAGGCTCACGTCGCCGGTGTTAGCTTGACCGGGTCGTGGCAAGCTGGGACGACATCCGCGAGATCGCGCTCTCGCTCCCCGAGGTCGAGGAGGTGCCCGGCCACCGGCCGTCGTTCCGCGTCCGCGGCAAGGGCTTCGCCTGGAAGAGCCGCGAGCGCGACGGCGACACGCTCGCGATCCGCGTCGATCGCGACGAGAAGCCGCTGATGCTCGAGGGCCGCCCTGATCTCTACTTCGAGACACCGCACTACGTCGGCTATCCGGCGGTGCTCGTCCACCTCGAGGCGATCGACGTCGAGGAGTTGCGCGAGCGGATCGAGGAGGCCTGGCTGATCCAGGCGCCGAAGTCACTCGCGAAGCAGCTCGAGCCCGAGAGCTAGCGCTCCGGCAGGTCGCCCTCGCGGTAGCGCTGGAACGGCGGATCGCGCGGGTAAGGCGCGTAGGCCTCGCTCGGCTTGGGCGTCTCCTGCTCGACGCTCGCGCCGTGCTTCGCGGCGACCTCGTTCACGGGGTAGACGAGCTCGCGGCCGGCGGTCCGCGCTCCGACCGTGACGATCACGCACGGCGCGTCTCCCGCGCCGACGAAGACGTGGCTCGTCCACGGCGGGCAGTGGACGAAATCCCATTGCTCGAGCTGCCGCTCTTCGCCCTCGATCACGAGGGTGCATTCGCCGGAGACGACCAGGAAGTCCTCCTGGCCGACCTCGCCGTGGTACATGCCGGTCGGCTGTCCGGGCTCGAGGACGGCGATCCGGACGCCGAGCTGCTCGAAGTCGCAGTCGCCTTCCAGATCCGCCCACCGGCCGAGCCCACGGCGCTCCCACCAGCGTGCCTCGCGGGCGTTGAGGACGAACCAGCCAGACCCCTCGGCGCCGAGACCCTCGGGGAGCGTCTCGAGCTTCGCCTCCGGCACCGTCACGGCAGCCAGCCCTCACGGTACGGCGTGCGCTCGGGCTCCGGAAAGCGCGCGTACGCCTCGGCGGGCTCCGTCGTCTCCTGCTCGACGCCGGCGGCGTGCTTCGCCGCGGCTTCGTTCACGGGATAAAGAATCTCGCCGCCCTTGCCCCGGCTGCCGACCATGACCATCACGCAGGGCCCGTCTCCGGCGCCGACGAACACGTGCTCCGTCCAGGGAGGGCAATGGACGAAGTCCCACGCCTTCAGAGGGCGCTCCTCCCCCTCGACGATCGCGACGCACTCACCCGAGAGGACGAGGAAGCCCTCCTGCCTCGACTCACCGTGGTACATGCAGTTCGGCTGGCCGGGCTGGAGCACCTCGACGTGAAAGCCGAGCTCCGAGAATCTGGGCTTGCCCTCGAACGTCGTCGCCTGGCCGAGCTCGTCGCTCCGCCACCACGCGGCGTCGCGCGCGTTCAGCACGAACCAGCCCTCGCCCTCCGGGACGAGGCCCGCCGCCGTCTGCTCGAGCTTCGCCTCGGGAGGCACGGCTAGAGGTCCGGCAGGTCGCCGTCGCGGTATGCGGACGGCTCCTGCCGCGGGTAGGCCGCGTACGCCTCCGGCGGGTTCGGCGTCTCCGTCTCGACGCTCGCGCCGTGCTTCGCCGCCACCTCGTTGACGGGATAGATGATCGTGCCGTCCTCCGAGCGCGTTCCGACCATGACGATCACGCACGGCCCGTCTCCGGCGCCGACGAAGACGTGCTCCGTCATCGGCGGGCAGTGCACGAAGTCCCACTGCTTCAGGTGGAGCTCCTCGCCCTCGACGATCGCGACACACTCGCCGGAGACGACGAGGAAGTCCTCCTGGTCGGACTCCCCGTGGTACATGCACGCGGGTACGCCGGGATAGAGGACGGAGACCTGGAAGCCGAGCTGCTCGAACTGACCGTCGCCTTCGATATCTGACCAGCGACCGAGACCCTCGCGCTGGCGCCACGGCACCTCGCGGGCGTTGACGACGTGCCACCCCGGACCGGCCGGCACGACCCCCGCATCGGTCGTCGTCATCGTCCGCTCGGGAACCATCAGCCCGCGTCCCCCGGCAACCAGCCGGTCTCGTAGGACGACCAGTCCTCGGGTCCGAAGTGGGCGTACGCCTCGTCGGGCTTCGACGTCTCCTCGCGGGCACTCGCCCCGTGCTTGGCGGCCAGCTCGTTGACGGGGTAGACGACCTCGAAGCCGCCCACCCTGCTGCCGGCCATGACGATCACGCACGGCCCTTCGCCCGCGCCGACGAAGGCGTGCTCCGTCCACGGCGGGCAGTTCACGAAGTCCCAGGCCTTCAGCCGTCGCTCCTCCCCCTCGATAAGGAGGATGCACTCGCCCGAGAGGACGAGGAAGCCCTCCTGTCCGCGCTCCCGGTGGTAGAGAGCGTGCTGCCCGGGTGCGAGGACCTGGATGCGGATGCCGAGCCCTGCGAACTCCTGGCGTCCTTCGAGATCCGTGTCCTGCCCTCGGTCTTCGCTCCGCACCCACCTCGCCTCGCGCGCGTTGAGCACGAACCAGCCGTCGCCGGTGGGAACGAGGCCCAGAGGGGTCTGCTCGAGCTCCGCTTTCGGTCTCGTCATGTGAGGGAATCGTTAGCACAAGGGAAAACCTGGGCAAAGCCCAGCTTTCGAGGGCGTGTACCGCGTCCTAACGAGGTAAAGAGGGAAGCGAGGAGGTGCACATCGATGCACGCAATTCGCAAGAGGAACACACGAACGTTGCTTCGAGCTGTTGCTCCGCTCGCCGTCGTCGCCGCTGTGGCAGCCGCGGTGCTGCCCGGCTCGGGAGCGGCGAGGGCAAAGGCGGCTCCGGCGAACACGGCGGAACCGCGCATCACGGGGGACGCGGCCAACGGCCGGCTCCTGTCCGCGAGCACCGGCTCGTGGTCCGGGTCGACGCCGATGTCGTTCGCGTACCGGTGGCTCCGCTGCGGAACCGACGGCGGCGCCGCGGACGGCTCGAACTGTCTCGTGATCGGGAACGCCACGAACAACACGTACCGCGTGCGGGACGCCGACATCGGCCTTCGCCTGCGCGTACGCGTGATCGCCACGAACTCGGAGGGCCAGGCGTCAGCGGCGTCCAACCCGACCGGGATCGTGCAGGGCAACGCGAAGCCGAACAACCTCGTTCCCCCGTCGATCACCGGCTCGCCGGTGGTCGGTGAGACGCTGACGGCAAACGCCGGCGGCTGGTCGGGGACGCCGCCCATCAACTACGCGTACCAGTGGCGGCGCTGCGACCGGAACGGCGGCGGCTGCCAGTCGATCACCGATGCCGTCAGCCAGCGCTACGCGCTGCGCGGGGCGGACGTCGGCTCGACGCTCCGGATCCGGATCACGGCGCGGAACTCGCGCGGATCGACGACCGCGAACTCCGTGCCGACGGCCGTGATCTCGGCAACGGCTCCAACGGGCTGTCCCGGCGGAACGGGCCCGGTCCACGTCGACCAGCTGACGCCTCCCGCGCGGCTGCTGATCGATGGTCTCCAGGTGTCGCCGAACCCGGTCCCACGCTCGGCGACGAACATCGTCGTTCGGTTCCACGTGTCGGGCTGCAACAACCGCCCGGTGGCGGGCGCGCTGGTCTACGTGACCGCGACGCCGTACAACCAGTTCGTCATCCCGCCGGAGCAGCCGACGGGCCAGGACGGCTGGGCGACGCTGAACATGGCTCGCGGCAAGAAGTTCCCGGCCGCCAGCAATCAGACGCTGCTGATCATGTTCGTCCGCGCCAGGAAGGCGAGCGATCCGCTCCTCGGCGGCATCTCGACGCGCCGCCTGATCTCCTTCCGGCTCGCGAAGTAGCCGAAGAGACCGCATGGGGGACGGGATTCATCCTGTCCCCCATTCCTTCTCCTAGGCTGAGACCGCGCGGGCGGTCTCAGCCGACGTCGTTCTCACCTGCGCGCGCTCGACCGCCGCGCCGACGAAGTCGCGGAACAGCGGCGCCGGCCGCACCGGCCGCGACTTGAACTCCGGGTGGTACTGGCTGGCGACGAACCAGGGGTGATCTGGCAGCTCGATGATCTCGACGAGCCGGCCTTCGTAGACCGTTCCGGAGACGACGAGCCCCGCCTCGACGAGCTGCGGCCGCAGGTGGTTGTTGACCTCGTAGCGATGTCGGTGGCGCTCGTGGACGACCGCCTCGCCGTACAGCTCTCTCGCGCGTGTGCCGTCGGCGAGCTCGACCGCCTGGGCGCCGAGCCGCATCGTGCCGCCGAGATCCTCGACCTCTTTCTGCTCCGGGAGCAGGTCGATCACCGGGAACGGCGTCTCGGGATCCATCTCGGTCGAGTTGGCGCCTTCGAGCCCGACCACGTGCCGTGCGAACTCCGACACGGCGACGTGCATCCCGAGGCAGATGCCGAGATACGGGATCCCGCGCTCACGCGCCACGCGGCAGGCAAGGATCTTCCCCTCCCAGCCGCGCGAGCCGAAGCCACCGGGAACGAGCACGCCGTCGACCTGCTCGAGCTCGCGCTCCGCCTCCTCGAGTGACATGCCCTCAGCGTCGACCCAGCGCACCCGGACGTGACAGGCGTGGTGGATGCCGGCGTGCTTGAGCGCCTCGTGGACCGAGAGGTACGCGTCGTGGAGCTTCACGTACTTGCCGACGAGCGCGATCTCGACCGCGCCGTCCCGCTCGCCGATGCGGTCTGTCAGCGCATGCCACTCCTCGAGCTCGGCCTCGCCCGCGGCGAGCCGCAGCTTGTCGCAGACAAGCGTGTCGAGGCCTTGCAGCCGCAACGCCTCGGGGACGAGATAGACGTCCCGAACGTCCTCGTTCGAGATCACGGCCTCGGGCTCGACGTCGGCGAAGAGCGCGATCTTGTCCCGGATGTCCGTCGACAGCTCCTCGCGCGAACGGCAGACGACGATGTCCGGGTGGATACCGATGCGCCGCAGCTCGTTGATCGAGTGCTGCGTCGGCTTCGTCTTCAGCTCGCCGGCGGAATCGATGAAGGGGACGAGGGTGACGTGGAGATAGAGGACGTTCTCCTGCCCGACCTCGCGTCGCAGCTGCCTGATCGCCTCGAGGAACGGCAGCGACTCGATGTCGCCGACCGTGCCGCCGATCTCGGAGATGACGACGTCGCAGTCGGTTGCTTCGCCGGCGCGTCGGATCCGCTCCTTGATCTCGTTCGTGATGTGCGGGATCACCTGGACGGTCGAGCCGAGGTACTCGCCGCGACGCTCCTTCCGGATCACCGAGTACCAAACGGCGCCGGACGTGTGGTTCGACGTGGCGCTGAGGTTCTGGTCGAGGAAGCGCTCGTAGTGCCCGATGTCGAGATCGGTTTCGGCGCCGTCCTCCGTCACGAACACCTCGCCGTGCTGGAACGGGCTCATCGTCCCGGGGTCGACGTTGATGTACGGGTCGAACTTCTGCACCTCGACCTTGAGGCCGCGCGCCTTGAGCAGCGCACCGAGCGAGGCTGCGGTAATGCCCTTACCAAGCGACGACACGACGCCGCCCGTCACGAAGACGTACTTGATCAGGCGCGTGCTCACGGCTGACGACCTAGCGCGTCGAGCTCGCGGAGCCAAGGCGTGCGCTCGATCAGTTCACCGAGAGAGCGGAGCTCGCCGACGATGTTGAGGGTGGCCAGGGCGCCGACTGCGATCCATCTTCCGCGCCCCGTGAGCCTGCCCACGGACCTCAAGCCTAGCAGCGCACCCAGAGTGTTCGCCCCTGCGTCTCCGAGCATCGCCATCTCGCGAAGATCGTAGGGAAGAAGGACGACGGCGGGAACGAGCGGCGCTCCGGCCGGGACCGCCGCGAGCAGGTACGCCTTGAGCGCCCGCCCGGGCTTCGTGTCGAGCTGGTTGAGCGCGTTCGCGGCCAGGCCGACAAGCAGCGCGCCCGAGAGCTTCCTCGTCGCAAGGAGGCCGACGGCCGGGATCGCGACGAGCTTCAGCATCCCGGTCGTTCGCCCGCCACGAAGATGCGCGCGGACGCCGCGCTCTGCCCCGCTGCGCACGTCGTCGACGAGGCCAACGGCGGCGACGGCGATCGCAGACGGCCCGGCGCACGAGCGCGGCCGTCCAGCCGACGAGCGGCAGGCGCAGCCCACGGTGGTTTACGCCCTGCGGACCGAGCGCGAGCACGAGCTCCACGAGCTGGCGCCCGCGGTGGCGGAAGCCTGCGAGATCGCGCCCTGTCTCGCGATGCGCGAGCGGCGCCTCGACCTCGATCACCTCGAGACCGGCAGCGACCGCGTCGACCGTCATCCCCACTTCGCAGCCGAACCCGGCGGCAAGCGGAAAGCACTGCTCGCGCGCACGCTCCGACAGCCGGCGCTGGCCGGAGAGCGGCTCGCGCGCCTCGAAGCCCACGAGGCGGCGGAGAGTCGCGCGCGCCACGCCCTTCGCCAGCCCGAACCCGTTTCCGCGTCGCGCCGGGAACACGGCGATCGCGATGTCCCCCTTGCTCGGAGAAGTGGATCGAGGTCGCCTTCGAGGTCAGCGTCGCAGAGGAGCAACGGCCCCGGCGGCGCCTCTCGCTCGGCGAGCGTCAACGCCTGACCCTTGCCGCGCCGCGGAAGCCGGATCACCAGCGCCCCGGCTCGCTCGGCCTCCTGCGCTGTCGCGTCCCGCGAGCCGTCGTCCGCGACGACGACAAGCGCAGCGGGCATTGCGCTGCGTAAGGCGGCTACCGTGTGCGCGATACGCCGCTCCTCGTCCCGCGCGGCGACGAGGATCGTCAGACCGTCGCTCACCCTTCGGTCGATGCGCGCGCCACGACGAGCGGCTCCGTCGGCGGCAGGACGCCGTCGGTCGCGGTCGCTTTCAGCCCGTAGCTTCCCGGCGCCGCGCCCGCGAGGAGGAGCGCGAGCGCGAGCCGTCCGGCGCGCGTGTCGACGTAGTCAACGCTCGAAAGATCCGCCTTGTCGAACGCGTCGATCGCCGTTGGCGTCGTGCGCGAGGTCTCGACGCCGACAGCCGGGACGTCCTGCGATGCCAGTCCCTCGTAGAAGCCGCGGAGCAGGCGCGCCGTGTCTCCTCGTTGCGGCGTCGCGGAGCGGACGATGACGATTGCGTCGGCAGGCAGCTTGTCGTTGCCGGAGCGCTCCTCGACCAGCTCCGGGGCGAGGGCTCGCCAGACAGGCGCCTTGCCTCCCTTCGCGAGCTCCTGGGCGAGGCGGCGACCGAGGTCGCGGGCCGCATCCTCCTTCGCGTAGCGGGCGAGCTGCGGCCGGCCGGCAAGTCTCTTGTCGAGAGCCGTCAGGTCGACCGGCACTCGCATCGCGCGCAGCCGCAGCGGGTTCCCGGCGCCCGCGTCGTCGAGCGTGCGCTCGACGAGGTCGCGCTTCTCCGCATCGACGGCGCCGACGAAGACGACGGCGACGCGCTTCTTGTCCAGGAGCCCGTCCATCAGCAGCGGATAGGAGGCCTCGACGTACGTCTCCGAGGCGCGCTGCGTCCTGGCGAGGTCGCCGTTCCGTGTCCGGGCGGCGTCGAGCTCGCGCTGCACCTTCTCGATCTGATCGTTGAGGATCCGGCGCTCGCTCTTCTTCACAAAGCCGCCGCTCGAGATGCCGACTCCGACGAGGATGCCGATGATCAGCGCGATGAAGACCGCCGTGAGCGACGCGACGTGGTAGCGGAGATCGAACACCGCTACGCCTCCTTCGGCTCCGCGAGTGCGGCGGCCGTCTGGACGAGCTCGTAGAGACGATCGGCGGCCGCCTTCACGACGGCTCGCGGCCGGCCGAACCCCTCGGGCCGCCAGCTGCCCTCGAGAGCGACCGTCGCGAGCGTCCGGTCGGGGGCGAGCGCACGTAGCCGCACCTCGAGATCCAGCCGCTCGCCGCTCAGCGTCCACACGACCCGCTCGTGCAGCTCGACGACCTTCACGATTGCCACACCCGTGGCGTTCGCCTTGCGGAACCACGTCGGCTTGGTCGAGCCGGCGACCTCCCAGCGCGCGCCTGGCGCGAAGCCGCGGCGGTCGGGATTCACGCTCGAGATCATCGGCCACCAGTCCGGGAGGTGGTACGGCTGGGAGAGGAACCCCCACACGTCGGAGCGGGACGCGAGCAGCTCACGCGAGGCCTCGACCCTCACCGCGGGCGGCGTTGTATCGCTCTTGGCACGATCCGGTATCCCATCGGCGAAATCTCGCGCAGTATGCTCGCAGTGGGGAGGAGGCTGGGAGCACCTAGGCGCCGAGGACCTGGCCGAACGGGCCGCGGCTGAACGGGAACGATCAGCCGAGGCCGAGCGCGTCGACGAGCCGCTGGGTCAGAAGCTCGATGAAGCTCCGGAGCTCCGGTGACGCGGCGATCGCGACCACGATCGCCCCGAGACCGGCGCCGGCGAACGCCACGAGCGGCAACACGCCGACCCGCCGGCTGACGAGCCGTGAGACGCCCTTCGCATCGACGAGGATCTCCCCGACGCGGAGCCGCGCCATGAACGTCGAGGACATGCCCGACCGGTTGCGCTCCAGGAACTCGATCAGGTTGAAGTGCGTGCCGACGGCGACGATCAGCTCGGCGCCCTTCTCGTACGCCAGCAGCAGGGCAACGTCCTCGCTGATGCCGAAAGCCGGCACCGCGTGGTACGGAACACCGAGCTCGTCGGCGCGCTCGGCGCCCGGTGCGACGCCGTCCGGGTACGCGTGGACGACGAGCTCGGCGCCGGAGCGGAGCGCGGAGTCGGACACCGAATCCATGTCTCCCACGATCAGGTCGGGGCGGTAGCCCGCTTCGATCAGCGCGTCTGCGCCGCCGTCGACGCCGACCAGCACGGGCCGGAAGTCACGGATGTACGGGCGGACGATGGCGAGATCGTGCTTGTACCCGGGCCCCCGGGCGACGACTAGCGCATGGCGGTCCCGGAAGCGGGTGGTCACGCCCGTGAACGATGCGCCTTCGGCGAGCTCGCGTCCCTCCTCGCGCATGTACCGCATCGTGTTCTCGGCGAACGACTCGATCGCCGCGGCCAGCCGCGTCTTCTGCATCTCGAGCTCGTCCTCGAGCTCTGCTTGCTCTCTCAGGCGCCCGGTCGCGATCCGCTCGCTGCCGCGATAGACACCGGTCGGACGAACGGTGACGAGCTCCCCGTCGGCCAATTCGTCGAAGAGCGGCGCCGGGAAGACGTCGAGCAGCAACACGCCTCCTCGAACGAGCGCGAGCGGGCCGGGGTTGGGAAACCTTCCCGTGGTCGAGGGCGCGACGTTGACGACGACCCGGACGCCCGACTCGATCAGCTCCTCGGCAGAGACGCGGTCGAGGTCGGCGTGGTCGATCACGGCCACGGCGTCGGACGAGAGCCGCTTGACGAGGTGCTTCGTCCTCCTGTCGAGCCGCACGGGGCCGGTCAGCTCGACGAACTGCCGCGAGCGCTGCCGGCCGCGTCGGATCGGTGTCCTGATCGCCATCGCTCTCCCCTACTCCGAGGCCGCGAGCGTCGCGAGAAACTCGCGGCCGCCCAGCATACGCTCGATCTCCTCACGCCGCTCGTCCTGCGTCAGCTCGCGAATGCGCGTGTGCGTCGGATCGCCCGGGATCTTCTCGACTGCGAAGTGCCGCTCCGCGCGGCTCGCGATCTGCGGCAGATGGGTGATCGTGACGACCTGTGCCCGTGTCGCGAGCCGGACGAGCGTGTCCGCGACCGCGTGTGCCGTCTCGCCGCCAACGCCCGCGTCGATCTCGTCGAACACCATCGTCTCTCCTCCACCGACGGCGGCTATCGCAAGCGCGATGCGGGAGAGCTCGCCGCCGGATGCGGTCTCGCTGACCGGCGCGAGCGGAAGGCCGGCGTTCGGCCTGACGAGAAAGCGGACGTCGTCCCGGCCGGTGGAGGTGACTTCCCGTTCCGACAGCTCCACCTCGAACTCGCCCTCCCCCAGGCCGAGCCCGCGGAGCTCCGCTGCGACAGCGGTCGCGAACCCCTCGACGTGATCGCGGCGCGACTCGCCGAGCGCCTGAACGATCCCCTCGACTTCGCGCTCCTGTGACCCGAGCGTTCGGGCCGAGGCTTCGACCGGGTCGGCGCCTGCGTCGAGCGAGTCGAGCTCGGCCCGTGCGGCGGCGGCGCGCTCGACGAGCTCGTCCGTCGTCTCGGCCCGGTACGTCCGCCGGAGATCGGCATAGCGCTCGAGCTCCACCTCCACGTGCTCGAGCCTTCCGGGATCCGCGTCGAGTGAAGCGAGGAAAGCCCGGACTGCGCTCGCCGCCTCCGCGAGCCGCACCTCGCATTCGCGGAGCTCGGCGCTGACCGGCGCAAGCTCGGCAGCTATCGCCGACACCGAGCCGAGCTCGTGGCCGGCGCGCGCGGCGAGGCCGACGGCCCCCTCGCCGTCGTCCGGGGCCAGCGCCGTCGCAGCAGCGCTCGCCGCGGCGGCGAGCTCGGTCACGTGGCGGAGAAGCTCGCGCTCCTGGCGAAGCTCGGCTTCTGCCGCCGCGTCGATCCCGGTCGTGTCCTCGGCGAGCGCGCGCAGCAGCATGACGCGCTCCTTCGCCTCCACGGCGTTGCCGACCAGCTCCTCGTGAGCACGCCGCGCGGCCAGGAGCTCCCGCCACGCCCGGCGGAGACTCGCTCGCCGCGCGAGCTGCTCCTCGCCGCAGAAGACATCGAGAACGTCGAGCTGGTACGACGGCCGGGAGAGACGTCGCTGCTCGAACTGGCCGGACATCGCGATCAGGCGCTCGGCAAGCGCCGCAACGTCCTCTCTCGCCGCGGACCGTCCCCAGGCGTACGCACGCGTCCGTCCGTCTGCGAACACGCGACGTGCGACCGCGATTCCCTCCTCGTCCTCGGGCCGGAGCTCGGCGATCGCCTCGAACCCGTCCTCCTCGAACAGGTCGGCCGGTGCGTCCAGCTCCGCCTCGATGTACGCCTCCTGGCCCTCGGCGCCGATCAGCGCGGAGTCGCCCCGGGCGCCGAGCAGCAGGCCGATCGCCTGGGTCAGGATCGTCTTGCCGGCCCCCGTCTCGCCGGTGATCGCGTTCAGCCCCGGCGCGAGGTCGAGCTGCGCCTCGCGGATCAGGACGAGGTTCTCGATCCGCAGCCTACGAAGCAAACGTGTCTCGGTAGCGCCGGAAGAACGTCGCTTCGGGAAGCACGGCGAGCAGGGCCGTGCGGTCGCCGAGGCGCGCGGAGACGCGCTCCCCCGCTACCAGCTCGGTCACGCGGTGGCCGTCGACGAGCACGACGACGTTCACGTCGGGCGTCCTGTTCCAGACCTCGACCTCCCGGCTCCGCGGCACGACGAGCGGCCGTGCGTGGAGCGAATGAGGCGAGACGAACGTCACCGCCATCGCGTCCAGCCCCCACGCCAGCACGGGGCCGCCGTTCGAGAGGTTGTACGCCGTCGATCCCGTGGGCGTCGCGCAGATGACGCCGTCGCAGGGAACGCGCCCGAGCACCTCGCCGCCGACGCGCCAGTCGAGCTCGACCATCCGGCCGAGCGTGCCGCTCGTGACGACGACGTCGTTGACGGCAACGGTGCGCTCGCCTCCGACCTCGACGTCGACCGTCGCCAGCTCGACCACCTCGTGCTCGCCGGCGAACACGCGCGACACGCCCGCCTCAAGCTCGCTCTCGTGGGCGGACGTGAGAAAACCAACGCGTCCGAAGTTGACACCGAAGACCGCCGTGCCCGAGCCGAGATAGCGCTGCAGGGCACGCAGCATCGTCCCGTCGCCGCCGAGGACGATGGCGACGTCGGCAGCCGCTCCCTCACCTCCCACGAGCTCGACGCCGGCCTTGGCCGCGGCCTCCTCCAGTCTGGCGACCGCGTCGCCGATCACGTCCGGCTTGCCGTGCGTGACCACGGCCGCCCGGCGCACGGGCTTAGCCAACGGCGGCGGCGATCCAGGCGCCGAGTGCATCCGGGAGCCGGGGGCTGTCGTCATGACGAAGGTCGAGGAAGAACTCGCGGTTGCCCTTTGGGCCAGGCAGACCTGAGTCTACGACCGCGCACACGCGTGCGTCCCACTCGAGCGCCGCCTCGGCGACTTCCTCGAGCACCCGCGCGTGGACGGCCGCGTCGCGGACGACGCCCCGCTTCGCCTCCGCGCGCCCCGCCTCGAACTGCGGCTTGACGAGTGGGAGCGCACGCCAGCCCGCGTGGGCGACCGCGAGCGCCGGAGGCAGCGCGGCGCGGAGCGAGATGAACGAGACGTCGCACGTGATGAGCTCGGGCGCGTACGGGAGTGACGTCACGCTGCGGACGTTCGTGCGCTCGAGCACCGTCACACGCGGATCGTCACGGATCTTCGGGTGCAGCTGCCCGCGGCCGACGTCGAGCGCGACCACCTTCGCCGCGCCGTGCTGGAGCAGGCAGTCGGTGAAGCCACCGGTCGACGCGCCGACATCGAGGCACGCGGCCCCGCGGACGTCGACGCCGAACGCGCCGAGCGCGTGCTCGAGCTTCTCGCCGCCGCGAGAGACGTAGCGCGGAGGCTGGGAGACGGCGAGCTCGACGTCCTCGTCGAGCTGCTCGCCGGCCTTCGCGTGACCTGCGACCCGCCCCGCGAGGACGAGCGCCTGCGCCTGAGCGCGACTCTCGGCCAGACCGCGTTCGACGAGGAGGAGGTCAAGGCGCTTCTTCATGCGGCAAGGGTAGAGGGACCGCGTCGCAGGCCCAAGATGGCCGTTTCCGCAGCGATCGTCAGCGCGTGCGCGTCGCCAGATCGGAGACGATCTCCGCGAGCACGGTCGTGTCGGCGGGAACCGCCTCGAGGCAACCGTGCGCCTGCAAGGCAGCTTCCTGCGCCATCGCGCGCGACTCGTCCGCGCCGTGGACGAGGAAGTAGCCGTCCTCGTCGAGCACGTCGTCGACGATCTGGAAGAGCAAGCCCAGCTCGTCACCGAACTTCCGCCACGGCCCCTGTTCCGCCTCGGACACCCCGGCCGCCCAGAGAGCGCAGCCGACCGACGCCGCGAGCAACCTTCCCGTCTTCAGCCGGTGTAGCGCAGCGAGATCGTGCTCCTCGCCGTGGATGTCGAGGTGCTGGCCGCCGATCATGCCGAGCGTCGCCTCGGTCAGCTCGCGCGCGACCTCCGGCGTGTCGTACGACAACGCCTGCCGCAGCGCCTCGCCGAGCAGCGCATCGCCTGCGAGGATCGCGTCCGCCTCGCCGAACCGCGCCCAGGCCGACGGCTGCCCGCGCCGGACCTCGTCGTTGTCGAGCGCCGGCAGATCGTCGTGGACGAGGGAGAACGAGTGCACGAGCTCGACGGCTGCGGCGGCCGGGAGGACGTCCACGGCCGTAGCGCCGGCCGCCTCGCCCGTCGCAAGGCAGATCACCGGTCGCACGCGCTTGCCGCCCTCGGCGAACGCGTAGCGGACTGCCGGGCCGAGCTCCCCGAGATCGGCCGACAAGGCCAATCGCGCGAGGTACTCCTCGACGAGCGCGCGCAGCTCGCCCGCCGTGCTCACTGGTCGACCTGGTCTTTCGCCCGCTCGATCTCGGCGTGCGCCTCGCGCGCGAGCTGGGCGATCTCCTCGAGCAGCTCGAGCGCCTGGTCCGGATCCTCAGCTGCTTCCAGTCGCTCGCGCGCAGCCTCGAGCCGCGCGAGCAGGGCGTCCGCCTGGGCTAGCGGGTCGGTCATCGCGGAACGCGCTCGCGCGCCACGCCGCCGAGCACGCCGTTGACGAGCTTCGCCGCCTCGTCGGATGCGTAGCGCTTCGCCAGGTTGACCGCCTCCGAGATCGCCACCTCGATGGGGACCGTACCGTGGACGAGCTCGAAGATCCCGATGCGGAGCACGTTCCGCTCGAGCACGCCGAGGCGGTCCGAGGTCCACGAGTCGGAAGCGGCGTCGATCGCCCGGTCGAGCGCTTCTGCCTCCGCCGCCACGCCCTCCGCGAGCTCGCGGCTGAACGGGTCGATCTCCCCCTCGTAGAGCGCGGCGAGCGGCTGGCCGGTGAGATCCCACTGGTAGAGGAGAAACAGCGCCGTGCGGCGGGCCGCGCGGCGGCCGCCGGCCATCAGGCAACCCCCCTGCTCACGTTGCCACCAGCGCGGGCAGCGAGCTCTCGGCATCGACGAGGAACGACGTCGAGTAGCTGCCCGACGAGAAGCTCTCGCTCGCGAGGATCTCGAGTGCCAGCTCGCGCGTCGTCTGAACGCCCTCGATCTCGAGCTCGCGGAGGGCTCTCGCACAGCGCGCGATTGCGGCCGGACGGTCGACGTCCCACACAACGAGCTTCGCGAGTAGGGAGTCGTAGTAGGGCGGGACGGCCGCGCCCTCCTCGATGTGCGTGTCGAGCCGGTCGAACGGCCCGAGCGGGGGGCGAAAGCGCGTCACCCGGCCGGGCGAGGGAGCGAAGCCTCGTGCCGGGTCCTCGGCGTTGATCCGCACCTCGATTGCGTGGCCGCCGCGCAAGGCACGGCCGGTTGCCGACACCGGCTCGCCTGCGGCAATGCGGAGCTGCTCACGCACGAGGTCGAAGCCGGTCACGAGCTCCGTGACGGGGTGCTCGACCTGGAGCCGCGCATTCAGCTCGATGAAGTAGAAGGAGCCGTCGGGCCCGACGAGGAACTCGAACGTCCCCGCGTTCCGGTAGCCGACCGCTCGGCAGGCACGCTCGGCGGCCGCCTCCATCTCCTCCCGCTGCTCGGGCGAGAGCGCGGGTGAAGGCGACTCCTCGACGAGCTTCTGATGGCGGCGCTGGATCGAGCACTCGCGCTCGCCGAGCGTGAGCACGCCGCCGTGCTCGTCGACCAGCACCTGGATCTCGACGTGGCGTGCAGGCACGACCGCCTTTTCGACGTAGATGCTGCCGTCGCCGAACGCCGCGAGCGCCTCGTAGGAGGCGGTCTCAAAGGCCGAGGTGAGCTCCTCGGGCGATGTCACGAGCCGCATGCCCTTGCCGCCACCGCCGGCCGACGCCTTCAGCAGCACCGGGTAGCCGACATCATCCGCTGCCGCCGCCGCGTCGCCGGCGCTCGCGAGACTCGCCGTCCCGGGAACCACTGGAACGCCCGCGGCCTCCATCTCCTCCTTCGCACGCACCTTGTCGCCCATCCGCTCCATCACGTCCGCGTCCGGGCCGACGAAGACGAGGTCCGAGTCGGCGCACGCCCTGACAAAGGCGGGGTTCTCGGCGAGGAAGCCATAGCCTGGATGGACGGCCTGACAGCCCGTCGTTTCGGCGGCGGAGACGATCGCGGGGACCGACAGGTAGCTCTCGGCCGCCGCGGGCGGGCCGATGCAGATCGCGCGATCGGCAAGACGTGTGTGGAGTGCGTCGCGGTCGGCGGTCGAGTAGACGGCGACGGCCTCGATACCGAGCTCGTGGAGCGTACGGATCACCCGGACGGCGATCTCCCCGCGGTTGGCGACGAGAACTCTCTCGAACATCGGTGGCTAGAGGATCGGCGGACGGCCGTCGGCGGGCTCGAGCTCGAACAGCAGCTGGCCGTACTCGACCGGCTGCGCGTTCTCGGGGTGGATCGCGTGGACGATCCCCGGCTGCTCGACCTTCACCTCGTTCATCAGCTTCATCGCCTCGAGGATGCAGAGCGTCTGCCCCGTGATTACGACATCGCCCACCTCGACGAACGGCGCCGCTCCGGGCTCCGGGGCCCGGTAGAACGTCCCCACCATCGGCGCCTCGATGCGCACGAGCCCGTCTGCCGGGGGTGGGGGCTCCGGCGGCGCGAGGAGCTCGTCCTCCAGGGCGTCCGTAGGCGCCGGCCGGCGGAGGCAACGGCGTTGCTCGCTCCTCCGTCCGTCGCACGGTCACCTTCATCCCGTCGTCCTCGAGCGTCACCTCCGCGACACCCGATTCCTGGACGATGCGGACGATCTCCTTGATGCGCTCCGAGCGGGTCTGGTCGCCCGCTTCCGCGTCCTCGTCGTCGCGCCGGCCGCGGACGCGGATCGTGCGCAGGAGCGTTGCGGCGTCCTCGCCGAACAGCGCGAGCAGACAGAGCTCCTCCTCGCTCGCGGCGAGGCCGTCAGCGAGCTGACTTGCGCGCTCGAAGCCGACCAGCGACTCGGCCGGAACGTCGCCCCCGACGAGCTCGACGGCGCGCTGGACGGTCGGGTCGATGGCGGCGGGAGGCGCGCCGAAGCGGCCCGCGACGAGCGCCTTCAGCTCGTCGACGATCGTCTGGTAGCGCTCGGCCGAGAGCACGTGCACGAGCGCCTGGGAGGCGAGGATCTGCCCGATCGGCGCGGCGAGCGGCGGCGAGCCGATCTCGGCTCGGACCCGCGCCAGCTCGTCCAGCACCTCGACGATGCGATCCCCGGCGGCGTTCGCGCGCAGGTGGAGATCGAGGGCCGCGACGAGACCTGGCGGGAAGCGGTGCTGGGCAGCGAGCGTCGCGACCCGTGGCGGCGTCGGCGTCACGACCTCGTCGCCGATGAACTCGTCGACGAGGTCGGAGGCACGCCAGACGGTGTCCGCATCGACGCCCGTGTCGAAGCCGAGGCCGCCGAAAGCGGTCGCGGCCGACTCACCGGAGACGCGGTGCAGCGTCAGCGCGAGCGGATAGACGGCGCAGGCTACGAGGTCGGCGCCGGCACGCGACGCCTCGATCGCCGCCGCGAGCGCGGTGCCTCCGGCCCCCTGGCTGTAGAGGCCGACGGGCAAACCGGACGCCTCGCGCACCGCACCGACGAGCTCCGCGGCGCGATGTGGGCTGAGCGAGCCCGAGGGGTCGTGGATGAGGATCCGCGCTGCGCCGAGGTCGGGGAGCTCCTGCGCCTTGTCGACGAGCCAGTCCGTCTCCTCGCCGCGCGCGGGGCTGTAGACGAGCCCCGCGTCGAACTCGCGGCCGGCTGCCGAGATCGCCTTCGCCGCCTCGCGGAGGTTGGAGACGTCGTTCAGCGGGTCGTGCAGGCGGAAGACGTCGATGCCGCTCTCCGCCGCGCAGGCGACGAAGCGCTCGGCCAGCTCGACGCCGACCGGCCGCGGCCCGACGAGAAACCGGCCTCGGAGCGCCATCGCGAGCGGCGTCGACGTGCGCGCCTTGAGCATCCGGATCCGCTCCCACGGGCTCTCGACGCCGCGACGTACGGCGGTCTCGAAGCAGCCTCCTCCCGAGACCTCGAGATACGCAAAACCGGCGCCGTCGAGGATCTCGGCGAGACGCAGCTGCTCGCCCGTCGGCAGCTTGCCCGCGAGGGGCTCCTGGCCGAGCAGGCGCAGCGTCGTGTCGACGAGGCGCGGCATGGGTTGGACCTTAGCGCCCTGGCAAACGGCGGGCTCAGGCCCTACTGATGTATCTCTTTTCCCTCGGGTCGACCTTGATCCGCTCGCCCACGGTCACGAACAGCGGCACCTGTACGACGGCGCCGGTCTCGAGCGTCGCCGGCTTCGTCACGTTCGAGACCGTGTCACCACGCACCCCGGGCTCCGTCGACGAGACGGTCAGCTCGACGGAAGCGGGGAGCTGAATACCCGACGGCTTGCCATCCACCGTGAGCAGCTGGACGGAGCTCGACGGCTCGACGAACTGCAGCTCCTCGGCGAGCTCGGCGCGCGGCAGGTGGATCTGCTCGTACGTCTCCTCGTCCATGAAGATCACCTCGTCGCCTGCTTCGTAGAGGTACTGGACGCTCTTCACCTCGGTGTGGATGCGCGTGAACTTCTCGCCGGCGCGGAACGTCTTGTCGACTACGGAGCCCGAGGCGAGGCTCTTGAGCTTCGTGCGCACGAATGCGCCGCCCTTGCCGGGCTTTACGTGCTGGAACTCGACGATGCGCCAGATGTCGCCGTCGACCTCGATGTGCATGCCGTTCCGGAACTGGTTCGTGTTGACGACCTCGGCCACGGCGCGCCAGTCTAGTCGACGGTCGTCAGCTCCTTCGTGAGGTCGGTGAGCACGTCGGGCCCGTCTTCGCCGACGATCGCGAGATCCTCGATCCGAATGCCACCGAGCCCCGAGATGTAGACGCCCGGCTCGATCGTGACGACGTTGCCGACGGCGAGCGTGCTCTCGAGCTCGGGGTTGAGCCAAGGTGCTTCGTGCACCTCGAGGCCGACGCCGTGACCGAGCCCGTGGCCAAAACGCTCTCCGAGCCCCGCGTCCTCGATCACCTTGCGCGCGACGCCGTCGACAGCGGTGCCGTCCGCGCCTGGCCGGACAGCGGCCAGGCCGGCGAGCTGTGACTCGAGCACGATGGCGTACGCCTCCTCGAGCTCGACCGGGAGCTTCCCTGTCGAAAACGTCCGCGTGCAGTCCGAGCAGTAGCCGTTGATCTTGCAGCCTGCGTCGACGACGACCATCTCCCCCACCTCGATCCGCCGGTCGCTCGGCACGGCGTGCGGGGAGGCGGCCGCGATACCTCCGGCGACGACGGCGGAGAACGCCGAGTCCTCCGCGCCGAGCTCGTGCATCCGCTCGACGAGGCGCCACGCCAGCTCGCGCTCCGAGCGGCCGACGACCGCGCCTTCGGCGAGTGACCGCATGGCCTCGGTCAGGATCTCGGCTGACCGGCGCACGGCAGCCAGCTCGGCGCTGTCCTTCACCTCGCGCAGCTGCTCGACGAGGCCCCGCCGCGGCACGAGCTCGAGACCGCCCTGGTCGAGCACGTGGTACCGCGCAACCGTGACTGCGTCCGGCTCGAAGCCGATCCGCCCCTCGAGCCTCTCCGCCAGGTCGGCGTAGAGGTTGCGGCGGGTCTGCACCGCCTCGACGCTCGCGATCGTCTCGGCGCGCTCGAAGTAGCGGAAGTCCGTGAAGAGCTGCACCCGCTCGGGCTCGACGAGCAGCGCGGCGTTCGAGCTCGACAGGCCACAGAGGTACGTGACGTTGATCGGGTTCGTAACGAGGAGCGGCTCCTCGAGCAGCTCCTGCAGCCGGGCGAGCCGCTCCCTCACGCGAGCTTCTCCGCGAGGAACCCGAGCGCCTCCTTGTAGCCGTCCGGCCCCTTGCCGACCACGCGATGCGCCGCAAACTCGGAGATCAAGGAAACACGCCGCCAGTCCTCGCGGTCGTCGACGTTCGACAGATGCACCTCCACGACCGGGATCGCGAGGAGCTGAACCGCGTCGTGCACGGCGTAACTGTAGTGCGTCCACGCTGCCGGATTGAGGACGACGCCGTCCGCCATCTCGCTGACCTCGTGGATCCAGTCGACGTACTGGCCCTCGTGGTTCGTCTGCCGGCAGCGGACACCCACGTCGAGCTCCTTCGCCCATTCATAGATCCGACGCTCGAGCTCGTTCAGCGACAGGCCACCGTACAGATCGGGATCCCGTCGGCCCAGCACGTCGAGATTGACCCCGTTCAGCACCTCGACTCGCACGGCCCCGACCCTACGCGATGAGGCTGTCGAGCGCCCTTCGCACGTCGGCGTCCGGGAGCTCGGCGTCGATCACCGGCTGCCCGGGCTTCTCGAGCAGCACGAGCCTGGCCCGTCCCGCCTCCGCCTTCTTGTCGCGGTGAAGCGCAGCCCAGGCGCGATCGGCGTCCACCCGTGCCGCAGCTGGCGCAAGCACCTCCTCGACGAGCGCCTTCTGCTCCGCGAGCCCGGAGAGCTCGAGCGCGGCCGTCAGCCCTAGCGCGACGGCCTGCCCGTGCGGCAGCGCGTAGTCGGACGCCGCCTCGAGCGCGTGGGCGAACGTGTGCCCCAGGTTGAGCATCCGCCGTTCGCCGAGATCGTGCGGATCGCGCAGGCAGACGGCGGACTTGAACGCCGCGCAGCGCCGCACGAGGTCCGCGTCTGAGAGCTCCCAGACCTCCTCATCCATCAGCAAGCCCGTCTTCACGACCTCGGCCAGCCCGTTCCGCCGCTCGTCCTCAGGCAGCGTCTGCAGCAACGCCGGATCGACGACCGTCGACCGGGGCCAGTGAAATGCGCCGACGAGGTTCTTCCCCTCCGGAAGGTCGATAGCCGTCTTGCCTCCGATCGCGGCATCGACCTGCCCGAGGAGCGTCGTCGGCACCGCCGTCCAGTCGATCCCCCGGAGATACGCGGAGGCGACGAATCCCGCGACGTCCGTCGTCGAGCCTCCGCCGACCGCCACGAGCGCGCCGCTCCGTTCGAGGCGGAGCTCCCGCCACAGCCGGTCGCACGTCTCGAGCGTCTTCGCCGGCTCCCCGCGGGCGATCGCGTGGATCGGCACGTCGAGGTCGGGACGGTGGAGCCCGAGCACGTGCTCGTCGACGACGACCTCCGCCGCCGCGGACACGTGCTCGGCTATCCGCGCGAACGAACCTTCCTCGACCAGGAGACCCGCGGCGGCGAGCACGACCCCGTCCACGTCGTGCGCGTGGCTGTCTGCCGCCCGCTCGTAGAACGGTTGGCGCTGCTCGTAGAGCGCGCGGAACGTCGTCTCGGTCTGGGCGAGCGGCCGTCGGTCCGAACGTCGCGCACGACGCCACGCCTCGTCGACGTCGACGTCGAGCAGGACGGTCAGCGCCCTTTCAGCGAGCTTGCTCGTCGTCTGGGCCGAGACGGGCGCGCCGCCGCCGAGCGAGACGACGACGGCCGGCTCTGCGTCGAGCACCTCGCAGGCAAGCCGCTGCTCGATCGCACGGAACTCGACCTCGCCCTGCGTCGCGAAGATCGTCGACACGGATGCCGAAGCGCGGCGCTCGATCTCCGTGTCGATGTCGACGAACGGGCGGCCGAGCCTCTTCGCCACGCGCGCGCCCAGCGTCGACTTGCCGGCGCCCATGAAGCCGATCAGCGCGAGATGCCTGTCTAGTGCGTGCGCCAGTCGATTCGCTCCAGATACGCGTTGCAGGCTCCGACGAAGTCGCCGAGCGGCGTCCCCGCCGAACTTCTCCCGCGCCGCCCGAGCGAGCTCGAACGCGACGGAAGCTTCCGCGACGACCGCGAGCGCCTCGACGGCGGCCGTGTCCGAGCGCTCGACGAGCGCCTCCGCCGGCTCTCCCGTCGCGAGGTCGACCGTGCGCAGCGGCCGCATCAGGGTGGGCAGCGGTTTCATCGCGGCGCGCACGACGATCTCCTCGCCGTTCGACACGCCCGCCTCGATGCCGCCCGCGCGGTTCGAGTCGCGCTCGAGGCCGGCGTCGCCCTGCACGATCTCGTCGTGCGCCTCGGACCCGCGGAGCCCGGCGAGCGCGAAACCGTCGCCGATCTCGACGCCTTTCACAGCCTGGATCCCCATCAGGGCGGCGGCGAGACGCGCGTCGAGGCGATCGTCGCGTGTCGCATACGACCCGAGCCCTGGAGGGACGCCGCGCGCCGTGACCTCGACGACGCCACCGATCGTGTCGCGCTCGTTGCGAGCCTGGTCGACGCGCTCGGCGAGCGCGTCCAGGTCGACGACGCGGCCCTCGACCGCGATGCCGATCTCGGCGAGCACCGCTTTCGCCACGGCTCCCGCGGCGACGGTCGCCGCCGTCTGCCGGGCGCTCGCGCGCTCGAGGGCATCCCGCACGTCGTCGAGCCCGTACTTCATCGATCCCGCGAGATCGGCATGGCCCGGTCGTGGCGTCGTCACGGGCGTCGTGCCCTTGCCTGACGGTTCGCCGTCCGGCGGCCACGGGCTCATGCCGTGGGCCCAGTTCTTGTGGTCGCGGTTCTCGATCACGAGCGCGAGCGGCGTGCCGAGCGTCCGCCCGTGCCGGAGTCCCGCGAGCACCTGCACCTCGTCCGTCTCGATCTGCTGGCGTGGGCTGCGGCCGTAGCCCTGCTGGCGTCGGCGGAGGTCCGCGTCGATCGCCGCCCGGTCGAGGACGAGCCCCGCGGGGAGCCCGGTGACGATCGCGACGAGCGCCGGGCCGTGCGACTCGCCTGCCGTGACGAGGCCGAGCGTGCTCACGCGGAGGAGCGTACTGCCCGCCGCATCACGTCGATGGGTGCCGAGAGCCCCGTCCAGAGCTCGAACGCCGCAGCGCCCTGCGCGAGCAGCACCTCGAGGCCGTCGACTACAGTCGCTCCCGCCGCCCGCGCAGCGCGCGCCGTTGCGGTCTCCGGGTAGGGAAGATCCACGAGCGTCTGCCCTTCGCCGATCTCGCAGAGCACCTGCTCGCGTTCGGACGTCGCGTTGACGATGAGGTCGGCGTCGCGGAGGTCGGGCGGCCAGGTGCCGCTGCGCGAGAAAACGACCGCATCCGGAAGGGCGTCACGAAAGGCGACGGCCGCGCCGCCGGCGCCGACGATCGCCGGCCGCTCCACGGGAAGCCCGGCGAGGATCGCCGCGTCGGTCGAGTGGCCCTCGACGCGCCCGTCCGAGACGACGATGGTGTTCACCGACACGAGCTCGGTCTCGCAGAGGGCCGCGGCGGCGAGCTTGTGGGGCGTCGTCACGTTCGCGCCGGCGAAGTCGAGCTCCACGAGGCCGACCACCGTTCGCTCGAGCGCCTCGGCCCGCGTCGGCAGGAGCACGTAGGCCCAGTCGAGGTCGCACGCCTGGAACGCCGCGTTCTGCATCCGGGGCGACCGCGACCCGGAGACCGGATCGCCGATCAGCCCGACGAGCCGTGTGAGCACTCGAGCCCCTTGCGCGTATAGGCGTTGAACGCGTCCGCGCTCGCCGTGAAGAAGTGACTGCGACAGTCGGGCTTCCGGACGAAGTAGATGTAGTCGACCTTCGCCGGGTGCGCAGCCGCCTGCATCGACGCCAGGCCGGGATTCGCGATCGGCGTCGGCGGCAGCCCGCGACGGTTGCTCGTGTTGTACGGCGAATTCGACGCGAGGTCGGACTTCGTGATCGGCTCCGTGGGCGGGATGTTCAGGCCGTAGCGAAGCGTCGCGTCAATCCCGAGCGGCATCTGCAGGTGGAGGCGGTTGTAGATCACCGCCGCGACGAGCTTCCGCTCCCTCGGCACGGCGACCTCGCGCTCGATCATGGACGCGATGATGAGGACGTCGTACGGCGTGAGGTTCTTCGATCGCGCGTAGCGCATGTCGACATGCCGCCAGGCGGTACGGAACGCGTCGAGCTGGCGGCGCACGAACCGCTTCGCCGACTCGTTCGAGAAGAACGCATACGTGGCGGGAAAGAGGAAGCCCTCGATCAGGTCGTGCGCATCTCGGCGGAAGCCCGCCGGGATCGGCGCGGCGGCGGTCGCCTTCAGGTAGGCCGTCGGCGTCATCCGCATCTTCACACCACGCGTCTTCTTCGCGATCGCGCGCACCGCACCGACGCGGTCTGCCATCTGCGCGCGCGTGAAGCCCTCGGGGAAGACGATGCGCAGCACCTTCGGCAGCGGCTTCGCCGTTGCCGTCGCCAGAGGCGCAGCCTGGCTTCCTCCGCACCCGCTCGCGAGGAGCCCCGCGGCGAGAAGCACAAGACCCATCCTCATGCCCGCCGCGCCCACTCGAGGTAGCCCGAGAGCAGGTGGGCGGCCGCACCCGCATCGTCGCCGCCGCTCAGCGTCGACGTGAACCGCTCGTCGAACGTCTCGACGGGGCAGGACACGGCCGCCCGAAGCCGCTCGACGAAGCGATCCGTTTCCTGCGCCTGTTTGCCGTGCTCGCCGCGCAGCGTGAGCGGAAGTCCGACGACGACGCGCTCGGGCGCCTCGCGCTCGACGATCTCGCGGAGGCGCGCGAAGCCGGCTTTCGTCCCGACCTTGGAGACGACGTCGAGCGGCCGCGCGAGCGTCCCGGTCGGATCGGAGACGGCGACGCCGGTCCGCGCGGAGCCGTAGTCGAGCGCCAGAACCTTCACCTCAGGAGAGTGCCGCGACGATCAGCCGCTCGGCCTCGGCCAGTGCGTCGCCGAGCTTCGCCGCATCGGTGCCGCCCGCTCGCGCCATCGTCGGCCGGCCGCCTCCGCCTCCGCCGACGTGCGCGGCAGCCGCTTTCACGACATCCGACGCGTTGACCCTCTCAGCGACCGTGTCGTCGAAGTTGCAGACGAGATGGACGCGGCCGTTCTCGGCGGTGCCGAGCGCGACCGCCGCTGGCCGGTTCTGCTGCTTGAAGCGGTCGGAGAGGTCGAGCAGCGCGTCCGCCCCCAGGCCCTCCACTGACTGCACGATCACGTGCACGCCGTCCACGAGCTTCACATCGGCTGCCACGTCGACCGTCGCCACAGCCTCCTTCGGCTTCGCCTTCCGCGCCCGCTCGAGCTCGCTCCGGAGCCCATCGGCCTCGTTGGCTCGGCCGTGGAGCAACGCGTACGCCTCACCGGACGTCACCGCCTCGATGCGCCGTGCGCCCGCGCCGACCGAGCTCTCCGAGAGGATCACGATCGGGCCGATCTCGGCCGTCGTCCGTACATGGGTCCCGCCGCAGAGCTCGATCGAATAGCCCGGGATCTCGACGACGCGGACGTCCTCGCCGTACTTCTCCGTGAAGAGCATCGTCGCACCGAGCTTTCGCGCCTCTTCCTTGGGCGTGATGTACGTGAGCACCGGGAGGTTCTCGAACACCTTCTCGTTCACGCGCTTCTCGATCTCGACCCGCTCGTCGTGCGAGAGCGCCTGCGTGTGCGTGAAGTCGAAGCGCAGCTTGTCGGGCCGCACGGCCGAGCCCGCCTGCTCCACGTGGTCGCCGAGCACGTCGCGGAGCGCCCGATGGAGCAGGTGCGTCGCCGTGTGGTTCGCCATCGTCGGGAAGCGGTGCGACCAGGGCACGACGGCGCGCACACGGTCTTCGACGGCGAATCCCTCGCCCTCGAACAGGAGGGTCTGGTCGTCGCCGGTCCGCACGGCGCGGACGAGCTCGGCCCGCGCGCCCGTCTCCTCGTGCTCGATGAAGCCGACGTCCGACACCTGACCGCCGCCCTCGGGATAGAACGGCGACTCATGGAGCTTCGCCCGGAAGCGGCCCGGCTCGTCCTCCTCGAGCGCCGCGATCGCCGTCAGCACCTCGGTCTTCTCGTAGCCGACGAAGTCCGTCTCGGGCCCGTCGATCTTCGGCACGGACAGGTCAACGGCGGCTCCCCGCGAGACGTCCTTGTGCTCGGCCATCAGCGTCTCGTAAGCATCGACGTCCACCTGCTGACCCCGCTCCTCCGCGAGCTCGACCGTGAGCTCGATGGGAAAGCCGTAGGTGGCGGCGAGCGTGAACGCGTCGTCCGCCGAGATCGCAGGCTGACCGGCGAGCTCTTCGAAGCGCTCGAGACCGCGGGCGAGTGTCTCCAGGAAGCGCTCCTCCTCGGCCTTGATCTCGCGCTCGATCGTGGTGGCCTCGCGTCCCAGCTCGGGATAGGCGTCGGCCATCTGCTCGACGACCACCGACGGCAGCCGCCACATGTCCTCGAGCCCGATGCGCCGTGCCTGCACGACCGCGCGCCGGATGATGCGACGCAGAATGTAGCCGCGCCTTGTCGTTCGCGGGCTTGACGCCGTCTCCCACGAGGAAGGTCATGCCGCGACCGTGGTCGGCCAGGATGCGGTGCGCCTTCGTCGCGGCGGGCGAGTCTCCGTAGCCCACGCCGGACTCGGCGGCGATCCACTCCATAATCCGCTGGTACCCGTCGGTCTCGTAGACCGACATGACGTCCTGGAGGATCGCAGCGCCACGCTCGAGCCCGAGCCCCGTGTCGATGTTCTCCTTCGGAAGGGGCGCCAGCGTCCCATCAGGGTGCTGCTCGTAGGCCATGAAGACGAGGTTCCAGAACTCGAGGAACCGCGCGCAGCGCGTGCAGGCCGGCGCGCAATCGGGCTCGCCGCAGCCGTGCTGCTCGCCCCAGTCGTAGTACAGCTCGGAGTCCGGGCCGCACGGTCCGGGGCCGCCCACCGACCAGAAGTTCTCGGTGGTCGGCAGCGGCACGATCCGCTCGATCGGCATGCCCGACGCGCTGCCAGAGCTCGATCGCCACCTCGTCCGGACCGAGCTTCAGCTGCGGATCGCCGGCATGCACGGTCACCCAGATGCGGTCCCAGTCGAGCCGCATGTGCTCGGAGACGAACTCGCGCGCGAACTCGATCGCGCCCTCCTTGAAGTACTGCCCGAACGAGAAGTTGCCGAGCATCTCGAAGAACGTAAGGTGGTGGCCGTCGAGACCGACCTCGTCGATGTCAGGGGTCCGGAAGGACTTCTGCGAGGTCGTCAGCAGCGGCGCTGGCGGCGGTTCCAAGCCGAGGAAGTACGGCATCATCGGCTGCATGCCGGCACTCGTGAGGAACGTCGAACGGTCGTCCGCGCGTGGGACGAGCGAGGCCGAAGGCACGCGCAGGTGGCCGCGTCCCTCGAAGAAGGCGAGGAAGCCCTCCCGGAGCTCGTCCGTCGTGCGCATCGTTCGATTGTAAGTTCGAGGCGCGGCGTCGGCGTGCTACGAGGTGCCGGCGCTCGCGACGTCCTCGGCGAGATCGCGCTCGCGCCGTGCAGCGGCCTCTTTCGCGGTCCGCATCGCCTCGTCGAAGTTGCGCCCCGAGAGGAACGAGGAGATGCCGTAGCGAAGCGCCGCCGTCAGGCCCGCGATTTTCTGCACGGGGTAGGTGACCGCGCTCGACACCGTGCGCACGGCGGTGTCCGCCGCTTTCACCGCGTCTGTCGCGCTCGTCGTCATCAAGTCGACCTTGTCGAGCTCTCGGTTGACGCGATCGAGCGTGCCACCGGCCTTGTTGATCACCGGCAGCATCTCATCCTCCGTGTGCTCGACGGTCTGCGTCACCTGGCCGAGCGTCTCGCCGAGGCGGAAGAGGAAGTAGAAGAGCCCGACGCCTACAAGGACGAGGAACGCGGCGAGCGCGATCCACGCGAAGTCGCTGGCTGTGTAGTCGCTGAGCAGCATCGGTCTGATCTTATGCAGCCGCCGCCCGCGCCGCGGTCGACACGACTCCGGCGCCGACGACGACGCCGTCCTCGTAGAGCACGGCAGTCTGGCCAGGCGCGACCGCGTACGCGGGCTCGTCGAGGTCGAGGTCGAACCCGCGCTCGCGCACGATCACGCGGGCGGGGACTCCCGGCGAGCGGTAGCGGAGCTTCGCCTCTACGCGCTCCACGGGCACGAACAGACGACCACGTGCGCGCACGTTCCTGCAGGCGAGCGACGCTGCCGGGCCTGCGACGACGGTGTTCGTGTGCGCGACCGTCGCGATCGCGTACAGCGGCTCGGTCGACGGGACGCCGAGCCCTCGACGCTGTCCCGGCGTGAAGCGCCAGTGGCCGTCGTGCATGCCGACCTCGTTCCCCGCTTCGTCGACGATCGAACCCCTCGCGGGCGCGAGCCCGCGCCGCTCGAGGAACGCGCGGTAGTCGTCGCCGCCGAGGAAGCATGCCTCCTGGCTCTCCGCTCGCCCTGCCGCCTCGAGCCCGAGCGCGACGGCCTCAGCGCGCGTCTCTTCCTTCGTCTGGTCGCCGAGCGGGAAGACGACGCGGCCGAGACGTCGGGGATCGAGCGTCGCGAGCATGTAGGACTGATCCTTCTGAGGGTCGGCGGCACGGGCGATCAGGCGCCGGCCGCGGTGCTCGACGATTCGCGCGTAGTGGCCGGTCGCCAGCCGAGTCGCCCCGGCGCGCTTCGTGAACGCGAGCAGCTCGCCGAAGCGGAACGCGCCGTTGCAGCGCGTGCAGGGGTTCGGCGTCTCGCCGCGCGCGTAGCCGCGAACGAAGGGCTCGACGACGGCGCGCCGGAACTCCTCGCGGAGGTCGAGCGTGACGTGCGGAAGGCCGAGGCGGTGGCAAGCGCGGCGGGCGGAGCGGACCGCGTCGGCCGAGCAGCACGCCCGCTCGCCGTGCGGCGCCTCTGGGTCGACCCAGAGCCGAAGCGTGACGCCGACCGCGTCGGAGCCCGAGCGCGCAAGCACGACCGAGCTGTCGACCCCGCCGCTCATCGCGACGGCGGTGCGCGACGCGGACGGGCCTGCACGAAAGACGGGGCCGATCGCCGCCGCGAGCGCCTCGACGGCGAGGTCGTCGCCACCGACCGCCGCCGCCTCGAGCAGCGTCAGCCCGCGAAGGTCCTCGTCGAGCCCGTCTGCGTCGGCGTCCGCGATCACGTCGCCGTCGACGCGTAGCCGCGCACAGGCCCACTCGCCGCGGAGCGTCGCGTCGCCGAACGCCTCGATCACGAGAGGACGCGCGCGCGATGGGCGGTCGAGTAGACGTCCTTGCGGACGATCAGGCCGTCCTCGAACGGGAAGACGTCGATGCCGTCCCACTCGAGCCGCTCGCCCGTCTCCTGCCTCGTCGCGGTCGCCGTCCACTCGGAGACGACGAGGCCGTCGCGCGCGTACAGGCGCCGCGATCGGAATGTCAGGTCGGGCCAGTTGGCGAAGATCGTCGCGACGTGCTCGCGGACGGCGTCGCCCTCCGCACGCTCACCGGCCGTGTGGTTCTCGAAGACCATGCCCGGCGCGTGGAGTGCGACGATCGCGTCGACGTCGTGGCTGTTCCACGCGTCGTTGTAGCGCTCGATCGTCTCCTCGAGCGCCGCCTGGGTGTTCGTGTCGTTCACGGCGAGAGAAAAGTGTGCTCCACCCTGCCGATGGCCACCCCTCCTTGCGAACCTGGACACGCCAGGTGGGTGCCGTGCGGACCGTCGGCAACGCCTAGGTCCGACTCGGGCTCCCTCGCATTTGGTGTTGGTTCCAATTGGTCGAGGCAACCACGAACAGGGTCGAGCACGCCTCTGACTCTAGCGGGCGTAGGCCCAGTCGACCTCGCGGGCGCCGTCGACGCCGAGCTCGAGCGCGAGCGCGCGCGTGAGGTCGAACTCGCGGTTCTCGCCGACGGGCGAGTGCGCGACGACGCGCGTCAGCACGCGCCGGCCGCCGTACTCGAGGAAAATGCGCGCGCCGCACGGCAGCACCGGATGGAAGATGCCGAGCGTGCGCCGGTTCAGGAACCAGCCACAGTCCCCGCGACGGCCGCGGGACGGGATCGCCGGCGCGACGCCGACGAGCGCGGACTCCCAGCCGCCCCAGGATCCCACCGCAGGCGCGGGCGCGGCCGCCGTAGGCTCGTCCTGGCCTGCCTCCGACAGCGCGACACCGAAGACGCCCGCGAGCAGCGCTCCGGCGGCGAGCGCCGCAACACGCTGTGCGAGCCGGAACCTCAAAGCTGCTCGTCTCCGGGCAAGGGCGCGAGGATGTCCTCGGGGCTCCAGTCCGCCGACTCGTCCAGCACGTCGGCCCGCGGTGAGAGAACGCTCCCCTCGGGCTCGGCGTGCTCGGCGCGCCACGCGAGATACTCGATCGCCGCGACGAGCAGCCAGCCGACCGCCATCACAGCCACGATCCAGACGGCGTCGAGCTCGGCCAGGCCCGCTGCGAGCGCGAGCAGGCCGAGGAACGCGAGCTCGAGCACGAACCGCGGCGCGAAGCCGCCGCTCATTGCTTCCGCGGCACGACGCGAATCCCGAGCTCCGCAAGCTGAACTGCCGAAACATCGGTGGGCGCACCGCTCATCGGATCGACACCGGCCTGATTCTTGGGGAAGGCAATGGTGTCGCGGAGGTTCGACTCCCGTGCGAGCACCATGAGCATCCGGTCGATTCCAAAGGCGATCCCGCCGTGCGGCGGAGCGCCCATCCCGAGCGCGTCGAGGAGAAAGCCGAACTTCGCGCGCTGCTCCTCCGGCGTGAGCTTGAGCACGTCGAACACGCGCCTCTGAAGCTCCGGCTCATGGATCCTGAACGAGCCTCCCCCGAGCTCGTTGCCGTTGCCCACGAGATCGTATTGGTATGCCTTGGCCGCGCTCGGCTCCTGGTCGAAGCGCTCCTCCCAACCGGGAGCGGGCCGGGTAAACGGATGGTGCTGCGCTTGCCAGCGTTCCTCCTCCTCCGACCATTCGAACATCGGGAAGCCTGTGATCCAGACCCATTCGAAAGCGTCCTCATCGACCAGCCCGAGGTCGCGGCCGAGCTGGAGTCGCAGGTTGCCGAGCACGCGAGCGCACAACTCGGGCGCGTCGGCCACGAATAGCAGCGTCTCGCCCGGGCGCCCGTCGAGCGCGCCCAGCTCGTCTGCGGAGAGGAACTTCGCAATCGGAGACCTGGGCTCGTCGCTCTCGAAGACGAGATACGCGAGCCCCTTCGCGCCCCACTCTTTCGCCTGCGCCTCGAGGCGGTCGAGCTCGGCGCGCGAGAACACCTGCGGCGCACGGATGAAACGGACGGCATCGGCCCCGCCAAACACCTTGAAGGCCGACCCGCGCATCGCCTGGGTCGCATCCTCGATCTCGAGGCGAAGTCTCAGGTCGGGCTTGTCTGTGCCGTAGCGGAGCATGGCCTCGTCGTACGCCATGCGCGGAAACGGGATGGGGAGCTCGACCTCGATGCACTCTCGCCAGATCGCCTGAATCATCCTCTCCATCAGGCCGACGATGAACTCCTCGTCCGGGAAGGCCATCTCCACGTCGAGCTGGGTGATCTCCTGGACACGGTCGGCACGCAGATCCTCGTCCCGGAAGCACACGGCGATCTGGTAGTACCGGTCGAAGCCGGCAATGACGAGAAGCTGCTTGAGAATCTGCGGCGACTGGGGGAGCGCGTAAAAGCGGCCGGGCTGGAGCCGGCTCGGCACGACGAAGTCCCGCGCCCCCTCCGGCGTTGGCTTGAAGAGGATCGGAGTCTGAATGTCCATGAACCCGGCCTCTTCCATCACGCGCCGGATGATCGACACCATCTGTGCCCGCAGCTTGATGTTGCGCTGGAGCTTGTCCCGACGCAGGTCGAGCCATCGATAGCGCAGGCGAAGCGTCTCGTCCACTCCTTCCTCGTCGAGCTGGAACGGCAGGGCCGGCGCCGTCGAGACGACTTCGAGCGCGTCGACACGGAGCTCCACGTCGCCGGTCGCGAGGTTCGGGTTGACGAGCTCCGGCGCCCGCGCCACGACTTCACCCTCCGCGCGGAGGACGAACTCGTTGCGCACAACGTGGGCGACCCCGGCGGCGTCCGGCGCATGCTCCGGATTGATCACGAGCTGGCAGAGGCCCTCGCGATCGCGGAGGTCGATGAAGACGAGCCCGCCGTGGTCGCGGCGGCGATGCACCCAGCCAGAGAGCGTGATCCGCTGACCAACGTCGTCGGTGCGTACCTCGCCGCACATGCGGTCGCGCCAGATCATGGCCGGTGCTCCTCGAGGACCGCGTCGAGGTCCGTATCGGGGCCCACGACAACGACGCTCTTCGCGGCGAGCCTGGAAGCCTGCGTGAGCTGCCCCTTGCGCGAGCGCCCCGCGTAGTCGGCATCGCAGGCGAGCCCTGCCGCCCGCAGCTCCATCAGAGCCGCGAGCGCGGCAGCCCGGTCCGCGCCCTCCTCCATCACGAAGAACACGTCGATCGGCTTCTCCGCGGACGCTTCGGCGCCGTCGAGCGAGAGCAGCAGCCGCTCGATGCCTGCGCCGAAGCCGATTCCCGGCGTCGGTCGGCCGTCGAGCGCCTCCGCCAGACCGTCGTAGCGACCGCCGCCGCAGATCGACGACTGCGCGCCGATCGCCTCGTCGACGAACTCGAACGTCGTTCGCGTGTAGTAGTCGAGCCCCCGCACGAGCGTCGGCACAAGCGTGTACGAGACCCCGTAGGCGTCGAGGTAGCGGCGCACCTCGTCGAAGTGCTGGCGGCATGCGGCGCAGAGCGCCTCCGCGATCGTCGGCGCGCTTTCGAGCGCGCGCCGCACATCCTCGCTCTTCGTGTCGAAGACGCGCAGCGGCGACGTCTCGCGCTTCGCGCGCGCGTCGTCGTCGAGCTCGGCGTCATGCTCGTCGAGCCAGGCGGACAGCTGCTCGACGTAGGCGGGACGACAGTCGCGATCGCCGATCGAGTTGAGGAGAAGCTCGTAGCGCTCGATGCCGAGGCGGCGGAGGATCTCGCCGTACAGCTGGATCACCTCGGCATCGACGGCCGGGTCGTCCGATCCGATCGCCTCCACCGACAGCTGCCAGTGCTCGCGGAACCGGCCGCGCTGCGGCGCCGAGTAGCGGTACATCGACGCGATCGTGAAGAGCTTCGCCGGCTGCGGGTCGCGGTGCATCCCGTGCTCGAGATACGCGCGAACGATGGGCGCGGTGCCCTCCGGACGCAGCGTCAGCGAGCGCCCCGCGCGGTCCTCGAACGTGTACATCTCCTTCTGGACCACGTCAGAGCCCTGTCCCGACGTCCGCGCGAACACCGACGTGTCTTCGAATCCCGGCGTCTGGATCCGCCGGTAGCCGTAGAGGCGGCAGACGTCCTCCGCCGTCCCGAGCACGTGCTCCCAGGCCGGCTGCTCGGCGGGGAGGATGTCGTGCGTGCCCCTCGGCGCCTCGAAGCTCATGCGGACCGCAGCGTCGCGAGGAAGGGGTTCGTCGCGACCTCGTCGCCGAGCGCCGTCGGCGGCCCATGGCCGGAGTAGACGATCGTCTCGGGCGGGAAGCGCTCGACGAGCGCTTGGATCGACGCGATCAGCGTGTCGTGGTCGGCGTATGGCAGGTCCGTTCGCCCGATCGAGCCCGCGAACAGCACGTCGCCTGAGAACAGGCAGCCGTCCGCGTGGTAGGCGAGATGGCCGGGCGAGTGGCCGGGAACGTGCACGACCTCGAACGCGATCGTCGCGACGTCGATCGTCTCCCCGCCCGACAGCCAGTGCTCGGGCGCCCAGGGATGGAGCGGCACCGGCGCGTTCGCGTAGAACGCCGACGGGTTCGTCAGCACGTCCCGCTCGGCCTCCGGGGCATAGACGGGAGCGCCCGTTCCCTCCGCGAGCTCGGCGAGGCCGACGAAGTGATCCCAGTGCGTGTGCGTGAGCAGGATTGCGTCGACCGAGGCGCCCATCCGGGCGAGCTCGAGCCGGAGCTCGACCGTGCCGCCGCTCGGATCGACGACGACCGCCTGGTCGGCGCCGCGGTCCGCGCGCACGACGTAGCAGTTCGTCCCGATCGGACCGAGCTCGTAGCGATCGACCGCGAGCACTAGCGCGACGCGGTGTTCCCGCTCCCCTTGGCACGCTGGGAGCGCTTGCGGAACGAGCGGTACATGAGCGAGTCCATGACGTAGCTGAACGGGATGAAGAGCGTGAGCAGGAGCGCGGTCTGGAACGCCGCCTGGCTGATGCTCTTGTCCTTCTGGAGCAGGTAGACGACGATCAGCATCAGCGGAGCGAAGATCGCGCCGCGCCTCAGGACACGGCGCCAGGACGGCGGCTCGATGGTCCGTCCGCTCGCCGTCTTCAGCGTGCCTGAGGCCGGCTTCTTGCCGTCCTTTGCGGGCGCGTCTTCCTCGACCTCGACCTCGCGGCCATCGCCGTCGACGTAGACGTACTCGTACTCGTGGCGGCGTTCCTTCTCACGCCGCCGCCGCTGCTTCTTCGAGGCCACGAGCCAAGCCTAGCGCGCCCACACGGAACGCCCCGCGACGATCACCTCCGACACGACGTCGCCTCCGAGGTGGTACGCGAGGTGGCGCCAGTCGGGCGCGCCGAGAAGCACGAGGTCGGCGTCGAATCCCGGCCCGAGCAACCCCTTCCGGTCCGCGCACCCGAGGACGGCTGCCGCATTCGCGGTCATCGCCGTCAGCGCCTCCGCGGGCGACAGGCCGAGAGACACGCAGGCGAGCGACGCGACTAGCGGCAGGCTCTCGCAGAAGGCGCTCCCCGGGTTGAAGTCCGTCGCGAGCGCGATCGCGGCGCCGGCGTCGACGAGAGCGCGCGCCGGAGGCATCGGCCGGCCGAGAGTAAGCGCGCTGGCCGGCAGCAGCACACCGACGACGTCGCTCTCGGCGAGCGCGGCGACGCCTTCCGGGCCGGTCGCCTCGAGGTGGTCGACGGAGCGCGCGCCGAGCTCGATCGCGAGCGGTATCGCGCCCGCCTCCGTGAACTGATCGCCGTGCAGGCGCAGGTCGAGCCCGTGCGCTCGCGCGGCCACGAGGTACCGGCGAGCCTGCGCGACGTCGAACGCGCCTCGCTCGACGAACACGTCCGCCGCGGTCGCCACCTTCGCCGCGTCGGGCAGCACGTCCGCGATCACCCAGTCCACGTACGCGTCAGCGTCGTCGAGCTCCGGCGGCACGGCGTGTGCACCGAGGAACGTCGCGTGGCCGCCGGCCGCTGCGATCGCGTCGAGCGACGCGAGCTCCGTGTCGTGATCGAGCCCGTAGCCGGACTTCGCCTCGAATGTCGTCGTCCCCTGCGCGAGCATCCACCCCCGATGTCGCTCGACGACAGCGGCGAGCCCTTCCGGGCCGGCCGCCCGCGTCGCGGCGACGGTGCTCAGGATCCCGCCGCCGGCCGCGTGCAGCTCCTCGTACGTCGCGCCCACTGACCGCAACGAGAACTCGTCGACACGGTCGCCCGCGAAGCATGCGTGCGTGTGGCAGTCCACGAGCCCCGGGATCGCGCAGCGCCCGCGCCCGTCGAGCTCCTCGACGTCGTCGCCGAGAGCGGGCAGGTCCCGCATCCTCCCCAGCCCGACGATCGCGCCGTCCTCCGCGAGCACGAATGCGTTCTCGACCACGGAGACGGCACCGAGCTCGCCCCCTCGCCTCGGCGCGGTGGACGGTGTCGGCGTCGCGATCTGGGCCAGGTCGCGGACGAGCAGCGCGCTCACGCGGGGAACGCCGTCGGCAGGTCGAGCCCGCCCTCGGTCGCCGCCGTGAGCGCCTCGTCATACCCCGCGTCGGCGTGCCGCATGACGCCCGTGCCCGGGTCGGTCGTCAACACCCGTTCCAGTCGCTCGGCCGCCTCGTCGGACCCGTCGGCGACGACGACCATCCCCGCATGGATCGAGTTGCCGATGCCGACGCCGCCGCCGTGGTGGACGCTGACCCACGTCGCGCCCGCCGCCGTGTTGAGGAGCGCGTTGAGGATCGGCCAGTCCGCGATCGCATCGGAGCCATCCTGCATCGCCTCGGTCTCCCGGTACGGAGAGGCGACCGAGCCTGAGTCGAGGTGGTCCCGTCCGATCACGACGGGCGCCCGGACGGCGCCGCTCCGGACGAGCTCGTTGATCGCGAGCCCGGCGCGCGCGCGATCGCCATACCCGAGCCAACAGATGCGCGCGGGCAGACCCTGGAAGGCGACCCGCTCCGGCGCGAGCTCGAGCCAGCGCTGGAGCACGGCGTCCTCGGGGAATACGCGTCGCAGCTCCTCGTCGATCGCCGCGATGTCCGCCTCGTCGCCCGAGAGCGCCGCCCACCGGAACGGACCGATGCCCCGACAGAAGAGCGGTCGGATGTACGCCGGGACGAATCCCGGATAGCTGAAGGCGTCGTCTACACCGGCATCACGCGCCTCTCCTCGAAGGTTGTTGCCATAATCGAAAACGTAGCAACCTGCCCGGACGTACTCGAGCATGCCCTCGACGTGCGCCGCGATCGAAGATCTCGCCCGCTCGAGGTAGCCATCCGGATCCTCTGCCCTTAGTACGGCTGCCTCGTCGACCGTGAGCCCCTGCGGCACGTAGCCCGTGAGCGGGTCGTGCGCCGCGGTCTGGTCCGTGACGAGGTCGAAGTGCTCGCCGCGCCGAGCGAGCTCGGGCACGACGTCGGCGGCATTCCCGAGCAGCCCGACCGACAGGCCGCGCCCCTCGGCGGCGGCCGCCCGCACCCGCTCGACCGCTTCGTCGAGCGAGTCCGTCGCCTCGTCCAGGTACCGCGACGCGAGCCGGCGTTCGATGCGCGACGGGTCGACCTCGACGCAGAGGATCGCGCCATCGAGCAGCGCCGCCGCGAGCGGCTGCGCGCCGCCCATGCCGCCGAGCCCCGCCGTGAGCACCGTGCGCCCACGAAGGTCGGCCTGCCCGAAGTGCATCTCGGCCGCTGCGGCAAACGTCTGGAACGTGCCCTGGAGGATCCCCTGGGTGCCGATGTAGATCCAGCTGCCGGCCGTCATCTGGCCGAACATCGTCAGCCCGAGCGCCTCGAGCCGGCGAAACTCGTCCCAGGTCGCCCACCGCGGCACGAGCATCGCGTTCGAGATCAGGACGCGCGGCGCGGCCGCATGGGTCCGGAAGACGCCGACGGGCTTACCGCTCTGGACGAGCATCGTTTCGTCGTCGCGCAGGCGAAGCAGCGTCCGGACGAGCGCACGCAGGCTGTCGTGGTCACGCGCAGCCTTCCCCGACCCGCCGTAGACGACGAGCGACTCCGGATGCTCGGCCACCTCGGGATCGAGGTTGTTGAGCAGCATCCGAAGCGGCGCTTCCGTCTGCCACGAGAGCGCGTTCAGACCTGTCCCGCGCGGCGCGCGGATTCGCGTCAGGTCGCCGCAGAGCGCCTCGACGAGCGCGTCCGGCGCGCCGACTGTCGTCACGCGAGCTCTCCGACCACCGCTTCGACCGAGGCGACGAGCGAGCCGTCTCGAACGGCGGTGGCCACGGCTCCGATCTCGGAAGACAGCGAGCGGTCGTCGACGAGGCGCGGCGACAGCTCTCTGACCGCGCTCCTAGCAGCGGCGACGCCCGCTCCGGGCTCGAGCGGCGCGAGAAACTCGACGGCCTGCGCGCCCGCGAGCAGCTCGATGGCAAGCACGCTCTCGGCGTTCGCGAGCACCTGCCACGCCTTCAGGCCGGCGGCGTTGCCCATCGACACGTGGTCCTCCTGCCCGGCGCTTGTCGGGATCGAGTCGACGCTCGCGGGATGCGCGTGCACCTTGTTCTCGCTGACGAGGGACGCGGCCACGTACTGGGGGATCATGAAGCCGGAATTCAGGCCTCCTCGCGTGGTGAGGAACGCGGGCAACCCGTCCGAGAGGCTCGGGTTGACCATGCGCTCCGTGCGCCGCTCCGAGATCGACGCGAGCTCGGAGACGGCGATGGCGAGAGCGTCGAGCGCGAACGCGACCGGCTCTCCGTGGAAGTTCCCGTTCGAGACCACGAGCGAGTCCTCCACGAGCACGAGCGGGTTGTCGGTCGCGGCGTTGAGCTCGATCGCGACGACGTAACCCACGTAGTCGAGGAGATCGCGGGCCGCTCCGTGCACCTGCGGCGCGCACCGAAGCGAGTACGCGTCCTGCACCTTGTCGCACCAGCGGTGCGCCTCGTTGATCGCCGAGCCCTCGAGCAGCCGGAGGACGTTGGCGGCCGACGCCTGCTGGCCGCGGAAGGGACGAAGGGCATGGACCTGCGGGAAGAAGCTCGTCCTCGAGCCCTGGAGCGCCTCGACGGCGAGCGCGCATGCGATGTCAGACGCCTTCGCGAGGCGTGTTGCGCGCACGAGGCCGAGCGCCCCGAAGGCAGCCATGAACTGCGTGCCGTTGACGAGCGAGAGGCCTTCCTTCGCTCGCAGCTCGATCGGCTCGAGCCCGAGGCGTTCGAGCGCCTCGCCACCAGGCAGAAGCTCGCCCTCGACCGAAGCCTCCCCGTCTCCGACGAGCGGCAGCGCGAGGTGGGCGAGCGGCGCCAGATCGCCGCTCGCACCGACCGATCCGCGGCTCGGCACACGCGGTAGCAAGCCGCGGTTGAGGCATTCGACAAGCAGTGAGACGAGCTCGACTCGCGCGCCCGAGTACCCCTTGGCGAGCGTGTTCGCGCGCAGCAGCATGGCAGCGCGGACGATCTCCTCGGGATAGGGCTCGCCGACGCCGCACGCGTGGCTCCGCAGCAGGCGAAGCTGGAGCTCCCCGGCGAGCTCTGGCGGAATCTCCTCGGAGACGAACTTTCCGAAGCCCGTGTTGATGCCGTACGTGTGCTCGCCCTCGCCGTGCGCCGCGCGTGTGACCACCTCGCGCGCCGCGCGCATCCGCTCGACCGCGTCGGGCGCGAGCGAAGCGGTTGCGTCTTCGAAGGCGACGGCCCAGACGTCCTCGGCGGTGAGCTGCTCGCCGGAGAGCGCGATCGTCTGCGTCACGAGCCGAGTCTAGTCAGCGCCGGTTCGAGGAGCTGGTCGTCCGTCAGCTGCGGAAGCCGTAGCGCTTCGGCGCCGGCGGCGGCCGCGCCTTCGGGCAGCAGGCCGACGAGCTCCGAGCCGGCGACGGCGACCCCGCGCGCGGCCGCCTCGGCCTCGATCCGCGCGACGATCTCGTCGAGCGGAGCCCGTCGCCAGTCCTCGACGTTCATCGAGACCTGTACGAGCCCGCGGCTCGTGAGCGGGAAGCCGAGCGCACGCACGCCGGGAAAGCCCCCGCCTGTCTCGCGCACGACGGCCGCAATCTCCCGCGCGACCGCGAGCTCGTCCGTGTCGAGGTCGACGTTGAACGCGACGAGCGGAGTGCGCGCGCCGACCAGCACGCAACCTGCCGCCGGATCCAGCCGACGCGGGCCGAGGTCCGGCTTCAGCTCTCCCGTCTCGACGCGCCGCCGGAGCGCGTCGAGCCCCTCGCGCCGAAGCGTCGCCGGGCGCATCTCGGGCGCGAGCTCGCCGTAGAGGAACACGGGCAGCTCGAGCTCGTCCGCGACGCGTTCGGCAAGCCTGGTGGCGGTCGCCTTTGCGTCATCCATCTGCTCGGGCCAAACGGCGACGATAGGAACCACGTCGGCGGCGCCGATCCGCGGATGCACGCCGTCGTGACCCCGAAGGTCGATTCGCTCCTTCGCGCACGCGATGCCGGCAACCAACGCCTCGACGAGCGCAGAGCCCTGTCCCCCGAGCGTGAACACCGACCGGTTGTGGTCGACGTCGGCGTGGACGTCGAGCACGCGGGCGTGCGCCGCAAGCGCGTCGTGGAGCGCCACGATCGTCTCGGCCGAGCGCCCTTCCGAGAAGTTCGGGACCGCCTCGAGGGGGTGTTCCATGGCCGTACTCTAGGAGTGCGGTGAAGGCGTATTACCACGCACGAGCGCGTGAATACGACGATTGGTGGCTCGGCCGTGGCCTCTACGCCAACCGGCCCCGCCCCGGCTGGGATGACGAGCTGGCCGAGCTTACGGCGGCTCTTCGCGACCTTCCACCCGCGCGAACCCTCGACGTCGGGTGTGGAACAGGCTTTCTGACCCGTCATCTGCCTGGCCAGGTGACGGGTCTCGACCAGAGCAGCGCGATGGTGGAGATCGCCCGCGAGCAGGCCCCGGCGGCGACGTTCGTCGTCGGCGACGCGCTCGCGCTGCCGTTTCCCGACCGATCCTTCGAGCGCCTCTTCGCGAGCTACTTCTACTGCCACCTCGTCGAGGAGGAGCGCGTTCGCTTCCTGGCCGAGACGCGCCGTGTGGCAGCCCAGCTGCTGATCCTCGGAAGCCGGCCGGGGGAGGGCGATCCACGCGCGCGCTGGGAGGAACGCGTCCTCGAGGACGGCTCTCGCTGGGAGGTCTACAAGCGCGTCTTCGACAGCGGCGAGCTGGCCGCCGAGCTGGGCGGCGGCCGTGTGCTGCACGAAGGGCACTGGTTCGTGCTCGTCGCCTCGCCGTGACGCGCGGGCGTGCGCGCTGTTCGCTCCCTCGGCGCTATCCCTGGCGCGGTGCGTACGCGCCGGGCGGCGAGCCGACGATGATCAAGCGCAGGCCGTCGTCACCGGGAAGGATCTTTCGCTTCACGTCCGCGGACACGAACACGTAGCGCCCGGGCACGAGCTCGACGTCGTCGCCGTCGACCACCATCTTGCCGCCGCCCTCGAGAACGAAGAAGACCTCCTCCTGCCCGTCCTCGGCGTGGTCGTGGTCCGGATAGGCGTCGCCGTTCGGCGGCAGCGTCTCCTCGTTGATGCCGAAGGCTGTCACGCCGAGCTGCCGGCGGATCGGCTTGAAGATGCCGTTGATCGCCTCGACGTCGGCCGAGTCACATGTCGCGTAGCCCATCTCCTGCTCCTTTCGCTCGCTCGTCGCGGAAGCGTATCGACGCCCCGGCGACCCTCGGGCGCGCGAGTAGATTTCGGAAATGCCCGACGCGCCCACCCATCGCGAGACGTTCGGCCGGCTGCTCGGGTTCCTGCGGCCGTATAAGTGGTCGCTCGCGGTGTCCTCCGTCCTCGCGATCGGGTCGCAGCTGCTCGCGATCGCGATCACGTTCGTGATCCGGGGCGCGATCAACGGCCCGATCACGGACGGCACGACAAGCGGTCTCTGGCTCGTCGTCGGCCTTGTGCTGCTGCTTGGCGCCGTCAAAGCGCTGCTCATGGCCGGGCGACGCGTGATCGCCGGCAAGCAGGCGCTCGGGGTCGAGTTCGACCTCAGGAACGCGCTCTACGCGAAGCTCGCGCGCCTTTCGTTCGGCTTTTTCGACCGGCACCAGACGGGGCAGCTCATGTCGCGCGCCACGGTCGACCTCCAGTCGGTGCGCTTCTTTCTTGGCTACGGGCTGATCTTCTTCTTCCAGGCCGTCGTCACGGTCGTCACGGTGACGATCGTCCTCTTCGTCATCGACTGGCAGCTCGCGCTCGTCGCGCTCTGGATCACGCCGGTGCTCGTCGTGGTCGCGTACCGCTACAGCCGGGTTTCCCATCCCGTCCTTCGAGACGTTCAGCAGAAGATGGCGGACGTAGCAACGGTCGCGGAGGAGAACATCGTCGGCGTCCATGTCGTCAAGTCGTTCGCGCAGGAGGATCGCGAGCGGACGAAGTTCTCTGGCGCCTCGGAGTCCGTCTTCCAGCAGACCGTGCGAGCCAACCGACTGCGCTCGTTGTACGTCCCGTTGATGGCGTTCCTGCCGCTGCTCGCCCAGTCGGCCGTGCTGCTCGTCGGCGGTCACATGGTCGTTAACGGGAGCATGAGCCTCGGGGCATTCGTCCAGTACAACGTGCTCGTGCTCATGCTCGTCGGGCCGCTGCGGATGCTCGGCATGTGGGTCGGCCAGGCGCAGCGCGCGACCGCCTCCGGCGAGCGGATCTTCCAGATCATCGACGAGCCTGAGGAGATCACGGAGCCCGCGTCGCCGATCCCGCTCCCGGACGGCCGCGGCCGAGTGCGTTTCGAGGGCGTGACATTCGGCTACGACCGCGAGCGACCCGTCCTCGAGGACATCGATCTCGAGCTCGAGCCGGGGCGAACCGTCGCGCTGATCGGCCACACGGGCTCGGGCAAGACGACGCTCGCGTCGCTCGTGCCCCGCTTCTACGACGTGTCCGAGGGGCGCGTCACGATCGACGGCGTCGACGTTCGTGACGCCGACCTGACGTTGCTCCGGCGGGCGATCGGCGTGATCGCGCAGGATCCGTTCCTGTTCTCGGCCACCGTGCGGGAGAACATCGCGTTCGGGCGACCGGATGCGACGGACGGCGAGGTCATGGCGGCAGCGCAGGCCGCCCAGGCGCACGAGTTCGTCGAGCGCCTCCCGGACGGCTACGACACGGTGATCGGAGAACGCGGGATCACGCTCTCCGGCGGTCAGCGCCAGCGGGTCGCGATCGCGCGCGCGCTCGTCGTCGACCCCCGGATCCTGATCCTCGACGACGCCACGGCCGCCGTCGACGCGACGACCGAGGCGCGGATCCGGCTCGGTCTCCGCCAGGCGATGCTCGGCCGGACGACGATCATCATCGCCCACCGCCTCTCGACGATCTCGCTCGCCGACGAGATCGTCGTCCTCGACCGCGGTCGGATCGCGGCGCGTGGCACCCACGAGCAGCTGATCGGGACGAGCGCGGTGTACGAGGAGATGGTCGAGCACGGGCTGCTCGAGGCCGAGTTCGCAGCGAGAGTCGAAGCGACCGCATGAGAGTCTGGCAGCCCGGCAGCCATCTGACCGTGGAGCGCGGCGGCGAGGTGCGTGACTGGTCGTGGCGCCAGAGCCGACGCCGGATCCGCGCGCTGACCCGCCTCGCGCGCCCGTACAAGCTCCGCGCCGGGCTTGCGATCGCGGCCCTGCTCGCCGCGACGGCGACGGCGCTCGCCGGCCCCTACCTCTCGAAGCTCGCGATCGACGACGGCATCACGAAGGGCAACCTGACCGCGCTCGGCTGGATCGTGGCCGCGTTCCTCTTCGTCGGCCTTGCGAACTGGGGAGCGTCGGCCGCGCAGACCTACTTCACAGGCTGGACGGGCGAGCGGGTGCTCGCCGACCTCCGCGGCAAGCTGTTCCGCCACCTGCAGGGGCTCTCGCTCGGCTACTACGAGCGGAACCGCGCCGGGGTGATCATCAGCCGCCTGACGAACGACGTCGATGCGCTCGACCAGCTCGTGACGGACGGCGTGACGTCGCTCGTCCAGAACACGCTCCTGCTCGCCGGTTCGATCGTGATCCTGTTCCTGCTCGACTGGCGTCTTGCGCTCCTGACGCTGATCATCCTCCCGGCGCTCGTGATCGGCACGTCTGTGTTCCGGTCGCGCTCGACGCAGGCGTACCGCGTCGTGCGCGAGCGGCTCGGTCTCGTCACGGCGACGCTCGCGGAGGACATCGCGGGCATGCGCGTCGTCCAGTCGTTCAGCCGACAGGAGGCCGCACGGGCTCAGTTTCGGGACGTCAACGAACGCTACCGCACGGCGAACTACCGGACGATTCTCCTGAGCGGCTGGTACTTCCCGTTCGTCGACTTCCTGTCTTCGATCGCCACGGCGATCGTGCTCGGGTTCGGCGGCTACCTCGTGTCGGACGGCAGCCTCACGATCGGCACGCTGTTCGCGTTCATCGGCTACCTATCGAACTTCTTCGACCCGATCCAGAACCTGTCGCAGTTCTACAACACGTTCCTCTCGGCGACGGCAGCGCTCGACAAGATCATGGACGTGATGGACGAGACGCCGGAGATCGTCGACCGGCCGGATGCTCGCCCGCTCGCCCACATCGAGGGCCGCGTCCGCTTCGACCACGTGCGCTTCGGCTACGGCGACGGGCCGGACGTGCTGCACGACCTCGACCTCGACGTGCCGACGGGCACGACCGTCGCCCTCGTCGGCCACACGGGCGCCGGGAAGTCGACGATCGCCAAGCTCCTCGCCCGCTTCTACGACCCGCGCGACGGCCGGATCACGATCGACGGCGTCGACCTGCGCGAGGTCACGCAGGCGTCGCTCCGCAGCCAGCTCGGCGTCGTGCCGCAGGAGGGCTTCCTGTTCGCGGGCACGCTCCGCGAGAACATCGCGTTCGCGCGGCCGGACGCACCGCCCGAGGACGTGATCGCCGCTGCGCAGGCGGTTGGCGCGCACGCGTTCGTCGAGCAGCTCGAGGACGGCTACGAGACGCAGCTCGGGGAGCGCGGCGTCCGGCTGTCACTCGGCCAGCGGCAGCTCGTCGCCTTCGCACGAGCACTGCTCGCCGACCCGCGGATCCTCATTCTCGACGAGGCGACGTCTTCCGTCGACATCGGCACCGAGCGACAGATCGAGCTCGCACTCCGGCGGCTGCTCGTCGGCCGGACGGCCTTTATCATTGCCCACCGCCTGTCGACGATCCGCCGCGCGGACTGCATCGTCGTCCTCGAGCACGGCCGCGTGATCGAGTACGGCACCCATGAGGAGCTGCTCGCGCGGCGAGGGCTCTACACGTCGCTCTACGGCGACTGGGCCGCCGTCGCCTGAGCAGCGTCGGGATGGAAGACGGGGTCGGGCCGTGCGCCGTTCCGGCTGACGTAGGCGTCGAACGTCCCGAAGAGCGGTAGCCGCGCGGTGCGGCCGGCGATCCGCAGGTCGACGTTGGAGGCCGCGCCGAAGCGCACCCAGAGGGGGCGGAGGCCGAAACTGACCGTCTCGCCGCGAACGAGGAGGCGGCCGAAGAGCAACCGTCCCGTCGGCGACCCCACGCGCACTTGCAGCCACGAGTCGCCGCGGCTCGCTACGACGCGGATCTTCGGCGAGACCTTGACCGGCCGCGGCTTGACGGCCGCCACGACGATCGCCCTCGCGGGAGTCAGCTCCTTCGTTGCCGGCAGCACGTGCCGGACAGGCTCGACGCTCGTCTCCGCGAGCCGACCGCGCCCCCAGTCGGCCGCGTACCAGCCGCCGATCGTCGCGACGACCGCGATCATCGCGGCGGCGATGCCCCACTCGAAAGGCCCGTGCAACATTGCGTTGAAGCCAAATTCGCGGCCGCCGCCGCGACCCCTGCCGGCTAGTTGTCGTCTCTGACGACGTCGCCCTGCCACTCGGCGACGAGGCCGTCCACCGGCACGCCGAGCCGCTGCAGCACGCGGCCGACCGTGTGGTCGACGATGTCCGAGATCGTCTCCGGCCGGGCGTAGAACGCCGGCACGGGCGGCATCACGACACCGCCGATCTCCGCCAGCTGGGTCGCAAGCCGCAGGTGCCCAAGGTGGAGGGGCGTCTCGCGGAGCACGGCCACGAGCGGCCGCCCTTCCTTCAGGCAGACGTCGCCGGCCCGCGTGATCAGGTTCTCCGACGCCGACAGCGCGAGAGCGGACAGCGTGCGGATGCTGCAGGGACAGACCGCCATCCCGTCGACCGGGAAGGTGCCGCTCGCGAGCGGCGCGCCGATGTCGCGGTAGCCGTAGACGACGTCCGCGAGCTCCTCGACGTCGGCAACCGCGTAGTCGGTCTCGTGGAGCAGCGTGCGCCGGCCCGCCGGGCTGAGGACGAGGTGCGTCTCGACGCCGCCGCGCTCACGGCAGAGCTCGAGCAGCCGGATCCCGTAGATCGAGCCCGACGCGCCGGTGATCGCGACGACGATCCTCCGCGGCTCCTCCATGGACGAAGTATGCGCGTACGCTTACCGCATGGCGGACGACCACGAGCCCGAGGAGCTGATCGAGCCGGAAGCGCCGCCCGCCGTCGACGTCGAGCGCGAGGCGCGGATGACGCCCGCGCAGGCGGTCGCGAAGATGCGGATCCGCATGCCCGCGCGGTCGAATCGCACGCTCCGCAACGTCCTCGACCGCGTGAACGAGGACAACGAGCTGAAGGCGCTGTGGCACGTCTCGAACGTGAACGCGATCGCGCGCCTGCAGATCAACGACCATTCCTGGGTGCACATCCAGATCGTCGCGAACATCGCGCTCAAGCTCCTGCGCCAGCTGACGAAGCACGGCGTCGAGCCGTCCCTCGTCGCCGACTACGGCATGCGACCCGAGGACTCGGAGGTCGTGGTCATGCTCGGAGCCCTCCTCCACGACACGGGCATGTCGATCCACCGCGACAACCACGAGGACTTCAGCCTCTTCCTCGCCGCACGCAAGGCCCGCGAGCTGCTCGAGCAGAGCTACGACGAGCCCGAGCTGACCGTGATGGTCTCCGAGATCCTCCACGTGATCACGAGCCACCGCTCCTCGGGCCGACCGCTCACGCTCGAGGCGGGGATCCTCCGGGTCGCCGACGCGCTCGACATGGCGGAGGGCCGGTCGCGGATCCCCTTCGAGCGTGGCCACGTGTCGATCCACTCGCTCTCCGCAGCAGCGATCGACAAGGTCGAGATCAAGGACGGCGAGGAGAAGCCGGTGTTGATCGAGATCACGATGAACAACTCCTCGGGCGTCTACCAGGTCGACGGATTGCTGAAGGAAAAGCTGCGCGGCTCCGGCCTCGAGCCGTACGTCGAGGTCGTCGCGCACATCGACACGGAGGCGGAGAAGAGCCTCGTACCTGTCTATCGACTCGAGACCGGCGGCTAATATGAACCGCCGTTGCGGGGTCGTCTAACGGCAGGACACGTGGCTCTGGATCACGTTATCTAGGTTCGAATCCTAGCCCCGCAGCCTCGCGATACCGCTTCCTAGGTCGACATCGGGTTGCCGGCCGCAGTGGCAAGCGCTGACAGCCGCGACGAGATCACCGTCTCCGCCGCTCTTGCGCTCGGCGCGTGACCGGTGACGGTGGCTAGGAAGTCCTCCCGCTCGAGCGCGTAGAGGACGACGGGCGTGCGGGCGGTGACGGTCGCCGTGCGAGGGACGTCGCGCAGGAGCGCGATTTCGCCGAAGTAGCCGCCCGGGTTGAGGATCGAGACCGGTGCGCCGCCGGCCGTGACGTCGACATCCCCCTCGACGACGACGTAGAACCGGTCTCCCGCATCGCCCTCGCGCACGATCACCGTTCCTGCGTCGAGCCGGAGCGGCACGAGCCGGCCGGCGATGTGCTCGAGAGCCGCACCGGGCAGCGGCGCGAAGATCGGCACGGTCGACAGGAGCCTGAGCTCCTGCGCCTCGGGCGCTACGGCCTCGGCGTCGATCTTCGCCACGCGCGCGCCCAGCAGCGCGACGAGCACGAGCAGGAAGACGCCGGTCGCGATCAGCGCCGTGTCAGTCCCGAGGGCGTCGAGCAGCACGGGCGCGAGCACGCCTCCGATCCCGACGGAGCTGAGCCATGTGAACTGGATCACCCCGAACACCCGTGCGAGTACTGCGTCCGGCACGGCGCGCTGGACGAGCGTGAAGCCGGCGACGTCGACGAAGGAGTTCCCGACGCCGACGATGCCGAACAGGATCACGGCCGCGAGCGTGCTCTGCCAGAACGCGAGCACGACGAGCGGTGCGCCCCAGAGACAGAGGCCGAAGAGGAAGCCCGGGCTCAGCCGCTTCGCCCCGGTCAGGCCAAGCGCGCCGAGCGCGCCGATGAGCGCGCCCACGCCGAACGACGCGTTCAGGTAACCGACGCCCGAGTCGCCGAGATCGAGCGTCTCGATCGCGATCACGACCATGTAGACCATGACGAGGCCCGCGACGAAGGTCTGCGCCGTGAGCAGGCCGATCAGCATCCGAAGGGCGCGGTTCTCCCAGATCACGTGCACGCCCGCGAGGCATTCGGCAAGGATCGTGCCCGCCTCCACCTCGCCCTTTGGCATCGCTTCCTCCTCCGGACGGATGAGGAGCACGAGCAGCGCTGAGATCCCGAGCAGGCCAGCCGTCAGGCCGAAGACGACATCGATGCCGGTGATCGCGAGCAGGAGCCCGGCGAACGCAGGGCCGAGGAAGAAAGCGAGGCTCTCGATCGTGCTCGCGACGGCGTTCGCCGCCGTCAGCTCGCTCGGCGTCGTGGCGAGGGTCGGCGTCAGCGCCGCCTGCGCCGAGCGGTACGGCGCGTTGACGATCGTCGCGGCGATAGCGAGGGCATAGACGACGGGGGCCGGCACGCCGGCTGCGACGCCGAACGCGGCAGCGGCGATCAGGCCGCAGCGGATGACGGCCGACGCGAACAGGACGTGCTCGCGGCGGTAGCGATCGGCGAGCACGCCCGCGAACGGAGAGACAATCGCAGCCGGAACGAGCCGCAGGAGGAAGAGAAGCCCGACCGCGGTCTGCCCGCCCTGGCCGTACGCGTAGACGGAGACGGCGACGAGAAAGCCCCAGTGGCTGATCGCCGAGGCTGCCCACGCGCCCTCGAGCCGACGGAGGTTCGCGTTGCGGAAGACCGCCGCAAACGCCCGTCCAGACTCGCGGATGTGGGCTCCGAGCCGCTTCACGTCCCGAGCATCTCATCCGGGCTTGCGAAATTGAAGTGTATGAGGGAAGATTTCCGACTCAATCCCGGTCTTATTGGGTGTACAGCTGTCAAACCCGCGGAGAGGAGCTCCAAATGGGCGCAGAAGGACTAGAAGGACTAGAGGGAGCAGAGGGTCTCGAGGGTGCCGAGGCCGCGAAGAACGATGGCGATGACGTCGAGGCGCACGGCCTCGAGAGCATCGAGGGTGCCGAGGGTGCCGAGGGTGCCGAGGGCGCCGAGTAAGACCACTCTCTCGCAATAGGAATCAACAGGCCCGGGTCGCGAAAGCCCCGGGCCTTTCCTTTTGAGCCCGGCACAGACTCGTTCCGGGTAGGCCCGTACACTCGTTCGCATGCCCTCGCTCGTTCCGGAGCTTCACCGCCTCTTCGGCTTCGACGGCTTCCGGCCCGGCCAGGAGGAGGTCGTGCGGGCAGCCGTTGCGGGACGCGACACCCTCGCCCTCATGCCTACGGGATCGGGAAAGTCGCTCACCTACCAGCTCGCCGCGATGCTGCGGGAGTCACCGACGCTCGTCCTGTCGCCGCTGATCGCCCTGATGAAGGACCAGGTCGACAAGCTGCCGCCCGAGGTGGCGCGAACGGCGACGTTCGTGAACTCGTCGCTGACGGGCGAGGAGACATCTGCGCGCCTCGAGGACGTCGCCGCCGGCCGGACTCGCCTCCTCTACGCGGCGCCGGAGCGCCTACGGAGCGCTGCGTTCGTCGAGATGCTGCGGCGAGTCCAGGTCGGTCTCGTCGTGATCGACGAGGTGCACTGCGTGAGCATGTGGGGGCACGACTTCCGGCCCGACTACCTCTTCATCAGGCGCGCGCTCGCGGAGATCGGCGAGCCGGCCGTGCTCGGCATGACGGCCACCGCGACCCCTGCCGCGGCCGAGGAGATCGCAGACGCGCTCGGTCGCGAGCTCGAGGTGGTGCGGACGAGCGTCATCCGCCCGAACCTCCATTACGACGTCCAGGAGGTAGCCAACGACGAGGATCGCCTGCGCGCCGTCGTGGACCGTCTAGGCAGCATGCAGGAAGGCAGCGCGATCATCTACGCGCGGTCTCGCATGTCGTGCGAGCGGGTCGCACGGGCCCTGCGTGGACACGGCTTCCGGATCGAGCACTACCACGCAGGCCTCGAGCCCGACGAGCGCACACGGGTCCAGGACGACTTTGTCGCCGGCCGCATCCAGGGGGTCGTGGCGACGACGGCGTTCGGCATGGGCATCGACAAGGCGGACGTGCGGCTCGTCTGCCTCGTCAACTACCCGGACTCGCTCGAGAGCTATGTGCAGATGGTCGGCCGCGCGGGCCGCGACGACGTGCCGAGCCAAACACTGCTCCTCGCGAGCCTGTCCGATGCGACCGCCGTCCGTCGGTTCGCCGTCTCCGACCTCCCCGATCCGAACGATCTGCGCCGCGTCTACAGGGCAATCCGGGACGCACACGGGGTCGTCGAGCCGGAGGCGCTCACGGAGGCCGTCGGCGACGACTTCGACCCGCGCGTGCTCGTCGGGATGCTCGAGCAGGCCAGGATCGTCCGGCGCGGCTACGACGCGGGCCGCGCAATGCGGATCGAGCTGCTCGAGCTCGGAGAGACCGCCGGGGCCGAGCTCGAGTCTCTGCTCGCCCGCTACAGGGCCGAGGCGGAGGCGCGCGTCGAGCGCATCGTCCGCTTCGCCGAGACACACCGCTGCCGCCACCTGCAGGTGGCAGAGCACTTCGGGGAGACGCTGGATGGGCCCTGCGGAGCCTGCGACGTGTGCGACCCGCCGGCTGTTGGCCCAGTGCGTGCACCCGCCGAGCCGCTGCCAGACGACATCGCCGGCGCGATCGTCCGCGCCGTCGAAGGCCTCGCCTGGCCCGTAGGCCGGCGCTCGCTCGTGGCCATGCTGCGGGGTTCGGTGGCCGCGCCGAAGTCGACGAGAGCGTCGCTCTCGTACGGCATCCTCGAGACGGCCTCGACGGCAGAGGTGACGCGCTGGGTGAAGGCGCTCGAGGAGGCACGTGCGCTGATCGAGATCGAGACGAAGGACGGCTACCGGGTGCTGAAGGCGATCCCGGACGTGCCGTTGCCGTCGCTCGGGTCGACCGCGTCCACGGCCGCCGACGAATCGGTTGTCGCCCGGCTGCGCTCCTGGCGGCTCGAGCGCTCTCGCACTGACAGCGTCCCGGCGTACGTCGTGCTCCACGACGCCACACTGCGCGAGATCGCCGCGAGCATGCCTACGAGCATCGTCGAGCTCGGCGCGGTGAAGGGTCTCGGGCCCGCGAAGCTCGAGCGCTACGGCGACGACATCCTCGAAACGCTCGCGGCCGTGTGAGAGCTATCGACTCGTCGCCGCGAGCGTCGCCGCGAGGTCTTCGAGCAGGCGGATGCCCGCCTCGCGCCGGTCATCCTCGAGAGCCGTGACGACGGCCGCGAGCCGCGCGACGACTGCGAGCTCGCCCGTTCCCTCGTTGAGCACCGCGTCCGCCTGGCGAGCGCGCAGCAGCAGGTCGAGCGCGATCGCGGCCTGATTCGCGAACAGACCGAGCAGCTCCATCTCCTGCAGCGAGAACGTCGACTGTTGCGGCCGGTCGAGCACCTCGAGCACGCCGAGCGCCCGCTCGTCGTACAGAAGCGGCACAGCCATCAGGCCCTGCGGCACGTAGCCGGTGTCGGCGGCGAAGGCCTTGGCGAAGCGGGGATCGTTCTGGACGTCGTCGAGGATCAGCGGGGTTCTCGTCGAGAGCACCCAACCGGCGATGCCGGTGCTCGACGGGAACCGCAGCCCGAGGAGCTCGTCCTCGCCGTACCCCGCGACCGCCTCGAACACGAGCTCGTCCGCCTCCTCGTCCAGGAGGAGGATCGAAGACGCCGTCGCCCCGAAGATCCCACGCGCAACTTCGGTGATCGCTCCCAGCAGCTTGTGAAAGCCCTCGCTCGAGCCGACCACGCCCGCCGCCACCGCGGCCCGCAGGTCGTCTCCCTGCCCACCGGTCACTTCCCACCTCCAACGTTCGTCGCCGTCAGGAACAGCACGCTCTTGAGCTGAAACGGGATCAGCTCCGGATGTTTCGAGAGGATCAGCGCGCAGATCCCGGTCATGTGCGGCGTCGCGAAGCTGTTCCCGGACGCCTTGATCTTGGAGCCGCCCGGCCAGGCGACGTCGACCCCGACGCCGCGCGCGAAGAACTCGACGGGCGGGTTCGGGTTGTAGAAGTACGTCATCGGATCCGGCTCCTCGTGGCTGCCGACCGAGATGACGGAGGAGAACTTCCACGGGTAGCTCTCCACCGGCATGTTGTGTGCGGCCGCGACGAGCATCGTCCGGCGGAAGTACGCCGAGTCCGCAAGATCGTGGAGCAGCGCCGCGAACTGGCGCTTCGTCGTCGAGAGGCTCATATTGATCAGGTCGTAGCCCTGCTCGACCGCCCACTGAAGACCGGCCAGGAGCACCGGGCCCGAGCCCGTGAATCCGGCGCCGAGCACGCGGACGCTGTAGAGGTCGCACTCGGGCGCGATCGAGCGCACGATGCCGGCGCACGCCGTGCCATGGCCCGACAGGTCGCCCTCGGTCTCCTCCTCGACGGTCGGGTTCTCGTCTGAATCGACGGAGACGGTGACCGCTCCTGCGAGGCCGCCGACCAGGGGATGGGAGCCCTCCACGCCAGAGTCGAGAATGCAGACGCTGACGCCTTTTCCCGTCGCTCCTCCCCACGCCCAGTCACGCGTGACCCGTTCCGGCCACTCGACCGGCAGGGCGATCTGCTCCGCCGCCTCCTTGGGCAGGCTCCAGGCAGGGAGCGCTCCCCCGGTCTGAGCCTCGTGGAGAGCGACGTCGTCGGACATCGCCCTGGATGCTACGCCGGACTAGTCCCTGGCGTAGCGCTTGCGGAGCTCGTGCAGCAGCGGGCGCGTGGGCTCGTAGCCCTCGCGCTCGAGCGCCGCCTCGAGATCCGCGATCAGCGCGGCCTGGAACTCGGCGTCCGCCTCAGCGCGGGCAACGATCTCGTCCATCGCCCGCCGTGCGGCAGGAAGCTCCTGGGCCGCAGCGACCCAGCCAACCGGAGCGGGGCGCAGCAGACGAAGCAGAAAGCCCAGCCGTTCCTCGTAAGCGATCTCGATCATCTATCCCCTAGACCGGCCCGGGGCGTCATTTCTTCCCCTCCAGTTCTTCTCGTAGGCGCCGAAGGCAGCGGGAGATGCGGCTCGCGACCGTCCCGGCGGGAAGATCGAGGTCGTTCGAGATCGTCTTGTAGCTCTCGTCGCGGGCAAAAAAGCGGTCGAGCATCTCCTGGCAGGACTCCGAGAGCTCGGCGAGCGCCTCGCGCACGCTGAAGGCCTCGTCGATCAGCTCGAACTCGTCGCCGCGCATGACGTCCGCGGCCACGACCTCCTCGACGGGCTTCACGCGCCCCGATGCCGTCAGCGTGTCCAGGCAGACGCGGCGCGTGAGCTGGGCGATCCACGGCCGGAGCGCGGCCTCGTCCCGCAGCGTGTCGAGCCGGGTGTAGACGCGGGTGAACACCTCCTGAAAGACATCCTCGGCGTCTGCCGTGCTGAGGCGAAACCCCTGCGTCGCGATCGCATAGACGTAGCGAGAGAACCGCTCGACGAGCTCCTTCCACGCGTCCGGCTCGCCGGCACGGCAGCGCTGAACGAGCTCTGCGTCGGTAATCACCGTCGTCACAACCGGGATCAAACAGCGTTCAGTCGCCCGCGTCGAGTGCGCGCGAGGCGGCATCGGCCGCTGACGATTCGCTCGCCCGGGCACGGACGAGCCGGTCGTCGTCGCCCGAGACCGTGAGGTTGACGGATACGAGATGCGCGGCGACGCGTGCGGAGGCTGCCGCGAGCACGGCTGCCGAAGCCGCGTCGGCCCTGTAGGTGCCCTCGCCGAGCTCGGCGGCGAGAGCTGCCAGCGACGCCGTGTCTGCCGCCGCCTCGGCGATCAGCAGCGGAACCGCGGCCGCTTGCTCTAGCTTGGCCTCGAGAGCGCCGTTCGGCGCTGTCGACTCCCTGGCCGCGTCGGTCAACGCGTCGAGCGCCTCCCCCCAGACCTGGGCGTCCGCGAGCGCGAGCGGGGCAGCCCGCGCCTGGAGCGCGAGCGCCTGCGCCGCGACACCGCCCGCGTCCTCCCAGCAGCCCGCCGACTGACGGGCCACCATGGCCACGAGGCCGGCCGCGAACGCGACCGTTAGCGCAGACGCGGATCCGCTTCCGGGCGCGCCGGTGCCCAGGCGCTCGAGGAACTCTCCGAGCCGGAGATCGAGATATTCGTCGCCGTTGAGACCGCTCTCCATGACGCGAGTCTACGACGCCTATCGTTCGCGTCCGTGCACGACCTGTTCGATGCGGTAGACACGTTCTTCTCGGAGCTCGCGCACGTGAAGTGGCAGGCGGTCGGGATCGCGCTCGGGCTCCAGCTGCTCCGCCTCCTCTGCCGCGCAGTCGCCTGGCGTGCGATCGTCGCCGCAGCGTTCCCGGACCTACACGTGCCGCTCGATCGCGTGACCGGCGCGTACTTCGCCGGCACGGGCATCAACGCCGTCGCCCCGGCACGCTCCGGAGACGTGGTGAAGCTCGTGCTCGTGAAGGCGGAGCTGCCCGGGACGACGTACACGACGCTCGCGCCGACGTTGATCGTCGAGACGCTGTTCGACGCCGTCGTCGCCTCCGGCGTGCTCGTGTGGGCGCTGTTCGCAGGCGTCCTGCCGGCGCTCGACGTGCTGCCGAGCCTGCCGACGCTCGACTGGAGCTGGCCGATCGACCACCCACGGCCCGCGGTCGTGATCTTCGTCGTCTGGGCGACGGTGATCACGCTGCTCGTCGTCATCTGGTCGCGCCGGGTGCGCGATTTCAAGGAGCAGATCCGGCACGGCTTCGCGATTCTCTACACACCGGGCCGCTACCTCTCGCGCGTCGTGACGTGGCAGGCGCTGTCCTGGGCCTTTCGCATCGCGAGCATCTGGTTCTTCCTCGATGCGTTCGACATCCCGAGCTCGCCGCGGAACGTCATGCTCGTGCTCGCCGTCCAGAGCCTGTCCACGCTCCTGCCGTTCACGCCCGGGGGTCTCGGCACGCAGCAGGGATTCCTCCTCTACGCGTTTCGGGACTCGAGCATCCCGCACACGGAGCTCGTCGCCTTCAGCGTCGGCATGCAGCTCGCGACGAACGCGTTCAACTTCGCCATCGGCCTGATCGCGCTGCTTCTGATCGCGCGCACGGTTCGCTGGAAGCAGATCATCGCGCCCGAGCGCGCGGAGATAGACCGCGCCCGTACCGAGCGATAGGCTCGCGCCGTGGAGACGGTGCAGGCGCCTCACCCGGTCCGCCTCGTCGTCACGGACGATCTCGAGCGCTCGCGCCTGACGGTCTTCTTCCGCTGGCTGCTCGCGATCCCCCATCTGCTCTGGCTTGCCTTCTGGTCGTCGGTCGCCTTCGTGATCGTGGTCATCAACTGGTTCGCGACGCTGATCAAGGGGACCTCGCCGACGGGTCTCCACGACTTCCTGAGCGGCTACCTCCGCTACGCGACCCAGATCGAGGCGTATCTGCTGCTCGTGGCGAACCCGTACCCGCCGTTCTTCGTCGGCACCGCCAACCCCTACGACGTCGATCTCGAGATCGCGCCACCCGAGCGTCAGAACCGCTGGAAGACGGCCTTCCGCGGGGTGCTTGCGCTACCTGCGGTCATCCTCGCGGGCGTCCTCTTCGGTGGGCCGATCTCGTTCGGCTTGCGCGGCGCCGGCCTCGCGGGGACGGCGGCGTTTCTCACGTGGTTTGCCGCGCTCGCGAAGAGCCGGGCCCCACGCGGGCTTCGCGACGCGATGGCCTGGGGGATCGGCTACAGCGCGCAGACGGCTGCATACCTCTTTCTGCTCACGGATCGCTATCCGCACACGGACCCGACGACGCACGTCGAGTCTCTCGAGCCTCCGGAGGTCGACCCGCTCGTGCCGCGGCTCGTGAACGAGGACGACCTGCGCCGCTCGCGGCTCACCGTGCTGCTCCGGCTGCCGCTCGCGTTCCCGCACATCGTCTGGCTGCTGCTCTGGTCGGTCGTGGCGTTCCTCGCCGCGATCACGAACTGGTTCTGCGCGCTTGCGATCGGCCGCTCGCCGCGACCGCTCGCCCGCTTCTTGTCGGCGTACGTCCGCTACTCCGTCCACGTCTACGCGTTCCTGCTGCTGATCGGGAACCCGTTCCCAGGCTTCGTCGGCAAGGCGGGCAGCTACCCGGTCGACATGCGGCTCGATCCCTTCGAGCAGCAGAACCGCTGGAAGACAGGGTTCCGGCTGTTCCTGCTGATCCCGGCGGCATTCGTCTCCGCGGCCGCGGGAACGGTGATGTACGCCGTCGCGATCTTCGGCTGGTTCGTCTCGCTCGTCAGGGCGCAGATGCCCATCGGGCTCCAGCGGGCCGCGGCCTACGGGCTCGGCTACTCGACCCAGCTGAACGCGTACGCGCTCGTGCTCACGGACCGCTATCCGCACGCCGCACCGGCCGCCGTCTTCGCCGGGCCGGAGCAGGAGAAAACCCCTGAAGAGCTGGAGCCACCTCCCACGGCTGTTGCACCGAGCCCCGAATCGAAGCCGCTAGACTCGGACGAGCCGGGCGCATTCGTCTAGTGGCCTAGGACACCGCCCTCTCACGGCGGCGGCACGGGTTCGAATCCCGTATGCGCCTCTCGGGTTTCCCTAGACTCGTACAAAACCGCATGGCTGAGCGAAAGCGTCTCGTGCCATTCGTGACAGACGTGCCGGAAATGCTCATCTCGTGCGTACCCCGGTGCGTACCTCGGGATTTGCCGAACGTGACAACAGCGCGGGCCGCGTCGAGCGTAGTCGGCGACGTGCCGGGGCGCTAGATGGCTCTTTTGGCCGGTCACTCAAACCGGGGATGGCGCGGTCGCAGAGCACGACTTTCAATGAGGACGGGAGCCGCCCGCCCTGGACGTGCATGCCAAGTCGGACTCGGGGAGAGATGCATGTCCAACCTGCAGCGCGGCGGCTCCCCTTCCGTGGTTCATGCAGTTCCGGGCGAACCCTCCTCTTCGTCGGTCCGGAGCGTAGGTGTGAGTCCGGGCCCATCTGCCTGGGTTGTACGCCTGGGAGACGGCCCTTCCAAGGGCCGTCTCCCGAGTCTGCTTTAGCAGCCTGTCGACGTGATCTCGCCGCCCTGGCCGTTGTGCAAGCCAGGAGCAACCGGGCCGATCGAATCGGGCGTCAGACGGTGCAGGTTGTTGTGGAACTCGTTGAACGCCTTCTGGATGCCTTTGTTGTTCGGGTTGTCACAGAGATCCGGCCCAACCTGCACGCCATTGATCCAGTGGCGATGCATCGGGACGTTGCTGAGATTCGGGTCAGCGAGCCCCACTGCGGCACCGATCCCGAATACCACTCCGAGCATGACAAGAGCAAAGACCAGTCGTTCCTTCATCGAACCCTCCCCAGTAGGTCCTCAGGCGCACGATCTGTGCGTGCGAGGGCTTATATGACAGACGACCTCCGAAAGCAACACTGGTCGCGCCGCCGAGAGCTTCTGCGCGATGCCGGGCCGCGTCGAGCCTAGGCGGCGTCGAGCTCGCGCGCTAGTCGTCCGTTTCGGCCACTGGTAGCGTTTGAACCCCCGGCCCGTTTCGGTCACGGTTCCGCTTTTCGAGCATCAGCGCCGCTCTCTGGCTTCGCCAGCAGAATCCGTCCCAGCGACAGCGCGTGCGCAGAGGCTCGCTCGTGCATTTGGCGCAGTGGTCGCCTTTGAGCGGTCGCACCGGCCCCGGCTCGCGCTCGGGTTTTCGCCACTCTGCAAGCCACTCGAAGGTGCGCGAAGGGCGCTCCGTCTCGAGAGTGTTCATCCGAAGGCCACCGCCGCCACGTCCCGCGGTAGGACGATCCGCTCCCGCTGACCGCCGTACATCGTCCGAACAAGTAGCGCCACGCCGGCCGTCGCCAGCGCGAGTGAGACGTCCTCGGGCCAGCGGCGCACGAGCACGCGTGCGTGATTCGAGCCCGAGAAGACGGCACCGCCGACGACTCGCAGTTGGCGGCAGGACGGCACGGCGCCTTGCCGCGTCTTCCGCACCGGTACCTCGATCACGAGGCGGCGCGCGTCGCGGTAGCGGGCCGTCAGATGCCATTACAGGCGACGCGAGTCGCTGTCTCGCATCTCGATCAGGCAGCGTTCAGTTCCGGGTAGGACGTCTATCACCAGTCGCCCGGCATCATGCGAACGCCCTGGCCGGTGGGGTCGGCGTTGTAGCCGCCGTCGCGCACGTCGTAATACGTCCTGAGCAGCCATTCGACTCGCTGCTCGGCCGTCGTCGACGCGCTCGCCACCGTCGTCAACGTCGGCGTCGCCATGAAGCAGGAGCTGTACGCGCTCGCCCGCGAGGCGGACCGCAGCGTGAGCGCCGAAGTCAGGCGCGCGCTGCGCGAGCATCTCGAGCGCGAGCACGCTAGAAACGGATGACGAAGATCGCGGCCGTGCCTGATCTCCACGGCCGCGATGCCGCGGCTTCCTTGTCGTCGCGACGAGAGGGGGTGTCGGCGGCTGCGGCGGCCGACCTTCCCCCTCCCTCTGAGTACCCATTCACGTTGCGACGCACGGCCCACCACGAAGCCGGCCACGCAGCGATGGCCAACCTGGTCGGCCGCCCGATACGCGCTGTATCGATCGAACCGACGGCACGCTGGAGCGGGGTCTGCATCAACGGCACGATGAAGATCCGCCCCGAGGAGCTAGAGCGGCTGGCCCTACCGGCGCCGTTCCTGCCGGCGCGCCTACGTCGACAGCTGGAAGGAGACGTCTTGATCTCGCTGGCGGGACCGATCGGCGCCGAGCTGGCAGGCTTCGAGTCCGATGCACCTGCAGCTCGTATCGGCCGTGAGCCCGACTACCAGCAGGCAGAGGCCGCCTGCGCCCTGCTGAGTCGCAGCGAGCGCGCGCACCTGGAGCGATCGGCGGCGAGGGAGGGCACGGTCACGAGTGACGAGGAGGACGCCGGCGCGATGGCCTTTGCCCTCGCCGGCAGCCAGCTCGCCGCTGTCACGCTCGGCTACCTGCGTCAGGTCTGCCGCTCGATCGTCTACGAGGACTTCTTCATCCGCCGCGTGCAGGCGCTGGCGGCAGAGCTTCTCGAACACAAGACGATCGGCGGGCGACGGGCGCGCCAGGTGCTCCGGCAGGCAGACGTAGCGACCTAGGCGCCTGATGTCACCCGTCTACCGACTCTGTACCCGCCACCGCTCGTTGAGCGTCGCCTACTGCCCGAAGTGCGCAGCCGAGCGACGAGTGCGCCGGCGAGGACGGAACCTCTCCGCGTGGCAAACCCTCCGCGAGCAGGCGCGCGAGCGTGACGGCTACCGCTGCCGCGAGTGCGGACGCCACGCCGCCGAGCTCCGAGAGGGCGAGCGACTTGAAGGACACCTAGATCCGGGCGCTTCATGGCGATCACTACGGTGCCCGGCTCGAGCAGGTGACGACGCTGTGCTCTCGCTGTCACCCGACGAGGGCGGTTGCGGAGTAGACGCCGCGCCATCGGTTTGATCTGCCCGAAGAGGGCGGACAGGGGGTTCAGAGCACGAGCACGCTTTCGGACGCGGCGCAACTCTTAAGGCGAGCGCGGGGAGGGTAAGAGCGGGAGACTGCTCTGGACGGATGGACACTAGGTGTCGCCTGGAGTTTGAGCCTCCGGATCGACGCTGTAGGTCACATAGAGTCGTGCCAAGCAACGGAGGGGGCGTGCATGGCGATCTGTCGGATCATCGAGACTGGTGTGACTCCCGAGCAGTACGTCCAGCTGGTCACGCAGCTAGGCGTCGGCGAGAGCAACCCGCCACCTGGCGGCACGATTCATATCGCCGCCGAAGGCGACGACGGCAAGATGCGGATCATTGACGTCTGGGATAGCCGGGCGCAGGCGGACGACTGGGGCGAGAAGGTCATGGCCGTCCGCAAAGAACTCGGGATCGGTAGCGATGGGCCATCACCGATCACGTACTTCGAGGTTCACCGGGCCGTCAGCGCCTAGCCGCCAGACCGGAGGTTCAGCCGCGCTTAAGCGTGTACAGGATGGCGCGAAACGAAACGCTCGGACGTGGTCGAGACAGCCGCCGGACGGAAGCCACGGGCGATCATCCAGACCGCCAGAACCATCTCCTGCAGGGCCAGCGGCAGGTACATGAGAACCTGTGCGGGAGCGTTCATGTCGAAGACGCCGTACATCAGGAGCAGGTAGTCAGCGACGTAGAAGGGGATCGCCACAAGACCCCACGCTGAGATCCACCGCGGAACGATGCGTGACCGATAGAGCAACACGTAGAACATGGCGGCACCAAGGCAGAACACGAGCGCGAGCACGGCGTTCGCGCCGTCAGCATCGATGACGAGGTTGCCAACCCGGACGCCTGTCGGTGAAGCAGTGCCCGCTCCTGCCGCCATGGCCTCACCGATGGGCGCGAGCAGCAGCCAGCCGATCGCGAGGACGACGTAGCAGGTGGTCTCGATAGCTCCGCGCACAATCAGGTAGCCGACCGCCAGCACTTCGTCTATCGGGCGCAGCACTCGGAACAACACGACGGGGATCAACGCGAGCGATAGCCCCATGACGAGCACGAGCAGGCCAGTGGTCACCACTGCTCCGGAGTGCTCCACGGCATAGGCCAACGGATCGCGCGCATCACGAAGCGGAGCACTGACGACCACGCTCAAGACTCCGGCCACCGTACCGGTGAAGTAGAGGATCCCTGCTGTCGTGGCGGCAGCCCTGTGCTCGCGCATCCTTCCCTCACCCCCTTGGTCGATCAGCGTCGTCCTTCGCCTGGACACTGACCCACGGCAACCCACAGCGCATCAGGGCAGCCGCTGACCCCGCCTACCCAGAACTACCGAACTCGTGCTCCCAGCACTCCGGGAGGTACTTTCCTTGCGCCACTATTCGGGGTCACGACCGGAGTGGCCGCGAAGGCTCGGACGTCCGAGATCAGCCCTGAATGATGTTGCGAACCTGCGAGATCTGCGGCTCGCCAGCATCGACACCGAGATCATTCATGATCGGCATCAACGTGCGCCCGAAGGCGTCGAACGACTCCTGGGAATCCCAGACGTCAAATACATGCACGCCGGATCCGGCCTCGAATGCGACGTGGTAGAGCCGACCCGATGGGGCGCCTAGCCCCGCTTCTGCGAGCCGCCGGACGCCTTCGTCGTTCATGTTCTCCGCGCTCATTGATGGGAATGGGAAGTAGACGCCGATGGCCATCAAAGCCTCGCTTTCATCGAAGACGGAGCGAGCAGTCTATGACCAGTAGAGGGTCGTGACAAGTGCTGCCAAACGACGGGAGGTTGTCGCACTTCCACCATTCCGCGACAAGGCACCACTGAATCCAGCGCTCGGGGGGGTACTTGTCTAGTCCCACTATTCAGCGTGACGAGAGCCGACCATCACGGTGACGACGAGGACGAACAGAAGGATCGCCGTCGGCGCGAACCCAGCGCGCTCAGACGAGCTTCCCGTCGCCAGGTTGAGGCCGACGCCGACGGCGGCATAGATCGTCGTAAACCAAGCGAGAGCGGTTACAAGTCTTCGCGGAGCGCCCTTTAGCGGACCCTCTCGAACTCGTGCCAGGATGGCAGCGGCCATCACGAGCAGGACCGCGCAGGAGATTGCGGCAACCACGCGCCCGGACGTGTCGAGGGCACCGGCGGTTTCGCCTCCTTGCGTATACGCGCCCCACGGTGCACCGAAGACGAGTGCAACCTGAAATGCCGCAACGCCCAACATCACCACGGCAGCAGCGCGGGCCGCGAGCGCAGGGAGCATCAACGTCGGACTGTATCGGGCTTCCATCCGCGCTCTAAGCGGCGGGGCGGCAGGAGCGTCACACATCCTGACATGGCCGAGGCGGGCACCGGTTTTTTGGACAGCCGGCGGAGCGTTTACCCCCAGTTTTTTTAATCCCCCCGACCCGTTCACCCCCCAGTTTCCGTTGCAGGTGAATCGCTGCATAGTGTGTGCGATCGAGGCGGATTGAGGCGATGTGAAAAGCGCAGCGCCCTCTAGCGCGCGCTGCGGGCCGTTCCAGAAACACACGCACGAGCTCGCCTTCGTAGTAAGCGAGCCGTCCCGGAATGCACGAGATCAACGTGCCCATTCCGGTAGCGTGGATCTGTCCAGCGCTTCGCGTAGATCCATCTCCATTGCCATCGAGTTCGGTATGGAAGAGATGACGTGGCAGCGCTCGGGTGCGCCTCGCTGCCGCAGAAGTCGTACAGCCCCGAGGGAGAGTCGGCGTGGCGCCACAGCGGCCAGGCGAAGCGGCCATCGAGGTCGCCTTCGACCCGATGATCGAGCTCGCGGAGCAGTTTCTCCCGTTTCACCCGACTGCTGAGGAGTGCCACGTATCGCTGTCTACCTCGCGGCGAATGAAGGCGCGAAGCGTCGCTTCTTCACATCCGTGCGCATGCGGATCGCCGACCGCCCCCGTTACTCCTCGCGCCGACTACACTCACGACGTCGAGGTCGACCCTTTCGACGCAGCTTAGGCGTGCGATCACTGACGGTTAGACTCGCCGCCGAGGGCAGCCAGGTTTAGCTTCAGTTCAGTCCGCTTGTGTCGCCTTGGTTCTCCCCCCGGCGATGCGGCGGACTTCCACTTGGCCGCCCTCTCGGCTGCCAGCCGAGAGGGCGGCAGCTAGGAGGGGCTTGGCGAAAGAATTGGCGAAACGGGTGTAACCGTGAGACGATCTAAGCGTGGCCGAACCGCAAGAGGGCACGATGAACATCGGACTCAGACAAATGGTGGTTGTGGTGGCTGCGGCAGCGCTTCTTGCGATGAGTCCAGGCTCTTCCGCGAGCCCAGTCGCACCACTGGATGGCTTAAAATGTCCGCACCCGACAGGCGTCGGGACGACCGGCGACTGGGAAGTCGTGTTCGGCCGTCGCGCCCTACGTTCGAACGCAGTGAAGTTGCTCAAACGAGTAAAGGCAGCTGGTCTTCGTCAAGTCGTGATTGAGCGAGAGCAATGTCTCTTCGAAGTGGCAATCATCGGCCTGCGCTCACGGGTGAGCGCGACGACCATCGCGACCCGTGCTCGGAGGCTCGGCTTCACAGTCAGGATCATGCAGAGCTCGACCACCCCCAGTGATAATCGCAGCCGTCCTCGAGCTGCGGCGCAGTTAGCAGGATCTTCCCGATCAGGGTCACCGCCGCGGGCGTGAGGTAACCCAAAACACCGCAGCCCCGAGCGCAATCAGGAGCGTCCCGAGCAGGTCTGTGGCGTGGATTCCGTGGCCGCCAGGCAGGTCGAACAGAGCCGAACGGTTCTCCTCATTGAAGCCGACGATAAATGTGCCCACCACGAGTGCGACGAGTGCCAGCCACCGTGCCACCGGACTAAGCGTACGCTGCGCGTGCGATCTCTTGAACAGACTGAAGGTCACGGTCGCCGACGCGCGCGCTGCTGGTTGCGAATGGCTTCACGTCGATTTCGAAGATCACCTCCGACCGTTCTATTTTGAGGCTTGCCGGTTCGTGCCGACGAACGCCGGCCTGGTCGCCCTGTAACTCGCCGTCTCAGCGGCCCGGCTCGACGACGACTTAGAGCTTTCCGCCGTAGTTCATGGAGGTACTAGACTCCCGTCGCAGAGGGCGGTCAGACCAGCCCAGTTCTTCCGGTTCCCGCAATTCTCTCCCCGGCGGGAGCTGGAGGCACCTTGGCTGCCCTCTCCGAATCTGCACACCAACGGCCCGCTCCCGTCTGCTGTTCTAACTCGGCGCTTCCTCAGTGGCACTTCGGTCCGCCAAAGAACAGGTACACGCCCCAGCTTCCCGATGACGCGCCGATGTCGGCCGTGTAGCACTTCGTGTCGGTGACCTCGGAGGACAGGCTGGCCCACTGGCTGACCACCTTCGTATCGATGTAGAAGGCGGTGTGCTGGTAGGCGGACTTGCCGAAGCCGCCCGAGGCGAACTCGCCGCTCCCCATCTGCAGCGCAGACGGCGTGCCCGAGTCCTCTCCGCCGTAGGCGACCTTCTCGGCGTTGTCTGCGAGCTTGCCGGTACCCCAAAGGCTGTGCGGGTAGTAGCCGACCGGAATCCAGTTTCCCGGGCCACGGTAGAAGAGCCACCAGTTGCCGTTGGCCGGATCGCGCTTGTACTGGAGCTCGAAGCCCCACTGCGTCCCGCCGATGGAGCTGTAATGGTCGAACCCACCACCGAGGTAGATGTTGTTCGCCACCTGCACGAACCCGGAGCAGTCCAGGTTGTAGCAGCCTGATCCGCTCGAGTACGCCTTGGTCGTGTAGTAGATGAACAGGGCTGCGTTCGAGCTGCCCCACTTGTCGGGGTACGCTTGCCAGCCGGCCTCGGCCGTCTGCTTCGTGTTGCCGGTCGACCCCACGACCCAGATCTGCGAGAGCGACATGTGGTGCGACGCCGTGGTCGGGCTCCAGACGTTCAGCCAGGCGTCTGCGCCAAGGTTGTCCACGAACTGGACGCCGCGCGCGTAGTAGTGGCTCGCGTCGTCGGGCGGGATCGGATGTGGCTTCGGACGTCCGGGCTTGAACTCTTCGCGCGGGTCCCCTTTGCCAAAGAACGACCTCAGGGTCGGGAAGCGGACGAGCTCGTTCAACGTCACCCGCGCGAGCGGAACGAGGCCCGAGTGGCAAAAGCGCCGGTTCCCGAACGCGTCGCTCCGGCCCGGCCGCAGCCTGATGTCCATGGGCCGCTGCCGCGCGAAGGAGATGTTCGTGCCATCGCGGGGAGGCTTGGCTGGCCGGACGGTCGGCCGGGGAGGAGCCTTCGCCCCTCTGGTCGCGCCAGGATGGCCCTTGACCCCGGGCTGGTCGGCGAACGGCACGCAGTCGACGACACGATTGGGAGGGTCTCGGAAGCTGTGCTCGACCCGCACGCCCGTGTAGCGGCCTAGCACGTAGGCTCGCATCTGCTCGAACGCCCTCGCGTTGACGACCCTGCTGCCGGGACGGTTGAGGTACTGCGCCGCGCGAGCCTTCCGCGTGTCGGCGAGGACGCGCGACAACGGCACGATCCCGGGCGACGATGCCGAGGCCGAGCGCGAGCTGTCGCTGTCGCCCGCGGCGGTGCCGACGAACGCTACCGTGCCGGAGACGATGGCGAGCGTCGTGGTGACGCGGCCGGCGGAACCCATCTCTCGACCTCCCAGATCCGTGCGAGAGCGTCGCTCGCAGGTCGCTGCCCCGTGACGGGCAGTACGGTGAGGGTGACAGATGGCGCCCGATTGTCAACCACGATGATGCCCGAGCTCACCGTCTCCGACGTGATGCTGCGCCGACCGAAGACGCTCCCCGTGGATGTGACCGCCGATGAGCAGCTCGTCGGTCTCGTGTGCCTCGCGTCAGACGGAACGACCTTCTGCGGATCGCCGCGTCGCTGAGCGGCTAGCTCGCCGCTCTCGTCCAGTCGCTTCGCAGCTCCGGGGTCCGTGCGATCGTCTGAAGAACGACGCAGTAGCGCTCGGTCAGCCGCACGAGCGTGTCGAGCTCGTCGTCGGCCGCGTTGGAGTCGAGCTCGAAAGCGAGGCGAATCGTATGGAAGCCGACAGGCGCCTCCTTGCTCACGGCGAGAGTCCCGCGAAAGTCGAGGTCACCTTCGGCCCTTACCTGCCCCTCAACGTCGATGCCAAGTGAGGCCGCCACCGCTCTCATCGTGACGCCCGCGCACGCGACGAGCGCTTCGAGAAGCATGTCGCCCGAGCACAGCGTCGAGCCATCGCCGCCCGATGCGGGGTGTAGGCCCGCGCTTGCGAGCACACGCCCCGTTGCGACCGAGCACGTAATGCCGTGCCCGAGCGTCCCGGTCGCGCCCAGCGTCACGACGGCTGCGTCCGGATCCTCCCGGTAGCGCGACTTCAAGGGTTCCTGCGCAGCACGCAGTTGCTCTCGATCCATTCGAGCAGTTTGTCGGAAAGAGCAGGCGCCCGGTTTGTAGACCGGGCGCCTGTGTGTGGCCTCACGACTGGTGCCAACGACCAGTCATGCCGTTCGTCTTAGGCCAGGAAGTACATCGGGTTCGGGAGCTTGAACGTCTCATCTGCAAAGCCCCCGTTGAGATCGCTGAACTGGTCACCGAAGTTGGCGACGATGTCGTAGCCGAGCGACTCGATGTGTTGTCGGGTCAGCGACTTGTACTGCGTCGTCGAGCACGACGGGGCGCACGAGGTCAACCACGGCGCGGCATCACTCAGCGGTCTCAGGTAGAGGTGATCTTCCTGGACGTCGTAGCCTGCGTTCTCGAGGTTCGTCACCGTTCCGTCGTGACGCGGCGTCCGCCGGCCCGTCAAGAAGAAGACGGTGTAGCCATCCGTCGTCGCCCGGGACGCCAGACCGGGCATTCCCGGAACGGCCGGGAACGCTGCGGCGTCGGCGAACGCGTTGTTCGTCGTCGGGTCGAACACGAAGTTGCTGTAGATCTCGTAGTTGTAGGTGTTGAGCGACGTGTCGTCTACGTCGAGCACGATCGCAGGCCGAGCGGAGAACTTGTCCTGCTTGGCCCTCTTGTCGAGGAGCTTGACAGCGTCGTCTTCGATGCCTGCCATCTCGTTGGCGTAGGCCCCTGTCTGCGAGAACGTGTGCAGGATCTTGTCGCCGCCGTCGATCGAGTTGGGAACCGGGTCGACGTCCGAGGTCAGGGTGTCGCCGTAGTACCCCTTGATGGCGGTCTTGACCTGGTCGATGTTCTGGATCTGGTCAGCGCTTGTCGGATTGGCAGGCGGCGGGGCCACGGCGCCCTTGCCCGCGATCGCGCTGGGCGCGGCGACGACGAGGACAGCCACCGCCGCGGCGACTGCGAAGGTCAGGTTCGAAACCGTGCGCTTGCGCAGCGAGACGAAGAACGAGCGGATCACTGATCGCACCTCCTGTGTAAGTGGTCGTCTGTAGTGGTCGTCTGTAGTGGTCGGGTGCTAGGTACCGCGACCGTCAACTAAACGAAACGTCGGGGAGTGCGCGCTAACCGCCGGAGTCGCCACGCGTCTGGAAGAGCATGGCGCGCATGTCGATCGTTATCTCTCTCGTCGCGCTCGCCGTCGCCGGCTCGACCTCAGCAGCTCCACCGGAGCCGCTGAACGTCCTGTTCGTCGGCAACAGCCTCACGCAGGCGAACGACCTGCCCGCGCAGGTCGCCCGTCTCGCAGCCGCCACCGGGCGCTCGCTCGAGTACAAGACCGTCGCCTTCGGCGGGTTCAACCTCGAGGACCACTGGAACCAGGGTGACGCGCGAACTGCCCTCGCGACGGGCGACTACGACGTCCTCGTCATGCAGCAGGGCCCGTCGGCCTTGCCGGAGAGCCAGGTCGACCTCAAGCTCTGGACGGGGCGTTGGGCCGACGAGGCGCGTGTCTCCGGCACGCGGCCCGCGCTCTGGACGGTATGGCCCGAGTCCTGGCGGCAGGGTGCGCTCTCCGATGTCATCTACTCGTACCGGCAGGCTGCCGTGGCGGCCGGCGCGTACGTCTACCCGGCCGGAGCAGCGTGGCTCTTTGCCTGGCAATGCCGGCCTTCGCTCGGGCTCTACGGTCCGGACGGCTTCCACCCGAGCCCGCTCGGCACGTACGCGGCGGCGCTGGTCGTCTACGGGCGACTGTTCACGGCGCCGCTCCGCGTCGCCGCGCTGAGCAAGCCCGGCGTCGCGGCCAAGACCGTGCGCCTGCTCGAGTGGGCGGCGGCGAAGTCGCTGGAGCGCAAGCTGCCTGCGTCGTCTCGCTGCGGTCGCTGAGCTCGCCAACGCGAAGTACGCTCGCGAGGTGAACCGCGTACCGCGCCGCTGCGCGCCTCTGGCGGCGTGCCTCCTCGCCACCGCCTGCAGCGGAGCGAAGAGCGGGCACTACTCGGCGACGGTCGCGCTGCCGTGCCTCGACCGGAGCTACCTGACAACAGAAGCACCAGAGGGCGGCTATGTCCCGGTGCATGTGCTCGGCGCCCACTTGAACATCGCGTTCGAGGAGTCGACGAAGAACGCGCTCCAGACCGCGGCGGACGCGAAGGTCTATGCGATCGCCGATCCATCGGGCGACACGGTCTTTCGTGAGGGGAACGTCGTGCTCGTCTGGGATCGGCCGCCCACGGCGGCGCAGCGAGGGCGCGTCGAGGCCTGTCTCGCCCGCGCAAGCGAGAGAGGCTGATCGACTTCCCTCCCTATCGAGCAGCGCGCCACATCGTCGTCACCGGGATGTGGCTCCCCGGCGGTAGAACTCGCCGGTCCCCTCGAACCCGAGCCGTTCGTAGCGATGATTGTTCGCGGAGTTGCTCGACTCGAGTATCGGGAACGCAGGCGAGATCGTCTCCGTGACCGCGTCGAGATCCACGGTTGTCGCAGGTCGTACACCGAACGACGTCTGGCCTTCCGCCATGTGCGTCGGGCACCCTACGCCCTCGTCGGCGGGTGCGCGTCCCGAGCGACGAGGACTAGACCTTCGCGCGGCTCAGCATGAGACGCGCCATGCGGACGACGTCCGCGTGAAGATCGCTCAGCGACGTCGGCATCGCCCGGAACTCCGCCACCGTGATCTCGCTGCGGCCGCTCCCGACCGCGACGAGCTCGACGACGAGCCTCGTCGACGAGGCGCTGAACTTCGGCTCGTACGTGGCGCGGAACGCGCTCGTCCACGGGGTCAGCTTCGGCACGGCCACCTCGGAGGTGGAGATGTTCACGGCCCCTCCGGAATTGAGCGCGCAGACGAAGCCGGCCTTCTTCATCGACCGCTGCCAGTCGAGGCGCACCATCGACGAGGAGCGGAGGACGTCCGTCGAGGCCGTGACGAGCGCGCCGCTCGAGCCCCACTGGCTCTGCGCCTCACCCGTGACGACGAGGTCGGACTGCTTGGGATTGAAGTTCGGGCACACGACCGGGGTATGCGTCGGCTTGACGGCGCCGCCCTTCCACGCTCCCGACGGCCGCAGGTCGCCGAGACGGATCATCGCCGCCTGCGCGGCAGCCTGATCGGCGGGGTTCGTCTTGATCGCAGGGACGCTGCCCGCCGCGGCGGCAAGCACCGAGACGAGAGCGAGGATTCCGACGGCGGAGGAAACAACGGCGACTCGCATCCCCGCATGCATCGGCCGCGAGCGCCGCTATCTGAACCCCGCAGTAGTCAGGCGGCGAGCGCGAGGAGCGCGTCCCAGTCCCGGTCGACGCGCCGCTGGATCTCCTCGACGACCCCGGCGTTCTCTGGCCGCAGGAGGTGGGCGAATCGCTTCTGCGTGCACAGCCAGTCCTCGATCGGCACGCGCGCCGTCGGCTCGTACGTGAGCTCGTAGCGGCCGTCGACGACCTCGTACAGGGGCCAGAAGCGGGTCTCGACGGCAAGGTCGAGGACGGTGTGCCCGTCCCTCGGCTCGTGCCCCCAGCCGACCGGGCAGTTCGTGAGGACGTTGAGGAACGCCGGCCCGTCGCAGTGCGCTGCACGCTCGGCCTTGAGGCTCAGGTCGTACCAGTGCGACCCGGCCGCCTGGGCGACGTACGGAATGTGGTGTGCGGCGGCAACTGCGGTGATGTCCTTCCGCTCCTGCGCCTTGCCGATGCTCGCCTCGCCCTGTGGCGTCGTCGTCGTCTGCGTTCCGAACGGCGTGGCGCCCGACCGCTGGATCCCCGTGTTCATGTACGCCTCGTTGTCGTAGCAGACGAAGAGGATCCGGTGACGACGCTCGAGCGCGCCCGAGAGAGCCTGAAGACCGATGTCGTACGTGCCACCGTCGCCGGCGAGCACGAGGAACGTGATCGGCCCCTCCTGCGGCAGCGCGCCGCGCTTCGCGAGCGCGCGATAAGCGGCCTCGACGCCGCTCGCCGCCGCGGCTGCGTTCTCGAAAGCGACGTGAAGCCAGGGCACGCCCCAGGCCGTCGCCGGATACCGCGTCGTCGCCACTTCGAGACAGCCCGTCGCGTTGACGACGACGACCGGGTTGTCGATCGAGCCGATGATCGTGCGGACGACCATCGGCACGCCGCAGCCCTGGCAGAGCGAGTGGCCCCCGCGGAGGGGCGGCGCCTCGGAGGTGTTGGCGACGATCGTCTTCAGGCGGGACATGGTGTGCTCCTCAGTCCGACGTAGTTGGTGCCCCGGCCCGCGGGTGCGGTTGCGATCTCCCGGATGTCCTCGCCGTGCAGCTCTCTCCCGCCGAGGCCGTAGACGACGGACGCGAGGTTGGCCGGACGGCCGTAGAGCGCGGCGGCCACCTCGGCGTAGAGCGGCGGCGAGCCGCCCGGCGAGTCGGCGCGGTCGAGGACGACGACCGTCTCGACGGGGCCGAGCAGAGAGCGCACCTGCTCGCGAGGGAAGGGCCGGAACGACCCGATGCGGAGCAGGCCCGCGTGGATACCGTCGGCCCGCAGCTCGTCGACGACGTCCTTCACGGTGCCGGCCGTCGAGCCGAGGCAGACGAGAACACGGTCTGCGTCGTCGAGCCGGTACGGCTCGAGCGCGCTGTAGCGGCGACCCGTCAGGAGCTCGAGCTCGCCGGCGACGGCGTCGAGCACCGGCGCCGCTCGTTCGAGGGCGGCCGCCTGCTGCACCCGAAGCTCGTAGTAATAGTCGGGCATCGCGAACGGGCCGTGTGTGGTCACGTGCTCGAGGTCGAGGACGGCATCCGGCACGGCGTATTCGCCGACGAACGCCCGCACGTCCGCGTCGAGGAGCGTGGCGACGACCTCGGCGGAGTGCGTGATCGTGAAGCCGTCGAGACAGACGAGCACGGGCAGGAGGACGTCGGGGTGCTCGGCGATCCGCGGCGCCATCAGCGTCACGTCGTAGGCCTCCTGCGCGTTCTCGACGAAAAGCTGGATGACGCCGGAGTCGCGGATGAGCATGCTGTCGGAGTGGTCGCAGTGGATGTTGATCGGACCGGAGAGGGCGCGGTTGCCGAGCGCCATGACGATCGGCGCGCGCATCGAGGCGGCGATGTAGACGACCTCCGCCATGAGCGCGAGCCCCTGCGATGACGTCGCCGTCATCGTCCGGGCGCCGGCGAGCGCAGCGCCGATGGCGGCGCTCATGGCCGAGTGCTCGGACTCCACGTTGATCACCTCGCCGTGCGCGGTGCCCTCCGCGACTGCTTTCGCGTAGTTCTCGATGATGGGCGTCTGAGGCGTGATCGGGTAGACCGGGACGACGTCCGGATCGATCTGCCGCATTGCCTCGGCGATGGCCTCGCCACCGGTCAGCACCCGCGGCGCGAGCGCGCGTTCGACGAGCTCAGTCGCCATGTCGCTCCTCCGGCTCCATCGTGATCGCCTTTGTCGGGCAGATGGCCGCGCAGATCTCGCATCCCTTGCAGCTCTCGTAATCGAAGCCGACGAACGTCCCGTCCCGCGTCGTCACGGCGGCGTCGGGGCAGTAGAGCCAGCAGAGGAGGCAGTTGACGCAAAGGGAGAGGTCAACTTCGGGCCGAACGCCGGTGCGCCAGCTGGCACGCGACTCTGGCTCTGCCTCGTCATGGAGGACGACGCCACCGGGCCGGAGATCCTCGTATGGCTTCAGGCTACGCATCGCGCCTCCTCCTCGACGTACGCGAACCCCGCCGAGAGCGCCGCACGGACCACCTCGGCGTCGACCTTCGCGCCGAGCAGATCGGTTGCGGCGTCGGCGAGCGCCTCGAGCGGCGGCTCTCCGAGCACCGCGGCGACCGCGCCGACCATCACGAGGTTCTCGGAGCGCGGAGCGAGCACCGGCGCGGGGATGGACAGCGCTCCCTCGTACTCTCGGGTCGAGCTGATGAGCAGCACGGCACCCTCCTCGAGCCCGTCCCTCACCGCGGGATCCACGAGCAGGGACTCGTCGAGGACGACGACGACATCGGGGCTCGTGACCGTGTCGTGGCGCCGGATCGGCCGATCGTCGATGCGGTTGAACGCGCGGATCGGCGAGCCGCGCCGCTCGGGGCCGTACTCCGGGAACGCCTGCACGTAGCGGCCGGCTTCGAGCAGCGCAACGGCCAAGAGGTGCGAGGCGGTCTTGGCGCCCTGACCTGCTCGTGCGTGCCAACGGATCTCCTTCATCGTCGACCCTCCGAGAGCCATGCGTCGACGCCGGCGGCGGCGATCTTCGCCTCGCGCACGGCCTCGACGACCGTCGTGCCGCCGTTGACACAGTCGCCGGCGGCGAAGTATTTCTGGTTGATCGTCTGCCCGGTCTCGGGATCGACGGGCACGACGCCGTGCTCGAGCTCGAGACCCTCGATCCACGAGAGGAGCTCTCGGCGCGGTGCCTGGCCGATCGCCTTCACAGCCGTGTCCGCAAGAAGCGCGAACTCCGAGTCGGGGACCGGCTCGGGACGGGGCCGGCCGCTCGCATCGGGCTCGCCGAGCCGCATCTTCCGGCACTCGATGCCGCCGAGTCTCCCGTTCCCCCAGAAGCGAATCGGCTGCGTGAGGAAGCGGAAGGAGATGCCCTCCTCGCGCGCCTCCGCGATCTCGTGCGTGTACGCCGGCATCTCGTCCTCCGTCCGCCGGTACACGATCGTCACCTCTTCGGCCCCGAGTCGTAGCGCTTCGCGCGCGACGTCGACGGCCGTGTTACCCCCACCGATGACGACGACGCGGCGGCCGATCTTCGGCGGCTCGCCGGTCTTCAGCGCCTCGATGAAGGGAAGCGAGTCCCAGACGCCCGGCAAGTCCTCATCGCCAAAGTCCGTGTCGACGTCCTTCCCGAGCCCGACCGCGAGCACGACGGCCTCGGCCGTGGCCGCGATTTCACCCAGCTTCCTTGCGGAGTCGATGCGCACGCCGAACCGGAGCTCGACGCCGAGACCCTCGAGCATGCGGGCCTCCGCGGGCAGCGGCTCGCGAAGCTGTCGGTAGGGCGCGATCGCGTAGCGGACGAGGCCGCCCGGCTCATCGCGCTCGTCGTAGAGCGTCACGCGATGACCGAGCTGCGCGAGCTCGCCCGCGCACGCGAGGCCGGCCGGTCCGCCGCCGACGACCGCGACACGATGGCCGGTGTCGTGCTTCCCGGGAAGCTCGATGCCCGAGGCGAATGCTTCGTCCGTCGCAAACCGCTGGAGCTGACCGATGGCGATGGGGCGGCGCCCTTCGTGGTGCAGCACGCAGGCGCCTTCGCAGAGGATCTCCACGGGGCACGTGCGTGCGCACGTGCCGCCGAGAATGTTGTCGGCCAGGATCGTCGCAGCCGCCTGCTGAGGCTCTCCGCGCGCGATCGCGCCGACGAACGTGGGCACGTCGACGTTAGCGGGGCACGCGAGCGTGCACGGCGCGCCGGCGTACGGGCCACCGCACTCGAGGCAGCGATCCGCTTCGAGGATCGCCGCGGCCTCCGTGAACGGTGCCTTCTCCCCGAGCAGCACCTCTGCGAGAGCGGCGTTCATGGACTCAGGGTCGCCCGCCGCGACCTCACGGGCATCAGCGTTCTCCCCTAATCGCCTCGCGGATAGTCCGCCGCGGCCCTACGTGTGCACCGGCACGGCTGCCTGCGAGGCGCCCGCAGCACCGTCGAATGACGGATACGACGCGAGCGGCTCGAAGCGCCCGAGGAAGAAGCGCAGGTGCTCGGGCTCGTACGTGAAGCGCAGTCCTGGAATCTGCTCGCGCAGCCGGTAGACCTCCTCGACGACGTCGGCGACATACGCGAGGTGCTCCTGCGAGTACACGCGCCTCGGCAGCGTGAGCCGCACGAGCTCAAGCCCGTCGTAGAGCTCATCTCCGTGCTGGCCCGAGACGATGCCCCGCTCCATCGTGCGCACGCCGCCGGCGAGGTAGATCGCGGCCGCGAGCGACTGCGCGGGAAGATCGCCGTGGTCGAGGTGCGGGAGGAAGCGCGTCGCGTCGAGGAAGACCGCGTGCGCGCCCACGGGGACCACGATCGGGATTCCCCGCTCGCGGAGCTGCTCGCCGAGCCACGCCGCCTGGCCGATGATGTGCCGCACCATCCCCTCGTCGGCGGACTCGCGAATGCCCTGGGCGAGCGCCTCCATGTCGTGTCCGGCCATGCCTCCGTAGTGAGGGAAGCCTTCGTAGACGACGACGAGCTCGCGGGCGCGCTCTGCGAGTTCGTCCGCGTTGAGCGCGAGGAAGCCGCCGATCGGGACGAAGTGGTCCTTCTTCGAGGAGAAGATGGCGCCGTCCGACTCCGCGGTGATCGCGCGCACGATCTCCGGGAGGGAGCGGCCCTGCCAGCCCGGCTCGCGATCCTTTACGAAGACGGCGTTCTCCGAGAGACGCGTCGCATCGAGGATGAACGGCACCCCGTGCGCCGCCGTCAACGCCCGGACGCCGCGAAGGTTGTCCATCGAGAACGGCTGCCCACCGGCCATGTTCAGGCACGCCTCCTGGCGAACGAAGGCGATCCGCTCCGGGCCTGCGGCGGCAAGAACACGCTCGAGGGCGACGAGATCGATGTTTCCCTTGAAGGGGAAGTCCGACTCCGGATCGGAAGCCTGCGGCACGGACACGTCCGTCCACACGCCGCCGGCGAGCTCGACGTGGAGGCGCGAGGTCGTGAAGTAGAGGTTCGAGGGCACGAGGCGGCCCGGCTCAACGAGGACCCGGGCGAGGAGGTGCTCCGCGCCCCGACCCTGGTGGGCGGGAATCAGGTGGCGGTAGCCGTACACGTCGTGCATCGCCCGCTCGAGCCGGAAGTAGCTCCGCGACCCCGCGTACGCCTCGTCGCCGAGCTCCATCGCTGCGCGCTGCTCCTGGGAGACGGCCGACGTGCCGCTGTCCGTGAGGAGGTCGATAAAGACGTCCTCCGATCGGAGGAGAAACGTGTTGAACCCTGCCTCCTCGGCGGCGCCGCGGCGGGCGGCCGGCGCGAGCAGGGTGATCGGCTCGACCACCTTGATCTTGAACGGTGGCACCATCATGGGACCATCGTCGTGCGGGCAGCGACACGCCGCATCCGAGGGATGACCGACCGGCGGTTCGGGGAACTACGGAGGGAGTCGCTCAACCGATCAGCCGGTCGCCCACTCGAAGAGCTGCCAGCCGCCGTAGATGCCGCCCGCGACGACCGCGAGCTGAAGGAGCAGCCAGTAGACCCGCTGGCCGGCGCTCACCACGGATCCTTTCCGAGCAGCTTGCGTTTTGCCGCGTCGTACTCCTCGTCCGTGATCGAGCCGCGCTGATGGAGACCCTCGAGGCGCTCGAGCTCGTCGACCATGCCCGCGTCGGAGCCCGACGGTCGTGCGCGCGCCGCGACGCGCTGGATGTGGGCGGACGGCGAGCCGACGCGCCAGCTCGCAGGCCCGTGCCCCGTGCGCGTGAACGAGCGGATCGTCAACGGGAGCGCGACGAGGAGCGGCAGCCCGCCCATGAGCACGAAGACGACGCCGCACACGAGCCAGCCCCACACGACGCCACCGCCCGAGATCGGAGAGCTGAACGCGTAGTCGAGGAAGTTCCAGCCGAGCGAGAGGAAGAGCGCCGGCCAGAGCAGCGCGGCGAAGCTCGGGATCCCGCCGCCGACGGCGAGGAAGATGTAGGCGAACGCGAGGATCACGCCGCCCCAGATGCTCCCGATGAGGATTCCCGGCACGCCCTGCGGGCAATGCTGGTCGATCTCGTACGGCCCGCCCTCGGCGCAGAACCCACCCACGTCCATGACCGCGCGCATCGAGAGGAAGACGAGCGTAAGCGCGCACGCCACACCGGCCAGGCTTAGCCCAACGCCGATGGTCCGTCGGATCACGCCGACAGGATGTCATCGAGCCCGGAAGCACGAAGGTCGCACAAGGGGCGGCCTTCGTGCTTTCCGAGAACGGGCGTTAGCTCTTCGCAGCCCGAGCCGTCACGCGCGCGGCCGCGACGTCGTCGACGGTCGCGCTCGTGAGCGGAAGGTCGGCCTTGCAGCGCCGGAGCTGGATGTTGACGCGGTCGTTGAGTGCGAGCGCGTCGACTGATTTCGCTCCCTGGCGTCGGATCTTCGTCTTGGCGTCGAGCAGGATCGCGACACCCAGTCCCTTCAGCGACTTGCCGTGGGCGTTCGCCCCCGTGACGTTCATCGTGATCAGCGTCGCGCCGGCGGCAGGATCGTCCGTCAAAGCACCCGTCAGGATCACGGTCACGTTCGGCTTGCATCCCGGCCCGGTCGGCGCCGGCTTGACCTTGCCCGGCGGTGGAGCCGCAACGGCGACCGATGCCGCAAACGCTGCAATCGCGGTGAGAAGAGTGATCGTCTTTCGCATCTCCGACTACCTCCTAGGTCTCCGCGTTTCATCGGATTCCCTACCCACATGCTGCATGCCTCAGCCGGGTCGGGGAGACAGGCGCGACGGCTTTTACGGGCTTCTTACAGCGCAGCGCCGAGCGACGACGGGTCGCCCGTCATCTCCAAGACAAGCGGCCGCAGGTCGAGCGGGTTGAAGCCGATGCGCTCTGCGACCTCTTCGCTCGTCGGGCGGGTGCCCTCCCAGAACAGGGCGCGGAGGAGGTCGCCGGTCTCCGGGCTCCTCCACCAGTCGGGGCCGACCGCATCGGCGAGGTACGTCCGCGCCTGGGCGGAGCGGATCCACGCGCGAAGGTAATCGGCCGAGTAGAACCCGGAGTCCATGTCCGCGACGAACCCGTCGGCCCGATAGACGTAGCCGGTCGCGTCGGTCAGACGCTCCGCGTAGCCCTCGGCCGTCCCGCCGTCCTCCGCAAAGCGTGACCAGAAGTCGAGCTCGTAGAGGAACTTCGCCACGTAGCGTCGGAAGAGGAAGGTGTGGAGGAAGACGGTCGCCTCCGCGTTCTCCGCCGCCTGCTCTGGCGAGAGGCCGAAGTACGCCTCGTGCCAGCCCGGCTCCCGCGTGATCGACTCGACGAGGAACGAGTAGATCTCGGTCAGCGCGTGGTCGCGCGACAGCGCACGGAAGGTGTACGGAAGGTCGGGGTCGCAGCCGGCGTAGTGGAGCGCGTGGCCTGCCTCGTGCAGGAAGCCCTGATAGTCGGGAAGCCCGCCCTGGGCCCGTGTGATCAGGTGGACGACGGACGGCGGGTCGGCCGGGATCACGCACGGCCGCGGCGTCTTCTGCGGACGGTCCTCGAGGTCGGTGCGGATGTTGGGATCGCCGGCGAGGTCGAACCCCATCGCCCCGAGCGTGGCGAGGCAGATCTCGGTCGCGCGCTCCTTCGTGTAGACGTCCTCGAGCGGCGACAAGCGTCGTACATACGCGGCGTGGTAGGAGGACGGCATCGGCGCCCGATCGGGCCCGAGGATGCGATCGAACCAGCGCTCGCGCATCGTCCCGTATACGTCCTCGACGAGCGCGCTCCCATCGGAGAGGACATCGGCGAGCTGACGAAGTGAGATGCCCTTGTCGTCCTCGCTGCGCTGCACGGGGTCGGCGATGCCGCTCAGATCGACCCGCAGCTCCTCGGCCGCGCGCGCCACCCCGAGCCGCCGCTCGTTCATCGTCGCCGTTGCGTCGGCCTGGATCTCTCCGAGCTCCTGACGATCGGCGTACTTCGGGAGCACGGCGAGCCGCGCCTGGGCCGTACGGAGCGGGATCGACTCGCCTCGGTGGTCGATCCGGATGGCGAGGATCTCGTTCTGCACCTCGTCCTGGAGGTGGACGAGCTCGCGCGCGACGAAACCCCCCTCACACGCCTTGCGCAGGCGGTGCAGCCGCTCGCGCTCGACCGGCTCCCGCTCGGCGTTCTCGGCGTCGCGGAGGAGGTCGAGCTGCTCGCGGGAGAAGAGGTCCGCGTAGCGCGCGACGATCGCTGCTGCTTCCGAGCGCTCCTTCTCCCCCACGCGCACCGCGCGGGCCTCTTCGGCCCGCTCGCTCGAGTACGAGCGGAGCGTCGACTCGAACTCCGCGGGAGACCGCATCACTGCCTCGCTCACGGCGCGGAATCTACCGCGTTATCATCGACAGTGGCCGTGACGTACGCAGAGGCCACCCGTCGGGACTACCGCAGCTCGCTCGACGAGCTATGGGCGAGCACGTCGCCCGCCGTCGCGCAGCTGGAGCAGATCGCGAGCGCGCCCGACGAGGAGCTCGACGACTCGATCGACCTCTTGCCCGCCCTCCAGTACGCACTGCACCGCGCTTCGGAGGCGGCCGTCGGGCTACGGCCACCGCCGGCCACGGCAGCTGCGCACGAGGAGTTCGCGGCTGCTCTCGCAGACGCCCGAGACGTCACCGGCGACATGTCGGAGCTCGCGGAGACCTACGACTGGGACGCCGCGCACGACCTGACGCACGAGTGGCGCGCCGCGCTCTTCCGCGTCCGGCTCGCTCGCCGCCGTCTGATCCGCACGCGGCCGCTGCCCGTTATCCCGCCGGATCCTCCGTCGGAGGCACGCGCGGCCACGCTCTCGCTGCTCTGCCTGATCGTCGGCACGGGCCTGTTCACGGCCGGCGCGGTGCTCGTGCTCTGGCCGATCTGGGTCGTCGGCCTCGCGCTCGTCGCGGCCGCCTCGCTCGTGTACTGCGTCTAAGCAATCGCTGACAGCCGCGCGGCTGACTCCTCGCGGCCGAGGAGCTCGATGCTCTCGAACAGCCCGGGCGAGACCTTCGACCCAGTGACGGCGAGCCGGATCGGCTGGAAGGCATCGCGTGGCTTCAGGCCGTGGGTCTCGGCGAGCCCACGCAGCGCTCGCTCGATCGCTTCGACCGACCACGGCTCGAGCGCCTTGACTGTCGTCAGCCGCGGCCGCGAGCAGTTCGGCGGACCCGTCGAGCGCACCCGCGTCGACCTCCACCGGCCCGAACAGGAAGCCGGCGAACGACGGGAACTCGGAGAATCGCTCGATCTTCTCCTGGACGAGCGGCGCGGCGAGGCGCACCCGAGCCGGGTCCCACTCGTAGCCGGAGTCCGCGAGCCAGCGGACTAGCTCGTCGGCGTACGCGTCCGGGGACAGCGCGCGCAGGTAAACACCGTTCAGCCAGTCGAGCTTCTCGTAGTCGAACACCGCCGGGCTCTTCGTCACGCGATCGAGCGTGAAGCGCTCGACGAGCTCGTCGCGCGACATGATTGTCGTCTTGTCGTCGTAGCTCCAGCCGAGCAACGCAAGGAAGTTGAGGAGCGCCGGCGCGTAGTAGCCGGCCGCGCGCAGCTCATCGACGCCCGTCGCGCCGTGCCGCTTGGACAGCTTCTTGCCGTCCGGGCCGAGGACGTTCGGGACGTGCGCGTACACCGGCAGCTCGGCGCCGAGCGCGCCGATGACGTTGATCTGCTTCGGCGTGTTCGAGATGTGGTCGTCGCCGCGGATCACGTGCGTGATCTCGTCCCACACGTCCTCGAGCGGCGAGGCGAAGTTGTACGTCGGTCGGCCGTCCGAGCGGACGAGCACGAGATCCTCGAGCTGAGCGTTCGGGAACTCGATCGGCCCCTTGACGACGTCCTCCCACGCCGTCACGCCCTCGTCGGGCATGCGGAAGCGGATCGCACCGTCATCCTCGTACGCCTTGCCCTCGTCGACCAGGCGGCGCGCGACCTCCCCGCAATCCGCGGCGCGATCGAGCTGAAACGTCACCTCGCCGTCCCAGTCGAGCCCGAGCCAGGTCAGGGAGTCGCGAATCTGCTCGACCGCGTCCGCGACCTCGCGACTCGTGTCCGTGTTCTCGATCCGGAGGCGGAACTCGCCTCCCTCGTGACGCGCGAAGAGCCAGTTGAAGAGCGCCGTGCGGACGCCCCCGACGTGGAGCGCACCGGTCGGGCTCGGGGCCATGCGAACACGGACGGACACGGAAGTAGGGTAACCACGTGGTCTTCGGGGCCCACTGCGGAGGCGGCGTCAAGGGCGCTATCGATCGCGCCGTGGAGGTCGGCGCGAACGCTGTGCAGATGTTCGCCCAGAGCCCGCGCGCCTGGCGCTTCCCCGATCACGACCCCGAGGTGCTCGCCGCCTGCCGCGCGCGCCGCGACGAGGTGGGCATGGGCGCCGTGCTCGTGCACGCGCTCTACCTGATCAACCTCGGCGGCGACCGGAAGGACTTCTACGAGAAGAGCGCCGAGACCCTTCTGAAGACGGCGCAGACGGCGACCGCGATCGACGCAGACGGCGTCGCCTTCCACGTTGGCTCCCATCTCGGCACGGGATTCGGCGCGACGCTCGATCGCGTCGCGGCTGCGCTCGAGCCCGCACTCGACGCGTGCGACGGCAGGACGTGGCTCCTGATCGAGAACACCGCGGGGGCCGGCGGAACGATCGGCCGCTCGGTCGACGAGCTCGCCGTGATCGTCGACCGGATGGGGCGGCACCCACGGCTCGGCCTCTGCCTCGATTCGTGCCATCTGTACGCGTCGGGCTACGACATCACCGATCCCGCCGCGCTCGACCGCCTGCTCGACGAGGTCGACGAGAAGATCGGCCTCGACCGTCTGCGCGCGCTGCACATCAACGACTCGAAGGCGCCGCTCGGGTCGAATCGCGATCGGCACGACAACGTCCTCGAGGGGCTCATGGGCGAGCGGCTCGGTCTCTTCCTCGCCCACCCCGCACTACAGGAGCTGCCCGCGGTGCTCGAGACGCCGGGGCCTGCGGGACGCGGCGCCGGCGCCGAGGACGTCGCGGTGCTGCGCGACCTCCACGCCCGCTGGATGCGGAAGCGGAAGCGGCGGCGGAGCGCCTAGGTGTCTAGAGCCTGGGCGAGCACGCGGAACGCGGGCGCGCCGAGCGGCAGCTCGAAGAACTCCGGATTCACGCAGCCGAGCTCGTTCTCGCGGCGCGTGTAGCACGACGACACCTCTGCGCGGCACATCGGCAGCGGCTTTCGCGTCGCCCGGATCGCGCCGAAGCCGCCGGCTGACTCGGCGGCGAGCAGCAGGTCGAGGTCGATCTCGCACTCGTAGACCTTCTGCATGCAGCCGACGTACGTGTGGCCGAACTCCTCGTACGCGTACGCGAACGGGCACGACCGCTCGAGGCACGAGGCCGGGTACACGACCTTGTCGCAATGAACGTCGCACCGGCGGCAGCGCACCTCGTCCTGCGGTCGAAGCGGAAGGCTTTCGAGCGCAACGGGGATGGGCCGCATGGATGAATTGTGGACATACAAGCCCCTCCGCCGCAAGACTTGACAGCGGCGTCGCCTTCAGGCATAGAGGCGGGTTCGGGCGTCCGGCGGCGGGGTAGGGTTGCCGTCGTGGTCCGAAAGCTCCTGTGGGCGTCGCTTCTTCTCGGACCGCTCGCCATCGCTCTCCACTACGCGGACGTGCTCGACGACACGACCGAGTTCGTTCTCTCTGCGATCGCGCTGATTCCGCTCGCGTGGCTGATCGGTGAGGCGACGGAGCACGCTGCCGACCACACGGGGCCGGGTGTCGGCGGCTTCCTGAACGCGACGTTCGGCAACGCTCCCGAGCTGATCATCGCGCTGATCGCGGTCAACCAGGGGCTGCCGGAGGTCGTGCGCGGTTCGCTGATCGGAAGCGTCGTCGGCAACCTGCTGCTCGTCCTCGGCTTCTCGCTTGCGCTCGGAGGAGCCGGGGCCGATCGACCGCACGTCGAGCTTCACCTCGATCGGTCTCGTCGCGCTCGCCGTCTGCCTGTTCGCGATCCCGGCGATCCCGAGCTGGTCCGGTGACCGCGAGCGGCACTCGCTCCAGGTCACCTCACTCGTCGTGTCGATCATCCTGCTCGTCGTCCTATCGTCGATCGCCACATGGCGCTCGCTCAAGCGCCACCACGAGCTGCACGTGACCCAGGACCCGGCCGGGATGACGTGGTCGCTCAGTCAGGCGCTCCTCGTGCTCGGCGCGGCGACCGTCATCACCGCGTTCGTCGCGGAGGTGCTCGTGGGCTCGCTCGAGTCCTTCGCCGACCAGGCCGGCCTCAGCGACTTCTTCGTCGCCGCCGTGATCGTCGCGATCGTCGGCAACGCGGCAGAGCACGGCGGTGCGGTCGTCATCGCGCGCCGCGGCAACATCAAGCTCGCGGCGGAGATCGCCCTCTCGTCGAGCGCGCAGGTGGCGGTCTTCCTGATCCCGGCAGTTGCGATCCTCGCGTGGGCTGATCGATCCGCTCTCGCTGTCGTTCCGTCCGGTCGAGATCGGCGTGCTCGCAGCCGCGACGGCTCTAACCGCCGCACTGCTTGTCGATGGGCGCTCCTCGCGCACGAAAGGTGTCGCGCTGATCGTCGCGTACGGCCTGGCCGCGGTCGCGTTCTACTTCGCCGGAGATCCCTAGACAGCAGCGCGGCTGCGTGACTAGCTGAGCGCGCCGGGCGATCGACGCGATCGCCGTCTCGATGTGCTCGTCCTCGATGCCGAGGTACGTCGCCAGCCGCACGACGCCGGGCCGGAGCCACCCGGCCAGGATGCCTTCCGCCGCGATCCGCTCGGTCGCCTCCTCGACCGTGAGGCCGAGCGGCTCGGCCTCGAGGCCGACGAAGTTCGTGTCGACGGCCGACGGGTCGACCGGCAGCCCCGCCGCTGCCAGTCCCTCCGCGAGAGCCTTCGCGCGTGCGTGGTCCTCAGCGAGCCGCTCGACGTTGTTGTCGAGCGCGTAGAGGGCGGCGGCGGCCACGATCCCCGCCTGCCTCATCGCACCGCCGAACAGGAACTTGCCGCGCCACGCTTTCCCCATCGTCTCGCGCGAGCCGGCGAGGATCGCTCCGAGCGGACAGCCGAGCCCTTTGGAGAAACAGAGCGTGACGGTGTCTGTGAGCGCGCCGTACTCCGCAGCCGGCACGCCGCTCGCGACGGACGCGTTCATCAGCCGGGCGCCGTCGAGATGGACGGCGAGGCCGAGCTCGCGCGCGGTGCCCGCGGTCGCAGCCAGCTCGTCGAGCGGCCACAGGCGAGCGCCCGCGCTCCTGTGCGTCTGCTCCAGAACGACGATGCTCGCGGGCTGGAGATCGTCGGAAGTGTGGACGGCGGCTCGGATCTGGTCGGGTGCGATCCGTCCGCGGTCGCCAGGCAGCCCGCGCATGACGAGCCCCGAGTGCACGGCCGGCCCGCCCGCCTCGAAGACGAGCGCGTGCGTCCGCTCCTCCGCGATCAGCTCGCCCCCGCGCTCGCTCAGGCAGTAGAGCGCGATCTGGTTGGCCATGGTCGCGGTCGGCAGGAACAGCGCCTCCTCCTGCCCGAGCAGCTCGGCGGCACGACGCTGCAGCTCGTTGACGGTCGGGTCCTCGCGCAGCTGCTCGTCCCCCACCTCCGCGGCGGCCATCGCGGCACGCATCTCCGGCGTCGGGATCGTCGCCGTGTCCGAGCGAAGGTCGATCACGGCTGAGACGCTACCGTGCCGGCGGCCGCGTCAGCGGGGCTCGACGCCACGCCGCATCACGTGCGCGGGCACACCGACGACCTGGACGTTCGCCGGCACGTCCTCGACGACGAGCGCACCCGCCCCGACGATCGCCTCCGTGCCGATCAAGCGCCGGTCGATGACGATCGCGCCCATGCCGAGGAATGCCCGCTCCGCGATCGAGCAGAGCCCGGCGACGTTGGCGCCAGGCTGGAGCGTCGCGAAGTCGCCGATCGTCGTGTGGTGCCCGACGAGCACGCCGCGGTTCAGGAGCACGTGTGCGCCGACCGTCGAGCGGGCTCCGACGACTACGCCCGCGCTGACGATCGTCCCGACGCCGATCTCGCTCCGCGACGACACGCGCGCGGTTGGGTGGATCACGGTCGCGAACTGGAGGCCGAGCGCCGCCACCTGGGCGACGTATTCGCTCCGCCGGCTCGTCGCGAGCCCGCAGACAGCGACGTGCTCCTCCGCGAGCCCGGCGACCGCGTCGACCCAGTGCACGGGAAGCCCCTCGAGCGGCTCGGCACACTTTTCCCGGTCGAGGTTCTCGACGAAGCCGGCGATCTCGAAGCCCGACTCGGACGCAACGTCCGCGATCTCGACGGCGAGCGATCCCGTGCCGAGGACGAGCAGGCGGCTCACCAGCCGGCCTTGATCGTCTCGATCACGCGGTCGACATCGCCCTCCGTCAGCGCGAGGTGAACCGGCAGAGACACGGCGCGCCGCCAGAACGACTCCACCCCGGGCAGCGGCTCGACACCGAACATCGGGTACGCGTAGCTCGGCTGGAAGTGGACGCCGACGTCGATTCCGTTGGCGGCCAGCGATTCGACGAGCCGGTCGCGATCGTCGGCGAGCACGCAGCAGAGGTGGCCGCTCGACACGCGGTCCGAGTGCTCGCGCAGGAGCTCGATCCCGGGCGTCCCGGTGAGGCCCGCGCGGTAGCGCCGACCGATCTCTCGCCGGCGCTCGTTCTCCTCTTCGACGTACGGCAGCTGGCCGAGCCCGATCGCGGCCGCGATGTCGTTCATCGCTCCCTTGACGCCGAGCTCGGTGACGGCGTACTCCCAGCTGTACGAGCCGCCGGCGCTCCGCTCGAACGTCGACCGGTCGATGCCGAACCACCGCAGACGGCGGAGCCGCGCGTCCACCTCCTCCGACGAAACGGTCAGCGCGCCGCCGTCGCCGAGCGCGAGGTTCTTGACCGCCTGGAAGGAGAACGCGTGCAGGTCTCCGTGCGAGCCGATGGGGCGGCCGCGGTAGGAGGCGCCGAACGCATGCGCACAGTCCTCGATCACCGCTATCCCACGCTCCCTGGCGAGCGCGTAGATCTCGTCGAGGTCGCATGGCATGCCGCCGTAGTGCATGACCATCACGGCGCCGGTCCCGTCGGTCAGCCGCTCGCGGATCGACGACGGATCGAGCGATCCTGTGTCCGGCTGCACGTCGGCGAAGACGGGCGTCAGCGACTCCTCGAGGATCACCTGGTTCGCGGAGACGAACGTCACCGGCGACGTGACGACCTCCGTGCCGGGCGCCAGGTCGAGCACTCGCAGGGCGAGCCGCAGCGCCGTCGTACACGAGTCGAGAGCGACGCAGTGCGGCGCCCCGACCGCCTTCGCGACCGCCTCCTCGAACTCGCGCGTCCTCGGCCCGGACCCGATCCACCCGGACCGCAGGGCGTCCGCGACGCCGGCGATCGCCTCGTCGTGGATCACCGGGTAGAAGAGCCGCAGCCGATCGTCGTCAGACACCGGCCGCCTCCAACACACGCTCGACAGAGCGCTCGTACGTCAGCTCGGTCGTCACGAATGCGTGCCCCGCATCCGCCACCCGGCGGCGAGACTCCTCGTCCGCAAGCTGGGCCTCGATCAGCTCCGGCCACGCTTCGAGCTCCGCCTCGCGGTAGTGGCTGCCCGGGACGAACGGCGCCGGGCGGTAGATCGGCTCGGAGAGGACGAGCGCGCGGTTCGCCATGCCGATCACCAGTCGCTCGCCCGAGAACTGGCCGGCGTGCCGGGAGACGTTGAGGAAGATGCGTGTGCGATTCACGAGCAGCTCTCGCTCCTCCCCCCAGTAGCGAGGGTCGTTCCAGGCGCCGACGGCCGTCACCGCCACGCCCCGCCCCCGAAGCTGCCTGATCACGCGGCGGCGGCGCGGCACGTCGAGCGCACCGAGGAACAGCACGTCGAGATCACGGTCGAGGCCGAGATCGCGGCCGTGGTCCGGGTGACAGCCGATCGGCACGGCCACCGACTGAATGCCGGTCTCGTCGAGCGCTTCGACGGCGGCCTCCGACGTGACCACGAGGCAGTCGAGAGCCCCGTGGTCTTGTAGGAGACGGAGCATGCGGAGATTCGTGTAGGGATCGGTCGCTCGGTCGTCGTGGAGGGCGATCTTCGCCAGCTCGCGCGCATGAAGCCGCGTTCGCGGCAACCCCGACGCCGCCGACGGCGGCAGCGGCTCGCTGTGCCAGACGACGATTCGAGGCCGCGAGCTCGGCGACGCCGCCACGAGCGCATCGAGGGGACGGCGGAACCAGGCGGCGTTGCCGTAGACGAGGAGGACGTCGACGTCTGTGGGGACACCCTCGTCCGGCGCCACGAGCCGCGCGCCGCGACCGAGCGCCGCGACCGAATCGCGAAGGCGCTCCGACACGAGCCCGGTCGGCCTCGGCCGGACGAGTACGCCGACGCGTGCGGTCTCGATGCGGGCGCCACCGTCGCGTGCGACCGACGTCATTCCTGGCTCGTGCACGCCGAGACTTTACGCCCACCGAGACGACGGTTCGCCGACGCCCTTCTCGCTACGCTCGAGCCGTGGACGTCGATCTCCTCGAGGCAACGCTGGCAGTGGCCGGCGAGCCCGCGTATCGCGCCCGGCAGGTCTGGGAGTGGACTGCCCGGGGCGCAGCCGCCTACGACGAGATGACGTCGCTGCCGCTCGCGTTGCGGATCGAGCTCGGCCGAACGGTGCCCTTCTCGACGCTCCAGCTCGTGACGGAGGCACGGTCGAAGGACGGCACGGTCAAGGCGCTGTTCCACACGCAGGACGGGCATCCGGTCGAGGCCGTGCTGATGCGCTACCGCGACGGCCGGCGCTCGCTCTGCCTCTCGTCTCAATCCGGATGCCCGCTCACGTGCACGTTCTGCGCCACGGGGCAGATGCGCTTCAGGAGGAACCTCACCTCGTCCGAGATCCTCGATCAGGCGCTCCACTTCCGGCGCGCCGACCCGATCTCGCACGCCGTGTTCATGGGCATGGGCGAGCCGATGCTCAACCTCGACCACGTTCTCGCCGCCGCCGGCCGTCTTCCCGACATCGGGATCACGCATCGCCGGACGACCATCTCGACCGTCGGCTGGATGCCCGGGCTGACGCGATTCGTGGACGAGGTAGAGGCGCCGATTCGCCTCGCGCTCTCACTCCACGCGCCCGACGACAGGCTGCGCTCTGAGCTGATGCCGGTCAACGACCGCTACCCGCTCGCGGACATCATCGAGGAGTGCCGGCGTTACGTCGTGCTCCGGCGCCGAAAGGTCTTTGTCGAATACGTGATGCTCGCCGGCGTCAACGACCGCGTCGAGCATGCGCGCGCGCTGGTGGCCCTGCTCGAGCCGCACTCTTTCAAGGTCAACCTGATCCCGTACAACCCGATTCCGCAAGGACAGGGCGGCGCCTTCGACGGCTCCTCGAGAGGAGCCATAGACGCGTTCAAGCGCGTGCTCGACCGCGCCGGGCTCCCGGCGACAGTCAGGCTCACCCGCGGCCGTGACATCGCCGCCGCGTGCGGCCAGCTCGCTGCAACGACCGCCGCTTAGCCCCGAACGAGGTTCCGGAGCAGGAAGCCGACGTTCGCCGGCCGCTCGGCGAGCCGCCGCATCAGGTACCGGTACCAGTCGGGCCCGTAGGGCGTCGCGACGAGGACGGAGAAGCCGCGCCGGACGAGCGCCCGCTGGAGCTGGGGCCGCACCCCGTACAGCATCTGGAACTGGAACCGCTCCGTCGGTATCGAATGCGCCGACACGAGCCCGATCGCGTGCTGGATCATGCGCTCGTCGTGCGTCGCGATCGCGGTGAACGCAGCCTCGCGGAGGCACCGGTCGAGCAGTTGCGCGTATGCGCGGTCGACATCCCGCTTCTCGGGATGCGCGATGCTGGCCGGCTCGAGATAGGCGCCCTTGCAGAGGCGGAGGTTCGGGCCGAGCGGCAGCAGCCTCTCGAGGTCGGACGGTGTGCGGTAGAGGTACGCCTGAAGCACGAAGCCGACGTTGTCGATCCCCGCGTCGCGCAGCCGGCGGTAGATGTCGAGCGTTGCGTCGACATGGCGCGACTCCTCCATGTCCATGCGGATGAAATTGGAGGAATCGCGCGCGTGCGCACAGATGTCGGCGATGTTCCGGAACGCGAGCTCCTCCGAGAGCGAGAGCCCCAGGTGGGTCGGCTTGATAGCGACGTTCGTCTGGAGGCTCTCGACGGCGATGCGGTCGACGACGCCGCGGTACTCGTCGACGACGTGCCGCGTCTGGCTCTCCTCCTTCACTCCCTCGCCGAGCACCGTCGTGTTCGTGAGCAGACCCTCGGCGTTCAACCCGCGGAGGACGGGAACCGCCTGGTCGAGCGTCTCGCCCGCGACGAAGCGGGACGCGCCGAACCGCATCCCGTGCGTGCGGACGACCGAGCGGAGCGTCGCGCTCTCGGATGCCCAGAGGATCCCCTTCCGAAGCGCTGCGTTGACCGAGTCGGCGATCACCTGCTGGCTACGACGCCGGCGTGTCCGCGGGCGCGTCGAAGCGATGCCGGACGACGAGCTCCTTCACGGCCTTCACCTCGTCGAGCCGGCCGACAGGACGCGTGTGTGGCGCATCGTGGAGCAGCTCCGGCCTCTCCTTCGCCTCCCGGGCGATCTCGACCATTGCCGCGGCGAACTCATCGAGCGTCTCCTTCGTCTCGGTCTCCGTCGGCTCGATCATCAACGCCTCGGGCACGACCAGCGGGAAGTAGATCGTCGGCGGATGGAAGCCGTAGTCCATCAGCCGTTTTGCGACGTCGAGCGCAGTCACGCCGTGCTCCCGCTTGAGCGTCCTCGCGGAGAGGACGAACTCGTGCATGCACAGCCGGTCGTATGGCAGCTCGTACGCATCGCGGAGCAGCGCGAGCAGGTAGTTCGCGTTGAGGACGGCCACCTCGGACATCTCGCGCAGCGCCGGGCCGTACGCGCGGATGTAGGCGTACGAGCGGACGAAGACCCCGAACGGGCCGGTGTAGCCGCGCACCTTCCCGATCGTCTTCGGCCGGTCGCCATCGAGCCGGAACCGGTCACCGTCGCGGACGACCTGCGGCACCGGCAGGAACGGGTCGAGCATCCCGCGCACGGCGATCGGCCCGCCACCCGGGCCGCCACCGCCGTGCGGCTGGGAGAACGTCTTGTGCAGGTTGATGTGGACGATGTCGAACCCCATGTCGCCGGGTCGGGCGATGCCGCAGACGGCGTTCAGGTTCGCGCCGTCGTAGTACATGAGCGCACCGGCGCCGTGGAAGATCCGCTCCATTTCCTCGATCCCCTCGTCGAACAGGCCGAGCGTCGAGGGGTTCGTGAGCATCAGGCCAGCGGTCGCTTCGTCCACCTTGCCGCGCAGGTCGTCGAGGTCGATGTTCCCGCGCGCGTCCGTCGCAACCTGCACGAGCTCGTAGCCGGCCATCGTCACGCTCGCCGGGTTCGTTCCGTGCGCCGTGTCCGGGACGACGATCTTCCGCCGCTGCTCGCCCTCGCCGCGGTCCGCGAAGTACGCACGCATCAGCATCAGCCCCGTCAGCTCACCCTGCGAGCCTGCGGCGGGCTGCAGCGAGACGGCGTCGAGCCCGCAGACCTCGGCGAGGATCTCCTGCAGGCGCCACATCAGCTCGAGCGCACCCTGGGACGCGTCCTCCTCCTGCAGCGGATGTAGGTCCGCGAACCCGGGCAGTCGCGCGACGACCTCGTTGATGCGCGGGTTGTGCTTCATCGTGCACGAGCCGAGGGGATAGAAGCCGGTGTCGACGCCGAAGTTCCGCGTCGTCAGCTCGGTGAAGTGCCGCACGAGCTCCGGCTCGGAGACCTCCGGCAGGCGCGGCGGCTCGGTGCGGCGAAGGTCCTCCGGCACGGCCGGCGCCTCGAGGCCGCTCGCCGGAAGGGAGTACGCGCGCCGCCCCGGCTTCGAACGCTCGTAGACGAGCTTCATCCCGCGACCTCGCGGAGCACCTCGACGAGCCGGTCGATGTCCGACGTCGATCGCTTCTCCGTCACGGCCACGAGCAGGCAGTCGTCCATGCCTGGGTAGTCACGGCCGAGCGCGTAGCCGGGATGCACGCCGCGCTCGCGTGCCGCCCGCACGACATCTCGTGCGTCTCGTCCGACGCCGATGGCAAGCTCTTTGAACGTTGTCTGATCGGGGAACAGCGTCTCGAATCCCGCGTCCGCGAGACGCTCCGCCGCGTATGCGGAGAGGCTCATGCAGATCTCCCCCAGCTCCTTCAGACCTGCGGGGCCGAGCCATGTGAGGTAGACGAGCCCGCCGAGCGCGAGCAGCGTCTGATTCGTCGTGATGTTCGACGTCGCCTTCTCGCGGCGAATGTGCTGCTCGCGCGTCGAGAGCGTCAGCACGTAGCCGCGGCGTCCGTCGACGTCGACCGTCTGGCCCGCGATCCGGCCGGGCATCCGGCGGACGTGCTCGGCGCGGCAGGCGAGGAATCCATAATGCGGACCGCCGAAGGACATGGCGTTGCCCGCCCCCTGGCCCTCACCGGCGGCGATCGCGCAGCCGTACCGGCCCGGCGCCTCGAGCACGCCGAGCGAGATGGGGTCGACGTGGGCGACGGCGAGCGCGCCGGCGTCGACTGCGGCCGCGGCGAGATCGGGCGCCGGCTCGAGGCAGCCGAAGAAGTTCGGCTGCTGGAAGATGACGGCCGCTGCGTCCGCGGCCACATCGGCGACGTCACGCGGACTGGTCACGCCTTCCGTGTGCGGCACCTCCACGATCTCGAGCCCGAAGCCCGGCGCGTAGGTCTTCAGCACCTGCCGGATCTGGGGGCTCGTCGCCTCGGTGACGACGACGCGGTCGCGGCCGGTGATGTGCTTCGCCATGTAGCACGCGTCCGCAGCGACGGTCGAGCCGTCGTAGCCGGACGCGTTCGAGACGTCCATACCGGTCAGCTCGCAGATCGCCGTCTGGTACTCGAAGATCGCCTGGAGCACTCCTTGGCTCATCTCCGGCTGGTACGGCGTATACGCCGTCAGGAACTCGCCGCGCTGGAGGACCATGTCGCAGACCGCGGGCACGTAGTGGTCGTACATGCCGGCACCGAGGAACGAGAGCTCCGCGGAGGTGCCGACGTTTCGGGCTGCGAGCTCGGCGAGGTGGGCATGCAGCTCGGGCTCGGAGAGCGCGGGCTCGAGCTCGAGGTCGCGGCTGAAGCGGACGCCCTCGGGGATGTCGCGAAACAGCTCCTCGACGCTGTCGACGCCGATCGCCGCCAGCATCTCCTCGGAGTCGCCCTCGGTGAGCGACAGGAAGCTCACTGCTCTTCGAGCAGGCTCCGGTATGCAGCGGCGTCGAGCAGCGCGGCGAGCTCCGTGTCGTCGGCGACGCGGATGCGCACGAGCCAGCCCTCGCCGTAGGGGTCCTCGTTGACGCGCTCGGGCTCGTCGACGGCACCTTCGTTGACCTCGAGCACCTCGCCGGACAGCGGCGCGATCAGGTCCGAGACCGCCTTCACCGACTCGACCTCGCCGTACACCCCGTCCTTCGAGATCGTCGCGCCGACCTCGGGTGGCTCGAAGTGCACGAGCTCGCCGAGCGAGTCTTGCGCGTACCACGTGATGCCGATCGTCGCCTCCGCGCCGTCCACCCTCGCCCAGTCGTGGCCGGGGTGGTAGCGAAGGTCATCCGGATAGCTCTCAGGCGCCGCCACGTTCGTGCTCCTCTCGGTCGTAGATGGGCTTCTTGACGACATGCGCCTGCCGGTCCTTGCCGCGCACGTCGATCGTGATCATCTCACCGGGCTGCGCGCGGGGCGACGGGACGTAGCCCATGCCGATGCCGAGATCCAGCATCGGCGAATGCGTCCCCGAGGTGACGGTGCCGCCGCCGTCGATCTCCATCCCGCTGCGAGGGACGGCACGGTCGTCCATCACGAACGGCACGAGACGGCGCTCCGGCCCCGCCTCCTTGACCGCGCGGATCGCCTCCACGCCGGTGAACTCCTTGCCGAGCGCACACGTCCAGCCGAGCCCGGCGGAGATCGGATCGGTCGCCGGACCGATGTCCGAGCCGTGCAGCGGGTAGCAGACCTCGAGCCGCAGCGTGTCGCGCGCTCCGAGTCCGCACGGCATCGCCCCGCGCTCGAGCACACGCTCCCAGAGCGCGACGGCATCCTCCGCCATCACGAGCAGCTCGACGCCGAGCTCGCCCGTGTAGCCGGTCCGGTTGACCATCGTCGGAATGCCGTCGATCTCCGACTCCGCGAACGTGAACGCGGGCGCAGGCTCCAGGCCGAGTCGTTCGAGTGAGCGGGGGCCCTGGACGGCGATCAAGCCATAGTCGTCGGACACGTCGCGCACGTCGGACCCGCGCCGTTCGTGCTCCCTGATCCACGCGTAGTCGGCCGTCGTGTTCGCAGCGTTCACGATCAGCAGGAACCTGCCCGGCTCGAGCTCGTAGATGATCAGATCGTCGACGATGCCGCCGTCGTCGTTCGTCAGCAGGGTGTACTGGGCCCGTCCCGGGCCGACGCGGTCGAGGTCGTTCGAGAGCAGTGACTGGAGAAGCTCGCGCGCCGTCGGGCCCTCGACCTCGATCTCGCCCATGTGCGAGACGTCGAACGCGCCGGAGTCCTCGCGCACTGCGCGGTGCTCGGGGATGACGCCCTCGTACTGCACGGGCATCTCCCAACCGGCGAAGGGCACCATGCGCGCCCCGAGCGCTACGTGCTGGGCATGGAGGGGCGTCCGGCGCAGCGCTTCCACGCGCCTGATGCTAACCGGCTGCCCCTCCGTGCCGGACGGTCTTCGCTAGGCGTCCCTCAGGAACGACGGGACGTCGAGGACTTCCTTCGGGATGTCGAAGTCCTCCTTTGCCCGGGAGCTGGTCACGAGCTCCGGCTCGCGGGTCCGCTCCCGATCGCGTTCGCGATCGCTGCCCGTAGCCTTGCGCTTCCGGCGGCGCTGCTGCCCGAACCCCGTGGCGATCACCGTAACGCGGAGCTCGTCGTCCATCGACTTGTCGATCACGGCTCCGAAGATGATGTTCGAGTCCGCCGTCGCGGCTGACGTGACGACCTCGGCCGCCTCGTTGACCTCGAACAGGCCGACGCTCTTTCCACCCGTGATGTTGAGCAGGATCCCCGTCGCCCCTTCGATCGACGCCTCGAGCAACGGAGACGACACGGCCTGCCGTGCAGCCTCGGCCGCCCGGTTCTCGCCGCGCGCCGTTCCGATACCCATCATCGCCGTACCTGCCTCGCGCATGATCGTTCGGACGTCGGCGAAGTCGAGGTTCACGAGCCCAGGGACGGTGATCAGATCCGTGATCCCCTGGACACCCTGTCGGAGCACGTCGTCGGCGAGCCGGAACGCATCGACGACCGACGTCTGCCGCTCGACCACCTGCAGCAGCCGGTCGTTCTCGATCACGATGATCGTGTCGACGCGCTCGGCCAGCTCGGCGATGCCTTGCTCGGCAACCTCGCCGCGCCGGTTGCCTTCGAAGGAGAACGGCCGCGTCACGACGCCGACGGTCAGAGCTCCGACCTCGCTCGCGAGATCGGCGACGATCGGCGCGGCGCCCGTTCCGGTTCCGCCCCCTTCGCCCGCCGTCACGAACACCATGTCGGCGCCCTTCAGGACCTCTTTCAGTTCGTCGCGCGACTCGAAGGCCGCCGCCCGACCGACCTCGGGGTCGGCGCCGGCTCCGAGGCCACGCGTGACGTGGTCTCCGATGTGGATCTTCACGTCGGAGTCGCTCATCAGGAGCGCCTGTGCGTCCGTGTTGACGCCGATGAACTCCACGCCTCCAAGGCCCGCGTCGACCATACGGTTGACGGCGTTCGTCCCACCGCCGCCGACGCCGACGACCTTGATCACTGCCACGTAGTTGCCACCTTGTCCCTTCACTCTCCACCAACCTCGATCTCGACCTTCACTCGAGCGTGATGGCTCACACCCGCCTGCGGTGACCAGGGTAGGTGGCATTGATCTCTCTGTCAATCGAGTGATACTCGTGAAACTCTAAGGCTCAACCTCCGGGTTGAGGGTTGTGGAAGCGGCAGTTCCTGCGACGGCGCGCTCGGGCACGCTGACGTCGAGGTACGTCTCACTCGTGAGCGAGGGCAGGATCTTCGCAGCGACGGCGAGCTTCAGACGCAGGCGAGAGGCGTCGCCCAGAAGGATCTCCGTCCCCGACTCCAGCACGATCGTCAGCTCCCCGTCGACCGCCCTGACCGATCGCACGCGCGCGCGCAGCGCGTGCGTCATGGGCGGTATCGTCCGCACCGCGAGCGCCGCATCACCGTCGAGCACGGCGCCGTCGAGCGGGTCTGCTGTCGGCGGGATCCACACGCGCGGCACTGCCGGGAACGGCCGCTGGATCACCTGCCTCAGCACGCGAGCCCCGTCGGAGACGAGCCACGCTTCGCTGCCTCTGCGGAGCAGCGCGACCGAGCGCTCGCTGCGAACGGAGACGACAAGCGTGTGCGGAAAGTCGCGGTTGTACGTGGCGGACGCGACCTCGGCGACATCGGCAAGCCGTCGGTTGGCGTCGTGCGCATCGAACGTGACGAGGCTCGAGCCTTGCAACGGCGCGAGCGCCTCTCGCACGGACTGCGCGACGCGCGGCGATCCACCGACGACCTCGATCTGCCGGACGCCGAATACGGACGTCTCGCGAGCGACCGCGTACATCGCGACCCCGAGAGCGACGATTCCGAGCGCGATGAGCAATGACCGAAGCGACGGCCACCATGCGCGCCCCGCTTGCTGCCGGCTGGTCGTCGCCACAGTCCCCGGGGCCGCCAGCTCTTGACCCGCGCGCGCACGTCGACCTTGGCCCACGGATCAATCTTCTGGCTTCGGCGCTCGCTTCCTACTTCGACGGTCGACCCGAGTCGAGCGGCTCTCTCACTCCCGTGGCTGCTCGCCCACCGACGGCAGCTCGAGCTCGCCCAGAAGCTCAACCTCGGTCTCGAGCACGACCCCGTAGCCCTCGAGCGCCCGCCGCCTGGCCTCGGCGATCAGGGCGATGGCGTCGGCCGCCGTCGCCCCTTCGACGTTCTCGATGAAGTTCGCGTGTCTCGGCGAGATCTGGGCCCCTCCGATCCGGTACCCGCGCAGGCCACAGGCATCGAGCATCCTGCCCGCGCCGAGCTCGTGCGCGGGGTTCTTGAAGACACTCCCGAACGTTCGCTTGTTCGTCGGTTGGGTCGCCTTGCGCGTTGCGTTCAGCTCGGCAACCGTGCTGCGGATCTCGCTCTCGGCGCGTGGCTCGAGCTCGAACTCGACCTCGGCGACGATCTGCCCACGGACGAGGGCCGACCGGCGGTAGTCGAGCTCCAGCTCGGCGTTCGCCTTCCACTTCGAGCCGGCGGGATCGACGACGAGCGCGCGTCGGACGATCCCAGACCAGTCGCGCCCGTACGCGCCGGCGTTCATGCGCACGCCACCGCCCGCCGTGCCGGGGATCGCGCACGCGAACTCCATCCCGCCGAGGCCCGCGGCCCGCGCACGGTGCAAACAAACCGCGTTGGCCGCCCCGCCACCCGCGACGAGCCCCCACTCAGTCGCGCGCACGGCCGCGAGCTCGCCGGCGAGGCGCACGACGAGGGCGTCGACGCCGGCATCCGCAGCCAGCACGTTGGAGCCCAGCCCGACGGTCACAACGTCGAGCCCTTCAGCGTCGGCCCAGCCAACGAGCGCTTCGAGCTCCCCGATCGTCTCGGGTCGCGCGAAGCGGCGAGCCGGCCCCCCGATGCCAACGGTCGTCAGACGCTGGAACGGGATGTCCGTCTCGACGAGAGCGTCGAGCGACCGGGGAGAGAGCGAGTTCACACTCTTGGCACGGATCGGGAGCCGACGTGTTGCATGTTCACCGATACGCTCAAAGCGGGGGCAAGGGCGCGGTAGCGCCCCGGGGGAGAAGAACTGTGGAAGAAGAACTGTGTGGGTGTGTCGGGCGGGCGGCCTCACAATTCGGCCAGCCGCTCGAGAATGGTCGACGCCGCGCGGTCAACATCGCCCGCGCCGAGAGTGAGCACGACGTCGCCGGCGCGCGCGCGTCGCACGAGCAAGGCGGCGGCGTCATCGAGCTCCGGCGCCCAGCCGACACGCGTACCCGGCCGCGCGCTGGCGAGCCGATCGACGACGATCTTGCCGCTCACGCCCTGCACGGGCTGTTCGCGCGCGCCGTAGATCTCCGTGACACACGCGAAGTCGGCAGCGACGAGCGCCGATGCGAGCTCGTCGGCAAGGTGACGCGTCCGCGTATAGAGGTGCGGCTGGAAGAGGACGAGCAGGCGCCGGCCAGGAAAAGCCTCCCGCGCGGCCGCGAGCGTCGCATCGATCTCGGCCGGGTGGTGCGCGTAGTCGTCGTAGACCATGACGCCGTGCGCCTCACCGCGCTGCTCGAACCTGCGGCCGGCGCCCTTGAACTCGCCCAGCACGGGGAGCACGTCCTCCCGCGGCACGCCGGCGAGCTCGAGCGCGGCGAGGGCGGTCGCCGCGTTCTGACGGTTGTGTGAGCCAGGAACGGCGAGCGCGAGATCGAGCTGAGCCAGCTCGTCGCCTCGCACCGCCGCGCCACAGCCCTCGAGCCAGCGCTCGAAGAGCGCGGCAACCTCGGCGCGCGACGTGAACGTCGCGTGGTGGTCCAGATCGACGTTCGTCAGGATCCCGATCTCCGGCCGCAGCAGCTCGAGCGACCGATCAGACTCGTCGCCCTCGGCCACGAGCCAGCCGTCCCCCGCCCGGGCGTTCCCACCTAGCTGTGGGATCGGCCCGCCTACGAGGAACGTGGGATCGAGCCCGAGGCGATCCAGGCAGAACGCAATCATCGCGGCAGTGGTCGTCTTACCGTGCGCGCCCGCGACGACGATCGACGGCCGCAGTCCGACGATCTCGGCGAGCAGCTCACCGCGCGAGCGACCGGGAACGGAGCCGGCATACGCCGTCGACACGACCGCCTCCCAACCCGGCGGGGGATCGCCAGGCTCGGGGGAGATCACGACCTCTACGCCGTCGAGCACGGTGAGATACGGCGTCTCGTGACGGTCCCAGCCGGCGACCTCTGCGCCCCACGCCCGCGCCACGAGCGCGAGCGCGCTCATGCCGGCGCCGCCGATGCCGACGAACCACAACTTCCGGCCTTCAAGCTCGCGCGAGCCGGATCACCTCCTCGGCGATCTCGTCCGCGGCATGTGGACGGGCGAGCCGCTGCATCGCCGCACGCATCGTCGCCAGTCGCCCTGCGTCCGAAAGCAGGCTGCGCACGAGGTCGGGCACGACTGCGAGCTCAGGCTCGGGAACAACGACCGCGGCGCCGGCGCGCTCGAAGACCCGCGCGTTCTTCGTCTGGTGGTCGCCGGTTGCCGACGGATAGGGAACGAGGACAGCCGGGATGCCGGCGGCCGCGAGCTCGTAGATCGAACCACCCGCACGCGCGACCGCGAGATCCGCCGCGGCGAGCGCGGCGCCGAACTCGTGCGTGTAGGGCAGCAGCCGGTAGCCGCCTCGATCAACCCGCCCGCGCAGGGCCTCGAAGTCGCGTTCACCGGCCAGGTGAATGACGTGTGGCCCGTCCGCGCCAAAGCTCTCGACGGCGAGCTCGTTCAGGCTGTGCGCTCCCTGGCTACCGCCGTAGACGAGCAGCACGGCGCCGTCCGTCGGGAGCTCGAAGAGCCTACGCGCCTCACCCCGGTCGACCGACCTACGAGCTTGCGGGCACCGGCCGGCCTGTGACTCGGTACTTGCCTCCTTCGCGGCCCGGGATCTCCGTCGCGAGGAAGACGCGCTGCGCGAACGGCAGTGCGAGCCGGTTGGCCAATCCGAGATGGACGTCCGCCTCCATCAGCGCCGCGGGAGTGCGCATCGTCGCCGCCGCCAACACCATCGGCCCGGCGACGTAGCCGCCCCCGCCGAGCACGACGTCCGGTCGGCGCCTCGACAGGATTGCGCGGCAGGCCAGCGGCGCCTTGGCGGCGAGCAAGAGCGAGTGCGCGAGCGCGATGCTCGGCCGCCGCGGGAACCCGGCGATCTCGAACGTGTCGAGCTCGTAGCCCGCGTCAGGGACGAGCTGCGCCTCGGCGCGACCCGGCGACCCGGCGAACGTCACCGTCGCTCCGCGCGCGACGAGCGCTTCCGCTACTGCGAGCGACGGCAGCACGTGGCCGCCCGTCCCTCCGGCCGCGATCAGGCAGTGTGGCTCTCGCTCCACGGACATCGGCTCCTGCGATGTTAAGGAGGATTCCCGCCCCGGCGAGCGCGACCACGAGGCTGGAGCCTCCATAGGAGACAAACGGAAGCGTGATGCCCGTGACCGGCGCGAGGCCGAGGACGGCGGCGAGGTTCGTCGCCGCCTGCGCTCCGACGAGCACGGTCAGGCCGGCGGCGAGCAGCATGCCGAAGCGGTCGGGGCTCGCGATCGCGATCCGGAAGCCGGCCCAGCAGAACGCCGCGAAGGCGAGGATCACCCCTGCCGTGCCGATCAGGCCCAGCTCCTCCCCGATCGTCGCGAAGATCATGTCCGTATGCGCCTCGGGCAGGTAGAAGATCTTCTGGACACCCTCTCCGATGCCCTTGCCGAAAGCCCCGCCCGAGCCGAGACCGATAAGCGCCTGAACGGACTGGAAGCCAGATCCCTGGGCGTCGTTCCAGGGATTGAAGAAGCTGAAGATGCGGTCGCGGCGATACGGCTCGAACCAGATCGCGACGGCGCCGAGCGCGACGACGACGGCAGCGCTACGGACGAGGAGCTTCGTCGGCGTGCCGGCGACGACGAGCATTCCGCCGAGCATGAGCGCGATCGCGACGCCCGTCCCCAGATCCGGCTCGAGCAGGATCAGCCCCATCGCCACCGCCGCAACGAGGCCAATCGGCTTGGCCAGCTCACCGAACGTCTGCGGTGGGCGACGGCGCGGCCGCGAGAGGTAGCCCGCCACCCAGACGGCAAGCGCGAGCTTCACGAGCTCGGACGGCTGGAACGCCAACGGGCCGAGCGGAAGCCACCGTCGCGCACCGTTGATCGGGGCGCCGAGGATCAGGACAGCGACGAGCAGCCCGATGCTGACGGCGAGCAGAGTCGGAGCGACGCGTCTCCACCACACATATGGCGTCCGCGCACAGACGACGAGCGCGACCAGCCCGACACAGGCGAAGATCGCCTGGCGCGTGAGGTAGAACATCGGTTGGCCGTCGCCGACCGCCGCCCGCGCCGAAGTCGCGCTGTACACCATGACGAGACCGAAGGCGACGAGGCCGAGCGTGACGAGAATAAGGATGTTGGCCTCGAGCTGTGCCCGCTTCATCCCTCCAGGTTCTGCACGAGACGCCGGTATTCCTCGCCGCGGTGCTCGAAGTCGCGAAACTGGTCGAAGCTCGCGCACGCGGGCGAGAGGAGCACGATCTCCCCTTCGCTCGCGTTGGCGGCCGCCGCCGCGACGGCCGTTGCGAGATCGCCGGACCGCTCGAGCGGGATCCCCGAGCCGACGAGTGCGGCGTCGAGCGCTCCTGCGGCCTCCCCGATCAGGTAGACCCCGCGAACGTTCGACCCGAGCGCAGGCACCAGCGTCGAGAAATCCTCGCCCTTCAACGAGCCGCCGAGGATCACGTGTAGCGGCTCGTCGTACGCCGCGAGGCCGCGCGTCGCCGCCGCGACGTTCGTCGCCTTCGAGTCGTTGACGTAGCGAACGCCGCCGAGCTCGGCCACGAGCTCGAGCCGGTGCTCGACGCCGGGGAACGTCCGGAGCGCCTCCGCGATCGCACCGTCCTCGATCCCGGCGGCGCGCGCAGCGAGGGTGGCCGCGGCCGCGTTCTCGCGGTTGTGCGCACCCGGGATGCGCGGCTCGGCCGGGAGCGGGTCGTCGGCCGCGAACGTCAGCCCTTCGAGCCCGCTGCCCTGTGGCACGACCGCCGTCCCGGCTCGCTCGAAGATGCGGAGCTTCGCGGCCCGGTACGCGTCGAACGAGTGGTGGCGGTCGAGATGGTCGGGCTCGAGGTTGAGCAGCACCGCGATCTCGCACGTCAGGTCCTGCACGTCTTCGAGCTGGAACGACGAGAGCTCGCAGACCACCCACTCGGCGGGCTCGACCGACGTCAGCGGACGACCGACGTTTCCCGCGACGGCGACGTCTCGGCCTGCGGCGCGGAAGATCGCGCCGAGGAGCTCGACGGTCGTCGTCTTCCCGTTCGTCCCCGTGACGCCGACGAACCGCGCGTCGGGGAGAAGCCGGTAGCCGAGCTCGACCTCGCTCCAGACCGGGATCTCACGCTCGCGCGCCGCGCGCACGAGGACGTTCTCCCCAGGTACCCCGGGGCTCTTGACGACGAGCTCGACGCCATCGAGTGCCGCTGGGCCGTCGTCGTTTCCGAGCCGGCGATCGACGGCTGTGACGGTGACGCCTCGCCGCGAAAGCGCCGCGGCGGCCGCTCGGCCGGAACGCGCAAGACCGAGCACGAGGACGTGCGCCGGAAGGGTCATCGTCGCAGGACGCGCTCGACCTCTGCCGCCGATGCGTCGCCGAGCACCACGTCCACGGAGGCATCCGGCACGGGAAGAACTTCCCCGTCTCCGATCAGGTACGAGACGCGGGGATCGGCACAGGTGTCCTGCAGCCGCTCGAGGTGTTCTGATGAGGCATCGACCACGACCACGGCCCCGTCCGGCCCGAGGACGTAGAGCGCAGCCTCGATCTCGCCGTCCCCTGGCGAGACGACGAGCACTGTGTCGTCCTCTGCGATCCTCGCTCCGTCGAGCATGCGACCGTCCGCGTCAGCTGCGGAAGAACTGGAAGTAGTAGCGGTAGTAGAGGGCGAACGCGAGCGCGCAGAGGATCGCACAAAGGATCCAGAAGCGGACGACGATCTTCGTCTCGGACCACGCCTTCATCTCGAAATGATGGTGGATGGGCGTAATGAGAAACACACGCTTGCCCAGGTAGCGAAACGTGAACACCTGAATGATCACGGACATGATCTCGATCACGAAGATGCCGCCGATCAGGAGCAGGAGGAACTCCGTCTTCATGACGATCGCGAAGGAAGCAAGCGCCCCGCCGATCGCCATCGAGCCCGTGTCGCCCATCATGATCTCAGCGGGCCAGGCGTTGTACCAGAGGAACCCCACGATCGCCCCGATCAGGGCCGCGCCGAAGATCGAGAGATCGATGTAGAGCTCGTTTCGGTGTCCGGGCGCGCCGGAGCGCAGCCAGGCGATCACCGCCATCGCCGTGAACGTGAAGACGGCGATGATCCCCGTGCCCGCGGCGAGCCCGTCGAGGCCGTCGGTGAAGTTCACTGCATTCGCGGTGCCCGCGATCATCAGGAACACGAGCAGGTACCAGCCCCACGAGAGTGGCAGCTCGCCGTTGATGACGGGGAGATAGACGTTCGTCGAGAAGTCGCGGTGCTGCGTGACGACGGCCACGATCACCGCGATCACCGCAAGCAGAAGCAGCTTCCAGCGGCCCTTCAGGCCGAGCGAGCGCTTGTGCGTGAGCTTGATCGCGTCGTCGAGGAAGCCGATCGCCGCGCAGCCGAGGGTGACGAAGAAGACGACGAGCGCGTTGGTCGTGTAGTGCGACAGCGCGAGAAACGCGACGGCGAGCGCGGCGAGGATGACGAGCCCACCGAGCGTCGGCGTGCCCGCCTTGACGATGTGGTGCTTCAGATCCTCCTCACGGATGTGCTGTCCGTACGCGCGGGTGCGGAGGTAGTGGATCAGCCTCGGCGCCACGAGGATCGAGACGATGAGCGCGACGACACCGGCGATGAGGACCCGAACCAACGCGCAGAGCCTAGACCGAGGGTCGGGTGAGCGCCTCCGCGACCACCTCGAGCCCGATCGCCCGCGAGCCCTTGACGAGCACGCAGTCGCCCGGCTCGATCAGACCGCGAGCCTCGACCACCGCGTCGGCTGCAGTCTCGACCCACGTCGTCACCGGGACATCGGCCGCCGTCTCGAGGTAGCCGCGCGCCAGGTCGCCGACCGCGACAAGAGCTCCGACGCCTGACGTCCCGACAAGGACGCCGATCTCGCGGTGAAAGGCAGTCGACTCAGGGCCTAGCTCGGCCATGCCGCCGAGCACGGCAACGGTTCGCCGGCCCTCGGCGAGATCGGCGAGATCCTCCAGCGCCGCGCGCATCGAGACCGGGTTGGCGTTCCAGCTGTCGTTCACGAGTATGCCGCCGCCCGGAAGCGGATGCTCCTCGCCGCGCCAGTGAGAGAAGTCGACGTCGACGCTGTCTTCGGCCTCGATCCCGAGCGCCCGCGCCACATGGAGAGCGGCGAGCGCGTTGCGCGCCTGATGGCGCGCACGGAATGAGAACGAGATCTCACGACCTCCGAATCGCACCATGGTTCGGTCCCCGTCGACGTGCGCCTCTGGCTCGCCGAACCGAACGACCTCGACACCTTCTCTCGTGATCGGAAAGTCGTCGGGAACGATCGCCGTCCCGCCCGCGGGCAGCGCGTCGACGAGCTCGCTCTTCGCCGCGACAACGCCGTCCAGGGAGCCGACGAGCTCGACGTGCGCCGGCCCGACGTTCGTGACGACGCCGATCTGAGGTCGTGCCACCGTGGCCAGCGCGGCGATCTGGCCGAAGCCCCGCATGGCGAGCTCGACGATGCAGACCTCCGTCTCGGGCTCGATCCTGCAGAGCGTGAGAGGCACGCCGAGCTCGTTGTTGAAGCTCGCCTCGGCCGCGATCGTCGACGCATGCGAACGGCAGATCGCCGCGAGGATGTCCTTCGTCGACGTCTTACCGGTCGAGCCGGTGATACCGACGACACGCGCGTGGCTTCGGGACCGAACCTCGCCCGCGATCGCCGCCAACGAGGCGAACGCGTCCTCCGGGACGAGCGTCGCCGCCGCACCTCGTGCAGCCGCGTCGTCGACGAAAGCCGTTCCCCCTCCGACCGCGACGAACAGATCTCCCGGCCCGACACGCCGCGAGTCGATCGTGAGGCCGGTCGCGACGTCGCGACCGGCAGTGCGCACGAGGGTTCCGGGACAGAGGCGCTCGACGAGGTCGAGCTCGATCGGGATCACACTTTGCTCCCGAGCGCCTCCCGCACGACCTCGCGGTCGTCGAACGGCAGCGTCTCCTCCGCCAGCTCCTGACCGAGCTCGTGACCCTTCCCCGCGATCACGACCACGTCGCCGGGCTCGGCGAGCTCGAGCGCACGCTCGATCGCCCGCCGCCGGTCGAGCTCCACTTGGACCGCACCGCCGGCCCCACGGAGGATCTCGTTCACGATCTCCTCCGGGCTCTCGCTGCGCGGATTGTCGGACGTCACGATCACGGCATCGGCGTGGGCGACGGCCGCTTCGCCCATGAGCGGCCGCTTGGCCCGATCTCGATCGCCGCCGCAGCCGAACACACACACGACACGCGCCGTGGCGAGCTCGCGTGCCGTCCGGAGCGCATTCGCGAGCGAGTCCGGCGTGTGCGCATAGTCGACGACGACCGTGAACGACTGGCCGCCGTCGATGGCCTCGAACCTGCCCGGCACACCACGAATCGACTCGATTCCGTCGACGATCGCGTCGTCGGGGAGGCCGAGCAGCCGCGCAGCTGCGATCGCGCCGAGGACGTTCTCGACGTTGAACGAGCCGAGCAGCCGCGTCCGGATCGGGAGCCCGTCAGCCGAGAACGACGCGCCGTCACGCGTCAGGGAAAGCGATTCCGGCGATACGTCCGCGAAGGCCGTCATCCCGAAGGTCACCAGCCGCTTGCGGCCGGCGGCGCGCAGCTCTGCGGCGAGCCGGCGCCCGTGCTCGTCCCCCACGTTGACGGCTGCCGGAGGCTCGCCGGCGGCGAGGAACAGGCTCCGCTTGGCCTCGTAGTAGCGCTCGAGCGTGCCGTGGAAGTCGAGATGGTCGTGGCTCAGGTTCGTGAACACGAGCGCGGCGAACGAGAGATGGTCGAGCCGTCCGAGTGCGGCGCCGTGAGAGGTGGCCTCGAGAGCACAGCTGCGGTCACCGACGTCGACCATCTCGCGAAGCGTGCGCTGGAGATCGATCGCCTCAGGGGTCGTGCGGAGCGCGGGGCGCCGCTCGCCGCCGACCCGGCTCTCGATCGTTCCCAGTAGGCCCGGACGCTTGCCGGCCGCCGCCAGGATCGCGAACAGAAGAAACGACGTCGTCGTCTTGCCGTTCGTGCCGGTCACACCGGCGAGCGCAAGCTGCTGCGACGGGTGCTCGAAGAACGCCGCGCCAGCCACCGCCATCGAGCGCCTGCTGTCGGGAACGACGATCTGTGGCACGGCGACGTCGACGATGCGCTCGACGACGAGCGCGACGGCGCCAGCGGCGACGGCGTCGCTGGCAAAGAGGTGGCCGTCGGCCTTCTCGCCGCTGACGCAGAAGAACAGCGCGCCCGGCTCGACCGAGCGCGAGTCGTATGCGAGATCGCACACATCGACGTCCGCCAGATACACGACGTCCGCCGGAGCGAGCGCGGCGATCAGGCGCCCGAGGTCCACGGCGGGCGAGTCTACCAATCGTTCCTGCAGAGCCGTTCGGGTGCGTGTGTGACAAAACACGCCCGTTTGCGGGTCTTTTCCGTCACATGCCCTAGCGGCGCGCGGCCGCGGCGGCTACGCTCATAGCGGGGAGGAGGCTGGGAGGCCCCAACTACGGAGCGGTCGCCTTGAGCGCGGCGGGATCGTCGGGCGGAACCTCGAGGTACTGGAGCGCGAAGTCCGCGATCCGCTTGAACGCGGGCGCCGCCACGACGCCGCCCCAGATCGCGCCTCGCGGCTCGTCGACCGACACGAGAATCACGAGCCGCGGCTTCGTTGCGGGGACGATGCCGACGAACGAGGCGACGTAGTTCGCCGTCGAATAGCCACCGTTGACGGGATCTGGCTTTGCGGCGGTGCCGGTCTTACCGGCGATCGTGTAGCCGGGCAGCGCCGCGAGCGTCCCCGTTCCCTCGGAGACGACGTTCACGAGCATCGACTTCACCTCGTCGGCGATCGTCGGCGAGAGCACTCGTCGCCGCTCGACCTTAGGTGGGCTCGAGCCGGCGACGTGATCGATGAGGTGCGGCGCGAGCCACACGCCCTTGTTCGCGACGCTGGCGTACGCGGCGGCCATCTGCACGGGCGTGACCGCGATCCCCTGCCCGATCGGCACGTTTCCGATCGTGGATCCCGACCAGCGGTCGACAGGCAGCACGATCCCGCGCGTTTCACCGGGATAGTCGATGCCGACCTTGCGGCCGAACCCGAACCGGTCGATCCAGCGGCCGAGCCGCTGTGGCCCGAGGAGCTCGGCGAGCGTGATCGCTCCCACGTTCGAAGAGCGCGAGAGGATCTGCGCGACCGTCATCGTCTCGGTGCCTCGCGGCTCGGCATCGTGGATCACCCGGTCGGCGACGTGGATGCTGCCAGGCAGGACGAACGGTGTCGCAGGCGTCACGAGATGCTCGGACAGCGCCGCAGAGACGCTCACGAGCTTGAACGTCGAGCCCGGCTCATAGGTGTCCGTGACGGCGGTGTTGCGGTGCAGGTCGGCCGGTGCGCTCGGATAGCGGTTCGCGTCGTAGCCCGGCGCGACCGCCATCGCGAGGATGCCGCCCGTTTCCGGGTCGAGCACGACCGCCGACGCCCTCTTCGCGCCCCACTGCGAAACGGTCGACCGCAGAACCGACTCGACGTTGGCCTGAATCGTGTGGTCGAGCGTGAGGAAGACGTCCTTGCCCGGCCGCTCCGGCACCGATCGCACGACGTCGAGCACACGGCCGAACGGATCCTTCACGAAGGTCTCGCTGCCAGGCCGTCCTGCGAGATAGCGGTCGAGCTGGAGCTCGAGGCCGGCGAGGCCGCGGTTGTCTGTTCCGGCGTAGCCGAGCACCTGCGCGGCCACTCCACCCTGCGGGTACACGCGGCGCTCCTCCGGGATGAATCCGAGCCCGGAGAGATGCTTCTGCTCGAGCGCCTTCGCGTCGACCGGATCTGCCTTCCGCTTGACGTAGACGAACCCCTTCGACTTGTCGACCAGCTGCGGGTAGAGGGCGTCAGCGTCGATGTGCAGCGCGTCCGCAGCCGCGACAGAGACAGCACGGGCGTTGCGCACTTGCTTCGGGTTGGCGTAAACGGTTGTCGCCTCCTCGCCGATCGCGAGCTGGACGCCCATGCGGTCGAGCAGCGTTCCTCGCCCGGCGGCAATCGCGATCGTCTCGTGCTGCTGGCTCGCGGCGCGCTCGGACAGGCCCTGCGCGCGTACCGTCTGGAGCCACACCGCCCGCGACAACGCGACGGCGAAGACGGCGAGCAGAAGCCCAAGGAGAAGACGGATGCGGCGATCCGACTGGCGCCGCGCGCGGTTCACGGCGCGACGTCGACGAAGTGGGTCTGCTCGGAGGATGCCGGCTGGACGCCGAGTCGGTCGGCCGCTGCTTGCTGAATGCGGCCGGCCGCGGCCGAGCTCGCGAGCTTCGATGCGAGCGCGGCGTTCTCAGCCCGCAGCTTCGCGCGTTCCTGGCCGAGATCGTCGAGTCGGATGTTGAGACGGAGCACGGCGACGTTGAGCGCGACTACACCCGCGAGGAGCGCCGCAACTGCCACGATCACGAGGACACCGCTTGCCATCCGGCGCTGTGCGGTCGGGCGGCGCCGGGTCGCCACGGGCTTCTGCGCCGGACGCGTTCGCCGGCGGAGCTTCTCGGCGGCAACGGCCATCAGACCTTCTCGGCCACCCGAAGCCGAGCCGAAGCGGAGCGAGGATTGAGGGCGATCTCGCGCGCCGACGGCCTGATCGCACGCGGTGTCACGAGCCGAACGACCGGGTCGCGTCCGCAGGCGCAGATCGGGAAGTCGGGCGGGCACACGCAGCCGTGCGCCTCTCGGCGGAACGTGTGCTTGACGATTCGATCTTCGAGCGAGTGAAAGCTGATCACCGCAAGCCGGCCCTGTGGACGGAGCATCTCCAGCGCTGCTGGCAGCGCGTCCTCGAGCTGTCCGAGCTCGTCGTTGACGGCGATCCGGAGCGCCTGGAACACACGCCGGGCGGGATGGCCGTCTCCGAATCTCGCGGGGGTCGGGATCGCGCCCTTGATCGTGTCGACGAGCTCTCCCGTGCGCTCGAACGGCTCGCGCCTCCTGCGCCGGCAGATCGCACGGGCGATCTGCCGCGTGTAACGCTCTTCGCCGTAGCGGCGGAAGATCGTCTGCAGCTCACGCTCACTGGACTCGTTGACGAGGTCGGCCGCCGTCACGTCCTCCGACGGGTCCATCCGCATGTCGAGCGGTGCGTCGACGGCGTAGGAGAACCCACGCTCGGGCCGGTCGAGCTGCATGCTCGAGACGCCGAGGTCGAGCAGGATCGCGTCCGCTTCGACGCCGTTCCCCGCAAGCTGGTCGAGCACGGTCGCGAATGCCCCGCTCAGGAAGCGCGCCTGGATCCCGCTGCGGCGACGGAAGCGCTCGAAGTACGCGCGTGCCGATGGATCCCGGTCGATGGCGATGAACCGGCCGGAGTGCGCGAGGTCGGCGGCGAGCACGGCTGCGTGGCCCCCGCCGCCGAAGGTGGCGTCCACGACGGTGTCGCCCGGCTGCACGTCGAGCAGGCGCCGCACCTCGTCGGCGAGAACAGGAACGTGATCAGTCGCGTTTGGCTGCAAGGCGTTCGGCAACATCCTCCGCCCTCCCTTCGAGATCTTTCACCTGCATCTGCCACGCCGCTCGATCCCAGATCTCGAGATGATCGAACACTCCGGCGACGACCACCTCGCGGCCGAGGGCGGCATGCTTGGCGAGAGCGGCTGGAATCATGACGCGTCCCTGACGGTCGGACGTCACCTCTGCGGCGCCGGCGAAGAAGTGGCGCTGGATCATGCGGTCGTCCCGGCTGAGGGGATCGAGGGCCGCGAGGCGCGAGTCGACGAGCCGCTGCCAGTCGGCAACCGCGTAGGCGAAGACACACCCGTCCATGCCGCGGGTAAGGACCAGCCCGTCCGGGAAGGAATCGCGAAACTTCGCCGGAAGGGTGAGTCTGCCCTTCTCATCGAGAGTGTGCTCGTGCTCGCCGAGGAACATGTCTCCGCCCTGCTCGTTGGTCCACTTCGCCCCACTTTAATCCACATAACGCCGCGACGCAACCCTGAGAGCCCATTTTCGGGTTACGGCAGCGACGCAGACGTCAACTGCCCCGCGTACGGCCCGCGCCCCGCGACGACCGCGGCGCCGCAGCGGCTCCCAAGCGCGAGTGCGCCCGCGAGCGACGATCCGGCCGCGAGCCCGTACGTCAAGCCCGCCGCGAACGCGTCGCCTGCACCGTAGGCGTCGACGACCGGCCCCGGTAGCGGGGCAGGCCGGAACCGGCCGCCAGGATCAGCGCTTCCACCGCGGGCGCCCTCCGTTCTCACGACGGCGCGCGGCGCAGGGACGAGGTCGCCCACTCGGTACGACTCGCCGGGGTCCTTGGCGCTTGCGATCAGCACGTCGAGCGCAGCACCGGCTTCGGCGAGCGTCTGCAGCTCGCGCGCCGACGCGACGAGGACGCCCGCCTGGCGTGCGAGGCGCACCACCTCCGCATCGCCGCCGGTGAAGTAGACCCCGTCGGTGCTTGCCAGCTCGATCCACGGCAGCAGGTCGCCCGCACGCGGAGCAAGCTTCGGTCCGAGCAGCGTGATCGTCCGCTCTCCCTCCTCGTCGAGGAAGCAGACGGCCCGGCGTTGCGGGTCGCGCCGCCATGCCACTTCGACCCGGACGCCACGACCCTCGAGCTCCTCCTTTGCGCGATGGCCTCGCTCATCGTCACCAAGCGCCGTGTACAGCGTCGCGCCGCCCGCAAGCTTCGCGAGCTGGACGGCCGCGTCCGCGCCACCGCCTGCCGCCTCCTGCCACGCGTCGATCGCCTGCACGATGGCGCCCCGCGCCGGCAGGCGGTCGACGAGAACGAAATCCACCCACTCGACGTGACCGACGACGGCAACCCGCACGGAACGAGTCTCACATCTCCGCACGCTCCTGCGTTTGAGCAGATGATGAAAGCCGTGGGGATCCCGCCGTTCGAGGACTTCTATGCCGCGAACAGCACGCGTGTCTATCGCCTGCTCGTGCGACGCCTCGGGCGTGAACGGGCGGAAGATGCGTTCCAGGAGACCTTCCTGCGCGCGTTACGCGCCTACGACGACCTGCGTCATGCGGAGCAGCTCGGCGCGTGGGTGGCGACGATCGCCGAACGTGTCGCGATCGACGTGCATCGTCGCGCGCAGGCGCCGGTCGAGGGCGTGGAGGAGAACGTGTGGGACAACCGGCCTGCCTATGCAGAGCTCGAACACCTCTCTGCGCTCCTCCCGGCGACCGAGAGAGCCGCGGTTGTCCTCCGCTACGGCTACGAGCTCGACTACGACCAGATCGGCGAGGTGCTCGGCTCGAACGCCGTCGCCGCACGCCAGGCGGCGTCCGCAGGCGTCCGCCGCCTACGAAAGGAGCTGGCATGACCGTCCCTGAGCACGTCGACCGGCGCTTCCGGGAGTCCGCCGCCGCCGCGGGGCTGCTCGATGCCGCCTTCGACTACACCGATTCGCCGATCGGCGAGCTGCTCGTCGCGACCACTGACCGCGGTGTCTGCTGCATCTCGTTCTCGCCCGAGGAGACGCTCGATTCACTCGCGCGTGCGCGCGGGTCACGCGTGCTGCGCGTGCCACGACGACTCGAGGAGCCGAGGCGCGAGCTCGACGAGTATTTCTCGGGCAAGCGGACGACCTTCGACCTCGACGTCGACATCTCGTTCGTGCCGGTGTTTCACCGGCTCGTCCTCGACGAGCTCGGCCGCGTGCCGTACGGCGACGTGACGACATACGGAGGGCTCGCGGCACGAATCGGCAAGCCCCAGGCTGCGCGCGCGGTCGGCGGCGCACTGAACAAGAACCCCGTGCCGATCGTCCTTCCCTGCCACCGGGTGATCGGTGCATCGGGGAGTCTCGTTGGCTACGCGGGCGGGCTCGACCGCAAGCGAACACTGCTGCAGCTCGAAGGCGCGCTCCTTACGTAAGTGTAGACTTACGCATGTGATCGTCCACGCCCAGGGCCCGTTCGAGGCGCTGTCAGACCCGACGCGCCGCGCCGTGCTCGAGCGCCTGCGGGAAGGGCCTCTGGCCGTGAACGAGATCGCGAGCGGACTCCCCGTCTCGAGACCGGCGGTGTCACAGCACCTCCGCGTCCTCGAGCGAGCGGGGCTCGTCAGCGCACGGCGTGAGGGCACCAGGCGCGTCTATCGGCTCGAGCAGGGATGGGTGCACGCGGTCCGCGCGTATCTCGACAGCTTCTGGTCGGCGGCGCTCGCGCAGTTCGCGGAGGCGGCCGAACGCAACGAGAGGAGAGAGACATGACAGAGGTCGATACCGCCCTGGCGCCGGTGCGCAAGCGCGTGCGCGTCGCGTGCGATGTGGAGGACGCGTTCCGCACGTTCACGGAGGGCATCGAGACGTGGTGGCCGCTGCAAACCCATTCGATGAGCGCCGGGCCGAACGGCGAGCACGCGCCGGAGCGAGTCGTCTTCGAGCAGGCGACGGGCGGACGTGTGTACGAGATCGCGCACGATGGCCGCGAGTGCAACTGGGCGACGATACTCGCCTACGATGCGCCGCACCGCATCGTGCTCGAGTGGAAGGTCAACCCCGCCGCGCCGGCGACGGAGGTCGAGGTCCTGTTCACGCCCGACGACAACGGCACGATCGTCGAGCTCGAGCACCGCGGCTGGGACCGGTACGCGGAAGGTGGGGATGCCGCACGGGCTTCCTATGACTCGGGCTGGCCGGGCGTGCTCGGCCGCTACGAAGGGGCGGCTGCGGACTAGGCGGCGCGCGACGAGCGCTTCGCGGCAGCCGAACTGGCCTTGGTCTTCGCGGCAGCCGAACTGGCCTTGGTCTTCGCGGCCTTGGGCTTGGCCGTCTTCGGTGGGCTCGTCTTGCTCGCCGGCGTCTTCTTGGCGGCCTTCGCGGTCTTCGCCTTCGGCTTTGCGGCTACCTTGGCCGGCTTCGCGGGCGCCGCCCGCAGCTTGCGGAGCTCGGCCTCGAGCACACGGCGACGCTTTCGCTCTGCGGCGAGCTCGTTGCGCAGACGGTCGAGCTCGATCGCGAGCTCGTCGGCAACGACCAGCGCCGGCCGCTCGACCTCGGGCGTCCCCGGCAGGCCTGCGAGGGTCAGCTCGGCCGCGTCGTGCGCGACGTCGCGAAGACCCGGCTCTAGGTCGCCGTTGCCGTTGAGCTCGGCGATGCGCGAGAAGAGGCCGCTTCCGAAGCCGTCCTGCGTCTCGAGCTCGACGCCCTCCTGCTCGGCGAGCACCGTCGTCACCACTGCGCTCGCAACGACGCGCCGGCCGACGAGAATCGCGCCAAGCCGTTCTCCTGTCACCGACTGCTCTTCTAGCGCGTCGTCGAGCTCGTCGACCGTCAGGAGGCGCCTCTCGACGAGCAGCTCGCCGAGCGGCTTCCAGGTGACCATCTGCTGCGCGCCCATACGCGTGATGTATCGCCCGCAACCGCGTGGCACTTGAGCCGGACCGTCGAACGACTACGCTGGGCGGACGAGCGCCGGCAGCATCAATCGGTATCCCACCCCCCATTCGTTGAGCACGTAGGGCGTCCTCGTGTGCTCCGCGAGGCGACGCCGGAGCCGGCATGCGTGCGAGTCGAGGGTCCGTGTCCGTCCAGCTGAGCGGAACCCCCACACCTCTCTGAGCAGGACCTCCTTCGTCAACACCGTCGTCGGATCGCGGGCAAGTCGCGCGAGCAGGGCGAACTCCTTTGCGGGCAATGGGACAAGCTCGCCGCACACGGTTACGCAGCGCGTGCGCAGGTCGACCGCGATCTCCCCCACTTCGAGCAGGTCGTCCTGGGCTGGCTCCCGCCGGCGGAGAACGGCGCGGATCCGCGCGAGCAGCTCGTCGTAGTGGAACGGGCGTGTGACGTAGTCGTCGCAGCCGCGGTCGAATGCGCGCACGCGATCGACGGCGTCGGCCTCCTCTTCGCCGAGCACGATCACCGGGACGGCCCGGTCCCACGAGCGGCCGGGCTCTCCTGTCCGCAGACGCCGGCACACGTCGAGCTCGGTCGCGAGCAACACGAGGTCGGGCCGGACGCGCTCGACGAGCTCCAGCGTCTTCTCCTCGTCTTCTGCGCGGACGACGTCGAAGCCGTCATCCGAGAGATGGTGGAGCAGAAAGCTCTGGGTCCCCGGTTCGGGCTCTGCGACGAGGAGCGCCTGGGACATGAGCCGACCGTAGCCAGGAGGCTGAGCGGCGTCTAGTTGTCCTTTCGCGCGAACCTGTGACGAAGCTTCTACAGACGACCGTGGCGAATAACGCCCCACATCAGCCAGATACCGAGCAGAAGCGACAGCCCGAAGCCAATGCCCGACAAGAGCCGAAGGCCGTCTCCCGTCGCAGCGGCGGCGAGGAAGCTCGAGCCGATCAGGCCGGCGGCGACCACGAGCGCTACGACCAGACGGTTCATCGCGACGTCGAGATGGCGCATCGCCTCGTCGAGCTCGGTCTGGGGCAGGCGCACCTCGAGCCTCCCCTCCCGGACGACCTCGAGGATGTCGTGGAGCTGGTAGGGCATGACACGCGCGATGCGCGCGAGGTCGCGCGCCTCCTTCCGCGCGAGGCCGGCCATTCGACCCGGCGTGAACCGCTCGACGACGAGCGCGCGGGCGTACGGCTTGGCGATCTCGAAGACGTTGAAGTCCGGATACAGCTCCGCTCCGACGGAGCCCAGTGTGGCGATCGCCTTGTCCAGCAGGACGAACCGCGCCGGGAGGTGGAGGTTCATCGTGTAGATCAGCTCGAAGGCCTCGCGAATCGCCTGCACCGGGTCGATGTCCGAGAGCCGGACGCCGTAGTAACGGGCGTAGAGCTCGCGGAGATAGCCGACGAACTCCGCCTCTCGGCGTTTGTCGTAGCGCACTCCCAGATCGCTCAGGCGCTTGGGCAACGCCTCGATGTTCTCGGCAGCCGCATCGATGAACAGTGCGGTCAGCTTCGTCATGTCGTCTTCCGTAAGCTTCCCCGCCTGCCCAAAATCGACGAGGCCGATTCGGTCCGGAGCGAGAACGAGCACGTTGGCCGGATGCGGGTCGCCGTGGAAGAACCCGTGCCGGAAGATCATCGCCATCCACGCTTCCGCCATCAGGTACGCGAGCCGGCGCCGGTCCTCCATCGGCGTCACCTCGAGATCGAGATCGGCGACCTGGGTGCCCTCGAGGAACTCGAGGGTGAGCACGCGCGCACCCGAGTAGCTCGAGAAGACGCGTGGCACCTCGACGTGCCGGTCGCCGGCGAAGTGCCGGTGGAAGGCCTGTGCGTTCTTGGCCTCGACCCGGTAGTCGAGCTCCTCACGAAGCGAACGCCCGAACTCGTCGACGAGCTGCTTCGCGTCGACGAAGTCGAGCGCGCGGACGCGGTCCTTGGCGATCTTCGCGGCCTGGTAGAGGAGACCGAGGTCGGCCTCGATCTGCCGCGGCGCCGTCGGCCGCTGCACCTTGACCGCGACCCGGCGACCGTTCGGGAGCACCGCCGCGTGCACCTGGCCGATCGAGGCGGCGGCGATCGGCGTCTCGTCGAACTCGAGGAAAAGCCTCTCGATCGGTTGTCCGAGCTCCTGCTCGACCACCTCCCGCACCTGCGAGAACGGGACGGGCGTCACCTCGTCTTGGAGCTTTCGGAGCTCGACGATGATGTCCGGCGGCACGATGTCGGGCCGCGTCGACAGGAGCTGGCCGAACTTGACGAAGGTCGGCCCGAGCTCGTCGAGCATCTCCCGCAGGCGCTGGCCCCGCTCGGACGGCGAGCCGTCCGACTCGGGAAGCGACTCGCGCCAGGGTAGGAGGTCTGTGAGCTTGTTGCGCGCGAAGAAGTAGCCGAAGCCGTGCCGAACGGCGACCTGCGCGATCTCGGACATCCGCCCGACGTTTCGCGATGTCGCCGACGTCACCACGCCGTCAGTCTTGCACGGGCTCCGGTCCGTCCTCCGGCGCTCGCTCGACGAGCCGTAGCCGGTGCTCGAGCTGAGCGAGCCTGAGCTCGAGCTCGTCGTACTCCTCGCGCGGGACGAGCCCCAGCTGCACGAACAGCCCCTGAAGCCCGTCTCCAGTCCGCTCGACCACGCGTGACGTCTCGGCACGCCACCGTGCGGCGGCGTCTTCGAGGAGCTGCCTCGCGTCGTCGCGCTTGATCGTCCCGCGGTCGGCGAGCTCGGAGGCGAGCTCGTCCATCCGATCAGCGGTCAGCGCAACAGCGCCGATCGCGGCCAGGCCGAGGCGCTCGACGAGCTCCCGCAGCGACCTATCGGGCGCGTCCATGTGGCCGCGACCGTCGTCGTTGTCGCCTCTGCTCGCGCTTCGACTGCGCACGCGGCGCGAGGCCGTCTCCACCGTCCGTGCCCGTTGCCGCAGGCACCGGCGCAACCTCTGCGGCGCTCTCGCGCGCCTCGACGGCCGACAGCTCGGCCGCCACGACGGCGCCGCCGACGCCCGACTCGACGACGTCGCTCGCGATGCGCCGCCGGAACTCGGGCTCACGCTCCTTGAGGATCGTCAAGAGCGGCGCGGCGACGAAGATCGACGAGTAGGCGCCGGACAGGATCCCGACGAGGAGCGCGAAGGCGAAGTCCTTCAGCGTCTCGCCGCCGAAGAGCAGCAGACACGTGATCGGGAGCAGCGTGATGAACGTCGTCGCGAGCGACCGGCGAATCGTCTCCCAGAGCGAGATGTTCGCGATGTTCGCGAACGAGGCCCGGCGCATCAGCGGGACGTTCTCCCGGATCCGGTCGAAGATGATGATCGTGTCGTAGATCGAGTACCCGAGCACGGTCAGCACCGCTGCGACTGTCGCGGTCGTCACCTCCCGACCCGTCAGCGCGTAGACCCCGACCGTGATCACGATGTCGTGCGCGAGCGCGACGAGCACCGGCACCGCGTACTTGAAGTCGAAGCGGAGCGCGATGTAGAAGACGATGAGGGCGAGCGAGACGAGGATGGCGAGGATCGCGAGCCGTGCGATCTGGTGGCTGAAGCTCGAGGACACGCTCTTGATCCCGATCGACTCGGCGCCGAGCTTGTCCTGCAGGTCGGTCTGGATCCTGTTCTGCTGCGGCAGCGTCAGCGACTCGGTGCGAATCTGGAAGTTCTTGAAGCTCGAGTCCTGCGAGCTCCCGCGACCCTGGATGATCGCGCTCCTGTGGCCGATCGCCCGCATCTGGGAGCGCACGTCGTCGATCGGGACGTACTTCTCGGTCTTGAAGGCGATCTGCGTGCCGCCGCGGAAGTCGATGCCGAGGTTGAGGCCCTTGACCGCGATCGCGAGCACCGACGCCGCGACGATGGCCGCCGCGATCGAGAGCCACACGTACCGCTTGCCCATGAAGTCGATCTGGAGGAAGCGGCCCCGCTGTTCGCCGCGGGCGCCCATGAAGCTCGGGTTGTCGAACCAGTGGAAGTCGGCGAGCAAGCCGAGCATCGCGCGCGTCGCCGCGACGGCCGTCACGAGCGAGACGACGGTCCCGATCAGGAGCATGAGCGCAAAGCCCTTGACCTGGGCGGTCGCGACGGCGAACAGGACGAGAGCCGTGATCGCCGTCACGACGTTGGCGTCGATGATCGTGTGGAAGCCCTTCTGGTAGCCGGTTGCGATCGCCGCGCGCGCGGACTTCCCGGCGCGCACCTCTTCCTTGATGCGTTCGAAGATGACGACGTTCGCATCGGCCGCGACCCCGATCGTCAGGATCAGCCCGGCGAACCCGGGCAGCGTCAGGGTCACATGGAGGAGGAGGATCGCGGCGTACATGAACGCCGCGTAGACGGCGAGCCCGGCGACAGCGACGACACCGAGCAGCCGGTACAGGAGCAGCAGGAAGATGGCGACGGCGATCAGCCCGATCAGCGCCGCGGTCTTCGCCTGCTGCAGCGAGTCCTTGCCGAGCGTCGCCGACACGTCCGTGCGCTCGATCTGCTCGAACGAGACGGGGAGCGCGCCGGTCTGGAGGACGAGCGCGAGATCCTTCGCGTCACCGCCTGTGCCGATGTTCTCGATCTGGGCGCCGCCGGAGATACCGTTCGAGAGCGTCCGGTCCGTGTGGTCGATCTGCGGCCAGGACTTCATCTCGCCGTCGAGCACGATCGCGAAGTGCTGCGAGACGCCCCGAAGGTTCCCTCGCTCCCACAGCCGGCGCGTGATGTCCTGGAACCTGCCGGAGCCCTTGCCGGTGAACGCGATGCGGACGATCGGCTGTCCGAACTGGTCCAAGTCCTGCTTCGTCCCCGACGCCTTGATGTCGCCCCCCGTCATCTCCGGAACGGGCTGGGTCGCGTTGTTCGGGTCGTGCTTGAAGAGGTAGTAGTACGGCCCGCCCGAGACGAGGTTCGGCGGGCACGGGTTCTCCTGCGTCGCCGTACACGTGACGACGGCCGTGCCCGCGGGCACGGCCAGCACCTTGCCGCCCTTCGGCACGCGCGGGTGCTGCTTCGTGAACAGCGCGGCGCGCGTGTCGGCCGGTCCCGCGATCAGCCGCTTGTTCTTGGCGAAGAGGTAGTAGGCAGACGCGCCCTTCTTCGCCTTCGCCTGCTCGCCGACGAGGAGGTTGTAGAGGCTCGCGGTCGCCACCGGGCCGCTCGCCCCGATCGAAGGCCCGGTCAGGTCCTCCTCGAGGTCGTAGAGCTCGAGCTGCGCCGTCTTACCGATCAGCGCCGCCGCCTGCTTCGGGTCGGTGACGCCAGCGAGCTGGATCACGATCTGGTCGGAGCCTTGCTTGCGCAGCTCGGGCTCGGACACGCCGAGCTTGTCGATGCGGCTCCGCATGATGCCGACCGACCGGTCGAGATCCTCCGCCGTCAGCTCGTGACCCGCCGGCGGAACGGCCTTGAGGACGACCTCGAGCCCACCCTGGAGGTCGAGCCCGAGCGTCGGTTTGCGGTGGATCGGAGAGCCGGGGATCGCGAGCAGCGCCACGCCGACGAGCGCGGCCAGGATCAGGCCGACGAGAACTAGGTGGTTACGCCGTTCGCGCATGCTCGCGTCGCGTCGTCTACCGCTCGCCCGGTTCCCCGGCGGCGACGACCTCGTCCTCTGCGGTGCGCTGCGCGCGCTCGAGCTCCGCAAGCTGTGCGTCCTCGGGCTCGATCACGGCGGCGATCGCGCGCCGGGCGACGCGGACGACGGTGTCCTGCGCGATCTCCACGTGCACCTCTTCGTCGTCGACGACCCGGACCGTGCCATAGAGCCCTCCGGCCGTGAGCACCTCGGCGCCGGGCATGAGGGAGTCGCGGGTGTCCTGCGCGGCCTTCTGACGCGCCCGCTGCGGGCGAATCACGAGCAGCCACATGGCTGCGAGCAGAAGTACGAGAATGGGAATGAACGACACGCGGTCTCCTTGGGCTGCGCGGTGCTCGTGAAGTGTGCCAGCAACCGGTAAGCAAGTGATGCATAGGGACGGGATTCATCGTGTCCCCGATCCCGTTCCAGGTCGTCCGGGCTCGACGCTATCGTCGCCGACATGCAAGAGCTTGCACTGGAGAAGGCGCGCGAGCGACTCGCGGAAGCGAGAGCCGCACGGCCGCGCGAGTCTGACATCGCCGCCTCCCTGGAGCGCACGCGTACCGAGCTCGGGGAGCTCTCACGAATCGCGGCCGGGCTCGAGGCAGACCTGCCCGATCGTGTGGCGGAAGCGATCCGCGCCGGTGTCCGCAAAGAGGCAGGCCCGGTCGGCCGTCAGCTGGCTGAGGTCCGGGGTCTCGCCACGCAGATCGCAAAACGGCTCGAGCGGCTGGAGGTAGAGCTCACGGCCGAGCGATTCGCCCGCGTCGACGACCTCGGCCTCCTTGTCGACTTGATCTCATCCAGCTGGTCGACCATCGACGAGCGGCTGGCGAGGATCGAGGACGCCGTCGGTGCGACGGCTGCCACCGTGCATCGGCTCGGCGACCGACGTGCCGACGACGCGGCAGCGGCTAGCTAATGTCGGCCTAGCTGGCGCCGGCTAGCTGGCATTGCCGGCAGCAGCAGCTCGAAGCGACTGCCGCGTTCATCGCCGTTCTTCACCTCGACCTCGCCGCCGAGCGCGACCGCGAGCTCGCGCGCGATCGTCAGACCGAGCCCTGTGCCGCCGCCGTCCTGTGACCAGAACGGGCGAAAGATGCGCTCCCGCTCGTCCGAGTCGATTCCCGGCCCCGTGTCCGCAACCGCGACCGCCACACGTCCGTTCGCCTGGTTCAGCTCGAGATCGATCCGCCCGCCGTCGGGCGTCCAGCGGAAGGCGTTGACGAGCAGGTTGGAGATGATCTGGAGCACGCGATCCCCGTCCGTCGTGATCACGGGCCGGTCGACGATCTCGCAGCGGTAGTCGATTCCGCGCCTACGCGCCTCCTCGCCGAACGACGCATAGGCCTGGTCGACGAGCCGCCCCATGTCGACCTCTTCCCGGAGAACGGTGAACCGACGGGCCTCGAGCTTCGCGAGGTCGAGCACGTCGCCGACGAGCCGCTCCAGCCGGTCGGTCTCCGAGGCGATCACATCGAGCGATTCCGCCCGCGCCTCCGGAGCTTCCGCAACGCCTTCGCGAAGCGCTTCGACGTGGCCGCGGATCGCCGTCAGCGGCGTGCGTAGCTCATGCGAGACGGACATGAGGAAGTTCCGTTCGAGCTCCTCCGCCTCGGCCAGCTGCGTGGCCATCTCCCGGAAGCGGTCGGCGAGATGACTGATCTCGTCGCCCCCGCTCATGCGCGGGATCTCGACGTCGTAGTGGCCTTCCGCGATCTCGTCGGCGGCGTGTGAGAGCCCGAGCACCGGCCGTGTGATGCGCCGCGACGCGTACCACGCGAGCCCGCCGGCGACGACAAGCCCCCCGAGCAGCGATACGGCGAAGAACTTCATCAGCGTCAACCACGTGTCGCGCAAGACGGTCTTCGGCTTCGCGACGACGAGCGCGCCGAACGTCGTGCCCGCGAGCTCGACGGGGAACCCGACGGCGATGTACGGCCGCGTGCCGTCGGGCGGCGTGAACTCGAAGGTGACCGAATCCCCGCCGCGGATCTTGGGCCAGTCGACGAGCCCCGATGGCAGCTTGCGGAGGCCGGGCGCCTCGCCCGGGAAGAGCGGCAGGCCGGCGTAGTAGATCCGGTCGCCCGTCGCGTTCTCGAGCTGGCGTCCGACGAACGCCGGTGCGAACCGGCCCTCGTCGCTCGACTTGATCGCCTGCTGCGCGTACAGCTGCGTGAGGCCGTTCGCCTCTCGGCGCAGCTCCTTCAACGACCGGTCCTCCGAGTACGTCTGGAGCAGGCGGAACGCGATCGCCGCCGACACGATCCCCGCCAGCACGATTCCCGCGAGGAAGAGCGCGGGCAGCCGGAACCGCAGCGACTTGAACATGGCGGTTACGCCGCGGGCGCGGCGTCCTTTGCCGGAGAGACCTTGTAGCCGACGCCCCACACGGTGACGATCGGAGAGGCATCGCCGAGCTTGCGACGGAGCTGGCGCACGTGGACGTCGACCGTGCGCGTATCGCCGGCGAACGTGTAGCCCCAGACACGTTCGAGCAGCTGGTCGCGCGTGAGCACGAGCCCGCGATGGTCGAGCAGCTCCCAGAGCAGATCGAACTCCTTAGGAGCGAGCTGCACCTCGTCGCCCGCCACGCGCGCCTCGCGGCGGCCTGCGTCGACGACGAGGTCGCCGTGCTCGATGACCGCGCTCTCCGGCAGGCGGCGGTCGGCGGTCGCTCGCCGCAGGATCGACTTCACGCGGGCGACGAGCTCGCGCGGGTTGAACGGCTTCGTCATGTAGTCGTCCGCGCCGACCTCGAGGCCGATGATCTTGTCGACGTCCTCGTCGCGCGCCGTCAGCATGAGGATCGGCACGTCGGATGTCGTCCGGATCCGGCGGCAGACCTCGATCCCGTCGATGTCGGGAAGCATCAGGTCGAGCACGATCAGCGACGGCGTGTCTGCGCGTACGCTCGCGAGACCCTCGTTACCCGTCGCGGCGGTGCGGACGACGAAGCCCGCATTCTTCAGATAGAGCGAGACGAAGGACGCGATCGAGCTCTCGTCCTCGACCACGAGAATCGATGCGGGAGCGGCCGCCATGCGCCGAGGATGCCAGCTAGCCGGTGCTCTGCGCCGCGACGACAACCTTGTGCGGCGCGTCCGGTAGCGGCTGGAAGTGGTCCTCGCAGAAGCTCGCAGCGTCGATCGAGTACGTGCCCGCGTCGATGAAGCCGTCTGAGGAGACCGTCCCGGCGCCCTTTCCGCTGAGGCTCATGTCGATGCCGATCGCCTCGATCCTGATCCGGAACAGGCCGCTCGCGCGGAAACGAACTCCGAAGCCGATGTAGCGGGTCTTCGTGTCGGTGAGCAGGCGCTTCTTCTGATACCCGAAGACGCGAACCTGCCCGTCGCCCGTGAGTGGGTCGTCGATGTCGACCTGCCCCTGGTCGAAACGGCCGAACACGAAGCCCTTCGCGTTTACCGTGACAACCCCCCGCCCGGCATCGACCACGAGGCAGCCGTCATCGGCGGCGGCCGTGCTGGCCTGCGAGGAGGCGGCAGCGGCAACGGCGGTGATCGCGAGCAGGCTGAGGAGGGCGGCTTTCCGCATTCGACCCGAAGTATCGTGCTCCGGCGTGTGTGCGCGTTGATCTACCTGTAAGGAATCTGTGAGAAGACGGTGACAGCGCTCCATTAGCGAAGCGACGTTTCAGCGCGACGCGAGAGCCTCCTGCGTGTACACGCCGAGCGGGTTCCAGAGCAGGAACCCGTCCACGTGCGTCTGGCGGGCCGCCTCCACCTGATCCTCCACCTCGGCCAGGCCGTACGGCCGGCGCAGCGAGAAGTCCTGCAGCCAGGGAACGATGCGGACGCCGTCTTTCGCGAGATCCGAGCGATAGTCCTCGAGCGCGTTCGCAACCGTCCGACCGGGAAACGCCTCCGGCTCAACGAGGTGGTACTCGCCCGGCACGAAGTGCGACGGGTAGACCATCGGGTAGATCGCGTCGAGGTAGCGGCCGACGAGCTTCGGTGACTGACCGACGCCAAGATCGCGGGTTGCAGCGAGCCCGAACAAATCGGCCGACACGCGCACGCCGAGCGGATGGAGACGCTCGCTCGCGTAGCGAAGGAAGCGCGCGATTGTCCGGTCCTTCGGCTCGCGCACGCTGCGGGGGTACACGATCGACCCGATCTGACCGTCGCTCGGGAAGCGCACGTAGTCGAACTGGATCTCGTCGAACCCCGCCTTCGCAGCAGCCGCCCCCACCGCAACGGCGTAGCGCCAGTTTCGCTTGTCGTACGGGTTGAGCCACGCGAGGCCGGCGGGGTCGTGCCAGACCGAGCCGTCGGGCCACTGGAGCGCCTGGTCGGGGCGCGCCGGCGCGAGCGTGGGATCGGCAAACGTGACGACACGGCCGATGAGGTAGATGTGCGCGTCGTGCGCCGCTCGCGCGACAGCCGCCGCGTCATAGGACGTCGAGGCGGAGCCGATGTCGAGCGCGAGCTTCGGTAGAGCCGAGGAGGCGAACCCGACGCTTCCGTTCTCGTCCTTCACGTCGAGCTCGATCGTGTTCAGCCCGTAGGCACGGAGCGCGAAGTACTGGCCGAGCTTCCCCTCGATCGAAGCGAGGCCCATGGTCACGTGCACCCCGCGGATCTCGTTCGGGACATGGCCCTTGACGGCCGGCCCGCGGGCCGTCGCCTGCGGGGCGGTCGTCTCCCCACCACGGGTGAAGAAGGTCGCGCCGAGGACTACGGCGGCAGCGGCCGCCAGCAAGGCCGTGGCGATCGCCGTACGTCTCAGCCGCTTACCACGGCGGGCACGCCGACGCCGGTCGCGGTAGCGATCGTTCGGGTCGTAACGCCTGTGAACGTACATCCGAGCGGTTACACCGTACGCGGGGTCTGTGCCGTCTGCAACTTCAAGACCAGCGGAACCCGACCGGCTCGATTGCCGGGCTCAGTGGGCTCGTCTCGAGCCCCGAAGGTGGCTCCGGCGCGTTGTAGCCCTTCGGTGCCACGTCGTTCGGCCCGTCCGGATGGAAGAGCGACGCGAGGTACTGGATCTGGCCACGACCCGGTCCGAGCTCGAACTGGCCGCCGCCGTACATCCGAATCGAGCTCCGATCGCAGTGGTCGTACGTCGCCAAGAGCGAGGCGAGCGCGCCGAACCGCGAGGGCTTGATGTTCAGCGTCTTCGGGACGAACGGCAATGCCTCGACATCGGCGACGGAGTGGATGATCGCGTCCCAGCTGATCCGGTCCCGATGCGGCTCGAGCACCGCGCCGGCCTCGGGGTCGTCGACGTCCGGGTCCTCGATGATCGCCGCCGGAAATGCCTCCGCGACTCGGGCGTAGAGCGCCGGATCGGTCGGCTGGTCGACCGCCGTGCCGCGATAGGCAGCCTTGAGGTCGACGATGTCGACCGCATCGAGCTCGGAGAGCTTCTCGACGAGCGCGGCCGTCCACTCGCTCGTCGGATCGAGCTTCAGCCGTGTTCCCGGATAGGCCTCGAGCAGCCGCCGTAGCGGATCGACCGACGGAGGGCTCGGCAGACGTTTCGAGACGACGAAGCGGACCGGGCGTGGAGCTCGCGCGACCGCATCCGCGAGCGACTGCCCGGACTGACGAAGCGCGAGGTCGAGCGCCGCGCTCTCGAAGGCCCAACGACGGTACTGGCGCCACGCAGGAGCCTCGGGCTCGCCGCCCGGGAAGAGGTCGATCCCGCCGACGATCTCGGAGAACGAGTCGATCGTGTGATCGCCTGTGATCTCGAGCGCCGACCCAGTCTCTTGGAACAGGATCTGCTCGTCACGGCTGTACGTGACGTCCTCGCCCAAGCCTTCCTCTCCCCCGCCTCGGAGCTGGACGACCGTAGTCCGGCGCGTGAACCCGCTGGAGACGTCTTCCTCGAGCGCGACGAGGTCGTAGGAGTCGATCTGGAGTGATAGGTCGGCGATGTGCTCGTACGTCGTCACGAGCACGCGAGCCTACCGCCGCGGTGGCCGCCGGAGGACCGCTACCAGGCGGCGCGGCGTCCGTGCAGGATCGCGAGGCGCGCGCGGGGCAATGGGCGAATCAGACTGAGCAGGAGGCGCAGCATGGTCTGCCTATCGACTTCGCGGCGAACGCGCTGAAGCCTCCCAAGGAGTGAGCCCGCTACGACGGCGGCTCCCACAGCTCGACGCGGTTTCCCTCGGGGTCCGTGATCCAGCCGAACCTTCCCTGCGGAGTCGTCTCGACGCGCGCATCGACGTCCACACCCTCGTCGCGCAGCTCGGAGAGCACACGGTCGAGGTCGTCGACCCGGAAGTTGAGCATGAAGTCCGAGCTCTCGGCCCCGAAGTACTCGGTATCCGCCGGGAACACGGCCCACACGGTCGAGCCGCGGCGCTCCGGGTTCTCCGCGTGCCTCCACTCGAAGATCGCGTAGCGGCCGTCCTCCACCGGGACGCCGAGAAGGTCGCGATACCACGCACCCAATTTGCCCGGGTCCTTCGCCTTGAAGAACGCGCCGCCGAGCCCGGTGACGCGAGTCACGGGAGGCGCTCGACGACGGCTGCGATCGCCTGGCCCTGGCCGATGCACATCGACGCGATGCCGTAGCGCGCGTCGCGCCGCTCGAGCTCGGAGACGAGCGTAGCCGTGATCCGCGCGCCCGTCGCTCCGAGCGGGTGCCCGAGCGAGATGCCGCCGCCATTCGGGTTCACGTCCCCCGCCTCCCACCGGCTCTCGAGGCCGGTGTCCGAGAGGAACTGGAGCACGACCGACGCAAACGCCTCGTTCACCTCGATCACGGCGATGTCATCCCACGAGAGGCCCGCCCTCTCGAGCGCGTTCTCGCAGGCCTTCGGGTTTCCATGAAGCATCCGGTACGGGTCGACGCCTGCCAGGCCGAAAGAGAGGAAGCGGGCCCGAGGCTCGAGCTCCAGCCGCCGGAGCGCGGCCTCGCTGACGACCAGCATCGCCGCCGCGCCGTCGCAGATCTGGCTCGAGCTGCCCGCGGTGACGACGCCGTCCGCCTTGAAGGACGGGGCGAGCGCCGCGAGCTTCTCGAGCGAGGTGTCGCGGCGCGGCGTCTCGTCGACCGCGAACAGCGTCCCCACGTGCGGATTCGAGACCTCGACGGGCACGATCTCGCGTTGGAAGCGTCCCTCGTCGATGGCGGTGATCGCCCGCTCGTGAGAGACGAGCGAGTACCGGTCGAGCGACTCGCGGGAGAGATGCCACTCGTCCGCGAGCACCTCGGCGGAGATCCCCTGCGGGACGATCTCCCAGCGCTCGTGGAGCTTCTCCGAGAAACCCGCGAAACCCTCAGCGCCGAGGTTGGAGCCCATCGGCACGCGCGACATGCTCTCGACGCCTGCGGCGACGACGACGTCGAGATGGCCCGCCTGAACAGCGGCGGTCGCGTTGAACGCCGCTTGCATCGACGAGCCGCATTGCCGGTCGACGGACGTCGCGCAGACCGTCTCCGGCCAGCCCGCAACGAGGGCCGCCACCCGCCCGACGTTCAGCCCCTGCTCGCCGATCTGGGTCACGCAACCCATCTGGACGTCCTCGATCTCGGCCGGATCGATTCCGACCTGTTCGACGAGCCCGTTCAGCGCCTGCGCCGCGAGCTCGTCCGCGCGAACGCTCGCGAGCGTGCCGTTCTTCTTGCCGATCGGCGTCCGAACGGCGTCGACGATGTACGCCTCAGGCATCGGCGACAGCGTATAACCGCCACGTTCCCGGTACGCCCTTCAGCTCGTGCTCGCCTCGCTCCTCGAACTCGAGCCCAGAGCCCGCTACAAGGTCCTTCACGGTGCTCGATACGAGCACCTGGCCAGGCTCAGCGGCTTCCGCCACGCGCGCTCCCGTGTGGACTGCGATCCCCGTCACGTTCTCGCCCGACCGCTCCACCTCCCCCGTGTGTACGCCCGCACGGATCTCGAGCCCGAGCGGTCGCACCGCCTCTTGCGCCGCAAGAGCCGCGCGCACGGCTCTCGCAGGGCCGTCGAACGTTGCGAGGAACCCATCGCCGGCCGCGTCGATCTCGTTCCCGCGAAACCGTTCGAGGACCCGGCGAACCGCCGCATTATGGTGCTGGAGCAGGCGACGCCACTCCTGGTCGCCGAGCTCGCTCGCCTTCTTCGTCGAGCCGACGATGTCGGTGAAAAGGACCGTGGCCAGGACCCTGTCGACGAGAGGCGGTCCGCCGACGCCGCCCACGAACCGGCGCATCTCCTCGAGCATGTACGCCGTCGCCGGTGCGTCGACCCAGCTGAAGCCGTCGACGAGACCGGGCACTTCGGTCAGTTGCGCACCCTCGATCCGGGACGCGATGTAGGCCGCCTCGTCGCGAGCGACGGGGCGATGGAGGACAAGCGTCGATGCGCGGACGGCCGGCAGGACGTCGCGAACATCGCCGGCCATAGACATACGGTGGAACGCCACGGCCTCGGACGGGCTCGCGCTCCGTCGCAGGTACCAGACGTACCAGTCGATAAACCGCTCGTCGTCGGCCATCGTCGGGCAGTAGGCCTGTCCGCGCGAGACGAGATAGTCACGATCTCCCCACCGCTCCGCGATCTCCTCGAGCTCCACCGCCCATTCGGCCTCGGTCGGCGCCCACGGGTAGTCGGTTGCCCAGAGGCCCCGTGCCGAAGGGTCGTACAGCAGGAGAGCGCCGGTTCGCTCGGGGTAGGTGGCAGCGAAGAGCACCGCAAGGCGCGTTCCCTCGTGCCCGGCCCAGAGAACCGCCCGTTCGCACCCCACTGCGTCGAGCACGGCGCGAACGTCATCCATGCGGACCTCGAGCGTGGGGAGCTCGCCCACGGGGTCGGATAGGCCGCTCCCGCGCTTGTCGAAGAGAATCACGCGTGAGAACGAGGCGAGTCCGTCGATGAGGTCGACGAAGAGCGGTTGCTCCCAGCCCGCGAGCAGATCCGCGAGCGTCCCCCGCACGAACACGATGTCCAGAGGCCCAGCGCCGACCACCTGATACGCGATCGCGACGTCCGCCGAGCGTGCGTAGTGGACCTCGGGGACGTTCACCCTGGAAGTCTCCCATCTACACTCAACCCGTGGCCACGACGCTGATCGAGCGCAAGCTGTTCATCGCGGGCGAGTGGGTCGAGACGGGCGACTGGGTCGAGGTGCGGTCGCCGTATTCAGGCGAGATCGTCGGACGGGTCGCGAAAGGCGGCGCCGACGAGACCCGACGCGCATTGGACGCGGCCGAGAAGGCGATGGCCGATCCCCTCCCCGCGCACAAACGAGCGGAGATCCTCGTTCGCGTAGCCGGGTACCTCGGCAAGCGGCACGACGAGGTGGCGAAGACGATCTCAGCCGAGGCTGGCAAGCCCATGAAGGCCGCGCGGATCGAGGCGGCCCGCGCGATGTCGACGTACACATTCTCCGCCGTCGAGGCCAGGACGCTCGCCGGTCAGGTGGTTCCGATGGACGCCTCCCAGGCAGGCGACGGGAAGCTCGCGTTCACGCTGTGCCGTCCGATCGGGATCGTCGGCGCCGTCTCGCCGTTCAACTTCCCGCTCAACCTCGTCGCGCACAAGATCGCGCCCGCGCTCGCGGCGGGCTGCGCCGTCGTGCTCAAGCCTGCGTCGCAGACCCCGCTCTCGGCGTTGCTGCTCGCCGAGCTCGAGGAGGAAGCGGGCTTGCCCCCAGGCTGGTTGAACGTCGTCGTCGGGCCTGCGTCGGAGATCGGCGACGTCCTCGTCGAGGACGAGCGCGTGAAGCTGATCACGTTCACAGGCTCGTCCGAGGTCGGCTGGAAGCTGCGCGAGCGGGCGGCGCGGAAGAAGGTGGCGCTCGAGCTCGGCAACGCGACACCGGTGATCGTCGAGCCCGACGCGGACGTCGAGGAGGTGGCGGCGAAGCTCGCCGCGAACGCCTTCTCCTTCGCCGGCCAGAGCTGTATCTCCGTGCAGCGGATCTATGTCCATCGCTCTGCCCACGACGCGTTCGTGGCCGCCTTCGTGCCCCGTGTCGAGCAGCTCGTCGTCGGCGACCCTGCCGACGAGGAGACGGACGTCGGCCCCGTGATCGACGCTGAAGCGAGAGAGCGGATCCTCGACTGGATCGAGGAGGCCCGCGAGCTCGGCGCCGAGGTGCTCGCCGGCGGCGACCAGACTGGTTCCGTGATCGAACCGACGGTGATCGCAGGGGCTCCACGGGAGGCCAAGGTGTCCTGCGAGGAGGTCTTCGGCCCGGTCGTGACGATCACGCCCTACGAATCGTTCGACGAGGCGGTGGAGCTCGCCAACGGGACGCGCTTCGGCCTCCAGGCGGGCATCTTCACGCGCGACGTGCGGCGGGCGCTCGAGGCGGCGCAGCGGTTGGAGTTCGGCGGCGTGACGGTGAACGAGGCGCCGACCTTCCGTGCGGACCAGATGCCGTACGGAGGCGTTAAGGACTCGGGCACGACCCGCGAGGGGCCTGCCTATGCCGTTCGTGAGATGACCGAGGAACGCGTCATCGTCCTCCAGCTCTAGCCGCATGGGATTCCTCCGCCGCTCTACACGCGCCTCCCTTCCCCAGCCCGGCGCAATTCGCCGCGAGCGGAGGGCGTTGCTCGACCTTCGCGAGCAGGCGATCCGCGACCTCGGAGGCCTGATCTTCGAGATGTTCAAGCACGACCGCTTCAACGAGGAGCTCGTCCGCGAGCGGTGCCTCGAGCTGCTCGAGCTCGACCGGCGCCTCGACGAGCTAGACGAGCTCTACCGGGCGGCCACCGCCCAGGCGCCGCTCGAGCGCTGCTCGTGCGGCGCGGAGCTGCCGCCGTTCTCCCGCTTCTGCCCCAACTGCGGCAACCCGGCGCCCACAGCATCGTGATCGCCTCGCGCTTCTGCCCGCACTGCGGAGCCGAGACGGGGCCCGGCCAGGAGTACTGCCTCAGCTGCGGTCAGCGCCTAGGCCGGGCGCCGCAGACGATCCATTGGCTCTGGCCTACGCTCGCCGCGCTCGTCGTCGCGGCCGTGGGCGCGACGATTGCGGTCGCCGCGAACAAGAGCGGCGGTAATCCAGAGACGATCGTCGCGCTGTCTCCCCTTCGACCCGCTCCCGCGGAGACCGCGGCCGGGCTCGTCGCCTGGCCTCGAAAGGACGGCTACACGATCGTCCTCGCGACCGTGCCTGTGAAGACGAGAGCCCCGCTCGCCGACAGACGAGCGAAGCGCGCCGTTCGCGCGTCGCTGCCAGACGTGGGGATCCTCGCCTCGTCCGACTTCGCAAGCCTCCATCCCGGATACCGCGTCGTCTTCACCGGCATCTACGACTCTGCCGACGAGGCGCAGGCTTCGCTTGCACATGCGCGATCGGCGTTCGGAAATGCGTACGTCCAGGCGATCACGCGCTGAGCGCGTTGCTCCGGATGGAAACGCCGACGCCGACTTTGTAACACGGCGCCAGACCGGTTACACTGCCCTCGACAGAGGCTCTTGCCGCCGTTAACACGCGCACAACAAAGGGCTTTCGCGAACTTCACACGGGATCGGGATACTGGACGCCATGGACGAGCGAGTAGCCGAGATCAGGGCCTGCATGTATCAGTACTCGCGGGCGATTTATCGGTCGCTCAAGGATTCGATCGACCCCTACGTCGACGTATCCACCCAGCTCGAGTACCGTCGTCAGGTGCTCGCATCGTGCGAGCAGACGATGGAGCGGCTCGCCACGGATCCGCACTACTTCGCAAACCCGGATCGCACGCTCTTCCAGGACATCCGGCGCTACTTCCCGATCACGAGCCAGGCACAGGTGGCCTGGGCCGTAAACAAGGTCGTAGGCGCCGCGGTCGCCTTCATCGAGGAGCAGATCGAGGCGGGCGCTTTTGATGGCGGCGTAGCCCGCTGTCAGGCGACCACGCGAAAGGGCAAGCCGTGTCAGCGGACACCGCTTCCCGAGCGTCAGTACTGCCCGTCGCATCAGCACCTCGAGACGCGCTCGCGCGTCGCCGCCTAACCCGGAACGCGCCAAAGAGCGCGTTTTTCGTTTCCGGGGACGGCATCCGCCGGCATCGCGAGCGATAAGCTCGCGGAGCCCATGTCGCACGACACCGACAAGCTGATCCGGCAGCTCTCGCTCGTTGCGTTCCTCATGGCCGAGCTTCGGCCGTTGACGGCGCGCGACGTCAAGCAGAACGTGGAGGGCTACTCCGAGATGTCGGACGAAGCCTTTGCGCGACGCTTCTACTCCGATCGCTCCGAGCTCCTCGCGCTCGGCGTCCCGCTCGAATCGCAGCGGGACGAGTTCACCGGTGAAGAGCTCTACACGCTGCGCTCGGAGCACTACTTCCTGCCACCGCTCGAGCTCACGGACGACGAGCTCGCGGCGCTCCAGACGTGCCTCTATCTCCTCGAAGGGCAATTCGCCTACGCCGAGCCGTTCCGGCTCGCGCTCCAGAACCTCGCCCTCGGGCGGCCAGGATTCGCCCAGCCGCCGACCCAGACCGCGGTCCGCGTCGAGGTTCGCGACCCCGACTACTCGCCCGAGCTCGCAGGTCGGCTGAGCAAGCTCGAGACGGCGATCTCAAAGCAGCGCACGCTCCGCTTCGACTACTGGTCGATCGCGCGAGACAAGGTGACCGCGCGGACGATCGACCCGTACGCTCTACTCCCGCACGAGGGAAGCTGGTACGTGATCGGGCGCGATCACGGACCGGACGAGATCCGCACGTTCCGCGTGTCGCGGATCCGCGGCGAGATTCGCTTCGCGACGCGGCGCGAGCGGGACTTCCGGCTGCCGCCGGAGTTCAACGCGCAGGATTACCGGCCACCGCCCGTGTGGCAGATGGGCGAGCTCGTCGGCGAGGCGCGCATCGCGGTCGGCGGGGACACCGCCTGGTGGGTCGAGCGGACGTATCGCCAGTACGGTCGTCTCGAGGACGACGTGTTCGTCACCCCGTATGCCAGCCTCGAGCACCTCGCGTCCTGGGTGCTCCGCCTAGACGGTCGCGCAGTGCCGCTCGAGCCGGACGAGCTGCGGCGCGAGGTCGCGTCCAGCCTTCGTCGTGTGCGCGAACGCCACGAAGGGGCCATACCGCGCGTGTCGACCGCGGTCGCGAGCGCGGTCGAGGAGCCCATCGAGCGTCCCGCCGGCCCGGTGGCGCCCGAGCGTTTCGGGCTACTCCAAGCGCTACTCGCATATCTCCTCGCGGCATGCGGCGACAGCACGGAGGCGACGATCCCGGCGTCCGAGCTCGTCGAGCGGTTCACGATCCCGGCGGAGGCGCTCGAGGAGCATCTAGCCCTTCTCAACCTCGTCAACTTCGGCGGCGGCTGCTACGCGGTGTATGCCGAGCTCCGCGGCGACACGGTTCACGTCGACAAGGAGCTGTTCGGGGACACGTTCCGCTCGCCGCCGCGCCTGACGCCGCTGGAGGCGAGAGCGATCCGCCTCGTGCTCGAGTTCGTTGGCCCGATGATCGCCGCCGAAGCGCACCGACCCCTCGAGAAGCTCCGTCGCAAGCTCGAAGAGACGTTCGGCCAATTCGACCTCGCCCAGACGGCGTCGCCGCGCTCGGACCGCGCCGAGGAGCACCTGATCGCGACCTTGAGCAACGGAATCAAGCAGCGCCGCCTCGTCGAGATCGAATACGTCAAGGTCGGAGAGGACACGGCCATCGCCCACGTCGTCGAGCCGTATTGGCTCGAGCGCCAGCTCCCGCACTGGTACGTCCACACGTGGGACCGCACGCGTGACGGCGTCCGCAGCTTCCGGCTCGACCGCATGCGGAGCGCGACGAAGAGTGCCGATCGCTTCGAGCCGCGCGAGGGGTTCGAGCTCGACCACTTACGTGACGCGCGCGTGGCGCGCATCCTTTACAGCAAGAACGTCGCGCGCTGGGAAGTGGAGCGCGGGGCACAGCTCCTCCGCGATGGGACGGCGATCGCTGAGCAGAAGGTCGGAAGCCCCGAGTGGCTCGTCGGCGAGATTCTCCGCTTCCGCGGCGACGCAGCTGTGCTCGAGCCGGACGACCTCCGCCGGAGAATCGCCCGCCGGTCGCGCGAGCTGCTCACAGAGCTCGGCCTCGCGCGTCTCCGCGTCAAGGTCTGAGGCCTGCCGTGAAGGCGGTTCGGATCCACGAGGACGGCGGCCCGGAGGTCCTTCGCTATGAGGACGCGCCGGATCCGGAGCCTGGCCCTGACGACGTCGTCGTCGAGCTGCGAGCGGCCTCGCTCAACCATCTCGACGTGTGGGTGCGGAAGGGCTTACCCTCCGTACCGAAGCCGCGCATCCTCGGCGCTGACGGCGCGGGCGTCGTTGCAGCGTACGGCGCGGGCGTTCGGGGGCTCGAGCTGGGGCAGCCCGTCGTCATCAATCCGGGCATCGAGCACGGCGGCCGCATCTCCGTCGTCGGCGAGCACCGTGACGGAACGCACGCAGAGCTTGCCGTCGTGCCGGCGGCGAACGTCTATCCGCTCGACGAGCGGCTCTCGTTCGAGCAGGCCGCCGCGTTCCCGCTCGTGTTCGAGACGGCGTACCGAATGCTCGTCACAAAAGCCGCGCTCCACCCGGGCGAGTGGGTGCTCGTTTGGGGAATCGGTGGCGGCGTGGCGACGGCGGCCTTCCAGATCGCGAAGGCGCTCGGCGCGAAGGTCGTCTGCACGTCGTCGAGCGACGAGAAGCTCGCGCGCGCGACGGAGCTCGGGGCCGACGCGGCCGTGAATCACGGGTCGGGCGACGTGAAGGCCGCGGTGCTCGAAGCGACCGGCGGACATGGCGTCGACGTCGTCGTGGAGCACGTGGGCGAATCGACCTGGCGGACCTCGCTGGACGTCGCTTGCCAACGCGGGCGGATCGTCGTCTGCGGGGCGACGACCGGACCGAACCCACCTGCAGCCCTCCACCGCATCTGGTGGAAGGAGCTCGCGATCCTCGGCTCGTCGATGGGGTCGACGGAGGACTTCGAGGGCGCGTACGAGCTCGTCAAGAGCGGCGACGCGAAGGTGATCGTCGACTCGGTCTTCCCGCTCAAGGAGGCCCGTGCCGCGCACGAGCGCCTCGAAGCTGGCGAGCAGCTCGGGAAGATCGTGCTCTCGATCCCGGGCTAGGGCTCAGCCGAAGCCGAGGATGAACTTGGCGTCCTCCGACATCAAGTCGGGCGTCCACGGAGGATCCCAGGTCAGCTCCAGCTCGACGTTCTCGACGTCCTCGAAGGCTTCGCGGACGGTCGTGGCGATGTCCTCCTGGATCATCGGGCCGGCAGGGCAACCCATCGACGTCAGCGTGTGGATGACCTTGACGTTCGTCGCGTCCACCTCGACGTCGTAGACGAGGCCGAGGTCGACGATGTCCATCCCGAGCTCGGGGTCCTCGACGCGCTTGAGCGCCTCGAACACTGCTTCCTTCGTCGGCATGGGCTAATTAGAGCATGGCGGGACAGGATTCATCCTGTCCCACATCCCGTTTCCCGCCTAGTAGCCGAGCAGGCGCACCTCTTCGCGCCGGTCACGCGCGAAGAAGTGGATGCCGTCCACGAACCGGACCCAGTTGCACCGCGTGCACATGACGAGGGAGTGCGTGCGGGCGCTGTCGGCGAGAAAGCGCACGCCGCGCAGAAGGTCGCCGTTCGAGACGCCGGTGGCGGCGAAGATGATCTCTCCCGGCGCGAGATCGTCCGTGGTGAACACGCGCTCGACGTCGTCGATCCCGTGCTCGTGTGCGATGTCGATATCGCGTCTCGACGTCGGCCAGATCTGCGCCTGGAGCTCGCCTCCGAGACAGCGGAGCGCGGCCGCGGTGAGGACGGCCTGCCGCGTGCCGCCGATCCCGATCGCGAGGTGATCATTCGTGCCACGGATCGCGGCGGAGATTGCGGCCGTCACGGTCCCGTCGGGGATCAGCTTGATTCGCGCGCCAACCCGTCGGATGTCCTCGATCAGGTCGTGATGCCGCGGGCGATCGAGGACGATCGTCGTCACATCGTTCACGGACCGGCCGAAGACGTCAGCGATCGCGGTGACGTTGTCCGCGACGGGCTTCAGCAGGTCGATTGCGCCCCTGGCTCGTGGGCCGACCGCGATATGGCGCATGTACATCTCCGGCATCACCGGCAGCGCGCCGGGGCCGCCAACGGCGATGATCGACATCGCGCCATGTCCACCGCGCGCCACGACGCCGCGGCCCTCGAGCGGATCGAGCGCGAGGTCGACGGGCTCCGGCCCGAGCCCGACCTCACCGCCTGTTGCGAGCACGTCGTCCTCATTGGCCGCGCCGATCACGATCCGCCCGGCGATCGGCAGCTCGACGAGCGCCGAGCGCATGCCCGAAAAGGCCGCTTCCTCCGCGCCAGTCTGGTTCCCTGCTCCGAGCCAGCGTGCGCTCCCGAGCGCCGCGCGCTCCGTCGCACGTGCGTACTGCGAGCAGATACAGGCCCGATCGGCCGTCTCAGGCGTCGACGCCACCGGCGACCGTCTCGAGCCGCTCGACGCTCTCCAGCACGAGCTCCATCACGGACGCGATCGTTGCATCGATGTCGGAGTTCTCGATCACAGGCACGTCGTTTCGACCGGCGCGGCCGACGATGAAACGCTGGACCTCGCGTATGTCGTCGAGCGCGTCCACGTAGCGCTGCACCGGGCGCAGTCCTTCCGTTGCGCCGTCGCGCACCCAGAAGTGGCCCTCGTGCACCTCTTCGCTCTCGATCTCGAGCACGCACTGGACGGCAAGCGCCCCTTCGACGGTCGGCACCATTCCGGGCACGAGGTGGACGCCCTCGAGCACCATCGACCATCCTTCGTGAAGAGCCCGCTCGATCACCGCGCGCACGCCGACGAGCACGTTGCGCGTCTGCTCGAGAAAGCCCGTTAGCGTCGGATCCTCGGCGTCGGGAAACGCGGCGCCGGCCTCGAAGCTCGAGAAGTGGATCGAAGGCATGAACTCCTCTGAGAAGAAGGCGCGCATCGTCTGGCGGATGAAGTCGGTCGAGGTGACGCGCGTGATCCCCAGGCGGTAGGCGATCTCCGTGGCCACGCGCGACTTCCCTGTGCCGGTGCCGCCGCCGACGAGCACGACGATCGGGAGATCGAGGTCGTTCAGCGCTCGGTACTGGCGAAGCCGGCGAATCGCCGCGACGCCCTCCTCCTCACCGAGGACGTCCTGGGCAAGCTCCTCCAGGCGCTCGAGATCGACGGTCGCCTCGCCGAGTGCGGCGAGGTCGTCCTCGACCCGCAGGGCGAGATCCCACGCGAGGCTCGCGGACATGCCGGTGGCGACGAGGGCGCGGGCGAGCAGTCCCTTCGAATACGGAAGACCGCTCTCGCCGCCAAGGGAAAGGTGGTCGATCCGCCGCTGCTCGCTCATGCCGTCACCGCGGCGCTGCACACGGCATCGCCGAGCTCTGCCAGCGTCTCGTCGATGTCGGCCTCGCCTGGTCGCGAGACGAGATCGTTTCGCGCGAAGACGACCTTCGCGCCCCGCTCCGCAGCGGTTTCGGCAACGACGTCGATCGCTGCAGCCTTCAGCTCCGTCACGTAGGTCTCCGCGTCGATGGAGGCGAGATCCTCGCGCAAGCGCGCGCGGTCCGCAAGGTTCGTTGAGACAGCGACGATGTCCGCATCGAGGTGATCGATACGCGCAGGCCCTGCGGTAAAGACCGCTACCGGGCCAGACCCGAGCGGCTCGGCGGGCCGAAGCTCGAGATCGACGCGGATCACGGGCCGCTCGGCGATCGCGCGGATCGCGTCGACCTGGTCGTCGTCGCCGGTGCAGCACACGAGGCTAGAGACGAGCACGCGATAGGGGTTGAGACCCGCGCGCACGTCCTGCCCGTCGCCCGTGACGAGGATCGTCGCGTCGGCGCGGACTGGCGGCACAGCCGCTCCACTCCCGTCGACGACCAGGACGTCGGGCGCAAGACGCTCTGCGAGCTCGATCCCCGCCGGGACGTTCGACGTCGCGACCTGGCCGGCCAGTCCTCCGCCGCACCGGCGGCAGCCGATCGTCCGGACGCCGGAGAAGAGCGCGGTCTCCAGGTGATCGGACGCCGCATGACGACCCGATCGGGAGAGAGCGATTAGCTCGTCGCGCGTCGGCTCCGCCTCGATCAGCTCGGGCTCGGCCGGCCCGCCGCGGCCCATGGCGAGAACGATGACGTCACGATCTCGCGAGAGGCGCCGCGCCAGCTGGCCCGTAAGCGCCGTCTTCCCGATCCGCTTGCCCGTCCCGATGACGGCGATCGCGGGCAGCGCCACCGGCTCGTAGCGCGGCGGCTCGAACGCGAAGTCGGGGCCGACGTACCGAAGGCCGAGCGCCAGGGCCCGCGACGCGAGCAGCAGCCGCTGCTCGGGGCCGAGCACGGGCTCGTCGGAGAGGTCGACCACGATCTCCGCGTCGGCCGAGAGAGCGGACTCGAGGTCGGACACGAGCGGCACGCCGTAGTCATCCCCTCCGCGCAGCTTCTCGACACCACCGACGAGGAACGCGACGACGAAGTCGTACGGCAGCTCCTCGAGAGCGGCGCGGACGACCGGCGCGTAGTGCTCTCCGTCGATGACAGCGACGGCTCTCATGTCGTCGTGCCGACCTGGGCCTCGATCGCGCCCGTCGACTTCTCGTACGCGTGCGTCTCGGTGGAGAAGCGGATCATCCGCTCCTCGCCGTGGTACGGGTAGCGGCGCCGCACCTCCACGTGCGCGCCGTCGACCTCGATCACGTTGTAACAGGGACGCGTGTTGCCGCGCAGCCGGAGCGACGACACCGTGCCGGTGTTGACGATGAACATGTCCTCGAGCCGCCAGGCATAGGGAACGTGCTTGTGGCCGCAGAGAACGAGGTCGACCTGCGAGCGCTGGAGGCATTCGATCGCATCGCCCGCGTCGTACACGATGTTCCGCTCGCGCCCTGTGCCGGGCACCGGCAGGAGGTGGTGATGGAGGACGAACACGCGGAGGCTCGCGGGCTCGGCGAATTGCTCCTCGATCCATGCATAGCGGCCGCGCCCGATCCGGCCGTGGTCGAGGTCGGGCTCGGTCGAGTCGACAGCGACGATCGTCACGCCGTCGACATGCGACACGGAGCTCCGCTCGCCGAAGAACTCCTCGAAGTGGACGTAACCGACGTTCCGCGAGTCGTGGTTACCCGGGATCACGACGAGCGAGCCGCAGTCGACCTTGTCGAGGAACGTCTTCGCCTCCGCGAACTCGGGCTTGTATCCGAACGTCGTCAGGTCGCCGCAGCAGACGACGAGATCCGGCTCCCATTCGTTGACCTCCGCGATCGCGCGGTCGAGCAGCGTCGGGACGAAGTGCGGCCCTCCGCAGTGGATGTCGGAGATCTGGGCGATCCGGAAAGGCTGGTCCGAAGCCCCCGCCATGTCGGAAAGTCTACGCGGCTACTTGCTGAAGGTCGTAGATCTCGCCGAGCTTCGCCCGCAGGTACGCGAGCAGAGGCTGGGGGTCGAGGCCGCCGCCGGTGATCCGCTCGAGGAGCTCGCGCGGCAGGTACTTGCGCCCGTGCCGGTGAACGTTCTCGCGGAGCCACTCGCGGAGCTCGTCGAACTCGCCTCGCCCGATCGACTCGTACACGTCCGGAATCTCCGCGGAGATCTTCTCCCAGAGCTGCGCGGAGATGATGTTGCCGAGCGCGTAGGTCGAGAAGTAGCCGATCGCGCCGCCCGCCCAGTGCGTGTCCTGGAGCGCGCCGTCTGCCACGTCGGGCACCTCGATCCCGAGGTACTCGTGCACCTTCGCGTCCCACGCTTCGGGCACGTCCGCTGCGGCCAGCCGTCCGGTGATCATCTCCTGCTCGAGCTCGAAGCGGAGGATGATGTGGAGGTTGTACGTCGCCTCGTCCGCCTCGATGCGGATGAGCGAGGGCTGCACTCGGTTGGCCGCGCGGTAGAACGCCTCCGCGTCGATGCCCGAGAGCCGCTCCGGGAACGCCTCCTGAACGAGCGGGAAGTAGTGCTGCCAGAAAGGTCGGCTGCGACCGACGAGGTTCTCCCACATGCGGCTCTGGGACTCGTGGAAGCCGAGCGACGTGCCACGCGCGAGGGTCGTCCGCGCGAGCTCGCGGTCGACGCCGTACTCGTAGATCCCGTGGCCGAACTCGTGCATGGACGAGAAGATCGAGCTGAGGCTGTCGGGCAGGTGCTTCGTCGTCAGCCGGATGTCGTCGAGCCCCGAGCGCGATGCGAACGGGTGCACCGTCTCGTCGAGCCGCCAGGAGTCCGCGGTGAAGCCGAAGGCGGCGAGGATCTCGCCCTCGACGCGCTTCTGTGCCTCGATCGGAAAGTCGCCGTGGAGGAACGAGTCGTCGACGGCATCGTGGCGCTCCGAGATCTCGGCGATCAGCGGGACGAGCCCCTCCTTCAGCTCGTCGAACACCGCGCGCACCTCGGCCGTCTTCATCCCCGGCTCGAAGTCGTCGAGCAGGATGTCGTAGTCCTCGTCCGCCGGCTCGAAGCAGTCGACGTAGCGGCGCCGCAGCTCGATCACCTTCTCGAGATACGGCTGGAACATCGACCAGTCGGACGCCTTGCGCGCGTCCTGCCACACCGGCTCGGCGGTGGCGGCGGTTCGCGACATCTCGGCGGACAGCTCGGGCGGGACGCGCACGACCTTGTCGTAGTCGCGGCGCACGAGCCGGATCAGGCTCGCCTCCGTCGAGTCGTAGTCCTGCTCGGCGGCCCAAGGCTCGAGCTCGTCGAGCAGCTTGCCGATCTCGGGCGCCATCGCCTTCGTGTGCGCGATCTGCGCGAGCGTGCCGAGCTGCTCGGCCCTCGCCGCCGCGCCGTTCCGCGGCATCATCGTGCGGTGGTCCCAGCCGAGCACAGCCATCGCGCCGAAGAGGTCGACGACCTCGGCAACACGGTTCCGCAGCTCGTCATATGCCTTGTTCATCTCAGCCTCCGAAGATCGCCTGGATCGGCAGGTAGCAGACGGCAGCGACGATTCCCGCAGCCGGCATGCGTCAGGAGCCACGCTACCACGATGTTTCCAGCGATTCCCCAGCGGACGGCGGAGAAACGCTTCGTCGCGCCGGCGCCCATCACGGCGCCCGAGATCACCTGCGTCGTCGAGAGCGGGTAGCCGATGTGCGTCGCCAGAGCGATCGTCGTGCCGGCGCACGTCTGCGCGGAGAAGCCGGACGCCGGCTCCATGCTGTAAAGGCGCTGACCGAGCGTCCGCATGATGCGCCAGCCGCCGACGTACGTCCCGGCCGCGATCGTGACACCGGAGACGACGATCACCCAGGTCGGGATGTAGAACGTGTCGATCGCGCCGTAGGTGAAGAGCGCGAGGGCGATCACACCCATCGTCTTCTGTGCGTCGTTCGCGCCGTGGGTGAACGCCACCCATGTTCCCGACGCTAACTGCCCGAGACGGAATCCTCTGTTGACGATGCCCGGGCTCACCCAGTTGAAGATCCAGAAGATCGCGAGCAGGAGGAGGTAGGCGCCCGCGAACGCGAGCACGGGCGCAACGATCGCGGGAATCACGACCTTGTGCAACACGTCGTACCACTCGACGCCGGCCGTGCCCGACTGCGCGAGCGCCGCCCCGATCAGCCCACCGATGAGCGCGTGCGATGAGCTCGACGGAAGGCCGAGCCGCCACGTGATCAGGTTCCACGTGATCGCTCCGATCAGGGCGGCCAGGATCGTCTCCTCCGTCGCGAGGTTGGCGTCGATGATCCCCTTGCCGACCGTCTTCGCGACCGCGGTCGTCACGAACGCGCCTGCGAGGTTCGCGATCGAGGCGACGAGGACCGCGACCCGCGGCGAGAGCGCGCGCGTCGAGACGGACGTGGCGACGGCGTTCGCCGTGTCGTGAAAGCCGTTCGTGAAGTCGAACGCGAGCGCGAAGACGATGACGATGACGAGGAGGGCGAGCTCCACGCGGAGCTACCGGTTCTTGACGACGATCGCCTCGAGCACGTCGGCCGCGTACTCGCAGGCATCGACGGCCGCCTCGAGCCGTTCGTGCATGTCCTTCCAGCGGATGATGGAGACCGGGTCCTGGCCGGAGCGGAACAGGCCGGCGATCGCGTCACGCTCGAGCCGGTCGCCCTCGTCCTCGAGCTCGCGCAGCTGGGCCAGCTGAGCCCTGACGTCGCGGAAGCCGTCGAGCTGGCCGACGGCCTCGTCGAGCTGCAGCGCCGAGCGCAGGATCACTTCTGCTTGCCGCTTGGCCTCGTCGGGGATCACCTTGACGCCGAAGAGGAAGATGTTGTCCGCCGCCTCGTCGATGTGGTCGCAGATGTCGTCGAGCGCGCCGGCAAGCCGGTACATGTCATCGCGGTCGAACGGGGTCACGAACGTTCGGTTGAGGAGATCGATGATCTCGTGCGTCAGCCGGTCGCCGTCGTGCTCACGATCCTTCACCTGGCGGACGAGCTCGCTCCCGTCCTCGGGAAAGCGATCGAGCAGCTCAACGAGCAGACGAGCGGTGTCGACCGCGTTCGAGGCCGCGCGCTCGTAGAGGCGGAAGAACTCCTTGTGCTGCGGCGTGAGGCGGATCTTCAGGCGCATGTGTCGCGGCCGTTCTTACCACGGCGGAGCGCTCGAGGCGGCGCAATGCGCGGCCGGCAGCGGCGCGAGGGGCATCCGGACCGGCTGCTACCCTGACTCCGGTGACCGCGGAAATCCACGATTTCCAGGCATATTTCGGACAAGGGCAGCCCCACTTCGCTCACGACGCCGAGCTCGAGTGCGCGAAGATCCTCGACTACTATCGCATCCCCTGGGCGTACGAGCCCCGCACGTTCGTGCTCGAGGAGGACGAGAACGGCCGCATCGTCGAGGCCTTCACGCCCGACTTCTACCTTCCAGAGCAGGATCTCTACCTCGAGGTGACGGTGATGAAGCAGTCGCTCGTCACGAGGAAGAACCGCAAGCTCCGGAAGATCCGCGAGCGGTACCCCGACGTTCGCGTGAAGCTCTTCTACAAACGGGACATCGAACGTCTCGCCCAGCGATACAGACTCGACCTCGCCTCCTAGCCCTCGCGGGCAACGCTCCCGACTTCGATTCCCGGGTTGGCGACGTCTACCTCTCCGCCGGAGAGATCCGCGCGCGCGTCTCGAGCCTTGCGGCAGAGATCGCGGAGGACTACGCAGGACGGGAGCCCGTGCTTGTCGCATCACTCAAGGCGAGCTTCGTCTTCCTGGCCGACCTTGCCCGTGCGCTGCCGATCGTCCATCGGGTCGACTTCGTCGAGCTCGCGGGCTACGGGGGACGCGAGACGGGCGGCGAGCGCGGAGTGCGCCTGCTCAAGGATCTCGACGCGGACATCCTCGACCGGGATGTCCTCATCGTCGAAGACGTGGTCGACACCGGGCTGACGCTCAACTACCTCGTGAAGTCCTTCTCGCTCCGCTCGCCGCGCTCGCTGGCAGTAGCCACGCTGCTTGACCGGCCGTACCGCCGCCTCGTCGACGACCTACCGGTGCGCTACGTCGGCTTCACGGCGCCTGACGAGTTCTTCGTCGGCTACGGCTTCGATCTCGACGAGCGCTACCGGAATCTTCCGGACCTGCACCTCGCCAATCTCTAGAGATAACCGAGGGGGTCGACGGGGGAGCCGTTGACGCGCACCTCGAAGTGGAGGTGCGGGCCGGTGGAGTGACCGGTCGTGCCGACGTAGCCGATCGTCTGGCCCTGTGCGACCGCCTGGCCGTTGCCGACCGCGATGCTCGACTGGTGGCCATAGGCGGTCGAGAGGCCATTGCCGTGGTCGATGACGACGAGGTTGCCGTAGCCCTCCATCCAGCCGGCGTAGATGACCGTGCCGGCGGCCGCCGCGTGGATCGGCGTTCCCGATGAGGCTGCAATGTCGATCCCCTCGTGCATGCGCCCCCAGCGCACGCCGAACGGACTCGTCACCGGGCCGGACACGGGCCAGATGAAGCCCGCCGCGGACGGGGCGCCGGTACCGGTCGAGCCTGACGCCGCCTGCGCCGCCTGGATCCTCGCCGCGAGCTGTGAGCTCACCGCCTGGAGGGCATCGATCTCGCTCGCCTGGTCGCGCTCCGCCGCGGTCAACGATGCGAGCGTGTCCTCACGCGCTGCCTTCGTCCCGGCGAGAGTGCTTCTATTCGCGAGCAGGCGATCCCGGAGCGCGCGCACCTCGGCGGTTCGCAGGGCGACCACGCGTAGCTCCTGACGATGCCGCTTGCGCGTCGCGCGCGTCTCCAGACGCTGCGCACGCACGCGCTCCTTCGCCGCGCGCACCGCATCGGCGATCCGCTGGTCGCCGCTCGCGATGCGCTCCAGGTAATCGACCTTGTCGAGCATCTCGGAGATGCTCTTGGACGTCAAGAGCAACGAGATTGCGTCCGGGTCGTCCGACTCGTAAAGCTGGACGAGGCGGTCGTCGAGGCGCCGGAGCGCGAGGGCGTGCTGACGGCGAAGAATCCGGAGCCGTTTCGTCTGTAGGCGATAGACGACGTCAAGACGATGGAGCCGCGCCCGCCGGAGATCTAGGTCCCGCTCGAGCGTCCCGAGCTTCGCCGAGACGTCGCCGACCTGCACCGTGAGGTCGCGGATCTGTGTCGAATAGCCGACGACCTCGGCCCTGATCGACGCCTCGCGCGCCTGCATCTCGTCGACACGGGCGCCGAGCGCCGCGATCTTCGCGTCGACAGAGTCTTTCTGTTCGATGATCGTGTCGGCGCCCGCCGGTGCCGCGACGATCACGAGCAGCAGCAACGCGAGAGCCGCGCGGCGGACCATGAGTACGGTTTCGCCCGGCCGCGCCCGACCCCTTCTCAGGCAGGTGTGTCTTTCAGCTCCTCGAGCGCAGAGCCGGCGGCGCCCCTGAGCGGTCCGACGAGCTCCCGGTAGTCGTCGTCCGAGACCTTGCCCGTGCGGTGGTCGAACTCGAGCTCCTTGAGCGCCGCGAGGGCCCGATCGCGCTCCTCGATCGCGGCCAGCCGCTCGCGACCGGTCGCGTCGAGAGCGTCGAGCCGGTCGTCCGCCGGCGCGACGGATGGCTCGCGCACGAACGGCCGAGCGACGTAGACGACGCACGCCGCCGCGAGCACGGCGCCGAGCACGAGCGCAGCTGCTTCCATCAGACGCGAACGCCGACGGCGCCAGGCTCGTAGCGCTCTGCGAGTCGCCGGCTCTCGCGCGGGTCCGGCCAGAGTGCGATCAGGGAGCCGGCGAGAAACACGATCCCGGCGAGCCAGATGAGGTTGACCAGCGGCTTGACCAGCACCTTGAAGTACACGCTCCCGTCGCCGTTCACCTGGTCGGCGATCACGTCGACGTCCTCGGCGCGGAGCCAGCTCGTGTGGATCGCCATCTCGTTCGACACCTGCTGCTCGGCCGCGTAGCGGTTCTTCCCCGGCTCGAGCCTGCTGACGAAGTCGCCGCCGCGATAGAGGTCGACGGCGGCCCGGATCTCCGTGTGGTTTCCCGCAGCCCGCGTCGCGAGCGAGCGGTACACGAGCGTGTAGCCGGCCGCGTCCATCGACTCGCCCTCCGCGAGCTTCGCCTCACGCGTCGTCTGGTAGACCGAGGACCCGGCGACGCCGATCGCGAGCAGCACGATCGCCGCGTGCACGACGTAGCCGCCGTAGCGACGTCGGTTGCGCCCGATGAGGTCCGAGAAGGCGCGCGGCCAGGTGCCTCCACTGAGCGCGCGCCGCGCCTGCGTGCCCTTCGCGAACTCGAGCACGATCGACGTCAGCACGAAGGCGGAGAACGTGTATGTCACTAACCCCGGCACCGAGGACCCCGCCCCGAACACGAGCAGCACCACGCCGGTGGCAAGGGCGACGGCGGCAGGCCAGAGCAGTGCCCGCCTCAGCGATCGGAGCGATGCACGGCGCCATGCGACGAGCGGCCCGATCCCCATCAGCAGCAACAGCGGCAGGCCGAACGCCTTGAGGAAGAAGTTGAAGTACGGCGGGCCGACCGTAACCGACTCGCCGCGCACGAGATCGGAGAAGATCGGAAAGGTCACGCCCCAGAGGATCGTCAGGCAGAGCGCGACGAGCAGGAGGTTGTTGTAGAGGAACGCCGCCTCGCGCGAGACCGGCGACTCGAGCCTCGTCTTCGCCTGGAGCAGAGGCAATCGGTAGAGGACGAGCGCCAAGGACGCGATCGTCACGAAGACGATGAACCCGAGGAACCACGGCCCGATCGAGCTCTCGGTGAACGAGTGGATCGAGTTGACGATCCCGGAACGCGTGAGGAACGTGCCGAAGACCGAAAGGCAGAACGCGAGCACGACGAGCAGCACGTTCCAGACCTTCAGCATCCCCTTCTTCTCCTGCACCATCACCGAGTGCAGGAACGCCGTCGCAGCGAGCCACGGCATCAACGCGGCGTTCTCGACCGGATCCCAGGCGTAGTACCCGCCCCAGCCGACCTCGACGTACGCCCAGTGAGATCCCGAGCAGCTGGCCTATGCCGAGGAACGCCCATGCCCCGAGCGTCCAGCGGCGCGTGGCGACGATCCAGCGCTCGTCCGTGCGGCCGGAGAGCAGCGCGCCCATTGCGAAGGCGAACGGGATCGTCAGGCCGACGTAGCCCAGATAGAGCATCGGTGGGTGCGCGACCATGTACGGGTTCTGGAGGCTCGGGTTGAGCCCGGCCCCCTCGAGCGGCGCCGTCTGCGTGTCGAACGGCGAGGCGACCGCAACGAGGAGGAGCGCGAAGAACGATGCGACGAGCCCCAGCACCGGCACCGCCCATGCGATCACCTCTCTCGCCGCGTAGCGATTGAAGAGGATCGCCGCGCTCGAGAGCCCCGTCAGCACGAGCAGCCAGAGGAGCAGCGATCCTGCCTGTCCGCCCCACAGCGCCGAGACCGTGTAGAGCAGCGGAAGCTTCGTGCTCGTGAAGTCCGCCGCGTAGACGAACGAGAAGTCGTGACGGATTAGGGCCGAGAGCAGGACGCCCGTCGCGACCGCTGCGGCGACGAACGCGGCGAGGAGGGCGTTCTGCGCGGACGCGGCCAGCCGCCGCTTCCCCTTCCAGGCCGCGAGCAAGCCCACGACGAGCGCATAGAGCGAAAGGCCGAGGCAGACGATGAGCGCTGCGCGCCCGAGCTCGGCCATGGCCTAAGGAGAGGACTGCTTGGGTGCGTACTTCGACGGGCATTTCGTGACGAGCGAGTCCCGCTCGCCGACGAACGTCCCGTGCTCGAGCGCGCCTTTGAGGTACACGTGCCGTCCGACGCGGAAGAGGTCAGGCTTCGAGCCCGTGTAGACGACGCGCACCGTCGCCTTGCCGTCGATGTCGCGGAGGCGGAAACGCATGCCGTCCGCGTGCGAGTCGCCGGTCACCGGCCCGAGCACGAGCCCTGCCAGCTGGACCTTCTCGTTCGCGTGCCCTGTGAGCTGGCTCGGACGGAGCGACGCGTTCGTGCCCCCGGCGATCGAGGTGTAGAGGAGGAAGACGGCGAGTGCGGCCGCGACGCCGAGCGCGACGACGAGGCGCGCGGGGCTGCGCTTGCGAGCCACGGGACGATTCTAGCTCGCGGGCGTGTTCCGGACTGTCCTAGGAACGCTGGGCGTCGCGCTTGGCCGGCAGACGGTACCCGTGGTCGTGACAGAGCGACCCGTGGTCGTCCTCCGTCAGTGCGTCGCAGTACCCCTTCCCGTACGCGGCGCGCATGAACGCCGCCGCGATCTCGAGATTCCACTCCGGGATCTCCTCGAGCTCGCGCCAGAGATCGGCGAGCCGGAGGTCGATATCGAGCTCGAGCAGATCGACACGTGACGGTGTATTGGCCATGGAAACAACGTAGAGAGGGGATCGGACGGAGATGCGCTAGCTTGCGTTCTTGGGCGCTATTCGTCTCGGACCGGCGCGCGTTCCCTCACAGGAGAGCCCGGACGCGGCGATCGCTCTGCTCGTCGAACGCGGCTACAGCGCGTGTGAGATCGACTTCGAGCGCAAGTTCTGGATGGACAAGGAGTTCGCGGCGCGCTTCGGTGAGCTCGCACGCAAGCACGACATCGCGCTCTCCGTCCACGCGCCGCTTGCCGGCTTCATGGGGCACGCGGAGCGCGGGAAGAAGCTGAACATGGCCGTGGGGATGCTCGATCACTCCGCGGGCATAGCGAAGGCGGCGGGCGCCGAGGTCGTCGTCTTCCATCCCGGGTTTCTGCTCGGGCGGCCCCGTGAGGACGCGATCGATTCCGTTGTCGAGCAGCTCGGCGAGCTCCGCGCAAGGCTCGAGGGCAAGGATCGCGCGGTCCCGTTCGGCGTCGAGGTGATGGGCCGGGTGCGCGACCTCGGTTCGGTCTCCGACGTGGTCGAGATCTCGAGCCGCACCGGTTGGGTGCGCCCTGTGCTCGACTTCGCCCATATGCACGCGACGAGCGACGGCGCTCTGACGGAAGTCGAGCCGTTCGCAGACGCGCTCGAGGCGGTCGACGGCGTCCAGGAAGCGGGCGCGCCGTTCCACATCCACTTCTCCGACATTGCGTTCGCGAACCGAAATGAAACGAAGCACCTGCCCTACGGGGAGGGGACGCTCCGCGCGGATCCACTGCGTGAGGCGCTCGAGCGGTTCGAGCGGCCGGCGACGGTAATCAGCGAGTCGCCGGACGAGGAGTCGACTCAGGCGATCTCAGCCGCGCTCTTCGGAACGGGCGCGAGAACGGCGAGCCGCTCCTCGTAGGGCGCGGCTTCGTCGAGGCGCCCGCTCTCCGAGAGGAAGTCTGCGAGCTTCCGCATCGCCTCCGCCTGGAGCGCTGTGAAGTCGAGCTCCTCCGTGATCGCGAGCGCCTCCCGGTAGAGGGCCTCGGCGTCATCCTCGCGGCCCTGTGCAACCGACACAGCCGCTCGCGCAGTCGCGAGGGTGTACTGGCGAGAGGGCTCTGCGGCCGCCTGCTCCTCTGCCGCCGCGATCAGCCGCTCCGCCTCGTCCACCTTCCCCTGCTCGGCAAGGATGATCGCAAGCTCCGCCTGGGACTCCGCCAGCTCGGCGTGCTGTGCGAGCGGCCCGAGCAAGCGGATCGCCTCCCGCACGCGCTTCTCCGCGAGGGGTAGATCCCCGCGCCGGGCGGCGACATCCGAGAGACGTGCGAGCGAGGCGGCAAGCAAGGTGGCATGACCGATCTCCTCGAAGAGCTCGTGCGCCTCCACGTACGCCTCCTCGGCGCCGTCGTAGTCGCCGCGCATCCGACGCAGCCAACCGAGGGTGAGCCGCGCCGAGCCGCGGGCGCGAGGGCTTCCGCTCTCGCGGGAAAGCTCGAGCGCCTTGTCGACCAGCCGTTCGGCCGCGTCGAGCTCGAGCCGCACGATGTGCGCCTGCGCGAGCGCCTGCGCGGCGATCGTCTGGAGATCCTTCCGACCAGCGGCGAGGGCGATCGAGAAGGCCTGCTCGATGTACGGAAGGCCTTCGGTCATCCTCCCGCGCCCGATGCCGATGGATGCGCGGACGAAGAGCGAGTCGAAATGCGCGTCGGCGTCGGTCTCGCTCTCCTGAAGCGTGAGCGCCCGCTCGATCAGCTGCTCGGCGCGCGCCGTGTCGCCGCTCTGTCTGAGCACCGCGTCCGCTAGCGCCGTCAGTGCGAGAGCCTCGGTCGGCCCGTCGCCCTCTCGCTCCGCCTCCGCGCGCACCTTCTCCATCTCGATCGCAACCGCCGTCAGGTCACCGAGACGCCACACGGCACGCGCTGCGTGGTAGCGCCGCTTGAGCGTCGGCTCGAGCTCGACGGCGCGGACGAGCAGTCGTCGCGCCGACTTGTACTGCTCACGTGCGAGCACCCGCTTGCCGGCAGCGGTCAAGGCGCCTGCGGCCTCGGACCTGAGCTCGTCAGGCGGCGCGCCGTCGAGCTCGGTCAGGAGCAGAGCCGCCTGGTCGAGGTGGTACGCGCGGATCTCCAGCAGCTCCTCGCCGGCACGCTCCTTCAGCCACTCCGCAAAGCGCCGGTGCTGCTGTGCGCGCGACTGCTTGGAGAGGCCAGAGTACGCGACCTCCCGGATCAGCATGTGCTTGAAGCGGAACGCGCGCTCGCCGTGGATCGACGAGCGCGGCTCGCGGAGCACGAGCTCGCGGAGCAGGAGGTCGTCGAGCAGCGTCTGGACGCCGTCGCCCGGCATGAGATGCGAGACAGCGCCCTCCCAGAAGATCCGGCCGATGACCGCGGCGCGCTGGAGGAGCGTCTTGCCGTCCGCGGACAGGTGGTCGATCCGCGCCGCGATCAGCGCCTGCAGCGTGTCGGGTATCCGGTCGCCGTCGCCGGTCTCCGAGATCATCCGGATCGTCTCCTCGACGAACAGCGGGTTCCCCTCGGTGCGGTCGAGAAGCTTCTTCGACATGGGCAGCGGCTCGTCGAGCTCGGCGACGAGCGCCGCGACGAGCGCCTCGCTCTCCGCCTCGGACAGCGGCTCGAGCTCGATCGCCGTCGAGCGGACGCGGCCGCCTCCCCACCCCGGCCGCACGTCCAGCAGCTCGGGCCGCGCGAGACAGAGGATGAGGAGCGGCGCTCTGACCCAGTCGGCCAGGTGCTCGATCAGTTCGAGCAACGGCTCCTCGGCCCAGTGGATGTCCTCGAAGAAGAGGACGAGCGGCTGGACGTCGCCGAGCGTGCTCATCACCGCACGCGCCGCCCAGGCGATCTCCTCGGCGCCGCGCTCGCCCTCGACGGCCTCGAGCAGGCCGGCGGCAAGCCCGATCAGGTCGGCGACAGCGTCGTCCTCGCAGCAGGCGCGGAGCTTCTCGAACGCCTCCTCGAGCGGCTCGTCGTCCGAGATCCCGGTCGCGGCCTTGATCATCTCGGCGAGCGGCCAGTACGTGATGCCCTCGCCGTAAGGGAGGCAGCGGCCGGTGAGGACGCTCGCGCCCTCGATCGAGTCGACGAACTCGCGTGCGAGGCGGCTCTTTCCGACCCCAGGCTCCCCGTAGACGGTGAACAGGTGCGCACGGCCGTCTCTTAGCGTCCGCGCGTAGGTGTTCTCGAGCAGCTCGAGCTCGGTGTCACGGCCGACGAGCGGGGCCGTGATGTGAACCTTCCGCGTGTCGAGCGTGCCGACGACGCGCCACGAGCGGAGCGCGGCGCCCATCCCCTTCAGCTCGAGCGGGCCTGCGTCCTCGACGAGCAGACGGCCTCGCGCGAGGCGGTGCGCGGTCGGGCCGAGCAGGATCTCGCCGGGCTTCGCCACCTGCTGGAGGCGCGCGGCGAGATTCACCGCCTCGCCCGTAGCGAAGGTCGAGTCGCCCTGGTCGACCACGACCTCGCCCGCCTCGATCCCGATCCGCGCCTCGAGGCCGAGCTCGCGGACCGCATCGCGCATCCCGAGGCCGGCCCGCGCGGCCCGCTCGGCGTCGTCCTCGTGCGCCTGTGGAATGCCGAACGCCGCGAGCACGGCGTCTCCCGCGAACTTCTCGACGATGCCGCCATGCACGGTGACGCAGTGGGAGACGCGGTCGAAGAACTCCGTGACCTTCCTGCGCACGACCTCCGGGTCGGACCCGGTGACGAGCTGCGTCGAGTCGACAAGGTCGACGAACAGCACGGTTGCAAGCTTTCTTTCGACGGTTTGCGGCACCACGTAAGTGTACGAACGCGGAAACGCATGATCGGCTTCCTCACTACGATCCATCTCGTGCTCGACCCGAAGGTCTTCAAGGCGTACGACGTCCGCGGGATCTATCCGACGGAGCTCGACGAGGACGGGGCCTACGCGATCGGACGCGCGTACGTCGAGGAGTTCGAGCCTCGCCGCATCGCGGTCGGGCGCGACATGCGCGTTTCGGCGCCGACCGTCGCCGCCGCTGCGATCGCGGGAGCCGCGGACGCCGGCGCCGACGTCGTCGACGTCGGCATGGTCGGCACCGAACAGCTCTATTTCGCCGTCGGCGAGCTCGAGCTCGAGGGCGGGATCGCCGTCACCGCCTCACACAACCCCGGCGAGTACATCGGCATGAAGATCGTGCGCCGCGGCGCGTTGCCCGTCGGCGGGGACTCGGGGCTCTTGGCGATCCGCGACCGCGCACTGGCCATTTTGGCCAGGTCCGAGGGACAGTCCCTGGGACCTGGCCAGGCTGGACGGGTGACGAGGGGCGACATCCAGAGCGCGTATGTCGAGCGCGTGCTCTCGTTCGTCGATCTTGCGAGCATCCGGCAGCTACGGGTCGTGATCGACGCCGCGAACGGGATGGCGGGCGCGATGCTCCCGCCGATCCTCGAGCGGCTACCGATCGACGCTGTCCCCTGTTACTTCGAGCCGGATGGAAGCTTCCCGAACCACGAGCCGAACCCCCTGCTCGAGGAGAACCGGGCGTTCATCGTCGAAAAGACGCTGGCGGAGGGAGCCGATTTCGGCGTCGCGTTCGACGGCGACGGCGACCGCTGCTTCTTCGTCGACGACACGGGGGAGTTCGTGGCGGGCGACTTCGCGACGGCGCTGTTCGCCGCATCGCTGCTCGAGCGGGAGCCGGGCGCGAAGGTGATCTACGACGTGCGGGCGAGCCGGGCGGTGCCGGAGACGATCATGGGCGCAGGCGGCGTCGCCTTGATGAGCCGCGTCGGGCACGCGTTCATCAAGCAGCGGATGCGCAAGGACGACGCCGCGTTCGCCGGCGAGGTATCGGGCCACTACTACTTCCGCGACTTCTTCCAGGCCGACTCGGGCGTGATCCCGTTCCTGCTCATGCTGGAGCTCGTCTCCCGCCGGGACACCAAGCTGTCCGAGATCCTTCGCCCCTTCCGCGAGCGCTACTTCATCACCGGGGAGATCAACTCCACCGTCTCGGACGTGCCCGTGAAGCTCCAGGAGCTGAAGGAGCGCTTCGGGCGGGAGGGCGCCGTCTCGCACCTGGACGGTCTCTCGGTCGACTCAGACGACTGGCGCTTCAACGTGCGCCCGTCGAACACGGAGCCGCTGCTCCGGCTCAACCTCGAGGCGCGGTCGCGTGAGCTGATGGAGGAGAAACGCGATGAGGTGCTCGCCGTTATCAGCTCCTAGCGGGCACGGCTCCCCTGTACAGCTCCGCCCCGGCCGCGAGCCGTTCGACCGAGGGGATGGTGAGCGGCTCGACGTTCGCGATCACGTGATCGATGCCCGCCGTGTGCCACGCGCCGAGCGCGCTGGCGATGTCCTCGGCTGAGTCCTCCTCCTCGACGAGGATGCCGACCGTCTGCCGGACGTCTTCTGCCGGTCTTGCCTGCGCCGCGAGCGCCTGCTCGAAGAGCGCCCGGCGCTCGTCGAATCGATCGTCCGGCCGCCGGAACCACGCTGTGTTCCACATGTCTCCCCACCGTGCGGTCAGTCCGTTCATCCGCTCTTGCTTGGAGGCGACGAGCACCGGGATCCGCCGAGCGGGAGCCGGCGCCAGAGCGGCATCCTCGACCCCGTAGTAGTCACCGCGGAACGTGAGCGCTTTCGCCGTCGAGGAGCCGAACGACGATCTCGACGGCCTCGGCGAACCGGCTCACGCGATGGTCGAAGGGGAACCCGAACGCCCGGTACTCGGGCTCGTGCCAGCCGCAGCCCAGGCCGAGGATCAACCGCCCGCCCGAGACGAGGTCCAGCGTGGCGGCCATGTTGGCGATCACGCTCGGGCTCCGAAACGACGTGCAGAGAACGAGCGGGCCGAGCTCGACGCGAGTGGTGACCGCAGCGACCGCGCTCAGGAGCGTCCAGGCGTCGTGCATGCCGTGGACCGAGCCGTCCGCCATCTCGGCCAGGAGGTGGTCCGCGATCCAGACCGAGTCCAAGTCCCGGCGCTCGGCCGTTTCCGCGATCGCCCTCACGTCCGCCCAATCCGGGCTCCGGCCGTCGGGACCGTCCATGCCGCCGACGGGCAACATCACGCCCACCTTCATCGAGCTCACTCTAGGCTGCCGTTAGCATCGGAGCGTGGACCTCGAGCGCGGCCAGGTGACCGATCGCAAGCCGCCGTTCAAGTACTCGGCGATCGAACGGGTGGGCTTCTCGGACACGGACGCCCAGGGCGTCGTCTACTACGGCCGCTATCTCCCATTCTTCGACCTCGCGCGGGTCGAATACCACCGGCATCTGGGGATGATGCGAGCCGAGCGGCAGGAGCGGGAGTTCGTCATGCGCGCCTGCACGCTTGACTATCTCGCCCCGGCCCGCTTCGACGACCTGGTCGAGACGTTCATCCGTGTCGCGCGTATCGGTCGGACGAGCGTGACGTACGAATGCGCGGCGTACGGGATGGAGGACGACCGGCGGATGGTGATCGCGCACCAGACGCTCGTGCTCGTCGAGATCGCCACCCACACAGCGACAGAGGTTCCCGAGCACTTCCGCGAGCCGATCCGGGCGTTCGAGGGCGCCGACCTCGAGGAGTGAGCCCTCCCCCGTTCGCCGCTAACGTGCCTGGAAAGCGGCACCTCCGACGCGCCACCACTCGAACGGGGTACCCACGGGCCTCACCCGGCTCGATCCCCCGTTCGAGGGATTCTCAGCCGACGCGGTGGAACGCGTACGCCTCGGTCACGTAGGCGATGCGGAGCGGGTCGGAGGCCGTCTCGGCGAACGCTTCGACCCGCGCGTAGACGGCGTTGCGCTCCTCCTTCCCGAGCGTGGCCACGGCGCTCATCGAAGCGACGCGGGCGACGAGCTCCGAGCGCGGCAGCAGCTGCACGTAGGAGCACGCGTACCGCGCGACGTCGCCGAAGAGAGCCGAACCGCCGAGCGCGTCGAGGAAGAAGCGCTCGACGTTCCAGCCCCGGTCGCTCTCGCCGACGATCGCCGTCAGCGCCGCGTTGAACGGGTCGGAGTCGTCGCGGAGATTCCAGACGAGACCGGCGCCGCCTCCCGGCTTGAGCACGCGCCACAGCTCTCGAAGCGCAGCCTCCGCGTCGAACCAGTGGAAGGCCTGGGCGCAGGTGATCGCGTCGACGCTCGCGTCCGCGAGCGGGATCGCCTCGGCCGTTCCCGCACGCGCGTCGACCGTGGGCAGGATCCGCCGGAGCTCGGCTCGCATCGCGTCATCGGGCTCGACGGCGATCAGGCGCGCGCCGAGCCGCGCGAGCTGCCGCGTCAGCTTGCCCGTGCCGGCGGCGAGGTCGAGAACGTCGCTGTCGGGCCCGATCCGCAGCTCGGAAGCGAGCCACGCGACCGCCTCCTCCGGGTAGTCGGGCCGCGCGCGCTCGTACTGCTCGGCGACAGTGCCGAAGATCGTCGCGCGGTTCGGGTCCACGCGCGGGCTACTGCGGAGTCACGCGGTACGCGTCGAAGACGCCATCTATCTGTCGCAGGCCGTTGAGCAGCCCGCGCAGGGACTTCACGTCGCCGAGCTCGGCCGTGTAGCGGTTCCGCGCCATCTGATCCTCGACCACGCCGCCGTACGCGACGATGTTGGCGCCGTGCTCGGCGAACGTGCGGGCGACGTCCTCTAGCAGCCGCGGTCGGTCCCACGAGTCGACGGCGACCTGAACGCGGAAGCTACGCGAGGCGTCACCGTCCCACGACACGGGCGTCAGCCGCTCCGGGTTCCGACGCAGCGCCTTGACGTTCGGGCAGTCCTCGCGGTGGATCGTGATCCCGCGTCCGAGCGAGATGTAGCCGAGGATCTCGTCGCCGGGCACCGGCGTGCAGCACTTCGCAAGGCGAACGAGGACGTCCTCGACGCCGGACACCTTGACCCCGAGGCTTTGATTCGACGACGGTCGCTCGCGCGTCGGCTTTAGCGAGACCGTCTCCTCCTCCGCGACCTCCTCGGTCTTCAGGCGCTGGATCACCTTGCGGACGATCTGTGTGGGCTGGAGCTTGCCGGAGCCGAGCGCGATGTAGAAGTCCTCCGCCTTCTTGAAGCCCGTCTCTCGGATCACCTGGGCGAGCACTGCGGAGCCCTGGAGCTTCTTGTACGGAAGCTTCTGCGCGCGGAGCGCCTGCTCGAGCGCCTCGCGGCCGCGCTGCTCGGTCTCCTCGCGCGTCTCACGCGAGAACCACTGGCGGATCTTGTTGCGCGCGCGGGAGGACGCCGCGAGCGACAGCCAGTCACGGGACGGCCCGCGGCCGGTCTTCGCCGTCAGGATCTCCACGAAGTCGCCGCTTCTCAGGTGGTAGTGGAGCGGGACGATCCGCCCGTTCACCTTCGCGCCCACCGTGCGGTGGCCGATGTCGGTGTGGATCGCGTACGCGAAGTCGATCGGCGTCGAGCCGGAGGGCAGCGTCTTCACCTCGCCCTTCGGTGTGAAGACGTAGACCTCTTCGGAGAAGAAGTCCTTGCGGAACGTCTTCATGAACTCGCGCGGATCGGACTCCTCTGCGTTCCAGTCGATCAGCTGTCGCATCCACGCCGTCCACTCCTCGTCGCCGCGCCCGCGCTTCCCTCGCTTGTACACCCAGTGCGCCGCGATTCCGAACTCGGCCTCGCGGTGCATCTCGCGTGTACGGATCTGGATTTCGAGCGGCTTCCCTTCGGGCCCGATCACCGTCGTGTGCAGCGCCCGGTAGCGGTTCAGCTTGGGCATCGCGATGAAGTCCTTGAACCGGCCGGGCATCGGCTTCCAGAGCGAGTGGATGAGCCCGAGCGCGCCGTAGCAGTCGCGCGTTCCCTCGTCCGCAGCGCGCTCGACGATCACGCGCATCGCGGTCAGGTCGTAGATCTCGTTGAACTCGCGACCCTTCCGAACCATCTTGTCGTAGATCGAGTAGAAGTGCTTCGGGCGGCCAGAGATCTCTGCGGGGATGTCCGACTTGTCGAGCTCGCGCTGCAGCAGCCGCGCCGCGCTCTTCACGTCGTCCTCGCGGTCGCCCCGGCGCTCCGCCACCATCGCCTCGATCTCGGCGTACTTCCGCGGGTGAAGGCGCTCGAAGGCGAGATCCTCGAGCTCCCACTTGATCGCGTGGATGCCGAGCCGGTGTGCGATCGGCGCGTAGATCTCGAGCGTCTCCTTCGCCTTCTGGATCTGCTTCTGGCGGCCGAGGTACTCGATCGTCCGCATGTTGTGGAGCCGGTCGGCGAGCTTGATCAGGATCACCCGCGGGTCCTGCGCCATCGCCACGATCATCTTGCGGTAGTTCTCGACCTCGGCCTGCTCGCGGCTCGCGAACTGGATCCGCGTCAGTTTCGTGACGCCCTCGACGAGCCGCGCGACGTCGTCGCCGAACTCGCTCTTGACGTCTGAAAGCTCGGTGTCCGTGTCCTCGACGACGTCGTGAAGCAGCGCGGCCGCGAGCGTCTGCTCGTCGAGATGGAGCGTTGCGAGGATCTTGGCCGCGCCCCAGGGGTGGTGGATGAACTCGTCCCCCGAGCGCCGCATCTGGCCCCCGTGGGCCCGCTCCGCGAACGCGAACGCCCGGCGGAGCAGCTCGCGGTCGACGTCCGGCTTGTACGCCTCGACGTCGGCGATCAGCTCCTCGACGAGGTGCTGATGCTGCTCTTGGGCCTCGACGACGGCCATGCTCCAAGTGTAGTCGGCGCGCTTTTGCCCTCACGTGAGGGCTCGTGCCGCCGGCGCCCCCGTCCGAGAGGAATGTCGGAGGCACCGACGAACGTGAAGCCCTTGCTCGAACGACTTCAGCAACACCGCCGGCGTCGCCGGGCGCTTCGCGAGCTGATCAGGCTCCTGACAGAGATCGACGCGCGCCCGCAGCGCTCGCTCGGCGCTCCTCAGTCGTAGGAGCGCAGCTGTCAGGCCGCTCGGGCGAGGCTCTCGCCTTCGGCGAGGAGCGCCCGGAACGTCTCGGATTCGTAGAGGCTCGTTGGCTCGTTCCCGTCGAGCGCGAGCTCGCCGAAGATCGCCCGAGCCTCCGGGCTCCAGACGTCTTCGCCTCGAGCCCACTCCTCGAGCAGCCAGCTGCGCAGCTCGTGGTAGCGCGGCTCTCCCTCGAGGATTCGCCGCACCACGAGCTGCGGCGAGACGGTGCCGTTCCAGCGGTTCTCCTGCAGGCGGAAGGCGAGATCGAACGTCGTCTCGCGCTGGAGGCTGTCGAGCTGCCCGCCGAACCCGAAGGCGATCGCGCTGCCGGCGGGCCGCTCGCGGTCGCGAACCTGGAACCTGACGTGCTTACCGTCTCCGACGGTCTGCACGCCCACGAGCTCGGCGCCCGGCAGGAGCAGCGTGACACCGGGGTTGCCGAGGCCGAATGGCGCAAGACGTCGTAGCTCTTCGGCCAGCTCCAGCGTCAGCGCCGATCCGGGCACAGCCGCGTCGATCCGCGTCACGGGCCGCAGGTCGTCGTCTGTGAGGTGCGCGCCCGCGTGCGCCGCAAAGGCCTCCGCGAACGCATCGACCGCCTCGGGCCGCACCGCGAGGCCCGCCGCCGCCCGATGGCCACCGAATCGCTCGAGATGGTCGGCGCACGCCGCCAGCCCGGCGTGGAGGTCGTACACAGGTAGCGAGCGTCCCGATCCTTTCCACTCGCCGTCCGTGCCGGCAATCATCACCACCGGCCGGCCGTATCGTTCGACGAGCCGCGAGGCGACGATGCCGATCACGCCCTCGTGCCACCCCTCGTCGGCGAGCACGTAGCCGCGCGCACGGCGGCGTGACTCGGGCCAGGAGTCGACCTGCGCGACCGCCTCGCGCACGATGCGCTCCTCGACCGAACGCCGATCGCGGTTGAGCGCCTCGAGCTGGCCCGCGAGCCGGGTGGCGGTCGCCTCATCGTCCGCTAGCAGCAGCTCGAGCGCCGCCTCGGGCCGGCATAGACGGCCGGCGGCATTGATCCGGGGCGCGAGCCGGAAGCCGACCGCACTCTCGTCGACGACCGCCGGGTCAACGCTCGCGGTGCTCATGAGCGCTCGTAGACCGGGGCTCCGTGTCCGTGCGAGCTCCCGGAGGCCGGAGATCGCGAACGCGCGGTTCTCGTCGACGAGCGGCACGACGTCCGCGATCGTCGCGAGCGCGACGAGGTCGAGGTGGCGATCGAGATCGTCCTGCGCGAGCACCTGGAGCAGCTTGAAGACGACGCCCGTGCCGCAGAGCTCGGGGAAGGGGTACTCCGAAGGGCGCGTGGCGACGATCGGACAGTCCGGAAGCGTCTCCGCCGGGCGGTGGTGATCCGTGACGATGATCTCGAGCCCGAGTCGACGAGCCTCTGCGACCTCCTCGACGGCCGTGATTCCGCAGTCGACGGTCAGCACGAGGCCGTACCCCTCTTCCGAGAGGCGGACGAGCGTCTCCCCGGCCAGCCCGTAGCCCTCTTCGAAGCGGCTCGGCAGGTGCCAGCCGACGTCGGCGCCGAGATCGCGCAGGCAGGTGACTGCAAGCGCGGTTGCGCAGATGCCGTCGACGTCGTAATCGCCGTGGACGCAGATCCGGGTGCCCTCGCGAATTGCTTTGTGGAGAAGTTGGCACGCTTTCTCGACATCCCCGAGCCCGTTGGCGTCGTGCGCCGGCATCGCACCGGCGAGAAACGCATCCGCCGCGGACACATCGCCGTAGCCGCGACGCACGAGAACACGCGCCGTCGTCTCGCAAACGCCGAGCGCTGCAGCGAGGGCACGCGCCTCGGCGGGGTCGCAGCGGGAGAGTGACCACTCCATTCCGTCCACGCTACGGCGGCGGCCGGACGGCGCTCGGAAGCCGTGCGCGGGGCTATCCTGGCGAGGTGCTAGAGACGAGCTACCGGTCGGGGGACGACTACGCGGTCGACTTCCTCGACTACCGCTTCTCCTTCTCTCGGTGCGACTTCGAGGAGCGCGTCGTCGCAGCCGCCGTCAAGCTCGGGCTCCTGGAGCACAACGAGCTCGACGACGACGAGACGGCCGACTTGGTCGAGCTGACGGCTGACGGACAGCTGTCCGCGCCGCCCCGCAGCACGCTCGGCCACTACCTCCTTCGACACTGGGACGAGATCTCCCTCATCGGCGACGAGTCGCTCGTCTACTGGCTACGGAAGCTCGTATTCCGCAGCGCGTGGCTCGACCATCGCGTGAAGGAAGGCCTGCTCGAGGTCGGTTGGGACGACGACACGGCCGACTTCAGCTACTTCGACGCCAACGGCGACCGCGCTCTGCTCGAGATCGCCCCAGTGCCATGCTGGCGCGACGTCCGCTACCGTCGCTGACGCACCGGATCAGGCCTTCTCTGCCGGCGGGCCGAACCCGAACGGCGGGTGCTCCTCGAGGGGGCTGAGCGTGATCCGCGCGATCGCCCCCACCGGCACGATCATCTCCTCGGGCCCGCCGTCCTCGCGCCACGGGCAGAGCGTCACGAAGCCGTAACCCGGCTCGGCGCGGATCGTCAACAGGCGGTGGACGGAGCCGTCCCCGAGCTCGACCGACACGGCCGCCTGTCCGCCCTCCTGCTCCTTCGCGAACGCCTCGACGCGCTGGTGCACACGGCCCACGAAATCCTCGAGCGAAGGCGCCGGCGCGCCCGGGATCCACAGATCAGGATTCAAAAGAGCGTCCCGTCGACCGCCGTCTGCCCGATGTGGTCGCGCCCGAGCGTCGTGACGATGCGACCGCGAGGCGTCCGCTGAATGAAGCCGAGCTGAAGGAGGTACGGCTCGTAGACGTCCTCGATCGTGTCGGGCTCCTCGCCGAGCGTCACGGCGAGCGTCGACAGGCCGACCGGCCCGCCCTCGAACTTCACGACGACCGCGTGGAGCAGCTCGCGGTCGATCCGCTCGAGGCCCTTGTCGTCCACCTCGAGCAGCGCTAGCGCCTCGCCGGCGATCTCGCGGGTGATCGCGCCGCCGTGCCGCACCTCGGCCACGTCTCGCACCCGTCGGAGGATGCGGTTCGAGACGCGCGGCGTACCGCGCGAGCGCAGGGCGATCTCGTCGGCCGCCTCGTCCTCGATCTCGACGGCGAGGATGCGTGCAGAGCGGCGGACGATGGTCGCAAGCTCGGCGTGCTCGTAATAGCCGAGCCGGAAGGTCATACCGAAGCGGTCGCGGAGCGGCGTCGTCAGGAGACCCGTCCGCGTGGTCGCGCCGACGAGCGTGAACGGCGGCAGGTCGAGCGCGAGCGTCCGTGCTGAAGGGCCCTGGCCGACGACGATGTCGAGGCGGAAGTCCTCGAGCGCCGGGTAGAGGATCTCCTCGACCGCAGGCGCGAGACGATGCACCTCGTCGATGAACAGCACGTCGCGCTCCTCGAGCGTGGTGAGGATCGCCGCAAGGTCGCCCTTGCGGTCGAGCGCCGGCCCTGCAATGGAGCGAAGGCCGACGCCCAGCTCGGCCCGGATCACGTGGGCGAGGCTCGTCTTGCCGAGCCCGGGCGGGCCGGCGAGCAGGACGTGGTCGAGCGCCTCACCTCTCCCCCGTGCCGCCTCGAGCGCAATCCCCAGCTGCTCGCGCAGACGTTCCTGTCCCACGAACTCGTCGAGCGTGCGCGGGCGGAGCGAGCGGTCGAGCTCCTCCTCGCCCTCCGCCTCGACCATCGGCGACAACAGACGCGTCGCGCTCACGCGGCCTGCCGCAGCGCCTGACGCACTTGCTCCTCGGGCGCGAGCGTCGGATCGATCTTGGAGAGGATCGCCTCCGCGTCGACGAGCGAGTAGCCGAGTTCGACCAGGGCGTCACGCGCGACGACGTGCGTGTCGCCGTCCTCGACGGCTTCCTCGTCACCCAAGGAGCCCTTGAGCTCGAGGACGACACGCTGCGCCGTCTTGCGTCCGATCCCCGGGATCGCCTCGAATCGGGCGGTGTCTTCCCGCGCGATCGCACGGCGAAGCTCCGCAGGCGTCGAGCCCGACACGATCGCGAGCGCGACCTTCGGTCCGACACCGGAGACGCTGAGCAGCTGCTCGAAGAGGCGCCGCTCCGCGACGTCCGCGAACCCGTAGAGCTGGAGAGCGTCCTCGCGGACGTGGAGGTACGTGTCGATCGTGATCTCTCCGGCGCCGTCGGCGCGGGTGAGTGCACGAGGCGTCGCTTGCACGAGATAACCGACCCCGGCAACGTCGAGCACGAGCCCGTCCTGCGTGCGGCCGGCCGGGGTGCCTCTCAGCCGGGCGATCACGACGCCACCTTGAGGAGCGGCGGCGCGAGCGCGTGGCAGATCGCAACCGCCAGCGCATCAGCGGCGTGGTGCGGCGTCGGCAGCTCGTCGAGCGCGAGAATCGCCTTCACCATCCGCTGCATCTGGCCCTTCTCGGCGCGGCCGTGGCCGCAGACGGCCTTCTTGACCATCGCCGGCGAGTACTCCGTGCAGTCAGCGCCGGCGCGCGCGGACGCGACGAGGACGGCGCCCCTGGCCTGCCCGACAGAGAGCGCGGTGCGGGCGTCGACGCCGACGAACGACTCCTCGAGCGCGACCGCATCGGGAGCGTGTGCCTCTATGAGCTCCTCCACGCGGGCGAAGATCGTCATCAGCCGCGCCTGCGGCGGTTCCGCGGCGGGCGTGCTCCACCACCCGAAGTCGATGGCTCGGAGCCGTTCGCCGTCGTACTGGACGATCCCGTACCCGCATGCAGCCGTCCCGGGGTCGATGCCGAGGATCTTGACCTTCACGCGTTGAGATTAGGGAGGCGTACGGACGTTCCTGCCCGGCCGGAGACGGCCGGACGCGGTGGTAGCGTCGATGCAATGCGGTCGCTCCTCCGCCGGCGCCCCTCCCCGGCGCTGGTCGTCGCCTGTGCAGCGCTCCTCGTCGCTCTCGGGGGGACGGCACTCGCCGCCGTCGCCCTTCCCGACGGCAGCGTCGGCACCGCGCAGCTCGCAGACGACGCGGTCGTCAGCGCGAAGCTCCGGGACGGGTCGGTCACGTCGCACGACATCGCGAACTCGACGATCCTCGGAACGGACATCCGGGATCGCACGCTGACGAAGGCGGACTTCCGCAAGGGATCGCTCCTGCCTGGGCCACGCGGTCCGCTCGGGCCGCAGGGACCGCAAGGCGAGAAGGGCGCTCCCGGTACGAGCGGCTACCAAGTCGTACATCAGGAGACGCCGCTTACCTCCGCGAGCCCGAAGGGCGTGACGGTGCTCTGCCCGCCAGGCAAGAAGGCGATCTCGGGCGGCGCCGACGTCTCCGGCGAGGGGCGCGACCGGATCAGCGTCACGGAGAGCGCGCCCACGGACGACGGCTGGCGGGCCCGCGCCGTTGAGCTCGTCAAGACCGACGCGGCCTGGCGCCTTCGCGTCTACGCCGTCTGCGTGTTTGTTGCGACCTAGGTTTCGGGAAAGACACCTTGTTAGCGTCGGCCTAACCGAAAGGGGGCCCGAATGAAGAGCACGTTCTGGCGACGACCGTCGCCATCCATGGTCGTGGCAGGGATCGCGCTGCTCGTCGCGCTCGGCGGGACAAGCGTCGCTGCCGTGACGGCAGTGCCCAAGAACAGCGTCGGCACATCTCAGCTGAAGGCGAACGCGGTCACGAACCCGAAGCTGGCGAACAACGCGGTGAGCAACGCGAAGCTCGGAAACGACGCCGTGACCGGGAACAAGATCAAGAACGGACAAGTCGTGTCAGCCGACCTCGCAGACGGTTCCATAACGTCCGCGAAGCTCGGCAGCTCCGCGGCCTCGATGAACAAGATCGCCGCCAACGCCGTCGACTCGGCGCGCGTCCTCGACCACTCGCTGCTCAAGGTCGACTTCGCAGTCGGACAGCTGCCCGCCGGGCCACAAGGCCCCCCGGGGACAGTCGGGAAGCTCGTGCTCCGGAAGTCGTCGATCACAATCCCGGCGAACAACAGCTCGGCGACTACGGCGAGCTGCAACGGGTCGGAGCAGGCGGTGTCCGGCGGTGCGACGTGGTCCGACCAGGGCGACTTCAACCTCACGCTCGTCTACAGCGCGCCCGTCTACGGGAGCAATAAGGCAACGGGCTGGACGGGGCGCGGTCGCAACTCGACGGGCAAGAGCAGGACGTTCATCGTCGAGGTGCTCTGCGGGAACAACTGAGAATGGCAGGAGGGGCCGGGATCGCCGGCCCCTCCCATCCGCCTAACTTCAGCTTCCGAGATGCGTGTGGAAGAACTGCACGATCGTGTCGTAGCAGCGGATCTTGTTCGGCAGCTTGAGGACGTCGTGGCCCTCGTCTTCGAAGACGAGGTAGTCGACGTCCTTGCCGTCCGCACGTAGCGAATCGACGACGTCCGCGGACTCCTGCTCGACCACACGCGGGTCGTTCTTCCCCTGGATCACGAGCATCGGGCACGTGACGTCGCCGAGGTAGGTCTTCGGCGAGCGCTCGACGAGGAAGTCCCGGTCGCGGTCGGGATGGCCGATCGCGAGCTCGAAGTACGGCTTCCAGGTCGGCGGGATGCGGTCCATGAACGTCAGCAGGTCGTACGGCCCGAACATGTCGACCGCGCCCGACCAGAGGTCGGGATGCCGGCCGGCGAGCGTCAGGGTCATGAATCCGCCGTAGGAGCGTCCGATCACCGCCGCGCGCGAGACATCGACGCGGTCGTCCGTCGGCAGCGCCTCGGTCATCGCGTGGACGTGGTCGAGCCGATCCTGGCCACCCCAGTCGTGGTCGACCCGCTTCATGTAGTCCATGCCATAGCCGGTCGAGCCGCGCGCGTTGGGGACGAAGACGGCGAAGCCCTCGAGCGTCAACGTCTGGATCAGCGGCATCGAGAACCACGCGAAGTTCGGCCGCTCCTGTCCCTGCGGGCCGCCGTGGACGTAGTAGACGAGCGGCCGTGCGCCCTCGTAGCCGAGCTCCGGCGACGGGAGGTAGAGCCGCGCCGAGACCCGCAGGCCGTCGTGGGAGACGAACGACGCGTCCTCGCCGGCAGACAGCAGTGCCGGGTCGAGCCCGAGCGGACGCTCGTTCGTCTGCGGCGTCGCCTCGTCGGCGTCGATCACGAAAAGCTGCGTCGGCGTCGTGGCTGTGCAGAACGAGAGCGCGTACCGCCCGGAGGCGTCGTCGTGCTCGATCCCGTGGATCACGCCTCCCTCGAGGTCGCCCTCCCCGCAGAGCACGCGGTCGATGCGCAGCGTCTTCGCGCTCTCGTCGAAGTTCGCCTCGTAGGCCCACGAGCAGCCGTCGATGTTGTAGATCGGAACGAAGCGGTCTCCCTCCACTTTCATGATCCGCTCGAGCTCGCCCACGCCCTCGTGGGCGATCCCGTCGATCGCAACCGGCACGACCTCACCCGGCGCCGAGAGGTCGATGTAGCCCGCGCCGCCCGTGTCCTCGAACAGCGTCGTCGAGACGAGCAGGCCCTGCTCCGATTCCGTGAAGTGCACCGAGCCGAACCCGGAGAGTGGGTGCTCGGCGCCCTCGTCGCGGTCCTCGAGCGGCGTGCCCCAGAGCATCCGCTTCGTATCGCCGTCGCGCTCGTAGAGCACGGCGTCGCCGGCCGTGTAGCCGTCGCCGAGCACGACGCGGCCGTGATCCTTCGTCCACGTGAACGGAAACGGCCCGTACGGGCCCTCGCCGAGCGTCTCGGTCTCCCCGGTCGAGAGATCCGCCCGGACGCCGTAGATCAGCGCTTGCTCGCGCGACTCGGAGAAGAAGTAGCCGGTCGCCGTGTCGTCGTCGACGGTCGTCATGTGCGACCGGAGCCCGCCGAAGAACTCGTCGTTCAGCGGCTCGGGAAAGCCGCCCGCCAGCGGGATCACGTGCGGCTGGTAGTTCTCGTCGCCGTCTGAGTCGAGCATGATCACGATGCGGTCGTGGTCTGCGAGGACGGCGAACAGCTCGCCGCCGACGAGCTCGGGGTTCTGGAGCGCGATGCCGGGCGGAAGGAGCGGCTGCGGCACGCTGCCACCGACGTCCATTGCATAGAGGCTGAGCCGACCGGCGAGATCGCTCACGAAGTACAGGCGGTCGCCTGCGAGCTGTGGGTTCAGGAAGAGCCGCGCGGAGAGCAGCGACTCGATACGTCCTACCGTGCGTGTTGCGGTTGCCATGCGCTACCCCCTAACCGGCGACCGCCTCCAGGACGGCGTCGGGAATGTCGAAGTTTGCGTACACGTCCTGCACGTCGTCGAGATCCTCGAGCGCTTCGATCAGCCGCACGATCTTACGGGCGGCGCCCTCGTCGTCGACCACCACCGACGTCTTCGGCAGCATCGCGAGCTCGGCCGACTCGATCGGGATCCCCGCGTCGTCGAGTGCGCGCTTGACCGTCTGGAGGTCGTCGGGAGCGCACGTGACCTGGAAGACCGAGCCGTCGCGCATCACGTCGTCGGCGCCACCGTCTGCCGCCGCGAGCGTCAGCTCGTCCTCGTCCACGTCCTCGTCGACGACGAGCAGCCCCGTGCGGTCGAACAGCCACGCGACGGAGCCCGATTCACCGAGCGAGCCGTCGCTCTTCTGGAAGACGTGCCGAACGTCCGACGCCGTGCGGTTGCGGTTGTCGGTCAGCGCTTCGACGTAGACCGCGACGCCCGCAGGGGCGTAGCCCTCGTACGTCACGTGCTCGTACGCCGCGCCGTCCTCGGACGAGCCCGAGCCGCGTGCGATCGCGCGCTCGATGTTGTCCTTCGGCATCGACGCCTCCCGGGCCTTGTCGATCGCGTTCTGGAGGGCGAGATTCGCCGCCGGATCGGGGCCGCCCTCCCGCGCGGCGACGATGATCGCGCGTGCGAGCTTCGAGAACAGCTGCCCGCGCTTCTTGTCCGTCGCGCCCTTCTTGTGCTTGATCGAGGACCACTTCGAGTGCCCGGACACGCCGTAAGTGTACGAGCGGGCTGCGGGCTAGTTGGTGCTGTCGAGCGGCTCCGGGCGCCGCCGCTCGAACCAGAAGCCGAACGCCAGGAGGATCATCCCGAACAGGGCGTAGAGCAGCGCCCGGCCCCACGGGTGATCGGCGGACCCCCCGCCCTCGGAGAAGAATGGGGTCGAGAAGCCCCCGGTCCAGTCGTTGATGAAGTGCGTGGCGACGAAGAAGAGCCCGAGCGCAGCGAACACGGCGTAGCTCGAGCGGTCGAGACCGGCCGCGAAGAGGAAGAAGAAGAGCGCGACGACCGCGATCAGCACCCATTCCCACCAGGACGAGTGCCACAGGTAGAGGAACGCGCCGCCTATTGCGAGCCCGGCAGCGACGTGCATCCAGAAGCCATATGTCCGGTCGATGCCCGCGCCTACGAGCATCAGGAGGAGGCCGACGAAGATCGAGACGACAGCGCTCCACGTGCCGCCGTTCGAGATCAGGTCGACGACGAACAGCCACACGGTCGACGCGACGGCGATGATCAGCAGCGGAAACTGGTAGCGCGCGATCAACGCGAGCGCGGCGACGAAGGCGACGAGATAGAGCAGCAGCAGGCCGATGTGGAAGCCGCCGATCGGCGCGTCGTCGGCGCCGAGCAGGTGGATCCAGACGAAGATCGCCGCGACGAAGACGACAAAAGCGATGAGCGTGACGACCGAGAAGAGCCCTGCGACGACCCGCATGCCGGTCGCCTCGTAGCCCCCGGCCAGCGCCGCGACGACGAACAGGACGAGCACCGACCAGGCGACGAACGCGAAGTTCCCGTACTGGTCGGAGAGATAGCTGAGCAGGCTGACGGTCGCGCCGAGAACGACGAACACACCCGCGTAGTGAAGGAACGACGCGCTCGACCACGGAGCCCGTACTGCACTCATGGGCGCAGATCATCGATCTCGCGTCGGACGACACGAGCGGGACGGATCAGCGGGCGGCGAGTAGTCGCGCCAGCTCGTCACGCTCGGGCCATGCGAACGCGTCGCCGCGTGCGTCGACGACGCCCGCTCCCTCCTCGGCGGCGCCGATGACGGCGGCCTCGTGGCCACGCTCGCGAAGCGTTGCCACGGCAGTGTCGGCGAGCCCAGGTGGAAACGCGGCGAGGAGCGTGCCCGAGGCGAGAGTCGCCCACGGATCGCACCCGACCTCGCGGCAAACACGCACACCGGGCTCGAACCACAGGACCGCATCCGCATCGACGCGAATGCGGACCTGAGCGGCAGCAGCCATCTCGAAGAGCCCTCCGAGCAGTCCTCCTTCCGTGGGGTCGTGCAACGCCTTCGCTCCGAGCTCGACCGCGGTAAGGGCAGCCTCGACGAGCGAGATCCCAGGTCGGTCGAGCGCTTCGCGAGCGTCCTTCACGATCACCTCGTCGAGATCCCCGAGCCGCTCGGGCGCGGCACCGGCGATCACGGCAGCGCCCTCGATCGGTGCGGGCCGGGCCTGGACAATCGCGTCGCCGGCGCCGAAGCCCTTCGTCGTCACGATCTGCCCGACCTCGGTGATCCCGAGCATCTGACCCACGACAATTGGCTGATTCACCGCCGGCGTCACCTCCGTGTGGCCACCGACGAGCACGGCCCCGACGTCCGACGCGGCGGCCTGAAGCGCGTCGAACAGCGTCCAAACGACCGGCTCCTCCGTTCCCGGCGGCAGAAGGACGACCGCCAGGAACCAGCGCGGCCGGGCGCCCGAGACCGCAACGTCATTCGCGTTCACGAGCACGGCGAGACGCGCGGCGTCCTCGGCCGTGAGCGTGATCGGATCGGCGGCGACGACGAGGGTCCCACCTGGGATGTCGATACCGCATGCGTCCTCTCCCAAGCTCGCGCCGAGGCGTACCTCGGGCGGCGGTGGTGGCAGGCTTCCGAGCAGCCCGGCGAGCAGCTCGGTCGGGAGCTTTCCGGGCGCGAGGCCTCGTTCATGACCACGGGAGCCGGTCACGGCCGCTCGAAGCCTACGGGTTCGTATCCTGAAGGCGTGGCGCGCATCGCCCTCCTCGCGCTCGTGGTCTCGACGCTCGTGGCGGCGAGCGCCCCCGCGGCACGGTCACCCCTCGCCGGCGCGACGATCGCTGTCGATCCGGGACACAACGGCCGCGACTGGGCGCATCCGGCAGAGATCAACAAGCTCGTGAACGCGGGAACGCTGTGGAAGGCGTGCGACACGACCGGCACGGCGACGGCGGACGGGTATGCGGAGCCCGCGTACACCTTCGACGTCGCGAAACGGCTGGCGCGGCGACTTCGGGAAGCGGGCGCAAGCGTCGTGCTCACCCGCACGTCGAACGCCGGCTGGGGGCCCTGCATCACCGAGCGGGCGGCGATCGGCAATCGCGCGCACGCCGCCGCTGCGATCTCGATCCATGCCGACGGCGGGCCGGCGACCGGCCGCGGCTTCCACGTCATCTATCCGCCTTCCCTGCGCGGCCTGACGGACGACATCGCCAGGCCGTCGCGCTGCTACGCGCTCCAGATGCGGGCCGCCTACCGCGCGGGCACAGGACTGCCGTTTGCGAGCTATCTCGGCGGCACCGGCCTGTCGATGCGCTCCGATCTCGGCGGCCTCAACCTCTCGGACGTGCCGAAGGTCTTCGTCGAGACGGGGAACATGCGAAACGCGACGGACGCGCGACTGCTCGAGAGCGCGGTGTTCCGCGAGCGGATCGCGCGAGCGCTCACAGCGGGCATCGCGCGCTTCTTAGCTCAATGCCAGCGGTGAGGGTCTGACGAGGCCGCGGCCAGCTAGCAGAGCAGCGTGACGATCGTTCCCGTGCCCGGGAACTCGGGGTACGGCTGATAGCCCCCGTTTGTCTTGACGATCGCTATGTGAGGGACGTTGCCGCCGATACCACTGCTGGAGCCTACGATTCTGCTGATAACCAGCACGCCCATGTAAGAGGGAACGGTCGTCGGTGGATCTGACCCAATGCCAGGCCGCCATTTCCATGTTCCCGCGCAGTTCGGAGGAGACGGGCTAGTGTCGCGCGCGAAGCCGTTGAAGAAGGCCGGCGCGCTGCCACCACTGAGGGTGTTGTGCTTGTACCACGTGCCCCCCCACCAGGTGACGGTCGTGGTTGGGGTCGCGTGGGCAACGGTCACGTCGCCCAGCGTAAACGCGCCTCGATCCGGGAAGGCGAAGACGGTGATCTCTTGGGCGTCGGTCGCGGGAAGGTGCTCGGCATCACCGGCGTACGTGGCTGTGAGCTGTCGCGGGCCGAGGGGGGTCGTCAGTGCTGGGAACGTGCAGCTAGCGCCACCGGAGACGTCGGTCGTCGCTGTGCAGCTCTGACTTCCCAGCTCGATATTGACGTCGGCACCAACGATCGGGCTCTCGAGATCGGTCGTGTCAACGAGGGTCGCTGTGACGGTCGGCGACGTGCCTGACAGAAACGCGGCACTGCCGTTGTAGAGCAGCTCACTTACATCGGGGGCGACCGAACAGGACAGGCCGAGGGGAGCCGGCGGAAGAGACTGCCCGGTTCCGAGCGCAGAACACTCGGCAGGATCGCCATTCAGCTTCGCTTCGTTGCCGCCCTGATCGTCGACGTTCTGCGGCGGATGAAGATCGTCGAAGATCGTGACACGGATCCCGAGCTGCCCATTGCGATCCGCGGTGTTCTCGAGGAAGTGGTAGGCGGGCGCAAAGTGCTGCGCCGATGTCGTAGACCGTGATGCCGTCATCACCGTTTCTTCTCACGTCGTTGTCGATGAACGTGGACGACGCTTGCTCTACGTGCAGGCCGACTCCGCCGTTCGAAAACACGTGATTTCCCTCGAATGTGGTCCCATCGTTGGCGTAACGAGCATGGATTCCATCGCCCTGGTTGTGGGAGACGGTGTTCCGCGTTACGGCATCAAGCCATGAATCGCCCCCGAGGTCGATGCCGTCTCCATTGTTCCCGGTTACCGACATGTTCGAGATCGTCGCCGTGCCGCGCTGGCCGACGTCGAACAACACGATTCCGGACCCGAAGTTGCGGATCGTTCCGTTCTCTACAGTGACAACGTATCGCGAGAAAGACCAGACCCCGATACCCGTGCCCGCACCGCTGATCGTGTGGCCGGCCAGGTCGAGTGTGACGTCGCTTGCCCCGATCATCAGACCATCGCCGGCACAGCTCAGGTCTCGGCTCAATGTCGTATCGGCAGTAATGACGTCGCCGCATGAAACGCCGTCCCACGCTCCCCCTTGCGGTTGCGGGGGCGCCGGCGCGCCCGATGGGCCGCTCTGAGGAGCTGGAAGTGGGTGGACCGGCGGCGCCGGAGATGCGCTGACGCTGTTTGCTGACGCGCCAACAGTCCAGCTGCCGAACGCGAGAATCGCAGCCGTAACTACAAGAATGAAGATACTCGCTTTCATGCCCGCCAAGCGATCATTGCCCACAGCCACCCCCTTCAAACCAGTCTACCCGTTGCGGACGACACGATCGAAGCGCGCTTCTCCTCTCGATTTGATCGCGGACGTACTGAGCGGAAAGCGAAGCGGGCGAGGGAAGAATGGGCCCGCCTGGACTCGAACCAGGGACCGACGGATTATGAGTTCTGACCTACACGCGCATCTGAGGCGCAGACGCCGCTCTTGCGTGCTCGCAGATGGTCTAGGACACCGTGGATCTGCCTGTTTCGGGACACGGTTCGGGACACGATTCGGGGAGGACGGATCGCGCGTCGTCGGCTACCCGGCCAGATCATCCCCGCGAGCTGGCGTGCGTTGAAACTCTCGTATCTCGATTACGTCTCCCCGAGCAGCTAGGCGTCCAAAATGATCGTCACCGGGCCGTCGTTCCCAGAAGTAGTAGGGGGGTTTCTCTACTTGCTACCGCGATCCCGCGGCATCGCTCGGTGCTTAGGGAAAGCGGCAGCGATCCCGGTCAGCGGACGACGGCCATGAGTTTCAGCTCGCGGATGACCGTGTCGAGGGACACGTCTTCGAGGTACATGTCTCGCCTCTCGTCAAGTTGATGAGCTGGTGCGTAGATCTCGGCGTCAGCGAACTCGGCGAGCAGTCTGGCGGCATCTCCCAGTGCGGCGTCACGCATTGCCAGGTTGACGCGGGCGGAGAGGGGGCCTTGACCACCAAGGCGACGTCGACCTGGTCGCCGCTGCTATCCATGGCGAGCATTTTGAGGCCCTTGGCGTCGTCATTGCACAAGACCCTGCAAAACCCGGTCTCTTGGTTATAGATGCAGATACAGTGGGCGTAGTCGGGACACTGAATGGCGCAAGTACACTGTGCGCCCGGATCCCCTCCCTGCGTGGACTCCATGGGCACCTCCTCCCGACACACGCTAGCTGGAATCCGCAGTTGTCGTTGTAGCTTTCCCCGTGCCGAGGCGATGGCGTCCGCGCTCACATCAAAACGTTCCGCACGGACCTTCGGAACCAGACCCCTGGTGGTATTTCGACCTGGCTCGACCTGCGTCCAGATGGCAATTCCAGCCCGGCAGTCCGAGTCAATTCGAGATCCATGGACACTAGCCCTTAGTCGCGACTCTGAGTAGTTGCTGGCTGCTTCCATCGCGCCTCGGCGCGAAGTCATCGTGCTGCATTCTCCTGCGTCGGCGTTTTCGGCCCTACTGACTACTTACCTGCGCCGTGTGGTCGCGGGCGCCCTCGCTGCCAGGAGAGCGCCGCGTTCACGCCGCGTCGGCGGCACTTCGTCGTCCTCGAAGCGTCACATAGAGTCGTGCCAAGCAACGGAGGGGGCGTGCATGGCGATCTGTCGGATCATCGAGACTGGTGTGACTCCCGAGCAGTACATCCAGCTGGTCGCGCAGCTAGGCGTCGGCGAGAGCAACCCACCACCTGGCGGCACGATTCATATCGCCGCCGAAGGCGACGACGGCAAGATGCGGATCATTGACGTCTGGGATAGCCGAGCGCAGGCCGACGAGTGGGGCGAGAAGGTCATGGCCGTCCGCAAAGAACTCGGGATCGGCAGCGATGGGCCATCACCGATCACGTACTACGAGGTTCACCGGGCCATCAGCGCCTAGCCGCCAGAACGGAGGTGTCGCCAGCGTGGCGGGGTGTCCGTCTGGCTCGGCGGGATGCGCCTGTCGGGCGAAGGGTATCCGACGTCAGCGGTGGCGAACGCGTTGCAAGCCAGCCGCTCGACTAGCTAGTACTGCTCACATAGGCTCGGGCCTCGTCCACGCGGCTTGGGCAGAGCGCAGAACCTGCTCGGGGGCGTTGGCTTCGAAGACGAGCGCGAGCACGGCGTTCGTCGCGTCAGCGTCGATGACGATGATCTTCCGCATCAGCGACCTCCTCCTCTCAGTGTACGAGCCTTCGAAGTCAGAGCCTGTCGCGTTCGGCCTGCTCGCGCTGGGTGGTGACGCCGCTGTTTCCCTCGTCCGCGATCCGGGAACGGTCCAAGAGGCAGCCGGTTTCCACCCCGACAGGAGGTATGCCATGCGGAAGGCAAGCGGAACGTTTCAGGTTCAGAGCTGGGACGAGAGTCCGGTCCTCAAGGCCAACGGAGGGCCGAAGGTCACCCAGGCGAAGGTCTCGATGGCCTTCGAGGGTGACGTCGAGGGCGAGGGCACCGTCGAGTGGCTGATGGGGTACGACGGCGATGAGAAGACCGCAGCCTTCGTCGGACTTGAGCGCGTGGTCGGGAAGATCGGCGAACGGCGCGGGAGCTTCGTTCTCCAGCACATCGGGTCGTTCGACGGCGCACTCGCGAAGAGCGAGCTGCAGATCGTCCCCGGTTCCGGCACGGAGGAACTCGACGGTCTGACCGGCACGGGGAGCTTCGAGGCGGGCATGGGCTCCGACGGCGTGCGCAGGTTCAGCCTCAACTACGACCTCTTCGGCGACTAGGAAATTCGGACACGTTCCACTACGGCTGCAACGCTACAGTCGTCGAACCTGCGCCCAAGCTGATTGGCTCAAAGAGCGCCTCTCCCAGATACGCGCTGAACGACTGAGACTGGCAGCGCGCTCTCGGCCGGGACGAAGCTTTCCACGGGGGCGTCGACGAGTTCGTCGCTCGTCGAGCCGGATCGGCCCGAACAGCGCGTCCAATGCGAATGCCCTGCTGCGACTCGGCGCTTCGACCCTGACGTCGGCCGAGGACGTGCTGGAGACCTTCGGGATCGTGGAGCCTGCGACTGCGGCTCCGCTTGTGAGCGAGCGCGCGGCCACAGTGCTCGCGCGACTCCGCGACACGCCGGCAGGCGCTGGTGATCGAGCCCGCGCGACTCGGGTTGCCGCTCAGGAAAGCACGCGCTCGAGCGCCGCGCGATCCGTCGGCTCGCCGTGCGCGGGCAGCACGAGCTCGACCGGCAGGTCAAGCAGCGGACGGAGCCGTCCGACGACATCGTCGCGCGTCACGTGCTTGCGACCGCCCAGCTGGATATCCAGTCCATCGCCGAAGTCGGACAGCGAGTCGCCGGTGACGATCGCGTTAATCGACGGCAGCCAGAGGACGAGGTCGTTGTCCTCGCGGCCGGCGTACGCGGTGATGCCGAACGGCCACGGTCCGGGACCGTGAAAGTGACCCTCGCCTTCGCCGGCACGCAACCAGGCAAGGTCCTCACTCTCCCTGCCGCGCACGCGATCGGGGTCGATGCCGAACTTCTCGACCCAGTCCTGCCAGGTGTCGGCGGGCGGCGTATGCACCGGAAGGCCCAGCCGACGTGCATCGCGCTCGTGGTAGGGCGCCGTCAGGACGACGGCGGTCGCGCGGTCGCGCAGCTCGTCGGGAACGGAGAGCGGGTCGGACAACAGCAGGTCGTCGCCGACCTCGATCGCGTACGACGATACGAGCGCGGGCCACCACTCCTCCTCGCTCCAGCCGGGATGCGGCGATTGCCAATGCCAGACACCGGGGCGCAGTTCATCCATGGGCGCGATCCTAAGTCTGCGGGCATGACGAACACAAATCGCACAGTCTTTCGTCGCCGCCGTCGGCGAACCAAGTCTGTAACCGCCTGGCAGATGCCTTGAGTGTTCAGATGAGATGGGCGCGGAGGCGTCTTTCCGGGCCGCTAGTCCCGCCTCCGCGCCGCTACCTATCTGTCCCCCGCGATGCGCTCGCCAAACGGGCTGGTGATAACGCACTGAGTGGGGCGCGGGGGCGCTCCCCCCGGGCGCGGCCATCCTCCACGCCCCATCTGTCTCTTCCCGCTCCGCCGTTCCCCCAAAGCGGATCGCGATGAGCTTTTCGAAGGCTTTACGGTCACAGCGCGACCAGCTGGACGCGACTGCGGTGCGCGTGCAGGGAACGACCCCGACGGGTGCTCGAGGCATGGGCATCAAGTGACGCTGACGGTCCCGGCCGAGGCTGCCTGGGCGGAGTTGCGCGGTAGGTTGGGTTTGCGCTCGACTCCCCCGCCGCACTGGCCCACGGCCGAAGCCGTGGCGCCACGTGGCGGCCATCGCATCCGCCGGCTGCTCGAGCAGACGGCAATCGAGCGCACGGGGATGCCGCTCACCGATGACGTGCTCGAGGAGCTGTCGGCTGCGTTCCCCGGCCTCTACCCCGAGGACGATGCGGAGCCCATCATTTGAGAGTCTGCCCGTCGTGCGGCGGCGGGCAGAACGAGTCTCGGGGCGCTCGCCGGTTCACCGCCGGGCGGGCGCCTCGAGGTATCAGACGAGGCAACGCGGGTAACGGGGCACGAAGGCGCGACCATTTCCCCGAATGGAATCCTCCGCGCCCCGCCTATCTCTCCCCGCAGCCCCGTCCAACCAAACGGATGGCAAGAGGGCTTTTCAAAGGCTTTACGCGAAGGGGCGCGACCTGCTTGCAGGCAAGCAGAGGCAGCCGACCGGTCGCGCCGTCGACGTATCTGTGCCCGGTTTGTTAGGCAGCAAACGACGCGTTCTTAGCCGCAGTCGTTCAGGAGAGCACGAGCGGGCTGTGCGCGACCAAGCTCGGGTACGAACCAGAGCTTCGCCTGATGCTTCCAACCATGTCGTAGAGACAATCGAGCACATGAGCCTCCGCGCTCTCGTCCTCGAGCGTCGCCTCGCGCTCACGCGCCAGCTTGACGACCATGGCAGCCTCACGCCTGCCGTCCGTGACGACGCAGAGAAACTCCGAGTCGTCGCCCGCGTCTCGACGCTGGGTCGGTGGCTCGATCAGCGCCACACCCGCACCGAGATCCCGACCGTGGCCTCCAGTAAGGTCGCGGTGGGCCGCGTCGATCGCCTCGATCGCGTCTTCCTGGCTCGCAAGACTCGATTCCCCGGCGAGCATCGTGCGCAGCCGATCTTCGCACTCTGCGACGGGATTGGGAGTCCTCCGGTCGAGAGTTTTCAGCATCTGCACCCGCCTCTCCCCGCTTTCTTGAACAGCAAACATCCTGTTCACCCTCACCTTGCGCTCGGGGCGGGCGCGACCGGCGCACGCGCAACCGGGCGACTCAGGTGCGCGTGCCGCGGAGCTAGCCTCGCCAGTCGCGCCCTCCCGGTATCCGTGCCCGGTTTCCCAAGCGGCAAACGACGTGCTCGCGCAACTAGCTGCGAGGCAGGTGGTTATGCACGTCCCGGTACGTCATCTCAGGCTGCTCGGTGATGCCTGCCTGCTGCGAGAACGGGCCGATCTGCTCCTGCGAGAACCGGTCGAACACCTCCCTCGACTCCCAGACGTCGACGATCCGCATTCCGTCGTCGGTCTTAGCCGCCCAGTGGAAGATGGCTCCTGGTGGGATGCCGCCAGAGGTAAGGCCCATCAACTCGATGACCTTGTCGTACTGCTCGGGGGTCGTACCCTTGAAGTTCATTTCGATTGCGACTGCCACGGTGTCTCCCCTCGTTGTTTGCGCCATCCACCCTACGACAGTCGCCGGTTTTTTAGGTGGACGGATCCCTGTTCACCCCCAGTTGCTGTTCTCTACGACAGTGAAAGATTGAACATTGAACGGCCGCCATTGAAGGCGAGATGAGCCGATACCGGATTCAGTTGTCGCATCGGGAGACATGCATCTGCACGCGCTGCCAAGCCTCTAGGCGGAGAGCGAAGCGCGAGGCCGAGCGGCCGCGCCGGCTACCCGCCGAGGATTTCTCGGCCAGCCGGAACCGGCAGCCGACCGCTGTGAGCGGAAAGCCGACCATCGGTTGTCCTCGTGTGTTCAGCCCGGGCCTTCAGTCGGCTTGTTGCTCGGCCGATACCGGAGGACGCAGCCGAGGCAGAAATCCTGCAGTTTCCGGTACCTTCGGAGTGGGCCCGCCTGGACTCGAACCAGGGACCGACGGATTATGAGTCCGCTGCTCTAACCAGCTGAGCTACGGGCCCGCGGGTCGCAGCGTAGCCCCTTCGATGTGAGCTGCGGGGCCGAAGCCGTTACATTTCGCCGCAATGAAGGTGTTCCAACGGGAGACGCAGGTGCGAACTGCCGGCGGGCTAGCAATCCGCGACATCACGGACGACGTGCTCGAGGCCGTCCGCGAGAGCGGCGTCCAGGACGGCATCGCATGCGTCTACTCCCCGCACACCACGTGCTGCATCAGGATCACCGAACCGGAGAACGGCTTTCTCGACAGCTTCGTCGAGCTCCTGCGCCGGCTCGTCCCGCACGACGGCTACTACGCGCACGACGACTGGGACCGGCGGACGGAGAACATCTGCCCAGAGGACCTCGAGTTCGCGAACGGTCACTCCCATTGCATGGCGATGCTGCTCGGGACGGCCGGCGAGTCGATCCCAGTGCGCTCGGGCGAGCTGCTGCTCGGCGAGTGGCAGCGCGTGCTGTTCCTCGAGCTCGATCGCGAGCGCGACCGGCGCTGGCTCGTTCAGGTCGTAGGCAGCTAGGAGCTCCACGTCGCTAGAGCAGCCCGCAGAATCGCGCCGTGTTCGGCCAGGGGTAGAAGCCACGCCCGGCCGCGTGTGCGCGTTCAGCGACCCACATCTGCTGAAGCGGGCTCCAGTGGTCGGCGGTTCCGTGCGCGTCGAGCAGCCCGTCACCGTACGCCCTCTGGAAGGAGATGTCCATCTGAAGGCCGCCGTAGTACGGAGCGTTCGGGTCCGTCCAGCTGCCCTCGTAACGGTGGATGCACAGCCACTGCTCGTAGTGGGGCGGGCGCTGCGCGATGCGCCACGCCTGCTTCGCCCGGACCTGCCAGACATGGAGCGCCCAGCTCCGGTAGTCACGGCTGAACGTCTTCTCGACCGTCGCCGAGTAGGGCGTCCGCGGCTTGAACATCACGTCCTGCCAGCGCCAGGTCGAGTTCCGCAGGTTGATGATCTTCCGGATCACGATCCGGTCGGCTTTCGTGATCCGGCGCGGTGCAAAGCCTTCGCCGATCGTCGGAGAGCCGGGCACGCCGGCGCCGGCGGTTGACCCACCTCCGACCGTTCCTAGCCCGGCTGCCAGTCCGACGATGACGACGGACAGCAGCAAGCGTGATCGCGTCAAACGCACGCTGCCTCCTTGACCTGCGGATCGCGATGGCCTCGTGCGCCGCCCACCAAGCTGGGCACCGGCCGTCACTGCTTGTTACGTACTGGGGCATAACCCTAGCAGCGCGGGTGGACGACTGCTTCGTCTTAGGCGTAAAATACCTGCAAAAGACCTGTTACTACTCTGTTGACACTCCGTTGAGCCTCTGTTGACAGGTGTTACAAAGTCGTGTCCTGGAGTGCCTGTCGCACCTCGTGCTGGAAACCGACGATCAGGTGCTCGCTGTCGAGCAGAAGCCGTCCGTGCTCGATCACGCCCGACCGGACGCCCCGCTGGACCGACTCGACGAGAGCCGAGTCCTCGACCCCGACGCAGTCGTCGAACGCGATCAGCTCAACTGCATCGGCGTCCGTGACCTCCTCGCCGAAGTAGTAGTCGAGGAAGCCGTCAGTGCGCTCGGAGCCCACGGGCCAGACCGGCCCGATCGAGAGGTTGGCGACGCCCGGATAGGCGTTGACCTTGAGCGACGGCCAGACGAGGTGGAACTGGCACGAGCCGGCGCCGTCACGCGTCTCGCCGTACTGGCTCCAGCGGCGCGTTGCACCCTCGAGGACGTACGCATCCGGATCGACGTCGACAAGACGGGAGAACCCCGGGTGCGCGACGGCGCAGTGGTAGCACTCGAGGTAGTTCTCGATGGCGACCTTCCAGTTTGCGGCGACCGTGTACGTCGCGCGCTCGCGAAAGACAAGGCTCGCCGTTGCGACGCCCCGATCCTCGAGCAGCTCCGGCAGCTCGCCGAGCGACTCGCGGAGCGGCGGCGCCTCCGGATCCGCGTGGACGAAGACGAACGGCCCCCAGACATCGACGGCCGCCGGCACGAGTCCGAGCTCGCTCGCGTCGAAACTCGGCTCGCGCTCGGACCTGGGAGCGGAGCGAAGGCGCCCGTCGAGGTCATAAGTCCACGCGTGGTACGGGCACTGGAGCGTCCCACGCCGCTCGCGCTTCGACACGATCTCCGCGCCACGGTGCCGACAGATGTTGACGAACGCGCGCACCGTCCCGCCGCGATCGCGGACGACGACGATCGGGATGTCGCCGGCGCGGCAGGGGAAGCGCTCTCCCGGCTCAGAGACCCAGGAGAGCGGCCCAACGTAGTGCCAGACATCGCGGAAGATCCGCTCCTGCTCACGCCGGAGGACGTCGGGTGACACGTACCAATCCCAGGGCAGCGTCTCCACCGCGCGATTCTGACCGAGCGCGGCCGGGAGCGTAGAGTGGAGCGGTGATCCGAATCGGCTACCGCTCGCTGCCTCAGCACGGCGACTGGCGCGACATGCGGGCCGCCTGGCTCGAGGCCGAGCGGCTCGGCGTGGAGACGCTCTGGACGTGGGACCACTTCTTCCCGCTCCGCGGGGACCCGGACGGGAAGCACTTCGAATGCTGGACGGTGCTCTCCGCTCTCGCCGAGGCGACCGAGCGTGCGGAGATCGGGGCGCTCGTCACCTGTAACTCGTATCGGAACCCGAACCTGCTCGCGGACATGGCCCGGACCGTCGACCACATCTCCGATGGACGGCTGATCCTCGGCATCGGCTCCGGCTGGTTCGAGAAGGACTACGACGCCTATGGCTACGAGTTCGGCACCGCGCCGAGCCGGCTGCGCGACCTCAAGCGCGACCTGCCGATCATCAAGGAGCGCTGGGAGCTGCTGAACCCGCCGCCGACGCACAGGATCCCCATCTGCATCGGGGGCCGCGGCGAGAAGGTCACGCTCCGGCTCGTCGCCGAGCACGCGGACATCTGGCACAGCTTCGGCGACGTCGCGGAGATGCGGCGACTGTCCGGCGTGCTCGAAGAGTGGTGCTCGAAGGCCGGTCGAGACCCGATGGAGATCGAGCGCTGCACGTCGATCGGCGAGAAGACGATCGACGACATCGACGACTACATCGACGTCGGTTTCACGCACTTCGTCGTCTCGGCGGATGGCCCCGAGTACAACCTCGACTTCCTGCGCCACGTGCTCGCCTGGCGCGACGGTCGAGCTCGCAGCTAGCGGCAGCCGGGGACGACGCGGTCTCTTGTCAGCTCGCGGCCGTCCGCGAGCGTCAGGTGGACGCGGACGCGCGACGGCTTGGCGCCGAGCGGGACGTCCGTCGCGTACGGCGTCTGGGCGGCCGTCGCAATGTGGCGCCCGTTGACGACGAAGCGTGCGCGAGCGACGGTCCGCTCGTCGACTCCCCCGACGACGATGTCCGCGTGGGCGTCCGGGCACGAGCCGATCACCTGGACGTTCACGGAGATCGCCTGGACCGGTCCGACATGTTGCGCCGGCACAGTCGCGAAGCAGGCCGAGCCTCCCGGCAAGCTCGTTGCGCGCGCCCGCCCAGACCGGGTCCTTGTCCAGGTTGACGAGCTCGTCCGGGTCGCGCTCGAGGTCGTAGAGCTCCTTCTCTCCCGTGAGGTATTCGACGTAGAGCCAGCCCGGAGTGCGAATCGCCGTGTACTGGAGCGAATGCCGGTCGAACCCGGGTGCCTCGTGGAGGATGTCGCGCCCCCAGAACAGTCCGCGGTCGGCGAACAGCGGCCAGAGCGAGCGGCCGTCCATCACCAGGCCGGGCTGTACGTTCGCGGCGTCGACGATCGTCGGCGCGAGGTCGATATTGGCGACAGCCTGGCGCAGATGGATGCCGGCCGGAACGCCCGGCCCGCGAACGATCAGTGGCACTCGAGTGGACGGGTCGTAGACGTCCACCTTCCCGAGCGGTATCCGGTGCTCGCCCTGGAGGAAGCCGTTGTCGGACGTGAACACGATCAGGGTGTTGTCGAGCTCGCCGCTCGCGTCGAGCGCCGCCACGATCCTCTTCACGGCCTCGTCGACGGCGACGAGCGACTCGATCCGGCGGCGGTAACGCTCGGTGATCACGCGGATGTCGGCGTCGCTGAGCAGGCGCCGACGGCGGATCGCGAGTGGCTTGTCGGAGACGTCCGCCTCGTTGAACGCGGGCGACATCGGCAGCGGCGCGTGCGCGAACGTGTGGTCGTCCCGCGGGGCGGGAACGGCCATGAACCGCTCCTGTGTGTCCGTGGGCCCTCCCGAGTGCGGCGCCACGAACGCCACCCAGAGGAAGAACGGCGCGGCAGCAGGCGCTCGCCGGCGAACGATGTCGACCGCCTTGCGCGCGAAAACGTCCGTCTTGTAGGAAGCGGCGTCGCTCCCGTAGCGCACGAGCCGGCCGTTCTCGTTCAGGCGGTAGTCGAAGTAGTCGTAGGTCGTCGGGTCGATGGTCGCGTGCCACTCCGACCAGCCCGGCGGGATCTCGCGCGGATTCCCGAGCCCGTAGCCGTTCAGGTACTTGCCGAGATGGACCGTGGCATAGCCCGCGCGCTGCAACCACACGGGCAGGGTGTTCGAGCCGTCGAGCCGCGTGAAGCCGCCGTACGGCGGGGCGTTCCCGAGAACGTTGTGGTTGTGCGCGTATTGGCCCGTGAGGAAGGTCGCTCGGGAGGGGCAGCAGAGCGAGAACGAGACGAAGCTGTTGTCGAAGGTCGTGCCGCGGTCGCCGAGCAGGCGGTTCACGTTCGGCATGAAGCCCATGTCGTCGACCGTCTGGTCGTCGGTCATCAGCACGACGATGTTCGGCCGCTTCGGGGAAGCCGAGAGGGCCGATGGCGCGCCGGCCGACGACGCGGAGAGCGTGGCGGCGCAGACGAGGACCGCGGCGGCCAGGGATGCGGTGCTGCGCCTCACGAGCCTTGCCCTACCGTCCGATCGAGAAGAACTCGGGGTTGGGGAGCCAGCCGAGCCCGCTCGCGAGCCGGTTCGTGAAGTTGAACATCGCCGCTACCTGTGCGATGTCGAGGATGTCCGGGTCGGCCCAGCCCGCGTCGCGCAGCTCCTCGATGTCGGCCTCCGAGCACGAGGAGGAGTCGACCGTGAGCTTGACCGCGTAATCGAGCATCGCGCGCTCCGCGTCGGTCACCTCCGCGTACTTGTAGTTCGTCGCCAGCCGGTCGACGAGCGGCGGGTCTTCGGTGAGCTTGCGCAGCGCCGCAGAGTGCGAAACGACGCAGTAGTGGCAGCGGTTCTGCGCAGAGACGACGACCGCGATCATCTCGCGCTGCGTCTTCGTCAACGCCGATTCGCCGCGCATCAGCTCGTCGTAGTACGCCCACCAGCCCAGCAGATGATCGGGCCGGAGCGCCATGACGCGGAGCACGTTCGGCACGAAGCCGAGCTTCTCGAGCGGCTTCGCCCAGAGCGCTCGAACCTCCTCCGGGACTTCCTCGTCGTCGGGCACGTCGAGCCAGGTGATCGCCTCGGCCATCGGCCGACGAGTGTAGCTTCGGAGCCTCCCCGCACCCGCAATGATGGGCGCGTGGCGGACATCTCGACGATCGCGACCGGCGCAGAGATGCGCGTCTCCGGCTCAGGAGCTGACATCGTCCTCTGCGTGAACGGCGGCGGCAGCGCCGAGGTCGAGGGCACGTGGAGCGCGTCCGTCGAATGGCTCGTCGAGCGGCTCACGTCACGGTTTCCAGACGTCCGCTTCGCCGAGGTGCGCTACCGGATCAAGTCGTGGCGGCGCCTCGACCTCTGCGTCGCCGACGGTCAGGCGGCGCTGGACGCTCTCGTGCCGGAACGGACGCTCATGCTCGGCTTCTCGATGGGCGGCTCCGTCTCGGTATCCCTCGCGAAGCGCGACGGGATCACTGGTCTCGTCGGCCTCGCGCCGTGGCTTCCCGAGCAGCTCGACCTCGCGCCGCTCGACGGGAAGCGGCTCGCGATCCTCCACGGTTCGCTCGACAGCCCGCTGCCGGGGATTCCCGGCGTCACTGCGAAGAGCTCGCGCCGGGCGTACGAGCGCGCGGTGGCGCGCGGGATCGACGCGTCGTACACCCTCGTCCGGGGAGCGCTGCACGGCGTGGCAGTGCGCTCGCCGCTCGGCTCGACGATCCCGCTGCCGCGGGCCGGCGCGTGGCTCGAGAACGTCGCCAACGAGGTAGAGCGCTTTCGGGATCGCCGGTGATGGACCCGGACCGACCCGCATACAGCATCGTCGAAAGGATCCTCCGTCCGATCCTGACAGCGGTCTATCGCGTCGAGATCAAGGGGCGCGACCGCATCCCGAAGAGCGGGCCGTGCATCCTCGCGGCTAACCATGTGTCGGTCATGGACGGCTTCTTTCTCGGCATCGCATCGACCAGACAGGTCCGGTTCATGGCGAAGTCGGAGCTCTACCGCTGGCCGGGCGTGAGGCAGGTCCTGCTCGCAGCAGGAGCGTTCCCCGTCGACCGCGGCGCGGACGCGGGGCGGGCGGTCGCCGCGGGGGTCGCGCTCCTCAAGCAGGGCGCCGTCGTCGGCGTGTTCCCCGAAGGGACGTCACTTCCCGATCAGAAGCGCGGCTACAGGCGTGGAGCGGCTCGTCTTGCGCTGGCCACGGGCGCGCCGCTGATCCCGGTCGCGCTGATCGGCACCGAGCTGACGCTCGAGCCTCGGACGCATCGGGTCAGCCTGCCGCGCGTGCGCATCGAGATCGGCGAGGCCATCGTCGTCGAGAGAGCGGACGTGACCGGAGAGGCGGCGACCGCGCTGACGGAGCGCCTTCAGGCCGCGATCGAGGCGCTCAAGGCGGGCGGCGGCTGATCCGCGCGGAGGACGGCTCGCGACAAGAACGGGCGGCGAGGATGCCGAACGGACCCCGGCCGCGCGACGCGCCGCACCCGCGTCTGTGCCAATTGTGCGCCGAAACGCGCATCCGTGCCTGGCACTGAGCCGTTGCGATTGAGTGTCAAGGCATCCACAGGCCCGAGCGACGAGGCTCTCAGCGAACTCTCAGCAGCTGCTGCGATCCTTTGCCCATGCCTACGAGGCTCCTCGTGGTCGACGACGACCGCGCCGTGCGCGAGTCGCTTCGCCGCGCCCTCGCGCTCGAGGGCTACGAGGTCGACCTTGCGGAGGACGGCGCCGACGCGCTCGCGCAGGTCGCGTCAGCGAGCCCGGATGCGATCGTGCTCGACCTGCTCATGCCCGACGTCGACGGCCTCACCGTCTGCAAGCGGCTGCGGGAGGCGGGGAACCGCGTGCCCGTGCTGATGCTGACGGCGCGGGAGTCGGTCGGTGATCGCGTCGCCGGGCTCGACTCCGGGGCGGACGACTACGTCGTCAAGCCGTTCGCGCTCGAGGAGCTGCTCGCCCGCCTGCGTGCGCTTCTTCGCCGGGGCGACGCGGCCGCGCCAGGAGATGCGCTGTCGTTTGCAGACCTGACGCTCGACACGGAGACGCGCGAGGTCGAACGTGGCGAGCGGCAGATCGAGCTCACGCGCACGGAGTTCAACCTGCTCGAGCTCTTCCTGCGCAACCCGCGCCAGGTGCTCACCCGCTCGCTGATCTTCGAGCGGGTCTGGGGCTACGACTTCGGGCCGATGTCGAACTCGCTCGAGGTGTATGTCGGCTACCTGCGGCGCAAGACCGAGGCCGGCGGCGAGCCGCGCCTGATCCACACGGTGCGCGGCATCGGCTACGCGCTCCGCGAGCGATGACGCTCCGCGCGCGGCTCACGCTGTCTGCCGCCGCGGCCGTCGCCCTCGCCGTCGTGCTCGCGTCGATCGCCGTCTACTTCGTCGTCCGCTCAGAGCTCCGCGGCGAGGTCGACGACGCCCTCAAGGGACGTGCGAACACGATCGTGCGCCCCTTCGACGACGACCGCGCGTTCCCCGACGTTCCTCCCCCGATCCTGGGCGGCCCGGGCGGCTACGTCCAGCTCGTGACCGCCGACGGACGCTCGGCTCGGGAGCGAGGCTCGAATGTCGCGCTCCCCGTGAACGAGCACACGCAGGCTGTCGCAGCGGGCACGAAAGGTGCGTACTTCTCCGACGCGACCGTCGCAGGCACGCGCGTGCGCATCCTCACCGTGCCCTACCGCAACGGCCTCGCGCTCCAGATTGCCCGTCCGTTAACCGAGGTGGACGACGTCCTCTCGCGGCTGCGCTGGATCCTGCTGCTCGTCGCCTGCGCCGGCGTCGGCATCGCCGCTCTGCTCGGCCTGGCGGTGGCGCGCTCCGCGCTCGCCCCGACACGTCGCCTGACGGAGACCGCCGAGGAGATCACGGAGACGGGCGACCTCAGCCGCCGCGTCGAAACGGAACGGACGGACGAGCTCGGCAGGCTCGCCGCGGCGTTCAACACGATGCTCGGCGCGCTCGAGGGCTCGGTGGAGGCGCAGCGCCGGCTCGTCTCCGACGCGTCGCACGAGCTGCGGACGCCGCTGACGAGCCTGCGGACGAACGTCGCCCTGCTTGGGCGGCCGAACGCGCTCAGGGGCAACGAGCGCAAGCGCGTGCTCGCGGACGTCGACGCGGAGATCGAGGAGTTGTCGCGCCTCGTCACCGATGTCGTCGACCTGGCGCGAGACGGCGAGCCGCAGCTCGCCGTCGAGGACGTCCGGCTCGACCTCGTCGTCGCGGACGCGGTCGAGCGCGCGCGACGGCACGCGCCCGATGTCCCGTTCGAGACCGAGCTTGAAGAGTCTGTCGTGCGCGGGACGCCGGAGCGCATCCACCGGGCGGTAGCGAACCTTCTCGACAACGCCGCCAAGTGGAGCGCGCCGGGCCGGCCAGTCGAGGTGGCCGTTCAGGCGAACGCCGTGACGGTTCGCGACCATGGGCCCGGCATTCCCGCGGACGACCTACCGCACGTCTTCGACCGCTTCTACCGCGCGACGGAAGCCCGCGGAATGCCCGGCTCCGGGCTCGGTCTCGCAATCGTCCGCCAGGTGGCGGAGTCGCACGGCGGCCATGTGTCGGTCGAAGCCGCCGAGGGAGGCGGCACGATCTTCCGGCTGGTGTTCACAACGGCTCCTTAGGGGGCTTTTCAGGAACCTTTCAGCAAACGATGCTTCGATGCAGACCATGGAGATAACCAAGCACCTCACGAAGCGCACGCTTATCGTCGCAGCCTCGGTCGCGGCGGTTGCAGTCGGCGCAGGAGCGGCCGTAGCGAAGACGTCCGGCATCTTCGACCCGAAGGCCGAGCGCGACGCCTTCGACGCAGCCGTCGCAAAGAAGCTCGGCGTGACGCAGCAGAAGCTCGAGGACGCGTACAGGGCCGCTGCGCTCGAGCGTCTCGACGCAGCCGTGAAGGACGGCCGGCTCACCCAGGAGCAGGCGAACGCCCTGCGCCAGCGGGTCGAGTCGGGCGACTTCCTCGGACCGGGGCTCTTCCTCGGCCCGCGTGGGTTCGGCGGCAGCTTCGGCAACCACGGCTTCGGCCCACCCGGTGTTGGCCCACTCGGCGGCAAGCTCGACGCGGCCGCGCAATACCTCGGGCTGACCGTGTCCGAGCTCGCGACGAAACTGCAGTCGGGCCAATCCCTCGCCGACGTCGCGAAGGCGGAGGGCAAGTCCGTCGAGGGCCTGAAGACCGCGATGCTCTCGGACGCCAAGGCAAAGCTCGATCAGGCGGTGAAGGACGGCAAGCTCACGGACGCCCAGCGGGACCAGATCGTGGCCGGGCTCGAGTCGCGGATCGACGACCTGATCAACCGCAAGGGCTTCGCCGGGCCAGACGACCACTTCGGACTGCGGTTTCACCACAGCTTCTTCGGGCCCCAGATCGGCCCTGGCAACCCGGATGACAGCAGCTTCGGACAGAGCAGCCTCGGAGGGAACCCGAACATCTGATCCTCCTCGCTTCCTGCCCTCCACGAGACGACGAGAGGCTCCGACGGGGCCTCTCGTCGCTTTTGCCTCGATCCCGTACGATGCCCGCGTGATCAGGCGCCATCCGTGGAGGCTCGCGCTGGCCTTCGCGCTCATTGCCGGGCTGCTCGCGGCACCGCACGCGTCATCGATGCTCCAACGCCTCGTCGCAAACGGCGTCTCGGGCAAGGTGACGTTCCGCGAGATCAACGAGGGCAAGGAGCAGGGCGACCAGTCCATCGGCGTCAGCGGCAAGGGAACGTTCTCCGGCACGATCCGCGGCGTCTCATCGGTCGCCGCCTACGTCGCGGGGAAGGTGACAGGCGTTCCCTATCGCGCGCTTGCGAAGGGCGGCACGTATGCGGCGCTGTACGACATCGACGCGCAGAACAACTACAAAGGCACCGTCGTCGCGAAGTTCGCCGCGCCGGGCCTCGGCTCCGTTTGCCTCGGGCTCACGGTCAAGCACGGGTCGTTCAAGCCCGGGATGAGCTTCATCCCGGCGTCCGGCTCGGTCACGATCGTCGGAGGAACGGGACAGGCCGCCCGCTTCCACGGCAGCCAGACGTTCTCGCAGACGAACGTGACGGGCGACGCGATCGAGACGCTGGTCGGCAAGGGCCTGCTCGCGCTGAAGATGGGCGCAGCGCGTCCGATGCCGAGCGCCTGCAAGGCCGTTTCGAAACTGGTCGGCTAAGCGGGCGCTGACTCGTCGGCGAGGGGGAGCTCGAACCAGAACAACGCACCCTGGCCCGAGGCGCTCTCGAAGCCCATCCGCCCACCGTGCGCCTCGACGATCTCGCGTGAGATCGCAAGCCCGAGCCCGACGCCTCCCACACCGCTCTGCGCCGCGTCTCCCCGGAAGAACTTCGAGAAGATCCGAGACCGGTCCTGGGGCGGGATGCCGTCACCTTGATCGCGTACGGCGACGCGCACGACCCCGTTCTCGCGCTGCGCGACAATGTCGACCGTCGTTCCCTCAGGCGAGTACTTGATGGCATTCGAGAGCAGATTCGCAACGACCTGCGCCATGCGGCCACGATCGGCGTGGACGACGAGCGACTCGCTCTGATCCACGTGCAGGACGTGCTCAGGGCTCCGGCCCCCGAAGCTCTCCACCTGCTCCCGCAAGACAGCACTGAGGTCGAAGAGCTCTTCGTCGAGCACGAGCCGTCCTTCCTCGATGCGCTTCGCGTCGACGAGGTCATCGACGAGCGACTCGAGCCGCCTCGCCTCGTCGGTGATGATCTCCAGGTACTGCCGACGCTCTTCCTCGCTGACCTCACGTGTGAGCAGCAGCGTCGTGTAGCCGAGCACGCACGCGAGCGGCGTGCGCACCTCGTGGGAGACCGCGCTGACAAGCTCAAAACGAAGTCGCTCGCTCTCGCGGAGCTGCGCGTTCTGCCCTTCGAGCTCCCGTTGCCCACGTTCGAGCGACGCCGCCATCTGGTTGAACGCCAGGGCGAGCTCGCCGACCTCGCCGGGACCGGTTTCCGGGACGCGTACCGCGAGGTCACCTCCGGCCACCTCCGTCGCTGCCTCCGATGTTCGGCGAATAGGCCGGGCGACGCTCCTGGCGAGAACCGCCCCGAACAAGAGCACGAGCACCACGGAGATCGCGAGCGCTCCGAGCCCCACCGCGATCGCCCGGCTCGCCTGCCGCTTCGCCGACGAAACGCGGTTTGCGGCGAGATCGTTCTCGATCCTGAGCATCGTCGCGATCTCGTTCCGGATCGCTTCCAGTCGCCTCCGACCTTCCTTGACCGCCGTCGGCGAGCGCGCGATGGACGGGTTCACGCGGGCGATCGCGACAAGAGGGTCGGCGTAGTCGGCGACGTAGTCGTCGACCGCACCCACGAGCCGGCGCGCCCGTCGTTCCTGCGCGAGGTTGTCTACGGCTTGCGCGCGAAACGCAGCCGACGACGACTCGAGAGCGCTCCTCGCATCGCGCCAGCTCCGCAGGAACCTCGGGTCCCCGGTATTGATGTAGCCGCGTAAGCCGGTCTCGAACGCTGCCAGGTCTCGCTCGAGTACGAGCGTCCCGGAGGTGACGTCCTTCGAGCGGTTTGCCTCACTCGTCGTCGTCCGGAGATCGGAGAGCGCGATGACGAGAATCGCGAACGCCGCGCTGACAAGTACCGCCAGCAACGCACTCGCCGCAACGATCCGCGCGACGAGCGACAGATTTGGACGCCTCGTTGCGAAGCCGCGAGGTCGCCGCGTGTCCGAGCTCGGTCGATCGGCGGACTGCAGCTGGGTGTCAGCTGTCAAGCCCAAGGAGATCCTTGATTGCTGCGATCAGCTCGTCGACGTCGAACGGCTTGGCAAGGAAGCTGTCCGCGCCTGCCGCAGTGGCTTCGGCGGGCTCGATCTCGCTGAACGCCGTCATTACGAGCACGCGCACTCCCTCTAGGTGGGGATCCGCGCGGAATTGTCGGAGCACGTCGAGGCCGCTCCTTCCCGGCAGCATGACGTCGAGGAGGACCACGTCGGGCTGAACGATCTGTGCGATCTCGAATGCCTCGTCGCCGTTCGTCGCGACGGCCACGGCGAAATCCTCGCGAAGCGCCGTGACCAGGAACTCGCGAAGAGCCCGGTCGTCCTCGACGACGAGAATCGACGCGTTCTCCACCGACCCCCGGCGGCTTGCTCTGGGAGTCATGTCCATGACCCGTGGACCCTAGACCGTCAGACGGAACAGCAACAGCTGGCGCCGCGGCGAGCTCGCGAGCTGCGTGACGGTCAGGCTGCCCCCGACGTTGTCGTAGATCCCCGTTCCACCGACGACGGGGAGCGAGTAGAAAACGAGGTTGTGCACCGCGCCGGAGGCGACGATCCTGCCTTCGGGGAGATAGACCGTGATCTGGCAGCTGCGCGAGCCACCTCCGAGCACGCCGCCCCTGCCGAGATAGGTGCACAGCATCTCCTCGTGCCCGATCGCGTGCGTCGTGATCCGGCGGTTGAAAACGAGCTGCGTGACGACGAGGACGTCGCCCGGGCTCAGGCCCACCGTGCCGACGTCGACGCGCGTGCTCGAGAGCTGCTCGTTGGTGATGCGCACGACGCCAGGACCCTTGAGGTTCGGGGATGCGGACACGCTCGAGCTGACGATCACTCCGAGAGCGAGCCCGAACATGAGGACCCACCACTGCCGTGGCATGAATCTAGCTTCAAGCGCCGTTTTCTCTCTCCTTCCCCCGATTGGGTGGCAAGTCCCCGAAACACGCTATCGCTCGTTTGGGTGATGCCCCCCGGCGTTTACCGGTCGACTCCCATAGGAGGACGAACACGAAGGATGGTGGCGCCGTGATTCGACTGCTCATCTGCGACGATTCGGCCGAGGCCAGAAAGCTTCTGCAGACGTTGCTCGCCGGCCACCCGGAGATCGAGATCGTCGGGGAAGCTTCGGACGGGCACGACGCCGTGAGCAAGACAAAGGAGCTCTCGCCCAACGTCGTGCTCATGGACTTCGCCCTGCCCGGGCTGGACGGCGCCGAGGCCACGCGGCAGATCCGCGAGCACCGCCCCGAGACGCGCGTGGTTGCGTTCACAGGCCTGGACGACAGCACCGTGATCCAGTCGATGCTCGACGCAGGCGCGAGCTCCGTGTGCGTGAAGGGCGCTCCCCTTTGGGAGCTCGAGCGCGCGATTGCGGGTGCGAGCCAACCGCTCCTGCGTCTCGCCCACACCCTCGCCCGACCGATAACGGAGCGCGCGCTGATGAGCGTCGTCGCGAGTGAGACCATCGACCTGACTGGTGCGATCGTCGTCGGCACCTACGTCTCGGGCGCGATCGGGATCGCGCCGGCCGCGATCGCCGGCCCTCCCGGCGTCGCCCTCGCGGATCGCGGGCAGACAGAGATCCCCGAGGTCGTCCGGCGCGCCCACAGCCAGTCGGAGGCCGTGTGGGCCGGCGGTCGGGAGCTGATTGACATCTACCGGATCTTTGACGCCGCCACGAGCGCAGCGCTCGCGCTGCCGCTGATCTCGAACGGCGACAACCTCGGCGTGCTCCTCACCGTGATGCCGGCCAGCGTCCAGTTCGAGCTGGACGTCGAGCTCGTCCGCGCAGTCGCGGACATCGCTTCCGGCGCGCTCGGCGCGAGACGCAAGCTCGCGCTCTCAGACGAGGAAGCTCGTCGCGACGCGCTCACCGGCCTCGGCAACCGGCGCGCCTTCGACGAGCACCTCGACAAGGCGCTCGAGCAGGCTGATGAGCTCGGAGAGCCGCTCGCGCTGATCCTCCTCGACCTCGACGACTTCAAGCACACGAACGACACCTACGGCCATGCCGAAGGTGATCGCGCGCTGATCGCACTGGCGCGCATTCTCATCGGCCACACGCGTCCGAACGAGGAGATCTTCCGGATCGGCGGCGACGAGCTCGCGGTCGTGATCCACGGCGATGCAGGCGACGCGACCGTGGCCGCGGCGCGATTCCGCGCCGCCGTTGCCGAGCAGCGAAGAATCGAAGGCCTGACGACCATGTCAGTGGGCGTCGCAGAGTTCCCCGGGCATGCTGCGGCGAAGGACGACCTCGTTCGCTGTGCGGACGCCGCGCTCTATATGGCCAAGGACGCAGGCAAGGACCGCGTCATGGTGTACGAGCGCGATCACGAGCGTCCACGCCCCGCTCCGGCGCAGCTCCAGGCCGTGCCCGACCACGTTTCCGAGATCGAGCCGCACGGCGCCGCCGAGGATCGGCGAGCGCTGCGGCTGCTCGTTGTCGACGATCAGCCGAACCTCCGCATGCTCCTTCGCACGACATTCGAGATCGTCGACGTCGACGTGGACGAGGCCGGAACGGCGGCCGAGGCGGAGCAGCGCATCGAAGCTCGTCGTCCGGACGTGATCGTGCTAGACGTCGCTCTGCCCGACGTCGGACGGCATCACGTTCTGCCGCAAGCTGAAGTCCGACCCGAGCACCGCGGACATCCCGGTCGTCCTCCTCACCGGCACGGACGCGACCGAAGACAAGCGCCGGCGCCGAGGCATTCGTGCGGAAGCCGTTCAGCCCACTCGATCTCCTCGAGACGATCGAGCGGCTCGCGGGCAGGCTGCCCGAAGGCCCGTACCGCCTGATGGTCGACGAGCGGCCCGACGAGCAGCTGCTCCTCTACGCCCAGGACCTCCGCCGCCTGCTCGAGGTCGAGCGCGTCCAGCGCTCGCTCATCCAGTCGGCGTACGAGGAGACCGTGACCGCCCTCGCGCGCGCGCTCGCTAGAAAGACGGTCACATCGGTGTCCATTCGCAACGCGTCGTGCGCTATGCGCTCCAGCTCGCGGAGATCTACAACCCGCAGTTGCTCGACGACCCAGGCCTCGAGTACGGCTTCCTCCTCCACGACATGGGCAAGATCGGGATCCCTGACGAGATCCTGAAGAAGAATGGGCCCCTGACCGACGCCGAGCGCGGCGTCATCCAGACGCACACGGTGCTCGGCCAGCAGATCCTTCAGCGCGTGCCGCTCCTCCAGGGGCAAGGGCTGGCCGTGATCCGGTCCCATCACGAGCGCTGGGACGGAACGGGCTATCCGGATCGGCTCCGCGAGGACGAGATCCCGATCGGCGCGCGGATCTTCGCCATCGCCGACTCACTCGACGCGATGACGACCAATCGGCCGTATCGGAAGGCCGGCTCCTGGACCGCCGCGGTCGAGGAGATCGCAGCCGAGGCCGCCCACCAGTTCGACCCCTCCGTCGTCGAGACGTTCAGGGACTGCGAGCCGCACCTCCGAGACATCTACGAGGCGCTCGGCGCCGGGTAGATTCGGGTCGCGTGCCCGAGGTGCTTACGGGATCCGCAGGCTCTTCGCGCTCTGCTCGAAGCGGGCGCGATAGTCGGCAGCGAGCTTCGGGAGCGTCGTGTACGTCAGCACGAGCGCGGCGCCGTTCTTGACGATCCCATACTGCGTGATCGACGCGACGAGCGGCTTGCCTTTCACGGTGAACTGCGCCTGGTAGCGGAACCGAACGGCCTTCCCGGCGCCCAGCTTCACGTTCTGCCACCAGATCGGCTGCTTGACGAACGACGTCGCATTGAGCAGCTTGAGGGCGCCGTCGCGCCAGGCCGCGAGCGGGAGGTTCGTTCGCTCCCGGACGACGTTGAGGTTCGTCGCGAACCCGGCCTCCAGCGAGCTCTGATCGAGATCGAACGCGATCATCTTCACGCTGACATTGCCGTTGCTCGAGGAGAGCAGCCCGTCGATCATCGACGCGAGCTGATTGTCGTCCTCGTAGAGCTTCCGCACCTCGGCCAGGAGCTTCGACCGCTGCTTGCTCGCGTCGTACCACGTCGAGGGAAGCGAGACGGAGAACCCGGGCCCTGCGTGCCGCGTCCATGCCGTGTCGGGCCTCGCCGACGCGGGCGCCGCCGCGAGCGCGACGACGAGCGCGATCCCTGCGACGAGCCGGTGCACGGGAGCTGTATCGGCCGAAAGCGCCGCGATCGTGAGCGTAGGCTCCCGAGATGGCCTGGGCGCCCGAGATCGCCGTCGACCGAGAGCTCGCGAGGCACCTGATCGGAAGCCAGTTCCCCGAGCTCGAGCTCCGTTCGCTGGAGCTGATCGGCGAGGGCTGGGACAACACGGTCTGGCTCGTCGACGGCGAGTGGTCCTTCCGCTTCCCGCGACGCGAGGTCGCCGTTCCGCTCGTCGAGCGAGAACTCGCCGTCCTGCCGCTGATCGCCCCACTGTGAGCGCCCCGGTCCCGGTGCCCCAGTTCCGCGGAGAGCCGACGGATGGCTTCCCGTGGCCGTACCTCGGCGCTCGCTTCATCGTCGGAGACGAGCTCGGCCGTGTACCGGCCGACGAGTCGGCGCTCGCACGGGACCTCGGCGCGTTCCTCGCGGGGCTCCATGCAGCTCGGATAGACGCGGAACTACCCGTCGATCCGAACAGGCGCATGGACATGGCGCGACGAGTCGAGATGGCCCAGGACCCCCTCGCAGCACTCAGAGCGGATGGTCTCTGGGACCCTCCCGCTTTCGTCGGAGCGATCTTCGAGGAGGCCGTGGCGCTCGCGCCGCCGGAACACCTGGTCACCGCCCACGGCGACCTCCACTTTCGGCACGTGCTCGTGAACGAGCACAGCGGGCTCGCCGGCGTCATCGACTGGGGCGACGTGTGCGTGGCGGCTCCCGGCATCGACCTCCTGCTCTACTGGAGCGCACTTCGGCGCCGAGCGGCGCGAAGGCGCCTTCCTCGATGCCTACGGACCGATCGCCAAGGACGATCTCGCCCGCGCACGCGTGCTCGCGATCGGCATCAACGCGATCCTCGCTGAGTACGGCCACCGCGAGGCGCACGAGGCGGTGCGAGACGAAGCGCTCGGAGCCTCGCGAGAACGATCGTCGACTAAAAAGAGCCCTACAAACGCCAAGTCCTGCGAACCCGAGGGCCCACAGGACTTGACGGGAAGACTCTCTCTTATCCCCGCATCCACGTCAAGGGAACAGCGGGCGAAAGTTTCCGCAAAGAGCGGACTTTGGCCAACGAGGACCCTAAGGCGGCAGAATGCGGATGTGGCGATCGAAGCGCAGACGCCCCAGAACGAGGAGCACTGGCGCGAGGCGTTGATGGGCGAGGTCCGCGGCCTTCAGCGGACGCGAAGCCTGATGAAGCACGTGCCCTCGGAGCCGCGGTGCAAGCTCTGCGCGGCGCCGTTCGGGCGCCCGGGTAGCGTGCTCCTGCGTCCGTTCGGGTTCGGCAGCTCCAAGCTCAACCGGCGGCTGTGCCGGGGCTGCATCCGGCACGTTCTGAAGATCCCCGGTGGCGCCGAGATCGAGCTCTCCTTCCTGTTTGCAGATGTTCGCGGATCTACGGCGCTCGCAGAGCGCACACCGCCGCAGGAATTCTCGAAGCTGATGGCTCGCTTCTACGGCAGCGCGGCGAAGGTCGTCGACGAGCGCGACGGCATCGTCGACAAGTTCGTCGGCGACGAGGTGGTGGCGCTCTTCATCCCCGGGTTCGCTGGCGAGGACCATGCCGCCGATGCCGTCGCAGCAGCGCGGGAGCTGATGCAGGAGACGGGGAATGACGGCGACGAGCCCTGGGTGCCGGTCGGCGCAGCGGTCCACACGGGCCGTGCTTTCGTCGGGGTCGTCGGAGAAGGCGACGCCCACGACTTCACAGCGCTCGGCGACCCCGTCAATACGACCGCGCGTCTCGCCTCCGAGGCGGCCGCAGGCGAGATCCTCGTCACGGCGGACGCCGCCGAGGCGGCGGGGCTCGACACGGCTGGCCTTGAGTCGCGGACGCTCGACGTCCGCGGCCGCGACGAGAACGTCACCGCCTGGGTCGCGCACGCGGCCTAGCCCAAAGCGCTTCCGGCGTCAGACGGGCATCCCGGGAGTCGCCGCTCGTCGTCCGGCGCGTGGCGGATCGCTCGGCTCGTCGTGCCCCAGACCGCGAGTCGAGAGCGCGAGCGCCGCACAGATGCCGACGGCGGCCCGCGCCGACACCTCCTGGATCACGTAGCCCATCACGAGCGGGGCGACGGTCGCCATCATCACGGCGAACGTGCTCCAGACCGGCCTCCGCGCGGCCGAGGAGCCGCTCGGGCGTCATCGCCATCCGATATCCGTGGACGACCGAGTCGGTCGACGGCAGCGCGAGCGCGCTCGGGAGGATGCTCACGGCGAGGACGTAGACGTTCGGCCAGATGACGAACGCGACACAGCACGTCCACGTCCACAGCTCGAGGATGAGCACGCCCCAGGGCGGCAGCGCGGCGCGCACGTGCTTGGCGAGGAACGTGCCGAGCAGCGCCACGCCGAAGAACGCGGAGAGGAGCAGACCGATCGCTCCGCCCCGCAAACCCTGCTCGTTTCCGATCACGACGAGCGAGAACAGGAGGCTGAAGGCGACGAAGTTGAGCGGCCCGAAGATGAGCGCGCAGGTCCGCAGGAACGGCTGGTGCCACATGTAGCGCGTCGCCTCGTTCAGACGAGAGCGGAGCGACGCCGTGTCCCGCTCGCGCTCGCCCTGGAACGGCGTCCGCATGAGCAGCACCTGACGAGCGAGAACGCGTACGAGAGGACGTCGACGACGAACGGCAGCGCGCGGGCGACCGTGAAGAGCGCGCCGCCGATCGGCGCGCCTGCGAGCTGGACGACAGCGCCACGGCCGGTCTGGACAGCCATCGCGTCCGGAAGCTGCGGCTGCGACACGACCGCGCGGATGGCGCCCGGATACGCGGCGCCGAACACCGTTGCGGCCGTGCCCTCCACGAAGGCGATCACGGGTATCCACCAGAACCCGCCGACCTCGAGCACGATCGCGAGCGCGAGCACACTCGTGGCGACGACGCGCACTGCGTCGCCGCCGACCATCAGCCACTTGCGGTTCCAGTGGTCGGCCCAGAGGCCCGCGGGAAGCGCGAACAGCCCCCGAGGGAGAAAGCGGGCGAAGCCCACGATCCCGGCCTTGGCCGGCGATCCCGTGAGCGCGAGCACGAGCAACGGGTACGCGATGACCGTCAGCTGCGTGCCGAGGTTGGAGAGCAGCTGCCCGGACTGGAGCAGCACGAAGTCGCGGTTTCGTCGCAGGGGAACGGCCGCGCTCATGGACCGACGCTATCCGCTACAACATGGCCGTGGCGATGTTCCTCGTGACCCTGCGCCGTTCCGGGCCGGACTTACGACCACTCGCTGCCGCTCGAAGATCAATCTGCGCTGGGATCGACCACGCGGCGTTCATGGACGGGCTCGTCGACGGACGGCTTCATCGTCCTCGGCGGGCCGCTCGCGGACGATCCGCGCCGTCCACGCCGTCGAGGCGGCGTCGGAGGACGAGATCCGCGAGACGCTCGCCCGCGACCCGTGGAGCGGGATCGCATCTCGAGGTCGCCTCGATCGAGCCCTGGACGATCCGCCTTGACGGGCGCCCTACGGTGCCTCCCGCCTGACAGCAGTCACAATCCCCGTGTGTCGGATCAGGTCGGCTCCGCGGAGGAGCGCAAGGTCGCGACGGTGCTGTTCGCCGATCTCGTCGGCTCGACCGCACTCGCGTCCGGACAAGACCCTGAGCGGGTTCGCTTTCGCCTAGAGCAGTTCTACGATGCGATGGCGGCCGAGATCGAGAGCACCGGTGGCACCGTCGAGAAGTTCGCGGGAGATGCCGTCATGGCCGTCTTCGGCGTCCCGGCCGCACTCGAGGATCATGCAGAGCGCGCACTCCATGCGGCCCTCTCGATGGAGGACGCCTTCATGAGCTGTTCGGAGACGAGTCTCTCCTCCGGATCGGGGTGAACACAGGAGAGATCATCGTCGGACGCCCGCGCGAGGGCTCGTCGTTCGTCTCAGGGACGCCGTCAACGTCGCCGCGCGCCTCGAACAGGCGGCGGAGCCGGGCGACACGCTCGTCGGAGAGCGGACTGTGGCGGCCGCCCGCGGTGCGTTCGAGTTCTCCGAGAAGCGAATCGTCGAGGCAAAGGGCAAGGCCGGCGGCGTCGAGTGCAGACGTCTCATCCGTGCGCTCTCACTCGTGCGACCGCGCGGGATCGGCGATTTCAAGCCGCGTTCGTCGGCCGCGACGAGGAGCTCCGCGAGCTGCAGGAGGCATACGCAGCGGTCGTGTCGCGAGGAGCACCCGATCTCGTGACGATCGCCGGCGACGCGGGCGTCGGCAAGACACGCCTCCTGCGGGAGCTCTGGGGCTGGCTGGCCGAGCAAGACCCGCAGCCGATCCAGCGCATAGGGCGTTGCCTTCCGTACGGGCAGTGCGGCATACCAACCGCTCGGAGACGTGCTCACGGAGCAGCTCGGCATCCGTGACGACGAGCCGGCCGCGAGCATTCGTGATCGGCTCGGTGACCGCGAGATCCTCGGGCCTCGCGCTCGGTATCGACGTCGCCCATGGTCTGCACCCTCTCGTCATGCGTGACCGCTTTCAGGACGCCTGGGTCGAGCTGCTGACGGAGCTCACGAGCGGAGCGGCCCGCAGCCGTCCTCATCGAAGACCTCCATTGGGCGGAGGAGCCCCTGCTCGAGCTCGTCGAGCACCTGCTCGACCACGTAAACGGGCCGATGCTCGTGCTCGCCACCGCGCGGCCGGAGTTCCTCGACACCCATCAGGGATTCGGTCGCCGGGGGAGCCGAATGCTCACCCTCGATCCGTCTGACCCGCGCCGCCAGCCGGGAGCTCGTCGAGCAGCTGCTTGGGTCGAGCCCGCCGGAAGCGCTGTGGAACGTTCTGGCGCAGGGCGAAGGAAACCCCTTCTTCCTCGAGGAGGTGCTCGCATCGCTGATCGACGAAGGCCTGCTCACGAGAGCAGACGGCACCTGGACGATGCGCGAGCTCCCCGAGGGCTTTCTTCTACCGGACACGGTTCAGGCCGTCGTCGCCGCCCGCGTCGACCTGCTCGCCCCTCGCGGAGAAAGAAGCGCTGCAGGCCGCGTCCGTCATCGGGCGCACCTTCTGGAGCGGGCCGTCTACGAGCTCTGCCCGGGCCTCACCCCCGATCTCCGGCAGCTCGAGCAACGCGACTTCGTCCGGTTGAGCTCCGGCTCCTCGATGGAGGGCGAGCGTGAGTACGTGTTCAAGCATGCACGTGACGAGGGAGGTTGCCTACGCGAGCATCCCGACCGCGCCGCGGCCCGCCTCCACGCGTCGTTCGCCGACTGGGTCGACGGCATGCCGGAGAGACGGGACGGGTACGCACCGATCCTTGCCCACCACTACGCGCAAGCCGTCCGACCCGAGGATGCCGATCTGGCGTGGGGCGACGAGGAAGAACGGCTGCTCGATCTCCGGGAGAAAGCGATCGGGTGGCTGCGGCGCGCATCCGAGCTCGCGCTGGGCCGCTACGAGATCGACGAGGGACTGGCCCTTCTTGACAGCGCACTCGCGCTCGAGCCGGCGAGACCGATCCAGAGCGCCATCTGGCACGAGATCGGTCGCGCCCACGCGCTCAGGTACGACGGCGAGCCGTTCGCCGAGGCGATGCAGACGGCGATCGAACTCTCCGACGACCCGGTGGAGATCGCGGACATGTACTCAGACCTCGCGCGCGAGAGTCTCTTGCGTGTCGGAATGTGGCGTCAAACACCCAATCCGGATCGGATCGAGACCTGGATCGAACGCGCGGTCGAGCTGATGCCCGCCGACGGGCCGACGCGCGCCAAGGTGCTGATCGCTCAGGCGCTGTGGAGCGGAAGCACGACCGACGCCGAAGAGGCAAGCGCCATCGCCGAAGAGACCGGAGACCCGAATCTCCGATTCTCCGCGCTGGCCGTTCGCTCGAGCGTGGCCTTTCGCGAGCGTGACTATGAGGACTCGCTGCTGTGGTTCCGACGCGCGTTCGAGCTCTCGGACACCGTCTCCGACCCGGAGCTCGTCGCCGACCCAGACCTCTCCGCGGTCTGGCCAGCGCTCGCCCTGGGGCACTTCGACGACGCACGGCAGCTCGGGATGCAAGTCCACGACATGAACCTCGGGCTGACGCCGCACCACCGGGTCCATGCCGTGGCCGTGCCGATGGAGGTCGAGGAACTGCTCGGCGACTGGGCGGGCGTCCGGAGGATGAGGGCCGAGGCGGAGGCCGCCGTGGAGGCCAATCTCGAGACGCCGTGCGTCAGGAATCCACGCTCGATTCTCCTCTGCGCGCTCGCCGAGGAGATCGCCGGTGACAGCAGGGCAGCGAACGCCCTTCTCGATCGGGCGGCAGAGCTCCGCATGGAGGGACATGGCCTCGCGCTCGCAGGCCCCCACGTGCGGCTCGAGCTGCTCCGCGGCGACCTCGACGCGGTACGGCGCCTACTGGGGCAGGACGATCTCGTCGCCAAGCGGCGCACCGGGTACCACCTGGGCCGGCTGTCCATTCGACTCGATGCGCTCGCGGCGCTTCGCGAGCGCGCGCTGATCGAGGAGGAAGCGCCCGATCTCCTCTCACCGGGGACGTACCTCGAACCGTTCGCGCTGCGGGCGCTCGGGATCGCGCGCGAGGACGAGTCGCTTCTCGAGCAGGCTGACGAGCGCTTCCGAGCGCTGGGATTGACTTGGCACGCGGGCGAAACGGCCGTCTTGCACGCGGATAGCCCGAGAATCGCCCGCGACGACACGATCGCGTGGCTACTCGATGGCGACCCTGCGATCCGCTGGCAGGTGATGCGCGACCTGCTCGACGAGCCAGCGGCCGTCTGGGAGGCGGAGCGACAGCGAACGGTCGAGGAAGGCTGGGTAGCGGAGCTCCTCGGACGTCGGGGGAGGAACGGCGAGTGGCCCGCCGGTCGCTGGACGGCGTCGACGTGGACGCTCCTCCTCCTTGTCTCGTTAGGGATACCCGAGCGTCATCCCTCGGCGACGCCGGCGCTCGACAGGCTTCTCGACCGCTTCATGCCTCCGGTGAAGCCGTCGAGGGGGCGTACTTGCTGAAGCGCGTCGACCTCTGCCATCTCGCGTTCTGGCTCGGGCTCGCGAGCTACTACCTCGACCCGTCGACCCGCGCCTGACGCCTCTGGCGGAGGCGATTCTCAGCGCGCAGTTCGCGGACGGTGGCTGGAACTGCCACATGCGGAACCACCCGCACAAGACGCACAGCTCGTTCCACACGACGTTCAACGTGCTCGAGAACATGCGGATCGCCGCCGACCGCGGCGTCGTCTCCAGGGCGCCTTTCGCGCCGCCGAGGCGCGCGCCGCCGAGCTGCTGCTCGAACACCGCCTCTACCGCTCCGACAAGACGGGCGAGGTGATCAGCGAGCGCTTCACGACGCTCACGTACCCGTGGCACTGGCACTACACGTACCTCCGCGGGCTCGACTACCTGCGGCTGACGCCCGAGATCGCCGACGAGCGGCTCGACGATCCGATCGCGCTCCTCGAGAGCCAGCGCAAGCCGAACGGCCGCTGGCCGCTCCAGAAGCGAATTCCCGGCACGCTCCTCGTCGAGATGGAGAAGCCGGGCGGCGAGAGCCGCTGGAACACGCTCCGCGCGCTCAGGGTCCTGCGCAGCCGGAGCGCGTAACCTCCAGGCGTGCGTGTCGAACGGCACGAGACGGAGGCCGCCGCGTGGGAGGTCGCGCGCCGCGATCCCCCTGCTCCCTTCGTGCGCTCGTCGTCCGCGGCGTGGAGGGCTGGCGTCAGACGCGCGGACTGCCATCGGCGCTGCGCGAGGTGCCGTTTCCCGGCGTCCCGCTGATCTTCAATCTCGGCACGCCGTGGGAGGTCGATGGCCGGCAGCGCCTCGACTCGTTTACGGCTGGACTGGGGACGCGGCCGTCGACCGTGCTCGGAGAAGCGACCTGGGCCTGCGTGGAGCTCAGGCTTACTCCACAGGGAGCCCACCGCCTGTTCGCCGTTGCCATGCACGAGCTTGCAAACGAGGCCGTCGAGCTCGACCTGCTCGTGCCCGGAGCGCGGGAGCTCGAGGAGCGCCTTCGTGAGACGGCGGACTGGTCGGAAGCGATTCGACCTCGTGGACGCGTTCCTCCTCCGCCGGCTAGCCGCCTCCCGGCCCGCCGATCCCGCCGTCGCGTGGTCGTGGCGCCTCCTCCACGAGACGCAGGGCCGGACGCCGATCGCGGAGATCGCGACCGAGCTCGGCTGGAGCCATCGACGCCTGATCTCGCGGTTCCGCGAGCAGATCGGCCTCGACGCCGAAGGCGGTCGCGCGCGTGATGCGGTTCGACCGCGCCGCGACGCGCCCTTCGCGAGCCGGAGCGCGGCGCTCGCGGAGATCGCCTACGACTGCGGATACGCCGACCAGGCGCACCTGAACCGCGAGTTCCGCGAGCTCGCCGGCGTCAGCCCGAGCGGTTCCGCGCCGCGATCGCGCCGTCGGGCGCAGTCGCCGCCTAGGGTCAATTTCGTCCAAGACGGCGACGGCGCGGACGCGTACGGTGCGATCGACACGACGAAAGGAGCAGCGATGAGCCACCCGACCGTATTCCCAGCCCTTGTCTACGACGACCCGGGCGCCGCGATCGACTTCCTGACGGCGGCGTTCGGCGCCGAGCGCCACGCGGTCTACGACGACAACGGCGCCGTCCGCCACGCCGAGCTCAGGCTCGGCAACGGCATCGTCATGTTCGGCCCGGCGCGGCCGGACACAAGCCGGCGAGGCGCGGCGGCGCATCTACGTCGTCGTCGACGACCCGGACGCGCACTGCGCCCGCGCGCGCGAGGCAGGCGCCGAGATCGTCCGCGAGCCGATCGACACGGACTACGGCTCGCGCGACTACAGCGCGAAGGATCCCGAGGGGAACGACTGGTACTTCGGTACGTACCAGCCGTTCGCCCATGAGGAGAAGGCCGCCGGTTAGACGACGGCCTCAGGCGTCGTGGACTACGAACAGCCGCCACTCGCCCGGGATGCCCTTGAGCTCGTGCTCCCCGCGCTCGGCGAAGGCGGTCCCGGAGCCGGCGACGAGATCCTTGACCGTGCTCGAGCGAGGACCTCGCCCGGCCCGGCGAGCGCCGCCACCCGTGCCGCCGTATGCACGGCGATGCCCGCCACGTCGTCTCCGACGAGCTCGCACTCACCCGTGTGGAGCCCTGATCGGATCTCGAGGCCCAGCGCCGTCATGTCGTCCCGGATCGAGCGGGCACATCGGATCGCCCTCGCCGGGCCGTCGAAGGTCGCGAGAAACCCGTCGCCCGTCGTGTTCACCTCGCGGCCACGGAACTGCTCGAGCCCGCGGCGTACCGCCGCGTCGTGCTTCTCGAGCAGCACGCCACCGCGATCACCGAGGCGCGCGGCCGACTCGGTCGAGCCGACGATGTCCGTGAACAGCAAGGTGAGCAGAACGCGGTCGGGCTCAGCGGGTCGACGAACGACCGCTGAGAAAGCGCTCGATCTCGTCGAAGACCTCTGGCGGCGCGCTGGCGAAGTAGCCGATGCCCGGGAATCTCGACGACTTGCGCCGCGGGATCTCGCTCCGCGACGAACGTCGACGGCCTGACGCGGAAGATCTTCCCGGTAGCGAGCACGAGCGTGGGCACGCGGATCGCCGGCAGCACGTCGCGGATGTCGGTGTCAGCCATCATCCTGTAGAAGGCCGCGGCTGATCCCGGGCTGCGGCGAGACGGAAGTGGGACGCGTACCAGCCGCGGAACTGCTCGTCCTCGGCCAGTGCGGGTCGGCGGTCCAGCATGTCGTCGAAGAACGCTCGTGCCCCCAGTTCTCCGCGACGTCGGCGACGAGCCGCTCCCATTCATCTCTCGTGACGCCCCAGGGGTAGTCGGAGGCGGAGACGAAGCGAGCGACCGGGTCGTAGAGGACGAGTGCGGAGGTCCGCTCCGGGTAGGTGGCGGCGAAGAGCGCAGCCAGGTGATTCCCCTCCATGCTGCCGAGCAACGCCGTCCGTTCCGATCCCGCGGCGTCCAGCACCGCCCGAAGGTCGTCCATGCGGACCTCGAGCGTCGGCAGCTCTCTGAAGCGATCCGACAGCCCGGTGCCGCGCTTGTCGAACATGATCACCCGCGAGAAGGCGCTCAACCGCTCGTAGACGCGAGGCCACAGCGGATGCGCCCACGCGTACTCGAGGTTGTTGAGGAACGGCACGAGGAGGACGTCGATCGGCCCGTCGCCGATCACCTGGTACGCGATCGAGACCTCGCCGCTCTTCGCGTACTCGATCTCCGGCGGGTCCACGGTCCTAGTCTCGTCGGTGGGACCAGTGAGTGCCAGCCGGCGCTAGGCCAAGCCGCGCGCGGCCCAGGCCACCACGTCGAGCCTGAAGGGATCCGGAGCGAGCTCGCGGCACCGATCCCTCAGCGTCTCGAGGCTGGCCGGATCGAGATCGCGCACGTAGGCGCCTGCCGGCCCGACACCGAGCAGGAACGGGCTCCACCACGCCTCGAAGGTCGCGTGCTCGATGGGGACGACGAGCTCGGACTCCACGATCTCGCGGATGCCCGCCGCTACGAAGAGTTGTGCGAGCTCGCCCTGCCGCGCGCCGGCGAGGCTCGACTCGTCCTTTACTCCTGGGTCGACGTCGCGCGCCGCCTTCCAGAAGATGTTGAGCGGGTCGCGGTCCCCTCCGAAGTCCCATACGGACGCGGCCACGACGCCGCCTGCGCGCGTCACGCGTGCCATCTCGCGCAGGCCGGCGACGGGATTCGTCATGAAGTGGACGACTAGCTGTGCGAGCGCGACATCGAATGTGTCGTCCGCGAACGGCAGCGCCTCGGCGGTCGCCTGGCGGACGTCGACGCCCGGATAGCGCTCATGGGCGGCACCGACGAACGGGGCGGAGGGGTCGACGGCCGCGACGCTCTCGGCGCCGACACGAGCCACGAGCTCTGCTGTGAGCACCCCTGGGCCGCACCCCACGTCGATCGCCCGCTGCCCTGGCTCGACTCCAGCGAGATCCGCAAGCTGAGGCGCGAGCACCCCCGAGTAGCGGCCCATGAACCGGTCGTAGGAGTCCGCTGCCACGTCAAAGACCATGTTTCACCGCCAGTCTACGGAGACGACCTCGACCGGCTCGGACAAGCCCTTGAGAGTCACGGTCCGCGGCTCGGAGACGGGGTATTGGGCCGCATCGCCGACCGTTGCCTTGCTCGCGACGATCTCGTCTCCCTCGCCGAGCGCCGCGATCCGCGCCGCCTCGTGCACCCCCCGTCCGCGGAAGTCACCGTCCACCTGCGCCGCCTCCGACGCGTGCAAGCCGATCCGCACCTGCGGAGCGAAGCCGTGCTGGCGGCGGTGGTCGGCGAGCCGCCGCTGAATCGCGACCGCGCACGCGAGGGCGGCGTCCGGGCTGTCGAACGAGACGAAGAACCCATCGCCGGTCGTGCCCACCTCCTCGCCCTGGTGGGAGGCAAAGGTCGAGCGCAATGTCTCGTCGTGCCAGCGTAGGAGCTCGAGCCACGCACCATCGCCCATCGCCTCGGCGAGGTTCGTCGACTTGACGATGTCCGTGAACATGAACGTCTTCAGGACGCGGCGATCGGGACCACCCCGGCCGCGCAGCTGCCAGGGGAGAAGCTGCTCGACCTCCTCGATGACGATGGCGTCCGTCGGGCACGCGGCCGCGGCCGCACGGAGCAGCTCTTCATCGACGCTCTCGACGTCGACGACGTCCGCCTTTCCGAGGTCGCCCTTCGAGCCAGTCGAAGGCCGTCGGCGCGATCGTGATGCAGTTCCCCGCGCCGATGCAGCGATGGCGATCGACCCGTGCTCGCAGCATCGCTAGACCACCTTCTCCCGCAGCGCGAAGACGGCAGCCTCTCCGCGCGAGGACACGCCGATCCGCGCGTACATCTCCGTGAGGCGCCTCGCGACGACCTCCTCCCCCACGCCGAGCTCGTCGGCGATCTCGCGGTTCGTTCGGCCCTCGATGAGGAGCCAGAGGAGGCGCGGGTCGTCCTCGGTGAGATCACCGCCCGGCACCGTAACGGCCGCCGTCGCACAGTCCGCGTCCGTGAAGCCCGTCAGGGCGGACAGCTCCCGTCCCAGGGGGCCCCGGAACCAGCGAACGCGAACGCCCTCGTCCGTCGTGCGCTGCGCGATCACGGCGGCGACGACCGCGAGCTGGCCTCGTACGAACTCGCGCTCCTCATCCGCACCGCCCCCGACGACGGCGCGGGCAGCCGGGAGGAGGATGTGGAGCGAGAAGTCCTCGAGATGCGCGGCCCGAAGGGTCGCAAAGGCCGATCGCGCGGCGTCCGCCGCAGCGTCGCCCTCACCCCGGGCGAGGAAGACGGTTGCGAGAGCGGCATCTGCCTCGGCTCCCCAGGTCGGATGGCCCGGCAGAACGTTCATGAGCTCGCTCGCCTCCTTCGCGGAGCCCTCTGCGAGCGCGAGCAGCTCCTCGTCGTCCGTCGCGGCGCCGAGCGTCGCGGCCTCGCGCGCGAGCGTCGCGAGCGCCTCGCAGCGTGCGGCGGGCCTCCCCTGCTCCGTCGCGAGGCGGACTGCCCGCTCGAGGTGCTCCCGCATCCCCTTTGCGTCGCCGGCCGCCGCGCGGACGAGCCCGCGCATGGTCTCCAGCTGTCGTGCCCGAAGCGGCGTGGGCTCGGCCGCTGCCACCTCGGCGGCGCGCCCTAGCCACGACTCGGCCTCGTCGACCTCCCCCAGCTCGAGGTGAGTCGAGGCGAGCCCTGCAGCTGCCGCGAACTCGAGCGACCGGTCTCCCAGCACACGAGCCAGCCGGTGGGCGTCCTCGCCGCGCGAGAGTGCGAGATCCGGCACGACCTTGGCGCGCGCGAAGACCTGCACGCCGTAGAGCATCTTCGCCTCGACCGTCGCACGCTCGCTCTCGCGCGTCAGCGATGTCATCTGCGCCGTCAGCCGCCGGATCTCCTCGATCCTGTTCGCCGCTCCGAGCATGTGGAGATCGAATCCGAAGTTGACGTACGCACGCGCGATCACCGACGACATGACGCCGCGACGGTCGCCGACCTGCTCGAACAGCTCGATCGCCCGCTCGTAGCGCCGGATGCCCTCGGTGAGGTCGTCCGCGATGGGAGTGCCTGCGAGGATCTCCTCCGGCGTGGCGCCGGCCGCAACGCGCGCCATCAGCTCAACGATCTCTCCCGACTCGACGCGGTCCATGTACCACTGCCGCACGCGCGCGATCGACGTGACTCCGAGCTCTCGAATCGCCGCTGCGTGCGCAGCGACGTCGCCCAGCTCGTCCGCCAGCTCGCACGCCCGCCGATACGCCTCCGTCGCCCCGTCGAGGTCGACGTCGCCCGGCGCGCTGAACGACTCGCCGAGCGGGCTTCGCAGCAGGTCCTGCCCCAGCTCGAGGCACGCAGCTAGCTCGGCAGCCCGGTCACCGCGCTCGTGCGCCGCGTCGCGCACCCAGCGCGCAAGCTCCGCCGCCTGCTCCTCGTCCTCCGAGATGCGAAACGCGGCAGCCCGGCGCAGCTTGACGTCCAGCCCTAGATGCGAGTCGCCAAGTGCCTCTGCTAGCGCGGAGAGCTCCGACAGGCCCTCGAGCCGATCGGCAGACCGCCGGAGCATGCCGAGTGCGTCGTCCCTTGCAGAGAGCAGCGCGACGCGATCCTGCGCCGCCGATGCCGCAGGAAGCGCCTGGTCGACGATCCGCAGCACCTCCTCCGCCGCCCGTGCATCGAGCGCTGCACTGGCCGCCGAGATCGAATAGCGGACTGCGCGCTCCGGCTCCTCGCTCGCGAGCGCGTGGTGGGCGAGGAGGGACATGCTTTCGGCAGGCGGGTCGCCGTCGGCGGTCAGCATGTCGACGACCGCTGTGTGGATGGCGCGGCGGCGCGTGGCCGGGAGCAGCCCCGCGGCGAACTCACGCACCTGGTCGTGGGTGAAGCTGTAGTCGGCCGCCGAGCCGGCGGGGTGCTCGACGAGAAGGCCAGCGAGGATGGCGGGTGCGAGCGATTCCGCGAGCACCTCGGGCTCGCACGTCTTCTCGTCTGAGCCGAGGCGGAGCTTGATCGAGTGGAGATCCTTGAGGCTGAAGCTCCGCCCGAGCACGGCCGCATCGGCGAGGTTGTGCTTCGTCTCGTCCGGCAACCGCGCCGCCCGGCGCTGGATGAGCGTGCGCACGGCGGACGGGAGCAGGCGGGACGCGTTTCGCGCGAGCGTCCAGCTGCCGTCGATCTCCTGAATCATCCCGGTCTCGCGATACGTCCGGGCCAGCTCCTCGACGATGAACGCGACGCCTTCTGCCTGGGCGTGCATCGTCGCCGCGCTCGACACGTTCACCTGACCGCCGAGCACCTGCTGAATGAACTCCGCCGACTCGAGCTGCGAGAAGCGCTCGAGCCTGAGGCGCCGCACCAGGCCCATCCGCTCCATGTCCGCGATCAGCGTCACGGCCTCCGACACCTCCGCGAGCTTCTCGGCGCGCGTCGTCAGGCCGAGGAAGATCGGCAGGTCGGAGTCGGTGCGGACGACGTAGCGGAGCAAGCGCACGCTGTCCTCGTCGGCCCACTGGAGGTCGTCGACGAACAGCGCGACCGGTTGCGTGCTCGCGAGCGCACGGATGGCGCCGGCAGCGAGGTCGAAGACGCGCAAGAGCTTGTCGTCCGGCGCGAGCGTCTCGAGCGTCGGGTCGTCGCGGCCCGAGATCGCATCGAGCACGCGCTCGAACCTCTCGCCCGCGCCATTGCCGTTGGCCGGAATGGAGGACGAGCCGAAGATCCCACGCGCGAGGAGGAACGGCCCGCGAATCTCCTCGTCCGCGGTTGCAGCCAGCGACGTGAAGCCCTCGCGGGCGGCGAGCTCCGAGGCCTCGACGAGGAGGCGTGTCTTGCCGACGCCGGGCTCGCCCTCGAGCGTGAGCGCCGTCAACCGCCCGGTCTTGGCGGATGCGAGCTCCTGCCTGATCGCGCCCAGCTCGACCTGGCGCCCGACGACCGGTCCGGCGGCGCGGCGCACGTGGAGCGCGAGCGGCGGAACGGGCGACTGCGAGCTTGACGGGTTCGCGGGGACGGCTTCCATCGCGTAAAACGTACGCGAGCGGGGACTTGTCCACCGGCTTCAGGGAAAGGAGAGCGCATGACCGACGACGCGATTCACACCATGATCGAGCAGCTCGTCGCCGAGGAGCACAAGCTCTGGGAGCGCGAGGCGCAGGGCGAGGCGACCGATGACGACCGGCAACGGCTCGACGCCGTCAAGGTGTCGCTCGACCAGTCGTGGGACCTCCTGCGCCAGCGCCAGGCGCTCCGCGATGCGGGGCTCGACCCCGAGGCGGCGCGGCCGCGACCGGCGGAGGTCGTCGAGAACTACGAGCAGTAGGCACGCTGTTCGGCCGCCTCCTCGGCCGTCTCGCCACTAGAAGTTCCTGAGCACGTACGCCTCGACGGGCTCGGCCTTCCCTTTCACGCGCAGCTCGGGCAGCCGTTCGACGACTGCACCGGGCGGCAGCCGGCGCAGTGTCTCCCCGCCGATCACGACCTCGCCGACCGGCGCCTCGGCCTCGAGGCGCGAGGCGAGGTTGACCGTGTCGCCGACGACCCCGTGCTTCCGGTGGCCCCGAGAGCCGCCCACGACCCCGGCAAGGACCTCGCCGCTGTTGACGCCCGCGCGGAAACGCGGCCACTCCGCATGGGGAGCCGCGACGGTGGCTGCCTCGTTCTGGAGAGCCTGTGCGGCACGGACTGCGACGGCGGCGTGGTCGGGCTCGTCGCCGGCCTTGTTGAAGATCACCATCACCTCGTCCCCGACGACCTGGTGCACCTCGCCGCCGAGCCGCTCCATCAGCGGGATGATCGCGCCGAAGTACGCGTTCAGCATCCCCGTCACCTCCTCCGGAGAACGGCGCTCGGCGAACGACGTGAAGCCCGCGAGGTCGGCGAACAGGATGCTGACGTCGCGAGCGCCGGCGAGGGTCTCGTCGAGATAGAGCGCGCTGAAGCGCTCCTCGTGCCACTCGCGGCGGGCGGCGAGGGCGATGGCGCCGAACGCGAGCAGCATCAACACGTGCCACTCCCACCAGGAGACGTGCCAGTTGCGCGCCCACACGATCACGACCATCGCCTCCGCCAGGAGCGCGAGCGCGAAGGTCACCGCGAGGACGAACGTCAGGCCACGGCGGCGGTACAGGCGGAAGTAGCCGTAGGCGGCGGCGGCGAAGAGGGCAATGCCTGCTACCGCGAGCGCCACCTGCCAGCCGTCGAGCTCCTCCGCGGCGATCGGCTGGTCGAGCGGCCACGTCTCCGTGAGGGAGACGGCGCCCCACAGCACGAGCAGACCGACGAGCGCGACGACGAGGAGCCGCGACTGGCGCATCACCGACTCCGAGCGCTCGTGGCTCAGCTCGAACGAGGACGCGGCGGCGAGCACCGCGGCGACGACGAGCCCGACCGGCGTCGCGAGCTCGAACCCGGCGTTCTTGCCGAGCAGGACGTCCGGCGTGGCCAACGCGTGCAGCGCCAGGAAGCCGAAGCTCGCCATGAACGCGAGCGAGATGAGGAACAGCCGGGCGTCGCGACGCCTCCGCGCCGTCTCGCTGATTGCATACCCGAGGCCGAGCGTGACGAGCGCCGCCGCGAGCACGAGCCAGAAGTGCGCGACGTGGCTCTCCCAGCGGTAGTCGATGCCGGATGCGAGAAGGAAGAGCGCGAGGAGCGCGATCGGCATGACCGCGCACACGACTGCGAAAGCGACGAGCGGCAGTCGCTCGCGTGAAACCGGCCGCGGCAACGCGGTCACGCCCTTCGTTCTAGCAACCGGCCGCCGTATCGGCTAGGGCTGACCATGCGGGGACGGCAGTCGCGGCCGCCGCCGAGTCGATGCCTACGGAAGAGTGACGTACTGCCCGAGAAACGTCCTGGCGGAGTCCGTGTCTAATCGGTAGTCGACGTTCGTCGCTCGGCACATCGCGTCGCCCGTGACCGTCGTCGCGGCGACAATGTTCGTCTCCCCTGCGCCGGCACCGAGGAAGTTCGGGCCGCCCGAGTCGCCGTAACACGTGCCGCTGTCGCCGTGTGACGGGTTCATCGAGATGCGTAGCCAGGCCTTGTTGACGGCGAGGAGCTTGTCGCTCGTCCCCTCGTAACGGACGTCGGCGTAGTGGAACGTCGGGCCATGGTTGACCGTCACGGACTGCGCGCCGTAGCCCACCGAGGTGAAGCCCTGGTTCTTGGCGAGATTGGAGAGCGAGCCTGCTTCGGGCAGCTCCGCCGGGGTGATGTTCGGAACGGGGTTTGGAAACACGACGACGGCGAGGTCGTACGGGTCACCCTGCGCGCCGCGGTACCGCGGGTCCGCGTGCCATGCCCCGACGTACGTCGTCCCGGGACCCGCGACGTACTGCGAGTCGAACGTCACCGCCACCTGACTCACACCTTGGTCGCAGTGGGCTGCGGTAAGGAAGACGGTCGGCGAGATGAGCGTGCCCGTGCATGTTGCCCACGTCCCGTCCGAATACGCTTGCGCCGCGAGCAGCGCGCCGACGTTCGGATGGTCACCGCCGTCCGGCTGGCCGTAGACGATCGCCGACGCCGTCGCGGTCATGAGGAGCACACCGCAAGTAACAGCGACAGCCGCAATGGTCCTATGCATTGTGTCCCCTTCCGTCGCGTTCCTCACTCACCCTACCCAGGCGTCTCGAATCCGAACGTCAACGGTCTGCCCGATAGGCGGCCCAGCCACCGTATGGAGAGACGTCGACTCCGTGTTCTCTCAGCGCCGGATCGGCTAGGAACGCTTCTACCTTGGAGCCATCCATGAGCTCGACCGGCGACCGGCGCCAGCCTGGTGGCTCGAGCTCGGCGAGCCGGTCGAGGTGGTCCGGCGCGATCTCGTAGAGCTCCCCGACGATCGCGACGCCGTCGTCGGCCTTGATGAGCGCCGGCCAAAGTCCGTCGATCTCCCACAACCGGTATCTCGCCGCGGTCTCGACAGCGCCCAGGCGTTCCGCACCGGCGAGGTTGTCGTGACCCGGCTGGTCTCGCATGAACGTTCCGTAGATGAGAAACCTCGACATTCGCTAAGCATGACTCGGCAGATCAGGGTCCGGTCGAAGCCGTGTCGTCGCCGACGGCTCCGTAGCGCTCCGTGTCAGCGTGCTGCTGGAAGGACGTAGTTCTCGAGGAGTGGGCTTGTTTAGCCACCTTCCTGCTGCGTCAAACGCGCAGCTGGCGAGAGAATCGGAGAATCCCGCTTGAACCCCTTGATGGAGCAGTAGATGCCGAGCGACAGCTCCCACAGGAACTCGGGGATCACCGTGATGGCTGGCACCGTGCTGCCTGCGTCCCAGGCATCGAACAGGGTGCCGATGCCCGAAAGGATGATCAGTGGCCCACCGATGAGGCCAAGCCACGCCATCCCCCGCGGCACCAGGCGGGAGCTGTACATCAGGTAGCCGAGTATCAGTCCGTTCCCCCAGCCGACGATGAAACCGGGGCCGAGCAGGAACGTCCAGTCCTTGAGCGCGGCGAGCGACACCGCAAGCGCCGAGGCGCTCGGATCGTCTTGACGCAGACTCACGACTCCAAGCACGAAGATGATCCCGGCCGCGATGAACGCGCACTCGACCAGACGAGCGGTGACATAGCCGAGGGAGAGGATCTCGTTCTGCCGCCTCAGGATCGGATAGACGACGACGGCTGTCCCGACGTTCGCGATGATCAGGAGGAGCTCTAGGAGGACTCCGAGATAAATCTGGTTGTCGTGGCCGCCGCCGGAGATGTACGCGGCTGGGTCGTCGAGAACCGGCTGGTAGAGAGCAAGTGCGGGTATCGAGGTGATGAACGTGATGAGGAACAGCACTCCGAAGATCCGCGCATTCCTCTGGTCATTTTCCATACGTAGCAGGGTTCGAGCCATCGGCGTTCCGCGCCGTTTGGCGAGGTAACACGAGCCCGCGTTACCCGCGTATTAGCGCGACGTCAGACACTTCGTCGTCTATAGCACATGACGACGAGGGAGGTCGCTATGACACGTGTCAAGACCGTAATGGCGTTCGGCGTGGTCGCGCTTGCGCTGTGCCTAACGCCGGCGAGTGTCGCGGCACCGCCAACGAACGACAATTTTGCGAACGCGTCGGTGATCGCGAGCCTGCCATTCAGCGATACCGCCACCATTACCGAGGCGACGATCGAGCCGGGGGAGCCGATCGCCGACCCGGGTCAAATCGGAAGGACGGTCTGGTATTCGTTTACGCCGACAGCCGATGCCGCGGCGCAGATAGGTCCACGCTTCGGTCCTTCCTAACCCCGGCGTTCCTCCCACTCTTTGCGACCTGCGCTCGAACAGGTTCTTGGTCGTCTACCGGGCGGACTCAGCCGAGTTCGCGGGACTCGTCCCGATCGCCGGCGACCAGTGGAGCTCGGCCCGGGTTTACACGCTCCAGGTCCAGGCTGGTACGACCTACTACATCCAGGGAGGGCAGACTGGGACCTGGGCTGCGGCGAGAACACCTTCAGCCTGAGCATGAGTCTCGTGCTGCCTCCGCCGAACGACGACTTCGCGGACGCCACACCGTTCTCGAGCGTTCCCTTCTCGGACAGCCCGGATATGACCGCCGCCTCGGTCGAGCCCGGTGAGCCGACGGATTGCGGCTCGTTCAGCCAGACGGCCTGGTACGCGTTCACGCCGTCCGTCACCGGAAGCTACGGCGGCGATCCCGGAGTCTCCGGCGTCGCCGTCTACGCGGGCTCGTCGCTCGGCGATCTGACCAAGGTCGCGTGCTCGCAGTGGTGGGGTCTCGCCTTCCACGCAGAGGCAGGTCACACCTACTACCTCCAGTACCACGACGGTGGCATGCGGATCGACCTTCTGCAGCCGCCGAGCGCAGACTGGTGCTACTCACCCGGCGACCCGTCGATCTTCGACGACGTGTCCTTCTCGCACGGGTGCGGGTACTGGTACCCGCAGATCTCGTCGTACGCGTGGGACTTCGGTGACGGCACCAACTCGACAAGCCCGAACCCGGGCACGTCGCACCGGTTCGCGAGAGATGGCGACTACGCAGTCAAGCTGACGGTGTCCACGGACGACGGGCGCACGAGCTCCCAGACGCACACCGTTCAGGTGCGGACGCACGACATTACGATGCTCTCGCTCGTCGCCCCCGGTAAGGGCCAGGTGGGCAAGCCGGCCGTGGTGACCGTCGGGATCGGGAACACGCACTACGGGGAGAGCGTGAAGGTCGACCTCTACAAGGTCACGCCCCAGGGTGACGTGTACGTCGGCACCAGCATCCAGGCCGTCGGCGTGATGAAGCTCAAGAAGTCCGTGGCGTTCTCGTTCAACTACGTGTTCACGAATGAGGACCTCGCGTTCGGGAAGGTGACGTTCAAGGGGCTCGCCGAGATCCAGGGCGCGCGCGACGCCATCCCGAGCGACAACATGGCGACGGCGCCTCCGACGCTCGTCGTTCGCTAGGGGTTTCGAAGCGTCGCAAGAAGCAAGCCATGAGACACGGGGAGGCCCACGGGAGTGGGCCTCCCCGTTGGCGTTCGGGAACCCTTGCAAGTTGCGCCTGTGAAGTCGACGCTATGGCCCTTAAGGGAGTTCTTTCAAACCCTCCGTCACTCTTAAAGGGGCTACTCCACCACCTCTGTGACCGGCTCGAGAGCCCGCGCGACGAGATCTTCGAGGCTTGCTGCGGTCGCGGCGGCCCGGGCGGCGACGAGCTGATTGGGAGGTAGCTCGCGATATCGATGACCGAACCGGACAGGTTTTGCGGGTTGAAGCTCTCCGATGGTGCCGAGGGACGGAATCTCTGGGCGGCATGTCTCGAGCGGGCTTCAACAGGCCCCAGGGCACCGGAATGGGTGGCTGAGGCGATCGAGCGGGAGCGGTACGGGCGACCGTACGAAGTTCAGCCGCGGCTCGGTCAGGGATCCTTCCGCATCGCAGTCTTGGACGCATACGGTGGGGCGTGCGCCGTCACGGGCGAGCACTCGATGCCCGCGCTTGAGGCGGCGCACATCCGCCCATACTCGATCGGAGGAGCGCACGAGCTTCCGAACGGACTGCCGCTCCGGCGAGACATACACAGCCTCTTCGAGCTCGGGTATGTGACGGCGACTCCGACGGGTCAGTTTCTCGTCAGTCCGCGCCTCCGGGAGGAGTTCGCGAACGGTGCGACCTACTACGCCCTTGAAGGACAGACGCTACGGGAGCCCGACCGACCCGAAGCCAAGCCCGACCGAGAACTGCTCGTCTGGCACTCCGAAACGGTCTTTCGAGCTGCGTAATCGGGACGGCACCTGCTCCGCCGCCGCGACCGACATGGCGGGCGCGGCTCACACCGGCTCTCGGAGAACGTTCGGACGAAAGTCGTGAGACTTTTGTCCGCAAAGTGGAGGCGGGGGGAATCGAACCCCCGTCCGCGGTCGCACCGGGCAGAGCGTCTACAAGCGTAGTCTGCGCTTTGATCTCACCCGGACGGCCGGTTCGCAGACGACCTACCGCCGGGCCAGCCCTCCTTTGGTCTCACCCCTCCGGCGAGTGGCTCTCCTTCGGGGCCAGCCCGTTTTCTGACGCCGGATCCCTCACCACGGGCCGAGTGAGGGGCGACGCGTCACCTAATTACTTAGGCGGCGAGTGCGAGATCGTTATCCGCACTTACGTTGTCCCGGTGGATTTACGAGGCCGACCGGGGACCTCGGCTTGCAGCTCAGCCGGAGAACCGACCACGTCGAAACCTGGTCGCCCCCGTATGTGTGTTCGCGAGAAGTCTAGCCGACGCGACCGCGACTTGAGCGCGCGCTCGATCTGGCGGTCGGCGTCGCGCTTCGCGATCTCCCGCCGCTTGTCACGAACCTCCTTGCCGCGCCCGAGCGCGATCTCGACCTTCACCCGCCCGTTCTTGAAGTAGAGCTTCGTCGGCACGAGCGTCAGGCCGCGCTCGCGCGCGCGCCCGGAGAAGCGGTCGATCTCACGCCGGTGGAGGAGGAGCTTGCGGTCGCGATCCGGATCGTGGCCCATGGCACCGCCCTTGTCGTACGGCGCGATGTGAGCGCCGACGAGCCACAGCTCTCCCCCACGCTCCTCGGCGAACGCGTGCGACAGGGTCGCGCCGCCTTCGCGCAACGACTTGACCTCGGTGCCGACGAGCGCGAGCCCCGCCTCCACGGTCTCGAGCAGTGTGTAGTCGTGCCGCGCCCGGCGGTTGTCCGAGAGCAGCTTCGTTCCTTGCGTCTTGGCCACGGGCGAAGTCTAGGCTCCGCCTCGCTAGAGTCGGGCTCCGTGAGCGCAGCGCCCGAGATCCGCTACGCGCAGAACGGCGACGTCCACATCGCCTACCAGACGGTTGGCGACGGGCCGCTCGACATCGTCTTCGTCGACGGCTTCATCACGCACCTCCGTGCGCAGTGGGACGACCCTGCCTACCGTCGGTTCGCCGAGCGCCTGGCGACGTTCGCGCGCGTGATCCTCTTCGACAAGCGCGGAATGGGCCTGTCCGACCGCGTCGCGGCGGGCACGCTGGAGGAGCGGGTGGACGACGTCCGCGCTGTCATGGATGCGGTCGGCTCCGAGCGAGCGTCGCTGATCGGCGTCTCCGAGGGCGGCCCGATGTCGATCCTCCTCGCCGCCACGCACCCGGATCGGACGCACAGCCTCATCCTCTGCGGCGCCGAGGTGAAGGAGGAGATCACCGACGACTGGCCATGGGGAGAATCAACCCCCGAGCAGCACGAGGCGTATGTGCAAGCGGTGCCCGAGCGTTGGGGGACGATCGAGATGGGGCGGTCGATCGTGTCCGGCGTGATGCCGAGCGCCGCCGGGGACGAAGCCGCGGCCGAGGCCTGGCGGCAGATCGTCGTCGAAGGGGCGAGCCCCGGCGCAGCGATCGCATTCGTGAACATGGCGTTCGCGATCGACGTTCGCGACATCGTGCCCTCGGTCGACGTGCCGACGCTCATCGTCCACACGACCGGTGACGCGATCTGCCGCGTCGAGAACGCGCGCTGGCTCGCCGAGCACCTCCCGGGCGCACGCTACGTCGAGCTCGAGGGTCGCGACCACGTCCCCTGGGGCGAGAACGCAGACGAGATCCTGGCCGAGATCCAGGAGTTCCTCACCGGCGTGCGGGAACCGCAGGCTCCCGAGCGCGTGCTCGCGACGATCCTCTTCACAGACATCGTCGGATCGACAGAGCGTGCGCACGAGCTCGGCGACCGGCGTTGGGCCGAGCTCCTCGAGCGCCACCACGCCAGCATCCGGAGGGAGCTAGATCGCCACCGCGGCCGCGAGATCGACACCGCCGGCGACGGCTTCTTCGCCGCGTTCGACGGGCCGGCGCGGGGTATCCGCTGCGCGACAGCTGCGGTCGCGTCGGTGCGGGAGCTCGGGATCGAGATCCGCGCGGGTCTGCATACGGGCGAGTGCGAGGTGGTCGGCGACACGCTCGGCGGCATCGCAGTCCACATCGGCGCCCGCGTCGCCGGCCAAGCTGGCGCTGGCGAGGTCCTCGTCTCCAGCACCGTCCGCGACCTCGTCGCCGGGTCGGGCGTCGAGTTCGAGGACCGCGGCCTTGCCGTTCTCAAGGGCGTACCAGGCGAGTGGCGGCTGTACGCCGTCGCCGACTAGTCCTCCTAGGGCTGCATCGCGTCGGCCAGCCGCCGCGCGAGCACGGGGAGCATGGCGACCGCGAGCTCTGGCTCGTCCTCGAGCAACTCGGAGAACGCCTCGCGGCTGATGGCAAGACAGCGGACGTCTGTCAGCGCTCGGATCCGGCCGATCCGGTGCGCGTCGGGCACGAGCAGCGAGAGCTCGCCGACGAACTCCCCGGGACCGAGCTCGATCTGGACGCCGCCCCGCACCTCGACGACGACGGTGCCCTCCTCGACGACGTACATGCCCGCACCTGGGTCGTCGACCTGCCCGAGCACGGTTCCCGGAGGGCATTCGATCTCCGTGGCGATGCCGGCGATGTGTTGGACTGCGTGGTCCGGAAGCTCGGCAAAGAGCGGGATCTCGCGCAATTTGTCGGCGGTCGGCAAACCCATAGCTCCTTCATATCACGGCCCGGCGACCGCGATCACCTGCGTCGACCACCGCGTTCACGTGCGCCGCCCCCTCGGCCGGCCGAACGCTAGCGGCCGGCCAGCCGGAGCTCGACCTTGCCCTCCATGCGCCGGACCTCCTCCACGCGTACGGTGAGCGGGTCGCCGAGGCGGAACACGCGTCCGCCGCGCCGGCCCTGCAGGCCGGTCCCGAGCGGCGTCAGCTCGTAGTAGTCGTCGCGGATCGTCCGCGAGGGGACGAATCCCTCGAATACGTCGTCGAACCGCACGAACAGGCCGGCCCCGATCAAGCCGGTGATCTCGCCGTCGAAGGTCGCGTCCCAGCCGCTCTCGAACAGCCGCCGCTCGAGGAGCCACGCGAGGCAGATGGCGTCGGCGCCGTACTCCACCCCCGCCGCTAGCCGTTCGCGCGTCGAGATCTGCTCCGCCGCCTCGCTGATGTCGTCCGGCGGTGGATCGTCCCCTGCGCCTACGGCACGCAGCAGCGCGCGGTGGCAGACGAGATCCGGGTAGCGGCGGATCGGCGACGTGAAATGGCAGTAGGCGGCGCTCTGGAGGCCGGAGTGGCCGAGGTTCGCCGGGTCGTAGCGCGCCTGCTTGAGCGCGCGCAGGACGAGTGAGGGAAACGCAAAGCGGCCCCGACCCGAGCTCCCCACGTAGGCCTGCACCCGCTCGGAGATCTCGCCGGCGAGCAGAGCCGCCGCGCGCGGCGTCAGGCTTTCCGCCTCCGGCGTCGGCGGCGTCGGGACGCCGAGCTCGGCGAGCGCGGTGGCGAGCCGGATGATCGATTGCGCTTCGGGAGACTCGTGTACGCGGTAGAGCGCCTCCGCGCGCCGGTCTGCCAGGAAGCCGGCGACGGCCTCGTTCGCGAGGATCATCAGCTCCTCGACGAGCGCGTGCGCCGCCGGCTCCGCATCGAGCCACGCGTCTGCAATCCCGCCGTCGCCGTCGAACGAGAACGCAGCCTCGGGCGACTCGACCCGTAGCGCGCCACGCGCGAACCGGCGACGTCGGAGCTCGCCCGCGATCCGCTCCGCGAGCACGACCGTCTCGGTGACGCCGGGGTCATGCGTGCCGTTGCCGGCGAGCATACGCTCGGCCTCGCCGTAGCTGAGCCTTGCGTCACTCCGGATCACTGATCGGTAGAAGGTCGGTGTGCCCGCGTTGAGCTCGGTATCGAAGGGGATCTCGACGGTCACCGTCGGGCGGTCCTCGTTCGGCCGCAGGCTGCAGAGGTCGTCTGCAAGCTCGGGCGGAAGCATCGGGGCCACCCGTCCCGGGACATAGACGGACACGGCGCGTGCCATCGCGCCTCGGTCGAGCGGCGTGCCAGGTGCGACGAAGTGGGAGACGTCGGCGATGTGGATATACGCGCGGAGCTGCTCGCCGTCGCGCTCGACGGAGATCGCGTCGTCGAAATCCTTGGCCGTCTCCGGGTCGATCGTGACCGTCGTCAACCCGCGTAGGTCGACACGATCCTCCATGGACGGCGCGGGGGTGTCGTAGGGCTCGGTCGCGCCGGTCTCTCCCGCCTGCTCGAGATGCGCCTCGAGCACGGCCTCGATGCGGTCGGCCGGACCGAGCACCCGCTCGATCTGCGCGCGTCCGTGTCGGGTGCGGACTACGGCGAGGTCGCCCACGCCGGCAGCTCCGAGGCCGCGCCTGTCGATCACGACCGGGACGCCGGGAACGAAGGCCGGGTCGCCAACGACGAGCTTGCCTCGACGCCGGATCTCGACGACGAGCAGGTCGCTCGCGGGCGTGGCGTTATCCGGTGGTTGACGCTGTTTCGGCACGATCGCGTATCCCACGCGTCACGATTTTCCGACTACGATCGAGATCGGGAGGAGGCACGGGGTGGCCCCGCCAGCAAAGGGTCAGACGCGGAGGAATCGGTGGAGCGTGAGCGCCGAGCCGAGCGCCCCGAGCAGCAGGCCGGCGCCGAGGATCAGCAACGCCGTCACTTCGAAGGCGAGCGCCTTCACGTCGGGCGTGCTGTTCACCTGCGGCAGCGACGGCAGCACGAGCTCACGGCCGATCACGAGCATGAGGATCGCAGCGACGGATCCGATCAATCCGCAGATCAGCCCTTCGACCATGAACGGCCCGCGCACGAACCAGTTGGTCGCCCCCACGAGCTTCATCACCTCGATCTCGCGACGCCGGGAGAAGATCGACAGCCGGATCGTGTTCGCGATCAGCAACGTCGACGCCACGAGCAGCACGATCAGCCCGATCAGGAACACCGCCTCGATGATGCTCGCCACCTTGATCACCCTGCGGGACTTCTCGCCGCCGTCCTTGATCTCGTCGAGCCCGGCCGGCTTCGTCGCGCCCGGCCCCGAGATCAGCAGGTCGCGCTTGATGTCGTCCGTGTACTCGGCCTTGGCCGGGATCACCTCGAATGACGCGGGCAGCGGGTTGTACGTGAGGTTCGCCGTGTAGTCCGGGTAGCGCTTCTTCATCTGCTTGAGCGCTTCGTCTGCAGAGATGAAGCGGAACGTCTTGATGCGGTCGTCCTTCGCAAGCCACAGCCGCACGCCTTCGACCTCCTTCGGCTTCACGTCCCTTTCGCACTGGTGGTAGCCGGCGGTGCAGAAGTAGACCTTGTCGAGCAGCTGCCGCTTCGCATGATCGGACCACGCGAGCACCCAGGTACCGAGCGCGATCGTCAGGCCGAGAACGAACATGCCGATCAGCACCGTCAGCGTGGCCGCGACCGTCGTCGACATGCTCGCGCCGAGCGAGCGAAACGCTTCGCCGAAGACGACCCTGAGCTTCATTCGTAGCCCCCGCGGCGCTCGTCGCGCATCAGCCGACCCTCGTCGAGCGCAATCACGCGCTTCCGCATCTTGTCCACCATCTCCCGGTCGTGGGTGACCATGAGGATCGTCGTGCCGGCGCGGTTGATCCGGTACAGGAGCTGCATGATCCCGACCGACGTGTCCGGGTCGAGGTTCCCCGTCGGCTCGTCGCAGACGAGCAGGGGCGGGTGGTTGGCGACGGCACGCGCGATCGAGACGCGCTGTTGCTCGCCGCCCGAGAGCTCGTCCGGATACGAGCTCGACTTGTGCGAGAGACCGACGAGGGAGAGCACCTCGGGCACCGTGCGGCGGATCTCGTCGCTGCCCTGACCACGCACCTTGAGCGCGTAGGCGACGTTCTCGTACGCCGTGCGGTTCGGCAGCAGCTTGTAGTCCTGGAACACGCACGCGACGTTGCGGCGGAGCAGCGGGACGCGCGAGCGCTTGAGCCGGCCGAGGTCGCGCCCGCCGACGATGATCCGTCCCCGCGTCGGCTCGAGCTCCTTGATCAGGAGGCGGATCACCGTCGACTTCCCCGAGCCGGAGGCGCCGACGACGAACACGAACTCGCCCTTGTCGATCACGAACGAGACGTCACGGAGCGCGGTGACGTCCGGCTCGTAGACCTTCGTCACGCTCTCGAAGACGACCATCGAGGAGGGGCCTGCGACCGGCGAGGCAGTCTCCGCCGGCTCTACGACCGCCGCGGCCGCCTGGGATGGGGAGTTCAGCTCTGACACAAGGAGAAGCGCGCCGGCGTCTCAGACACCGGCCGATGTCGAGGCGGAATTGTAGCCAAACCCCCGGCGGCCCCTAGCGCACCCTGCCAGCCGCGCTGTCGAGGAGATACGCGTGGATGAAGCCGTCCAGATCACCGTCGAGCACGCCCTGCGCGTTCCCCGTCTCGTGCTGCGTCCGGTGGTCCTTGACCTGCTGGTACGGGTGCAGCACATAGCTCCGGATTTGACTCCCGAATCCCGTGTCCTGCACCTCTCCGCGCTCCCTTGCGAGCTCCGCCTCGCGCTTTTCGTGCTCGAGCTCGACGAGCCGCGAGCGGAGGATGCGGAGCGCGGTCTGACGGTTCGAGATCTGCGAGCGCTCGTTCTGGCACTGAACGACGATCCCCGAAGGCAGGTGCGTGATCCGCACCGCGGAGTCGGTCTTGTTCACATGCTGGCCGCCGGCGCCCGAGGCGCGATAGGTGTCGACGCGGATCTCCGACTCGTCGATCTCGAGCTCGGCACTGTCGTCGAGCAGCGGGCTGACGATCACCTGTGCGAAGGACGTGTGACGGCGGTGCGCCTGGTCGAACGGGGACAGCCTGACGAGCCTGTGCACGCCACGCTCTGCCTTGAGCGTCCCGTAGGCGTTCTCGCCGCGCACGGAGAACGTGGCGGACTTGAGGCCCGCCTCCTCGCCCGGGCTTGCCTCGAGCAGCTCCGTTTCGAACCCGCGCGCCGCGGCCCAGCGGAGGTACATGCGCAGCACGATCTCCGCCCAGTCCTGGGCGTCCGTGCCGCCGGTGCCGCCGACGACGGTCACGACCGCGTCGCCCGAGTCGTACTCGTCGTGGAAGAGCGCCTCCTCCTGGAGCCGCAGGAGCTCCTGGGTGAGCGGAGCGACCGACGCGGCGATCTCGTCCTCCATGCCGCCGTCCATCGCGTACAGCTCGGCCGCGTCCTCGTAGTCGGAGCGGAGCCGCTCGTAGCGGTCGAGCCGCTTCGTCAGACGGGCGTGCTCGGCCGAGACGCGTGCTGCGTGCTGCTGTTCGTCCCAGAAGCCCGGCGCGCCCAGCTCCTGCTCGAGCTCGCCGATGCGCGTTCGCACCGTATCCGGGTCAAAGGTAATCACGGACCCAGTCGAGCTGGGCCCCGATCTCCTTCAGCTGGTCGTCGAGCGAAACGGCGTCGGCCATGAGGGAAGGCTAACCGGCCACGGCGCTGGACGGGCAACGGCGGTCCCCTCGCGTCAGGCGCCGTGGCACTTCTTGTACTTCTTGCCGGAACCGCACCAGCAGGGGTCGTTGCGGCCGATCTTCTCCTTGTCGGCAACGACACGCTGCTGCGTGCGCGGGGCAGCCGCAACCGCCACGTCGCCGCCTCCGCCGTTTCCGCCGAACGCCGCCGAGATCGCGTCTGCGCCGGCGAGCGCCTCATGCGAATATGCGAGCGCGCCATCGAGCGCCGGCGCCTCGGTCGCCTGCAAGCTGTCGGCGTCCTCCGGCGCGAGCTCCGCGTGGAAGAGCGTGAACACGACCTCCTCACGGATCGCCTGGCTCAGCTCCTCGAACATCTGGTGCCCCTCGGACGTGTACTCGACGAGCGGATCCTTCTGCGCCATCGCCCGGAGGTGGACGCCCTCGCGGAGGTGATCCATGTTCTCGAGGTGCTCGCGCCAGCGCGTGTCGACGACCTGGAGGATCACGTAGCGCTCGAGCTCGCGTAGGAGCTCCTCCCCCAGCTGCGTCTCCTTCTCCTTGTACGCCTCGTGCGCATCGTCGGAGAAGTCGTCGATCAGGGCCTGCCGGTCGAAGCGGCCGCTGAAGTCCTCGCGCAGCTCGTCGGCCCCGACGTCGGAGCCGTAGAGCGAGTGCATTGCCTCGCAGAGCTGGTCGAGGTCCCAGCCCTCTGCCTCCTCCGTCTGGAACGTGTCGACGGCGCGCTCGACGATCTCGTTGATCCACTGGCCGACCTCCTCCGAGAGATCGTCGCCCTCGAGGACGCGGCGGCGCTGCTCGTAGATCACGGTGCGCTGCAGGTTCATCACGTCGTCGTACTTGAGGACGTTCTTGCGCATCACGAAGTTCTGCTCCTCCACCTTCTTCTGCGCGCCCTCGATCTGGCGGGAGAGGATGCTCGCCTCCATCGGCTGGTCCTCGGGCACCTTGAAGCGGGCCATGATGTTCTGGATCCGGTCGCCGGCGAACAGCCGGACGAGGTCGTCCTGGCCGGAGAGGTAGAAGCGGGTCTCCCCGGGGTCGCCCTGGCGGCCTGACCGACCGCGGAGCTGGTTGTCGATCCGCCGCGCCTCGTGGCGCTCGGTGCCGACGACGTACAGGCCGCCGAGCTCGAGGACCTCGTCGTGGTCTGCCTGCCACTGCGGGCGCCGCTCGTCGACCCGCGCACGCAGCTCCTCCTCGTACTCGTCGGTGCCTTCCTCGTAGCCTTCGCCGAGCAGCTGTTTTCGCACCTCGTACTGCGTGTTGCCGCCGAGGATGATGTCGACGCCGCGGCCCGCCATGTTCGTCGCGATCGTGACCGCGTGCTTGCGGCCAGCCTGCGCGATCGTCTCGGCCTCGCGCTCGTGCTGCTTCGCGTTGAGGACGTTGTGCGGGATCCCGCGCCGGGTGAGCAGCTCCGACAGGTATTCGGACGTCTCGACGGCGATCGAGCCGACGAGCACCGGCTGGCCGACCTCGTGCCGCTCTGCGATGTCCTCGAGCACGGCGGCGAACTTGCCCTCCTGCGTCCGGTAGATCAGATCGTTGTGGTCGCCTCGCGCTACGGGCTGGTTCGTCGGCACCTCGACGACGTGGAGGCCGTAGATCTCCGTGAACTCCTTCTCCTCCGTCTTCGCCGTGCCCGTCATGCCCGCGAGGCGCTCGTAGAGACGGAAGTAGTTCTGGAGGGTGATCGTCGCGAGAGTGACGTGCTCCTCCTGGATCGACACGCCTTCCTTCGCCTCGACGGCCTGGTGGAGGCCCTCCGACCAGCGCCGCCCTTCCATGATCCGGCCGGTGAACTCGTCGACGATCTTCACCTCGCCGTCCTGGATCACGTACTCCTTGTCGCGGTGATAGAGCGACTCGGCCTTGAGTGCCTGGGAGAGGTGGTTGACGAGCTGGACGTTCCGCGGGTCGTAGAGGTTCTCGATCGACAGGGCGCGCTCGACTTTCTCGATGCCACGCGGGAGCGGCGAGACGGTCTTGAACTTCTCGTCATACGTGTAGTCGACGTCCGGCTCCTCGCGCTTGTCGATCTTTGACGGCGGCTGGTACGGCGCGCCCTCGAGCGAGCGGACGACACGCGCGAAGTCGTAGTACATCTGCGCGGCGACCTCGGGCTCACCGGAGATGATCAGCGGCGTCCGCGCCTCGTCGATGAGGATCGAGTCGACCTCGTCGACGATCGCGTAGAAGTGGCCGCGCTGTGAGGTGCCGTCCAACGAGACGGCCATGTTGTCGCGGAGGTAGTCGAAGCCGAACTCCGAGTTCGTGCCGTACGTGATGTCGCAGCGGTACGCAGCCTGGCGCTCGTCGAACGGCATGAGGTTGCGGATCGAGCCGACGGTCGCGCCGAGCGCCTCGTAAACGGGCCGCGTCCACTCGGAGTCGCGCTTTGCGAGGTAGTCGTTCGTCGTCACCAGATGGACGTTGTTCCCCGACAGGGCATTGAGGTAGAGGGCCTGCGTCGCCACGAACGTCTTCCCCTCGCCGGTCTTCATCTCGGCGATGTCGCCCTCGTGGAGCACGATCCCACCCATCGCCTGCACCTCGAACAGCGAGATGCCCAGCTTGCGCCGGAACGCCTCGTGCACGGCGGCATACGCCTCGAAGAGGATCTCCTCGAGCGTCTCGCCGTTCTCGACCCGCTGCTTGAACTCGGCGGACTTCCGGCTCAGCTCCTCGTCCGTGAGGCTCTCGAGCTCGGGCACGAGCGACTTCACGTACGCCGCCTGTTGGGCCAGGCGCTTGACGCGCCGGCCCTCGCCGACGCGCAGGACCTTCTCGAAGCTGCCGAGGTTCTGCGCCACGCGCCTAGGGTACCGGCGCTACAGAGGGGTGACGCGCACGTCCCAGTACGGGCCGTCGAGCCGCTCCGCGTGCGCGACGTAGGCGTCGTAGCGATCTCCGGCGAGCCGCTCGAGCGGTGGCACGCCTCCGAAGGTCGGCATCCCGTCGACGACGAGCGAGCGCTCACCGTCCCTGACCGTGAGGTCGATGACGTCTCCGTCCACGTCGGGCGAGAGCTCCGCCACCTCGATCGTGCGCCCCGCCACCGCCCACTGCGATCCGTCCTTCCGGATCGCCCAGGCGCGATAGGGAGGGGGCAGCTGTGTCTCGAGCGCGTCTGCGAGCGCAGCACAGTCCGCGTCGCCGTCGACGATCAGCGTCCCGTCGGGAAGCGTCGCAAACGTCACCTCGTCCTCCTCGATCCCGGGAGCCTCGGAAACGGCGGTCGCGTCCCACTCCCGCATGCGCGGGATGCCGTGGATGCCCGGCCCGCCCCAACGCGGGGTCGTGTCGACCGGGGGCGGCTCGTCGACGAGGATCTCCGCCTCGCGCGCGAGCCGCCGGTGCAGCGGCTCCTTTCGGAAGAAGCGCACTACGCGGGCTGGACGGGGGACGGCTCGATCAGGCCGTAGTCGCCGTCGTTTCGGCGGTAGAGGACGTTGATCTCGCCCGATTCGAGGTCGCGGAAGACGAAGAAGTCGTGGCCGATCAGCTCGAGCTGGAGGATCGCCTCCTCAGGCGTTAGCGGGTTGAGCGCGAACTGCTTCTTCTTCACGATCACGGCGTCCTCCTCGGGCAGAACGGGTGGCTGGTCGGCGGGTGGCGGTTCATGTCGCTCGTGCTCGTGGCGCGCCTTCTGCCGGTAGCGCACCACCTGACGTTCGAGCTTGGCGACGAGCTGGTCGATCGAGGCGCGCATGTCCGGCGACGCCTCCCGGGCCCGTAAGACAGGCCCCTTCGTCCACACGGTCGCCTCGGCGATGTGGTTGTCGGCGATGGACGGGTTCTTCTCGATGGCGAGCTCGACCTCCACGTGCGTCGGATCCGCGAGCTGCTTCGCCAGCTTCCCCATCTTTCGCTGTGCGTAGTCCCGCATCTCCGGCGTCACCCTGACGCTCCTGCCCTTCACGTCAAGCCGCATCGCGCCTCCTCGAGTGGATCGGGACCGAGCTGAATCTACCGAACGGCCCGCGCCAACGTCACCACCGAGACTGTGCGCGCGCCGCCTTTGCGCAGCGCTGATGCGGCCGCGTGCGCCGTGCCACCGCTCGTGTAAACGTCGTCCACGAGACAGATCCGCCCCGGGACGTCGTTCGTCGCAGCGAAGGCGCCGCGGAGGTTGGTCCGCCTCGCCGCGAGCGGGAGCTCCGCCTGGCGTGCCGCCTCCCTCGTGCGCCGCAGCACGGAGATGGCCGGGAGCTCCCAGCGCCCGCCGAGCGCAACCGCGAGCGCTGCCGCCGGATGATGGCCGCGGACAAGGCTCCGGTCGCCGTCGGGTGGAACGAATGCGATCGCATCGACGTCGGGCCGCGCAACCGTGCCGGCAACTACGTCGGCCGCGACGCTCGAGAGCCCGCGCACGCCGCGCTCCTTCCACGAGCGGATCAGAAGCTTCGCCTGCGCGTCGTAGATCACCGCTGCCCTCGCTGATGCGAACGCAAGCCGGCGGCCGGCGCACTCGCCGCAGCGGCGAACGGGCCATGCCGTCGGCGCCCCGCAGCGCTCACACCATGGCGGCGGGATCCTTCCGAGCGCCTTCGCGCATGCGCCGCAGAGCTGTGCTCCCGGGCGCCGGCAGATCGCGCAGCGCTGCGGGAAGAGCAGTTCGAGCATCTCCGCGCACCGTACGCCGGCGGCGGCGACGGGTCTGTGTCAGCTCGGTGCCGAGAAGATCCGGTCCGCTTCCTCGAGCTGCTCCCGTGAGCCGATGTCGTACCAGCGCCCGGGCACCTGCCAGGTGAAGACGTCGACGCGAGGGTAGAGCCACTGGACGAGGCGCCCCGGCTGGTCGGGGTTCTCGCCGTTCGCAAGGTACTCCGCAATCAACGGCAACGTGTGGCGTGGGTAGAAATAGAGCGCGATTCCGGAGAGCGTCGAGCGCGGCTCCTGGGGCTTCTCCTCGAAGTACGTCACGCGCCCGGCTTCGTCGATCTCGATCGAGTTGTAGCGGCCGCGAATCAGGTCGAGATCGCCGATGTCGTGGACCGCGAGCAGCGGTTCGTTCCGCTCGCGGGCGAGGCGGCCGAAGTCCCCTAACGTCTCCGAGAAGAGGTTGTCGCCGGCGACCACGACCAGGTCGTCGTCGATCTCCTGGCGCTCGATCACGTGGCCGATGTCGCCGATCGCCCCGAGCCGGTCCTCCTCGCTCGTCGTGCCGTCGTCGATGACGGTCACGTCGCGCCCCTCCGACCACTCGCGGAACTGGCCCGCGAACTTAGCGTTCGTGACCACGTAGCGCTCGTCGAAGCCGATCGGATCGAGGCTCTCGAGCAGGCGATCGACCATCGGGCGGCCGCCGATCGGGAGCAGCGGCTTCGCGCGGTCGAGCGTCAACGGGTAGAGGCGCGTCGCGTAGCCCGCGCCGAGCACGAGCAACCTCATGGGAGAGTCTCCTCGTAGGGCGGATGGTGGACGCCGCGCTCCGTGACGATGGCTGTGACGAGCTCGGCCGGCGTGACGTCGAAGGCCGGGTTGAACGCGGGAAACCGCGTGGTCACCTCGTCGGGCGAGCGCTCCTCGATCGTGATCTCCGCTCCGGTCGGCGTCGAATGGTCGATGGTCGATGTCGGCGCGACGACTACGAACGGGATCGCATGGTGGCGCGCGAGCACCGCCAGACCGTACGTGCCGATCTTGTTCGCCGTGTCGCCGTTCGCAGCGATCCGGTCGGCGCCGGTCAGGACCGCGCCGACCTCTCCGGCTGCCATCCGTGACGCCGCGGCGGCGTCCGCGATCACGGAGAACGGGATCCCGAGCTGTTCGAGCTCCCACGCCGTCAGGCGAGCGCCCTGAAGCAGTGGCCGCGTCTCGTCGACCCAGACCCGCTCCACGAGCCCTTGCTCCCAGGCGGCCCGGATCGCGCCCAGCGCGGTACCGTACCCGCCCGTCGCAAGACCGCCCGTGTTGCAGTGCGTGAGCACGCCGACCGGTCGGTCGAAGAGCGTCGCGGCGTGGCGGCCAAGCTCACGGCAGCGCTCGACCTCTTCCTCGTGGATCCGGCGTGCGTGCTCCGCGCTCGGATCGTCGTGCATCCGGTCGAGCGCCCACGCGAGGTTGACTGCCGTCGGGCGCGACGCACGCAGGACGGCGTCCGCGGCGTCGAGGTCCTCCCCCCGCTCGGCGGCGAGCGCGTACCCGTACGCGGCGGCTACACCGATCGCCGGAGCGCCGCGCACCGCGAGGGTCCGGATCGCCTCCGCTACCTCCACCGCGGAGGCGCACACGAGCTCGACCTCCTCGTCCGGCAGCCGCCTCTGGTCGAGGACGACCACGCGGCCCGGCTCGAGGCGGACGATCTGGTCGGGGGCGAGCTCGGCCATGTCGAGAACGTACAAGGGGACAGTCACTGCGACTGTCCCCTGTGCAACGAAGCCTTGTCCGAACGGGCTAGGTTCCCTCGTCCCACGAGGCGAGGTACTTCGCCTGCTCCTCCGTCAGCTGGTCGATGTCGATGCCCATCGTCGCGAGCTTGAGGCGTGCGATCTCGGCGTCGATCTCCTCGGGCACGGAGTAGACCTTTCGCTCGAGCCGCGCGGCGTTCTGCACCGCGTACTCGGCGGAGAGGGCCTGGTTCGCGAACGACATGTCCATCACGGACGCCGGGTGACCCTCGGCGGCCGCGAGGTTGACGAGCCGCCCGTCCGCGATCAAGTAGATGCGGCGTCCGTCCTCGAGCAGGAACTCCTCGACGAACTCCCGCGCCGCGCGCGTCTCGGACGCGAGCTGCCGGAGTGCCGGGATCTCGATCTCGACGTTGAAGTGCCCCGTGTTGGCGAGGATCGCGCCGTCCTTCATCGAGGTCAGGTGCTCCGCCGTGATCACGTGCTTGTCACCGGTTGCCGTGCAGAAGATGTCGCCGATCTTGGCCGCCTGGGCCATCGGCAGCACCTCGAAGCCGTCCATGGCCGCCTCGAGGGCTGGGATGGGGTTGACCTCGGTCACGATCACGTGAGCGCCCATCCCGCGCGCCCGCATCGCGACGCCGCGGCCGACCCAGCCGTAGCCGGCGACGACGAAGCGCCGCCCTGCGAGCAGGACGTTCGTCGCGCGGATGATGCCGTCGATCGTCGACTGCCCTGTGCCATAGCGGTTGTCGAACAGGTGCTTCGTCTGCGCGTCGTTGACGGCGATGATCGGGAAGCCGAGCTTGCCGTCGGCCTCGAGCGCCTTGAGGCGGATGACGCCCGTCGTCGTCTCCTCCGTGCCCGCGACGATCTCGCCGAGCTGCTCACGCCGCGCCGAGTGGAGCACGCCGATCACGTCGGCGCCGTCGTCCATCGTCAGGTGCGGCTTGTGGTCGACGGCCGCGTCGATGTGGGCGTAGTACGTGTCGTTGTCCTCGCCCTTGATCGCGAACGCCGACACGTCGTACTCATCGACGAGTGCGGCCGCGACGTCGTCCTGCGTCGACAGCGGGTTCGATGCGCACAGGACGACGTCTGCCCCTCCCGCCGTCAGCGTCCGCATCAGGTTCGCCGTCTCCGTCGTCACGTGGAGGCACGCGGACACGCGGTAGCCCGAGAGCGGCTTCTCACGTTCGAACCGTTCCCTGATCGCGCCGAGCACGGGCATCTGCCGGTCGGCCCACTCGATCCGCCGGACGCCTTCGGGGGCGAGCGCGAGATCCTTCACGTCGTAGCGCTTCGTTGCTGCCATGGTCATCTTCTCCTGTCTTTTCTGCTTCTAGGCGGCGAGCAGCCGCTCGTGCTTTCGCTGCTCCCACTCGAGCGCTTCGAGATCCATCCCGGCGAGCCAGCTGTCCAGCGATGCTCGCAGCGCCGGATCGCGGCGCAGGCGTGACGCGAACGCGACATCCGAGATGTCGATGTCGAACCGTTGAAGGAGGTCCCGCAGCGAGCGAAGCTGGTTCAGCTCGCGGAGGCCGTAGCGCCGGTAACCGGTTGCCGTGCGCTCGGGAACGACAAGCCCCGCGCGCTCGAGATACCTGAGCATCCGCGGCGACCAGCCCGTTTGCGCAGCTGCGCGGCCGACCGTGTAACCCCCATCCACGGCGCGAACCTTAGCACAAGCTTGTCAAGGTTCTGACGTGCCGGCGCGCCCGTAGGCGTCCTCGAGGCGGACGACGTCGTCGAGCTGGGAGGTCGAGACCTCGACGATCAGCGTGTCCTCGAGCGCGCGAAGACGGTGCACCGTGCGGGAAGGAAAGCGGTAGCAGTCCTCGGGACCGATCTCGACGAGCGTCCGCTCGCCGTCGTCGAGCGCGCCAAGCTCGAGCTCTGCACGCCCCCGCTCGACGTACCACGACTCGTCCTTGACCTCGTGGTACTGCAGCGAGAGCTCCTCGCCTGCCTTCACGAACAGGAGCTTCCCGCAGTAGTCGTCCGTGAGCGCCCAGATCAGCTCCCAGCCCCAGGGCTTCTCGACCCGCCGCGGCTCGACTGCGTACTCGCTCATGCCGCAAGCCACTCGGGGTTCGCGGCGACGTGCTCCTCCGCACGGCGAAGCTCTTTCGCCGTGTTCACGGTCAACCACAGACCCTCGTGCCGGAACGCCCGCAGCCGACCCTCGGCGGCCAGCTTCGGGAAGGCAGTCGACTCGTGATCACCACGGTCGGGAAAGCGCTCGATCGCCTCGGCCGAGAGCACATAGATGCCGCAGTTCACCCAGTACGGGTCGTGGCCGGACTCCGTGAACCCCGAGATGACGTCGTCGTCTCCAACCTCGACCACGGCGAACCGCGATCGCGGACGCGCGATCGCAACCGTTGCCGCCGCTCCACTCTCACGGTGCTGGCGGAGCAGAGCGGTGAAATCGACGTCGACCAGCTCGTCGCTGTTCAACGCGTAGACGTCGCCTGCCTCCGCGCGCTCTCGGGCCGCGAACTTGATCCCGCCGCCGCGACCCAAGCGCTCGGGCTCCTCGGCACAGACGATCTCCGCGCCCAAGCCGACGAGTGCGCCGGAGAACTCTGCTCCCTGCCCGGCGGCGCACGAGACGATGACGCGGTCTACGCCCGCCGCGACGAGCCGTGCGATCTGGTACGCGGCGAGGGGCCTCCCCGCCACCGGGACGAGCGCCTTCGGCCGGCCGCCCGCCGCATCCCCTAGCCGCTCGGCCTTGCCGCCGGCGAGGATGATCGCCTCCATCAGCGGGCGAGCTCGGGGTCGGGTACGGGACGCCCGATGCCCTCGTAGACGAAGCCGGCAGCGCGCGCCGCCGCGGGGTCGAGCAGGTTCCGCCCGTCGATGATCACCGGCGTCCTCATCGCCTCGAAGACCTGCGGAGTCGCGAGCATCGCGAGCTCTGGCCACTCGGTGACGATCACGGCGGCATCCACGCCGGTCACGGCCGCGAGCACGTCGTCGTAGACCTCGACGTCGGGCAGCAGGTGGCGCGCGTCCGCGACGGGATCCCAGCCACGAACCTCCGCCCCCTCCGCGATCAGCCGTGCGGCGATGACGAGGCTCGGCGCCTCGCGCAGATCGTCCGTGCCCGGCTTGAACGCGAGCCCCAGCAGCGTCACGCGCTTGTCGTGCAGGTCGCCGAGATGCGTCTGGAGCTTCTGGATCACGCGCCGCTTCTGGAGCTCGTTCACCTCGATCACCGCCGAGAGCAGCTGGAAGTGGTAGCCGGAGTTCCCGGCGAGCTGCTTGAGCGCGGAGACGTCCTTAGGGAAGCAGCTGCCGCCGAAGCCGAGGCCGGCTTTGAGGAAGTGCGGCCCGAGGCGCTCGTCGAGGCCGATTCCATGCGCCACGTCGACGACGTCCGCGCCGATCAGCTCGCAGACGCTCGCGATCTCGTTGATGAAGCTGATCCGCGTCGAGAGAAACGCGTTCGACGCGAGCTTGATCATCTCCGCCGAGGCGACGTCCGTCTGCACGATCGTCGCATCGAGCGGCGCGTACAGCTCGGCCACCCGCTCTGCGTCCGCGGGCTCGAACGCCCCGATCACGACGCGGCTCGGGTGCATGAAGTCGCGCACGGCCGTTCCCTCGGCGAGGAACTCTGGGTTCGAGACGTAGCCGACCCCGCCCAGCCCGCGGGCGTCGAGCGTCCGGCGTACCTTTTCGCCGGTACCTGGCGGCACTGTGCTCTTCATCACGAGCGTCGTCGACGCGTCATCCGGCAGCTCGTCGACGACCGTCCAGATCGCGGACAGGTCCGCGTCGCCCGAGTAGGTCGGAGGCGTGCCGACGGCGACGAACGCGAGCTCGGCGCCGTCGAGCGCCTCCCCCACGTCGAGCGTGTAGCGAAGCCGGTCTCCCGCGCGCGCGATCACGTCGTCGAGCCCGGGCTCGTGGATCGGGATCCGACCGGCGCGCAGCCCGTCGATCCGCTCGGGGACGACGTCGCGCACGACGACCTCGTGCCCGAGATCGGCGAAGCACGCGCCCGAGACGAGCCCGACGTACCCCGCTCCGAAGACGGCGATCCGCGTCACGGGCGGAGCCTACTTGCCTCCGTGCGCCTTCTTCGCGTGCTGCTTGGGGTGCTTCTTGGGGTTCAGCGGCTGCAGGCCCTTCGCGATCGCGATCATCGTCTCGTTCGAGAGCGAGTCGAGCAGCGTGTTCACGACCCAGTACGTCGCGCCGTCCTTGCGCAAGACGATCATGTGGAGCTTCTGGCCGCGGTAGTAGAAGTCGTATCCCCGGCCGTTGATGATGCGGTGGAAGTTCCGGTTCGCAAGTACCGGCGCGTCCTTCCAGTTTGTCTCCTGGACGCCCCAGTACTCGAGGCCGCGCCGGAACACGAGGCGAACGGCGCCGTAGTCGTCGCCGATGCGATACGTCCGCACCGGCACGTCCGAATCGGGCGACGAGGCACGCTCGAGGACGGATGGGACCATGAGCGGGAACGAGACCTTGCGCTGCTGCGCCCGGACGAGCCCGACCGTCGCGGGACGATCCGTGCGCACGTACGGCAGCTGGCGCGTCAACGTCGTGCGCGCGGGCGCCGGAGGCAGGGAGTTGTGGAACGTCTGCCCCGTGACGACGGTGAGCATCGCGTCGTCGGCGAGCGGTCGCACGAGGCAGCTCTTCGGCTGACCGACCGCCGGGCCGACGCACTTCTTCGGCTTCGCATAGGCGATCGCCTCGGCGGCGCCGAACAGCTTCGCCAGTTGCCGCGCCGCTGCAGCCGAGCCCTTGCGCTGGGCGTCGTAGTAGATCGCCGTGTGGAAGTAGTCGAACGTGGGCGCGTTGCCCGTCGCGCCGTTCGCCGGCTCGACCATGTCGTAGCCGCGCTGACCGAGGAGATACGTGGCCTCGCCGCCCGACCCCGCCACGCCGTTGCCGTTCAGCACCGTCACGGTCGTCTCTGACGGCTTCGGCGCCTTTGTCTTCAGCTTGCGGTTGAGTGCGACGGCCGTCGCTACTGCAGGAGCCTCGACGTCGGGGTTCGAGAAGTCCGCAACGGCGTTCTGGACGTTTGTGCTGTCTGTCGTCAGTTCCGAGTAGCCCGTGAGGCCGTCGATCTTCGCCTGGAAGAAGTGGCCAGGCGGAAGGCCGTACGCGAACAGGGCGTAGCGGAGGATCGTGCGCGGTGACAGCTCCTTGCCGCCGCCGACCCCGACCTCGACGTTCTTGGTCACCGCCCCGACGAGCTTCGGGACCTTCGTGACCGAGAAGCTGTTCTTGAACTGCTCCTTCATCGCGGTCACGAACAGCTGCTGGCGCGCGACGCGGTGGAAGTCCGAGTCGGTGTGGCGAAAGCGCACGAAGTCGAGCGCCGAGCCCCCGGTGAGCCGCTGGTAGCCGGGCTGGAGGTTGATCTTCGCGTAGCCATACCCTGGGCTGACGCCGGCGTTGTTGTTGTAGTAGCGGCGGTCGATGTCGACCCAGACGCCACCGAGCGTGTTGACGATCTTCTTGAACCCGCGGAAGTTGACGGCGATCAGATAGTTGATCGGAAGACCCGTGAGACCACGGATCGTCTCGAGCGACCCCTTCGCGCCGCAGGTGGCGTAGGCCGCGTTGATCTTCGAGCGGAACTCGTTTCCGGGGCAACGGATGTCGACGATCATGTCTCGCGGGAACGAGAGCATCGAGATCGACTTCGTCTGCGGATCGGCCCGCAGGAGCATGAGCGTGTCGGAGCGCGAGGGCGTTCCCTCCGACTCACCGTGCCGGCGGTCGTAGCCGATCACGAGCGCGATCGCGGCCTTGTCCGCAGGCGGCACCGAGTCGAGGCGCGCCTGCGCCTCCTTCACGTCGGCCGAGTGCGCGCTAACCGCGGCGACGCTCTCGTGGACGAACAGGTAGACGCCGCCGACGAGCGAGAACGCGAGCATGAGCAGGCCGGCGCCGACGATCGCGAGGATGCGGCCGACGATCCCGAGCCCGCTTCTCGAACGCGGGTCTGGAGCCTGATACCGGTTGACCGGCGTCAGCGCGTCGGGCGGGAGGCTGATGCGCCCGTCTCCGTTGGCGCTACGGCCGTATCCCCTTTTCAACGTCGTCCGCACGAGGTCTCACACGTCCCGTCTCGCCTCCGGGGCGTGCGGGTCGCGCAGGGTCAAGATACCGGACGGCGCGGGCAGCCCTGACGGTTAGGCGGCGCTCTCGGCGGGCTCGTACGCGAGATTCGGAGCCAGCCAGCGCTCGACCTCGGAAACGCCTGTGCTCTTGCGCTCGGCATAGTCCGCGACCTGGTCGCGGCCGATCCGCCCCACGGAGAAGTACTTCGACTGCGGGTGGTGGATGAAGACCCCGCTGACGCTCGAGGCCGGGAGCATCGCGCACGTCTCGGTGAGCGACATGCCGACCTTGTCTGCGCCGAGCAGCGCGAACAACGGCCACTTCTCCGAGTGGTCGGGGCAGGCCGGATAGCCGAATGCGGGCCGGATGCCCCGGTAGCGCTCCTCGATCAGCCCGCCGGCGGGGAGCGTCTCCGTCGGGGCGTACCACTCGCGCCGCGCATGCTCGTGCGCATGCTCGGCGAACGCCTCCGCGAGGCGGTCGGCGAGCGCCTTGACCATGATCGATTGGTAGTCGTCGTGCTCGGCCGCGTACCGGTCGGCCAGCTCGTCGGCGCCGTGGATCGAGACGGCGAACGCACCGATCGAGTCGCCGCCCGGCGCGACGTAGTCGGCCAGGCACCGGTTCGGCCGCGAGTCGCCGTGATCGGCCTGCTGGCGGAGGAAGCAGAACCGTGTCTGGCCGTCGACGACGACGTCGTCCCCGTCGGCCGCGGCGGGCCAGAAACCGTAGATCCCGCGTGGCTCGAGCAGGGCCCCGCGCACGAGCTCCTCGAGGAGCTCGGAAGCCTCGTCGAACAGCTCCTTGGCGGCCGGCTGCTCGAGGATCGCCGGATAGCGGCCCTTCAGGCCCCAGGCGTGGAAGAAGAACGTCCAGTCGACGTAGCGCGTGAGCGTCTCGAGATCGGGCGAGAGGTCGCGCGTGCCCGTGAACGGCGGCGGCGGAAGCTCGTCGAACGAGACCTGGTGACGGTGCTCGCGCGCCTCGGCGAGTGACAGGAGGCTCTTCCTCCCCCGCGCCGCATGCTGCTCGCGGAGGGTGTCCTGGAGCGCGACGTTCTCCCGCTCGAACGCGGGACGGCGCTCCACGTCCAGCAGGGCGGAAACGACCTTGACGACGCGCGAGGCATCGAGCACGTGCACCGTCGGCGACGAGTACTCGGGCGCGATCCTCACGGCCGTGTGGAGCTTCGACGTCGTAGCGCCGCCGATCAGGAGCGGCCGCGTCTCGCCCCGGCGCTCCATCTCCCGCGCCGCGTGCACCATCTCGTCGAGCGACGGCGTGATCAGCCCGGACAGCCCGACGATGTCGGCGCCCACCTCGTTCGCGGTCTCGAGCACCTTGTCGGCCGGCACCATCACGCCAAGGTCGATGACGTCGTAGTTATTGCAGCCGAGCACGACCCCGACGATGTTCTTGCCGATGTCGTGGACGTCGCCCTTCACCGTCGCGAGCACGACCGTGCCGCGCGAGCGGCTCGCCCCCGTCTCCCCGCGCTCTGCATCCATGTAGGGCTCGAGGTAGGCGACGGCCCGCTTCATCGCGCGCGCGCTCTTCACGACCTGGGGCAGGAACATACGGCCCGAGCCGAAGAGGTCGCCGACCACCTGCATGCCGTCCATCAGCGGCCCCTCGATCACGTCGAGCGGGCGATCGTGCTTCTGGCGCGCCTCCTCGACGTCCTCCTCGATGTAATCGACGATCCCGTGCACGAGCGCATGCTCGAGCCGCTTCTCGACCGGCTCCTCCCGCCACGACAGATCGACCTCGCGCTTCGTGGCGTCGCCCTCCACGCGCTGCGCGTACTCGAGCAGGCGCTCGGTCGCGTCGGGGCGCCGGTTGAAGATCAGATCCTCGACGAGCTCGAGCAGCTCCGGCCCGATGTCCTCGTACACGGCCAGCTGGCCCGCGTTGACGATGCCCATGTCGAGCCCCGCCTGGATGGCGTGGTACAGGAACGCGGAGTGGATCGCCTCGCGCACGTGGTCGGCGCCGCGAAATGCGAAGGAGAGGTTCGAGATCCCGCCCGACACGCGGGCGCCGGGGCAGTGCTCCTTGATCAGGCGCGCCGCGTCGATGAACGCCTTGGCGAACTCGGCGTGCTCCTCGATCCCGGTGCCGATGGCGAGGATGTTCGGGTCGAAGATGATGTCCTGCGGCGTGAAGCCGGCGCGCTCGATGAGCAGCCCGTACGCGCGTTTGCAGACGTCGACCTTGCGCTCGACCGTCTCGGCCTGACCCTGCTCGTCGAATGCCATGACGAGCGCGGCCGCTCCGAGGCGGCGCACGCGGCGCGCCTGGTCGAGGAACGGCTCCTCTCCCTCCTTCAGGCTCAGCGAGTTGGCGACGCCTTTGCCCTGGACGCACTTCAGGCCGGCCTCGAGGACGGAGAAGCGCGAGCTGTCGACCATGATCGGCAGCACGGACACCTCGGGCTCCGTGGCGACGAGGTTCAAGAAGCGCGTCATCGCCGCCTCGGAGTCGAGGAGGTCCGCGTCCATGTTGACGTCGATCAGGTTGGCGCCGCCGCGAACCTGGTCGAGCGCGACGTCAAGCGCCTCCTGGAAGTCGTCGCCCTCGATCAGTCGGCGGAAGCGCGCCGACCCCGTCACGTTCGTGCGCTCGCCGACGAGGACGAAGCCCGTGTCGGGCTCGATGGCGAAAGGCTCGAGGCCGCTGAAAACGGTCTGACGCTTGAGCTCCGGGATCCGCCTCGGCGCCAGGCCACGGATGGCGGCGGCGATCGCCTGCACGTGCTCCGGTGTCGTCCCGCAGCAGCCGCCGACGACGTTCACGAGACCGTCCTCTGCGAACTCGCGAAGATAGCGACTCGTGTCGCCCGGCTGCTCGTCGTGGAGGCCGAGCTCGTTCGGAAGGCCGGCGTTCGGGTGGCACGAGACGTACGTCGACGCAACGGCCGAGAGGCCCTCGACGTACGGGCGCATCTCGGTCGCGCCGAGCGAGCAGTTGACGCCGACGATCAGCGGCTCGGCGTGCTCGACCGAGCGCCAGAAAGCCTCGACCGTCTGTCCCGACAGGTTGCGGCCGCTCGCATCGATGGCCGTGAAGCAGATCCAGCGCGGAACCTCAGGCGCGACGTCGAGCGCAGCCGCGATCGCCGCCTTCGCGTTCAGCGTGTCGAACACCGTCTCGATCAGGAACAGGTCGACGCCGCCTTCGACGAGCGCTGTCATCTGGTCGGCATACGCGGCACAGACCTGGTCGAACGTGACAGCACGGTACGCAGCGTCGTCGACCTTCGGCGACAGCGACAGCGTGACGTTGAGCGGACCGACCGACCCGGCGACGAACCCGCCGACCTCGTCGGCCGCCTGTCGTGCGAGCCGGGCGCCGGCGACGTTCATCTCCGCGACCCAGGGCTCGAGCGCGTAGTCCGCCTGGCCGATCGACGTCGCCGTGAACGTGTTCGTCGTCGCGATGTGCGCGCCCGCCGCGAAGTACGCGCGGTGGATGTCGAGGACCGTGTCCGGCTTCGTCAGGTTGAGGAGATCCGGGTCGCCGGCGACGTCGCGCGGGTGGTCGCGGAACCGCTCACCGCGGTACGCCTCCTCCCCGCGCACCTCGCGCTGGATGAGGACGCCCCAGGAGCCGTCGAGCAGGACGATCTCCTCCGCGAGCAGCGCTTTCAGCCGGTCGGTGACCGTTGGCATCCGGCCTCTATAGCAGTCACGACCCCCGTCGCAGGGGTGGTTTCCTAGACGCCGCCGGATACGGAGAGCTGGTTCTCCGCGTGCCGAACACGCTGCTCGAGCTGCCAGCGGTCAGCGTCCGAGCCTCCCGCCTCCGCCTTCTCGAGCTCAGCAGTCGCCTGCTCGAGCTGTGCCTGGGCGCGCTCGCGGTCGATCTCGCGGGCGTCGACAGCGTCGTCGACGAGCGCGAGGGCGCGGTCCTGCTCGACCTTGAAGAAGCCGGGGCCGGTGGCGAACTCGATGATCTCACCGCCGCCGACGTGGACGCGCGTCGAGCCCGCTTTCAGCATCGCGACGAGCGGCGCGTGGCGCGCGAGCACGCCGATCTCACCCGCCGCGCCGGGCACGACGAGCATCTCGGCGAGCCCCTCGAACGCCATGCCCTCCGGCGTGACGAGGGAGACCTCGAACGTCTTGCGGTCGGCCAAGGCGTCGCGCCCTAGGAGGTCGCGACGGGCTCGGCCTCCACGGCCTCCTCCGCTGCCTCTTCGGCCTCGGGCTCCTCGGCTGCCTCGGTGATCGTCACCGAGCCGCGCGCCGCCTCGATCGCCTCCTCGATCGTGCCGACCATGTAGAAGGCCTGCTCGGGCAGGTCGTCGTGCTTGCCCTCGACGATCTCGCGGAAGCCCTTGACGGTGTCCTCGAGCTTGACGTACGCGCCCGGGCGAGCGGTGAACGCCTCGGCCACGAACATCGGCTGGGAGAGGAAGCGCTCGACCTTGCGGGCCCGCGACACGGTCAGCTTGTCCTCGTCGGACAGCTCGTCCATGCCGAGGATGGCGATGATGTCCTGGAGGTCCTTGTAGCGCTGGAGGATCTCGAGGACGCGCGTCGTCGTCTGGTAGTGGTCGTCCGAGACGATGCCCGGCTGGAGGGCGCGCGAGAAGCACTGGAGCGGGTCGATCGAGGGGTAGATGCCCTTCTCGGCGATCGGCCGCGAGAGGACGATGAACGCGTCGAGGTGCGCGAACGTCCCCGCCGGCGCCGGGTCCGTCATGTCGTCGGCAGGCACGTAGACGGCCTGCACCGAGGTGACGGAGCCCGTGGTCGTGGATGTGATCCGCTCCTGGAGCTCGCCCATCTCGCTCGCCAGGGTCGGCTGGTATCCGACCGCGGACGGCATCCGGCCGAGCAGCGCCGACACCTCCGAGCCCGCCTGGACGAAGCGGAAGATGTTGTCGATGAAGAGGAGCACGTCCTGGCCCTGGTCGCGGAAGTACTCCGCCATCGTCAGGCCGGAGAGCCCGACTCGGAGGCGGGCGCCGGGCGGCTCGTTCATCTGCCCGTAGACGAGCGCGACGCGGTCGATGACGCCCGACGCCTGCATCTCGAGCCAGAGGTCGTTGCCCTCGCGCGTGCGCTCGCCGACGCCCGCGAACACGGAGACGCCGGCGTGCTGCGTCGCGACGTTGTGGATCAGCTCCTGGATCAGCACCGTCTTGCCGAGACCGGCGCCGCCGTAGAGCCCGATCTTGCCTCCGCGCACGAATGGCGCGGTCAGGTCGACGACCTTGAGCCCGGTCTCGAACACCTCGAGCTTCGGCGAGAGCTCCGGGAACGCCGGCGGGTCGCGGTGGATCGGCCAACGCTGTCCACCCGCCACCGGCTCGCGCTTGTCGATCTGCTCGCCGATCACGTTCCAGAGCCGGCCGAGCGTCCCGTCGCCGACGGGCACGCTGATCGGCGCGCCCGTGTCGAAGGCGTCGGATCCGCGGGCGAGGCCGTCCGTCGAATCCATGGCGACGGCGCGGACCCGGTCGTCTCCGAGGTGCTGCTGCACCTCGGCGATCAGGTCGCTCGACGAGCCGTCCGAGCCGGCCATCGGGATGCGCAGCGCGCTGTAGATGGTCGGCAGCTGGTCGGGGAAGACGGCGTCGATGACGACGCCCCTGATCTCGGCGATCTTGCCGACGTTCTCACGGCTTTGCTCGTTGGCTGACATACGGCTCCTGGCGTCTACGGGAAGGGAATCCGGCGTCTTCACACGGTGGATCCGGCCGGCGAAGCAAGTCTATCGGAGGCGTACGGTAGGTTCTCCGGCTTCCTGCGGCACGCGGCTACTCTGTTTGCGCCATGCGTTTCGCGGCCATTTTCGCCCTCGCGCTCGTCGCGCTCGCCATGCTCCTCGGCGGCTGCAGCAGCACGCCGACGTTGACGAAGTCGGAGTTCCAGGACTCCGTGAAGAAGGCCCGCGACAGGACCGATTACGCGCTCGCCCAGATCACGCAAGCGAAGTCCCGTGACGACTTCGTGAACCGGATGGAGACATCAGCCGACTTGATCGACGACGCCGCGGACGACTTCTCGAACGCGGGAGCTGCGAAGGGGTTCGAGGACGAGCACGACCAGCTGACCGAGCACTTTCACCAGCTCGGCGCCGACCTTCGGGGAACGGCGGCGCAGGTCAAGCTTCCCGGCTACGAGGACCTCCTCAACGCCAAGGGCGTGAGCTTCAAGAGCTGGGTGCAGATCAACGCGACCCTCGCCAAGCTGGGCAAGCGCGGCATCGCGGTCGAACCGCTCGGCCGCCACTAGATATCGGCCGGAGATCTGACGATTTCCTGCCGGCGGAAATCAGCTCCCGCCGGACAGTCGAACGCGTAAGCGAACTCGACTTTCGGCGGCTAACTAAAGGGCGCGGCCCCGGAGCTGGACGGGATGCCCGACCCGTGCCCGCTCGAGGATCGCCTGCTCGCGCTGCTCCTGCCGCTGGGTCGGGAACTTGATCTGCGTCTTTCCCGACGGCACGAACACGGGGCGGATCTCCAGGTCTTTGCCCCTCAAGAGCTCACCGGCGCCGAAGAGAGCGGCAACTGCGAGAGCGGCGGCGGCCCCGACCTGAAGACGGTTCATGACGAAGCGGCGGCTTGGGCTGACGATGATGGGCCGGCCCAGCGACTCGGGCGGGGTTTCCCGCAAGGCGTGCGTGAACGCCGTCACGTCCGCCTCGTACGCGCTGCAGTCCGTGCAGCGCGCGAGATGCGACGACAGCATGGCCTGTTCGAGCTGGGACAGCTCCCCGTCGAGCGCTACCGAGATCTGCGCTCGTACGCGGTCACACACGAGCGAGTGTCGCGCGGGCTCCATAGTCGTTCAGACGAGCAACGAACGGCTGAGTTAGTAGCGAAGCCCGGTCAGCCCGATGTGCCCGCCGTCGTCGTCCGGTCGGCGAGCTCAAGCGGCTTCATGATCTCTGCAAAGTGGCAGGCGACCCGCTGGCCGCGTACCCCGCGTTCGACGAGCGGCGGCTCCTCCTGCGCGCAGATCTCCTGCGCCTTCCAGCAGCGCGTCCGAAAGCGGCAGCCGGAAGGAGGGTTCGCCGGGCTCGGAACGTCTCCCTCGAGCATGATCCGGTGGCGCTTTCCGCGTTGGACCGGGGACTCGATCGGCACCGCGGAGAGGAGCGCCTGTGTGTACGGATGCATCGGAGCGCCGTAGACCTGATCGCGTGTCCCGACCTCCATGATCTTGCCGAGGTACATGACAGCGATCCGGTCGGAGATGTGGCGAACGACCGAGAGGTCGTGCGCGATGAAGAGATACGTCAACCCGAACTCCTTCTGGAGCTGCGCGAGCAGGTTGACGACCTGGGCCTGGATCGACACGTCGAGTGCCGAGACGGGCTCGTCGAGCACCATCATCTCCGGGTTAAGCGCGAGCGCGCGGGCGACACCGATCCGCTGTCGCTGGCCGCCGGAGAACTCGTGCGGGAACCGGTTCGCGTGCTCCGCGCTGAGGCCGACCGTCCGCAACAGGCCTTCCACGCGCAGCTTGCCTTCGCGACCGCTGTAGAGGCCGTGGATGCGGAGCGGCTCCGCCACGATCTCGCGCACCGTCATCCGCGGGTTGAGCGACGCGTAGGGGTCCTGGAAGACGATCTGGATGTCCCGCCGGACCGGCCGCATCTGACGGCGCTTGAACTTCGTGATGTCCGTGCCCTTGAAGAAGATCTGGCCGCTCGTCGGCTCGACGAGCTTGATGATCGTTCGCCCAAGGGTCGTCTTGCCACACCCCGATTCGCCGACGATCCCGAGCGTCTCTCCACGGAGCACCGAAAGGTCGACCCCGTCGACGGCGCGGACCTGGCCGACGGTGTGCTTCATGACGCCGGCCTTGATCGGAAAGTGCTTGACGAGACTCTCGATCCGGAGGATCTCGTTCGGGTCGGCCGCCTCGGACGCCGCCGCAGGCATCGTCGCGCTCGCCAGCTCGCTCATCACGCTCCTCCCGAGGGCGCGCCGAGGTGCACCTCGACGGCGACGAGCTCCTCGGCGAAGTGGCACGCCGAGCTGTGCGTCGCGCCGCCGCCGATCTGCCGGAGCTCGGGCACCTCCGTGCGGCACCGAGTCCGTCCTTGCGACTGGATGCAGCGCGGGTGGAAAGAGCAGCCCGGCGGAGGCGTGATCAGGCTCGGCGGCTGGCCGGGGATCGGCTCGAGCCACTCCTGCTCGCCCTCGAGCCGCGCCAGGCTGTTCATCAGCCCGACGGTGTACGGATGCCGAGGGGCGTTGAAGATCGTGTAGACGTCACCGAGTTCGACGACACGCCCGCCGTACATGATCACCACGCGGTCGGCGAGCTCCGCGATCACTCCAAGGTCATGCGTGATGAGGATGGTGGCGGCGTGCGTCTCGCGCTGCGCCGTCCGCAGCACCTCAATGATCTGCGCCTGGATCGTCACGTCGAGCGCAGTCGTCGGTTCGTCGGCGATCAGCACCGTCGGCGAATTGGCGATCGCCATCGCGATCATGCCGCGCTGTCGCATGCCGCCGGAGAACTCGTGCGGGTACTGGTCGAAGCGCTGCTCGGGATGCGGCACGCCGACGAGCGCGAGGAGCTGGACGGTTCGCTTGCGGGCCTCGCCACTGTTGACCGCCGGATTGTGGGTCTTGATCGCTTCGGCGATCTGGTATCCCACGCTTAGCACGGGGTTCAGCGACGTCATCGGGTCCTGGAAGATCATCGACATCTCGCCGCCGCGGATGTCCTGAAGCTCATCCTTCGACAGCGTCAGGAGGTCGCGGCCCTTGTAGAGCGCCTGTCCGCTGACAATGCGGCCCGGGGGCACTGGGATGAGACCGAGAACCGACATCACCGACACGCTCTTGCCCGAGCCGGACTCGCCGATCACGCCGAGCACCTCGCCCGGGAAGAGGTCATAGCTCACGTCGGTGACGGCATGCACGACTCCGTCCTCCGTATCGAACTCGACCGTGAGGTCGGTGATGGAGAGAATCGGCTCGGCGCTCATGACAAGAGTGCTAGCAGGATGGACTGCGTGCTGGATCTAGAGCGGAGATCGTAGCGGCGCCGAACGCCCCAGGGCGCTCAGGCACGCACCCTCCGCTGCGTCGGATCGAGCGCGTCGCGCAGCCCGTCGCCGACGAAGTTGACGCAGAGAGCGATGGCGACGATCGCAAGCCCCGGGAACGTGACGAGCCACCAGAGGTGGGTCCCTTCGCCCTGTCCGTCCGCGATGAGCTTGCCGAGCGCGGCCTGCGGCGGCTGGATCCCGAAGCCGAGGAACGACAGCGCCGCCTCGGTGAGGATCGCCGCCGCTACGACGAGCGTCATGTTGACGACGATCGGCCCGACGCAGTTGGGGAGGATGTGGCGCAGGATGATCCGAATGTCGCTCGCGCCGGCGGCCTTTGCCGCCTCGACGAACTCCTTCTCGCGGAGCGAGAGGAAGAGGCCGCGCACGATCCGGGCGAGACCCGTCCAGAAGAGGAAGGCGAGGATCAGGCCTATGGTGAATGCCTGGGGGAACTCGACCGTCTTGACGCCGAGGTTGAGGGTGAAAGGCTTCTGGCCAAGGAACGCGGCGGCCGTGAGCAGCACCGCGAGGCCCGGCAGCGTGAGGATGAGGTCAGTGAACCGCATCAGCAGGTTGTCCGTCTTGCCGCCGTAGTAGCCGGCGATCGAGCCGATCGTCGTGCCGATGAACGTCGAGAGGAGCGCGACGAGGAGCGCGACCCAGAGCGACGTCCGGATCCCGTAGATGACGCGGCTCAGGTAGTCGCGGCCGAGCTGGTCAGTGCCGAACCAGTGGTAGCCCGCGAGCTGCGGCGGCTTGTTGAGGTTGTAGAGGTCGAGCTCGTCGAAGCCGTGCGGGGCGATCTGTGGGGCGAAGACGCCGACGAAGCCGATGCCGATGAGGATGAACAGGCTGACGACCGCGAGCTTGTGCCGGAAGAACCGCATGCGGGCGTAGGCCCACTGGCTCCGCGCCTTGACCTCGACGCCCGACTCGTACGTGAGCTCGGTCGCCTCGATGCCGAGAGGGCTGTCCGGCGGCAGCGCGACCCCTCCCGTCGGCTGGCCGATGCCCGGCTGGCCGCCCACGCTCGCCTGGAGCATGTACTCCGGCCGCTCGTCGGCCCTGCCCGGAGGCTGCCGCTCAGTCATAGCGGATCCGCGGGTCGAGCACGCCGTAGGCGATGTCGGCGACGAGGTTGAAGACGATGACGAGGATGGCGGTGATCATGAGCCACGCCATCACGGGGTACGGATCCGCGGTTTGGAGGGAGCTGACGAAGTAGAGGCCCATGCCGTCGAGCGAGAACACCGTCTCCGTGATGATGGCGCCCCCGATCAGGGCGCCGAAGTTGAGGGCGACGACCGTGGTGAGCGGGATGAGAGCGTTACGAAACGCGTGCCGCATCTGCACCTTGCGCTCTGGCAGTCCTTTCGCGCGCGCCGTCCGCACGTAGTCGGTATTCACGACCTCGAGCATCGACGCGCGCATGTATCGAGAGTAGGTCGCGATGCTCGCAATCATTAGCACCATCCAGGGCATCACGAGGTGGCGCGCGCGATCGGCCCAGAAGTGCCAGCCGGTCCCGGGGTCGACGGAGCTGAGACTCGTGATCGGGAGGACGTTGTGCCCGGTCCACTGGTAGATGAAGACCATCGCGACCTGGAACATCAGCGCCAGCCAGAAGACCGGTGTCGCGAGCCCGAGGAAGCTGAACGTCGTCGCCGTGTAGTCGAAGGCGGAGTACTGCCGTAAGGCCGAGAGCACACCGATCCCGACCGCGAGCAGGATGGCGAAGAACTCGGCGACGAACACGAGCTGCATGGTGTTCTTCATCACCCGCCAGAGGTCGGGCATGATCGGCTTGTTCGTGAGCAGCGTCGTCCCGAACTCGTTCGTGGTCGCGTCCTTCACCCAGTACCAGTAGCGAACGGGAATCGAAGAGTTGAGGTGCTTCTCCTTCTCGATGCGCGAGACCGTCTCCGGGCTCACGTTCTTCGTGATCCGCAGCGACGCGAGCGGATCGCCCGCTCCCTTGGTGACGAACGTGAAGACGAGGAAGCTGGCGAGGATGAGGACGACGATGCTGTAGAGAAGTCTGCGGATGACGTATGTGAGCATGGCCTGGGTCCCCGATACGACTGTGTGCGAATAGTAGAGAACCGCGACCCGCTCCCGCCAAGGCGGCGGGAGCGGGTCTTGGTCTATGTCTGTACTGCTACCGAACTTCTCCTACGTAGTCCAGGCGGAGACGTTCCAGGGGGTGCCTTCCTGCGTCGGGTTGACGACAGGCCCCTTGAGGCTCTTTGCGTGGATCACGAAGAGCGGCCGCGCGAGCAAGGGAATGGACGGAAGGTCCTTGACCATGTACTTGCTCTCGGCCAAGTTGTTCATCGCCTGTCCCTTTTTGATGTCGAGCTCATGGGCGACCGCGTCCATGATTGCCGACGCCTTCTTGTTGCAGTAGTTCATGTAGTTGTTCCCACCACCACACCCGTACTGGATGTTGTTGGTGATCGCGCCCGTCGCGCTGCCGACCCACGCGAACATCACGAGGTCCCAGTCACCGGACGGAAGCGTCGTGCCGAACAGCGTTCCCGCTACCTGGAACCGAGGTACGAGCTCGATTCCGACGCTCTTGAGCTGCCGCTGCATGATCTCGAAGGCGAGCGCACGGAGCTGGTTACCGGTCGTCGTGCCGAAGCGGAACGACAGCTTGCCCACGTTCGGGCAGGTGAAGATGTCTGTTGTTGCTCGCGGACGGCTTGTCAGGACCACCGGTGCAGCCTTTCCCCTTGAGGATGCTGATCACCTTCGCCTGGTTGAACTTCCAGACGGCGAAGTTCTTCTTGTATGACGTCTCGAAGGGCATGTACTCGAGGCTCTGCAGCGCCGGCAGGCCAGGGGCGATCGACTGGTAGAGCACGTTGGCGATCTGCTGACGATTGATGCCCGTAATGAGCGCCTGACGGACGTACGGCTGCTTCAACGCCGGGTGGCCCTGCGGGCCGAGCTCGATGTCGAGGTGCTCGTACGTGTAGCCGATCTTCTGGTCGACGACGAACTTCTTGTCCTTCTGGAAGTCCGCGATCTGGAGCTGCGGCTGCGGCTCCATGACCTGGCCTTCACCGGCCTTCAGGGCCTGGAAACGCGCGTTCGTGTCGAGGATGTAACGGAACACGAGCTTGCCGATCTTCATCGGCGTCCCGGCCTTGAAGGCGGGGTTCTTCACGAGCGTGAGCTGAACACCCTTCTGCCAGCTGGAGAACTTCCAGGGCCCACTGGACACCGGCACGCTGTTCAGGAACATCTGGTTCATGTCCTTGCCGGCGATGATGTGTGCCGCGTAGACGCCCCCCGAGAGGATCGTCTCCCAGTCCGCGTACTGCTTCTTGAAGACGACGGTGAACGTCTTCTTGCCCTTGCCGCTGAGCTTCACGGACTTGATGTCCTCGAACCCCGACCGGCTGATGACGTTGTTCGCGGGGTTGACGTACACCTTCCACGTGGCGATGAAGTCCGCGCCGGTGACAGGCTTGCCGTCGCTCCAGACAGCCGAGTCCTTGAACGTAGCCTGAACGGTGAGCGGGCTCCTCTTCAGGAGCTTCGGCGCGGCGGTAAAGAGCGCCGGCACGTAATCCGCGTGGTCGTTGCGGATCTGGCCGCCGTACCAGATGTTGTTGAGTACGAGGAACGTGGCGGCGAGGTTGTTCCCCACCCACGGTCCCTGCAGGTTTGGCGGCTCCTGCTCGTGAATGAACACGACCGTCGCGGCGGACGCGCGCTCGGACTTCGCCGAGGCGGCCGGCCCGACGACGAGGCTCGCGATGATCACGAGTGCCCCGACGAGGAGCGCAATTGATGTTTTACGCATGTATGTCCTCCATACGAGTCGATGCTCCTGCGAGAGATGCGCCATGGCTCGAGGCGGGTTTCGCCCCGGTCGCGTCCCGGTCCGGGCAGCCGTTCCCAGCCGAGTGCACGTCGAGTCTTGTGTCCTCTCCCATGGCCAAGTGCAGGATCGTAATGTATGACGTACGGACTGCCGTTCGGTTAGGAGATCGAATGCCTTTTTCCCGCAAGGACAGACGCCCCCTCTTCCCAGGGGCCGATCAGTCGCAGAAGCCGCCGAGCGACTTCGTGGCCGCCGAAGACGCGGAGTGGCTCGCTGAGAACGTCGTTAGCCGGATCGAGGAGGCGACCGGTGTCGGCTGGTACCTCGAGCACGGCGGTGCGGCCGACCTCGCCGCGCTCACGCTCTGCCGCCTGCGTCGGGCGCGCGCCGGCGAACGAGGACGCCCCGAGGCCGGCGACGAGTCGGTTCGTGCCGCCCTCGGCGAGGCGAGCCCGGAGGCGCTGCTCTGGATCGCCAGTCGCGCGATCTCGTACATGGACGAGAACGGATTCCCCGACGCCGTCGAGCCGTGGTTCGACGAAGAGGGACCGGTCACGACCTCCTGAGAGCCTGCACCCGTGATGAGTGATCAGCGCTCGCGACGCCAGAGCAGCAGCGTCAGCGGGAAGACTGCCGCGGCGACGAGATAGGGCGCGAGTGCGTGACGGCTCGTCCGCGTGCCCTTCACGACGGTCGGCCCCTTCGCGAGCAGCGCGCGCGACTCGTGCGAAACCGCTCCGACATCGCCCTCGCCGTACACACTCCCGCCGGTAGCCGTCGCGACCCTCTCGAGCAGCGCCCGCGCGGTGGGGTCGGGCCGATATTGCGGCTCGGGCACGCCCTGCGTGAAGACGCGTTCGTCGCGCCCCCAGAACTCCACGTAGATCGTGTGGATCCGCGGCGGGCGCAGGAACTGCCTGGCGATCCTCGAGACGTCAGGCGGCTCCGTCTCGCCGTCGGTGAGCACGATGAGCAGCCGCTTCCTCGCGGTCGGCGAGAAGAAGCGCTCGCCTGGAATCGCCGCGAGCGCGTCGAGGCTCGTCGCCTGCGTGAGGAAGCTCGAGCGAGGGGGCGGCCGCTCGATGCCGATCGCGCGCGCAACGGTCGCCCGGAAGACGGTCTCGTCCGCACTCGGGAAGAGGTGCGGAAGCGCGCGGTCAGTGAAAGACGCGATCCCGACGGGCACCCCACCGAGTGCGGCGCGGATCCTCTCGGCAGCCGCCTTCGCCCGCGTCAGACGGGTGGGCGAGCTTCCGCTTTGCCTCGCGAGCATCGACCGAGAGATGTCGAAGACGACGTACGCCTCGGCATCGGAGCGAACGTGGCGAACGGCCTCCTGCTCGACGACGGGCTGGGCAGCGGCGAGCCCGAGGAGAGCCGCCTGCGGCGACCGCCGCGACGACGGGAACGGCGAGCGCCGATCGCGGAGGCGACATGAGACCGAGGACCGCGCGCACGCGGCCTCCGCGACGGGTGATCGCGAGGATGGCGGCGAGCGGCAGGAGGACACCGAGCGCAAGGAGGAGGCCGAGCGGCGAGAGGAACACGACGTCCGTCGCGAGACTGGTCATCCTCTAGTAGCCGCTGCCGGGCTCGCCGGCGCCCGCACCCTTCGCTCCCGACCCGCCGGGAGACGGGTTCGCGCCGCCGCCGCTCTCGGAAGGCTGAACGCCCCGCCCCCTCTGAAGCGCAAGCTCGAGGTTCGCCTTCGCTTCGTCGTTCGTCGGATCGAGATCGATCGCCGACTGGTACGTGGCGACCGCATCCTGGAGGTGGACCGCCTGGTCTCTCGCGTCGGAGAGAGCACCCACGAAGCTGAGCACGCCGAGCAGCCCCATCGCACGGGACCGTAGGCGTCGATCGCCGTTTCCGCCCGCAATCTCCTGGAGCCGCGCGCGAGCGTCGCTTCGTGCGAGCGCAAGCCGAGGGTCGGAGGTCGGGCCCTCGTCGAGCCGGCTCAGGCGGAACATCCGAAGCGCCTCGCGGAAGCGCACATCGTCGCGAACGCCGAGGATTGCTCCGGCCGCCCCCTTCGGCAGCGTCTGGGCCGGCTGCCAGAGGTCCTCGGCCTCGGGAGAGGTCCGGAACCGGACGTCGTCCGCCTGGAGCACGCTTCGCCAGCGCCCGGCATCGATCGCCAGCGCGAAGAAGGCCACGGCAACGACGAGACAGACGACGGCGCCTGCGGCGAATGCAATGCGCCGCCTCATGCCGCCGCCTTCCGGGGGCGCCGTGCACGAGGGAGTGCGAGCCTGCCTGCGTACCGCTCGTGTAGTGCGAGCACAGCGAAGAGCAGGCCGCCGAGCAGGAGCAGCGCCGTCGGCACCGGGCTCGTCGCGCCGACGGAGAGAACACGCTCCGCCTGACCGTTCTCTGCCGGCAGAGCAGCGAACACCTTCTTGCCGAGGAGCCCCTCGAACAGCGCGAGGCCGTCGCTCGACGCCGAGAGCGGCACGATCCGCATGTCGATCCTGTCCTGCTGCAACCTACGCACGGTTCGCGTCAGGGACTCGACGTCGTCAGGCGCGGTCTCGAGGTCGCTCACGAGGACGACGTAGCCGTCGCGGACCCGGTCGCGCACGAGCATTCTGCGCGCGAGGTCGAGCGCCGACGAGATCCTCGTGCCGGCGCGAAACGTCTGCCACCACGGGTTCACGGGGGCCCCGCCTTTGGGCGGCTCGAGGAGCCGCAGCAGCGGCTTCAGCTCGGAGGCCGGCGTCCCGGGCGGCAGGAGCTCGTACGGTCCGTCGGAGAAGACGACGAGACCGGCGGGTGCATCAGCGCGGATGAGGCGCCGGACCGCCTGCCGGACCTCGGGATAACTCCGGTCGGAGATGCTCAGTGACAGATCGAGGACGACGACCCCCGTCGACCCGCGCGGCAGGAAGCCGCGCTCGCGCACGTCGAGGCCGCGGGCCGACGCCGCCGCGGCAGCAAGGAGTGCGACCGAGGCGAAGACGAGGCCGCCCCGGATGACGAACGTTCTCCTCCTCGCCATCGTCGACGCCGTCCCCTCTCGACTCGCCACTGCGACACGACGGCTACGCGAGATGCGCATCGCCGACCGCCTCCGCTTCGGGCTCTTCCTGTGCAATCACGGCACGTATCTGACCGGCGAGGCCGCGCGTCGCGTCGACGGCCGGGTCGTCCTCGGACCACGCCATGCTCCGCGCGCGCCGCGCGATGCGCACGTCACCCCGCTCCTCCATCTCCTCTGCAACGAGCTCGAGGGCACGGCGACGGTCGGCGGCGCCGTTCACCTGCACGTCGGCCTCGAGGAGGACGAGGGCGTGCTCGAGCGGCGGCAGCGGCTCCGGCTCCGGCTCCGGCTCGGGCTCCGGCTCGGGCCTCGGCGCACGAGCCGGGATCGAGAGCACGGCGAGAACGATTGCCGTGAGGGTGAGCAACGCGCCGACGACGAGCGCGCCGACCCGCAATCGCGAGGGTGAGACCCGATAGGAGACTGCGGGCAACGTGAGCGCGTCGGCTCGCCAAGGGGTCGCCACCGCAGCCGGGTTGTCGTAGTCGTCCGAGACGATCTGCGAGTGGATGACGAGCACGGGCCAACGAATGAGGTCGGACGTCCGCTTCTGACCCCGCGTCGTGGTGTAGGCGACGCGGACGGGATCGAACTCGAGCGACGAGGTGTCTCGTTGCGGCACACACGGGCTGATCACGCAGCGGAGCACGTACGTCGTTCGTATGTACGACGTGCTCTGCGTGTCACGGCGTACCCGCACGGGCGGGGCGACGACACTCCAGGGTGCGAACTGCGGCCTGACCCGGACGGACCCCGGCTGGACGCGTCGCCGGTCGAGCGTGACGTCGATCCAGGCATTGATCGTGTCGCCGAAACGGGCCACGCGCGGGGAGAACGTCGACTGGATTGCGATCGGGCCGAATTGCCCCGCTGGGCCGGTCGCTTCCCGAGCTGCGCCGCCGCGGTCGCGGACGAGGAGGGTGACCCCGACAGCGGCGGCGACACAGAGCAGCGCGACGAGGAGCAGCCTGCGCAGGGTCACGCGGCCCTCCGAGCACGTCGCATGTCTGACCATTCGAGGAACGAGGTCAGGATCTCGACGGGCTCGTCGGACGAGACGACCACGGGGTCGAGGTCCAGCGCCCCGAACGTTGACAGCAACTGCTCTAGCCGCGCTTCGTTCGCCGCGCGCCTGTCTGCCGCCTCACGCCGAGTCAGCCGGAGGTCGGAGAGGCGACCCGTGCGCGGGTCACGAAAGGGCACGACGATCCCGCGCACGTCGGGAAAGCTCTGCTCCCAGATTGGGTCCTGGATGACGACCGGGACGATGTCCCATCGATGCTCGAGCGCCGTCAGCCAGCTCTCGTCGCCCGGCGGCTCGAGAAAATCCGAGAGACAGAAGACGAAGCTACCGGGCGTCACGGCGCGCGGATGCTGGGCGAGATACGCGAGCGAGCTCGCGAGCGTGTCCTCCGGTGCGCCGAAGACGTCGGAGGTCAGACGCTCTTCGCGGAGCTCACCGAGGCGCCTCCCACCCTGCGGCGGCAGCCACCACGCCTCGCCGTCTGCAAAGTCGAGGTAGCCGGCGAAGCCGCCGACGAGCGCGGTGCTCTGCAGGAGGAGCTCGACGGTGTTGCGCATCGCCTGCGCCTTGTCGAGCCACGGGAGCGACTGGTCCGAGGCCCTGCATCTCGGGCCTCCGGTCGACGACGACGACGACGCGCGGCGCCTCCTCGGCGAAGCGCTCTCGAACGATGAACTCGTCGCGCTGACGTGCGAGGGAAAGCCGCGCCGATGCGGCCCAGTCGATCGCGTGGATGTCGTCACCGGTGTGATACGGCCGCGATCCGGCAACGTCCGACCCCGAGCCGCGGCGGAGGCTGCGCATCGTCCCGAACGAGAGCCCGACCAGCCTGCCCCGCGGGACAAGGGGGAAAGTCACGCGCGCTCCTCGACGGCTCTGACTTCAGCCGCCGCAGGCGCCATCATGCTCCTGTGTCGTCGGCGGGCCGAGGCCCCTCGAACAGCGGATCCTCCTCCGAGCCGGGGACGGGTGCGACCTCGAGGCACTGGCGGCGAAAGTCCTCGATCGCGTCTGCCCAACCCATCGTGCGCGCGCGCGCAAGGAAGGCAGGACGAAAGACGACGCGGTGGGCGATGACGGGGACGAACAGGCGCTCGACGTCCGTCGGGATCACGAAGTCTCGCCCGTGGAGGAGCGCCCACGCCCGTACGGCGCGCTCGAGCGCGAGGCTCCCCCGTACAGACGCCCCCATCGAGACGTCCTCGAGCGTGCGCGTCGCTCGAACGAGATCGACGATCCAGCGGCGGAGGACGTCGTCGACGTAGACGTGCTGGACGGCCACGCGGAGCGTATTGGCGTCCTCGAGGGTGACGGCGGCGCCTAGCGTGTCGAGCGGATGGGCGTAGCGCTGCTCCTCGAGGATCGTCAGCTCGTCCTCGATGCCGGGATAGCCGAGTACCGTCTTGAGGAAGAACCGGTCGAGCTGCGCCTCGGGGAGCGGGAAGGTGCCTTCGTACTCGATCGGGTTCTCCGTGGCGAGCAGGAGGAACGGATCGGGCAGCTTGCGCGTGACGCCGTCGACCGTCACCTGCTGCTCCGCCATCGCCTCGAGCAGCGCCGACTGTGTCTTCGGCATCGCGCGGTTGACCTCGTCGACGAGCACGACGTTCGCGAAGATTGGCCCCGGACGGAACTCGAAGTCACGCGTCTTCTGGTCGAAGACCGAGAGCCCGGTGACGTCCGTCGGCTGGAGGTCCGGCGTGCACTGGATGCGAGTCGTCGTCGCACCGTCGACCGAGCGCGCGATCGAGCGGGCCAGGACGGTCTTTGCCGTGCCGGGCACGTCCTCGAGCAGCACGTGCCCGCCGCTCGTGAGCGCGGCAAGAACGAGCCTGATCTCTTCGGTCTTGCCATGGACGACCGTCTCGATGTTGGCGAGGAAGCGTTCGGCGACTTCGACCGCCCGGTCAAACTCTGTCCCGGTCTCGAGCGGCGCTATTTCTGATTCCACGCTGTCTCAATCGTTGTGCGCGTCACTCGCGACATAAGACTCCGTCGCGAGCTGGAATGTTTGCGATCACTCTGGCTCACACATTGCGGGCGCGGGTGAAGGCGGCGACAACCGCAGCGCGAGCCGCAGCCGAGGAGAGGGCTTCCTTGGCGCTGTACGAGCTGACGACGAAGACAGCATTGCCGAGCCGGAAGGCGTGCGTGATCACGACCTGTCCGTTCGCCTGCCCGGTCGCCGCCCACGACTCGTCGCCGACAGCGGCGGGAGCGAGCTGCGAGAAGCCGAGGTTGACGGAGTCGCCCTTCGACTTACCGAGCCAGCGACTCGCCGAGTTGGGATTCCTCATCAGCCACACGCGCTCGGCGACCACGCGGTCCGACGTTGGCGACTTCGCAGCGAAGATGGCGTCGCGGACGCTGCGGAAGCCGTACGAGCGGAGCTCCCTGATCTGTCTGGGCAGGATGAAGCCGAGCTGGGCGAGCGTCCTGTGCCCTGACTCGCTCCTGACGTATCGCATGTCGGCCGGAGAGTCCTTGGGCTGGAGCACGAGGCGGGCGAGCTCCTTCTTCGTGTAGATGCGCGACGGCCTGGCAGGCGGCGGAGGTGGTGCGGGCGGCGACTGAGACGTCGCGGCCGGTGGTGGCGGCGGCGCCGTGGAGGTCGTCGTCGACCCCTGAGCGGAGGACGAGCTGCCGCAGCCCGCAGCGAGGGCGACCGCGGCAAGCAGGAGGGCCAGCAGGGCGAGCAGGCGCATCGCGTTCGAGTGTAGCCCCGGGTTCTTCGCTACTGCGTCAGTGCATCGGCGCCCGCGACGACCTCGAGGATCTCCTGCGTGATCTCCGCCTGGCGCGCGCGGTTCATCGCGAGCCGGAGCCCGTCGATCAGCTCGCCTGCGTTCTTCGAGGCGTTGCGCATGGCGGTCATCCGCGCCCCCTGCTCCGATGCCGCCGACTCGAGCAGCGCGCGGTAGATCTCCGTCTCGAGGTAGAACGGCAGGAGGCGCATGAGGATCTCCTCGGGCTCGGGCTCGTAGATGACGTCGCCGAGCAGCGCCGCCTCCCTCTCCGTGTCGCCCGCCTCGAGCATCTCCTCGGGAATCGGCAGGACGTCCTGCTCGACGACCGTCTGGACGAGCGGCGAGACGAAGTGGTTGTAGACGATCACCGCGCGGTCGATCTCCTCTACGACGTAGAGCTCGGCGAGCCGGTGGGCGAGCGCCTGCGCGTCGGTGTACGCCGGCCGGTCCGAGAAGCCCGTCCACGACTGGTCGACCTCGTAGCCGCGGAAGCGGAGCGACGACGCGCCCTTTCGCCCGGCGACGAGCCAGCGGACGGAGACGCCGTCGGCCCGCAGCTGCCGGTCGAGCGCGGTCGCGTGGCGGAGGACCTGCGCGTTGAACGCACCGGCGAGCCCACGGTCGCCTGTGAGCGGCAGGATCGCCACCGCCTGTACGTCCCGGCGCTGGAGCAACGGCAGGCCGTGGACCGACGTCGCGGCACGGGCCGTGCCCACCATCAGCTCCATCATCCGATCGGCGAACGGGCGCATCGACTCGATCCGCAGCTGCGCGCGGCGAAGGCGGGCGCTCGCGACGAGCTCCATCGCCTTCGTGATCTTGCGCGTATTGGTGACGGAGCGGATGCGCCGCCGGAGATCCTGGACTGTTGCCATCGCGTGACTACGCGGCGGTCTCGGCCGGCGTGAAGCGATCGGCGACCTTCTTCAGCTCCACACCGAGCTTCTCGCCGAGCTCGTCCGAGATCTCCTTCTTCTCCCGTACCTCTGCGTAGATCGAGCCCTCCGTGCGCAGGTGTTCGCGGAGCTCGTCCTGGTAGCGCGTGATGTCCTCGACGGGTATCGGGTCGAGGTAGCCGTTCGTGCCGGCGTAGATCGCCACCACCTGCTCCTCGAGCGGCCACGGCGCGTACTGCGGCTGGTTGAGCGACGCCACCATCCGCTCGCCGCGTCCGAGCACGTCCCGGGTCGCCTGATCGAGCTCGGAGCCGAACTGCGCGAAGGCCTCGAGCTCGCGGTACTGCGAGAGGTCGAGGCGAAGCCGCCCGGCCACCTGCCGCATCGCCTTCACCTGGGCGTTGCCGCCGACGCGCGAGACGGAGACGCCGACGTTGATCGCCGGCCGCACGCCCGAGTAGAAGAGCTCGGCCTCGAGGAAGATCTGGCCGTCCGTGATCGAGATCACGTTCGTCGGGATGTACGCGGCGACGTCGCCCGCCTGCGTCTCGACGACCGGCAGCGCCGTCAAGGAGCCTGCGCCGAGCTCGTCGGACAGCTTGCACGCCCGCTCGAGCAGCCGCGAGTGGAGGTAGAAGACGTCGCCCGGGAACGCCTCGCGGCCCGGCGGCCGTCGCAGGAGCAGCGACATCTGTCGGTAGGCGTCCGCGTGCTTCGTAAGGTCGTCGTACATGCAGAGGACGTGCTTTCCCTGGAACATGAAGTACTCGCCCATCGCGCAGCCGGCGTACGGCGCCATCCACTTCATCGGCGCGGCCTCGTTGGCCGGGGCGTGGACGATGATCGTGTAGTCCATCGCGCCGGCGTCCTTCAGCCGTTCGTACACCTGCTTCACGGTGGACGACTTCTGCCCGATCGCCACGTAGATGCAGATCAGGTCCTGATCGCGCTGGTTCAAGATCGTGTCGACAAGCAACGCGGTCTTGCCGGTCGAGCGGTCGCCGATGATCAGCTCCCGCTGGCCGCGGCCGATCGGGATCATCGAGTCGATCGCCTTGATGCCCGTCTGCACGGGCTCCGTCACCGGCTGGCGGTCGACGACGCCCGGCGCCTTGAACTCGAGCGGGCGCGTCTCAGTTACGGCGATCGGCGCACCACCGTCGACCGGCTCGCCGAGCGGGTTGACGATGCGGCCGATCAGATGGTCGCCCACGGGGACGCTGGCGACGCGGCCCGTGCGGCGGACGGTTTCCCCTTCCGCGACGAGCTCCCAGTCGCCGAGCAGCGCGGCGCCGACGTTGTCCTCCTCGAGGTTGAGCGCGATGCCCGTGACGCCGTGCTCGAACTCGAGCATCTCCATCGCGACGGCGCTCTCGAGCCCGTAGACGCGGGCGATCCCGTCGCCGACCTGGAGCACCGTCCCGACCTCCGCTAGATCGGTCTCGACTGCGAAGTCCTCGATTCGCTGCTTGAGGATGGTGGTGATCTCGTCGGGGCTGAGCTTCACAGGTGTCCTTTCGTCTAACGGGTCAAGAGGTCTTGCTTCATGCGTTCCAGTCGGCCGCGCACGCTCGCGTCGGCGCGCAGCGAGCCGGCCTGGAGGACGATGCCGCCGATCAGCTTCGGGTCGACCGTGCGCACGGCCTCGACGCGGCGCCCGGAGGCGCGCTCGATCTGCTGCACGATCTCCTTCGCCTCGGCGTCCGAGAGCTCGTGCGCGGTCGTCAGCTCGACGGTCAGCTGGCCCTCCGCCCGGGCGACGATCCGCTCGTACTCCGTGTTGATGCCCTCGATCGAGCCGGCGCGCCCCTTGTCTGCGAGCAGGCGCAGGAAGTTCGTCATCAGCCCGCTCGGCTCGCCCACGGACGCCTCGAGCACGGCGGCCTTCGACGCGGCGTCGAGCTGCGGGTTGCCGACGACCGACCGCAGGTGAGGGAGCTCGGCCATCGCTTCGGCCACGGCGCCGAGCTCGCCCTGGACGTCCTTCACCGAGCCCGCGTCGAGCGCGGCCTCGTAGAGCGCGCGGGCGTACACACGGTCGGCTACCGACATCTAGACGGCCTCTTTCTCCAGCGCCGAGAAGTCGAGCTCGTCGATCGCCTCGTCGATCAGGCGGCGCTGGTCGTCGCCCGTCAGCACCTTCCCCGTCACCTTCTCCGTCGCCTCGAGCGTGAGCGACGCGACCTCGGAGCGGATCTGGCCGATCGCGCGCTGCGTCTCGGCGTCGATCTCCTTCCGCGTCTCCTCGAGCCGGCGCTGGCGCTCGGCGTCGAGCTCTTCCTTGAGCCGCCGGTTCTGCGCATCGGCGACGTTCCTTGCCTCCGCGAGCATCGCCTCCGCATCGACGCGCGCCTGCTGGAGCGCCTCGCGCTGCTCGGCCACGAGCTTCTCCGCCTCGGTGCGCGCGCGGTCTGCCTCGTCGAGCGCCTCGCGGATCCGGTCGCGCCGCGTTGTCGATCGCCTTCTGGATTCGGCCGAAGGTGTACCGCTTGAGCACGAAGAACGTGATCCCGAACGCGATCAGCGTCCAGATCATCAGGCCCGGGACGACCTTGATCAGGCCCGAGTCGGCGACGATGGTGGAGGCGAGCGGCATCAGATCAGGACGTACGCGAGCAGACCGCCGATGAGACCGTAGAAGACGACCGCCTCGGTGAGCGCGAAGCCGAGCCACTGGATGCCCTGGAGCTCCGAGCGGAGCTCGGGCTGGCGCGCGACCGCCTGGATCATCGAGCCGAAGATGTTGCCGATGCCGATGCCGGCGCCGAGCGCGCCGAGGCCGATGCCGAGCGCGAGGGCGATCGCCTTGCCGGCGTCGGCGACGTCACCGGTTGTTGCTGCGAGCAGACCGAGCATGAAGCGCTCCTTTTCCTAGTGTTCGGGCTCGATGGCCGAGCCGATGTAGATGGCGGACAGGGCGGCGAAGATGTACGCCTGGATCGAGACGACGATAACGACTTCGAAGAGGTAGAAGGCGACGGCATCATCGACCGAGACGCGGGAATACGAACCAGTTCGTGAGGAAGATCAGGCCGATGAACACGAGGATCAGCATGTGGCCCGCGAGCATGTTCGCGTAGAGACGGACGGAGAGGCTGATCAGCCGCATGAACTGCCCGAGGATCTCGAGCGGGATGATCAGGGGCAGCATCGCCTTCGGCACGTCCGGGATCCAGCTCTGCAGGTAGCGCATGACGCCGTTGTGGCGGATTCCCTCGACGTGCGTGAAGACCCACGTCATCAGCGCGAGCGCGAGCGTGACGGAGAGCGTCGAAGTCGCGGCGAAGATCGCGAGCGTCGGCACCTCGACACCGAAGATCGTCGACTTTCTCGTCCGAGAGGGGCAGTGGGATGAACCCGATCAGGTTGACGACCCAGATGAAGAGCATCAGCGAGGCGACGTACGGGAACCACATGCCGATCGCCTTCGTCGGCAGCCCCTGCTCGGCGACCTGCGTCTGCGCGACCTCGTAGATGATCTCGCCGACCGTCTGGCGACGTCCGGGGCGCGCTCGCCGAGCCGGACGCGCATGAGCACGAAGCCGAGCACGATCGAGAGCAGCCGCGCCGAGCATCAGGTACGCGACCGCCTTGTTGATCGAGAGGTCGAGTCGGGCCGAGGTGGATCGGCACCCACTCGTGCGAGCGTCCACTCGACGGACGGGTCGAACTCCTCTGTCGGCGCTGCTCCGCTGCGGCGGCGACCGGCGAGGCAGGCCAGCGCGAAGAACGTGACGCCCAGCAGCGCGCGCGGAGCTTCACTTCTCGCTCCCGAAGTACGTGGCGAGCGAGAGGCCGAGCTCGGCGGTGTACGCGAGCGCGAAGACGAGGATCGCCGGCAACGCGAGATCGGAGTCCGTGGCGGCGACGGCGACGAGGACGACGAGCACGACGAGCGCCTTGAAGAAGAGCTCGAACGCCCGCAACGCGGAGGCGGCGGTCTCCGACGCGCCCTTTCGCACGTGGTCGAAGAGGAGCGAGGCTCCGCGGACGCCGCACCCAGAGGATCGCCCCGAGCGCCCAGCCGCGCACGTTCCAGCCGGCGACGAGGAAGACGGGCAGCGCGAGGGCGAGCACGAGCACGGCCGCGATCGCAGGCGCCGTCTTGCCGGGCACCGGCCGCGGCGTCGAGATCAGGCTCTCGCGCATCAGAGCGCGTCCCGGTAGCGGAGGTAGACGCCGAGCACGCCCGCCGGCACGCCGACGATCACGCCGACGAGGATGCCGTAGCCGATTCCGCCGGCCGCCCAGCCGACGAGGGCGCCGAGCCCCGCGCAGGCGGCGGTGATCGAGGCGAGGAGCATGCCGGCACCGGCCGGATGGACCGTAGGTCGCTGCGAATGCTCCATCGCCGCGAGCATACCAGCCAAGGCGGCCGAACTTGTAACAGTCGAATCCCTTTGGAATAGGGACAAATCGGCTCAGCTTGTGCCGGTTTCGAATCCAGGCCGCTCAGGCGCTCTTGCGCATGTCTGCCTCGCGCTCGCGCGCCTCGCGGCGCCGGACGCGCGGATTCGCGAGCTTCACGATCTCGAGCAGGTAGACGATCGTCAGCGAGGCGAGCAAGGCGACGAAGGCGATCGCGATCACGGCGACCGTCGGCCACAGGTGCCACTCGCCTCTCTCGCGGAACGGGATGAAGCGCGTCGCGAGCGCAGCCCCGGCGAGCGTCGCGCACCAGAGCCAGATGATCACCGTCGTCCGCCGCTGGGAGAAGCCGACCCGGAGGAAGCGGTAGTGCAGATGCTCGCGGTCGGGCGCCGTGATCGGCTGCCGGTACTTGAGCCTGCGGGCGACGACGAACCCCGTGTCGAGGATCGGCACGGCGAGCACGAGCAGCGGAAGGAACAGCGCGACGGTTGCGGCGGTCTTCAGGAGGCCCTCGACGGCAACGGTCGCAAGGACGAACCCGAGCAGCATCGCCCCCGAGTCGCCCATGAAGATCCGCGCCGGATAGAAGTTGTGGCGGAGGAAGCCGAGGCAGGCGCCGAAGACGATCGCCGAGACGATCGCCGCCTGCGGCTTCCCGAGCGACAGCGCGATCACGGCGAACGTCGCGCCCGAGATCGAGCACACGCCGGCGGCGAGCCCGTCGAGGCCGTCGAGGAAGTTGACCATGTTCATGATCGCGACGATCCAGACCACGGTCAGCGGCTTGCCGACCCACGGCGACAGCTCGTGGACGCCGACGAACGGGAACGTGAAGTGGTCGACCCAGATCCCCGAGGCGACGGGGATCACGGCGGCGCCGATCTGCCCGCCGAGCTTCTCCCACCAGCGAGGCCGCGGAAGTCGTCGATCGCGCCGACAGCCGTCGCCACTGTCGCGCCGAGGATCAGCCCGCGCATCTCGGGTGAGAAGTGGAGGAACGCAAGCGAGGGAATGAGGATCCCGAAGAAGAGCGCGAGGCCGCCGAGCTTGCGGGATCGATCCGCTCGTGGACGCGCCGGCCGCCCGGCCTGTCGACGACGCCGAGGTAGCGCGCCACGTTGCCGACGACCGGCGTCAGCAGCACGACGATGACGAGCGCGAGCAGCGCGCCGTAGACGACCTCCGGCGAGTCCTTCAGCTCTTGCCAGACCACCTCGGCCCCTACTTCGTGCCGTAGAGCCGGTCTCCGGCGTCGCCGAGGCCGGGGACGATGAACCCTCGCTCGTTGAGGCCGCGATCGACGGCGGCGACGACGATGCGGACGTCCGGGTGCGCGACCTGCACACGCTCGATGCCCTCCGGCGCGGCGATGATCGCGATCAGGCGGATCGACGATGCGCCGGCGGCCTTGATCACGTCGATGGCGGCGGTCGTCGAGTTGCCGGTCGCGAGCATCGGGTCGAGCACGATCACGTCCCGCGCGGCGATGTCCTGCGGCAGCTTCACGTAGTACTCGTGAGGCTGGAGCGTCTCCTCGTCGCGGTAGAGCCCGATGAAGCCGACGCGGGCGCCGGAGATCAGGGAGAGGACGCCGTCGAGCATGCCGATGCCGGCGCGGAGGATCGGGCAGACGGCGACCTTCTTGCCGGAGATGCGCGGCACGGTCGTCCGCTCGAGCGGCGTCGAGACCTCGACGTCCTCCGTCGCCAGGTCCTTCGTCGCCTCGTAGGTGAGCAGAAGCGTCAGCTCGTTGACGAGCCGGCGGAAGTCGGCGGTCGACGTCGACTGGTCGCGGAGCAGGCCGAGCTTGTGGAGCGCGAGGGGATGGCTGACTTCGGTGACGGTCATGCGACGTAGCTCGTGTAGCCGCGGAAGCCAGGGTACAGCGGCCTCGCGTCGCAGAGCGCACGGCTCCGCGCGCGCAGCTCGCCGAGGTCGGCATCCTCCGAGAGGGCGCCGCGCATGATCGCGCCGACCTCGCGGAAGTCGGCCTCGCCGAAGCCGCGCATCGTCGTCGCCGGCGTGCCGAGGCGGAGGCCAGACGACACGGTCGGCGGACGCTCGTCGAACGGGATCGTGTTCCGGTTGACGGTGATCGCGACCTCGGCCAGCCGCTCCTCCGCGTCCTTGCCCGTCCAGTTCGTCCGCCGCAGGTCGACGAGGAGCAGGTGGGTGTCGGTGCCGCCGGTGAGGACGTCGAGGCCGCCCGCCTCGAGCGCCGAGGACAGCGTGTCGGCGTTTGCTCGCACCTGCCGCTGGTAGTCGCGGAACGCGTCGGAGGCGGCGACGGCGAAGCACGTCGCCTTCGCCGCGATCGTGTGGTTCAGCGGCCCTCCCTGCATCCCGGGAAAGACCGCGCGATCGACTGCCTGCGCGTGCTCGGCGCGGCAGAGTACGAACCCTGCGCGCGGCCCGGCGAGCGTCTTGTGCGTCGTCGAGGTGACGAAGTCGCAGTGGGGCACCGGGCTCGGGTGCAGGCCGGCGGCGACAAGTCCGGCGAAGTGGGCCATGTCGCAGAGGAGAAGTGCGCCGACCTCGTCGGCGATCGCGCGGAAGCGGTCTGCCTCGACGACCCGCGGGTACGCCGAGCCGCCGCAGACGATCAGCTTCGGCCGATGCTCCTTCGCGAGCCGGAGGATCTCGTCGAAGTCGAACAGGCTCGTCTCGCGGTCGACGCCGTAGTGGACGATCGTGTACAGCCGGCCCGAGAAGTTGACCTTGAGCCCGTGCGTCAGATGGCCGCCGTGCGAGAGCTCGAGTGAGAGGATCGTGTCGCCCGGGTCCAGGCAGGCGAAGTAGACGGCCATGTTCGTCTGCGCGCCCGCGTGCGGCTGGACGTTGGCGTGGTCGGAGCCGAACAGGGACTTCGCGCGGTCGATCGCGAGCTGCTCGATCTCGTCGACGACCTCGCAGCCGCCGTAGTAGCGGCGCCCCGGATAGCCCTCCGAGTACTTGTTCGTCGGCGTCGAGCCGATCGCCTCCAGCACCGCCGGCCACGTGAAGTTCTCCGACGCGATCAGCTCGATCTCGCCGCGCTGGCGCTCGAGCTCGCGCGTCAGCAGGTCGGCGATCTCGGGATCGACGTCGGTCAGCGGAGCCGCGCGCAGCTCGTCGAGCGAGAGTGCCGTCGCAGCCATCCGCCCCGGATCGTACTCAGGCGCCCCTGACGGCGGCGACGAGGGCGAGGGCCTGGGCGCCCGGAACGGCGCCCTCGCGGAGGACGGCAGGCTCGGCGCCGGACAGGTCGAGCACGGTCGACGGCACGCCCGGGAGCTCCCCGCCGTCGACGAGCGCGCCGCACGCGTCGCGCAGCTCCTCGGGTACGTCATCCAGCGTGCGCGGGTCCCGTCCGCCGTGGAGGTTCGCGCTGGTCGCCATCACCGCGCCCATCTGCGCGAGCACCTCTGCTGCGGCGCCGGTAACCGTGGGCACGCGGACGCCGATCGTCTCCGCGCCGAGCCAGGAGTAGCGCCGACCCGTGTTCTCGAAGACGAGCGTGACCGGGCCTGGAAGGAGCGCGTGCAGAACCGCCGCGGGAAGCTCGGGCACACGCGCGAGCAACGCGTCGACGGAGCCCGCGACGAGCGCCGCCGGCCGCCCAGTACGCCGTCCCTTGAGCGCTAGCGCCACCCGGCACGCCGCCTCCGACTCCGCGTCGGCGCAGAGCCCGTAGACGGTGTCCGTGGGCAGGACGACGGGCCGACCCGCGCGGAGCGCCGCAACGGCGGCGGTTACGACGTCCATCTGCCTTCGGCGACCCGGTCGCGCCCCGAGAGATCCGGCGTCGCACGCACGTCGGCGAAGCCGAGCTCCTCGAGGAGCGCGCAGACGGCCGACGCCGTGCCGTCGGCGACCTCGAGCACGATCACGCCTGCTGGCCTCAGCACGTCGCGCGCGCCTTCGGCGACGAGGTGCGTAACGCCGTTCCCGACCAGCGCCTCGCGCGGCTCCCAGTCGCGCACCTCGGCCTGCAGATCGTCGATGTCCACCGGCTCGATGTAGGGCGGATTCGAGACGACGAGCTCGAACGGCCCCGGAGGCAGCCCATCGGCCAGGTCACCCTGGACGAAGGCGACACGATCGCCGAGACCCGTGCGCTCCCCGTTCTCGACGGCGAGCGTTAACGCCTCTTCTGAGACGTCGGTCGCCGTCACCGTCGCATCCGGGCGCTCGTCCGCGATCGCGAGCGCGATCGCGCCCGTCCCCGTGCCGACGTCGAGCACGCGCGGGCCCTCGACGCCCTCGAGCAGCGCGAGGCACCGCTCGACGACGACCTCCGTCTCGGGCCTCGGGATCAGCGCGCGCTTGTCGACGGCGAGCGTCAGCCGGCAGAATCCCCACTCGCCGAGGATGTACGCGAGCGGCTCGCGCGTCCCTCGCCGCTGCACGAGCGCGCGGCAGGCCGTCAGCTCGCCCTCCGTCAGCTCGCGGTCGTACTGGAGGTAGAGGTCGAGCCGAGTGACGCCCAGGCCCTTCGCGATCAGGTGCTCGGCGTCGACGCGCGGGCTCGGAACTCCCTTCGCCTTGAGGAAGTCGGTCGACGCGGCGACGACCTCCGCGACCGTCACCGAGAGGCGGCTTCGAGCGCCTGCCGCTGATCCTCGGCGGTGAGCGCGTCCGTGAACTCGTCGAGCTGGCCTTCGAGGATCGAGTCCAGACGGTGCACCGTGAGCTTGATCCGGTGGTCCGTGAGGCGGTTCTCGGGGAAGTTGTACGTCCGGATCTTCTCCGCCCGCTCGCCCGTGCCGATCTGCGCGCGCCGCGCGGCAGACTCCTCGGCCATCTGCCTCTGGTGCTCGAGCTCGTAGATCCGGGCTCGAAGGACACGCATCGCCTTGTCGCGGTTCTTGAGCTGCGAGCGCTCGTCCTGCATGGCGACGACGATGCCAGTCGGCACGTGCGTGATGCGGACGGCCGAGTCGGTCGTGTTCACGCTCTGCCCGCCCGGGCCGGTCGAGCGGTAGACGTCGATCTTCAGGTCCTGCGGGTCGATCTCGACGTCGACCTCCTCCGCCTCGGGCATCACCGCGACGGTCGCGGTCGACGTGTGGATGCGGCCCTGGGACTCCGTCGTCGGGACGCGCTGCACGCGATGCGTCCCGGCCTCCCACTTGAAGACGGAGTACGCGCCGTCGCCCTTCACGGCGAAGACGCACTCCTTCGTCCCGCCGCCGTCGTTGGGGCTCGCGGAGATCTGCTCCCAGCCGTACCCACGGTGCTCGGCGTAGCGCGTGAGCATCCGGAACACGTCAGCCGCCCAGAGCGCTGCCTCGTCGCCGCCAACCCCTTGCCGGATCTCGACGATCACGTCCTTGTGGTCGGCCGGGTCCTTCGCGACGAGGGCGAGCTTCAGCTCTTCCTCCACCTCGGCGAGCCGCGACTCGAGCTCCGGGACGAGCTCACGGAGATCGCTGTCGTCGCGAGCGGCCTCGAGGTCCGAGCGCGTCGTGCGCCACTCCTGCGCGAGCTTGTGCGGTCCTTCGAGCTCCTTCAGCCGCCGTCCGGCCTCGGCCGCCTGCTTGTGGTCGTTGTAGACGGCAGGGTCCGACATGCGCGCCTGCGCCTCTGCATGCGAGCGCTCCAGCTCGTCGACGAGCGGTTCGAGGTCTGCCATGGCGCAAGCGTACGCGGGCGTACCGACCTCCGACCCAAGCGACACTTGCCATGCGACCTGTCGCGATATATCGTGATCAGTCGTAAAAGAAAGGAGAATCGATGACTTCGACCACAGTTCCATACCCGTTCCACCGCGGCAGACGCCAGCGGGCACACGGCGTGTTCTTCATGCGCGACGACGATCAATCGGTGCACCGCCGCCGGCGCGGACGCCGAGGCGGGGGCCAGCGCGGGCACGGCGGGCCCTCCTTCGGCGGACGCCGCGCCCGACGCGGGAACATCCGCACCGCGATCCTCTCGCTCCTCACGGAAAGGCCGATGCACGGCTACGAGATCATGGGCGAGCTCGCAGAGCGCAGTGGCGGCGTCTGGCGCCCGAGCCCAGGCTCCGTCTATCCGACCCTGCAGCAGCTCGAGGACGAGGGCCTCGTCGAGCCGGCCGAGTCGGAGAGCGGCCGACGCGTGTTCCAGCTCACGGCCGCGGGCAACAAGGAGGCGTCAGCACACACCGGCCCGGCGCCGTGGGACGCCGTCGGCACCGAAGCCGACGACGCGATCGTCGAGCTTCGCGAGCTCGTCCTGCAGGTGCTCGCAGCGACGCGCCAGGTCGGACAGGCCGGCACGGCGCGGCAGATCTCCGCCGCGCAGGACGTCCTCCGGTCGACGCGCAAGAGCCTGTACCGCCTGCTCGCCGAGGACGACACGCCGGAGAACGGCGAGAGCGCGTAGCGCTCGCCAGACCCGTGGGCGACGGAGATACTGTCGCCCACGATGGTCTGTCCTTCGTGCGCGACGGAGAACCAGCCCTCCGCGAAGTTCTGCGTGGAGTGCGGCACTGGGCTGGCGCTCGCGTGTCCCTCGTGCGGCGCGCCGCACACCGCGGGACAGCGCTTCTGTGCGGAGTGCGGAAGTTCGCTCTCCGGTGCACCGGCGGAGGCGCCCGCGGCAGAGCGCGAGGCGCCTGCTTCCGAGCGGCGCCTCGTCACCGTGCTGTTCGCCGACCTCGTCGGCTTCACCGCCGCCTCGGACACGACGCGACGCCGAGGAGACGCGCGAGCTCCTCTCGCGCTACTTCGACGCATGCCGGCGCCTGATCGAGCTCTACGGCGGGACGGTGGAGAAGTTCATCGGCGACGCGGTGATGGCCGTCTGGGGAACGCCCACGGCGACGGAAGACGACGCGGAGCGCGCCGTCCGCGCGGCGCTCGACCTGGTCGCCGCCGTGTCCGCTCTCGGCCAGGAGGCCGGCACCGAGGAGCTGCGCGCCCGCGCCGGGGTGCTCACCGGCGAGGCGGCCGTCACGCTCGGCGCGGAGGGTGAAGGCATGGTCGCGGGCGATCTCGTGAACACCGCCTCGCGCGTACAGTCGGTCGCCGATCCCGGCGCCGTCTTCGTCGGAGACTCGACACGACGTGCGACCGAGCAGACGATCGTCTACGAGGACGCAGGCTCGTTCGAGCTGAAGGGCAAGGAGGGACTGACCCCGCTCTGGAAGGCGCAGCGCGTCGTCTCCGGGCTCCGCGGCTCGCTCAAGTCGCAGGGCCTCGAAGCGCCTTTCGTGGGACGCGATCGCGAGCTGCGGCAGATCAAGGACCTCTTCCACGTCTCGGCCGAGGAGCGAAAAGCCCATCTCGTCTCGGTGACAGGCATCGCCGGCATCGGCAAGTCGCGCCTCGCGTGGGAGTTCTACAAGTACTTCGACGGCATTGCCACGACGGTCTACTGGCACCGCGGACGTTGCCTGTCCTACGGTGAGGGCGTCACGTACTGGGCGCTCGCCGACATGGTGCGCATGCGCTGCCGCATCGGCGAGGACGAGGACGCAGAGAGCGCGAGGGCGAAGCTCCACTCCACGCTCGAGGAGCTGATCCTCGACGTCGAGGAGCGCGAGTTTCTCGAGCCGCGGCTAGCGCACTTGCTCGGACTGGCCGAGCACCAGGCCCGCGACCAGCAGGATCTCTTCGCCGCGTGGCGCCTCTTCTTCGAGCGCCTGGCCGAGAGCTACCCGACGGTGCTCGCGTTCGAGGACATGCAGTGGGCGGACGAGAGCCTGCTCGACTTCGTCGAGTCGCTCGTCGACTGGTCGCGAAATCATCCCATCCTCGTGATCACGCTGGCGCGACCGGAGCTGCTCGAGCGCAGGCCGACCTGGGGCGCCGGCCAGCGGAGCTTCACCTCCCTCTACCTCGAGCCCCTCTCGCCGTCTGCGATGGAGGAGCTGCTCGGCGGCCTCGTGCCCGGCCTGCCGGCGGACGTACGCGACCGCATTCTTGCTCGCGCCGAGGGCATTCCGCTCTACGCAGTAGAGACCGTCCGCATGCTGCTCGACCGGGGGTTGCTCGTTCAAGACGGCGCCACCTACCGGCCCACCGGCGAGATCGAGGCCCTCGAGGTGCCCGAGACGCTCCATGCGCTCATCGCCGCACGGCTCGACGGCCTGTCCACTGAGGAGAGACGGCTCCTTCAGGACGCCGCCGTGCTCGGCAAGACGTTCACGCGAGACGCGGTCGCGGCGCTGACCGGTGCCGACGCCGACATCGAGCCGCTGCTCGTAGCCCTCGTGCGCAAGGAGGTGCTGGGCGTTCAGGCAGATCCTCGCTCGCCCGAGTACGGGCAGTACGGATTCCTCCAGGACCTCGTGCGCCACGTCGCCTATGAGACGCTCTCCAAGCGTGAACGGCGGGCGCGCCACCTCGCTGCCGCGGAGCACCTCCGCACGGCTTTCGCCGAGGACGAAGACGAGGTGGTCGAGGTGATCGCCTCTCACTATCTCGCCGCTCACGAGGCTGCGCCCGACGCCGATGACGCCGCCGGGATTCGAGCCAGGGCACAGGCGATGCTCGTGCGGGCCGGCGAGCGCGCCGAGTCTCTCGCCGCCGCCGCCGAGGCAAGACGCTACTTCGAGCAAGCCGCGACGCTCTCCGACGACCTTCGCGAGCGCGCACAGCTCCTCGATCGTTCGGCCCAGATGGCTGCGCGCACGGCGGATCCCGACTCGGCGCGGCTCCTCTTCGAACAGTCGATCGCGTTGTACGACGACGGCGGCGACACACATGCGGCTGCCCGGGTGCACGTACGCCTAGGCCGACTCGACGCGCGAACAGGCCGACGCGACGAGGCGATGCTACGCCTCGAGAACGCATTCGCGGTCATCTCGCAGGACGAGCCCGATGAAGATCTTGCGATGCTCGCAGCGGCCCTATCGCTCGGGTACTGGTACAGCGGCGACCTCGAGCGGGCCTCGGAACGGGCGGAGCTTGCCCTCGACGTCGCAGAGGCACATGCCTATCCCGCCGCCCTGGCGCTTGCGTTGCGCGCAAAGGCGGCGATCGTCGGCAGTCGTGGGCACCATCAGGAATCACAGGGCCTTCAGGAGCACACCCTCCGCCTTGCGCTCGAGCACGACCTCGTCGAGGACGCGAGCATCAGCTACTTCGTCCTCTCGGACGCCTCCTTCCACCGCGACGAGTACGCCCGCGCCCTCGACTACCTCGACGACGCGCTCGCGATGACGCAGAAGCTCGGTAGTCGCCCGAACGAGTGGGCGGTGCTCGCGGAGCGGACGCACCCGCTGATGATGCTCGGGCGCTGGGAAGAGGCGATGGAGGCGATCGAGGACTTCGACGAGGAGCAGATCGGCTCCGGCGGGCTCCTCCTCAGCCTCCTCCAGTCCGGGGTCGACATCCACATTCAGCGGGGTCACCTCGACGACGCGCGCCGCATCCACGCGATGTTCTCGTCGCTCGAGGACACGACCGACGTGCAGGACCTGAGCTCGTACCTCGGCACCCGCGCGCAGATCCGGCGAGCAGAGGCCAACCCGACCGACGCCCTCGCAGACGCGGAGCGAACGCTCGACGTCGGCAAGACCCTCGGCATCGGCTCGCAGTCGACGAAGCTCGCGTTCGTTGAGGCGGCCGAGGCGGCACTCGTCCTCGGAGATTCGGACAAGGTGGAGTCGCTGCTCGCCCCGATCGAGAGCATCCCCTCTGGCACACGCCCGCCTTATCTCGATGCCCAGGCGAAGCGCTTCCGGGCGCGGCTGGACGGCGATGCAGCGGGATACGAGGTTGCCTCTGGTGTCTTCCGGGAGCTCGGCATCCCCTTCTGGCTGGCAGTAACGCTGCTCGAACACGCGGAGCTGACGGGTGACGAGGAATTGCTCGCCGAGGCTCGGGAGATCTTCGAGCGCCTGCAGGCGACGCCGTGGCTCGAGCGCGTGGCCGCCGCGCAGCCCGTACGCGTCTAGCTCGTAAGTCTCGCTTCGAGCAGGATCTCGACGTTGCCCTTGAGCGCGCCCGAGACAGGGCAGTTGTCGCGCGCTCCCTCGGCGGCCTCGACGAACGCCGCCTCGTCGATGCCCGGGACCGTGCCCGTCACGTCGAGCTTCATCTGCGTGATCCCCGTTCCCGGGACGAACGTCGACGTGGCCGTGACGTCGAGCTTCTCCGGCGGGTTACCGGCCTGGGCGAGGCCGTGCGAGAGCGCCATGCAGAAGCAGGCGGCATGCGCCGCGGCGATCAGCTCCTCCGGGCTCGTGCGACCCGACTCGTCAGGTTCCGAGCGTGCGGCCCACGTCACCTCGAGGCCGCCGATCGCACCGCTCCCCGTCGACTCGATCAGACCCGAGCCGTCCATCAGGCTCCCGCTCCACGTCACGTGCGCTGTTCTCTCAGCCACGTTACCTCCTTCGAAGGGATCGGGGACAGGATGAATCCAGTCCCCGGTGCAGATTGACTAGGCCATCACCTCGACGCGTTCAACGCCGACCGCCGTCTTCTCGTGCTCCAGGACTTCCTCGAGCGCCCGGATCGACACCTCGAGCTGCTCGAGCGTCGGCTGGCGCGTCGTCAGCCGCTGGAGCCAGAGCCCCGGGGCGAGCAGCGCCATCACCCACGTGTTGTGCTGGTGCTTCCCTGCGAACCGAATCACCTCGTAGGCGAGGCCGGCGATCACCGGGAGCATGAGGATGCGGCTCGCGATCAGCCAGTACCAGTGCGGCCGGCCGAAGAACGCGAAGACGAAGATCGCGATCACCATCACCCACAGCAGAAACGCCGTCCCGCAGCGCGGGTGGATGAGGCTGAAGCGCTGGACGCGCTCGGGCGTCAGCTCCTCGCCGGCCTCGTAGGCGTTGATCGCCTTGTGCTCGGCAGCGTGGTACTGGAACAGCCGCCGGAGATCGGGCAGAAGCGAGATCAGGAACAGGTAGAGGATGAAGATGCTGACGCGGATCAACCCCTCGACAACGACGAACGCCTGCGTCGAGCCGAGATCGAGCTGGCTCGTGATCAGGGCCGGGCCGACCTTGAACAGCGCGATCGTGAAGCCGATCGCGATCGCGAAGGCGAAGATCAGCTGGCCGCGACCGAGCTCGAATTGCTCCGCGTCCTCGTCGTCTGCGTCCTCGGGCTGTGCGGCGTAGTTCGCCGAGATCGCGAGCGCGCGGAAGCCGATCGCGAGCGACTCCCCGAGCGCGACGATGCCGCGGATCACCGGCAGCCGGTAGATGCGCCGCTTCGCCATCGGCGACGAGATCACGCGGCAGACCTGCGCGATCTCCCCGTCGGGCTTGCGCACGGCCACGGCCCAGTTCCCCGGCGTGCGCATCATCACGCCCTCGAGGACTGCTTGCCCTCCGACTGTCATGTGAAAAGGTCTAGCGCGGCTGCGCGCGCTCGAGCCGGCGCTGGAAGCGCTCGACCCGCCCGCCGGTGTCGACGAGCTTCTGCTTCCCGGTGTAGAAGGGGTGGCACGCCGAGCAGATCTCGACGTGGAGGTCCGGCTTCGTCGACCGGGTGACGAACTCGTTCCCGCACGAGCAGTGCACGGTCGCGAGGACGTATTCGGGGTGAATGTCAGCTTTCATGAGGCTTCGGCGAGGATAGCAGCAGCGACCTTCGGGTCAGCGTTGCCTCCGGACACGACGGCGACGACCGTCTCGTCTCGGTCGAGCGCGATCTTGCCGGCCAGCAACGCGGCTGTCGACGTCGCTCCGGCCGGCTCGCATGCGAGCTTCGCGCGAGCGTAGAGGAAGCGCATCGCGTCCTTGATCTCATCCTCCGTCACGAGCACGACGTCGGCGACGCGGTCGCGCACCACCGACAGTGTGTGCTCGCCCGTGAACGGCGCGCCGAGGCCGTCGGCGATCGAGCGCGGCTGGATCTCGACGGGGTGGCCGGCCTCGAGCGCCCGCACCATCGTCGGCGCGAGCTCGGGCTCGACGCCGACGACGCGGCAACCCGCGGCCGACGCCATGCCCGCAATCAGGCCGCCGCCCGCAATCGGGACGACGATCGTGGTCGTCTCCGGGGCGTCCTCGAGGATCTCGAGCGAGATCGCCCCGTAGCCGGCCTGGAGCACGGGGTCGTCGAACGGATGGACGAACGTCGCGCCGGTTTCCTCGACGAAGGCGAGCAGCCGGTGGTGCGCCTCCGCCGGCCCTTCCGACTCGAGATCGACGTCGGCGCCGTACCCGCGGCACGCGGCGATCTTGATCGGGTTCGCCGTCCGCCACATGAAGACACGGCAGGCGATCCCCAGCTCTCTCGCAGAGAAGGCCGCTCCGGCGCCGGCGTTTCCCGCCGACCAGGTGACGATGCCGCGCGCCTTCTCGTCTGCCGAGAGCGACGCGAGCTTCGCGAGCATGCCGCGCGGCTTGAACGAGCCGGTGCGCTGAAAGAGCTCGGCCTTGAGGTGCGCCTCCGCGCCGATCCGCTCCGACAGCGCGCGCGACGAGAAGAGCGGCGTCCGGTGCAGCCGCCCGCCGACCGCCTCGCGCGCGGCGAGGACGTCGTCCGGCGAGATCACGTCAGCCAGTACGAGATCACGTCAGTGAGTATTCGGGGCCGGCGCCGCCCTCGGCGGGCGTCAGGCGACCGCCCTTCGCCGTGATCGCGCCGCACTGGACGCAATTGGATGGCGTGACGATCACCTCCACCTTGCCTGCGTCGGCCCGCCCGACCTCGTACACGTGCGCGGGACACATGCGCACCCACATCTCGGCGACGTCCTTCGGCACGCGCGCTGCGATCCGAATGTGGCTCGGGGCGTCGTCACGCGTCTTGTTCCCGCTCAAGAAGACCGAGGAGAGCTTGTCGAACGTCAGCGCCCCGTCGGGCGCGGGGTACGACTTCGCGCGGTCGGTGCGGATCAGCTCCTGCTCGGCGTCCGGCTCCGTCTTCAGTCGCTTCCGAGGCACGTGCCCGCGCGACATCGTCATCGCGCCGGCGCGCATCGTGCCGCGCACGAAGCCCTTCGCGAACGCCTGGCGCATGTTGCGCACGCGCTCGAGATCGGACCAGGCAAAGCTGTCCTTGACGGCGGCGTCGTACGAGGCGAGCGCGCCGGTGCGGCCCACCGCCTCACCGGGCCGAAGCGCGCGCACGATCGACTCGGCGGCGAGCATGCCGGTCTCGACGGCGTAGTGGATGCCCTTGAGCGCGGGCACGTTGACGAAGCCCGCGCCGTCGCCGCAGAGCACGACGCCCGGCGCGTGCAGCTGCGCGGGCAGCGAGTAGAAGCCTCCCTCGGGAATCGTCTTCGCGCCCCACGCGATCCGCTCGCCTCCGGCGAGGATCTTGCGCACGAGCTTGTGCGTCTTCAGCTCCTGGAGCAGGTCATGGACGGACAGCTCGACGTCGCGGTAGTCGAGCCCGACGACCATGCCGAGCGTGACCATGTCCTCGCCCATCGGATAGATGAAGGAGCCGCCGAACTCCCGGTACTTCGCCCGCCCGCGAAGGGGCCAGCCCATCGTGTGGATCACGCGACGGAGGGGCTTCGGAACCCGCCAGACCTCCTTGACGCCGAGCGCCCACACCTGCGGGTTGGCGCCCTCGAGGCCGAAGCGCTCGATCGCGGCGCCGGTCAGATACCCCTGGGTGCCCTCGGCGAGCACCGTCACCTGCGCCTGGATCTCCGAGCCCGCCTCGAACCGAGGCAGCTGCTCGCCGTCGCGCCCGCGCCCGCGGTCGGCCGTGCGGACGCCGGTCACACGTCCGTGGGAGACGAGGAGCTTCTCTGCGGTCGTCTCGGGAAGGACGGCGACGCCGAGCCCCTCCGCCTCCTCCGCGAGCCACCGCCCGAGCTGCGAGATCGACGCCACGTAGTTGCCGTGGTTCCGCATCGGCGGCGGCGTCGGGATCCGGAGCTTTCGCCGGCGCGTGAGGTAGTACACGCGCTCGGAGTCGACGCGCGTGAGGAACGGCATGTCGTCGGTCGTCCTCCGGCCCGCGAACAGCCGGCGGAGCGAGACCGGGTTGACGACCGCGCCCGAGAGCAGGTGTGCGCCGGGCCGCGAGCCCTTGTCGAGCACCGCCACCGGCACCTCACCGAGCCGCTCCCCAAGCCGCGGCGACTCCTCGAGCAGCTGGCCGAGCCGGATCGCGCACGCGAGACCGGCCGGCCCCGCGCCGACGACGAGGACGCCGACGTCGATCCGCTCCTCGGGCGGAGCGGCGGGCTCGGCGATCGCGTCCGCCGCGCTCAGCGGAGGCGGGTAGTCGGCCGGCCGCGACATCAGCTCTTGTGCGCCCGGACGAGCTCGGTCAGCTTCGGGACGATCTGGTTCAGGTCGCCGACGACGCCGATGTCGCAGAACTCGAAGATGGGCGCGTTCGGATCCTTGTTGACGGCGACGATCGTCCCGGACGACTGCATGCCGACCTTGTGCTGGATCGCGCCCGAGATGCCGCAGGCGATGTAGAGCTTCGGCGAGACGGTCTTGCCCGTCTGGCCGACCTGGGTCGGGTACGGGTACCAGCCGGCGTCGACGACCGCGCGCGTGGCCGCGACGGCGCCGCCGAGCGCCTTTGCGAGCTCCTCGAGCTGGGCGAATCCCTCGGGGCCGCCGAGGCCGCGGCCGCCGGCGACGATCACGTCCGCTTCCTCGATCGACGGCCCGGCCTGCTCCTCGAGGTCGTGCCCTGCAAGCGTCGTCGCGGTCGAGAACGGCCGAAGCTCGACCGTCACTTCGACGATCTCGCCCGCGGCACCCCTCTCGGCCGGCTCGAAGCTGCCGGCGCGGAAGAGCGCGATCGCCGGCGACGAGGTCCAGCCAGCGTCGACGTAGACGCTGTCGCCGAGCGCGGGCCGCACGCCGACGAGCGAGCCTCCGTCGTCGCGCACGTCGACCAGGTCCCAATTGAGCCCCGCGTCGAGCCGCACGGCGAGGGCCGCGGCGACGTCTGCGGCAAGGACCGACTGCGCGAAGAAGACGGCGTCGTAGCCGCCGTCCTTCACCACCGCCTCGATCACGTCGACCCGTGGCTGCGGCAGCGGCGCGTCGAGCTCGCCCCCCTCTGAGACGTGCACGCGCGTCGCCCCGTGGGCGCCCGCAGAGGCGGCTGCGACGCTCGCGCCGGCGCCGACGACGACGCCGGCCGCCTCGCCGAGCGAGGCAGCCTTCGCGAGCACGCCGAGCGCGCCCTTCTGTAGCTCGCCGTCATGATGCTCGAGGAAAACGAGGGTTTTCACAGCAGCTTCCTCTCGGCGAGGAACTCGACGATCTTCTCGGCGCCCGCGCCGTCGTCCTCGATCTTCAGCGTTTCGCCGCGGGCGGGCGGCGCCACGAGGGCGACCACGGATGTCCGCGCGCCGCTCTCGCCGGCGGCAGCCGCGGCGAGCTCGAGGTCCGCGAGCGCCAACGTCTCCTGCGGCTTCGACTTCGCCCCCATGATCCCCTTTAGCGACGGGTAGCGCGGCTCGTTGATCGCATCCGAGACGGCGATCACAGCGGGGAGCGGCGACTCCATGCGGTCGTAGCCGAACTCCGTCTGGCGCTTCGCCTTCGCGGTGCCGGCGGCGACGGTGAGCTCGGACACCTGCGTGACGAGCGGAAGCTGGAGGCGCTCGGCGACGGCGGCCGCGAGCACTGCCCCGTCGGAGTCGCTCGCCTGCTGGCCGAACAGCACGAGGTCGGCGCCCTCGCGCTCGAGCGCCTTCGCGAGCACAGCGCTCGTGCCGACGAGATCAGAGCCTCTGAGCGCATCGTCGGCGACGAGGACGGCACGGTCGGCGCCCATCGCCAGCCCCTTGCGCAGGGTCTCGGCGGCGCGCTCCGGGCCCATCGAGACGAGCACGACCTCGGCCTCCTCCCCGCTCTCACGGATCCGGAGCGCCTCCTCGATCGCGTTCGCGTCGAACGGGTTGAGCCCCGCTTCGCCGGAGCGGTCGAGCCGCATTGTCTGCGGATCGATCTTCCGCTGGCCGCCGCCCTCGGGCACCTGCTTCACGCACACCGCGATCTTCATCGGGCTGAGACTCTAACGACGAAGGAAGCCGCGGCCCCTGGTAGGGTCTAGTCCTTCGCGCGCGCGAACTTCGAAGCCGAGGGCAAAGCGGACGCGCAGCGTCCGGACTGGCCCGAGGCGAAGAAGAGACGGTGTTTCTGCCGACACACCGTCAACGACGGATCGTGGACTACCGCCGGACGACAGCCCGAGGGCTCATCCTCATCACCACGCTGCTGACTGCAGCTGGGGTCGTGACGTCGACCTCCGCCGCACCGGCCGGCAAGGTGCCGAAGCTGATCTTCCCGATCGTCGGCGCGGTCGCGTTCGCGAACGACTTCGGGGCGGCCCGCTACAGCGGCACGCACCAGGGCAACGACCTGATGGCGCCGCGCCGCACGGTCGCGGTCGCCGCCGAGCCGGGGAAGGTCAAGTTCTGGACGACGTCGGCTCGCGCCGGGTGCATGCTCTATCTCTATGGCGACAGCGGGACGACCTACCTCTACATCCACCTGAACAACGACGTCACGAAGGGGAACGACAACCGCGGCAAGTGCGTCCCCGGGATGTCGTACTGGAAGGGCTTGCGAGACGGCGCGCACGTCGATGCGGGCCAGCCCGTCGGGTATGTCGGGAACTCCGGCGACGCCGACTCGACGGATCCTCACCTCCACTTCGAGGTGCACCCCGGAGACGGCGGCGCCACGAACCCGTACCCCTATCTGATGAAGGCGGAGCGGCTGATCTTCGCTACCTCGATGCACACGACGGTGACGCTCACGGTGGCAGGGACGGTCACCCACGCGTCGCCCGGAGCCCTTGTCCTCAACGTGACGAACCTTCGCGCCTATCCGGCCGGGACCGTGCTCGACAAGATGCGCCGCCCGTTGCGGCTCGAGGTCGCGCCGACCGTCCAGATCGACCTCGGCAAGGGCAAGGTCGTCGGCGCGGAGGAGGCACCGTCGCTCCTCGGCAAGAGCGTCCTCGTGCTCACCGAGCCGACGTTCGCCACGCTCGCCGCGGCGGCGGTGCGACCGGACGCCTACAGCGCCGGCCGGGTCGTGCTCACCAAGACGGCCGTCACCGGCCCCTGAGCCGAAGCCCCGCGCGACGAACTCGGCACTCTTTCGTCACACATTCAGTGCCTGGCACTGGGGTGTTGGAATTCAGTGCCGAAGCATCCACAGGGTCGGCTGTCACGGCGAGAGACGAGGGCCTCAGCGGCCGGTGAAGCGAGGCTCGCGCTTCTCGATGAACGCGCGCATGCCCTCTTGCTGATCCCCGCTCCCGAAAAGCCCGGCGAACGCCTCAGCCTCGGCGCCGAGATCGCCGTGGAACGTCCGCGCGGTCGTCTCCTTGATTGCCGCGAGCACGAGCGGGCTCTTCGCAGCAAGCGTGCGGGCGAGCTCGAGCGCCTTCTCCATCAGCTGCTCGGGCGCGAAGACGGCGTTGACGAGCCCGATGCGGAGCGCCTCCTCCGCGCCGACGAGCCGGCCCGTGAGGATCAGCTCCTTCGCAGGGCCGATGCCGGCGACGCGCGGCAGCCGCTGCGTGCCGCCCCAGCCAGGGATGATCCCGATCGAGACCTCGGGCTGACCGAGCTTGACCGTGTCCGACGCATAGCGAACGTCACACGCGAGCGCGAGCTCGCAGCCGCCGCCGAGCGCGAACCCGTTGATCGCCGCGATCGTCGGCTTCGGCATCGTCTCGAGCAGCGACGCCGTCTCGTGGCCAAGCCGCCCCCACGCGAACGCCTCGTCGCGGCTCATCTCCGCCATCGCCTTGATGTCGGCCCCGGCGACGAACGCCCGCTCGCCGGCTCCGGTTAGCACGACGACGTGCACGTCCCCGTCCGCCGCGAGCTCCGAGAGCCGGTCGCGAAGCTCCGTCAGCGTCGCCTGGTCGAGCGCGTTCATAACGTCCGGACGGTCGACGGTGACGACCGCGACCCGATCGTCGCGCTCGACCCGAATCACGCCGTCGGTACGCGCTCGCGGAGGAAGTCGACGATCGCGCCGGTCGTCGAACCGGGCGTGAAGATCGCCGCGACGCCCAGCGCCTCGAGCTCCTTCGCGTCGTCGCCTGGGATCGTGCCGCCGACGATCACGAGCACGTCGTCGGCCTCGTTCTCGCGCAGCAACTCGAGGATCCGCGGCACGAGCGTCATGTGCGCGCCGGAGAGCACCGAGATCCCGACCGCGTCCGCGTCCTCCTGGATCGCCGTCTCGACGATCTGCTCCGGAGTCTGGTGGAGACCCGTGTAGATGACCTCCATGCCGGCGTCCCGAAGCGCGCGCGCGATCACCTTCGCCCCCCGGTCGTGCCCGTCGAGGCCGGGCTTCGCGATCACTACCCGTATCTTCCGCGTCATTCGCGCGGCAGTATAGGAGCATGAAGTTGACCGTCGTGGGGTCGAGCCCCGCGTGGCCGAACCCCGGCGGCGCCCAATCCGGCTACCTCATCGAGGGGCCGGGGCGGCTCCTGCTCGACTGCGGCCCGGGGGTGCTGGCACGGTTGCGCGAGCTGAACGGCGGCTGGCCGCGGGTCGACTCGGTCGTGATCACGCACTGGCACCTCGACCACTGGGGCGACCTCGTCCCCTGGGTCTGGGGGAACATGGTCGGGCCCGGCAAGGGGACGGACAAACCAGAGCTCTGGCTGCCGCCACAGGGGCGCGCGCGGATCCGCGACTTCGGGACGCGACTCGGCTGGGAGGACATGTTCGAGTCGACGTTCGACGTGCGCGACTATGACGAAGCTGTTCCGTTCAGGACGGCCGCGGGGCTCGAGGTCATAGCCATCCGCCTCCCGCACTACACGCTGCGGACGTACGGCCTCCGCGTCTCGAACGGCGACCATACGCTCGCGTACTCCGGCGACTCGGGCCCCGACGCAAAGCTCGCGGACGTCGCGCGTGACGCGGATCTCTTCGTCTGCGAGGCGACGCTGCTCCGCGGTGAGCTCGACGGCAGCCCGCGCGGACACCTGTCGGTCGACGAAGCCGTCGATGCGTTCGAGGCGTCCGGCGCCAAGCGGCTCTTGCTCACACACCGCCCGAACGAGCTGCCGGCCCCCGACGGCTGGGAGCTCGCCTACGACGGCCTCCAAATCAGCCTCTAGTCGCCGGGTGCTCTAGAATCCCCGCATGGACTGGGGCGCTGCAGCGAAGTTCGCCCTCCTCGTCGCCGGAGTGATCGCGGCGGCGATCTGCGCCGTCTTCATCTTCGACGCCGTCTGGGCGCGCGCCGGCTTCGGCGCCGCGGCGATCGTGCTCGCGATCGGCATCTACATCCTGAAGAAGTGGGACGACCGCAACGCCGCGCGCCAGCGCGCGAAGTTCGAGAGCTCGTAGTAGCTGACAAGGCCCAGCGCCTGTCCCTTGCAGGAGCCTGAACGCGCAGCGGCCCTAGAAGGCCGGCGTCCCTAGAAAACCGGCGTCTCGCGCCACACGCCCCACACCTCGCGGAGCGCGTCGCACATCTCACCCATCGTCACGTAGTCGCGCGCGGCGTCGACGATCACGGGCATCAGGTTCACGTCCTCGCGCGCAGCCGCGTCCTTCAGCGTCGCGACGTGCCGCTCGACCGCCTGCGCGTCGCGCCGGGCGCGCACGGCCTGCACCCGCTCGATCTGCTCCTGCTCGAGCGCCGGGTCGATGCGGAGGATCTCGAGCGGCTCCTCGTCCTCGAGCTCGTAGCGGTTGACGCCGACGACGACGCGCTCGCCCGCCTCGACCTCAGATTGATAACGGAACGACGCATCGGCGATCTCGCGCTGCTGGAAGTTCTCCTTGATCGCGGCGACGACGCCGCCGAGCTGCTCGATGCGCTCGAAGTAGTCGTAGGCCTCCGCTTCGAGCCGGTTCGTCAGGTCCTCGAGGAACCACGATCCGCCCAGCGGATCGGCGGTGTTCGTCACGCCCGACTCGTGGGCGATCACCTGCTGCGTCCGGAGCGCGATCCGCACCGCGTGCTCCGTCGGCAGCGCGAGCGCCTCGTCGAACGAGTTGGTGTGCAGCGACTGCGTGCCGCCTAGCACGGCCGCGAGCGCCTCGATCGCCGTGCGCACGATGTTCACCTCCGGCTGCTGCGCGGTCAGCGAGACGCCGGCTGTCTGCGAGTGGAAGCGCATCAGCCACGAGCGCGGGTTCTTCGCGCCGTAGCGATCGCGCAGCTCGCGCGCCCAGATCCGGCGCGCGGCTCGGTACTTCGCGATCTCCTCGAAGAAGTCCATGTGAGCGTTGAAGAAGAAGGAGAGGCGCGGGGCGAAGTCGTCGACGTCGAGGCCGCGCGCGACGCACGCGTCGACGTACGCGAGGCCGTCCGCGAGGGTGAAGGCGAGCTCCTGCGCCGCGGTCGAGCCCGCCTCCCGAATGTGGTAGCCCGAGATCGAGACCGGGTGCATGCGCGGCAGCTCCTCCGCGCAGAACTCGATCATGTCAACGACGAGCCGCATCGAAGGCTCGGGCGGGAAGATGTACTCCTTCTGCGCGATGTACTCCTTGAGGATGTCCGTCTGCACGGTGCCCCGCAGCTCGTCGCGGGAGACTCCCTGCTCCTCGCCGACGCAGACGTAGAACGCGAGCAGCATCGCCGCAGGTGAGTTGATCGTCATCGACGTCGACACCTCGCCGAGCGGAATGCCGGCGAACAGCGTCTCCATGTCGTCGAGCGAGTCGATGGCGACGCCCTCGCGCCCGACTTCGCCGAACGAGCGCGCGTGGTCCGAGTCGTAGCCCATCAGCGTCGGCATGTCGAAGGCGGTCGACAGACCCGTCTGGCCATGCTCGAGCAGGTAGCGGAAGCGTTCGTTCGTCTCCGCCGCCGTGCCGAACCCCGCGAACTGCCGCATCGTCCAGAGACGCCCCCGGTACATCGTCGGGTAGACGCCGCGCGTGAACGGGAACTCGCCGGGGTCGCCGAGGTCGCGCGCGTAGTCGACGTCGGTCGTCTCGGGCGTGTAGAGCGGCTCGACCGGAAGGCCGGAGATCGTCGAGTCGAGCTCGCGGGCGCGGGGCTCGGTCGTCGCCATCGCTAGGGTGCCGCCTTCATCGGATACGCAGGAGATACCACAGCTCGCCCGCGGAGACGGTGGCGGCGCCGAACGCGAGCTGGACGCCGATCAGCTGGTCGGGCGTGTCGTGGAACAGCGCGTAGGCCACTAGCTGCGCGCAGAAGAGCGCCGCGAGCACGATCCCGAAGCGCGCACGGCCGAGAGCAAGGAAGTGGTAGAGGTACACGATCGTCAGGCCATAGAGTGCCATTGCGAGACTGAGCGGCCCGAGCCACGCCTCGGCGTCCGCGTACTTGGAGCCGAACGCGACGTCGACGAGCGTGCCGGCGAAAACCCAGAGCAGGAGCACAGCGAGCGCCGAGACGGCGCCGACCCCCGCCAGCCCGGCAAGCAGGTGCTTGCGCTCGCGCGCCCGGTCGTTGAGGCTCGCGACGCGGGGGAAGAGGACGGTCGTGGCGGCGATCGCGATCAGGAGCAGCACGCGGGCGCCGACGGACGCGGCCGCGTAGGCGCCCGCCTCGTCCCCCGAGAAGACGATCCGCGCGACGAGCAGGTCGCTGTAGACGAGCGCCCAGAGCGCGGTCAGCCCGATCGCCGCGCCGGCGTTGACGCGCGTGGCCAGGGACTCCCGCTTCACCTTCTCGCGCGGCAGCAGCGACCGCAGCGGCCAGGCGCTGACGACGTCCGTGATCACGGTCGCCGCGGCGAGGCCGAGCATGATCGCGCCGACGCCGCCCCCGAGCAGACCTACCGCGATCCCGACACAGAATCGCGTGCCGGCAAAGACGAGCTGCGCACCGGCGAGGACGTAGAAGCGGCCGGCGCCCTGGAGTCCGCCCCAGACGACCGGGATCACGAGCGCCGCGGCGACCGTCAGGCCCGTGGCTCCGTAGGCCAGCGGGTCGTCGACGCCGAGGAGCGCAGTGACCCCGAGCAGGACGACCGCGCAGACGGCTATCACGTCTGCCCACAGGATCGCTGAGCTGCCCATGCCCCTGAGCAGCCGTCCGGCTCCTTCGCGGTCGTCGCGCGCCAGCCGTGACGAGACCTCACGCGCGGCTGTCGCCTGGAACGCCAGGGGAGGGATCGCGGCGACGAGGACGACGGCGACGAGCGCGGCGAGGAGCGCGTAGTCCTCGGGGTCGAGGATCCGCGCCAGCGAGAACTGGAAGAAGGCGTTGAGGACGTTCGCGGCACCGACACCTGCTGCGATCACGAGGCCCGACCGCACGAGCGTGCGACGTGCGGAGGGCCCCTCCACCGGTCCGGCAGTCGCGGCCACTGCGGGAGTCTAGGAGCCCGCCCTCAGCGAACGGCGGCCTCGACGGCGAACGCGATCGCGATGGCGATCAGGGCGACACCAAGCGCTCGCCTCAATCCGAGCTCCGAGAAGCGACCGGTTTCGCGCGCGCCGAGCCACCCGCCCGGAATGGCCCCAACGAGGCCAGCTGCGAGCAACCCCCACTCGACCTCGCCCCGCACGGCGTGGCCGAGGAAGCCGAACGCGCCGAGAAAGAACCCGACGACGAGGTTCGTGCCGACGACCCGCGCAGCCGTCAGCCCGACCGCGTTCAGGAGCGCCGGCACGCGGAGCGTGCCGAGAATGACGCCGATGGCGCCACCAAGCGCGCCGATCAGCCCGCCGAAGACGACGGCGGGCGCGAGGCTCGGCTTCTCTCGTGGGTGCCCCCGGAACGGCCGCACGAGGAGGTCGAGCCCGTTCCACGCGAGCACGGCGGAGATGACGACGAAGAGCAGCTGTTCGGGGACGAGATGGCCGTAGTACGCGCCGGCGAGCGCGCCGACGACCGACGGTGGCGTCATCCACGCGACGACGCGCCAGTCCACCCTGCCCGCGCGGCTGTGGCGAATCCCGCCCGATGCTGCCGACGCAGCGCTGATGGCGATGTTCGTCCCCGCCGCGGTGGTCGGGTCGCCGGACGTGAGCAGAAGGAGCGGGAGCCGCAGCGTGCCGAGCACCAGGCCGATCATCGAGCCGAGATAGCCGGCGACGAACGAGCCCGCGAAGACGACTAGGAGCTTCCAGGCTTCCAGAGGGGCTCGTCGGTCCCGAGGTTCGCGCTGCGGGCGAGGATGAACAACAGGTCGGAGAGCCGGTTGAGATAGACGGCCGGCAGCGCGCCGACGTCTGCCGCGAGCACCGACCGCTCGGCGCGCCTGCACACCGCACGGGCGAGGAACAGCCGCGCTGCGAGCTCCGTGCCGCCCGGCAGGACGAAGCTCTTGAGCGGCGCGAGCTCGGCGTTGAACGCGTCGCAGTCCGCCTCGAGCCGGTCGACCTGCTCCTGCGTTACGCGGAGAGCCTCCTTCGTTGACGGAACCGTGATGTCCGCGCCGACGTCGAACAGCTCGTTCTGAACCCGCACGAGAACGTCGTGGGTGCGGCCGTCGGCGACGACGATCGTCCACCCGACGAGCGAGTTGAGCTCGTCGACGTCCCCGTTCGCCGCGACGCGCGGGTGGAGCTTCGAGACGCGGGAGCCGTCGCCGAGGCTCGTCTCGCCCTTGTCGCCGCCGCGGGTGTAGATCTTCGTCAGCCGCACAGGCTCCTGAGGATCCCGCGGGCTCACGCCGCCGTCCCGATGATCGAGCGCGCGATCACGATCCGCTGGATCTCGCTCGTCCCCTCGTAGATCTCCGTGATCTTGGCGTCGCGGTAGTAGCGCTCGACAGGGAACTCCTTCGTGTACCCGTAGCCGCCCAGCACCTGGATCGCCTCTGCCGTCTGGCGGCGAGCCATCTCCGAGGCGTAGAGCTTCGCCTTCGCCCCCTCGGACTTGTGGGGCCGGGCGTGCTCCTTCAGCCACGCCGCGCGATACGTGAGCAGGCGCGCCGCCTCGATCTCGACCGCCATGTTGACGAGCTTCGTCTCGATCGCCTGATGATCGACGAGCAGCCGGCCGAAGGCCTTCCGCTCGCCTGCGTACGCGCGAGCGGTGTCGTAGGCAGCCTGTGCGATACCGACCGCCTGGGCGGCGATGCCGATCCGGCCGCCGTCGAGCGCGTCGAGCGCGATCGCGAACCCGCGCCCCTCCTCGCCTAGCAGCCGGTCGCCGTCGACGCGTGCGTTCTCGAGCAGCAGGTCGGCGGTGGAGGACGAGTTGAGGCCGAGCTTCTCCTCCTCCCGCGTCACCGTCACCTGTGACGCGTCGAGCAGGAACGCCGAGATGCCGTCGCCACCCTCCACCTCCGGGTTCGTGCGCGCGAACGCGAGGATGTGGCCCGCGTGCCCGCCGTTCGTCACCCACTGCTTCTGCCCCGACAGCAGCCAGCCGTCCCCGTCCCGTTTCGCCGCCGTGCGCAGAGCGCCAGCGTCAGAGCCCACGTCCGGCTCGGTGAGAGCGAACGCCCCGAGCGTCGACCCGGAGGCAAGCGACGGGACGAGCCGCTCGCACTGCTCCTTCGTCCCCCACGCGAGCACCGGCAGCGTGGCGGCGCTCGTGTGCACGGCGACCGAGACGCCGATTCCGGCGTCCGCGCGCGAGAGCTCCTCGAGCACGAGCACGTACGCGAGGAAGCCCGCGTCGGCGCCACCGTACTCCTCCGGCACGCACACCCCCATCAGGCCGAGCTCGCCGAGCCGTGCGATCACCTCGAGCGGAAAGCGGTGCTCGCGATCCCACTCGCCGGCATGCGGCGCAATCTCGGCATCCGCCACCTCTCGCGCGAGCGCCTGGATCTCTCGCTGCTCGGCGGTTAGGTCGAAATCCATTTCTGCGCGAGTATATGAACGGCCGAAACGGTCACCCGGCGGTGCACCCCGATGAGCCCCGACGCTCGACGCATCCTCCTTGCCCAGGCCGCGCGCGGCGTCGTGTACGGCCTCGGCAGCATCGTGATCGGCGTCTCGCTGGAGAAGTCGGGGCTCTCGACGACCCAGGTCGGGCTCGTGTTCACGGCGATGCTGGCGGGTGTGGCGCTCGCGTCGATCGTCCTCGCGCGCTACGGCGACCGGATCGGACGACGTCGCGCGTACCGCGCCCTGCTCATCGGCATGGCCTGCGCGGGCCTCGTCTTCGCGCTCACTGACTCGCTCCCGCTGCTGATCGTCGCCGCGCTGACGGGCACGGTCTCGGCTGACATCGTCGAATCGGGGCCCCTGACCTCGCTCGAGCAGGCGATGCTCCCACACGCCGCGGCCGACGCGAACGTCGCGTCGCTCTTCGGGACGTACAACACGGTCGCCACGCTCGCGGGCTCGTTCGGCGCACTCGCCGCGTTCTTCGCCGCCTCGCGCCTCTGGCTGCTCGTCTATCCGATCGCGGCGCTCGTGGCGCTGATCGCGGTCTGGCCGCTGTCCGAGACGGTCGAGGGCGGTCGCGAGCTGACGCTCGAAGGACGTCCCACGCTCCACAAGTCGAAGAGCATCGTGGCCAGACTGTCCGCCCTGTTCGCGCTCGACAGCTTCGGCGGCGGCTTCGTCGTCCAGTCGTTCATCGCGTACTGGTTCGCGCTCAAGTTCGGCACCTCGCACCAGACGCTCGCGATCGTCTTCCTCGCGATCGGCTTCATCCAGGCGGCGTCGTTCCAGATCGCGGTGCGGCTTTCACATCGGATCGGCCTGCTACGAACGATGGTCTTCACACACCTGCCCTCGAACGTCCTGCTCGCCGCGATCGCATTCGCGCCGACGTTCCCCGTAGCGCTCGTCCTGCTCCTCTCGCGCTACGTCCTCAGCCAGATGGACGTGCCCGCACGTCAGGCGTACGTCGCGGTCGTCGTCGACCCATCGGAGCGCACGGCCGCCGCCGCGTACACGAACACGGCGCGTTATCTGACGCGGCCCGTCGGCCCGCTCGTCGGCGGTGCGACTCTCGCGATCTGGCTCGGCGCGCCGTTCGTGATCGCGGGCGCCGTCAAGAGCGTCTACGACGTCGTCTTCTACGCGATGTTCCGGCGCGTCAAGGTCGACTAGCCCCCTCGGCGCGTCACGCGGAGGCTGTCGAGGACGCGAAGCGCAGTCCGGCGAGTCGCCAGATGACGCGTGCACCGAGGAGAAGCGCCACGGCTCGCACGCCTCCCGTTGTACCAAGAGCTAGTACTCGTAGAAGCCGTGGCCGGACTTGCGGCCGAGGTGGCCGGCGGCGATGAGCTCGCGGAGGATCGGAGCAGGTGCATACTTCTCGTCGCCGAGCCCGTCACGGAGCACCTCCATGATCGCGACGCACGTGTCGAGCCCGATCAGATCCGCGAGTGCCAGAGGGCCAATCGGGTGGTTGAAGCCGAGTTTCGCGATTGTGTCGATCGCCTCCGCGCCGGCGACACCGCCCTCGAGGGCGAGCGCAGCCTCGTTGATGAACGGCATCAAGATGCGGTTCGAGACGAAGCCGGGAAAGTCGTTGGCCTCGGCGGGCGTCTTGCCGAGCTCGCGGGCGAGCTCGACGATCGCAGCGGCCGTCTCGTCGGAGGTCAGCGGCGCGCGCACGACCTCGACGAGGCTCATCACAGGCACGGGGTTGAAGAAGTGCATGCCGATCACCTGTGGCGGCCGTGCGGTTGCGGCCGCCAGCGTGGCAATGGGGATGGAGGAGGTGTTGGACGCGAGGATCGCCTCGGGCGGAAGGATCCTGTCCGCCTCGCGGAAGATCGCCTCCTTGACCGCCGGGTCCTCGACGACGGCTTCGATCATCAGCTCCGCGGGGACGATCGCCTCGACCGGCTCGACGCGCGCGAGCACGTCGGCCGGATCCGCGCCTCCCTTCTCGGCGAGCTTCCCGAGGCTCTTCTCCATGGCGCCGAGGCCGCGCTCGACCGCGCCCGGCACCGAGTCGTAGAGCGAGACGCGGCGCCCCGAGGCGGCGGCGACCTGCGCGATCCCGGCGCCCATCTGTCCTGCCCCGACGACGAGGACATGCTCGAAATCCACGGCGAGAGGCTAACGTCTGCCGCCCATGGTCGATCTCCAGACCACGGCGACGTGGGAGTCCGCCGTCGCGGACTGGCCTCGGACGCGCGGGCATCGGTTGCTTCGCGCCTATGCCGACGAGCTGAACGCCCGACTGGCCGAGGCGTGGCTCGTCAAGGGTCCCCGCCCGCACCGCCTGCTGAAGACGGACCTCTTCGACGAGGCGGTCGGCTCGGGCCTCTATCCGTGTCTGCAGGAGCTCGCCGACGAGGTTCACGGGATCGACGTCTCCGACGCCGTCGTCGAGGCGGCCGCCAGCCGCTACCCCGAGCTCGAGGCCGAGCAGGCGGACGTCCGGCGCCTGCCGTTCCCCGACGGGTCATTCGAAGCGGTCGTCTCGTGCTCGACGCTCGACCACTTCCACACGCTCGCCGAGCTGGAGGTCGGACTCGGCGAGCTCGCGCGCGTGCTCGCGCCGGGTGGACGGCTGCTCGTGACGCTCGACAACGCGTCCAACCCGCTCGTCTCCCTCCGGAACGCGATTCCCTGGCGCTGGCTCGCGAGCATCCGTCTCGTACCCTGCTACGTCGGCGCGACATGCAGCGCGGCCGGGCTCGAGCGCCGGCTGGCCCGCGCCGGACTGAGCGTCCAGAGAACCGCGACGCTGATGCACGTGCCGCGCATGGCTGTCCTCGGCCTCGGCGCCGTCTCGCCCGTGCGCCCCTCGCACCTCAGCGCGCTGCTCTCGGCCGAGCGGCTCGGCGACTACCGCACGCGAAACGTAACGGCGCAGTTCGTCGCCGCCCTCGCCGTCAAGCAGGCTTGATCCGCCGGACGCGCGAGCTGCTTCGGGAGGAGGGCATCCGCGGCGTCTGGTTCGGCGCGCTCGCCCGGCTACGCCTCTACCGCCGGCTCGAGCTCGTCGCGCTCGACCTGCGCCCTCCGCCTGCGCTCCGCGAGACGCCACTCTCGCTCGAATACGCGTTCCTGACCACGCCGCGGGACGAGCAGGAGCAGGTCCGGCTAGCGCGCGGCGACCGCTGCTTCGCCGCCTGGCAGGACGACCGCGTCGTCTCGTCGCGCTGGATCGCAGAGGGTCGCGCCTACGTCGAGTACCTCGATACATGGCTCGCGCTCTCCGACGAGGACGTCTACCTCTCGGAGACGCACACCGAGCCGTCGATGCGCGGCCAGGGCGTCTCGGGCGCCGCCGGCACACGGCTCGCAGCCACGCTTGCGGTGGAAGGGAAGCGCCGGATCGTCGCCGGCGTCCTCGCCGAGAACCACGCCGGCCGGCGCGCCTACGAGAAGGCGGGGTATCTACGCCTCGGCCGAATTGGCTGGTACGGGCTCGGACCGTGGCGGCGGTCGTTCGGATGGGGCGATCCAGTGGCATGAGCGGCGGGATCGTGACGAGGACGGCCGGCATGGCGACGATCGCGCGCGCCGCGCTCGGTCAGCGCAGGGCGCTCTTCGTGCCGCGCGAGCAGCTGCTCGAGCGGCGCGACCGGCGCGTCGCCGAGACGGTCGAGCACGCCGCCGCCCACGTGCCCCATTACCGCGACCTCCTCCGGTGCGAAGGGATCGATGCACGCGAGATTCGAGGCGCCGACGACCTCGCCCGGCTACCGGTCGTCCCCCGCGACGAGGTGCTGCGCGACCCGGAGCGTTTCCGCTCCGACGACGCGAGCGAGCGCGACGGCCTCGTGCTCCAGTCGACGGGCACGACGGGCGTGCCGCTCCGGCTCCTCCACGACCGCCGCTCGGTGCTGCTCAACGTCGCGTACGCCGAGCGCGAGCGGATGGTCGAGGCGGGGCTCGTCGGCAAGCGTCTCCGCTACACGCGGCTCTACCTGGGCTCGGACTCGCCGGAGAACGTCGACCGCGTGCGGGGAATGATGGACCGCTCCAGCTTCCGCCCGTTTCGCCCCCGCTTCCGGCGGGCGGTGCTCGGCGCCCACACGCCCGAGCGCGTCGACGCGGACATCGACGCTATTCGTCCGGACGTCCTGATGGGCTGCGGCTCGCATCTCGAGGCGTACTTTCGCGCCGCCGTCGACCGCGGCGGGCCGAAGCACCAGCCGAAGATGCTCCTCTACACGTGGGATCACATGTCGCCCAGCGGCCGGCGCCTGATCGAAGAGCACTTCGGCATCCCCGTCGTCTCGCGCTACAGCGCGATGGAGTCGCTGAAGATCGGCTTCTACTGCGAGCGGCGTGAAGGCTTCCACCTCCACGAGGACCTCTGCCACGTGACGATCGTCGATCCCGCCGGCGCACCCGTGCCCGACGGCCAGCCTGGCGAGATCGTGCTCTCGAACCTCGTCAACCGCGGCAGTGTCCTCCTCAACTACCGGATCGGCGACCTCGGGAGGATCTCGACGGAGCTCTGCGGCTGCGGCCGGACCTCGAAGGTGCTCGCGGAGCTCGAAGGGCGGGTCAGCGAGTACGTGACGCTCGCGGACGGATCGCTGATGGGTCCGTTCGGCGTGACGATGGCGGTCAGCGGCATCGCCGGCGTCGTCCGCTACCAGCTCGTCCAGCTGACGGGCACGTCGTTCGAGCTCCGGCTCGCCACCGTCGACCGCGCAGCGTTCGACCGTGCCGCGCCCGTGGCGGAGGACGCAGTCCGCGAGATCCTGGGCGGCTATGCGGTGGGGGCGACGTACGTCGAGGACGTCGAGATCGAACCGGGCAAGAAGTACCGTCCGATCGTGCTGCTCGACTCGCCTACTGGCTAGACCTCGATCAGTAGCGCGTCGCCCTGGCCGCCGCCGGAGCAGATCGCCGCGAGGCCGAGCCCGCCGCCGTTTCGGCGCAGCTCGTGGACCATCGTCGAGAGGATGCGCGCGCCCGAGGCGCCGATCGGATGGCCGAGCGCGACCGCGCCGCCGTTGACGTTCACCATCTCCGGGTCGGCGTCGAGCAGCTCGACGGAGTGGAGCGCGACCGAGCAGAACGCCTCGTTGACCTCGACGCGCTTGACGTCCCCGATCGTCTTCCCGGCGCGCTCGAGCGCCTGATTCCCGGCGCCGCCGGGCGTCCGCGCGAGATACGCGAACTCGTCGGCGACGTAGCCGTGCGAGACGATCGTCGCGAGCACCTCGAGCCCGCGCTCCTTCGCGAACCCCTCGCTCGTGACGACGAGCGCACCGGCCCCGTCGTTGACGCCGGGGGCGTTGCCCGCAGTCGTCGTTCCCTCGCGATCGAAGACCGGCGGCAGTGAGGCGAGCTTCTCGAGCGACGTGTCCCGCCGCGGCCCCTCGTCCACCGAGACCTCACCCACAGACACGATCTCGTCCGCGAACAGGCCTTCGTCGATCGCACGCACGGCACGCTCGTGGGAGCGGAGGGCCCACGCGTCCTGCTCCTCGCGGCCGATGCCGAGCTCGCGCGACACGAACGACGCCTGCTCGACCATGTGCCGGCCATCGAAGCTCGACTCGAGACCGTCGTGCACCATCAGATCGACGAGCGTCCCGTCGCCAAGCTTGTAGCCGAACCGCGCCTTGGCGAGTGCAAACGGGGCGTTCGACATCGACTCCATGCCGCCGGCGACGACGACGTCGTGGTCGCCTGCACGGATCATCTGGTCCGCGATCTCGACCGCCCGGACGCTCGACGCGCAGACCTTGTTGATCGTGTCAGAGGGCACCTGGATCGGCAGCCCCGCGCCGATCGCCGCCTGCCGCGCAGGGGCCTGGCCGACGCCGCCCTGCAGCACCTGGCCGATGATCACGTACTCGACGTCGGCGCCCTCGAGCCCGGCTCGCTCGACGGCAGCGCGAACGGCGATCGCTCCGAGCTCGGTCGCCGGCTTCGCCGCAAGCGCGCCGCCGAGACGCCCGAAGGGCGTGCGGACGGCAGAGACGATCACCGAGCGGCTCACGCCCGGAGACTAGCCGCGGTGCGTCGCGTCCCTCGATCGAGGTAGCCCCGACGAGGGAGGGCGGCTCGATGCCGGGCGCGCGAACGCCGATGCCAACTCCGTGAGGCTAAAGCTCGCCCTGATCCCCGCTGTCCTCGTATGCGTCGTGGCCGGCACAGCCGGCGCCCGCACGAGCGAGAACCGCAAGCCGACGGTCACCCAGCGCATCGACCTGAACCGGTCGATCCTCGTCGAGGTCAATCGCGTCAGACACGCGAGAGGGCTCGGCTCCCTGCGCGCATCGGCGCCGCTCGGCACGGCAGCGCTCCGCCACTCGCGCGCGATGGCGCTCAAGGGCTTTTTCCGCCACTCGTCCGCCGACGGGGGACCCTTCTGGCGCAGGCTGAAGTACTACTACCGCGCCTCGGGCTACCACTCGTGGCATGTCGGCGAGAACCTGCTCTGGATGTCGCCGGACATCGGTGCAAAAGAGGCGGTCCAGATGTGGCTCCGGAGCCCGGACCACCGCAGGATCCTGCTCGACCGTGACTTTCGCGAGCTCGGCCTCTCGGCCGTCCACGCGGACGCGGCCCAGGGCGACTTCCACGGTCTCGACGTGACGATCGTGACCGCGGACTTCGGCTCGCGCGTCAGATGAGCCCGCTCAGGTAGCCGCCTCGAGACGGTCCAGGCGCGCCTCGACGGTCTCGAGCAGATCATCGGGGCGCCGTCCGGCGTCGTCCCCTGCGGCCATGCGTCGATCGTCGCAGATCTCCGGTAGGAACCGCCCGCGGCAGCGAGAACCGTGAGCAATGGCCTCCGACGGCGGCATCATCCTCGTCGCGCTGGGCGGAAACGCCCTGCTGCGGCGCGGCGAGCCGATGACCGCAGCCGTCCAGCGCGCGAACGTCCGCGCCGCCGCGGAAGCCCTCGCTCCTGTCGCCGAACGACACCGGCTCGTCCTCTCGCACGGCAACGGTCCACAGGTCGGCCTGCTCGCGCTCCAGGCGGCCGCGTACGAGAAGGGCGAGCCATACCCGCTCGACATCCTCGCCGCCGAGACGGAGGGGATGATCGGCTATCTGATCGAGCAGGAGCTCGGCAATCTTCTGCCGTTCGAGGTGCCGTTCGCGACGATCCTGACGATGGTCGAGGTCGATCCCGATGATCCCGCCTTTGATGATCCGACGAAGTTCATCGGCCCGATCTACGACGAGGCCGAGGCAAAGCAGCTCGAGGCAGACCACGGCTGGGTCTTCAAGCTCGACGGCGAGCACTGGCGGCGCGTCGTCCCCTCCCCCGCTCCCACGCGGATCTTCGAGCACCGCCCGATCAAGTGGCTGCTCGAGAAGGGGGCGATCGTGATCTGCGCGGGCGGCGGCGGCATCCCGACGATGTACGCGAAGGACGGGACGCGAACGCTGGTCGGCGCCGAGGTGATCGTCGACAAGGACCGCGCGAGCGCGCTCCTCGCGCGCGAGATCGGCGCCGATCTGTTCGTGATGGCGACGGACGTCGACGCCGTGTACCTCGACTGGGGTACGCCCGCCGAGCGGCCTCTTCGCCGGACGACCGTCGAGGAGCTACGTAGCCACGACTTCCCTTCCGGCTCGATGGGCCCGAAGGTCGAAGCAGCCTGCGCGTTCGCCGAAGAGACCCGGCGCCCGGCGGCGATCGGCGCGCTCGCCGACATCGGCGCGATCGTCGCCGGCGAGGCGGGCACGCTGGTCGAACCGGCCTGAAGCCGGCGGGAACTTTCCGGGCCGTTCCTGCGGCTGTCTGGTGGATGGCGGGATCCGGCGAGACGCAGAAGCGCATGATCGCCGGCTCCCGGCTGGCGCTGATGCCCTATCTCACGCTCGCCGCGTTCCTCCCGCTCTCGTTCCTGCTCTGGCGCCGGAATCGCTAGCCTGTACGGGAGCTATGCGACTCGCCCGGATCGTCGCTCTCTCAGTCGTTCTCGCAGGCATCGTCGCCAGCGCCGCGAGCGGCTTCGCCGTGAACGAGTTCCCGCCGCCGCCCGACGGCGCGGTCGGCCTCCCGTACAAGTACGTCTTCACGCCGAAGGACGGCGCGCCGCCGTACGCGTTCTTCTTCAAGGCGGGCGACCTCCCGCCTGGCCTGAAGATCGAGGAGGACGGAACGTTCCACGGGACGCCGACGCAGGCGGGCACGTTCCTCTTCGACGTCGAGGCGACGCAGTACTGCGGCTGCGCTTCCCAACGGACTTTCATCGTCAAGATCCGCGATCAGCTCGCGATCACGACGGCCGCGCTGCCCAACGGCGGCGTCGGCGCTCCCTACACGGCAACCCTGTCCATGACGGGGAACGGCGGGCTCGGCATGGGCTGGAAGATCGTCTCCGGAACGCTGCCTCCCGGCCTCACGATCGGCGCGAACGGCACGCCGGGCGATACGACGATCTCGGGCACTCCCACGACGCCGGGCGTCTACACGTTCACGGCGAAGGTCGGTGACACGGACGGCTTCGTCCCCGACCGCTCCACGTCGAAGCAGTTCACGATCAACGTCGTGACGCCGCTGACGGTCGCCGCGTCGCCCAATGCCACGCCGACGGGGGTCGTCGGAAAGATCTACCGGGCGACGGTCGCCGCGGTTAGCGGAGGCCTCGCGCCTTACACATGGTCGCTCGCGTCGGGCACGCTCCCGCCCGGGATCGCCCTCGACCCGGCCACGGGAGCGCTCAGCGGGCGTCCTACCGGCGCCGGCCTCTTCCCGTTCACCCTCTCCGTGAAGGACGCCGCCGGCCAGGTGGGCACGACCAACGGGACGATCACCGTCGTCCAGACGCTCGCCATCGCGACCGCGCGCCTGCATGGAGGCAAGGCTGGCAAGGCTTACCGCGCAAAGCTCGTCGCGCGGGGTGGCCTCGTGCCGCGCACGTGGGCCGTGACCCGCGGTGCGCTGCCACGCGGGGTCCACCTCGACCGCAAGACCGGAGTCTTGAGCGGCACGCCGAGGGCAAGCGGGACGTTCCGCTTCCGGATCACGGTCTCCGACCCCTTCCCGGAGAAGGCGTCGCAGGCCTACGTGCTCCAGATCCGCGCCTAGTAGTCAGCCTCCGTGCGCATCCTCGTCGTCGGCACGGGAGGCGTCGGGTCAGCGTTCGCCGGGATCGCCCGCAGGCGGTCGTTCTTCGACGCCTGCACGCTCGCGGACTACGATCTCGCGCGCCCGGAGTCGCTCGTCGCACAGCTCGACGACGGCCGTTTCCAGGCTCGGTCGGTCGACGCGAGAGACCCGGCCAACGTCCTCGAGCTGATCCGCGAGACCCGCGCCGACGCGGTGCTGAACGCCGTCGACCCCGTCTTCAACGTGCCGATCTTCGACGCCGCGCTCGAGGCCGGCGTGACCTATCTCGACATGGCGATGACGCTCTCCGAACCGCACCCGACGAGCCCGCACAGCGAGCCCGGGGTGAAGCTCGGTGACTACCAGTTCGCGTGCGCCGACAAGTGGGAGAAGCGCGGCGTCCTCGCGCTCGTCGGCATCGGCGTCGAGCCGGGCGCCGCCGACGTGTTCGCCCGCTACGCCGCGGACGAGCTCTTCTCGTCGATCCAGGAGGTCGGGATTCGGGACGGGTCGAACCTCGTCGTCGAAGGCTACGACTTCGCGCCGACCTTCTCGATCTGGACGACGATCGAGGAGTGCCTCAACCCGCCCGTGATCTGGGAGCGCGAGCGAGGCTGGTTCACGACCGAGCCATTCTCGGAGCCCGAGGTGTTCGACTTCCCCGAGGGGATCGGCCCCGTCGAGTGCGTCAACGTCGAGCACGAGGAGGTCCTGCTCGTGCCGCGCTGGATCGACTGCGAGCGCGTGACGTTCAAGTACGGGCTCGGCGACGAGTTCATCGGCGTGCTGAAGACGCTGCACAAGCTCGGCCTCGACTCGAAGGAGAAGATCCCGGTCAGAGGCGTCGAGGTGGCGCCGCGGGACGTCGTCGCCGCGGCGCTTCCCGACCCGATGACGCTCGGCGACCGGATGACGGGGAAGACGTGCGCCGGAACGCTCGTGACGGGCACGGGGAAGGACGGCCATCCGCGCAAGACGTACCTCTACCACGTCGTCGACAACGCTTGGTCGATGCGCGAGTACGGCTCGCAGGCCGTCGTCTGGCAGACGGCGCTCAACCCCGTGATCGCCCTGGAGTTGCTCGCCGAAGGGGCCTGGCAGGGAACCGGTGTGCTGGGGCCGGAAGCGTTCCCGCCGCAGCCGTACCTCGACAAGCTCGTGGAGCTCGGCGCCCCGCACGGCGTCCTCGAGCTGTAGCAGGTAGACGTCGAGCGGGACCCCCGGAGAGGCCCCGCTCTCTCGTGCGGCAGTCCTTTAGGTGCTGCTCTCGCCCGAGTCGCTCGGGGGGGCAGGCTCGGCCGGTGCAGGCGGCGTCTCCGCCGGTGCGCTCGGCGCGGCCGGAGCCTCGGCGCCGCCTCCGGTGCCACCCTTGCCCATCGCAGCGACACGGTCCTTCATGTCGGTGAGGCTTTCGCCCGCGAGCTTCATGTTCGCCCACGCACCCGCAACAAGGACGATCGCGAGAATCAGCCCGAGCCATGCCCAGATTGAGCGATCAATCACGTCCGACACCGGTCCGCTTCCGGGCTTGTCGATGAACCGGATGAGCACGAAGACGAACGTGAGGACGGCGAGAACCGCGGTGATCATCGCCGGCGTGACGCCGATCTCGACGTCGATGTTCGCGAGGCGAATCGCCTGCCAGGCGATGAGGGCGATCACGAGCAGTCCCGCGATGACGCCTATCCCATGCCACATGTTCTCGCCGAAGGGTCCGTAGGTGAACCAGTGGAAGAACGAGACGATGAGCAGTGCGATGGCCGAACCGAGCACCACCTTCGCGCCGTGGTTGAGCTCTGCGAGTTTGTCCACTGTCGCTGTTTCCTCTCTCCGGGGGACGGTAACCCGGCCATTGTCTCAGGTCTCCGGCGTTTTCACCACCCGCGGGGCCTGCCTCGGCGACGAGGTAGGCGAACCGGTTCCGAAACCCATACGAGCCGTCTGGCCTGCGAAAGGGCCGCAGCTGCCTCGGCGATCGCGTCGCCGACCGCGTCCGGGCCGGCGTGCTCGATCGCCGCGCGGACGCTCCCGCCGGGGGCCGCGAGAGCCCGAACGAGCGTCTCCTCGTCGGGCGCCACGAACGGCACGTCGACGAAGTCCACGCGGCGGACGGTGAGCCCAACGGCGTGTGCTAGCCCCTTGAGCACGCCCGGCTCGCCGACCGCGGGCCCGGGCGCCGCCGGCGCCTCGGCAGACGGCGGGAGCAGCGGTCGCGCGGCGGCCATGACCACGGCGAGCTCCTGCTCCTCTGCGCGGCCCCAGTTCGCGACAGCCACAAGGCCCCGAGGCCGCACGACCCTGGCGGCCTCTGCGAGCGTGGCCGTCGTGTCCGCTGCGAACTGGAAGGCGTTGAAGCCGGTGACGACGTCGAACGTGCCGTCTTCCCAGGGGAGGTTCTCCATGGCACCGTGCCGCAGGTCCGCCTCGGGGACGGCAGCGCGGGCGACAGCGAGCATCCCTTCGGCCGCGTCGATGCCGCTGACGATCGCGCCGCGACCGGCGGCGAGCCGGAGGAACTCCCCGCTCCCGCAGGCGACGTCGAGAACGCGCGTCCCCTTGCCGATCCCAGTCGCATCCGCGACCGCGCTCCAGGCTGGCGCCGAGAACGGGGCGCAGAGCTCGGCCCACGCCTCGGCGCGCGCACCCCAGCGCGGGCCGTTCACGTCCGCTGTCGTCGGTCGGCCGCGCATCAGAATCCAGCGTAGCTTCGCCAAAAAACCCGTTAGTGTCGCCGGGTGGATGCCGCCTCGCTGATGCCGCAGCTGCGGGAAGAGCTCGCGCAGCTCGTGGCCATCCCTTCGATCTCCGCCCCCGGCTATCCGGAGGAGACACACGCGGCGCTCGGCGAGGCATACGAGGAGGTCGCGGGACTGTTCGAGGACGCGGGCGCGGCGATCCTCGACCCACTCGAGCTGCCGGACACCGCCCCGGTGTTGCTGGCCGAGCTCCCGGCTCCTGCCGGGGCGCCGACGGTCCTTCTCTACAGCCATTACGACGTCGTGCCGATCGGCGACGAGGCGAAGTGGGAGTCGCCGCCGTTCGAAGCAACGGAGCGCAACGGTGCGATCTACGGCCGCGGGACAGCCGACACGAAATCGAACATCCTCATGCACATCGGGGCCTTGCGCGCATGGGACGGTCGGCCGCCTGTCGGGGTCAAGGTTGTGATCGAGGGCCAGGAGGAGGTCGGAGGCGGCGCGCTCACGACGTATCCGCCATCCAACCCCGCCCTCTTCAGCGCCGATGCGATGGTGATCGGGGACATGGGCAGTGTCCGCCCCGGGACGCCCACGCTGACCGTCGCGCTGCGTGGGATGGCCAGTCTCACGATCGAGGCGCGGACGCTCGCCGGCCCGAAGCACAGCGGGCAGTTCGGCGGGGCCGCGCCGGATGCGCTGCTCACGGTGATCCACGCGCTCGCGAGCCTCCACGACGCCAACGGGGACGTGGCCGTGGCCGGTCTGCTCCGTGAGCCTTGGGACGGCGCCTCCTACACAGACGACGAGTTCCGGACCCTCGCTGAGATCCTCCCGGAGGCGCCGTTCCTCGGGACGGGGAGCATCGCCGAGCGCATCTGGTCCGGCCCGGCGATCACCGTCACGGGGATGGACGTCCTGCCAGTCGACAAGGCCGTCAACGCCGTCGTGCCTTACGCTCGCGCGATGGTGAGCACGCGCGTTCACCCGGAGCAGGATCCCTCCGAAGCACAGGCAGCCCTCGTCCGCCACTTCGAGGCTCTCGAGCCGTTCGGCGTCGCGCTCACGATCCATCCCGAGGGAACGGGCAAGGGCTTCGCCGCCAAGACGACCGGGCCTGCATACGAGGCCGCCCGCGAGGCGCTGGCGGGCGCCTGGGGGAGCGAGACGGTGTCCATCGCAACGGGCGGCTCGATCCCGCTCGTGAGCGCGATGCAGGAGGCCGCGCCGGACGCGGAGATGCTGCTCTTCGGCACCACGGACGGCTTCGCGAACATCCACGCACCGAACGAGCGCGTCCTGCTGGACGAGTTCGAGAACGCGGTCGCAGCCGAGACGGACTTCTTCCGCCGCTACGCGGAGGCGTCGTCGTGAAGCGCCTCCTCGACGGCATCGAGCGGCTCGGGAACAAGATGCCGCACCCGGCGATCCTGTTCCTCGTCCTCTGCGGCGCGGTGATCGTGCTCTCGCAGGCCCTGTACTGGGCCAACTGGTCGGCGACGTTCGAGGTCGTGAAGCCGCCGGCCGTGCCGACGGAGGAGACGTACTACGGCGGCTCGTCCGAGCCGACCGACGTCGGCCCGACCGAGCCCGTGCCGCCCGAGGCGTACGAGGTGACGACAGAGACGGCGAAGGTGAAGGGGCTCCTGACCGGCGAAGGAGTCCGCTATCTCTTCACGTCGTTCGTCTCCAACTTCCGGAACTTCTCCGCGATGACGATCATGCTCGTGGTCATGATCGGCGTCGGCCTGGCGGAGGCCGCCGGGCTCATAGCCTCCCTGATACGCAAGCTCGTGCGCGTGTCGTCGCGGGGCACGCTGACGTTCATCATCGTCTTGCTCGGCGTGATCTCGAGCATCGCCTCGGACGCCGGATACCTCGTGCTGATCCCTCTGGGTGCGGCGGCCTTCAAGTCCGTCGGCAGAAACCCGTTAGCCGGGATCGCAGCCGCGTTCGCAGGCGTCGCCGCCGGCTTCGGCGTCAACTTCCTGATCACGCCACTCGACGGCGTGCTCACAGAGATCACAAACGACGTCTCACGCGAGGGCAACCTGGACCTCGCGGCCAACCTCTACTTCGGCATCGGCTCGACGATCTTCGTCGTCATCGTGCTCACGCTGATCAGCGCGTGGCTCGTCGAGCCGCGGCTGGGCACATGGGATCCCGCCGACCAGGGCGAGGGCTGGGCGGTGGAGGAGGAGCAGGCGATCTCGCCCGAGGCGGACTCTCGCGGCCTCCGCTGGGCCGGGCTCGGAGCGATAGCGGTGCTGATCGTGATCACCCTCTTGACCGCCATCCCCGGAGCTCCGCTCCGCGACCCGATCACGGACCAGGTGATCGGCGACTCCCCGTTCATGGACAGCCTGATCGTGATCATCACTCTCTTCTTCTTCGTCTCCGGCTACCTGTACGGCCGCGGCGCCGGGACGATGGGCGGCATGAACGACGTGATCGCCTGGATCGAGAAATCGTGGGCAGGCCTCGCGAGCCTCCTGTTCCTCTTCCTGCTGATCGCGCAGTTCATCGCCTACTTCAATTTCTCGAACATCCCCGAGGTCGCGGCCGTCAAGCTCGGCGACTGGCTCGAGAGCGCGGACATTGGCGCCGTCTGGCTCCTGCTCGGCTTCGTCCTGCTGACGATCGTCGTCGACCTGATCATCCCGCAGGCGATCGCAAAGTGGGCGCTGCTAGCGCCGATCTTCATCCCGCTCTTCGAGCGGCTCGACGTCGCGCCGCAGACGGTGCTCGCGGCCTATCGCGTCGGCGACTCGCCGGCCAACGTGATCACGCCGCTGATGGCGTACTTCCCGCTGATCGTGATCTTCACGCAGCGCTACAAGAAGGACGCGGGCATCGGCACGGTCGTCGCGATCATGCTCCCGTACATGGTCATCCTCTCGGTGCTCTGGACGCTGTTCTTCGTCGCCTGGTACCTGTTCGGCATCCCGCTCGGTCCCGGCGCGCCCGTCAAGCTCTGACGCCCGCTACCCCTGAGTTACCTCGGCGGATACACGGCGTCCGGCTCCTGCTTCGGGAGATCCGGCGGCCAGTCGTAGATCTCCGTGATCACGCCCAGGTCCTCGTCGGTCGAGAGATAGGCGAACGAGGCGCCCTTGTAGAAGCCCCTCTGGAGCACGCGCCGACCCTTCTCCTGAACGGCGTCGATCGTCGCGGCGAAGTCCGCGCTGCCGACCGCGACGTGGTGGAGACCCTCGCCCTTCTCTGCGAGGAACTCCGCGTAGATCGACCGGTCGTCGAGCGGCTGGATCAGCTCCCACTGGACGCTGCCGACCATCGTCACCGCGAGCCGGAAGGCGATGTCGGCGGGCTTCCCCTCCTTCTCGAGGTCCTCGACCGTGTCGGTGTTGAACTCGTAGATCTCCCACGGGCCGATGCCGTAGTTCTCGACGTAGGTCTTCAGGGACGCCTCGAGGTCACGGACGACGACGCAGATCTGCAACGTCTCCGTGAACAGCGGTTCGGGCATCGCCACGCCGGCGACGCTACACGAGCCTCCCGCTCAGCGCCCGAGCGCACTGCCGAGCCGTTCGAGGCTCTCGGCCGGCCACAGCTTCTGCGTGTCGTAGTAGACGTTGAAGGCCGGGACGTCATCCGGCAGCACGACCCATGGCAGCTTCGATCGCGTGAAGATGTGGACGTCCGGCGCGACGCTCGTGGGATCGTCGAGCGTGCCGGCACGGACGAAGCGCACCTTGGGGCTCGTGTACTTGCTGTAGACAGCTACCTGGCAGGTCGGGCAGCGCCAGATCCGCTGCTTGCCGCGCACGCGTGCAACGTCGATCGGCTGCGGCTCACCCGCCAGCAGCTCGACACGGTCGGCCTCGATCAGGAGGTTGATGACAAACGCGCTCCCCGTTTGCCGCTGGCAGTTGAGGCAGTGGCAGCAGTGGACGAACATCGGCTCGGACGCCAGCCGGTACCGCACCTCACCGCACGCACAGCCACCGTCGCGCTCGACGCTCATCCTCTCCTCACGGACGACGTGCCGATCGTATCCAGAAGTGACGCGAGAACGGTTGGGCTCTGCGTCGCCGCTACGGCGACCAGGCGTACGCCACCCATCGATCCACAGGGCTCTTCGGCGTCAGCCTCCGCTGCCCGCTGCCGTCCGCGTTCATGACGTAGAGCTCGTCGCGATCATCGAAGACGTCGGCTGACGTTCGGCAGCTGCCGCGGAGTCACGGAGGTTTCGCTGCTTGCTGCCGTCCGCGTTCACGTACACGTCGCCGTACCCGTCCCGCTTGCTGACGAAGAGGATCTTTCTTCCGTCGGGCGACCAGACCGGGTCGCCGTCGGGCGCCGGGTTGCGCGTGAGGTTCCGTTGCCGGCTGCCGTCGGCGTTCATCACGAAGATCTCCGAGTTGACGAGCCTGTTGCCCGTGACGGAGGCGAGCATGCGCTGAAACGCAGCGTTCCGGCGCCGGTAGAGGTCTTCGAGGTCGGAGTCGAGACCGCCCATGCCTACTAGTGGGCCATTGTCGGCGAATCCTTTAGCACCTTGCGCGACCTCGCGAACGCGAACTACTCTGAAGGTATGAGTATTACCGATATGTCTCTTACAGCCACGTTCGGCAAGGTCACGACCAAAGGTCAGGTCACGATCCCTCAGGAGATCCGCGACCGGCTCGGCATCCATCCGGGCTCGACGGTCGAGTTCGGTGTCGACGGCGACGTGGTGACGGTCCGGAAGGCGCCGGAGGGCGGTCGCGGGGCCGCCATTGTCGCGCGAATGCGCGGACGCGCCACGGCCGGGCTTACGACTGACGAGATCATGGCCATGACTCGCGGGTGATCACCCTCGTCGACTCGAACGTTCTGCTTGACGTCCTCACCGACGACTCGGTCTGGGCCGAGCGCTCCCGTGCCGCGATCGAGCGTGCGGCGGATGAAGGACGGCTGGCGATCAACCCGATCGTGTATGCCGAGGTGTCCGTCGGCTTCGAGCGCATCGAGGAGCTCGACTTCGCGCTCCCGCACGACGAGTTCACCCGGCTTCCGCTTCCGTGGGCAGCGGGCTTTCTCGCAGGCAAGTGCTTTGCGCGCTACCGGCGCGCAGGCGGCAAGCGACGCTCGCCGCTACCCGACTTCTACATCGGCGCCCACGCAGCGGTCGAAGGGCTCACGCTCCTGACGCGCGACGCGCGGCTCTACAGGACATACCTTCCGCCGCTGAGCGTCAGCACACCGTAGATCGCGCCGTCCGCGTGTGACGCGCCCGTTCCGGGAGGAGAGCGAGCGCGGCACGAAGCTCGGCGTCTTCTTCTGGGTGCCCGTTGGCGGCGGGCTCCGCATAGCCGGCGGGCTGCGCGGCGCGACGAAGATCCGACCGCGCCGCGTTGAGCACGATGCGCCAGACCCAGGCTTCCAGCGGCCCGTCGCCGCGGAACGAACGCCGCTTCCCCAGCGCCGTCGCGAACGCGTCCTGCACCGCGTCGCGGGCCCGGTCGGCGTCTCCCGTCACGCTCGCCGCCACGCGCGCGAAGACGTCGAAGCCTCGCCGGTACAACGCCTCGAGCTCGTCGACACTCGCTCCACGACGTCCGATCACGTCTCTCTGACGCGGAGGATGCGCGAATTCTTTAGTTCGCGCGTCGCGGCTGGCGTTCTCAGCTCAGACGGATCGCAGGCGACCGGCGATCAGGCCGCCCTTCTGCTTCTGAGCCGGCTTCTGCTTCGCGGTGCTCTCAGGCTCGAACGAGCCCCGAAGCCCTTCGAGCCACGACCCCGTGGGGCTGGACGACATGACACGCTCCGACGGAGCGGTCGTATGGGTCATGCGGTGCTTGAGGCTTCTGAGGGAGCGGGATCCCTCTTCGTCTCTACCGTTTGGCGCTCGCACACTCATACGTATGGTCGAACGCGAGTCGGCGCGCATCGCCTAGTCGAGTGAATCTTGACCTCTCGAGCCGAATGTCATCATGGCCGATGTGACCTTCGACTCGTGTCACGTGCTCGTTCTCTCGGCGTCTCTTCGTGAGGAGTCGCTGAACACGCGTCTGGCGCGCCTCGCCGCGGCGACCATCGAGACTGGCGGCCATGTCGCTGAGCTCGCCACGATGCGCGAGTTCGACGTCGTGCCGTACGACGCGGACGAGGAGCACGCCGTCGGCTTCCCAGCAGGCGCCGAAGAGCTCCGCCGGCGCATCGAGCAGACAGACGCGTTCTTGATCGTCTCGCCCGAATACAACGCGTCGATGCCGGGCGTACTGAAGAACGCGATCGACTGGGTGTCACGCTCTCGGCCGCAGCCGTTCCACGAGCGGCACGGCCTGCTGCTGTCGGCGTCGCCGTCGATGGTCGGAGGGAACCGAGGGCTCTGGGCGCTGCGGGTCCCGCTCGAGCACCTCGGCGCGCGGATCTATCCGGACATGTTCTCGCTCGCGCAGGCCCATGACGCCTTCGACGGCGATCGCCTCGCGAACGAGAGCCTGCAGAAGCGCCTCGAGGCGACGATCGAGGGCTTCCTTCGCCTCGCCGAGGCGGAGAAGCAGTACCCCCGGCTCAAGTCGGCCTGGGTCGAGTTCCTTGGCGAGCGGCCCGAGCCGCTGATCGACCGCGTCGAGTAGCAAGGCTCATGCGGTCACAAGCGTGCCGCTAGACGCTCGCCTCGGCAGGCTGTGCGATGCCCGTCGCGGCAAGCCGCTCGAGCCACGGCGTTGCTTCGAGCCGCTCGAAGATCTCGCGAGCCTCGACGAGCAGTGGCTCCGCCTCCTCGACGCGACCCTGCCCGGCGAGCCACTCAGCCGTGCTCGAGCTCCGTCACCGCAAGGTAGAAGGGCACGGCGAGCTCGCGGAAGAGACCGGCCGCGCCCTTGAAGTGACGCTCCGCATCCGCTGGATCTCGCGCCAGCCGCGCCTTGAACCGCGACGACTGCGCACGCAGGAACTGCGGATACCGTCCGGGCGGAAGGCTGTCGACGGCTCCGATGAGCTCCTCGGCCTTGGCGAGATCGTTCAGCTCCAACGCTGCCTCGACCGCGACCACGAATGCTTCCTTCACGTACTCGATCGTGACGCCCATCGTGTCTCGAGCCCGGAACGCGTCCTCGGCGATCCGCAGGGCGTCCGTGGCCTCCCCGCGGGCCAGCAGCAATCCCGACTTTCCGCAACCGAATGACGTTCGCTCCTGGATGTCGGGGGAGTTCTCGAGCTCCGCGAAGGCGTCGACGATCCTGCCCGCCTCCTCGTAGGAGCCTCGATTGACGTAGACGAGAGTGCCGACAGACACGAGGATGCCGAAAGCCTGGCGCAGCTCGGTCCACTGCTCCTCGGGCAGCTCGGTCGACACCGCCAGCACCTCGTCCCAGCGACCGAGAGCGAACATCGGATAGGACTGGCCGAGCAGCATCAACTCCCAGTACCGGTTTCCGACCCGGCGCGCGAGGGCGAGACCGTCACGAACGGAGTCCGCGGCTTCCTCGTAGCGGTCGGCCCGCATCAGGGCGTCGGCGAGGTTGAAGTGGGCACGCAGAGCGGCGGAGGGCTTGTCATGCTCGAGCGCGACATCGAGCGCGTAGCGGAGCAGAGCCAGGGCCTCCTGAAGACGCTCGCGCCCGCCAAGAATCATCCCCTTCGTGTTCAGTGCCTGGGAGAGGATCTCTGGCAGCAAGAGGGCTTCGGCGAGGTCGAGCGCAACCTCGATGCGCTCGAACGCGAGATCCCCTTCGCCAGCGAAGAAGAGGAAGCGGCCGAGCTGGGCGGCGAGCGCTGCGAGATCCTCGTCGGGCTCCTCCTGCGAGAGCACCTCGAACGACGCGTTCATGCGCTCCAACGTGTGTCCGAAGCGTCCCCGGTCCCACATGATCTCGGCCAGCAGCGCGGACAAGCGGGCCGCCGGATGCGTCGCTCCCGCCGCCTCGAAGAGCTCGATCGCCCGCTCGTAGTGCGCAGCTGCCTCGTCCGCACGACCGCCGATCCGCGCCATTGTGCCGGCCCGTTCCTGCAGCTCTGCTTGTACCAGCGGCTCGGCGGTCAGCTCTAGGGCCCGCTCGAAGGCGCGCTGCGCCTCCTGGTTGGCCGCCAGGGAGGCTGCACGGTCGCCGGCGCGGACGAGCAGCTCGCGGGCGGTCGAGCGGATCTCCTCGGCATCCGGATCCTCGCGGGCGGCCGCATACGCGTCGAGGTAGTGCGTGGCGATGACATCGACGATCTCGTCCTCTTCTGCGCCAGGGAGACTCGAGAGGAACTCCGCAGCCGCGAGATGCTTTGCCTTGCGCTCCTTCTTCGAGATCGTCTCGTAGGCGACATGCTTGACGATGTCCTGGAGGAATGCGTACTGGCCGCGCTCGGGCGAGCGCGTGTCGGCCTGGATCGAGAGCACCTCTTTGCGGAGCAGGCTCGTGAGCAGGGGTTCGAGCTCTGCAGCCGAGAGGCCGGTGAGGACCTCGAGACCGTTCCTCGTGAACGTCTTGCCGAGCACCGCCCCGTTCTGGACAAGCCGGCGCTCGTCCTGAGTCAGGCTGTCGAGCCTAGCCGCAATGAGTGCGTGGAGCGTCTCCGGCACGTCCAGCGTCGCCACGGATCCCGTTGGCCGGTAGACGTTTCCTTCCTGCACGAGCAGGCCCCGGTCGAGCAACATGCGGACCGTCTCGACCGCATAGAGAGGCACGCCCTCGGCCCGATCGAGGATCCGGTCACGGAGGTCGTCCGGCAGGCCCGGTACGAGCCCCGCGAGCAGTTCGGTCATCGCAGCTCCGGACAACGGCTCGAGGTAGAGCGAGGCGAAGTTCCGCTTGCCCGCGCCCCAGGACGGCCGCTTGTCAGCGAGCTCCGGTCTCGCCAGCACGAGCACGAACAGCGGATGGCTTCTTGACCATTCGACGAGGTACTCGAGGAAGTCGAGCAGGCCGGCGTCCGCCCACTGCATGTCCTCGAAGACCAGGATGGTCGGATACTGCTCGGCAAGCCGCTCGAAGAGAATGCGCCAGGCTGAGAAGAGGTTCTCCTGGTCTCCGGGCGGCCCCTCCTCGAGTCCGAGCAGGTGCGCAAGGCGCGGCTCGATCCAGCGCCGCTCCTCGAGGTCGTGGATGTGGAGCTCGAGGGTCGCGCGGAGCTTCTCGCGCGCGGACCCGGGGTCCTCGTCCTCCGCGATGTCGGCTCGCATCCGCACCATCTCTGCGAGCGCCCAGTAGGCCACGCCGTCGCCGTAGGAGAGGCAGCGGCCGCGATGCCATTGCGCGTTCTCCGCGAGACCGTCGATGTACTTCTCGAACTCCCACGAGATGCGGGACTTGCCGATCCCGGCGATGCCCGTGACGGAGACGAGCTGCGCCTTCTTCTCGTCCGCTGAGCCGTGGAAGAGCTCCTTCACGAGCCGCAGCTCCCGGTCACGGCCGACGAACGGCGCCTCGAGGCCGAGCGACCGCATCGCCCCCTTTCGGCCGGCGATCACGCGAAGCGCGCGGAAGAGCGCCAGCGACTCGGCCTTGCCCTTGAGCTCGTGGACGCCGGCATCCTCGTAGGCGATCGCCGCTTCCGTCGCGCGTTTCGTCGACTCGCCGACGAACACCATCCCGGGCTCGGCGACCGATTGGACGCGCGAGGCGGTGTTAACGAGATCGCCGGCGACTGCGCCCTCCTCGACCCCGCCGGGCATGACGGCCGCCTCGCCAGTGAGCACCCCGGCGCGCGCCTTCAGGTCCGCGCCGATCTCGGCGCCGAGCTCGCCGACCGCCTGGACGAGGTCGAGGGCCGCGCGGACGGCGCGCTCCGCGTCGTCCTCCTGCGCGACCGGCCAACCCCACACGGCCATGACCGCGTCGCCGATGAACTTCTCGACCGTGCCGCCGTAGCGTGCGACGAGACGGCGGCAGTCCTCGAAGTAGCGTGAAAGCAGGTCGCGCACCTCCTCCGAGTCCCGAGACTCGGAGAGCGTGGTGAACCCGACGAGATCCGCGAAGAGCACGGATACGAGCCGGCGTTCGGCGGCCGCAGGCGCGAGCTGCGAGCCCGTGCCTGGCTCGACTGCGCTACCGGGAGGCGCCGACGCGCCGAGCGGCGACCCGCAGTTGCCGCAAAAGTTCTTGCCCGGCGGGTTCTCCGTCCCGCAGTTCGCGCAGGCGGCGGCGAGGCCGTTGCCGCAATCGCCACAGAACCGGTTGGTCTCCGGGTTCACCGCGCCGCAGCTCGGGCATGAGATCACACGGGAAGCCTAGATCGGACCGGCAGTCGGCTCCACACGTGCAGTCGGGACTCTTCATGATTCGGCGTGTGAACGCGCCTACGCACGGCACCGCGAGTGGTGAGGCCTACTGGGGCCCAGGAGACCGGTACGTGTTCCACGTCACCGGCGCCGAGTCGGGCGGCTCGATGTTCGCGTTCGACTGCCTCGTCGGCCCGGGCGGAGGCCCACCGCCGCACCGACACATTGCCGAGGACGAGCTCTTCTTCCTCTACGAGGGCTCGATCGAGCTCACGGCCGCCGGCGAGACGCACGTCGTCTCGGCCGGAGAGGCGATCTTCGTCCCGAAAGGCACCGCGCACAGCTACCGCAACGTCGGCGACGGGAACGCGTTGATGTACACCGTCTACACGCCCGCGGGCATGGAGGGCTGGTTCCGCGAGGTCTTCGATCAGATCGCGCCCGGCGACTTCGATCGCACGCCGCCGCCCGCCGACGAGGCGATGATCGCGCGGATGCTCGAGGCGGGCCCGCGCTACAACGTCGAGTGGGTGGGCTAACTACGCGCGGCTGAGGACCGTGTGCAGCGCCGCTGCGACCTCGGCTGCCGCGTCGCCTGTCGTGCCGTCGGCGCGCCACGCGACGACGCCGTCGGGCCGCAGGATCGTCGCGCCGTCCGTCCCCAGGCCATAGATCTCGTCGAACCGTCCGTCGACGTCCGCGAGCCCGCCGGGGCCGACGCGGTGCGCGGCCAGCGGGACGCCGAGCTCGGCCGCCGCCTGTTCGGCCCCGTCGCACCACGCCCGCCCGTCGGCGCCCGCGACGAGCGCGAGCTTTGGGCCCGCGAGATCGAGCGTCGAGACGCGCGCCCCGTCGCGTTCGAGCCAGGCATGGGGGCCGCGGATCCCCGGCGAGGCGGTCGGCTCGTGCGGGCTCTCGTAGGCGGAGCCGTCGTCCGGCGCGCCGACGACGGCGCTCGACCGGTAGCGGTAGCCGAGGTCGATCGTCGCGTCCTCGACGTACGCGGCCAGGCCGTCCGTGCCGAGGCTCGGGTCGAGCCGTGTCACGTAGCGCATGTACGCCTGCTCGGCCGTGAACTCGCCCACTGGGCGCCGCTCCGCGTCGTACGTGTCGAGCAGCGCGTCGCCGGCATGACCCTGCAGCACGTACGCGAGCTTCCACGCGAGGTTGTGCGCGCCGTGGACTCCCGTGTTCCCGCCGAAGCCGCCCGTCGGCGGCATCACGTGCGCGGCGTCGCCCGCGATGAAGACGCAGCTCTCGCGGAAGCGCTCGGCCCAGTTCGCCTCGGCGTTCCAGCGCTGGACGTTCTCGATCTCGACCGGCAGGTCGCCCGGCGCACCGAGCGCCTCGCGTACGTACTCGACACACTTCTCGGCGCTCGTGTCGTCCCAGAGCCGGCGTGACAGCTCGCCGTCGTCGCCGACAGCCGAGTTAACGGCGAGAAAGCCGGTCTGGCCGTCGAGCGAGAAGCGGAAGAAGCCCTGCACGCGCGGCCCGAACACGTAGATCACGCTCAGGTTGCGGTCTCCGATCAGCTCGCGGACGTCGGCGCGGAAGTAGATCGTGATGCTGTCCGAGAAGCTTCCGTGACCCTCCATCCCGATGTCGAGCCGCTGCCTGATCGGGCTGCGCGTCCCGTCAGCGGCGACGACGTAGCGCGCCGTCACCTTGCGCTCCTTCCCCGTCTCGCGATCGACGACGACTGCGGTCGCGCCGGCCGAGCCAGTCTCGAGCCCTGTCACCTCTGCGCCGTACTCGAGCCGGGCGCCGAGCTCCGCCGCGCGCTCCTTCAGCACCGGCTCGAGCCCGATCTGGGTGATGAACAGGCGTGGCGACGGGCTCAGATGCTCGACGCCGTCGTTGATCGAGCGGAAGTACCACTCGAGCTCCTCACCGCCGAGCGACCTGACCGACATGATCGCGCCGTTCTGGAGGAACTCCTTCTCGGACGCCGCGATCACCTCGTCCTGGATGCCCGCGCTCCGGTACGTCTCGATCGTCCGCTGGAGAAAGCCCGCCGCGCGAGGATGGATGGCAGTACCCGGATGACGCTCGACCACCAGGTGGTCGACGCCATGCTGTGCGAGAAACAACGAGGTCGACAGCCCGACGAGGCTGCCGCCGATGATCAGGACAGGTACTTCCTCGTCGGCCATGGCGCGCGGCCGCTCGTCAGACCGCTTCCGCCGGCTCCGCGGCCCACTCGGGCAGCAGCCCGCCCTTCGAGAGGATCGCGTTCCTGGACTCGTCGAGCTGGGCGAAGGTTCGGTCGAGGTCGACGTCGACGAGCTCTCCCCCACGCTTGACCGCCTTGCCGGCGACGAGCACCGTGTCGACGTTCGACGTGTCCGAGAAGACGACGATCGTCCCGAGCGGGTCGACCATCGGCGCGGTGTTGATCGCGTTCGTCTTCAGGAGCACGATGTCCGCCTGCTTGCCGAGCGTGAGCGAGCCCACCTTGTCCTCGAGGCCGCAGGCCCTGGCGCCGTCGATCGTCGCGAACTCGAGCACGTCCTTGTGCGTCAGCGTCGGCTCGTACGGGTGGTCCGGAGTCTCCGTGAAGTGGCCGATCCGGTTCTGGACGAGCGCAGTCCGCATCTGGGTGAACATCTCGCCGGGCACGCTCGAGACGACGTCGACGCTCAGCGACGGCCGGACACCGCGCTCCAGCAGCTTGCCGGTCGGCGGATGGCCGTGGCCCATCAGCATCTCGACGTACGGCGCGACGGACGCCGTGCCGCCCGACTCCGCGATCAGGTCGAGCTCTTCGTCCGTGGAGTCCGTGCAGTGGATGTAGGTCGTGTCCGGGCCGAGCAGGCCGAGGTCCGAGATGTTCTTGACGTGGTTCACGTGGACGCCCGTCAGCCGCATCCCGACGTGGACGGTGATCCGGATCCCGAGGTCGCGGGCGAGCGCCCAGTCGTGCGCCGCGACCTCGAAGTTCGAGTTCCCGGGCGCGCGCGCCGCGAGCGCGAGCGTCACTAGCTGGTCGTCGGACGAGAAGTACGCGTCGCGGATCCGCCGCACATCCTCCGGGTGATCGAGATCGCTGAACGACCACCACTCCCCGCCCGTCGGGACGCCGTGCGCATAGATCCCGCGAATGCCGCTGTCGCGCAGCCCCTCGACCGCCGCATCCGAATGCTCCGGGGTGTTCGAGATGTGCGACCAGTCGAGGAGGGTCGTCACGCCGCCGTTCAGCGCCTCGAGGGCTCCGGCGTAGTCGCCGATGTACACGTCCTCGGGCCGATAATGCCCGCCGACGCTCCCGAGCATGACCGCGAAGTAGTGGTCGAGCGTGCAACAGGGCAAGACGCCGCGCACGGGCGTCTGCCAGACGTGGCGGTGCGTGTCCACGAACCCCGGCATGACGATCATGTGCGTGGCGTCGATCTCCTCCGCGTCCGAGACGTCGAGCGCCGGCCCGATGTCGACGATCTTGCCGTCCTCGACGAGGACGTCCGCCGCTGGGATCTCGCCGATCTCCGGGTCCATCGAGACGACGAACCCGTTCCGGATCACGAGCCGCTCTGCGCTCACCGCTCCACCTCCCGACCTGTCGCAGTCACCGTTACGAGTCGACCGCCGCCGGAGCAGCAGTGACGTCGATCTGGAGCGCCGGGTCCGCCGCGCGCACCGACGTCGTGGCGGCGCCGAGCTCCTCACGGACGATGTTCGCGCCCTGCGCGAGCGCCGCCGCCTTGTAGAAGGCGATCGGCCGCGGCACGCCTTGCCGCCCGAAGCCGCAGTCGGACGACAGCACGAGGTTCTCCGGGTCGATGTGCTCGAGCGCCATCCGAATGTCGGCTGCCACCTCGTCCGCCGTCTCCACCTGGAGCGCGCGGTGGCTGATCATGCCCACCGCGATCTTCTTGCTCAGCTTGCCCTTGTAGGCGCCGAGCTTGGGCAGCAGCTCGTGGTTATTGTGCTTCGACTCGATCGTCCAGACGTCCGCGTTGATGCGGTCGAGGTAGATCTCCATCGAAGGCTCGTAGGAGATGCTCGGGTCGAAGCAGTGCTGCGCGCCGGGGTTGCCCCAGCACGTGTGCACCCAGACCTCGGCCTCGAGCCCCTCGACGGTGTAGTTGAAGAGGTCGACGAAGAAGTCGAGCGTCGCCTCGTCCGCCCCCCAGGCCGCCGCGCTGTGGATCGCGGGCTCTTCGATCTGGATCACCTTGCAGCCGGCCGCCGCGAGCTCGCGGAGCTCGCCGTTCAGCACGGTGGCGATGTCCCACATCAGCTCGCGCTTGTCGTCGTCATAGAGGTCGGTCTTGACCGTCAGCACGGTCGACGCGAGGTCGGCGGCGATCGTCCCGAACTTGACCGGCTTCTCCGTCCTCGCCTGCGCGACGCGCCAGACCTTCGCGAACTCGAGCGGCACACGCGGCCCGACCTTGTCGACGATCGCGTGGTACTTCCAGCCGCCGACGATCTCGTTCAGCCAGGTGCCGACGGGATACGTCCAGCCGGCCGTCGTCTCCGTGTCGTACTCGGAGATCCCGCTCAGGCGCTCGCTCGGATACGAGAACCACGAGCGGCCTCCGAGGTCGAAGTCGAGGTGGAAGTCGCCGTTCGTGAGGATGTCGAGGCCCGCGAGCTCCTGGTCGGAGATGACCGTGGCGACGGCGTCGAGATGCTGCTCGCGGTAGTCGACGTCGGCGAGACCGGTGGAGTAGGGGCGCTCGAACAGATTCCCCGAATACCAGGTGGGTCGGGGCCACGACCCCGTCACGGTCGTGGGAAGCATCAAGTCCTTCGTCGCGGTCAACATCGCGCCTGACTCCTTTCCGGCCGGAGATCGTTTCTGTCGTTTCGTGCAGTCACGCTGAACGTAACAGACGGAGGGTCATCGTTCCCGGATCACGCTCGCGACGCGCGCGAAGTCCGCATCGGCGAGCCCTTGCTCGGCCGCGCGGGCCAGAACATCGTCGGCCGCGCGGGTGGCGCGCATCTCGACGCCGGCGCTCTCTGCCAGGCTCAAGGCGAGCTCGAGGTCCTTGCGCATCAGCGAGACGGTAAAGGCCACGGGCGTCTCTTCGGGCGCCAGGAACGCGTCTCGCTTATAGAGGACATACGGGGCGGCGACGGCTCCAGCGGAGAAGACGTCGTAGGCGTCCTCGCTCGCGATCCCCGCCCGTTCGGCGAGGACGAGACCTTCGGCGATCGCCTCGTTGATGACGGCGATCACCGAGTTGACCGCGAGCTTCATCGCCGCTCCCGCCCCGGCCCCGCCCAGGTGGAAGCGCTTCGCGGAGAACGCCTCGAGCACCGGCTCGGCGCGCGCGATCGCGTCTGCCTCACCCCCGATCATCAGCGTCAGCTCGCCCTTCTCGGCGAGACCGATGCTGCCGGAGACGGGCGAGTCGATCCAGTGGCCGCCCTGCTCTTCGACGGCGCGGGCGAGCTCGAGCGCGGCTACGAGGCCGATGGTGCTCGTGTCGACGACGATCGCGCCCGGCCGAAGGCCCGCGAGCAGCCCGTCCTCGTCCTCGGCAATCGCGCGAAGCGCGTCGGCATCGGCGACCATCGTCACAACCACGTCCGAGCGCTCCGCGAGCTCCTTCGGCGTGTCCACCATCGTCGCGCCGAGCGACGTCAGGGCGTCGCAGCGTTCCCGTGAGCGATTCCACACCGTCAGCGGAAAGCCGGCCTCGACGACGTTGCGAGCCATCGCCGTGCCCATGCGGCCGAGACCGGCGAAGCCAACGGCCAGCCCGGAGGGATCCGTCACGTCGCCGTCGTCTCGACGCCTGTCTCCAACCTCGTCTCGAGATACTCCCAGTCGCGGTTGAAGCGGTACGAGTGGCGGTCGGGCGGCCCGGGGGCCGACGTCTCGAGCCAGCGGATGTGGTTGCCGCGCGTGTTGTAGAAGGCGTGGATGCAGCCGACTCCCGTCCAGAAGACGTCGCCGGGACGGAGGGTGTAGCGCTCGTCGTCCGCGACCACGTCGACCTCGCCCTCGAGCATGTAGTACGACTCCTCGAAGGGGTGGTCGTGCGGCAGCGCCTGGCCCGTCTCCTGGTACTCGACCATGAACATCGTGTGCAGATGCGCGTCGAGACGCTGGTCGACGAGCATCTTCACGGCAATCCCGCTGTAGGCGAGCAGCGCAGTCGCCATGCTCGCCGAGACGGTCGGCTGCTCCGGCGGCGCGCCCTTCCTCAGCTCGTCGAGATCCATCTGCCAGTCGTCGAGGCGAAACAGGTTGCGATTGCGCGGATCGCGGACATCGAGCGCCGACGGCGCAGACGACGGCGGCGGGCCGAGGAAGAAGGTGTCGGCAGGGCCTTCGCCGGGACGACGCGGCTGCGGTGACGCCATGTCGATCCACGTGGCGCGGCCGCCTTCCGCGCGCCACGCGTGCGGGACGCCGACCGGCACCACGCCGCAGGCGCCGGGCAGCAGCGTCACGCCGCGGCCCTCGAGATACAGCGCCGGCGCCCCTTCGAGCACGTAGAAGCTCTCCTCGAACGAGTGGACGTGGAGATCGACGTGACCGTCGTCGAGCGCGCACAGGCCAAGGCCCATGTGCACCGAGCCCGTCGAGCGGTCGATGAGAGCCGCCCGCTCGAACCCTTCGCTCTGCGACCCGTAGGCGGGCGCGGAGACGATGTCCTCGCGCCGCATCAGATGCTGGCGCGTCAAAGCATCATCCAGCCGCCGTCGACGTCGAGGTTGACGCCGTTCACAGCTGGATTCTCGAGCAGGAAGATCGACGCGTCGACGATGTCCGACGTCATGACATTCCTCCCCGTCGGCGTCCGCGCGCGGACGTTCTCGCAGTGCTCGTCCTTGCCGCTCCAGTAGGGCGTGTCGGCCACGATCCCCGGGTGGATGGCGTTGACGCGTACCGGCGCGAGCTCGAGCGCCATCGTCCGGATCATCGTCGAGACGGCGCCGTTCACGGTCGACACCGTGGTCGAGCCCGGGTACGGGCGATCCTTCGCGAGCCCGCCGAAGAGCAGGATCGACGCGTCCGCCCCAAACCGGCCCGCCAGCTGGTGCACGACCTCGGTGTAGCCGACGAGCTTGAGCGTGACGAGCCGGATCGCCTGGTCGACGTCGTAGTCGGTCACGGTGTTCTGGTCGCGGTCGACGGCGAGGAGAGCGAGCCGGTCGATGCGCTCGAGGCCGGCAAGCGCCTCGGCGATCCCCTGCGGCTCGGCGAGGTCGAGAGCGATGCTCCTCACGCCGTCTCCGCAGTCGGCGGCGACGGCGCCCGTCTTCCCTTCATCTCGCCCGCTGATGGTGACGTTCGCTCCGCGCGAGCGGTAGGTCTTGGCAAGCTCGTAGCCGAGCCCGGACGTGCCACCGACGACAAGGACCTCAGCGGCCATCTCTCTCCTTTGTTCGATCACACTGCGCAGATGAGACCCGCGTTCGATCCAACTCTACAAGCGTCGGGCCGTATAGTCAGTCCATGGCGCGGCCGGCACCGGCAGACGCGGAGATCACCGTCTCCGAGAATCTCGGCGCGAGAATCCGGCACGAGCGGCAGGCAGCCGGGCTGACCGGCCGCAAGCTCGCCGCCCGGATCGACGTGTCGCCGAGCCTGATCTCGCAGATCGAGCGCGGCCGGGCGACCCCCTCCGTCGCGACGTTGTGGGCGATCGCCACCGAGCTCGGCATTCCGGTCGGCGACCTGTTCAGCGACGCGGAGGCGGCTCTCGGAGCGCAGGCGTCGACGCCAGTACAGCCGCGCGAGACGCGAACGGCGATCACGCTGGCCGGCGGCATCCGCTGGGAGCGGCTGACGGCGGCGCCCGATCACGACGTCGACTTCATCTACGTCGTCTACCCCGTCGGCTCGGAGTCGTGCGCAACGGACGCGCTCTCCGAACACGGGGGCAGGGAGTACGGCTACGTGATCAGCGGGAAGCTGGGCGTCCAGATCGGCTTCGACGAGTACGCGCTTCGGCCCGGCGACTCGATCAGCTTCGAGTCGCACAAGCCCCACCGGCTGTGGGCGATCGGGCAGGAGCCGGCCGTGGCCGTCTGGACTGTGCTCAACCGCAAGGGCGACGAGCGCGCGGAGCTGCTCCGCGACGTCTCGACCAAGCCCTCCTAGTAGCTCAGGGCCGCGCGAGCACCTCGGCGGCGATTCGCTCGGCGCCTGGGAGAAACGCGTCCTCGAGCGGCGGGCTGTAGGGGATTGGCGTGTTCGGCGTCGTGATCCGCCAGGCGTCGTCGAGGTCGCCGAGCCCTTGCTCGGTGACGAGCGCCAGCACCTCTCCCGCCCAGCCGCCGGTCAGCGGCCCCTCTTCGACGACGGCGAGCCGATTCGTCTTCACGACCGACGCCAAGATCGTCTCCAGGTCGATCGGACGCAGCGTCCGGAGGTCGATCACCTCCGCGCTCACGCCGTCGGCAGCGAGCTGCTCGGCCGCCTCCAGGCAGTCGTGCACGCCCTTCATCGCGCTGACGAGCGTGACGTCGGCTCCCTCATGCACGACCTCGGCCCGGCCGAGCGGGAGCGGCTCGTCTCCCACCTCGCCCTTGACCGAGTACAGCCGCTTGTGCTCGAGGAAGACGACGGGGTCGTCGTCTCGGATCGCCGCCTTGAGCAGGCCCTTCGCGTCGCGCGGCGTGGCGGGCGCGACGAGCTTGAGCCCGGTGATCCCCATCAGCCAGGACGCGGGCATCTGCGAGTGGATGGCGCCGAACCGCCCGCCGGCGCCGACGACCGACCGGATCACGACGGGGCAGCCGTGCTGCTCGCGGGTCAGGAACCAGTGCTTCGTCATCTGGTTGATGACGCTGTCCATCGAGAGCGCGAGGAAGTCGCCGAACATGATCTCGAGCACGGGCCGAAGCCCGGTGATCGCCGCGCCGTACGCGGCGCCGGTCATCGCGAGCTCGGAGATCGGCGTGTCGAACACGCGCTTGCCGCCGTGCTTCTCGTACAGCCCGGGCGTGACCGCGAACACGCCGCCGGCGATCGCGACGTCCTCGCCGAAGAGGATCACGCGCTCGTCACGCTCGAGCTCCTCGTCGAGAGCCTGCCTCACCGCTTCCCGAAACTCGATCTCAGGCATCGTCACTCTCTTCGGCCGTGAGCGCGTCGGGGTGCTCGAGCAGCTGGCGGAGGCGCTTGAGGAAGCGGGCTGCCTCGGCGCCGTACACGGCGCGGTGGTCACACGAGAGCGCGACGTCCATCGAATGGCCCGCCGCGATCGAGCCGTCAGCCTCGACGACCGGATGCTGCACTACGGCGCCGACGGCGAGGATCGCCACCTGTGGCGGGTTGATCACGGCGTGAAAGCGCCGGACGCCGAACATGCCGAGGTTCGACACGGTGAACGTGCCGTCCGTCAGGTCGGCGGGGGTCAAACTCCGCTCGCGCGCGGCCTCGGCAAGGCGACGCGACTCCGTCGCGATGGCGAGCAGCGACCGCTGGTCCGCGTCCTTGATCGTCGGCACGAGCAACGCGTCGGGCGTGTCGACGGCGATCCCGACGTTCACCCGACCATGCCTGATCGAGCGCCCCGGCTCGTACGAGGCGTTCAGCGCCGGGTAGTCGGCCAGCGCGAGCGCGACGGCGCGGACGACGAAGTCGTTGAACGACGGCACGGGCTTGCGGCCGGCGGCGCGCAGCTCGCCGCGAACGGCTGCTGCTGCATCCATCGAGATCTCCGCCTCGAGCGTGAACTCGGGGATCGACGAGCGCGACTCGGACATCCGCTCGGCGATCGTGCGCTGCGTAGGTGTGTGCACCACCTCCGTCGCCGCGCCACGGCCGTCGCTTTCCGCGGGCGCGGCTGCGCCTCCCGCGGCCGCCTCGACGTCCTCGACGACGATGCGCCCGCCGGGACCCGAGCCGACGAGCCCGTCGAGCGAGACACCGAGCTGCCGCGCGAGCCGGCGGGCGACCGGCGTCGCGCTCGCGCGCTCTCCGACCGGCGTCGCCCTCGCGCGCTCTGCGCGTTGCACGGCCTTCGCCGAAGCCGGAGCAGCAACACGGGCCTCGACCTCCCCGTCCGCGCGCAGGCGCGCGATCAGCGCGCCGAGCTCGGCCGTCTCGCCATTTCCGACGACGATCTCCTCGAGGACGCCGTCGAGCTCGGCCTCGTAGACGACGGTCGCCTTGTCCGTCTCGACCTCTACGAGCGGCTCGCCGCGGACGACGTGCTGGCCGGGCTCCTTGAGCCACGTGAGGATCGTCGCCTCCTCCATCGAGTCGGACAGCCGGGGCATGCCGATGTCGACGACCGCGCCCATGCGTTTACGCCTGGCGACCGAGGACGATCCAGACGGCCGTCACCGGCTCGTCGCCGTCGTTGTGCAATCGGTGGGGAATGCTGGACTCGAAGCAGATCGAGTCGCCCGGCCTGAGCACGTGCCGCTCGAAGCCGAGCGTCACGCCCAGCTCGCCGGCCTGGACGAACCCCAGCTCCTTGCCGCTGTGCCGGACGAGCGCGTCGGCGGGCGCGGACTCGCTCCCGGGCGGGTAGACGAGGTAGAGGAACTCGACGCCCGGCACGTCCCGGGTCGTCAGCCGCTCCCAGCGCACCCCCGTCTCGAGGTCGATGCCGCTCCGCTCGTCCGCGCGCTGGACGACGCCGTTTCCGTCCTCCTCGGCAGCGCGCCAGGCGTCTTCGGCCTCGGCCACGGCAGCGTGTTGGTTCTCGGGATGGAAGACCTCGTCGAGCGACACGCCGAGCTCTGAGACGACGGCGTACAGGGTGCGCACGGAGGGCTGGATCCGTCCCGTCTCGATCTGAGAGAGCAGGCTCGGCGAGACCTCGAGCCGCCGCGCGAGCTCGCGCAGGCTGAGACCGCGATCGAGGCGCGTCCGGCGGAGGTTCTCCCCGAGCGGGGCGGGTGGCGCGACAGGACCGGAGGAGGTCACGCCGCTCCCCCGAGCTCGGTCGCAAACTCGCGCCGCTCGTACGGCTCGGGGAACGGCGCGTCAAGAGCCGCCTGCTCCACCTCGGCGAGCAGCTGCTCGATCTCGTCACGAATGGCAGCTACGTCCGCCTCGGATAGCCCGTACTCGTCCGTGAGCCGAGAAGCGGCGACGAGCAACGGGTCGCGCTGCTTCCACTGGTCGAGCTCGCCTTCGGGCCGGTATTTCCCGGGATCGCTCCGCGAGTGGCCGACGAAGCGGTACGTCGTTGCCTCGACGAACTCCGGCCCGGCCCCGCCGCGGACGCGGCCGACGATCTCTGCCGCCGCCGCACGGACGGCCCAGGCGTCCATGCCGTCGATCTGCGAAGTCGGGATCTCGAGCGCGGCCGGGCGCGCGATGATCCCTCCCGGGGTCACCGCGTCCGTCGGCGTGTACTCGCCGTATTGGTTGTTCTCGCAGACGAAGACGACGGGGAGCGACATCACCTTCGCGAAGTTCAGGCACTCGAAGAAATAGCCGTGGTTCGCCGTGCCGTCGCCGAAGTACGCCACCGCCACCTTGCCGGTGTCGCGGAGCGCGAGCGCAGCGCCCGTGGCCGCAGCCATGCTGCCGCCGACGATCCCGTAGCAGCCCAGCACGCCGTGGTCGGGGTCGACGACGTTCATCGAGCCGGCGAGCCCGCCGTTGACGCCCGAAGCGCGCCCGAGCAGCTCGGCGAGCAAGCCCGTCGGCTCGGTGCCCATCGCGAGCAGGTGACCGTGTCCGCGATAGGTGCACGCGACGCGGTCTCCCTCCCCGAGCACGCTGGCAAAGCCGACCGCGACCGCCTCCTGCCCCGAGTAGAGATGCGTCGTCCCGTACACCTCGCCGCGCAGGAACAGGCTCTGCACGCGGTCCTCGAAGCCGCGGATCAGCAGCATCCGGCGGTAGAGATCCTGTGCGAGAGTGGCGTCACCCGCTCCTGGAGTCGCCTGTGCGTCCTTCGTCGCCATCGCGTGCGCCCTAGGAGACTTCGACGCGGCCGTCGACAAGGTCGGCACCGCGGACGTACGTCTTGCCGGTCACCAGCAACTCCTCGGCCGGGAAGCGAGTGATCACCTCGTGCCCCGTCGGCGTGACCACGACCTCCTCCTCGATGCGGGCCGCCGACCGTCCGTCGCTCGCCGCGCAGTACGTCTCGAGCGCGAAGACCATGCCCGGCTCGAGCACGGCGGGCGCATCCAGCGAGTGCAGCCGCGAGATCATCGGGAACTCGTAGAGGCCGACGCCGAGGCCGTGACCGAACTGCAAGCCGAAGGCCGCCCGTTCGTCCTGCATGCCGATCTCCTCGGCTGTCGGCCACGCCGCCGCGATCTCGTCGGTGGTGCCGCCCGGCCGGACGAGATCGATCGCCGCGTCGAGCCACTCACGGCATTGCTTGTACGCGTCGATCTGAGCCGGCGTCGCGTAGCCGACGTTGAACGTGCGGTAGTAGCACGTCCGGTAGCCCATGAACGAATGGATGATGTCGAAGAAGGCCTGGTCGCCCGGCCTGATCAAGCGGTCGGAGAACGTGTGCGGATGCGGGTTACAGCGGTCTCCCGAGATCGCGTTGATCGCCTCGACATGCTCGGAGCCGAGCTCGAAGAGCAGCTTCATCGCCATAGCGACGACCTCGCTCTCCTTCACCCCGGGGCGCAGCATGCGGTAGATCTCCTCGTAGACCCCGTCGACGATCCCGGCCGCATGGTCGAGCAGGGCGAGCTCGTCCACGGTCTTGATCTTCCGCGCCTCGAGCATCACCGGCTGCGAGTCGACGAGGTGGAGGCCCGTGCGCTGGAGGGCGAGGAGCGTCGTCATGTCGGGGACGTCGACGCCGACCGGCTCGCCCGCGAGCCCGCGCTCGGACAGCTCGCGGTGCACCATCGTCGCGAGCGCGTCCGGCACGCCGGTCTCGTCCGGCATCGCTCCGCGCATCGGCGAGACCCACGCCTGCCAGCTCGACTCCGGGAGCCACGGGCAGTAGAGCTTGTGGTGGCGGGCGGCTGAGCCGAAGTCCCAGAGCACAGGGTCGTCCTCGCGGAACACGAGGGCGAAGCGGATGTTCTTGTCGCGCTCCCAGGTCCCGATCGCCGTGCTCGTGACGTAGCGGAGATTGTTGGGGTCGAACAGGAGCAGGGCGCCGAGGTCGGATGTCGCGAGCTGCGCCTTCGTCTTCTCGAGGCGCGCAGCACGGAGTCGCGCGAAGTCGACGCGCTGCTCCCAGTCGACCGCCATTGTCGCGCCGCGCGAAGCGATGTTCATGATCGCCCCCTCAGGGTGGTCGTCCACCGGACTGTTCAGCGATTCTGCACACGCTCCGGTACCGAGTCAACTGGCCCGGAGGACGAAATACACCTGCTTGACTCGCCGCAGGCAACCAAATAGCGTTGAGAGGTAATGGACAGCGGGCGCCAGACGTTCGATGTCGCTGGACACCGCGACGGTGCTCGCACTTCGCCCGACGAAGGAGGGTGACCGAATGTCGAATGCACCTCGATTGCTCCGTCGACGCACGGGGATCATCGCGGTCGTTTCGGCGACTGCCGTAGCCGCCGCAGCCGTCGCCGGAGGAGCGAACGGCAGCGCTCAGCGACCCAAGATCGCGTTCCTCTCGTTCGCGGTCGCCAACACCTACGACGCGCCGATGCTGAAGGCCGCGAAGGACGTCGCGAAGAAGAGCGGCGCGAGCCTGACCGTTCTCGACGCCGCGAACGATCCGAAGAAGCAGTACGCGCAGTTCCAGACCGTGATGGCGACGAAGCAGTACGACTCGATCATCGTGCAGCCGATCTTCGGGCCACAGCTGATCCCGCTCGTGAAGAAGGCGGTCAAGGCCGGCATCAAGGTCGTCAACGTCGACCAGATCCTCGGCACGAACCCCGGAACGGCCGCGCCTCCCGTAGCCGGAATGTCCGGGAACGTCGTCTTCATCCAGACGCAGATCGGCAAGAAGCAGGGCGGGCTCGTCCTAGCAGCCTGCAAGGCGAAGAACCTCAACCCCTGCAACGTCGGCTACCTCTACTCGGTGAAGGTGTCCTCGCTCGACACGGCGATCCGGAAGGGCTTCGACGGCGTCATCAAGGCGAACCCGAACATCAAGGTCGTCGCCGAGGGTGAGACCTTCTACCAGCACCCCGTCGCTCTCAAGGCGGCGCAGACCATGCTCACGGCACAGCCCGACATCAACCTGATCGTCGGTGCCGACCAGGGCGCGCTCGGGGCCGAGGAGGCCGCGGGACAGAACAAGCTCGTGCTGGTCGGCTACGGCGGTGGCCAGGTCGGCCTGGACGCGATCAAGGCCGGACGTTGGTATGGCACGGTCATGCAGCGCCCGAAGACGGAGGGTCAGCTCGGTGCGCAGTGCGCCGTCGCCGCTGTGAAGACGAAGAAGCGCTGCGGTGGCATCGACGTGCTCAAGAACCTGCCCAACGGAGGCGTGGTCACGAAGGCGAACGTTTCGAAGTTCAAGGCGGAGTGGCCGGGCTAGGTCGAATGACATGGTCCTGAGCGGCACGGCATGGCCCATCTCGAGCTCCAGAGCGTCTCGAAGCACTTCGGCGGCGTTCGCGCGCTCGAGGATGTCTCCCTGGCGATCGAGCTGGGCTCGGTGCACGCGATCGTCGGCGAGAACGGCGCGGGCAAGTCGACGCTCGGGCGGATAGTCGCAGGCGTTCACTCTGCGGACGGAGGTCGGCTGCTCCTCGACGGGGCGCCGACCTCCTTCCGCTCTCCCCGCGAGGCGCTCGACCGGGGCGTCGCGACGATCGCGCAGGAGCCGTCGCTCGTCCCTGAGCTCACGGTCGCCGAGAACGTCTATCTCGGCGCCGAGCCGAGAAGCGTAGGTTTCATCCGCCGCCGTTCGCTCCGCAGGGCATACGCGGAGCTCGCCGCCCAAGCGGGGTTCGAGCTGCCCGGCGACGTCCGCGCCGGCGTCCTGAGCACAGCGGACCAGCAGAAAACGGAGATCCTCCGCGCCCTGTCACGCGACGCGCGGATCATCGTCATGGACGAGCCGTCGGCGGCGCTCAGCGCGCCCGAGACGGCACAGCTGCACGAGATCGTCCGCTCGCTCGCGGAGCGGCGACGGACGATCCTTCTGATCTCCCACTTCCTGCGCGAGGTGCTCGAGCTGGCCGACTCGGTGACCGTGCTCCGTGACGGGAAGCTGATCCGGACCTCCGCGACCTCGGAGGAGACGGAGGGCTCGCTCGTCGAGGCGATGCTCGGCCGCCCGCTGACGACGACGTTCCCGAAGAAGCAGCGCGCGAAGCCGGACGCCGCGGTCGCGCTCGTGGTCGAGGACCTCGACGCGCCAGGCGTATCCGGAGCGTCGTTGGAGGTGCGCGCCGGCGAGATCGTCGGGATCGCCGGCCTCGTGGGGGCGGGCCGCACGGAGCTCGTGCGGGCGATCTTCGGCGCCAACCGGGTCAGGTCGGGCGGCGCCCGGACCGGGGCCGACTCGGCCCTCGGGCGGAGCCCGCGCGGAAGCCTCGACGCGGGCGTTGCGATGATCCCCGAGTCGCGGAAGGATCAAGGCCTGATCTTCGGCCGCTCGGTGGTAGAGAACACGACGCTGTCCGAGCTTCGCGCGTACAGCAGCTTCGGCGTCGTCCGGCGCCGGGTCGAGCGGCGCGCAGCCAGCGAGATCCTCGACCACTGCGACGTGCGCGCGGCCAGCTATGCCGAGCCCGTGGTGGCGCTCTCCGGCGGGAACCAGCAAAAGGTCTTGTTCGCACGGACGCTCCTCGGCGAGCCTCGCGTCCTGCTGGCCGACGAGCCGACGCGAGGTGTCGACGTCGGCGCGAAGCTCGCGATCTATGAGCTGCTCGTCTCACTCGCCGCCGACGGCATGGCGATCCTCCTCATCTCTTCCGAGCTCGAGGAGGTCCTCGGCCTCGCCCACCGCGTGCTCGTGATGCGCGCCGGCCGGCTCGTCGCCGAGCTCGAAGGGGACGCGATGACGGAGTCGGCGATCCTCGCCGCCGCGTTCGCCGACCGGTCGGCCGGAGGGATCGCCGCCTGACCGGTGACGCGGGCACCGAGCAGAGCCGGACGCGGCTCGCCGGCCTGACGGGCCTCTTCGGCGCCGGCCAGCTTCGGCAGGCCGGGATCCTCATCCCGTTCGCGGTCCTCTTCGTCGTCCTCTCGCTGACGAGCGACGCCTTCCTGACGAAGGTCAACCTGCTCAACATCCTCGACCAGCAGTCCGACACCTTGATCATCGCGGCGGCCGGGACGCTCGTGCTCGTCACCGGTGGCATCGACCTCTCGGTCGGTGCCACCTACATCTTCGCGGGCGTCGTCTCCGCGCAGTTCGCTGTCCACCACGACGTCGTGCCGGCGATCCTGCTCGGCGTCGGCGCGGGCTTGCTGATCGGGTTGGCGAACGGATTCGTCGCGACGGTGCTCCGGATCAACCCGCTGATCACGACCCTGGCGATGGCGTTCATCGTCACCGGTTGCGCCGCCCGCGTCACCAAGGGCAACCTCATCGTGCTGTTCGACAAGCCGGGGTTCGGGAAGCTCGCGCAGACGGAGTGGTTCACCGTGAAGACGTCGATCTGGACGATGGTCGTCGTCGTCATAGTGTTCGGGCTGCTGCTCGCGCGCACAACGGCAGGCCGTTACATGTACGCCGCGGGCGGGAACGCGGAGGCCGCGAGGCTCGCAGGCGTTCGGGTGGGCTGGATCCGGATCCTCACCTTCATGCTGAGCGGCGCCGCAGCAGGGCTCGCCGGAGTGATGGGCGCTTCGCGCATCCTCAGCGCCCAGGCGGGCGGCGATGCGACGACGCTCGCGTTCACCGTCCTCGCAGGGATCGTCGTCGGCGGCACGAGCATCCTCGGCGGAGAGGGCGCCGTCTGGCGCACCGTCGTCGGCGTGCTCTTCATCGCGTTGATCGACAACGGCTATCTGCTGCTCGGCTACGACCCGCTCTACGAGCCGATCATCGTGGGCGTGATCCTCCTCGCAGCCGTCGGCGTGGACGTCTGGACGCGACAGCGGCAGGCGTGAGACCAAGAGCCCACGGCGACCTGTGGGCAGTGGCGCCCGACGCGCGTCGAGAGACCAGCTCCGACCCGGGCTTAGAATCCCGCGGGTGAGCCGTCCGGTCGCCGCGGCAGGAGCTGCCGACGCTTCGAGCAGCCTGCGACCGCTCGTGACGGTGGTCGTGCCCGTCTATAACGGCGGTGAAGGGATCGTCGACAACGTCGCGGCGATCCGGAAGGCGGTCGCTGCCGAGCTCACCAACGAGGAGGTCGAGGTGATCGTCGTGTCCGATGGCTCGATCGACGACACCGCCGAGCGCCTCCTCCTCGCCCGGTCTGACACGGGCATTCGCGTCATCCACTACGACCGCAACCTCGGGAAGGGCTACGCGGTCAAAGCCGGATCTCTTGCCGCTCAGGGCGAGTGGGTCGCGATGATCGATGCAGATCTCGACGTCGATCCCGGCTCGATTCCGACCTACGTCGAGATCGCGCGGCGCGAGAAGCTCGACTTCGCCATCGGCTCGAAGCGCCATCCTGACTCAGACGTGCAGTACCCGGCGCTTCGACGGGTCGCGAGCTGGTGCTATCAGCAGTTGAACCGCACCCTCTTTCACCTCGACGTGAAGGACACGCAGGTCGGTCTGAAGGTATTCAGCCGAGCCGTCGTCGACGACGTCATGCCGCTCCTGCTCGTGAAGAGGTTTGCTTTCGACCTCGAGCTGCTCGCGGTCGGGGCGGCTCTCGGCCACAGTCGCGTACGGGAGCTTCCGGTCCGGCTGGAGTACCGCTTCACGGGCTCGGAGTTGCATTCACGAGCCGTGATTCGGGCTCTGTGGGACACGTTCGCGATCTTCTACCGTCTCCGAGTCCTGCACACGTATCAGCGCAAGCAACGCTTGCTGCGCGGTGCATCGGCGCTGCCCCCCGGTTCGCAGCCGCCCGGTTTGCAGCCGCTCGTGTCGTTCATCGGCGCTCGGGAGATTGCGGGCATGCTCGACTACCCACGCCTCGAGATCCTCGACAGCACCGATCGTCGGGAGGGATCTCAGAAGGCCCGCGGCGAGCTGCTCGCGATGTTGGCGCCGAGCGGTAGGCCTGCAGGCAACTGGGTGACGGCTGCCGTCCCCTACTTCGCAGACGAGCGCGTAGCGGCCGTCGTCTGCCCGGCGATGGCGCCGCTGGCAACGCCGCTTCGCGAACGAGCAGCTGCTGCAGTGCTCGAGTCGCGGCTCGGCACGGGATTCCGTCGCATGCGCTACTTACCCGGCAACGTCCGGGTCGTGCCCGATGACCCCGCCGAAAGTGTCGTCATCCGCAGAGCGTGCTGTCTCCAGGCGCTCGATGCAGGTGTCGAAGACGATCGGATGGTTGCCTGGCTCGCCGAGCGCGGGCTCCGGACGGTCTACACACCCGACACCTCGATATCGTCGACGCCCCCGCCGCTTGTCCGTCCGCACCTTCGTGGAGCCGAGCGCCACGGGCGATCGCGTGGAGCCGTGGCCCGCCAGACGCGAGGTGCAAGCGTGAGCGGCGAGACGGCGCTCTCCCTCGCGCCGGCCGCCGCTGCCGTCGTCGGCGCCTCGCTTCTGCTTGCGAACGGCCGCACCAAGAGGATCGGGGGCGCTCTCGTTCTCGCCTACGCCGGAGCGCTGGCTTTCAGCGGAGCGCACGCGGCCCTTCGCTTCCGATCGGCCGCTGTCGGACTGGTCGAGCCACCGGCCGTCGTCGCCACTCAGGCCGCGTATGTGTGGGGCTTCGTGCGCGGCTTCAGGGAGGGTGCCACCGAGCCGAGCCCCGAGCAGTTCGTCGGTGGCGCCTGAGGCGGCGGCTAGGGTTCGCACCGCCGTGGCCGGGCTCTCGTTGAGTGTCGTCATGCCTGCGCGCAACGAGGCGTCAGATCTCCCGGCGACGCTCGGTGCCCTCCTGGTGGCAGCGGACAGGTCCGAGTTCGTGGTCGATCTCGTCTTTGTGGACGACGGCTCGACCGACGGCAGCGCTGACGTAGCACGAGCGGCGGTGTCGAGCGCGATGCCGTTGCGCGTGCTCAGTCTTCCCGGCGTCGGTCGCTTCGAGGCGCGGAGGACCGGATTGTCGGCGGCGCAGAGCGACCTCGTGCTGCTCCTGGACGCACGCGTGCAGTTGCGACCCGATGCGCTCCGGTTCGTCCATGAACAGGTCAGCCGGGGCGAGACGGTCTGGAACGGCCATGTCGAGGTGGAGGCGACCAACTACCTCGGCGTCTTCTGGCGCCTGCTCGCCGAGCTCGCCTGGCGCGACTACTTCGACGATCCACGCGAAGCGCGGTTCGGTTCGGATGACTTCGATCGCTTTCCGAAAGGAACGACCTGCTTCCTTGCGCCGCGCCCTCTCCTCGTCTGGGCGTTCGAGCAATTCCGAACACGGTATGCCAACGTCCATCTCGCCAACGACGACACACCGGCCCTCCGTGCACTAGCCGCTCGCCAACCGATTGCGATCTCGCCGGAATTCGCCTGCACCTATATCCCACGCGCTTCGATCGGCGCCTTCCTCCGTCATTCGTTCAGGCGCGGGGCGGTGTTTCTCGACGGCCACGGCCGACCAGAGTCGCGCTTCTTCCCCGTCACGCTCGCCTTTTATCCGGTCAGCGCCTCCCTCGTCGTGGCGTCGGCGCGGCGGCCGTGGGTCGCCGTCGCCGCGGCAGCATCGTGCGGATTGGCGGCCGCTGCATACGGGGCCTCCGCCGGCCGCTCGCTGCGGGAGATCCGTGCGCTTGCGCTCGTGACACCGTTGTATGCCGTGGGGCACGGACTCGGCATGTGGCGGGGCCTGGGCGAGCTCGTGCGGAGTCGCGCAGCACGATGATTCTCGTCGTCTTCGGAACAACCGGAGAGCTGATCAAGCTGGCGCCGGTCCTCGTACGACTCGAGCGTCGCAACATCCCGTACGTGCTGGGAACGACGGGCCAGCAGGTCGAGCAGATTCCTGCGTTCCTCGCCCAGTTCGGCATCCGACAGCCCGACGTCTGGCTCGCGCGCGGTGTCGACGGGCGCGATCTTCGCGTCAACGCGGACGTCCCGGGCTGGCTCGCCACAGTCGGACACTCTTTCGCGGCACGACGTAGCTGGCTCAGGAACTCGCTGTCGGTCGGCCCGGGGCAGCCACTGGTTCTCGTTCACGGAGACACGATGACGACGGTGCTCGGCGCAGTGATGGGCCGGGCGCTCCGAGCCACGGTCGCACATATCGAGGGCGGCCTCAGAAGTTTCAGCCTGCGCCACCCCTTTCCGGAAGAGCTCAATCGCCGGCTCACGTCCACTCTGGCGCACCTCCATTACGCGCCAGGGGCGTGGGCGGCTTCGAACCTCCGCCGGGGCACGGTCGTCGATACCGGCGCGAATACGATCCGCGACAGCCTCGAGCTTGTTCCCGAGGGTGACCCGCCAATCGACTTGCCGGACGGCCCATTCGGCGTCGTCTCACTCCACCGGTTCGAGCTTCTCAACGACCCTCGACGTTTGACGGAGACACTGGAGACCCTTTCGGACTCGGCTCGCCGTACACCGCTCGTCTTCGTCGATCACTCAGTCACCGTAGCGGCGCTTGAGCGCTTCCGCCTCGGCGGATTGTTCGACCCGGCGTGTTTCGTGCGTATACCACGCCTTCCGTTCTTCGACTTCGTTCGCGTCCTGCGCAGGTGCGCATTCGTCGTCACGGACAGCGGCGGTAGTCAGGAAGAGTGCTTCTACCTCGACCGCCCCTGCCTCGTCCATCGTGTGCGCACCGAGCGGCGCGAGGGCCTCGGAGAGAACGCGGTGCTGTCAGGAATGCGTCTCGACGTGCTCGAGGGATTCCTCAGCGATGCGGCTCGCGTCCGCAGACGATCGGTCCCGCCCGCAGTCTCTCCATCGGACGTGATCGTCGACGATCTCGAACAGCGTGGCTTTGCATGACCGGGAGACTAGGGAGAGGGTCGAGCCGCGAGCGGCGCCACGAATGTGGCGTGCAGCGTCGGGATACCGCTCGATCGGGCGGCGCGTGGTGCGGATATCACGACCGCGTTCTGTTCCGATGTAGGCGGTGGATCGACCTTCAGCAGAAGCTTCGAGACGCCGTTCGGCACCTCGACCTGGATGGAGATGGGGGTGGCGTCCCTCACGGCGAACCGCTGTTCCTGGTCTGCATCGGCGACTCGCAGCTCTCGCTGCTTTCCGTCCGCGGACGCAGCCTCGAACGTCAGGAGGACCACGCCGTCGTTGAGAGCTCGTAGCTCCATGGAGCCGACGCCGTCAGGGGAAACCAGCGCGAAACCGACGACCCCATTCGCCTGACGCTTTGGCGACGCGAAACCGGTCGGCAACGTGACGAGTGCGCCTGCGTCCGGCGCGACGACGCGCCAGACAGATGCCCCGTTGGGGAATCGTTCGAGAAGTCGGTATCCGCTCTCTCCCCCGGGCTCGCGTGGTGCGACCTGCACGCCCCACCTCTCGATGCCCGCGAGCTCCGATCGGGGGTGGATGACTATGCCCGTCACGCCTAAGAGGGTAAGAGCTTCTGCCGTGCCCGCCTGGGCCGGGTCCTGCAGGACGAGCCGAGCCTGGTCGCCGACGGTGTCGGTCGGAGCCTCGTTGAAGATCCGCCGCCCGTGGCTGCGCTGCCACAGGCGGTAGATGCTCGAGTTGCCGAGGGGATATTCCGCGAGGATTCCGGGTGGAACCTTCCCGATCGCAGCGTACTCGGGCGGCGTGGTTATTCGGACTGTGTTCACTTGCGGGATGGCGAGCTCGAGAAACGACAGAACCATCGCTGCACCGACGACTCCGGCAGCCAGCACCGTGCCTCGTCTCCCCCGCTGGGCGATCATCCGCCAGACCGACTGAAGCCCCAGCGCCGCAAGGGGGATGAGTACGGTCATCAACAAGGGGGTCCATCGCGACGGGACCCGGAATGCGGGGACGGCATCCCACAGAAGTCGTGACGGTGTCCAGAGCACGTCGCGGCCGAAAATGGTGACCGGACTCGGCAGGGCAAACGCCAGACCCACGACGAACGCGGCCACGAGACCCGCTGTGGCCGACCGGTCGTGCTGTCCGAGCCTTGACCACTTCCGCATGGCGAGCACAAGCCAGCCGAGGGCAAGCCCGATTGTCAGAAGCCCGAGGTAGTTCCTCGCCTCCATGAGATTCGACGCATGCCATCGCGCGCGGTAAAAGTCGTCGAGCCGATCGCCAAGCACGAGGCTGCGGAAAGGAACAACGAGCTCGTACGGGCGGAGGCCGTAGTTCCAGAGATCCGTCGCCTGACGATCCAGCCCCGCATCCGTTCCGGTCCCGGACGCGAACGCGGCGGCCGAGACGATCGCCGTCGCCGCGAGTGCTGACGCAGCCGATCCGGAGACGATCAGCAAGCCTCTCCGTCGGCCGGACGTCAACCCCGCGCCGACGCTGAAGGCGAACGCCGTCACGACAGCCATCGCGCCGAAGTAACCCGATGTCAGCCAGCACGCGAGCGTTGCCATGCCGACGAATGCGAAGCGGGACCACGACGGTCGACGCGCTGCCGCCACGAGTGCCATCACGAGGAGCACCAAGACCTCGAGATGGAGCAGCGAGGCGTGCTCGGCCCGCGCGATGTGCCACGGGAAGACGATGAAGACGAGCGCCGCCCAGGCCGCCACCGCCCGCGCACAACCGAGATAGCGGACGAGCACATACATCGACGCACCCGAGAGCACATACCCGGAAACCACGACGAGGTTGTACGCCGCCACCTCTCCGACGACGCGGGCCGCTAGATAGCCAGGGTAGTAGGGCAACAGCCACTGGAGATTCAGACCATTTCCCTCATCCCATCCGAAGGGCGCACCCCGCAGTGTGTGATGTGTCGTGCCAAAGACGTGATACCCCTCTTGCTTCAGCTGCCAGAACCACGCAACCGATCCAGTTGAGTCCGACCCAGGGTTGCCAAAGATCGTGGTGCCCAGATCCGTGACAATCGGCCACAAGAGCGCACACGCGAAAGCGGTCGTGCCGAGCAGTACGACGGCGGCCTCCGGCAGCACCGTTCGCAACGCGGCCATCGCCGGGCGTGCGTGCCTGAGCCCTGCGCGAATCGCCGGGACACTCGAACCGACGAACAGTTCGTGTGAGACAAGCAGAGCGGCACCGACGGCAACGTTGGCCCAGACGACGCCACGGAGGCTCGTCGGCACGAGTGCAAGAACAGCGACCTGCGCGATCACGCCGATCCCGACGATCCACGCGTAACGGGTCTCGCCTCGGGAGAGGTGATAGCCGACGAGAACGTGGGCGAGAGAGAACAGACCTGTCGCCAGTGCAAACGGGGCCAGCACCGTCCCGCCCTCGGCGAAGTCCGCACCGAACGACGCGACCACAAGGCCGACCCCGACTGCCGCGTAGAGGAGCGCCAATCCTCCGCAGAAAACAGCGGTGGCGAGCAGCGAGCGGCCAAGGATGTCCTCGGTCTCCTCCCCGCGAGCCTGGCGCGCCGCGGTTCGCGGGAACAGCACGGCGAGGATCGTGGCCGGGACGAAGAAAGCGATCCGGGCGAATGCGGACGCGGCGCCGTAGCTCCCCGCTTCGTCACCACCGAACCGCGCCTTGACGACCAGGAGGTCGATGTGCGTGAGGAGCGCGATCCCGATCAGGCCAACCGCCACGGGCCCGAGATACCGCAAGAAGCCGTGGAGACTGGGCCGCACCTCGTCGGCGAGGGGGCGTAACGGCACGTGAAGCACGGCGAACGCGGTCACCGTCCCGACCGCCGCCGCGACGACGGTGGCGAAGATCGCGCCTCCGAGTCGATAGCCGGCCGAAACGGCGATGGCCAGGACGATCAGTCGAACGATCCAGGGCAAGACGTAGAGCGCCGCCAATGCGTGAAATCGCTGGCTCCCCTGAAGAACGCCTAGACAGACCGGGAAGACCAGCGCCGTGACGAGTGTGGTCTCGGCCAGCACGAGGAGGCCGGTGTCGATATCGAGCAGCCCTGCCAGCGGTACGGCCAGCACGAGCGCGACACCGATGAGAGGCACCGTGGCGAGAGCTGCGAGGCGCAGCGTTGCGCGGGTAAACGCGTCGGCCCCGGACGCGTCGTCAGCCGCCATCCTGCGTGAAATCTCCCGAGAGACAGCCATCTGAAGCGCACCGGCGGGAAGCAGAACAAGTGTCAGGAGCCCGAGCAGCGCCGCAAGCGACCCGTAATCCTCAGCGCCGAGCAGCCGTCCGGCCGCAAGCAGGAAAACGTAGTTTGCGACGATCGCGACAACTGACGCAGCGCCCAGCAGGAGGCCGCTGCGCACGCCGCTTCGTTCGGGTCGCACGTGAGGCGACTCGGCAGATCGTCCAATCGCCGTATCAGCCATGCGGACGGGATCGCATGTGAGGCCCGCCACCTTACTCGCATCGGCCGACAGTCCCGCCCGACATGCGAGGCTCCTTTGCGAAACGCAGGAAAGACTCCGTTTCCGGAGCCTTTCCAACGGGGGCCGGAGCTCCGCCGGCTCCGTGTGTCAGGACCGTGCGCGTCTCGTCAGCTCGGCCAGCTCGCGGTTGAAGCGCTCGGGCTCTTCGTAGTGAAGGAGGTGACCGGTGCCTTCGTACCACGATGCCTCGGCGACAGGACAGGTGGCGAGGATGTGCTCGGCCATCGCCGGTAGCACGACCGTGTCCGCCCGGCCCTGCGTGATGAGCACCGGCACGTCGAGAGTGTGCAGCACGTCGTCACAGTCGAGCTGACGCGCCCCGAGATTGGCGCGAATCTCGGCCGGCACCACGATGTTCCAGCACAGCGCCGTCTCGAAGTCCTCTGCCGGCATCGGCCTCGATGCGCAGACCCTCAGGAAGCTGCGCATGGCGCCGATGTTCGTCGGTAGGTCGTCGGCGGTGGCGCCGGCGAAGTGATCGAGAAAGCCGGGGCCGATGAGCGTCCCGAACGCCGTCTCGCCCAGCCTGACCGCGCCTTCGACGAAGTTGACAGCGGCAATTCGATCCTCGCCCTTCGCGCGGATGTAGTCGCAGATGACGAAGACGCCGTAGGACCACCCCACGAGCACCGGCCGCTCGAGGGTCAGCTCATCGATGATGGCCGCCACGTCGTCGGCCCAGAGGTCTCCGTCCGCGTAGTGCTCCGGCTCGAGCGGAGCCTCCGACATCCCGTGGCCGCGCAGATCGTAGGCCACGAGCCGAAACTCGTCGGCCAGCTCGCTCTCGTACTGCTTTGCCCAGCAGAGGTGGTTCTGCGACCAGCCGTGAATGAACAGGATCGGCGGCCCGTCCGCCCTCCCCCATTCGCGGACGTGCAGCTGCAAGCCGCCGCCGCCCTTCACCGTGTGAGCCTTCATCCTCCCCGTCCGCTGCTTCTCGTCGACGGGCATGGGTTGCGCGACGTTTGTCATCGCATGCCTCCTTTCGGTCGCCGCCGATCGTGGCCACGAAGCGCTGGGAGCGCATCGGGCGAGGAGACTCATCTTTTCGCGCCGGCCTACCTATCTTGTCCGCGGGCGCTTATGCGCTGACCCGCGAGCCGGCGTCCGCGCGCAATACTGGCTGGCATGGATGCTCGCGCGAGCGAGGTGTTCATCGGGCGCGTAGCCGAGGTCGAGAAGCTCGAGCTCCTGCTCGACGCCGCTCGAGCCGGGAGCGGTGCGGCCGTCCTAGCCGCCGGCGAAGCGGGCATCGGCAAGACACGGCTCGCCGCCGAGCTCTCGAGAATTGCCCGCGACGCGGGCTTCGACGTCCTCCTCGGACGGTCGATCGACCTCGTCGGCACGGAGCTTCCGTATCAGCCGTTCGCCGAGGCCCTCCGTCCCCTGAGAGATCCTCGCCGGGTCGATGGTCCGAAGGCGCGGTCGCAACTGCAGGTGTTCGAGGAGACGCTCGCCCTCCTCTCCGAGCGAGCAGCCGCCGTACCCGTGCTGCTCGTGCTCGAGGATCTGCACTGGGCCGATACCTCCACCCTCGACCTTGTCGTCTTCCTCGCGCACAACCTCGACGACCGGCGGGTCCTGCTGCTCGGGACGTACCGTGATGACGAGCCCTCGTCGGCCGAGCGCATGCTCCGACTGAGCGACGGCGTTCGCCACTCGGGCTCGGGTGCCGTGCTCGAGCTCGGGCCTTTGGACGACGCCGAGCTGAAGACGCTGGTCGTCGCCCGCGCCGACTCGGCCCTGTCGGCAGCGCTGAGGGACGCGATCGTCCTTCGCTCCGACGGCAACCCCTTCTTCGCCGAGGAGCTCCTTGCCGCCTCCCGCGACCAGGGCGGCGAGCTTCCCCGGGTCGTGCGCGAGCTGCTGCTGCAGCGCGTGATCAGGCTGGACCCTTCGACACAGAGCGTGTTGCGCGTGGCGGCCGCCGCCGGACGCGACGTGGCGTACCCGCTGCTCCGTCAAGTGGCGGACCTTCCGGAGCGCGAGGTGCGCAGGTCGCTGCGGCAAGCGGTCGAGAACGGAGTCCTCGTTGCCGATCAGTCGTCCGGCAGCTTCCGCTTCCGCCACGCGCTCCTGGCGGAGGCGATCTACGCGACGATCCTGCCCGGTGAGCGCGAGGAGCTGCACGCGCTGCTTGCCGACGAGCTCTCGCGCGACACGGCGGCTGCTCCCGCCGAGCTCGCACCGCACTGGGCCGCTGCGGGTCGTACGAAAGAGGCTCTCGTCGCCTCGCTCGAAGCGGCGCGGCAGGCGGAGGCCGTCTTCGGGCTCGCGGAGGCTCTGGCGCATCTCGAGCGGGCGCTTGCGTTGTGGCCTGCAGCGCCGGACGCTCGGGAGCTCACCGGACGCGACCTTGCATCACTCTCCTCATGGGCGGCAGCCCTGGCCAGCCAGACGGGCGCCGCCCCGCATGCTGTCGAGCTCGCACGGCAGGCGATCGAGCTCGTCGGCGACCGGGATTCGCTGCGTGCCGCGCACCTACACGAGAGCCTCGCCGGCTATCTGCACGAGAGCGGCCTGACCGACGCGGCTCTCGCCGCCTGCGAGCGCGCGGTCGAGCTTGTACCGGCGCAACCCCCTTCTGTTGCACGCGCGGAGGCGCTCGCGGCCCTCGCGCAGGGGTTGATGCTGGCCTGGCGCTTCGACGAGTCGCTCCCGGTCAGCCGCCAGGCACTGGAGCTGGCGCGCGAAGTCGGCGCGCAAGAAGCGGAGCTGCTGGCGCTCACCGAGCTCGGTCGAGACCTCGCCTACCTCGGGCACGGCGACAAGGGCCTTGCCGTCCTCTGGCAGGCGCTGGAAGCTGCGCGGGAGAACGGCGATCCCCGGGCGCTGCGGCGAGCGTACACCTCGCTTACCGACGTGCTGACGATGCTGGGCCGGCCGGCCGAGTCGGCCGGGCTGGCGGACGCGGCGGTCGACGAGGTTGGGCGCTACGGGATCGACCGCACCGTGCTCGTCGCGAATCAAATCGAGGCGCTGCTCGCGATCGGCGACTGGAATAAAGCCGACAGTGTGAGCGGCGCCGCGCTTCGTTCGATCACGGCCAATTTTCCGTACATGCTGTTCATCATCCGCGCGGACCTCGACCTCGGTCGCGGCGATTTCGACGATGCGCGGCGACACCTCGCGGCCGCACGCACCACGCTGCGAGAGGACGGAGGGCAGGGGACCTACGACGCCTACGTCGCGGAGCTCGCCCTGTGGGAGCGTAGGTGGACAGATGCCGAGCAGGCAGTCCGCAACGGCCTGGCCCGGGCGCGCTCGCGCCAGGCGGGCCAGCTACGCGTCTGGCTCTGTGCCAAGGGTCTGCGTGCCCAGGCGGAGCTGGCAGCGCTTGCTTCCGCGCGCCGCGATTCCGAGGCTGTCCGCAACTGGCGAGGTCGCGCGGGGAAGCTGATCGCCCTCGCTCGGCGTGCCGCCGCGAAGGCCTCGAGCGTAACGCCGAACGCCGGCGCGTGGCTGGCCATGGCAGAGGCCGAGCACGAACGCGCGGTTGGCCCTGCAAGAGCTGAGTCGTGGTCGGAGATCGCAGCGAGCTGGGAGCGTCTCGAACGCCCGCCGCTCGCCGCCTACTGCCGCTGGCGAGAGGCGGAGGCCCTCGCCGCCGGTGGAGCGTCCCGCCTCGAGGCGGGCGTGCCGCTCAGGGCAGCGCACGCCGTGGCCGCCCGGATCGGAGCACGGCCGCTCCTGTGGGAGCTGGAGTCGCTGGCCGCACGCGCGCGACTCGACCTCAGAGCACCGGAGGAAAGGTCGCCCGAGCACGAGCAGGATCTGGAGGAGACTCTCGGTCTGACGCCGCGCGAAGCAGAGGTTCTGAGCCTCCTCGCCCGTGGCTATACGAACCGTGAGATCGCCACGACCCTCGTCATCAGCGTCAAGACGGCGAGCGTCCACGTCTCGCACATCCTGCGAAAGCTCGGCGCGCCGAACCGGCGCGAGGCGGCGGCGGTCGCCCACCGACTCGCCCCGCAGCACGCTGGGCTCGGGTCCTCCAGAACGGAAACCTCGCTGTAACGTCCCTGCTTCGACCGCAGTCGAGGAGAAGAGGCAATGTCGACCACGCGAGGCGCCATGACCTACGTACCGGATGCCGAGCGCTACGACCGCATGTCCTACAGGCGCTGCGGCCGGAGCGGCCTCAAGCTCCCGGCGATCTCGCTCGGGCTCTGGTGGAACTTCGGACACGATCGCCCCTTCGACACGAGCCGCGCGATCGTGCGACGGGCGTTCGACCTCGGGGTCACGCACTTCGACCTCGCGAACAACTACGGTCCGCCGTACGGCTCGGCCGAGGAGAGCTTCGGCCTGCTCATGCGCTCCGACCTCAGGCCGTTTCGCGACGAGCTCGTGATCTCGACGAAGGCCGGCTACGACATGTGGCCTGGGCCCTACGGTGAGTGGGGCTCCCGCAAGTACCTGCTCGCGAGCCTCGACCAGAGCCTCGAGCGGATGGGCCTCGACTACGTCGACGTCTTCTACTCGCATCGCTTCGACCCCGAGACGCCGCTCGAGGAAACGATGGGGGCGCTCGACGCGGCGGTGCGCCAGGGCAAGGCCCTGTACGCGGGGATCTCGTCCTACTCGGCAGAGCGAACGGGGGAGGCCGCCGCGATCCTGCGTCAGCTGGGCACGCCGCTCCTCATCCACCAGCCGTCCTATTCGCTGCTGAACCGCTGGATCGAGCAGGGTCTCCTCGACGTCATCGGCGAGCTGGGGATCGGCTGCATCGGCTTCTCGCCTCTCGGCCAGGGCATGCTCACCGACCGGTACCTGGACGGGATCCCCCAGGGATCGAGGGCAAGCGGCCCGACCTCGCTGTCGCCCGACCTGCTGACCGAGGAGGCGCTGGAGAAGGTGAGGGCGCTGCGCGAGATCGCCGCGGCGCGAGGCCAGACCCTGGCGCAGATGGCTCTCGCCTGGACGCTGCGCGACGCCCGCATGACCTCGACGCTGATCGGCGCAAGCAGCGTCGACCAGCTCGAGATGAACATCGCCGCACTCGATCGCGCCGACTTCACCGCCGAGGAGCTGGCCGAGATCGACCGCTACGCGACGGACAGCGGCATCAACATCTGGTCGGCATCGAGCAACTCGTAACGCGACACGGTCAGGGGTAGCGCCGCGGAGCGGAGCCATCCGGCACGAGCAGGCCGATGTGGGCGCGGTGCCGGGCGACGAAGGCATAGGTCGCCTCGGCCGCAGGCAGCGCGCGGAGCCGGGCGAACGACCGGGCGAGCATCCGCGTCGCCGGCAGCCGCTCGAGGACGCCCAGCGCAGCCGCCCCTGCCGAGATCATGCGCCCGTCCGGAAGGACGAGCCGGATCGATCTGCCGCGCTCTTCCTCGGAGACGTCCTCGAGTAGCGGATCGGCCGAGGCGTCGTCCAGCCCAAGGAGCGCCAGATCTCCGCTGTGGTCGAGCCGCGCGACGATCCGCGCAGCGAACCGGCAGAGCCTGCATCCGGTGTCGTAGAGGAGAACCGGCCGCGCTGGGCGCCGTCCAGTACTCGCGATCAAGCGCCCGATGCTGCTGCGCGGATCTCGACGACCGTAGCCCGCCAGGTCCCACTCGGCGCCCGGACGTCGACCTCATCCCCGACACGCTTGCCGAGGACGACCGAGCCGAGCGGCGATGATGGGGAGACGGTACCGACGCCGCCGAGAGCGGATATCTCGACGTCGATCCGAGCGCCGGACTCGTTGAGAACGACCACGTGCGATCCCTCGGAAACGACGTCCGCCGCGCCGTCCTCGACGATCTCTGCATGGTCGAACCGGTCGCGGAGGATCACGATCCGCCGCTCGAGCAGGCCCTGCTCGTTCTTCGCGGCGTGATACTCGAAGTTCTCCGAGAGATCGCCGTGCGCGCGAGCGGCACTGATCGCCTCGACCATCTCCCGCCGCCTCGGGCCTTCGAGCTCCGCGAGCTCTGCGGCGAGGCGCGCGTGCTGCTCGCGCGTGAGCTTCTCCCCCATCAGACGGCCGCCAATCCCCGCGCCTTACGGCTCGTAGCCGTCTGCCGACGCTGTGCGGACAGCTCGACCTTGCGCAGGCGTACGTTCTGCGGCGTCACCTCGACGCACTCGTCCTCCCGGATCAGCTCGAGCGCCTGGTCGAGCGAGAGAGCTCGGGCCGGGATCAGCCGGACGAAGTCGTCGGACGACGCCGCGCGCATGTTGGTCAGCTTCTTCTCCTTCGTCGCATTGACGTCGAGGTCGTCGGCCCGTGCGTTCTCGCCGACGATCATCCCCTCGTAGACGTCGGCACCCGGCCCGACCACGAGCGAGCCGCGTTCCTGCAGGTTGATGAGGGCGAAGGCAGTCGTCTTCCCCGCGCGGTCGGCGACGAGGCTGCCGGTCGGTCTCGTCCGGAGCTCGCCGTGCCACGGCTCGAAGCGCTCGAAGACGTGATGGAGGATGCCGGTCCCGCGCGTCTCGGTGAGGAACTCGGTGCGAAACCCGATCAGGCCGCGGGCGGGAACGACGACGTCCATCCGCACCCAGCCCGTTCCATGGTTGACGAGCGCCTCAGTCCGTCCCTTGCGAAGGGCGAACAGCTGCGTGACGACGCCGAGGTAGTCCTCCGGCACATCGACCGAGACGCGCTCCATCGGCTCGTGCACCTCGCCGTCGACGACGCGGGTCACGACCTGCGGCTTGCCGACCGTCAGCTCGAATCCCTCGCGTCGCATCTGCTCGATCAGCACTGCGAGCTGCAGCTCGCCGCGACCCTGCACCTCCCACACCTCGGGCCGCTCGGTCGGGAGGACGCGCAGCGAGACGTTTCCGACGAGCTCGGCCTGGAGGCGGCTCTCGACCTGGCGCGCGGTCAGCTTGTCGCCGTCTCTGCCGGCGAGCGGAGCGGTGTTGATGCCGACGGTCATCGAGAGCGACGGCTCGTCGACGGAGATCACGGGCAGCGGCCGCGGATCGAGCGGGTCCGCGAGGGTCTCGCCGATCATCACCTCGGGGATGCCAGCGACGGCGATCAGGTCGCCAGGCCCAGCCTCCTCGGCCTCGACCCGGTCGAGCGCCTCGCTGACGAACAGCTCGGTCGCCTTCGCGCGCGTGATCGTCCCGTCGGTTCGGCACCATGCAAGCTCCTGGCCGCGGCGAATCGTTCCCTGTTGCACGCGACAGAGCGCAAGCCGGCCGACGTAGGGCGAGGCGTCGAGGTTGGTGACGAGCGCCTGCAGCGGATGACCCTCCTCGTAGACGGGAGGCGGGATGTGCTCGAGGACCAGCTCGAGGAGCGGCGCGAGGTCGGGCTCGAGCCCGTCCGGGTCGGGCGCGAGCGAGGCACGACCCGCCTTTGCGTTGCAGTAGACGATCGGAAACTCGATCTGACTCTCGTCCGCGTCGAGGTCGAGAAAAAGCGCGTAGACCTCGTCGACGACGTCGGCGATTCGCGCATCCGGGCGGTCGACCTTGTTGACGACGAGAATCACGGGAAGTCGCGCCTCGAGCGCCTTGCGGAGCACGAAGCGCGTCTGCGGCAGCGGGCCCTCGCTCGCGTCGACGAGGAGCAGGACGCCGTCGACCATCGTCAGCCCGCGCTCCACCTCACCGCCGAAGTCGGCATGGCCAGGCGTATCGACGATGTTGATCTTCACGGCGCCGTGGCGGACGGCGGTGTTCTTGGCCAGGATCGTGATCCCCTTCTCGCGTTCGAGCTCCCCGGTATCGAGGATCTGCTCGGCGACGGCCTGGTTCTCTCGGAAGGCCCCGGACTGCCAGAGCAGCGCATCGACGAGGGTCGTCTTGCCGTGATCGACGTGGGCGACGATCGCGACGTTACGGATGTCGGAGCGCTGCGGCACCTGCCGAGGGTACCCGGGCGGCGACTGCCGACCTCTACGACCCCGACTCGTCTACAGCAGGATCCGAAGCGCGAGCGGAAGTGAGCAGCCCTCTTCGACGAGCGTGCGCGCGGCCTGGAGGTCGACGCGCGACACCGTCAGCATGAACGCGTCCTCCGGCTCGAACCCGAGCGCACGGAACTGGTCGAAGCGCCAGCGCGCCACTCGAGTCTCCTCGACTTCGACGTCTTCGGCGATTGAAACGTGCTCGGCGGACGTGGACATCGCTGCCTGCCTTTCGCGTCGGGTGGTTACGAGCTGAAACGTCAAGGCAGCCGATCTGTTGTTGACCCACGGTAAGGCTTCATTGCGCCCGCGTTAAGAGCTGAGCCGCCTGCGTAAAAGGCCCTGGAAAGCAGACCTTTCGGGGAACGCGCCTACGCTGGATCGTTCGATGAGTACGGGCGACGCTCGTACTCCATGTACGCCGCGGTCACGTCCCTCGCATCGCGGCCGAGGTAGCGCTCGACGACCCGAAGCGCGAGGTCGATGCCGGCCGTGAGCCCACCGGCGGTCGCCACGTGCTCGTGCTCGACGAAACGGCGGCCGCGCACGACGCGAATCGCAGGAAAGGACGCCTCGAAGTCGTCGTACGAGCCGTGGTGCGTAGTCGCCGACATCCCGTCGAGCAGACCTGCTTCCGCGACGATGTAGGCGCCGGTGCAGACGGACATGACGAGGTCAGCCCGCTGGGCGACATCACGGAGCCATTCGAGCGTACGGCCGCTCGATTGATGTGCCGGAACGACGACGACCTGCGGCTGTGGCGCTGTCTCGTACGCGTACGTCGGCTCCAGCCTCAGACCGCCGCTCGCTTCGACGGCTCTCATCTCCTGCGCAACCGCGAAGAGCTCGAACCGGGCAGCGGCTCCTGCCATCGCCGCGTCCTGGAATACCTCCCAAGGGCCGGCGAGGTCGATCACGTTCGTGCCCGGTCCGATGGCGACTGCCGTCCGAATGATGGCGTCCCGCGGGATCGCGAGCGGTCGATCCGGTAACCGGGACGTCCCCGGAGTGGCGAGTGCTCGGCTTAGCTCGACCGCGGCGAGCGGAATACCGACACCCGCACCGAGCGCCATCGCAGTGAACTCTCTTCGCCTCACTTCGGGAGCCGGTAGAGGAAGCCGCCCGTGTTGTCGGCGAGCCACACGGAGCCCAGTCCGACCGCGAGGCCGTGAACGTCGACGCGCCCGCGAGCGGTCGCGACCGTCGTCACAGTTCCCGCGGTCGTCACGCGTCGAACGGCCGTCATCGTCGGAAAGCCGGTCCGATCGACGGCGGCGGTGCGGACAGGAACCCAGAGCGCATCGGCGGTCGCGACGACATCGATTCCGGTGCCATCGATGTCGACAGAGCGACGGGTCGCACCAGTTTCGGGATCCACCTCGAGGAGCGGCACACCGCGCCCTGTGATCCAGAGGCTGTCCCCCGCCATCGCGAGGCGTTCGGCGGCGGCATCGCTGCCTCCGACGATCGCGAGACGCGTCGCGACGTCCGTCGCCGCGTCGATGCGGTAAAGCGTGTTGTCCCGGTGCGTGATGACCCATGCCTTCTTGCCGACGAACACCATGTCGGCTGGCCCGTCTCCAACCGAGATGTGCGCGACGGTCTTGTTCGTCCGCGGTGAGATGCGCAGGACCCGGGCGCCCTGGTCGTCGGCAATCCAGACCGCCCCGGCCCCGATCCAGATGTTGTACGCCGCGATCGCATCGAGTGGAATGCGCTTCGCCACCCGCGCGGTGCGCGGGTTGAGGCGGTAGAGCGTGGCGCCGGCATCGAGCGCCCAAACCGAGCCGAGGCCCACGGCGACGGCGGTCACCTGCCCGTCGAGTTGCACGCTTGCGGTTCTCCGACCCGTGGCGAGCGCCATCCGCACGAGTCGTGCCTGCTCCTTGCAGGCGACCCAGGCGGTGGTACCGCTGAGCGCTAGCGTCATCGTCGGCCAATAGGGACCCGCCCCCGCGCACGAGCGCAACGCCCGCGCCTCAGGGATTCGTCCGGTCGCGACACCGGAAGACGAGCTCGAACTGACGGCTCCCGCGGGCATCCCGACGCTTACCGTCACCGCAATGAACAGGGCTGCCGGCTTTAGCCGCATGCCAGGGATACACCGCTAGCGGCCCGCCGGTTACTCGTCCGGTCGAAGCGACCGTGCAAGCTCGAGCGCGCGATCGAGCGAGACGTCCGCCTCCAGCCGATACGAGACGGACCCCCTCTCCCAGACGAGCGTGTTTCCCGACAGGTAACCCACGAATCGCAGCTCGTCTCCGGACCTTCCGCGGTAGAAGACCACGTGGTCGACCCGCTCGATCCAGATGCCTGGGGCACCGTCAACGTCGACGAACTTCGTGCTCGTGTCGTGCCCGACGAGCTTGTCGAACAGAACGCCGTTCGCCTCCCACTGGGTGAGCACGAGCGAAGCACCCTCACGTCCTCCGTAGATCGCGGTGACAACGGGTGCACCGTCATGATCGCGGTCGAGCAGTATCCGGTCTGGACGCTGAATGCCCGAGGGAAGAAGGAGCGTGAACGGCACGCTGCGTCGCGCGTCTTCGAGGTCGACCGGAGTCCCGCTCGGCTGCCAGGTGTACGACACCTCCGGCAGCCGGTCGGCACGATGGATCCGCACCCCGGGAACGAGATCGAGTGTGGACGCGGCGATCGCGGTGCCCGCGAGCAGAAGGATCGCGATCGCGACCACCAGGGCGCGCCGGACGCGCCGGCGCCGGGGGTCGGGAGTCGAGGGCAGACGCACGCGCACCGCTTCCGCCAACGCCGGGGTCGGCGGGAACCACCCGACGGATGCGCTCCGCAATGCGGGCTCGTTCGTCATCCCTTCTCCTCCAGTTCCGGTCTCAGTCGCCTCAGCCCGCGCCAGGCCCGCATCTTCACCGTCGCGCGGGCCACACCCAGTGCCGCGCCGGCTTCGGCATCCGAGAGCCCGACGAAGTAGCGCGCCACGATCGCCGTACGCTCGCCCTCGGGCAAGGCGTCGACCGCCGCGAGAATTCGGGCGCGGTCACTGCGCTCAAACAATTCTTCGTCGGTCCCCGTACTCGTGCGCACCGGCTCGAGCATGCCGGCGCGGCGCTCGTGGAAGGCCCGCCTACCCGAGGCGCGCCGTGCGTTGCGGGCCTCGTTGCCGACGATTCGGAGCAGCCACGGGCGAAACGGTGCTCCACGGCGGAAGCGCTCGAGTGCGCGATATGCCTTCACGAACGCCTCCTGGGCGACATCCTCGGCATCCGCTGCCGAGCCGACGATGGCGAACGCGACACGAAAGGCGGCCTGCTCGTGGATCCGGACAAGCGTCTCATACGCGCCGTGATCGCCTTTGCGCGCACGTTCGACGAGGTCGGCCTCGTCGGGAGGAGGCTCCGGAACGGCCTTCAACGCAGGCTCGGTCATCGCACGCGCACCACACGCACTGCGGTGGGGCCGCGATTGCCGGCTCGGTCGACCGCCCTCACGACAACGCGGTGGGCTCCTCGTGGCAGGCGAACTCGATGGGCGGCCTCATGACCGGAGAGCTCTCCGTCCACGACCTCGGTCGTGGCTACCACAGCGCGATAGCGTGAGCCGATCGAGACCTCGTAACGGTCAACACCGCTGCCCGTATCAGTGGCAGGGAAGCTAAGCGTCACCCACCGGCCCGACGTGGTCGCATCGAGGTCCGGGCGGGATGGTCGGGTTCGGTCGGTCCAGCGGAAGCGAAGCGTCGCCTGCTCCGGATCTGAGTCGAGCATGACCACCTCGAAGGCATTCCGCACCGAGAACTTCGCGCTCCGTGCGCTCGCCAGCAGCAGGTTGCGCTGAGGAAATCGGCTCGGAGTGGAGCGCGCGTCGTTCGCACCCGCGTGCACGACCGGCCACGAAACCTCTGGCCTGTACTCGATCCAGTACTCGTCCGCCCCCGAAACGATGTAGAGGGCGTGGGCGACCGCAGACGGACGATCGATCCGGGCGATCCGGTACTCGCCGTTCACGAGAGCCGGGCCTTCGCGCGCGATCCATCCGAAGCGCCATTTCTCGAAGGCATTGAAGTGCCCGCTGCCGTGCCCCATGACGCTGTAGGGGCTCGAGTAGTTCTCCGCTCGACACTTCGCAGTGCAGATCCAGGCCGGGCCCTCCTCTCGCACCCCGTAGTTGTGCCCCAACTCGTGCGCGAAGAGATCCTTCGAGATCTTCCCGAGCATCCAGACACCCGGCGGGTAGTACGCACCACCCCAGGGGCAATCCATGCCCGGAAGGAGGTACGCGACGAGGGTGAATCGACTGAGATCGACCGATCCGCGGATCGTTTCGTGGACACCCTCGGTGTCGCAGCCGCGCGGGCGTCTCCGGAGCGCATGCGTCCAACCGATCACCTCGACCGATAGCGACGTCTTGCCGAACGACGCCTCGCGGATATAGGTCGCGGTTTCTGCGACGGCGGCTCGGGCTTCCTCGACGGTGACGGGCTCTGGGCCCCAGGTCGCCAGAACGAGCCCGATCCGCTGCTCTCCGGTCACCTCCCCTGACTGGGAGAACGCGTCGCCCGACGTGGCTGCGAGCAACAGCGAGATGGCCGCAACCGCGACGAACATACGCATTCCACAGAGTTACACCGCCCGGCGTCGGCTGGTTACGAGCGGAAATTGATGAAACGGCGGTAACGCGTCCGGAAGCGCCAACGAGGGCGCCTAATAGCAAGGTTCAGCTCACTAACTGAGCGACATGCGTTTACCGGTGGTCACGAGTGGATAAGCTCGCTCGAATGCCGCAGACAGCGGCAGAAACCGGAGGTAGGGCTCGTGGGCAACCGTAACGGCGGCATCGGCCTTGGCGGCATCCTCGTGATCGTGGGGATTCTCCTGGTCATCTTCTGGAGCTTCTGGTGGGGACTGATCATCGGTCTCGTCGGACTCGTCATCTTTGGCGGCTTCGCGAAGGGAAAGTGGTACTGAGTAGCCCAGCCGCATCATTCGGGAGCCCGGGGTACGCGAGGTCGGATCAGACTCGACGGGCGATGACCGGACAAGGGTTCTTGCCAGCCGATCACTAGCCTCAGACCGAAAGGCCCCGTTTCCGGGGCCTTTCGAGGTAGCGGGGGCAGGATTTGAACCTGCGACCTCCGGGTTATGAGCCCGGCGAGCTACCTGACTGCTCCACCCCGCGTCGCGGCGGCCAGTATAGCGCTGCCGGATAGAGTCAGGGCATGCCGGGCTACGTCTGGATAGCGCTCACCGTCTTCGTCGTCGGCTCGGTGGTCGGACTCGTCTGGGCCACGATCCGAGGTGTCGGCTTCTGGAAGCGCGGCCGGCCCGCGCTGAAGCGGATGATGGCCGCAGCGGACGAGATCCAGATGAGGTCGACGGTCCTGGAGAAGCGGATGGCCGTGCTCGAGGCGCGACGCGTCGCGCTCGAGCGCGAGACCGGCCGGCTCTCGATCTCGCTGGCTCGCGCCCGAGTCCTGTTCGGCGCGGTCCAGGACACCCGCTCGCTGCTCGACGGCGCGCTCGTCTTCTTTCCCTAGGTAGATGTGACCCGCGTCGCGGCCGTCGACCTCGGCACCAACTCGACGCGCCTGCTCGTCGCAGATGTCGAAGGCGAGAGCGTCGAGGAGGTTGTCCGGCGCCTTCAGATCACACGCCTCGGCGAGGGCGTCGACGGCCGGCGCCGGCTCCTCCCCCTGCCGATCGCCCGGACCCGCAATTGCCTGACGGAGTATCGGCGCGAGATCGACAGGCTCGGCGCAGAACGGACGCTCGCGGTCGCGACGAGCGCCGTCCGCGACGCGGAGAACGGCGAGGCGTTCCTCGGCGAGGTCGAGTGGAGCTACGGCTTCACGACGAGGCTCTTATCCGGAGACGAGGAGGCGCAGCTGATGTTCCGCGGCGTGACGGCCGGACGGAGCGTCGAGCCGCGGACGGTCGTCGTCGACATCGGAGGCGGCTCGACCGAGCTCGTGGTCGGCGGCCCGGACGGCCTCACTTCTCACGTCAGCCTCGAGCTGGGCTGCGTGCGCCTGACCGAGCGCTTCGGCGAGGACGGCTCGGCGCTTGCGGCGCACGTCAGGAACGTCCTGCCCGATCTCAACGTGTCGCACGGGATCGGCGTCGCCGGCACGGTGACGTCTCTCGCAGCTCTCGATCTCGGCCTTGTCGACTACGACCCCGAGCGCGTCCACGGCCACGCGCTCTCTCGACAAGCGATCGAGGAGCAGCTCGAGCGGCTCGCCGCTCTATCGCTCGATGAGCGCCGAAACGTGCCCGGCCTCGAGCCGGAGCGTGCGCCGGTGATCGTCGCCGGGGCGGTAATCCTCGACGAGATCGTTCGGCGCTACGGGCTCGACGCGATCGAGGCTTCGGAGCACGACATCCTCCGCGGCGCCGCGATCGAGGCCGCACAGCTGCCGGAGCCGGTCGAGGGAGCCGCGCCGCCCGGCGCCTACAGCTGCTGCTGAGATCGATGCGGCACGGGCTGTTCATCTCGAACATCGATTCGTACGCCGACCCGAACGTCACCGTCGAGCTCGCCCGCGCCGGGGAGGCGGCCGGCTGGGAAGCGCTGATCATCTGGGACCACCTCGGCTTCGTCTGGGGCCATCCTGCAGCCGACCCGTGGACGGTCCTGGCCGCCGTCGGAGTGTCGACATCGAGGCTGATCCTCGGAACGTCCGTCACGCCGTTGCCGCGGCGGCGGCCACATGTGCTCGCACACCAGCTCGCGACGCTCGACGGACTGACGGGCGGCGGGCGCGTGGTCTTCGGTGCGGGGCTCGGCGGCCTACCTCGCGAGTTCGCCGCCTTCGGCGAGCCAGAGGATGCGCGACTGCGCGCCGAGAAGCTCGACGAGGGGCTCGGCGTGCTGCGCCAGCTCCTGTCGGGACGGCCCGTGACGCACGAAGGCGCCCACTACACCGTCGAGGACGTGACCGTGCAGCCGGCGCCCACGAGCCCGATTCCGTTCTGGATCGGCGGCAACTCGCAGCCGGCTCTCCGGCGCGCGGCACGCTGGAACGGCTGGCTCCCGGACACGGCCGACATGGAGGGAATGACGCTCAAACCCGCCCAGATCGAAGACGGCCTTCGGACGATTCACGGCCTCCGTTCCGACGACACCCTGTTCGAGGTCGCCGTGTTCGGCTACTCGGAGCCTGGTGACGCTTCGGTCGCCGCCGCGTACGAGGCCGCGGGCGCCACCTGGTGGCTCGAGTATGTCCACGACCGGCGCGGCACGGTCGAAGCCATGCGCGAGCGGATCGAAGCCGGGCCTGAGCGACGCTAGACTCGGCCGCGGCGTACGTCCGGCACGAACAAGGGGGCTCTGATGGCAATGACCGCCGACGCGGAGGCGCTGTTCGACCTCTCGAGCAGCGTGACCGGCCGAGTGCTTGGGCCGGAGCTCACGCGCGGAGTATGGCCCGCCCAAGGGCGACATGCGCCTACGCCGCTGTTGGCTCTTCCGGCGACTCCGGCCCCTCGTCCTCAGCGAGGCGGCGCTGGAGCACACTGCGCGAGAGGACGCCGACGAGCCGCCCCTCCTCGACCACCGGCACGCGCTCGAGGTCGTGCTCCTCAAGCTGGTGGAACGCCTCGTCGACGTCGAGGTCGGCGTCGATCGTGAACCGCGGCGGCTCGGCGATCTCGACGAGCTTCGTCGAACCGGGGTCGCGCCCTGCGGCGACGACGGCGCGCACGAGCGTCGTCCGTGTGACGACGCCGACGAGCGTCCCGTCCGCTTCCGTGACGAGGACTGCGCGGACGTCCGGCTGCGACAGCCGCTCGCCCGCGTCGACGGCGCTCGAGGTCGACTCGAGCGTCGTCGGCTCGGCGACCATCGCCTCGCGGACGAGCGTCACGGATACAACCCTCGCGCTTCGAGCGCGGCCGCCACTTCGCGAATGCCCGACACCAGCGCGGCATCGCGCAGTGAAAGCCGCTTCTGCTCGGACAGCGTCCACACGCGGTCGAAGGCATCGGCCATCTTGTCCGCGAGCCGCCCACGAATGTCGTCGGGTCCCAGAAGAAGCGCCCGATGTCCTGCACCCACTCGAAGTAGGAAACGGTGACGCCTCCCGCGTTCGTCAGCACGTCCGGGAGGATCGGAATGCCACGCTCGGCGAGGATCTCGTCCGCCTCGAGCGACGTCGGCCCGTTCGCCCCTTCCGCCACCATCCGCGCCTGTATGCGCGGCGCGTTCTCCTCCGTCAGCTGATCCTCGAGCGCTGCGAGGACGAGCAGGTCGCACGGCAGCTCGAGCAGCTCGGCGTTCGTCACCCTTGCCGGGCCTTGGGCCTCCGCGAGCGAGCGGCCGCCCGCCGTCCACGACGCAAGAGCTGGGACGTCGAGGCCGTTCGGGTCGTGCACGCCGCCCGAGTAGTCGCCGATCCCGACCACCGTCGCGCCGCGCTCGGCGAGGTCGAGCGCTGCCACGCCGCCGACCTTCCCGAACCCCTGGACGACGCAACGCAGCTCGGAGAGGTTCCAGCCGAGCCGCTGGCACGCGCGGTCGGCGACCATCACGACCCCGACGCCGGTCGCCTCGTGTCGGAAGATCGAGCCGCCGATCGAGATCGGCTTGCCGGTGACGATCTCGGGCACGGCGTGGCCCATCTGCATGGAGTACGTGTCCATCATCCAGGCCATCGTCTGCTCGTTCGTCGCCATGTCCGGCGCCGGGATGTCCTCCTTCGGCCCGATCACGGGCAGCGAGCTCCGCCGTGTACCGGCGCGTCAGCCGCTCAAGCTCGCCCGTCGAGAGCTCGCGTGGATTGCAGCGGACGCCGCCCTTGGCGCCGCCATACGGGAGACGCAGAAGCGCGCACTTCCACGTCATCCACATCGCGAGCGCGGCGCACTCGCCGAGGGAGACGTGGGGGTCGTAGCGGAGCCCGCCCTTCGTCGGGCCGAGTATCGTCGAGTGCTGGACGCGATACGCGGGAAAGACGCGAGTCTCGCCGGAGTCGAGGAGGATCGGCACGGAGACGAGGACCGACCGCTCGGGATAGCGCAGGCGCTCGCTAACCGTCTGCGAGATCTCCGCATGATCGAGCGCGTGGTCGAACTGCGCAAGCGCCGTCCGCCAGAGTGACGACTCCCACTCGAGCGGCTCGGCCGCGACCCGATCGTCGACCCCAGTCATGGGAGAGGAGTGTAGGGGGGTTTGGCGGGACGGTGCTCGCCGCCGGGGCGCGATGGAGGCTGTGATCGCCAGGACGCAGGGAGCAAACGGAAACCGCATAGGGGACAGGATTAATCCTGTCCCCTATGCCGCCGCCTCAGAACTATTGGGGCGACCGAGGACGAAGCGAGCGCAGCGTCCAGCGCGATTCCGATGGCTCAGCCACTGTTTCGCCAAACCCCCCTTGGCGGAGGAAGGCTGCGACCTGCGTCGAAAAGGATCGCCGCCATGCGCCACCCCCTTCGCACGACTGCGCTGCTCTCGCTGCTCGCCTATCTCGGCGGGATCCTGGCGCTCCTGTTTAGCCGCCACGGCGGCGACGCTGCCGCCTGATCGGTTACCGTCTCAGCGTGCAGAGACCTTGGTGCCTCGCGTTCGGTGCCCTCGTGGTCGTGTTCGCCGTCTCCGGCTGCGGCGGGAGCGACACGTCGGCGGCAGAAGGCTGGGCGTCCGACGTCTGCTCCTCAGTCTCGACGTGGAAGACGAGCGTCCAGCAGATCACGACCGACGCCGCGAACGCGATCGCAAAGCCGGGCGCGACGCGCGACGAGGCGACGAACGCCGTGCAGAACGGCGTCGACGCGACCCAGAAGCTCGTCGACGACCTGAAGGCGCTCGGCGCTCCCGATACGCCGGAGGGTGCACAGGCGAAGGACGACCTCGACGCGTTCACCACCGACACGCAGGAGACGATCGACGGCGTCAAGAGCGCTCTCGCCGGCATCCCGAGCGGTGCGGGCCTCGCGGAGATCGTGACGCAGCTGTCCGGACAGGCAGCGACGCTCCAGCAGGCGATCACGTCGGGCCAGCAGCTCGTGGCGACGCTCCAGGATCTCGGAGGCGATCTCAAGGACGGGTTCGAGCAGGCCGACTCCTGGAAGACCTCCGCGCCGGCTCCTAGGAGGGCTTGGCGAAACAGTGACTGAGCCGCCGGAATCGCGCTCGACGCTGCGCCCGCGGCGTCCTCAGTCGCCCCAATAGTTCGTCACTATTGGAGCTCCCTGCGTCCTGGCGATCACAGTGTCGATCGCGCCTCGGCAACGAGCACCGTTCCGCCAAACCCTCCTAGCACGCCGGCAAGCAACCTCTCGCTCGTTCCTGCGTTGCGCTGCCGTCCTGGTGGTCGGCTTCCGCGCGGGCGACGAGGATCACGACGCCCGATCGAGCTCTGCGACACCCCAGGCGCGCATAGAGGCTGAAGTTTTCCGGCGCCGCTGCCGATCCTCGTTCCATGCTCGAGCGACACGGTTGCACCGTTCTCCCGCAGGATCGATCAGAACCCACAACCGTCACGCGGTGGGCCCGCACGGCGTACGCGATGACGATCGGGCTCCTGCTCCGGGGCCTGGCCAGGGTGGAGCGCCTAGTCGACTCGTCGAGCTCGAGCCAGACCACCGGGGCGAAGTACTTCCGGACGCTGCTCGCCCTCGGGTTCGGCGCGTACGCCGTGGTGCTGGAGGTGACCGGCATCCTGCACGGGGACGTGCCCATAACGCCGTTACTCGTCGGCATGCTGGCGTTCGCCGTCTTCATCGGGCGAGGGGGACGGTTTCTCTACTACTTCGTGCCGTTCTGCCTCGGCCTCGTGTCGTACCTCCTCGCAGCGCAGATCGTGTCCGAGTACAAGCTCTCGGTTCACTACACGCCGCAGCTCAAGCTCGAGGAGTGGCTCACGCCCGGGCCGATCCCGACGCTCTGGCTCCAGGACCATCTGTATCACGGCAAGACCGGGCCCCTGGAGGTCTTCTCGGTCGCCATGTACGTGTCGCATTTCTGGGTCCCGCTCGTCCTGGGCTGCGTATTCGTCCTCACGGGCCGAGGCCAGGCGTTTGCGAGGCTGATGTTCGGAATGCTGACGGCGCTCGTCCTTGCGGAGATCACCTTCATCCTCGCTCCCACCGCACCGCCTTGGCTCGCTGCCCAAAAGGGCTACGTGCCCCCGGTCCACCATGTGCTGAAGGACAGCCTGTACGACTTGCATCTCACGCAGCTCGCGGGCCTTATCGGAAACCCACACCGCTACGACGTCACGGCGGCGGTGCCGTCGCTCCATGTCGCGTTCCCGCTGATCTGCATCTTCGCCGCCGTCAAGTTCGGCCTTCCCCGTTGGGTCGTAATCCTGCTCGCCCTGAACACCCTCGGTGTCCTCTTTGCGATCGTGTACATGGGCGAGCACTATCTCGTCGATGGGATCGCGGGCGCGATCTATGCCGTGGCGGCCTGGTGGCTCGTGCAGCGCTTCCACGGGCAGGAGGCGCGATCCCCGGTGGTCGACGGCACCGGTAGAGCACGAGCCCTCGGCGTCACCGCTCGCGCCCGCTGACGGGTTCGAGCAGGCCGACTCCTGCAAGGAGCTCAGGAGCTCGTAACGGAGTGCGCGCGTAGCGCGGCATCACCGAACAGCTCATTCAAACGTGCGGGATCTGCAAGGAGCGAGCGGTAACCCGCGAGGGTAACGAATGGGCCAAAGATGAAGATCGTCCACCAGAAACCGACCTGTTACTCGCGCACGAGCCACGAATCCGCCGCGACGACCGGCATGACGGGCGCGGCTAGCAACGGCTCTCGGAGAACACCGCTCGCCCGGGAATCGGGAGATTTCGGGCGGCCCTGCGGGGGAGGAATTAGAAGCCCCACGTCCCATGAGGGACACCCGATTCTAAGGCTGCCCTTGGGCCTGCCGCCCAGTGATGCCCCATGCCGCAACGTGGCTTCCCGAGCGCGCTCGAGGCCCCCCGGCACAGGCATCCGTACCGCCTCGTGACGCCCCGTGATGCGGCGTCGGGCACCAAACGGGAAACCAAGCACGACGCACTGGATTGAGCTGGACGCCTCGAGTTGCCAAGCGTCCGCGGGGTCGGGGCCGCTGGCTCCGACGCCCGTTGCCTCCGGGCGGCTTCCCCCGTAAAACGCAAGTAGCAACCGGCATCGGACACCCTCGAGCCGCGCCAGGTCAAGAGACGCCTCAGAAAGTCGTGCTCCGATTCGGCTTCAGTGCAACGCAAATCCGGGTTCTCGCGGAACCCGCTGACCGGTACCGCGCGAATCTGTCTGCAGAACGAGACATTCAACAAGGTGTCACGCTATGGCGGCCCCAACGACGATCCATGCTCCGCGAACACGACCACCTACCCCAGCCGGTTCGAGTACCTCGTTACCTCTCAAGGAGGCGACGAGGTCAAGCAGCATGATGACGCGTATGCCATGAGCAGCAATAACTCGCCGTCAAGCCGGGAAGCGGTTGGTCTTCGCTGAAACGGCGACCTCATGGCCACCAGCCGTTAGTTGCGAGGAGCGACATCAACCTCATCAATAGGTAAGGCCTACTCACCACACCAGCGGCTCAGGTGTTTCGAGTCTAGCCCCCTCCTGCACCCCGCGAGCTAGCTGTCCGCTAGCATTCTAGGCGGCCGGCCCTTCGAGCCGATCCAGATCGGCTGAGCGCCGCAGCTCCATCCGATGATCTACGGTCAGCCTGTGGTCGAACCGGCGAATGTCGAGGCGACGAAGGTCGACTGCTCGGCGTCATGACGTACCTGGAAGGCCGGATTGCGGTGCTTGTGCAGGAGCTGGCTTCTGGCGATTCTGCCTTCCCAGCTGACCCTGTAGTTATCGCGGCGACCGAGTTCCTGAAGGCGCGGTCGGCCGGATTGCCGGGACACAGACGCTCCGCGGCCGCTCTTTCGCGACCACACGCCGGCTAACGACCTCATCGAGCACGTGCGATGCCAGCCACGAGTCGTCGAGAGCCTGGACCGTTCTCGAAGGCGACTCGACACTGTGCGTTCATGCAACAAGGTTCTCCTCGCGGCGATCACTAAGAACACCGAGGCGGCGAACCGCCTTCTACGTATGTCCGAGGGCAGCGCTTAGGTTCACACGAGTTCACTTGGTCGAGGTGAGCGCGGTTGCCCGATCCGTAAGGAGGCGTTCGTCCCGGCCGAGCGTGCGCTCGGGTACCAGACGGGTACCAAGAGGGTCCCGACGACCTTCGGAGGTGCTTGTCGCGCTCAATAGGCCGGGAGCCAAAAGCCGCTTCCGGAGCGGGCTGGAGAGGTGCCGGGGGAGGGACTCGAACCCCCACGTCCCATGAGGGACACCCGATTTTAAGTCGGGCGCGTATGACCAGTTTCGCCACCCCGGCGAGGCGACGAGCGTACAGGAGGGTCTGGCGGAACGGTGCTCGTCGCCGGGGCGCGATCGACGCTGTGATCGCTAGGACGCAGGGAGCAAACGAGACCGAATAGGGGACAGGATTAATCCTGTCCTCTATGCCGCTGTCTCAGAACTATTGGGGCGACTGCTGGCGCTACGTGCCGGGTCGCAGCTCGCTGACCGGGAAGCGCTCCGGGCCTTTGCCGCGGAAGGCGTCGCGGAAGGCGGTGAACGCCTTCTCGTCGTAGTGCGGGCAGACGGCGACGTAGACAGTGCTGAGCCCGGTGTCGCGATTCACCGTCCACGTCGTCAGCGCGATCTTGCTCCCGAGCGGCTTGTGCTTCGGGTACGTGACGCCCTGGTACGGATCCTGGAGCGGCGTGACGATCATCGCGTCCGGGCTCGAGTCGTAGAAGCGGTCGAGCGCGTCGCGGTCCTCGGTCGAGATCCTCGGCCCGTACCAGACGGCGACCCCGCCGTGCTCGAGGTTGTGGACGACCTGTCTCGGATCGGCGGGCGTCCGGTAGTTGCCGAGGATGCCCGGCACGGGGTAGTGCTTGCCGCTCGCGGCGGGGAACGTCTTGTAGGTGACGTGCTCGTCTGCGCTCTGCATGTGCTCCTGGTCCTGCCCGCCGGGAGCCGACTTGAACGAGCAGCCGGCCGCGGCCATCGCCTTCGTCACCTTCTGGACCTGGTGTCGAGTGACGTTCGCCGCGCTGCCGTGCGTTCCGCCGCCGGAGAAGAAGCCAAACCAGCCGACGACGAGCGCCGATGCCACGAGCAGGGCCGCCCCGATCAGCGTGTTCGTCCCCGGCATCGTGACCCCCCGCGACGGCGCCTGGTGCTTCTGGCGCACCTTCGGCGCCTGCACCTTGCGAGGAGGCTCGGGCGTACGCGGCTTCTTCTTGGCCATCGAAAGAACGCTAGCTGGCGACCGCGACTTCGGTGGCGAGGAACCGACGCACGGCCTCGCGGCTATCGACGACGGGGCACGGCGGAAGCGACGCGAGGAACGCCTCGCCGTAGGCGCGCGTGCGAACCCGCGGGTCGAGGAGGCAGACGACGCCGCGATCCGAGCGGCTTCTGATCAGCCGCCCGAACCCCTGGCGAAGCTGGAGGACGGCGGACGGGAGCGAGTAATCGGAGAACCAGTCCCCGCCTTCTGCGGCGATGCGCTCGCAACGCGCCTCGACGAGCGGATCGTCAGGGGGCTGGAACGGGAGCTTGTCGATCACGAGCAATGACAGCGACTCGCCGGGAACGTCCACGCCTTGCCAGAACGTCCCCGTCGCGACGAGCACGGAATCGACCTCGTCGCGGAATCTCTCCAGCAGGCGCTCACGCGGAGCTTCGCCCTGCACGAGCAGCTCGACGCTGAGCCGGCCGCGGAGCCTGTCGGCGACGGCGGCGAGCGAGCGATACGAGCTCGTGAGCACGAGCGCGCGGCCGGCCGACAGCTCGCAGAGCTCGGCGACCTCGTCTGCGACCGCCGAGATCGCGTCGTGCGCGCGGGGGTCCGGCAGGTCGCGCGGCACGTAGAGCACCGCCTGCTCGGCGTAGTCGAACGGCGAGCCGACGCGCAGCTCGCCCGCTCCCCTCAGGCCGACTCGGTCGCGAACGAACCCGAAGTCGCCGCCGGTCGTCATCGTCGCGGAGACGAGAATCGCCGTCGGGCCGCCCTCCCACAACGCCTCGCGGAGCCGCCGCGAGACGTCGACGGGCGCCCACCGGAGAGCGCCGTGCTCAGACCAGACGACACGATCGAGCTCGTCCCCCTCGAGGCATGCCTGGACGTCTGCGGCCGCACCCGCTGCGCGACGCGCGAGGAGGTCGAGCTCGTCGTTCGTCCCGGCCAGCGCTTGCGCGAGCTCGGCGAGCCGGTCGACGAGCGTCCTGCCCTTGGTCAGCGGCACCTCGCGCAGCCGTCGCCGCCCCGAGGGAGGCTCGACGGCGCCGATCAGAGCCCCTCCCGCGCGGCGAACCCGGTCGAGCTGCCGAGCCGGCACTGGAACGCCCGCTTCGGGACACGCGCGCTCGACGTCCCGCTCGAGGCGTGCCAGGCCGTAGCGGCTGACGCCGCCGCCGAGCCAGTCCGACGCCGTGTCCTCGAGCCGGTGCGCCTCGTCGAAGACGACGGCCGCGTGCTCGGGGAGGATCGACGTGTCGAGCTGCTCGCGGATGCCGAGGTCGGCGAAGTAGAGCGCGTGGTTGACGATCACGAGGTCCGCCTCGCGCGCACGCCGTCGCGCGGCTTCCGAGAAGCACATCCCGACGAACGCACACCGTCGGCCGAGGCACCGGTCTGCTCCGACTGCGAGCTCGCTCCAGAGGCTCTCCGGCGGCTCGAAGGTCAGTTCGGCCCGGTCGCCTGTCTCCGTCTCGTCGAGCCACGGCCGGAGCCGCTCGAACGCCTCGGCGTCTTGTTCTCGCGCTAGGAGCGCTCCACCGAGCAAGCCGAACCCGTCGACCGCCTTTCGGCAGAGATAGTTCTGGCGGCCCTTGAGGACGACAACCTTCACCTCTCGGCCGAGCGCGCGCGCCGCCAGCGGCACGTCCTTGGTCAAGAGCTGCTCCTGGAGCGCCTTCGTCGCCGTCGCGACGACGACGCGCTCGCCCGAGGCGAGCGCAGGGATCAGGTAGGCGAGGCTCTTGCCCGTGCCTGTGCCGGCCTCCGCGAGCAAGTGCACACCCGAGGCGAGCGCGTCGGCGACGGCGGCCGCCAGCTCGGCCTGCTCGGCACGCGACTCGAAGCCGTCGAGAACGGCGGACAGCCTCCCGCCCTGTTCGAAGACGCCCGGTGCGAAGACGTTCGGGGCGTAGACGTCGTCCACGGCTTCAGCCTAGGCGGCCGATCGGCGTCCCCGAGGAAAAGTCTGCTCGGAGCGAACTTTTCTCGCGCGCGGAGCCTTGACGGAACGCGGCCGGCCGCCATAGAGTCCTCCCATCGGATCCGGCGGGCTTTCGGGCCAGTCGGATCCGATGTTTTTTGTGCCGGAGCGGGACGGCGTCGCGCCGTCCGGCGCGGGCGCTACGGTGGTCGGCCCTCATGCTTCCCGTCGCCGCCATCGTCGTTCTCTCCGTCGCGCTCGTCGGCCTGCTCGTCTGGCACCTCGCCCGCGGTTCGCGAACGCAGCTCGACGACCGGCTCGGCGGGATCGAGAACCGCCTGGAGCAGCGGCTGACCGGCCTCGACGAGCGGATGAACGCGAGGCTCGAGGGCATCGACGGCCGCCTGCTCTCCACGCAACAGAGCACGGGGCAGACGGCGACGCAGATCGTCGAGCGCCTGACGAAGCTCGACGGCGCCGCGGAGCAGATGCTCCAGAAGGCGGGCGACCTCGCGCGCCTCGAGCACGTCCTCCGCCCGCCCAAGGCGCGCGGCGGGTTCGGCGAGATCCTGCTCGAGAACCTGCTCCGCGACCGCCTGCCGCCGACGGCCTACGCGATGCAGCACGGGTTCAAGAGCGGCGAGCGCGTGGACGCGGTGATCCGGGTCGAGCGCCTGCTACCGATCGACGCCAAGTTCCCGCTCGACAACTTCGAGCGAATGGTCGAGGCCGAGGACGACGCCGGCCGCGTGCTCCACGAGAAGGCGTTCGCCCGCGACCTCAAGGGGCACATCGACTCGATCGCCGACAAGTACATCAAGCCCGCCGAGGGCACCTACGAGTTCGCCTTCATGTATCTCCCTGTAGAGGGCATCTACTACGAGCTCGTCTGCGGCAAGACGGGCGCGCTGCTCCAGCACGCGCACGAGCGGCGAGTGTTTCCGGTGTCGCCGACGACGTTCACCGCCTACCTCCAGGTGATCGCGTTCGGCCTCAAGGGGATGGAGTTCGAGCAGAACGCACATGAGGTGATGGCATACCTGGCCGATCTACGCAAGGACTTCGGCCGCTTCCGCGACGACTTCGAGGTCGTGGGCAAGCACCTCGGCAACGCGCAGTCGAAGTACACCGACTCGGAGAAGCGGCTCGACCGACTCGACGGCAAGCTCGAGCGCGCGGCAGAGCACGAGTCGCCGACGATCGACGCGCCGCATCTCGAGGCGCTCGACGCCGCCTAGGAGGGCTTGGCGGAACGGTGCTCGTCGCCGGGGCGCGATCGACGCTGTGAGCGCAAGGACGCAGGGAACCCCAATAGTGAAGAACTATTGGGGCGACCGAGGACGAAGCGAGCGCAGTGTCGAGCGCGAATCCGGCGGCTCAGTCACTGTTTCGCCAAGCCCTCCTGGGAGGCCGGGGAAGCGCCGGCCGGCCGAGATCGTTTACTTCAGAGTCGCGTGCATCCCACGATCTAAGGTTGGCGGTAGATGGCTGAGGAGATCCGAGAGCTGATCATCATCGGCGGTGGCCCTGCGGGCTACACCGCCGCCCTCTATGCCGCACGAGCGAATCTCCGCCCGCTCGTGATCGAAGGCGTCCAGTGGGGCGGTCAGCTGATGATCACGAGCGACGTCGAGAACTACCCCGGCTATCCGGAGGGGATCCTCGGCCCGTCGATGATGCAGGAGTTCCGGGCCCAGGCCGAGCGCTTCGGCGCCGAGTTCGCGACCGACGACGTCACGCGGGTCGATTTCTCGGAGCACCCACTCCGCGTCTTCGTCGGCGACGACGAGCACCGGGCACAGGCGGTGATCGTCGCGACCGGCGCGAACGCGCGACAGCTCGGGCTCGGCACGGAGGTCGCGCTCCAGGGTCGCGGCGTCTCGTATTGCGCCGTCTGCGATGCCGCGTTCTTCCGCGACAAGACGGTCGTCGTCGTCGGCGGTGGCGACTCGGCGATGGAGGAGGCGACGTTCCTTGCGAAGTTCGCGTCGAAGGTGATGCTGGTCCATCGCCGCGACGAGTTCCGCGCCTCGCCGATCATGGTCGACCGCGCACGCGCGAACGAGAAGATCGAGATCCTGACGCCGTATGTCGTCGAGGACGTCCAGGGGGGCGACGTAGGGCACGTGACCGGTGTCGTTCTCCGGAACCCGGCCACGGACGAGGAGCGCGAGGTGGCTGCGGACGGAGTGTTCGTCGCCATCGGCCACGATCCGACGACGGCGCTGTTCCTCGATGTACTCGACCACGACGAGGCCGGTTATCTCATCGCGAAGCCGGGCTCGACCGAGACGAACATCGCGGGCGTCTTCGCAGCCGGAGACGTCCAGGACCACGTCTACCGGCAGGCGGTCACTGCCGCCGCGTCGGGCTGCATGGCGGCGCTCGACGCCGAGCGCTTCCTGACCGAGCTGGCGCACACGAAAGGTCTGGCCGTTACGGCCGAGCGGGCAGCGCACTAGCAGGCGCTCGCCAGCCGACCGCCCCTCTAGCCTCGAGGGCGTGGGCGAGTGGATCGACCTCGTCGATCCGGACGAAGCCGAGCTCGAGCGGCAGTTCGGAAAGGCACTCCATCCTCGTGCGATCGAGCGGCTGCTCGAGCCGGCGCAGCACGGGGACGAACCAAGGCCCACGATCGAACGCCAGGGCGATTACGTCTTCGGCATCGTGCTCGTGGCGGTCGCGGTGCCCGAGGAGGACCGGGTCTTCTACCAGGAGGTCGACATCGTCCTGACTCGCGAGCTCGTGCTCACCGTCCGCAAGACGCCCCCCGGCGAGCAGCCCTACGACACGAGCGATGTGCACGCGGCCTGCGCTGCAGACGGCGACGAAAGCCGCCCGGGCATGGTCCTCTACCGCCTCATCGACGACATCGCAGAGCGCTACCTCGACCTGATCGACTCGATGAACGACGAGATCGACGACCTCGAGGACCACGTGGAGATCTGGTCCCCGGCCGTCGTCCGCGAGCGAATCTCCGGCCTCCGTCACGACCTGCTGCACGTGCGTCGCACTCTCGCTCCCACGCGCGACGCTGTCCGCCGGGTGGTGGACGGCCGCATCGCTCCAGAAGGGAAGGAGCTCTTCACGCCCGACCTGGCGCTCCGGTTCGGCGACGCCTACGACAAGCTCCTGCGCGCAAGCGACGGCCTCGAGCTCTCGCGCGACCTCGTGTCCGGCGTCCGCGACTACAGCCAGGCGAAGATCGCCAACGACCAGAACGAGATCGTCAAGCGCCTGACTGCGATCGCGTCGATCCTGCTCGTCCCGACGTTCATCGTCGGCATCTACGGACAGAACTTCGAGTTTCCGGAGAAGAACTGGGGCGAGTGGGGCTACGCCTGGTCGTGGGGGCTCATCATCGTCACTACGGTGTTCCAGATCTGGTACTTCCGCCGCAAGACCTGGCTGTAGGGCAATCTGTCGGCACGCCGTGCCGTACTTCATCTGCCCGAACTGCAAGGAGCGCTCGATCGACCACGATGGCCGGACGAGCCTGCTCGACCCCACCGCCGTCGGCTGCAGCCGCTGCGGCTTCGGGTTCCTTTTCGAGCTGATGGACGACTACTACCCGGCGCCGACGACGGGGTTCGTCGTCTGCGACCAGTCGGGCCGGATCCTCGCCGTCGGGCGGGGCGTGTTCGAGCTGACGGGCTACACGGAGTCGGAACTGATGGGCTCTCCAGTCGTCGCGGCACTCGGGCTCGACGGGTTCGGAGACGGCGAGAGCCCCGTGGCGACCGCGCTCGAGTGGGGCGTGCGCAAGCTCGACCAGGAAGTGGAGCTACGGGCCGCATCCGGCTCGCGCAAGGCGATCACGCTCGACCTGTTCCCCGCCTACGACGAGGACGGCGGCCTGCTCGTCGCCCTCACTCCGCGCTAGACGCGGCTCGCCGGACAGAGATCCGTCAGCACGCACTCCTCGCAGCGCGGGTTGCGCGCGACGCAAACGCGCCTGCCGTGCCAGATCAGGAGGTGCGGGAAGATGCCCCACTTCGGGCGGGGCACGAGCCGCATCAGGTCGCGTTCGATCTTCACCGGGTCGTCGTGGCGCGTGAAGCCGAGCCTTTGCGAGAGCCGCCTGACGTGGGTATCGACGACGACGCCTTGCGGATCGCCGAGCTCGGCGGCGACGACGTTGGCGGTCTTTCGCGCGACGCCCGGCAGCCGAACGAGCTCGTCGAGGCGCCGCGGCACCCGCCCGTCGTACTCCTCGAGCAGCATCTGCATCGTGCCTCGTAGCGCTTTCGTTTTCTGGCGGAAGAAGCCCGTCGGATAGATGTCGCGCTGGAGCTCCTCCTCGGGCACAGCGAGGTAATCCTCGGGCGTACGGTATTTCTGGAACAGGTCTGCGGTCACCCGGTTGACGTTCACGTCTGTCGTCTGGGCGGAGAGCATCACCGCGACGAGGAGCTCGAGCTCGCTCCGCGAGCGCAGTGCGATGCCGGCGTCCGGATGCGCTCCCTCGAGGCGCTCGATCACGAGGCCGATGCGCTCCTTCTTCGGCCCGACGCGACGCCGAGCCTCCCGCGTGTAGCTACGGACCAACGACGCGGCGAAGGCGAGGGCCGGCGCAGACGACGTCGAGCGCCGGGCAGTCGGCGCATGCACGGTCGCTCGGCGTGGGTACGAACTCTCCCGCGCGGATGCGCGCGATCGCCGCCGACAGCTCCTGCTCGAGAAGCGGCGTCTCGGTTTCCGCATAGACGGTCGTCGCGAGCTCGTCGGGACGCTCGAGGAACTGGTAGACGACCTCGACCTCACGCGCGCCGGCACGGAAGCACGCAAGCGCGTAGACGAGCCGCTGGATCCGGTACTCCTCGTCCGCCACAGATTCGGGCGAGCGTCCATCGAGCGCGTTTGTCTTGAAGTCGACGACGAGCGCCCGCTCGCCGAGCACGAAGACGTCGATGAAGCCGTGGAGGACGACGCCGTCGTGCTCGAACGCAAACGGCTGCTCCGCCTTCGCGCCCTCTAGCTCGAGGATGCGCCGGGCGAGCGCCGACGTCCGGTATGCGTCCACGAACGTGCGGATGCGCTCGGCGGATTCCTCGTCCGCATCCGTCGGAAGCGCGACGTCGACCTCCGCGCTGGACGCGGCCAGATCGAGACGCTCGAGCGCCATGTGCACAGCGGAGCCGACGGCTGTCGCGCCGAGCCGCTCAGCGGCGGGCTGCCGGCGCTCGCGCATCCCGGCGACGTAGCGCGCGTAGTACTTGTACGAGCACTCCTCGAAGGTCGCGAGCGCCGTGTAGGAGAGCCGTCGCGGCTCGTGGACCGGCGGCTCGACGACCGGCTCGAGCACGGGCAGGGGCGGGACGCTCCTTGCGATCGGCCCGTCCGACGACGCATCGAAGAGCGAGAGCTGCGCGTCGTCCGACGGCGCGTCGGCGGGCCTCGCGGCCGGAGCTTCGACCGGAGCCGGCGGCCGATAGCGGTCGACGCGGAGCAGGAGCCGCGCCTCGCCGCGCTCGATGACGACGGGCTCGCCTCCGACTTCGTCGAGAGCGGGAGCGTCAAGTCGTTCGAGGACCCAGCCGATCGGCGTCCGCTCGTCCGCGACCCGCGCGGCGTCGATCGAGCCTGTGACGATCAGGCGATCGATCGCCCGCGTCATCGCGACGTAGTAGAGGCGCCGCCGCTCTGCCTCGTCGGACGTCTCTTCGGCGAGACGAAGCTCGTCGTAGTCGAAGGCGCCCTTGCGCGCGCCCGTCAGCGGGTGGCGCACCTTGAAGCCGAAGCGCCCGTCGGGCAGGCAGATGATCTCCTCTCCGCGGCCGGCCGGGCGGTCGCGGCCCGCGTCGGCGACTACGACGACCGGGAACTCGAGACCTTTCGCCGCGTGCACCGTCAGCAGCCGGACCGCATCCGAGCCCTCGTCCTCTGCCAGCGCCTCCGTCTCGTGCACTCCGGCCGCGCGCTGGTCGGCGATGAAGCGAACGAACCCTTCGATGTCACGGCCGCGCAGGTCCTCGAAGGAGCGCGCGAGCCGCCCGAGCTTGCGGATGTTCGCGTAGCGGCGGCGGCCGTCCCACTGCGCGAGCACCGCGAGGTCGTAGTCGTGCTCGGACACCACCGCCTCGAGCAGGCGCTCGAGCCCGGCCGTCTGCGACCGTGTCGCCAGCCGGTCGTAGCGCTGCCGGAACGCACGGAACAGCTGCTCGTCGCGCTCGGCCAGCTCGGGGGGCATCGCGCGCTCGAGCCCCGTGAAGAGAGGACGACGGCCGGCCGCGCGCCGAAGGAGGACTAGCGCGTCGTTCGACACGCCGACGAGCGGCGACGCGAGCACGGTCACGAGCGCCTCGTCGTCGTAGCGGTTGTGGAGCAGACGCAGGTACGCCACGAGATCGTTGACCTGCTGCTGCCCGAAGTAGCCGCGACCGGCCGCGCGATACGTGGGCAAGCCTACGGCCCGCAGCTCCTCCTCGAAGACGTCGGCGTCCGTCCCGGCCGCAAATAGGAAGACGACGTCGCCGGGGGCGGCCTCCCCGCTGTTGCAGAGCTCGCGTACGCGCTGCGCAGCCGCCCGCGCCTCGCCGCGGCGCCAAGGAACGTCGGTTCCCTTGTAGCTCTGCTTGTCCGTGACGAGCAGCTCGACGGCTGGACCGGCCGCAGGGTTGGGGAAGCGTCCTGCAGCCTCGAGGCGCTGGAAGCCGTCGCCGAACTCGGATGCGAAGAGCTCGTTGACCACCTCGAGCAGCTCGGGTCGGGAGCGGTAATTGAAGGTCAGCGGTAGGACGTCGGTCGACTCCGCGCGGCGCTCCTTGAACACGTCGACGTCCGCGTGGCGGAAGCGGTAGATCGACTGGAACTCGTCGCCGACGAAGAACAGCTCGTCCGGGTCGAACAGGTCGATCAGCTCGCACTGCAGGCGGTTCGTGTCCTGGAACTCGTCGACCATCACCGTGCGGAAGCGCAGCCGCTCGCGCTCTGCGACCGCCGGGATCGCGAGCAGGTCGCGTGCGCGGAGCTGGAGATCCTCGAAGTCGAGTGCCGACTCGCTGTCCTTCGCCTCCTGGTAGGCGTCGCCGAATCCGGTCAGAAGCTCCTGGAGCAGGTCGCGATCGACCCCGGCGAGGACGTTCAGGGCTGTCTGCTCGAGCGCGCAGCGCGCCGACTCGTACGCCGCGAAGCGCTCCTTTCCGCGCCCGCGGACGGCGACAGCCGAGAGGTCGATGAGGCGGTCGGCTGTCGGCGTGCCGTCGAGCAGCTCGAGCGCCGCCGTCACCTGCTGACGAGCGTCGCCCGGTCCGGCATCCGCGGCCGACTCCTCAAGCGTCTGGGCTGCCGCGGCGCGAAGCTCGGCGATCCGCCTCTCGAGATCGGCCTCGACGTCGAGCTCCAGCATCAGCGGACGACCCGCGGCGCGCAGCGTAGCGGCGACGCCCACGAGCATCCTGCGCAGCCCGCCTGCGCCGTACGTCGCAAGCAGCGACAGCCGCGCAGGGTCTTCGCCGGTACAGAACGCGTCGAGCGCCGACGCGAACGCCTCGGCGCGGAGCACGCCCGCCTGGCTCTCGTCGAGCACGCGGAAGCGCGGGTCGATGCCCGCTTGCGTCGCATGCGCGCGGAGCAGCCTCAGGCAGAAGCCGTGGATGGTCGAGATCCAGGCGCCGTCGAGGTCGCGTGCGAGCCCGTGCTGGCCGGCCTCCACGAGCCGGGAGCGGATTCGCGATCGCAACTCACCCGCCGAGCGGTCCGTGAACGTGATCACAAGGATCGACTCGACATCGACGCCGGCCTCGACGGCCCGCACAAAACGCTCGACGAGCACCCGGGTCTTCCCGGTCCCCGCGCCGGCGGAGACGAAGACGGTGCCCTCGGCCTCGATCGCCGCCTGCTGGTCGGGGTTCGGAGTGGTCGTCTCCACCACGGTGCTCATGCGCGGGTCACCCGGCACATCGGCGCGAGCTCACACCACGAGGGACAGGGAAAGCCGCCCTTGGGATCGTGCGTGACGTCCCCTTCCCGAATCCGCCCAGCGATCGCGCGCGCCTGGTCGGCGGCGCCGTCGATCGCCGACCAGAAGGCTTCGTCGTCGAGATAGTCGCGCGACGCGAAGCCGGGTACGCCGTCGTCGCGCGCCTCGGCGCGGAGGAGCCCGCGCGCCTTGCGTTCGCCGGCGAGCGCCCGGTAGAGGCCACCGATCGGCTCGACACCGAGCAGGTCGCGCAGCACGAGCATGTAGAGCGGGATCTGGAGCCGGATCTCGGACTCGATCTGCACGGCGGAGTGGGCGGTCTTCCCGCTCTTGTAGTCCTGGACGATCCCCCGTGCCGAGAACGGGTCGAGGTCGATCCGGTCGATCTTGCCGCTGACGGAGAGACTGCCGAGATCAAGCCCTGCCTGCAGCTCGGGCGCGGAGCGCTCCGTACCGAACGACACCTCGAAGCGCCGTGGGACGAGCGGCAACTCGGCATCCGCCTCCGACCGCACGAACTCGCCGAGGTCGCGGAGCAGGCCTTGCTCGAGCTCGAACCGCTCCACGTCCTCGAGGTCGAGCCGGTTCAGTGCCTGGCCCGCAAGCGCGTCTGCGATGCACTCACCGAGGAACGCAAGCATCTCGTCGAGACGTCCGGGATCGACGCGGTCGGTGCCGAACCGCTTCGGAAGGCCCGAGAAGAACCGGAACAGGGCCTGGTGCGCCACCTGTCCCCGCAGTCGTGCATCGACACGAGCGTCGATCGCGCGCGGGTCGACGACGCGCCCGAACAGCCACATCGACGAGCAGTCGGCGAACAGCTCGAGCTCCGTGACGCCGAAGGTCGAGCGAGCGGCCAGCTCGCGCAGCACCGTCGGATGAGTCAGCTTGGTCGGCCGGTCGAAGGCGCCGAGCGCGCGACCGAGCCTTCGCTCCCAGCCGTTTGCCCGCGCGATCGCGACCGCGACCTCGCGCTCCGCCTCTCCCAGACCCGCCACGGCCCGGGCGCGCTCGCGTTCCGTCGGCGCGATTTCGACCGGCCAGATGACCTGCCCGAGCGAGCGCCGTCTCGTCCAGCGCTCGACGTCGGTCTCCGAGAAGAGCGTCGTCACGTCCTGCCAGAACGGGCTTGGCGCGCGCGGGGAACCGTCCTCCGTCGCCGCCTCGCGCGCGAGATAGAGCCGTCGCCTGGCCCTCGTGCAGGTGGTGTAGAAGAGGTATCGCTCGCGTGCGACCGGATCGGGTCGCGTCAAGCGCGAGCCTCTCTGTCGCTCCTCGAGCTCGAGCCGCTCGTCGTCGTCGAGCAGGGTGGGCGGCGTCGATCGTCGTGGGAGCGTTCCCTCCTCGAGACCGACGACGAGCACGACCTCGTAGTGACGTGTGCGTGCACGGAGCATGTCGAGGACGGCGACACGCCCCGGCCCGAACGAGGAGCGAAGCGTGACGGTCGCCCGCTCGACTGTCGCGACGAGCTCGTCCGCACGCAATGGCCCGGCGAGCGCCTCCCACGCCGTGAGCTCGTCGAGGAGTCGGCCGAGCGCCTCTCGCACCTCGAGGTCGTTGCGAGCCGCGCCGCCGACGGGTGGCGCGTCGACGCCGTGAGCCGCACGAAGCATGAAGTCGGCGAGCGCGCCGATCGCGTCGAGGTTCGTCGCGGCGCCGCGGACCAGCTCGAGGAACGGAAGCGGCTGGCCGCGCAGACGGAGCGTCTCCTCCTCGACCCTCTCCGGCGAGCTGACCGCGCGACCGCGCAGCCGACCCTCGAGGTAGTCGACGTGCTCGCGCCGGAGGCCGGAGTACGGCGAGCGCATGAAGGCGTAGAGCTCGCGCCGCTCTCCTCCGAGCCATGTGAAGCGGAGCAATGAGACGAGGGCGGCTCCGAACAGCGTCTGTGTAAGACGCACGGGTCCCTCGACGGCGTAGGGTACGCCGAACGCGCTGAACGTCGTCTCGAGCGGCGCGCGCCAGCGATCGACCGAGGGGCAGACGACGGCGATCTCCTCGGCCGGGGTGCCATCTCGCAGCAGAGCGAGAATCTCGTCGCCGATTAGCTCGAGCAGCCCACGGGTGCCCGCTGCCTCGAGGAATCGCAGAGCGCCTTCGAGCGGCGCTGCGGCATGCGGCTCGTCGACGTACAGGTTGCGCTCGAGGTAGGCGAGCTCTGGCCGAGCAAAGCGATGCGACGCAGGACTGAGCTCCTCGATCCGCCCGTCTGCGATACGTGCGAGATCCGCCGATGTTCGCTCGAGCGCTTCGAACGCGATGCGACCCGGCTCGTACGGGAGCGACACCGTCACGTCGACGCGTGCAGCCAAGGACTCGATCAGCGTCCACTGGGCGCCCGTGAGATCCTCGAAGCCGTAGGCGTAGACGGGCGAGCCGGTCCAGGCGCCGAGGTCACGCGCGGCGCGGTCGGCGCCGTAGCGCCGTTCGCCGTCGCGGTCCCGCACCCCGAGACGGTCGAGCTCGGCGCGGTATGCGGCGTAAAGCGCGCCCAGGTCGCCGCCGACCTCGTCGGGCTCGACAAGACCGGCCTCGAGCTCGCCCAACGTCGCCGCGAGCGTGTCGGCATAGCCCGGGAACCGCGCCGAGCCGCCGAGCTCCGGGCCGACCTCAGCCAGGAAGCGGCGCACGAGCAGCGACCGCTGCGCATCCGTGAGCACGTCGCGGCTGTCGCCGTTTCCCGCTGCGAGCCGGGAGAAGACGCCGTCGAACGTGTCGATCGACCCCGCGAGCAGCGCTCCGCCCTCGGCAAGCAGCTCGCGCTGCACGCGGTCGACGTCGCGACGGTTGGGGACGATCAGCACGGGTTCCCGCTCGAGATCCGAGCGGAAACGCTCGAGGAGCAGAGCGACTTTTCCCGCGTTTGCGGGACCCGCGAGCAGCGTCAGCGGCACGCGACCCAGTCTAGAGCGGGCGGACCCCGGCCCCGGCCAGCCCGCTCAACGAGTCTGAGGAAACTGCGCGAAAAACCTCCGCGCCCGCGAGCCGGGGGCCTAGGCGACCGCCTTCGGACGGCGGCCCCGGCGCGCGACGGTCTTGCCCGGCTGCTTGCCGGCACACACGTCGCAGAGATCGGCCTGCCTGGATCCGCGCCGCGCATCCGTGTACGTGATACGCATAGTCGCGCCTTTCATCTCCTCCACCTCGGCACCGCACATGTCACAGACGAGGATCGTCTTTCGTGCCATCAATAGCTCCTCTCATTTCACTCGGGACGACGTAATCGTAATGGAATCCGCCCGCAAAAGTGCAAGGAGTATTTCGCCGATCTGGGTATCCGTAGAATCGCACTTGTGGCGGCAACGACGATCGTCGTTCTCGAAGGAGACGAGACGGGACAGGAGCTTCTCGAGGAGGCGCTTCGCGTCCTCGCCGCCGACGTCACCGGCGTCGAGATCGGGCTTCCCCGCTACGACCTGACGCTCGAGCGGCGGCGTACGACGCAGAACGGTGTCGTGCACGAGGCTGCGCACGCCGTCCGAGACGCCGGCCTGGGCCTGAAGGCCGCGACCGTCACGCCTGAAGGGGTCGGCGACGTCGGCTCGCCGAACAAGATCCTCCGCGAGGAGATCGGCGGACAGGTGATCGTCCGCACGGGCCGCCGCATCCCCGGCGTGGCGCCCATCGGCGGCGTGCACGCACCGATCTCCGTCGTCCGCATGGCTGTCGGCGACGCGTACGGCGCCGAGGAGTGGCGCGCGGGAGAGGGCGCCGACGAAGCCGCATTCCGGACGGAGCGCATCGAGCGACGCGTCTGCACCGCGGTTGCCGAGTTCGCCTTTCGGCTCGCGGAGCGCACTGGGGCGAAGGTGTTCGGTGGGCCGAAGTACACCGTCAGCCCGATCTACGAGGGGATGCTGAAGGAGGAGATGGATAAGGCGGCCGAACGGCACCCCGACGTCGCGTACCAGCCGCAGCTGATCGACGCGACGTTCGCCCTGCTCCTATCGGCGAGCGGCGATCCGATGGTGATACCCGCACTGAACCGGGACGGCGACATCCTCTCCGACCTCGTGCTGCCGCTGTTCGGCTCGATCGCCGGCTCCGAGTCGCTCGTCGTCGCGTTCGGCGACGACTACGTGCCCAAGGTCGTGCTTGCCGAGGCTGCCCACGGCACGGCGCCGAGCCTCTACGGCAAGAACGTCGCCAACCCCCTGGCGATGATCCTCGCCGCGTCAGCCGTGCTCTCGTTCGCCGGGACCGACGGGACTGCCGAGGCCGCACGAGCGATACGCGAGGCAAGCCTCGAAGCGATTGCGGACGGCGTACGGACCGCCGATCTCTCCGGACACGCGTCGACGACGGAGTTCACGGACGAAGTCATCCGCCGCGTCCGGCAGAAGCTGGACGTATGGGCCACCCTGTAGGCGTGCATGGCGGTTCGACCCGCTGCGACTCGAGAGAGAAGCAGCTGTAGCCGCTAGCCGGCCGCGGCACGCATGCTGACGGCCATCTCGAACGCGCCCTGCCGCCACGCGGTGACGAACACGTCCACGACCTCGGGGTCGAACTGGGCGCCCGAGCAACGCTCGAGCTCCGCGATCGCCTCCCCGGGCGAGAGCGCCGGCCGGTACGGACGGTCGGAGGTCATCGCGTCGTACGCGTCGGCGACGGCGAGCACGCGGGCCTCGGGAGGGATGGCCGTGCCGGCGGCGCCGGTCGGGTAGCCATGCCCGTCCCATCGTTCGTGATGGTGGAGCACAGACGGCACCGCTACGCGCAGCGTTCCGATCAGGCCGAGCATGCGCGCGCCTTCCTCGGGATGCGAGCGCACTTCGTCGAGCTCGCCGTCCGACAGCGGCCCCGGCTTGCGCAGCACAGCGTCGGAGACGGCGAGCTTGCCGATGTCGTGTAGGGCCGCGCCGATCCGAAGCACCTCGATCTGCTCGTCGTCCCATCCGAGTCGCGCGCCGATCACCTCCGCGAGCGCGGTCACACGCACCGCGTGGCCCGACGAGTATGGGTCGCGAGCCTCGATCGCCCGCGCGAGGTCGATCAGCGCAGCCATCGCGCTGCTTTCCAGGTCCGGCGCCGATTCCCTTCTGTGGGAACCGCGCCCGGGCGTCGCGTAGAGTTGCGCCGCGCATGAAGGTGGGGGTCCCGAAGGAGCTCGGTCAGGAGCGGCGAGTCGCGCTCGTCCCCGACGTCGTCAGCCGGCTCGTCGGGTCGGGATTCGAAGTCGTCGTCGAGCGCGGGGCTGGCGAGGCGGCGGCATTCCCCGACGCGGCGTTCCTCGAGGCGGGCGCGACCGTCGAGGAGAATGTGCTCGGCGCGGCCGAGGCGATCGCGATGGTCAACAAGCCCTCGAGCGAGCAGGTGTCGAAGCTTCGAAAGGGAGACATCCTGATCGCCTTCCTCCAGCCGCTCACCGACAGGGAGGGAATCGAGCGGCTCAAGGAGCGGGGCGTGGTCGCGTTCGCCATGGAGTCGATCCCCCGCATCACCCGCGCGCAGCCGATGGACGCGCTCTCCTCCCAGGCGACGGTCGCCGGGTACAAGGGCGTGCTGCTCGCGGCCGACCGCCTTCCTCGCTTCTTTCCCATGCTGACGACGGCTGCCGGCACCGTTCCGCCGGCCAAGGTGCTCGTGCTCGGGGCCGGCGTCGCCGGGCTGCAGGCGATCGCGACCGCGCGCAGGCTCGGAGCGGTCGTCTCCGGGTTCGACGTCCGCCCGGTCGTCCAGGAGCAGGTCGAGTCGCTCGGCGCCAAGTTTCTCGACCTCGGCATCCGCGGCGAGGAGACCGCCGGCGGCTACGCGACTGAGCTGACGCCCGAGCAGCAAGCGGCGCAGCAAAAGGCGCTCGACGAGCGCCTGCCCGACTTCGACGTCGTCGTCACGACCGCGGCGATCCCTGGCCGCCCGGCGCCCAAGCTGATCCCGGCATCGGCCGTCGAGGCGATGCGCGCGGGCTCGGTGATCGTCGACCTCGCCTCGGAGACCGGAGGCAACTGCGAGCTGACGAAGCCGGGCGAAGAGATCGTCGCGCACGGGGTGACGATCGTCGGGCTCACGAACCTGCCGGGCTCGATGCCCTCACACGCAAGCCAGCTATACGCGCGCAACGTGATGGCGCTGCTCCAGCACCTCGCCCCGGACGGCCAGCTTGCGCTCGACTTCGAGGACGAGATCACGGCGGGCGCGTGCGTTACCCGCGACAAGGAGGCCGCATGACCACTTCCTTCATCATCGAGCTCACGGTCCTCGTGCTCGCGGCCTTCCTCGGCTTCGAGGTCGTGTCGAAGGTGCCGACGCTCCTGCACACGCCGCTGATGTCGGGCTCGAACGCGATCCATGGCATCGTGATCGTCGGCGCCATCATCGTCGCCTCGCTCCCCGACCAGACGGGCTGGGTGCGCGTGGTCGGCCTGGTCGCCGTCGCGCTCGGTACCGGCAACGTCGTCGGCGGCTTCGTCGTCACCGACCGGATGCTCCAGATGTTCAAACGGCGCGAGCCGCCGAAGAGCGCCGAGGGCAAGGAGACCAAGGAGTGAGCAGGTCTGACGCCGTCAGCCTCGCCTATCTCGTCACGATCGTCTCCTTCATCCTCGCGCTCCGCTTCCTCTCCAATCCGGCGCAGGCGCGGAAGGGAAACTGGGTCGGGGCGTTCGGGATGGCGGTCGCGATCGTCGCGACGTTCTTCCTCCCCGGCCTCGACTCGAGCCAGTTCGTCTGGGTGATCATCGTCATGGCGGTGACCGCGCCCATCGGCGCCTACGCCGCGCGCGCCGTAAAGATGACGGCGATGCCGCAGATGGTGGCGCTGTTCAACGGCGTCGGCGGCGGAGCGGCTGCGTTGATCGCGCTCGCGGACTTCCACAACTCGATCGCGGCGCCGGGCAACCTCGACCTCAACGTCTCCGTCGCGATCGTGCTGTCAGCGCTGATCGGCTCGATCTCGTTCGCCGGCAGCTTGATCGCCTACGCGAAGCTCCAGGAGCTGATGAGCGGCCGTCCGATCACGTATCCCGGCCAGAAGTACGGCAACCTGGTCCTGCTAGCCGTGCTCCTCGGTCTCGGCGTCTCGATCGCAGCGGGATTCGAGAAGCAGGCCGTGCTCATCGCGATCATCCTCGGCGCGCTCGCGTTCGGCGTCCTGTTTGTCCTGCCGATCGGCGGCGCGGACATGCCCGTCGTCATCTCCATGCTGAACGCGTTCACGGGCCTCGCTGCCTCGGCGACCGGCTTCGTCCTCCACCAGCCCGTCCTGATCGTGAGCGGAATGCTCGTCGGTGCCTCGGGAACGATGCTGACGCTGATGATGGCGAGGGCCATGGGTCGCTCCGTCACGAACGTCTTCTTCGGCGCCTTCGGCCAGCTGCAGGTCTCGGACGCGGCGCTCGATGCGGCCGGCGGCTCCGTGCGGCCGACGACAGCCGAGGACGTCGCCGTCATGCTCGCCTACGCCCAGCGCGTGATCATCGTCCCCGGGTACGGGCTCGCCGTCGCTCAGGCGCAGCATGCGGTTCGCGAGCTTGCCGACGAGCTCGAGAAGAAGGGCGTCGACGTCAAGTACGCGATCCACCCCGTCGCGGGCCGGATGCCGGGCCACATGAACGTCCTCCTAGCCGAGGCGAACGTCCCCTACGACCAGCTGCACGAGATGGACGAGATCAACCCGGCCTTCGAGCAGACCGACGTGGCGCTCGTGATCGGCGCGAACGACGTCACGAACCCCGCTGCCCGCAACGACCCGAGCAGCCCGATCTACGGCATGCCGATCCTCGACGTCGATCACGCGAAGAACATCGTCGTCCTCAAGCGCTCGATGAACCCGGGGTTCGCCGGGATCGACAACCCGCTGTTCGTCGACCCGAAGACGTCGATGCTGTTCGGCGACGCGAAGGCCTCGGTCGAGAAGCTCCTCGCCGCCGTCAAGGCTCTTTGAGCGTCCCGCTATTCCGGGCGGCCGACGTCGTCGCGGCGGTCTCGCCGGAGCGCGCGCTCGAGCTTGTCCGTGATGCGTTCGTCGCATACCGGCGAGGTGAATGGACGATGCCGCCGAAGGTCTACGTGCCCGCGTACCCGGCCGGCGACTTCCGCGCGATGCCCGCGCTCGGCGGTGGCTACGCGGCGCTCAAGTGGGTGACGTCGTTCCCCGGCAACCCGGCGAAAGGACTGCCGACGGCGGGCGGACTCGTGCTGCTCTCGAGCGCGGAGAACGGGCAGCTCGTCGCCGTGCTCGACGCGGCCGCAGTCACCTGGCTGCGCACCGGCGCGGCTGCCGTGCTCGCGGCCGAGACGGTCGGTCGCCCGGACGCCGAGACCGCGGCCGTCGTCGGCGCCGGCGTGAACGGCCGCGCGGCGGCAAGGACATTCATCGCACGCGGGCAGGCAGTGTTGCTCTACGACACCGATCGAAGCCGTGCGGAGGCCGCCGCGAGCGAGCTCGGAGCGGGCGTCGCTGCGTCGCTCGAAGACGCGCTCTCGGCGGATCTCGTGGTGACGGTGACCCCCGGCTACGAGCCGGTGATCGAGGAGGGGATGCTCCGCCCTGGGCAGCACGTCTCGCTGATGGGAGCCGACGGCCCCGGTAAGGCGGAGATCGCCGTCAGCGAGATCACGCGTGCCCGCGTCTTCTGCGACGACTGGGAGCAGGCGAGCCACAACGGGGAGCTCGCGCACGCGGTGGAGGCTGGTGCGCTCGGCCGTGACGACGTCACCGACCTCGGCGCCGTACTCGCCGGCGCTGCGGCCGGCCGCGGTTCGGACGACGAGATCACCGTCTTCGACTCGACCGGGCTCGCGATCCATGACCTTGCGATCGCGCTCGCGGCGATCGAGCGTGCGGACGACCTCGACCTGCCGATGCTCGACCTCTAATCAACGCGCACGCGGGTTACTGCTCCACTGCGTAGAGGCGCCACTCGCCCGGAACACCTTTGAGCTCGTGCTCGCCACGCTCCTCGAACTCGATCCCGGAGCCCGCGACGAGATCCTTGACCGTGCTCGAGACGAGCACCTCCGAATCGCCCGCGAGCGCGGCGACGCGTGCACCGAGATGCACGGCAATGCCGGCGACGTCGTCTCCGACCAGCTGGATCTCCCCCGTGTGCAGCCCGGCGCGAATCTCGAGGCCGAGGCCACCGACCGAGTCGCGAATCGCGCACGCACATCGGATCGCCCGGGCGGGGCCGTCGAAGGTGGCCAGAAAGCCGTCGCCCGAGGTGTCGATCTCGCGGCCGCGCCAGCGGTCGAGCTCGCGGCGCACGAGCGCATTGTGTTGCGCGAGCAACACCTGCCAGCGCTGGTCGCCCAGCTCGGCCGCCCGCTCGGTGGAGCCGACGACGTCCGTGAAGAGCACGGTTGCGAGCACCCGGTCTGGCTCGGGTCCGCGGCGGACACCGGTCAGGAACTCCTCCACCTCGTCGAGGATCTCGTCCTGGTCTCCGACGAAAGGCAGATGATCGTCGCCCGGCAGCTCGAACAGCCGCGCCCCCGGGATCTCCTCGGCCATGAAACGTGCGCCCTCGACCGGCAACGAAAGATCGCCGGTCCGGTGGACGACAAGCGTCGGTGCGCTGATCGTCGGCAGGACGTGGCGCACGTCGACCTCAGCGTTCATCTTCGTCAGGGCAAACGCTGCTCCCGGGCTCGCGCTCATCCGTAGGTAGGTCGCCCACCAGTCGCGGAACCGCTCGTCGTCGACGAGGCTTGGCGCCCTTGCCGCGAGCCCGACAGGCCCGCCCCAGTTACGGGCGACATCTTCGAGAAAGGCGTCGTAATGCTCCCGCGTTGCGCCGAACGGGTAGTCGGGAGCCCAGACCCTGCGTGCGTAGGCGCCGATCATCACCAAGGCAGCCGTCCGCTCGGGATACGTGGCCGCGAACAGCGCGCACAACGGCCCCCCTTCGGACACGCCCATCAGCGCCGCTCGCTCGGAGCTAACGGCATCCATCACCGCCCGCACGTCGTCCATCCTCTGCTCGAGGGTGGGCAGCTCGTTCAGCGACACGCGATCGGAGAGCCCCGTGCCGCGCTTGTCGAAGAGAATCAGCCGCGAGAAGGACGCGAGGCGCGAGAGGAACCGTGCAAAGGACGGCTCCTCCCAGAAGTAGTCGAGGTGCGAGACCCAGCCCATGACGAAGACAAGGTCGAGCGGCCCCTCGCCGACCACCTGGTACGCGATGTTGACGTCACCGCTACGTGCGTAGCGGGTTTCCGGCGGGTCCACCGCTCAAGTGTCGGCCCGCGACCGATGCCGCGCAAGTGCGATCTGCCGTCCTCGGCTTGTAGTTTTTCCTGACCGAACGAGAAAGGAGCGTGCATGGCAGGCAACCTCGTCCACTTCGAGATTCCGTCCAAGGACACGGGGCGCGCGAAGGAGTTTTGGGGCTCGCTGTTCGGCTGGGAGTTCCAGTCGTGGGAAGGCGCGAACGAGTACCACATGATCAGCGGCACCGAGCCCGGGGGCGGCCTCTACCCGACGCAGGGCGGCGAGAGCGGCCTCACGGTCTACTTCGACACGGACGACGTCGCCGAAACGGCTGGCCGCGTCGAGTCGCTAGGCGGCAAGGTCGTGATGCCGAAGACCCCGATTCCGACGATCGGGTACTTCGCGGTCTGCGAGGACACGGAGGGCAACCCGTTTGCCCTGTTCCAGAGCGACGAGACCGCAGCGGCACCGGAATAGGCCTAACCAAGCCGATTTGCCGCGGGAGCGGCGCTCACGTTCGCGCCCGCGTATCGCGTCCGGCTTTGTGAAGGTCGCGCAAAATCGCTCCGCGTGCGTCCGCAGCGATGGTGCGGTCTGGCACCATCGAACGATGAAGGCCATTCTCGCAACGGCCGCCGCCGTTGCCGTGTGCATCAGCCCGGCGATCGGCGCGTCGACGTCGAGCGGTCTCACGGGCACGGTGCAGCGGGCCTGCGCCAGCGGCAAGCTCTGCGCGGCAGGCCCGACGCGCGCGACGCTCATCTTCACGCGGAAGGGCGAGTCGACCCGGGTCCGATCGGGGACGAACGGCTCGTACCGCGTGCTGCTCTCGCCGGGCACCTACCGCGTCTCGCCGTATCCGCGGATCGGCATCGTGGCGCCGCGCGTCCGGCCGAACCTCGTGCACGTCCGCGCGGACCACGTCGACCAGCTCGACTTCACCGTCTCGCTCGGCCTCTACCAGGCGCCATAGATACAACGAGGGGCGGGTTGCCCCGCCCCTCGTGTGGTTCTTACGACTGCGTCCTGCTCAGTGCTGGTGAATCGCCCGGTCGGCGTTGACGATGCCGGCTCCGTATGCCTCGGAGTCCTTGATCGCCGCGCCACCGAGGTGGCACCAACCGCCTGGACAGGTGTCACCCGTCTGATCGGCTGCCGACGTGTCCGTGGCACTCACCGGCGGCGTGGCGTTCCAGCCGTGCGGTGAGCTGTGCTTGAAGGTCGTCGTCCCCAGCCGCTGCTTGATCACCGACGGCTTGTGCCTCGCCTGAGCCGGGAACGCGGTTGCGATCAGCGCAGCGACGGCCGACACGTGCGGTGTAGCCATCGACGTCCCCTGGATCGAGTTGTAGCACTCGCCATCGACAAAGCCGAACAGCGCGATGAAGGAGACGCACGGGATGTCGACCGACCAGTTGGAGATCGTACTGAAGTCCTCCCAGACGTTGAAACCGTCCACGTCGGACGATCCGTCGTTGACGGAGCCGTAGCCACACCACGGCCAACCCTCACAGCCTCCACGATCCCAGTAGGGCAGGTTGAACTTCCGCGCACCACCCGGGGCGGCGATGTCGATTCGCGGCCCGTAGTTCGAGTAGTAGGCGAGCTGGTCCTGCTTGCCGATGCCGAACGACTGGTGCGCGTCCGTCGAGCGGCTTACACCACGCCTGGAACGTCGCGTCCCCTGCGGCGTCGGAGTCCGGCGGGCATGGCACCGCCGACGGGAGGTTGACGATGTTCCCGGTCGACGAAACGTCGACGACGCCCGGAAGGCCACCCGGGTCCTCGTAGAGGCCGAAGAGGTCGGTGCCCCCTGGCGGAGCCGTGAGGATGCCGTGGCTCAGAACCTTGCCACCCGCGCCGATGCGCGCGTGCTCGTTGCCCGACGCCGCGACGATCAGCGTGCCCTTGTGCGTCGCGTAGTTGACCGCCTGCGACTCCTGGCGGTAGATCAGATCCTGGTCGGGGTCAGACCGATCGAGGTAACCACCGAACGAGATGCTGACCACGTCGAGCCCGGCGTTGGCGGCGTAGTAGAAAGCCGCCATGATCGTCGAGGTGTAGGCCGATCCACACCAACCGGAGATCTTCAGCGAGACGAGCGAAACGCCCGGCGCGATGCCGTTGACGCCAGTCCCCTGCAGCCGACCGGCGATGTCGCCGCCGATCCAGCTGCCGTGACCGTTGAAGTCGAGATCAATTGCCGGTGCGCCGGTGAATGCCTGCGCGTCCGCCTCCGACGCTCCGAAGAACGTCTCGCAGATAGGGGGGTCCTCCATCGGCAGGAAGTCCTTGACGACGGCGACCTTCTGTGCGAGGTCGGAGTGGGTGTAGTCGAGACCGGTGTCAGCGACACCGACCATCACGTCAGCTGAGCCGCCGCCGACGGTGCCGTTCCACCCACCCGGAATGCCCACACGACCGAGGTCCCACTGCATGCACGGCGAGAAGCCGTAGAACGTGCAGGTGTCGGCTGTCGCGGGGTCGCTCGGCGGAACGAACGCCTGTGTGCCGAGCTTGTCCTCAAAGTTGAGGCCGTACTTGGCGCCTTGCGTACCCGAATAGAACTGGGGGTCGCCAGACGGCTCGACCAGATGCTCGATGCGATCGCGGGCGACAGCCTGAACGTTCGGGTTCGCCGAAAGCGCCTGGCGCAGCCCCGGCGCCGAGCCCGACACGATCTGGATGTTCGCCTCGGGGATCGCCGCGGCGATATGACCTCCCGCCGCCTGCACGGTGGGACTTATCGCCGAGACGCCGACGCCCGGCTTCATCACGACGATAAAGCGGTTGACGAGCGGAGAAGCAGTTGGCTTTGCCGCGCCGAACGGCGTGCTTCCGCCGGCCCCGGCACCGCCTACTGCTACTGCCGCAACGACAAACACGCCGGCGAGTACGCCGACTCTCAGCCTATTCATGCCCTCTCCTTTTCCTCGCACGACGCTGCACGATGACGACGAGCCTGCCGTTCCTCCTCTGGCGCTCGACCTGCGGACTGGACGCACGGGGACTATACGACGGGTCGTGAATGGTGACAACCGGAGACCCGACTACAGGAGTCGGACAGGATCGAAGAGGGCGAGCTCGGGCGGCGTCTGGCCGAGCAGCGCGCCCGCCACGAGCTCGCCGCAAAGGAACCCGAGCACGTTCCCGTGACCGGAATAGCCTCCGGCGACCCAGGCGCGATCGTCTCCCGGGACACGGCCGACGACCGGCAGAAAGTCGAGCACGAGCCCGAACAGCCCCGCCCAGCGATGCGTGATCTCGACGGGATGGCCCGCGAGCTCGGTGACGAACGCCTCCAGAGCCGCCTGGATCACCGGCGTCGTCCGTTCATCCGTCGTCAGCTCCTCCAGCAGCGACTCGTCGCGGAACCCCCCGGCGAGGAGTCGGCCGTCCGCGTCCTGCTGCCAGTAGTCGAAGCCGTGCCGTGCGTAGTGCGGGCACGAGTAGAGTCGCTCCGCGAGCGGCGCGGTGGCGACCATCTGGCCACGAGTAGGGATGATGAGGCTCCCGAGCTCACCCACGAGGCCGCTCGGATAGCCGTCCGTCGCGACGACGACCTGCTCGGCGTCGAGGTCCAAAGAACGATCCGACGCGCTCGCCCTCGCGGATCTCCGCTCCCGCCTCGGCGGCGAGGACCGCGAGGCGACGTACCCAGCGCCCCGGTTGCAGTGCCGCGTCCGGGGGGTGGAAGATCGCCCCGACGAACCGGCCGGCGGGCTTCAGCTCGCTGCCGTCGACCCATTCGGCGGCGAAGCCGTCCGCCAGGAGAGCCTCGAGCTCCTCCTCGAGCTCCGTGCGCTCCTCGTGGTCGTTCGCGATCCGCAGGCTGCCCGTGCGGACGAGGGAATCGCCCGCGAGCTCAGCCATCTCGTCGAGCGCGTCCTCCGTCCGCCGCCACAGGAGCCGCGCGGCCTCGCGGCCGACCGTCTCGACCGCAACCGGGTACGGCGCGGCGGTTCCGCGCAAGGCGAACCCGCCGTTCCGGCCGCTTGCCCCCTCCGCGACGCGCCGCGCGTCGTACACGCGCACGCGTAGGCCCGTTCTGGCGAGCGCGAGCGCGCACGAGAGGCCTGTCACGCCGGCGCCCACGATCGCGACGTGCGGTGTGCCGTCGAGCGTCCGTTTGGGGATCTCCGGCGCGGGCTCGTCCAGCCAGAAGGGCTCGTCCATGACGCGCAGCCTAGGGACTACGTCGTGCGTGGAGCAGCGCGATAGACGCCAGCGCTCTCCTCGACGAGCTCGGCGAGCTCGAGCTCTGCGAGCGCCGCCGCGACCTCCGCGGGCTCGATCACCAGGAGGCGCACGAGCTCGTCGGCGCCTGCCGGCGTGTCGCGGAGTCGCGCGAGCACTGTGGCCGCGCGCTCGCTCACAACCGGAGCCGCAGTCGCAGGCTCCACGATCCCGTACGTCTCCAGCACGTCCTCGGCCGACGTCAGGGCCGAAGCGCCGAGCCGCAGCAGGGCGTTCGTCCCGGCCGAGAGCGCGCTCGTGATCTCGCCGGGAACCGCGAACACCTCTCTGCCTCTCCTCGAGCGCGAGGTCGGCTGTGATCAGGGCGCCGCTCCGCTCACGCGCCTCGACCACCACGGTCGCGGTCGCGAGACCGGCGATAACGCGATTTCGAGCCGGAAAGCGCCACGGCGCGGGCTCGACACCAGGGGCGTACTCGGAGACGATCAGACCCTGGTCGGCGATCCGCCGGGCGAGGTCGGCGTGCGCGGCCGGATAGACGCGATCGACGCCGCAGCCGAGGACAGCAACGGTGGCGCCGCCCGCGTCGACCGCGCCGCGATGCGCCTCTCCGTCGATGCCCCGCGCCAGCCCGCTGACGATGACGAGCCCTGCGGCGGCGAGGTCGCGCCCGAGCATCCGCGCAACGGAGGCCCCGTAGGGAGAGCACGACCGCGCCCCGACGACCGCGACCGCCGGGCGGTCGAGCATGACGGTCTCTCCCCCGCCGCGGAGGAAGAGCCCGACCGGAGGATCGAAGATTCCGGCCAGCGCTCGAGGGAACTCAGGCGTCGAGCGCGCGAGCCAGCGAACACCCCGCTCGCGAAGGAACGCGGCGTAGGCCGCCTCGTCGAACGTCCGCGCGAACCGCGCGAACGCTGCGGTGCGCGGCTCCTTGAGCACGTGGGAGCCGGTCTCGGCCGCATACGCTGCAATCGTCAGCTCGCTCACGGGTAGTCGAGCTCCTTCGGCTTGCGATACGAGAGCGCTTCCGCCACGTGCTCCGCGCGGACGCCGTCGGCGCCGGCGAGCGCCGCGATCGTCCGCCCCACGCGAGCCACGCGCGCCCGCCCACGCCCGGACAGCGGCAGCCGCTCAACGGCGCGCGAGAGCAATTCGTCGGCATCCGAAGCTCGATGGAGAGCGGAGCCTGCGAGCCGGTCTTGCGCCTGGAGAACGCGCTTCCCCACGGCGTCGGACGCCTCTCCGGGGGGCGCGGCGAGCTCGTGCGCCCGGGAGCGTGGCACGGTCACGACGAGGTCGAACCGATCGACGAGCGCCCGCGAGAGCTTGTCGCGGAACGCGGCGAGCCGCTGCGCCGAGCAGGAGCACGTGAGCGCCGGATCGCCGCGACCACCGCAGGAACACAGGTTCATCGTCGCGACGAGCTGGAACCGAGCCGGGAAGACCGCCATGCCCTGAGCCCGCGCGATGCTGACGACGCCGTCCTCGAGCGGCTGGCGGAGCGCCTCGAGCGCCGGCCGCAGGAACTCCGGCAGCTCATCGAGCAGCAGGACGCCTCGGTGCGCGAGGCTCGCCTCACCGGGCCTCGGCCCCGGTCCGCCGCCGACGATCGCGGCCACGGATGCGCTGTGGTGCGGCGCCCGAAAGGGCGGAAACGAGACGAGCGGATGGCCGGGGGCGAGCACGCCGGCTACCGAGTGGATGCGCGTCACCTCGAGCGCCTCGTCATCGTCGAGCGGCGGCAGCACACCGGGCAGCCGACGCGCGAGCATGGTCTTGCCCGTTCCAGGCGGACCGGCGAGCAGCAGGTTGTGACAGCCTGCCGCGGCGATCTCGAGGGCACGCCGGCCTCGCTCCTGCCCGCGGACGTCGGCGAGATCCGGCCAGGCACGGGTCAGTCGCTCGGTGTCGCCGGCCGGCTCGTACGGCAGCAGCTCACATTCGCCCCGCAGGTACGCGGCGGCTTCGGCCAGATGGCGGAGCGCGACGGGCTCGATGCCTGCGAGCGCCGCCTCGGCGGCCGAGTCGGCCGAGCAGAAGAGCCGCTCGAAGCCCGCACGCCGCGCTCCTTCAGCGGCTGCAAGGACGCCGCCGACCGGACGGACGCGCCCGTCGAGCGCGAGCTCGCCCACGGCGGCGTGCCCGTCCAGGCGCTCAGGCGGGATCTGGCGCGAAGCGGCGAGCACGGCCAGCGCGATGGGAAGGTCGAAGCCCGATCCCTCCTTGCGGAGGCCGGCCGGCGCGAGATTGACGGTAATCCGATGCCGCGGCCACTCGAGCTCCGCGGCGGCGACGCTCGAGCGCACGCGATGCTTTGCCTCCTGGCACGCACGGTCGGCAAGGCCGACGATCGTGAAGCTCGGCAGGCCGCTCTCGACGTTCGCCTCCACCTCCACCCGGCGCGCATCGAGGCCGACGAGAGCGTGGGTGACCGTGCGCGCGAGCACCGCTCGACCGTAGACCCGCAGCCTGAACGCCATTGCGTCAAGACAGCGCCGAGGTGCGCTGTAGGCTCCGCACGTGCTCTGGCTGATCGTCGTGCTCGCGGTCGTCGTCGTGCTTGCGGTGTACGTCGTCTACGCCTACAACAGCCTCGTCCGCGTCCGGAACGAAGCGGAGACAGGCTGGGCGAACATCGACGTCCAGCTCCGCCGCCGCGCCGACCTGATCCCGAACCTCGTCGAGGCGGTCAAGGGTTACGCGGCGCACGAGCGCGGCGTCTTCGACGAGGTGACGAAGGCCCGGGCGAGCGTCATGCAGGCCTCCGGCCCGCGCGCGGCCGCACAGGCGAACGAGGAGCTCGGCGCCGCGCTCGGCAAGCTGTTCGCGGTTGCGGAGGCTTACCCGGAGCTTCGCGCGTCCGAGAACTTCCTGAAACTCCAGGACGAGCTCACGGACACGGAAGACAAGATCGCCGCCGCGCGCCGCTACTACAACGCGACCGTGCTCCGCTTCAACAACCGCCAGCAGACGTTCCCCACGCTCCTCATCGCGCGTGGGTTCTCCTTCCACCCGCGGGAGTTCTTCGATGCGGGTGAGGGTGTCGACCAACCGGTCGACGTGACGTTCGCGCAGTCGTGACCGTCCAGGAGCAGATCCGCTCGAATCGGTGGCGGACGGCGTGGCTGCTCCTTCTCTTCGCGGTCCTCGTCGGGGTGCTCGGCGTCGCTCTCGCGTACGTCTTCCAGCCGAGCCTGCTCATCGTCGTCGCGATCGCTGGCTTCCTCTACGCGATCTTCTCCTGGTTCGCGTCCGGGCTCGATGGTCGGATCGTGGACCGGCGCCCAACGGGTCGAGAAGCGCGAGTACCCCCAGCTCTACCGGCTGCTCGAGAACGTCGCCATCGCCGCGGGGCTCGAGCAGACGCCCGAGCTGCGGCTGATTCAAGACTCGGCGCCGAACGCGTTCGCGGCCGGACGCAACCCCAAGACCGCCTACGTCGCCGTGACGACGGGCATCGTCCAGCTGATGGACGAGCGGGAGCTCGAAGGCGTGCTCGCGCACGAGGTCTCCCACATCCGTAACCGCGACGTCCGCCTGATGACGCTCGTCGCCGTTCTCGTCGGCGTGATCGCGCTCCTCTCGGACGTCCTTCTCCGAATCGCCTTCTTCGGCGGCGGCAAGCGAGGCTCGAACCCGATCCTGACGATCATCGCCTTCGCCTCGTTGCTGATCGCCCCGATCGCGGGAGTCGTCATCCAGCTCGCCCTCTCTCGAAAGCGCGAGTTTCTCGCCGACGCATCCGCGGCGGAAATCACAAACGACGCCGAGGGGATGGCGCTCGCGCTGCGGAAGCTCCTCGTCGACACGAGCGAGATCCGGAACGCGAGCCGCGCGACGGCGCACATGTACATCGAAAGCCCGCTCAACCAGGCCTCAGGGTTGCGGGGGACGGGTTTCAGCGGCCTCTTCTCGACCCACCCGCCACTCGAAGAGCGCATCGCTCGCCTTGAGGAAGCAGGCGGCTTCCACCTCGCGCGCTAGGTCCTGCAGACCAGGACGTCCTCGAAGTATTCGCCGGCGCGGCGACCGGTGCGCCGATTTACGTGGCGGCGCAAGCGATCCTCGACATGGAGGCCTGCGCGCTCGAGGATCTCGGGGTAGAGATCGCGCCGGTCGTTGACGACGACGAGCAGCGGCGCACCCGGCCGAAGAGCCTGTGCCGCATTGGCAAGCACCGCGGCGATGCCGTCGACGTAGCCCGCGATCGCCGCCCGGCTCGTGCCGGACGCTGCGGCGCCGATCTCACGCTCGCGCAGATCGTCGAGCTCGAGCAGCTCGTACGCGTAGCGGTGCTGCTCGTGGTAGTCGATCAGGCCCGGATAGGGCGGCGACGTGACGACGGCGTCGTACGGCCCGCCCCAGTCGAGCTCCCGCGCGTCCCCGTGTAGCACCTCGGCCGCGCGGCTGCGCCCGCGCACGCGCGCGAACGCCTTGATCCGTGCGAGCGTGTCGAGCGCATAGCGGCGCAGGAAGTGCTCCGCCCGCTCGACCGGGCGGCATTCGCGTCGGTGCTTGTGGCACCAGTACGGCCCGCGCTGCGGGCTGCGAGGAAACTCGAGGTCGAAGTGGCGCGTCTGGCGTGCCGAGCGCGCGGCGCGCGCGAGGACGACGCGCATCACGTCGGCGTGCTCGTAGTCGTCGAGGAGCGCACGCCAGGCGAGGAGCTCGGCCGCGGCGCGCGACGCGTACCACTCGACCACGTACCCCGTAGCCGTGTCTCCAACCGACAGGGGACAGTCACTGCGACTGTCACCTGTCGGTGTTGGACATGTCCGTTCCAGCCGGGTACAGGCGTCGCGGAGCTCCTTTTCGAGCGTGAACTCGTTGTAGCGGGCCGTCTTCACGCGCATCAGCAGGCAGTTGAAGGCGGCGATGTCGCCACCCACCGCGTCTCGGTCGCTCTCGAGGGACTGAACGAGCGTCGTACCTGGACCCGGCGAACGGATCGAGGACGCGGCCGCCCTTCGGGACGTAGCGGTCGAGCAGCACCTCGACGAGCTGGGGGATGAACTTGCCGAGGTACGGGTGCAGCCGGTGGACGTGCTTCGTCCGTTCGCGCTCGGGCAGCTCTCGCTCGGACCACGAGAGATCGAGGTCGAGCCCCGCGTAGAGAGCTTCCTGCGTCGGCGCCACCGAATCTTCGTTCGGCGGCGCCGCAGCAGGTCCTACTTACGACCTAGCCGTAGTGGAGACCCTGCGCCGCGTCGTATGCGTGCAGGCGCTTGATCCGCTCCTCGAGCGGCGGGTGCGTCGAGAACAGCCCCGCCATGCCCTTCGAGCTGAGCGGGTTGACGATGAAGAGCGCCTCGGTCGCAGGGTTCACCTTCATCGGCATCGCCTTCGCCCCACGCTCGAGCGTCCCGAGCGCGTCAGCGAGGGACTTCCCGCTACCGAGCATGCGCGCTGCCGTTGCATCGGCGAGGTACTCGCGCTGCCGCGAGACGCCAAGCTGGAGCATTGCGGCGGCGAGCGGACCGATCACCATCATCACGATGGCGCCGAACGCGCCGACGGGGTTGTCGTCGTCGCCGCCGAACAGCGCCGTCCAGAAGAAGATGTTGCCGATCGCCGAGATCGCGCCGGCGATCATCGCCGCGACCGACGAGACGAGGATGTCGCGGTTCTTGATGTGCGCGAACTCGTGCGCGAGGACGCCGCGAACCTGATCCTCGGGCATCGACTGCATCAGCCCCTGAGTAACCGCGACCGCACCGTGCTTCGCGTTTCGGCCCGTGGCGAACGCGTTCGGCTGGTCAGAGGGGATCATGAACACGCGCGGCTTCGGCAGCTCGTATAGCTCGGCCAGCTCGCCGACGATCTTGTGCAGCTGCGGCGCCTCCTCTTCCGACACCGGCTTCGCCCGCGCGGCCTTGATCGCGAACGAGTCGGACAGCCAGTAGGCCGCGACGTTCATGAAGATCGAGAAGGCGACGAAGAGCCAGAGGAACGCGCCGCCGAGCAGCGCACCGATGCCGATGAAGAGGGCGGTCAGCGCGGCGAGCAGAAGCCACGTACGCGCTCTTGAAGAAAAGCTTGCTCTGGTGGCGTTCATTGGATGAAGAGCTCCTTTCGACTGAACGTATCCGATACGAACAGCCGAAGGTTTCTCCCGCCTGGAAAGGCCGACGCGCCCGGGCTCGAGAGCCGTTCTGACGAGCGCGCCCGTTCGGGGATAGTGCCCCTCGGCATCGGAAAGATAGCGAACGGGTCCGTCGTCAGAGCGCAACGTCGACGCGTTCGAGCCGGCCGGCCCGGACGGCAATGACCTCGAGAGCGACGTCGAGCCCGTCGAGGGCAGGCTGCGACGCGAGCCAACTCGTTGCCGCGCGCTCGAGCCGGCGGAGCTTCTCGTCGCCCACCATCTCCAGCGGGTCGCCGTGCCCGCTGCCGCCCTTCGACTTCACCTCGCAGAACACAACCCGCCGGCCCCGCCGGACGACGAGGTCGATCTCGTAGCCGCCGGCCCACACGTTCCGTCCCAGCACGCGGTAGCCGCGCAGGAGATAGTGCGCCAGCGCGCGCAGCTCGGCCCGGCGGCCGGCGCTCCGCGTGCTACGCCGCTTCGTCGATCTCGGGCGAATAGCAGAGAGCGTCGAACGACCGCCGGTGGATCGCCGACGGCCCGTGAGAGCGCACCTGGGCGGAGTGGCGCGGCGTGATGTAGCCGACGTGCGACGAGAACTCGTACTGGGGGAAGACCGCGTCCAGGCGTCTCATCGCGCGGTCGCGAACAACCTTGGCGACGATCGACGCGGCCGCGATCGCCGCGCTCTTCGTGTCTCCGTCGACGACGGCCAGATGCTCGGGCGCGCGCGGGCCGAGACGGAACCCGTCGACCACGCATACCTCGGCCGGCGGCGCGAGCGCGTGGAGCACGTCGCGCAGGCCTGCGAGGTTGCAGGCGTGGAGGCCGGTCCGGTCGATCTCCGCGTGCGTGATCACACGGACGGAGACGCGCTGCGCACACGAGAGCACTGCGCGATAGAGCTCCTCCCGCTCGTGCGCGTACAGCTGCTTCGAGTCGTTCAGGTAGGCGAGCGGCCGAACGCGATGGTCTCGCAGCGCGCCGTAGTCGAGCAGGACACCCGCCACGACGAGCGGTCCCGCGAGCGATCCGCGACCGGCCTCGTCCGCGCCCGCCACCCAGCGGGCACCGAGGCGGCGGTCGAACCTAAGAAGCCTTTGACCCGTCCTCTTCCGCGTCCGCCGGCTCGTCTGCGGCCGGTTCGTCGGCGACTGGTTCGTCGGCTGCCGGCTCATCGACGACCTCAGCTTCGGCTTTGGGCTCGAGCTCGGCTTCGGCGCTCGGCTCGGCGCCTCGAGCTCGCCTTCGGCCTCGAGCTCTGCTTCGTCGTCGGATTCGGGCTCGACGTCCTCGAGATCCTCTTCGCCGACTGCTTCCGGGGCACCGAGCGAGGATACGCTGCCTCCGTACTGCTTGGCACGGACGCGCGCCTTCTTTCCCACTTTCTTGCGCAAGTAGTAGAGCTTCGCGCGGTTGACGTCACCGATCTGGATGACCTCGATCTTCTCGATCTTCGGCGAGTGGAGCGGGAACGTCCGCTCGACGCCGACGCCGAAGGACTGCTTGCGGGCGGTGAACGTCTCTCGCGACCCCGCGCCCTGGCGCTTGATCACGAGCCCTTCGAATACCTGGATTCGCGACCGCGAGCCCTCGATCACGCGGAAGTGCACCTTCAGCGTGTCGCCCGCCTTGAACTGCGGCAGGTCCTTGCGCAGCTGTCGCTGCTCGAGTGCTTGGATCACCTTGCTCATAGGGAAGAACGGCCCCGCGCGGGCCGACGGGCAATGCTAGCGAAAGCGGCGCCGGCCGAGCGGCAGCACGAGCACGCAGCCGAGAAGGAGCAGCGCCGCCCGGAAGCCGATCCGCATCGGCGGCCAGTAGACGAAGAACACCTCGCCGATCAGGTTGGGTCTTGGCACGGCGCCCCACTCGCGGGAGTCGCAGGACTGCGCGCGATTGTCGCCCATGAAGAAGTACTTGCCTTCCGGGATCCGCCGCTTCGGATACGTGCTGTCGTCGCGCCGGCCCCCCTTGACGTAGGGCTCGACGAGCCGCTTGCCGTTGATATAGACGAAGCCGTTCCGCTCCTCCCACGTCTCGCCCGGGAGAGCGATCAGCCGCTTGACGAACGTGCCGCCGGCCCCGCAACGCTCCTCCGCGGCCGGCGGCGTCTTGAAGACGATGATGTCCCCACGCGCCGGCGAGCGGAAGCGATAGATGAAGCGGTTCGCGAGCACGCGGTCGGAGAACCGCGCCTCGCAGCCGGGGCCCGGCCGCGCGCAGTGGAGCGTCGGCTCCATCGACGACGACGGGATCCGGTACGGGTTGACGACGAAGGCCTTGATCGCAAGCACGATCGCGATCGCGCCAACGATCGTCGCCGTCCAGTCGACCGCGACGCGTAGCCAGCGCGGCCACGTCGCCGTGTAGCGAACGACCGGGTTCCGCGAACGGCGCGCACGCTCGACCCGGTCGCGCTCGGCCTGCTCCTCCGCAGCTCTCCTCTCAGCCTCTGCTTGCGCCTCGGGATCGAAGAACAGGCCGGCGTCGGCGCCGTCCATCGACGCGGCAAAAAGCGCGTCCTCGTCCTCGAAGCCAAGCGGTTCGGAGGAGGGCGGCTCCGTGGACGATGGCAGGCGCGGCGGCTCGTATTCCGTCACGCGATGCTCCGGACACGGCTCTCGGCGCGCCGCCACTCGTCGATTCGCGCGTGATCTCCTGAGAGCAGGACGTCCGGCACTTCCCAGCCGCGGAACTCGGCCGGGCGGGTGTAGTGCGGGTACTCGAGGCCGCCGTCGAGCTCGGCCGAGAAGCTCTCAACGCGCAGCGACTCGCCGCTGCCGAGCGCGCCGGGAAGGAGCCGCGCGATGCCGTCGACGAGCACCATCGCCGGCAGCTCGCCGCCGGAGAGCACGTAGGGGCCGATCGAGATCGCGTCTGTCGCGAGGTGGGAGACGATGCGCTCGTCGAAGCCCTCGAAGCGCGACGAGAGCAGCGCGACATGCTCTTCGGCCGCCAGCTCTTCGAGGAGGCTCTGCTCGAGCGGCCGGCCGGCCGGCGACAGGGCAACGGTTCGCGGCGGAGGCTCGTCTCCGTAGACGCCGTCGAGCGCGGCGGCGACCACGTCGACGCGTAACACCATCCCCGCGCCGCCGCCGTAGGGCTCGTCGTCGACCTGTCCGCCCCCGAGCGGCGTGAAGTCGCGGTAGTTGACGAGCCGCAGGTCCAGCTCGGTACCGAGGACAGACGACACGGGCGGACGTTCCGTCAGCCAGGCGAAGGCAGACGGAACGAGGGTGAAGACATCGAGGCGCATTGGCGGCTGGATGAGGTTAGCCAGCCTCGGCGAACCCGCGAGCGACAACGATCAGCCCGCCGCCGACGTCGACCTCCAGCACACACGCCTCGTGGAGGGGCAAGAGGATGTCGGAGTCGAGCTCGAGCACGTCGTTCGCCACACCCGGCGAGACTTCGCGCACGCGCCCGAGATCGCGCCCTCCCTCCTCCTGGACGCGAAGCCCGACCAGGTCGGACACGTAGAACGCGCCCTCCGCGGGGGCGCCGAGCTCGGACCTGCGGACGGTGAGAGAAGCGCCCCGCTCGACGGCGCGATCGAGCAGGACCACGACTCGCCCGCCCGCGCGCTTCGAGGAGACGACACGCGTCTCCGCGCCGTCGACGAGGAGCACCGCCCCGGCCCTGAATCGCGCAGGATCCTCGCTCGCCTCCTCGACGACGAAGGAGCCGTCGAGGCCGTGCTGTCGCCCGACGCGGCCGACGCGGACGAGGTCAGGCACCGACGGCGATCGACTCCATGAACGCCGTCCCTTCTGCCGGGGTCGGGAGGTCGGGCGCCTTCGGCCCCGGGAATGCGGAGCCGGCGAGTGGCGCTGCGTCGTACTCCGTGCGCCGATGCTCGATGCCCGGCCCGAGGAGCGCCCAGTACGCGCCTGGCCTTTCCTCGTAGGGCATGCCCACGCTGCCCGCGTTCACGACCGTGATCCCTGACACCTCACGCTGGAACTGCATATGCGTGTGACCGCAGACGACGACGTCGGCGGTCACGCCTTCGAACAGCGGGCGGACGCTCTCGTCGGGCGTCCCTTCGATGAACACCTCGGTGTCATTCCGGGGCGTGGCATGGCAGAAGAGGACCATGCCGACGCCCTCCACCTCGAGCTCGACCTGCTCCGGCTGGCCGTGGAGGAACGCGATCTGCTCCGCCGTCAGCTGGTCTCGCACCCAGCTGATCACGTCCGGCGGGGCGATGCCCTGCTCCGAGGGGTCGAGCTCGCGGTCTGCGTTTCCTCGAATCCAGCGCACGCGGTCCCCGAGCGAGCGCAGTAGCTCGAGCGTCTCGCCGGGGAACGGACCGGCGGCGCAATCGCCGCCGCAGACGATCACTGCGTCATCGGGAATGTCCGCGAGCACGGCCTCGAGCGCGGGCGTGTTGCCGTGGATGTCGTAGAGCGCCGCGACCGTCATTCCGCGATCTCGAGGGACACGCGGAGCCGGTCGCGTGCCCCCGCGGCGCGTGCGATCGTCCGCAGCGCCTGCACCATCCGGCCGCCGCGCCCGATCACCTGCCCGCGATCGCCCTCGGCGACATAAAGCCGGAGCATGAGCTCACCGTCCTCACTCTCCGAGGCGTCGACGCGCACGGCCTCCGGCTCGTCGACGAGCTGTTGGGCAAGGTGGAGGACGAGGTCGGCGACCATGGCGGCAGAACGACCGCTAGACGAGGTTCTTCGCCTTGAGCAGCCGCGCGACCGCGTCGCTCGGCTGTGCGCCCTTCGAGAGCCAGTCCTTCACCTTCGCCTCGTCGAACTCGATCAGCGAGGGATCGGGCTGCGGGTTGTAGCGACCGACGATCTCGATGAACCGGCCGTCGCGCGGCGAGCGCTGGTCGGCGACGACGACCCGGTAGACGGGGTTCTTCTTCGACCCGACACGGGTCAGTCTCATGCGTACCATCTCTCTCCTTCTGTCTTAAATCTCTTCTAGCGCCGGCCGGGCATCCCGGGCAGCGCTGGCATCTTGCCTTTTCCGAGCTGTTTCATCATCTTCACCATCTGCTTGCGTGCATTCAGGAGCTGATTCACCTGCTGGACGGTGGTGCCGCTCCCCTGCGCGATCCGCTGGCGCCGTGAGCCGTCGATCTGGTCCGGCCGGCGCCGCTCGAACGGCGTCATCGAGAGGATGATCGCCTCCGCGCGGTCAAGCTCGGCCTCGTCGACGTCAACGTCCTTCAACTGCTTGCCGAGCCCCGGGATCATCGAGAGGACGCCCTGGAGCGGCCCCATCTTCCGCATCATCCGCGAGCTCTGGAGGAAGTCGTCGAACGTGATCTCGCCGGCGAGCATCCGCTTCTCCATCGCTTCGCGATCCTCGATCTCGGTGACCTCCTCGGCCCGTTCGATCAGCGTCAGGACGTCGCCCATGCCGAGGATGCGCGAGGCCATCCGGTCGGGGTGGAAGACTTCGAGCTGGTCGAGCTTCTCCCCGACGGAGGCCAGCTTGATCGGCTTGCCGGTAACAGAACGGACGGAGAGCGCGGCGCCGCCACGGGCATCGCCGTCGAGCTTCGTCAGGAGGACCCCGTCGAACGCGACTCGCTCCTCGAACGCGGTCGCGACGTTGACGGCCTCCTGGCCCGTCATCGCGTCGAGGACGAGCAGGACGTTCGTCGGCTTCGCCTCGGCGCAGACCCGTTCGAGCTCGTCCATCAGCGCGTCGTCGACGTGTAGCCGCCCGGCCGTGTCGATGATCACGACGTCGCGGCCCTGCGTGCGCGCCTGCTCGATCCCGGCGCGAGCCGCCTTGACCGGGTCCGTGCGCTCGGCGCTCGAGACGGGGACCTGGAGCTCCCGTCCGAGCTGCTCGAGCTGCGTCACAGCCGCAGGCCGCTGAAGATCGGCGGCGACGAGGAGCGGCGAGCGGCCGTCCTTGCGCAGCATGAGAGCCAGCTTCCCGGCGGCCGTCGTCTTGCCCGCGCCCTGGAGCCCGACGAGCACGATCACCGTCGGCGGCCGCCCGGCGAACGCGAGCCGGGAGTCGCCGCCGCCCATGATCCGCGTCAGCTCCTCGTGGACGATCTTCACCACCTGCTGGCCGGGCGTGAGACTCTTCGCCACCTCCTGCCCGAGCGCGCGCTCCTTGACCGCGGCGACGAAGCCCTTGACGACGTCGAGGTTGACGTCCGCCTCGAGCAGCGCAAGGCGGATCTCGCGCGTCGCCTTCGAGATCGTCTCCTCGTCGAGCGTTCCGCGCGACCGGAGGCCGCCGAGGACGGACTGCAGCTTGTCGGAGAGGCTGTCGAACACCGACCGGAAGGGTAGCCGCCGCCGTTCCGGCGGCCTGCCTACAGCATCGCGAGGCGGGCGGCCATGGCGGTATCAACCGCCTCGGTGAAGTCGTGGTGGCCGGTCACGGCCGGGATGAAGACCTCGCGTTCGAGCGCCTGGACGCGAAGGTCGCTCGATGCGGTCACGGTCGCGGTCCGGGGAACGTCGCGGAGCAGGGCGATCTCGCCAAAGAAGTCGCCGGGTCCGAGATCGGCCACCCAGCGTCCCTCCTTGGAGACGGCGACGGTGCCGGACTCGATCGCGTAGAAGCGATCGCCATGGTCGCCCTCCGTGATCACGACGGTGCCCGCGGCAACGTCGATCGGAATCAGGGCACGGGCCAGCCGCTCGATGATCGGCTCGGGCAACGGCCGGAAGATGGCGATGCGGCGAAGGAGCTCGAGCCCCTCGGGGGCGAGCACTGTCCGATCGATGCGATTCAGGCCCGCGATCCCTGCGACGACGAGCACGCCGGCGGCCGCACCGACGACGGTCAAACCCGCGCGTAGGCCGACGGTTCCGATCAGGAGCGGCATGAGCAAGGCGCCCAGCGCCATCGCCGCGATCAGCGCGCTCTCGAGTGCCCCGAACACACGGCCCATGACGGCGTCCGGAACCGCGCGCTGCACGATGGTGAACGCGTTGATGTCGACGAGCGAGTTGCCGAAGCCGATCAGCACCATCGCCAGCGCCGCGACCCCGACCGTCGGCCAGACGGCGATCGCGATCAGCGGCAGCGACCAGAGCAGCACGCCGACGCCGAAGTCGAACGCAAGCCTTCCGCGTTGTGCGAGGACGAGCGCGACCAGCCCGCCGACCAGGCCACCGATACCGACGACGGCGTCGAGGTACCCGACCCCCGCCTGCCCGATGTCGAGCAGGTCGAGGCCGATCGTGACGATGAAGACGGTCGACGCTCCGGCGACGACACACTGGGCGGAGAAGAGCCCGATCAGCAGGCGAAGATTGCGGTCTCCGAGGATCGCACGGAAGCCGGCGCTCGCATGCCGGACGAATCCCTCGGCCTCCGGCGCCGCCTCCCGTGTCTCCTCTGATGCCACCTTCGCCGACGGGAGTCCAAGCACGAACAGCATCGACCAAAGGAAGGAGATGCCGTTGACGATGAAGACCGTCTGGATGTTCGTGACGGCGAGCAGGATGCCCCCGAGCGCCGGCCCCGCGAACATACCGACGCTATCGAACGTGCTCGCGGCGACGTTCGCCGCCGTCAGCTCACGAGGGTTTCGCGCGAGCGTCGGTAGAAGCGCGGCCTGAGCGGGACGGAAGCACGTCGCCGCGACGGACGTTCCGACCACGAGCAGATAGACGAGGATGGGCGGCCCGTCGACTGCGATCACCACCGCGCCTGTCAGGGCGAGCGACGCGCACACGAGGTCGGACAGGACCATCACGAGCTTGCGCGAGTGCCGGTCGGCGAGCGTCGACGCGATCGGGAACGCGACCGCCATCGACAAGTACCGAGCGACGCCCACGACGCCGACCGCGGTCGGTCCGCCCTGCGCGTATGCATAGACCGCGACGGCGATGGTGAACGCCCGGTCGCCGACGATCGAGCCGATGAATGCGAGCTGGAGACGCCGCAGGGCGGGGTTCCGGAAGACGTCTGCGAGAGCCGAGCCGGACTCACGCAACCGGTCTCGGAAGCCGTCCACGTGCGTACCTCACCACATTCGCTTGACACGGACTGCGAGAGGCGCAACGGTCAGGCGGTGCGACGTCCGGCGATCGCCCTGCTCGCGGCTCTCCTGCTCGCCGCCACGGCCGCGGCGTCGGAGAGCGCAACGCTCCCCGGGTTCGTGATCGCGCGGAGCAAGGCGTCCGGGAAGAACGCGCTCGTCGTCGCCCACGGCCAGGTCGACCGGCCGACGGCGCTCTACGCGCGGCTGACGGGCAAGGTCAAGGAGGCGACGATTCTCGTCGAGTGCCTTGTCGGGCAGGAGTCGACTCCGAGGACGTTCGAGCGCCGGCGTGCGGCTCTCTACCGGTTCGCCGTCGTCCCGGACGGAGCGGACGTCTGCCACGTGACGGCGACCGTCTTCGGCAAGGGGCCGCTCGTCGCCGAGCTGCGAGCGGTGCGTTAGTCGGATTCAGCGCCGACGAGCGCGCGCGCGAAGTCGCCGGGATCGAACGGCCGCAGATCCTCGAGCTCCTCGCCGACACCGATCAGCTTCACCGGCAGGCCGAGCTCGACGGCGACCGGCAGCACGATGCCGCCCTTTGCCGTCCCGTCGAGCTTCGTCAGACAGACGCCCGTCACGCCGACCGCCTCGTCGAACAGTCGCGCCTGCTGAAGCCCGTTCTGGCCCGTGGTCGCGTCGAGCACGAGCAGGGTCTCGTGGGGGGCGCCCTCGAGCCGGCGCTCGATCACGCGGCGCACCTTCGCGAGCTCCTCCATCAAGCCCTTCTGCGTGTGCAGCCGGCCCGCGGTGTCGACGACGACGACGTCGCGGCCGCGCGCTTCCGCCGCTTCGATCGCATCGAAGGCGACCGCCGCGGGATCGCCGCCACGCGACGAGCCGACGTAGTCGGCGCCCGCCCGCGTCGCCCAGATCTCGAGCTGCTCCCCCGCCGCCGCGCGAAACGTGTCCGCCGCCGCGACGAGCACGTCGTGGCCGTGCTCGCGCAGCCGGTGGGCGAGCTTGCCGATCGTCGTCGTCTTGCCGGTGCCATTGACGCCGACGACAAGGATCACGCTCGGGCCGTCGTCGACCGACAGCGTCCCCGGCTCGCCGAGCAGCGCTTCGATCTCGCCGGCGAGCGCGGTCTCGAGGTCGTCGAGATCGCGCCGCTTGCGCAGCCGCTCGACGATCTCCATGGTCGCCGTCATGCCCACGTCTGCGCCGATCAGCGACTCCTCGAGAGCCTCCCACGAGTCGTCGTCCAGCGGGTCGAAGCCGGTCAGGCGCTGACGGATTGCCCGTCTCGTGCGTCCGAGCGAGCCGCCGAGCCGCCCGATGAAGCCCGCGGTCTCGGCCTCCGGATCTGCCTCAGGCTCGGCCTCTCCGAGCAGCTCACCCCACGTACGCACGAGGCGCGAGGATACAGGCGGTTTTACCGACCTCTTACGGCGGTCGCGCCGGGGCGTCTGACAAAGTAGGCGCAGGTGATGCGGGGGTCTCGTCGCGGCGTCGTCGCGTGGGCGGTGGTGCTCGCGTTCGTCGTCGTCGCCTCTTCCTCGTGCGGCGACTGGGGTCGCTACGGGGGTAGCGATACAGTCACGAACTTCGTGCCCTCGACGGCCGCGGCCGGCCTCTCGTCCAGCACCGTCTCGGGAGTCGAGGAGCGTTGGAGCGCGAACGTTGGCGGCCGCTTCGTCGCGTCGCCGCTCTACGCCGAGAACGTCCGGATGGGAAACGGGATCGAGAACGTGGTCTATGCGGCGACGAACGCGGGCACGGTGGCCGCACTCAGAGCGCAGGACGGCGAGGTGCTCTGGAAGCGCCAGGTCAGCGGCACGGTGCCGACCACGTGCGGCCAGACATACGGGATCTCGTCGACGCCTGTGCTCGACCGCGGACGCAACCGCCTGTACGTGATCGGTGCAGACGGTCTCCTCTACGCCCTCGACCTCTCGACGGGCACGACCGTGCCCGGATGGCCCGTACGCATCACGAGCGCGAACGACGCGGAGTATGCGTGGGGAGGCCTCGCGATGCATGGAACACGTGTCTATGTGCCCGTGGCGAGCTACTGCGACAAGGCCAACGCCGACGGGTTCCTCGCCAACGGTCGCCTTGTTGCCGTCGACGTCGTCGACGCGGCCATCGTCGCCACGTTCGACGTCGTGCCCGGCCCGAACAACATGGGCGGTATGTGGGGATACGCAGGCACCTCGATCGACCCCGCCACGGGTCGCCTGTTCACGGCGACGGGAAATTCGTGGGTATACGACCCGGACTGCGGTTGCATCCTCGAAGACGTCGACTACGGCGAGAGCCTTGTGGAGCTCGATCCCGATCTGAACGTGATCGCGGCGAACCGCCCTGAGGGCATCCCGTACGTTGAGGACAACGACTTCGGCGCCGCGCCTCTCCTCTTCCAGCCGCCCGGTTGCCCACCACTGGCCGCGGCCAACGCGAAGAACGGCGTGACCTACATCTGGAATCGCCAGAACATCGCGGACGGACCGATCTGGAGCTCACGCGTCGGTCCCGACCAGCTCGATGCCTCGTTCCTCGGGCAGCCGAGCTACTCCCCGGAGCTACGCACGTTCTTCATCGCCGACGCCCGGGACTACGACGACGAGGGGGCAATTCGGGCATTCGACGCGGTCGTCGCCTTCACGATCGGAGATGCCTGCGCGATCCCGGCGCGGCCGACGTGGACAGCTCCTGGCGTCGGCCGCGGGCCGAAGTCACCGCCGCTCGTCGTCGGCGATGTCATCTTCGTCCCGGGCGGATTCGACCACAACGTATTCGCCCTCGACGCCAGAACCGGGAAAACGCTCTGGTCGAGCTCGCTCCCCGGGGCCTCCCTGGCGCCGATCGCCTGGGCGCAGGACGAGGTGCTCGTGGGCGATTCGTCGGGAACGCTCCACGCGTTCGGCCTCCCGCCCGCCCCGCTCGTCGGCACGAAGAAGCAGCGCTCTTAGTTCGCGTAGCGCTGGCGCCTAGGCTGCCGTCTCGGCTGCTTCATCGCGCGGCAGCCGCCGCGAGACGACCTGCGAGACGGCGTCCTTGCCCATCGTCACGCCGTAGAGGATGTCCGCAGCCTCCATCGTCCGCTTCTGGTGCGTGACGACGATGAACTGAGCCCGCTCGGAGAACCGGCGCAGGAGATCGACGAAGCGGCCGATGTTCGTGTCATCGAGCGCCGCCTCCACCTCGTCCAGGAGATAGAACGGGCACGGCCGCGCGAGAAAGAGAGCGAACAGGAACGAGAGCGCGCCGAGCGCCTTCTCACCGCCCGAGAAGAGCGAGAGCCTGCTGACGCGCTTCCCCGCCGGCCGCAGCTCGACCTCGACGCCCGCCTCCTCGTCCTCGCCCTCGGGCTCGGTCAGGCGCAGCCGCCCCTCGCCGCCCGGAAACAGCGTCGCCGCCACTTCGGCGAAGTTCTCCTGGACGGCGGCGAACGTCTCGGCGAACCGCCGCTCGACCGTCTCCGTCAGCTCGCGGCGCATCGACTCGAGCTCGGCGAGGCTCTCCTCGAGGTCGGCCGTCTGCGTCCGCAGCTCCTGGAGCTGTGCCTTCTCGCGCTCGTACTCCTCCTTCGCGAACGGATTGACGCCGCCGAGGGCCTCGCGCCGGCGCTCCAGCCGGTCGAGCGTCACCAGGAGCTCCTCGCGATCGCCCTCGGCAGGCTCCTCCTGCGCCTCTTCGAGCCGGCGGCGCGCGTCCGCCGCCTCGGCGTCGATCCGCGCCAGCTCGATGTCGACCTGCGAAACGGCGGCCGTCGCCTCGTGAGCCTCGCGCCGAAGCTCGGCCTCCGACGCTGCGAGCTCGCGGAGGGCGGTTGCGAGCGCGGCCGCCTGAGTGCCGCCGCTTGCGGTCTTGGCCGCAAGCGGGCGCTCGACCCGCGCAGCCGCCTCGACGGACGCGGCCAGCGAATCGCGCAGCCGTTCGCAGAGGGAGACGATTCGCGCGTCGGGCGGCCGGACTATGGGAGTCGCACCCGCTGCCCGAGTCGCGAGCGTCTGCGCCTCGTCGCGGAGGCGCCGCGCCTGAGCCTCGAGCTCGATCTGGAACGCCTCGGCCGTCTCGCCGACGAACCACAGCTCTCCGCGTTCCGGGTCGTAGCCGTAGCCCTCGACGGTGACGGCGGGCACCGTCGACGCGAGCAGCTCGTCCAGCGGGACGACGGGCGTCGACGAGACGATCCCTGCCGGCTCACGCCCGACGAGGACGACAAGGCTGCCGAGCCCCGCTTCGCGCGCCTGCTCGAGCAACGCGAAACCCTCCACCGTCGAGGCGGCGACGACCGCCGCCGCTCGGTGGCCGAGCGCGGCGGTGACCGCACGCTCGCGTCCGGGGGCCACATCGACGAGGCTGAGCGCAAGCCGTTCGCCTTGCTCAGCAAGCGCGCGCGCCGCCGGCGGCAAGCCCTCGCGCTCCGAGAGGGCGCGCTCGACGGCCGTCGCCCGGCCCTCGGCGAGCCGTGCCTGCTCGCGCAGCTCGTCGCCCGGATCGCGCACGACAGGGGTGCGTAGCCGTTCGAGCAGATCGGCTGCGGCTTCGCGGCGCATCTCCACCCGCTCGCGCGCGCTCTGGATGCGGTAGAGAGCGGTCGCCGCGCCCTCGTTTCCGCCAGCGACCGCCGCCAGGCGGTCCTCGGCCTGCTCGCGCTCGCCGAGCAGCCGCTCGAGCCGCGCGTCGATCTCGGCGCGCGTTGTGTCGCACCGTGCGCGTCGCGCCTGCGCTTCGGCAACGCGGTCGCCGACCTCGGCCAGGTCTGCCGTAGCGATTCCGGCGCGTAGGCGCCTCACCTCGACCGCGAGCTTCTCCGCTCGCTCGGCTGCTGTCGCCTGGAGCGCGAGCGGCCGGAGGCGCTTCTGCACCTCGCGTTCGAGATCACGTGCTCGTTCGACCTGGATCTGGACGCGCGCGAGCTTCAGCTCAGCGCGGTGCCGCCGCCGCTTGAAGCGGCCGAGCCCTGCAGCCTCCTCGACGAGCGCGCGGCGGTCGGCCGGGCTCGAGGAGAGGATCGTCTCGACGCGGCCCTGGCTGACGACGGCGCCTGCCCCTGGGCCGAGCCCGACATCCGCGAGCAGCTCGACGACGTCCGCGCGCCGCACGGTGGCGCCGTTGATCAGGTACTGGCCCTCGCCGCCGCGATGGAGGCGGCGCGTGATCGCGACCTCCTCGTAGTCGAGGCCGGCGAGCGCGCCGGCCGTCTCGTCGAACAGCAGCTGCACCTCGCAGTACGGCGCCGCCTGACGACCGGCCGAGCCGCCGAAGAGGACGTCGTCCGGACGCTCGGCGCGCAGCTCGCTCGGCGCGAGGCTGCCGGACGCCCACAGCAGCGCGTCGGCGATGTTCGACTTCCCGGAGCCGTTCGGCCCGACGACGACCGCGACACCCGGCTCGAGCCGGATCTCGATCGGATCGGGGAACGACTTGAAGCCGCGAATGGAGATCGCGCGGAGATACACGGCCGCCCAACGCTAACGCCGCGTGCGGATGCCGCCGCCGGGCGAGAAGGAGCTAGGCGGCGGGAAGCTCGAGCGCGGCGATCGCCTCCGCCGCGGCGGCCTGCTGCGCGTCCTTCTTCGACCTGCCCGAGCCCGTGCCGAGGCGCTTTCCGTCGACGATCGCCTCACAGGTGAAGATCCGCGCGTGCGGCGGTCCTTCGGAGCTGACGACCCCGTAGCTCACCTTCCAGCCCACCTTCGCCGCCTCCTCCTGGAGCAGCGTCTTGTGGTCGACGGGCGCGATCTCCGCCGCCGAGATCTGGTGCTCGAAGGCGTCGAGCACGGGCGCCGCCACCTCTTCGATCCCGTGCTCGAGGACGAGCGCCGCGATCGCCGCCTCCGTCAGCGCGGAGATGACGTTGTCCGAGCGGCGCAAGTCGTCCGTCAGCTCGAACTGCTCCGCGAACATCCGGTCGAGGCCGATCTCGCGTGCAACCGCCGCGCAGCTCTTTCGCGAGACGACGCTCGAGCGCAGCCGCGAGAGCGTGCCCTCGGAGACACTCGGATAGCGCGCATAGAGCGCACGCGCGACGATGAACCCGAGGGCGCTGTCGCCGAGGAACTCGAGTCGCTCGTACGACTGCGCCCTGTCGAGCACGCGGGACGGATGCATGAACACCTGCCGCAGCCGTGCGGCGGGCAACGCCTCGATCAACCTGACGAGCTGCCCTCCCGGGCTGTCGCCGCTACTGGTGGCTCGTGACGTAGTCGACGGCCTGTCCGACGGTGGTGATGCCCTGGGCATCCTCGTCGGAGATCTTGATCCCGAACTGATCCTCGAGCTCCATGATCAGCTCGACGAGATCGAGCGAATCGGCGTCGAGATCCTCCTGGAAGGACGCCGCCTCGACGACGTCGGCCTCCTCGACGCCGAGCTGCTCCACCAGAACCACTTTCACTCGCTCGAAGACTTCCTCGCGCGAAGCTGCCATGTCACCTCTCTTAGCCGTCGGAACCTGCGGTGGCCGGGATGCTAACACGGTCCTCCGCCGCCTCAGCCTCGAGTCGGTCGCCGAGCTTCGTGACGACGCCGTGCTCGACGCCGCGCGCTGCAAGCCGGATCGCGTTCGCGATCGCGCGCCGCGAAGAATTGCCGTGCGCGATGACGACGATGCCGCGGAGACCGAGGAGATATGCACCGCCGAACTCCTCCGGATCGAAGCGCGAGCGAAGCCTCCGCGCGGCGGGTCGGATCAGGAAGCCACCGAGCTTCCCGCGGGTCGTGCCGCCGATCTCCGTCCGCAGCCCGTCGAAGACGGACAGGATCGTCCCCTCGAGCAGCTTCAGGCACACGTTTCCCGTGAAGCCGCCGCAGACGACGACGTCGCCGGCGCCCTCGAGCAACCAGCGGCTCTCGACGTTGCCGCCGAAGTTGAGGTCCGAGGCCGCGAGCAGCTGGTGCGCCTCGATCGTCAGCTGGTCGCCCTTCTCGGCCTCCTCGCCGATCGAGAGCAGGCGCACCTCCGGGTTCTCCGTGCCGAGGATCTCCTCCGCGAAGATCGAGCCCATCTCGGCGAACTGGCGCAGGTGCTCGGGGCGCGAGTCGGCGTTCGCGCCGCAGTCGAGCAGCACCGATGGCCCCTTGCGCGAGGGGATGACGACCGCGATCGCCGGCCGAAGCACGCCGCGGAGGCGGCGGATCTCGACAAGCGACGCGGCGAGCATCGCGCCGGTGTTTCCGGCGGACACGACCGCGGCAGCACGACCCGCTCCGACCGCGCGGCACGCGGCGACGAGCGAGGAGTCCGGCTTCGCACGCACCGCCTCGGCCGGCTTCTCCTCCATTCCGATCTCGTCCGTCGTCGGGACGAGCTCGAGGCCGCTCGCGTCGAGCGTCTCCGGCCCGAACAGCACGGGCTCGACGTGGTCCGAGCGAGCGTCGAGCGCGCCTGCGACGACCTCCGCCGGCGCGCGGTCACCGCCGAGCGTGTCGACGGCCACACGGACGGAGGTCATTCCAGCGCGGCTACGGAAGCGACGTGCGCACCGGCTCGACCTCGCGGCCGCGGTACGTCTTGCACGTCGGACACATGCGGTGCGACTCCTTCGGCCTGCCGCAGACAGGACAGACCGAGAGCCTCGGCGCCTCGATCTTGTGCTGGGCGCGGCGCTTGTCGCGCCGAGACTTCGATGTCTTTCGCTTCGGGACAGCCATAGCGGCCGCCTAGCTTACCTGCGCGCCCGCCGGCTCCGGCTCCGTTACGGGCTCCGTCCGCAGGTCGTCCCGCTTGAGCACAACCAGCGTTGTCAGCAGGCCGACGACGGCGAACGCCGCGGCCACCCAGAACGCGAGCGAGAACCCGCCGACGAGCGCCTCGACCCGGGACTCGCCCGAGTCGACGAGATTGTCCGTCCGCGTCGTCGCCACCGTCGTCAGGATCGCGAGCCCGATCGCGCCACCGATCTGCTGGTTCGTGTTGATCAGCCCTGACGCGAGCCCGGCGTCGCGGGACTCGATGCCTGCGAGTGCGGCGATCGACACGGGCACGAACGAGAAGCCGAGCCCGATCCCGATCAGGATGAACCCGGGCAGGAGGTCGTTCACGTACGAGCCGTGGACAGAGATCTGCGTGAAGTAGAGAAGGCCGAGCGCGAGCGTGAGCATCCCGATCACGAGCGCCGGCTTGACGCCGATCTTCGTCACGAGCGCCTGCGCGGCTCCGGACGCGACGACGGCGGTCAGTGCCACGGCGAGGTAGCCGAACCCGGTCTCGAGCGCGGAGAAGCCGATCACCTGCTGCATGTAGAGCGAAAGGAGGAAGAACATTCCGAAGACCGCCGTCCCCAGCAGCAGCCCGATGACGTTCGCGCCTGTGACCGTGCGGCGGCGGAAGAAGCTGAGCGGCACGAGCGGCGAGGGCGAGCGCAGCTCGATGAGGATGAACGCGATCGAGAGGACGGCCCAGCCGACAAGGCAGAGGATCGTCTCGGGCGACGTCCAGCCGATGTTCGGGGCGCGCGTCAGCCCGTACACGAAGCAGGATCAGCCCTCCGGTGACCGTGACCGCGCCGGCGGCGTCGAAGTGGCGCTCGAGGCCGTCGGCCCGGCTCTCGCGCACGACCCGCGGCACGAAGACGAGGGCGAGCAGCCCGATCGGGACGTTGACGAAGAAGATCCACTCCCACCCGGCGTACTCCGTCAGGATGCCTCCGAGGATGACGCCGATCGCAGCGCCCGAGCCTGCGATCGCGCCGAGCACGCCCAGCGCCTTGTTCCGCTCGGCGCCCTCCTCGAACGTCACGAGCGTGATCGAGAAGACGGACGGCGAGAGGATCGCGCCGGCCGCGCCCTGGCAGAGCCGGAAGGCGACGAGCGCCGCCGCCGACCACGCGAGCCCGCAGAGGAGCGAGAAGAGCGCGAACAGGAGGAGGCCGGCCATGAACACCTTCCTCCGCCCGAGAATGTCGCCAGAGCGCCCGCCGAGGAGCAGCAAGCCGCCGAAGGTCAGCGCGTAGCCCGAGACGACCCACTGGAGGCCGCTCGTCGAGAAGTCGAGGTCCTCCTGGATCGACGGCAGCGCGACGTTCACGATCGAGATGTCGAGCACCACCATCAGATAGGCGATGCCCAGCACGCCCAGCGCCTGCCAGCGCTTCGGATCGGGGGTCACGCCAGGTGCTCCTTCAGCTCGGCGAGCGGAGCCCAGCGCGGGTCGCCGGACGCAGCCTCGTGCTCGTGCGGCTCGAGGTTGAGGTTCTTGCCGCATTCGGGACAGAGGCCCGCGCAGTCCTCACGGCAGAGGATCTTGTCCGGAAGCGCGAGCACGACCGAGTCGTGGGCCCAGCCCGAGAGGTCGAGCTTGCCGTCGGTGACGTACGGCGACACGAGCTCGGTGTCGCCCTGCGGGTCCTCCGCCTGGTACTCCCGCACGCGCAGGTCCTCGTCGATAACGGCGTCGTCGAGGCAGCGGAAGCACGGCCCGTGGAGCCGCGCGTGGAACGCGAGATCGAAGAGCATGCCTCCCGTGGTGCGGGCCAGCGTCAGCTCGGCCGGCACCTCCCCGGGCACGGCGACGTAGCGCTGGCCCCCGAGCTCGAGCGGCGCGAGCTCGATCTGCTGCTCCTCGTGCTGCTCCTCGCCGGGCCGCAGGCGCACGGATCTGAGGTCGACGACGGCCATCCGATCCAGCCTACCTACTGGATTATCGGGCGCGCCACCGCGTTACTGGCACAGCGCTTACTGGGCGCGGGCGCCGACTGCAGCGGGGACGGACGGCGCCCGCTCCCGCGACGGCGTGATGATCAGCGCAACGGCGCCGAGGATGATCGCGCCGGCCGCGATCGTGCGCGCGGACAGCGGCTCGGACAGGATCGCCCAGCCGAGGAAGACGGCGACGACCGGGTTCACGTACGCATAGGTGGACGCCAGAGCCATCGGCACCGAACGGACGAGCCACGCGTACGCGGAGAAGGCGACGATCGCGCCGATCAGGACGAGGTAGACCATCGCGAGGATCGATCGGAGCGACGGCTGGCCGACGTCGTTGAGCTCTCCGGAAGCCGCGGCGACCACCATCAACAGTCCCCCTCCCGTCAACATCTGCATCGACGAGTTGACGAGTGGCCGCCGCGGCAGCGGAGCACGGCGCGCGTAGAGCGATCCGATCGCCCAGGTGATTCCCGAGACGAGGAGCGCGAACGCGCCGAGTACGTCGATCCGGCCGGCGCCGGAAGGCCACGCGAGCAGCGCGACTCCCCCGAAGCCGACAGCGAGACCGACGATTGTCGACCGCGACAGCCGCTGGCCGTTCGCGATCCGGTCGAAGAGCGCGATCCAGAGCGGCACGGCCGCGATCAGCAGCGCGGCGACTCCGGTGTCGACCCTGGTTTCCGCCCAGGCGACCATCGAGTTGCCGCCCACGAACAGAAACGCGCCGACGACGAGCGCGGAGAGCCACTGCGTGCGGCCCGGCCGGTCGCCGTCGCGGTCACCGCGGCGGATCGAGTACGCGTAGAGCAGGCCGCCGGCGAGGAGGAACCGGATCCCCATGGAGAGGAAGACGGGGATCGTCTCGATGGCGTACAGGATCCCGAGGTACGTCGAGCCCCAGACGACGTACACGACGAGGAGCGCACCCCAGACGCTCGCTCGGCTCGGTCCTGCGCTCATGCGGGAGCTAGCGGTTCCTCCACCAGCCGCGGCGGCTTCGGGAAAAGAGCGGTCATGCAGGCAGTTTGGCGCTCCTTGTCTATCAGCACCAGTCTTGTTATCGTAGACGTCGATCATGCAGCCTGATGGACTATTCGGCCTCGAGCTGCGCCATCTCGTTGCTCTCGAGGCGATCGCGAGCGAAGGCTCATTCGGCCGGGCCGCGCAACGGCTCGGCTACACGCAGTCGGCGATCAGTCAACAGATCGCATCCCTCGAGCGCATCGTCGGCCAGCGTCTGGTCGAGCGCCCCGGAGGTCCGCGGCCCGTGACCCTGACGGAGGCGGGCGCCCTGCTCCTCAGTCACGCGGAGGGGATCATGGCGCGATTGCAGGCGGCGAGCGCCGACCTCGAGGCGCTCGCCGCCGGCGATGCCGGTCCGCTCCGCATCGGCACCTACCAGTCGGTCGGCGCACGCATCCTCCCCAGGCTGCTCTCGAGCTTCTCCGCCGAATGGCCCAAGGTCGACATCCGCCTCGTCGAGTCGACCGACGACCGCGAGCTGCTGCAGCTCGTCGAGCGCGGCGAGGCCGACGTGAGCTTCTGCGTCTACCCGCTCGAGCCCGGCCCGTTCGAGGCGGTCGAGCTGATGCGCGATCCGTACGTGCTCGTCGTCGCCAACCACTCGCCGCTCGCGTCACGCGACAAGCCGCCGACGCTTCGCGAGATCCTCGAGCTGCCGCTGATCAGCTACCGCTCGTGCCGCACGACGCAGCGCGTCGAGGAGCGGCTCAGGCTCGTCGGCAAGGAGCCGAACGTCGTCTTCCGCTCCGACGACAACGGAACCGTGCAGGCGCTCGTCGCCGCAGGCACGGGCGTGGCGCTCGTTCCGCGGCTGACCGTCGATCCCGCAGACGACTCCATCACCGTCGTCGACCTCGGGGAGCGCGTGCCTCCGCGCCTGATCGGCATCGCCTGGCACGCCGACCGACAGCTGACCGCGCCCGCACGCGCGTTTGTCGAAGCCGCACAAGCGGTATGTCACTCGAAGGAACTAGCAGCCGCGTGAGGGATATGGGAATGGAGGCTCACGCCGATGCGTTTGGGGAAACGATGAGACAGCTAGATGACATACGGACCGAGATCGAGCAGCTCACCGAGCACCGCCGCGAGCTGCTTCGCACGCTTTCTCTCGGCCACGATCCGGAGCTCGTAGCCGAGCACACCGCGGTCGAGGCGGAGATCGCGCGCCTGTGGGACGAGTACCGCTCCGAGCGAGCGCGTGTCCGGTTCGGCGAGCGCGATGTGATCATCGCCCGCGCCCGGCACGAAGAGCGCCTCGAGCGCGCAGCAGCGTAACGCGAAGCGACCCCTAGAATGGGGTCGCTTCATTTGGACCGCCTGGGGCGTTAGCTCAGCTGGGAGAGCGCCGGCTTTGCAAGCCGGAGGTCGCCGGTTCGATCCCGGCACGCTCCACCTGACAGGCCGGAGGTCAATCCCGGCCCGTTCCACTGGAAAGTCCCTCCTAGGCAGGGACTTCCGTTGCCTTAGGCGAGAACGCACTGTCGGCCCGAAAGTGCCAGTTCGGCTCGCAAAGGGTTACGCGTCGCGTTCTACTACCCCGCGGCGATCGTCAGAGCGGTCTCGACTCATCACCTCGCTCCCGCGGTGCAGCTTCTACGGGACGCTCCAGCGCAGCCGGCGACCTCGTCGAGCCCGCACCTTTGATGTCGGTCAACGTGAACGATTCGGCGTTCGCTCTCCGATCGTGAGCATGCTGCGCGCGGAGGGGTCGGCGCTCCTGCACTGCCCGAATCGAGGAAAGCGCCACGTCAAAGAGCACCTCCGCCCACGTAGAGGAACAGCGCACGCCGCTGTCGGTGACGGCGAGCACGCCCGTCCGCCACCACCCTTTGGTGGCTCGCACTGACGACCCGCGGGACTTCGTCCAATTGGAGGACATCGGGGAGTGCGTCGAGCTCGTCGCTCGTCACCCAGTTGCGCTTATGGTACACCGCGGCGGCAGCGACGGCTTCGATGCGCCCGACGCGCTCCTCGATGCCGACGTCCAGGCTCGCCGGGGCGCTCAAGCGCACACAGCGGCGACCTCGTTGCAGCTCCCGCCCTTGATGTCGGTGAGCGTGAACGAGTCAGCGTGCTCGGTCCTCGACGGTCAGCTTCCTGCCCGCGCCACCCCTGACCGTCCGAATCGAGGAAAGCGGGAGCGTCCGACGAGGACGTTGTCGTAGTTGAGAAACAGCGCGCGCCGGTCGGTGATGGCGAGTACGCCCGTCCGCCACCCCTTGTCGGCTCGGTCCGATGAGCCGCGGCTCCTCGCACAATCGGAGCACATGGGGGAGTGCGTAGCTCGAGCTCATACACTCGTCATCCAGTTGCGCCTAAAACCTGCGGCGGCCGTCCCAACGGCTTCCACCCGCGCGACGTGCTCAGCGCGATCGAGAAGCCACGTGGAGCGCGTCGGGCACGTGCTTGCTCGATCAGGGCCACCACATCATCGCCCCCTCGCCAAGGCAGCCGCAACGACCTCGACTAGGAAGCCGTCGCCGTTCACAGAGCATCCCATCCCTACCCCGTCCTGCAGAACGACCTCGCACTCGTCTCTAACCGCAACTGCGGCGCGATCAGCCCTCGCGCGCCTCCACAACGCCACGCCCTCACTGCCTGCGCCTAGCGACTGCCTGTCGCGAGCTCAGCACGCATTCGGCACTGCGACGCAGCCGGAGCCCCCGCAGATGTGCTCTCCCCCACGGACCGGCCGAGGCGATTTCACCGAATACGGCTCGAAGCCGTCGGGCACACCGTCGTCGGCCTGCGCGACGAGCAGGGCGGTGTCGCAGCGCCGCGGCGAGCGCGTTGCCGCCGTGGAGGCTTGTGTCGTCTGCTCGAGCTCGTTCAAAAGATCCGCCGGTGCTCAGCTTGGGATCGCCAAGGAGCTCGGCCGTCCCGGCGGAGCAGAGCTCGCGCTTGCGCCGCCTGCGGGTCGGCGAATTCGCGCGCGACTTCCTCCCGCTCAGCGCGAGAGCTCCTCGTCCGTCGGGCCGTCCTTCGCGAGCTCGCGAAGGACGGAGAGGAGCCGGTCGCGGACATCCATGACGCTTTCGTGCAGTGCGTCGGCCGTAATGGCAACGTGTGTCGTGTCCGCGGGGTGAGGGGGCTCTGTAGACTTGACGTCGACCGGTAACTTCAAGGCCGGCCTCGGTAGCGGAGCGAGCGCCACAGCCTTCGACCGGCTACCTGCAGCGCGCAAGCCAAAGCTTCAGTGCTCCGTGGCGCGACCAACGACAGCAGGACTCCGTCGGTGGCACCCTGCCCTGTAGACCAGGGAAGCGAAGGTACTCGATCGGCTCAGGAGGAACTGCTAAGGTGCCGGTCGCCCTCAGGAAGCGGCAGTCGCAGATCCGTCGGCGGCCGCGTCAACCACAAGGCAGCGTTGCCGCGCGTGAAGCGCGCGGCCGCCCAGTGCGGAGATGTCGTTGGCTGTGAGCCTGAGCAGTCCCAGCTCGTCGTGGCCCACCAAGCCGTAACCGCAAGCCCAGAAGCGCAGCATGTATGCGAGCCGGAGCCCAACGGAGCCGCCAGAGCCGGCGGCCTCCGTGAGGAGAACCCTCCGCTCGGTCTCCAGCCGCTCGAGCGGCGACTGTCGGCGAGATTTCCGCGACCTCGTTCAGGTGCGCCACGACGGAGTCGGGCGGCCCCTGAGCCCAGAAGAGCGTCCACGTCGCCCCACGCTTTCGTCTGCCACGACACCGCGAATGTCGTCGGTCGGCATCGCCAGGTGCTCTGCCAGGAGGTGTGTCACGCCCGCGGACGGCAGCCGCTCGTCTGCCCCTACCCACTCGGAATGCGAGGGTGGCGACGAACGGCCCATCGACGTCAACGTAGAAGGTCGGAACGCCGTCGACGAGTGTCCGGATCGGCGTGACGAGCTGTCCGCACGGCGAGGGAAGGCTACTCCCTCCGGACGCCGCCTCAGGCGGGCGTTGCTGCGGGCGCTCAGCGGCTCTGTTGCAGGAAGTTCGTGGATGGGCCCCACCTGGACTCGAACCAAGCACCTGACGGATCAACCAGTCTGTCGGTCACCACCTCACCGGCGTCGCCCTGTGGTTTAACTCACGATTATGGTCGGCAGGACGGGCCCAACCACGCTCCCCAACATCGTGACTAGCCGACCTCCGGCCTGGCAGGCTGGAGGCGCATTCCCCGGTGCACACGCGCCAATAGAAAGGCGGCGAATAGCAGGAGCGTTCGAGGCCGCGCGAGGACTAAGTCCGAGAGATCCGCGCACGGGAGGGTCCGCACTCAACACCTACCGGCTGCGTGTTCCTGACCCCTGCGGCCTAAGACCCGAAACGGGGTATCGAGATAGGGCGTTGTCCTAGGGCTTCACGCGGCTGCAGGTCGCCTGGTGGTCGAGGGGTTCGAGTATTTGTCCGCAGTGCGCGAGCGAGAGTTCGACACCATCCATATCGGAGCTAACTCAACTTCGTAGAGGAGGCGAAATGGCGGCTGCTAGTCGAGCAATCGACGTCGTTAACCGCTGGCGGGCATCCAACTTCGAGCGTCTTTCAGTTGAGGAAGTTCTCGCACCAGACGTCGAGTGGGTCGTCCCGGTTCGTGGAGAGGTAACGACTCTGCGTGGGATCGATGAGGTGCTCCAGTGGTATGGCGCTGGAGGGAGCCGTCGACGAAGGCGAGGATGCTTCGCGCGGACCTGAGAACCTCGACGTCTCGAGGAGCGCGGCGCGCTCGAGGACATCGGTGGGGGGCGCGTCGCCGCGCTTAACAAGCTGATCTACACCCGGAAGGAAACCGGAGAGGTCGCGTACGTCAAGACGGGCCGGCTCGTCTATACCGTGCGCGAAGGCAAGATCGTCCGCTACGAGCTCGAACCAATGCGGGAAAGGGCCGGTAGCGAAGGCACTAAGGACGACTGACCAGATCGGTCCGCGGCGACGTTCGGTGCAATTTCGCCGGCCCGTCGGCGCTCGTGATCTCAGACGCGTGCCTGCCGGCGTGCCTTCGGCGAGAGCAGGAGCTCGGCCTCGAGGCGAGCGAGCGCCGAGAGTGTCGTGCCGCGTAGATCGCCGGCCTCGACGGCGGTGCGCAGCACGGCGAGGCGGGCGAGCGCGTGCCGATCCTCGAGGCGCCACGTCTGCGCGACGGGCGCGCGAAAGCAGCGCACGAAACGCCGACCGTGCTTCCTCGGGCAGCCACGGCGGCGGCTTCGGTGGCCGCGTCGGGCGATCCTCGAGCACGAGCTCGAGCGCGCCGGCAAAGGTGCCGCGACCACCGCGCTCGGGTGCTGTCAGTCGGCTCGCCACGAGCGCGAATCGTGCCTCAGCCGGCGGCCTAACGCGAACTACGGTGCTCGGCAGACATTGCGTTCGAGTGACCCCCTCGGGGCCGAGCGCCCGCGGGGTAGGGGAGCTCCCCCTGAGACGCGCGCGCGCTTACTGCCTGTGGAGAGTCTCGTCTACGAAGCCGAGCACGACGGGGTCCGCGGCGTTCACGAGATGACCGCCTTCGACCCACTCGACCTTGGCCGAGGGCATGGCCTCGGCCATGAGGTTCGTCACCTCCGCGAACGCCGGAGGAGAGTCCTTGCCGGCGACGATTAGCGTCGGCTGCACGATCGTGCCGAGACGCTCCACGCCGACATCGAGGAAGCCGGCGCCGCCGCGGAGTTCAGCGACGATCGCCGGCCCGTTGGCGGTGAACATCCGCTTCGCCGGCTCGGGGAATCCCTCCCAGGTCGCGTCGCCCAAGACCCGCCGCAGGAACGTCTCTGCGACGCGACTCATATCGACGTCGGCGTCGGCGAATACCTCCTGCTTGACGCTTTCGGCCCAGCGCACGGCGGCGTCGCTCAACGACAGAAGGGAGGCCTCGAGCAACACGAGCGCGCGGACGCGATCTGGGTAGCGCAGCGCGAGGTCGATCGCGGTCTCTCCGCCATAGCTGCGTCCGACCACGACCGCAGGCGCTGCCGCGAGCGCGTCGATCAGCGCCGCCGCATCGTCGGCCTGCTCGTGCACGTTCGTCGCATACGGCTCGGGCCGCTCGCTGCGGAAGCAGCCGCGGCGGTCGTAGATGATCGTGCGCCCACGGTTCGCGAGCTCGGCAGCCGCGTCGGCCCAGACGGCAGCCGAGGCACTGGTGCCGTGGATGCACAAGATCGGTGCCCCGGTACCGTGTTCCTCGTAGTAGAGCGACACGCCGTTGGCGCGGACCTCGGGCACGTGAAGGAGTATGCATCAGCTCGGAGGTGGCGATGGACCAAATCCAGGTCGGCAGCCTCGAGATCGCCTACGAGCGGCAAGGCGACGGCCCAGTGCTCGTGCTTCTCCATGGAGGCGTTTCCGATGGCCGTGAGTGGCGAAGGCAACTCGACGACCTCTCCGATGAGTTCGATGTCGTCGCCTGGGACGCTCCGGGCTGCGGGCGGTCATCGGACCCGCCCGACGACTTCCTCATGTCCGACTACGCCGACTGCCTCGCCGGATTCGTCCGCGCCCTCGGCCTGGCTCGCCCCACGTAGCCGGCCTTTCGTTTGGCGGAACTCTCGCGCTCGAGCTCTATCGACGGCACCCGCGATTGCCTCGCACTCTCGCCCTGGCGTCCGCGTACACGGGCTGGGCAGGCTCGCTGCCGCCCGAGGAGGTCGCCGCACGCCTCGAGGCCGTGATGCGCGACTCGCACCTGCCCGGCGCGGAGTGGGCAGAACGCTGGCTTCCAACCCTGTTCACTGACTGCGCCCCCGCGGGGCTGGTGGACGAGCTTGGCGCGATCATCGCCAACTTCCATCCGCGGGGCGCTCAGACCATGGCCCGCGCGATGTCCAGGGCCGACCTGCGCGATGTCCTGCCACGCATCGACGCCCCGACGCTCTTGATCTACGGCGACGCCGACGTCCGCTCGCCCCTCTCGGTCGCCGAGGAGCTTCACTCCCGAATCCCGGCGTCGAAGCTCGTCGTCCTTCAGGGTGCCGGTCACCAGCTCAACATGGAGGCTGCCGATCAGTTCAGCTCAGCTCTCCGTGATTTCCTGCACGCCACCGATCAGAGCGGATGAGTAGTCGCCGCGACGTCACGTTCACGCCCAAGATGCTCAACAACCTGTGGCTGCGCACCTTCCCGACCGACCTTCGCGAGCGCCGCGATGCGTGCGGGCTGCTCGACGGGCACGAGCTCGACGACGCGGACGAGCCGACACTCGTCGTCGACGAGCAGGTCGCCGCGCTCGAGCCTCCACCCGTGGGGCAACTCGACGAGCCCGCGGTCGTCACCGGTTCGATCGTGCAGTCGGACGGCGACGAGCTCTATGTGCGAAGGGTCGCAGGCGCCGGCGAGCGCGTCGAGGTGGCCGCTCGAGACGGGTCCCGTGTCAGCGCCGTGTCAGCGGCCCCTCGTCGAACCGTGTTACGCGAGCGTGCGCGCCAGGGCCCGATTCGGCTCAACTAAGCCATTTGTGACACGACGTCTCGCCGTGTTACACCCTCGGTCGGCCTGACACGCCGGGGCTCGCCGGTTCGATCCCGGCACGCTCCACCTGTGACCGCGCGGCTGCGATGATGCGTTAGTTGGGCACTGACGTGAGGGCTCACGAGGACGGGCTTGCGCTCTTCATCGCGCCGGAGTGGCGAGCACGGTTCCGCTATCTGATCAGCGACGGGAAACGCCGCAAGCGCCTCACGCGCACGCTAGACCACTTTACGCACCTCGATGATCGCTACGCGACGTACGTCGCTTACCCTGAGTATTGGGCGACGCCTCTAACAGCTGAACTGCGGCGGCGCGGCGCGGGGGACGAGTGCTACATCGTTTCCTCGCACCCCGACTTCGACGGTGCGACTATGTCGCTCGAGGTTGCGTGCGAAGATGGCCGAAGGACCAATGGGAGGCGGCCTCTACGACTATAGGACGTTCATCTCGTGCATTCCGGGTCGCCTGGCGTACTTCCACGACGAGGTGTACTTGCGTTGCATCCTCGAGCGGCGGTAGCCCGAGCTCAGTTCGTCACGACTCGCGGCCTACCTTCAGTATGCTGACCGAGTACACGACCTCGGCGAGCGTGCGCGGCACGGTCGGAGCATGCCGCGCCGGCGACGGCTCGCGCGAAATCTCGAGGTCTGCACCGAGGTCTGCACGGGACCGCGAATCGAGCACGAATCGCACGAGCCGCATGGCTCAACAGAGCCAGACCCGCATGGCTACTAGGCTGCGAATGGGCCCGCCTGGACTCGAACACCCCTGCTAATCGGCGCTTTCTCGCGTTCGGGACAGCACCGGGACAGCACGGCGCGAGCGGGTGCGGTCGCGCGCGTGACTGTCTGGCACGCCTGGCGGCCGTTACCTCGGGCGAGAGCACACTCGCGCACGCGACTATCTAGGGCTCTTGAGTGCCGAGAAGGTCGGGCAAGCACTAGAGGCGGTCGAGCCAGGAAAGCACGCTGGGGACCGCATCGTTGATGTTGGCCAGCATGCCCTCGTGGTCGTGGCCGGGGAAAGAGGCGTGTTTGTAGCCCGTGGCGGTCGAGGCCGGAGGCGAGTTGTTCTGTGCCGCCGGCGAGAGCGATCTCCTCGTCCTGGTCGCCCCAGAATGCGAACAGCGGGCACGGCAGGTCGGTAACCAGCGAGTCTGGCGGCAGTTCTGAGAGTTCCCGGTAGAAGGCGAGCGCGGCTCGGTTGTCGAAACGCGCATCTACATAAGCCCAGGCAGCGGGATCGGACTGCGCGGCTTCGGTGCGACGTTGGATGTCGAGGTAGAGATAGGCGTAATCGCCGACGATGGGGAAGCCACCCGAGACGACCGCGTCTGCTTTGCCGGTGAGGTGCGCGATCCACGGGGCGAACGCGCCAGTGAACGAATACCCCAATACGAAAAATCGGTCGAACCCGACCGCCTGTGTGACGGCGATAAGATCGTCGGCCAGGTCGCCGACTCGATAGGGAACACTTAGGTCGAGCCGGCTGCTGTCCGCGAACCCGCGCGGGCTCGCGGTAATCACCGTGAAGCGCTCAGCGAACAGGCTCAGATCGAGGTAATCCGGCCAGGAGAAATTCAAGTGCGGCAGCAGCAGCGCCGGGCCCGAACCACCACGCACCTCGTAGCGCAGTTCCAGGCCGTCGCGGACCAGCGTCGTCATCGGGGCGCGAGTCTACTGTTGGACGCAAGTCTCGCAGTACCCGTCCAGCGTCCAGCCGGACGATGGAAAGTTGGACGCACGCCTCCGATGGACAACGTCGCCGGCGAGAAAGACGCACTCGCAGCGCGAACAGTGATAGGAGCTCCACGCGAGGAAGCGCACCGTCGCCGTCGCCGCGACCTCATCGTCGGATCGAGCGCCGAAGATGGCGAGCAATCAGCTCCGCCGGATCCCTGTCGTCGGTTCGAGACGCGTTCCAGGTCGCGCTTGCGCCTTCTCCGTCCGAGCACGCTAGGGACCAGTCCGCCGATTCAGCATGTCTGCCCGAACCACGTCACCGTGTTCTATCGGCAGTTCTCAGCAACGGGCTTGAGCAGTCGCGAGATGCCTACGGCAGGGTCGTATCCGCGCGGAGACGCACCCCCACCCCCCAACGCTGCGGTTCGGGAGGGGGTCCCTTCCGTCGTGACCAGACCCGAGAGGCATCGATCGTCAAGTCACAGCTGGACGGCCGCCTGTGACCTGTGCGGTCTCCTAGCTCAGGGGCTTCTTCGGCTTTCGCTTCCTCGAGCTCAGGGAGTGCGACCGGCTCGACGGCGAACGCCAGCGGCCTGCACGTCCGGCCCGAAGGGAAGCGTAGCCGCTCAAGCTCGTCGACTACTTCGGAGCAAATGTCATTATTCAAGCTTCGACATCGCTCGGTTCGGTGTTGCGACGTTCGCGAAACCGAGCGTTCGCGAAACCGAACCTCTAGCAACCAGGACGATCGCAACGAGGGCCGTGTCTAGTCAGGAGAGGAAGGTGTCAACATGTCCGCACATGCAGTGACCGAGCTTCGCTTCGATCCTCCCGGGCCGGGGTTTTGGGAGCAGGATGCAGTTCACTTCCCGCGGCCGGTCTCGCGCTACTGGGCAGAGATGCACCCGGAGCCGTTCAAGCGGGGCTTCCGCGAGCTGACGAGCTACTACGGGATGCTGATCGACACGCTCGACTACCGATACCTGGACGGCTTCGCCTACAAGACGGTCGTGCCGGTTCCAGACAGTGAGATCCCGGCGCGCTTCCAGCGGGCGGAGGAGGCCCTTCAGGGGAAGCTCTGGCGGGAGCAGCTGCGCGAGTGGGACGAGACCTTCAAGCCCACTTCGATCTCCAGACACCGCGAGCTGCAGTCGATCGACCCCGACGCGCTCTCTGACGAGGAGTTGGTCGCGTACCTGACGCGCTGCCGCGACCACCACATCGAGATGATCTACCAGCACATGCGCCACACGGGCGCGGCCATGTTGCCGACCGGAGACTTTCTTGCCCATGTGGGTGACTGGACCGCTTTGCCGCCTTCCGAGCTGCTCGGCTTGATGCGCGGCGCGTCGCCAGTGTCCTCGGGCGCTTCGGCGGAGCTCGAGCGACTAATAGGGGCGATCGCCGCAGACGCCGCCGCCCGACGGGTCCTCGAGTCGGACGCCGACGCGGACGAGGTGCTGGAGCAGCTGCGCTCGCTCGAGGGCGAGGCGGGGGTGGCCGCGTCGGCGTATCTCGATCTGGTCGGATACCGGCTGCTCGACGGCTTCGACATCTCGGGCCGCTACGCCCTTGAGATGCCGGACACGCTTCTCCGGGCCATCCGTGTCGCCGTGGAGGAGGGCGTGCCTGAGGAGGCGGACGCGGATGTCGAGGCACGGATCGCGGACGTCCGCAACCGGGTTCCGGAGGAGCATCGCGCCGAGTTCGACGGCCTGCTTGAGGAGGCCAGGCTCACTTACCGTCTGCGCGACGAGCGCGGCGTCTTCAGCGACATCTGGGCGTCGGGGATCATGCGCCGGGCTGTGGTCGCCGGTGGCCGCCGCCTCGCGGCGAAGGGGCGCATCCAAGACCCAGAGCACTTCGTCGACGCCGACTTCGAGGAGATGAAGGCGCTTCTCTCTGGCACGGGCGGACCATCAGCAGAGGAGCTCGCGGAGCGGCACGGGTTCCGCACATCCCACACCGCGAAGGACGTTCCAGCGACCCTCGGCCCTCCGCCGCCGCCTCCGCCCGACCCGAGCGGGCTGCCGCCTGGGGTCGCACGGATCATGCGGGCGATGTTGACCGGGGTTGGCGAGATCTTCGGCAGCTCCCAGGCCGAGCACGAGGAGCGGCTCGTGCGCGGGCTGGCTGCGAGCTCCGGCGTCTACGAGGGCCCGGCGCGGCTCGTCTCGGGGCCAACCGAGTTCGACCGCATCGTGCAGGGAGACGTGTTGGTGACGGAATCGACCTCCGAGGCGTTCAACATCCTGCTCCCGCTGCTCGGCGCGATCGTGACGGACGCGGGTGGGCTGCTCTCACATGCGGCGATCATCTCACGCGAGTACGGCATCCCGAGCGTGGTCGGGACGCGGGAGGGGACTGGGCTGATTCCCGACGGGGCGCGCGTTCGCGTCGACGGGGAGGCCGGCGAGGTCGCGGTGCTCTGATGGAGGGCGTCGTCCCGCTCGAGCGAGCACACGACGAGTCTCTGTTCGGCTCGAAGGCCGTCGGGCTGGGAGAGGCGGCACGGTCGGGCCTGCCGCTCCCGCCCGGCGTCGCGCTCTCGGGCGCGGTCGTCGAGGCGGTCGCCGGGGGCGAGAGGCAGGCGATCGCGGACGTCGCGGAGCTCGTCCGGCCGCTCGGCAGCCCGCTCGCTGTGCGCTCGTCGGCGGTCGACGAGGACGGGGCGGAGGCGAGCTTCGCCGGGCAGCACATGACGCTGCTCAACGTGCCCGGGGTGGACGCGGTGGCGGATGCGTTGCGGGAGATCTGGTGGTCGGCCAACTCGGACTCGGCGATCACCTACCGGCAGCGCGTCGGGCTCTTCAGGCAGCCCAGCGTGGGTGTCGTCGTCCAGTCGCTGCTCGACCCCGAATGCGCCGGCGTCATGTTCACTCGAAACCCGATCGACGGCGCCGACGAACGAGTGATCGAAGCGAGCTGGGGGCTCGGCGAGGCGGTCGTTGCCGGCCTGGTGATCCCGGATCACTTCCGCATCGACCGGTCCGGCGAGGTGCTCGAGCGCACGGCGGGACTGAAGAAGATCGCCATCCGGAAGCTCCCCGAGGGCGGCACGGTCGAGGAGCAGTTATCGCCCGAGCTTGCCGAACAGCTCTGCCTGGATGATGCCCAGCTCGAAGATCTGCACCGGCTGGCCGGCCGCTGCGAGGAGGTCTACGGCCCCGCGCGCGACATTGAATGGGCCTTCGCCGGCGGGCAGTTCTATCTCCTCCAGTGCCGGGCGATCACCCGAGTGGGCGGCCAGGACGGCAAGTCGCCGGGCGCAGCGGTCGACGTGGTGCAGAGGGTCCGCCTTTTCTCTGAGCTCGACCGCAAGGAGGTCGCTGCGGTCGCCGCCCTGTTCAAGAAGCGTTCGTTCCCCAAGGGCGAGACGGTGATCAAGGAGGGCTCCGGCGGAGCGGCCTTCTACCTGATCGAGTCGGGCGATGCCACGGTCACGATCGGGGGCGAGCTGCGGGCGACGCTGGGGTCCGGCGACTACTTCGGCGAGGTCGCGCTGATCGATGAGGGCGTGCGCATCGCGACGGTCACCGCCGTCGACGACCTCGTGTGCTGGGGGCTCACGGTCTGGGAGCTCCGTCCCCTCATCCAGACGAACGGCGTCATCGGCTGGAAGCTTCTCCAGACGCTGGCCAAGGACTTGCGCGAAGCCGAGCAGGTGATCGCGAAGCTCCGCGAGGGGTCGCCCAGCGCTCCGACGACTCCCTGAAGTTCGGCGGCCAAGCGAGTGGGCGTGGCCCGGCGTGGCCACTGGCGGTCGATCGTCGATGTGCGTGGCCAGGCGTCGCGCCAGTGTCTGTCTCGGGCCTGCCCGCTGAGCGACTAGCTCTATTGCTCGGCCAGATCGCCCTCGTATTTGGATTCGTGTGGCTACTCGTCACGCGCTAAGGGACTTGTCTCAATCCCTCCGGAGGGGATCGAAGGTCGTGGCTTTCTTGGAAACGCCGTGGAAACCAAAGACGGCGAATAGTGACGAACGATCGACCGACAAAGAGCCGTCCGAACGGCTCTACAACACGGAACTAGCCGCTAACAGCGGCCCACGGCGAGCATCAAGCGCTCTTTGCAAGCCGGAGGTCGCCGGTTCGATCCCGGCACGCTCCACCTGACAGGCCGGAGGTCATAGAGCCAAGTTCGGCCTCTGCCACGACCTCCGGCACGCCGGAGTCAGTGTCCGTTGTCAGCGCGGTGTAATCAGACCCGTCGTCAACGATCCCAAAGCCCGAACGAAGCGAGGAGTCGCGGGTCATCGTGGTTCCTTGACGGCCGCGCACGCCTTTGTGATGATCGAAACACCGTCAGAGGAGGTAGCGATGGCGCAGCTCCCCGCCTCCACGCTCCACGAGTCGCATGGTCCCCGGTGGTCTGCGATGGACAGCGGTCGCACGGTCGGCACGAGGCTGAGCGCGCAGGGGCAACGTCGCGGCGGGGTACGGCTGGTTCAAGATCCCGTAGCGGAAGGGCCATGCTCGCGCTCGACATCCCGCTCCGCGCCCACGAGATCCCCGTCGGCTCGAGGAGGGTGAATGCTCGGCGCTGACGCGTTGCGCGCGGGGACACGCGCGCTCGTTGGGCCGGTAGAGGCACAAGCCCCGGCCGAGGCCCGCGCGGTCTACAACGCCGTGGAACAGCTCGTCGCCGCACCGGACCAGGCGAGCTGGCAGCAGGCGGCGCCAGCGCTCGACGCGGCACTGAACGCGCTGGCGGCGAGAGTCGGCGTGAGTCGCGACCAGCTGGCGAAGGACGCCCTCAAGAAGCAGCTCCCCGCCATCCCGGGACTCGACGGTCTCGTCGCCCCCGACGGCCTGCACGTCGACGCGGCGCTCGGGCCGCTCTCGCTGCACGTCGACGCTCCCCGCCTTATCGCGAGCTTCGACGGAGCGACGCCGCCGCTAGTCCTCGGACTCCAGGCTCCGTCGTCCGTCGGGGTGTCTCTCGGCTTCCCGCCCTTCGGCGGCGCGGGCACGCTCGAGTACCGCCAGGAACCGCGCGCGCGGTTCGCCGGAGCGCTCGGGCTCCGGCTCGGTGTCGTTGACGTGCGCGCGTTCGGTGTCGTTGAGGACGCGCCCGGGGCGCTCGCTGTAGCGCTCCTCCTCGTTGCGCGCTTCACACCGGGAATCCAGCTCGGGTTCGGCTTCGCGCTCAGCGCCGTGGGCGGGCTCGTCTGCATCAACCGCGAGGTCGACGTCGACGAGATCAGGCGGCGCATTGCCGACGGCAGCGCTGGTGATGCGCTGTTCGCAGGCGACCCGGAGCGAAACGCGCCAGACGTCCTGCGGGCGCTGGAGACGATGTTCCGGCCGAAGCCGGGCGCCGCCGTTGTCGGCCCGACCGCCCAGATCACGTGGCTGGACATTCCTGGCGCTGGCATGGCCTTTCTCGAGGGCTCGCTCGCCGTCCTCATCGAGTTTCCAGGGCCAGCCCGGATCGTCCTCCTCGGCCGGCTCGTCGTCCAGGTGCCGCCGAAGGACCTGCCTCTCCTGCACCTCCAAATCGACGCGCTCGGCATCCTCGACTTCGCGCGCAGCATGCTCTCGATCGACGCCTCACTCGTCGACTCCCACGCGCTCGGAGTCTTCACGGTCAGCGGTGATGCGGCGGCGAGACTGGCCTGGGGCGAGCGACCGTACACGCTGCTCAGCGCAGGTGGCTTCTATCCCGGCTTCAAGCCGGAGCCGGCGCTCGAACGTCCGCTGCGGCGACTCGGCCTCGCCCTCGATTCCCCCGTGCCCGGCATCTACGTGCGCGCGGAGGCGTACTTCGCCGCCACCTCGAACACGCTGCAGTTCGGCGGCCGGCTCGAAGCGGGAATCAAGGCCGGTCCGGTCGAGGCCGGCGGCTTCGTCATGCTCGACGCGCTCCTGCAACGGGAACCGTTCCGCTTCACGGTCGATTACGCCGCCGGATTCTCGGTTAGCTTCGCAGACGAGGACCTCGGCTCGATCACGATCTCGGGGAAGATCACCGGTCCTGGGCCGATCACGATCACGGCGTCGTTCGAGTTCGAGGTCCTGTTCCTCGAGATCTCGTGGAGCGACACCTTCACCATCGGGAGCCCCGCGGCCGTCTCACGGCCGACGCTGACAGCCGCCTCCGAGCTCGAGCGGGAGCTGCGCAACGTCCGCAACCTCACGGCACCAGAGCTCCGCGACCCGGCGGTGGTGCTGAAGCCGGCGCAACCGCCTACGGACCGCGCCCTCGTCGCACCGACAGGCACGGTGATCTGGTCACAGGAGACGATGCCGCTCGCCACTCCTCTCCGCCGCGTACGTGACGTGCCGCTGGCCGGGCCAGACGAGGCGAACGTCGAGCTCGTCGATCCCTCCCTCGCCGCCTCGACCGACGATGCCCACGAGTGGTTCAGCCCAGCCTCGTTCCTCGAGCTTTCCGGCGCAGACGCACTCAACCGTCCCTCGTTCGAACGGCTCCCGGCGGGTCTCGTGATCGGCTTCGCCCAGGAGCGCGCGACGCCGCCGCACAGCGTCCCCGTGGAGGCCATCGAGTACATACGGCCAGAGGAGTCGTCCGCTGCCGGTGCGGTAAACGCGTTCGACAAGGGGTTCCTCGAGGCTGTGCTGGGACGGTCGGGGGAACCGACGGCGCGGACGACCGAGCCGACGATCGTGCTGCTCACAGAGGACTGGGTCGTGCGCGGCGATGGTGGGTCGGACGCGATGCGCAGCGAGACGGAGGCCCACGAGGTTGCCGCGAGAACGCGCAGTACGCGGCCGATCGCAGCCGCCGCGGCTGTGGACACGATGAGCCTGGCAGGTATCGCGTGAATCTCGTCTTCTACGGCTTCCAGCGCGCGAAGGTGGCACTCGGCCCGGCCACTCGGGTCGGTGGACGACTCGAGGCAGAGCTCGCGCTGAAGGGCACGACGGCGGGCGGTGCCGTCCCCGCCCCGCCGGTGAAGTTTCAACTCCTCGGGTCCGCCGACGTAGCGGGGATCGCGAGCTCCTCAATCGGCACCGTGATGCCCCCGGCCGGAGCGCAGGAGGCGGACACGACGAAGTGCGTCTACGTCGAGGTGACGCCCGAGGACCTGCCGTGGCGCTACACCCCTCGACCACTCGAGAGCGGTCGCGTCCGACCCTGGCTCGTCCTCGTCGTCGGCTCGCCGACCGAGGTCGTCGCGGAGCCCGACGGCAGCGTCTCGCTCGCCGGTTCCCTGACACAGGACTACGACCTCGCGCGCTCGTCGCGCTGGGCGCACGTGCAGCAGGACGACACTCATGCCGTGGGCCGCGTGCTCTCGGATCGCCAGCTTCACGGGAACACGGACTACGTCGCCGCCCTCGTGTCCGCCTTCACACCCGACGGGGACGATGCCTGGACGTCGGGCCAGCCCGCGCGCGTGCCCTGCCACAGGCTCTGGCGCTTCCGGACGGGAACGACGCAGGACTTCTACGACCTCGCGACGGGGATACACCCTGTGCCGCCGGGTGATGAGCTCGGTTCCTCCGAAATGACCTATGGGCCGACTGCCACGGTGCTGACGGTGCGCGGCGCCCTCGCGGGCATCGGCGCCACCGACGCGGCGCAGCCACCCGACGTCTCCACCGACCTCACCTCCCGCCGCGGGCTTCAGGGAAGCGATAGCCGTGGGCGAGAGCTTCTCGGGCTACCGCGATACGGGTCCGCGTGGGGGGCCGATGACCAGACCGAGAGCGCAGGCTCGTGGCGTGCGGCGGCGAACGGCGATGCCCGCCATCGCGCCGTCGCAGGGCTGGGCGCCTGGTGTGCGCTCGTCGAGCAAGAGCGAATCGCCGCCGCTATGCGAGAGCGGCTCGGGGCGGTGGCGATCGCCGGCCAACGCGTGTCCGGGCTGGCACTCGGTCTGGCCGCCGCCAAGTCGCTCTGGGGCAGGCGACTGCCCGACGCTCCGGCAGCACGCGTTTTCCTGCTGGCGCCTGCTCTCGAGCGCATCGTGGACCAGGACCGGACGGCGCTCGAGCTTGTCACCGGCGACGAGCGGCCGCTGCCCGCTGCCCTCTTCTCGACAGCGGCGCGGCGTCTGTTGCGGCGCGGGACGGCGCGGGCGCGGCTCGCCCGCGACGTCGCGCTGGACCCGAGAAACATCCTGAACGTCGCAAACACGTGCCGTGAGCAACGCCCGCCCGAGAAGGTGAGCGGCCTGCCGAGCACGGTCGCGCTCGCACTCTTTCGCAGGGAGGAGGAAGGGAACCCCGAGATCGAGCCGATCGACTTCAGCTTGGGCGGAGATCCGACCGGCGAAGTCTCCGGTATCGACCGCTTCTCCCTTTCCACGCTCAGGGGGATGCTGGTCGGCGAACGGGAGCAGATCTGCCGTCCTGTGCCGCCGGGCAAGCTCGTCAGCACGCTCGTGTCCGCGTTCGATCCGAGCGGGGACAACGCACTGGCACCGCTCCGCGTCCTCAGCACGATCGACGGTCTCTCCGACCCACCACTCGCGCCGCCGGAGGCGTGCCCCGATATCGGCCTGCCGGCGTGGGCCATTCTTCGCGATCGCGCGAAGGAGTGGCTGCTGCCTGGTGCGGAGACGCTCGAACAGGACGAGCTGACGGCGGTCGAGACGAACGGGACGTTCGTCGACGCCTTCCTCCTCGGCATGAATCTCCAGGCGCTCGAGGAGGCACGCTGGCGCAACTTCCCAGTCACAACAGGGTGCACGCCGATGCGTCGTTTCTGGGAGCTGCTCGCGGATGACGGGTCCCCCGTCGATGACATTCGTGGCGTCGCAAGCTGGAACGAGTCGAGCACACTAGGCGACCCCGCGCACCGCCCGCCCGAGGCGCCGCCCACACGCCTCGTGATCGTCGTGCGCACGGCGCTCTTTCGGCGCTACCCGAACACGCTCATCTACCTCTATCCGGCCGCACCCGGCTTTCTTCGTCCAGCGATCGCACCGCAGGACCGCCAACTCCCGATCTTCCAGGGCGAGATCGAGCGTGAGCTTCCGTTCTTCGCCTTCAAGTGCACGCCCGAGGAGGGTCGCTCGCGCTGGCTCGTGATCGAGCAGGTTCCGCGTGGCTACGAGTTCTGGGAGCGGGATCCTGTCAACGACGCGCTACCGCGGGTCGATGCAAGCGTCCTCGACGGCGGGGAGTTCGCGGCCGCGGCATTCGCGAAGCCGATCCGCATCTTGATCAAGGGCACCGAGATCATTCCGGAGGATCTCTGATGGCGCGGCAGACCGCGGTGCTGCTGCCCCTCCGGCTCGAGACGGTGCTCGTGCCGAAGAGCGGCGGCAAGACCACGCTCCTCCTGCTCGTCGCGCCCGACGTCCCCTGGTTCGACCGCCACGACCCGCGGGTCACGAAGGAAGAGCTCGACGACGTGCAAGCGTGCTGGAAGGCGAGTGCAGGACAGCTGACGCTCGAGGCGTTCGGTGAGTTGGCGCGCGTGCACGGCGGGCCGCGTGCGACGTGGCTCGTGCGGAAGTTTCCCTCGGGATTCAACAGGCAGGCGGCCCGACTGCGCCCGCGCGACGCCAAGCCCCGCTTTCCGCACATCCCGGCCTTTCCCACGCACCTCGAGGTCTGGATCGGACGCGGCGGCGCGGCGCCCGTGCGCAAGGCTCGCCAACCCGTCAAGCAGCCACGCCTCGTACTCGACCCCACCCTGCCGCGCGGCAAGCGCTGGTGGAGCAACTGGAAAGAGGCCAAGGAGGTCGGGCTCGGGTTCGAGATCGACCTCGGCTCCGGCGACCCCGACGACATCGATGTGATCTATGCAGTCGGAATCAACCCAAACGTCGGCCCCAAGCCGCTCTTTACGGCGCACGCCGCAGCGGGCCGGCTCGCGATCGTTCCACTCGGCGCGCCGACGAACGCTGTCGCCCACGCACCTGCGATCGACCTGCAGGGCTCGGTCGAGGAGTGGTTCAAGCTGGCGACCACGGGCGGCGACGGCGGACTCGCGACCTACCTCGGCATGCCGAACGCCGCGCTTTCTCCGATTCGTGGCTTCGACCTCCCCCAAAACACGGATGGCTTTCTCGTGGCTGCGCTCTGGTCGGCACTGTGGGGGCGCGTCGGAGAAGACGTTTGGCAGCTCGGCCCAGGGGTACGCGAGGTGGGGCGTTGGGCCCAGCGCTCCCTGAAGCCGGAGGGACCGCTGCCGGCGATCCGCATCGACGATCAGCCGTACGGCCTTCTTCCCGTCACCGCGCTCGAGGACTGGCAACCCGCGCAGGGTGATCCCGTTGCCGAGCGGTTCCTTCACCACTCGCTCGTCAGGCTCCGCGAGCGACTGGCGAGAGCGGCGGAGAAGCGTGGAACGGTTCGTGGCGCAGACCCGAGGCGCTTCCTCGGCCTTGTCGGCGACACGCCCGTCTCCGGCGCGTATTCCGTGCGGTGGTTCCTGCCGTTGGAGCTGCTCGCCATCCTCGAGACGGTGTACGGCACGCCGGTCGACCCGCAGCTGCTCGACGCGTGGTGGGAGCGCGTCACCAGCGTGCCGCTGGGGTTCGCCCCTCACCCGGCCCGCCGATACGCGACTGTCGGCCGCGCCCAAGATCTGGGCATTCCGCTCGTGGAGCCGCTGCGCTTCCCCAAGCGCGGCAGCGTCCCGCTCGAGCGGCTTCTCGAGACGCTCGTTAACGCCGCCCACGACTCTCCAGAGCTGCTCCTCTTTCCCGCGCGACTGTTTCACGAGTTCGAGGAGCTCGCCGACGGCATCGGCGGCGACGAGCTCGACGCGCCCGACTCACTCCTCATACGCTTGCTCTTGCACTCCTTCCTCGTGGCCGCGGCCCGAGCCAACGAGCAGAACGCGGGGCCGCTTCTCGATCCGCCGTTCATGGATACGAGCGACGAGACGGTCCTTGCCCAGGCCCTGAGCAGTGGTGATCCCTGGGCGACGCAGGGGCAAGCGCGTGATGTCTTCGTCACCACCGTCAATGCCACCATGCGCGTCGCCGAGCAGGCGCAGGCCTACGGCAGCGAGCCGATCGAACGTGCGTTTCGCGCCGTCCTCGACACGGCCTCGCACCGCGTGGACCCATGGATCACAAGCATGGCGTGGCGGCGCCTGCGCACCCTCCAGACGGGAGGCGAGCAGGCGTCGGCGCTCGGCGCCTACGGCTGGGTAGACGGGCCTCTGATCGGCCGCGACGGTCCGACGGAGGGCGGGCTCCTCCATGCCCCATCGGATCTTCAAGCCCGCACCGCCGTTGTGCTCCGAGACAAGGCGATCAGCGACCCGGAAGACAAGTGGAAGCTCACCCTCCGCTCGGACACGGTACGAGCGGCGCGCCAGCTCGCCGAAGAGGTACGAATGGGCGCCCACCCAACCGAGGCGGTGGGCAGGATGATCGAACGCGCGGTCGGAAAGCGGACGCGCATCGCCGTCGTCCGCGACCACTTCCCCGCGGCGGGGGACGAGTACCGGCGGCGGACATGCGATGGCCTGGCGGTGATCGCCCCAGAGGCCGACCTCTCCTTCCTCACTGCCGCTGAGCGCACGGCCGTCGAGAACCTGCGGAGCATTCTCGATGCGTACGCCGATCTCCTCGTCGCCGACGCGGTGCACAAGGTCGTCGGGGGCCGCATGGATCTCGCTCGGCCTGCGATGGAGGCGGCGGCGGGGATGTCCACGCCGCCGGAACTTGACGTGCTTCGAACCCCGAGGCAGGGCCGGAGCGCGACGACCTCCGTCCGTGTCGTGCTGCCCGTGCCAGGCGGCGCTGCCGGAGCGCGCCCGGCGAAGATCGCAGACCCCGCGGTCGCAGCCTTCATCGACGCGGCAGCCGGCGGCCAGGGGCTCTGGACGTGGGAGCTCCAAGGCGGGTCGACCTCCCGTGTGCGACTCGCGGACGTGGGGCTCGCGCCGGCCGACACGCTCGCGCTCTCCGCGGACGCGCTCGACCGGCTCGCGATAGCGGCCGCTGGAAGCGGCTCGGTGACCAAGCGGCCGGACGGTCCCCAGAGGGCCCAGAGGCTCGCGGCGCTCCTCGCCGGCTCACCGGAGACTGCGCAGGCAGACGTCGTCAATCTGCGGAGACGGCTCGCAAACGTGACCACCGCCGCCACGACGCTTCGCGACCGCCTGCGCGCCCCGGGAGCCTCCCGCCAGCTTCTCGTGCGAGCTGCCCGCTTCGGTATCGCGCCTGCACCGCTGGACGACGAGGCGCTCGGCTCGGTGCTCGGGCGGGCGGCCGACGAGCTCGATGAGCGACTCGGGCGCTTACCGAAAGGCGCGGACCTAACGGCGCAGCAGCTCGTCGACGCCATCTCGGATCTCGTGTCCGCCGGGCGCCTGCCCGTGCTCGCGCACGTCGCATCGGCGACACTCCCGGTCTCGAGAGCCGTGGGCAAACCGGCCGCCTCTCGCTGGCTCGAGGTCGTGGCAGCCGTCCGGCCCCGTCTGCGCGCACTCGACTCGCACCAGCTGGGACCGGGATCGGCAGCGTTCGCCGTGAGATCCAACAGATCGGATCTCTGGCAGACGACACCCTCGCGCGCCGAGCTCCAGGCGAACGCCAGCCGACTCGAGCTCGCGTTCGGGCCCGCGGGCGCCTTCGGTGGCGGACGCGTGGCGGTCTCGCTCGTAGACCGCTTCGTCGAGCTCGTGCCAACCGAGAACCATGCGACGACGGCGGCGTTCGGCTTCAACGCACCCGCTGCGCGCGCGCCGCAGGCGATCCTCCTCGCCGTGCCCCCCGTCGTAGGCCGACCGCTCGATACGGCCACGCTCGTCCGGATCGTCGAGGAGACGCGGCGGCTTGCACGAGCTCGGATGGCGCGCCCGGAGGACCTCGACGAGCTCGCCGCGGCGCTCCCCTCCTCGCTCTTCCCCGTAGCCAGACGAGGCGGCGTCAACCTCAGCACGGGAGCGGAGAGCTGGCCGTGAGCCAGCGATTCGACCTCGCGCGCAGGGTCGAGCCCCGACAGCCATCGGGAGACCTCGGCGACGGCTTCTCCGCCCGGCTCGGCGATCCGCTCTGGCTGCTGGGGCGCCAGTGGCAACTCGGAGAGCACCAGGGAGAGAACGCATCGTCGCCTGTCGCCGTCGACTTCCGCGTGGCCAGCGCTCGCCTGAAGCCGCCGCGCACGAGGCCCGGCGTGAACCCCACCGTGGTGCCTACCGAGAGCATCGTCGAGGGTGAGCCCGAGGACTGGTGGACGCCCGCCCGGCGCATCCGGATCGGGCGCGCCGCCGCCGCACGGCTGCCGAAGCCTCCACCAGCCAGGCTCGCGCTGCGCGACCTTCCGGCCCCCTACGACGTCCATCGCGGCTACGACGGGCGCGCACTCTGGCGGAACCGAGCGCGTCTCGGCCTGCCCCAGAGCCTCTTTGCAGAAGTGCCTGCACGGCGCCGTGGCCACTGGCAGCAGGACGACCTCGTCTACGACGCTCAGTTACCGTGCGGCAACGGCGAGCTCACCGTGCCGAGCCACGACGGGACGGAGATCGACTGGTGGTCGGCGGATGCCTCGAAGTCGGTGACGCTGAGGCAGGGCGACAAGCAGAGCGCGATACCGGCACGATTCGAGTACCCCGGGGCACCCCATCCGCGCTGGTGGCAGATCGAGGACCGGAGCGTCGACATCGGCGGCTATCCGCCCGACCGGGGTCACTTCGCCACGATGCTCCTGATCGATCTCATCTCGTCGCACGCGAACGACTGGTTCGTGTGGGGACTCCAGGTGCCCGGCGCTTCGGTGACCGCACTTCGCGATGTGCACGTCTGGGACGTATTCGGACACAAGCACGCGCTCGCGGTCCCGACGGGATGGTCTCTCTATGCAGTGGCAGGGCTCGGCCCGGGGACGGTGTTCGTTCCGCAGACGACGGCGACGCCCCTCGTCGGGGACACCTACGACGAGGCGGTGCTCGGCGTGGACGAGGACGCCAACGCTCTCTGGGGAGTCGTCCTGCGCCACGAGGGAACCGCTGTCCAGGGCGTTCCTCCCGGAGCGGACGCGCCTGTGGTGGATGGCCTTGTACCCGCGGGCTGGCGCTACAAACCCTCAAGCGCCGTGCCCAACGAGTGGCATCCGTACCGCATTCCGGACTCGGGGCAGGACCGGAGATTCGTCGAGCACCGGCTCGCGGACCTCAATGCCGCGCTTCCGCGACCGGCGGAGGTCGTCGAGTCCGATCTCCTCGGCGGCCCCACCGGTCCGCCGCACGAGGTCGATCCGGGCGCCGTGCCGGCAAGCGGATTGCGGCTCGACCGGAGCTGGGTACTGGCGCGGGGCACGGACGGTAGACCCGTCCTGTGGCTCCAGCGCACGAGAACGCCGCTCTCTGGGCCACCGTCGAAGTCGCTTCGCTTCGACGTCGTCGAGCGAACCTGAGGGAGGAGACGTGCCCACGATCGAGATCGAGCAGAAGATGCAGGAGATCCTGGCCGGGGGGCTGAGCTTCGGCCAGCTCCGGCCTGACACCTCGGTCGGGCACCGCGGTGTCAGCGCCGTGTCAGCGGACCTGCGTCCAACCGTGTCCCAGCCTGTCCCGCTATGCCGATCGGTTCGGCTTTGTTGGCGCGATTCGCCCGGCTAGTCCTCTCCTGTCTCGCTATCGGGTGGCTTTGCAAGCCGGAGGTCGCCGGTTCGATCCCGGCACGCTCCACCTGACAGACCAGCCGTCGTAGAGCCGACTTCCGCGTCTGCCGCTCCGCGCCAGTCGAGCCCGTAGCGCTCGCGGTCAGGGTCGGAAGAGATGAGGTGGCAGCGCTCAGGTGCGCCTCGCTGCCGCAGAAAGTCGTACAACCCTGAGGCAGAGTCGGCGTCCCGCCACAGCGGCCCGGCGAAGCGGCCATCGAGGTCGCCTTCGACCCGATGGTTGAGCTCGAAGAGCAGTTTCTTCCGTTTCACTCGACTGCTGAGGAGTGCCACGAATCGCTGTCTACGCTCGCGGCGAATGAAGGCGCGAAGCGTCGCTTCTTCGAGACCCACGACATGCGAGTATCGCACCCGACCACCCGTGTAGCGGAGCGGCCATCTCGACAGCGGCCGCACAAGCGAGCTGCCTTTGCCGCCCCGCCCGGTGGGCCAGGTGTGGCCAGTCGTGCCAGTGAGTGAGCGGTCTATGGCGTTCGGAGCGGCAAGTCAGCCCGGCTGTTTCCACTGAGCTACGGGTCCTCGTAGCGCCTCGGCTAGCAGGCGGGCGAAAATTCGCGCGATCCAGCCAGCTCTTCCCACTCCGTCTTGGTGAGCCGCCGCCCTGCGAGGCGACAAGCGACCGCTGCCCACTCCCCCCGGTCGAGAGTCCACGCGAAGACCCCGTCGCCCAGCGTGGCCACGGTACTTCCGTCGGCGGAAAATTCCACCTTGTCGACTCCGAGATCGCCGAGTGGACGCCCACCGACGAGCGTGCGCCGCTGGACGTCCCACAACTCCAGTCCATCACCCGCGGCGACGAGGAGCCGTCCGTCGGGGCTGAATTTCAGGTCCTGTCCACCCGTCTCGCTCGGGAACGTCGCGAGTCGCTTGCCGCTCTCCGCATCCCACAACTCGATCGCGTCGCCGCCGGTCGCAACCAGCGTTCCTTCGGCCGTCCATGCGGCGACCCTGGACGGGAAGAGCCGGCCGATGCGCTTGCCAGTCTTCGTATCCCAAATGCCACTGCCCCAGAGTGTCTCGATAAGTGCCTGATCCGCCTCCGGATGGAGCTCGACCTGCTGCGCGTCCTGCGTCCCTTCAAGCCGGGTAATCAAGGCTCCTGAGCCCAAGCTCTTGATGCTCACTTCGAAGAGCCCGGTTTCGATCACGACCGGCGTACCGTCGGCGGAGTACGCCGGGATGCCGGCCTCGCCAGTCTTCGACTTTCCGATCCGTCGTCGCGACGCGACGTCCCACTCCTGCCTGATCTCGCCGCCGATCACAGTCCCCTCGGCGATCAGCTTCTTGCCGTCGCCCGAGTACACGAAGCCGGTCGGAGACTCGAAGCCGGTGCTGATTGGCTCACTGAACGGGCGCCACGAGCGCACGTCGAGAAAGCGGATCACTCCTTCTGTGTCCTCGACAGCGAGAGCCGAGCCGTCAGGGCTGAACTCCATATCGACCGCCTCGCCGCCGGTGCCCGGGAGAGCAAGCTTGTTACGCAGACCAACCAGGTCGCTGGCCGCGATAGTGCCGGTCGAGCCGACTGCTACCACCGTTCGGGGGTCGACGAACCAGGCACCTTCATCCGCAGCTGCTTCGGCGACACCGATGTCGAGCGCTCGACGTCGAAGGACGTCCCAGACAGAGATCCCACCAGGGTTACGTGCTAACAGGCGGGCTCCATCGGCGCTGAAGGCGAGCTGCAAAACAGGATCGAACCCCGAGCGCAGCGGCGCGCCGACGGCACGCCCTACACGCGCATCCCAGAGAGACACGGCCCCGTTTCGCCCGCCGATCGCGAGCAGGTCCGGTTCCCTCGGGCTGAACGCCGCGATGCCGTGAGATGCGCAGCCGCCCGCTCCGTCCGGCGCCAGGTCGCGTTTCAGCGGAATCACCACGGACGGATCGTGCTGCTCGAGGCGATGCGAGCCCAGCTGCCAGACCGCGATCTCGGTCTCGTCGATGAGCCCCGCCGGGCGACTGACGGCGGCGAGGAGCGAGCCGTCGCCGTTGAGGAGCACCTGACAGGGGAACGAGGATGATGACAGCCGGCCGGTCTCCCCGTCACGCCATACGACGATCTCCGCGAGACCCGGCCTCCCGCTCGACCACGCGACGACGTTGCCGTCGTGCGAGATGGAGAGGCTGCCGAACTCCGGGCCGAGCGAGGGTCCCTTTCGTCCGCCGAACTCGGGGTCCCAGCGCCCGGCATCGACGTCCCACACGTCGAGCCAGGCGGACAGCAGCTTCGCGCGACCCGGCGCCCCGGAAGACCCGGCGAACTGGCTTCCGACAGTCCCGACGGCGAGCCTCTTCGCCCCCCGAGCTCAGGTCGAGGAGCGACGGCCGTTCCGCCATAGACGGCAGTCTTCCGAGTATTCGCCCACTTCGGACGTCGCGGACGACGACCGGCCCGTTACGTCGGACGACGGCGAGCGCGCGCCCGTCGGGGCTCATCGCGGCACGCTCGAGCGGGGCTTCCTTGGAAATCGCCGCCAAGTGGCTGCTCGAAGCGAGCGAGGCCGCGAGCGCGCTCCCGGCCTCGAGCGTATCGCGCTCCTTGTAGGACTGCGCAGCGAGCAGGAGCGCGCGATCGAGCTCTCCGTCGCGGAGGGAGACACCGGACTCGGCTGCAAGCTGACGCGAGAGCGCCGTCCGCGCCTCGTTCTCGGCACGATTGGATGCCCGCACCGCGAGCAGCGCGGCGATCGTTGCCGCAACGGCGAGCGTCCCGAGGACAGCGACTGCGGCCCGCGCGAGCCGGATCGTTCGACGGTGCTGCCGAACCTGCTCGCCGATCATCTCGTCCTTCGGCCGCCCGTGCAACGTCGCCGCCAGGTCGGCGACGGCCTCCTGGAATCGGTCGTCGTCGAGTGTCAGCATCTCACCGTCGCGCGACCAGCGCAGATCGGTGTACCGCGGTTCCTCCACGAAGGCGCCGCTCAGCGCTTGCGGAAGCGCCGTGCTGCGGTTCCAGTCGAAGTCACCGGAGGCCTCGTCCCATGCGACCTCTCCCTCGGTCGCCACCAGCAGCAGCCGGTTCACATCGCGGTGCTCCCGCAAGTACTCGACCTCCCTCCCGACCCAAGCCGACTGGGCGGCGGCGGGTGACGCGAGAAGGATGAAGTAGTCGGCGTCGTCGAGCGCCGCGGTGATGGAGCTCCAGAGCCCCGGGTTCGTGGTGAGGTCGGCGTCGTCGCGGAAGACTCGCAGCGCACGCAGCCTGTTCCAGGGCTTCGCGAACCGCTCGAGTGCATCCTCCAGCGCTGGGGCGAGCTTCGCGTCGGCCGTCCGGCTGTAGGAAATAAATGCTGCGTAGCGGTTAGCGTCGGCGGCCATCGTGCGGCTCACCTGAACGGAAGCCAGTGCCCTATCCGCTGCGGGAAGGACTCGGACGGAATCAGCGATCCTCGGCCCACGAAGCCCAGCATTCGGTCGAGCGACGCCAGGAAGTCCGATGTCCGTGGCGGAGCGGTGATCAGGTCCTCGTCGGGCATCGCACCCTCCCCGCCGCAGGTCGATTGCTAGCCGCAGGCTAGGTTGACATGGAGTCGGCGCACCTGCAAGCGATCGTCGTGCCCGTGCTCGAGGCCCGGGGGGGCACCTGGTACTCCTGCGCATCGACCTCACACGTGGCGCTCTCTCGCCCACCTCCCGCCGGAGAGATCGTGAGCGTCCCCGGGCCGGCCGTCATGAGCTGCACCTCGGCCTCGAGCGCTGCGGGTCTCATCCCCTGTGACGACGCCGAGGCCGCCGTCAGCCCTACCGCCACCACTAGCCCGGCGGCCGTAAGGACGAGGCGCGTCGACTGTGCGGCAGCCATACCTTCCCCTCTTACTCTCGATGAGCTTTGCGGATGACGAGCGTTGCGTCGAGGTACGGTGACGCCTCGCCGCTTCGGGATGCGCGAGGCGCTTCGAGAGGCTCGAGCTCGAGATGACCGCGTCAGTCCCAGTGTGCTCCTGGGATCGACTTGATCCAGTCCTCGAAGACCGGGACGCGGGTGTAGATCCCACCGTCCCCGCATATCCGCACGGCGCTGTCCGTCGCCCGGGATGTAGCGCCGACGAGATACCAACTGTCCCCTTGTCGAACGTAGGCTGGTCCCCCGCTGTCGCCGTTGCAACTGTCCTTGTCGAGGAAGGGGGCGCCTGCGACGAACTCCTTGTCGAAGTCGGCGCCGTATGCCGGGTCCTTTCCGGCAAGAGGGACGTCGACCATCCGCCGGACGCCGGGCTCGTCTCGTCTTTTCGGTCGACCGGCCATTGCTCGATCGAGGCTACTGGCGGGCGATGACGTTACGCGTAACGCGCGCGTGCGCGGGATTGCGGGAGCGCGCTCCTCTCAGCCGAGGGCAACTGGGGCGACGTTAGGAGATGAACTGCCTGGCGCGGAGAGTCAGCGTCGAAGTGGCTGCCGGTAGTTGGGCACCAGGTCGACTCCCCGGTCATTGGTGAGTCGCGTCTGATTCGTTCCGTTCGTGTTCATGGAATAGATCTCGAGATTGCCGTCCCGATTGCTGGAGAAGGCGATCGTCTTTCCGTCCGGTGACCACGAGGGGTCGAAGTTCTGGCCATCGCTGCCCGACCTACCGGTCAACTGCCTCTGGGAGCGACCGCTTGTGCTTATCACCCAAATCTGGGAGCTGCCGCTGCGGTTGCTACCGAACGCAATCGACTTCCCGTCGGGAGACCAAAACGGGTTGGCGTCACCGCCTGGAGCCTTCGTCAGCTGCACTCGGCCCTTCCCGTTGGCGGCGTTCATGACGTAGATGTGGCCGTTGTAGACGAAGGCGATCTTTTTGCCGTCGGCTGACCAGGCGGGGTCAGTGCAGTTCTTGAGACCCAGCGTCAGGTTGTTGGGTACGGCTCTGGGCTTCGGCCTCATCCAGTAGATCGCGTAATTACCGGTGCGGTTGTTTTGGAAGGCGATCTTCGTACCGTCTGGAGACCACGCAGGGTTGCGGGTCGGCGTCCCCATAGCCGTTAGCCGCTTTGGGTTGGACCCGTCTGCGTTCATCAGCCAGAGATCGGAGTACTTCCCGTTGCGGCTGGCGTTCTCGAAGACCAGCTGCTTTCCGTCGGGCGACCACGCGGGGTCGAAGCTCTCCGAATCGGTAAAAGGCCCCAAGCGTGTCTGGGAGCTTCCGTTCGCGTCCATCACCCACACCTGATAACTGCCGCTGCGGTCGCTCTCGAAGGCTATCCGGCCCGGCACCGGAGGGCCTGCTGGCGCGGCTGCCGCCAAAAAACCCACAACCACAGGCGCGATGAAAAGTAGGCTCGAGCACAGGGGCGAGGGGACCAACCTTCCGTTCATAGCGGTCTCAGATCCTCCTTGGGGACGGCTAGCCTCTGCAGCTGACGGCGTAGGGGAGATTGCGCGGAAGAGGCGGTTGGGTTTGTTCGACAAGCTTCCTGAGATCCTTGCCAGGGACGATCGTGCAGACCTGTTTGTAGAGGTTGCGAAAGCTCGACCAGAGGACGCCTGCCCACAGGTGCAGCGCCGCGTCGTCGCCGGTCGCCAGGGTGAGCCCGTCCGGGCCGAACGCCACGCTCTGGACAGGAGGAAGGTGTCGCTTGGATGGGCGAACCGGCAGAGGATCCCCTAGCTGTTCCAGCTGTTCAACGCTCGCCACGTCCCATAGCCGCAGCGTCCCGTCATGGCCGCCAGTTGCCAGTGTCCGCTCATCCGGACTGAAGGCGACACTCGTGACCTTAGTGATGAAGTTGGGCTTCTCACCGAGCTTTCTCTGTGCGAAACGGAACAGGTCAAGGGTCCCGTCATGGGAGACAGCAGCAAGCGTGCGCCCGTCGGGGCTGAACGTGACGCTATCCACAGACGGAAAGGTCGGGATGCCTCCGACACCGCCGCCGGCCCGGTAGAACGGTTGGTAAGGGCGTCCGACCCGCGTTCCACTCGCGACATCCCACAGCGTCAGGGACCCGTCTTGGCCGCCGGTTGCCAAGGTGTGCCCGTCACGGCTGAACGCGAGACTCTTGACACTGCTTCCGGTCTTGAGCGGTGTGCGAAGCGGCTTCGGCTTCAAGCCAGTAGCGTCCCATAACTGCACCGTCCCGTCGCTGCCGCCGCTGGCCAGCGTCTGCCCGTCTCGACTGAACGCAACGCTCAAGACCGGACCGCTGTGGCGGGTCAGGGGCGGGCCGAGCGGCCGCCGGGTCGCGAGATCCAACAGCTGCACCGTCCCGTGCAGGCCGCCGATCGCCAGTGCCGGGGCTTCCTCGTTTGGACTGAACGCAATACTGCCGCCACGCATCGGCGGGCCAAGCGGTCGCCGGGTCGCGAGATCCCACAGCTGCACTGTCCCGCGCGGGCCGACGATCGCCAGTGTGGATGCATTCTTGTCTGGAGGAGACGCGATGCTGCGGACAGGGCCGCTGGGGACGGTCGCCTCAAACCCGAACCCGCGTGACCTCTCTAGCGCGAGTGTCATCGCGCTGCGAGCTTGTGTGTTCTCGTCGATACGGTTCGCCGCAAGGGCAAGGAGGAGCGACAGCGCCGGGTTCTTGGCGTGCAAACGTGACTCCGAAGCAAGTATCTCGGAATTCGCAACTCGTGCCGAATGCTCTGCCCGACTCTTCTGGTGCCTCGCGTCCTGTTCCTTCTGCCACACAAGGAATCCAGCGACCGCGAACGCGGCCATGAGCGCCAGGGAAACGACCGACAGCGCAGCGAGCTTCGTCCGTTTCTTGCGCTGACGATCCCGCTCCTCCACTACCGCACGATCGCGCAGTCGCGCCTGTCTCTGCTCGCTGATCCATGGGAGGAGGTACTCGCTGCGGATCTCGTACAAAGAGAGCCCATCACGCCACTCACGGCGAACCAGTTTCGCCTCGCCCTCGAGCTTGTCGAGAACCGTTTCCAACGCTTCCGCGCTGACGTCGTCCTGGCCGCGCACTCGCTCGAGGAGGTTCTCGGCGGAGATGACATTGCGGGTTCCTTGGGCGGTGACCATCTGGCTTAGCAATGTGATGGCGAGGTAACGGTCTTCGTCCGAGAACCGCCCAAGAGACTCCTGCAGGTCATCGACGAGCAGACCCTCGATCTCCCGCTTGTTGAGGAGCGCATCCGGATCTGGCGAGTTCCACAAACGGAGACAGGCGATTTGGACCTCAGTGAGCTTGATCTCGCCCGACCCGCTGCGTTGGGTGATCTGCTCGCTCAGGCGCTCCGCGAGTTCCGGCGAAAGCTCGGACTCGAACTGACCCGGGTGTTGCTCGAAGGGGCCGCGGATGATCTCTACCAGCGCGTCCGTCCTGGGCGGCGTCAGCCGCAGCGACTGGTCAACGAGCTCCGGACAGGAGACGAACAGTTCCTTGACTTTCGCCAAGTAGTCCTCTCTGAAGGAGAGCAGCACCTTGACCGCCAGCGTCTCATGCTGGAGGAGCTCGACGATCAGGTCGACGATCCGCTCTTGCGCTTCTTCGGCCGATCGCAGCGCCATGCTGTTGGGTGCCTCTTCGAAGAGCGTGATCAGCTCCTCAAACTGATCGAAGATCAGCAGAGGACGCGGACCAGCAGCGGTAGGACGTTGGTCGTAGAGCCGGGAGCGGAAAGCTTCGGTCGAGAGCAGGAGCCGTTCCGAGCTATCGTCTTCGACCGCGAAGGTTGACGGTAGAACCGACCGCCCGTTGACATCTGCCTGGATTCGCTCGATGACAAGCTCCTCGCTTGCCGGCGGCGGCTGCACTCGTATGCGATCGGCGCAAAAACCGTTCCTGGCCGCCTCAGGAATGAGCCCTGCGTTGACGAGCGATGACTTGCCTGTCCCCGAGTCGCCGTAGAGCAACACGCCCCGATAGACGATGAGGAGTTGCAGTAGATCGCGTATCTCCTCCTGCCTCGCGAAGAAAATCGGATGGTCCGCGTAGCGAAACGCCTCGATGCCCCGGTAGGGGTCGTGGGGGAGAACGATTGAGCTTGTCTCGACGGTCAGGCTAATCGGGCATCTCCTTGCTCCTGAGACAGCGATAGAGCTCCGGGACGAACCTCCAGAGGTCGAGGACGACGAACGTCACGAGCTTCGGTTGGCTGCCCAGCACCTGTTTAATGAGCGGGTCGGGCGTGAGGTCGACCGCGTACGAGTCGGGGGTATTGGCCGGGTCGGCACCCCAGCGAAGTGTCTTGAAAAGCAGTCGCAGGTTGTAGTCGAGCAAGCTGTAGCCGATAAAGAGCGTCGTCCACGTCTCGATGGCCACCTGAAATGTCTTCGGCACTGGGTTGTAGCGCCGCGGATCGCGCGTTCGCATGACGAAGTGGATGTAGTCCTCGTCGGTGATGACGATCGACGTCCGGTCCACGATATCGCCGTGGATCTTAAGAAGGAAAGGGTTCTGTGAATCGGGAGCAGCAAGCCCCTGCGGGTCGACATCGCCGCTGCGTCCCAACGGGGGCGCATCGCGGAAATCCACCGTCTTAACGTTCCTCTGCTTCTTGTACATGCTCAAGCGCCACGACTTCCCTGCCTGGGTGAACGCTTCCTCGAGAAGTCGGTCGTAATTGGTCGTGATCACTAACGGGAAGTCCAGCTCCGCCAATGCCCGCAAAGCAGGTGACGGTGCCTTGTCCGTATGCACCGCTTTCGTCAGCTGATCGATCAACTGGTTTCGAGTTCGGTTCATCTCGAAGTGGAGCGACGAGCGCTGGAGGTTCCCCACATCGTTCGGGAATTCTCTCGCTAGGTCGAGTTCGCCCTTAAGCTCATCAGCAAGGCAAGCGCTGAACTCACCGCCGAGGAGTGGTCGCGCCGACTCGGGATAGCTCCAGCGTAACCCGGCCGGCGGAGGCGCATGTACCCCCGCACCGAGAAAGAGGAGGCACTTGCCCTCGCTAATGGCGTCGACGATCTGCTTCCCGCCCGGACCCAGCGCAGTAGTCGCCATTTTGACTAGTTACGGCGCCGAATCGCCGGCATCGTTCGGCAATGACCTTTGCTTGCCTTGGTCAGAGGCGCCAGCCGTGCCTCTCTCTCCCGCTGTCTCGGGCGGCTGGTTCGGCTGGCCGTCGGTGGTGGCATCGTCGGCACCCGTAACGGAGACCTCCTTCTTTACGCCCTCGGCCTTCTTTACGCCGTCCGCCCCGAAGCCGAGGGCCCTAAGCGCCTCGTAGTCGACCGCGTCTGCCTTCTCAATCACGGTGAGCTCCTGCTTGAGTATCTCGACCTGACGCTTGGCCTCCTTCGCTTCTCTGTCCGTTCGGAGCTCTCGCAGCGCGTGTGGAGTCGTCAGGTGGAAGCGCGACAGCGCCATCTTCAGGCTGTGGCTCTCGAGAACCATCCGGTACGTAGTCAAGTTCATGAGGTTTCGGTTCAGGTATTCCATCGGCTGCGTGAAGAACGCGCTCACGAGCTGGATCAGGCCCACGCCGCCGGTGATGGCCGCCAGCGCCCAGCTGACGCCGGGATCGACGGCGCTCCAAACCGCGAACACGAGGGACGCTACGAGGAATGCCGAGCCCCAGGCGATGAGAAAGAGGTTGGCTCGCTTGATCCACGCATAGGTGTCAAGGGCGCGCTTCTCTGTCAGGGCGAGGTAGTCCTGGAGTTTCTCAGTCTGGTAGGCGAGCACGCTTTGCTTGTCCTTGAAGAAGGTCTGGTACCGATCAAACCCATCGGGGGAGACGAGGACGCTCTCACTCGCAAGCGGTGGCGTCCCTCCGAGGTAGCGAACGAGATCGTTTACGCCATGGACGACCTCGACGTGCATCACCTTCGCTGCGAAGTCGAGGCCCGCGATATGGCGTTCGAGCGTGGGGCTGCCGGTCAGGGTGTCGGAGACGGCGAGATTGGGCAGGTCGTAGCGAGCGAGTAGACCGCCGAGCAACGTGAGGACCTTGATGTCCGAATACACCCCGATTACGGCCATGTAGACGCGCGCATGCGCTGGGCTCTGCTTCTCGACAACGTCCGCCAGCTCGTGAATGGAGGCCAGCTGCACGCGCCCACTCAGAACCCGATCCATCTCAGCGACATCCTCGTCCCGGCCCTGGACGAGGATGTCGAGAACGTCCTCGAGCTCGGTGGCCGGAAGCTTGCCCATGGGCGACCCGTCCTCGGCCACGCGCGGCCTAAAGTCGAACATGGAGTCCGCGTGTACGTGGCAGACGCGAACGCTCCCCTCAACGAATGAGCGTGCTTCGTCACCAAACGGTCCGCCGGCCGGATCGAGCAAGGGCTCGAGTCCCTGCACGTAGTTGGCACCCCAGGTGCCTCTCTCGCAGTGGCTCCCGTAGAAGCGACGCTCCAGGTCGTAGGCGGCACCCGGCTCGTGCCAGTCGCGGATATTGATGACGTGCAGCGTGCCGCGACTCTCGGCGCGCTGACCGGGATCGCAACGGCGACCGATCATCGCTTGGAGGCAGACTCCTAGCGGACCGTGTTCGACGACGTCGCTTGATACCGAAAGCCGGCCGCCGCCGGGCCGCGGGAGCGGCGCGTTGCGGCCTCCGAGTATCGCCAGCGCCGAATGGTCGCCGAGGTAGAGTCGGCACTCGCGGTTGAGGAAGAAGTCGTTCTGGAGACACTGCGTCAGGAGGACGTACCTTGTCGGGTCTGCACCCTTAGAAGCCGCGTGGTCTTCGCTGACTCGGCTGTTCACTTCCCAGACCCACTGTTCTGGCGACGAACCCAGCGAGTCTTGCGTTGCCCCGCTTTCTGAAGCTCGCGCTTGATCTCCTCCACGGTGCGCAGATCTAGCTTCGGTGGCCTGCTCGTGCCGAAGATCGGACGGTGTGTGTGGCCGGCGATCATCAGTGGCTTGGCCGGATGCGACTTCGCCCAAGCGAACATCGCCTCTTCGTGGCGCTGGCGAAGGTTCCAATCGGTCGCCGGGTTGTCGAAGGCCCGTGTCATGCCCGCGGCGATCTTGCCTTGGAAATCGCCCGACTTCTTCGCGGAAGCAGTCGCCAAATTCGTGTCCGCTTGGTGGTTCATCGCCTCAGTCGAGTTCCTCTCTCGTCGAAAAACGTGACGCATTCCCTGCCGCCGCCGAAGCACTGGGAGTCGGCAGCTCTCACTGCCCTCGGTCTTCGTGCTCTGTTCGGCCTCACGCGCGTTCGGTACCGCTCACGCTCCACCTCGAGCGAGTCCCCGTCCCCGATCGGACCCACGCCATTGACGCGATGGCGCGAGGTCAAGCCCGGGACGCCAGCGAATGCGAGACGAGGGAGCTGGCGCAGCGCTTCCACGACGTCACGCATGTTTGGACGATGTTTGGACGACGACGTAAGCACGTGTAACGGCGTGAGCCGAACGTCGATCGCCGCAGCAACGAATCTGGTTGGGCGTGACGTGGTTCGTCCCTTCGTTGCTACCGCCACTATGAGGCCTCGACCAAACCACGTCAAGGCATTCTTGACTCCCAATCAGCGATGACACAGGCGAGAACCGGACTCCCGTCTTCTCATGCTCAGCGCACGCTCATCTCCACCCAGTCAAGTCGGCTTACCGACTCTCCCTCTGGGTTTCCGGGCGGTAGCCCCACTTGTGGCGACCCGTTCAGAGCACGATGTCCGAGAATTCCGCGAGCTCGATGGGCTGCACGGCGAGGACGCCTTCCGCGCCACGCTTGGGATCGTGTTCGCGGAGCTCGCCGAAGCTCAGCCTCGTCTTCTCCTCGACATCACTGACGAGAACCTGGAACGTTCGATAGGCGCCGAACTCGAAATCCGGCACGAGCATCTCCTGCAGGAGCTCGGCCTGAGAGAGGAGATACGCGGTCGCCGAGAGGCTTCCGTCGGCCTTTCGGATCGTGACCACCTTCCAGTACTCGCGGGGGATCGGGACGTCCTTCACAGTCGGATCATCCAGCGCGAAGACGGGGCCGTTAAAGAGGCAAACGCGCAGGTGGAAGAGGTCGGTGTTGTCGAGGATGTAGTTCTCGATGCCCTGCCAGAGCTCCTTGCCTCGGTTGAACTTCTCGTGCTGCGGCGAGCAATTCGTGTAGTGGAAGGTGTCGGCTTCGGCCCGCAGGGCCTCGTCTCGCGTCTCGCCCCAGACGGGATCCAGGCGACGGACCAGGTGCCCCTTGTCGAACGGCGTCCCGTCGTAGAGGAAGCTGTCGATCTGGACGTTGTCCGGGAGCCGCTTGTCGAGGACCCAGTTGTCGTTTTTGCGTGGGCCCGTATCCACGGTTCGCTCCCCGTCAAGGTTGACCGCCGTGTAGACGGCGAGCCTGCGCGATCTGCTCATGACGACGCTGAAGTGCTCGTAGGGGAGCACCGTCTGGCCGTCGCCGTAGGTGACGAGATCGTCCGCCAGTTCGTCGGCGATCGGCAGCGTCACCTCGATGCCGAGTGCATTCGCCGAGTAGCCGCCTCGGTTCCCGTAATCCGGATCGACTCGGAGCTCAGCGGGCGTGTTCACCCGTCTCGCTTCTTCGTGAGCCCGGGGGGACGAGTGGCAGCGCTTAGCCACTCGACCAGAGGGCGGGTGCGCTCGTCGAGGTCGCTCTCGCCCAGCCAGACCTCATGCTCGCCGCCGTCGCGCTCGACGCGCAAGCGGTAGGTGAAGCGGTCCGGCTGCCCTGGCCCCGCGGAGCTGTCGGCGAAGCGGTCGAGACCGGCCTGCTCGACGAGCCGCTCGAGCTCACTTGCCTGATCCGGTGGCAAGTCCCTTGTCCTGACATCCGCGGTCATCGGGATGCCGGTGTAGCCGCCGCTTCGCTCGAAGCCGATCCGCAAGCCTTCCGTGCTCACGGAAGGACTTTTAGCAGGCTGATCACCGACGCCGCGTCAGGCTTCGATTCCGACCTGGCTCCAGGCATCGAGCAGCGCCTTCTCCTCGGTGCTCTCCTGGCCGTAGACCCGCACGGCAGCCCGACGCGTCGCAGCTGCGAAGGTGCGGAAGCGAGCCGTCGGTTGCAGCTGCGGGTCGCGGAGGGTCGAGTACCAGATCCAACCGGCTTTGTCCCACGCGTTCCCGCCCAGGTTCGTCGCCAGGAGGTAAAAGGCACGGTTCGGGATGCCTGAGTTGATATGGACACCTCCGTTGTCGGCGGTCGTCTGGACGTAGTTCGCCATGTCGGCCGGTTGTGGATCCTTGCCCAGCTTCGGGTCGTCGTAGGCCGTCCCCGGGGCCTTCATCGAGCGCAGCGCTTCGCCCTGCACCGCGTCCGCCAGTAGGCCGGCCCCGATCAGCCAGTCGGCCTGCTCCGCACTCTGTCCAAGCGCATACTGCTTGACCAGCGAGCCGAAGACGTCCGAGACCGACTCGTTGAGGGCGCCTGGCTGCTGCCAGTAGTTGAAGTTGGCGGTGTACTGGGTGACGCCGTGGGTCAGCTCGTGGCCGATCACGTCGATAGCAATCGTGAAGCGCGTGAAGAGCTCTCCGTCCCCGTCTCCGAAGATCATCCGCTGCGTGTCCCAGAAGGCGTTGTCGTACCGCTGGCCGTAGTGGACGATCCCGTCCAGCGCGAGACCGGCGTCGTCGATCGAGTCACGGCGGTAGATCTTCCAGTAAAGGCTATGCGTAGCGCCGAGGCCATCGTACGCTTCGTCGACCGCCGGATCTCCGCTCGGCTCGTTCCCCTCGGCTCGCACGAGCTGGCCAGGTAGCTGCGTCGTTTCGCCCCCGTCGTAGATCGTCCGCCTCAGCGTCCCGGGCTCGGGTGCGAGAGCGTCGATGGCGCGCTGGCGCGGCGGCATGGTGAGCACGGCCTGGAGCCTGGCCGCACGCAGCGAGTGATCGTGATTAAGCGTGTCGAGCGCCCAGTCGCGCTGCTCCGGCGAGCCCTTCCGTGCGATCTGATCGAGAATGTGCGGCGGGACGATGCATAGAAGAGGGTTGCGGCAGGACATCTTGACCTCCTCGTCTGCGGAACTGCTGATGTAAGCACCGTTCCGGTCCGCTGTCAAAACAGGTGGATGGCGCCGGGGAGTGGAACGGTGTGCGGCGCGCGCGTATACGCGAATCGGCCGTCGGTCGCCCCGTGGCACGTGCTTGACGCGCGGCTTCCGACGAAATATCTTCGCCTCTCGAGCTGGCGCGATCGTTGCTGTCGCGACATACCTTTGGGTCGCGCGCAGGGAGGAAGGACGGCAAGACCCACGGGCTCAAAGTCACCATCTGATCAAGCGCCGACCGAGACTCGCGGGCAGGGGCCTGAGTTCGCATACGCGCCGGAGCGCGAGGTGCGTTTCGCGCTCGTGATGTACGGCGGCGTATCGCTTGCGATCTACATGTACGGGGTTGCGCAGGAACTCTTGAACCTCGTCAAGGCGACCGCTCCCGAACGGCCAGAGAGCAGCGACGGTGGTGCACTCGCCTTCGAGGACGACGAGACAACCCTGCCCGTCTATCGCAAGCTCTCACGCTTGCTTGGTCGTGAGAAAGATGCCGATGGTCCCGTGCGGGTGCGCTTCGTCGTCGATCTCATCTCCGGAAGCTCGGCCGGCGGGTTGAACGGCGTCTGCCTCGCAACTGCGCTCGCAAATGACCTCCCGGGCGCTGTCACGCAGCTCGGGTCACTCGAGAAGCTATGGGTGCAGGAGGGCGATCTGGAGACGCTCTTCGCGGGCGAAGACTCAGCTCGAGACGGAGGTGTGATCGACGACAACCTTCGCATGCCGGAGGCGCCGCCGTCACTCCTCAACGGGCTCCGTTTCTACAAGCTGCTGATGAAAACCCTTCGCGACGACCTAGCGTGCGAGCCGAGCGTGAGTCCGGGCTCCCGGCTCGTCGATCAGCTTGACCTCTGGGTGACGGCGACAGACCTCGACGGTCGTCCCGTGTCGATCCCGATCCAGAATGCGACGGTCAGCGAGCGGGATCACGCCTACCGCTTCCACTTCGTCTATGACCCGGCTCGTCCACGGAACGACTTTACGAAGGACTATGCCCCTCTTGTCGCGTTCGCCGGCAGATCGACCTCGTCGTTCCCTGTCGCCTTCGAGCCGATGCGGCTCGAGACCATCCTGCCATTCTCGGATATCGGGAAAGACTGGCCCGGGCTCTACCCGGAGTACGAGGCGCAGCGGTTCAGGCAGGTCCCGTTCAGCGACGGCGGCATTCTCGACAACAAGCCTTTCAGCTACGCAACCCAGGAGCTTGCCCGGCGGCCGGCGACGCTTCCGGTCACGCGCTACCTCGTTTACGTGGAGCCCGATCCGAAGCCATCCGAGGCCGAGGTGGCGTCGCGCGAGTGGAATGCTCAAGATACCGCGCTGGCCGCTCTCATCGGAATCCCCCGTTCAGAGACCATCCGCGGGGATCTCGAGCTAGTACGCCGGCGAAACCAGGCCATCCAGCGAGCGCGCGAGCTGCTCTCGTTGAGCGCGCTCACCGCCACTGAGCGCAAGAACTTGGCGAAGATGGTTCCCCGTCTGGAGCCGGCGGACTGGCTTGCGATGGGGTTCAGCACGATGGTCGACGCGCAGCCGCAGTACGGGCCGACCTATCCCGTCTACCACCGGCTCAAAGTGAGCGTTGTGTGCGACTCCCTCGCACGGCTGCTTGCCCGCACGCTCGGGGTGGATGAGGAGGGCGAGGAGATGCCCAAGTTACGGGCGATCGTCGATGTGTGGAAGCGAGACCGCTACGCAGAAGAGCCGAGCCCGCCCGCGGCGGGTAGTGAGTTCCCGCTCACCGAGACGCAGTTTCTCTTCCGCTTTGACATGCCGTTCCGCATGCGGCGGCTTGCCTTCCTGCTCACTACCCTGAGTGAGGCTGCGCCGGCCTTCGATCGCGAGGACGTGCAGGCGCTGCGTAATACGCTGACAATGGCACTCACTCGCTTGGGCGAGGTCGAGCGTCGACTCCCTGAAGATCCTCTCCTCGCAGCCTCGCTGGTCGAGAGCGGCATACACGGCGGGACGCTCACGTCCATGGATGCCGAGGATGACGAGGGTCTTAGAGCACAGGTTCCGGAAGGAATCAGCAAGCGTGGCGATCCTTTCGACCGAATCGTCCTGGACGCAGTCAAGGACGCGACCGAACAGGCCGGCGCCGCCGTCGACCAGGCCCTCGGCGAGCGACTGCGCGACGATGAGATTGACCGAATCTCGGAGGGGGAGCCCGTCGCGCTTGCCCGCATGCTGCGCTTTTACTACGACGCCTTCGAAGGTTTCGATCTCATCTATCTGCCGTTGAGCTACGAGACGGCGATCGCAGACACCAACCCGGTCAAGGTCATTCGCGTCAGCCCGCTCGACGCCGAGAAACCAGTGGGGGTGAGCCGGACGCTCAAGGGGAGCGCTCTCAATCACTTCGCCGCGTTCACCGACGCGACGTGGCGTCGGCACGACATCGCCTGGGGGCGGCTCAACGCGGCCGAGATCCTGATTCGAAACCTGCTTCCCGATGATGAGCACGCCGCGGATTCACTGATCGACGAAGCGCATCAGATCATCCGCGCGCAGTACATCGCCAACGCCGAGACCGTTCCAGGACGACAAACGACCGTACGGGCAAGCAACGGTCAAGAGGTCTTCGCTGGCGTTCCCGTTACTGAGCAGCCTCCTCGTGCCCTCCTCAGACGCGCCGCCACGATCGCGAGCGCGACGACCGAGAAGCAGCTACAGGATGAGGGCCGGGCGACGTCTGCGAAAGCGGTCAAGCTGACGACACGGGCGGCGCAGGGGGCAGGGGTGCTTACGCTTCTCCGAGATCTCTACGGGCTTCTGCCGGCGCCCATCCAGGTTGTGACCTGGGTCATGCCAATTCTGCTGTTGTCGGCTGTCGCCGTTCTCGTCTTGCTCGGCGTTCTGGCGAGCGGTGCTGGCGCGACCATTCTCTTTTCCGTAGCAGCACTCGTCCTGGGACTCCTCGTTGGCGTGGGCGGACTGATCGTCGGGATCGTCGCGATGGCGCGCTCGCGCATTCGAAAGACGATCGACAAGGCGCTAGACCGGAACTAGTGGGTCGGGGTCACGGTCGTTAAACGGCCGGACGGCGGCCGAATCTGCGAGCGAGCCTGCCGAGCACGGTATCGGCGGGCACGAGCATCCCGCGGCCGGCGAAGCCGACCATCCGGTCGAGCGACTCGATGAACTCCGTTTGCAGCCGTTCCTGGCCTCGGAGGGCCCACAGCGTTGCCGCGTTCGTCCAGGCGGCGTCGCGCGCCCTGCGGACGTTCCACATCGCAACGACGTCGTCGACTCGGTCGAACCGGTGGAGGATCCGGGCGAGGAATCCGAGCGAGGCCGGCAGGTACGCCGCCTTCACCCGCGCCTCCACCAGCTCGAGCACTCCGTTTACGCGGACGTAGTCGGAATGCTGAGGCGAGTCAGCGCGCAGCTCCAGCCCGAGCTCCTCGCAGGTTGTGACGAGCGCGACCGGCAGGTCGCGGTTGATATGCGCATTCATGCCCGCGAGCGCGAACTGCAGCGGGGCGATGCCGCGGCGCGACCGCGCCTCAAAGAGCGGCAGCCACGCTCGTGGGGTCTGAGCTGGATCGTGCTGGAAGGCGTCGGTCGCAGCGAAGAACAGATCGGCGAACGCGACATCGAGTCGTTCGAGGAAGCGAGGATCCTGGAAGTCGGGACCAGCGAGGCGCTCCTGCACGCCCTCAGTCACGGCCAGGTAGAGCCGCGTGAAGCAGGCAATACCATCGGAGCTCGAGAGTGGCGCCACCAGTGCCTCCATCCGCGCCACGACGTTCGCGACTGGCGAAGGTGACGGCACGAGCTGACTATACGCCTGCCCATACGGGGTCAACGTGGGCGGGAGTACCACGTTCAGGCTCATCGACCGGCTCGTCACACCGCGAGTGCGTGGACCCGGTCTGCGGCATCCTCCGTAATTGGCTCGCCGTGCCCGACGCCGACGATGCGCGCGTCGAGGGCGGCCATCCGCCGCACTGAGACGGCGTGTTGGTTCCGATTCAGGTTGAACGCGGTCCAGCCCGCGCAGAGCGACGGCCAGGTCGCGATCGCATCGCCGGCGATCAGGAAGCTGCGCTCCGGCCAGTAGAACGCCAGATGTCCGGGTGAGTGGCCCGGTGTATGGAGCACTTGCAGCGGGCCGAAGGTGCCGTCGTCGTCGAGCGTTTCGTCCACCGGGCAGTGGACGTGCTTCGGCCGGTTCAGCCACAGCCCGAGCTGGAACGGAATCAGCTTCAGCGACTGCTTGGGCAGCAGAGTCACCGGCTGCGCGCGGCGGTCGCCGTTGACGATGTCGGCCTCCCAGGCGTGGGCATGGACCGTCGCGCCGCTAGCCTGCTTCAACGCTGCCAGGCCGCCCAGATGCGAGCGGTGGCCGTGCGTGATCGCGATTCGCTTCAGATCGGTCACGCTCCTGCCGAGTCCCCGAATGGCCTCCAGCACGAGCCGGGCGTCGCTCTCGAACAGCGTGTCGACGAGCGACAGTTCGCCGCCGTCCTCGATGAGGAACGCGCTCACGCGGCCGCCGGCGCCGTGGCCGAGCCGGTGAATGCCCGGCGCGAGCTCGATCACGACGCCGCTCGCACACCGGTGCGCTGCCAGGGTGCGAAGGGATTTGCAACCCCGGCGAGCGCTGGCCCGAGCTCAGGAAAGTGGCGCAGGAGCAGCGTCCGCATCGAGTTGGCGTCCACCCAGTCGAGCCCTTCCTGCGTGTAGACCTCGGGTCGGTAGTCCCGGGTGAAGAACCGGTCGCTCTCCAGCCGGCGCGACGCCATGAGGATGAAGAGACGGAAGGCGGTATCGCTGAAGCCGAATCCCTTCGGTTTCCGCTCGGCGTACAGCCCGATCATCGTGTCGACGCGCTCGACGTCGCCATAGACTCTGCGCAGATCCTCGGCGTGCTCGGGCGTGTCGGCCATCTCCTCGAACGTGTCGAACGCCTTCAGGTGGAACAGCCGCCGGAATTCGTTGTAGCGCGGTACGCCACGTTCACGAACGCGCAGGACGTCAATCGAGGCCAGATCGATGTGCGTCCCGTCGGCGCGGTGGAAGTCCTGCAGGAAGCGGGGGTAGTTGTGCAGCGTGATCGCGCCGGGATGCGAGGTGCCGAACGAGTAGAGCAGATCGCCCATCGATATTTCGCTTAGCCGCTCGCGCACGTGCAGCACGCCGAGCTCCTCGAGCGTCCGCTCCTGGAGCACCGCATCGCTCTCGAGCGAGCGAAAGCTGAAGTCGTCCGGGATGAGCGGGTGCATCCGGTAGACAGCGACGAACTCTTCGGTGAGCGAATACGGGACGCCGTGGTGGTTCGTCGGGGAGCCCGGGATGCCGCGGATCACCTCATTTGAGGTGAAGCGGCCGAAACGCCTGTCTAACCGTTCGCCCTCGAGACCCCACCAGTTCGCACGCAGGCCGCGAACCGAGGTGGGATGGGCGATGATCGCCGGCGTCCAGTCGACAGTGTGAATCTTGGCCATCAACGCGGCGACGACGAGCCGCGCCTTGTCGAAGAGCTCGTCGTCGCCGAGCTCCGGATGGCGCTCGTGCAGGTGGTCGCAAATCGTGTTGTGCTCGCGCATGAAGAGCGAGTGCAGGAGCGCGAGACCGACCCAGAAGTTCCCCGCGACACCGGTGAGATCGATTTGCGCCTCGATCTCGTGCGGGATCAGCCCGCTCTCGTCGAGCCGCAGCTTCCCGTGCGTGCCCGACCTGATGGCCTCCGCGAACGCTGGCTCGCGACCGTAGATCTGCGAGCCGTCCCACCAATGCGTGTCGTCGGTGACGAAGGTCGGTGGCGCACCGGGGTCGCCGCTTGGATCGTGCCGAGTGCGCTCGATCGGCATCGGGTGCTCCGGCCACGGATCGGCGGCGTCGAGGGGGACGAGCCACGGGTTCAGCGCCTCGGTCTTCCCGTGGCTGAACCAGTCGTGCACCTCGAACTGGATCCATGCACCGGCGAGCAAGTTGAGTGTCGTCGCGGGCTGGAACTCCTTGCGCGTGAGTAGCTCTCGGCTGACGAGTCGCGGATTCGGCTCGAGCAGCCTGTCCTCCGGCTCGCGCACGGTCGCTGCGAGCGGGACGTTTCGGCCGAAGCGGCTGCCGAGGCTGCCCATGAGCGGGTCGTCGAGGTCGTTGTACGTGCCATCGAGCGTTCGCGCGGTCAAGTAGCGCGGGTGGACGGAGACGTCCGGCTTGTCGAGTGCACCGCGGCCCGTGTCATAGAGGTTCTTCTCGCGCAGGCGGTTGCGCAGCCCAATCAGGGTGACGAGACCTAGCGGCCACGGAAGCTTGTCCCAGCCGTAGCGTCGGTCGAGTTTCTCGGCGACGTCGGTGAAGAGCGACACGGGCCAGCGGGACACAGGCACCCTCTCCTCTCGAAGCTCGGCCGTTGCGGCGTCGTCTCCGTGCCTGCCCCTTCGCGGCGGCTCCACGACGAGAAGGCACGCGCCCGAGCGACCTCGCCATGTAACCACGGGCCTTGTCGCGAGTCAACGCGCGCTGGTCGGCCGAAAGCGGCGACTAGCGAAGTTCGAGCTCCTGGCCACTTATGGCGTATCGACTGCCTGTCCGAGCGCCTGGCTAAGAGCCTGCGAAGCTGCGCGCGTGGTCGAGGAGCGGTTTGGCCTTGCCAAGCGCACTCTGTTCCTCCTCGACGATTGCGGCGAACGCCTTTCGACACCAGTCCGCGTGCTCGTCGTCGGTGAATTGGGTGCCGAGCACGAGGCCGATCAGGCGTTCGGCACCGTCAAGGCGGCCCCACAGGTAGTCGTTCTCACGGCCGGCGCGGTCGAAGAAGGCGCCGAAGTGCATCTTGTCGAAGCCGGCGAGGTGCTTTGGCTTGTTCGGATCGAGCGGCGGCAGTAGCTTCGCGTCGCGAGGGCTCATGCGGACGACCTCGATCGTGTCGCGCTCGCCGGCGTCGGCGACCAACTGGAGCGGGAAGAGCAGGACGTCCCAGTACGGGAAGCCGAGGTAACGGACAAGCAACTCCGTGCGCCGCTCGGCCGCCCAGTCCTCACTGAGCGCGAACAACTGCTTGTAGAGCGTCTCTGCGGTGCCCTCGAGCCTCGCGTCGAGCGCCTTGCCGAACTCGTCTTTCAGCCGCGCGAGCTCGTCGGCGTGCCCGGCCGCATATTCCGCCGGTTCGCGGCCGTCGCCGATCCAGGCGTCGATCGGCGCCTGGGCGAAGATCCCCAGGACATCGGCCGTCAAGTTCGTCAATAGCTTCCGGCCGTTCATCACGGCTACGAGCAGCTCCCGCGCGTCCCACAGCATGCGCTTGCCTTGATCGAGCTGCGCGCGGGCTGGGTAGCCGGGTTCGCCGGCGTGCGCGTACCAGGCGCTGAGGCCGTCAGTTACGAAGCGCAGCCTGCGCGCGCCGTAGGCGAGATCGAACGTGCGCAGGAATGAGACGAGGTCGTCAAGCGACGCCTGCCCGCCGTCCGTGTCGGTGCGGAGATGCGTGCCTGCCCAAGAGCGGACGACGCCGCGCACGAACGTCGCCTGGTTGGAGTCGTCCGGGAAGTCGGAGAGGCGGCAGATCGTCCGTGCAAAGCTGTCGATGACGCCGCTCACCTTGCTGCGGAGGTAGGTCGCGTACGCGAAGCCGGCGCCCGCCTTCGCGTCCTCGTTGGTCCGGGTGCGCCACTGCGCGAGGTCGGCCGGCGACAGCTCGTGTGTGAGCCGGTCGAGTTCGGTACCGACAACCTCCTCGATCCGCTGACGGATCGGATCGAAGGACGTCTCGACGATCTCCTGGATACGCAAGACGCGCTCGTTGTGCCGGTTCACGTCGAGGATGTCGTCGAGCACCGGCTCCTGACGTGGAAGGCCCGAGACCGACGCCAGCACGGTCGCGATCGGACTCGGCGAATCTCCTCCCGGCGCGGCGCCGCCCGCATCGCCGGGGTCCGGCTCGAGGTACAGAAGCCGCCGCTTGACCTCAGACTCGGCGGCTCGACGCTTGATCGCGTCGATCGCGTGCCCGAAGGGCTTGTTGTCTAGCACTCCGCCGTCGATGAAGAAGGTCGCGTGCGGATCCGCGTGAGCGAGCGCGTAGCTCCGAAAGAGCTCCGGCAGCGCGGCCGAGACGTCGCCGGCCTCCTTCGCAACCGCCGCCTGGAATGACGTCAGGCTGACCGGCGGGAACGCTCCGGGGAAGCTCATCGTCGTACGTGCCGCGAAGGCGAGCGCGCCGTTGTGGCCTTCATCGAACTGGTCGACGCCGTCGCCGAGGCGGAATGCGAGCGCGTGTCGATGCGCACGCTCCCCGATCAGCTTTGGGTCGGCGATCGCGATGTCGCGGCGGTAACCGTGGAAGTCAGTCACCGTGACGAAGAGCTCGAGCGCGTGGGACGGCGGCATCAGCGTCTCCAGGTCCTCGGGCTGTGACCGAGTCCGGTCCATGTCAGCGAGCGCGCCGTACATCCACTGTGCGATCGCGTCCCCTTTCAGCACCGGCTTCTTGGTGGCGCCTGCAAGTAGCAGCGGCACCTTCAGCAGCGGCGGCAGCCACCCAGGCCCGCGTAGGAGCACCTTGATGTCGCCGCGCTCGAGCCAGAGGTCGCGCAGCGAGTCCTGCGACCGGTTGTGCGCGATCGCCTTGGAGAGGTAGACGCCGTTGATCCCGCCAGCCGACGTCCCGGCGACGACGTCGACTACGACACGCGTGCGGACGTGAGCCGGGTCGCGTTCGGCGAGCCTCGCGAGCATCTCGCCGTACACGCGCTCGCTTGCCGTCGTCGCGGCGATCCCGCGCTCGGCGAGCGCGGAAGCCTTGACGAGCCGCTGGAGCTCCTTCGTCGTCCCGTGCATGTAGATCGCAAGGGAGGATCCGCCGTAGAGGACGATCGCAAGCCGAAGCTCGCGGACATCACCACTCTGGGCCGTGCTGGACGCCGAAGCCTCCATGCCCGACTGTGTCACTCCCTCCGTCGAGACGCTGCATCTACGCAGCGACCCTTGCATCTTCGCTTGGTGTGGCAGATCTTGCAAGCGGGACGAACGCTTCCCCGTGCGCGGAGGCTGAAGAGCGATTCAGCCACTAGGCGGCGGTGGGGACTCCGAGGCTGCGGGCGGCAGCGCGGAATCGAACCGCAGACCGGAGGAGCCCTCGCCCTGGCCGGCCTCCTTCCGTCGGCCGATCCAGAGCACCGTACCCCGCCGCTGGTGCGCGCCAGCTGAAGTCGCTGAGTCACGACGACGCCGTCTCGTGGCTCAGCGCGATCCAGACGCAAACGTGCCGTGCGTCGACACGACGGAGAATCGGTCCCGCGAGAACGAGCGGGAGGTCAGCCACGGACGAGACCCCGCGTCACGTGCGAGGCGTCCGGTCGTCCGCCCGGCCGGTCCCGAGCAAGGGTCACCGGAAGGTGTCAAGAAACGGCGCGGTCGCGTGCCTCAGCCGTGGAGGAAGAGCGCGCGTTCGTCGGGCGTCAGACTGCGCGTTGCCTGCCGCTCGGCGACGTCGACCAGGTCGCTCTTTGAGCCGCAGAAGTCGCACTCCCACAGGCGCGACCCCTCAGTCCCGACAGCGATGAATCCCTCGCCGTCGGGCGTGAAGGCGACCGAGACGATATGACCCACGCCGCTCGTGATCGGGAACGACTCCGTTCCCTCGTCCAGTCGCCAGATCCTCACCGTTCCGTCGGCGCCGCCGCTGACGAGCACGTCGTCGCTCGTGGGACTGAAAGCCGCGGCGTTGGCACCGTCCGAATGACCGCGGAGGACGATCGGCGGGCCGCCCCGGTCGAGGTCCCAGACGTAGACCCCACCATCGGTCTGCGAGGCGACCAGACGCGCACCATCGTGGCTGAAGGCGAGAGCGGTCGTGTAGCCGTGCGCAGTGGGGGACTGGTCGGCTGCCAGGGTCTCGGCACGCCATTCGGCGCTGCCCTCCGGCAACGCCCAGAGCTGGACGGTCGTGTTCTTTCCGTCGAACGTCGCCGTGGCGAGCCGTTTGCTGTCGGGGGCGAACGTCGCGGCGCTGTATTGAGTGAGCCCGGGCGGTGGCCCGAGCGCCTGGGTCGTCCGGCCTGGCCAGGTCCCGATGTGGAGCGTGCGACCGGCGAGCGCGACCCAGCGCCCGTCGGGACTGACCTCGACGTCGTTGACCGTGCCCTCCGTGGGCGCCGTGCGGGGTCGTGAGCCGGTGTCGAGGTCCCAGAGCTGGACGCCGTTCGAGAGCACGGCGCTGACGAGAGAGGCCGCGCGTCTTCCGTCCCGGCTCACGGATACGTCGGCGGGTTGGAGCACGCCGTCGAGCCGCCGCAGGCGGCCCGCGGCTTCGACCCAGGCTCCCCGGCTGTCGGCCGGGTCGAGCGCGAGCAGACGCTGGTCCTGCGTGAGCTGAAAGCTCGTCGCTTGCCGTGCTGTCCCGGGAAGCGCCGGCGGGCTGCTCGCGTCCCAGTCCCACACGCGCAGCGTGCCGTCGTCGCCGCCGCTCACGAGCCGACGGCCGTCGGCGCTGAATGCGACGGCGGTCACGGAGCCCTGGGATCCGTTGAGGACCACCGGCCGTTTTCCGCGTGACAGGTCCCAGACGCGAGCCTCGCGTCCCACGTCGCCTGCGGCGACGAACGACCCGTCGCGGCTGACCGCGACCGAGCGGATCGCGGCCGGCGTCGTGAGCACGATCGGAGAGCCCTTGCGATTGCGTGACCAGACGGCGAGCCGGCGGCCGCTCGCGGCAGCCACCGTCCGCCCGTCGGCGCTCAGCGCCACGGCGTAGGCTCCGGGCTCCGACAACCGTCGGGGAGGGCCGCCGGCGGCCTGCACGTCGATGCCGGTCTGGTTGGCGATCGCCGTCGCGCGCGCCGCCTCGGAGAACGCCGCTGCCAAGGTCGTGTCGCCGGGACGACCTAGGAGCACGGGCTTCTGCCCGGTCCTCCACGGCCAGCGCAACACCCGGCCGTCCGGCTCGACGATCACGACTATGTCGCTCCCGACGAACGTCAGAGCAAGGGGCTTCCCACGCTTGCCCGTCACGCCCGCAAGGACGTCCGCTGTGTCGGGCGCCGTCGTCCGACCGAGGCAGAACGGCGAGGTCGTGGGCTTCCCCGCTCTCGGCCACCGCCAGATGTGGATCGTCCCCGCGTCGTTGACCGCGGCGACGAGCCGGCTGTCAGGACTGAAGACGACGGAGACCTGTCCGGCCGCGGAGACGAATTGTGAGCAGAGGTCGTCGGCCGAGATGGTCCCGAGTGGAAGCGCCGTCGCGCGATCCCCCTGATCTGCCGTCGAGCTCGCGACAGACACCGTCCCGTTCTTGAGAGCGGCAGCAACGTACTTCCCGTTGGGGCTGAACGCCACGGCATTGATCAGGCCACCGATCTGGCCCGCCTCGAGCGGCACTGCCGTCCGCACACGACTCGTGAAGACCGCCTGCCGAAGGGCATTGTCCGCCTGCGCAGTCGGTGCCGCCGCCACCGCTTCCTTGGCGAGCAGCATGCTCCGCTCGGGGTCGATGGCAAGCTGCGACGTCGACGACAACGCGAGCTCGCGTGAGCGTGCGATCGCGGCTTGATGCCGTGCATCGTTTCGCTGGATAAGTGCGACGACACCGAGGGCGGCGGTCGCGGCTAAGGCGACCATCACCCCACCGGCGAGTAACTGGGCACGGCGTGTCTGCCACCTGCGGCTGGCGAGCAGGAACTCGCTCTGCAGAGGCGTCGGCCGTGGCTCCGTGCGCTCGCCCTGCCGGGCGAGCCAGGCCTCGGCCGCCTTCAGGTCTCGGCCGCGCAGGAGGAGGCTCCGGTCGCGGTCCTGCGCGTCCCACCGCAGCGCGGCCAGCAACCACTGACGGTGCTCCCGCACCCAGTCGAGGTCCGTGCGAAGCGCGCTGTCGAGCGTCTCGAGCGCGAGCTCGTGGCCGTCGTCCTCCCGCATGAAGACGTACTGGCGCGCGGCGAGCTCCTTCGGTGCGTCGTCCACCGACCGGTATACGAGGGGGATCAGGCGCTTGCCGAGCGCGACTGCCTGCTCGAGCTCCCACCGGCAGTATTCGGAGGCGACGGAGTCCGGGCTCAGGACGAAGACGAACGTGTGCGCGGTCCGGATACCGGCCGTGAGCTCGTCCCTCCACTCCGCGGCCGGCGGGATGTCCTCCTCGTCCACCCACACATCCCAACCCGCCTTCTCGAGCTCGGAGCGGAGGTGGAGCACGAAGGCTCGGTCCCGTCGCGAGTACGAGACGAAGACGTCGGGGGTTCCCCCTATTGCGGCCTCTGCCGCGGGCTCAGATGCCGCCGCAGGTGCTGGCTCCTGCAGCTTCTGTTCCGCTTTCAGCCTCCGCCTCCGGCGAGCACCTCGGTGAAACACTGCGGCTGGATCTTCGCCTGCGCGTCGCCGATGGGGAGCGACGAGACGAACAGGCGCCTGGCTTTCTTGCGCTCGTTCCGGTTCAGGGCTCGCGCGCCGTCTCGCCAGATCCGTTCGTATGCGATCTCCTGCTGCGCAACGGTGACGACACACGCCACCTCGGTGCCGTCCAGCGCTCCCCGGATCTGCTTGATGTGACGATCTGCGATCGCCGCCAGCTTGACGGCGTTACGCCGGATGCAGGGCGTGTTCTTCTTCGGGCTCGCCGCGAGACACTTGTTCAGCACCTTCTGCTGCTTGATGAACTCGAGCTGCGCCTGGATGACGGTCGTCGCCGCGCCGGCGCTCGTGCCGAGTGCGGCGGGTGCAGCTCCGAGCACGAGCATCGAAACGCCGACGGCGATCAACGCCCGGCGGAACGACCCCCTCATTCCACTGCGTCGCAACATGATCCCCTCCTGCGCCGCAGTTCGGTTGCAATCCACACAATCGCACGCACGGCCGGGATAGTCAAGCCGATCCCTCGTGGCTCAGTTCGCTCTTCAGTGCGCTGAAAAGCGTGTTGATCGTCAGGTCATGTCGCGACTCGGCCGAAGCCGTTGACGTTGCTCATGTACCGCAGCCGGCGCATTACCTTACCGCCGTGCGAATCGTTTCCGACCTTGGTGTTGCCCTCGACCGCACTCGACCCATTGAACCTTTCGCGAGATCGCCACCCAGATCGACCCGGGAAGACGCGATTGAAGTCGAGCGCTCAAAGCTGCTTATACTTGTGCCTTCTCGTACATGGCTCTCTGAAGAGGAGTGCGGATGGCCGTCAGCTCTCGCGTCTTCATCAGCTACCGGCGCGATGACTCGCCCGCCTACGCCGGCCGCCTGTCGGATCAGCTGCGCGCTCGCTTTGGCGCGCCGCTCGTATTCAGGGACATCGACACGCTCGAGCCCGGGGTCCCTTTCAAACAATTGATTGAGGAGTCGGTGGGTTCGGCCGACGTGCTGATTGCCGTGATCGGGCCAAACTGGGCGACCGCTGCTGACGGAAGTGGCCGTCGCCGACTGGATGAGCCGGATGACTTCGTTCGACTGGAGGTTGGTGGGGCGCTCCGCAGAGACATCAGAGTCATTCCGGTGCTCGTCGGCGGCGCGAAGATGCCCGACGCCCACGAGTTGCCCGATGACCTCGCCGGGCTGGCGGGACGCAACGGCCTCGAGTTGACCGATCTTCAATGGACCTCGGGAGTGGAACAGCTCTTCAGAGTGATCGAGCACGTGCTCGCCATGCAACTGCCCGATCCGACGCCACCTCCTGCCGAGGAGGTGTCGCTCTCGCCCAGCGTGGTGCCACTGGCGCTCGGCGGTGCCGCGATGCTCGCCGTCGGTCTCTTCATGCGCTGGGACGCGGGGCACTCGTTCCTGCAGAACAACTTCGGGACTGCATTGCCTCACGGCGGCGCGATAACGTCGCTCGCCCCGATCGGCATCGTGTTGGCGGCCGTGCTCGGCGGACTGCTCGTCCACGAGCAGGCAACACGCGCCGTGGGCGTCGGGGTGCTGTTCGCGGCGGGTTACGCCGGCGCGGTGAAGTACCTGCGCGTACTCCAGTCGGATCACGCACGGAGCGCGGGTGCGACCGTCGGCGTGCTGGTCGCCATGGCCGGGGGGCTGCTAGTGCTTGCAGCTGCGTTCCTCGCCCTGCGAGCCACCAAGGCACACGCGAGCTCACCAAATGTCACGGCGGCGATCCTGGGCATCGCCGGCGGACTGGTGATGATCGCTGCGACGGCGATCGATTTCAACGCTGGGGGTACCAACAATGAGTCGGCGAGGGTCGCTCGCACGTTCGAGGAGGCGTTTGACCCGGTCGCAACGTCACTGATGGTCGTGATCGTTGCTGCTCTCCTGCTCGGCCACTCGAGACACGCCGAGCTGTCCGCCGCGCTGCTGACACTCGGTGTTCTCGAGGGTCTGCTCTGGGTGCGGTACTTCGCTGTTCCGTTGCTTGAGAACTCGAGCGTCGGCTCATTCGCACCCGGAGGGATCATCGGCATCGTTGGGGCAGGTCTGGTCGTCCTCGGCGGCTACCTGGGGCTTGCAGCATGGAGGCGTGGCCCATCGCCCGTGGCCGCAGTACCCTCGGCGTGATGCGGCGAGTCCGTCGCGCCCGGCCCGGTGATGTGCCACTTGTAGGATCGGCCGGTGCTGACGACACACGTCGAGCGATGGGGCGATCTGCCGGACGCATTAACGCAGCTCGGCCTCACACGCGCGATGCCCACAATCGTCAGCGTCGGCGCGGCAGGCGCGCTAACGGGCGTTGACAGCGAGCGCCTCGAGCCGCTGTTCGCGGAGTTGACGGCGATTGCCGATCGCCATGACGCGGCCGTCGTGGACGGAGGGACGGATCGCGGTGTGATGAGACTCTTCGGACGAGCGCGCTCCCGGGCTCACAGCTTCCCTCTCCTCGGCGTCGCTGTGGATGGACTCGTGGCGTCACCGACTTCACCGCCTGACGATGATCGGTGTCCGCTCGAGCCGAACCATACGCACGCCCTCCTCGTACCCGGCGAGGCGTGGGGCGAGGAGGTGCCATGGCTGGCGCGGGTTGCGACCCTGGTCGCGCGAGAGGCACCGTCGGTCACGGTCCTCGTGAATGGTGGTGAAATCACGTACGCCGACGCGGAAGCGAGCATCGCGGAGGGTCGCCCAGTGCTCGTAGTGGCCGGGAGCGGTGGGACTGCGGACGTCGTCGCTGCAGCTGCGCGCGGCACGTCGACGCTCGAGCGAGTGCAAGCGCTCGCGAGCAGTGAGCTCTTACGGGCGGTCGACCTGGATGGGGATTCTGGTCGACAGGTGTTGAAAGAGATCGAGCGAACTCTTACTGAACGGAGCTAGTCGATGGCCGAAGCGCAGACCGACAGCAACTCAGAGCGAAAGACGCGGCAGTACGAGAAGATCATCTCGGGACTTCCGCTGAGTGAGCTGCAGAAGCAGTTCCTGCATGATCGTTGGCTCGATCAGCTCGTGTGGTTCGAGAGCAAGGCGTTGGCGAACCAGCGCCGCTATTACGTGCTCCGCGTCATGACGATCGTGGGCGGGCTGATCGTGCCGGCGCTCGTCAGCCTCAACCTGCGCGGGGACAACGTAGCTACGGCCCTTGCCTGGACGACTTTCGCCCTGAGCCTCGTCGTCGCGATTGCCGCAGCGCTCGACGGCTTCTTCAAGTACGGCGAGCGCTGGCGTTCTTTCCGACGCGTCGCCGAGCTCCTCAAGGCCCATGGTTGGCAGTACTTCGAGCTGTCCGGGCCCTACGCAGCGGCCGACCACGCAAGCGCGTTCACGCAGTTCGCGGCGCAGGTCGAGTCTGTCATCCAGGAAGACCTCAAGGCGTTCATCGCTCAGGGAGCGCAGGCGCGGTCGGAGGCGGCCGATTCCGAAGCGGGCAAGCCACCGGATGCCAAGCCCCCAGACGGGCAGTAGTAGAGGACGCTCAACGTGCCGGAAGTTCGGCCAGGCCCCAGTTTCTCAGCACGAACGTCGCTCCGTGTACGGCGCCTGCACCCGTCGCGATCGTGAGCTTGCGGGCCCGGACGTCCTCCCGGAACTGCGGCCGCGACTGGTTGGCGACGGCATTCGCGACGATCACACGACAAGCGCCGCTCGGCTTGACAGGGATGGCAGCGTTCGCCATCCTCGCTCTCAGAGGAGGAGCCAGTGACTGCCGCCGCATGGTCGAAGCGCCTCGCCCTTGCTTCCGCCGGAGTACTGGTCGCTGTGGGGTTGTACGCGTCGTCGGCGCCGTCGCAGCCTGCGAAGCTCGCAGAGCTCGACGCGGAGATCCAGCTCATGACCGCGGGCCCGGGGACGCTCACGATCACGCCCGCGGAGAACGGCGAGAGCGCCACGTGTGAGGTCGACGCACAGGAATACCAGGTGCCCGACGAGGACTGCATCCACCACTTCGAGTCCGGTACCACCGTGAAGCTCACCGCCGAGCCGAAAGCCGATCACTCCTTCATCGGCTGGAGCGACTTCAAATGCATCACCACATCGAAGAGCTGCACGATGCAGCTAGCCCCCGGCACACGCTATGTGGCCGCCCGCTTCAGCCCAGTCACGCTCAAGATCTTCGACGGGAAGTTCGGCCGCGTCACCGTCACACCGCAGCCCAGCCGCCCGTGCTCGTTCGACTACACCAGCCCGTGTGAATACAAGTCGGGAACGCTCGTGACGCTTCGCCGCGAACACGCGGCGGCGGGGTTCTTCTGGATCGGCGCCTGTCTGGGCAACCGCGCCGGCAGTCTCAATGCCGCTGAATGCAAGCTACCCCTCCTGAGCAGCGAGGTGGTTGGCGCGGGTTACGCGACTCCTGGTGAGATTCCACCGGTGAAGGGATCGGGCATCGAGATCAAACTGGCTGGCAAGGGCAAGGGCAAGGTGACCGGCCGCGTGCTCAATGGCGGCAAGACCCTGACCTGCGACGGCGCGATCTGCCGGATCTCTGGGCTCACGCGCTACGACTACGTCAGCGTGACGGCGCACGCCCTGAGAGGCAGCCGCCTCGACAGGTGGAACGACCGGGACCGGCGCACAGCGCGCGTGATCGGGGTCGCGGCCAACAACCGGCTCTGGGTGAAGTTCGACAAGAAGCGCTGATCACGAGGGAGGCAGTAGCGAGCGCCCCCGCTGCTCGAGGTCTTCCAACTGCGCGCAGGCGTAGCAGCGGACGGCCTCGAGGCGCGTCTTGCCGGCGAGCACGATCCACCGGCCGTCCGGGCTGAATTCGGCGCGCACGTTCTTCGTGTTCGGATATTCGGCCAGCACGCGCGCCCGTGCCCAGTCCCAGAGCCTCGCGTCGTGGTCTCTCGAGGTGACGATCACCAGGTTGTCATCGGGGCTGAAGCTCGCGCCGATGACCTCGCCGCCCGTCCCCGGCAGAGCTATCGGCAAACGCCTTCGAGCGTCCCAGACGTAGGCAGTCCCCTTCTGCCCGCCGATGACAAGGGCCGTGCCGGTGCCGTCGAAGGCAATGCTGCTCACGGCTCCCCCGGGCGCTTCGCGAGACCGGAGCGCTGTCCCGGCACCGGAGAAGACGCGAACGACGGCCCTCTCCTTTGTGCCGACGGCGAGGGCAATCCGATGGCCGTTGCCGGCGAGCGCCACGCCCGCTGGCAACACATGCCCGGACAGCGCCTTAGTCGCGCCCGTCGCCGGATCGGACAGCTGCGCGTGAAACGTGCTGTCGACGGTGAAGACCCACGGCGAATTCGCCACGAACTGAGCGCTGAACGGAAAGTGGTTCTTGCCGCGCGTGGTCGGTACCAGCGGCCCGGCCCGACCGGTCGCGACGTCCCAGATCCGCGCGCGCGGGCGGTCCGCGTACGCGACGACCAGCCGGCGGCCATCCGGGCTGAACGCAGCTCCAATCGCGGTCCCGGTTCGTTTTCCGATGAGCCGGGCCTTTCGTGTGCTGAGATCCCAGACAACAGCGTTCCCCGCAGCGTTCACGCCTGCAACAAAGCGCCCGTCGGAGCTCCAGGCCGAGCAGCCGGCCGCTCGGCCGCAGGGCCACGTGGGGTGGTCGCGCACGGACGGCACGGTTACGCCGCCGAGCAACGGCACCATCGTGCCCGTGCCGACGTTCCAGACTCCGCTCTCGGACGCCTTGCTTCCGTGGCGGACTACGAGGACATTGGGGGAGCGCGGGCTGAACGCTGTACTGTCGGCCCACTGCCAGCGGGGGGCTATCGGAGCTTGCAGCCGGGCCGGCCAGAGTCGCCCGCTGCCGTCGTCCGAGACGGTCGCGACCTGCGAACCGTTCGGGCTCAGCCTCGCCCTGTTCACGCCAAGCGTGTGCCCGCGTAGCACTGTGAGCTGCTTTGTTGGCTTGACCTGCCAGACGCGCGCCACCCCGTCGTCGCCCCCCGTCACCACGTACTTGCCCTCGCGATCGAACTGCGCCGAGCTCACTGGGCCGCCGTCGTCGAGGACGGCGATGAGGTCGTTGGCTTGCGAGCTCACATCCCACACCTCGACGGTGCCGTTCGCGTAGGAGCGGAGGACGCGGCGGCCGTCACGGCTGAGGTCTACGTCGAGGTCGGCCTTACCGCCGGGGACGCACCGGCGCCGCCTCACACGACCATCGACCCAGACGCAGAACTTGCCAGTCGAGTAGAAGGTCGCTGCGCGTCGTCCGTCGCGACTGAGCAGCGAGTACTCCAGCGGGTCGCCCTTCTCACCGGGGAGTATCGTCGGCTTTCCACCTGTCTGGAGGTTCCAGAGCAGCGCGCTTCCCCCCTTGCCGGCCGTGAGCGCCCGCCGCCCGTTTAGGCTCATCCTGCTCGTGCGCGGGTCGTCACTCGCGCTTCGGAGCCGGTAGAGCCGCGCTCCACTCTCGGCGTTCCAAACCTCCGTCTCCCGCCGGCCGGCGGTCAGAATGCGGCGCCCGTGTGCCCCCCAGGTCGCCGTTAGCTCCGACCCCTCGTTGGATGTTGTGTCGAACTCGTGGACGAGCCGGCCGGTGGAGCTGTCCCAGACTCGCGCAATGCCATCCTCGGAGGCCGTCAGCAACAGACTGCCGTCCGGGTTGAACTGGACGGTGTCGACCGCGCGCCGCCCGGGGATGGTGACCACAGTGACGGGTCGACCCGTGTTCGTCTCCCAGACAGCGACCCTGCCGTCGAGCCTGCGGTCGCCACGCGGCTGCCGTCTTCGGAGAATTCGACATCATTCTGCGGCGCTCGTCGCGACTTCAGGCGGAGGATCGACGTCCACCCGGCCGTGGTAACGGCCTTCCGCAGGGCGTACAGCGCCTCCGGCTCGTCCCGCCGGATCTCGATCGCATCGAGCGCGTCCTGCACGCTCTCCTCGGGATCGAGCGACAGCGCGGCGATGGACTGCGCCGCTAACGCCTGCGCCCTGGCCGTTTGTTCCCGGTCGACCGCTTTCCGCCACTGGGCGACGGCGACGACGGCGAGCACGGCCGTGATCACGAGCGCCAGCCCGACGCCCCCCAGGAGTGACCGTTGACGCCGCGCCGCCGCGCGCCGGCTGGCGGTGATGTACGTGACCTGTTGCGTCGTCGGTGCCTCTTTGTGCGCACCCTGGTCGTCGAGCCAACGCTCGGCGTCGCGGAGATCGGTGCCGCGCAGCAGGTAGCTGCCGTCCCGGTCGTGACGGAGCCACTCTCCGGTGCGCTGCGTAAGCCTTGCGTGCTGCTCGACCCACGCCTCGTCGAGCTCGAGGGCATCTATCAGCGAGGTGACGCTGGCGTCGAAGTCGTCCTCCGGACGCGCGTAGACCCAGTTTGGGCGCTCGAGTGACTCCGGTACGCGCAATCCGTCCACCGACCGCCGCGGACGGGGATGATCCGCTTGTTCAGCTCCACCGCGTGTTGAAGCTCCTCGCCGCAGACGGTCGACGCGAGCGAGTCGGGCGTAAGAACGAACATCATCGCCGTCGCGGACTCGATCCCCGCCCAGATGGTGGCGCGCCAATCCGAGGCGCCTCCGCGGATGTCCTCCACATCGATCCAGACGTCCTTTTCGGCGCCACGAGCGCCCTGGTCAGCTGCTCGACGAAGTCCTTGTCCTCGCGGGCGTAGGAGAGGAATACGTCGGGCCGATCCCGAGCGGCACCTGAATCGGTCGCGCCCTGAGGGCGGCCTGACGGCACGGCTCGAGTCAACCACCTCCGAGCGCTGGCGTCAACGCGGCGACGCCCTGACGAGCGCTGCGAGAGATCGAAGCTGTGGGCGACCTCCCGCGAGAGAGGCGGGGGCGACGAACTCTGCCTCTCTCGCAGGTTGAACTGCGGTGAGGCGCAGAAACTCCAGCAAATCGCCACTTCCGCCCCGTAGCTGAGTGGATAGAACAGCAGTTCTATCCGGCGCCCTAACGCTCCTCGTTAGTTTGGAACCACCAATGGCGTGCGCCTAGCGAGAGTACGGCGCAGACGAGATCCTCAACTGGGGTGACGATCGTCTCCTCGAGGTGCGCGCCGCCGGAGAGAAGTCAGCGAGTGAAGTCTAGGCACGCCCCCGACATCGTGATTAGGCGACCTCCGGCCTGACACACCGGCGCTCGACATTCGCAACGCAGCTCGATGGGATCCCAATGCCCTCACCTGCAATGCCGCCGCGTCCATCGTGCTTAACACCGGCGTAACGAAACTTTGGGATGACACGGCAACAGAAGGCGTCTCTCTTCGTATCAACTCGTAATCGATCACACCGCGAAAGGCAGGCCATCATGTCCACGTTCACAGAACAGGCTCCCCTCGCAGAAGGGCTCGAGGTCGAGGAGATCCGCGTCGCGCGCTGGCGTTTCGACCAGTTCCGCGCGCTCGGCTTCGAAGCCGAGGATGCGTTCCTCCTTACCGTGTCACACGTCGACCTGCAGGCCGCGCGGACGCTTGTCGAGAAAGGATGCTCTCTCCCGCTAGCGCTGCGGATCCTGCTCTAGCAGGCCACACTCGCGCTCCGCGCACGGCCGCTTCGCGCACGGGCTCGAGCGGGACTACGCTCCGGGCACGGCCCCCTCGACGAGCGAGCCTCGCGCATCGCTTAGGCTCGCCCAAGTTGCGAACAAGCCGTGTCGTTGCCCGGGCTCGAAACGGTCGTCGCTTCCTAACCCAAGTCCCTGACCATCGAACCGCTTCTCAGCCGTTAGCCGATGCAGTGGTCGACGGCCGTTGCGAGCGTCGGTCGCTCCCAGACGAGCAATGTCTTTCCCGAGCGGCGCGAAGAGACGGTGCCTCCCTCCTTCGCGACGAGTGACACCAGAGTCGACTCGAATGCTTCCGCGGAGTCGGCGTTCTTGGCCACGAACAGCATGGCCCGGTTGCCCCCATAGAGCACCGAGTAGAAGCGAGCGCCGTCCGTCTCGGGATACTTCTGTACGGGCTCGAGCGAGCGCGCAGCGATCGCATAAGGAAAGACCTGCGCGAAGCGCGGCGACTCGGTCACTGTCGCCCCCGCCTTGCCGAGACACTTCGTCACGGCCTCGGCGTCGCTGCCGCCGCCGAGCAGAAGCCAGGCACCGGCCGCGACGACGGCAATCCCGATCCCAATTCGCACCATTGAAACGACTATCGACCGCGCGGCCGAGTCGCTTGAGCGCTTTCGCACAAGGATCGCTGGTGCGGGACGCGCTGGGGAGACAATCGGTAAGTGATCTGAGTCGTTCAGACTACGGCCGATGGAGCGGACGCTCGTACTCGGCGGCGGCTTCGGCGGCATTGCCGTTGCCGTCGGCCTGCGCGACCGAGTCGGCGACGAACACCACATCACGCTCGTCGACCGTAACCCGTACTTCTCGATGGGTCTCCGCAAGCTCTGGGAGCTCGTGGGGCTCGGGACGGTCGATGAGGGGAGCCGCCCGCGTTCCGCCCTGGTTGGAGGTGGGATCGAGGTCATCGAGGCCGATGTCACCGCCATCGATCCAGCCCGGCGTTCCGTGGAGACGAGCGTCGGACACCTCGAGGGTGAGCGGTTGGTCGTGGCGCTCGGCGCCGAGCCCCGCGCCAAGCTCGTCCCTGGCCTCGCCGAGCATGGCCACGACGTGTGGTCATTCAGAACCGCCCCACTGCTTCGTCGAGACCTCGAGGCCTTCGGCGGCGGTCGCGTGGCCGTTGTCATCTTCGGGGCGCCGTACCCGTGCCCGCCCGCACCGTACGAATGCGCGATGTTGCTCGACGATCACCTCCGTCAACGAGAGCTGCGCCAGTGGACGCACCTGTCTGTGGCGACACTCCAGCCGATGCTGCTGCCGAATGCCGGCGCCGAGGGCTCAGCGTGGATAGGGGAGCGCCTCGACGAGCGCGGGATCAAATGGCGGGTCGGCAGGAAGGCAGACCGCGTCGAGCGCGGGAGGGTGGTGTTCGAGGACGGCGACCTTCCCTTCGATCTGCTGCTCGCCGTGCCGCCGCACCGCCCGCCCGCCGTGCTCGATGCCGCCGGCCTTCTCGGTAACAGCGGCTGGGTCGAGCCAGATCGGGGCACGCTCGCGACGGCCTTCGACGGTGTCTGGGCGGTCGGCGACTGCACGCTGATACGGCTGGCCAACGGCCTACCGTTCCCGAAGGCCGGTGCAATGGCAGAGGCGCAGGGCACAACTGTGGCGGCGGAGATCGCGGCCGAGATCCTTGGGCAGCCCGCTCCCGAACCGTTCGACGGTCACGGCTACTGCTTCCTCGAGACCGGGCTCCGTGAGTCCGCGTTGATCGAGGGAGACTTCTATGACGAACCCGAGCCGTCGCTACTCGTGGGCGACGTCTCCGCCGCACATCACGACGAGAAGGTCGCATTCGAGCGCGAGCGCCTGGCTCGTTGGTTCGGTCGCTAAGGGCTCGGCGTCGCCTGTGCTGGCAGTCGTCTCCGTCAGCGTCGCCGTGGTCGTGACCGGCTGCGTTGCAAAGCGTGGTGGTCGTCGCGGCCCCCTGAGGTCGCGGCCGCGTGGGCGGCGGATGGTCGCAGCGTCGCTAATCAGTCGGCGGCGCGACCGCTGGCTCGGTCTCGATTTGCTTTCTGCAAGAACGTGTTAAACGCATGCGACTACCCGGCCAACTCCGGTGCTCGACACCGCGGCTAGGTCTGACCCTCGGCGCGCTTGCGGGCGTTGAGCTCGCGGTAGCGCTCGATCATCTCGATCAGTCGACGATCGAGATCCTTCCTGTACGCCTCGAGCGCGGCGCGTTCCTCAGGTGTCTTCTTCCTCTTCTTCCCCATTGTCGTCTCCGAACAAAGCGTCGTGGATATCGAATACAGCGGCCCGGATGTCGAAGAGGGCCTCCAGAGTCAGCTGCGTAGCCTCAGCGTCCTCCACTCAGCCATTGTGCGGGACGCGCTCGACGCATCGCAAGATGACTCATTCGGCGAGCTCGACGAAGCGGCAGAGCGCGTTCGCGAGGCGGATGTGGTCGACCGTCGTGCAGTCGACGTCGAGGAGCGCCGGCGCGCAGACAGTACGCAAGGCACTGCGCGCGCGAGACGGCGACGTTGAGCCGATTCCGCGACATGAGGAAATCGATACCGCGCGGGGCGTCGGCGCCGGTCGACGACGGCCATCGAGAAGAAGACGACCGGCGCCTCCTGCCCCTGGAACTTGTCCACCGGCGCCGACGCGAACGCCTCCGGCAGCCGCTCCGTAGCAGCTTCACCTGCGCGTTGAACGGCGCGACGACCATCACGTCCCGCGTGCACGCATCCCGGCCGCGACGAGCGTGTCGATCTCAGCACGGATCGCTCTCCGCCTCCTCCTCGGAGGACGTCGAGTTGCCCTCGTGCTCGACGCCGAGGAAGCGCAGCCCCGTGCCGAGGACGCCCCGCGGTTAGTCGGGAAACAGCGGAACTGTCAGGTGTGGCGAGCGCGCGAGCAGGACGGCGCGCGGGATGGCCTTCGGACCGAAGCGGTCGCGGATCGTCGTCGAGCGCGGCGTCGAGCAGTGCGCCATCTTCGGAATCGAGGGGAAGGCAAAGCTCGAGCGGAAGGTCGTTGCTCGAGGTTGGCGATCGTCACGCCGATCAGCGTCAGCCCGCTGGCTCCTCGAATCAGAAGCTGTACGGAAGCCAGCAATTCCCGTGCAGCGGTGAGCACGGTGCTCGTCTGGGACGTCGGGTGGCTCGGAGGGTGTGCGAGCGGGTCGCTCTGCGAGAGTCTTCGAAGCGCAGCCGGAGGACGACGGTGCGGCCGACGCGTCTCGCCGCACGTAGGCGACGGGTGACGCGGTCGACGATCGCGACGTAGGGTCGGCGTCGATCGCCGCCGGCGATCTCGGAGAGCGGCCGATTGCGTGTTGAGAGCCGATCGAACGCCGGCGCGTACAGCGGCGGACGCGGCCGGGGATCGCGGTTGTTGGCGAGGGCGTGCAGATGCCGCCCGTACGGCCTTCCCGAGGAGCGCTACCAGCACCGGCTCGGACATGCTCGCAAGATCGCCGACCGTGGGGATGTCGCAGCTCGCGAAGCTTCGCGCGCCGTCATCAGGCCCGACGCCCCACACGTGCTCGACCGGGAGCGGGTGCAGGAAGGCGAGCTCGCGCTCGAGGACCACCATGAGAAGCCCGTCGGGCTTGGCCACCGCGCTCGCCACCTTCGCCAGGAACTTCGTGCGGGCGATCCCGACGGTGAGGGGCAGCCCCGACCGCGTCGCGGCACGCGCCGCGCAAGCGAGTGGCGATCTCGCTCGGGCTGCCCGAGATCCGCTCGCAGCCCGCGGACGTCGAGGAACGCCTCGTCGATCGAGAGGCCCTCGACGAGCGGCGAGGTGTCGTCGAACAGCCGAACAGCGCCTTGCTCGCCTCGCGTGTAGGCCGCCATGCGGGGCGGCGACGACGACCGCCTGCGGGCAGAGCCACTGCGCCTGCGCGGCCGCTCATCGCGGTCCGAACGCCGAAAGCCTTGCGCCTCGTAGCTGGCGGCGAGCACGACTCCGCCGCCGACGATCACCGGCTTGCCGCGCAGCCGCGGGATCGTCGCGCTGCTCGACCGAGGCGAAGAACGCGTCGAGGTCGGCGTGGAGGATCGTCGCCGCTCTCACCTCGGCCCTTCAAGGTGATGAAGGATCGCGTCCGCGTCGAGCGGGAGCACCGACAACTCGGTCGCGGGCCGGTGGACGAGGCGTCGACGAGGATCATGGCCGCGGCCTGCTCGGCGGTCAGCGGGCCCGCTGCATGGGACACACTGCGGGGATCACGAGCCCGGCGTTGACCTCGACCAGCGCATCGGGGCCAGGTGGCAGGTACGCTGCCCAGACACGGTGCCAGCGCGGATGAAGAAGGCCGTCCGCGAGCCACGCTCGAGCGCGGGCGCGATCACGGACAGGTCTGTCTGCCGCAACTGCTCCAGTCGCTGCAGCCGCGCTAGCACGTGCTCGAGCGCGTCGATGCTGGTCCCGCAGTCTGGCCGCCTCCTCGTAGCGAAGGCTGCCCGCGAGCTCCGCAAGGCGCTGCTTGAGCCCCGGCAGTGGGCTGTCACCGAGTAGCCGGTTGAGCTCGATCGGGCCGTTGTAGGCGAGCGCGCGCGCAGCCAGGGCGGCACGGCGCCGGCTGCCGATCGGCCCGAGTTCGGCTCGGCGTCTTCGTGACGACGACATCGTCGCCGCGGCGACTCAGGTAGACGGCACCGCCGCTGCGCCGGCTGCGGGAGTTGGCCGGTGGTTGCAGCTCGCGGATCAGGCGCACTTCCTCGAGGGCGGCTTCGAACTCGGAGCCGAGAACCCGCCACTCGATGCGGTCGAGGGCGAGCAGGGCAGCCTCGACGGACGGCCGCTGGCGCTCGCTGCGGAAGTAGGAGCGCAGACGGGCGCGGCAGATCATGGGCGCGGCCGACGTAGAGCACTTGCTCGTGCCGATCGCGAAGCAGGTTCACGCCGGGCCTGGCAGGCGCCCGGTGCGCGAGCGAGCGCTTGCCGTACACGCGCGCTTGCGCGGCGCCGCCAGCGCTTGCAGGTCCGAGAGCCGCCGGGCACCGGTCTCCTGGGCCAGTCCGACGAGATGGATCAGCACCTCGGCAGTGCATTGGGCGTCGGGGAGAGCTCGGTGACAGGGGCGGGTCGGCACCCCGAAGAAGTGCGCCAGCGAGGCGAGGCTGACCCTGCGCAGGCGGCCCTCGAGCAGACGGCGCGCGATGGCGGCGGTGCACAGCGGCGGCTCGGCCAGCCGGCGAGTCTCGTGCCACTGCAGCTGCCGCTCGAGGAAGACGCTGGTCGAAGCGGGCGTTGTGGCTGACGAGCAACGCATCGCACGAGAAATCCGCGAAGCGGGCGACGATGCTGGAACCGACGGCGCGTGACGCAGCTCTTGCTCGCGCAACCCGGTCAGCCGCGCGACAGGATCCAGGAAGGGAACGCGGCGGGTTTACGAGCGACTCGAAGGAGTCGACTACCTCGAGCTCGCGGACGCGCACAGCGCCCACTTCGCAGATGCGGTCGCGCGCGGCCGAAAGCCCTGTCGTCTCGAGGTCGAAGACGACGAACTCCGCGTCCTCGAGCGGCGGATCCGGCCTCGTCCCCGCCAGTGACACCGTCGATCCGTTCAGACGACGCGGCTGTCACCGGCCGTGACCTGGTGAGCTACGCACCCCAAGCCCTCGGCGAGGGATCGGTCGCGAAGAGCAGTCGAGCCGCTTCAGCTGCCGACAGCGCGCCCCGCCCTCGAGCGCGTCGACGAGGCCTTCGCTCGCATCGAGCGCAAGCTGCATTGAGCAATAAAAGCGAACATATGTTCGTAGTGCAAGTCTGTGCTAGGTGAGGTCGGTCGTCGGCGGCGCGTGGAACACCGCCTCGACGTTGTTGCCGTCGGGATCGAGGACGAACGCCGCGAAGTACCGGCCCGCTGTACTGCGGCGCGGCACGGGCCGGCCGATGCTCTTCCCCCCTTGTCGCACGGCGGCGGTCTGCGAGCGCTCACCTCGCCCCAGCGTCTCGCCGCGGGGAATGCGACATGCGCCCCGGTGGTCACCCGGTCGCGCCCCGGCTCGGGTGCCGACCGTGTGAAGGCCGAAGTCGTCGTCTCTCGCCTCTGCCCGAACAGGACGTAGCCGCCGCGGGCGTCACCCTCGAGCTCGCCCTCGGCCAACACCGACGAACCCGAGCTCGGCGAGTGCGGCTTCGTACAGTCCGGCGGCGCGCGGCGACAGTTGCTGACGCGGATACCGACGTGGTCGATGACGTCGCTCACGGCACCGAGTCTACGGCGAGGTTCGACGCCACGCCCTCAGGGGTATTGCAGTGATCCCTAGAGCAAGGAGGCGTCGTGGGCATCATCGGCTGGATTCTCATCGGTCTCCTCGCGGGAGCGATCGCGAAGTGGATCCTTCCCGGTGACCAACCGGGCGGCATCATCGTGACGACCCTCGTCGGCGTCGCCGGCGCTCTCATCGCCGATTTCATCGCCAGGCGCTCGGGTTCGGCGACCCGATCGACGATTCTTTGACCGCCGCACGTGGGTCGCGGCAGTCATCGGCGCCATCGCGCTTCTGCTGGATCTGGCAGACGCTCGCCGGTCGGCGTCGACGAGAAGCGTTCTAAGCTGCAAGCCAACCTGTAGAAGAGGGAGGCCCCGGAGACGGGGCCTCCTTCGATCGCTAGCGTTGGTCGCTAGTTCGAATCCCGGCCCCACTCTGCTTTCGCCGTCGATGCCTAAGCGGCGCTGGCCAGCTCGTCGGGACCCGCCGTAGCGAGCCCCTCGAGCTCCTCGGCCAACGCCTCGAGCGCCTCTCCTTCGAGCTGGCGCACCGTCTCCCGGCTGATGCCGAGCTCGAGCCCAACGGCCTCGAGACCCATTGGCTCGCCGTCCAGGCCGAACCGCAGCTCGACGACCCGGCGGTGACGCTCACCGAGCGTCTCGAGGGCGCGCCTCACTTCGAGGTTACGAACGAGCGTGATGGCCGCGGCCTCCGGGTCGTCCGCTTCGGAATCGACGAAGAGATCGCCGAGCTCCGTTGCGTCGTCACCGACCGGCTGGTTGAGCGAGGCCGAAGCCTCGACCGCATTCAGCGCCTCCTGCGCGTGCCGCTCCGACAGCCCGCCCGCCTTCGCAAGCTCCTCGAGCGTCGGCGGACGCCCGTGCGCAATCTCGAACTGCTGGCGCACGCGCGCGAGCTTGCTGCGCCGCTCGTCGACGTGGACGGGGAGGCGGATCGTCTTCGACTGGTTGGCGACGGCGCGCTGGCAGGACTGGCGGATCCACCAGGTGGCATAGGTCGAGAACTTGAACCCCTTGCGCCAGTCGAACTTCTCGGCCGCGCGGTTGAGACCGATGACGCCCTCCTGCACGAGGTCTCCGAGAGGAACGCCGTGCCCGGCGTAGCGCTTCGCGTTGTGGATGACGAGACGCAGGTTCGAGTTGATCATGCGCTCCTTCGCCTGACGGTCGCCGCGCTCGATGCGCTTGGCGAGCTCCACCTCCTGCGCCGCTGTAAGCAGCGGCCAGCGGCCAACGTCGTTCATGAGCAGGGTCAGCGAGTCCGGAACGCCGGCGGCTACCGGGTCGAAGGAAAGGTCGAGGTCGGTCTCGTCGGCCTCGGCCTCGTCCGCGACACGAACGCCACGCTCGGCAAGCTCCGCGCGAACAGCCTCGAGCTCGTCGTCGTCGAGGTCGTGCGCATGGGCAAGCGCATCGAGCGCGACTTCCGTCGCGACACCGTTCTCTTCGACCTCATCGAGAAATGCTGTGAGGTCAATCGTGGGTACGTCTGTCAGCTCTCTCATCTCCTCTCTAGACGGCCGCGGGAGCGCGGCGCGCGCGTGCGCGACGTCGCTCGAAGCGGTCGATTCGGGTTCCGGACTGGAGCGATCGCTCGACTCCCGTGTACGCGGGATGGCAGTTCGAGCACACGTCCAGCGCGATTTCGCTGCGTGTCGAGCGAGTCGTGAATTCGTTGCCGCACGACGCGCAGCGGACGGCTGCAACTACAAGCTTCGGGTGAGCAGTCAAGCTCGCTTCTCCTTTCGCTGATCACGTCGCCCCCGCGCTAGTGTCTACAAGGCCTGCTTGCCTACGCGCGGCGGCGCACGAAAGGTAAAACGGGCTTAGTTACGGGGATATTCCCTCGCGAGCGTCGAGGCCGTCGAGGGCGCCGCACATCACGCCTCCGGCACCGAGCTACGCCGGTGCGATCGTCGTCAGACCGACCGCAGCACCACGCAGCGGGTTGTACCGGTCCGCTGGTGCGCATGTCGACGCGCCGGATCCCGACCGGGAAGAATTGGCGCTCCGAGGCGTCCTACTCGGTAGAGGACGAATGCCTGTGCTGTCATGTACGAGCCAATGAGCGAACTGGTTTCGCAGCTGAGCGAGCGTGAGCTGGCCGAGCTCGCGGCACTCGCGGACGGAACGCTGCCCGCCGATCGCCGCGCCGAGGTCGAGGCGCGCGTTGCCGCCTCTCCCGAGCTCCAGGAGCTGCTCGAGCGCCAGCGCCAGTCGCTCGCGCTCACCAAGGCGCTCTCTGACGAGCCGTCGGCCTCGCTCCAGGCAGCCGTCGAGGAGCGGGCGCGGACGCCGAGAGCACGGAGACGGTCGCTCGCGCCGCGGCTCGCAGCTGTCGGTGTAGCCGTCGCCGCAGTCATGGTGGCGACGGTCGTGCTCACGGGCGGCCCAGGGGCGCCGAGCGTCGCGCAGGCGGCGGAGCTCGCGACGAAGGTGCCGACCGAACCGGCGCCGGCATCCGCGGGCGGGTCGAAGCTCGCCGTCGACGTCCAGGGCGTTTCGTTTCCCGATTACGCTCAGTCGTACGGGTGGCGGGCCCTCGGCGCGCGGACAGGCCACGTGGGCGGGCGCGACGCGATCGTCGTCTACTACGGCAAGGGCCAGCGCCGGCTCGCCTACGCGATCGTCTCGGGCGACGGCCTTCCGAACCCGTCGGGCGGTCAGACGACGACGGTCGGCGGCACCCCCTACCAGGCCGTGCGCCTCAACGACAAGCTCGCCGTGACCTGGCGGCGCGGAGGGCACACATGCGTCCTCCTCGGCGACGCGACGCGAGCGGAGCTCGTCACGCTCGCGAGCTGGTCGGTCAGCTAGCTCCGCGCATCCGGCTCGCCACACGATCGCGCGCACGGAAGAGCCTGCTAGTGAGCGTGCCCTCGGGGACGCCGAGTGCGCGTGCCGCCTCCTGATAGGAAAGCCCGACGATGTCGACCGCCACGAGCGCCTCACGGAACTCGTCGGCGAGCCCGGCGATCGCCGCGTACACCTCGCGCGTCTCGACCGTCTCCGCGGGATCGTCGCTGCCGCGCCCGGCGGTGAGCTCGTCCTCGAGCTCTGTCGTCACCGGGCGACGCCCCTCGGTGCGCCGCTGGCTGATCAGCGTGTTGCGCAGGGCGCGCAGGAGGTAGCCGACCTCGTCGTCCTCGCGCAGGAGGCGCGGCCGGGCCAGCACGCGCACGTACGTCTCCTGCACGAGATCCTCCGCCTCCTCGCGCGACCTCGTCCACGCGCGCGCCGCCCGATAGAGGCGCGGCAGATGCTCGACCGCGCGATCTGGGTCGAGCTTGCGGGGTACGCGCATCGCCGGGAAGGAATCGACGCCCGGTGGCGTCGGACATAGGTGAAGGCACTCTAACCACAGAAGGGGGGATCACCATGAAACGGCGATTGCTCATCATCGGAATCGCCGCCGTTCTCGCCCTCGCCGTCAGCGTCGCCCTCGCGATCGCAGCGGCGGGTGGTGGAATGGGTGGATCCAGCGGCGCCACCGTCTCCGTCAAGAAGATCGGTGCAGCCGGGAAGGTGCTCGTCGACGCGAACGGTCGGGCGCTCTACCGGAACGACCAGGAGCGCGGGAAGATGGTGCTCTGCGTCGGCGAGTGCGTGAAGTTCTGGCAGCCGCTGATCAGCCACGGAGCGCCGAAGGGCAAGGCGCTTCCTGGCAAGCTCGGACTCGCGAAGCGCCCCGGCGGGGCGATGCAGGTCACGTACAACGGGAAGCGGCTCTACACCTTCACGATCGACCGCCCAGGGAAGGTGACGGGAGACAACTTCCACGATGCGTTCGGCGGCCAGTCGTTCACCTGGCACGTCGTCCGGCTCGGGAAGGGCACGAACTCGTCCGGATCGTCCGGCTCATCCGGGTCGGGCGGTTACCAGTACCCCGGATACCCAGCGCCCTGACGTAGCGGTCAGGCTCACTCCGCGAGGGGTGGCGCGCCGGCGCCGCCCCTCGCACTCGCTCTGCAGACCCGGAGCTGGCGTGCCCCTGAAACTTGTCGACCGTGCCGACGCGCACGTCCGGCAGCCGCTCCGTCAGCAGCTTGGAGGTCGCCGGTTCGATCCCGACGCGCTCCACGGATGTCTGCACCTACCGATCGGCCCCATCTGGCAAGGATCGCTTGCGGTGCGGCACGACGACGACGGGACAGATTGCGTAGTGGGCGACCTGCTGGCTGACCGACCCGAGCAACAGGCTCCTGAAGCCACCCAACCCACGAGAGCCGACGACGAGCAGGTCAGCTCCTTCCGACTCCCGAACGAGCATGTCTGCTGCCTGCCCTTGCGGCGTCATGGCCTCGCAGTCGATCCGCGGTTGCACACGTTTCGCCTCGGTGAGAGCCGCGGCGGCAACCTCTTTCGCGCGCTCCTCAAAGGCAGCGCTCACGTCGACCGCTGGTGCCCAGACGCCGTCATAGGCGGCCAGCGCAATGTGCCACGCGCAGACGATTCGTAGCTTCGCATTTCGCCGTGCAGCTTCATCTGCTGCGAAGCGCAGGGCAACCGTGCCGTCTTCCGATCCGTCAACGCCGACAACAATCAGTGCCATGACGCCTCCTTTGTGCCATTACGAGGCCCTGCCTGGATAGGCTCCTCGGCGTCCGTCGGGGGCCTCGTCACGCTGCCAGAAGAACTTCTCGCGGGCGATCCGTGGCGGTCCGTCGATCAGTGGCCGCCATCGATCGACGGCGTCCGCGACCACCCAGTTGAACGGGCTCCCGATCAGATCGTCGACGAGACCTTCCACCTCGGGTCCCTCGAAGACGAAGATGACCTCAGTCGCGGACAGGTAGATGCCATGCCGCTCGAAGCCTTCCACCCGTGGATCGAACGGCGGTCCCGAGGCGATGAGCTCGGCGGCCTGCGCGGCCGCGTCAGGTCGCAGCCGAGCGATGATGGCGAAACGGTCCACTGCTCCTCCTCTGTCGTTCCGCACACCGATCATCCAGCCCGCGGGCGGTGTCGACATCGGTGCAGCCGCGCATTCGAGATTCAGGGAAAGCCCTGATGGAGCGAACCTGTCGCCTCGCAAAGCTGGAGCGTGCCGAGAGGAGGCTGTGATGACGCAAGAGCAAGATTCGCCAAAAGCCCGAACGGGTGACCTGGTGATCGTCGCGGGCCACAAGGTCGGCGAGGATCGCCGAGTAGGTGAAGTCCTGGAGGTCCTCGGTGACGCGGGACACGAGCACTACCGCGTCCGCTGGGAGGACGGACACGAGAGCGTGTTCTATCCGTCGAACGACGCGACGATCCAGCACGCCCGGCCGAAACGGACGACGGTCCCGAACTCTCCCGCCGAGCGGTCGTTCTCTTAGGCGCCAGCCGCAAGATGACTAGGACAGAAACCGCGCGAGGCGGTCGAGAGTCTCCGTCCAGCCGGTCTCGTGCAAGGACTGACGAGCCTGCGTTGCGAACGGTCGCTGATCGAGAACGAGCTTAGTTCCCTCCGGATGTTCCAGGAACGAAAGCGTCACAACGGTCTCCTGATCGTCGGGAGCCGGCTCTTCGTAGACGAACGTGTACACAAGGCGCCGAGGCGGATCGACCTCCGAATACTCGCCACACAGATGGAACGCCTCGCCGTCCGGCGGCTGCATCGTGATGCGGTATCGCCCTCCAGCGCGAACGTCGAGGTCGACGCCACGGGCGGTGAAGCCAGCGGGACCCCACCACTCTGCAAGCTGCTCTGGCTCGACGCAGGCCGCGAACACGCGCTCTCTTGGCGAGCCCACAATGCTCTCGAGATGAAGTGCTAGGTCAGCGGCGTCGCCGGTCATTCGGGTGATTATCCATCGTCGGCGAAGGGCGCCCGAGGCTAGGAAAGCCCGCTAGCCCAGCTGCTTCAAAGCGCGTCCAAGTGCCTGGCCGCCCGCGAGCACGGACTCGAACAGATCGCCGTGCTGCTCGACCCGCTCGAGTGCCTCGCGCATTCCGAAGCGGCGCGGCGTCAGGTCCTCCGTCAGCTCGTCCCAGCGAAGCGGCGTCGAGACCGGCGCGCCCGGCTTCGGCCGCACCGAGTAGACCGAGGCGATCGTCTTGCCCCGCGCGTTCTGCCGGTGGTCGACGAGCACGCCCTCGCGCTTGCGCTTCAGCCATTCAGTCGTGACCAGCCCGGGTGTCGCTCCTCGAGTGCCGCGCGCCACGCGCTCGGCGAACGCGTAGGTCTGGTCGTAGGTCGCGCGGCGCGCGATCGGGACGAGCACGTGGATCCCATCGGCGCCGCTCGTCTTGACGTAGGACTCGAGCTCGAGCCGCTCCAGCTCCTCGCGGATCAGGTGCGCGACGCGGATCGCGAGCGCAAAGCCGCCATGGGGTTCATCGAGACTTGGCGGGTCGAGGTCGAATAAGACGAAGTCCGGGCGGTGAGGCTTGTCGACGCGCGAATACCAGGCGTTCATGTCGATGCAGTTCATCTGCACCATCCAGAGCACTGCCTCCGGTGAGTTGACGAGCGGGAAGTCGACGAGCCGCGAGCCTCCCTCGCGCGGGTGGGTCGTGAACGTGCGCGTGGGGATCCAGGAGGGCATCCCCTTCGGCGCCTGCTTCTGGAAGTACGCCTCGCCGGCCACGCCGTAGGGCCTGCGCTTCATCGTGAATGGCCGGTTGCGCAGGTGCGGGACGAGCACCGGCGCGATCGCGCGGTAGTACTCGAACAGGTCCTGCTTCGTGATCCCCTCGTCGGGGAACAGGACGCGTTCCGGGCTCGTGAGGCGGACCGACCGCTGCGCCACGCCGCGGGTTGTACCGGTCCGGTGTTGTTTTCGCCCCAGCGGGTAGTGGATACCCATGAAACGACACACCGACGAACCGGTAGTGGTGGCGCTCGTCGGAGGAAGCCACGCAACGGAGGACGGCCAGCTCGACCGCGCACTCGAGAGCGGCGCGACCCGCCTGCTCGTCGATCTCGGCGAGACGGCGCAGGTGTCGACGCCCGACCTCAACGCACTGCTCGAGGCGCGCGGACGGCTGATTCCGGACGGAGGAAAGATCGCGCTCGTCGTCCCGGACCGCTTCGAGCACCTGCTCGAGCTGATGACGTTCGACCGTCGCTTCCTCTGCGCGCACGATCGCCTCGGCGCACTGCACCTGCTCGGCATCGCGCGGGCGCCAGGCGTGCGCGAGCCCACTCGCCGCGCCGCCTGAATCGCTCAGACGGGGGATTTCGCAAACGGCCCGGGGTCGCCAACCTGAGATGGCCTGGTTGGACTGCAGCCGTGGCCAGGCGAGGGAGTGGGCAAATTGGAGGAGGGGCAGATGGAGTACGGTCGAGAGACCCATCGACCGCTTGGTGTCGTTCTCGTCGAGCAGGGGCTCGTGTCGAGCGACGACGTCGACGGTGCGCTGGCCGCGCAGGTGGAAACGAGCCAGCCGTTGGGCGAGATCCTGCTCGAGCGAGCGCTGCTCGCACGCCCGCTGCTGGCGAAGGCGCTTGCAGCACAGCGCGGACGGTTGCTCGAGAAGGAGGGCGGCTTCGGCAGCGGCCTGATGGCCAGGCTGGAGCAGGTGCATCTCGTTCGCCGGGGTCTCCCGACCGAACTGCCCTGCGAGGAGACGGACACGGCCGTTGCTGATCCGTGCGCCAGTCTCCCCGTGTACGAAGAGGCGGTGGACCCGCAGGTCGAGCTCCTACGAAGGCGCGAAGAGGAGCTCGACCGGCGGGAACGCGAGCTCGCCAAGGAGGCGGAACGCCTGGCGCGCAAAGAGACCAAGCTGAAGCGCGCGGCGATGAGCACCGCCTCGGTTCCACCGGCTGCCTGATCGCGAGTATCGTCGGCCGCGATGGCTGATCAGGTCTCCTGGCTGATGATCGAGACCGGCTGGAAGGTGCTGGCGGTCGACGGCACGCACGTCGGCGGCGTCGACGAGGTCGTCGGAGACGATACGGAGGACATCTTCGATGGGCTCGCGATCGCGACGAGCGCGCTGGGCAAGCCGCGCTACGTGCCGGCCGAGCAGGTGGCCGAGATCACGGACGGATCGGTGCGCCTCTCGCTGACGCCGGACCAGGTCGCCGAGCTCGGCGAGTACCTCGAGCCGGCGACGAGCGCCGTCATCGAGCCCGACAGCAAGGGCGGCGTCGGGGAGACGCTCCGCGCGGACGCGCGCAAGGTGGAGGCGAAGGTCGTCGCGCCGTCCGCGAAGCACGAGCAGTCGATGAGCATCTGGCGCCGGATCGCGTTCTTCTTCAGGCGCCTCTGAGCGAGACCGTCCTCGACGCATCGCCGGTGGCCGCGGCGCGGGCAAGCTCCTCGTTCGTCTCGACGCCGAGCGTCCGGCGCGCGCGGGCGAGGTAGTCCTCGACCGTCGCCGGCGTCAGGAAGAGCGACTGCGCGATCTCGTCGACGGTGAAGCCTTCGGCGACGCGGCGTGGCGACGCGCCGCTCGCTCGCCGACAGGGCGTCCCAACCGGTCGTCGGTCGCTCGGGCACCTCGACTCCGAGCGCCACGAGCTCTGCCTCCGCACGCGAGACGAGGAGCGACGCGCGGATCCTGCGCGCGAGCTCGAGCCCGGCGAGCAGGGCTTCCTTCGCGCCGGCCTCGTCGCCTGCCCCTGCCCTCGCCTGCCCCGTCACCTGCCCTGCCCAGCGCCGCGCCGAGCTCGATCAGCGCCTTCGCCCGCGCGGGACGGGCCGGCGATCCCTCGAGCACGGCGACCGCCTCGCGCAACAGCGCGAGACCGGCCTCCGGATCGGGATCGACGACGCCGGCCACGCGGAGCGCCTGGCCGAGGCCGCGCGGCTGCCCCCACTCCCGCGCGAGCTCGACCTCCTCGGTCGCGAGACGGCGCGCCTCCTCGTGCTCGCCGAGCGCGAGGTGCGCGAGCGCGGCGGTCGAGCGCCAGGCGAGCAGCGACGGATTTCGGCCGTCGAGCGCCGCGTACTGGCGCCCGGCCTCGAGCACGTCGTCGAGCCCTGCGCGCACGTGTCCCGTCGCGATCCGCATGCGGCCGCGGGAGTCGAGGTACGCCCACACGAGATGGCTGCCATCCGCGACCGCGTCGAGCTGCTGGGCGGCCGTGCGCGCGACCTCGATCTCACCGAGCTCGAGCGCGGCGTCGATGATGTGCGCCACCGCGTAGGGAATGCCGGTGGCGAAGCCGTACTCCTGGCAGGCCTGGAGTCCGTTTGTCGAATCGGTGAGCGCCTCGTCGAGGCGGCCCGTGTGCAGCTCGACGAACGCGCGGAAGGTCGAGACGAGCGCGTAGCCCGAGATCGAGCCCCGCGCCTGAGCGTCGACCCACGCCTGGTGCCAGACCGCCTCGGCGTCGGCGAACCGGTCGGCGAGCGCGTATGCGTAGACGGCGAAGATGTAGGCGGCGTTGTCCTCGGAGTAGAGCGGCCCGGCGGCGAGCGCCTTCTCGGCGCGCCCGATCGCCTGCTCACACGGGGCGAGCTTCCTGGCGTCGTCGTACGAGAGGATCGCGTTGATCGCGCGCGAGCCGACGTCGTCTTCCAGGCCGATCGCCTCGATCCGCTCCATCTGCGTCTTCGCGATCGGGTAGAGCGGCGGGAAGATGCTCGTGACGCTGAGCAGCGCCCCCTCGAGCAGCCGCCGCGCGTCGACGTGCTCGTCGCCGAGCTCGGCGATCGTCTGCTGGAAGACGCCGACCGCCTCCTCGACCCGCAGGCCGTAGAAGAGCGCCGTCCCCAGCTCGCGGGCGATCTCGGCCCTCTTCTCGGGGCTCTCGGCGAGCTCGAACGCCCGCTCGAGCGGCTCCGCCGCGCCGGGGCTCGAGAGCAGCCGCTCGGCGCGGCCGAGGCGGAGGTAGAGCTCACACGCGACGGTGCGGTCGTCGGGCTTCTCTTCGAGCGCCCGGTGGAGGTAGCGCGCGGCGCCGCGCGGGTCGCCACGACGAAGCGACGCGTCGGCCGCGTCCGCGAGCGCGTCGATCGCGAACTCGTCGCCCGAGGCAGGCGCGAGCAAGAGCTGCGCGGCGATCCGCTCAGCGGGCGCATGGTGGTCGAAGAGCACCCGCGCCGCCGAGAGGTGCGCACGCTCCAGCTCCGGTGGAGTGAGCTGCGCGTAGATCGCCGCGCGGACGACCGGATGGACAAAGCCGAGCTTCGTCTCGAAACGGAGGATCGTCGCCTTCGAGAGCGCCGTCGCCGCGTGCGAGGCGACTTCGCGATCGAGATCGGCCAGCGCCGCGGCCACCGTGAGATCCGCGTCTTCTCCGAGCACGGCCACCGCGTGCGCGAGGGCCGCCGCCTCGGTCGGCAGGCGCGCCATCCGCAGCTCGACGGCGCGGGCGACCGCGCGCGGCCCGATCTCCATCACCGCATCCGCGTACTCGGCGCGCGGTGGCACGTGCTCGCTCGCGAGCGCATCGAGGAGCGCGCTGAGGAGCAGCGGGTTGCCGCCTGTCGCCTCGAAGCACGCCCGCGAGAACTCCTCGTCGGCGTCGGCGGAGAGGACGCTCCGTACCAGCGCCTCGACGGCGTCGTGGCTCAGCGCCTTGGGGAGGACGAGCCGCGCGGCCGGGTCGGCGACGAGCTCGCCGAGCAGCACCTTCTCGAAGCCTTGCTCCGGCGAACGAGATGCGACGACGACGAGCACGGGCAGCCCCTCCAGACGGCGAACGAGATAGGCGAGCCAGCGCAGCGACGGCTCGTCCGCCCAGTGCAGGTCGTCGATCAGGATCAGCACCGGGCGCTGGCCGGCGAGGTTCGCCGTCAGCCAGTAGAGCCCGTGGAGGAGGGCAAACGACGTGTCCACCGGCCCGAAGCCCTCCGACTGCGATGCGCCCTCCTCGAAGAGCTGCTTGGCGATCGCGGCCGAGCCGACAAGAACCTGGCTTCGCTGTTCGGGCGACGAGAGACGGGACTCGAACAGCTGGCGGACGATCCCGTACGAGAAGTCGTGCTCGAGCTCACCACCGCGCGCCTGCAGCACGTCCATCCCGCGCACCTCGGCCGCGAGGCGCACTTCGCTGACGAGCGTCGTCTTCCCGATCCCCGCGTCGCCGACGATGACGCCGAACCGGCCGGCTCCTCCGTACGCGTAGTCCACGAGCTCGACGAGCGTCGCGAGCTCGTCCATGCGCTCGACGATGCGCTCGCGCGTCGGCGAGAGCACGAGCTGCCACGCGCGGAGCGGCGGGAACTCGGTCCGCATCCCGTCGATCTCCAGCTGGTACAGGCGTTGCGGACGGTCGGCGTCCAGAATCCCGACCTCGCCGAGCGAGCGGATCCTCGACTCGTCGGGGAGATCGTGCTGGACGAGCCCGGCCGTCGCCTCTGAGAGGAGCGTCTGCCCGCCGTGGCCCATCTCGCCGATCCGCGCCGCGTGGTGGACGGCGTAGCCGACGTACGTCCCGCCGCGGACGAGCGCGTCGCCCGTGTGCAGGCCCATGCGAACGCCGATCGGCCTGCGCGTCGGCCAGGGCTCCGCGGCCAGCGCCCGTTGCGCGTCTGCCGCCGCCCGGACTGCCTCGCCCGCGCCCTCGAACGCTGCGAAGAGACCGTCGCCGAGGTTCTCGACCTCGACCCCGCCGTTGGCCGCAAATGCCGCGCGGAGCAGCTCGTGGTGGCGCCCGAGCACCTCCGAATAGCGCTCCGCGCCGAGCTCCTTCAGGCGCGTCGTCGAGCCCTCGATGTCCGTGAACAGGAAGGTGACTGTTCCAGTCGGCAGCTCAGCCATGAAGAACCCCGCCGGCGGCGCAATTCGCGACGTCGAGCGAGGTCTTTCGATGCTACAGCCCGGCGAGGGTCAGAGCTGCCGGCGAACGACTACTGCTTCTTGACGAGCGACCCGTCCTTGACGGTGTAGTCGCGCTGCAGGATGCCCAAGAACTCGCCGTCGGGCCTTCGGTGAGCAAGCTCGGCCGGCGCTTCGACCGTCGTCGCCGACTGGGTCGGGGACGGCTTGATGCGCATGGCGTTCGGGTCGTCGGGCGAAGGCGCTTGCAAGGCGTGCACGACCGCAGCGACGACCTCGCCCGATTCGTCGGTTACGACCGTGATCTCCATCTGCCGACTTGGTGAGCCCTCCGCCTCGCAGCTGGAACGACGCCGTCTCCGTGCCCTTGTTCTTGAAGGTCGCCCACGGCCGGAACGTGTGGTTCGAGAAGTTGTAGAAGACGCCGTGCCCGGTCACCTCGAGCCACTCGTTCGCGGCGAGGTAGGGAACGGGCATCGCGACCTGCGCGCCGAAGTAGTCATTGGTGGTGACCTGGTACTCGACGCTGATCTCTTTGCCCGGTGCGACGAGCCAATGGTCCTGGTTCCAGAAGCTCAACAAGCCCCCCTTTTGCCTTCGGCGCTGCCTGCGCCTAACTCTTCCAAATCGTTGCAAAGATTGCAAGCAGCGCACCGGGACCGTGTCTATTCGTGCGCGTACTGGTCGAACTGCGGCAGGTCGTCCGTGATCTCGTACCACGGCGCCTTCGAGCCGACGAAGATGTGGTGGTCGGGGCGGATCGAGGGCTCGTCGACGAGCGACCCGAGGGCTACGTGGACGTACGCACCGTCGCGTACGACCGAGTAGAGCAGCGACCCGCACGCCGCGCAGCGCGTGTGGTTGCCGTCCTCCTCGCCGATCACGAGCAGCCCATCGGCGCCGTCCGTGAGCGTGAGCTGCTCGCGCTCGATCCCGGCGAACGGCTTGAACGCCGCACCGGTCGACGCGCGGCAGTTCGAGCAGTGGCAGTTGGCCGCGTAGCGGAACGCGTCCGCGACCTCGTAGCGGACGGCGCCGCACTCGCACTTCCCGTGAAGCGTCCGGGGCTCCTCCATCACGCGACCGTGAGGACGACGTTGCCGGTCTTCTGGCCGGCGTCGACGTAGCGGGTCGCCTCGACGACGTCCTCGAGCGGGTAGCTCCGGTCGATCACCGCCCGGTACTCGCCGGATTCGATCAGCCGCTTGAGGAAGAGCACGTCGTCCTTCCGGTACTTCGCGATCCCGAGCTTCGCACGCTTGTGGCCGATGTGCTTCGTCCAGACCGACCAGAGGATGTTCCGGAGACCGTCGGTTCCGATGTAGATCCCGCCCGGCCCGAGCGCGCGCTTGCAGTTTGTGAACGTCCGCTTGCCGACCGCGTCGAAGACGACGTCGTATGTCTCGCCGCGCTTCGCAAAGTCCTCCTGCGTGTAGTCGAGCACGAGCTCGGCGCCGAGCGAGCCGGCGAGCTCGAGCGTCTTCGGCGAGGTGACGGCGGTGACATCTGCGCCCCAGTGGCGCGCGAGCTGGACGGCGGCCGTGCCCACCGAGCCAGAAGCGCCGTAGACGAGGATGCTGCGGCCCGGCCGGAGGTCGGCGTCGCGCAGGCACGAGATCGCGATGCAGGCGCCGTCGCAGACGGCGGCGGCCTCCTCCCACGTCATCCCCGCCGGCATGTGCGCGAGCGCGGCGCTCTCCGCGATGCACGCGTACTCCGCGTGCGCGCCGAAGCCGGTCACACCGAAGACGCGGTCGCCGGGCGCGAACTCGGTGACGGCCGAGCCCACCGCGACGACCTCCCCCGCGAGCTCCATGCCGAGGATCCGCCGCCTCGGCCGGCGGATGCCGATGAAGTACCGGACGAAGAAGGGCTTCGCATGCAGCCAGCCGCAGTCCGTCTGGTTGACGGTCGTCGCGTGGACCCGCACGAGCACCTGGCTCTCCTTGGGCGCCGGGCGCTCGACGTCCTCGAGCCGCTGCACCTCGGGCGGCCCGTACCGGTCGTAGACGACGGCCTTCATCTCGCTCCGCCGTTCAGGGTGAGGACAACGTTCCCGACCTTCTGCCACGACTCCACGTACGTGTGCGCATCGGCGGCCTGCTCAAAGGGATAGACGCGGTCGACGACGGGCCGGTAGCGGCCCTGCTCGATCAGCTCTTTGAAGAAGAGGACGTCCTCCCTCGTCGGACTTCCGATCTTGAATCGCATCCGTCTCTTGCCGAAGCGCGTCAGCGGAGCGAGCACGAGGTTGTAAGGGCCATCGGTCGGCACGAAGACGCCACCGGGCTTCAGGGAGCGCCTGTTCTGCCAGAACGAGCGGCGCTTGCCGACCGCGTCGATCAACGCGTCGTACTGCTTGCCGTTTTTCGTGAAGTCCTCCTGGAGATAGTCGATCACCTCGTCGGCGCCGAGCGATCGGACGAGGTCGGCGTTCTTCGTGTTGCAGACAGCGGTTACGTGAGCGCCGTAGTAGTGGGCGAGCTGAACGCACGCCGTGCCACAGGATCCGGACGCCCCGTAGACGAGGACGCTCTGTCCCTCATGGATGTCCGCGCCCCGGAGGCAGGACAACCCCTGATACGCCCCGTCACACACGGCGGCGGCGTCCTCGAATGTCATCCCCGCCGGGATCTGCGCGACGATGCGAGTGCCTTTCACGCACAGGTACTCGGCATGAGCGCCACTCCGCATGCCGAACACGCGGTCGCCGATCTGGAAGTCGGTGACGGCGGATCCCACGGCCTCGACCTCGCCGGCGAACTCGAGGCCGAGGATCTTGCGCTTCGGCCTGCGCAACCCCAGCATGAACCGCCAGAAAACCGGTCGCGCTCGGCGCATGTGGCAATCGGTCTGATTGACCGTCGTCGCACGGACGCGCACGAGCACCTCGTCATCCTTCGGCACGGGCGGCTCGACGTCCTCGATGCGCAGGACATCCGGCGACCCGTATCGGTCGTGCACCACGGCCCGCATCGTCATCTCCTCGCTTCCGCGCGCCTGAGGTGAATCGGCCCGCCGTGGCTCCAGGCGCGCCCGGCGCGGTAGAGCTCGGCCGGGCGGCCGCCCGAGGGGCCTGGCTGCGCGCGGCGGCCGGTCGGGATCACCCAACCGTCCTCTTGGACGATGCTGCGGCGGAAGTTCGCGGCGTCGAGCTGCACGCCCCAGACCGCCTCGTAGACCGTGCGCAGCTCGGCGAGCGTGAACGTCTCACCGACGAACGCGGGTGCGATGCCCTTCACGTCGAGCTCGACGCCGACCCGCTCGACCGCGTCGCGGATGATCTGGAGGTGGTCGAACGCGAGCTCGATCTTGCCGTTGAGCACGGCTGAGACAGGGATCAGCGCGGCGGCCGCAGCGTCCGAGCCGCCGGAGACATCGCCGACGTCGCGCAGCACCGCGAGGTAGCCGACGGTGACGACGTTCATGCGCGGGTCGCGGTCGGGATCGCCGTACGAGCCGAACTGCGTCAGCGGGATCGCGGCGCCGACACCGACGCCGGTCTCCTCACGCAGCTCGCGCTTCGCTGCCTCGTCGAGCGTCTCCGTCGGACGCTTGAAGCCGCCCGGGATCGCCCACATGCCCTCGAACGGCGCCTCGCCGCGGCAGACGAGCAGCACGTGGAGCAGGCCGTCCGCCATCGTCAGGATCACGACGTCGACCGTGACCGCGAAGGGTGGGAAGTCAGCCGGGTTGTAGTCGGCCGGAACGCCCGGGTTGGCTGAGGTTTTGGTCGCCATGACGATTACCGTAGCACACAGTTATGGTCATGTCAACCATAACTAGTAGGACTTCGGCAGCCCGAGGACGTTGTGGCCGAGGAAGGCGAGCACGAGGTTGTTGGAGACTGGCGCGACGGTGTAGAGGCGCGTCTCGCGGAACTTCCGCTCGACGTCGTACTCCTCCGCGAAGCCGGCGCCGCCGTGCGTGTCGAGGCAGACGTTCGCCGCCTGCCACGACGCCTGCGACGCAAGTAGCTTCGCCATGTTCGCCTCGGCGCCGCACGGCTCATCCTGGTCGTAGAGCCACGCCGCTTTCCAGCGCATCAGGTCGGCTGCCTCGATCGCCGCGTACGCGGCGGCGATCGGGAACTGAACGCCCTGGTTCTCGCCGATCGGCTTCCCGAAGACGACCCGCTCCGACGCGTAGCGCGCCGCCCGCTCGACGAACCAGCGGCCGTCGCCGATGCACTCGGCCGAGATCAGGATCCGCTCGGCGTTCATGCCGTCGAGGATCTGGCGAAAGCCGTTTCCCTCCTCGCCGATCAGCGCGTCCGCCGGGACTTCGACCCCGTCGAGGAAGACCTCCGTCGTGCCGTGGTTCATCATCGTCGCGATCGGGCGGATCGTCATCGTTTGAGCGGCGAGCGCCGCGCGCATGTCGACGACGAAGGTCGAGAGCCCCGTCTCCGACCGCGCGAGCAGGAGCATCAGGTCGGAGTGGAGCGCGCGCGACGTCCAGATCTTCTGGCCGCGGATCCGGTAGCCGCCGTCCACGCGCTCGGCGGTCGTCTCGATCCGCGTCGTGTCGGAGCCTGCCGTCGGCTCGGTGACGCCGAAGGCCTGGAGCCGCAGCTCACCCCGAGCGATCGGCGGCAGAAAGCGCCGCTTCTGCTCCTCCGAGCCGTGCCGGAGGATCGTGCCCATCGTGTACATCTGCGCGTGGCACGCGGCCGCGTTGCAGCCGGAGGCGTTGATCTCCTCGAGGATCACGCTCGCCGCGGTCAGGGAGAGGCCGGCGCCGCCGTACTCCTCGGGGATCAGCGCCGCGAGCCAGCCGTCCTCGGTCAGCGCACGGACGAACTCCTCCGGGTAGCGGTCGGGCTCGAGCGCACGCCAGTACGTCCCCGGGAAGCGTGCGCAGAGCGTGCGCACGGCGCTGCGGATCTCGTCGAGCTCGGGCGCGGTGGCGAAGTCCATCGCGGCCCACCGTACGCCACACGGCCGCTCCGCCACAACGCGGCGGAGCGGCCGTGTGGCAGGAAGCTACGACTGCGGCTCGGGCCGGATGATCCCGAAGACCGCGCCCTGCGGATCCTTGATCACGGCGATCCGGCCGATCGTCGGCACGTCCATGCCCTCGACGATCGTTGACGCACCGAGCTCGAGCGCCTTCGCCACCGTCGCGTCCGCGTCCTCGACCCCGACGTACGGGATCCACGAGGCTGGGAACGTCTCGTCCTGCAGCTTCATCACGCCGCCGATGCCGGTCTCGCCGACCTGGAAGATCTTGTAGCCGCCGAAGTCAGGCCCCATGTCCTTCGTCGTCCAGCCGAAGACCTCGCCGTAGAACTGCTCGGCGCCTTCGACGTCGGTCGTGCCGAGCTCGTCCCAGACGAAGACGCCCTCGGCGATCGCCCCCTCAGCAGTGGGCTGGTACGCGCTCACGAACGCCCCTTGCGGGTCGCCGATGATCGCCATCCGACCGACCTCGCCCATGTCGAACGGGCCGGCGGCGAGCTATGCCGCCTGCAGCCTTCGCCTTCTCGACCGTCTCGTCGACGTCGTCCACCTGGACGTGCGAGAGCCAGTGCGGCGGCGGAGCGCCCTCCTGCGCGGTACCGAAGCCGCCGTGATTTTGGCCGCCCGAGTTGATCATCGGGTAATCCATCTCACCGGCCTTGAAGAGCTCGGTGCCCCAGCCAAAGAGCTCTGTGTAGAAGTCCTTCGCCTGACCGGGGTCGGAGGAGACCTGCTCGTGCCAGACGAACTTCCCGACAGCCGTTGCCGTCGTGCTCATCTCTACCTCCCTCTCGTTGGGTTCGTCCGAGGTTACCGGCTATACTTTTAAAAAGCAACTATGAACTTCTCTTGAACAAGTGGTGACTGCTCGGACATACAACCAGCACTGCGGGATTGCCCACGCGCTTGATGTCGTCGGCGAGCGCTGGGCGCTGCTCGTGATTCGCGAGCTCGTGCTGGGGCCGCGGCGTTTCACCGACCTCCGCGACGGGCTGCCGGGAATCGCGACGAACGTGCTCAGCCAGCGCCTGCGGCAGCTCGAGCAGAGCGGCGTCGTCGCGCGCCGCCGCCTGCCGCCGCCCGCTGCGTCGACGGTCTACGAGCTGACGCCGTACGGCGAGGAGCTTGTGCCGATCCTCCTCGACCTCGGCCGCTGGGCCGCGCAGTCGATGGGGCCGCCCTCGCACGAGCGGACGATGCAGGGCCGCTGGTTCGCGGTGGCGATGAAGGCGTTCTTCACACCCGAGGCGACCGCGGGGCTGAAGGCAGCGGTCGCGATCGACTTCGGCGATGCGCAGTTCACGCTGCGGTTCGACGACGGCGAGCTCGCGATCGAGCACGGGCTGGACGGCGACCCCGACCTCACGATCACGGCCGATCCGCAGACGCTCGTGACATATCTCTCCGGCCTGCCGGTCGAGCTCGAGGCCGAAGGGGACCGAGAGCTGCTCGACCGCCTTCCACAGATCTTCCCGTTCAGCCCGAGGTCGTGATCAGTCCTGTCGATGAGCGCCTACCGTATGCGATCCTTGGAGATGTGACCAAGTACTCCTACGTGGACGTCGACGAGGTGGAGGGGGAAGGCCCGGGCGGCGCCGTCAAGAAGCTCCGTCGTGAGCTCGGCGCACAGGCGTTCGGCTTCAACTACTTCGAGCTGCCGGCCGGCGCCGAGGGGCTCGAGCACGACGAGACGGAGTCGAGCCAGGAAGAGGTGATGTTCGTCGTCGCCGGGTCCGGGCGTCTCCGCGTGGACGGCGACGAGATCGACCTCAAGCCCGGACGGTTCGTACGGCTCGACCCGTCAGCAGTTCGCTGCCCCGTCGCCGGACCCGACGGTGTGACCTTCGTCACCTTCGGCTCGCCGATCAACGAGCGCTACGAGCCGCCCTCCTGGGGCTGATCCGGCCGGGCGTGACACCGCAGCCGACGGGCACCGTCACCTTTCTCTTCACGGACATCGAAGGATCGACCGCGCTGCTCCAGGAGCTCGGGCCGGGGTTCGCCGACGTGCTCGACGCGCACCGACGCCTGCTCCGAGAGGCGTTCGCCCGACACGAGGGGTACGAGGTCGACACGCAAGGAGACTCGTTCTTCGTCGCCTTTGCCCGTCCGGGGGACGCTGCATCTGTCGCCATCGAGGCTCAGCACGCTCTCGAGGGGCACGCCTGGCCGCACGGGAGGCCGCTGCGCGTCCGGATGGGCCTCCACACGAGCGCGGTCGACGCGAGCGATGGCAGGTACGTCGGCCTCGGCGTCCACCGCGGCGCACGGATCGGCGCGGCGGCCCACGGCGGCCAGGTGCTCGTCTCGCAGACGACGCGCGAGCTCCTCGACGGCGGCGGGCCGGGCTTCTCGTTCTCGGACCTCGGCCTCCATCGCCTCAAGGATCTCGGCGAGCCGGAGCGTCTCCATCAGCTCGTCATCGACGGCCTGCCCTCCGAGTTCCCGCCGCTTCGAACGCTCGACAACCGGCCGACGAACCTCCCCGCCCAGGCGACGCCGTTCCTCGGCCGCGAGCGAGAGGTCGAGGAGCTGCGTGAGCTCGTCCGTCAACCCGATACACGCGTCGTCACGCTGACGGGACCGGGAGGAACGGGAAAGACGCGCCTCGCGCTCCAGGTCGCGGCCGAGCTGGTCGAGGCGTTCCCCGCCGGTGTCTTCTTCGTGCCGCTGGCTCCGATCTTCGATCCGACGCTCGTCGTACCTGCTGCGGCGGAGTCGCTGGGGATCAACGAAGCCGGAGGCCAGTCGCTGCTCGGCTATCTCGGCGAGAAGCGCATCCTGTTCGTGCTCGACAACCTCGAGCAGGTGCTCGACGCGGCAAGCGATCTGGCCGACCTGCTCCGCGACGCGCCCGGGGTGACGCTGCTCGTCACGAGCCGCGAGCCGCTCCGCCTGGCCGCCGAACGCGTCGTCCCGGTGGACACCCTGGCCCTTCCGGCGTCCGATCGAGCGCCCGGACGTCGACGCGCTGATGCGCTCTCCCGCCGTCGAGCTGTTCGTGTCGAGGGCTCGAGCGGTGAGCCCGGCCTTCGAGCCGACGACGGACAACGCCGGCGCGATCGCCGCGATCTGCGCTCGTCTCGACGGGCTGCCGCTTGCCCTCGAGCTCGCAGCGGCGCGCATTGCCCTGCTCTCGCCCGAGGAGCTGCTCTCGCGGCTCGACGAGCGGCTCGAGCTTCTGACCGGAGGCGCTCGAGACATGCCGGCGCGGCAGCAGACGCTCCGGGACACGATTTCGTGGAGCTACGACCTTCTCGATGAGCGCGAGCAGGACGTCTTCGCCCGGCTGAGCGTGCTCGTCGGGGGCTTCACGCTCGACTCGGCAGAAGCGATCTGCGGCGCAACCGTCGACGACCTCACGTCGCTGGCCGCGAAGAGCCTCATCCGCCGCGAGGGCCAACGGCTGACGATGCTCGAGACGATCCGCGAGTACGCAGGCGAGCGCCTCGAGCCCGACGCCGCCGATGTGCGTGAACGTCATGCGCAGTTCTTCGTCGAGCTCGCCGAGAGCGCCTATGCGGAGCGCATCGAGCGCGAGGCGGAGTGGGCCGACCGTTTGGCAGCCGAGCACGACAACCTGCGGGCAGCGCTCGACTGGCTGGAGGGACAAACAGGGCGCGACGCTCTCCGCCTCGCCGGTGCGCTCGGGTGGTTCTGGCGCGCGCGCTCCCACATGAAGGAGGGCCGCGAGCGGCTACGGACGGCGTCCGCAACGGACGGCGAGCGAGACGAGCTGCTCGCCCGTGCGCTGACGAGCGCCGGGTCGCTTGCCGGCTGGCAGGGGGACATCGAAGCGGCTCGGCCGCTGCTCGAGGATGCGATCGCGCTCTGGAGCGAGCTCGGAGACGAGCGCGAGGCGGCGCTAGCGTACGACGCGCTGGCCTGGAGCGCGTTCTTCGTCGGCGACGGGGCGACCGGGCGCGCCGCGGCGGAAGCCTCGCTCGAGATCCAGCGCCGCGGCGACGATCCCCAGCTCGTGAATCGCGCCCAGCTCACGCTCTGCCAGATGCTCGTGAACGAGGGCGCGCTCGACGAGGCTGAAGCGCTGTCGCAGGAGGCGCTCGTGCTCGCCGAGCAGCACGACGACAAGTGGGCGATGCATCTCGCTCACCACTTCCTCGCCGATTGCGCGTTGATCGCGGAGGACTACGACGGCGCCGAAGAGCGGTATCTGCGCGCGCTCGCCGCCGCCGTCGGCCTCGGCGATCGAGTAGAGACGGCGATCGAGGTCCAGGGCGTCTCGATGGCACTCGCAGGGCGCAGACACGCCGAGCGAGCGCTGCGGCTCGCGGCCGCTGCGGATGCGACGCTCTCCTCGCTCGGCGTCGATGTCACAGCTGTTGCGTTCTGGACAGCCCTGCTGGAGAAGAACCACGGTCGCGCACGAGCGAAGTTGGGACCCGAGGCTGCCGACGCCGCCTGGGCAGAAGGTCGGGCGCTGACGTTCGAGCAGGCGGTCCAAGAAGCGCTCGGCGCGTGAGAACAGTCACACTGACGGTGTGTCAGGTGCGACGGCGTTCGGGATCGTGCTGACGGCCGTCCTCGTGCTCTCGCTCGCGATCACCGCCGTCATGTTCTGGTGGGCGGCGCGGGAGGACGGGCGCGACCAGGAGCGGATCAACGCCGAGCTCCACCGCCACGACGAGTAGAGCGCGCTACTGAGGCGGGCCGGTGGCTAGGCGGACGGACGCGCTCGTCGAGCCCTCGAACGAGTCGACCCACGTCACGCGCACGGTGCTGCCGGGCCGCAGCTGGAGGATCATCGTCTTCAGCTTCGCCGCCGATGTCACGCGCTTACCCCCGAAGACCGTGATCACGTCGGCCTGGCCGATTCCGGCGTGATCGGCCGGGGAGCCGCTCGCGACCTGCTGCACGACGGCTCCGTGCGACGTCTGGCCCAGCGTCTCCGGATCCGTGACGGCGACACCGAGGAAGGCGGTTGCGCCGATGTGGACGGTTTGCGTCTGGCGGCCGGACTCGATCTGCCTCACGATCGAGAGCGCGAGGTTGATCGGGATTGCGTAGCCGTCGCCGCTGCCGCGGAACGAGAAGCTCCGCGACGCGGCGGCGTCGATGCCGACGACGCGACCGGCCGAGAGCAGCGGGCCACCCGAGTCGCCGGGCTCGAGCGCTGCGTTCGTCTTGATCAGGCCCGTCAGCCGCGAGGTCCCGTTCTCGTCGGTGATCGTGATTCCCTGGTGGACGCCCGTCACCGTGCCCGTCTTCGTGCTCAGACCGGCGCCGCGGGCGTTGCCGACGGCCGTCACCCGGCCGCCGACGCGGACGCTCGCCGAGTTTCCGGTCACGGCGATCTGCAACCCGTGCGCGGCCCGGAGGCGGAGGAGCGCGATATCCCTCGTGACGTTGTAGCCCGCGACCGTCGCGGTATAGGTGCGCCCGGTCGACGGGACGGTGACACGGATCGCGCTCGCTCCGCGGATGACGTGGTTGTTCGTCAGCACCTCACCCGAGGACGTGAGGACGATCCCTGTGCCGGCGCCGGAGCCTCCGTACGCAAGGCGGGTGTTGACAACCACCACCCCGGCCGTCGGGCTCGTCGCCCGCCCGCCGGCGATCGCGAGCGAGGCCGCGACGAGGACGGCGGTGGCGCCGAGGAGCAGGGTCTTCACGAGCCTTCGGTTTTCCATCTGCACAAAGAGAAGCATGCCTGCATGAGAGCAGGCTATGAATCCGGGAGCCGCCGGTAAACGCTAGTTCGCGAGCTGGCCTAATGCTCAGCCAGCTGACGAGCGCGGGGACGACAGCCGCTGATCGAGAAGACGTGCGATCGGCCACGTCTCTGACGTGTTCGAGATCACCGTGTGGGTGAGCCCTCGCACCGGGTCATGTCCGCTGCGGAACGATACGCCGGCGTCCGACCCTTCCAGGATCACGGCGTTGCCCGACGCGTGGAGCCAAAAGCCGAGGCCGTACTGCATCGATTGCCGAGGCACGTCGCTTCGGGCACGCACCATCTCGGCGACCCAGTCACTCGACACGATCTCGCCGGCAAAAAGGGCAGTCCAAAACGAGCGGATGTCGCCGACGGTGGAGTAGATCCCGCCATCCCCACTGCCCCGCACGGGAAGGTGAAAGATGTTCGTCCTCGACGTGGCCTCAGAGGTGAGGTAGCCGAGCGCAGCGCGACCCGGGAGCTCGTCGGAGCGCAAGAACGCGGTGGCGACCATCCCCGAAGGCTCACAAACACGTTGACCTACGAGATCGTGGAAGGGAACGCCGCTCGCTCGTTCGGCGACAAGCGCGAGCACGACGTACCCCGCGTTGCAGTAGGAGAACTGTTCGTCCGGTGCGAATTTCGCTGCGTGCCCGACGAGCACCGCGAGGTACTGCTCGGTCGTTGCGAGCTCGTGCACCGAGACGGAGAGCACGTAGTCGTTGATGTCGCCGCCTGCGTCCTCGTCGATGTAGTCACCGATGCCAGAGCGATGAGACAGCAGGTGCTCGATCGTTACGTCATCACCGATCAGCGGGAGATCGTCGCCCAACACGGACCTTGCCGTCGTTCGAAGATCGAGCGCGCCGTCCTCGATCAGGCTCACCACGGCAAGCGCTGTTAAGCCCTTCCCGCCGCTCGCGATCGCGAACTGCGTATCGAGCGTGTTCGGGATCTCGTTCCGTCGATCGGCGAGGCCGTACGCTCTCGCCAGCTCGATCTCGTCGTCGCGATCGATGCGCACAACACCGGAGAACTCCGTCGCCGCGGCGATCGCATCGACATCCTGCTCGAGCCCGTACATGCCGTGACCGTACAGAGCAGCGGCGTCTCACCGCGCGAGCCGCATGCGCGCCGCAAGCCCCGCCTCTGGGGCAAGCGCCTGCATGCGCTCGCGAAGCGTCACGAGCCACTCGGCCAGCGCTGCGACCAAGACCGTGGCCACGACGAGCGCCGTCGCGAGACCGTGCGACTCGAGGAAAGTCTCGTTCACCCGCCGAGCTTATAGGAGGTCGCGAAACCCTCCTGGGAGGTCGCGCGTCGCCATGAGCGCGTTCTGTAGTGTCGGCTGGAGATGTCGCACAACCTGATCGAGCTCCTGAAGCGGCATGGAGACGGTGACGGCGGAACGGCACTCGACGTGCTGAGGAAGGCGGTCGACGAACGCGGCGAGGTGACAGACGACGACCGCAGACGGGCCGCGGAAGTGACCGGCCTGCCCGAGGCGACCGTCTACGGCGTCTCGACGTTCTACGACGACCTCGTCCAGCCGCGCGGGAAGCGAAACGTGCGCGTGTGCACTGGCACGGCGTGCTGGGCGGCGGAGTTCGACGCGCAGGTCGGGCGGCTCGAGTCAGAGCTCGGCGCGCCGCTTTCCGGCTGCTCCGAAGACGGCGAGGTGGCGCTCCAGGAGACGGTCTGTCTCGGCTTCTGCCACTCGAGCCCGTCGTTCAGGGAGGGCAACGTCGTCGACGCCGGGCCGGATGCGCTCGATCGCATCCTCGCCGGCGCGCCCGTCGAGGCGCCCGAGCCGAAGTGGGAGAGCGCGCTCGACGTGCCGGTCTTGCTCCAGCCCGGAGACTGGTCGGGCCTGCGCCGTGCGCTCACCGAGCTGACCCCGGAGGCGGTGCTCGAAGAGATGAAGGCGGCGAACCTCCGCGGCCGCGGCGGCGCGGGCTTCCCCGCGGGGATGAAGTGGGAGTTCGCGCGGAACGCCCCAGCGACGCCGAAGTTCATCGTCGTCAACGGCGATGAGGGCGACCCCGGCTCGTACATCGACAAGTACCTGATGGAGCGAAACCCGGCGCTGCTGCTCGAAGGGATGGCGATCGCCGGCTACGTCGTCGGCGCAGTCGAAGGCCACGTCTACGTGCGCTCCGAGTACCCGTACTCGAAGCCCGCCCTCGACGCCGCGGTGCAGCGCGCGTACGACGACGGCCATCTCGGCGACGACATCTACGCCAGCGGCTTCTCCTTCCACGTCCACGTGACGGAAGGCGCCGGCTCGTACGTCGTCGGCGAGGAGACGGCGCTCCTCAACTCGCTGCACGGGCTACGTGGCGTCGTCAACGCGCGGCCGCCGTTTCCCGCCGAGCGGGGCTACCACTCGCTGCCGACGGTGGTCAACAACGTCGAGACGCTCTGCAACGCACCGTTCATCGCCCGCGACGGTGCGGAGGCGTACGCGGCGCTCAGCCCCGGTGCGACGCCCGGCACGAAGCTCGCCTGCCTCAACGAGCGCTTCGTGCGCCCGAACGTCTACGAGGTGCGCTTCGGGACGCCGATGCGGGAGATCTGCGAGGGGCTAGGCGGCGGCCTCAAGGATGGGCGCGAGATCAAGGCACTCCAGATCGGAGGGCCGCTCGGCGGCATCCTCCCGGCCTCCGCGCTCGACACGCCGTTCGACTTCGACGAGCTCGCCGCGCACGGCTGCATGGTCGGGCACGGCGGCATCGTCGCCTTCGACGACCGAACGGACATGCGCGCGCTCGCGCGGCACCTCCTCCGCTTCGGGGCGCACGAGAGCTGCGGCAAGTGCTTCCCGTGCCGGATCGGGCTCACGCGCGCGCTCGAGCTCGTCGAAGCCGATGCGCCGGTCCCGCGCGCCTCGCTCGAGGAGCTGCTCGAGACGCTCGAGGTGGCGAGCCTCTGCGCGCACGGCGGCGGCATGCCGGCGCCGATCCGCTCGCTGATCGCACACTGGCCGGACGAGCTGGGGCTCGCCTGATGGACGTGTCGATCGACGGCATCCCCGTCTCCGTCGAGCCCGGCGAGACGGTGCTCGACGCGGCCAAGCGCGCCGGACGCTGGGTACCGACGCTCTGCTTCGACGACCGGATGGCGCCCTTCGGCGCCTGCCGCGTCTGCCTCGTCGGCGTCGAGGGGGCGCCGGGGCCGCTCCCCGCGTGCACGACCCTCTGCCGCGACGGGATGGTGGTCGAAACGGCCGAGGAGCGTGCGCGGCGGATCGCGAGGAACGTCGTCGAGCTCGTCCTCTCCGAGCTACCCGAGCCGCCGGCCGAGCACACTGAGCTCGCGGCCATCGCGCGGGAGCTCGGCGTCTCTGAGCCGCGCTGGACCGGCGCGACGCACGAGGCCCGCCACGACGCGCGCCATCCCTATCTCGTCTTCCAGCACGAGCTTTGCATCTCGTGCGGCCGCTGCGTGCGCGCGTGCGACGAGATCCAGGGCGCCTTCGCGCTGACCGCCACCGGCCGCGGCTTCCACGCGAACGTCACTGCCGGCCTCGACTCCGGGTTCAAAGAGTCCTCCTGCGTATCATGTGGGGCCTGCGCTGATACCTGTCCCACCGACGCGATCACGGAGCGCCTGCTCGTCGGTCTGGCCGACGAGGGTGCGTCCTGAGAGGGGGCTCGAATGGCTGACACCCGCTTTGACGCGACGATCTCGACGACCTGCGGCTACTGCGGCGTCGGCTGCCGGCTCGAGGCGCACACGCGCGGCGGACGCATCGTCTCGATCAGTCCCGGCGACGGACCTGCGAACCGAGGCCACACCTGCCTCAAGGGCCGCTTTGCGCACCAGTTCACGCGCTCGCGCGACCGCCTGACGGCGCCGCTCGTCCGCGAGAGCGGGACGTTCCGGATCGGAACCTGGGAGGAGGCGCTCGACCGCGTCGCCTCGGAGTTTCTCCGCATCAAGGCCGAGCACGGGCCGGACGCGATCGCCGGGCTCGCGTCGTCTCGTGCGACGAACGAGGACTGCTACGCGATGCAGCGCGTCTTCCGCGCGGCCATCGGCACGCACAACATCGACAACTGCTCGCGTGTCTGCCACTCCCCCACCTCGTACGCGCTCCGCAAGTCGCTCGGGCGCTCCGGCTGCTCGGGCTCCTTCGACGACATCGAGTGCGCCGACGTGATTCTGATCATCGGCGCCAACCCGACGGCGGCGCACCCGGTCGCCGGCGCGCGGATGAAGCAGGCGGCCCTCCGGGGAACGAAGCTGATCACGGCAGACCCGCGCCGGATCGAGCTCGCGGACTACGGCGTCCTCCACTGCTACGTCCACCCGGGCGCGAACGCCGCCTTCCTCAACGGGCTCGCCCACGTGCTGATCCGCGACGGCTTCGTCGACGAGGAGTTCGTCGAGCGACGGACCGACGGCTTCGAGGCGTTTGCCGAGGTCGTCGCGGCGTACACGCCGGAGGCGGCCGAGGAGCTGTGCGGCGTGCCCGCCGCCGACATCGAGCGCGCGGCGCACCTGTACGGCGAGGCCAAGCACGCGTGCATCGCCTGGGGGCTCGGCGTCACCGAGCAGCGCTACGGCTCGGAGTGCGTCCAGCTGATCTGCAACCTCGCCCTCGCGACGGGGAAGATCGGCCGCGAAGGCTGCGCGCTGATGCCGATGCGCGGCCAGAACAACGTCCAGGGGTCGTCCGACATGGGCGCGCTCCCCGACACGTTCACGGGCTACCGCTCGGTCGCCGACGAGGGCGTCGCGCAGTCGTTCGAGAAGCGCTGGGGCGTGACGATGAAGCGCGAGCGCGGACTGAAGATGCCGGAGATGTTCGACGCGGCGATCGACGGCCGCGTGAAGGCGATGTGGATCTGCGGCTACGACATCGTCCAGTCCGACCCCGACGTCGAGCACGTGATGGAGGCGCTCGACAGCCTCGAGTTTCTCGTCGTCCAGGAGATCTTCGAGAACGAGACCACGAAGTACGCGGACGTGATCCTGCCCGCGTCGTCGTTCCTCGAGAAGACGGGGACGTTCACGAACGCCGAGCGCCGGATGCAGATCGTGCGCGCAGCAATCGACCCGCCCGGCGCGGCGAAGACCGACCTCGAGATCTGCAAGCTGATCTCGGCGCGGCTCGGCCACGAGCTGCCCTGGGACGGCCCGGAGGACGTGATGCGGGAGATCGCCGAGCTGACGCCCGACTTCGCCGGCGTCACTTACGAGCGGATGGAGGAACGCGGGCTCCAGTGGCCGGTCGAGCCGGACGGGACGGACGCGCCCATGCTCTGCCAGACGTCATTCGCGCTCCCGGACGGCCTGGCCCGCTTCGCCGCCCTCCCCTACAAGGAGCCGGGCGACGAGGCGAGCGACGAGTACCCGCTGATCCTCGTCACCGGGCGGCGCCTCGAGCACTACAACGTCGGCACGATGACGCGCCGGACGGGCAACCTCGAGCTGTTCCCGAGCGACTGGCTCGAGATCCATCCTGACGATGCCGCCGAGCTCGGGATCGAGACGGGCGACGTCGTCCAGGTGCGGTCGAAGCACGGCGAGATCGCGATCGAGGCGCGGATCGACGAACGCATCGACGAGGGCCATGTCTTCACCGCGTTCCATTTCCCCGAAGTGCGGACGAACCTCCTCGTCGGCTCCTCCGCGGACGTCGACACGAGCTGCCCCGAGTACAAGGTGATCGCAGTCGCCGTCTCGAAGCTCGGCGCTCCGGCGCCTAAGCCGGAGCGGGAAGCGACTGCGGTCGCCTAGCTCCGGCTCTTCCGGCCCCCGGGACTCCGGCTGAGTCTCTCAACGGGGACAGTCACAGCGACTGTCCCAGTGACTGTCCCAGTGACTGTCCCCTTGGCTGTTTGACTCTTGGCCTGTTTGGGCACGAGGCGCTGCGGCCAGTTCGATCGCGATCGGTAGGGTAGGACAGGGATGGCGGGGGACTCCCGGACACGCTGGTTGGCACTGATCGTCCTGTGCCTCGGCTCGCTGATGATCGTCCTTGACGCGACGATCGTGAATGTCGCGCTGCCGTCGATCCGCGCCGATCTCGGCTTCACGGAGGCGTCGCTCGCCTGGGTCGTGAACGCCTACCTGCTGACCTTCGGCGGCTTCCTCCTGCTCGGCGGCCGGCTCGGCGACATCTACGGGCACCGGCTGATGTTCCTCGCCGGGATCGTGCTCTTCACGGGCGCGTCCCTCGCCTGCGGCGTCGCGGGCTCGCAGGAGATGCTCGTCGTCGCGCGGGCCGTGCAGGGGCTTGGAGGCGCGGTCGTGTCGGCCGTGTCGCTGTCGCTGATCATGACGCTGTTCACCGAGCCGGCCGACCGCGCGAAGGCGATGGGCGTGTTCGGGTTCGTCGCGTCGGGCGGCGGCACGCTCGGCGTGCTGCTCGGCGGCGTGCTGACCGACGTCCTCAGCTGGCACTGGATCTTCCTCGTCAACATCCCGATCGGGATCGCGGTCTTCCTCCTGTCTCTCCGCTTGCTGCCGACGAGCACCGGCGTCGTGGCCACAGGGAGGCTCGACGTCGCGGGCGCCGTCACCGTCACCACGTCGCTAATGCTGGCCGTCTACGCGATCGTCAACGGCAACGACGTCGGCTGGACGACTGCCCGCACGCTGGGGCTGCTGGGAGCGGCCGCCGCGCTGATGGTCGCGTTCCTCGTCATCGAGTCGCGCGTCGAGTCGCCGCTCGTCCCTCTCCGGCTCTTCAAGCTGCGGAACCTTGCGACGGCGAATGGCGTCGGCGTGCTCTGGTCGGCGGCGATGTTCGCCTGGTTCTTCCTCTCCGCCCTCTATCTCCAGCTCGTGCTGGGGTACTCGCCGCTCGAGGTCGGGCTCGCGTTCCTGCCGACGACGATCATCATGGGCGCGTTCTCGCTCGGGCTCTCGGCGAAGCTCGTCATGCGCTACGGGATCCGTGCGCCGCTCGGCGTCGGCATGCTGCTCGCGACCGCAGGCCTCGTCCTCTTCGCCCGGGCGCCGCTGGACGGGAACGTGATGATGGACGTGCTCCCGAGCATGATCCTGCTCGGGCTCGGCGCGGGCATCGCGTTCAACCCGCTCCTGCTCGCGGCGATGGGAGACGTCGAGCCGCACGAGGCCGGTCTCGCGTCAGGCGTCGTCAACACCGCGTTCATGATGGGCGGCGCGCTCGGGCTGGCGGTGCTCGCAAGCGTCGCCGCGCACCGGACACAGACGCTGACGGCGTCCGGTGAGGATGCAATCGCAGCGCTCAACGGCGGCTATCACGTCGCCTTCCTCGTCGGGGCGATGTTCTCGGCGTCCGCAGGCATCCTCGCGCTCGCGCTGCTGCGCGTGCCGAAGCTGGCGCCGATGATGCACGGCGAGCCGGCTGCGGCCGGCGCCGACGATTAGCCGAGGCTCAGCCTCGTCGCCTCGACGTACGCGTCGATCTCGGCGGCAGTCATCGGGACCGAGATGCAGCCCATCCCGCGCTGCGTCGACAGGATCCCGTGGTTCAGGAGCGCGAGGTGGAGCGACTCCGGGTCGTCGACGTGCACGTGGAAGAGCGAGCCTGCGCGCGTGACCGTGCCAGGCGTCCCGGTCTCCGTGAGCACCGCCTCGACCTTCCGCTGGAGGTCGACGGCCAGCGCCTCGATCTCCGTGTAGCGCTCCGGCGTCATCTCGGCGAGCGTCACGAGGCCGGCCGCCATCGTCAACGGGTTCGCGTTGAACGTCCCACCGTGGCCGACGCGGTCCTCGCGCCGCGGATCGAAGCACGCCAGCACGTCCTCGCGGCCGCCGCAGGCACCGACGGGCAGCCCGCCGCCGATGATCTTCCCCAGCGTCGTCAGGTCAGGCGTGATCCCGAGCTCGCCCTGCGCGCCGTGGTAGCCGACACGGAACGAGATCACCTCGTCGAAGACGAGCAGCGCGCCGGCGTCGCGCGTCAGGTCTCGAAGGAACTGCAGGAACTCCGGTGAGGCCGGCTGTACGCCGCCAGCGCCGAGGATGGGCTCGATGATCACTGCCGCGAGGTCGCCCAGGTGCGGCTCGAGCGCGGCACGTGTGCCCTCGACGTCGTCGAACGGACAGACGACGATCGTCTCGGCGACCGCGGGCGGGATGCCGCGTGCGCCGGGTGCCTGGGCCGGCTCGGGCGGGATGCTCGCGGCGTAGTCGTGCGAGCCGTGGTAGCCGCCCGCGAAGGTGGCGATCTTCGCCCGGCCGGTGAAGGCGCGCGCCGCGCGGAACGCGAGCATCGTCCCCTCCGTCCCGGAGTTCGCGAAGCGGATGCGCTCGACGCTCGGCAGGCGATCGCGGATCCGCTCCGCGAGCTCGATCTCGAGCTCGCTCGGCGCGGCCGCGCTCATCAGCTTCGCTGCCTGCTGCTGCACCGCCTCCACGACCCGCGGATGGCAGTGGCCGAGGATCAGCGACGTGTAGTTGGAGATGAAGTCGATCCGCACTGAGCCGTCGACGTCCGTGACCCGGCAGCCCTCGCCGCTCGCGAGGTAGACCGGGTACGGCTCGTGGTAGATCGTCGTTCGCGTGTTGCCCCCGGGCAGCGCTGCAAGCGCGCGCTCGAAGAGGACCCGTGACGCGGACGTGGCGTCGAGGTACTGCTCGATTGTGGTCTGCTCGATTGTGGTCTGACCGAGCACGCTCATCCGAGCGCATCCTTCAGCGCGTCGCGCGAGACATGGCCCGTTGCATACGCGGACGTTCCGGGGCCGAGCAGCTCCTCCGCACCGGTGAGCAGCGCGCCGTACGCGACACCTGCGAGCAGGCTGCCGGTGGAGACGCGTCGGACGCCAAGCGCCTCCAGCTCCGGGAGACTCGGGGCGGCCGGCAGCGCGAGCACGTTCACGGGAATGCCGACCTCTTCGACGACCCGTGCGATCTGCACGGAGTCCGTGAGCCCCGGCGCATAGACACAGTCTGCACCAACGTCGCGATACGCGACGAGCCGCGCGACCGTGTCGTCGAGGTCGTCGACGCCGCGGAGATGGTTCTCCGCGCGGGCGGTCAGCGTCATCGGCGGATCGAACTCGTGCGCGGCCTCCGCTGCCTTCGCGACCCGCTCAGTCGCCAGCCCGATGTTGTCGATCGCGCCCGTCGCGGGGTCGTAGTCCTCGATCGAGCAGCCAGCTGCACCTGCCTCGCCGAGCAGGCGTATGGTCTCGGCGACGCCACCCGGGTCGTCCGGATAGCAGCGCTCCGAGTCGACGTTCAGCGGCACGGAGACGGCGTCCGCAAGGCTCGCGACGTGGTCGACGAGCTCGTCCCGCGCGACCTTCTGGTCGAGCTTGCCGAGCGACCACGCGAAGCCGGCGCTCGTGGTCGCGAGGGCCGCGAACCCGGCGCGCTCGAGCAGCTTCGCCGAACCGACATCCCACGGGTTCGGCATCGCGAACAGCCCGGCGCTCTCATGGAGCGCGTAGAAACGGGCGCGGCGCTCGGCCGCGGTCACACGCCCGTTCCCTCGTACGCGGTCAGGTCGTCGGCTGCGGTACGACGCGGATGTACGGCCGCGGTGCGTCCCACTCGCCGAACAGCTCTTTCGCCTGCTCGTCGGAGACCGACCCGGCGATGATCACGTCCTCACCCTGCTGCCAGTTGACCGGCGTCGCCACCTTGTGGTTCGCGGTCAGCTGGAGCGAGTCGATCACACGCAGCACCTCGTCGAAGTTGCGTCCGGTCGTCATCGGGTAGACGAGGATCAGCTTGATCGACTTGTCGGGCGCGATCACGAACACGTTCCGCACCGTCTGGTTGTCCATCGGCGTCCGCTCGAGCGGGTCGCCCGACGTCTCGGTGGGCAGCATCCCGTACAGCTTCGAGACGTTGAAGTCCGTGTCGCCGATGATCGGGTAGTTGGGCGCGTGCCCCTGCGTGTCCTCGATGTCGGCCGCCCAGTCGACGTGGCGGTCGGTCGGGTCGACGGAGAGCCCGATGATCTTGACGCCTCGCTTGTCGAACTCGGGCTTGATCTTTGCCATGTAGCCGAGCTCGGTCGTGCAGACCGGTGTGAAGTCCTTCGGGTGCGAGAAGAGCACCGCCCACGAGTCGCCGATCCAGTCGTGGAAGGAGATCTCCCCGTCGGTCGTCTCGGCCGTGAAGTCCGGTGCGGTGTCGCCTAGGTGCAAAGCCATTCGTAACCCTCCCCTTCGCTGAAGCGCTTATCTTGCCACGGCCGGGGCGCGTGGCCGCCACGCTAGACCGTGTCGGGCTGGAACGCGTGCGCCGTCAGCGTCTCGATCGCGATCACCTCGAGGGCCCGTTCGTGCGTTGCGCCGAGCACGACGGCGGGCGCCACGCCCGCGTGATACGCCTCGAGCCAGCGCTCCGCGCACACGCACCAGCTGTCACCGGGCTCGAGGCCCGGGAAGCCCCACTCCGGGACGGGCGTCGAGAGGTCGTTCCCCGCGCGCCTGGAGAAGTCGAGGAACTCCGCGGTGACGACCGCGCAGACGGTGTGGCTGCCGACGTCCTCCGGGCACGTCGCGCACGCGCCGTCGCGAAAGAACCCCGTCAACGGATCGAGCGAGCACGGGAGCAGCGCTCCGCCGACGACGTTCCGGTCAGGGACCCGTGCCATAACCCAACTCTGCCAGCAGCGCTCCGGCCTCGTTCTCGACGTCGGCGAGCTGCGCCGCGTCGAGGTCACGCCGCCAGCGGCCGATCGACTGCTCATGGGCCACGGAGAGAGCGTGGGAGACGTCGGACTGCGACGCGCCGAGCCGGCGCGCAATGAGCTCGTGCGTCGCGTCGGTCGCCAGCTGCTCATAGCGCACCTCGACGACCGGGGCGCCGCTCTGGCGCGCCGCCGATACGTACCGCCGCCACGCCCAGGCGCAGCGGCGGGCTTCGCTGGCTTCGCGAAACGCGGCCTCGCGACCCTGCTCGACCCAGAAGCGCGGATGCGTGCCGAAGGCGGCGCCCGCGTCGTCTGCGTCGCCGCGCCTCGCGCTGAACCAGCCGCGCTCGAGCAGAGAGCAGGCGACATCGCGGCCGTCTCGGACCGCGTGCACGAGCGTCGCCTGGGGGAACGCCTCGGCGACTTCGGGCAGCACGTACGCGACCTCGGGCGTCTGCTCGACGGCGCGGTGCGAGCCGACGAGCCCGAGACGGCGCACGCGGTCGACGATCCGGCGGACCTCCCGCGCCGTCACGTCCGGGATCGCGGCCTTCAGCGGGTTCACCTCGCCGAGATCGACGAAGCCCGGCAGCGAGCCGATCGCGCCGGCGAGGAAGGTCGTGCCCGACCGGGGGCTTCCGAACACGAACACGAGCCGCCCGTCGAGCGGGCCGAGCGACGGCCGCCCGGTGAGCAGCGGCCGCCTGACCGCGCGGAGATAGAGGCCGAGCGAGCGCACGCGCCGGGACTCTACGATGCGCGGTCGTGCTCCGGCGCCTCCTCCTCGTCTGCCTGGTGATGCTCGCCGCCGGCGCCGTCGTCCTGACGTTGCGGTTCGTCTTCTTCCCGACCGAGGACGAGGTCGGCCACGCAGACGCGGTCGTCGTCCTCTCGGGCTCGAAGCACGAGCGGCTCGACGGCGGCCTCGCGCTGATGCGCGCAGGGCGTCGCGCCCGTGCTCGTGATCTCGAACGGCTTCGACCCGAGCCAGCCGCGCGCGCCGGGCCTCTGCCATCACGGTGGGCAACGGGCTCCGGTGTCGTGTGCTTCACGCCCGACCCCGATTCGACGCGCGGCGAGGCCGAGGCCGTCGGCGAGGCTCGTGCGCGAACATCGCTGGAAGCGGATCCTGCTCGTGACCTCACGCTTCCACGTCACGCGCGCGCGGATGCTCTTCGACCGCTGCGTCGACGGCGACGTCGACGCAGTCGGCGTCGACTACCCCTGGACGACCATCCCCTACGCCGTCGCGGGCGAGTGGTTCAAGACTGTTCGCGCTTTGACCTACCAGCGCGGGTGCTGAGGCCGGCTAGTCGCCCCAGTCGAAGTCGCGGGAGCGCCCCCAAAGGCCGTCGTCCTCGGACGGCGCGGGCGGCGCGGGCTCATCCTCAACCGGCCACGGCACCGCGGCGTGCGCGACGACGGCCGGCTCGGTGCCGTCCATCGTCTCCTCGATGCGGGCCTGCTCCTCGGTCTTGAAGAGCGGGTGATTCTCGAAGGGATCACCGTTCACGTACCGATCGATCGGCAGGGTCGGCTCGAGCTCGGCGTTCCGCCGCTTCAGCTCGATGTGCTCGTCGATGACCTGAGAGAAGACCGACGCGGTGTCAACGGGCATGCAGATTCCTCCTTGGACGTTCCGGGGACGGCTCGATTGTAACGGATTTGTGAAGGAGAGCCAGGTTCCTTCTCGATCCGTGGATGTGCGAGGATGGTTGCATGGTGCCGAAGAGCTCAGTCGGAGTCGCCCTCGCCGCGTACCGCATGTGGCGGCGCCTCCCTCCGGCGCAGAAGAGGCTCGTGCTCACGCAGGTGCGAAAGCACGGGCCGAAAGCGGCTGCCGCCGCTGCGTCGATCGTCCGCCAGACCCGGAACGGCAAGAAGCCCTAGCGCTCGGGCTGACGCCCGAGACCTCTAGTTGATGCCCGGTCAGTTGATTCCCAGGGCCTCGCGCACGATCCGGTCCTGCTCGCGAAGGTGCGCGGTCGGATAGCCCTCGCTCGGGCTCGCGCGCCACGGCCGCCCGGAGTAGCGGAGGGAGACGTCGTCGGGCAGCACGTCCTCGAGCCGGTGACGGATAGAGCGATAGGCGCCCATGTTCAGCGGCTCCTCCTGCGCCCAGACGATCTCGCGCACGGCTGGGTAGAGCGCGACGACGTCCGAGAGCGCCCGGGCGGGGAACGGGTAGAGCTGCTCGATGCGGACGACGGAGACACCACCCTCCGTCGACGCACGAGCCTCGTGCCCGTCGATGTCGTAGAAGAGCTTCCCCGAGCAGAAGACGAGACGGCGGACGCGCTCGTAGTCGGCCGACGGGTCGTCGAGCACGGGCTCGAAGCGACCGGCGGTCAGGTCGTCGAGCCGGGCAGCGGACTCCTTGAGACGGAGGAGGCCCTTCGGCGTCATCGCGACGAGCGGCCGCGGGCGAGCGTCGAGCGCCTGGCGCCGGAGCAGATGGAAGTACTGCGCCGCCGTCGACGGGTTCGCGACGCGGATGTTCTCCTGCGCCGCCGACTGGAGGAAGCGCTCCAGCCGGGCGCTGGAATGCTCTGGCCCGTTGCCCTCGTACCCGTGCGGCAGCAGCAGCGTCAGCCGGGACGTCTGGCCCCACTTCGAGAGGCCGGAGACGAGGAACTGGTCGATGATGATCTGCGCCGCGTTGACGAAGTCGCCGAACTGCGCCTCCCAGAGCACAAGCGTCTCCGGAGCAGCGACCGAGTAGCCGTACTCGAAACCGAGCGCGCCGTACTCCGAGAGCGGCGAGTTGTGTACCTCGACCGACGCCTGCGCGCCGGCCAGGTGCTCGATCGGGAGGTAGCGCTCGCCCGTGACGGTGTCGTGCAGCGCCAGGTGCCGCTGCGAGAACGTCCCGCGCTCGGAGTCCTGGCCCGTCAGCCGGACGGGGATCCCCTCGACGACGAGCGTGGCGAGCGCCAACGCCTCGGCGTGGCCCCAGTCGATCCCGCCCTCGTCGAGCGTGTCCCGGCGCCGCTCGAGCTGGCGCGCAAGCTTTGGGTTGACGGTGAAGCCTTCGGGTGTCGCGACGAGCTCCCGGTCGAGCTCCCGAAGGCGGCTCTCCGGCACCGAGGTCAGCACGTCGCCAGAGCCGGCCGGAGGCGTCGCACCGCTCTGCTCGGGCGGTTCGGCGATGGACGCACGCAGCCGGTCGTGCGCCTCGCGCAGGCGGTTGGTCGCGTCGTCGACCAGCTTCTGTGCGTCCGCCTCGGAGATGACCCGCTCCTCGATCAGCCGCTCGGCGAACTGGGCGCGCACCGTCGGCTGCTCCGCGATCTGCTGCGCCATCAGCGGCTGCGTGTAGGCGGGCTCGTCCTGCTCGTTGTGCCCGAAGCGCCGGTAGCCGACGAGGTCGACGACGACGTCGTGCCCGAACCGCTCGCGGAAGGCGAGCGCGAGCCGGATCGCGGAGACCGCCGCCTCCGGATCGTCGGCGTTGACGTGGACGATCGGCGCGTCGAAGCCCTTCGCGAGGTCGCTCGAGTAGCGCGTCGAGCGTCCCTCCGCAGGATCGGTCGTGAACCCGATCTGGTTGTTCGCGATCACGTGCAGCGTGCCGCCGGTCGAGTAGCCGGCCAGCCCCTCGAAGTTGAACGTCTCGGCGACGACGCCCTGTCCTGCGAACGACGCGTCGCCGTGGATGAGGATCGGCAGCGCGACCGACGGGTCGTGACGGCCGATGCCGGTCGAGCGGTCGGTCTGCGTCGCGCGTGCCCAGCCCTCGACGACGGGATTGACGGCCTCGAGGTGGCTCGGGTTCGAGACGAGCGTGACGGCGATGTCACCCGCCGCCGTCCGGTGGACGCCTTCCGCCCCAAGGTGGTACTTGACATCGCCTGTGCCGCCCTCGGGGCTGCCGACAACCGCCTCGATCGTTCGCTCGCCCTCGAACTCGCGGAGCAGGCTCTCGTACGGCTGCCCGAGCGTGTAGGCGAGGACGCTGAGCCGCCCGCGGTGCGCCATCCCCATCACGACCTGGTGGGCGCCAGTCCCCGCGGCGATCCCGATCGCCTCGTCGAGCATCGGCACGAGCACGTCGAGCCCCTCGATCGAGAACTGCTTCTGTCCGAGGAAGGCGCGCCGGAGGTACTGCTCGAACGCCTCGACCTCGGACAGGTGCCTGAGCAGGCGCTGCTTCCCGTCGGCGCTCAGCGGCTCCCGGTAGCGACCGGACTCGATCACCTGGCGCAGCCACATACGCTCCTCGTGGTCCGAGATGTGCTCGATCTCGTACGCGCTCGTGCCGCAGTAGATCTCCTCGAGCGCTGGCAGCACGTCGGCGAGCGTCTCGCCGGGCACGTAGAGGCGGAGCAGATCGGCGGGTATCCGCTCCTGGAGCTCCGGCGTCAGCGGCGGCTCGAGCCGCAACGGCTCGAGCGCCGGATCGCCGATCGGCGGCGAGCCGAGCGGGTCCAGATGCGCCGCAAGATGGCCGTGCGTGCGGTACGCCCTGACGAGCGCCATGGCGGCGGCAACGCCGCCGAGCAGCTCGTCGTCGGGCTCGGCCGCGACCGGGGCGACGGGCGGCTCGGGCTCCGGCTGCGGCTCGGCCTCCAGCTCCGGCTCGGCCTCCACTTCATGCTCGACAGCTGCCGGCAGCTCTGCGACCGGCTCGCTGACGGGCGGGGCCACGACGACAGGGGCCTGCGCGCCGTCTCCAGAGAGCGCCTGTGCCAGGCGCTCGGCGAGGATCTGGCGCCACTCCTCCGGCACGGCCTCAGGGTTCTCGAGGTAGTCGTAGAGGAGCGCGGTCTCGTAGCCCGCGTTCGGGCCTGCGGCCTTTGGGTCGCTCACGGTCTCACCCCGGCGCCGGTCTACCAGAGCGAGTTGTGGGTGGTCACGGCGATCGCCATGCCCGCGATGAAGCAGACACCGGCGACGGCGAGCGCGACACCGGCCAACCGCTCGTGGTGGCGGCTCATGCCGGCGGATGTGAGACCGAGAAGGAACGCGGCGACGGAGACGACGAGAGGATGGAACGCGAGCGCGAGCAGGGCGAAAAAGAGCGCCGCCGAGGCGAGGAGCCCGGCGATCATGTCGAGGGACGTCCGCTCGGCGTGCGCCTCGCTGGTCCCGTTCGTGCTCACGCGGTGACCCTAGCGGGTCGGCGAGAGTACGTGCGAAGCGGCCGGCCGTGCGGCCCGGGGCCGCGGGAAGGCCGGTAGCGGCGCAGGTCGGCGCCCGGCCGCGGATCGGTCTCCGGCGGCGCCGCAATCACAGCCGGCTCGAGCCCGTCGAACGGCCTTGGCTCGGCGCGGATCGCCCACCACACGACGCAGCAGACGTAGACCACCGGGATCTTCAACACTATGAGGAGGAAGATCGCCTCCCACACGACCATGGCAGGATAGCTTCTAGGGGATGCTCGAGGGACTCGCGCACATCGTCATGCGCCACCGCCGCCTCGTGATCGTGGCGTGGATCTTCCTGACCTTGCTCGGCGCGTACTCGGCCATGGCCGTCTCGAGCCGCTGGCTCGAGGAGTTCTCGATCCCGGGCTTCTCCGCCTACGAGGCGAATCAGCGGACGCTCAAGACCTTCGGGACGGGCGGCCAGCCGCCGAACGTGGTCGTCTTCCACGCGGACCGGGATCTGCGGGCGGACAACGACCTCGCGGTGGCCATCGGCAAGGTCTCTGCCGCATATCCGAACTTCCGCGTCGGGTCGTTCTTCACCACGGACGGCAACGACGCCTACGCCTCGAAGGACGGCCGGACGATGTTCGCGACCATCTATCCGCCCGGCCAGCAGAGCTTCAGCGCCGACGCGGGCACAGGCGAGATCCGGCAGGCGTTCGAGGCAGCCGTTCCCCAGGACGTCGTGGTCAACGTGACAGGGAGGGATGCGCTCTACGACTCCGAGGGCGGGGACTCGAACGGGCCGAGCGTCCTCACGGAGGCGCTGATCGGCGGGCTCGGCGCGACGGTCATCCTGCTGTTCGTCTTCGGGACGCTGCCGGCCGTGGTGATGCCGCTCCTGATGGCGGTTGCCTCGATCCTGAACACGTTCACGCTGATCTGGGCGCTCACGTACATCACGAACGTCTCGCTGATCGTGCAGTTCCTCGTCGCGCTCGTCGGGCTCGGCGTGGCGATCGACTATGCGCTGCTGATGATCTTCCGCTTCCGCGACGAGCTGCGGCACGGCAACGACGTCGACTCGGCTGTCGTGGAGACGATGACCCACGCCGGGCGCTCGGTGATCGTCTCCGGCTCCACGGTCGCGATCGGGCTGATGTCCATGGTCTTGATCCCGATCCCCGTCATCCGCTCGATCGGGATCGGCGGCCTCTTGATCCCGCTCGTCTCCGTCTGCGCGGCGATCACGTTCCTGCCCGCGATGCTCTCTCTCCTCGGCCGGCGGATCAACTCCGTTCGCGTGATGCCGAAGCGGATCGTCGAGGGAACGGACGAGGAGCGGGGCTTCTGGTGGCGCTGGTCGCACATCGTCATGCGGCGCCCGTACCTGACTGCTGGCATCGGGATCGCGATCGTCGCGCTGCTGATGATCCCGGCAGTTCAGCTCCACGCCGCCGAAGCACAGGCGAATTCGCTTGCGGGCGCGAAGACGCAGGATGCCGTGATCGGGCTCCGGCGACTGACCGACGCCGGCATCTCACCTGGCGTGCTCAAGCCACTCGTCGTGCTGATCGAGAACAACGGGTCGCGTTCAGCTGCCGTCGCAACGGCCGACCGCCTCGCGCAGACGGAAGGGATCGACGGCGCCGCCGCTCCGGCCGCCTGGAGGCGCAGCACGAGCCAGCTCGTGGAGGCTTTCCCGTCGGAGGACGGCGCTGCAGACTCGACGAACCGGACGATCACGCACCTGCAGAAGACCGTGCTTCCCTCGCTCGAGTCGGAGCTCGGCAATGGCACACGCGTCGCCCTCGGCGGCACCGCCCCCGAGGACAGGGACTTCGTGCACGCCGTGTACGGGAAGTTCCCGTACGTCCTTCTGTTCGTGATCGTCCTGACGCTGATCCTGCTGATGCGCGCATTCCGCTCCGTGTTCCTGTCCGTCAAGGCCGTGATCCTCAACCTGCTCTCGCTCGGAGCGGCGTTCGGGATCATCGTCTTCATCTTCCAGATGGGCAACGGCTCGGAGGCGATCTGGAACGTCCATCCGACCGACGCGATCATCTCCTGGATCCCGCTGATGATCTTCGCGTTCCTCTACGGGTTGTCGATGGACTACGAGGTGTTCATGGTCAGCCGGATGCGCGAGGCGTACGACGAGACCGGGGAGACGAAGTCGGCGATCGCGCTCGGTCTCGCGCGCACCGGCAAGCTCGTGACGAGCGCGGCTCTCGTGCTCATGTTCGCGTTCTTCGTGCTCTCGACGAGCCCGGGCGTCGACGTCAAGCAGTTCGGAATCGGGCTCGCGGCGGGGATCATCTTCGACGCGACGGTGATCCGGGCACTGCTCGTGCCGTCAATCATGCAGATCGCGGGCGAATGGAACTGGTGGCTACCCAGGTGGGCCGGGAAGATGCTCTTCGTCCGGCCGAGCCCCCGGCGGCCGGCGCTCGAAGACGCGGGGGACTGACCCCTAGCCCTGGGCGGGCGGGCCGTAGCCGCCGCCGCCCGGCGTCTCGATCCGCAGCAGGTCGCCAGCCGACACGGCACGCGACACCTTCGGCGGCAGCTCCTCGCCGTTCAGGAGGTTGCGTCCCCGCTCGCCGTCCTCACCACCCTCAACGCCGCGCGGCGCGTACAGCCGCCGCTCGGTCAGGAGCGAGAGGCGGCAGTCCTCGAGCACCCGCAGCTCGCGGATCACGCCGTCCCCGCCACGGTGTGCGCCGCCGCCGCCCGAGCCAGTGCGCAACGCATAGCGCTCGACCCGAAGCGGATATGCGAGCTCGAGCGCCTCGACCGGCGTGTTCAGCGTGTTCGACATCGCGACGTGCACCGCGCTCGGCCCGTCCGCGTCCGGGCAGGCTCCCTGGCCCCCGGAAAGAGTCTCGTAGTACGTGAACGACCGGTTGCCGAACGTAACGTTGTTCATCGTCCCCTGACCCTGGGCAGGCACCGGGATCGCCTGGCCGAAAGCGGCGAAGACAACGTCGACGATGCGGCTGGACGTCTCCGTGTTGCCGGCGACGACCGCAGCCGGCGGCAGCGCGTTGAGCGCCGACCCCTCCGGGGCCGTCACGTGGACGGGCGCGTACGCGCCGCCGGAAGAAGGAAGGTCGGGCTCGGTCAGGCAGCGAACGACGAAGTAGCAGGCCGACCTCGTGACGGCCAGCGGGCAATTGAGGTTCCCTTCGTGCTGCGAGGACGTCCCCTTGAAGTCGATCGTCACCTCGTCGCCCGCGATCGTCACGGCCGCCCGGAGCACGAGCTCGCCCTCCGCCGGCTCGAGCGAGTCCTCCGCCTCGTAGCGCCCGTCCGGAAGACGGGAGATCGCGGCGCGAACGACCCGCTCGGAATAGCGGTAGAGCTCATCCATCGCCTCTGCCACCGCGTCGGCGCCGCGCCGCTCGACGAGCTCCGCCAGTCGCCACTCCGCGAGCCGGTGGGCCGAGAGCTGTGCCTCGAGGTCGCCGCGGCGCTCCTCGGGGTTACGCATGTTCGCGAGCATGACCGTCAGCAGCTCGCCGTCGAGCCGCACCGGCGGCAGCACGAGACCTTCCTGGTAGATGTCGGTCGACGTCGCCGGCAGGCTGGCCGGCTCCATGCCGCCGACGTCGGCGTGGTGCGCGCGCGAGCACGCGTAGCCGCACGGGATCCGCGAGACGAGCGTGATGTCCGGGAGGTGCGTGCCGCCAGTGAAGGGGTCGTTGATCACGTAGACCTCACCGGGAGCCGGGTCGCGCGCCCTGACCGCATCGACCGCCTCGGGCATCGCCCCGAGGTGCACCGGAATGTGCTCCGCCTGGACGATCATTCGCCCGCGCTCGTCGAAGAGGGCGGTCGAGCAGTCCCGTCGCTCCTTGATGTTCGCCGAGAAGGCCGAGCGGACGAGCGCCGCCCCCATCTCCTCGGCGATAGCGCGAAGCTGCGCGCCGAGAACTTGGAGCTGAATATTCACTGTCGCGTCACCCGGAGCGTGGTATCCCCATCCCTAACCCCCACCCACCCAGGGGGGATCCAGCAGGTGGCGCCGTCGAGCTCGAGGACGGACGGGCCAGCGACCTCGAGCGGCTCCGCAGGCGGGAACGCTATCTCCGGTCCGGGCGAGATCTCGGCCGTCCGCACGGCGACGAGCTCGACCGCGCGATCCGCGTACGCGACGCCATAGCGCTCCTCGTGCGCCCGGTGGAAGCGCTCCGCGAGGTCCGGCCCGAGCTGCACGGTCAGCTCGAACGACTGGCCCCGGTAGCGCAGATCTGCCTCCCCCGCCTCGGGCAGGTCGGGCGCGGCGTCGAGAGGGCAGACGTACGAGACGACGGCGTCGCGGCGCTCGTCGCTGACGACGAGCCCGAGCGCGGAGAGCACGCCGGCTGCTCCGGGCACGAGCACCGTGTCGATGCCGAGCTCCTCTGCGAGCGCACAGGCGTGCAGGGGCCCCGCGCCGCCGAACGCGACCAGCGCGAAGTCACGTGGATCGTGCCCGCGCTCGACGGAGACGACGCGGAGGGCACGGAGCATCTCGGCGTTCACGATCTCGATCGCGTCGACCGGGTCGATGCCGGAGAGCGCCTGCTCCGCCGCTCCGCGGTCGAGCTCGAGCCCGCCTGCCAGCGCCGCCGGCAGCCGGCCGAGCAAGAGGTTGGCGTCGGTGACGGTCGGCCTCGTGCCGCCGTTGCCGTAACACGCGGGGCCGGGGATCGCGCCGGCGCTCTCCGGCCCGACGCGGAGCGCCCCGCCTGAGTCCCGCCACACGATCGAGCCGCCGCCCGCACCGACGGTGTGGATGTCGACCATCGGCAGCCGGATCGGGAAGCCGCCGACGCTCCGCTCGACGGTCCGCTCGGCGCTGCCGCCGACGACGAGCGACACGTCGGTCGAGGTGCCGCCCATGTCGAAGGCGATCGCGTTGTCGATCCCCGCCCGCTTCGCGACGAGGCCGGCGCCGACCGTCCCGGCGGCCGGTCCGGAGACGAGGACGAGCGCCGGATGGGCTGCGGCGTCTTCCGCGCTCACGACGCCGCCGGACGAGCGCATGACGAGCGGTTCGGGCAGCCCCGCCGCGCGGCACGCCTCACCCAGCGCCCGGAAGTAGCGGCCGCACGTCGGCCCGAGATACGCGTCGGCGGCGACGGTCGAGGCGCGCTCGTACTCGCGGAACTCCGGTGCGATCTCGTGCGAGGCGACGACGTGCGCCGAGGGGTACGCCACCCGCAGGCGATCGGCGACCGCGCGCTCGTGTGTCGGGTCGCGAAAGGCGAAGAGGAGGCAGACGGCGATCGCCTCGCCGTCGACCGGCGGCAGTGAGTCGAGGTCGAGCGGCTTCAGGACGCCATCCGGTCCGATGCGCTCGGTGACGCCGTACGAGCGCTCGAGCGGCACGAGCGGCTCGGGCTGCGGCGCGCAGGGGCGGTAGAGATGAGCGCGGGTCTGGCGGCGAAGGTGGAGCAGATGCTCGAAGCCCTCCGTCGCGACGAGGGCCGTGCGAGCGCCTTTGCGCTCGAGCAGCGCGTTCGTGGCGATCGTCGTGCCGTGCGAGAAGCGCTCGACGGCGCTAGCACCGACCTCTGCTGCCGCGGCGAGCACCGACTCCTCCTGCGACGCAGCGGTCGGGACCTTCGCCGTCCGCACCACGCCGTCGTCCAGCAGCACCGCATCCGTGAACGTGCCGCCGACGTCGATGCCAAGGATGGCCACACGTGCGACTCTACGAGACCGAAGGCGCGCTGCAGCCGCACGCCCTACTGCATAGATGCGAGATTTCTGCATAATACGCGAATGCAGAAGTACGACCGCCAGGGCGCGATCCTCCGGCTCGTCCAGGAGCGGGCGCTCTCGACACAGAGCGACGTCGTCGAGGCGCTTCGCGAAGAGGGCATCGAGGCCGTGCAGGCGACCGTCTCGCGCGACATCCATCAGCTCGGCCTCGTCAAGGTCCGGGGCGTCGGGGGGCGTCTCGTCTACGCGCTTCCCGGCAGCGGCGACCTCGACCGGCTCAACGACCTGACGGCGGCGCTCCGCCGCCACGCGATGTCGATCGAGCCCACGGGCCAGCTCGTCGTGCTGAAGACGCCGGCGGGCTATGCGACGCCGCTCGCCGATGCGATCGACGCAGCCGTCCTCGGTGACATCGTGGGAACGGTCGCGGGGGAGAACACGATTTTCGTCGCCGCGCGCGAGGGCAGCTCGGGGAAGGACGTCGCCGAGCTGCTGCGGCACCATCTGGAAGGCGACGGCGCGTGAGCCGCACGGCGGTCGTCGCGTTCAGCGGCGGCCTCGACACGAGCTGCATCGTGTCCTGGCTGATCGAGGACTACGCCTTCGATCGCGTAGTCGCGGTGCTCGTCGACGTCGGGCAGGCGTTCGACATCGACGCGTCGATCGAGCGCGGCGAGGCTGCAGGCGCAGCCGACGTCCTGGTCGTCGACCGCAGGGAGGCGTTCGCCGACGAGCAGGTGGCAAAGGCGCTCAAGGCGAACGCCCTGTACGAGGGCCGCTATCCCCTCGTCTCGGCGCTGTCTCGGCCCGTGATCGCGGCCGCAGTAGCGGAGATTGCGATCGAGCTCGACGCGGACGCGGTCGTGCACGGCTGCACGGGGAAAGGCAACGACCAGCTCCGCTTCGAGCTCTCCTTCCGCGCCAACTATCCGGGCGTCGAGGTGATCGCGCCGCTCCGCGACACGGTCTGGACGCGCGACGAGGAGATCGAGTACGCGATCGCGAAGGGGATCCCGGTCGCCCAGACAGCCGCGTCTCCGTACTCGATCGACGAGAACCTCTTCGGGCGATCGATCGAGTGCGGCGTCCTCGAGGACCCGTGGCAGGCGCCGCCCGAGGAGCCGTACGAGCTCACCGCAGATCCTCACGCGGCGCCGGCCCCGGAGGAGGTAGAGGTGGAGTTCGAGGCGGGGCTGCCCGTCGCGATCGACGGCGTCTCGCTCCCCCTTCACGAGCTGGTCGCCGAGCTGAACGCGAGGGCGGGCGCGTACGGCGTCGGGCGGATCGACATGGTCGAGAACCGCGCCGTCGGCATCAAGAGCCGCGAGGTGTACGAGGCGCCGGCCGCGATCGCGCTGATCGAAGCCCACAGGTCGCTCGAGGATCTCGTCTTGACGAAGGCCGAGCTCCGGATCAAGCGCCAGCTCGAGGTGGCCTGGACGGAGCTCGTCTACGAGGGTCAGTGGTACAACCCCGCGCGCGTCGCGATCGACGCGTTCGTCGACATGACGCAGGCGCTCGTCGACGGCGACGTCCGCCTTCTGCTTCAGGCAGGGTCGGCAACCGTCGACGGCCGCCGGTCGCCGAACGCGCTGTATGCAGAGACGCTCGCCTCGTATGCGCCGGGCGAGACGTTCCCCCACGAGGCGGCCGCGGGCTTCGTCCGCATCGCATCGCTCGAGGCCGAGCTCGCAGCCGCACGGCATCGCCAGATCGCCGCCGCGACATGACGCTCTGGTCGGGCCGCGTGCGCGAGGGGCTCGCACCCGAGGTCTGGGTGTTCCTCCGCGCCGACGACGCCGAGCTCCTTCCCTACGACGTCGAGGCGACGAGGATCCACGCCGCGCGGCTCCGTGCTGCCGGTCTGCTCGACGACGACGAGCTCGCGGAGGCCGAGCAACGGCTTTCGCAGATCAGCGCAGCTGACGTGCTGCCGTCGGACGAGGACGTCCACACGGCGATCGAGCGTCTACTGGGGCCGGTCGGCAGAAGGATCCACGCCGGACGGTCGAGGAACGACCAGGTAGCCGCCGCGCTGCGCCTCTACGTCGAGGACGCGTGCGACGAGGCGGGCCGCGCGATCCGCGGGCTGGTCGCCGACATCCTGGGCCGCGCCGACGACGAGGCAGAGGCGCCGATGCCTGCGTACACCCACCTCCAGCGCGCGCAGCCGAGCACCGTCGGCCATCACCTGCTCGCCTGGGTGGAGATGCTCGAGCGCGACCTCCAGCGATTTCGGCTCGCGGCCGAAGCCGCGCACCCGTCGCCGCTCGGCTCCGGCGCCGCGGCCGGCTCTACTCTGCCCCTCCCGCCGCCGCCCCAGCAGCTCCGGAACTCCCTCGACGCCGTCGGAGACCGGGACTTCGCGCTCGACTACCTCTATGCCTGCGCGCTCCTGCACGGCCACCTGTCGCGGATCGGAGAAGAGCTCTGTCTCTGGGCGACGACCGAGTTCGGCTTCGTCCACCTGCCCGAAGCGGCGGCGACCGGATCGTCGATGCTGCCGCAGAAGCTGAACCCCGACGTCTCGGAGCTCGCACGCGCCAAGGCCGGAACGGCGATCGGGCGCCTGACCGGCCTGCTCGCGGTGATGAAGGGCCTGCCGCTCGCGTACAACCGCGATCTCCAGGAGGACAAGGCGCCGGTGTTCGCCGCCCGCCACGACCTCGCGACGACGGTCGAGGCGCTCGCCGTGCTTGTTCGCGAGGTGGCGTTCGATGCCGAGCGGTTGGACGAGGCAGCCGCTGACCCCCACCTCCAGGCCGGCGCCGCTGCCGAGCGACTCGTCGACGACGGTGTGCCGTTCCGCGATGCGCACGAGCAGATCGCGTCAGACGTCGCTCGACGGCAGCTTCGTCCTCGCCCGACGCGCCGACGCTCGCCTCTCTCGCCGGGCCCGCGCGACGTGCGCCAGGCGATCGCCGCGGCGCGCGAACGGCTTCGGCGTCTAGCTAGCAGGAGCGCTTGCGCTCGGCCTTGCAGGAGTCCTTGCCGGAGCCGCCGTCCGCCAGATCCTTGCCCGGGTCCTCCGTCGAGACGGTCCGCGCCGTCCCCGCCGAGCAGCGTGTCGTTTCCGCCCAGGCCCTTCAGCGTGTCGTTGCCTGCGAGGCCGCAGAGCACGTCCTTGCCTCGCCGTACCGGTCAGACGGTCGTTCCCCGTCGTGCCGACGATCGTGCAGCCGGTCGGGAAGCCGAGCGTCTGCCAGTCCGGCTCGAACCCCGCGGCCGGGTCGGTCGGGAGCGCGCTGACGCCGCTGCCATCCGAGTTCATCGTGTACATGCGAAACGAGCCCGGCTGCGCCATGTCGCTCGTGAACGCGATCTTCTTCCCGTCAGGCGACCAAGCCGGCCCGAGCTCGAGCTGCGGTGAGCTCGTCAGGCGCTGCTCGCCGGTCCCGTCGACGCCGATCGTGTAGACGTCGAAGCTCGACGCCTGCGTGAAGCGCGCGAACGCGAGCCGCTTCCCATCCGGTGACCACGCGACGTTTGCGTCCGTACCGTCCCCCGTCGTCACCTGCCGCACGCCTGTTCCGTCGGCGTTCATCACGAACACGTGGGTGACGCCGACGCGCGTGCTCGAGAAGGCGATGCGCCTTCCGTCGGGCGACCACGCGGGCTGCGTGTCCAGCGCGGGATCGTTCGTGAGGTTCTTTGGTGAGCTGCCGTCTGCGTTCATGACGTAGATCTCGTAGTTCCCGTCGCGCAGGGTGTAGAACGCGAGGCGCTTGCCGTCAGGCGACCACGAAGGCTCGAAGTCGGCCGCAGCGTTGTTCGTGATCCTCGTCGGCCGCGAGCCGTCGGCCGACATGACGTAGATCTCGTACGCACCGAGATCGGTTTGCTGCGCGCCGGGAAAGTCTCGCTGGCTGCGGAAGGCGATTCGCTTGCCGTCCGGGGACCACGCCGGCGTGCCGTCGAGGCCCGGCGCCTGCGTGATCTTCTGCGCGCCCGTGCCGTTCGCGTTTGCGACGTAGATCTCGATGCTCGTCCCGTCCGAGGCCGAGAACGCGATCTTCCCGTTCTTGCCAGGCGCGACGGCGTGCGCTGCACCCCCAACCGCAGCTGCGACGACGAGGAGAGCCGCACCCGGGACGAGCCGTCTCGCGATCACCGTCACGACCGCGCGCGAGTCTAGATGATTGCGCCGTGCTCCATCGACTCCGAGAAACGGTCAAGCCCCTCGTCCCGCGGCAACTGCAGGCCGCCTCGAACCGAGTGGTCTTCGCCTGCGTCGGGGTAGCGCTGCGCGGCGACAACGTCGAATGCTCCTGCTGCGGCCACACGTACCGTCGCTTCGTCTCGTATCCGACGCTCTACTGCCCCGCGTGTGGATCGTACGAGCGCCAGCGCGCGCTCTGCCTCTATCTCGACGAGCGCCCGGAGCTGCTCGGGGGCGACGTGCTGCAGGTCGGGCCGGAGAGGTCGATCGTCGACCGCTTCCGGCCGAGGGCAGCGACGTGGCTGGCCGTCGACGTCGATCCCGACCATCCGCTCGCCGACCGGACGATGAGCGTTCTCCGCCTCGACCTCCCGGACGGCGCGTACTCGCTTGTCCTCTGCTCGCACGTTCTCGACATCGTCGAGCCCCACGACGACGCCGTCGCGGAGCTCCACCGCGTGACGCGGCCCGGCGGCTGTCTGATCGTCCAGGCGCCGTGGCGATCCGTGCGCGGTGACCCGGACGCATACGCCGGCCGGCTCGCGCTTGCCGGCTTCGATGTCGCGCCGATCCTCCTCGACGAGCAGAGAGACGAAACCGCGCGCACGCGCTACGGCCTCCACGGCGACGAACCGCTCTTCGTCTGCTTACGCCCGTAACCGGCGCCGGGCGCTGCCGGCTGCCGTGGCGATCTTCGCCGCCGGCCGGCGGGCCCAGCCGGAGCGGGCGTTGCGCACGGCATGGGAGCACTTGAGCCGGAACACCCGAAGGCTGTCGTCGCCGCGGACACCGACTCGCGGCCAGGCGAGGACGGAGAAACCGAGTGGCGTCGCGCCCTCGAGCGCGGCGCCGGCGCGATAGCCCGCGGCCTCCGCGGCTCGCACGACACGTTCGTCCGCGCGGCCCTTCGGATAGGCGACCGACGTGCAGTCGGCGCCGGTCAGGCGCTCGATCTCCGCCTTCGAGCGGATCAGCTCGTCGCCCAAGCTCAGGTCGTCGATCTTCGTCAGCGTCGGATGACTGATCGTGTGCGACCCGACCTCCCAGCCGCGCTCGGCGAGCGACGGCGCATCCTCCTCGGTCAAGCGCCCGGAGACCCCGAGCGTGTCGATCGTGAGGAACATCGTCCCCGGCGCACCGAGCTCCTCGAGTACTGGCGCACCGTGCTCGATCGCCGAGGCGATCCCGTCGTCGAACGTCACCGCCGCCACGCGGCGCTCACGAGCGCCGAGCACGGCGTCCGTGAACGTCGTCAGGCGATAACCGCGGCCGGCGACGAAGGCGAGCTGGGCGCGCAGGGCGTCCGGCGTCACCTCGCCGTGACGAGGCTCTGGATGAACGCCGTGATAGCAGAGCACGAGCACGTCGAGCCGGGCCGCCACGGAGCCGGAGACTATCGACGGTCCCGGGTGCGTTCCGGCGCCGGCGCGCGCGGTGAGGAGAGCGGCGACGGCAGGCGCACCGTGAAGGTCGTCCCCTCGCCGAGCGTGCTCCGGACGCGGATCGAGCCGCCCATGCGGTCACAGAGCTCGTGGACGATGGCGAGACCGAGGCCCGAGCTGATGCGGCGGCCGTCCGGGTTGCCGCCGGCACGGTCGTGGAGGTAGAAGCGCTCGAACGCGTGCGGAACGTCGTCGGGCGCGAGACCGACGCCGGTGTCCGTGACCTCGATCGTCCCCGGGCTGACGTGTACGTGGACAGAGCCGCCAGGCGGCGTCGAGCGGAGCGCGTTCTCGACGAGGTTCGCCACTACCTGCAGCGCACGGTCCGGGTCGCCGTCGACCCATGTCGGCTCGGGCGCGACTGCCGCGAGCGTGACGCCGCAGGCGCGTGCTTCGACGTCGTAGCGCTGCACGGTCTCACGCGCCACCGCGGCGAGGTCGATCGTCTCGTGATGGATCGTGAACTCACGCCGGTTCATGCGCGCGAGGTCGAGCAAATCGCGAACGAGCCTCTCGAGGCGACGCGCCTCCTCGCGGATCGTGTGCGCGGCCTCCTCGCGCGTGAACGCCCCTTCCTCGAGACCCTCCGCATAACCGCGGATCGCCGTCAGAGGCGTCTTCAGCTCATGGCTGACCGAGAGGAGGAAGTTCCGCTCGGCCTCACGCGCAGCATCAAGCTGCGCTGCCATCTCGTTGAACGAGGTCGCAAGCTGGACGAGCTCGGCCGAGCCTTCGACGGGAACGGGGTCGGGCGACACGCCCTCGGCGAGGCTGCGGCTCGCCTCGGCGACGCGGCGTACAGGTCGTGCGATCGCCCGCGCGATCACGAACGCGCCGATGGCCGCGAGGGCGGCCGCGATCGCAACGGCGATCAGGAGGCCCTGGAGGAACGGCCACCAGTCGTCGAAGCTCGGGCTCTTCGGGCGGAGGAGCACGAAGCCCTTGCCCTGGACGTTCCGGGCGGCGAACAGGAACCGGTCGCCGTCGACCGTCACCGAGCCTTCGACGGGGTGCCGTGCGCGGACGGCCGCTCGATCCCGGGGGGTGAGATACGGAGAAGGCTTACCGAGCTCGACGACCTCGATCCTCTGGCTCTGCCGTGCGAGGAACGGCTGGAGCTGCTTCAGCTGCGCGAACGGGAGCAGGACGTTGAACTGGCTTTCCCGCTGCGCGAGCAGGTCGGCCTGGTGCGCGAGGTCGTCGAGGTTCGCCCGCTCGACGGCCCGGCGGGTCAGCACGACGCCGACCGCGAACGTCACGCCGATCGAGACGACGACGACGAGGACGATCGAGAAGAACAGCCGTCGGCGGAGCGGAGAGGCGGCGCGCGGCCGCGGGCTCATGGCGCGACGGCCTTGTACCCGGCGCCGCGGACCGTGCGGATCAGGTCAGGCTTACCGAGCTTGCGACGCAGTTGTCCGACATGGACGTCCACCGTCCGCGTGCCACCGGGATAGCTCATGCCCCACACACGGTCGAGCAGCCGGTCGCGCGAGTGGACGACCCCCGGGCTCTCGAGAAAGTAGGCGAGCAGGTCGAACTCCTTCGCCGTCAGCTCGACCGTGTCACCCGTCACCGTCACCTCGCGCCCTTCAATGTTCACGACGACGTCATCGAGCTCGATCAGCTGCTCGCGCGGCGCCGGCTCGGAGCGGCGGAGGATCGCCTTCACCCGCGCGACGAGCTCGCGGGGCGAGAACGGCTTCGGCACGTAGTCGTCGGCGCCGAGCTCGAGGCCGGCGACGCGGTCCGGCTCCTCGTCGCGCGCCGTGAGCATGAGGATCGGCACCGCCGACTGCGCACGGATGCGTCGACACACCTCGAACCCGTCGATCCCAGGCAGTCCGATGTCGAGCACGACGAGCCGGATCGGGTGGCGGGTGAACTCCGCAAGCGCCTCCTCGCCCGTCCGCACCCAGACGACGCGGTAGCCATCGCGCGCGAGGTACGTGCGAACGATCGTCCCGATCGACTCCTCGTCCTCGACGACGAGCACCGTTCCGCCAGCAGGGCCGTTGCCGAGCTGTTCGGCTTCCTGGCGCGTCACGGCTTCTTGAAGGACCCCGTGATCCGCACGATCGTGGCAGGCTGGTCCCCGTCGCGAATGGTGATCGCGTTCACGCGCACCGGAACGGAGATCATCGACGACAGCCGCCCGTTGGTCCAGATCTCGACGTCTGGCGCCAGCGGGATCGTCTGCCGGGTGCCGTCGCGCTCGAGCAGCTGGATGCTGCCGTTCCGCGACGCGGTCACCTTGCCCTGGTCGATGCGGTAGTCGTGGATCGTGCCCTGCGAGACCATGACGATCTCGGCGCGGGCCATGCCTTTGCCGAAGAACGTCTCGCCGAGCGTGCGTGCCTCGAACGGAGGGGCTGCGGACGATGCGAGGCTCGTGGCCCCGACGACGAGCGCCGCAACCCCGGCGGCAAGCAGGGTCCAACGCTTGCTCACCCGGCGCACGATGACACGATCGTCCACGACCTCCCCATCTTCGTCACGCTCCATCAACACTCCATGATGCCAGCGTAAGCGGTGCGTAAAACGCCGTGGTAGCAGGAGGAATCGACCCATCAGGCCGTCGATTCGGCGAGGGCGCGGTCAATCCGCGGGCGCACGAGGTCGGCCGCCTCGACGAGCCCGGCGACGATCTCGTCCAGGTCGAGCCGCGCCTCGACGCGGGCGAGCTGGTCCGGCGCGGCCCGCGTCTCGGCGAGCGGGCTCGCGAACAGCGTGCAGCAGTCCTCGGCGGGGAGGTTCGCGATCTCGTACGTGCCGAGCTCCTGCGCGTCGCGGACGATCTCCGACTTGTCCCAGGCGACGAGCGGCCGCAACACGGGCAGGCCTGACGCCTCCTCGACGACGGCGAGGTTCGCGAGCGTCTGGGACGACACCTGGCCGAGCGAGTCACCCGTGACGAGCGCCTCGTCGCCCTCGCGACGAGCGAGCGCCGTCGCGACACGCATCATCAGCCGGCGCTGTGCGATCACCTGCAGGCGCGCCGCTCCGGCCGTCGCGATCTGGCGCTGCGCGGCGCCGAACGGGACGACGAAGAGGCGCGAGCCGCCCTGGAAGCGGTCGAGCTGCGCAACGTGCGCGTACGCCTTGTAGATCGACTCGGGCCCCGTGAACGGTCGCCCGCTGAAGTGGACGAACTCGCAGCGGAGCCCCCGCTTCATCGCCCGATAGGCGGCGACCGGCGAATCGATGCCACCTGAGACAAGGCACAACGCACGGCCGCTGACGCCGACCGGCAGGCCGCCTCGCCCGGGAATGCGACCCGAGAAGGCGAAGAGCTCCTTCTTGTCGACCTCGAGCTGCACCTCGAGGTCGGGGCGGGAGAGGTCGACGCCGAGTCCGAGCTCGTCCTGGACCGCCCGGCCGACGACGGAGGCGAGCTCCTGCGACGTCAGCTCGAACGTCTTGTCACGGCGGCGCGCGCGGATCGCGAACGTCGTTCCCTGCTGCCCGCGCAGCAAGTCGATCGCAGCCTCGCACGCCGCCTCCGGCGTCTTCTCGACGACGAGCGCCGCGTGCAGAAGATTGACGCCGAGCACGTTCCTCGCGCGCTCTGCGAGCTCCTCTGCGGGAGCGGGCGACAGCACCGCGAGCACGCCCCCGCGTTGGCGCAGCTCGAGCGGCCCGAGATCCCGCAGGAGGCGCTGGACGTTCCGGCGGAGCTGCGCGTAGAACAGGACGCGGTTTCGCCCCTTGAGGACGATCTCGCCGAACTTAAGGAGGACGCAGGACTGCACCGCGCCCACCTTAGGTCACGGCCTGGTCCGTGAACACCGTCTGCGTCGGCGATTCCACGTGAGACGCGGGAATCGTCGGATCGCCGTTCAAGAGCTGGTGGAGCGCCTCGCGCTTGTCCTCGCCGACGACGAGCCAGACGACCTGTCGCGCCCTGTCGATCGCGGGGTACGTGAGCGTCATCCGACGGCGACCGTGGTACTCGATCGAGATCGCGACGTCGCGATCGCGGATGTCGAGCGCAGCACAACCGGGCACGAGCGATGCGGTGTGGCCGTCCGTTCCGAGGCCGAGGTGCACGAGGTCGAGCCGCTCCGGCAGCTCGACCGCGTACTCCTGCGCGGCCGCGACGACGTCCTCCTCCTCGACGGGCATCGCGTGGATGTGCGCGGAGGGAAGCATTTGCTCGAGCAGCGTCAGGTTGCGGCCAGGGTCGTCGTGCGGTGCGATCCGCTCGTCCGTCTGGAACACCTCGACGTCGTCCCAGGGCACCTCCTCCTCCGCGAGCATCGCAATCATGTCCGAGGGCGTCCTCCCTCCCGAGAGCGCGAGCGAGAACTGCTCGCGCTCGTCGACGCCGATCCGGCACGCCTCTGCGATGAAGTGCGCGGCGGCGCGCGAGGCGGAGTCGCGGTCAGGGAACACCTCGCAAGTGCGGACGGACACGGCGTCACGGTAGCGGCAATCGCCGCGGGCGCCTTGCATCGAGAGTGGAGCCGAGCGCGGCGCGCTGTTGCTCAGGTCAGGCGGAGCGCGGCCTCCGCGATGCGCTGGTGATCGTAGGCCGTCGCATTTCCCATCACGACGACGCCGAGGCCTTCGCTCGGGAAGATTCGCATCATGTTGAAGAACCCTCCGCCGCCACCCAGGTGCTCGAGATACGGGACCCTGAGCTTGCGGTCGGAGTGCCGGCGAAACCAGCCGAGCGCGACGTCCATCTTTCGACCGCGAGCAGCGATCGTCTGCATCGACTCGACACTCGCGGCGGAGAGCACCTTTCCGTCGGCGACTGCGCCGTGGCTTGTGTGGAGAGCGAGGAAGCGACCGGCGTCCTCCAGAGACCCAATCAAGCCGCCGTAACCAGGCCCATCGACGCAGAACAGATTGAAGGCGACAAAGCGTCTGCAGCGCGCGCCGACGATTCCCTTCGGCAGCATCAGTCGATAGAGCGGAGTGAGCGGGCTCCGCCGCAGCTGATAGGGAGTCGCAGCCTCGGAGGCGAGTCTGTCGCTGTAGAAGAAGTCGGTCTCGGTCATTCCGAGAGGCGCGAGCAGGTTCTCGCGCACGTAGTCCTCGAAGGACATACCGGTAGCCGCTGAAACCACCTCACCGAGGACGACGTAGCCGAGGTTGGAGTACCGTGCCTGCCCGCCCGGGACACCCTTCAGGCGCCGGTGTTTCTCAAGCAAGCGCAGCGTGAACTGGTGCGAGTCCGGTGCTGGCGCTCCGGCCGGGTGGATCCAGCGCACCGGAATCGGGTTCGGTAGACCAGCGCTGTGGCTGAGCAGCTGACGGATCGTCGCTGGGCTTCCTTGTCCCGGGTGCGGAAATTCGGGCACGTAGGTCGCGGCGGGCTCGTCGAGCCCGAGCTTTCCGCGCTCTGCGAGCTGGACGACAACAGTCGCCGTGGCGATCTTCGTCATCGAGAACCACAGGTAGACGGTGGCCTCGGTTGCCGGCCTTCGCTGCTCAAGATCTGCGAGCCCGGCGGCGCCGATCCAGCTCACGGCGTCGTCGCGGACAACAGCTGCCGAGAGGCCAGGAACCTTCCCGGCTCGGATGAGTTCCTCCAGGATCGGCTGCAGGCCGTGTTCGTCGTTCATCGCGCCTGTCTCAGAGATTCGTGGACCTGGGTCAGGGCACGGCAACTTGCTTTGCGCGTGAGCGGGAGAGATTCGCAGGTCCTGCAACAGCCGCCAGGACACATGCGACAAGGATCATCAGCGCGACATAGATCAGGAAGGGTCGAGTGACCTCGTCTTCGAAGGGATCCACGAGGAAGACCGTCAGGAACACGTTCGACGCCGCGTGGAACAGGACGACGAGCAACAGGCTCCCACCGGTGCCGTTGTAGATCCACGTGTATACGACCGAAGCGGCGATGGCGGCGGCGACCCACGGTGCGAAGAGGCTGAAGGGGCGAAAGTCCGCGCCGGTCAGGTACAGCGGCAAGTGCCACACTCCCCATGCCACGCCAAGGACGACGCTGGCACCGAGGGCGCTCCGAACAGCTTGCAGATGTGGCAGAGCAAATCCACGCCAGCCGATCTCCTCGCCCCCCGCACTGCCCGGGACGATGGAGAAGATCAACAGGAACACGGCCTCAGGGACTGTCGCGGTGACATTCGGAGAGTCGCCTCCGAACAGGACGCTCAAGCCGACGGCACCCATCGAGAGAGCTGAAACCAGCACCACCGCCACCCACCAGCCGACGCCAACTCGCCAGAGAAGGAGCCGGCCGAGCAGCTTCCGTACCCCTGCTTTGCCGTGTACGACGGCGACGAGCAGGATCGCCACCGTCGAAGGCACCAAAGATCCCAGGAGCAACGGGACCAAGCCCAAGCCTGTGGGCTCGTCGTCTTGAGTGACGACGAGAGGTAGCCACAGAATCCAAGCAGCCGCGTAGGTGAGCCCGAAGAAGCTCGCGAGCGGATGGTGCCGGACGACATTCGACAGGCGGGATGTCGCTTCGACTGGCCGTCGATCCGTCAGGACGCGCCCCCTAGGTTGCTGACACCTGTGGAGCGTGCGTCCCGTGAAGGACGGTGTAGGTCCAGATCGCCTTGACGACGGCCCACACGAGCGCAACCAACGCGCTCGCAACCAGTAGGTAGACGAGGTCGGGGAACCCGTCGTCAAGGACCGAGAGCGGCAAACCCAGCTGCTTCGGCACGAGCACGAGGACGAACACAGCCCAGACGAGGCTCAGCACGAGCGTGAGCCCGACGCGCCACCAGGGCCCGATGCGGCCGCGTCGGATACTCCCGCGGCGCAGCGCAGCGACCGACTTGACGATTCCGCGGGTCTGGAGCACGAGCAGCGCGAACAACGCCGCGTACACGATGAACGTCGGCACGTTCGACGGCGGAGACGGGGTTTCTTGGCCCTCAACCAGGCTCGCAACGCCGTCGGCAACCGTCCCCATGCGACCCTTGGTGAAGAGGTCGAGGGAGTTTTCGGAGTTCATCAGCACGACGACTCCTCGCCGACTCTGCGGGATCAGCACGACGTTGGCGTGGTAGTTGAACGTCTCGCCCTGATGGTGGACCGCCGGGATGTCGTTCCGAGGGCCGACGAACCAGCCCATGCCGTACGACGTACCCTCCTCCGGCGTCGCCACGGCCGGCCGATGGAGCTCGCCGATCCCGCCGGACGAGAGAAGGGATGTGCCGCGATATCGGCCGCCGTTGAGCTGAGAGATCACGTAGTGGGTCATGTCCTCAGCACTGGAGATGAGGAAGCCCGCCGGCAGGAGGCCCCGGTTGTACGCCTCGTTCGCCGCGCGGGGGCGGCCGAACCAGTAGTTGTGACCGGTCGCGAGGCCTTGCGGCTGCGCGGCCACCTTGGACGTGTACGAGCTCCGCATCTGGAGCGGGTCGAAGATCCTCGTCTGGATATAGCTCTCGTACGACTGTCCGGTGACCGTCTGCACGATGAGGCCGAGGACCGAGTAGTTGATGGTGCTGTACTGATACTTCGAGCCAACGGGTGCTATCAACCCAGCGCTCTTCAACTTGCGAACTGCCTGCTCCAAGGCGGTGGCGCTCGTATCGCCGTCACCCTGGTACGACCTTCCTGTCTTGGTCGAGATGCCACTCGTGTGGTTGAGCAGGTGGCGCACGGTGATCTCGGCTGACGCCTGTTCATCGGCCACGCGGAACCACGGGAGGTAGCGCTGCACTGGGGCGTCGAGCTCGATCTTGTTCGCCTCGACGAGCTGCATGATCGCCAGAGCGGTGAAAGACTTGGCCACGGAGCCGATGATGAAAGGCGTCTGCGGAGTCACCTCGCGCCCCGAGTCGTCAGCCGTCCCGAAGCCGCGCACATACGCGACGCGGTCTCCATCGACGATGCCGAGGGCAAGGCCGGGGATCCGCTGCGCGGCCATCTCCTTCTGCACGAAGCTCTCGATCTCCGCGAAGTTGGAGCCTGCGCCTGGGCCGTTGGCAGCAGGCTTGTCTGAGCCGGGCTTGCTTACGAGGTAGGCAGCGCCCAGGACGAGCGCGGCCAGCGCAACGGCAATAACGATGCTTCGACGCTGCGAATGGAGGCGGCCCGTCGTTCGACCCACCGCAGCGTCGCCCGCTTCGGCGGGGTCAGGAGTAGCCGTTCTGTCCGGTTCACTCTCGGTCGCACGCGTCACGGCAGCTCCTCTCGGTCTGCTGTCGCTCCTGCCAACTTCTGACGGAGCAGCTTCATGTTCGAGTCACTCATCGCTCTTCGAGTACCTGCTTGAGCTTCGCACAGTGGCCCGCGAACTGGCGCTTCAGCGTGCGACGCAGAAGAGGCTCGGCGAGCCGCAGGACGCCCGTCGGCTGCCCATGGGCGTCGAAGCGCAGGAGGGTGCCACTCTCGGTCGGCTCGAGGCTGATCCGGGCATCGACTGGCAGGGCGCCTTCGATGACGTGCAGCGCGAACGCCCGGTCGGGCTCGTACTCGGACACTTCCACTAGGGACTCGAGCTCCTTGCCGCCCGCGCGGTGGACCTCACGCAGCCGAGTGCCGAGCCGCAGCGGGCCATCTCCCTCCTGCACGGCTGACACGGTGTTGGTCTGCCAGGTGGCGAGCTTGCCGGGATCCGTGACGTAGGCGAAGACGTCGGCGACGGGCCGATCGATCTCGGTGTCGATCGTGAACTGGATCATCGTGTGCTTCCTTTCTCTGAGGAGATCCCACCAGATCGCAAACGCGCTCTTGCGCCAGCGCGGCCCCGTGTCCAAGCCGGCGAATACCCGGGCAAGGAACGGTCCCGCGAAGAGGTCCAGGGCTGCCTCGGGTTCGATGTCGCTTCGCAGGTCGCCACGCTCTTGGCCGCGCTCGATCAGCGCTCTCACGGTGGCCCGGCGAGGATGGAGCACGCTGCGTCGGAACGCGTCGATCAACTCGGGGTGGCGCTCCTGCTCGGCGATCAGGCCGCCGATCAGACCCACATACGCGGCGCCGTCCTCTGGGAAGCCCTGCTCCACTGCCCGCCACAACTCTGCCCGCGTATCTCCGAGGTCGGGCGGATCGAGCTCGGGGAGCTGACGACCGATGACGGCCGTCACGAGCGCCGCCTTGTCCGGGTAGCGCCGATAGATCGCGGGCTTGCCGACGCCCGCGGCGGCTGCCACCGCCTCCATGCTCATGCGCGCGAAACCGCGCTCGGCCAGGAGGGCGAGCGTCGCCGTCTCGATTGCTTCGTTGACACCGGGGTCGAGCGTTCTCGACACCCGAATAACGTAACAGATCCGTTACGTAATATCGAAACTCGGCCCTGCTTCCAGAGCTTTGCAGGTGGAGCCGAGGGGGATCGAACCCCTGACCTTTTGGCTGCCAGCCAAACGCTCTCCCAGCTGAGCTACGGCCCCGCGAGGCGGATTCTAGCCCGGCGGGCTTAGGCGGTCGCGGCGTCCAGCGTCTCCGAGGGGACGTCGGACCACAGGTCCTCGAGGCGGTAGAAGCTGCGCGTCTCCGGCGTGAAGACGTGGACGACGACGTCGAGGTAGTCCGCCACGATCCACGTTCCCTCGCGCTCGCCGTCGATCGATCGCGGCAGCACGCGGCCATTCTTCTTCAGCTGGTAGGCGACTTCGTCGATGATCGCCCTCGTCTGGCGCGCGTTCTGCCCCGTGCAGATGACGAAGTAGTCGGTGTACGTGCACACCGGACGCATGTCGAGGATGACGACGTCGCGCGCCAGCTTCTCCTGGGCGAGGCCGGCGATGCGGCGGGCGTGTTCGAGTGAGGTCAGTGCGGTTCGGTTCCCAGCTGGATCGCCGGAAAGTCTAGAGGTTCCGATAGAGCCCGAGCCGCTCGAGCTCCTGAGCCACCGCGGGCGGGACGAGATCGTCGATCGGCTCGCCGTCCGCTACGCGCCTGCGGATCTCCGTCGAGCTGACAGGCGTCGGCTCGAGCGTGAACAGCTCGATCCGTGCCGGAAACGAGAACGTCGACGAGAGGGCGAATCCGGGCCGGCCGGCAACGCCGAGACGGGCCATCGACAGCACGGCCTCAGGCTCTTTCCACGTGGGCAGGGCGGCGAGCTGGTCGGAGCCGATCAGGAGCACCGGATCGTCGAAGCGCCGGTCGCGGAGCAGATCGACGGTCCGGGCGTGGTGGTCGAGCTCGACGTGGTGCTCGGGAAACGCGAGCTTCGCGAGGGCAAGACGCGTCTCTGCAGGAGCGACGACCGACCGGTGGCCAGGGTCGGCGACGACGAGGACGAGCACCTCGTCGAACGAGAAGTGCCGCTCGGCAGCGGCGAGCAGTGCGACATGGCCGTTGTGCGGCGGGTCGAAAGCGCCGCCGAGGATTCCAGTCGTCACTGGTACTCGAGCACCTCGCCCTCTACCTCGACCTCTGCCCCGACACGGACGCCGGCGGCGCGTAACGCCTCCTCGAGCTCCTCTCGGCTCGGCGGCGTGCCGGCGACGCGATAGCCGCGGTCCGTGCGCAGGATGCGGTACGCGGGACGGCGCGGCTTCGGGCGGTAGACGAGATAGTCGGCGAGCTCGGGCTCGGTCGTGAGGATCTCCGGCGCGGGCGGCACGAGCGAGAACAGGGTGCGGCGAAACTCCTCGACGCCCTCGCCGGTCGCGCAGGACAGCGCGAAGACACGCTCGACGCCGTCCGGCGTGAATGCGGGCAGGCGCTCGACGAGATCGATCTTGTTGAGCACGAGCACCTCGGGCAGCGCATCGAGCCCCGCGCCGTAGCTGGCGAGCTCTCCCCGGATCGTCCCGTAACGCTCCTCGACGTCGTCGGCTGACGCATCGACGACGTGGACGAGCATGCGTGCGCGCTCGAGATGGGCGAGGAACTCATGGCCGAGGCCCGCTCCTTCGGCGGCGCCCTCGATCAGACCGGGAACGTCGGCGACGACGAGCTGCCGCCCGTCGGGCGCATCGACCGTTCCGAGCGCCGGCTCGAGGGTCGTGAACGGATAGTCCGCCACCTTCGGCCGTGCGTTCGAGATCCGCCGGAGCAGCGACGACTTGCCGGCATTCGGCAGGCCGACCAGAGCCGCGTCGGCGAGCAGCTTCAGGTGGAGCTCGAGCTCCGTCTCGTCGCCCGGCAGCCCGGTCTCCGCGAACCGTGGCACCTGGCGCGTGGCGGACGCAAAGCGGCGGTTGCCGTGGCCGCCGGTCCCGCCCTCCGCGACGACGACGCGCGCGCCCGGGTGAGCGAGGTCCGCGGTCAGGTTGCCTTCGGCATCCAGCACCTGCGTCCCGACGGGGACGTGCAGGACGACGTCGTCTCCGTCGGCGCCATGCTTTCCGGAGCCTCCGCCCGAGCCGCCGCGGCCCGCGTCGTACTGCTTGCGCGACCGGAACGCCCCGAGGTCGCGCAGATCGGGATCGGCGAGCAGCACGACGTCGCCGCCGCGCCCGCCGTCACCCCCGTCCGGGCCGCCGCGCGGCACGTGCTTCTCGCGACGGAAGCTGAGCGCGCCGTCGCCGCCGCGCCCGGCCCGCGCGACGATGCGGGCCCGGTCCTGGAACATGGTCCGAGGCTACTCGTCGACGGTGACGAGGCGGCGCTCGCCGCTCGTCCTGAACGCGACGGTGCCGTCGCGCAGCGCGAAGATCGTGTCGTCGCGCCCCATGCCCGCACCCGTCGCCCGGCTTGAACTTCGTGCCGCGCTGGCGGACGATGATCATCCCCGCCTTTACGCGCTGGCCCGAGAACAGCTTTACGCCGAGCATCTTCGGATTCGAGTCGCGGCCGTTCCGCGACGAGCCGAGTCCCTTCTTGTGCGCCATTACGCGTCCTCTTTCTTTGCCGGGGCCCTCTTCGCAGGCGCCTTCTTGGCTGCTGCCGCCTTCGGCTTCGCGGCCGGCTTGGCCTTCGTGGCCGGCTCCGCCTTCTCCGCCGGCGCAGCCTCCTCGTCCTTTGCCGTGCTCTTCGTCGCCGCCTTCAGGCCGATGCTCGTGATCTCGATCTCCGTCAGCTGGCTGCGGTGGCCGGCGTGTCGCTTGTAGCCCGTCTTGGGCTTGTACTTCGCGATCCGGATCTTGTCGCCGAGCACGTCGCCGACCACTTTCGCCGTTACCTCTGCGCCCTTCGGCGAGAACTCCGCCTTGCCGTCGCCGCCGATGAAGAGGACAACGGGATGGATCGGCTTGTCTCCCGCGTGCGCAAGATGATCGACGAAGAGCCGCTGGCCCTCCTCGACGCGGTACTGCTTGCCCTGTAGGGAGATGATCGCGTACATGTCAGAGGCGAAAAGGGTGGTGCAGGCCGGCGCCCGCAAGCCGGGAGATTGTAGCCGAACTCGCCCCTACTCCTGCGTCTCCGGCGGCGGCGCGTCCGCGCTGACGGCGGCCGGCTTCCGCCGCCGGCGGCCACCGCGTGACCCACGGCGCGTGCGCTTCTTCTTCGGCTGCGGGTCGCCGTCGACGGCCTCTGCCTTCGGCTCGGCTCCCGCCCCGTTGTCCTCCGCTACCGCGTCCGCGGGCGCGCCGAGCTCGGGGTCGGGCAGGTGGATCTTCGGCTGGAGCTCGGCGGGGCCGGCGTCGCCGGCCCCGTTTCCCGCCTGAGCCGCAGCGGGAGCCTTCTTCCGGCCGCGCCCGCCGCGTGACCCGCGTCGCGTGCGCTTCTTCTTCGGCGGCGCCTCTACCGTCTCGCCCTCGGCGGCGGCCGCCACCGCGTCGACATCGGTCTCCGTCTCTGCCTCCGCCTCCGCCTCCGGCTCGCTCGTGGCCACTGCGGCTTGCGCCGCGCCTTCAGCCGGGCGACGACGCGAGCGCGCCGCACGCGTGGGCTTCTCGGCCATTCCCTCGGCCGTGATCGGCCCGTCGGCAGCGGCCGCGCCTCCGGCGAGGGTCGCGAAGGCCGTGCCGTCAAGCACGCGCTCGATGCGCACGCGCACCTTCTTGCCGACGAGCTTGGCCGCGCCCGCGACGGCGACGTCGATGCCGTCCAGCTTCGCGACACCGGCGTCCGCGTCGTAGAGGCCGACCTCGACGAGCTTGACGTCGAGCTCCTGGCCCTCCTCGACCGCCGCTTTCGGCGCCAGGCGCTCGATCGGGCCCTTGTCCTTGACGTGGAAGTGGTCGAGAGGCGCATCAGCCTTGCCCGCGAGGAAGAATCGCCGCTTCGACACGTCCTCGATCGCCTCGAGCTGCGAGGCGCCGGGGCCGACGAGCAGGTCTCGCACGCGGGCGTTGAGCTCGACCTCGAACGCCTTCGTGCGCGGGCTCTGCGACGCGAGCGCGCGGAGCCGGCGTTCGGTGTCGACGACGCTCGACGCCTCGGAGATGACGAATCCGTTGCCCTCGCACTCGGGGCAGCGCTTCGTGAGGATCTCCCGCGGGCCCTCGGTGACGTTCTGGCGCGTCATCTCGACGAGGCCGAGCGGGGAGATCTCGACGACGTACGTCTTCGTCCGGTCGCGCTCGAGCTCGCGCTTCAGCGCCTCCTCGACCGTCGCCCGGTTCTTCGGGTTGGCCATGTCGACGAAGTCGATGACGATGATGCCGCCGATGTCGCGCAGGCGAAGCTGGCGGACGACCTCCTTCGCGGCCTCGACGTTGTTCTTCGTCACCGTCTCCTCGAGCCGTGCGGTCGAGGTCTTCGACCGCGAGCCGACGAAACGGCCGGTGTTGACGTCGATGACCGTGAACGCCTCTGCGTAGTCGAAGATGAGATAGCCGCCCGACGGGAGGTCGACGCGCTTGTTGAGCGTCGAGCGGATCTCGGCGTCGACACCGTAGGTCTCGAACAGCGGCGCCTTGTCGCGGTAGCGAGTAACGCGCTCGGCCATGTGCGGCGAGGTCTTCTTCAGATAGCCGGAGATGCGCTTGAGCGCGCGGTCGTCGTCGACGAGAGCGCGTTCGAAGTCATCCGTGAAGAGGTCGCGGACGACCCGGAGCGGCAGCTCGGCCTCGTGGTAGACAAGGCTCGGCGCGGACACCTTCTTGGCCCGGGCCTGGATCTCCTTCCAGAGCTTCTCGAGGAAGCCGATGTCGCGCTCGATGTCCTCGGCGGAGGCGCCCTCGGCCGCGGTGCGCACGATCAGCCCGCCTGTCGGCAGGTCGAGCTCGCGCAGGATGTCCTTGAGCCGCGTGCGCTCGTCGTCATCGAGACGGCGCGAGACGCCGATCCCTTCGCCCTGTGGGACGTAGACGACGAAGCGGCCGGGGAGCGAGATCTCCGTCGTCAGCCGCGCCCCCTTCGACTTCATCGGATCCTTGACCGCCTGGACGAGAATCTCCTGGCCGCGTGCCAGCAGGTCCTGGATGCGGCGGCCGTGCCGCCGGCCCTCGAGCTCGGGGCCGACGATCTCGTCGACGTACAGGAATCCATTCTTCTCGAGCCCGATCTCGACGAACGCCGCCTCCATCCCCGGCAGAACGTTGTCGACGGTGCCCTTGTAGATGTTGCCCGCGATCGAGCTCCGTCCCGGGCGCTCGAGGTAGACCTCGGCGACGACGCCGTCCTCGAGCACGGCGACTGCCTGCTCCGTGACGTCGACGGAGATCAGAAGCTCGCGCTTCGCTTTCGGCAACGGCGCTCTGCGGGTCTGTTGCTTGCGTCGCGAATCCGAGCGAGAGCCCGAGCCGGAGCGCCGCCGTGACGGCTTCTGCTCCTTCGTCTCAGGCTGCCGGGCGGCCCCGGCCGAGACTGGCGGCGCGCCGCCGTTCGCGGATGTCGCCGTCTTCCTGCCCCGTCCGCGGCCGCCGCGCGAGCCGCGTCTGCGCCTCGAGCGCTGAGCCGTGGCGCCTCCCTCGGCGGGAGCGCCCGGAGTGCCTGCTACCTGGTTAGGTTGTGGTGAAACGGAGGGTGTTGCGTCGACTGTCTGTGTCGAGACGTCTGCAGGCGTCTGCTCCTGTTCCGGAGCGCGCCGGCGAAACCAGCGGAGTGACAAGAATGTCTCCTTCGATTAGGGAACGCGCGCGACCGTCAGCCTCGATGGGGCGCGGTGCGTGCAGCGCGTAGTCGTGGGTGCTCATGATCAAACTTCGAAGACCAGCCTAGCAGCGGGACGTAGTCAGGCCGCTCGCAGCTTCGAGCGTCGCGTGCGGATCGTGCGCAGGCGGACCGACAAGCGCGCCCAGGCCCACGGCTCGACCTCTGCGTACCTGGGCTCGGCGCAGGAGAGGTTCCGAATGCTCTCGAGGTACTCGAACCACGCGTCGGCCTCTTCGATCTGGAGCAGCTCTTCGGCCTCGGCGTGGGAATCCACGACCCTCTCAAGCTTCCCCATGGCCCGGCATCCTAGGACCCGCTCCGGACAGACCCCTGGATCTGGCGCCTGCGCATAGGGTTCAGGGGTGGACGACGGGCGGTTCGAACGGGGCTCGGCCAGGCTCGAGGAGCTCGCAGGCGTGCAAGGAGAGCGCGCGATGGACGTCGTTCGCGACGTCTCGCCAGATCTCGCGCGCTACATCGTCGAGTTCGGCTACGGGGACATCTACTCGCGGCCGACGCTCGACGATCGCACGCGCCAGCTCGCAGCGATCTCCGCTCTCGCCGCGATGGGCGGCGCGGAGCCGCAGCTCGAGTACCACATCGGCATCGCCCTCAACGTCGGCGTCGATCCCGGCGAGGTCGTCGAGACTGTCGTCTTCCTCGCGCCCTTCGTCGGCTTTGCGCGTACCCTGAACGCCGTCCGTTCGGTGCGTCGCGTCTTCGCCGCGCGCGGCGTGGAGCCGGCTGTCTAGCGCTGCTACGGAAACAGCTCGCGGTCGCGGTCGACGCGCGTCACGGGCGCGCGCTGCTCGAAGTAGCGCCTTGCCGCCTCGCCGATTGCCCGCGTGCCACCGTAGGCGACACCGCCGCGCACGAGAAAGCCCATGAACGGGACGTAGCCGAGCGCCATCCGGGCGACGGCGCGAAAGCCGAGGCCGCCCGCGACGACGCCGGCCACCTCAGGAATCCGCGTCTTGTCGATCTCGAACCCATAGGCGTCCGCAATGCGCAGCAGCAGGCGGACCTGGTTCATGGTCAGCAGCGGCATCGCCACCCTCGTGGCTCCGACCGGCGGTTCCGATCAACGCGTTCTGCCGCGCGTAGCGCTCGATCAACGCGTCGACGACGTGCGCTCGGAGGACGGGCAGGCGCGCGGCGAGCGCCGAGCCGCGATCGCCGAGCGCGTGGGCGAGTGCGCGGCCGATCGCATGAAGGGGAAAACCCGAGCCGCTAGGCACGCGGATCACATGCGCCGGAAGGACGTACGGCGGATCGGGCACTCGTTCTCCCGCCGGGCTCGTGATCACGGCCACCGTCGGCACGCGTGCGCGATCTGCTCGCCGAAGCAGCGCAACGTCCTCGGCCGTCGCCTCGCCGACGAGGACGAAGACAACCGCCGCGGCGCTTTCCGGATCGCCCCCCTCCCGCACGGCCGCAGCCACGCCGTCGCGGACGAGCTCACGCCGCAGCACGGAGGCGAGCCCCGGCTGCCCGAGCAGGACGAGCGGCCGCGCGTCTCCCGTGCCCGCCCGCAGCTCGCGGGCGACGGAGAGGAAGTCCCGCGGGTTGATCCCCGCCTTCGAGCTCACGGCCGCGGGCGCCCGCGGACTTGGATCGCTTCGAGGACGCCGATCGCGACGAGGTTGGCGACGAGCGAGGAGCCGCCGACGCTGACGAAGGGCAGCGTGATGCCCGTCACGGGGGCGATGCCGATCGTCATGCCGACGTTGACGAAGATCTGGAACAGGAGCGCGAACGCGATCCCGGCAGCCGCGATCGCGGAGAACGCGTCACGGGCGATGGTGACGATCTTGAGCGCTCGCCAGACGACGAGCAGGTAGAGCAGCAGCAGAACTGCCGCGCCGAGAAAGCCGCGCTGCTCGGAGAGCGAGGCGAAGGCGAAGTCCGTCGCGTGCTCGGGCAGGTAGTCGAGCCGTGTCTGGGTCGCCTCGTCGACGCCCCGGCCGGAGAAGCCGCCCGAGCCGACGGCGGTGACCGACTGCCGCACGTTGTACGTGCTCCCCTGCGGATCCGTGTCGGGGTGCATGAAGCCGATCACGCGGTCTTTCTGGTACGGCTTGAGCACGTCGACGCCTACCGACGGCAGGAACCAGAGCACCGCGCTCGCGACGAACACCATCACCCCTGCGAGGATCGCGAGGTGGAGCCAGCGGACGCCGGAAACGAATAGGCACGCGCCGAGCGCCGCGAAGTAGACGAGGCCGCTGCCGAGGTCGGGCTGGAGGAAGACGAGCAGCACCGGCGGGATCGCGAGCGCGATCGCGAGCAACGGCGTCGTGATGTCCTCGATCCGCTTCAGGCGATCGGCGAGGAACGCCGCGATGAAGAGGACGAACAGGAGCTTCGCGAACTCCGAGGGCTGGAAGCGGAAGAAGGACACGTCGATCCACCGCCTCGACCCACGCGCGACGGTGCCGACCGCGTAGACGAGCGCGATCATCCCCACCATCACCGTGTAGAGCAGCGTCTTGGAGCGGCGGTACCACTGCGGATCGATGAGGATCGCTGCAACCATCAGCACGACGCCGGCGCACGCGAAGACGAGCTGGCGGACGACGTAGTAGGACGCGTTGTCGGGGATGTCGTGGCGCGTGATGCCGGCGATCGCCCAGAGGCCGTACGCGACGAGGCCACCCGTCGCCGCCAGCAGCACCCAGTCGAGGCGGGCGATCAGCGGGCGGTGCTCGACGCGCGTGAGCCGGAGCGGCCGCCTGCGCCGCGTCGCGGTAACGGTGTCGATGTACTGCGCCATCAGTCGGAGTGGATGTCGCCGATCGCAGGAGCCTTCGTCCCGAAGAAATGCTCGAACAGCTTGAGCACCGCAGGCGCGGCGGCGGTCCCGCCGTGGCCGCCGTTCTCGATCACCGCGCAGGCCGTGATCGTCGGGTGGTCGACCGGAGCGTAAGCGCAGAACCACGACTGGTCGAGGAGCAGGCCGGTCGCGTAACCGGGTAGCTGCACGACCTTCTCCGCCGTCCCCGTCTTGCCGGCGACGGAGACGGGAAACTGGCCGAACACGGACGTCGCGGTGCCGTCCGAGGCGTGCGTCGCGTCGTACAGCCCCTGGCGGATCACCGCGAGCGCACCCGGGTCGACGCCGCTCTCCTGCGCCGGAGGCGGCTGGAAGCTCTTGACGACGGTCGGCGCGGCGTTCTTCCCACCAGACTCCTCGACGCGCGAGACGACGTGCGGCGTGACGAGCCGGCCGCCGTTCGCGACCAGTGCGTAGAAGCGCGCCATCTGGAGCGGCGTGACGGCGATGTCCTTCTGGCCAATCGCAAGCTGGATCGAGTCGCCCGGTTTCCAGAGCCGGTCGACGCGCCAGCAGCACGGGTCGGTCTTCTTCGTATACGAGGCCTCGCGCCACTCGGGCGTCGGCAGGATGCCGCGCTCTTCCGGGCCGATGTCGACGCCCGTCGAGGCGCCGATCCCGAACCGGCTCGCCCAGGCCTGGAGCGGGTGGCCGCGCTCGGGCGGCAGATCGTAGAACGCGTTCCCGAGGCGGTAGAAGTACGTGTCGCACGACGCGGCGAGCGCCTGCTGCATCTCCATCGGCACGTTCACGAACGGGTCCCAGTTACGGAATGTCTGGCCCGCGCCGGTGACGCCCGGCACGGTGTACGAGCCCGTGCAGGGCAGCGTCGAGTACGGGTCGACGAGGTGCTCCTGGAGCGCCGCCAGCGCCGTCACCGGCTTAAAGGTCGAGCCCGGCGGGTAGATGGCGGCGGTCGCGCGGTTCAGTGCGGGGTAGTTCGCGAGCCGCGCCGCCTTCGCGTCGAGGAGCGGCGCCACCTGCTTCCGGTCGACCCGGCCCGCGAAGACGTTCGGGCTGAACGTCGGGTTCGACGCCATCGCGAGGACGTCGCCGGTGTTCGGGTCGAGCGCGACGATCGCGCCGCCGTCCGCCGCCCACGCGCCGCTCTCGTGCGCCATCGCGATCCCGTAGCGAAGGGCGCGCTCGGCAGACCGCTGTAGCCCGACGTCAAGCGTCAGCCGGACGGAGCGGCCGGGGGTCGGCGCGCGCGTCAGCGTGAGCGGCGCGGTCGGCCGGCCGAGTGAGTCGACGCGGAGCTCGGCGAGGCCAGAGGTGCCGCGGAGCCACCTGTCGTAGGCGGCCTCGATCCCCGACTGGCCGATGCGGTCACCGCCGCGATAGCCGTCCTTCCGCATGTGCTTCAGCTGCTCGGCCGAGATCTCGCTCACGTACCCGAGCCCCTGCGCAAACAGCCGGCCGGCGTTGTAGGAGCGAATGTACGTCTGCTTCACCTGGACGCCCGGGAACTCGTCCTGGTGCTCGAACAGGTAGTCGACCTTGTCGTCGTGGACGGCCACGCGCAGCGTCACGGGCGTCAGCGGGTCGTTCTTGTGGTCGCGGATCAGCCTCCGGAGCTCCGGGAAGGGCATCTGGAGGAGGGTCGCAAGCGCCCGCACCTCCGTGTCGCGTCCTTTCTTTTGCGGCAGGCTCGCCGGCCAGAGGACGACGGCGTTCGACGCGACGTTCTTCACGAGCACGTTCCCCGACCGGTCGAGGATCGAGCCGCGAGGCGCCTCGATCGACACCGTCCGCTGCTGGTTCTGGAGCGCCGCCGCGCGGTACTCGTCCGTGGAGAGGATCTGGAGCGACCAGAGCCTGAGGAAAAGGACGCCGAAGACGACGAGCGCGAGGACGCCGAGGATGGCGACCCGCATCGCCATCTTCGGGGTCAGGAGATACGGCTCCTCTACCTTCGGGTCGGGCGGGAGGAAGCCGCCGAGCGGCCGCTGCGGAGTTGCGCTAGCCAACGGCGCCGACTCCTCTCACAAACGTTGCCTGCGGGCCAGGGACCGGCAGCAGGCGGCGGACGAGCGCATAGACGGGCCACATGACGAGAAGGTTCAGCGCCACCGTCTGGATCAGCGAGTCCACGAGCACGGACTCGACAGGCGCCGGCTCCGCGAGCATGAAGCGCACGACGAGCTCGCCGAGGAGGTAGAGGAACGTCATCGCGCAGACGGCGAGGTAGGGCGCGTAGCGGCGCTCGCGTGCGGTCGTCTCGCCGTAGCGGCCCGTCCAGTAGCCGACGAGCGTCAGCAGCAGCGACGTCATGCCGAGCGTCCCGAGAAGAGCCGTGTCGACGACGAGGCCGGCGCCGAAGCCCGCTAACGCGCCGACCATGGAGCCGCGGGCAAGCGATACGGCGATCAACGTCACGAGCAGCACGTCGGGCGTGCCGCGGAGCACCTCGACGTCCGTGAAGACCGCGGTTTGCAGCACGGCGGCGACGAACACGAGAACGGCGACCTTGACCGCGTCGAGCGCCCTCATCCCCGCTTCGCCTGCTTCTTCGCCTTCTCCTTCGGCACGAGCACGAGCACCGAGTCGAGCGATGAGAAGTCGACGAACGGGTCGACCTCGATCTGCTTGTAGATGTCCGTGTCGAGCTCGCCGACCGACGTGACGACGCCGATCGGGATCCCCCGCGGATAGAGCGACGCGAGCTTTCCCGACTTCCAGCCGGCGGTGATCACGACGTCCCCCGCCTTCGCGACGTTGTCCTTCGTCACGCGGTCGAAGACGAGCGACCCTCCCGACGAGAGGCCGTGGCGGATGATCCCGGCCGCGTTCGTCTGCAGGTCGAGCGCCGAGACCGCGCTCGTCTCGTCGGTCAGCAGCGTCACGCGGGCGGTGCGCTTCGACGTCTTCGTCACCTTGCCGACGAGACCGTGAGCGGTCACCACCGGGTCGTTGACGTGGACGTGGTGGTTCGTGCCGGTCGCGACGACGATCTGCTGCTCGAACTGGCCCGGCGTGCGCCCGATGATCTGTGCGGCGACGCCGACGTAGTCGTGCGGGAATGACGGGCCGTTGCGGTAGTGGAGCAGCCGACGGAGCTCGACGTTCTGGAGAATGGCCGTCTTCGACTGGATCAGCTGCCCGCGCAGGCGATCGTTGTCGGCACGGAGCTTCTCGTTCTCGGACTTCGCGTCGAACAGGTCGCCAACCCACCCTGCGAGATCCTGGAACGGCTGCGCGACGCGCTCGGCCGCGACCTGGAACGGGTTGAGGATCGTCGCCCCGGCGTCCTGGACGCCGTGCAGCCTGCCGTTCGAGGACTCCTTGAAGTACGCGCTCAGCAGCGCGAGCGAGAGGACGACGAGGCCGATGACGACGCCGCGGCGCAGCCAGGGCCTGGGGGGCTGGCGATTTGACGATCCGGCGGGCGCAACCGGCCGTCGCCGTAGGGGTCCGAGCGTCTCGACCCGTGCTGAGCGGTGGCGAGGCACGAGTGTCTCAGTGTAGGCAAGCCACGGTCGGGCTGGTCGCGGTCGACTAGCCGGTGGGCTAGCGGCCGTTCATGCGGGCGCGGCGCCCGCGGTTCTTCTGGCTGCGGTGGATCACCTCGAACTCCTCGAGGCTCTTGCCCGAGCCGACCGCGACGCACGTGAGCGGCGAGTCGGCGACGTGGACGGGCATGTGCGTCTCCTGCCGGAGGCGTTCGTCGAGACCCGTCAGAAGAGCGCCGCCGCCCGCGAGCATGACGCCGCGGTCCATGATGTCCGCCGCCAGCTCGGGCGGCGTCTTGTCGAGCGTCTGGCGGATCGCATCGAGGATCTGGCCGACGGGCTCCTCGAGCGCATGCCGCACCTCGTCGGAGGAGATGACGACCGTCTTCGGCAGGCCCGTCAGCATGTCGCGGCCGCGGACCTCCGCCTTCAGCTCCTCTTTCATCGGGAAGGCAGAGCCGATCTCGAGCTTGATCTCCTCCGCGGTCTGCTGGCCGATCAGGAGCTTGTAGTCCTTCTTCACGTGGTTGACGATCGACTCGTCCATCTCGTCGCCGCCGACGCGGAGGCTCTGGGAGACGACGATGCCGCCGAGCGAGATCACCGCCACCTCGCTCGTGCCGCCGCCGACGTCGACGATCATGTTCCCGGCCGGCTCTGCGATCGGCAGCCCGGCGCCGATCGCGGCCGCCATCGGCTCCTCGATCAGGTACGCCTGCCGTGCGCCTGCGGAGAGCGTCGCCTCCTCGACGGCCCGGCGTTCGACGCCCGTCACGCCCGACGGGACGCAGACGACGACGCGCGGGTGCGCGAAGCGGTGCTGATGGACCTTGTGGATGAAGTGCCGCAGCATCTGCTCGGTCACGTCGAAGTCGGCGATCACGCCGTCCTTGAGCGGCCGGATCGCCTGGATCGAGCCGGGCGTGCGGCCGAGCATCCGCTTGGCCTCGACGCCGACCGCGTGCACCTCGCCGGTGCCCGTGTCGATGGCGACGACCGAGGGCTCCGAGAGCACGATCCCGCGGCCGCGAACGTAGACGAGCGTGTTCGCCGTACCGAGGTCGACGGCCATGTCGCGGCTGCCGAAGCCGGTGAAGTTGTCGAAGATGCCCATTTGGAGGGAAGAGTCTAGCCGTGGCTCTCCAGCCGCCCACGTTCTAGGGTCGTCCTCATGCCCGCCGACGCCCTCGCACTCGCACTCGCGGCCGCATGCCTGCACGCGCTGTGGAACGTTCTCGTCGCGGGCTCGCGCGACACGCAGGCTGCGACGGCGGCCGCGCTCGTCGTCTCGATGGCGGTGTTCGCGCCGGTTGCGGCGGCCACGTGGCGTGTCGAAAGCGCCGCGATCCCGTTCATCGTCGCATCGGCCGCGCTCGAGCTCGTGTACTTCTCCCTGCTCGCGCTCGCGTACGGGCGGGCGGAGCTGAGCCTCGTCTATCCGCTCACGCGTGGGCTCGCGCCCGTGCTCGTGCTGGTGATCTCGGTGGTCGCGCTCGGCATCGGGTCGAGCCCCGGCGAGGTGATCGGCGTGGTCGTCGTCGGCGTCGGCATCGTGCTCGTTCGCGGAGCGCATGGACGCATGGACCGGATGACGCTCGCGATGATCCTCGCCATCGCCGGCGCGATCGCCGGCTACACGCTCGTCGACCGCTACGGCGTGCGCCACGCCAACCCGCTGTCCTACCTCGAGCTCGTCTTGATCGTGCCGACGGTCGTCTACGCGCTGTGGCTCGGCGCCGGGCGGACGCGCGCCGCCATCACGTGGCGGACCGGCTCCGCGGGACTCGCGATGTTCGGCGCCTACGCGCTCGTGCTCGCGGCGCTCCGGCTGGCATCCGCCGCATCGGTCGCGGCCGTACGTGAGTCGAGCGTCGTGATCGCCGTCGGGCTCGCGGCCGTCGTTCTCCGAGAACCGGTCGGGCGTTGGCGGTTCGCGGGCGCGGCGCTCGTCGCCGTTGGTGTCGCCGTGATCGCGCTCGCCTGAACTCGGACGAACGACGAAGGCCGCACGACCGGCGGCCCTCGTCGCGGAGTCAGCTACCTCGTGTGCCGGATCGTCACAAGCGACCCGCTCTTGGTCAGCGCAGGATTCCGTCGTAGTCCGTGTCACCGAAGTGAAGGGTTCCACTGGTACCGGCGAGGCCGCCGGAGCTTCGGACGATGGTCGCGAGACCGACAAAGTTGAACGGATAGCCGTTTACGCAGTCGAAGTCGGCATTGAACGCGAGGGCCCAGGTCAATGTCCCGTGGCCTTGCTGATTGACATCGCCAGAGAACGTCTCGATCCCGAACCCCCGCGTCCGACCAGCGGCGCAATCGATCGTCTGGACGAAGTCGATCGTCGAGCTGCCCACGAGATCGCCGTCGTACGACGACTTGAAGCCCGTGATCCGGCAGGTGACGAGCGCAGGGTTGTGCGCGTTCGGGACGCAGTGCGGCGTGCCGAAGTCGAGGACGCCGTACGAGCCCGACACGTGGATGGCTCGGCCCGCGGAGAAAGCCGGCGCCACGTACACGGCGGCGGCCGCGACTAGGGCGAGGATGGCGGCGAAGAGCCGCGTCGATCGAGAATTGCTCACGGTGATCCCTCCTTGCTCGGGTCTCCTCCTTCGAGACCGGGTCGCGGCACTGTGGACGGCACCTGAGCTCGTGTCGTCAGGGGGATCCCGGAAGCACGTGAGATTCAGGGAGATCCCGGTGTTCGCGGTGTTTGATCCGTGCGACGATCTCGCGCATGAGCACGACGGTGCTCGTGGTCGACGACCACGCGACGTTCCGACGGTTCGCACGCCGGCTGCTCACAGCAGGCGGGTTCGACGTCGTCGGCGAAGCCGAGGACGGCTCGGCCGCAGTCGCCGCCGTGCGCGAGCTGAAGCCTGCGCTCGTGCTGCTCGATGTCCTCCTGCCGGACCGGTCGGGCCTGGACGTCGCCCGAGAGCTCGCGGCGCTCCCGGACGCGCCGGCCGTGATCCTCACGTCGAGCCGGGGAGCGGAAGACTACGGAGCGGCGCTCGACGAGACGCCGGCTTTCGGCTTCCTTCCGAAGGCTGGCTTCACGGCCGCGGCCGTCGAGAGAATCGTCACCGGCGCATGACGCTCTGGCGACGCGGGAACCGAACTGCAGGCTGGTGGCTGTCGGGGGGCGTCGGCGTGCTGGTCATCAGCGCCGACGCCTACGGCCAGATCGATCGCGGCGTCGCGGACGCCAAGACGGCGTACTTCCTCGCGACGATGGCGTTCGCCACCGCCGTCGGGCTGTGGGCATGGGGCTGGCGCTGGCCGGCGCGGATCGGGAGGCTCGATGCTCTGGTGGCCGGTCCTCGTGGTGATGGCGGACCTGCCGAACGCGTTCCCCGACTCGCGTTTCGTCTCGACGGTCGGGCTGGCGACGCTCGTGTTCGGGCTCATCCTCTATGCGCAGATGGCGCTCTCGTATCCGACGGGACGGCTGCTCCCGGGACGCCTCGCCTGGATCTACATCTTCATTCTCGGATACCTCGCACAGGCAATCCAGAACGTCGTCAACATGCTGTTCTGGGACCAGCGGGGCTGTCCCGTTCTGCCCGCCTCCGCGCGCACCGACGTTCCTCTACGTCGGTTCCGCGCCGTTCTCCCTCGTCACGTGGAACAAGGCCTGGTGGATCTTCATCATGGCGATCCTGCCGATCGGCCTCTACGTCCTCTACCGCGCCTACGCAACGGCAAGCGTCGCGACGCGGCGGTCGGTCGGGCCCGTGATCGTGACGGCGACGGTGATCACCTGCACGTCCTGGGTCTACCTCTACTTCCTCGTCACCGACCGGTTCTCGGCTCTCCAGCCGCTCTCGTGGGTGCTGACCTCGGGCGAGCTGGCAGCAGCGCTGACCGCTCTGCTCGGGCTCGCTGTCACGAAACGGGCGCGCGGCTCGGTTGGCGACTTCGTCGTCGACCTCGAGCGGTCCGGTCCCGGGCGGCGTCCGGCCTGCGCTCGCGCGCGCGCTCGGCGATCCGACCCTCGAGCTCGCCCTGTGGATGCCTGACCAGCGCGCATGGGCAAACGAGGACGGCGACGCCGATCGAGCTCCCGAAGACCTTGGACCGCGCCGTGACATACGTGGGCGACGATCTCGCAGCGATCGTCCACGACCCGGTGCTTCTCGACCAGGCGGAGCTGCTCGAGGCCGCCGGTTCTGCTGCAAAGCTCGCGCTCGAGAACGAACGCCTGCAGGCCGAGCTGCGGGCACAGCTGCGCAGAGCTTCGAGCGTCCCGCGCGCGCATCGTGCAGGTGAGCGACGAGGAGCGCCGACGACTCGAGCGAGACCTCCACGACGGCGCGCAGCAGCGCCTGCTCGGCGTGGCCATGGCGCTCCAGCTGCTGCGGGCCAAGGTCCCCCAGACCCCCGACGCGACCGAGCTCCTGGACGAGACCGAGGTCGAGCTCCAGCAGGGCCTCCACGAGCTGCGCGACCTTGCGCGAGGCATCCACCCGGCCGTGCTCGTCGATCATGGGCTCGGCCCCGCCATCCGCACGCTCCTCGAGCGCACGCCGATACCCGTCGACGTCGACGTGACGCCGGAGCGACTGCCCGCGCATGTGGAGACGGCGATCTACTACGTCGCGGCCGAGGCGCTCGCGAACGTCGACCCGCTATGCCGAGGCGTCGCGCGCGTGGATCACGGTCGAGCGGCGGGATGGGCTCGCCACGGTCGAGATCGGCGACGACGGACGAGGCGGCGCCGCGATCGACGCAACCGGAACCGGCCTTCGCGGCCTGGCCGACCGTGTCGGCGCCGTCGACGGCGCGCTGCAGGTCGACAGCCCGCCCGGCGGCGGCACACGTCTGATCGCGGAGATCCCGTGCGTGTCGTAATCGCAGACGACTCGATCCTCGTGCGCAACGGCCTGAGGCGGCTGCTCGACGGCACGCACCTCGACGTCGTCGGCGAGGCGGCCGACGCGCCGGAGCTCCTCGCCCTCGTAGAGTCGGCGACGCCGGACGTCGCGATCGTCGACATCCGCATGCCTCCGTCATACCGTCTGGAGGGGATCGAGGCGGCCGATGCGATCAGGGAACGTCATCCCGCCGTCGGCGTGCTCGTCCTCTCCCAGTACGTCGAGGCCGAATACGTGACCCGGTCTGCTCGAGCACGGTGAGAACGGTCGGGGCTATCTCCTGAAGGATCGCGTCGCGAGCACCGGGGAGATCGTCGAGGCAGCGGAGCGCGTTGCTCGAGGTGAAGTCGTCGTCGATCGGGAGCTGGTCGCGCGGCTGCTTGCGGAGGACAGCGCCCGGAGGAACCCTCGACACGCTCACGCCCCGGGAGCGCGAGATCCTTGCGCTCATGGCCGAGGGGCTCACGGATCGCGGGATCGCAGAGCGCCTCTGGCTCACGCGCAAGACGGTCGAGACGCACGTCCGCCACATCCTGCGCAAGCTCGAGCTCCCCGCCGGGGCGGCGAACAACCGGCGCGTGCAGGCGGTGCTCACCTACCTGAGCATGGAGACGAGGCGCGCGCCCGGCAGGCCTACGACGTTCAGGTAGTCGCCGTCGACCCGCTCGACGAGCGACGCGCCGGACTCCTGGATCGCGTACCCACCGGCCCTCCCCTCCCACTCCCCAGTCGCAACGTACGCGGCGATCTCGTCGGCGGCGAGGGGGCGGAAGGTCACCTCCGTCACCTCGCGCGCCAGCTTCTCGCGATCGCCGGAACGCAGACAGAGGCCTGAAACGACCTCGTGCGTCCGCCCCGCTAGGACGGACAGCATCTCAATCGCCTCTTGCTCGTTCACGGGCTTCCCGAGCACCAGACCGTCGATGGCGACAACCGTGTCGACGCCGAGCACCGGGTCGCCGCGTCCGTCGACCGAGCGCGCCTTGCCGACGGCGTGCTCGACGGGATCGTCGCCAGCCTCCTCGTAGTCGGGCGCGACGACCCGGAACGGGATCTCGAGCTGCTCGAGGATCGCGCGCCGCTGCGGCGAGGTCGAGGCGAGCACGATCATCGGGTGTCCGTGAGCCGGAAGATCGCCCCGGACCCGCGCCCGACCAGGTACAGCTCGCCGCGCGCGTCCTCCCCGAACGAGGCCAGCTGCCCAACGCGGATCGGCTCCCGGCGGGGCTTCGGGAAGCGAGAGTCCGCGCGGATGCTCCAGATCGCGCCGCTACACGTGTCGCCGTAGAAGTAGCGGCCGCGCGCCTCGGGCAGGCTCGCACCCCGGTAGACGAGCCCACCGATCACGGCCGCGCAGCCCGTCCGCGGATGGTGGTACTGGACGAGCGGCGGGACCGCGTCCGGAGGCGGCGTCGCGTGCGCGTCCCGGTAAGGCGCTCTGCCCTCGTACGCGTCCCAGCCGAAGTTGGCGACGCTTCTCGAGCCGTGGCGAATGACGTCGATCTCCTCCCACGACACCTCGCCGACATCGCCGACGAACAGATCACCCGTCTGGCGGTCGAAGGAGAACCGCCAGGGGTTTCGCAGGCCGAGGGCGACGAGCGTCGGCGTCGGGCTCGGATCGTCGACGTCGAGGCGGACGATCTTCCCGAGCAGGCTCGCGGGATCCTGCGCCGCGGCCGGATCGAGGCCATCGCCGATGCCGACGTTCAGCCGCCCGCCTGGCCCGAACGCGAGCTGGCCGCCGACGTGTGCATACGGGTCGGGCGGGACTCGGAACCGGAGCAGCGTTCTCGCGACGTGCGCGCGACCTCTGCGGACGTGCAGTTCGACGACGTAGACGTTGCCGCCGGCGCCGCTGTACATCGCGTACGCCCGCCGGTCCGTGCGGTAGCGCGGCGAGAAGGCGATCGAGAAGAGGCCGAGCAGCCCACCCTAGCGCACACGGTCGCGAATGTCGAGGAACGGCGCGCGGAGCACCGTCGACCCCTCGGCCACGCGCACACGCCCGGCACGCTCGACGACGTACAGACGACCCGGCTCGCCGGGCGCCGCGACGACGTCGACCGGCTGTCTAAAGCCGCTCGCGACCAGCTCGATCCTCAGCTCGGGCGCATGCCGCGTCGCGCCGGCGACCGGCGCGAGCGCGAGGAGAGCGACGACCAGAGCTGCGGCACGCATCAGCGGAAGTTGCGTTTCAGCTCGGACGTGTAGCGGCGACCGAGCGCGTTGCCGTGCCCGGTCAGCCAGTCGTCGAGCCGGTCCTTTCCACGGGCGGGCTCGTGTGACACGAGCAGGCCGGCCATCAGCGCGCCGAGCTCGTCGTCCGTCAGCAGGACGTCACCGAGTGCGAAGCCAGCCACCCGGGCAGCAGCGAGAGCAACGGTCGGCGGCGCGCGCGTGATCCAGGCACGGCTCCGGACGGCGCGTGCGATCAGCCGCACGAGCTCTTCGAACGACCACACGGCGGGGCCGGCGGCGTCGATCGTCTCGCTCCCTTCGCGCGCGCCGGCGTCGACGCAGATCGCCGCCGTGTCGCGCACCGACACGGGCTGCACGGGGTATCCCCCGCCGCCGGGGACGAGGAAGAGCGGCACGTGACGGAGCCCCCAGGCGATGTTCGAGACGAGGATGTCCTCCGGCCCGAAGACGAGCGTCGGCCGCACGATCGCGTACGACAGTCCGGAGTCGCGGACGAGCGCCTCGGTCTCCGCCTTGCCGCGGAAGTAGGGGAACGGCGAGGCGGGATCGGGATTCGAAACACTGACGTGAACGATGCGACGCACGCCCGCGCGGTCGGCCGCGTCGACGAGCCGGGCGGTGTTGTCGACGGCGCGCGCGAACGTCGACGACCCGTGCTCGAAACGGATCCAGTATGTGTTGTAGAGCGTGTCCGCACCCTCGAGGCGCGCCGCCAGCCCGTGGTCGAACGCGAGCGGCGCCGCCTCGATCCTGGATGCGAGCGGATGCTCCGGATGAGGTCGCCGTGTGAGCGTCCGAACCCGCCGGCCGCGATCGAGCAGCGCCTCCGCGATGTGCCTTCCCGTGTACGAGAACGCGCCGGTGACGGCGTCGAGGTCGCTCAAGCGTCGGCGCGCTTGCGCGCGACCCAGATCTCCTCCGCCGGCCACTTCCGCGCCCAGTCCGCGCTCACGTAGTCGTAGTACGCGTGCGTCTCCGCGCCCTCCGGCGCGTAGAGCTCGATGAGCCGCTCGACCTCGAAACCGCTGTCGCGGAGGACGTCGATCAGTGCGCCGGCCGGAAGATGAAACTCGACCTCGCCCGTGTCCTCCCACTCGATCCGGTTCAGCCCTCGCTGTGGCCGCTGAAGGGTCTCGGTCGCGTTGTCCACGATGTGCATGCAGAGCGTCACCAGCGTCGAGTTGCGAAGGAAGATGAGCCGGCCGCCGGGACGCAAGAGCCGCGCCGCCTCGGGAATCCACCGGTACGGGTCGGCCCAGATCGACGCGCCGTACTCGGATACGGCGAGATCGAACGACTCGGCAGGCAGGGGCACGTCCTCGCCCACCGCCTCGACGAGCGGGAACTCGAGATCGAAGTCCGCCTGCATCTTCCGCGCGGTGGCAAGTTGGGCAGGCGTCGGGTCGACGCCCACGGGTCGCGCTCCGTGCTTGGCGAGCCACGCAGAGACGTACGCAGTGCCGCACCCAAGCTCAACGATGTCAAGACCTGAGACATCGCCGAGCGCGCGGAGCTCAAGCTCGGGAACCCCGAAGATGCCCCAAGTGAATTCCTCCTTGGCCCAGGAGGCGCGTGCGCGCGGGTCTGTGAACTCGGCGTTCGACTTGGTCCAGTTCGCGATGTTCTGCGCGACGTACTCGGGGTATTCAGTCAACGTCGCCGAACCAGAGCGCGATCTCCCGCGCGGCCGTCTCGGGCGAGTCCGAGCCGTGCACGAGGTTGTTCGGCATCGCGAGCGCGAAGTCGCCGCGAATCGTCCCGGGAGCGGCGTCGACGGGGTTCGTAGCGCCGATCGTCGAGCGCGTGACGCGGACGGCGTCGTCGCCCTCCAGGACGAGCGCAAGCGTCGTCCCCGACGTGATGAAGTCCACGAGCTCCGAGAAGAACGGCTTCTCCGCGTGCTCCGCGTAATGCTGCTCGGCGAGCTCGCGCTCGACGCGCACGAGCTTCGCCGCGACGAGCGTCAGCCCGCGACGCTCGAAGCGCGCGAGTATCTCGCCGGCGAGGCGGCGCTCGGTGCCGTCGGGCTTGACGAGGATGAGCGTGCGCTCTGTGGGCACGCGCGAAATCTACTCGGCGGTTCGCCTTGCCCGCCGAGCTCTCGAACGCTCGGCCGCGGAAACCGGCCGCTCGCCGAGGGGCGGCGCGACCGTGTCCGCGATGTCCGGCGTCGGCGCGACGCGGGCGACAGGCGTCTCGCAGAACGGGCACACCTGCCAGAGGCGGTCGAGCGGCGCCTTGCAGCGCACGCAGGCCTCGCGGAGGCGCGTCGTGCAGACGGGACAGACGAGGAAGCCTGTCTCGATCTCGGAGCGGCAGACAGGACAGCGCTCGTCGGTCGGCCGCATCGCCTGCAGTGCCTTCATCTCGAGCTCGCGCTCGCGCACCTCCTCGAGGTACTCGGGCGGCCGGAAGAGCATGTAGATGACGGCGCCGACGAACGGCGGGATCAGGCCGAGCAGAGTCGCCATCGCGACCAGCCACGGATCCTGGATGCGCCGACGCGCGTCCTTGTACGTCCAGTAGCCGACGGCGAGCCAGAAGATGACGAGGAAGAAGAACAGGAGGTTCCGCGTCACCGTCCACGTCTGCGAGTGGAAGAAGTCGGCGGCGAGGAGGGCGCTCATATCAGGAGTTTGCCGATCAGGTACCCCGTCGCGAAAGCGAGCGCCACGAAGATCGCGAGCGAGAGCAACGCGAACAGGATCACGCCCCCGACCCCGGGCCGCTTCGCCCGCCGGCGCCGCGCCGGCGGTTCGTTCCGCTCGGGGACGGTCACTCCCACCTGGCTCCGTGGAGATCGGCCAGGAGGTAGAGCGAGCCGGTGACGAGAACGGCGTCGCCGAGCGCGCGCGCCTCGCGCACCGCAGCGACCGGATCTTCGAGGGCCACGACGTGCGAAACGTACCTCCGCGCCCGGCCGGCGAGCTCGGCTGCGGGAAGCGCGCGCGCGTTGGAAGACTGCGTGGCGACGAGCTTCTCCGCAACGATGGCAAGGCGCTCGAGCATCGCGTCGACGTCCTTGTCGGCGAGCATCGAGCAGACGACGACCCACTCGCGGTCGGGGATCCGCTCGAGGAGCCAAGTCGATCCCCTCTGGCGTGTGGGCGCCGTCCCAGATCTCCGTTTCGCCGCGCCGTTCGAGGCGCCCCGGGAGCGAGACCTCGACCGTGCCCTCGATCGGGCGGCCGAGGAACGCCTCCGCCGCCTCTCGCGCGCCGCCGATCCGGACGTCGTTCTCGGCGACGAGGCCCGACCACTCCGGCTCGCCGAGAACGACGATCGCGTCCGGCCCGGCGACCGCGAGCTTCTCGCGAGCGATCGCCTCTCGCGTGTCGCCGAGGACGTCCGTGTGCTCGAGCGAGACGTTCGTGAGCAGCACGACCCGGGCGTCGAGGACGTTCGTCGCGTCGAGCCTGCCGCCGAGGCCGGCCTCGACGACCGCGACATCCACCCCGCGAGCGGCGAACTCCGCCAGCGCAGCCGCCGTCAGGGCCTCGAACTGCGTCGCGCCGACCCGCTCCGCCGCCTCGCGCACGCGGCCCACCGACCGCTCGAAGCTCTCGTCGTCCACGTCGAGCCGCTCGCCCCAGCCCGAGACGTGCGGCGACGTGTAGCAGCCGACGCGCAGGCCCTCCGTCTCGAGCAACGCGGCGATCGTCCGCGCCGCCGTCGACTTCCCGTTCGTGCCGACGACGTGGATCGCGGGATAGGCGCGCTCCGGATGGCCGAGCGCGTCGAGCAACGCGTGCATCCGCCCGAGCCCGAACTCCTCCGGCCACGGCGAGAGCGAGGCGATCCAGGCGGTGTTCGGTCCCACTCCGGCATGTTGACGGGAGCCGGGCGCCCGCGTACCCTCGGGAGGTCGTCGACAGAAGGAGGTGCCGATGAACGAGCTTGCGTTCACCCCCTTCACCCGCGTAGCCGCGGGGCCCGACGCACACCTCGTTTAGCTCCTCGGCTGCGCTCCTACGATCAAAGGAGCTCGGTTGACCCTGAACGACCTTGCTGCGCTCGGCTGGAGTGACCAGCTCGACGCAGCCATGACAATCCATCGCGAACGCGGCTTCGAGCCTGCGCGCGTCGTCGCCGAGCACCGCGGCGGCTACTACGTCCGCGGCGAGCGCGGCGACACGCTCGCCTCGGTCCGCGGGCGGCTGCGTGACGAAGAGATCACCGGCGGCATGCCCGCGGTCGGCGACTGGGTCGCGATCTGCGACGCCCCGGGTGGCCGCTCCGCGATCGAGGCGATCCTCCCCCGGCGAACCCGCATCTCGCGCAAGACGCCGTGGCTCAAGTCCGAGGAGCACACGCTCGTCGCGAATGTCGACACGGTGTTCCTCGTTGCGGGCCTCGACGGCGACTTCAACGTCCGCCGGCTCGAGCGCTACCTCGTGACGGCGTGGGAGTCGGGCGCAAGCCCGGTCGTCGTCCTGACGAAGCTCGACGTGTGTGCCGACGACACCGCGGTGGCCACGGCGGAGGCGACGGCGATCGGGGTGCCGGTGCTCGCTGTGTCGAGCGTGTCGCGCGAGGGCCTCGACGAAGTGCGCGCGTACCTCGAGCCCGCGCGCACGGTGGCGCTGCTCGGCTCGTCCGGCGTCGGCAAGTCGACGCTCGTGAACACGCTCGCGGGACGTGAGCTGATGCCCACGGGCGAGCTCCGGCGGGACGGGCGCGGGCGCCACGTCACGCGCCACCGGCAGCTGCTCGTCCTTCCCGGCGGCGCGATCCTCGTCGACACGCCGGGCCTCCGCGAGCTCCAGCTCTGGGAGGGAGACGTCGACGAGGCGTTCTCCGACATCGGCGCGCTCGCGGCCGAATGCCGGTTCTCGGACTGCGGGCACGTGACCGAGCCCGGCTGCGCGGTGCAAGCCGCGCTCGCCTCGGGCGAGCTCGACCCCGAGCGGATGCAGAGCTACCGCAAGCTCGAGCGCGAGCTGCGTGCGGTCGAGGCGCGGTCGAACAAGCGCGTGGGTCGCGAGCTCAAGCGGCGGTGGAAGCAGCGGGCACGTGAGACGCGGCAGGAGCGGCGGTACGGGAAAAGGCTCTAGCTCGACAGCGCCTCGAGCTCGCGGCGGTAGCGCTCGAGCTTCTCGCGCTCGGCGTCCACGACCTCCGACGGCGCGTTGGCGACGAAGCGGTCGTTCGCGAGCATCCCCTCGGCGCGCGCGATCTCCTTGCGGATGCGCGCGAGCTCCTCCTCGATGCTCCCGTCCTGCGTCACCTGGCCCGGCCGGACGACCGCCTCGAAGATCCGCTCCTCGTCCGGTGAGAGCTTCATCCGCGCCTGGTTTCGCCGGTAGAGCTTCGCCGCCTGCTGGACCCGTTCGAGCGCGTTGGCGTCCGCTTCGTAGGCCGCGTCGGCTTCGGGCCACGGCGCGACGATCAGGCGCGACGAACGGTTCGGGAGGTTCGTCCAGATCTCCTCCGTCACGTGCGGCATCACCGGATGCAGGAGGAGGAGCAGCCGCTCGAGCGCGGCGATCGCGGTCGCCTGGGCGTCGGCGTCCTTGTCGTACAGCCGCTGCTTGACCGCCTCCGCGTACCAGTCGCAGAAGTCGTCGAAGGTCAGGTGGTAGAGCTCGTCGACGAGGTGGGAGAAGTCGAACTCGGCGAGCAGCCGCTCACCCTCGCGCTGCGTCTGCGCGAGGCGGGCGAGGATCCAGCGCTCCTCGGTTGCCGTCGGCCGCTCGTCCGGCTCGACACCCTCGCAGGCCTGCAGGATCAGCCGCGCGACGTTCCAGAGCTTGTTCGCGAGCTTGCTCCCCTCCTCGATCGCTCCCTCGGAGAACGTCACGTCCTGCGACGAGGCCATCTTCATCAGCCCGTAGCGCGTCGCGTCGGCGCCGTAGCGGTCGAAGAGGGCGAGCGGGTTCATGCCCGTGCCGAGGCTCTTCGACATCCGGCCGCCGGTCGGCGAGAGGATGAGTGAGTGGATGACGACGTTCTCGAACGGGATGTCACCCATCACCTCGAGCCCCGAGAAGATCATCCGGTTCTCCCAGAGGCGGATGATGTCGCGCGCGGTCGTGTTCAGGTCGCCCGGGTAGAACGTCCGCAGGTCCTCCGTGTCGTCCGGCCAGCCGAGCGTCGCGAACGGCCAGAGGCAGGACGAGAACCACGTGTCGAGGACATCGGTCGAGCGGACAAGCTCGGCCGAGCCGCACTCGGCGCACGCCGCCGGCTCGTCCTCCTGCACGGTCGCGTGGCCGTCGGGGCACTCCCAGAGCGGGAGCTGGTGACCCCACCAGATCTGCCGGGAGATGTTCCAGTCGGGCGCCTCCTCGAGCGAGGAGATGGCAAAACGGTGCTGTGACTCGGGGTGAAAGCGGACCCGGCCTGAGCCGAGCGCGTCGAGAGCGAGCTCCCGGAAGCCGTCCATCGAGCACCACCATTGCGGCGAGATCCGCGGCTCGATCCGCGTCATGCAGCGCTCGCAGAGGGCCACGGTGTGTCTGTACGACTCCCGCTTCTCCAGCTGGTCGCGCTCGCGGAGCCACGTCGAGGATCCGCTCGTCCGCCTCCGCCTGCGTCAAGCCTTCGAGCTCGCCGGCCTCCGCGTCCATCGTCCCGTCGTCCGCGATCACCGTCAGCTCGGGCAGCGCGTGGTCGCGGCCGATGTCGTAGTCCTTCGCGTCGTGGCCGGGCGTGACCTTGAGCGCGCCCGTTCCGAAGTCCATCTCGACGCGCTCGTCCGCGATCACGGGCACGCGCCGCTCGACCCAGGGGACGATCACCTCGCGCCCGACGAGCGATTTGTAGCGCTCGTCGTCGGGGTGCACGGCGACCGCGACGTCCGCGAGGATCGTCGCCGGCCGCGCCGTCGCAATCGTGATGTGACCCTCGCCGTCCGCGAGCGGGTAGCGGACGTACGTCAGCGCGTCGTCGGTCTCGACGTGCGCGAGCTCGAGGTCGGAGAGCGACGTCCGGTGGAAGGGGCACCAGTTGACGATTCGGTTCGAGCGGTAGATCCAGCCCCTGTTCCAGAGGTGGACGAAGAAGCGCATGACCGCGCGCACGTACGCCTCGTCCATCGTGAACCGCTCACGGCGGTAGTCGAGCGAGGCGCCGATCCGCCGGAACTGGAACATGATCTTGCCGCCGTACTCGTGGAGCCATTCCCAGACGAGCTCGACGAACGCCTCGCGGCCGAGATCCTGCCGTGACTTCCCCTGAGCGGCGAGATGCTTCTCGACCGCGCTCTGCGTCGAGATGCCCGCGTGGTCGTATCCGGGCTGGAAGAGGACGTTGTAGCCCTGCATCCGCCGCGTGCGGACGATCGTGTCGGCGAGGGACAGCTGGAGCGCGTGGCCAAGGTGCAGGTCGCCCGTGACGTTCGGCGGCGGGTGGGCGATCGCGAAGCTCTTGCGGCTCGGATCCGGGTCGGCGTTGTACAGGCCCTCGGCCTCCCACGTCTCCTGCCAGCGCTGTTCGACCCCTTCCGGGCTGTATCGCGGCTCCATGGGCGGATTCTAGGGCTGCAGTCTGGATCCAAGTTGCTGTCATCTGGGATCCAAGATAAGGTTTGATGGACTGTATTGAGAGGTATCGACGCAGTTTAGGATCCGAAAACGGCGATACAGGACCCGAGGAGGAGAGCGATGGAGACGAACGGACGGTTCGACGGCATCACCCGGCCGTACACGGAGGACGACGTCGCGCGCCTGCGCGGGACCGTCCACGTCGAGCACACGCTCGCGCGTCTCGGCGCCGAGCGGCTGTGGCAGCTCCTCTCGGGAGACGGCTTTGTCCGCTCCCTCGGCGCGCTCTCCGGCAGCCAGGCCGTGCAGATGGTCAAGGCCGGGCTCGAGTCGATCTACGTGTCGGGCTGGCAGGTGGCCGCCGACGCGAACCTCGCCGGGCACACGTATCCGGACCAGAGCCTCTACCCGGCGAACTCCGCGCCGGCGCTCGTCCGCCGGATCAACAATGCGCTTCTCCGCGCCGACCAGATCCACGGGGCGGAAGGCGACACGTCGACCTATTGGCTAGCGCCGATCGTCGCCGACGCCGAGGCCGGCTTCGGCGGCCCGCTCAACGCCTTCGAGCTGATGAAGGCGATGATCGAGGCCGGCGCAGCGGGCGTCCACTTCGAGGACCAGCTTGCGTCCGAGAAGAAGTGCGGCCACCTCGGGGGGAAGGTGCTCGTGCCAACGAGCCAGTTCGTCCGCACGCTCGTCGCCGCGCGGCTCGCCGCCGACGTGCTCGGTGTGCCGACTCTCGTCGTCGCGCGGACGGACTCGCTGTCTGCGACGCTCATGACGAGCGACGTCGACGAGCGCGACCTGCCGTTCATCACGGGCGAGCGGACTCCGGAAGGCTTCTTCCACATCCGCCCCGGCCTCGAGTCGTCGATCGCGCGCTCGCTCGCGTACGCGCCGTACGCTGACGTGCTCTGGTTCGAGACGTCGACGCCCGACCTCGGCGAGGCGCGCGAGTTCGCTCAGGCGATCAACGAGCAGTTCCCCGGCAAGCTGCTGACGTACAACTGCTCGCCGTCCTTCAACTGGCGCCGGCACCTGGACGAGACGGACATCGCGACGTTCCAGGAGCAGCTCGCGGGGATGGGCTATCGGTACCAGTTCGTCACGCTCGCCGGCTACCACGCGCTCAACGCGTCGATGTTCGAGCTGGCGCACGGGTACGCGAACGAGGGGATGGCCGCCTACGTCCGGCTCCAGGAGCACGAGTTCTCGCTCGAGCCCGCCGGCTACTCCGGCACGCGCCACCAGCGCGAGTCCGGCGCCGGCTACTTCGACGCCGTTGTCGAGGCGATCACTGGCGGCGAGTCCTCGACGCTAGCCCTCAAGGGCTCGACGGAAGAGGCCCAGTTCGCCGAGAAGGCAGAGCTCGCGGGGAAGTCAAAGCTCAAGGCGGAGGTGGCCGCATGACGATCGAGATCGAGCTCACGAGAACGGCCGACACGGGCGACCTCGCGCAGGCGCTGTCGGCGGAGGGGTTCGAGGCAGACACTCCGGGCTCGGGGCGCATCCGCGTCGAGGCGGTCGACTCCACCGTCGTCGCGCACGTGCTGGAGGGCTGGGCAGCGGAGCGGGGGCTCCCGTTCGTGCCGCAGCTCCTGGACGAGCGGCATCTCGTGCTTTCGCCGCCGGGCTCCTAGACTCGCTCCCATGCCCGACCCGGGGACGAAGGCCGACGAGATCGCGTTGCTGCTCGAGGACGAGATCGTCTCGGGCCGGATCGAGGCGGGCAGCGTCCTCCGCCAGGAGCAGCTCTCCGAGCGCTTCGGCGTCAGTCGTACGCCGATCCGCGAGGCGCTCCGCCGCCTGTCCGCCCAGGGGCTCGTCTCGTTCACGCCAAACCGCGGTGTCCGCGTCCGCACGCTGTCGCGTGACGAGCTGCGCGAGGCGTTCCTCGTCCGCGCCGAGCTCGAGAGCCTCGCGACCGCGCTCGCCGTCCCGCGGATGACGGACGAGCGGCTCGCCGAGCTCGACGCGGCCGAGCAGCGGTTCTCGGAGCTGACGCTCGTGCTGCGCGAGAAGGCGCGCGCCGGCGAGGCCGACAACGCGCTCGCCGTCGAGTGGATGGGGGCGAACTACGCCTTCCACGACGTCGTTTACGCCGCGGCCGATTCGCCGTACCTCGAGCGCCTCGCGAAGAGCGCGAGGCGGACGTTCGTCGGCCAGATCACGTGGGTCGCGAGGGCCGAGCTCGACACGCTTTACGAGCGGAACGAACGCGAGCACCGCGCGCTGCGTGAGGCGATCGCGGCCGGGAGCGTGAACGGCGCGAGGACGCTCGCGCGCGAGCACGTGCTCCACTCGTGGGAGCTGCTCGACGCGATCCTCGATCTCGTTCGCGGCCGCGAGCACACGCTCCGATCCGCTTAGGCTTCTACTCTGTGCAGGTGACGCCAACTTGCACCCACTGCCAGCAGGAGAACCCCGACGGCGCGCGGTTCTGCTTCTCGTGTGGGGCAGCGTTGGGGGAGCCGGACGGACGCGGCGAGGAGCGGCGCATCGTCTCGGTGCTCTTCGTCGATCTCGTCGGCTTCACCGCGCAGTCCGAGAGCCTCGATCCGGAGGACGTCCGGGCGGTGCTGACGCCGTACTACGACCGTGTGCGTAGCCTGACCGAGAGCTTCGGCGGCAGGGTCGAGAAGTTCATCGGCGATGCCGTGATGGGCGTCTTCGGCGCGCCGACCGCCTATGGCGACGATCCCGAGCGCGCGGTCCGTGCCGCGCTTGCCATTCGCGATTGGGCGGACGACGACGGGCTTCAGATCCGCGTCGCCGTCAACACCGGCGAGGCGATCGTCGAGCTCGACGCCCGTCCCGAGCGTGGTGAGGCAATGATCGCGGGCGACGTCGTCAACACCGCCGCGCGCCTCCAGTCGGCGGCGCCGGTCGGCTCGGTGCTCGTCGGGGAAGACACGTTCCGAAGCACGCGCGGCGCCATCGAGTACGCGCCCGCCCAGCCCGTGGTCGCGAAGGGCAAGGCGGCTCCCGTGTCGGCGTGGCTCGCGCTCCGGGCGATCGCGGCCGTCGGCGAGCGGCCCGCGGCGCCGGTGCCGATGATCGGTCGGGACCGGGAGCTCATGCTTCTGACAGGCATCTGGCAACGCGTCGCGGACGAGGAACGAGCGCACTTCGTGACGGTGTTCGGGCCGGCGGGCATCGGGAAGTCGCGCATCGCCTTCGAGCTCTCGCAACAGGTCGCCGGCCAGGGCGCGAGAGTGGTCCGCGGCCGGTCAACGCCGTACGGCGTCAGCAGCCCATACGGCGCCTTCGCGCAGCAGGTGAAGCAGCTGGCGCAGATCTTCGACTCGGACAGCTCGGTGGAAGCGCAGGCCAAGCTGACGGCCGCGGTTGCCTCACTCGCGGGACCCGCGGCCGCCGAGGAGCACAGGACGCCCCTTGCGGCCCTGGTCGGCCTCGACTCGGGCGACGAGGAGATCGACCGGGAGGCGCTTATCTTCTCCGCCCGCGTGCTCGTCGAGTCCCTCGCTCTCGAAGGTCCCACGCTGCTCGTCTACGAGGACATCCACTGGGCGGACGGGAGCCTCCTCGATCTGCTCGAGACCTTTGGAGCGCGAGTCCGCGAGGTCCCGGTCTTGTTCGTGGCGCTCGCCCGCCCGGAGCTCCTCACCGACAGGCCGAGCTGGGGCGGCGGCCTGCCGGCGTACACGGCCGTCCGGCTCGAGCCGCTGATCGGCTCGGCGGGCGCGGACCTCGCCGAGCAGCTGCTCCGCCATTCCGACTTCCCGACGGATCGAGCGCACGCGATCGCCGAGGCGGCGGAGGGCAACCCGCTCTTCATCGAGGAGCTGTCGGCGACGATCGCGGAGGGTTCTACAAACGGCGACGCGCTCCCGACCAGCATTCTCGGGCTCGTCGCGGCGCGGCTCGATGCGCTGCCAGCCGACGAGCGGGCGGCGCTCGTCGACGCTTCCGTCATGGGACGCGTCTTCTGGCGCGGCGGGCTCGTCGAGATCGCGCCTCGCGACGCCGTCTCACGCCTGCTCAGCTCGCTCGAGGAGCGTGACCTGATCCGCCGTGAGCCCGTCTCCCGCTTCCAGGGCGACCAGCAGTTCATGTTCAAGCACGCGCTGATCCAGGAGGTCGCGTATGCGACGCTGCCCCGCGAGGCGCGGCGCGAGCGCCACGGCGCGGTCGCGCGGTTCCTCGAGACGGCGAGCGGCGGACAGGCGCACGAGCCGCTCGCCTACCACTGGCGCGAAGCGAACGAGCCGGGCCGTGCGCTCGAACATCTCCTCAGCGCAGCCGAGCACGCGGGGCGCGGCTGGGCGAAGGAGCTCGCGGTCCGTCTTTACGGCGAGGCGCTCGAGCTCGTGCCGGAGGACGACACGGCGACGAGGCGTGCGATCACCATGCGCCAGGTGGTTGCCAGCCAGGCAGCGTTCCACCTGGCCGACGCGGAGCGCCAGCGTCCCCGCTAGCTCGCGCTACGCGCCAGGATCGTCGGTCAGCGGGAAGTCGTCCGGAGTCACGTCGCCAGCGATCTCGTAGACCTTGACGACGACGTGGTCTCCGAGCTGGTCGGCATGTTCGCGGACCATCTCCTCGGTCGGCGCCGCGTAGACGCAGAACGACTTCGGATTCCCCTCTTCGTCGACCGTCACGTGGCTGTGCTCCCAGACGATCTCGGGATAGCGGTAGTGACCGATGGCCTTCGATCGCGTAGCGACGGCCGGCACCGAATCCATGTCGACGGTGTACGTACGTTCGATCAGATATCTCGGCATGGCGGGCAGTCTACTGCGGCTGACCCTGGATAGGCTCGTGGGGTGGCACTCGTCCGCGCGCACGGCCTGACGAAGACCTTCGGCACCGTCCGGGCGCTCGACGGTGCGACGTTCGAGATCGGTGAGGGGATCACGGGCCTCCTCGGCTCGAACGGGGCGGGCAAGACGACGTCGTTGAAGGTCTTCCTCGGCCTGCTGAAGCCGGATGCGGGCTCCGTCGAGGTGCTCGGCGCCGACCCCGCCGGCCCGCCCGAGTACCGCACGCGCATCGGCTATGCGCCGGAGCACGACTGCCTCCCGCGCACGGTCTCCGCGGCCGAGTTTCTCGCCTACATGGCCGAGATCAGCGGCCTCCCGCGGACGGCGGCCCGCCTGCGCGCCTCCGACATCCTCCGCCACGTCGGGCTGTTCGAAGAGCGCTACCGCGCCATCGGCACCTACTCGACGGGGATGAAGCAGCGCGTGAAGCTCGCACAGGCGCTCGTCCACGATCCCGCCGTCGCCTTCCTCGACGAGCCGACGGCCGGACTTGACCCGATCGGCAGGCGGGACATGCTCGAGCTGATCCGCCACGTGGGCCGCGAGTTCGGGATCAGCATCGTCATCTCGACGCATCTGATGGGAGACGTGGAGCGCACATGCGACGCCGTCGTCGTGCTCGACGCAGGCCGCGTGCTCCGCGCGGGACCGGTCGCGGGCCTCACGGAGGAGACTGAGACGCTGCTCGTCGACGTCCTCGATGGCGCCGAGCCGCTCGCCGCAGAGCTCGGGCAGCGCGGCCTCGCCGTCGAGCGCGAAGGGAACCGTCTACGGCTCCCGCACGTCTCGGGCGACGAGTACGACGTCCTTCGCGATGCGATCGTCGAGACCGGCGCGCTCGTGTACCGGCTCGCACCCGAGCGGCACACGCTCGCGGACCTCTTCACGCCGCTCGCAGCGGCGGACGACGGGAGCGCGGCCCAGTGAGCGCACCCGGCGCCGCCGAGATCTTCGACCTCGGCTACCAGGCGTACGAGGGGGAGCGGCGCGGACGCTGGTGGCGCCGCCGGGCTATTTGGCGGGATGGCGTCCGCATCTCGCTCGGGCTCGGACGCGGCACGGCCGCGAAGATCGCGCCCTGGCTCCTGATCGGCCTCGTGCTCGTGCCGATGGTGATCTTCGTCGTTCTCGCGGCCTTCCTCGGCTCCGTGCCCACGAACCCCGACGACTACGAACTGCCGTCGTACGCCGAGTACTTCGACTACGCCATCGTCCCCCTGGGGCTGTTCGCGGCCGTCGTCGCACCGCTGCTCGTCTGCCCCGACCGCCGCGACGGCGTGCTCGCGCTCTACGCGGCGCGCCCGATCACGCCCAGGGACTACACGGGATCGAGGTGGGCGGCATTCTTCACGATCTCGGGCCTCGTCGCCTTCGTGCCCGTAGCGGTCCTCTTCTTCTGGAACGCGCTCGATGCCCGGGATTTCCGGTTGTGGCTGGGCGACAACTGGGACGTCCTCCCCCGCTCGCTCCTCGCCGCGGTGCTCGTCGCGGGCTTCTACACGACACTCTCACTTCTCGTCGCGTCCTTCACGACACGCCGCGCGTACGCGTCGATCGCGGCTCTCGCCGTCGTCTTCATCGGCTCGGCGATCGGCGGCATCGCCGAGGACAGCTTCAGCGGCGGCCTCGCGGACACCCTTTCGCTCGCCTCGATGCCGCACGTGCTCGACGACGTCATCCACTGGGCCTATGGCGACCCGAACACGAGCCGGCCCGTGTCGGCGGGTGTCTCGGCTCTCTGGCTCGTCGGGCTGACGGTTGTCCTCGGCGCGCTCCTGGTCCGCCGCACGTCGGCGCTCGTCCGCCAGTGACCGTGCTCACCCCTTCACCGACGATCGCAGTCGACCACGTCTCGAAGTGGTTCGGCGGCGTCGTCGCGGTGGCCGACGTCACACTCGCCGTCGAACCGGGCGTGATCGCTCTGCTCGGCCCAAACGGCGCGGGCAAGACGACCCTCCTGCGGATGATCGCCGGTCTCACGTCGCCGTCCCAGGGGACGGTGAGCGTCTTCGGCGAGCGCATCCGCGGCAACCCCCCGCTCTATCGGCGCATGGGCTACATGCCGGAGCACGAGTCGGTCTACGACTTCCTCACAGGGCTCCAGTTCGTCGAGCTGTGCGCGCGGCTCCAGCAAGTGGCTGAACCGACCTCGGCTGCGAAGTCGGCGATGGCGACGGTCGGGCTGTCGGACGCGGAGACGCGCCGGCTGCGCGGGTACTCCCGCGGGATGCGCCAGCGGACGCGCCTCGCCGCAACGCTTGTCCACGACCCGGATCTGCTCCTGCTCGACGAGCCGCTCTCGGGCACCGACCCCGTCCAACGGCTCCACCTCGGCGAAGTGATCCGAAGGCTCGCGGCGGAAGGGCGGACGGTGCTGGTCTCGTCCCACATCCTCGAGGAGGTCGAAGAGCTCGCGGACAGCATCCACCTGATGGTGGGCGGCAAGCTCGCAGCGAGCGGCGACTTCCGCGCGATCCGGCAGAAGCTCAACGACCGGCCGTTCGTCGTCCGCCTCGACTCGTCGAATCCCCGCGCGCTCGCGGCCGGCCTGCTCGACGCGTGTGCGGTCGAGTCGGTGGAGATCGACGCGGGCGACCGCCTGCGCGTCCGCTCGAATGACGTTGCGCTGCTCCAGCGCTCCGTACCGGTTGTCGCGCAACGGTTGGGCGTTCGCGTCCAGCGCATCGAGCCCCTCGATGACTCGCTCGAGAGTGTCTTCGAGTACCTCGCCCAGGGCTGACGTGGAGGGCTGACGCTTGGCGGCGATCTTCACGCTGACGCTCCGCCAGCTCGCCGGCAGCAGGCGCTGGTGGCTCGTGCTCGTGCTCAGCGCGCTGCCGCTGCTCATCGCCGGGCTCTTCAGGGTCGCGGAGTCGTCCCACCCGCCTGCGGAGAACGCCGACGACGTCACGTCCACCCTGATCGCATCGGCGATCCTGCCGCTCGTCATGCTCCTGCTCGGCGTCGCGGCGTTCGGCAATGACGTCGGAGACCGCACGCTCGTCTACCTGACGACGAAGCCCGTGGCGCGGTGGCGGATCGTCGTGCCGAAGCTCGCCGCCGTGATCGTCGTCGGCGGCCTCCCGGTCGCGACCAGCGCCGGCCTCTCGGTGGCGCTGATCGAAGGCGGTGACCTCGGGGGCGCGTTCGCGACGGGGATCGGCCTGCTGGCGGGCGCGGCGGCGTATGCCGCGATCTTCACCTGGGCGGGGCTCGCCACGAAGCACGCGCTCGTCCTCGGGCTCGTCTACGTCTTCGTCTGGGAGGCGACGCTCGCCGCGTACCTCGACGGCGTGCGCTACCTCAGCGTCCGCCGCTACGCGCTCGGGCTCGTGCACGGGCTCGACACGAGCCGCCTCGCGACGATCGACGTCCCGCTGGGAATCGGCGCGGCGATCGCCGGTGTCGTCGTGGTGCTTGCGGGCTTCACCGCGCTGGCCGTGCGCAAGCTGGCCCGGATGGACATTCCCTAGCCCGGTTCAGTCAGGGCCACAAGGGGCCTGGCTCAGGGACAGTCCCCAAGCCCTCCCTTATCGACAGGTCGGACGAGCTGCGGTCCTCGACACGCGGCTTGGTTAAGCCGGTTGCTAGGTCAGACGGGTCGGCTCAGGACAGGTCCCGGGGACTGTCCCTGAGACGATGGCCGAGAAGGCCGAGGTGAAGCGGTCAGGGTTGCGAGGACTAGGCCGACTCTTCGGCGAGGTGGCCGTACTCGTCCTCGTCGGCCTCTGCGCCGGACGACGTGACGAGGGTCGGCTTCAGGCCCTTGGAGATCGTCTCCTTCGTGATCACGCACTTGGAGACGTCCTTCCGCGATGGCAGCTCGAACATCACGTCGAGGAGAGCGCCCTCGATGATCGAGCGGAGCCCGCGGGCGCCGGTCTCGCGCACGAGCGCGTGGTCGGAGATCTCCCACAGGGCGTCCTCCGTGAACACGAGCTCGATCGAGTCGTAGTTGAAGAAGCGCTGGTACTGCTTAACAAGGGCGTTCTTCGGCTCGGTGAGGATCTTCACGAGGTCCTCGCGCTGCAGCTGGTGCACGTGCGAGACGACCGGCAGCCGGCCGATGAACTCCGGGATCAGGCCGTACGCGAGCAGGTCCTCCGGCATCACGTCGGACAGGAGCTCTGACGACTCCGGCGAGTTCTTCGAGTGGATCTTCGCCCCGAAGCCGACGGCGTTCCGGCCGGCGCGCTTGGTGATGATCTTCTCGAGCCCGCCGAACGAGCCGCCGCAGATGAAGAGAACGTTCGTCGTGTCGATCGAGAGGAACTCCTGGTGCGGGTGCTTGCGGCCGCCCTGGGGCGGCACCGACGCCACGGTTCCCTCGAGGATCTTGAGCAGCGCCTGCTGAACGCCTTCGCCCGACACGTCGCGCGTGATCGACGGGTTGTCCGCCTTGCGCGCGATCTTGTCCACCTCGTCGATGTAGATGATCCCCGTCTCCGCCTTCTTGATGTCGAAGTCGGCCGCCTGGATCAGCTTGAGCAGGATGTTCTCGACGTCCTCGCCGACGTAGCCCGCCTCGGTCAGCGCCGTCGCGTCTGCAATCGCGAACGGGACGTTGAGGATCCGTGCGAGCGTCTGGGCGAGGTGCGTCTTGCCACACCCGGTCGGGCCGAGGAGAAGGATGTTCGACTTCTGCAGCTCGACATCGTCCTCGCCCTGCCCCATCTGAACGCGCTTGTAGTGGTTGTAGACGGCCACCGCGAGCGTCCGCTTCGCCTCGTCCTGGGAGACCACGTACTCGTTGAGGCTCGCGTAGATCTCCTTCGGGCGCGGGAGCGACTCGAGGTCGAGATACGCGGGAGCAGTGAGCTCCTCGTCGATGATCTCGTTGCAGAGATCGATGCACTCGTCGCAGATGTAGACGCCGGGACCGGCGATCAGCTTCTTGACCTGACGCTGGCTCTTTCCGCAGAAAGAGCACAGAAGCTGCTCGTTGCCGTCCGTCGCCCTCGCCATCTCCGCCCTCGTTGTACCGTGTCTCGTCCGTTTGCGCTAGCGCTCGATCTAGCGATGTTCGATGACAGCGTCGATGACGCCGTATTCCTTGGCCTCGTCGGCGGTCATGTAGTAGTCGCGGTCCATGTCCTTCGTCACCTTCTCGATCGACTGGCCGGTGTGCTTGGACATGATCTCCTCCATTAGCCGCTTGAGGCTGATTACCTCTTTGGCCTGGATCTCGATCTCCGTCGGCTGGCCGGAGAAGCCTGCCGAGCCCTGGTGGATGAGGATCTTCGAGTGGGGCAGCGCCATCCGCTTGCCCGGCGTGCCGCCCGCGAGCACGACGGCTCCCATCGACATCGCCATGCCGACGCAGATCGTCTGCACGTCGGGCTTGATGAACTGCATCGTGTCGTAGATCGCGAGCCCCGCGTAGACGATCCCGCCCGGGGAGTTGATGTAGATCGAGATGTCCTTGTCCGGGTCCTCCGACTCGAGATGGAGGAGCTGGGCGACGATCACGTTCGCGATCTGGTCGTCGATCGGCGTCCCGAGGAAGATGATCCGCTCGTTGAGCAGACGTGAGTAGATGTCGAACGCGCGCTCGCCGCGCGACGTCTGCTCGATGACCATGGGGATAAGTGGGCTCATGCGGGATCGGTACCTCCTGGGGTCCATAACGTTGTCTCTCGGGGTTGCTTCTCCTGCTCGGGGGTCCAGAGCCTCTCGCGCGCGGCTGCGAGCTCGATCGGAATCGGCTTGACCTCGGCGGCGATGCGGTCGAGCGCGTAGCGCAGGCGCAGGTCCTGGCGGATCGACTCTCGGAGCTGCGAGTCCATCACGCCCTCGATCGTCTCGTCCGTCTCGCCCTGCTCGCGGAGCACCGTCTCGATCTGCTCGTCCGAGACCTCGATCGCGAGCTGCTCGGCGACGGAGTCGAGGACGAGCTCGCGCGCGACGGAGAGCGCTGCCTCCGCCCGCAGTCGGTCGCGCAGGTCCTCGGGCGACTGGCTCGAGAGTGCGAGATAGGTCTCTGGCGAAACGCCGCGGCTCTCGAGCGAGCGGAGCAGCCCGGCCAGCAGCTCGTTTGCGCGCGCATCCACGAGAGCAGGGGACGGCTGCGCGTCCGCGGCCTCGACGAGCGCATCGATCGCTGCCGCGCGGAACACGGACTCGATCTCCTCGTCGATCTGCGCGCGAAGCTTCCCTTCGATGTCGGCGCGCAGCTCGGCGAGCGTGTCGAACTCGGTCGCCGCCTTCGCGAGATCGTCGTCGACCGGCGATAGCACCTTCTCCTTGACCTCCTTGAGCGCCACGGCGATCTGAGCCGTCGTGCCGTCCACGAGCTCGTGCTCGATGTCTTTCGTCTCGCCGGGCGACATCCCGACGATCGTCGTCTCGAGCTCCTCGACGAGCCGGGACGCGCCGAGCTCGACGACCACGTCCCGCCGCGCCTCGCCGTCCGGATTGACGACGTCGATCACGACCACGTCCCCCTCGCGCGCCGGCCGATCGCCGGCGGGGACCACCTCGGCGACGCTCGAGCGAAGGGCCTCGATCTCGCCGTCGACGAGCTCCTGGGGAACCTCGGGCTCGTGCTTGCCGACCTCGAGCGTCGACCAGTCCGGCACGTCGATCTTCGGCTGCACGGCCACGGTGGCGGTGAACTCGAACGGCGTCTCGGCCGAGTCCGGAACGTCGTACTCGTACTCGGGCTGCGCGACCGGCTGAATGCGCGCGGTCGCAGCGGCGTTCCGGAACCAGCCGCCGATGTGACTGGACACCGCCTCGTCCATCAGGCGCTCCTTCCCCACGCGCGCGATCAGGACCGGCATCGGCACCTTTCCCTTGCGAAAGCCCGGGATCTTGACGCTCGTCGCGAGGTCGGAGGCCGCGTGCTCGACGGCGTGCTCGAGGTCGTGCTGCGGCACGGACACGGACAGGCGAACCCTGTCCTCGGGCAGTTGCTCGACCGTCGCCTCCACGCAGCCATTCAACCAGAACGACTTTTCGCGGCCGCTGCCCCTATGTGATGCTCGACCGGTGCGACGGCTCGTGAGCACGGCAGGCGAGCGCTTTGCGACCCTCGCGGATGTCTTCCGTAACCCCGAGCTGCGCCGGGTCGAGCTCTCGTGGGCGGGCTACTACCTCGGCGAGTGGACGTACTTCGTGGCGCTATCTGTCTACGCCTTCGAGGTCGGCGGAGCGACCGCGCTCGGTGTGCTCGGCCTCGTGCGGATGGTGCCGGCCGCGATCGCCTTGCCGTTCGGAGCCATGCTGGCCGACCGGTATCCCCGGCAGCGAGTCCTGCTCGCGATCTACGTCACGCGGGCGCTCGTCCTGTTCGCAATGGTCGCGGCTCTGGCCGCCGAGGGCTCGCGAGCGCTGGTCTTTACGTTGGCCGCGCTCGCCGCCGTCGCAGGCGCGCCGGTCCGCCCGGCCACCTTGTCGCTCGTGCCATTGCTCGCACGCACTCCGAGAGAGCTCGTCGCCACCAACGTGTCGTCGAGCACGCTCGAGGGCGTCGGGACTCTGGTCGGTCCGGCAATCGGCGGCGTGCTGGCCGCCAGCGCCGGCGTCGCCACCGCGGTCGCTGCAGGCGCTGTCGTCAACGTCGTGTGTGCCTTGCTCGTCATGGGCATTCGGCGTGCAGGCGACGTCACCGGTGCCCGCAGGCGCATCGAGCGCAACCTGCGACAGGAGCTGCTCGGTGGCGTCCACACGCTCGCCCGCGAGCCGCACCCGCGGCTGATCGTGCTGCTCTTCAACTCGCAGACGATGGTGCGCGGGCTCCTGAACGTATTGCTCGTCGTGGCTTCGATCGAGCTGCTCGGCCTCGGCGAGGCGGGCGTCGGGTGGCTGAACGCCGCGCTCGGCGCCGGCGGCCTCGTCGGCGGGCTCGCGGCAGTGACGCTCGTCGCCCGGCGCCGGCTCGCCGGGATCTTCGGCCTTGGGCTCGTGCTCTGGGGTGCGCCAATTGCCCTCGTCGGGGTCTGGCCGCGAGCCGGCTGGGCACTCGTGTGCCTCGGCCTCGTGGGAATCGGCAACGCGCTGCTCGACGTCTCGGGTTTCACGTTGCTCCAGCGGACGGTCGACGAGCATCTGCTCGGGCGAGTCCTCGGTGTCTTCGAGATCGGAGTCGCCCTGGCGACGGCCGTCGGCTCGGTGCTCGGCTCGATCCTTGTCGACCAGCTGGGGATCCGCCTGGCGCTCGTGGTCTCGGGCGGGATTCTCCCTGCCCTCGCCCTCCTCTCACTTCACGGCCTGAGACGGATCGACGCGTCCTCCGAGGTGCCCGCGCGTGAGCTGGAGCTCGTCTCCGGCGTGCCGCTCTTTTCGCCGTTGCCGGCCACGACTCTCGAGCGCCTGGCTGCGCGGCTCGAACGGCTCGAGCTGTCAGCAGGCGAGACAGTCGTCGAGAAGGGCGCCACGGGCGACCGCTTCTACGTCATCGCCTCCGGCGAGATTCACGTGACCCGGGATGACGAGACCATGACGACGCTGACCGCAGGCGACTACTTCGGAGAGATTGCGCTGCTTCACGATGTCCCGCGCACGGCCACGTGCAGCGCGCAGACGGACGCCGAGGTCTATGCGCTGGCCCGCGATGTCTTCGTCGCGACCGTGAGCGGCGACGTGCGCTCGTCGGCGGAGGCCGAGAGCGTCATCGGCAGGCGCCTCGAGCAGCTCGACACGACCGATCGCTCAGGCGGCCTCGTCGACGGTCTTCACCGCGAGGAGCGTCGCGAAGCCGAGCAGTACGAGCCCTGAGATCGCGTCGACGACCATCAGCAGCCGAGGTCCCACACGGTGCCGCGTGAGCGACAGGCTGGTGGAGAGGATCGTGAACCACGTCATCGTCCCGAGCGCGACGCCGACGACGAGCGCGCCGGCCGACCAGCCGGTATCGACGAGATTGGCCGTCGCCGCGGCCGCGAAGACCGCGGCCCATGAGGCGATCGTCGCCGGGTTCGAGGCGGTCGCGGCGAGCGAAGTGACGAATGCGCGGCGTGGGGACGAGACTTCCTCGTCCGTCTCACCGCCGAGCCGGATCCGGAACGCGCTCCAGAGCGTGCGCAGGCCGAGGAAGGCTAGGAACCCGGCGCCGACGAGCCCGAATCCGATGCGGACGGGGTCGATCTCGAGGATCGCGCTCGCGCCCGCCAGGCCGAGGCCCGCATAGAGCGCGTCGATGACGGCCGCGCCTGCGCCGATCGCGATCCCGACGCGTGCGCTGCCCCGCAGAACCGAGCGCGCGCAGAAGACCCAGATCGGCCCGACCTGTGCGGCGACGACGAACCCGAGCCCAAAGCCGGTCGCAAACGAGTGGCTCATCGCGCGAGTCTACGACCCCACCGGAGTCGACCCCTGTGCAGCAATCCGCACGCTCTTTCAACACCTCAGTGCCTGGCACTGTCCTCTGATAGATCAGCGCCAATCCTGTGACAAATCAGTGCCGATCGGCCGGCACGGAGCAGTGCGGGCGAGAGGACTCGAACCTCTAAGGACCTTGCGGCCCAACGGGACCTAAACCCGCCGCGTCTGCCAGTTCCGCCACGCCCGCCGTGCCGTCGAAGGTTACTTCTCCCAGTCGCCGACCTCGTACGCCTTGCCCGGTGTCCCGCCGATGACGATCAGCGTCGTCGGCGACGCCGTCGCCTCGAACTTCCGCGGCGTCGGCCCGTCGACCATCACGGCGCTCCCCGCAGGCACGGTCACCTGGTCTCCACCGAGCGTCGCGAGCGCCTCGCCGACGTGGATGAAGTAGAGCTCCTGCTCGCCGGTGGCGCCGTGCTGATGCTCGGGGATGAGCACGTTACCGGCGTCCTTCGTGACGGCATTGATCCCGAACGCCGTGATCCCGAAGTGATGGCGAACAGACTTCCACGTTGCCGGCCAATCGGGCTTGACGGGCGGGATCTCGTCGATCGCCTCCAGCTGCCAGCCGCTGCCTCGCTCACCCATCGCCCCTCCTCGTCGTCGCAGTTCTCGCGAAGCATGCCAACGTGAACGCAAGATCACATCGCCTATGCTTGCCGCCGCCGTGAAGATGTCTTTGAACGCGTTCGCGCTCGCTGTGCTCAGCGGGTCGGTCGCGCTCACCGGCTGCGGAGGTGGAGGCAGCAGCGACGCTCCTGCCGCTGCGGCCCCGGCCCCGACTCCCGCACAAGGGGCTGCGCCGTGGCCGGCCCCGGCAAACCCACTCCGCCTCACCGTCGCCGCTGGCCTCCGGCCGGAGCGGAAGGAGAACTTCACCAATCACGTCCATGCCCACCTCGACGTCTTCGTCAACGGCGCCCCGGTCGTCGTGCCGGCAGGGATCGGCATCAACACGGACGATCCCGGCGTCAAGACGCTCAAGGCAGAGGACGGCTCGACGGGGTACGGCCGCATCGACCTCTGCGAGAAGCCGTGCATCTCGCCGCTGCACACGCACTTCACCGACGGCATTCTCCACACGGAATCGGCAGTCGCTGTCCCGAACACGCTCGGGCAGTTCTTCACCCAATGGGATGTGCGGTTGAGCCCCTCCTGCGTCGGCGGCTACTGCCACCCCACGAGCATTCAGATCTTCGTCGACGGCAAGCGCTTCGACGGCGATCCGCGCGCGATCGAGCTGACGGATCGTGCGGAGATCGCCATCGTGATCGGGACGCCGCCGGCGGACATCCCCTTCGCGGCAGACTTCTCCAACGCCTGATCGCGAAGACGCGCCTCATCTGACACGCTGACCGCAGGTCATGGTTGCGAGCAGCATGACTCCCGAGGCCCGGAAGCGGCTGATTCTTGTCGCGACGATCCTCGGCTCGTCGATGGCCTTCCTCGACGCATTCGTGGTCAACGTCGCGCTGCCGACGATCGACAAGGACTTTCACCTTGGCCTGTCCGGCGAGCAGTGGATCTTCCTGAGCTACTCGCTCGCGCTCGCGGCCCTGTACCTCCCCGCAGGCGCGCTCGGCGACCGCTACGGCTACGCGAACACGTTCGTCGTCGGCGTCGCCGGCTTCGCCGTCGCGTCGGTGCTCGCCGGCGCGGCGCCGAACACGGGCGTGCTGATCGGCGCGCGTGCCGTGCAGGGCATCTTCGGCGCCCTGCTCACGCCCGGCAGCCTCGCGCTGCTGCGCGCTACCTACAAAGACGAGGCCGGGCAGGCGATTGGCGCCTGGACGGCCTGGACAGGCGTCGCCACCGCAGCCGGGCCCGTGATCGGCGGCACGCTCGTCGAGGCGGTGTCGTGGCGTTTGATCTTCTTCCTCAACATCCCCCTCGCGATCGTGACGATCGCCGCCACGCTCGTGTCACGCGACACCTGCCATACGGATCGCCATGACCGGCACCTCGACATCCCTGGCGTCGTGCTCGGCGCGGTCGGGATCGGCTCGCTCGTCTGGGCGCTCGTCCAAGGGCCGAAGGACGGGTTCGGAAGCGCAGGGGTCGTGCTCGGGTTCGCGCTCGCCGCTTTGGCCCTCGTCGGCTTCGTCCTCGTCGAATGGCGCTCCGCCCACCCGATGATGCCGCTGTCGCTCTTTCGCATTCGCGAGCTGAGCGTGGCGAACCTCGCGACGTTCTTCCTCTACGCGGCACTCGGGAGCGCGCTCTTCTTCCTCGTCCTCTTCGCGCAATCCGTGCTCGGCTACTCGCCCGCGAAGGCCGGCCTGATCGTCGTCCCGATCAGCATCTCGCTCCTGCTTCTCGCGGCGCGCTTCGGCCGGGCCGCCGACCGCATCGGCCCGAAGCCGTTCCTCGTCGGCGGGCCCGTATTGATCGGCATCGGGCTTGCTCTGCTGGGCCTCCTCGATGCCGGCTCCAGCTACTGGGTGCATGTGTTCCCGCCGCTGATCGTCTTCTCCGTCGGCCTGTCCGCGACCGTGCCGGCCGTCACCGCGACCGCGCTGAAGCCCGCGCCGGAAGGGCTGACGGGAGTCGCCTCGGGCATCAACACGACGGTCTCCCGCGTGGGGCAGCTCGTGGCCGTGGCCGGCCTCGGCGTCGTCATCTCACTCGTCTACTCCTCGACGGGCGAGCCGTTCTCGCTCGGCTCGCGCACGCCGGACGAGCTCGCGAGCGCCGCAGACGCATTCCGGGCGGCGATGTGGGTCTCCGCCGGCCTCGCGTTCGCGGGCGCGCTCGTCAGCGGGCTCGGTCTTCCTCGGCGGCCGAGAGAGCAAAACGAAGCGAGCGCGCCCGCTCGCGGCAGCGGCTGAGCGCCTGCTCGCGCGTAGCGCCGTGCTCCGCGAAGATCGCGAGCCGGAAGCTCGCGGTGTCGTTGTGCCCCTGCTCCGAGAGCCGGAGCCCTGGCCGTACGAGCAGCTCGAGCCCCGGCTCCGCTTCGGGCACCGCCTCGACGAGCGCGTCCTCGAACACGCGCACGACATAGGAGATCGCAACGCCGTCCGGAGGGCCGGGCGCCCACGCGGGATCCTCGCCGACGGCGAGCGCGAACAGTGCGTCGTACGTCGAGAGTCCGTGAACCGCTTCGACGAGCGGAGCGAACTGGGAGGCGATGCGCGCGTTGACCTCGATCGTGTGGACGTCGCCCGTCCCGGGAACGAAGAACTCGATGTTGAAGAAGGAGGTGTCGAGCCCGTGAGCGGCGACGAGCCGCTCGGCGAGGGAGTGGAGCTCTGCGAGACGCTCGGGCCCGAGCGCGGACGGGTACTCGAAGCGCTCGAACGAGTTCGTCCCCGCGTACTTTTGCGAGTCCGTGACGCCGACGACCGTCGTCCGGCCCTCGTGGACGTAGCCCTCGAGCGTCACCTCGTCGCCCGTGACCACCTCCTCGACGAGGAACCCGTGTGCCGATTGCGGCGGCAGGCCCGCGAGCGCGGCGAGCCGCGCGTAGTCGTCCCGGTAGTGCGGCTCCTCCTCGATCGAGGCGAGCGCCGCCTCGTCCGTGACAAGCCTCGCCTCCTGCGAGAGACGGCCGACGACCGGCTTCACGAACCAGGGACCCGGAAAGGGCGGCAGGCCGTCGAGCCGCGCGAACCGCGGCGTCGCCTCCGGGACAGCGTCTCGCTGGATCGCGCGGGATATCGGCTTCACCTGGCACGCGAGAACCGACGCAGAGCTTGGCCCCGGAAGCCCGCGCCGCTCGGCCACGATCGCAGCGAGCAGCGCCGAGCGATCTCTCGTCCCGACAATGCCGTCCGCGGGCAGAGCTGCCAGCTCGTCGACGAGCTCGCCCGGATCCGCGTCGGTTACGTCGAGGTCCGGCCCGAAGAGCCGCACGCCCCGCCCAGCCGAGCGCGCCGCCTCGCGGTCGCGCTCCTGTGGCCCGACGACGATCAGATCGCCCATGCCGGCGCATCTTCCCTGTCCGCCTAGACTTCTCGCTTCGATGGCCGGCAGGGACAAGGCGACCACCGTTTCCAAGGAGCGCATCTCCGACGAGCTCGAGGCCGCGCGCGAGCGCACGCTCAGCCTGCTCGAGCCGTTCTCGGACGAGGAGCTTGCCCGGCAGGTGTCCGAGATCATGTCGCCGCTCGTCTGGGACCTCGCCCATATCGGGCACTTCGAGGAGCTGTGGCTCTCACGGCGGCTGGGCGGCCGCGAGCCGCTGCTTTCGGACGGCGACGATCTCTACGACGCTTTCGCCCACGAGCGGAGCGAGCGCCCGACGCTGCCACTGCTCGACCCTGACCGGGCTCGCGCGTATGTCGCAGACGTCCGCGGCCGGTCGCTCGACGTCCTCGACGAGATCGAGCTCGACCCCGAGGACTCGTTGCTCCGCGACGGGTTCGCCTTTGGGCTCGTGATCCAGCATGAGCAGCAGCATGTCGAGACGATGCTGCAGACGATCCAGCTCAGCGGCCTCGAGCACGAGGGCGGCGGCCCGGAGAACGGGTCGGGTATACGCGAGGACGTCCTCGTCGAGGCGGGGACGTTCGTCATGGGCACGGACGACGAGCCGTGGGCCTACGACAACGAGCGCCCGGAGCACGAGGTCGAGCTCGGCGCCTTCTGGATCGAGTCGGAGCCGGTGACGAACAACGAGTACGCCGGCTTCCTCGCCGACACGGGCCGCGAGCCGCCGATGGCGTGGGAGCGCGACGGCCCGATGTGGATGTGCACCCGCTTCGGAAAGCGCGACATCGTGACGGCGTGGGAGCCCGTCCAGCACGTCTCCTATGAGGAGGCGGCCGCGTACGCCGAATGGGCTGAAAGACGGCTGCCTACCGAGGCCGAATGGGAGCGGGCCGCCCGCCTGGGGGTTCTCGACGGGATCGGATCGGTCTGGGAATGGACGTCGAGCGACTTCTCCGGCTATCCGGGGTTCGAGGCGTTCCCGTACCCCGAGTATTCGGAGGTGTTCTTCGGCTCGGAGTACAAGGTGCTGCGCGGCGCTTCGTGGGCAACGCATCCCTCCGTCTCCCGCCTGACCTTCCGGAACTGGGACCTCCCGATGCGGCGCCAGATCTTCTCGGGCATCCGCTGCGCGAGGGACGCGTGACGGACGGCGCGAGCTCAGCGCTCCTCCAGGTTGACGTCTACCTCTCGTCCGAGGACCGCGTCGAAGCTCTCCGAGAAGACGTGCGCACCGGGCTGACCTCGACACCGAAGGTGCTCCCTCCGAAGTGGTTCTACGACGAGCGAGGGTCGATGCTCTTCGACGACATCACACGGCTGCCCGAGTACTACCTGACGGATTCGGAGCGCGGGATCCTCTCAGAGCACGCCGTCGACATTGCGAAGCTGACGGAGGCGAACACGCTGCTTGAGCCCGGATCCGGCTCTTCCGAGAAGACTCGGCTGCTCCTCGACGCGATGGTCGAGGCCGGCCACCTTCGGCGCTTCGTGCCCTTCGACGTCTCGGAGCAGGCGCTTCGCGAGGCGGCCGCCGCGATCGCGTCCGAGTACCCGGGCATCGAGGTACACGGTGTCGTTGGCGACTTCGAGCGCGACCTCGGGCGGCTCCCCGAAGGCCGGCGACGGCTGTTCGCATTCCTCGGCTCGTCGATCGGCAACCTGACCGGCGATCAGCGCGGCCGCTTCCTGCGCGCTCTCCACCGACTGCTCCGTCCGGGCGAGGCGCTCCTCCTTGGCGCCGATCTCGTGAAGGACGTCGCACAGCTCGAAGCGGCCTACAACGACGCGGCCGGCGTCACAGCCGCGTTCAACAAGAACGTGCTCCTCGTCATCAACCGCGAGCTTGGCGGAACCTTCGACCCCGGCCTGTTCACGCACATCGCGCGTTGGGACGCGGAGAACGAGTGGATGGAGATGCTCCTGCGCTCGGACGCCGACCAGACGGTCCGCGTCGAGCAGCTCGACCTCGACGTGACCTTCGCCGCCGGAGAGGAGATGCGCACGGAGATCTCGGACAAGTTCCGGCGTGACGAGCTCGCGGCCGAGCTCGACGACGCCGGCTTCGACCTCCGCCACTGGTGGGAAGACCCCGCTGGCGGCTTCGCGCTCTCGCTCTCGTTCTTCGCCGACCACGAGTGACGCGCGTCGTCTGCCTCGGGGGTGGCTCGGGCGGCGAGGCCTTCGTCGCCGCGCTTCGCCGGCTCGACAACGAAGTCGAGATCGTGCTCGTCGAGCGCGCGCTCGTGGGCGGCGAGTGCACCTTCTGGGCCTGCATGCCGTCGAAGACGCTGCTTCGCGCACCCGAGCTGCTCGCAGCGGTTCGGCTTGCTCCGGGCGCAGCCGAGGCGGTCACCGGAGCCCTCGATCTCGAGCGCGTGTTCTGGTGGCGAGACCAGGTCGTCGAGGGGTACGACGACGAGAGCCACGAGACGTGGCTCGGCGAGCGGCACATCGCGGTCGTTCGGGGTGACGCGGTCGTGGCAGGCGCGGGCGTCCTCGATGTCGGCGGCACAGAGGTTCGCTACGACCGCCTCGTCGTCGCGACCGGCTCACGGCCGGCGACTCCGCCCATCGACGGGCTGCACGACGTGCCGCACTGGACGACCTCCGATGCGACGAGCGCGAGCGAGGTGCCCGACTCGCTCCTCGTCGTCGGCGGCGGAGCCTCCGGTCTCGAGCTCGCGCAGCTGTACAGCCGGCTCGGCGCCGAGGTGACCGTCGTCCAGCGCAGCAGGCTGCTCGCGCGCATGGACGCAGACGCGGTCGCGCTCCTTCAAAGGAGCCTCGAGGAAGAAGGCGTGCGAGTCAGGCTCGGCGCTGGGGTCGAGAGCGTCACCGAGTCGGCAGGCGAGATCCGTCTTCGCCTCTCGGACGGCGACTCGCTCGAAGCGTCTCGTCTGCTCGTCGCGGTCGGCCGCCGCCCGACGGTCGACGGTCTCGGGCTCGAGCAGCTCAGCGTCTCGATCGAGAAGCAGGGCATCGTCGTCGACGAGCATCTCCAGGCCGCGGAGAACGTGTGGGCGATCGGCGACGTGACCGGGATCTCCCTGTTCACGCACGTCGCGAAGTACCAGGCGCGCGTAGCCGCCGCCAACGTCGCCGGCCAGCGTCGCGTCGCCGACTACCGCGCGGTGCCTGCGGTCGTCTTCACCGATCCGCAGGTCGCCCAGGTCGGAACGCTCGAGGGACCGGGTCTCGTCAGCGCGTCGTGGGACGTGAACCGGACATCGCGCTCGTCGACGTACGAGCGGCCGAAGCGAACGGGGTTCGTGAAGCTCGTGGCCGATCGTGAGCGCCGTGTCGTCGTCGGCGCCGCCGCGATCGGGCCGGAGGCCGGCGAGTGGCTGCAGCAGGCGACGCTCGCGATCAGAGCCGAGGTGCCGATCGACGTGCTGCGGGACACGATCCAGCCGTTCCCGAGCTTCTCCGAGGGCTTCTCGTTCGCCGCCCGCGACCTGCCACTCTAGGACCGGGGACAGTCACTGGGACAGTCGCTGCGACTGTCCCCTCTCTGCTTCGACATTGAGGCGATTTCGCGGAGGCGCCGTTCTGGCGGCGAGGTGACCGCTACCGTCGAGGGGTGCCGCGCATCGCTCGCAACCAGCTCCCGCCGGAGGGCATCTACCACGTGACAGCCCGCGGTGTTGCCGGGCTTCCGCTGTACGTCGACGACGTGGACCGCCTCGACTTCATGAGCCTCCTTGGAACGGTGCGAAAAGCCGCGCCGTTCCGAATCCACGCGTACTGCCTCATGACGACGCACTACCACCTCGTCGCGGAGTCGCGCCTCCGCGACCTCTCGAGCGCGTTACATGCGCTCAACGGCCGCTATGCGATGAGGTTCAACCGTCGACACGAACGTCACGGACATCTCTTCGAGAGCCGCTACTCCGCGTGGGTGGTGCGTGACGACGCGCACTACGAGGCGGCGTGTCGCTACGTTCTCGACAACCCGGTGCGCGCAGGTCTCGGCACGGCCGCGAATCCCTGGCCGTGGGTCGGGCTAGAGCCCCGCTGAGGCGAGGAGCGCGGTCACCTCGTCGTCGGTGACCTCCGAGAAGTCGTCGTACGACATGCCGACCGCCCAGAACGGGTCGGGCATCTCGAGGGAGACGACGTCATCGGCCTCGCTGGCTAGCGCCGCCACGGCGCCTTCCGAAGCGGTCGGGACGGCGACGACGATCCGCACCGGTGCCAATTGCCGAAGCGCCGCAACGGCCGCTCGCATCGTCGAACCCGTCGCCAGACCGTCGTCCACCACGACCACCGTGCGGCCGCGCACGTCCGCCGGCCCGCGGCCCGGCCGGTACAGCTCCTCCTGCCGAAGGATCTCCGCCTCCTCCGACCGCACGATCCGCTCGAGCTCCGAAGCGGGAAGCTGGAGCCGAACGAGCAGCCCCTCGTTGAGGACGTGCACGCCGCCGGTCGCGACCGCGCCCATCGCGAGCTCCTTCTGTCCCGGAACGCCGAGCTTGCGCACGACGAAGACGTCGAGCGACGCTTCGAGCGCCCGAGCGACTTCGTAGGCGACAGGAATCCCACCGCGCGGCAGCCCGAGGACGACGACGTCGCCGAGTTCCTTCGCAAGCAGGCGGTCGGCAAGCTCGCGACCTGCCTCCACACGGTCGCGGTACCGCCGCGTCACGCTGCGACGGCAGGCGCGACCTCGGCGCCGACGAGCTCGACAAGCTCGAGGTCGGTCGGCGCCAGGTGCTGGAGGTAGACGCGCTCGACCCCGACCTCCTCCAGCGCGCGCAGCCTCGCGACGGCCTCATCCGGCGTGCCGACGATCCAGCGCTCGGCGCGCTCCTCGAGCACCTGCCCAGGGTCGGAGTCCGCCCGTCCCCAGAGTGCCATCACCGCGCCGGCGCGCCCGACGATCTGCCGCCGGTCGCTGCCGACGACGCACGTCGCCATCAACGAGAGCGGCAGCGTCGCCGGATCGCGGCCCGCCTGCTCGCAGGCGACAACGATCCGCTCGCGGCGCTCGGCGCACTCCTCGATACCCGCGAGCAGTGTGTTGTACTCGTCGGCGAACCGCACTGCGAGGCCGACCGAGCGCGGCCCCGCCTCGCCGCCGACGATCACGGGCGGACGCGGCCTCTGGACGGGCTTCGGCAGCGCCTCGCAGTCCTCGAGCCGGTAATGACGGCCCGCGAACGTGACTATGTCCTCGGCCCAGAGCCGGCTCGACGATCTCGAGTTGCTCCTCGAGCATCTGCATCCGGGCGTCGAGCGAGGGAAACGGGAAGCCGTACGCGGCGTGCTCCGCCTCGTTCCACCCCGCGCCGAGCCCGACCTCGACCCTACCGCCCGAGATCTGATCGACCGTCGCCGCCGCTTTCGCGAGCACGGCCGGGTGGCGAAAGGTGACTGGCGAGACAAGGGTTCCGAGACGGATCCGCTCGGTGCGCGCCGCGAGCCCGGCGAGCGTCGTCCAGGCGTCGAGCGAGGCACGTCCCGGCAGCCCGATCACGGAGCGGTAATGGTCGGACCGGAACAACCCCTCGAGCCCGGCCCTCTCGCACGTCTCCGCGAGCGCGACCCAGTCTTCCCAGGCAACGCCCTCCTGCCCCTCGATCATCAGGCAGAGCCGCACGGAACGCATCATGCCCGAGTAGCATCGACCGCCGTGCGCGCGGAGGACTGGGATCGACGCTGGCAGGAGAAGGCGCTGCACGTCCGGGGCGAGCCGAGCCCGGTCGTCGTCTCGGCGACCGCGGATCTCGAGCCCGGCCGAGCGCTCGACCTCGCTTGCGGCTCCGGCCGCCACGCCGTCTGGCTCGCGGAGCGCGGCTTCCGCGTGACCGCTGTCGACTTCTCCGAGGAGGCGCTGCGCCAGGCGCGCGAGCGCGCAGAGGAGACGGGGGTGGACGTGGAGTGGGTGCTCGGCGATGCGCTCGACTACCTGCCCGAGCCCGCCGCCTACGACCTCGTGCTCGTTGCCTATCTCCATCTCCCGCCGGGCGAGCGACGCAGCGTTCTGGAGCGAGCATCGAGAGCGGTCGCACCCGGCGGTGCACTGCTGGTCGTCGGCCACGACTCGAGGAACGTCGACACGGGGGCCCCCGGCCCGAGCAATCCGACCGTGCTCTACACGGCAGACGACGTCGTCCAGGACCTCCCGACGCTCGACGTCGAGGTGGCAGACGCAGTGAGGCGTCCGGTCGAGCTCGAGGACGGGCGCACGGTAGAGGCGGTCGACGCGCTCGTCTTTGCGAGACGGCCCACGTAGAGAAAAGCCCCGGCAGGCGTAGCTCGCCGCGTTGGGGGGCGCCGCCGGCGGCCGAGCAAGAAGCGGAGCGCCAGGGGCGGGTGAGGTGGCCCCGAGAGGAGTCGAACCTCTGCACGCGGATTCGAAGTCCGCCGCTCTATCCACTGAGCTACGGGGCCTGGAGCCAGTCTAAGCCGCGTGAGTCTAGAGACGCGAGAGCCCCGGTTTTCGACGCCGGGGCTCTCGCCTTCGCGTGGAGGGAGGTCGACGCGGTGTTACGCCTTCGGGCCGGCGGCGAGGATGGCGACTGCCGCCGAGCCGTTCGAGACGACGATCGCGCGGCCGTTGACGGCCAGCTTGCCGCGGAGCTTCGTGTCGCTCGAGATCGACTTCGTGACGCTCGGGCCGTCAGCACGCTTGAGCGTGACGGACGTGTCCGAGGCGGCCGTGACCTGGCCGCGATCGAATGAGAACGCGACGGTCGAGCCATCTGCCTTGATCGCCTTGACGTCCGCGTGGACGGCCTGCATCACGCCGCTGAGCCGTGCCGCCCTGACCTTCGCGAGCGCCTGGCCAAGACCGTTGCCGTGTCCGAAGCGGAGCGGTGCCCCCTTCTCCGCTCGCGGAGCGATCACAGCGAACGCCGTGCCGCCGCGCGAGAAGACCACCGCGCCCTTGTCGGCCTGGATCTGGCCGACGACCTTCGTGTCCGCGTTCAGGCCAAGCGTGACGCTCTTGCCGTCCTTCCGCTCGAGTGTGACGGACTTGTCAGAAGAGGCCGTGACCTGGCCGCGGTCGACGACGAAGGCGTCCTTCGTGCCGTCCGCCTTGATCAGGCTGATCTCCGTGTGGACTCCGCGCGCAAGGCGCTTAGCCTTCTTGCCCGGTCCCGCGACGGCGACCGCCGAGCCGATCAGCAGCGCCGCTGCGACGCCCACGACCCCGATCGAGAGTGCTTTCGTCTTTCGCTTACTCACAGTTCGTGCTCCTCCAGTGTCGATGGTTGTGCCCGGAGCCTCGTTTCGGCACGTAATCGTAGATCCGGGCCGATGTAAGGCCGGCGCAAGCCCCGTGTAAGACCGAGGCGCGGCTATGCTCTTTCTCAGCGCGGTGGCCGTAGCTCAGCAGGTAGAGCCCCGGGTTGTGGTCCCGGTGGTCGTGGGTTCGAATCCCACCGGTCACCCTTGAAGCATCTGCGCGGAAGCGCGCGCCGTACTGTTGCGCCGTGCGGCCGCGCTCCTTCCTCCTTCGCGACCCCGCTCCGCTCTCGTGGGCGTTCTACGACTTCGCGTACTCCGCGTTCTCGTTCCTCCTCGTCGTCCGTTTCTTCGGCTCGTGGGTGATCGACGACCTCGGCCGCCCGGACTACTACGTCGCGTTGACGCAGTTCGTCGTCGTGCTCTTCGTGGTCGTAGCGATGCCGCTCGCCGGGGCGCTCGCCGACCAGACGGGCAAGCGCAAGCCGTTCCTGCTCGTCTTCACGCTGGTGTCGGCAGGCGCCTGTGCGCTCCTCGGCGTGATCCCGGCGAGCGGGAACGTGCTGCCGCTGCTCGTCGCCGCAGGCGTATCCGTCGCGTTCGGGCAGCTCGCGCTCGCCCAGTACGACCCGCTGCTCGCCGACGTGGCGCCTCGCGGCCGCCGCGGCCGCGTGTCGGGGCTCGCGGTGGCTCTCGGCTTTGTCGGCATCGTGTTCGCGATCGCCGTCGTCGCCCAGGGAATCGTCGGCGACGGTTCGAAGCAACGCGCGTTCGCGCCGGCCGCGCTTCTCTATGCCGTCTTCGCCGTGCCCGCCTTCGTCTGGATCCGGGAGCGCCGCTCGGAGCGCGCCCGGCCCGCATCCAGACGCGCGCTGGCAAGGGCCGCGACCACGCAACTTCGGCGCACGGCCGGCGAGCTTCGCGCGCACCGCGACGCGTTCCAGTTCCTCGTCGGCCGCTTCCTCTACTCGGATGCGATCGCGACGCTTTCGGCGTTCCTGACCGTGTACATGACGCGGCTCGGCGGCTTCTCGGAGAGTGAGAAGAACGCGGTGCTCGCTGTCTCCGTCGTGACCGCCGCGGCGGCGGCGGTCGTTACAGGGCGTGTGCTGGGGAGATCGGGGCCGCGGGCCGTGCTCGTCGCCGTCCTGCCGACCGTGTGCGCGCTGACGCTGCTGTCGGCGGCAGTCGGCGAACCGTGGACCGTCTGGCTAGCCGCGCCGGTGCTCGGCGGGGCACTGGGCTGCATCTGGACGGCGGACCGCGTGTTCATGCTCCGGTTGACGCCGCACGAGATCCGCGGCGAGTTCTTCGGCTTCTTCAACCTTTCCAGTCGCGTCGCATCGGCCATCGGGCCGCTCTTGATCTGGAGCGGAACCGTGTGGCTCCTCCACCAGCACACCGACTGGCTCTCCCTGCTGGACGCGAGCCGCGTCGCGGTCGCCCTGCTGGCGCTCGCGGCGCTAGCGGGATGGGTTGTGATCCGGCCGCTGTCGGATCATTACCGGCACGCGTAGACGAGCTGACGTTCAGGCGCGACAGGCGATGGCGTGGTCGCCGGAGTAGGGAAGCTGGCTATCGCCGGTAGCGAGCGATCTCGACGAGGCCCCCGCCCTGAATGCGCATGACCTTCATGAGGGTCGGCTCGAACTGGACGTAGATCGAGCTCCTCGGCGCCGTGTGCTTGTAGCAGACGACCGCCGGGGCTCCAGTCGTGCCATTGCCAGTGAGGCACTCGACGTCGACTCGCGGCGCCAACAGCGTGTCTACGGATTTTGACGACCGGGTCGTCTGCGTACCCGCCACCGACGAGTCCGCCGTCGGCGAGTCCGTCGTGGCCGAGCCGGCTGCAAGCGCGGCCGCCGCCACGGCGGCGCCGAGCACGAGCACCGAGATGAGCAAGAACACGAGCCGTCGGTTCATGGAGACAACCCCCCTCCTCGTCGGTTGATCATGGCACGGGGAGCGGCGATGCGCCTGGGAGGATTCGAACCCCCGACCGGCGGCTTAGAAGGCCGCTGCTCTTCCACTGAGCTACAGGCGCCCGTGCAAGGGTAGCGTCGCGTCAGGCGCGCTTTTGCACGCCGATCCCTGGAACTAGCGAGAGCCGAAGTCGACGGTGAGCACGAGCACGCGGCGATGCCGGTAGACGCCCGGCGCGGCCTTCGCCCGGATCGCGGCAATGCCGACGTCGCGGTACGCCGGCCGGAGCAGGTTCTCGCGGTGCTCGGGGCTCCGCAGCCACTCCTGCACGGCGGCGTGTGCGGAGACGCTCGGCGCCTGCCAGAGCAGGTTCTCGCCCACGAGCCACGGACGTGCCGACCTGGCCGGCGAGTAGAAGCGCTTGATCCGGCGCCAGAAGACGCTGCCGTCCACCGACTCGTGTCCGAAGTATCCGGCCTCGACCATCTCCATCGAATGCTGGTTCGCCGCCGCCGACAGCCGAGCGTTCAGGCGCAGCGGCTTGAGGCCGTTCTCCGCGCGCACGAGGTTGAGCTCTGAGAGGAGCGTCGGCTCGAGGCTGTTCGCAGGACTGATGTACAGCGCGTTCGCGCCGTATGCGGCGGCCGGGACGAGGGCGGCGAGTATGACGGCGAACCGGAGAACTTGGCGCACGGGAAGAGGGGTCACCCTAGCTCGATTTCGCGTTAAGTGTCGGCTGTTGCTGTTCCCTCTTTCGCCGCCGAAGCCGCCGCTCCTCGCCGGTGGGCGAGCACGTCGACGACGACGACCTGGATCGCACCCGCGATCGGGATTGCACCGAGCGCTCCGAGCACGCCCGCGAGCGACGCCCCGATCAGGACGGCGACGAGGACGACGAGCGGCGAAAGCTGGACGGTGCGCCCGTACACGAGCGGCTGCAGCAGCTGGTTCTCGATCTGCTGGTAGACGACGAAGAACACGATCACGACGATGCCAGGCAGGAGGCCGTCGGTTCCGAGGAACGCGACCGTCGAGGCGATGATGGCGGCGATCGTCGCTCCGACGAGCGGGACGAGGTCGAGGATCCCGACGAGCAGCCCCAGCGCGAGGGCGAACGGCACGCCCATGATCCAGAGCACAAGGCCGGACGTCACGCCCGCGATCAGGCTGATGAAGAGGTTGCCGGTCACGTAGCCGCCGACCGATTTCGCGATGCTCCCGCAGATGCCGCGCAGCCTGACCTGCGTCGGCGGCGAGAACAGCGAGTAGAAGCGCTCCATCCACATCGGGCCCTCGAGGAGCATGAAGTACGTGAGCGCGATGATCGTGATCGTCGCGGCCACTATCGTCAGGACGCTCTTCGTGATCGAGATCGCGGTGCCGGAGAGCCCGAACACCTTGCTCGCACCGCCGGTGTCGACCGCCTCGCGCACGCGCTCGACGATGTGGTACTTCGTCTGGAGGAAGCCCAGCCGGCCGCGCCCCTTCGTCAGGTCGTCGATGTAGTCGGGCACCTTCCGGGCGAACTCGTTCACCTGGTCGACGAGCTGCGGGATCACGAGCCACCCGATCAGCGCGACGAGGCCTGCGACCGCAAGCGCGGTCAACGCGACCGCGTATCCCCTGCGGCGGATGCCCTTGCGCTGGAGCCAGTCGACGGCAGGGGCGAGCGCGATCGCGAGGAAGAGCGCGACGAGGATCCACGTCAGGACATCGCGTGTGATGAGGACGACCTGGAGCAGCGCCCACACCGCGATCACGATCAGGAGCACGGTGAGGACCGTGCGCGCGGGGAAGCGGACCGCCCGGTCGGGGATCATGATCGAAGCATCGCGCCCAGATCGGACGATCAAGCTCGGACGATCAAGCTCGGACGATGGGGCTTGGACGATCCCCGGCCGGCTGATCTCGACGGATAGGCTTGACGTCATGACCGAGGCCACGTTGCACACCAACCGCGGCGCGATCCGCGTCGAGTTGCTCGACGACGAGGCGCCGGAGACGGTCGCGAACTTCACGAAGCTCGCAGGCGACGGCTATTACGACGGGCTCGGCTTCCACCGCGTGATCCAGGACTTCATGATTCAGGGCGGCTGCCCGCGCGGCGACGGGACGGGCGGCCCCGGGTACACGTTCGACGACGAGCAGAGCGCGCTCCAGCTGCCCGTCGTGCGCGGCGCGCTCGCGATGGCGAACGCCGGGCCCAACACGAACGGCAGCCAGTTCTTCATCGTCACGGCCGACGCGTGCGCCTGGCTGGACGGCAAGCACGCGATCTTCGGCCGGGTCACGGACGGGATGGACGTCGTCGACGAGATCTCGCAGGTCGAGTCGGACAGCCGGGACCGCCCCGTCGACGCCGTCACGATCGAGCGCGTCGAGCTCGGCTAGCCCGCGATCGACGGCGGGCGGTATCGTGGCTGGCGAACGCGGGCGTGGTGAAGCGGTATCACTAGAGCCTTCCAAGCTCTCGTCACGGGTTCGATTCCCGTCGCCCGCTCTCGTTGCGCTTCGCGCTGCATCCTGACGTTCTCTTCGCGATCGGGCTCGTCGCGGGGCTCTATGCGATCGGCGTGCGCAACGAGGTCGTCCCCCGCTGGCGCCTCTGCTCGTTCGGCGGCGGGCTGCTTCTGTTGCTTGCCGCCCACGTGACGCCGCTCGGGTCCCTGGCGACGACGTCGCTGCTCAGCGCGCACCTGCTCCAGAACGTCGTCTTCGCCGAATGGGCGCCGGCGCTCCTGGTGCTCGGCATCCCGGGCGGGCTGGCCGCGAGGCTGACTCGTCTGCCCGGCGCGCGTGTGCTCACGCACCCTGTCGTCGCGCTTCTCGTGTGGGTCGCTACGTATGCCGTCTGGCACGTCCCCGCCGTCTACGACGCGGCGCTCCGCCATCAGTCGAGCCTGCTCCACCTCGAGCACCTGACGTACGTCCTCGCGGGTGCGCTGCTCTGGTGGCCCGTGTTCCAGGCGGCGCCGCACGCGCTCTCGTCGGGCGCGAAGGCCGTCTACCTCTTCGCCGCCTTCGTGCTCGCGAGCCCGATCGGGATCGTGATCGCGCTCGTCTCGCACCCGATCTACGCCTTCTACGTCTCCGCCCCGAACTCGTGGGGTCTCTCCGACCTCTCGGACCAGCAGATCGCCGGCGTGACGATGTCGAGCGAGCAGGCGGTCGTTTTCTTCTGCCTCTGCGCGTATTACGTCGTCCGGTTCGTCCGCGAGGAGGAAGCTCGCGAGTCCTTCCGCAGAGAGTCCTCGCAAATTGCGTGAAGTTTCATCGGCAGAGGCCTTGCATCCGTGGCGCCGACACCCTAGTGTCCTCCTTGCGCCGAGCACGGAGCGCGAGTAGGTCGAAGCTCAACCGGATGGCCCAACGGGCAATCGGAAGGTCAGTCGGTCGGGTGGACGAAAGCGCAACCGGCTCGGCGAATTTTTTTGGTCCCGTCGTTTGCTAATCGGCCAACGGATCGAGCCACTTCGGGAGCAGCCGGTCCACTTCCGCCCGTTCGTCCCCAGTCAGACCGCGTAGCGGCGGCCGGACATCCTCGCCGATCGCGACGCCTCGCCGACCGAGCACGTACTTGAGCGTCGCGTGGCGCGGGAAGCGCTCGACATCCGCACGAAGCGCCGCCAGGTAAGCCGCCCGCTCGTCGGTCGGCTCGCGGACGCACGCGGCCACGTGCTCGGGAAACGCCGTCGCCAGCGCCGACACTGCGCCGATCGCACCGGCGCCGATGCCCTGCGTGATCAGCGCCTCCGGGCCGACGAAGATGTCGAGCCCCTCGATCAGATAGGGCTCGAAGCGGTCCCACGGCGCGTCCGAGACCTTGAGACCGGCGACGTTCGGCGCGCGCTCTCGGAGCGCCCGGACGACGTCGGGCGGCACGGCGTAGCCGCTCGTCTTCGCGAACTCGTAGACGTAGAAGGGCGTCGGCGCGCACGCGGCCGCGGCCGCCGTGAAGTGCACGAGGAGCGCGTCCTCGTCGAGCGGGAAGTAGGGCGGCGCGATCACAGCGACGGCGGCGACGTAGAGCCCTGCCGCGTGCTCGCAGAGCGCGACCGTCTCCGCGGTCGTCTGCGCTCCGCAATGGACGGCGACGTCGAGCCTCCCCGCCGCAGCCGCGACGAACAGCTCGGCGACGCGCTCGCGCTCCGCGCGCTCGAAGAGGATCCCCTCCCCCGTCGTGCCGAGCGCGAGCAGCCCATCGAGCCCGGAGTCGGCGAGGAACTCGACGAGCGCCGGGAACGCGTCCTCGTCGAGCTTCGAGCCGCCGTCCCGGAGCGGCGTCGCGGCGGCGGCGAGCGTTCCTCGGATCACGCGCCGACCCTAACGTCCCGATGCGCTGAAGTGCTGGTAGTCCTGGACGGAGCCTCCCCAGGAGCCGCCCCATCCCCAGCCGACGGCGGCGAAGGCATTGACGAGCGCGGCGCCGTCGACGGCCATGCCGGCTCGGTACGGAGCCCGGCGGATGTAGGGCTTGCTGGCCGCGTGCGCCACGCGTCCGCCCGCGACATAGGGGTTCTCGATCGGGTTGACGTCGATCGCACGCCCGTACGCGTGCTCCGACCAGCTGCTCGAGCCCGTAGCGCGCCGGCAGTTGAACGCAGACGTGTTGTCCGCCTCGATCGAGGCAAAGTCGCTCCCGCCGTACGCGTCGACCGGAACCATCCGCCTGATCGGAAAGCGCGCGGCGTACAGCCGGCGGAACGCGTCGCGGACGGGAACGGCCGCCGACCGGTTGACGATCAGTCGGCCCGTGCGCCTCATGCCACCGAAGTCCCAGTACGAGACTGCGAGCGAGCGAAGGCCTCCGAGGGAGACAGGGCAGCCGCGGTGCCACGAGACGCCCGTCATGCGCGATTTCTGTGCAGACGACAGCGGAGCGATCGTCGCCGCGAAGGGCGGCCCGGACGCCACCGCTCGCGTGCCGACTGCGATCGACGGGAGCAGCAAGGCGAGCAGGAGCGCTGAACCGCGGGCCACGAGGTCGGGACGGGGAGATTCGAACTCCCGGCCTCCTGCTCCCAAAGCAGGCGCGCTACCAGGCTGCGCTACGTCCCGACGCCGTCAGTGTACGAGCGGGCACGGAGGAAGCTAGGGTCGCGGGTCGTGGTCGACTCGCCCTACCTGCCTGCGGAGAGCGTCTCGCGCACGCGCGGACCGGCCGTCGGCTACGTGATGGTGATGACGGCGGCAGCGCTGTTCGCCGTCAACGGCACGGTCGCCAAGGTCGTGCTCGAGTCGGGGATCTCGCCGTTCAGACTGACCCAGGCCCGGTGTGCGGGCGCGCTCGTCGGGCTCGGACTGATCGCGCTCGTGACCCGGCGGTCGAGCCTGCGCGCGTCACGGCGAGAGCTCGGCTTCCTCGCGCTGTTCGGCGTGTGCGGCGTCGCCTTCGTCCAGCTCTTCTACTTCGCCGCGATCAAGCATCTCGAGATCGGCGTCTCGCTCCTCATCCAGTACACCGCCCCACTGCTCGTCGCGCTGTGGGCGCGGTTCGTGTTCAAGGAGCACGTGCGGCGACGGGTCTGGCTTGCGCTCGGGCTCGCGCTCGTCGGCCTGTCGGTAATGGTCGACGTCTGGGGCGGCGTTCCGCTGAGCACGCTCGGCGTCGTGCTCTCGTTCATCTCGGCGGGAACGTTCGCCGCGTACCTGCTGCTCGCCGAGCATGCCGTCGGCCGGCGCGATCCCGTGACGCTGCTCGTCTACGGTTTCCTGTTCGCGACGCTGTTCTGGGCGATCGTCCAGCCGTGGTGGAGCTATCCCCGCGGGGAGATCGCGGAGCGGATCTCGCTGCTCGGCAACCTCGAGGGCTCCCACCTCCCCGCGTGGCTGCTCGTCGTCGGGATCGTGGTCGTCGGGACGATCATTCCGTTCATCCTCATGGTCGGCTCGCTCCAACATCTACCCGCGACGACGGTGGGCATGGTGGCAATGCTCGAGCCCGTGCTGGGCGCACTCGTTGCGTATTTCTGGCTCGGCGAGACGCTTGCAGCCCAGCAGCTCGTCGGCGGCGCGATCGTGCTCGCGGCAATCTTTCTTGCCCAAACCGCGAGGTGACCAGTGGTTGGGACACGCCTCTTTACATTCCCGCGCGACCGTTGTAGGGTCGCGCGCACTGGGCGATGCAAGCCGCGGCGGGCAACAGCCCTTGAGCCGCGGTGAGCAGTCAGGGCGAGCCCGCCGCGAGCGACCCCCCGGAGCGGCGGGCTCTCCCGTTTCTTGAGGCGGAGCTCCGCCGCTAGGACTTCTCGATCGCCGTCTCGTCGCCGACGAAGACCTCGACGGCGAGCGTCTCCCGCCTCACCCACTCCGCGTCGTCCAGCAGGTCTGCGTCGTCGGGACCAAGGGTGACGACGATGCGGTCCGTGAGCTCGAGGCCGGCGTCCTTACGCATCGCGTTCAATCGGTGGACGAGCTCGCGCACGCGCCCTTCTCGGATCAACTCGTCGTCGAGGGTCGTATCGAGCGCCACCGTCACCTCGGCGTCCTCGCCGATCGCGAAGCCCTCGACCGCCAGCCGCTCGCCTCGCAGCACCTCCTCCGCCGTCAGCGCCTCGCCGTCGACGCGCACACCACCGTCGTCGAGCTCCTCGTACTCGCCTGCGTCGAGCGCCGCCTTCACGGCCGGCAGCCGGCCCCCGAGCCGCGGGCCGAGCAGGCGGAGATTCGGCTTCAGCTGAATGCGCGCGACAGGCCCCTCGCCGAACAGCACCTCTTTCACGTTCAGCTCGTCCGCGATCTCGTCGGCGAGACCACTCGCGCCGTCGGCTCCGCGGACGTAGGCGCGGAGCAGCGGCTGCCGGAGCTTCAGACCCGCCTCGCCGCGCGCCTGGTGGCCAAGCTCGACGACGCGGCGGACGCCCGCCATGGCTTCGAGGATCTCTGCGTTCGGCTCGCCGTCCTCCGGCCAGCCGGCGAGGAAGATGGAGTCGGGGACGTCGTCTGTGACGTGAGCGACGAGCGTCCGCCAGAGATGGTCGGCGAGGAACGGCATGGTCGGCGCGATCCCACGGATGCCCTGGACGAGGGCCCACCACAGCGTCTCGAGTGCTCCCTCGTCGCCGTCCCAGAAGCGGCGACGCGACCGGCGGATGTACCAGTTCGAGAGATCGTCGACGAAGCTCGCGAACGCGCGGGTCACGTCCGGCGTCCAGTAGCGCTCGTAGGCCGACTCGAGATCGCGGAGAAGCTGCTCGGTGCGTGCGACGAGCCAGCGGTCGAGCGGGCGCGCCGATTCCGGCCGCGATCCCCACACCGGCGTCCAGCCGGCGATGTTCGCGTACGTAACGAAGAACGCTGCCGAGTTCCAGAGCGTGAGCAGTCCGCGCTTCGCCTCGTGCGCAGGGCCGTACCCGAAGCGCATGTTCTGGCTCGGGATCTGCTCGGCGTAGAGCCAGCGCATGACGTCCGCGCCCATGCGGTCGAGCGCCTCGTCGATCGCTATCGCGTTCCCCCACGAGCGATGCATCTCGCGGCCGGTTTCGTCCAGGAGCTTCTCGTACGTGAGGACGCGCCTGTACGGCGAGCGGCCGACCAGCGTCACTGCCATGAAGCACTGGGAGTAAAACCAGAGCCGGATCTGCTCGCGCATCTCCGATACCCAGTCGGCGGGGAACCATTTCTCCCAGTACGCGTGGTCAGGAAGATCCGCGGTCGTCAGCCCCGCCGCGGCGCCGGTCGCGTACCCGCCAGGGACGTAGCCCGCCTCGTTGTCCCAGCCGAGCGTCGACAGAGGAACGATCCCGGCGTCGAGCCAGGCATCGCCCACCTCGGGGATCCGCGTCACCTCCTCCCCGCACACCTCGCACGCGATGATCACGTCGTCGATCCACGGCCGGTGGAGCTCGCGGAGCCCGTCGATGCCACGCAGGGCGCGATGCTCGAGCTCCTTGCGGGAGCCGATCACCGTCAGGTGGCCGCAGGCGCACGGATAGAGCGGGAGCGGGAGCCCGAAATAGCGCTTGCGCGAGATGTTCCAGTCGCCCATGTTGCGCAGCCAGTCGTCCATCCGCTTGGAGTAGAAGGCCGGCGTCCACTCGACGGTCGCGTTCGCGTCGAGCATCGGTTGCCTGATCTCCTCGGCGGAGATGAACCAGTCGTCGACGACGCGGAAGAGCAGCGGCGTCTTGCAGCGCCAGCACGTGGGATAGCGGTGCACGATCGTCCCCTCGTCGACGAGCAGCCCGCGTTCGCGCAGGCTGGCGACGATCGGCGCCTCGGCTTCCCCCGTCGAGAGCCCGGCCAGCGGGCCGTACGTGTCGTAGAGGACGCCCGACTCGTCGATCGGGATGAGCACGGGGAGCTCGTTCACCCGCCCGAGCTCGAAGTCCTCGGCGCCGGCCCCGGGGGCGATGTGGACGATGCCCGTCCCTTCCTCGAGCGAGACCTCGCTCCACGGGATCACGCGGTGCGCGACCTCGGACGCCGCCGCCAGGTCGTCGAAGGGCCCGCGATATGGGCGACCGACGAGATCCGCGCCGCGCACCCGTTCCACGAACTCCGCGTCCGGCTTGCGAGCGACGGCGTACCACTCGCCGTCCTGCGTCCGGCCGTACTCGGCCTCGGGCTGTACCGCCGCTGCGACGTTGGCGGGCAACGTCCAGGGGGTCGTCGTCCAGACGACGAGCGACTCGCGTTCGCGGTCGAGTAGCGGGAAGCGGACGAAGAGCGACGGGTGCTCGAGCTCGCGGTACTCGCCCGAATACACCTCGTGCTGGGAGATCGACGTCCCGCAGCGCGGGCACCAAGGCGTCGCGCGATGCCCCTGGTAGAGCCAGCCCCGCTCGTGCACGACCTTGAGGAAACGCCAGATGTACTCGATGTTCGTGTCCGAGAACGTGTAGTAGTCGGCGTCCCAGTCCATCCACATGCCGAGCCGCTTCGACTGCTCGGTGATGACCTCGCCGTACGTCGCCACGCGCTCCTTGCAGCGTGCGGCAAACTCCGCGAGGCCGTACTCCTCGATCTCGCGCTTCGAGTTGAGCCCAAGCGCCTTCTCCACCTCCACCTCCACCCAGAGGCCCTGGCAGTCGAAGCCGTTCTGGTAGCGGAGGTCGAAGCCGCGGAGTGCCTTGTAGCGCTGGAAGACGTCCTTCAGCGTCCGGCCCCATGCGTGGTGAACGCCCATCGGGTTGTTGGCGGTGATCGGCCCGTCGACGAAGCTGAAGCGCGGACCGCCGCGGTTCTGCTCGCGGAGCCGCTCGAACGTCCGATCTGCCTCCCAGCGCGCGAGCACGTCGACCTCGAGCGACGGATGGTCGGGGACAGGCGGAAGCGGCGCGAACGCGCGTGGCATCCGGCGATCATAGAGAGGAGGGAAGAGAAACCGCCGCCAGGCCGTTTAGGGTTCAGAACCGCGGAACCGCGGTACGAACGAGGAGAACGAGACCAGATGGAAGCTGTGACCGAATCCACCTTCGAGCACGAGGTCCTGCAGAGCTCGACTCCGGTCGTCGTCGACTTCTGGGCCGAGTGGTGCGGGCCGTGCCACGCGGTTGCTCCGGTGCTCGAGCGCATCGTCGACGAGCGCGACGGAGAGCTGAAGCTCGTGAAGGTGAACATCGACGAAGAGCAGGAGCTCGCTCTTCGCTATGGCGTGATGTCGATCCCGACGATGATCCTCTTCCGCGACGGCGAGCCTGCGGCCGCCGTCATGGGGGCACAGCCGAAGGGCGCGATCGAGCGGGCCCTCGGCCTCGAGCCGATCGCGGCGTAACCTGCGGCTACGGAACCGAAAGACCCATCGGCGTCAGGCAGTTCCGGTAGGTCTTTCGGCTCTGTGACTTCGGGCCGAGGTCCCATGGCGAGGCCGCGCTGCTCTGGAAGTAGGCGGCGAGCTCGATGGCGGCGTGAGACCGGGTGAAGTCGCAGATGTACTGCACGAAGGTGGGCATGTCGACGGACACGCCCCACTCGGGGAACGAGTAGCGCTTGTTGTGCGCCCGGGCGAAGGCGTAGAGCTCGTCGTTCGCCGCGCGGGAGAAATCAACCCCTTCCCCGTACATGTCGTTGCCGATGAGGTCGACCCGGCTGTCTCCCGGATAGAAGACCTTCCAGCCACCGATGCCGGCGAGCGGGTTCCAGATGACCTTGAGCTTCGACTTCGGGTTGTCCGGGAGATCCTCCTTGACGGTGAGGTACGGGAGTCCCAGCCGTTTGAGCGCAACATCGATCTTCACGCGAGGGCCGCCGTGGAGGATCAGGAAGATCCGGGCGAACATCTTCCGGTACCACTCGGGCGAGGCAGCCGCCCCTCCCTTCGCGGGGGAGTACAGCGCGTTGGGGTTGTTCATCTCCGCCATCGGTCGCACGTAGACGAGGCTGCCGAAGCCGTTGATCGTCTTGTTGAGGTAGACGAGATACGCGTCGCCAGCGCCGCGTGCGATCTGCTGCGGGGTGATCACCGCGCGGCGCGGCGCCCTGGGTCCTCCTCCCGTACCGAGGTGGAGCATGGGGATCGGCGCCAGCTGAGGCAGGTAGACGTCGAGCTTCCTCCCCCACGCCATCCCCTGCAGCCAGCCGAGGAAGATCTGGTGGATGGCGGACTCCTGGCCTGTCTGCGTCTGGAACCGCGCGGTGTCACCCGTGACGCCGAGCAGCAGCTTGTTCGTGTCCGGACGCGCTCCTCCACTCGCTGCGAGCACGAGTGCGCCGACGACAGCCGCGGCGAGCGCTGACTTCACGACGACGATTATTGCGCGCCGGCGGCCGTTTTGCGAGAGCGCGATCGGAGCGCTTCGAGCGCTTGTGCGACGTTCCGGAAGGCGAGCTCGTCGGCGGGCGGCACATCGTCGAGCGGGAACCACGCGAGCTCGGCGACGTCGTCGTCCGGCGTCGGCTCGCCCGAGACGATGCGCGCGCGCCAGTAGAGATTGAGCGTCGACGGCGCGTCCGGGTCGTCTCCGTAGCGATCCACCCAGACGCCGATGAACTCCTCCGGCTCGACCTCGAGAGACGTCTCCTCACGGAGCTCACGGCGGAGCGCGACGAGCGGGTCCTCGTCGACCTCGATGAAGCCGCCGGGGACGTCCCACTTGCCACGGTCGGGATCACGGGCCCGCCGGGCCAGGAGCACCCTGCCCTCGCCGTCGAAGACGAGCGCGGAGGCGGTCGGGTCGGAGTGGGCGTAGGCGACGAATCCGCATGACGCGCATCGGACCCGAGCGCCGTCGTTCTCGATGTCCGCAGCGCACCGCGGACAGTGGTTCCAGCCGACGAGTCGTCCCACGCGCGCAAGAATAGGGCGATGGGAGAACGGCACGTCCCCGCGACCGTGGTCGAGCTGACCCGCTGCGCGCTGCTCGCCGAGCTACCGGGCGAGCGGCTCGCCGCGCTCGCGAAGCACATGGTGCGCGAGGAGTTCCCGGCCGGAGCGGCTCCGGTCGTCGAGGGCGAGGCGGGCGATCGCTTCTACGTCGTGCTCTCCGGCGTCCTGGCCGCGAGCAAGTACGGCGGCCGCGGCGCCGCTGGCGTCCTCCATCCGGGGGCGTACTTCGGCGAGGTCTCGCTCGCGATGGACGTGCCGCGAACGGCGTCGGTGCGCGCGATGACCCCCTGTGTGCTCGCCAGCTGCGACAAGGCGACGTTCGACGAGTACATCCGCCCGTTGTTCGCCGACGACGGCTAGCTCTCGGAGAGCACGGCGTCGGACAGGCGCGGCCAGGCGTCCATGGCCCACGGACCGAACTCGAGATCGGTGAGGCAGGCGAGCGCGACGGCTCGGTCCGGATCGACCCAGAGGAACGTGCCCGAGCCGCCGAAGTGCCCGAACGTCCTCGGCGAGGTCACGGATCCCGACCAGTGCGGCTGCTTTCCATCCTTCAGCTCGAAGCCGAGACCCCAGTCGTTCGGGTCGAAGCGACCGATGTCCGGGAGAACGCCTGCGAGACCCGGAAACTGGACGCTCGTCGCCTCGGCGAGCGTCTCCTCCGCGATCACCCTCGGAGCGGATAGCTCCTGGGCGAACGCGACGAGGTCGTCGAGCGAGCCGTAGATGTCTGCGGCTGGCGATCCGCGGAGCTCCGCGGCGATGCCGAGCGGCTCGAGCACCGCGTCGCGCAGATACACGTCGAACGGCATCGCCGCGTGTGCTGCAACCGTGTCGGCCGCGAGCTCGTATCCGGGGTTCGAGTAGATCCGTCGCGCGCCTGGCCGTCCTACGGGCATCCCGGCCTCGAACGGAAGGCCCGACGCGTGGGCGAGCAGGTGGCGTAGCGTCGAGCCCTGTGGCCCGGCCGGCTCGTCGAGGTCGACTACGCCCTCTTCGGCGGCGACGAGACACGCGTATGCGGTGAGCAGCTTCGTCACCGATGCCCAGCGGAAGATCCGCTCGCGATCGCCGTGCGCCTCCACGGTCGACCGCACCACTGCGACGGCCACGTTCGTCGCCGGCCAGTCGTCCACCTGACGGAGAGCGTCCACGCCGCGATACTAGGAAGACTGTGGAGCGCCAGCGCGTCTCGTCAGGAGGAACGTACGAGCCGATCATGGGCTACTGCCGCGCCGTGCGAGCCGGAGACCTCGTGTGGGTCGCGGGCACCGCGCCGATCATGCCCGACGACGCCGACCCGCCCGCCAACGCCTACGGGCAGACGCAGCGCTGCTTCGAGATCATCGGCCAAGCGCTAGAGGACGTAGGCGTCGGCTTCGAGCACGTCGTCCGCACGCGGATCTTCGTCACGCCGGACGCGGACTTCGACGAAGTGGCAAAGGCGCACGGGGAGATCTTCCGCGACATCCGGCCGGTGAACACCACCGTGACCATCCACTCGCTTGTCGACCCGCGCTGGCTGCTCGAGATCGAAGTCGATGCTCTCGCCGGCTGATCCCACCCTCGAGTCGAGCGTCCTCGATCATCGCTTCGGGACGAGCGATCCGTACACGCTCGGCGTCGAGGAGGAGTACATGCTTCTCGACACGCGATCGCTCGACCTCGTCCAGCACATCGACACGGTGCTCGCCGCGGTCGAAGGCAGCCACCTCGAGGACCAGCTCCACCCGGAGCTGATGCAGTCGGTGCTCGAGATCTCGACGCCGGTGTGCCGGAACATCGGAGATGTCGACCGCGAGCTGCGGCACCTGCGCGGCGCCGTCCTGCAGGTGGCAGCCGAGACCGGCCTCCGCGTCGGCTCGGCCGGCACGCACCCGTTCAGCCTCTTCGAGCGCCAGCGCATCACCGCCCGCGACCGCTACCGCGCGCTCGTCGACCAGCTCCAGTACGTCGCGCGCCGAGAGCTGATCTTCGGCATGCACGTCCACGTGGCGATCGACGACCCGGAGAAGGCGATCGGCGTCCTCAACGGCCTGCTCCTTCACCTGCCCGAGTTCCTCGCGCTCAGCGCGAGCTCGCCGTTCTGGCGTGGGGAGCCGACGGGCCTCTCCTCGATGCGCCAGCTCGTCTTCGCGGCGTTCCCCCGATCGGGGCCGCCCCCGCGCTTCCGGGACTACGAGGACTACGCGGGCGTCGTCGCGCAGCTCGAACGCTCGGGCTGCATCCCGGACTACACGCAGATCTGGTGGGACATCCGGCCGCACCCGCGCCTGGGGACGATCGAGATGCGTATCTGCGACGCCGTCACGCGGGTGGAAGACGCGGTCGCGATCGCGGCGCTCTGCCAGTCGCTCGTGAAGCTCTACTGCGAGAAGTTCGAGCGAGGCGAGGAGATCACCTCCTACCACCGGATCCTGACGAGCGAGAACAAGTGGCTCGCTGCCCGTCACGGCATCGATGCGCCGCTGATCGACCTCGCGACCGGACGGAGGAACCGCGTGCCCGTGACCCGGCTCGTCCGGCGCGCGCTCAGCGAGGCCGAGCCGCACGCGCGCGAGCTCGGCTGCGAGCGCGAGCTCGAAGGCATCCACGAGATCCTCTCCCGCGGGCCGAGCGCCGCCCATCAGCTGCGGATCTTCAACGCGAACCGCGACATCGTCGAGGTCGTGCGCGAGATTGCGGAGCAGACAGAGGCGGGAGTGCCGGTGACGGCGAACTAGCGGGTATGCGGGTTTTTCTCGCCGCCATCGCCGCGACGTCGTTCGCGGTAACGACGCTGCCGCGGCCGCCGTTTCCGGGTCCGGTGACTTCCGCGCCGGAGGCCACGAGGCTTCATGTCGTCTCCTCCCGCCCGATCGCCCCTGGCCTCGGTAGCCCGGGGCGCGCCTGTCACGAGCTCGGCTTCCCCGATTCCGTGCGCGGGCTCCCGCAACAGCGGGCGATCTGCTCCGGAGGGCCGGGCTTCGTGCTCTACGGTCGGGACGGCGCGTCGTCCCGAATCCTTCTCAGCCGCGACTACGCGTTCGACTTCAAGAACTACGTCTGGCCGCCGCACATCCGGCCCGGCGAGCGGGAGTTCGTCTACGAGGAGCTCGTGTGGGCGCGCGAGGCGGGCGACGTCCTCTACGTCGAGAACGCGCACCTGACCTACGCGCGATCGTCCTACCGGCAGAACGCGTACATCACGGCGCTCGACACAAGAACGGGAAAGCGGCTTTGGCGGAGCAAGGCGCTCGTCGCGAACGCGCAGACCTTCCTCGTCACGCCGCGCTATCTCGTGACCGGGTACGGCTTCACCGCGGAGCCGGACTGGCTCTACCTCCTGGACCGGAAGTCGGGGCGCGTGGTCGAGCGACTCGCGCTCCCGAGCGGGCCGGAGCGGATCGCGAAGAGCGGCAGCCACATCGTCGTCCGCACGTACGACCACGTCCTGACCGTCGACCTCCGCAACCCCTAGCGTGCAGCCCGCCGGCGAGAGCCGCGGGGGGCGGTGGGTCGTCCTCTGTGCGATCGGCCTCTTCCTCGCAGCCGCCGTGCTCGCGACGGCGCCGGCGATCCGCCACGCGCGACACGGACTTCCTCGCCGGAGGCGCGCCCGGTCACGGCGAGGCGGCGGCGGGCGACCATCTGCAGACGGCCTATCGCCTCTGGCTGCCGGGGAGCCAGCTCGAGCGAGGCGAGGCGCCGTGGCGCGACCCGTACTCGTTCCGCCCGGAGGCGAAGCCGCAGCTAAATCCTGCGGCGTGGCCATTCGGGCTGCCGTTCTGGCCGCTCGAGCGCGCGCTCGGCGTCGTCGTCGGGTGGAACGTCCTCGTCCTGCTCGGCCTGCTCGCCGCCGGCCTGCTCACGTTCCTCTGGCTCCGCGAGCTCGAAGGCGTGGGCTGGGGCGCCGCGCTCGTCGGTGGGCTCGTGTTCGAGGTCGCGCCATACCGGCTCGAGCAGTCGACGGAGCATCTCCTCGGCCTCATCTCGATCCTGCTGCCGCTCGCTCTGTGGACGTTCGAGCGCGCGCGCCGCGGCTCCGCGTGGTGGTTGCTGCCGTCGGTGCTCGCGATCGCGTCGATACCGGCTTCGGGGCAGGTGCACCTCGCGCTCGGCGCGGTGCCGTTCTACCTCGCCTACGCGTTCGTCCGGACGCGCGAGCGGTGGCCGCTCGTCGCCGCGGTCGCAGGCACGGGCCTCGCCGTCGCCGCGGGCGTCTTGGTCTGGTGGTTCGTGATCGACGGGTCGATCGGGGAAGGAGGGCGCTCGTTGCGGCAGGTGGACAAGTTCTCGGCCGAGTGGCTCGACTTCGTCGTCCGGCACGCGCGCCACGGCTCAGAGACCTTCGTCTTCCTCGGCTGGCTGACCCCGCTCGTCGCGATCGCAGGACTCGTCTTCCTCTTCCTCCGCCGCACGTACGGGCTCGCGATCCTGCTCGGGCTCGCCGCAGTGCTGCCGATCCTGCTCGCGCTCGGGACGAACACGCCGCTCTACCGGCCCGTGCGCTTCGTGCTCTACCCGCTGCGCTTCCCCCGCGTGCCCGAGCGGCTCCTCCCCATCGCGTGCCTCGCGATCGCGGCGCTCGTCGCCTTCGCGGTGTCCGAGCTCTCGGAGCTGCGGTTGCCGTTCCGGCTCCCGCGCCAGGCGCTCGTCGTGACGGCGATCGCCGTTTGCCTGCTCCTTGCCGACCTCCGGGTGACGACGTTCAGGACGACGGAGGCGGACGCGAAGAACGCCGCGTATTCGGCGCTCGCCCGTTCGAGGGGCCGCCTCGTCGAGGTGCCGGTGTTCCGGCCCGGCATCCACTACGGCGGCGTCTATCTCTACTACGACATGCGCGCGAAGCGCGAGCGGCCGCAGGGCTACTCGACGCTCGCGCCGGTGATCGCGGACACCGTCGCCAAGCGCCTCGCGGCGATCAACTGCGGCGACTGGCACACGGGGGCTGCGGCGCTCCTCGATCGGCTCGGCGTGCGGCAGGTGATGTTCCACGCCGGTCTCTTCAAGGACAACCCCGAGGCGCCCGATACGGCGGCGTTCGCCTGGGATGGGCTCGTCGCGCACGGCTACCGCCCCGTAGCCACGGACGGGCCGGTGACGCTGCTCGCGGTCCGGCCAGGAGCCGCACCGCCGTCACCCGTCGCGGAGCCGCCGCGCGATTCGGCGGTCTTCTGCGACGGCTGGGGGGCGAACACCGGCGGCGGGAGGACGACGACCGCGCCACACGCCTCGTTCTGGGTGTACAACGGAGGCGGCAGCGACCTCCGGCTCTTCCTTCGCACGAAGCGTCCGTCGACCGTCCGCATCGGTGTCGACGGACGCACGGGCTTCCCGCGTCACCTACCGCGGCTCGGCGAGGCGCGAGTTCCGCTCGGCGCCGCGGGTTGGCATCTCGTCACCTTCGACGGGCCGCCGTCGGTGCGCGTGGTTGCATACGCCCTCAGCTGAGAATAGAGTCGCCCACCGAGATGACGTCGACGCTCGCGATGACGTGGTTCGACTGGTTCAAGGCCGGGCACGTGATCGTCGCCGTGCTCTGGGTCGGCGGCGGCGCAACGCTCACGCTTCTCGCGCTCATGACACTGCGCCTGAAGGATCCCGTCCGGCTCGCGCAGTTCGCGCACCAGGCCGGGATGATCGGCGAGCGCCTCTACACGCCGGCGTCGCTCCTCGTCCTCCTCTTCGGCATCGCAATGATGACGAACGACGACGGCCAATTGCGGTTCGATTGGGACATGACGTGGGTCCGAATCGCGCTCGTCGGCTGGGCGCTGACATTCCTCGTCGGCTTCTTCTACATCCGACCGACGGCGGCGAAGCTCGCGACGGCGATCGAGGAGCGGGGGCCGACGGATCCTGAAGCGCAGAAATTGATCAAGAACATCCTCCTCGTCACGCGTATCGACGTCGTCGTGCTCCTCTTCATCGTCTTCGACATGACCGCGAAGCCCTGGACCTAGAGCTCGGCGGTCTTCAAGGGACGACGACGAGCTTCGTGCCGGCGCCTTCTCCCTGACGGCGCCAGGCGTCCGCAACCGCGTCGAGCTGCACGCGCTCGACGTCCATCCGGATCTCCCCTGCGGTCGCGTGACCGACGAGACGCCGGTAGTGCTCGGCCAGCTCGTCGGGAGGGACTGCGAAGTTCGTGTGCCCGAGGATCGACAGGCTCTTGAAGCGCACGGCGGCCGACGACAGCTCGGCCGTCGCGCCCGCCGACTGGCCGAGGTTGACGATCGTCGCCCGGGGCACCGCCGCCTCGACGGCTGCGGCCGCGGGCGCGCCCCAGAGCGGGTCGAAGACGTAGCTCGGTCCGTCGCCGCCGAACGCGTTCTTGAACGCGGCCACGAGGTCGGGCTCGTCGAGGCGCACCGTCGCGTCGGCTCCGTGGTCGACGGCGCGCTCGAGCGCGTCCGCACTGCGGCCGGCCGCGACGACCCGGCCTGCGCCGAGCAGCTTCGCCGTCTGCACCGCGACGAGGCCGACCGAGCCGGTCGCTCCGAGCACGAGCACGTCCTCCCCGCCCTCGAGCGGCGCGCGCCACGCGAACGGGAGCCAGCCGGCAAGGCCGGCGATCCCGAGGGCGCCCGCGAGCGCCGGGTCCGCGCCGTCCGGCACGTCGATCGCATGCGCGTCGCCGATCGACGCCCGCTCGGCCATGGCCCCGTGCGACGTCCGGCCGAGCGAGCCGCCGAAGATCCAGACGACCTTGCCGTCGGCGGTGCGGCCGACCCCTTCGCAGCCGGGGACGTACGGCAGCTCGGGATGACCAGTGGCCAGGACGCCGCGAGAGACGGCGAGGTCGATCGGGTTGATCGGCGCCGCGAGCACCTCGATCGTCTCGCCGGAGGGCTCGTCAGCGTCGCCGGGCTCGGGCGCCGCGCCGACCTCACGAATCAGCGCTGCCTTCACCTACATCCCCATCGAGTGGTAGCCGGCGTCGACGTAGAGCGTGGTGCCGCTCACGTTCTTCGCGCCCTCGGAAAGGAGGTACGCGGCTGCGGCGCCGCAGTCGTCCGCCTCGATCTGCCGGTGGAGCGGCGCGCGCTCGGCGAACATCTCCTCCATCGTCGTGAAGCCGGCGATCGAGCGGGCGGCGAGCGTGCGGATCGGCCCGGCCGAGATCGCGTTCACGCGGATGTTCTTCTGCCCCAGGTCCCACGCGAGGTAGCGGACGGAGGCGTCGAGCGTCGCCTTCGCGACCCCCATGACGTTGTAGTGCGGCACTGCACGGACGCCGCCGAGGTACGTCATCGTCAGTATCGAACCTCCGCCGCGCGCCTCCATCAGCGGCTCCGCGGCGCGCGCACACGCGACGAGGGAGTAGGCGCTGATGTCGACGGCCATCCAGAAGCGGTCGCGCGGCGTGTCTGTGAACCGACCTTCGAGATCCTCCGCCGCAGCAAAAGCGACGGAGTGGACGAGGAGGTCGAGACCACCGCCGAACGCCTCGGCCACCTCGGAGAAGACGCGTGCGAGATCCTCGTCGGACCGCACGTCGCATTCGGTGACCAGCGGGCTCGAGACGCTTTCAGCGAGCTCGCGGACGGAGCTTTCGATCCGCTCGCCCTGGTACGTGAACGCGAGCTCGGCGCCCTCTTCCGCCAACCGGCGTGCGATCGCCCAGGCAATCGAGCGCTTGTTCGCGACCCCGAGCACGAGGCCCTGCTTGCCTGAGAACGCACCCGCCATCGTGGGCGCGAGTCTAAGCTCGCTTGACGCGACGTGCTCCGGTCCCTAGCCTCATTGCGGATGCGCGCCCTTCGCCCGGTACTGCTTCTTGCCGCGCTCGCCGCGCTCGTATTCGCCCTTCCTGGCGGCGCCGCCAACAAGGTCGTGTACCCCGACTCTGTGGGTGAGGGCGCAGGCGACCCACTCGTCCCGGACATCGTCGACACGACCGTGTTGAACGACGACGCGGGAATGCTGACGATCGCGATCAAGCTCGCGAACATCCCAAGCTTCACGCGCGACGCGCTCGTCGAGCTCCTCGTCGACACCGATAACAACCCGTCAACAGGCGATCCGGACCTCCTCGGCACGGACTACGCCGTCGAGCTCTTTCTCGGCGAGGCCAACCTCTTCAAGTGGGACGGCACGGCCTTGACCCGCCGCGCCGGAGACCCACCGGCGACGTCGCTCGTGTACTCGTGGGTCAACGGCGTGATCACGATCAAGATCTCCGCAGCCGAGCTCGGCAACACGAAGAAGTTCGGGTTCGCGCTCGAAGTGATCACCGGGCTCGTCGTCGACGACGTCACCGGCGACATCGACGCGACGAACGCGAAGGCGGATGTCTCGCCGGGTAGTGGTTCGGGGTTCTTCGCCTATGAGGTCAAGACCGCGCCCGCGAAGCTCGTCGCGAAGACGGTGACGACGACCCCCGCATCGCCGAAGGCGGGCAAGACGTTCGCCGTCCGCATGGCCGCGACGCGCTCGGACACGGGAGCGACGATCGTCAACGGAGAGGTCGACTGCGCGGCGAAAGCTGGCACGAGGGCGCTGAAGCCGAAGTCCGAGAAGTTCGTGGCCGGGCAGGCGACGTGCGTCTTCCAGGCGCCTGCGAACGCGAAGGGCAAGACGATTCGCGGCACGATCAAGATCACGTTCGAGGGCAGGACGCTGACGCGCCCGTTCTCGGCGAAGGTCAGGTAGCGCCCACCCCACAGGTCGCTCGCAGCCTCCTCCTGCGATCCGCTACCGTGCGCACCTCGTGCGTCGCTCGCTGCTCCTCGGCATCGTCCTCGGGCTCGCCGTCGTAGGCTCCGCCGCGGCCGCGCACGAGCCGCTCGCGCTGAGGACCGTCACCCCGAGCGATCTCATCTCGGGCAAGCGGCTGGCGACCGTGCCGAGCCGCGCGGCGGCCGGGAACGCGACCGTGATCGTCTCCCTGTCGCTGCCGCCGCTCGCTGCGGCGCGCGCCGACAACGCGGTCTTCGGCGCGACGGCACGGCGCAAGCTCGACCTCGCGAACCGTTCCTCGAAGGCGTACCTTGCGCGGATCGCCGCCACCCAGGCTCGGGCGATCTCGACGCTCCGGCGAGCGATTCCCTCGGCGAGCGTCGGCCACCGGTACCGGCTCCTCCTCGACGGCTTCTCCGTCGACCTTCCCGCCGCCAAGCTGCCGAGCCTGCTCCGCCTCGGGTTCGCGCACGTCTACCCGAGCCGGAGCTACACGATGTCGATGAACGACGGTCCGAGCGTGATCGGCGCACCCGCCCTGCGCGCAGCAACGGGGGCCGGCGGCGACGGCGTGAAGGTGGCCGTGGTCGACGACGGCGTCAACCCGAACCACCCCTTCCTGAGCGGCGCCGGGATGTCGTACCCGGCGGGGTTCCCGAAGGGCGTCCCCGGGTTCGAGACGCCGAAGGTGATCGTCGCCCGCGCGTTCTTCCCCTCGAAGCAATCGACCTCGGAGTCGCGCCAGCCGCTCGACGAGTCGCAGTCGTTCCACGGGACGTTCGTTGCCGGCGTGATCGGCGGCGTGTCGGGCACGACGGCGCCGGCCGGCGTCCCGAGCACGTGCGTGATCTCGAGCGGCGGCTGCCATCCCACCGTGACGAACCTGAGCGGCGTCGCGCCCCGCGTCTGGCTCGGCAACTACCGCGTCTTCAGCCTGCCAGCGCCCCTCGGCGGCTGCTGCAGCGCGAACACGCCGGAGATCGTCGCCGCCTTCGAGTCAGCGGTCGCCGACGGGATGGACGTGATCAACTTCTCCGGCGGCGGCCCGCAGAGCGACCCCGACGGGGATCCCTTCACGCAGGTGGTCGCAAACGTGGCGAAGGCCGGCGTCGTGCCCGTGATCTCGGCCGGCAACGACCGTGAGATGTTCGGCATGGGCACCGTCGGCTCACCGTCGACCGTCCCCGACGCAATCTCTGTCGCCGCGACGTCGAACGCCCACATCTTCACGAACGCGCTCACGCTGTCAGCCCCGACGAGCTTCGGCCAGCAGCCGTTCGTCCCCAACCCGGGCCTGCTGCCCGCGACGTGGAGCTCGGCGAATCAGACGCTCGTCGACGTCGGCACGATCACCGGCACGGACGGGCGACCGGTCGACCGCCAGCTGTGCGGGAACACCCTTCCCGCCCGGAGCCTGCTCGGCCTCGTCGCCCTCGTGACCCGAGGCGGCTGCTCGTACGAGCAGAAGGGCGCTCGCGCCGCCGCCGCCAGCGCCGCCGGAATGATCATCGCCGATGATCGCGGAGGCGACCCCGAAGGCGTGCCGTTCCAGCTCGGCGTGCCCGGAGGGACGATCTCCGATCTCGACGGCGCGCGGATCCGGCAGGCAGTCGCGTCTAGCGGCGGCCGCGGAACGTTTCGGGTGACGAGCAGCGTGTCGGAGGTCAGCACCTCCTGGCCGGGAGTCCCCACGAACTTCTCGTCCGGGGGCCTGACGGCGTTCGGCCATCAGCTGAAGCCGGACATCTCAGCGCCCGGGGCTCAGATCATCTCGTCGACGATGACGGAGTTCGCAGGCGATCAGTACGCCGTTCTCGACGGAACGAGCTTCTCGGCGCCACACATCGCAGGGTCGGTCGCGCTGCTCCTCCAGCGGCACCCGTCCTGGACGCCGCGCCAGGTGAAGTCTGCGTTGATGGCCACGGCCGGTCCGGCCTGGGCGAACACCGCCCGGACGGTCGAGGCGCCGATCGCGATCCAGGGCGCCGGGCTCGCGAATCTTCCGGCCGCCGACACGCCATTCGTCTTCACCGATCCGCAGTCGCTCTCGTTCGGCGACCTGAACATCGTCTCGGGCGGGGCGTCGCGGCCGTTGCTCCTGTCGGTCACCGATGCCGGCGGCGGCGCCGGTACCTGGCAGGTGTCGGTTCAGGCGCAGACGACAAGCCCCGGAGTGTCGATCTCGACCCCGGCGGCGATCACGCTGGCGCCGGGCGGCCAGACGACGTTGCAGGTGGTCGCGAACGCGGCCGCGGGAGCGTCGCCCGGCGACCAGTACGGATTCGTCGTGCTGTCGCGAAACGGGGTCTCGCGGCGGGTCCCGTACGGCTTCGAGGTGATCCGACCCGCCCTCACGTCGGCCCAGGTCACGCCGCTCAAGCTGCTCCAGACAGGTGACACCCGGAGCGGCGCCAATCTCGCGCGCATCTACCGCTACCCGACCGAGCCGTTCGGCATTCTCGGCCTCTTCGGCCTCGAGAACACGGCGATCGAGGACGGCGCCGAGCACGTGTACTCGATCGACATCCCGGCGAAGACGGTGAATTTCGGCGCCGTCGTGATCGACCCGGCGCTCGACATCGGCGCCCCGATCCGCGACCTCCTCGACGCCAACGCACCCATTCATCCCTGGCTGCTCGGGTCGCTCGACGAGAGCAACGTCCAGGGCTACGGCGGCACGCCGGTCAACATGAACGGCTACATGCCCGACTTCATCTACAACGTCGGCGCCACCGGCGCCGTCCTCCCCGCGCCCGGCAGGTACTACATCGCCGTCGACTCGGGCCGCGACCCGTTCACGGGCAAAGTGCTCGCCCGCCGCTACACGCTCCGGTCGTGGATCAACGACGTCAAGCCACCCGTGATCAAGGTGCTGACGACGAAGCTGCCGGCCGGCCGGCCGAGCATCGTCGTCAAGGTCAGCGACGCGAAGTCCGGCGTCGAACCGCTGTCGCTGCTCCTGCTCTACAAGACGACGCAGATCGCGGCGCACTCGTACGACCACACGACGGGCATCGCGGTGTTCTCGATCCCGAAGGACGCGACCGCTCTTACCGCCGGCCCCGCGTTCATGCGCATCGTCGCGTCCGACTTCCAGGAGGCAAAGAACGTCAGCACACCGGGGGACGTGGCAATGCCGAACACGAACTTCCTCGGCACGCGGTTCGAGGTCCGCGCGAGGCCGGTGGTCACCTGGCTGACGCCGACCAAGGGATCGTGCGTGCCTCGTCAAGACGCTGTTGAGCGTCGCGGCCGGCTCGTCCGCAGAGGTCTCCTCCGTCGGCTTCTTCGACGGGAAGCGGCAGATCGCGCGTGTCAAGAAGAACGATGCCGGGCATCTACAGCGCGACCTGGCGCACCGGAGGCGCCAGGAAGGGCGCGCATGCGCTGACGGCCACCGTGTCGGACACGGCCGGGCGTGAGTCGAGGTCGACCCGCAACGTCCGCGTCTGCCATAGCTGAGCCACGCGTGCGGATAGCAGTCGTGACAGGAGGCTCGAAGGGCATCGGCGCCGCCGTCGCGCGGCTCCTGACGAGCCGGGGCTGGCGGTGCGTGCTGGTCGCCCGCGGCGAGGCCGAGCTCGCAGCGACCGCACGGGAGCTCGACGCCGAAGCGGAGGTGTGCGACGTCGGCGACCGGACTGCTGTCGACCGGGTCGCCGCGTCAGTGATGGCCAGGCATCCGAGCATCTCCCTCCTCGTGAACAACGCGGGCATCCCCGGCCGGACCGGGTTCGTCGATGCCACACCGGAGCGAATCGAGGAGGTGACGCGAACGAACTACCTCGGCTCGGTGTGGTGCCTACGAGCGTTCCTGCCGGCGCTCGAGGCCGCGCGCCCTTCGCACGTCGTCAACGTCGTCTCCGTCGCCGGCACGGTCTCGGGCGCCGGGACGTCGGGTCTCTACGCAGCGTCCAAGCACGCGCAGCTCGCGTTCTCGCGCTCGGTGTCGACGGAGCTCGCGCCGCGAGGGATCCACGTGCACACGATCCTGCCCGGCTTCGCCGAGACGGAGGGCTTCCCACAGCGAAGCGTGCTCCCGCCCTCGATGCACAGGTTCGTGATCGAGTCCGAGGACATCGCGAAGGCCGTCGTGCTCGCGGTCGAGCGCGACCGGCGCGAGGTGCACGTTCCGCGCTACTACCGTCTCGCGACGCTCGCGCAGGCGATCACACCCGGCGCCGTGGCGCGCGTAGGCCGCTCGATGAAGAAACCTGCCTAGTCACGCGGACTGCCAGGCTCTCGACCGGAGGATCGGAACCTCCGCGCCGTCGCGCGTCAAGCCGGTGACGTCCACGTCATCGCCGCCGATCATGAAGTCGATGTGGATCGCGCTCTCGTTGCGCCGTGACTCGCCCTCGGGCCCGGCGATCTCGGGATCGCCGTCGCCGAGCGCGATGTGGCTGACCGCGTTCTCGTCCAGCAGGGTCTCGTAGAAGGTCGTTCCGAGGCGCCCGACGCGACTCTCGCGGTCGACGAGCGCGACCTCGCCGAGACGCGCAGCGCCCTCGTCGATCGCCGCGCGTCCTCGGAGGACCTCACCGCCTTCCTCGGCGTCGATCGCGACCGCCCGGCCAGCCTCGAACCGGATCTCGAGCCCGCGCACGACCGGGCCGTCGGCGAGCGCGAGCGGGCGGGTCGAGCGCACGACTCCCTCCGCCCGAGCCGGATCGGGCGTCGTATAGACCTCTTCCGTCGGGATATTCACGAGATGCACGATGCCGTCCACGGTCTCGCTCAGGGCGGTCTGCCACCTCGCGCCGTCGAACAACCCCACAGTCAGATCGGTTCCCGGCCCCTCGAAGCGAAGCGCGTCGAGGCGGAGCTCGGTGAGCCACTCGGCGATCGACTGCAGCTCCTCGGCTCGCGCCGCCCAGGCTCCGCGCGGATCGGGCTCGTCGAGACGGCACACGTGCTCGACCTCCGCCCAGAGCCGCTCGAGCGCGGGAGCAGCGTCGAGATCGGGATAGACGAGCGCCGCCCACGCCAGCGTCGGACTGGGGATCACCGTCCAGTTCACGAGCCGCTCGTTGATGATCGGCATCACCTCTTTGAGGAACGGCAGCTGGTCGCGGCCTGCGCGCTCGGGGTCGAGACCGGCGAGCGCGTCCGGCGGCGCCGGGCTCGCCAGCGAGATGCGTGCGACACGCTGGCGGCCGAGCTCGAGCATCCGCTCGCCGAGCCACGAAGGCACGAAGTCGAGCGTCTCCTCCCGTGCGTGCTCGATGCGCGCGCGCTTCGCGTACGGGTCGAAGTAGGTCACGTCGACGAAGCGAGCACCGGCCTGATAGGCGACCGCCGCCATCTCGCGCGCGAGCTCCTCGTCGCCGAGGTAGGCGCTGACGGACACGATCTGATCGTGCTGGACATTCGCGCCGACGGCGACAGCGAGCTCGGCCAGGCGGCGGGCGCTGACGGCGTGCAGCACGCGGGAACCCTATCGCCCCGGCTCGGCCGCTAATCCGCCTGCGGCCGCGCTGCGAGGTACCACGCGATCGTCGCCGAGTAGCCGCGCGGGGCGAAGGCGAGCGCCCGATCCCGCGCCTCGCCCTCGCAGCCCGCGAGGTCGAGGTAGCCCTCGACGTCCCGTCCTTCCTGGTCGAACTCCGTGCGACGGAGGACGAGGTTGTTCGCGTCGAGCCACGAGCGGATGTCGACGTCGGGCAGCAGCCTCGTGTGCGATCCGTCGCGAGCGCGTTCGAAACGATCGAGCTCGAACGCGAGCATCGGATCCGTAGGCGCTATCTGGTCGATGACGACGACGAGCCCGCGATAGTCCGTCACCCGAACGAGCTCGGCGACGACGAGCTCGGGCCGCGGGACGTGATGAAGCGTGCGCACCGCGGCCGCGATGTCGAACGATCCGTCAGGAAATGGCAGCCTCATGGCGTCGCCCTCGACGAAGGAGACGTTCGAGAACGGCAACGCCTGCTCGCGTCCCACGGCGATCACCTCGGGCGCAGCGTCGACGGCGACCACCTCCCCGACGAGCGGCGCGACCGCGAGCGCGAAGCCACCGGTGCCCGCGCCGGAGTCCAGTACGCGCTCGTCTCCGTCCGGCTCGATGAACGCCTTCAGTCGCTCGCGAAACGCCTCGCGGCGTCCCGCCTCGAGCTCGGCCATGCGCTCCGCGATCTCGCGCGGCCGGTTGCGGACAGTCTCAGCGTGCTCGGCTTCGGACAAGCTCCAGTGCCTCCTCTCGGGTGGAAACTACCCCGGCGGCGCGCTCCTCGGCGATCTCGTCGAGGAGGCGGCCGATCTCCGGGCCGGGCGGAAGGCCGAGCTCGTCGCCGCGCAGCAGCGGCTCGTCGGGGTCGCTCGCGCGCGACTCGGCGAGTGCCGGTGCGAGATCTATGGCACCTGCGAGGGCGAGCGCGTCGAGCGCCCAGGGCTCGGTGGAGCTCCTGAAGCGGTGAAGCGAGCGCGGTGATCCGTCTGCCGGCGCCGTCGCGGCGAGCACCGTCCTCGCATAGCGGAGGCGCCTCCTCGACACGGGCAGCCGCTCGAGCGCCTGGCCCAGAAAGCACGCCAGACGGTAATCGGGGGAGTCGACGAGCGCCGCGCGGTCGGCGCGGTCGAGCGATCCGCCGAGCTCGGCCAGGAGGCCGAGCTCCTCGAGCCGGCGGAAGCCCTTCACCGAAAGGCGCTCGAGCTCGCCGAGGATCCGCTCGCCGGCGGGTTGCGAGACGAGAGCAGCGTGGTCGCGGACGAGCGTCTCGGTCGCCGCATCGCAGCGAAACACGAGCTCGTCCTCGAGACGGACTGCGCGCAGCAGACGAAGCGGGTCGGCGCCGAATACGTCCGGGGAGACGACCCGGATCGTGCGAGCCTGAAGATCGGCGGCGCCCCCATACGGGTCGACGAGCTCCGCTGCGCCGACGGCCCGCGCGAGCGCGTTGATCGTGAAGTCGCGGGAGGCGAGGTCTTCCTCGATCGACCCGGCGAGCGGGGTGAAGTCCACCGTCCGCCCGTCGGCGAGCGCCGTGCGCCACGCGCCGTGACGCTCGGACAGGGGAAACGGCGCGCCGCCCACCGCCTGAGCGAATGCGCGCGCCGCCCCGACCGCGTCCTGGCACGCGACGTCGACGTCGACGACGGGACGCCCGAGCAGCTCGTCGCGGAGAGCGCCGCCGACGATCCATGCGTCACCGCCGGCGACCGCGTCGAGGACAGCCGAGGCGACGTCATCCATCGTCGAGCTCCCGTCGGCCTCGCGCCGGATTCGTGCGGATCCCGCAGACGACCTCGTAGTTGATCGTGTCGGCGACGCGGGCGTGCTCCTCGGCGCTCAGGCCGTCGCCGAGCAGCGTCACCCGCGTTCCCTCCGGCCTCTGCTCCGGAAGGGCGACCGCGAACGAGTCCATCGAGACCGCGCCGACGACGGGGCAGCGAACACCGTCGACGAGGACCTCGGTCCCGGTCAGGTCTCGCCGGAAGCCGTCCGCGTAGCCGACCGGCACGAGCCCGATCCAGGTCGGCTCCGCCGCGACGAAGCGGCGCCCGTAGCCCGTGCTCTCGCCCGGCTCGAGCAGCTTCACCTGGGCGAGCTCGGTCCGCCACGAGAGAACCGGGCGAAGGCCGTCGTCTGCAGGATCGCCCCCGAACGGCGAGAGGCCGTAGAGCGCGAGGCCACAGCGGGCAGCCGAGAGACGCGACTCCGGAAGCGCAATCGCAGCAGCGCTGTTCGCGACGTGCGCCTCGAGACCGGGGTGCGCCGCGACCACCTCGCGAAAGCGCTCGATCTGCATCCGCGCGAAAGCCGGATCCTCCGCCGCGGTCGCCAGATGGCTCATCAGCCCGACGGCGCCCGCGGGAAGCTCGGGACATTCCCGAAAGCCGTAGCGGCCCATACCGGTGTCGAGCTTGACGTGGAGCGGGATCCCGTCCGGGAACGGCGGCTTCGAGACCGCGAGCTCGAGCCGTGCGTCGCGGATCGCTCGCACCTCCTGCGGGGCATGGGGGCCGAGGACGAGGATCCGGGCGTCCCGTAGCGCTGCTCGGAGCGCGAGACCCTCGCCCGGCGTCGACACGCAGAGCGCTCGCGCACCCTCCTCGATCGCAATGCGCCCGACGTCGGCCGCACCGTGGCCGTACGCGTCGGCCTTCACGACTGCCCAGAGCTCCGACCCGCCGAGCACCTCGCGCAGGCGGCGAACGTTCGCCCGCAGCGCCGAGCCGTCGATCGTGATGCTAAAGGCCATCGAACGCGCGCGGCAGCAGGCTGACGACGTCGCCCGCGACGAGCCCTCGCCCTGGGCCGAGGCGCGCGGCGACAGCGCAGAGGGTCGCTGCCGCAGCGGCCGCGGATCTCGCGTCCATGCCTTTCGAGAGGAACGCAGCCGTGACGCCCGTGAGCACGTCTCCTGTTCCGGCCGTCGCGAGCGACGGCGGGCCGAGATCGCAGACGAGCGTGCCTTCGCCGGGGCTGGCGACGAGCGTGTCGGCCCCCTTGAGCAGGCACACGCAGCCGAACGTCTCGGCCGCACGCCTCACGGCTTCCAGCCGGTGCGCGTCGACCCAGTCCGAGCTCACGTCGAGCAGCCGCGCGAGCTCGCCGGCGTGCGGCGTCAGCACGGTCGGCGCCGTCCGCGCCACGGGCTCGAGGCCGAAGAGGGCGTCCGCGTCGACGACGGCCGGAAGGTTCGTCTCGACGAGCAGGCGCCGCACGAGGACGCGGCTCTCGTCGTCTCTGCCCAGGCCGGGGCCGAGCGCGAGCGCCGTTGCCTTCTCGACGGCGTCGAACACCTCCTCGAGCGGACGCTTGACGACCTCGAGCAGCCGCGCCTCGAGCACGGGCAGCGACGCGGCCGGCGCGGCGACCATCACGTAGCCGGCATCCGCGCGGAACGCAGCCTCGGCGGCAAGACACACGGCGCCGGTCATGCCGGGAGAGCCGCCTACGACGAGCACCGATCCGGCGCGATATTTCGAGTCGCCTGCGCGCTTCGCCGGCACGAGATCGAGGATCGCGCGCGTCACCCGCCGGTGCTCGGTGTCCTGTGGCTCGAGCCCGATGTCCGCCACGACGAGGTCGCCTCCGTGGAACCGACCGGGCGCGACGACGTTTCCGACCTTGGGCCCGTGCATGGCGACCGTGACACTCGCGCGAACCGCTACCTCCGCGATCTCGCCGGTGTCCGCGACGACGCCGGAGGGCAGGTCGACCGCTACCACCTCGGCGTCCGACCGGTTCAGCTCCGCGATGCGCGCAGCTGCGTCCGGCCTGAGTCCGCCATGGAAGCCAGTGCCGAGCAGGCCGTCGATGACGACGTCGGCGTCGAGCGTCTCGGACGCCTCGCGCCCTTCGGCGCGCACGACCTCGAGCGCGATCCGCGCGTCGCCGCCGTTCGCGCCGCCGCCGGCGAGCGCGCCGAACGACCGCGCGTCCGGGTATCGCCGCAACGCCTCCTCCGCCACAGCGCGGCCCGCCCGCTCCATCAGCTTTTCCACGTCGTGCTCCGCTTCTGCGCGACGCATCTCATCGGCCGTGTACAGCGGCTCGAACTGCGGCTCGAGCATCAGGGATCGGCCGCGACCGCAATCGCCGCCGCAAGCTCCTTCGAATGCGTCATCGACAGGTCGACGAAATCGACGCCGAGCCGCTGCGCGCGCTCCTCGAGCCGACCCGTGAGCGACACCGACGGCTTCGGGCGGCCGGTGATCTCGACCTCGCGCCAGGCGAAGTGGACGGCCACGCCGAAGCCGAGCGCCTTGCCGATCGCCTCCTTGCCGGCAAAGCGCGCGGCGTAGTGCTGCGCGGGATTCGGCCGCGAGTCGCAGTACGCGCGCTCGGCCTCCGTGAAGCAGCGGGCGGTGAACGACGGATGGCGGGCGATGGCGCGCCGGATCCGCTCGATCTCGATCAGGTCGATGCCGACGCGCACGAACCGATCCTCAAAGGGCGCGCTCGAGCCATTCCGGAAGCTCGGCGATCGAGTTGACGACGATGTCGGGGGTGATGCCCGAACGCTCCAGGTCATCGGGGCGGAACTTCCCCGTCCGCACGAGCGCCGTCCGCATGCCGAACCTCTGGGCGCCGGCGATGTCAGCCTCGATGTCGTCCCCGACCATCCACGCGAGCTTCGGCTCGGCGTCGAGCGCCTCGAGCGCGGCCTCGAAATAGGCCGGGCTCGGCTTGCCGAGCACCGTCGCCTCGACGCCTGCCGCGTACTCGAGGCCGGCGACGAACGCTCCCGAGTCGAGCAGCGGCCCACGCGACGTCTGCCACCAGCGGTTCTTGTGGAGGCAGTAGAGATCGGCGCCAGTGACGAGCTCGCCGAACGCACGCGCGAGGTTCATGTAGCTGAACACCCGCATCGACTCCTCACCTTCGTCGGCGCCGCCGATCAGCACTGCGTCCGCGTCCTCGCCGACGAGCTCCATCCCGTCGAGGTCCTCGACGACGCCAGGCATCGTCAGCGCAAGCACGCGCCGGCCCTGGAGCGCGCGGACCGCGGCGGCGGCGGTCGTCTGCAGCTCCTCCGCATCGAGAGTGACGCCGAACCCACGTAGCTCGGTGACGAGCGCCGACCGCGTGCGCACGGTCGTGTTCGTCACGAAGCGGAGCCTGTGGCCCGCCTCGCGGAGCATCGAAACGGCCTCCCCGGCACCTCCGATCGGCGCCCCGGATACGTGCAACACGCCGTCGATGTCGAGAAGAATGGCAGCCATGGAGCGCGAGTCTACGGGTAGCGGGGAGCGGATTCCGATCACGCGCAGCGTGTCTCTTCCTGTGCGGGAGATCGCGTTCCGCTTCTCGCGTTCGAGCGGCCCCGGAGGGCAGCATGCGCAACGCACCGAGACGCGCGTCGAGGCGCTATTCGACGTGATGGCCTCGTCGGCGCTGACCGAGCGCCAGAAGGCACGGGTGACCGCGAAGGCGGGGCCTGTCCTGCACGCCTTCGCGCAGGATGAGCGGAGCCAGTGGCGCAACCGGGAGCTCGCCGTCGAGCGCCTATGCGAGACCCTCCGCGACGCGCTCCGGGTCAAGCGGGCACGCAAACCGACACGCCCGAGCAAGCGGGCGGTCGAGCAGCGTCTCGAGGCGAAGCGGCGTCAGTCTGAGCGCAAGCGGCGCCGCCGTCCGCCCGAGCTCGACTCGTAAACGTTTCGTGAAGGTGAGCAAAAGTTTCGTGAAGTCGGGTTCAGATCGGCCCTTTACGGGGCAATCCGGCGGGAGCAACGGCTACTCTCTTGACTCGCCCGACGTCCTAAGGAGTTGTCGCCCATGCGCCTCACCCGTCTCGTTTTCGTCTGCCTGCTGCTGTCGCTCGTCGCGCCGCTTTCCGCGCTTGCGGCCGATCGGATGTACGTGGGCTTCCAGGACGACCCGAGCTTCCGCTGGCGTGAGGACCGGCACGCGGTCATCGACGAGGCGGCAGAGACGAACGCGAGCGTGCTCCGGACAACCGTCTACTGGTATGACGTCGCGCCGCGGCGACCCTCCCTCGCCTCCAACCCGAGCGACCCCGCATACAACTGGAGCGACCTCGACGAGTTCGTCCGCAACGCGCAGGCTCGGGGGATGGACTCATATCTGACCATCTGGGGCACGCCAGGGTGGGCGAACCTCAACAAGGGGCGGAACTACGCCCCGCGCAACTACGCCGACCTGACCGCTTTCTGTCGCGCGGTCGCGAGCCGCTACAGCGGGCGCAACCCCGGCTTACCGTACGTCCGCTTCTACGGCGTCTGGAACGAGCCGAACCTTGAGCAGTTCCTCGCCCCGACGTTCGACTCGAAGGGCCGGCCCGTCGTCCAGAAGACGTACGCGAAGCTCTACCGCGCCGCATACGCGGGCCTCAAGGGCAGCAGCCCGACGGCACAGGTGGCCGCCGGCGAGACCTCTCCGAGGGGCAGGGACAAGCCGTCCCCGGGCAAGATCCAGGACTCGCTCGCGCCGGCGACGTTCGCGCACCTCGTGTCCCTCCAGAAGCCGCGGATCAAGTTCGACGCATGGGCGCACCATCCGTACTCCGTTCTCGGCCAAGGGCCGAACCAGAAAGCGCGCTACCCGAACGTCCACCTGACGACCCTTCCACGGTTTCAGAAGGACATGAAGAAGTGGTACGGCCACGCTGTCGACATCTGGATCTCCGAGTACGGCTTCGAGACGAAGCCGGCGGAGCCCCGCGGCGTCAGCCTCGCAGCCCAGGCCGCGTACGCGTCGCAGACGATCAACGCACTGCGCGGAAACCCCTACGTGAAGATGCTCGTCTGGTTCATCTTCCGGGACGACCCGACGAGCACGTGGCAGAGCGGCCTCGAGACACGCGACGGCGCGAGGAAGCCCGCGTTCGCGTCCTTCTCAGCCGCGGCGAAGACCGTCGACGTACGGAACGTGACCATCAGGGCGAAGGTCAACCAGGTGCCGGTCGTCCGGATCCCCGTGCTCGAGCTCGCCGCCCGCAACGGTGCGGGTGGAGTCCTAGGCGCGGACGTCAGAATCTATGGCCCGAACAGCGTGTACTTCGGCACGAACCAGGTACAGGGCGTGATCGGAACGGACGGCTGGGCGACCTTCAACGGCTTTCCGGCCAACGGCACGAAACGCACCTACTACCTCTATTTCGATCTCAACGACAAGAACGGCAACGTCCTCAAGCGCACCGCGACACTGATCATCGGCTGAGGTCGCACGGAGGTACCCGCCCTAGGCGCTACGGACCCGCCTAGGCGCTACGGAGCGCGACTTCTCTGCGCGTGAGCTCGCCCTGCGCGCTCGCCACGTAGGCGTCGAGGCTCGACTCGCGCTTCTCCACCCGCTGCTCGCGCTCGCCGAGGTCGTGCTCGCGCCGCTCGAGCTTGTCGGATGCGAACTCGAGCTCCGTCTCGACCGACACTTCACGCAGCTCGACGGCATCCTCGCGCTCGTCGAGCTCCCGGAGCCGAGCGGCAACCGTCTCCTCCGACTTCGCAATCCGCTTCTCGCGCCGCTCGATCCGCACCCGCTCTGATTCGATCAGGCTCTCGGCGCTCGCGTACTCGGCCTCGCGACTCGTGAGCATGCTGTCGCGCTCGTCGAGGTCCTTCTGGAGCGCATCGAGATCGCGTCCCCGCGTGGCTTCGCGCTCGAGCCGCACGAGATCCGCCTCGCGCGCATCGAGCTCCTGGCGGCGTGCGCTCAGTTCCTTGTCGAGGTCGAGCTTCCGTGCATTCAATTCCTTCTCGAGCTCGCTGAGGTTCTTTCCGCGCATCGTCTCGTGTGCCAGCCGTTCGAGCTCGGCGCCGCGCTGGCTCATCGCCGCCTCGCGCTCGTCCAGCTCCTTCAGCCAGCGCTCGAGCTCCGTGCGCTCCTTTTCGAGCTCCGCCCGCTCCGACTTGAGCCTCTGGAGGTCGGCAGACAGCTTCTCCGCATCCGCCTTCACGGCTTCGCGCTCCGCGAGAAGCATCGAGGACTTCCTCGCGGCCTCGGTCTGGATCTCGCGGCGGTGCGCGCCCACCTCGAGCTCGAGCTGGGCGACAGATCGCTCGCGCTCCGCGAGGCCGCTCTCACGCTCGCTCAGGTCGGCCAGCAGGCTCTCCTCGCGCTCCTGCATCTCGTCGCGGAGCCCGTCGAGCTCGCGCTCGCGTTGAGCCAACTGCTCCTCGCGCGCGTCGACGAGAGAGCTCGTCTGGGCGATCTCCGCCGCCCGGGCGTCGAGCGCGACGCGCTCGCGCTGGAGCTCCTTGGACAGCTCGTCGTTCGAGACTGAGGCGGCGATCCTCCGCTCTGGCGTAGCCGGTGCTGGGGGCTCAGGGGCGGTGGCAGGCGCCTTCGCGGGCGCCGGAGCCTTCTTCTTTGCCTGGGCGGGAGGCTGCTTGGACGCTACGGGCTTCTTCCGGGCGGTTTCGGGAGGGGTCGTGCCGCGGCGTTTGCCCAGCTCGGCCCGCAGGCCGGTGCCGAAGCCCTGTTCCAGGTCTTGTGGGGAAGGATTGGCGGCCACTCGTACCTCACAAGGGGGATCGGCCGGACGTTCCTTCCGGCAATCCCTCACGCGGGGGGAAACTGCAGGCGCCGGGGCTCGAGAGCGTTAGAACGACAGGATCTTCGTGAGGTTGAGGAAGGCCGGCCCGAGGACGACGATGAACATCGACGGGAAGATGAAGATGACCGTCGGAAAGAGCATCTTGACGGGTGCCTTCATCGCCTTCTCCTCGGCTGCAATCTGCCGGCGGTGGCGCGTGTCCACTGCCTGGACGCGGAGGATACGTCCCAGGGAGATTCCGAATTGATCGGCCTGGATGATCGCACGGGCGAACGCGCTGATCTCTGTGATTCCGGTGCGGTCGGCGAGCTTCTTGAGCGCCGCCTGGCGGGTCTCGCCGACCCGCATCTCGTTGAGCGTCAGTACGAACTCCTCGCCGAGCGGCCCCTCGAACTGCTCCGTGAGCTTGACGATTGCCGCGTCGAACCCGAGGCCGGCCTCGACGCTGACGGCAAGCAGGTCGAGGGCATCCGGAAGGTCGGCGCGGAGGCGCTCCTGCCGATTGCGGATCTTCGAGTTGAGGACGAAGTCGGGTGCGATGAAGCCGACGGCTCCGAGCGCAGCGGCGATCATGATCCCGAAACCCATGCCCTTCGACGTCGTGCCGACGACGAAGCCGAACAGCGCGCCGCCGATCACGAAGAAGCCTTTCGCCGCGAGGAACGTCATCGGCGACACCCGCCGGCTTAGACCGGCCGAGAGCAGGCGCAGGTGCACCTGCTCGACCGACACCTTCGGGTTGATACGAAGGACGAGGCGCGCTGCCTTCTCCATAGCGGGCAGGATCCAGCGCTCGCGGATCGACCCCTCGACACCTTCCGCCTTGTGCGTGTTCTGGCGACCATACGCGGACATACGACGGAACGACTGCATGCGCTCGGCCTGCGGCAGCGAGGCGAACTCGGCGATCAGAAAGATCGAGCCGGCGAGACAGAGCAGTGCGACGGCGAGCATCAGCATCGGATTACCCCTTGAAGGAGACGATTCGCTTGAGGAACAGGGAGCCCACGAACATCATCACGATCGACGTGATGATCATCTTGTGGCCCGCCGACGTCTGGTACAGCGGGGCCATGTAGCTGGGGTTCATCAGCGTCAGCGCGCCGGCGAGGAAGAACGGCAGGCCGATCAGAACGTAGGCGGACATTCGGCCCATCGCGGTCAGCGCCTTGATCTTCCGGGCGAACTGCTGCCGGTTGCGAACGGTATCCGAGACCATGTCGAAGAGGCTTGCGAGCGAGCCACCGACCTGCTGCTGGATGCCGATTGCGGTGATGATGAACGAAAGGTTCGCCGAGCCGACGCGCGTCGCCATGTCGTCGAGCGCGTCTTCGATCGGCCGCCCGAGCCGGGATTCCGTGAGCACGCGGTTGAACTCCTTGCCGGCCGGGTCGATGCCTTCGTCGACGATCGCCTGCAGACCCTGCTTGAAGCTGTGGCCGGCCTTCAGCGACGCCGCCATCCCGATCAGTAGGTCGGGCAGCTGGTTCTCGAACGCCTGGAGCCGCCGCTGGCCCTTGAACCAGACGATGCCGGCCGGCAGCAGCGCGCCGCCGATCAGCCCCCCGAGCGCGATCAGCCCGGATGCGCCGACCATCGTCAGCAGGAGGCCGATACCGATGCTCGACCCGACCATCATGTAGAAGAGCTCGACGGGCTTGAGTGGCAGGTCGGCGCGCTCGATCAAGCGCCGCAGCCGCTCCCAGAGGCGCGTGCGTCCGAAGGCGTTGTCCGTCATCGAGAACAGCCCGGCGAACGCCTGCAGGCGCGGCTTCTTCTCCTTCTTCTCGCGCAGCGGCTTCTTCGGTGCGACGTGGCGCTGCACTTTCATGCGCAGGCGGTCGGCGTTCGTCGAGGAGACGACGAGGGCGTAACCGAGCAGCGCGAGCAGCCCGATGAGCAGACCGAGGCCGGCGACTCCGCCGCGCCCGTATGCGGCCGCGGGCAGAAGGCCTCCCCCGCCCGGGAGCTTCGCGGTCTCGGCGACCGTGAACTCCTCGCTCGCACGCCCCTGGCCGGGCACGCGGGCGACGAGCGTCCGTGTCTCTCCGGGTCGAGCCGTCGTGATGTACTCCATCCGCCACGTGCGCTTGAGCTCGTTGGCGAGATCCTTGTAGATGCCCGCAAGCTTGTCGGGGCTCGGCGCACCGAAGTAGCGGCCACCGGTGCGCGACGCGAGGAAGCGGAGCGGCCCGGGCCGGAACGCCCTACTCTCGATGGCCACCACGTAGACCGACGCGTGCGCCTGCTTCGCCGCCGTGACCGCTTCCGCGAGAGACGCGTGGCTGCGTGTTTCGTTGCCGTCCGTGACCATGACGATGATCCGCGCCGGGCGCTGTTCCTCGGCAAGAGTGTTCGCCGACAGGACGACGTCATCCCAGAGCGTCGTACCGACCGTCTTGTCGACCCTGATCCCCTTGAGAGCGGCAACCGCGTCTGCGCCGGACTCCGAGAACGGAGACAGGAGGAGCGGCGAGGTCGCGAAGCTCGTGACACAGAGACGGTCGGTCGACAGCTTTGCTGCGATGAAAGCCTGGGCGGCACCAACGGCCTCCTCGAGCGGCTTGCCCCTCATCGAACGCGAACGGTCGACAGCCAGGCAGATGCTCCGCTGATCGCCGAGGTTCTCGGCGAGAACGCCTGCGGCCGGGGTGCCCTTCTCGGTCAGCTCTGGCGCCAGCCTCGTCGGCTTGCCCGTGACCACGGTCGCCTGCGTGCGCGGATAGCCGTCGGTGCTGACGCTGGTGATGTCGACCGCGGCCGTCGCGGCCGCGGGGACCGCGAGCAGGACGACGCCGGTGAGGGCTGCGAGGAGCCGCTTCATCCGCGAAGGCTCCCGCCGAAGCTACCGGCAGCAAAGCTGTGGCGGGCCATCGACTCGTCTTCCGCTTCGAAGAACGTCGGCGGCAAGGAGACGCCGGCTGCGGCCATCTTCTCGAGGAAGTGCGGCTTCAGCCCGGTGCAGTGGAGGGGGCCCATCAGACGCATCGCGTGCTGCGCTTGCGCGGTCTCCTCATCCGGCGGCTTTGCAACGAAGACGTCCTGCAGCGTCACGACGTCGGACTCCATGCGGAGCACTTCCGTGATGTGCGTGATGCGCCGGCTTCCGTCGACGAGGCGAGCGATCTGGACGAGCAGGTCGAAGGCGCTCGAGATCTGCTCGCGGATCGCGCGCAGCGGCAACTCGACGCCGGCCGTGAGCACGAGCGTCTCGAGACGGGCGAGCGCATCGCGCGGGGAGTTCGCGTGGATGGTCGTCAGCGAGCCCTCGTGGCCCGTGTTCATCGCCTGGAGCATGTCCACCGTCTCCGCACCACGAACCTCACCCACGATGATGCGGTCGGGCCGCATGCGAAGGGAGTTCCGGACCAGCTCGCGGATGCGGATCTCGCCGACGCCTTCGATGTTCGCCGGGCGCGACTCGAGCGTGATCACATGGTCCTGCTGGAGCTGGAGCTCAGCCGCATCCTCGATCGTGACGATCCGCTCGTCTGACGGGACATACGCGGACATCGCGTTCAGAAGGGTCGTCTTACCGGTACCGGTTCCTCCGGAGATCAAGATGTTCAGCTGTCCCTTGACTGCCGCGGCCAGGAAGTGGGCACCGCGGCTCGAGATCGAGCCGAACTCGATCAGGTCGTCCATCGTGTACGGGTCGCGGGAGAACTTCCGGATCGTGAGCGTCGGCCCCTTGAGCGCGAGCGGCGGGATGATCGCGTTGACACGGCTCCCGTCAGGAAGGCGGGCGTCGACCATTGGCGACGACTCGTCGATGCGCCTGCCGATCTGCGACACGATCTTGTCGATGATGCGCATCAGGTGCGCGTCGTCGACGAACGTCGCGTCCGTCGGCTCGATCTTGCCTGTGCGCTCGACGAAGACCTTGTTCGACCCGTTGACCATGATCTCCGTCACGGTGTCGTCGCGGAGAAACGGCTCCAGCGGCCCGTAGCCGAGGATGTCGTCGGCGATGTCGGCAACGATCTGCCGGCGCTCCTCACGCGTCAGCGGCGTCCGGTCGAGAGCAAGCTGCTCCATGACCGACCGCATCACGCGCTCGTTGAGGTCCTCCGTCGACTCGGTCGTGAACAGCTCGGGGCCAAGCCGCGCGATGCATGCGTGGTGGACCCGTGTCTTCAGCTCGGCGTACGGGTCGACCTGCCTCGGCCGGCCTTTGCCGCCCTCGCGGACTGCGAGCGGAGTCGCCTCGGAACCGTTCTCCTCGGCTCCGACGACCCCGACGGGGCCATTGATGCGATCGTGGAGGCCCATCGCTAGCTCCGACTGCGGCCGAAGATGCTCTTGCGAGCCGACGCCTTCTTCTTGCCACCGGGACCGGCGGCGATCAGGCTCTTCGCGAGCTCGTGGATCCCCTTCGAGAAGTCCGAGCCCGGGTCTGCGAGTGCAACCGGCTTACCGCGGTTGACACCGAGCGGCACGGCGCGGTCGGACGGCAAGTCGGCACGGATCTTCGTCTCGAGCGCCCGCTCGACCTCGGCGCGCTGGATGCCGACGTTCGAGTTCGAGCGGTTGAGGATCACGCCGACGCGCTCCGTCGGGAACGAGAGGAGCTCGAGCGTCTGCAGGCTCAGCCTGACGTTCTTGATCGTCGGCACATCGAGACCGCAGAGCAGGAGCAGGTCGTCCGTCCGGTCGAGCGTCGCCAGCATCGGCCCGTGGAAGAACGGGGAGGTGTCGACGACGATCACGTCGTACGAGCCCCGCGCGACCTCGAGCAGTCGGGCAAGCTTGCCCTCCGTTACGAGCTCGGCGTCCTCGGGCTGGAGCGGTGCCGGCAGGACGTCCACGCCACAGGTGTGCGCGAGCGTGTAGCCGGCGAGCTTCTCCGAGTCGAGCTCACCAGGAGCGACGACGAGGTCGTAGATCGTCTTCTCGGGCTGGAGGCCGAGCATGATCGCCGCGTCGCCGAACTGCAGGTCGAGGTCGAGAAGAAGCGTGCGCTTGCCCATCGTCTTCGCGAACGTCGCGGAGAGGTTCGTCGAGACGACGGTCTTGCCGACACCGCCCTTGGGGCTGAAGACGGTGATCACACGTCCGCGTCCACCTTCGGCCTGCTGTGCACGGCGACCGTGGTGGCAGGCCTTGCGGATGGCGAAGACGATGTTCTCCGTCAGCTGCGGCAGGGGGATCAGGTCGGCGACGCCGTCCTCGAGTGCCTCCTCGAGAAGCGCGGAGGAGTCGCCCGAGGCGAGCACGATGATCGGCGCCCGCGTGAACTCGCGAATCGCGGCGAGCTCCTCGGCAGGGTAGGCGGGGCCGCGCGTCGCGTGGAGCACCGCCTCGAGGTGACCGCCGGCGAGGGCCGTCGATGCCTCCTGGACGCTCTCCGTGGAGCCGACCAGCTCGAGCTCGTCGTTCGCGTCGAGCGCCTGGGCAACCTCGGCGAGGCCGTCGCAGGATCCCGTGACGAAGACGCGCAGCCGGTCGCGTGAGTAGTTCTGGGTCTCGTCAGTCATGCTCACTTCCCTCCGTTCAGGCGGCCCTTGGCGTTGTCCGGGCGTCCGAGACCGGTCTTGAGGATGCTCACCGCGTCGTCGATCAGTGCGGCGCCCGGGCTGTTTGCGTCGTTGAGGCCGGGTCGCAGGGCGAGCCACCAGTCCTCGTTTGCGTAGACGAAGTAGAGCCTTTGCGACTGGGCATCGGTAAGCCGGAGCATGATCCAGCCGTCGCCACCGTTCGGGTCGACGACGCTTGCCGTGGAGCTCGTGTCGCCCGACGTCCGCAGGACGAGAACGTCCTGGAGGACGACTTTCGAGAAGTGCTTCGAGCCCTGCTCCGACGGGTACTTGATGCTGGCGACGAGGTCCACGTGGTCGCCGGCCTTGATGACGCCGGAGAGAAGCTGGTTCGGGTTGCCCGGGATCTGGATTGCACGGTACGTGCCCTTGAGCTGCGTGCGCACGCCTGCTTCCTCGATCGGGCCGAAACGGCGCGCGGTCACCTGCTCGCCGATGTAGATCGGCTGGGTCGCGATTAGACCCTGCACGTCCTCGGGCTTCGAGATCGTGCCGGCGACGATCGCCTTCCGCGGGATCTCCTGCGTCGTCAGCATCTTCTCGCCAATGACGTCGGAGCCAAGCGTGCCGAGCGGGATGTCGCGTGCCGCGACGAGGACACGGACGGTCTCGGAGTCGGCACGAACGCTGCTCTTGTAGTTCGAGACGTAGAAGACCGTGAGCAGCGCAGCGACAACCGCCAGGCCAACTGCGATGAGAATATTGCGAAGTCGATACGTCATGGCTCCTGTCCTTGGGTCGAGGATCGCTGGGGGGTTCATCGGCAGACGCCCCCACGACCTTTACGGTCACTTGAAGATCGTCTGGGAATCCGTCAAAAGCACGACCTCGAGATAGCTGTCACACGCGACGAGGCGCCTCTCGGCGCCCCGTCGGCAAGCTTTTTGTCGGTGGAACCTCAGCTGATCAGCTGGATGACCTTGAAGCCGTACGGCGAGTATCCGCCGACCGGGCAGGAGGTCGTCGACCCGCCCGTCGAGCACTGAGCCCCACCCGGCGCCCAGGAGCCGATGAACATCCCGTTGACCGTGTTGCTCGTGTAGCTCGTGATGATGAACCAGGCGAAGCCGACGACGGTGAACGGGTTCGAGTTCCCGTTGTTGAACTGGTCGATCACGGGGATGACGATGAGGTTCGGGTGCGAGTACGTCGTCAGGGCGTACGAGCCGTCCGCCTGCGGGGCGAGGATCGAGTACGGGTCGAAGTTCTGGATCACGCCCCGGTCGGACAGGCCCTGACTGGTCGGCCCCGTGACGTTGCCCGTCTCGGGGTTGAGCTTGTTCCCGAGGCTCACCATGCAGGAGTTGTACGAGCCGCCGATCAGCTTGCGGTAGTCGCTGCCGCCTCCGGCCAGGTTGCAGTTCTGCTCGTTGATCGGAAGCCGCGCGGCGCCGAAGTTCCCCGAGCTGGCCTGGTCTCCGGCCTTCACCTTGAACTGGATGTTCTGGCCCCATTGAATCGTGGCCTTGTCCGTCACCCACGGAGACATTCCCTTCGACCAGCCGGTGTAGCTCCCCGCGATCGCCTTGGCGTTGGCGGACTCCGAGAAGATCGAGAAGCCGAGCACCTTCGCGAAGAAGCTCGGTGAGGTCGTGTCCGCCTTGCTGATCGCGGTGTCGTTCGCGACGTACGTCGACGCGAAGGTGGTCGCGACGGTGCCGTCGGGCAAGTTCTTCGCCTTCACCGCTGCGGAGGCCGCACTGGCCGCCGACGTGCTCAGCGGCAGCTGCTGCGCCGCCGCCAGCGCGGATCCGTCCGCAGCCGACTGTGCCTTCCGCTGCTGGCGGAAGCCGCCACCCACGTCGATCACGAACGCGCCCATGCCGATCAGCGCCACCGCTCCGACGGCCATCAGCGCCAGGACTTGGCCCGCCTCACCCCGAAGCTTGCGCCGAAGGGCGAAGCGGCGGAGGGATGCTGTGGTGCGGCTGAGTGTCATGGCGATCATCCTTTGTTCGCGCAGTGGGATCTCGGCCAGCCTCATTCGACCCGGTTCGTCGTACAGGAATTCAGGTTCCCCGATTTCACGACGAGGCCGATGAGATTGATCGAGTACGGGTAGGTCGCACAGACAGTCAGATCGGCGCCGGCCTGCCAGGTCGACGTGATCGTCGTGGTGATGTTGCTCGAGTTGAGATTCGCCGCCGACTGCTTGACCTTCGCGGTCGTTTGCGCGTCGTGTGTCGCCGAGGTGCGGAGCACGGCGCCGTAGCGGGCGCCGGCTCGGACGCCATCCGTGAGCGCGAGGTAGTTGTTGAAGGTGAGACCGAGCTGGGCGATGCCGAGGATGAGCATCAGCAGGATCGGAAGGACGATGGCGAACTCCACCATCGTCTGACCGCGCTGCTCACGAATCGACCTGCGCCCCTTCGTCATGGTCCTTTCGCCTCACTCCGATTCGACTCCACCCATGATCGTCTCGAAGTGGGCGACCCTCATCCCCCCGAAGGGGGAGCGTGCGCCGGTCCGTTCCGCGCGAAGGCGTGATCAGCCGACGAGCTTGACCACCGAGGCGCCGTAGTAATCCGTGAACGACGGGGCCTCCTGGCCCTCCCAGGAGACCTTCTGGAGATAGCCCGTGATCGTCGCGTTGATGCCCTGCGCCGTCCAGCCCGTCACGTAGAAGCCGGCCCAGCCGACGACCCGGTACTGCATGTTCGAACCGGTTCCCTGCGTCGCGTCGTAGATCGGGAAGAGCAGCACCGAGTTGACGCGGGCATTCATCGCGCTCTGCACCTGCGACGGGTTGAACTTCGCGCCGGGGTCCGAGTAGTACCAGCCGAGCCCCATCGGACCCGAGTAGCCGCCGAGGATCCAACTCGCGAGCGTCGTCTGCCCGATACCGCCGCTCGAGCCGTCGATGTCGATCACCTTGAAGCCGCCGGGGCCGGCCTTGTTCAGGTCGAAGGTCGTTGGCGTTCCGTAGCACGGACACCCGGAGCCGCTCAGGAAAGGCTCGCTCTTCGAGATGCCGAAGGGCGCAGCGTACATCGGGCTCGCCAGGTTGTAGGCGCGTGCGACGGCCGTTGCCTTGAGATTGACGGAGCTGATACCGATCACGCGCGACAGAAAGCCGGGCGCGGTGCGCTTCGCGGTGACCGTGACCGTGTCGTTGGCAACGGTGTACGAGCTGTACGCGATGTCGCCCGAGGCGACGCCACCGTCGTTCTTACCGGCGTAGTCGAGACCGAGCGTCGTCGCCGTGGTCGTGTTATCAGGGAGCGCCTGCGCCGCTGCGAGGGCGGACGCATCCGCCGCGCTCTGCGTCGCACGGTGCGCCCGAATCCACGAACCGACGTCCATCACGAACGCGCCCATCGCGATGAGTGCGACGGCCGAGACGGCAACGATGGCCACCATCTGACCGCGCTCGGCCACTGGAGAAAGACGCCGCTTTGTCATTCGACACGCTCCGTTGTGCATGAGTTGAGGTTTCCCGCGCTGACGACGAGACCGATGAGGTTGACCGAGTACGGGTACGTGGCGCAGACCTTGAGGTCAGTGCCCGGCTGCCACGTCGACGTCACCGTCACGCCCAGCTTCGACTGGTCGAGGTTGGCGGCGGACGCTTTCACCTTCGAGACGACGAGACTCGACCGGTTGCAGGTTCCGCTGCAGCCGAGCGGCGCGCCGAAGCGCGCACCGACGCGAGTGGCGTCGGTCAGCTGCGTGTGATGGTTGAACGCGGTGCCGAGCTGGGCGATGCCCAGCAAGAGCAGGAGAAAGATCGGCAGGACGATCGTGAACTCGACCATCGTCTGCCCGCGCTCGCAGCCGAATGCCCTTTGAAGAAGGTGCCCACCTGCCCATGAGCACACGATGGGTCGGGCACTTCCGGTCCTCATCCCCCGGCCGGGTGATTCTCGTGACCCGAGGGAGGGATCTTCGTCGGCGCTTGTCGCGCATCCCTCTGACGGGTAAAGGGGGACGGCCGCGCCGTCCGATGAGAGGGGAGTCGTGCGCCTTCCCCGTCCTACCTCTGCGACCCTGCCAGTGCATTTCTTCTGGCTCTTCGCCGCTGCGATCTTCCTCTTCGCCGGCGTCGTCTGGTCGGGGCAAAAGGCGCACGCGGAGCAGCTTTCGCCGTCCGCCGCGGCCAGGGCGGAGGCAGCGCGCAACGAGGCCGACCGCGAGCTCTTGCTCGGCCGGCTCCAGCTCGCGGGGATCGCGTCACGCCGCGCAGGGCCGGACCTGATCCCCACGCCGACGCGTGCGGTGGCCGTGTCGGCCGACGCAAGCGAGGTCGCGCTCGCGCGCTACGCCACGGCAGTCGGCGCGGACTCGATCGAGCAGCTCGTGCTCCAGTCCTCGTCAAGCCTCGCCCAGCGCGCGCTGGCCGACACGCGGATCGACCTCACCGCGGCCGGACGTAGCGACGTTGCGTCAGGCCGCGTCGACCCGCGCATCCTCGCTGTTCTTCTCTACCTCGCAGAGGCGCACGGCCAAGTGGGCGTCTCGTGCCTGGTCACAGGCCATTCGCGCTTCGTCGCGCAGACGAAGGCCGAGAAGAAGGCAAAGGAGCCGCGGCACGTGTCAGCTCACATCTCGGGCCACGCGGTCGACATCTCGAGTCTCGGCGGAATCCCGATCCTCGGCAACCAGCAGCCCGGTGGGGTCACCGACCGCGCAATCGAGGAGATCCTCTCCCTGCCGGGTGTGCTCCAGCCGAGGCAGGTGATCTCCCTACTCGACCTCTCGGGGCCCTCCTTCCGGCTGCCGGATCATTACGACCACATTCATGTGGGGTACTAGGAGGGCTTGGCAGAACGGTGCTCGTTGCCGGGGCGCGATCGACGCTGTGATCGCCAGGACGCAAGGAGCAAACGGAGACCGAATAGGGGACAGGATTAATCCTGTCCCCTATGCCGCTGCCTCAGAACTATTGGGACGACCGAGGACGCCGCGAGCGCAGCGTCGAGCGCGATTCCGGCGGCTCAGCCATTGTTTTGCCAAGCCCTCCTAGGTCCGCCTCTAGGCTCTCGACGTGGCAGTAGTCCAGAAGGAAGACGGAACGGTCGTCTGCGCGAACTGCGTCGTCGCCGATTCCGCGTGGCTCCGCGCAAAAGGCCTGCTCGGCCGATCGTCCCTCTTAGACGACGAGGGCATCCTGCTCCGGCCAGGCTCGTCCATCCACATGTTCTTCATGCGCTTCCCGATTGACGCCGTGTTCCTCGACAGGGAGCTTCGCGTGCTTCGCATCGCCGCCGAGTTGAAGCCGTGGCGGATGGCGTCAAGGCGAGGCGCCAAAGCAGTGCTCGAGCTGCCCGCCGGGCGCTGCACGCGCGCGGGCGTGTCCGAGGGAGACCGCCTCGAGCTCGGGTAGCGCTACGGCGCGCGGAGGATCTTCGTCGCGGTCGCCTTCGCGGCGCGGGTGCTCTTCAAGGGTCACGACGAAGCGCAGAGCGAACGCTTACTCGACCGTGACGGTCTTCGCGAGGTTCCGCGGCTGGTCGATGTTCAGGCCGCGGAGCCGGGCGATCTTGTAGGCGAGCAGCTGAAGCGGAACCACCGCAAGCGGCGCCTGGAGGAACGGGTGCGTCCGCGGGATGTAGATGACGTCGTCGGCGTGGTGCTGGATGTCCTCGTTGCCGTCGGTCGCGATCGCGATCACGTTCGCGCCGCGTGCCCGCACCTCCTGGATGTTGGAGACGACCTTGTCGTAGACATGCGAGTCGGTCGCGATGCAGACGACGGGCGTCTGCTCGTCGAGGAGCGCGATCGGACCGTGCTTCATCTCGCCGGCGGAGTACGACTCGGTCGGGATATACGAGATCTCCTTCAGCTTGAGGCCGCCTTCGAGGCACACCGGTAGGCCCATGTGGCGCCCGAGGTAGAGGAAGAACGGCTTGTCGAAGTGGCGCTGCGCGACCTCGTCGATCGGGTGGTCGCCGGCGAGGAAGTACGCCATCTTGCCTGGAAGCTCGTGCACCTCCTCGAGCAGTGCAGCGATCTCGTCGTCGGGGAGCGACTTGCGCACCTGCGCGAGCTTGAGCGCGACGAGGTACAGGAGCGACACCTGGGCGGTGAACGTCTTCGTCGCGGCGACACCCATCTCGATGCCGGCCCGCGTGTAGAGCACCGAGTCCACCTCGCGGGTGATCTGCGTGCCCATCATGTTCGTGATCGCGAGCGTGTGGGCGCGCGACTCCCGCGCGAGACGCATCGCGGCCAGCGTGTCCGCCGTCTCGCCCGATTGCGTGATCCCGATCACGAGCGTGTCCTTCGAGAGCACGGGGTTCCGGTAGCGCCACTCGCTCGCGATGTCGTGCTCGACGGGGATGCGCGCCCATTCCTCGATCGCGTACCGCGCGAGGACGCCCGAGTGGTACGCCGTGCCGCAGGCGACGATGACGATGCGCCGGAGGTTCCTGATCTCCTCGTCGTCGAGGCCGAGCCCGTCGAGCTCGAGCCGCCCGTGCCGGATGCGGTCGCCGATCGTCTCCTCGATCGCGTCCGGCTGCTCGTAGATCTCCTTCAGCATGAACGTCTCGAACCCGCTCTTCTCCGCAGCTTCCTCGTCCCAGTCGATCTCCTCGACGGGACGGTCAACCGGCGTTCCATCAGCCGTCGCGAAGGTCGCGCCGTCGGCGGTGACGGCGACGATCTCGTCGTCCTCGATGAACTGCACCTTCCTCGTATCGCGAAGGAAGGCCGTTGCCATCGAGGCGAGGAACATCTCACCGTTTCCCACGCCGACGAGCAGCGGGCACTGGTGGCGCGCGCCGACGAGCAGCCCCGGGTGCGCGCGGTGGCAGACGACGAAGGCGAAGTGGCCCTCGAGCTCGCGGTAGGCGGCGCGGACAGCCTCGGCGAGATCGCCTGTGTAGTGGCGCTCGACGAGGTGCGCGATCACCTCAGCATCCGTCTCGGACGAGAAACGATGCCCCTCCTCTTCGAGCGACGCTTTCAGCTCGCGGTAGTTCTCGACGATCCCGTTCAGGATCAGGGTCACCTCGCCGTCCTCGCAACCCGTCAGCGGGTGTGCGTTCTCCTCGCAGACGCGCCCGTGCGTGGCCCAGCGCGTGTGCCCCACGCCCGTCGTCGCGTCGGATGTCACCGACGCAGCCTCGTCCTTCAGAAACTGGAGATTGCCGACTGCACGGATGTACTCGAATCCGTCGTCCGTCAGCAGCGCGAGGCCCGCAGAGTCGTAGCCGCGGTACTCGAGCCGCTCGAGGCCGTACAGAAGGAGCGACTTACACGGGCGAGGCCCGACGTATCCGATGATCCCGCACATTTACGTCCCCTGTCCGATTATTGCCCGTTTCCGGGGAAAATTCCTCCCCCGAGAAGCACAACGAGCCCGGCCTCCCCCGCATCCAGCGTCGGATGCGGTTAGCCGAGCTCCTTGCCGACGAGCGCGGCGATGGTAGCACAGAGGCCGTTTGCGGCCTCCTGCGTCGAGGCTTCCGCGAGCACGCGTACGACAGGCTCGGTGCCCGACGGACGCACGAGAACGCGGCCCTCCTCGCCCAGCTCGTCGTTGGCGCGGGCGACAGCGTCGCCGATGGCATCGGTCAGCTCGGCGTGCCCGTCGACGGCGATGTTCTCGGTCGCCTGCGGACAGCGCTCCATGACGGACACGGCCTCGGACAGGCTCGTGCCTTCGATCGCACGGCACAGCATCAGCGCCGCGACGAGCCCGTCCCCGGTCACGTGGCCGTCGAGCCAGATGATGTGGCCGGACTGCTCACCGCCGAGCAACCCTCCCTCTCGGTGGAGCGCCTCGAGGACGTAACGATCCCCGACCTCCGTCGTCACGACGCGGATCCCCCTCTCCGCCATGAGGCGGTGGAAACCGAGGTTCGTCATCTGCGTAACCGCGACGAGCTCGACGCCGAGGTGAAGGGCGAGCACCGCGATGATCGCGTCTCCGTCGACGACCTCCCCGCGCTCGTCGACCGCAAGCATCCGGTCGCCGTCGCCGTCGAATGCCACGCCGAAGTCGCAGCCTTCGCTGCGGACGGTCTCCTGCAACAGCCGGAGGTCGGTCGCGCCGCAGCCGACGTTGATGTTCGTCCCGTCGGGCTGGTCTCCGATCGCGACGACGGTGGCGCCGAGCTCGGTGAACGCTTTGGGGGCGATGCCCGAGTACGCGCCGTTCGCACAGTCGACGGCGATCGTGAGCTTCGAGAGATCGCTGCCGAAGCGCTCGACGACGTGGCGCGAGTAGCTCGAGCCGATGACCTCGAGGTTGTCGATGCTCCCTTCCTCCTCGCCCTGCGGCGCATCGTCGAAGTGGCTCTCGATCTCCTCCTCGACCGCGTCGGTCAGCTTCTTGCCCTCTCCGTCGAAGAGCTTGACGCCGTTGTACTCAGGCGGGTTGTGCGACGCGGAGATGACGGCGCCGAGATCGAGCGAGAGCAGCGCGACGGCGGGCGTCGGCAGGATTCCGGCGAGGACGGCGTGACCTCCCGCCGACGCGACACCCGAGGCGAACGCTCGCTCGAGCTCGCGGCCCGACGCGCGCGTGTCGCGGCCGATCAGCACCGCGCCGGCGTCCGCCCAGATCGTCACCGCGCGCCCGACCCGCTCGACGAGCTCGGGAGTGAGCGTCTCCCCGACGACGCCCCGCACGCCGTCGGTACCGAAGTATCGGCGCCCCATCAGGCGCGGAGCTACCTCTTAGCCCACTGAGGTGCTTTGCGAGCCTTCTTGAGCCCGGCCTTCTTCCGCTCGACCATGCGAGCGTCGCGGGCGAGGAAGCCTTCGCGCTTGAGCGGGATCCGCAGCTCGGGATCGGCTTCGACGAGCGCCCGCGCGATGCCATGGCGGGCGGCTCCGGCCTGACCGGTCGGACCGCCGCCGTGGACGCGAATGCGGACGTCGTAACGTCCCTCCGCCTCGGCGACCTTCAGCGGCGCGACCACCTGCGTGCGATGGACGACGCGCGGGAAGTAGTCGTCGAGCGTTCGGCCGTTGATCCACCACGAGCCGTCGCCCGGGCGGAGGATCACGCGCGCGACCGACGTCTTGCGCTTGCCCGTGCCTCGGTACTGCGCCAGCTCGCTCATGCGCGCTCCTCGAGCCGCTGCGGGGCCTGGGCCTCGTGCGGATGTGCCGGGCCGGCGTAGATCTTGAGCTTGACGATCTGGGCGCGGCCGAGGCGGTTGCGGGGCAGCATGCCCTTGACGGCCTTCCTCAGCACCTCTGTCGGGCGGCGCTCGAGCTGCTCGCGCAGTGTGCGGCTCCGCAGCCCGCCCGGGTAGCCGGAGTGGCGGTAGTAGATCTTGTCATCGAGCTTCTTGCCGGTGACGGCGATCTTCTCCGCGTTGACGACGACGACGAAGTCGCCGGTGTCGACGTGCGGCGTGTACTCGGGCTTGTTCTTTCCGCGGAGCGTGTCGGCGATCTGCGTCGCCAGACGGCCGAGGTTCTTGCCCTCGGCGTCCACGACGAACCACCGGCGCTCGATCTCGCCGGGCTTCGCGTTCCAGGTCTTTGTTCCCGCTCTCATTTCACGAAAAAAGGGGCGGACAAAGACGTCCGCCGGACGCTGCAGTCTAGCAAGCAGCGGCGAGTCTCAGCCCACTGGCTCGAGCGCGCCTTCACCGCGCGCGGGACGCCGCCCGACGAAGAGGATTACTAGCGCGGGGAGCACGACGGCGACCGTGGCGCCGACGCCGACCGCGCCGACGCCGATCTCGTTGTAGGCGACGCCTCCGAGCAGCGCTAGCGCGGCGCCCGTGAAGCCCGACAGCAGGTCGGAGAAGCCCACGAGACGTCCTCGCTCGGAGAGCGCGGCTCGGTCGACGAGCTCCGTCGTCGCGGCGACATACGAGAACGCCCAGCCGAGCCCGAGCCCGAAGAGCGCGAGGCTCATCGCCGGCAGACTGGCGATCCACACGATCGCGATCGTCGATACACCCATCACGAGCAGGCCGCCGATGAGCGCCGGCCGCCGGCCAACGTGGTCGATCGCGTCGCCGACCACGAGCACGAGGCCGTACATGCCGACGATGTGGGCGCTGATCACCCAGAACGTGTCCCCCTGGCTGTGTCCGTGCCCGACGACGACGTAGCCGGAGAGGTTCATCACGGACACCATGACGCCGAAGCTCGCAACGGCGGCGACGAGCGCCGGCACGACCCCGGGCCGCCGGAGGATCGTGGCGAGCGGCGCCGCCTGTCCGTCCTTCGTCCCCGCCGTGACGCCGTAGCCGAGCGCCTCGCCGATCCGCTTCGGGTCCGGCCTGACGAAGCGCGAGATCACGAAGCCCGCGACCATGATCACGCCGGCCACGAGCCACGGGACGACGAGCGAGTCGGCGTCGACGTCGTGCTTGTCACCGAACAGCGGCCGGAAGATGAGCGGGCCGAGCGCCGCGCCGAACACTGCGCCGAAGAGGACGAGCGAGATGCCGCGAGCGCGCAAGTCGGCCGGGTACATGTCCGCGGCAGCCGCGCGCGAGAGGAGCACCGTGCCGGACGCCGCGCCGACGAGCGCGAGGCCGAGGACGACGAGCGCCGTCGACGACCAGGCACAGCCCAACGCGACTGTGCACGTGGCGACGATGCCAGTCGCGAAGCCGCCGGAGATGACCGGCATCCGCCCGAACCGGTCCATCGCCCGACCAGCCGGAAGCGCCGCGAGCGCCGCCGTCGAGAGGAAGATCGCCGGCCCGAGCCCGACGATGCTGCGGACGCCGGTGACGGTGACGAGTGTCGTCGTCCCCACGGCGACCGCGACCTGCAGCATCCCGCCGGACGCGGCCAGGCCGGCCGCGAGGAGCAAGGTGTTGCGACGGATCGGGAACCGTCTCACGCTCCCAGCCATTCAACCAGCCCTGCTCGGAAGGCGGCCGCGCCGCCGCGCGACGGATGGCGGACGTACGGAGCCCCGGTGACGGCCGCAGCCAGGCGTCCAGCGGCGACGACGCGGCGGCCCACCGAGACGGCGTGCAGGAACGGACGGCTCGCGTCCACCTCGGCGGCCGTCGGCCTCCTGTTCGACGTCTCCGTGCCCGGGTGCGTGGGCACGACGTTCCAGAGCAGGACGTCGTCCTCGATCCCGAGCTCGGCCAGCACGCGATGGACGATCGTCGCGCTCGCCTCTGCAGGGCCGCTTCCCGTCAGCTGGCGTTCGGACGTGAACGGCACGCCCGACAGGCGTGCGCCGCGGTAGCCGGGCGCTTCGCCGACGAGCAGAAGCGGCGCGTCCTTGCGACGCTCGAGGTACGTCTCGAGGCGGGCGCGCCGGAGGCTCGATCCCCGGTACTGGTTGAACGTCCTCCCGATGTGGGCGGCCGCGAGCTGCTCGACGAGCGCTCTCAGCCCCAGCGCTCCCAGTGCACGACCTCGTCCAGCGGCTTCCAGCCTCGCTTCGCCGAGCCCTGGGCGGTCTCAGCGTGCTGGCTTGCCGAGCGTGAGGATGCCGACCGGCGTCACGTCGTCCGGGATCCCCAGGAGGTCGCGCACGTCGCTCCACGCGTGCACGCCGAAGATGCCCGCGGCAAGCCCTTCGTCGATCGCCGCGAGCCAGATCAACATCACCGCCGCGCCCGCGTCGACGTACCAGTAGGGGACGGGCCACGTCGATCTCCTCGCCGTCGCCCGTGAGCTTGTCCGCCTCGCGATAGCGATCGTGGTAGTCGCCTTCGCGGACGCCGACGACGACGTGCGCCGCGGCTTTCGAGATCCACGGCTCGTGACCGAGCTCGACGTAGTGTCGCTCACCGGCGAGGTCAGCGATCGCCTGCTTCGTCGCTTCGTCCGTGACCACTACGAGTCGCAGCCCTTGGCTGTGCCCGGCGCTCGGAATCTTTCGCCCGCGCGCGATAATCCTCTCGAGCGTCTCGCGCGGGATCGGCTCGTCGAGATAGCTCCGAACCGCCTTGCGGCGCCGCAGAACGTCGGCGAAGTCCATGATGGCGTCCATGATCGCATGCAGGACGCTGACCGACGGCGGGCAGACCGTGACCGAGATCGCCACCGAGATCGCGGCGTTCGTCGGGGCGGCTTCGACGAGCCTGGACCTCGCTCTTTACGACTTCGACCTCGGCCCCGAGATCGAGCAGACCGTCGCAGGCGCGATCGTCGCCGCCTCGCAGCGGGGCGTCGCGGTCCGGCTCGCATACAACGTCGACCACCCGAACCCGATCCCCGTCCCGCCGCCGCCGTCGTGCGTGCCGGAGGACGTCGCGGCGCTCCCGGTGCCGAGCCGTCCGATCTCCGGGATCCCGGACCTCATGCACCACAAGTTCGTGGTTCGCGACCGGGCGACCGTGCTCACGGGCTCGACGAACTGGACGAGCGACTCGTGGACGCGGCAGGAGAACGTCATGCTCACTGTCGAGTCGCCGGCGCTCGCCGAGGCCTATTCGATCGCGTTCGAGCAGCTCTGGTCGGGCCGACCGGTGATGGACGTCGGGCGCGTCGAGCCGCGGCCCGTCGAGGAGGGCGGCGTTCGAATCCGGCCGTGGTTTTGCCCCGGGTACGGCGATGCGTTGTCCCACCGAGTGGCGAAGGCGATCGGGCGAGCGCGGCGGCGGGTGCGCATCTGCTCGCCGGTGATCTCCGCTGGCCCGGTGCTCGCGACGCTCGCCCAGGTCGCGAGCGAAGGGAAGGTCTCGGTGGCTGGCTGCGTCGATGCGACGCAGGCGAGACAGGTGCGCTACCAGTGGGCGGCGCAGAAGGTTTCGCTGTGGAAGATCCCGCTGCTCGAGACGATCTTCGCGCGAGCGCCCTTCTCGGGGAAGAACTCCACGCCGTGGGCGCCAGGGTCGCTCCACGACTTCATGCACGCCAAGGTGACCGTCGCGGACGATGTCGTCTTCTGCGGCTCCTTCAACCTCTCGCGCTCGGGCGAGCGGAACGCGGAGGACATGCTCGAGCTCCACGACCCCTCGCTCGCCGAACGGCTCGCCGCCTACATCGACGGCGTCCACGCGCGGTATCCGCGCTTCACGCTCGCGGACTGACTATTCCCACTCGATGGTGGACGGAGGCTTCGAGGTGATGTCGTAGACGACGCGGTTGACGGCGGGCACCTCGTTGACGATGCGGCTCGAGATCGCCTCGAGCACGTCGAAGGGAATACGCGCCCAGTCGGCCGTCATCGCGTCGTCGCTCGTCACCGCGCGGATCGCGATCGGGTAGCCGTACGTCCGCTCGTCGCCCTGAACCCCGACCGAGCGAATCGCCGGTAGGACGCAGAAGCACTGCCAGAGCTCCCGATCGAGGTTCGCCCGATGCACCTCCTCGAGCAGAATCGCGTCCGCCTCCCGGAGGATCTCGAGCCGCTCGCGATCGACCTCCCCGATGATGCGTACGGCGAGGCCAGGGCCGGGGAACGGGTGGCGCCACACGATCTCCTCGGGGAGCCCGAGCTCCTCGCCGACACGCCGCACCTCGTCCTTGAACAGCTGCCGCAGCGGCTCGACGAGCTCCATCGCCATGTCTTCTGGCAGGCCGCCGACATTGTGGTGCGACTTGATCCGCGCCGCGACGCCCGCCTCACCGCCGGACTCGATCACGTCTGAGTAGAGGGTTCCCTGGACGAGGAAACGCACGTCGCCGAGTCGCGCGGCCTCCTGCTCGAAGACGCGGATGAAATCCTCGCCGATCCGCCTTCGCTTCTCCTCCGGGTCGCTGATGCCCTCGAGGCGGGCGAGGAACCGGTCGGCCGCGTCGACGTGGACGAGCTCGACGTGGAAGTGGTTGCCGAACGTCTCGACGACCCGCGCCGCCTCGTCCTTGCGAAGGAGGCCGTGGTCGACGAAGACGCAGGTCAGCTGATCGCCGACCGCCCGGTGCACGAGCAGCGCCGCCACCGCGGAGTCGACGCCGCCGGAGAGGCCACAGAGCACCTGCTCTGCCCCGATCTGTGCGCGGATGCGCGCCACCTGCTCGTCGATGACGGCGGCTGCCGTCCAGGTCGCCTGAGCCCCGGCGACGCCCAGCAGGAAGTTCTCGAGGACGGCCTGGCCGTGGGGCGTGTGGACGACCTCCGGGTGGAACTGGACTCCGTACAGCGCCCGGGCCGGCGCCTCGAACGCGGCGACCGGCGTCGACGGCGAGCCGGCCGTCACGGCCGCGCCCTCAGGCGGGGCGGTCACGGTGTCGCGATGGCTCATCCAGCAGACCTGCTCGGCGGGCAGCCCGGCGAACAGCTCGCCGCCGTCGACGTGGAGCGACGTCTTCCCGAACTCCGACACGCCGGTTCGCTCGACCGAGCCGCCGAGCTCGAGCGCCATCAGCTGTGCGCCGTAGCAGATGCCGAGCGCCGGGATCCCGAGCGAGAACAGCTCGGGGTCGACGCGCGGCGCGTCATCCGCGTAAACGGATGCAGGTCCTCCGCTGAGCACGATGGCGAGCGGGTTGCGGAGCCTGACCTCCGCCGCCGAGACGTCGTGGCGGATCAGCTCGGAGTACACGCGGCACTCGCGGATCCGGCGCGCGATCAGCTGGGCGTACTGGCCGCCGAGGTCGAGGACGAGAACCGGCCTCCCCGCCTCCTCGATGTCGGAGATGGGAGCCGGCAGCGGCGCGACGTTCGTCACGGGCGACGGTAGTTCGGAGCGTCCTTCGTGATCGTGATGTCGTGCGGATGGCTCTCGCGAAGGCCGGCCGCGGTGATGCGCACGAACCGCGCACGCTTCAGCTCGTCGATCGTGGCGGCGCCGCAGTACCCCATCGCCTGGCGCAGCCCTCCGACGAGCTGGTCGATCACGGTCTCGACGGGGCCTTTGTACGGCACGCGCCCCTCGATCCCCTCCGGCACGAGCTTGTCGACGTCCTCGACGTCGCCCTGGAAGTAGCGGTCCTTCGAGTACCCGCGGGCTTTCATCGCGCCGAGCGAGCCCATGCCGCGGTACTCCTTCGCCCGTTCGCCGTGCGCGAGCACGACGTCGCCGGGCGCCTCGTCCGTGCCGGCGAAGAGCGAGCCAGCCATCACCGAGTCCGCGCCGGCCGCGATCGCCTTGGCGACGTCCCCGGAAGATCGCAGGCCGCCGTCGGCGATCACGGGCACGCCGTACGCGGCCGCCGCCTGGGCGCAGTCGTGAACCGCGGTGACCTGAGGCATGCCGACCCCGGCGACTACACGCGTCGTGCAGATCGAGCCGGGTCCCTGGCCGACCTTGATCGCGTCCGCTCCGGCCTCGAGCAGAGCCGCCGCCGCCTCGGCGGTCGAGACGTTTCCGACGACAACATCGACCTCGCAGCGATCCTTCGAGCTTCGCCGTCATCGCGAGCACGTTCCCCGAGTGGCCGTGGGCCGTGTCGAGAACGAGGGCGTCGGCGCCGGCGCGGACGAGGGCGTCTGCGCGCTCCAGCGCATCAGGCCCGACGCCGACGGCGGCAGCAACGCGGAGTCGGCCCCGCGCGTCCTTCGTCGCCGATGGGTACTCGATGCGCTTCGAGATGTCCTTGACGGTGATCAGCCCACGGAGGACGCCTGCCTCGTCGACGACGGGCAGCTTCTCGATCTTGTGGTGATGGAGGATCTCCTCTGCCTGCTCCAGTGTCGTCCCGACGGCCGCCGTGACGAGGTCGCCGCTCGTCATCAGCTCCGATACCGGCCGTGCGGGATCCTTGTCGAAGCGGAGGTCGCGGTTCGTGAGGATGCCGACGAGGCGGCCCTGCCCGTCGGTGATCGGGATGCCGGAGATGCGGTAGCGCTCCATCAGCTCGAGCGCCTGAGCGACGTCCGCCGTCGGCGGGAGCGTGATCGGGTCGACGATCATCCCCGACTCCGAGCGCTTGACCCGATCGACCTCGGCGACCTGGTCGGCGATCGACAGGTTTCGGTGGACGACGCCGATGCCGCCGAGCCGCGCGACGGCGATCGCCATTCGCGCCTCGGTGACCGTGTCCATGGCTGCGGAGCAGACCGGGATCGCGAGCGAGATCGAGCGGCTGAAGCGCGTCGCCGTCGAGGCGTCGTTCGGCAGTACGTGGGACTCGGCCGGGACGAGCAGGACGTCGTCAAACGTCAACCCCTCGCGCGAGAACTTGTCCTCGAGCGCAAGCAGCTGCTCGATTCGTCCCAGCTCCAGCTCGGTGCGCACCTGATCCGTCAAGTGCTGACGAAGGCTAGCAGCGTCCTTCGACGCCGAGCCCTCCTAACGAGCGCCTCAGTGGGCGGTGGCCGACGCGAGCTCGTCGACCCGGACGTCGGGGAGGATGCGGCCGACGTCCCGCGGATCGAACCGGCCGGCGCCGACCTCGAGCGTCGACGCGGCGCCCGTCGCCACGGCCTTCCGCAGCACGACCTCGGGCGTCGTGTCCTCGAGCCAGGCCGCGATGAACCCGGCGAGCAGGGTCGCCCCGGCACCCGCGCGTGACACCGCCTCGAGGTGCGGCGACTCGGCGCGGTAGCGGCGCGGCTGTCCCCGCTCTCCGCGCACCGACGCGAAGCAGCCGTGCTCGTACGTGATCAGGACGTTCTTCGCGCCCAGCTCGTCGAGCCCGTCGAGCGCGTCGAGGAAGTCCCCTTCCTCGAGGAACTCCTGGCCGACCACTGCCTCGGCCTCTTGCTGGTTCGGGGAGGCGAGGAATGGCTCTGCGTCGAGCCCCAACCGAAGCGGCTCGCCTTCGGAGTCGAGCACCGTCAGAACGCCGTGCCGGTTGAGGTCGCGGATCGCCTCGGCGTAGAAGTCGTCGTCGATGCCGCGCGGCAGGGAGCCGGCGAACACGACCATCTCGGCGCCGCGCGAGAGATACGCCACCTTCTCGAGCAGGATCTCGAGCTCTGCCGGCTCGACGAGCGGCCCCCAGTCCACGACCTCCGTGAACTCGCCCGAGGTCGGATCGACGACGGCCGTCGACGTTCGCGCCTCGTCCTCGATCCGGACGAAGTCGTTGAGGATCGCCTCCTCCGCGAGCTCCTCGAGGATGCGCCGTCCGTTACGGCCGCCGGCCAGGCCGGTCGCGACCACCGGCACGCCGAGACGCTTCAGCGCGCGCGCGACCGTGATCCCCTTTCCACCTGCGAGCGTCACCTTCTCGCTCGCGCGGTGACGATGCCCGCGCTGGAAGCTCGGCACCGTGAGGATCCGGTCGAGGGCCGCGTTCATCGTGACGGTGACGATCACGGCGTCCTCATGCTCCTACGTGAGCCAGCCCTGCACATTGTCGATCGTTTCCCCCGCATACCAGCCGGCGCGTCCGAGGAACCCTGGCTTGGCGATGCTTCTGGACGCGACGAGCGGAGACGACGCTATCAGTCGGCCGCCTCGGTAAACCCGCACCGCGCCGAGTCGCTGGCCGCGGGAGACGGGAAGCCCCACCGTCCGCGGCGCGACGACGCGTACGACGAGCGGCCGTCCGAGCCGGACGACACGCGTCGCCGGGCGGCGCGCGACGAGCTCGAGCTTCCCCTTCCCGTACGGAAGTGCCGCGGTCGCGTAGGTCGTACCTTCGATGAGCGGCAGCACGCGGTAGCGGGACAGGCCCCAGGCGAGCAGGCGGGCCAGATCGTCGTTTCGTTGCTGGCGCGTGGGCTCTCCGAGCAGCGTCGCGTAGACGACGAAGCCCGGCCCGCGTGCCGCTGCGACCTCGGACCAGCCGGCGCCGCTCGTGTGCCCCGTCTTCACGCCGATCAGGCGCGGGAAGGTGTAGAGAAGGTCATTCCACGTCTCCAGTCGTCTGCCGCCGGCGATCGCCATCTCCCTCGTTCGCACGATGCGTCGGACGACCGGGCTCTCCATCGCCGTCTGTGCCAGGCGCGTCAGGTCGCGTGCGGACGAGTGGTGCCCGGCCTGGTCCAGCCCGTCCGGGTTCGCAAAGTGGGTGTGCGTGAGCCCGAGCTCCTTCGCCTTCGCGTTCATCAGCGCGACGAACGCGGCCCGGTTGCCACCGCCGACGTAGTCGGCAAGCGCAGCGGCCGCGTCGTTCGCCGACTGGATGAGCGCCGCCTCGATCAGCTCTCGCACCGTGAGCTGCTCGCCCGGACGGAGCGAGATCGTCGACTCGCCGACCGCTGCCGCCCCTCGCGAGATGGTGACGATGTCGTCGAGGTTGGCGTGCTCGAGCGTCACGAGGACGGTCATCAGCTTCGTGATCGACGCCATCGGCACGCGCTCGTCGGCGTTTCGTGCCAGCAGCACCTCGCCCGTCGTCGCGTTCTTCACGAGGTAGGCCCGGCCTCCGACCTGCGGAGCCGAGGCGAGCGCCGGCGTCGCAAGCGTGAGGACCGCTGCACACAGAGCGATCCGCAGCTTCACGGCGGCGATGCTATCTCACGCGTATTCGCTGGCCGATGCGCAGAGCCGTCGGCTCGATCCCGGGATTGAGCACGATCAGCTCCTCCTCCGTGAGGCCGAAGCGCGGCGCGATCACGGCGAGCGTGTCCCCCCGACGGATGCGGTAGAAGCGTGCCCCTGTCTGCTTCGCCGGAGTCGTCCTCGTGGCTGCGGGCGGAGGCGAGGCGCCCTCTGACTTCGATCCCTCGTTCAGTCCCGCGCGAACGAGCAGGACGGCGACCGTCACAGCGGCAAGGAACGCAAGCGGCGCTCCGTACCGTGCCGCCGTCGCCCTGCTCACCACGCTCTGCCTACCACGCTCTGCCTACCATCCTGACACCGCCCAGACTTCGTCCCGCAGGCGGGCAGCCTCGGCGCCCGCGGCACTGCGCCAGTCGTCCCCCTCGAAGCGGAAGGCATAGATAACGGATCGGGAGACGGTGACGAGTGCGCTTGCCGGCCCGCTCGTGAACGCTCGCGCGACGTCCGCTGGCGTCGCACCCTGCGCGCCGACACCCGGCAAGAGGAGGATCGACTTCGGCAGGAGCTTCCGCGCCTCGCTCACCGCGCGCGGAAACGTCGCTCCGACAACAGCGCCCACGCTCGACAGGCCGCACTCGCCGACGACGTCGTCCCCGAGCTCCGCGACGAGCCGCGCGACGTGCTGCCACACCGTCGCACCGTCCGTCAGCGTCAGGTCCTGGACGTCGGAGCCACCCGCGTTCGACGTCTTTACGAGACAGAAGATCCCGCCGCCGAAGCGGCGGCACGAGGCGGCGAACGGCTCGATCGAGTCGCGGCCGAGATATGTGTTGACGGTCATCGCGTCGGCGAGCGGGGCGTCGCCGTTGCGTGGCTCGAGGTAGGCGGCAGCGTACGCCCGCGCGGTTGGACCGATGTCTCCCCGCTTCGTGTCCGCGATCACGACGAGGCCCGCCGTCCGCGCGTAGTCGCACACCTCCTCGAACGCACGGATCCCATCCGAGCCGAGCGCCTCGAAGCACGCGGCCTGCGGCTTGACCGCGACCACATACGGGCAGACGGCGTCGATCAGGCCCCGGCAGAAGCGTGCAAACGCAGCGGCCGCAGCCGCTCGGTCCATGTGTGCGTCGCCGCGCAGCTCGAGCGGCAGCAGCTCGAGGCGCGGGTCGAGCCCGACGACGAGCTGGCTCCGTCTCTCGATGACCGCGGCGGACAGCCGATCGGCGAACGGCGCTGCGGCGGTCGCCTGCTCGTCCATCACCTCACAAAGTAGCCCGCAAACGGCACGGCGCAAAGAAAGAGGGCCGCGAATGCGACCCTCTCAAAAACGTCGTAGGCGTCCGCGGCCTAGCCGCCGCCCTTCACCGTCGCCTTCAGCTTGCTGCCTGCCGAGAACTTGGGCACCGTCGTCGCAGCGATGTGCACCTTCTCACCCGTGCGCGGGTTGACCCCCATGCGCGCCGCGCGGGCAGATGTCGAGAACTTGCCGAAGCCGGTGAAGTTCACCTGGCCCCGGTCCTTGAGTACCGCCTCGATCGAGTCCAAGAAGGCGTCAACGGCCTTTGCGGCGTCAGCCTTGCTGAGACCTGCGCGGCCTGCCACCTCGTCCACGAACTCCTGCTTCGTCACCAGCAACTCCTCCCCTCGGGGTCGTTTACAGCCTGGTGAGCGTAACAGCCCCATCGGATCGGCTCAACCATGCGGGTCCTGCCGGGCCTTTCAGGCCTCGAGAATCTCGGCTGCGCGGAAGATCGTGCGTAAACGAACACCGACCTTGGCCAGCGCGTCCGCCCCTCCCTCCTCGCGGTCGACAACGCAGACAGCGGTCATGCACTCGAGCCCGGATCCGCGCAGCGCGTGGATCGCCTCGACCGCTGCGCCGCCGGTCGTAACGACATCCTCGACGAGGCAGACCTTCTCGCCGGGCTCGAACTGGCCCTCGATGCGATTCGCAGTCCCGTACTCCTTCGCCTGGCCGCGGACGATCAGGTACGGCAGGCGCGATGCGAGCGACGCGCCCGCCGCGAGCGGCACCGCGCCGAGCTCGGGAGCAGCGAGCCGAACCGCATACGGCTCCGCCTCGGAGACGGCCGCGGCGATCCGCGCCGCGATCGCCTCGAGCAGGTCCGGCTGCGTCGAGAACCGGTACTTGTCGAGATAGAAGCGCGAACGCTTCCCAGAGCGCAGGACGAAGTCGCCTTCGAGGTAGGCGCGCTCGCGCAGCGCCCGCTTGAGCTCGGCGTCGGACACGGTCAGCCCTAGGCGCTTCGCGCCGCCGTCACCGCGTCTCGGGCGAAGCCGAGCAGCCGTTCGGCGTCCGGGGCATCGTGCGTAAGCGAGGCCATCGACCCGTCCGCGTAATAGAGGTCGACCCGCTCCCGCGCACCAGACGCCCGGCGGCGGACGAAGATCGCAGCGGCGGCTGCGACCGCGGCGAAGACGACAAACCCGAACAGCCTACGAAGGGTTCTCATCGGCGTCCTTCGCCGCCGTTGCCCCGCGCGGCCGCGGCTTCGGCCGCGGCTTGCCGTCGCCGTCTTCGGTCGCAGCCGCCCGCAGGCAGCTCTTGAGGTCGAAGAAGACAAGGCCCGCTGTCGGCTGGACGGTCGTCACGGCCGCAGCGGCGCGCTCTCCGTCCCGCACGACGAAGACGCTGCCTTCGAGCGTGGCCGCCTCGAGCTGCACGAGCCCTTCGCCGTCCGGCAACGCATGCGGCACGCTAGCCGCGGCGTCGACGAGCCCGGCGGCCGCGTCGGCAAGCCGCCTTGCAGCCGCATCGTCGGCGAGCGTCGACGCGAGGAGCTTCCCGTCAGCGGAAAGGAGGACCGCGGCCTCGATCTGCGACGAGATCTCCGTCAGGTCCCGCAAGGCCTGCGCCGCCTCCACCGCGTCGACCCTACCAGAGTGTTTACTTGAACCCGATGCGCGTCCGGAAGCGCGAGCTGTTCGTGAAGTACCAGGCTGACCGGGGGACGCAACTCGCGGCGATGATCGCGTACTACGCCCTCCTCGCCTTCGTTCCGCTGACGTTCCTCACGATCTCGATCCTCGCCGTCTTCGGACGCGCGGACGAGTCGACGTACCTCGTACAGGAGCTGTCGCGGATGTTCCCGCAGAGCTCGGTGTCGTCGATCGTGAGGGCGGTCGACGCCATTCGCGAGAACTTCACGGCGATCGGGATCATCGGCCTGCTCGTGCTGCTCTGGTCGTCGCTCGGCCTCTTCGGCGCGCTCGAGTCCGCCTTCAACATCGTCTACGACCGGCCCAACCGACCGTTCTTCCGGAGCAAGGGGCTCGCAGCCGTGCTGATGATCGGGCTGCTCGTCCTCCTCTTCCTCGGGCTCGTCGCAGCGGGTTTCGGCCACGAGCAGCTATCGAGGCACGCGCCCGGCGTCGCAGGAAACGGGATCGTCGCCTGGACACTGTCACTGCTCGCGTCGGCGCTCGCGTCCTTCGTCTTCCTCTTCGTCTCGTACTTCCTGCTGACCAACGTCCCACACACGCTCGAGGACGTGCTGCCCGGCGCCGTCGCGGGCACGATCGTTCTCTGCGTCACCTTCCAGGTGCTGCCGATCTACCTCGACCTCGCACGGGGCTCACCAGTGCTCCAGGCATTCGGCGGGCCAGTGATCCTGCTCGTCTGGCTCTACGTCATGGCGAACGTCATCGTCTTCGGTGCCGAGATCAACTGGTGGATGGCCCGGCGCCGCGAGCGGCGGATGATCTCCGAGCTACCCGATACCCGCGGCGTCCAGCGCAGCGCGTAGGGCGCGAGCTGCGCGCGCCCTGTGCGAGTTGGCCGCCTTCCAGGCATCGCCGAGCTCGGCGACGGTCTGCCGCTCGCCGACGGGAACGAACACCGGATCGAACCCGAACCCCTCGCTGCCCCGAGCGTCGCCTGTGATCGACCCTTCGAGCTTGCCCGTCCCGCGCACCTCGCGGCCCTCGGGCGATAGGGAGACGAGCTCGCAGACGTAGCGCGCCGAGCGCTTCGTCTGACCTTCGAGCGCAGCGAGCGCGCGCTCAACGTGCCGCCCCTCGGCCCAGCGGGCGGTCTGCACGCCCGGCGCTCCGCCGAGCGCCGTAATCTCGAGCCCGGAGTCCTCGCCGAGCATCCAGGAGCCCGACGGCCCAACGTCCCGCCCGAAGCGCGCCTTCCCGAGTGCGTTCTCGTAGAACGTCTTGCCCGTCTCCTCGGGATAGGCATCCGCGTCGAGGAGCTCGATCCGCCAGCCCTCGAGCGCACGCTCGAGCTCGAGCCGCTTGTGCTCGTTCTGCGAGCAGAGCGTGATCGTCAGGGAGTCCACCGCGCGGCGATGACGTCGTCGAGCGCACCGAGCCGGACGACCACCGCTTCCGGTCGGGCGCCGTGTGGAAGGTCGACGTCGACCTCGGCGAGCCGCCGACCGCCCGAGTCAGCGAGCTGGAACGACTGGACGTCCACTCCGAGCTCTTCGATCTCGCTCAGCACTGCTGCGGCACCGGCCCCCTGTCGGAGCTCGACGCTCAGCCGCCTGCGGCGCGGCTTGTCGAGGAGCAGCCGGTTGACTAGGCGGAGCGGACCGAGCGTGACGAGGGCAAGCGCCGTGCCGATCACCGCCGCCCAGTAGAAGCCTGCGCCGCAGGCCATGCCGACGGCGGCGGCGATCCAGAGCGTCGCAGCCGTCGTCAGCCCGCGCACGGTCAGCCCGTGACGGATGATCGCTCCCGCGCCGAGAAAGCCGATCCCGGTCACGACCTGCGCGGCGATCCGAGTCGGGTCGAACGAGATGCCGGAGTCCGCGCCGAAGTTGAAGTCCGTCCATGCGTACGCCGAGATGAGGGTGAAGAGCGCCGACCCGACGGATACGAGCACGTGCGTCCGGAAACCCGCCTCGCGCTCGCGCAGCTCTCGCTCGATGCCGATCGCTCCACCGAGAGCGGCCGCGGCCACCAGCCGTACGACGATCTCCCAGGTGCTGATGTCAGGCACGTTCGGCCTGGACGACCCGCTCCTGCTCGGCACGGATCCGCTCGATGCCCCCGACCGCGAGCGCGAGCAGCTCGTCGAGCGCGCCGCGCGAGAACGGCTCCCGCTCGGCCGTCGCCTGGACGTCGACGAAGCGCCCGTCGCCCGTCATCACGACGTTCAGGTCGACGTCCGCCGTCGAGTCCTCCGAGTAGTCGAGATCGAGCAGCGGTTCCCCGTCGACGATGCCGACCGAGACCGCCGCGACGGCGCCGGGCAGCGCCTTCGCGAGCCCGAAGCGGTCGAGCGCCCGATGTGCGGCCACCCAGACGCCGCTGATCGCAGCGCAGCGCGTGCCGCCGTCGGCCTGCAGGACGTCGCAGTCGAGCCAAAGCGTGCGCTCGCCGAGCGCCTCGAAGTCGGCCGCCGCGCGCACAGCCCGGCCGATCAGGCGCTGGATCTCGACCGTGCGCCCTTGCTGCCTGCCCGTCCGCGCCTCCCGCGCGGTGCGCTCGCCGGTCGACGCGGGCAACAGCGAGTACTCCGCCGTCATCCAGCCCTTCCCTTTCCCCTTGAGCCAGCGGGGGATGCTTTCCTCGATCGAGGCCGTGCAGAGCACGCGCGTCTTGCCCTGGACGACGAGCGCCGAGCCGTGCGGCTGCTCGAGGTAGTCGGGGACGATCTCGAGCGGGCGCAGCTCGTCCGGTCTCCGTCCGTCTGCCCTCATGCAGCCACCTGCTCGAGGTCGGCGAGCGGGAGCCGCTCCACCTCGCCGATCGGCAACTGAAGGAAACGCGCGCCCATCAGCCGGAAGAGCTCGGGGTCGCCGGTTGTCGCGAACCGATAGCCGCCCTCGCGCCGGCCGTCGTTCTCGATCCCCTTTCGGGCAAGGGTCTCGGCCACCTCGCGCGCGGTCTCCTCCGCCGAGAAGACGAGCGTCACGTCGCGGCCGAACACACGCTGGAAGATCGGGCGGATCAGCGGATAGTGCGTGCAACCGAGGATCACCGTGTCGACCCCCGCGTCCTTCAGCGGCGCCGCGTAGGCACGCACGGCTTCGACCGTTGCCGCCGAGAAGGGGTCGTCGCTCTCGATCAGCGGCACGAGCTCCGGACAGGGAACGGCCGTCATCCGCACGCCCGCGTCGAGCGTCCGGACGAGCTCGTCGTAGCGACCGCTCGCCACGGTCGCCTCCGTCGCGAGCAGCCCGATTCGCCTGTTCCGCGTCGCCTGGACGGCCGCGTGCGCCTCTGGCGTGATCACGCCGACGATCGGCACGGACAGCCGTTCCTGGAGCTCGGGGAGCGCCGCGGACGTGGCCGAGTTGCACGCCGCGACGATCAGCTTCACGCCCTGGCCCTCGAGATACGTCGCGATCTCGCCCGCGAAGCGGCGGATCTCCTCCGGCGGCCGTGGGCCGTAGGGCAGGCGGGCGCCGTCACCGACATAGGTGAAGTTCTCGTGCGGAAGGGTGACGAGGCACTCGTGGAGGACCGTGAGCCCTCCCATGCCCGAGTCGAACACCCCTACCGGCCGCGCGTCCACCGAAGCGATTCTACGAACGCGCACGGAGCGCTACCCTTGCCACGCGTTTGCGCCGCCTGATCCTCCTCGTCGCCTGTGCGTCGCTCGCCTGGCCCGGCCTGGCTCGAGCGTGGACGAAGCAGGGCGTAGCGATCCCCACGAGTGACGGGGTCGAGCTCGCGTCGACGCTGTACCTCCCGGACGGGCAGCCACCCACCGGAGGCTGGCCCACGATCATGCTTCTCCACGGCCTCGGCGGTGACCGCGAGGACATGAACACGCTCGCCGAGCTCGCGTTTCTGCCAGGAGAGGAGTACGCGGTTCTGACGTTCGACGCACGGGGCCACGGCGAGACCGGCGGTCTCTTCACCCTCGACGGGCCGCGTGAGGTGGCCGACGTCCGCGAGGCGTTCGCATGGCTCGCCGCTCGCCCCGATATCGCGGACGACCGCATCGGCGCGTGGGGCATCTCCTACGGAGGCGGCGCCGTCTGGAACGCGCTCGCCGCCGGCGTCCCCTTCGCGGCCGCCGAGACGTGCCAGACGTGGACCGACCTCTACGCTGCGCTCTTCCCGCAGGGCCTCTCGAAGTCCGGCGCTGTCGCTCGCCTGTTCACCGAGGTCCCAACGGACGCCCTCCCACCCGAGATCGAGCAGTTCCGCGATTGGGCCCTCGCCTCGACGAACCTCCTGGCGCTCCGGGCGTACTCGGCCGCACGCTCCTCGCTCTCGCGCCTCTCGTCCGTGAATACGCCCGTGTTCATGATGCAGGGACGCCGCGACTCCCTGTTCGGGATCGACCAGGCGACGGACGCGTACCGGGCGCTCGCTGGCCCGAAAGCGCTGTGGATCGGCAACCACGGTCACGCACCGTCGACGTTTCCCGCCGTCGACACGCCTGCGATGTTGATAGCGGGCAGGCGATGGTTCGACCGCTATCTCCGCGGGCTCCCCGCCGAGGTCGGGCCTCCCGTCCGCGTCGCCCGGGAGGGGCGAACGACAACGCAGTCGTACAGCGGGCTGCCGCCGACGAAGACGGTGGCGTTCCCGCTGGCCGGGCGCACGGAGCTGAAGCAGGCCGGCAAGCTCGTGCGCCGCACGGCACCGATCGCCTCCGCGCTCGAGATCTTCGGCTCCCCGGAGGTGCGGGTAACGGCGACAGCGCGTCGAGGCTGGAGTCGTCTCGTCGCAGTGCTCTCAGCTCGGACGCGTCAGGGCAAAGAGATCGTCGTCTCGGACGGCGGCGTCCCCACGCGATCCGGCTCGCACCCGTACCACATCCGGCTCGCGAACCAGGCGACCTTTGTCCCGAAGGGCTCCCGCTTCACCGTCACGATCGCGTCCTCCTCCACGGCTCAGGACCGGACGAACCTGCTCTATCTGGACCTGCCGATGGCGACCGGCGCACGCGTGGCGCTAGGTCCGGTCACACTCCGGGTACCCGTGTTGAAGAAGGCGATCTCCGGATGACCGCGCCGGTGAGGAGGCTCCTGCGGCTCGTGGTCTTCGCTGCCGCCGCGGCGCTGGCGATGACGCTTGCAGGCCCGGCGGCGGCGGCCTTTGCGCCGCGTCTCGACGTCTCCGTACCGAACACGCTCGGCACGACGGGAAAGACGACCATCCACTTCACGGTCGGAGCGACCGACGACACGACCGCACGGCTCGTGCTGTATGCGCCGACCCGCTTCTCCGTGAGCCCAGGGACGCCCGGCACGACGATCGGCACCGCGAAGGCAACGATCCGGGTCGCCGACTTCGGTGGTGTGACCATCCCCGTGGACGGGACGATCGGGGTCCGCGACCCGACCGGCGTGGCGGTGATCGGGACGACACCGGTTCCGCTCTCGATGCTTGCGCTCAGCTGCACCGGAACGACGACTCACGCGGCGTACTGGGTGGTCAAGGTCTCCGCCCAGGGCCAGACGGTGGAGCTGGCGACATTCCTCGATGCGACCACCGGGCCGGAAGCGTCGCTCGGGTCCTCGAAGCTCACGCTCTGCTTCCCGCCCGACGACGTGCCGTCGGGCACCCCGGGCCGCTCGCCCCTCGGCATCAAGCTCGTCGACGCCAAGCTCACGTTCCCCAGCACGTTCACAAACGCGGCGAAGCGCGGGGCGTACCGCTGGTCGTCGATCTGGACGCCCTACGTTCCGGGTTCCGGGACGGTGAACACGGCGGGCGCGGTGTCGGCCGTCTCCGTCAACTCTCTCCCCATCTCGCTCTCCCTCAGGGGCTCGTATGCGAAGGCGAGGAGGTCCGCTCTGCTCTCCGGCCGGTTCTCCGCATTCGCTGGCACCAAGCTGCCGCTTTACGCCGGCCGCAGCAAAACGACGCTCAGGCGGTCAGGCTCGACCTCGGCGACGACCGACAACGGGACGTACGCGGCCGCGAGAAAGATCGCCGGAACGACGTACTACCAGGTGCGGTTCGCGACGCCGGCGGTGAACCAACCAGGGCTCTGCGCGACCTTGCCCGTCGGGCTGTTGCCCACATGCGTGAGCTCGACGGTCGGCGCCTTCGCGGTCGCGAGCCCGATCGTCCGGGTCACGTTCAGGAAGTGACCACCGTCCGCATCGGCATCTGCTCGTGGGCGGACGAGGGGATGACGAAGCACTGGTACCCGTCCGCGGTTCGGGGCGCAGCGGAGCGGCTCGGCTACTACGCGCAGCACTACGACGTCGTCGAGGCTGACTCGCCGTTCTACCGACTGCCCGCGCCCGAGGTGTCGGCGAAGTGGGCGGAGCGGACGCCGGACGACTTCGTGTTCCACGTGAAGGCGAGCGGCGAGATGACCGGGCACCGCGAGGGGGAGCGCGAGCCTGCGTTCCGCGACTTCCGCGAGGCGCTTGCGCCACTCGAGCGCTCGGGCAAGCTCCGCGGCGTGCTGCTCCAGTACCACCCGCGAGTCAAGAAGTCGCGCGAGGCGCTGGCGGAGATCGCCGCCGCACGAGACCTGCTCGACCCGCTCGTGCCGCTCGTCGAGTTCCGCCATCGCTCCTGGCTCGAGGAGGACGTGCGCGCCGACACGCTTCGCTTCCTCGAGCAGCACGGTTGCGCCTATGTCACGGTCGACGCTCCGCGGACGCGCGCCTCGAACGTCATCCCCACGATCCCGGCAGCCACCCATCGCGTCGCGTATGTCCGCTTCCATGGCCGCAACTGGAAGACGTGGAACATCCGCGGTGCGAAGACGTCCGCCGAGCGCTTCGACTGGCTCTACTCCGAGAGCGAGCTCGAGGAGTGGGTGGAGCCGCTGACCGTGCTCGCCGGCGAGGCGGAGGAGGTCTACGCGATGTTCAACAACAATCGCGACGACTTCGCGCCGCAAGGAGCGCAGATGCTCAGGCGTCTGCTGGACGCCGCCGGCCTCGACGCGTCCGGCGGGGTCGAGCCCGCGAAGCAAGGCCAGCTATCTTTCGACCAGTGAACGTCCTCGCGGTCGTCCACGGGGCGAATTGCCCACCCGGTGCGTTTCGCACTGAGCTGGAACGACGGGGCCACGAGGTGGACGAGTGGTCGCTCGCTTGGGGCTCCCCGCCGCCGCGCCCGATCGACGACTACGGCGCCGTGATGATCTTTGGCGGCTCGATGCACGCGGACCAGGACGACCACCATCCGTGGCTCCGTGACGAGCAGCTCTTCCTCCAGCGCCTGCTCGACCTGCACATGCCGCTGCTCGGCGTCTGTCTCGGCAGCCAGCTGATCGCGAAGGCAGCCCACGCGCCCGTCGGTGCGCTCGCGACGCCAGAGGTCGGCTGGATCGACATCGAGCTGACGGAGGAGGCCGCGGACGACCCGGTGTTCTCGGCGCTCCCCGAGAGGTTCTCTGCCTTCCAGTGGCACTTCTTCGGATTCGACGTCCCTGCCGGCGGCGTCGAGCTCGCGCGGAGCGACGGCTGCGCCCAGGCCTTCAGGCTCGGAGAGGTCGCGTGGGGCGTCCAGTTCCACCCCGAGATCACACGACCCATCCTCGAGACCTGGCTCGCCGAGGCGGATGAGATCGCCGGCGCGGAAGAGTTTCTTGCGGCCTTCGACGAGCGCGCCGAGGAGTGGCAGGCGCTCGGGGCCCTGCTCTGCGGAAGCTTCGTCGAGGCCGCCGAGCGCGTCGCTGTGACGGCCTAGCGCTCGAGCGGCAGTTCGGCGAAGCGCGACCACTCGTGCCACGAGCCGACGTAGTTCCGCGCCCGGTAGCCGGCTGCGCGAAGCGCGACGGTGGCAAGCGCAGACCGCGATCCGGAGTGGCAGTACGCGACGACCTGCGCGGCTTCGGGCAGGCCGACGATGCTGCGTACCTCGTCCGCCGGCCGCGGGATGCCCGGGCCCGCGAACAACGTCGAGACCTCGACGTTCAGCGCGCCGGGGATATGGCCCTGTCGTGGATCGCACGGCGCGCCGTTCCGACCTCCGTACTCCTCCGGCCGCCTGACATCGACGATCGCGAGCTCCGGGTCCGAGAGCCGGGCTTCGATCTCGACGCGCGTCGGCACGGCGTCGAGGCGAGGCTCGAGCTCGACGCGCGTCTTCTCGAGCACAGCAGAGCCTGTCTCGAGCTCCCCGTCCCAGCCGGCGATCCCGCCGGCTAGCACCGCGACGCGCGGATGGCCGGCGAGCTCGATCACCTGCGCCGCCGACGCAGCCGACACGCAGCGGCCGTCGTCGTAGACGACCAGCCGCTCGTCGCCCGTGATCCCGTGGCGACGAAGGCGAAGGCCTGCCTCGAGCGCGAACGCCCGGACAACCTCCTCGTCCGTGAACTGCCCGGGCGCGCCGACGACGAGCGGGATCGCTCCTGGCAGGTGGCCGCGCGCGTGCGCGTTCGGCCCGCGGACGTCCGCGAGGACGAGATCGTCTTCGCCGAGGTGCTCCGCGAGCCAGCCCCCGTCGACGACGGGAGGCAGCTCGCTCCCGCTCGTCACGCGACCATCGCCGAGACGATCTCCAGCTCGGCCGCGATCCCCGGCCGCTCCGCCAGCCGATCGAGCCAGTCCGCGACCGCCGGGTATCGACTCAGGTCGAGATCGAGATACGCCTGCGCCCGCGGCAGCCAGGGAAACCAGGCGATGTCCGCGAAGCCGTACTCGGAGCCGTTGAGGTAAGGCCGAGCCGCGAGCGTCGAGTCGAGCGCGTCGAGATTGCCGGCCAGCCGCTCGTCGGCGCCATCCTCGCCGCGGCGGGCGGCGTAGTACGCGTTCGTGAAGGCCGTGTCGTGGTTCCAGACGTACAGCCGAGCGAGGGCGCGGTCGAGCGGGTCCGCCGGCAGGAGCGGAGGCTCCGGATAGCGCTCCTCGAGCAGCTCCATGATCACGGCCGACTCGGGGACGCAGACGTCGTCCTCCTCGAGCACGGGCACCTTTCCGACCGGATTCTTCTCGTAGAGCCACGCGGGGCGATCGGAGAGATCGACCGCGACGACCTCGTGCGGGACGCCCTTCTCGGCCAGGTAGATGCGCACGCGGGCGCAGTACGGGCAGCGGTCGGCGTCGTAGAGCGTGATCACGGCACCGATACCCCTAGCACGTCCGCCACCTCTCGGAACAGCTCATCCGCCGGCGGCAGGTCGGCAACGGTGCTCGCCGTCCGCGCGACCGCGCGTACACGGCCGGCGTCCGCGCCGGTCAAGCGCGATGCGACCGTCGGGTTCGCGTTGAGCGCCACGACGTCTCCGGGTGGGAGCGGGCCGTCGTACTCGGGCAGTGACGCGTACTCGTCCGCAATCGAGCCGCGCTCGAAGAGGATGTAGCGGACGACAGCGCCCTGCTCGAGGCCGAGCGCTAGCACGACTCCTCCCGTGCGATAGGAAAGCTCCTGCGCGAGTCGGCGGAGGAGCTGTGGGTCGGCGCTGCAGAGCTCGTCTTCGACCGCGACCCAGCCGTTCTTCGGCGCGTGGACGTCCGTCCTGCGGCGACGATCCGAGCCGCGGGAGGAACGTGCGCACCGCCCGATCGACCATCTGCTCCTCGTCCGTCTGTGCGAACACGAGCCCGCGCGACGGCGGCAGGCCGTCACGCGACAGCCGCTCTTCGAGCTCGCCGGCCGCCGCCGCCAGGGTCAGCTTGCTCTCACGGAATCCCCAGCGCTCGTAGACAGCCCGCGCGTCGGCGTTCGACGCCTGAACCTCGAGCTCGACCACCTCCGCCCCGTGAGCGCGCAGCTGAGCCGTGGCCTCCCGGGCAAGAGTCCCGGCCATGCCGCCGCGGCGTGATCCGGGGGCGACGTAGAGATCGCTGATCCAGCCGAGCCTCGCGCCACGCATGCGGGCGAGGACGAACCCGATCGGCTCGTCGTTCTCCTCCGCGATCAGCGCCACGTGAGACTCGACGTACTCGGCGATCTCCGAGAGCTCCTGCGCCTCGTCGACCTCCTCATACACCGGCCGTGGCTGCTCGCCCTCGAACGCGCGCCAGAGCGCGGACAGGATCTCGAGGTCGTCCTTCGTCGCGGGCCGAACGCTCGCCATGCCGTCAGCTTACGGGCGCGACAGCGCAGCGAGGACGTCGAAGAAGGTGTCGAAAGGCTCGTACGGCTCGCCGATCTCGTCGAGGTATCGCGCGAGGCCTCGGGTCGCAAACACCCGGTCCGACGCGAGCGCAGCGCAGCGATCGGAGATCCCGTCTCCGATGTAGACGACTTTGTGGCCCTCCGGCAGGCTCGCGCGCTTGCACGGCTCGCCGCAGACCGCGCAGACAGCGTCGTCCCGCCACTGAACGCGCCAGCCGTCTGGCCGCGTGTCGACGGAGTTGGCGACGATCTCGAGATCGCCGAGACCGACGCTCGCGAGCACGGGCCGGATCGTCTCGACGAACCCGCTCGAGAGCACGCGGACCTGCCAGCCGCGCTCGCGCGCGAAAGCGACGAGCTCCGAGAGGCCCGCGCGCAACCTCGACCGCTCGAGCACCCACGCCACGACCTCGTCGATCGGCGCCGTGACCGGTGCGAACTCCCGCGTGATCTCCTCCTGAAGCGTGATCCGGCCCTCGCGGAGCGCGCCCTCCACCTCGTGCACGACGTCAGGGTCGCCAAAGCGCCGCGACATCTGCTGCAGCACATCCTCCTCGGTGATCGTCCCGTCGAAGTCGAGGACGACCGCGGTGGAGGACGTCACGTGCTGCGAACGCCGATCGTGTTCCGCAGCACGCCGATCCCCTCGATCTCCAGCTCGACGACGTCGCCGGGTTGGAGCCAGCGTCCATGGCCGGCCTCGAGGATGCAGCCGGACCCGACCGTGCCCGAGCCCAGCACGTCACCCGGCAGCAGCCGCGTGTTCTTCGCCGCCTGAGCGACGATTGCCGCCCAGGAGTGGTGCATGTCGCGCGCGTTCCCCCGCGAGCACTCGTCGCCGTTCACCCGCGCAACCATCTCCGCGCTCGTGCCGTCGAGCTCGTCGACGGTAACGAGGACCGGCCCGAGGCTCGTCGCGAAGTCCTTTCCCTTCGCCGGTCCGAGCCCAACGGCCATCTCGGCACGCTGCAGATCCCGTGCCGACCAGTCGTTCATGATCGTGAACCCGGCAATGCGCCCCTCGTCGCCGATCACGGCGGCGAGCTCGAGCTCGTAGTCGAGCTCCTGAGAGCCCTCGGGATACGGGATCTCCGCCTCCGGCCCAAAGATCGCGGACGGATTGGAGAAGTAGAAGACGGGAATCTCGTACCACTCGGGAGGTGGCGGGCCTGCGTCCCGCAGATCGCGTGCTCGCTGGACATGCTGCTCGAAGGCATAGAAGTCGCGGATCGATGGCGGTCGCTGCACCGGTGCGAGCAGGCGGACGTCCTCGAGGCGGTACTCCGCGTGCTCTCGTGCCGTCCCTCCGCCCGTGAAGAACGCCTGCAGCGTCTGCGCGGCGAGCTGGATCACGCGGTCACCGTCGATGCGGCCCGGCCACCCGCGCGGCAGGTCCCGGTTTTTCGGGCTGAACATGCAGAGCTTCACGGTCGAACCCTATGTCGCTGGTTAAGGGGTCGCGCGCTCAGGCTCCGTGTGCACGTGGACGTCGGCGATGTCCGGCCGTTCGCGACGGATGCGCTCCTCGACCGCGCTTGCCGTGCGATGGGCCTCGGCCAGCTCGGTGCCCGGGTCGAGCCCCAGCGTGAGGAAGACGAGCAAGCCGTCCTCCGTGCCGAGCACGCGAAGGGCGCGCGGCGATGTGCCGGTCTCCTCGCGGACGATGCGCAGCACCGATTCCGCGTCCTGCTCGACCTCCCCGGCGCCCGGGCGCCAGCCGTCCGCCACTTCGGCGAGTGGTTCGAGATGCGTCTGCACGGCCGCGGCTTCCGGTACGGAGTCGAGAATCGAGCGCTCCACCTGCTCGGCGACCGCATGCGCGTTGTCGAGGCTCAGCGTGCCGGGAAGCTTGAGGTGGAGGGAGATCTCCGTCCGGCCGTCGACCGTCAGCACGTTGACGTTGTGCACCTCGCGCACGTTCGGCACGTGAAGCGCCGCGTCCTGGGCCCGCTCGCGGATCTCAGCATCCTCTGCGGCCTGCGGCTCGACGTGGACGACGACATCTGACTCGGGGAGCGCGCGGCGTACGGCTTCCTCGACGTCGTTTGCCGCTGCATGACCCTGCGCGACGGCCGCGCCGGGCGCGACCCCGATCACGACGTCGACAAAGTGCCGCCCTGCCGCCTGCCGCAGTCGCAGCCGGCGCAGGGAGACACCGGGTACCTGCTCGCGGATCGCCTGGCGCGCGGCTGCGGTCGCGTCGGCAGGCGCGCGGTCCATGAGCACGTCGACGTTCCGCCGGATCAGCCTGATCGCCGCGGTGACGACGAGGACGGCAACGAAGAGCGCAGCCACCGAGTCGCCCTGCGGCCAGCCGAGGGCAGCAGCAGTGAGCCCCGCGAGGACGGCAACCGTGCCCATCAGATCGCTCCCGAAGTGCAGCGCGTTCGAGAGCAGCGCGGCGCTCGAATAGCGCCGCGCCGCGCGCAGCGAGACGGCCGTCCGCGAGATGTCGATGACGATCACTGCCACGACAACCACGAACGCCCACCACGTGGCGTCGACCTCCGTCTCGATCACACCGGTCAGGCGGAGGACCGCGAACACGGCCACGCCGATCGAGACGAGGACGAGCGCGGCCGCCTCGGCCAGCGCCGCCAGGTGCTCGGCCTTCCCGTGGCCGTACGGGTGACCACGGTCTGCGGGTCGCGTCGCGACGCCGACCGCGAAGAAGGTCAGCAGCGCGGCGATCAGGTCCGTGCCGGAGTGGACCGCTTCGGAGATCAGGCCGAGGCTGCCGCTGGCGAGACCCGTCGTCAGCTTGAGCGCGATCAGCGCGCAGGCGGCGCCGACCGAGACGAGCGCTGTCCGCCGCTGCGGTGTCACGGCGGAAGGCTAGACGGCTACGACGATGTCCACGGCCTCTCTGCAGATTTCAGCGCTAGCAGACTCGCCGGCGATAGGGTTCGAGAACCGTGGGCCGCCGCGTCCGGGATCGAGTCGATGAGCTCGAGCGAGGTCGTGAGGCATCCGCGCGCCGGGCGTGGCTCGAGTCGTTCGAGGCGCTGGCAGCTGCGCACGAGGACTCGCCTCTCGACGCGCCGGACCTCGAGCTGCTCGCATTGGCGACATACATGCTCGGCCGCGACGACGAGTCGATGGCGTGGCTCGGGCAGGCGCACCAGCGGTATCTCGAGGGCGGACAGACGCTGCGCGGAGTCAACTGTGCGCTGTGGATCGGCCTGAACCTCGCCTCCAGTGGCCAGATCGGCCCGGCGACGGGGTGGCTTGGTCGCGCTCAGCGGCTCCTCGAGAACGAGGGTGAATGCGCCGAGCGCGGCTACCTGCTACTGCCACTGATGTTCCAGCACGAGGCGGCCGGGGACTTCGCCGAGGCTGCCGCGACCGCAGGCGAAGCCGCTCGCATCGGTGAGCGCTTCGGTGATCGTGACCTCTTCGCACTCGCGATTCACGGTCAGGGCCACATGCTTATGAAGGACGGCCGCGTAGCCGACGGTCTTGCCCTACTCGACGAAGCGATGGTGTCAATCACCGCCGAAGAGATTTCGCCGATCGTCACCGGGATCGTCTACTGCGGCGTCATCCTCGCCTGCCAGGAGTTCTACGAGGTGCAGCGCGCGCGCGAGTGGACGAGAGCGCTCTCAGATTGGTGGGCGCTACAGCCGGAGATGGTCGCGTTCACAGGTCGCTGCCTCGTACACCGGGCCGAGATCCTCCAGCTGGACGGCTCCTGGTCTGACGCGTTGGCAGAGGCGCGGCGAGCGGGAGAGCGTTTCGTCGAGACGAAGAATCCGGCGGCAGGTCTGGCGCGGTATCGCCAGGGAGAGCTCCTCCGGCTGCAAGGCGAGTTCGCGGCCGCGGAGGAGGCCTATAAGGATGCGAATCGGCTCGGCTGGGAGCCACAGCCGGGGCTCGCGCAGTTACGGCTCGCGCAGGGACGGGCGAAGGCAGCTGCGGCCGCGATCCACCGCGCGGCGGCGGCGACCTCGCTCCCGATCGAGCGTGCGCGCCTGCTCCCAGCGCTAGTCGAGATCATGCTCGCGGTGGGCGAGACCGAGAGCGCCCGTCAGTCGTGCGTCGAGCTCGCCGAGCTTGCCCGAGGCTTCGACAGCGCGATGCTGACCGCCTTGGTAGCCCATGCGCAGGGCGCGGTCCACCTTGCGGAAGGGGACGCACAGGCGGCACTCGTCGCCTTACGCAGCGCGCACGAGACCTGGCACGCCCTCGAGGCGCCGTACGAGATCGCGCGGACACGCGTGCTGGCCGCCGAGGCGTGTCGGGCGCTCGGGGACGACGAGACGGCGGCGCTTGAGCTCGATGCGGCGAGGACTATCTTCAAGCGCCTTGGCGCTAAGCCGGATCTCGCACGGCTCAGCGCGCGAACGACCGACTCACACGGTCTCTCCCGGAGGGAGCTCGAGGTCCTGCGACTCGTCGCCTCGGGGAAGAGCAACCGCGAGATCGCTTCCGAGCTCGTGATCAGCGAGCACACGGTGGCGCGACACCTCCAGAACATCTTCGCGAAGCTGAGGCTCTCCTCGCGCGCGAAGGCGACCGCGTTCGCGTTCGAGCACGACCTCGTCTGAGCGTCCTCGTGGTCAGAACTGACCACGTGCTCTCGTCGCAAGTTGGCGGATCCGCGCGATGTACGGCACGCCCGCCCGTCCTACGCTCGAGAAACCAGTACGAGGAGGATGGAATGAATTCTCACGCAGAGACATTCGACACCGTGATCGTCGGTGGGGGCCAGGCGGGGCTCGCGACCGGATACCACCTGGCCAGGCAGGGCCGGTCTTTTGTGATTCTCGATGCGAACGAGCGCATCGGAGATCCGTGGCGCCAGCGTTGGGACTCCCTGAAGCTGTACTCGCCTGCGAAGTACGACGGGCTCCCAGGCATGCGCTTCCCTGCGCCGCGAGCCTCCTTCCCCGCCACACACGACATGGGCGACTACCTCGAGGCGTATGCAGCTCACTTCGAGCTTCCCGTGCGCCCGGGGACGGCCGTCGAGACGCTGGCGAAGGACGATGACCGTTACGTCGTCTCGGCAGGAGCCCAGACGTTCGAGGCGGATAACGTCGTCGTCGCGACGGGCGTAATGCAGAAGCCGTTCGTCCCGGCCTTTGCCCCAGAGCTCGACCCCCGCATCAGGCAGCTCCATTCGAACGACTACCGGAACGTCGCACAGCTTCAGGAAGGCAGCGTTCTCGTCGTAGGCGCCAGCCACTCAGGGGCCGACATCGCCTACGAATCGGCCGCCGAGCACAAAACCATCCTGTCGGGACCGGACACGGGTCAGATCCCCGCGTCCGTCGAGACGCGCCGTGGGCGCGCCGGCTTCCGCGTGATGCTCTTCGTCGGCTCGCGCATCCTTACGATGGACACGCCGCTCGGCCGCAAGCTGCGCCCGCACATCCGACACGGTGGCGCACCTCTTCTGCGCTACCGCAAGAAGGATCTGCTCGCCGCAGGGGTCGAACGCGTTCTCGCCCGAACCGTGTACGTGCAAGACGGCCTGCCCGTGCTCGAGGATGGGCGAGTCCTCGACGTGCAGAACGTGATCTGGTGCACGGGGTTCCAGCGTGACTTTTCGTGGATCCAGGTTCCGTTCGATGTCGACGAGGACGGTTATCCGGCCCAGTACCGCGGAGTGGTCGCGTCCGCTCCAGGGCTCTACTTCGTGGGGCTGCTCTTCCTGCACTCGTTCGCGTCGATGCTCATCGCCGGAACGGGAAAGGATGCCGAGCGGGTCGCCAATCACATCGCTGCTCGGCCAGCAAGAGCAGAGCGGCCTGCCACGTCGGTCGCCGCGATTTCCAAGGTCGTTTCGTGACTGACCTGCTTGTGTGGAATGGGCTGGTTGCTCGACTGCGACACCGCGCCGACGCAGACATCAGACCCCGACCGCTAGTTCACGGCCGCGTACACGGCCCAGCGGTCGGGCACGCCCTTCAGCTCGTGCTCCCCTCGCTCTTCGAACGAGATCCCGGAACCGGCCACGAGATCGCGCACCGTGCGCGTGACGAGCACCTCCCCCGGCGCAGCGAGCGCCGAGACGCGCGCACCGATGTGCACGGCGATGCCGGCGACATCGTGGCCCCGCTTCGTCACCTCGCCGGCATGAAGGCCAGTGCGCACCTCGAGCCCGTTCCGCGCAAGCTGGTCGCGAACGTCCCAGGCACAACGGATCGCCCGCGCGGGACCGTCGAACGTGGCAAGGAACCCGTCGCCGGCAGTGTTGCTGAGCGACCCGGCGTAACGCGCGAGCCCGTCGCGCACCGTCTGCTCGAACAGATCGAGAGCCCGACGCCACTCGTGGTCGCCGAGCTCGCTCACCCGCTCGGTGGAGCTGACGACGTCCATGAACAGCACGGTCGCGAGCACGCGATCCGTGTCCTGGAGGTCCGGCCGTTCGCCCGTGACGAACTCCTCGATCGTCGCGAGCAGGTCCGGGTCGGGTAGTGGCCAGTGGTCGGCGCTCTCCCGCTCGACGAGCTGCGCTCCACGGATGTGCTCTGCGAGGTAGCGCCCGTGACCGACACGGACGAAGTCATTGTCGCGGTTGTGCACGACCAGCGTCGGAACGTCGACGAGAGGCAACAGTTCGCGCACATCGAGCTCGAGACTCGACTCGGCCCTTGCTCTCGCGATGCCGGGCGTCGCGCCGTAGCGCTCGAGCCTTCCCCACCAGTCCATGACACCGGGCCTTCCGGCTACCGACGGCCCGAGAACGGCGGCCAGAGTGCCCCGCCCCCATTGCGACTCCACCAGCTCGAGATAAACGGCCTGGGCCTTCTCGGGCATCCCTGCCGGGTAGTCGTCGGCTCGCGACAAGCGCGCAAAGCCGTTGACGAGCACAAGCGACGTCACGCGCTCGCGATGTGTGGCCGCAGCCATGACTGCCATCTGCGCCGCCTGGCCCTGCGCGAGCAGCGTCGCGCGCTCAGACCCGGCGGCGTCCATGACAGCGAGCAGGTCTCCCATCCACGACTCGATCGGGCTGATGCCCTCCGCGACGCGGCCGGACATCCCGATCCCTCGCATGTCGAACCACAGCAGGCGCGAGAAGCGCGCGATCGCCCCGATGAACTCGCTGAATAGCGGCTGTGCGGCGACCTCTTCGAGATGGCTGGCCCAGTCCAACATGACGATCACGTCACGTGGGCCGTCGCCGATCACCTGGTAGGCGATGTCGGCGTCGCCGCTGCGGGCGTACTGCGTCTCGGCCAGCGCCACGAGGCGCTAGAGGTTGCCTCGCAAGGCCTGCTCGCGCTCGATCGCCTCGAACAGCGCCTTGAAGTTGCCCTGGCCGAAGCCCTGGGCGCCGTGCCGCTCGATCACCTCGAAGAAGAGAGTCGGCCTGTCCTCGACCGGCTTCGAGAAGATCTGCAGCAGGTACCCGTCGTCGTCACGGTCAGCGAGGATCTTCAGCCGGCGCAGCTCCTCCCAGCTTTCATCGATCTCGCCGACACGACCCTCGACGTCGTCGTAGTACGTCCCCGGCGTTTCGAGAAAGCGGACCCCGCGCGCCTTCAGCGCGTCGACGGTCGCGACGATGTCGGCTGAGAGAAGCGCGATGTGCTGGACGCCCGGGCCGCCGTAGAAGTCGAGGTACTCCTCGATCTGGCTCTTCCGGCGGCCCTCGGCCGGCTCGTTGATCGGGAACTTGATCTTCCCGTGGCCGCCCGTCATCACCTTCGACATCAGCGCCGAGTACTCGGTGGCGATGTCCTCGTCCGAGAAGTGGATCATCTCGGTCATCCCCATTGTTTTCTCGTAGTACTCGACCCAGTGGTTCATGCGGCCGAGCTCGACGTTGCCGACGACGTGGTCGATCGCCCGCAGCCCGACGTCGCCTCGGGTGGAGCCGTTGCTCGCGAGCGAGACGTACCCGGGGAGGTACGTGCCCGTGTACTCCGACCGGTCGACGAACGTGTGGACGGTCTCGCCGTACGTCGCGATCGTGGCCATGGCGACGCAGCCGTCATCGTCCTCCACCGAGCTCGGCTCGTGCACGGAGACGCCGCCGCGCTGAATTGCCTGGCGGTACGCCTCGACCGCGTCGGGCACGGTCAGCGCAACATCCTTCACGCCGTCGCCGTGTGCGTGCGCGTAGCGGGCGATCTCGCTGTCGGCGCGGAGACCGCTCGTCACCACGAGCCGGATGTGGCTCTGGTCGAGGACGTAGGAGGCGCGGTCGCGAACGCCCGTCTCCGGGCCGGCATACGCCACGGGCGTGAAGCCGAACGCCGTCTCGTAGAAATGCGCCGCCTGCTTCGCGTTCCCGACCCAGAGCTCGATGTGGTCCCAGCCCTCGATCGGCATGAAGTCCTGCTCGGGCACCACGAACTGATCTTACTCCGCGGTCGCGGGAGGAGTGGACCGCGGGCCGGCGATGAAGATCGCGGTGGCGATCAATGCGCCGCCGAAGATCTCCGAGGCAGTGAGCGGCTCCGAGAGCAGCACGACGGCGAACAGCGCGCCGAGAAACGGCTGAAGGTTCGAGAACAGCGTCGCCCGCCCCGGGCCGACGCGGTGCACGGCCGTGAACCAGAGGACGTTCGTCAAGCACGAGCGGTCCGACGATCGCAAATGCGAGGCCCGCCCACACGAGCCAGTCGAGATCCCATTCCTGGTTCGACAGCTGCTTGCTCGCGAGCAGCACGAGCGGAAGCCACATCAGCACGAGAACAGCCGTCGAGATGCGGTAAGGCGAGTACTCGCGCATGAGGGGCGCAATCGCAACCGAGTAGGCGGCCCAGGTTGCCGACATGCCCATCGCGACGAGGACGCCGCCGAGCTCCCCGGTGAACGAGCTCCCTGCGCCGACGGCGACGAGCGTGACCCCGCCGAACGACACTGCGGCGGCGAGCCAGAAGCGGCGCGTCGGATGCTCGATCCCCGTGAGCGACGAGAACAGCCCAGTGAAGATCGGCATCGTCCCGAGGATCAGCGCGACCGTCGTCGCGTTGGCGAGGCGCAGCGAGTAGACGAGGCAGACCTGGTTGAGGAGCAGCACTGCGGCGGCGATACCCACGGTCATGAGCTGGCGCCGCCCGCCGATCCGAAAAGACCGTTCCAGGACGTACGTGATCCCGGCGAAGATCGCTCGTCGCGATCCCGAAGCGCACGGCGCTGTACGCGAGCGGCTGCAGGCCGTGCGTGAGGATGTACTTCGTGACGGTGATGTTCAGCGACCAGATGACGACGGTGAGCAGCAGCAGGCCGTCCGTCGAGCTGAACCGCCGCCGCATGCTTCGACCCTATCCGTCTACTAGGCTTGCCCCCGTGGCCGACGCGACGGTGCAGGAGATCGACCGCCTCGTCGGCGCGGCGACGCCGCATTTCGCCTACCAGCTTGCGCGCGCGCGTCCTCGAGCTGGTCGAGGATTTGCCCGCCGATCACCCGACACGGCGCTACGGCGAGGAGCAGATGGCGCTCCTCGACCGCCTGGGGCACGCGTCTTCGAAGGCGGCGGAGGGCGAGCCCGAGCCGAGGAGCCGAATCGGCTGGCCGGAGATTCCCTCTTCCGCGCCGGCTTCCGCGCCGCTTCCGAAGCGGCGATGACCCAGCCCTTCGAGGGCAAGTCCGTCCTCGTCACCGGAGGCTCGCGCGGCATCGGCCGCGCGATCGCCACCCGCTTCGCGAAGGATGGCGCGGCGAAGGTGGCGATCGGCTATCTCCGGAACGACAGAGCAGCCGAAGAAACGGCGGCCGAGATCGAAGAGCTCGGCACACGAGTGACGCTCGTCCGCGGCAACGTCTCGTCCACGAAGGTCGCCGACCAGGTGGCAGCTCTGGGACCGCTAGACGTTCTCGTCCACAATGCCGCCACGGGCGTCGCGCGACCGGCGCTCGAGACGGAGGACAAGCACTTCGACTGGACGATGAGCGCGAACGCCCGCGCCCTCATCGCGCTTGCGCGGGTGGCCGCGCCGGCAATGCCGGAAGGCAGCTCGATCGTCGCGCTCTCGAGCCTCGGATCGGAGCGCGTTCTCGACAACTACGTCCTCGTCGGCGCCTCGAAGGCGGCTCTCGAGGCGATCGTCCGCTACCTCGCGGTCGAGCTCGCGCCGCGCGGCATTCGCGTCAACGCCGTGTCCGCGGGCGTCGTCGAGACCGACGCGCTCGAGGCGTTCCCGAACCGCGAGCAGATGCTCTCGTGGTCGGTCGCGCGAACGCCGGCGGGCAAGCTCGTTACGCCAGAGGACGTCGCCGCCGCCGTGTCCTTCCTCTGCTCACCCGGGGCGGAGATGATCCGAGGCCAGATCGTCGTCGTCGACGGCGGCTTCTCGCTGTTGGCCTAGCCGCTTTCGCGCATGAAGCCCTGGCGAGCGGCCGAGACGAGCGCCACCGCCTCGGGGAAGAGCACCCGCATCGCGTCGCGAAGGGCGATCGCCTGCTCGTCGATGGATCCGGTCGGATCGACGCGGCGGAGCGCCGCCGCCGTCAGGTCGACGGCGGTATTGAGCGTCAACGTCGCGAACTGCTCGCGCTGGGCGTCCGCCACCGACTCCGCCTGCTGCTCCGCGAACTCGCGGAGACCGCGCAGGAGATCCTCGGGATCACCGCCGAACGGGAAGCTGAAGCCGCCTTCTTCCATGCTGGCAGAGTATCCGCCGGCGATCAGCCGAGAGGGACCTTGTAGCTCCCTTCGACCTCGGCCGCGAGCCCCTCGACCGCGGTCGCTCCCTGCTTCATCGCCTCGGCGAACGGCGAGGAACCGACCTCACCGAGCTCCTGCTCGAAGCGGCGCGTGGCGAGCCCGATGCGGTCGAGGTAGACCGGCGAGGCAACGCGTGGAGGCGCCACGAGGATCGCGCGCAGCTCGCCGAGCGCCGCCTGCGCGTCCGCTACCAGCTCGACACCCTCCGTCTCAGCAAGCTCCGTGAGCCGCGCCTCGAGGCCGTCGACGTCGCCGCCGGCCGCGCTCTCCTCCGCGAGCTCGCAGAGGGCGGCGATCGTCACGGTGTCGTGAATGAGCGCCCGATCCGAGATCACGCTGCCCGACGCGTCGAGCCCGATCCAGCTCCGGCGATCCGCGTCGGCCGAGAACGCGCAGAGGTACACACGTGTCCCGACGGCGGGCTCGGCAGGGATCACGACAGCGAGCTCCTCCCCATCGCCCGCGTGCTCGCGCGCCACATCGGCGATCTGCTCGAGCTCGTCGCCGAGGGACACGGGAGGAGCTTAGACTCGAGCCGTGGTCGTGGACTCCGAGCGGCAGCGCCACGCGCTTGCGCTCTTCGAGCCGCTCGGCCCGACCTACGAGCGCGTCGGGCGGCTGCTCTCGTTCGGGGAGGATCCACGCTGGCGGCGATTCCTCGTCGACAGGGTCGCTGTTAGCCCCGGAGACACGGTGCTCGACGTCGCAACCGGCACCGGCGCCGTAGCGCGCGAGCTCCTTCGCCGCCGCAGCTGTCGCGTCGTCGGCCTCGACCAGAGCGCGGCGATGCTCGAAGAGGCGCAGCGGACGCTTCCGCCTGGGGTGGAGCTCGTGCAGGGAGACGCGCAGTCGCTCCCGTTCGACGACGCCTCCTTCGACGGCCTGACGTTCACCTACCTCCTTCGCTACGTCGACGATCCGGCCGCGACGCTGCGCGAGCTCGCCCGCGTCGTGAAGCCCGGCGGCACGGTCGCCAGCCTCGAGTTCGGCGTGCCGGAGAACACTGCCGTCCGGGTCGTGTGGGACGCGTACGTCGGTGTCGGCCTGCCGCTCGCCGGACGCGCGCTCCGGCGCGGGTGGGAGGACGTCGGCCGCTTCCTCGGCACGAGCATCGAATCGTTCTGGGAGCGCTACCCGCTGGAAGCGCAGCTCGCGTGGTGGGAAGAGGCGGGGATCGCGAACATCCGTGTCCGGCGCCTCACGCTCGGCGCCGGTGTCGTCGTCTGGGGCCGCCGGGCGTGAAGGACGGGCCTCGGCCGGCGTTCTATGCCCTCCCCGCGGGCGGTTGGCGCGACTACGTCACGCTGTTGCACGTCCCGTACACGCTCTGGCATCTGAGCTACGTCGTGATCGGCGCCGCCCTGGCTCCGGCGTGGCTCCCCAACAGGCTCGTCATCGCGCTCGTGGCGTTCTTCCTCGCGCTCGGGATCGGCGCGCACGCGCTCGACGAGCTGCAGGGCCGGCCGCTCGCGACCCAGATTCCCGCGGCGGTCCTCTGGGGCCTCGCGGCGGCGTCCGTAGCCGGCGCGATCGGGATCGGCATCCTCGCGGCGCTCGCCTGGACTCCGTGGCTGCTCGCCTTCGTTGGCTTCGGCGGCTTCATCGTCATCGCCTACAACCTCGAGCTCTTCGGCGGGGTGTTCCATGGCGACGCCTGGTTCGCGGTCGGCTGGGGCGCGCTTCCCGTGCTCGCGGCGTACCTGGCCGCCGCCGAGCGGCTCTCCTGGGCCGCGGCAGCTGCGGCGATCTTCGCCGCTTCCCTGAGCTACGCACAACGGCGCCTCTCGACACCGGTACGCCGGCTGCGCCGGGAGGTGCGCCACGTCTCGGGCACGTTCGAGCTCGCCGACTCGCGCGAGCTTCCGATCACCCGTGAGCTCTTGACGCAGCCCTCGGAGCTCGCCCTGCGCGCGATGACCGTGGCGACGATAGCGATCTCGGTCGCGCTCGTGCTCTCCCGGGTCTGACTACGATGGAGCCGTGCTGCGGCGCTCGCGATCGGACACGGCTCTCGAGGAAGAGCGAGCACGGCTGGCGAGCCTCCTCGACGACGAATACCAGGAGCGGACGGCAGAGCTAAAGCGGCAGCTGGCCGTGGCGAGATCCGAGCTGACCGCTGCGCTCGCGGAGGAGGCACGGCGGCTCGCGGAGGAGCGCCGGGGCGAGTTCGCCGAGCGCGAGCGCGACGCTGCCGCGGAGTACTCGATGCGCCTCGTACAGGTACAGAAGCGCGTGGAGGACCGGCTCACGGCGTGGACGCAGGACCTCGAACGGACAACCGGTCAGGTCGAAGCCCAGGTGACACAGCTGGAGGCCAGGCAGAAGGAGCGGCTCGCGCAGCTCGAGCGCTCTCTCTCGCAGGAAGCCGACGCGTTCCGGTCCGAGGCGGACGACCAGCGAATCGCCGTCGCGCGCCTTCGCGACGAGATCCAGCACAGTGCGTCCGAAGCGGTGCAGACCGCCACGGCAGAGCTCGAGCAGATGGCGGCTGAGCGCCGACGCGCGCTGCACGAGGTCGGCGAGCGCCTGCGAAGACGTGAGCGGGAGCTCCGTGAGCAGATCGATCGCGAGGAAGCCGACGCAGCCCAGAGACTCGCTGCGAGCTTTGCAGACGTCGAACGACGCCAGGCGGAACGTCTCGCGCGGTCGCTCGAACGCGAGGCGAACCGCATCGTCGAGACCGCGACGGTCGAATTCGACGCCGCCGTCCGGGCGGCGCGGGAAGAGGCCGCGCGTCGCCTTTCGCGCGAGCTCGACCGGGCAGTCGAGGCGTTCGCGCGCGAAAGCCCGAGGGTGTTCCAGGAAGTCGCTTCGCGGCAGAGCTCGTCGGACGGCGAGTCATAGAGTCGCGCGCCGCCGGCAGGACGCGCCCGGGCGCCCGTTGCCGTTCGTAAATGTTCCGTAATCGTTTCCAACTTCCCCCAGAAGGGTTCGTCTTTGTCAGCACGAACCGGGAACGCGTGAGTGAGATGACCCAGACGATCGAGACCGATTACAGCGAACGATTGAAGGTCGAGAGCTGGCGCCTGCACGTGCTGATCGAGGCGGGCTATCCGCTCCCGCTCGCCGAGCGCCTCGCCCACTCGCAGGCCGATCTCCACCAGGCCGTCGAGCTCGTTCAAGCCGGCTGCCAGCCCGAGCTGGCGACGGAAATACTCCTCTGACGCAATAGCGACGCCGAGCGGCGCGTACCATCGCGCTGTGGCGAAGGTCGAGGCGATCGACTACGGCGACCGGTCCGTCTATCCCGTTTCGGCGTTCGTGCGCGGCGTGGCGGGGTATCTCGAACGACTGCCGTCGGTGTGGGTGGAAGGCGAGATCTCGGAGCTTCGCCGTCAGGACCGCTGGCAGCAGGTGTTCTTCACGCTCCGCGACATCACCGGCCCCGACTGCATCCAGGCGGCCATGGCCCGTGGGCCGTTCGATGCGCTCGACCTCGGGCTCGAAAACGGCGAACGCGTGCACGTCTACGGCCGCGCAGAGCTCTGGCAGCGGACCGGCGAGTTTCGGCTGAAGGCACTGACGCTCGAGCGCTTCGGCCAGGGCGATCATCTGGCGGCGCTCGAGCGGCTGAAGCGGAAGCTCGCCGCCGAGGGCTTGTTCGCCGCGGAGCGCAAGCGGCCACTCCCCCGCCTCCCACGCCGGATCGGCCTCGTCACCGGAAACGACGCGGCCGCGAAGCGGGACGTGATCACGGCTGTGACCGCCCGCTTCCCGCCCGCGCGCCTGCTCGTCGCCGAGACGCTCGTCCAGGGACCGCGCGCCGCAGTCTCCGTCATCGACGCTCTCCGTACCGTCGGCGCGGAGCCCGGCGTCGACGTGATCATCCTCAGCCGTGGCGGTGGCAGCTTCGAGGATCTGCTCCCGTTCAGCGACGAGCGGCTCGTGCGTGCCGTTGCAGCGAGCCCGGCGCCCGTGGTCTCCGCGATCGGCCATGAGCAGGACACACCCCTTTGCGATCTCGCCGCCGACGTACGCGCTGCGACGCCGACGGCGGCGGCACGGCTCGTCGTTCCAGACCTCGACGAGTTGATCGCGGCGCTCGACCGGGCGCGCGGATCGATCCAGCGCGGCGTACGGCTGGTCGTCGGACGCCGGCACGAGCTCCTCGAACGGGACGCCGACCGCCTTCGGAGGGGCGGGCGGCTGCTTGTCGAGCGGCGGCGTGCTCGACTGGAGGAGCTCGACCGCAGCCTCCGGACGCTCTCGCCGCGCGCGACGCTCGCCCGCGGCTACGCGATCGTGCGCTCGCAGGATGACGTCGTGCGACGAGCCGGCACGCTCGCCGCTCGAGACCGGGTCGACGTCGAGCTCTCGCAGGGATCGTTCGCGGCACGGGTCGAGGAGGTGACGCCGTGAGCGCGGAGGAGCTCTCGTTCGAGGCTGCCGAGCGCGAGCTGCGCACGATCATCGAGCGTCTCGAGTCTGGCAACGTCGACGTCGATGAGGCGATCGCGCTCTGGGAGCGTGGCGAAGCGCTCTACGCGATCTGCCGCGCGCGTCTCGAGGCGGCCGAGGGCAAGGTGGAAGAGCTGGCCAAACGCGTGCAGGCCGCCAAGCCTTCTGCATAGAATCCAACCATGAGCGCTCCCACCGATCTCCTCAGGCAGGTCAAGTTGTTCCACAACGTCGAGCCGAAAGCGCTCGACTCGATCGCAAAATCGTTCAAGGAGCGGACATTCGTCGCCGGCACGACGATCGCCCTGGAGGGCTCGCAGGGCATTGGCTTCTTCGTTGTCGAGTCCGGCACCGCGAAGGCCAAGCACGGAGACCTCGAGATCGGCACGCTTGGACCGGGCTCGTCCTTCGGCGAGGTCGCGCTCGTCGACGACGGCACGCGGTCGGCGACGGTCACCGCAGAGACAGAGCTCAAGTGCTGGGGCCTCTCGGCGTGGGAGTTTCGCCCGATCGCCGAGACGAACGCCACCGTTGCGTGGAACCTTGCGACGATCCTGGCGGGATACGTTCGGCTCGCAACGCGCGAGCTCGACGGGCAGGTCGACTCCTAGCCGCTCAGCGCCTCGGCCCGCTCGGGCTCCTCGACGACGTCCTCTGCAGCCTCATCGGCAGCCCCCTCGCCCTCGTCCTTCTCGAGCGCATCGACGGCCGGAGGCATGCGTCGTAGCGTCGCGTAGGAGAGTCCCTCGCGGCCGAGGAAGAGGAGCCCGAACCCGATCCCGACCGACGCCTCGATCGCCTGCAGGCCGAGTCCGAACGCAAACCCTTGTGCGTACGGAACGCCGTAGCCGACGAGCGGCGTCGCGATCGCCACCTGGAGCAGGCCGACATTGCCCGGCCACAGCGGGATGATCGCGGCGAGGTTCATCAGCACGAGCACGAGCCCGGCCGCCGAGAGGTCGAGGTCGATCGAGAACGCCTCCATCGTCGCCCAGACCGCGAACAGCTGGCAGATCCAGCCGATGAACTGGAACCCGATCGCCGTGACGGCGGAGACGGGTTGACGCATGACTCCAAGGCCGTGGCGGGCCATGGTCACGACCCTGCGGGTGGCGTGGACGCTGTCGACGTGATGGCTCCGCTGGTGGTGACGCGCGCTCATGAACGCGATCACGAGCAAGACGGCGCCGATCGAGAAGAGGATGATCAAGCTCGTCACGGCCCAGTGCGGGATCTCGGCCGTTGCGAGCACCCAGACGACGAGGAACGCCGCGGGCACGAAGTCGAACACTCGGTGCGCGAAGACCGTGCCGACGAGCGTCGCCCACGCTCCCTTCAGCCGCGGCATGTGGCGCGTAAGCACGGCGACCCGCGCCAGCTCCCCGACCCGCCCGGGCATCGTCGCGTTCGCGAGCAACCCGATCGAGAACGCGGAGAAGACGTGCATGAAGCGCGGATGCGGCGGTGGCACCGCCTGGTCGATGATCGTGTTCCACGACAGTGAGCGAGACAGCACGGACAGGAGGTTGAGCCCGATGGCGACCGCGATCCATTCCCACTCGACGGCGCGGAAAGCGTCCGCGACCTGTCCCCACTCCGGACCGCCGAAGTAGACGGCCGCAGCCGCGCCGGCGAGCAGGGCGGCGACGGCGCCGATCCGCACCCACGGGTTGCGGGTCAGCCGCCGCAGAGCCTGCATCAGGTGACCGCCGTGCTCCTGCCCGCCCGGGCGAGCACGAGCTCATAGATCTCGAGGAGTCGCTGGCCGATCGCGTCCCAGGAGTAGCGGTCGAGCGCGACCTGGCGCGCCGCGGCGCCGAGCCGCGCCCGTCGCTCCTCGTCTCCGAGCATGGAGACGACAGCGTCCTCGAGCGCGGCTGCGTCGCCGGGAGGCACGAGCGTCCCGATCTCGTCTTCCATCACGTCTCTGTATCCCGCAATGTCCGACGCGACGACCGGCACTGCGCAGGCGAACGCCCGTGTGAGCACCATGCCGAAGCTCTCCATCCCTACCGACGGTGCGACGAGAAGCTTCGCGCGGAGCAGCTCGTCGGTCAACGCATCCTGGCTCAGAAAGCCGAGCATGTCGATGCCGGTGTCCGGCAGCCGGTCACGCGAGAGAAGCAGGCGCACGGCGAGTGGGTCCGCGCCGACGACCCGGAGACGAGCGCCCGTCCGCGCATGGATTGCGGGCCACGCGGCAAGCAGAACGGATAATCCCTTCCGCGGATCGTGGCGGCCGATGAACACGACCCGGTGCTCGCGGTCGGCCGCATCCGCGTGCGGCGGGATCAGAGCGCCGTTCGGGATCACGTCGTACTCGCCGGGTAGCCAGCGCGCCGCCGAGATGCGCGCCTGCTCCGAGACGGCGATCCTGTAGTCGATCCGGTTCATCAGGAAGCCCCAGCCCGCTCGACCGGGGCCGTACCACTTCAGCTCGCCGGAGGCATGGAACGTCGCCACCACGGGGCACTCGGCGGCTGCGAGCGCCGCGACGCAGATGGCAGGCGTCATCGGCTCGTGGAGGTGCAGGATGTCGAACTGCTCGCGGGCGAGTGCCCTCCGCACCTTTCGCCGGACTCTCGCCGTCAGCACGATGTTCGGCAGCGATCCGTTGGCGGGCACGATCACCGAACGTCCGACCGGGATCACGTCCTCGGGCGGATCGTCGTGACGGCCGTAGCGAGGATGAAGCGCACGCGTGAACGTCCCCGGGGGATCGTTGCCGATCACCGTTCGGACCTCGAGGCCGAGCGAGCGCAGCGCGGCCGACTGGAGCTCCGCGTGCTCGTTCACTCCGCCGGAGAACGACCACGAGAAGGGGACGACGATTCCGACCTTCACGCGCCCATCCTAAGGCGGCCACGTAGCTCGAAGTAGACTCGGCCAGTGGACTTCCCCGAGGGACTCGCCGAGCTCCACACGCACCTCGGCGGCTCGGTCGCCTCGGAGATCATGTGGAGCCTGGCCCACGAGCAGGGCATCGCCCTTCCCGTGAAGGACTTCTGGGAGTTCGACCGCCTCGTCACCGTCTCCGACCCGCGTGGCGTCGAGAACCTCGACGCGCTGAACGAGATCTACCGCTGGACCGAGCTGATCCAGTCGAGCCCGCTCGCGGTCGAGCGCTCGGTCCACGCGGCGATCGGCGGCGCCTACCGCTCGCAGGGGATCACGACGCTCGAGATCCGCTTCAACCCGATGAAGCGAAACCGCGGCGGCGAGCGCGACCTCGATCACATCATCCTCGCCGCCGTCCGCGGGCTCGACCTCGCAGCGCTCGAATATCCGCACGTGCGCGCCGGGCTGATCCTGATGATGGATCGGACGTTCACCGAGCGGCAGAACGAGATCATCGTCGAGAAGGCGATCCGCTGGGCTTCGCGGGGCATAGTCGGCATCGACATCGCGGGGCCGCGGCCGGGTGGCCGCTACCCGTACGCCGAGCTAGCGCCACTCGTCGAGGAGGCGAAGGCTGCCGGGCTAGGGATCACGATTCACGTCGGCGAGGAAGGTGGCGAGCACGGCCTCGCCGAGACGTGGGAGGTCGCGGAGGCACTTCGGCCCGAGCGGATTGGTCACGGGATCCTCGCCGCCGGCGACGCGGATCTGATGTCGACGCTCAGCGAGGCAGGGATCGTGCTCGAAATCTGTCCGACGTCGAACCTCCTCACGAAGGCCTTGCTCGACGAGAACGCGCTCCGAGACACGTTCCGCGCCTTCGTCGAGCACGACGTGCCCTTCACGATTGCGACGGACGGGCCGGAGATGATGCGCACGCACCTCCGCGACGAGCTCGAGCTGCTCCTGCGAATCGGCGCGCTCGATGAGGTAGAGCTGCAGGCGGCGAATGCGCGCGGGCACGATGCGAGCTTCGTCCGCAAACCCGCGTTGAGAGCGGCGTAATCGCCGAAGTTACTCCCTCCGGACGATAGGCACGGAGGGGGCGCAGGTATAGCCTCGTCGACCATGTACGAGACCCTGAAGAGCGCGATCCCGACGATCTCGACCCGTCAACGGCAGATCGTCCAGCTCATCGCCGCGGGGTGCTCGAACGAGGAGGTCTCCGTCAAGCTCGGCATCTCGCCGAGGACTGCGAAGGCCCACACCGACATCCTGCGGCAGAAGCTCGGCGTGCCCAGGCGACGACAGATCCCGGCTGCGTTCATGGCGGCGACGGGCGAGGATCCACTCGTCGACGGGTTGAGTCTCATCGCGTCGGGTCGCGTGTAAAGGACGGACCGGTGCCGGCGGCGGATCTGCTCGCTGCCGGCACCGGTCTCGTCGTCCCACGAGAGCCTGAGACCTTGTACGGTCCGCCTCGAGCGGACATGGCTACGACGAACGTTGTCATGAGGCCGAACGCACCCGGGATCGAGGCAGGCAGCGAGCACCTGATCGAGAGGCCGCGCCTGACCCGGCTTCTTGACGAGGCGACGGCGCCGGTGATCATGCTCGTCGCTCCGGCGGGATACGGCAAGACGACGCTCGCGAGGCAATGGTTCGCGACGAGGAGACGCGGCTGGTATCGCGGCTCTCCGGCTGCTGCCGATGTCGCGGCGCTCGCGGTCGGGCTTGCGCGAGTCGCATCGGAGATCATCCCGGATGTCGGCGTGAGGATGGGCGAGCGACTTCGCGCCACCGGGACGCCGGAGAAGGACGTCGAGCCGCTCGCCGAGCTGCTCGCCGAGGACCTCGCGCCCTGGCCGGACGACGCCTGGATCGTCTTCGACGATTACCAGTTCGCGTGCGAGTCGACGTTCGCCGAAGAGTTCGTCGAGCGCGTGCTCGCTCTCTCGCCGCTTCGCTTGTTCCTAACGTCGCGAAAGCGGCCGTCGTGGGCGACGTCGCGGCGCCTCCTCTACGGCGAGGCCTACGAGGTTGGCCGGAACGTGCTGGCGATGAGCAAAGAAGAGGCGGAGGAAGTGCTGTCCCATCGTGCAGAGAGCGAGGTCGACGGGCTCGTGGCCCTCGCGGACGGATGGCCGGCCGTGATCGGGCTTGCTGCTCTCGCTGAGGACTTCGACCTTCCCGACGCCGGCGTTCCGGAGGCCCTGTACGAGTACTTCGCAGAGGAGCTGTACCAGGCCGCGGACCCGGACCTCCGGTGGCACGTGTCGCAGCTCGCCTTGTCTTCGTCCGTCGCGCCGGCCGTCGCAGAGGCTCTCCTCGGCGAGGACGCAGAGGGAGCGCTCCGCGACGCGCGGCGGCTCGGCTTCTTGATCTCGTCGGAGCACGACTTCGAGATCCACCCCCTGCTCCGAGGCTTTCTCGAAGGGAAGTTCCGTGAGCTCGCGGGCGATCAGGAGGCGAGCATCGTTGAGCGCCTCATCCGCACGCACATCGGCCGCGCCGAGTGGGACGACGCGTTCTCTCTCGTCGAGCGTTTCTTCGACCGCAACCTGCTTGTCGAGCTCTTCGAGGCCGCGCTCCCGCCGATGCTCCTCGATGCCCGCCTCCCGACACTTGCTCGCTGGGTCGCGTGTGCACGCGAGCACGAGGTGGACGCGCCGGTGGTCGACCTCGCTGAGGGTGAGCTCGCCTTCCGTGCCGGAGACCGCACGCGATCGGAGGCGCTCGGCCTGCAAGCAGCGCGACGGTTCGGCGCCGGCCATGCGCTTACCTCACGCTCCTTCGGCCTCGCCGGCGCGAGCGCCCATCTGACCTACCGAGACGAAACGGCCCTCGGCTATTTCGCAGACGCGCTCGACGGAGTCTCGCTCGAGCACGATTTGCGACAAGACACGCTCTGTGGGGCCGATTTCGTCTCACCACTCACTCTCGAGGTTCGAGAGAAGCGTCGATGATTTCACGAGTTGACCTCGCCGCAAGCACCTCGGCGGACGGTGTACTCAGGCCGGGAATGGCCAGCTGCTGCTAGCACTCTGCGTGGGGATATCACGGGAGGCCGTTGAGAAATGGCTAGTCGCTGCGCCCTTGCTGCATACGTCTCGCGATCCGATCGTTCGACTCTTCGGCTCTCAACTCCTATGCGAGCAGCCTGGTTCTTGTCGGCAGTATCGCGGACGCCGTAACCGCAACTGCTCGAGGAGCTCCGGCTCGCGAAGGACTATCGGCTTGCGTTCGTGCTCCCGCACGCACTCATCTACCGGGCTAGCGCTCTGCGGGGCTTCGAGAGTTCAAGCGGTGTATTTCGATCTCGACGAAGTCCGAGGTCGACATGCGATCGGTGACGGCCTCCTACTGATGAACATTGGAGCGGTCCTTGCTCGCGTCTACTTGGCGTTGGGCTCGCCGGAGCGCACCGTTACAGCGCTCGAAGAACATCACGGCCCGAGACGACGCTCGCGGGATGGAGGCTGAGTTCGATGGTGGTGGGGCCTTGCCTACGCCTCCTGGCGATTCGAATAAGCCGCCGCGCGCGGACAGCCAAAGCGAGAACGCAGCGAGTCAGCGAACCGAGGTTCGCAGGACTTGCCCCGTGGGCACTGACGCCGTGCTCGACGCACTTGTCTGGAAGCGATCCTGATGCATGATGCCGTACGACTTGCCTTGCAGACGAAGTGTCGAAGCAGGCAACATCGACGCCTTTGTGGCGGTCTACCGTGCCCACACAGATCCTGGAATCACTCGCGGCAAAGTGGCAGGTCCTCGTCGTCTGCGCACGATCCTTCTAAGCGCCGCGACCATGCACTTGCGCAGACGGTGGGTCTGCGGGTTCGAGCGCCCGTAGACTCGTTGACAGGTCGGGTCCAGTTGTCAAAGAGGGAGGACGAAGTCCTTGCGCTCCTCGTCGCCGGCGCCACGAACAGGAGATCGCGCAATCTCTCTTCGTGAGCGAGGTCGACGGTGAAAATACACCTTCGCAACATCTACAGAAAATCGGCGTGCGATCGCGGACAGAGGCTGTTGTTTGGGCCCTCGAGGATCGATGACTTACGCGCCGACAGCGACGACAGCAACCTCCATACTTCCTCTGGCCTCGTGTTCACCGTCCCTACGCGATCCTGCTCTTCGAGTGTGAAGTCGTCTCGCGTCGCGAGCCGGTAGTCCTCAGCCGCGCCAGCAAGAATCGCTTCGAAGGCTGCCACGACCGCCGTGTCAAACTGCGACTCCGCTCCTTGCGCAAGACGGAGACGCGCGACTCGACTCGGCATGGCGTCGCGGTACGGACGATCTGACGTCATGGCGTTATAAGCGTCAGCCGTGGCAATGACTCGCGCGATGAGAGGAATCTCGTCAGCATGCAGTCCATCCGGGTATCCCTGCCCGTCCCAACGCTCGTGGTGATGGCGAACGATGCGGGCGATTTCCGCGTAGTCCTCGACCTTCGCAAGGATGCGTTCGCCGATCTCGGAGTGCGTCTCCATGGTTCGACGTTCGGAAAGGGTCAAGGCCCCGGGCTTCTCGAGAAGGCCCGGCGGCAGGCCGATTTTCCCGATGTCGTGAACGAGTCCGCACACGTGCGCGAGTTGCTGATCATCGTCGCCAAGCCCCAGCCGAGCAACGATATCGCGAGCATAGATCGCGACTGCGGCCGAGTGACCGGCCGTGTACCGATCCCTGGCGTCAAGTGTCGTCACGAGCGCAGTGGCGAAGGAAAGGTTCGCGCGTTCGAGGCGTACGTTGACCTAAGCAAGATCATCGGCCAGGCGCCTCTGCTCCTGATAGAGCCCAAACAAGCGCTGAGCGGCGAGTGCGGGTGCGAGGAACAGCGGGAGTGTTAGGGGTGACACCTGTTCGTAGGCGGTGACGAGAAGAGCGACAACTGGCGCATACAGGAGCACCGATGCGAACGCGATTGGTGCCAATGCACGGATCGGTGCAAAGGGCTCCTTGCCGCGCATCCAGATCGTGATCCCAAGAGAATGCTGTCTCGGCCACCTCTGCAGCGAGCGCTGCGAATCCCGTTGCGACCAGATACCCCAGAAGCTCGTCGCCGGAAAGCTGGAGAGCACCAATCGCAACGAAGCCGGCGAGCGCCCCCGTGATCGAATGCGAGCATGTGTAGATCGCCCACCTCATGTACGGAGAGCAGAACGCCCCGAAGGTTTGAAACGGCCGCAGACAATCATTCCGGCGAGTGGGCCAAAAAGGACGGCCGCGAAGAGAATCGGAATGAGCGAGATTGACGCCTCAGTGTCTTTGCCGATTGCGACACGCTGCCGCTCTGACACAGCCGCCGCGATCGCGAGTACCGCCACAGCCCAGACCTCGCCAATGCCGTAGCCCAACTCGACACTGATAACGCCCAGGCTGACGGCTACAACACCGAGTCCGGCTAGATAAACGCCAAGCGGCGCCGCCATCGTCGCAGCAAGCCGATGCGCCGCTGCGATTGGAGCCCCGAACTCTTGCAGGCGGGAAGGAAGTCGGGTATAACCGCTTTTGCCGTTAGTCCCTCGAGACAGGAGTTCGCTCATGCGTAAGCTCTCAGCGCGGATTCGGCTTCCGCTGCCCGGCGGATATTCGGGCTGGTAAGCCGGTCATAGCCTGAGTTTTTCCACAGCCGTGTGGCATTCCCCTGTTGAGGGATTTCCACACGGTGAGGAAAACCCCTAGTGCTAGGTCTGAAAGCCCACGCCTGCACCGTATTCGCGAAGGGTGTGGGCTTTCGGGCGTCTGGGCCTAGGTGAGGATCCCGCGGCGGAACCCGATCGCAACAGCATGCGCTCGGGAGCGGGCCTGAAGCTTGGCGAGCAGGTGCCGCACGTGCGACTTGACCGTCTCCTCGGAGAGGAAGAGGACCTTGCCGATCTCGCGGTTGACAAGCCCTTCCGCGATCAGCTGAAGCACCTGGACCTCGCGTGGCGTCGGCTCCTGCTCGAGCTCTCGCAACGGAGCGTTGAAAGGGATGATCTCGGCGCTCTGCCCGACCCTCCTGGACGCAGCAGCGTCGAACCGCTTCGCGTGGTCCGCGTAGCGGCTGAGGATCTCGTTACGCTCGACAGCGTCCACGGTGTGCCTATCGGCGTCAGTTGAGACAAGCTTTAGCCGTTCCCGCAGGCGCAGCCCAAACGGGGGAGGAGTGGCTTGATGCTCCTGCTACTTACTGCGCGACGGCGCCCGCGTCACGCCGCGACGGATGCATGAGCTCGGACTGATCCTCGGGCCATCGCTCGAGCGGGTAGTGGCAGGCCGCGACGTGGTCGATCTCTCCGGGGGTCGCCTCGAGCACGGGCTCGTCGACGTCGCAATGGCCCGCTCGAAACCGAGGGCACCGAGGATGGAACACGCAGCCGCTGGGCGGATTCACCGGCGAAGGCACGTCTCCACTGACGACGATCCGCTGCCGCTTGTGCCCGTCGACCGACAGCCGGGGCACCGCCGAGATGAGCACCGCGGTGTAGGGGTGCCTGGGGTGATTGAAGATGCGTTCGGACTCGGCGAGCTCGACGACGCGCCCGAGGTACATGACGGCGATGCGCGTGCAGATCTGTCTCATCACCGACAGGTCGTGCGAGATGAACACGTATGTCAGGTCGAACTCGTGCTGGAGCGTCCGCAGGAGGTTGAGGATCTGAGCCTGGACGGACACGTCGAGCGCCGAGACGGGCTCGTCACAGACGATCAACTTCGGTTGCAACGCGAGCGCGCGGGCGATGCCGATCCTCTGCCGTTGGCCGCCCGAGAACTCGTGCGGGTACCGGCTCGAATGCTCGGGGCTCAACCCGACGACCTCGAGCAGCCGCTTCACCCGGATCCTTGCGTCCCGCTTGCTCACGCCACCGTGGATCGCAAACGGCTGGCTGACGATCTGTTCGACCGTCTTGCGCGGGTTGAGCGACGCGTACGGATCCTGGAAGATCATCTGCATCTCTCGTCGAAGAGGCCTGAGCTGGCGCTGCGAAAGTCGCGAGATGTCCTGGCCTTCGAAGCGGATCGTCCCGGAGGTCGGGTCGAGCAGGCGTGTCATCAGACGTGCCGTCGTCGACTTCCCGCACCCGGACTCGCCGACGATGCCGAGCGTCTCGCCCTTGCGGACGTCGAGCGTGACGTCCTCGACTGCGTGCACCTGGCCCTGCGCGCGGGAGAAGACGCCGTGCTTCACCGGGAAGTACTTCGTGACGTTCTCGAGCTCTACGAGAGCCCCGTTCTGAGAGGCGTTCAACTGACGGCGCTCCTTTCGAGCACACTCGCGGCGCCGACCTCCCGCTTCTTCTCGGATGGGAGATGGCAGCGGTCGAGATGGCCTCCTGGCAGTACCTTGAGCTCGGGAAGCTCTGTCGCGCACGGTGCGAAGCGGTACGGGCAGCGGGGATGGAAGGCACAGCCGGGTGGAACAGCGACGAGCGAGGGCGGCGTGCCTTCGATGGCGACGAGCCGGTCGAGGCGGCGCTCGATCGTCGGCATCGAGCTGAGCAGGCCCCACGTATACGGGTGTTGGGGCGCACTGAAGATCTCACGCGCGGGCCCGTACTCCATGGCACGTCCCGCGTACATGACGAGCACGGTGTCGGCCGTCTCGGCGATCACACCGAGGTCGTGGGTGATCAGGACGACACCCATGTCGAACTCGTGCTTGACCTGATCGATCAGCTCGAGGATTTGCGCCTGCACCGTCACGTCGAGGGCGGTCGTCGGCTCGTCGGCGATCAGGACGGACGGCCGGTGCACGAGCGCCATCGCGATCATCGCCCGCTGGCGCATGCCGCCGGAGAACTGGTGCGGAAAGTCCTTCGCTCGATCGCTTGCGTTCGGTATGCCCACCTGGCGGAGGAGCTCAACCGCCTGTTTCTCCGCGACGCTCTTCGACACGTCCGAGTGAGCGAGGACGGCCTCGGTGATCTGGTCGCCGACGCGGTGCATCGGGTGAAGGCACGCGAACGGATCCTGAAAGATCATCGCGATGTCCTTGCCGCGCAGATGGCGCATTTCGTCGGACGAGAGCGACAGGATGTCGCGTCCGTGGAGGAGCGCCTCGCCCGCCAGGTACGTGCGCTGGCGGTTGTGCAACCCCATCAGCGCGAGGCTCGAGACCGTCTTTCCCGAGCCCGACTCGCCAACGATGCCGAGCGTCTCGCCCCGGTGGAGCGTGTAGGAGAGATCCGACACCGCACGGACGTTGCCCTCGTGCGTGGGGAAGACGACCGTCAGGTCGCGAACATCGAGAACTGCCTCGCTCACTCGTACCGCACGCGTGGGTCGAGGAACGCGTAGAGGATGTCCACGACCAGGTTCATGAACACCACGGCGACAGCGCCGAGCATGACGACGCCGACGACCGTTGGCAGATCCTGGTTGAACGTCGAGGTGATCGCGAGCCAGCCGAGGCCCTGGATGTTGAAGACCGACTCGGTGATGATCGCACCGCCGACGAGGAGGGCGATGTCCATCCCGAACATCGTCACGATTGGCGTCAGGCTCGCCCGCAGCGCATGGTGTGTGATTACGCGCCGCTCCGAGAGACCCTTCGCTCGCGCGGTTCGGATGTAGTCCTCTCCCAGTGTCTCGAGTAGCGTGTTACGCGTCATCCGCGCATAGATCGCGGCAAACAGCAGCGCGAGCACGGTCCAGGGCAGGATCATGTGCGAGAAGAAGCCGCCCGGGTCATCGGTGATCGGGACGTACCCGGTGCCACCGGTCAAGTGCAGCTTCTTCCAGAAGATGAACAGGGCCATCAGCCCCAGCCAGAAGACCGGCGCCGAGATGCCGAACAGTACGAATCCCATCGACGCCCGGTCCGCGACCGTGTGCCGCTTGACCGCCGAGAGCACGCCGATCGACACGCCGAGGACGATCCAGATCGTCGCCGCGCCCATGATCAGAAGCAATGTGCGCGGCGCCCGCTCCTCCACCTGGCTCAGCACCGACACCCCGTTCACGTACGAGAAGCCGAGCCCCGGCCAGCCGAACTCGTCCCCCGCGAAGAAGTTCTTGACGAAGCGGCCGTACTGCTCGTACCAGGGCTGGTCGAGCCCGAGCCTGTGCCGGATCAACGCGAGCGACTCAGGTGTCGGCGATTTACCGGCGAAGCGAAGCGCCGGATCGCCGGCGGGAAGCAGGTAGAACACCGCGTACGTGAGCAGGAGGACGATGAGGACGACGACTATCGCCCACAGGGTCCTTCTGACGATGTACAGCAGCATCAGCTAAGAACGAAAAGTAGACGAGAGCGGGGCCCTGAGGCCCCGCTCTCGGTCGTCTGGTTGCCCCGCTCAGCTCACGACTTGACGGAGACGTGCGCCAGTGCAGTGAAGCCGGCGTTCTGGTCGAAGTTCCACTTCGTGACGTTCGAGCTGAGGATCGTGACCGTCTTGGCCCACATGTAGGGGATCCACGGCACGACCTTCGTCGTCAAGCTCCTTATCGATCGCGGCGTAGCAGTTCTACCTCGCGAATTGCCGTGCAGCTTCGCGCACTTGTCGGCCAGCTTGTCGATGCTGGGGACGTGGCTCGTGTTCCCGGTGATTCCGAGTGCTTTCACCTGTGACGGCTTCAGCCCCACGAGCGCGTAGTTCGTGTTGCCGCTCGGGATGATGCTGGTGCCCTTGAACAGCGGGTCGACGAACGTCGACGGGTCCGCGAAGTCCTTGAACCACCGCGGCCGGGTCGAGATCGGGATGTTCTTCGATGTCGTCTGGATCACCGGGTAGGCCCCGTTGACGCTCCGCGACCGTGAACGTGATGCCGATCTTCGCCGCGTTCGCCTGGATCGTACCGGAAGCATCAGCTTGTCCACCGCTCGAACGTCGGTGATCAGCAGCACGCCCTTGCACGCCTTGTCCGTGCAGACGCCATTCGAGGTGGCGTACTTCGACTTTGCCATCTCGGCCTTCGCCTTCGCGAGGCTGCCGGCGTTGCCCGGAGTCTTGAACGGGTAGTAGTTGGCCAGCTTCCCGTGCAGCACTGTCGGCGGGATGATGTGGCCGGCGGCCACGCCGGAGACCGCACCGCCCCACGCCTTGGTTAGCGCATCCCGGTCGATGATCCAGTTCATCGCCTTCCGGACGTGCACGTCGTCGAACGGCGCCTGGGTCAGGTTCATGGTGATGTAGTACGTCCCGTCCGCCCAGTCCGAGTGGAGGTACTTCCGCTTGCTCGCGCTCGTCGAGTACTCACGGAACACCTTCGGCGACGCGGTCGCATACTCGTCGTCGAGCTCGCCTGCGCCGACCTTGTTGTAGATGTCGTCGATGTTCGAGTCGACGGTGAACTCGAAGCTGTCCGGGTTGCTCTCCCGCGCCTTGCGGCTGTCGGTTCTTCGGGTTGTAGTTCGGGTTCCGGACGAGCGTGAGCTTCGTCACGCCGTCGAAGCCGCTGATCGGCTTCATCGCCTTGCAGGAGCTGATGTCCAGCTTGTCAGACCCTTCGATCATGTACGGCCCGGAGGCGATGACGTACGCGCCCGTATGCACCGGGCTTTCCCTCGAAGCACTTCGCGACTTCCGCGGGCATCGGGTAGGCGGCCGGCATTCCCAGGCGGAGCAAGAAGTCACCCGTAGGGGCCGTGAGGTTGAAGACGATCGTCTTCGCGTTGGGCGTCTTGATGCCGGAGATCGACTTCGCCTTGCCCTTGCTGTACGCGTCCCAGCCCCTGATGACCGGAAAGTAGAAGGCGTATTGCGCGCCGTTCTTCGGTCGTGCCATGCGCTCGAGCGCGTACTTCACGTCCTTTGACGTGATCTCGCGGTTCACAGGCGGGCCGAACTTGACCCCGTTCTTGAGGTGAAACGTGTAGCGCCTCCCGCCGTTGGTCGGCTTCGGCACCGTCGTCGCGAGGTCCGGAACGACGACGGCTCCAGCGGCACCCGCGACGTGGTTGTAGCCGACGAGACCGCGCAAGAGGAGATTCGTGTTGATCGCAAACGAGTTGGCGAGATACTCGCCCGTCGGGTCGAAGTTGTCGGTGAATCCGAAGCTCGACTCCCAGCCGACTCGGTAGGTGCCTCCCTTGAGGCTCTTGGACCCACCTCCGGATGCCACGGAGACGACGATCGAGGCCACCGCGAGGACTCCAACGGCAGTGCCGATCGACCAGACCGTCCTTCGCTTCATGCTTCGCACGTGCCCTCCTTCCCCCGCATCCTTGCGGGAATTGCGTGACGGTTCGTCACATCAACTAAGACGATGACAGACGACACAGAGTTGGAGCGTGATCAACGGTCGGTGCGCACGTCGAGCGCGTCGCGGAGACCGTCGCCGAGCAGGTTGAACGCGAGCGTCGTGAGAACGAGGAACGCGCCCGGGAACACCATCAGCCACCACGCCACGTCGTAGAGACCGGACGCGTCGGCGAGGGTCTGTCCCCACGACGCCTGGTCGGGCGGAACGCCAAGCCCGAGATAGGAAAGCGCCGCTTCGAAGAGGATGCTCTGCGGAACGAGCAGCGTCGCGAGCACGATGATCGGCGCAATCAGGTTCGGTAGCAGATCCCCGGCAATGATCCGCGTGCTCCCGGCTCCGAGCGATCGGCTCGCCTCGACGAACTCCTTTTCCTTGAGAGAGAGCGTGTTGCCGCGGACGACGCGGGCGACATAGGGCCACGAGAAGAGGACGATGACCGCGATCACGATCGATAACCCGGGTTTGATCAGCCCGCCGGCACACCCCTCCTTCGTCGTGCTGCAGGCCGCCACGATGCCGATCGAAATCAGGAGCTGGGGGACGGCGAGCATGACGTCGGCGCCCCGGGAGAGCGTCGTGTCGGCCCAGCCGCCGAAAAAGCCGGCAAGAATGCCGATCGTCGTGCCGATCAGCACGGCGAAGCCCGACGCTACGATGCCCACGAGCAACGACGTCCGCGCGCCGTACATCGTGCGCACGAACAGATCCCTCCCCGCGGAGTCGGCGCCGAACCAGAACTGGGAGTTCGGCCCCTTCGGCAGGCCGAAATCGTCCGTCATGTTCGTGAACGGCTCGTTCTGCCCGTGCCCGGTGACGTGCTCCGCGAGCGGGCCTCCGAAGATGGCGAGGAAGATGAGCACGATGATGATGATCCCCCCCGCAACGGCAGCCCTGTCCTTCTTGAAGCGCATCCAGAACAGCTGCCGCGGGCTGAGGCCAGCGTCTGCAACAACCGTCTCGGGAGTGGCCGCGATGGCGCTCATAGCGAACGAGAACTATGCCACGGGGATTTCAGGACCCTCCCGAAGGAGGATCCTGAGTCCACGGCTGGGAATCGGTTGCGGCCTACGCCGCAGCGACGGTCTGAAGCTCGCGAAGCGCCGAGAGGCGTGCGAGCGCCTGGCTCTCGAGCTGACGGACTCGTTCCCGCGTCAGATCGAGCTCGTTGCCGATCGCCTCGAGCGTCCACGGCTCGCCGACGAACCCGAAGCGGAGCTCGAGGATGCGCCGCTCGCGCTCGGGAAGCGCGTCGAGCGCCTTTCGGATCCCCTGGCGCCGTAGCGACTCCTCGGCCTCGTCGAACGGGTCGGCGGCCTCGCGGTCGGCGAAGAGATCTCCGAGCTCGCCCTCGTCGTCCGCGCCGACCGTCTGGTTCAGCGAGATGGACGCGTGCGCTGCTCCGAGCGCCTCATCGATGTGCTGCATCGGAAGGCCCGTCGCCTCGGCGAGCTCCTCCTTCGTCGCCTCACGTCCGAGCTCGACCTCGAGCCGACGCGCCGCGCGGCTGAGCTTCTGCTGCCGCTCGACGACGTGAACCGGCACACGAATCGTCCGGGCGTGATTTGCGACGGCGCGCTGGACCGACTGGCGAATCCACCACGTCGCGTAGGTCGAGAACTTGTATCCACGCCGCCAGTCGAACTTCTCGACCGCGCGGTTCAGCCCGAGCGTGCCTTCCTGGATGAGGTCGAGGAAGGGAACGCCGAGGCCTCGATAACCCTTGGCGATCGATACGACGAGCCTGAGGTTCGACTCGATCATCCGGCGCTTTGCGACGGGGTCGCCGCGCTCGATGCGCTTCGCGAGCGTGACCTCCTCGGCGGCAGTGAGCAGCTTGTGCTTGCCCACGTCGGCGAGGAAGAGCTGGAGGCTGTCGGCTGCGCCGGCAACCTCGTCCGGCTCGAGGTTCAGTTTCGCCGAGCTCGCTTCGCCTTCCGCCGCTGCCTTCGGGCCGAGCTCGACACCCATCGACTCGAGCTCGCGCGCAAACGCCTCGAGGTCCTCGTCGGCGAGGTCGTGCTCGGCGGCAAATGCCTCGAGCTCCGTCGGCTCGACGTAGCCGCGTTCCTCGGCCGCCTCGAGCAGGAGGCGCCCCTGGTCGCTTTCAATCAGTTCGTGCAGTTGGTTATGCGTCAAGTGACTCTCGCGTCCTTTCTGTGCCCACGTACCCCTGATGGTCAAACTTTCTCACTCTAGGTTCAATGTCCTCGGGTTGCTATCCCCCGAAGACCCGATCCCGGCTTCCCGCACGTCAACGACTCCTGTCGTCGAAGTATTCCGCGCAAACCGGACGAACGGTTCATTTGACCTGCTCCGTTCTTCGTCCCCCTTCAAGACGTGTCGTACCCCCGAAAGGTTTGCACGACACCCGTTAACGGTGTGCTGACCAGGTGTAAAGGGTCAGTGAACTATCTGCGCGCAGCCCGCTTGCGCTTTTTCGCCGGGCCGCGCGACCTGCGCTCGGCCAACAGCTCGGCGGCGCGGTCGAGCGTCAGCGACTCGACGCTGTCGCCGCCGCGGAGGCTCGCGTTCGTCTCGCCGTCCGTGACGTAGGGACCGAAACGTCCGTCCTTGACGACGACGGCGGCGCCTGACGCCGGATCGGCGCCGAGCTCCCGGAGAGGGGCGGCCGACTGTCGCTTCCGCCCCTGCTTGGGCTGAGCGAAGAGCGCCACAGCTTCATCGACCGTCAGCGTGAAGAGCTGCTCCTCCGACTCGAGCGACCTCGTCTCGGTCCCTCGCTTCACGAAGGGGCCGTAGCGGCCGTTCGTTGCGACGATCTCTTCACCCGTCGTCGGGTCGACTCCGACCGTGCGCGGGAGGGTGAGCAGGCGGAGCGCTTCGTCGAGCGTGATCGACTCCGGTCTCATCGACGCGAAGAGGGATGCTGTCCGGGGCTTCTCGGAGGTGTCCTCGGGCAGCTCCTCCATCACATACGGGCCGTATCGGCCGCGACGGACGACGATCGGCCGCCCGGTCTCCGGATCGACGCCGAGCGGGCGCTCGTCCGCCGACTGGGTGAGCAGCTCCTCGGCCTTGCCGGCAGTCAGCTCGTCCGGCGAGGTCTCGTCGGCGACGGACGCCCGCTGGTCGCCGCGCTCGAGGTAAGGCCCGTACCGACCGACGCGGACGACGATGTCCGTGCCCGGCAAGGCAATCGAGTTGACCGCGCGCGCGTCGATCTCGTCCAGGTGGTCGGTGACGAGCGCGTGCAGGCCGGGATCTCCGCCGTCCCCCTTGTAGAAGCGCGTGAGCCAGGCGACGCGGTCCTCGCTCCCGGCCGCGATGCGGTCGAGGTCGTCCTCCATCCGGGCGGTGAACTGGTAATCGACGAGCGTGCCGTAGTGCTGCTCGAGCAGCTGGGTGACAGCGAAGGCGAGAAAGGTCGGCACGAGGGCCGTGCCGCGCTTGAACACGTAGCCCCGGTCGACGATGGTCGAGAGGATCGAGGCGTACGTCGACGGGCGGCCGATGCCACGCTCCTCGAGCGCCTGCACGAGGGTCGCTTCGGTGAACCGTGCCGGCGGCGTGGTCTCGTGGCCCTGCGCCTCGAGACCGAGGAGAGCGAGGGCCTGACCCTCGTCGACCGCGGGTAGACGAGCCTCGTCAGCGTCCGGCTCCTCGTCGCGCCCCTCCTCGTAGGCCGCGAGGAAGCCGCGGAACGTGATCACGGTGCCGGCGGCTCCGAATTCGACGTCCTCGCCGGCGCTCGACTCGGCGCCGATGCGAAGCGACACGGTCTTGCCCTTCGCGTCCGCCATCTGCGACGCGATCGTCCGCATCCAGACGAGCTCGTAGAGCGCCAGCTCGTCTCTATCGAGCTCTCCTGCGAGCTCCTTCGGGAGCCGGAAGCGGTCGCCTGCGGGCCGGATCGCCTCGTGCGCCTCCTGGGCATTCGCGCTCTTCGTCTCGTAGCGGCGAGGGGAAGCGGGGACCGACTCTGCGCCGTAGAGCTCCTTCGCCTGTGCACGCGCAGCAGCGAGCGCAGCCTCCGAGAGCGTCGTCGAGTCGGTGCGCATGTACGTGATGTGCCCGGCTTCGTAGAGACGCTGGGCGACGCGCATCGTCGTCTGCGCGCTGAACCTGAGCTTGCGGCTCGCCTCCTGCTGCAGGGTCGACGTCTTGAAGGGCGCAGACGGCTTGCGCGAATACGGCTTCTCCTCGATCGACCTGACGGTGAACTCGGCAGTCTCGAGCCGTTCGGCGAGACCGCGTGCATCGGCCTCGTCCAGCTGGGCCGCGTCCGCCTTGAGCTGTCCGTCCTCCGCGAAGTCCCGGCCCTGCGCGACGCGCTTGCCGTCGAGAGAGACAAGCCTTGCCTCGAACGTGCCGGGATCGAAGGTGCCGGCGAGATCCCAGTACGCAGCCGACACGAAGCGCATGCGTGCGCGCTCGCGCTCGACCACGAGCCGCGTCGCGACGGACTGGACGCGCCCCGCCGAGAGGCCACGCATCACCTTCTTCCAGAGCACCGGCGACACCTCGTAGCCGTAGAGCCGGTCGAGGATCCGCCGCGTCTCCTGCGCGTCGACGAGACGGTCGTCGACGTCGCGTGTCTCGTCGAGCGCACGGAGGATCGCGTCGCGGGTGATCTCGTGGAAGACCATCCGCCGCACGGGCACCTTCGGCTTCAGCACGTCGACGAGGTGCCAGGCGATGGCCTCTCCTTCGCGATCCTCGTCTGTCGCGAGCAGGAGCTCGTCTGCATCCTTGAGCTTCTTCTTCAGATCTGCGACGACGCGCTTCTTGTCGGCGTCGACGACGTAGTACGGCTCGAACCCGTCGTCGATGGCGACGCCGAGAGCGCCGAACTTCGCCCGCTCGTCCTTCGGGATCTCGCTCGCACGATCCGGCAGATCGCGGATGTGCCCGATACTCGATTCGACCACGTAGCCGTCGCCCAGGAAGCGCGAGATCGTCCGGGCCTTGGCCGGAGACTCGACGATCACGAGGCGGCGTGGGTTTGTCTCGCTCATCGCGTGGACAAGGTAGCGACCCGATCAGTGGACGCTTCCTGGCGGATACTTTCCCCGCGTGCCAACACCGTTCTATTCCTTCGTCGGCTTCGTCAGCTGGCCGGTCATGCATGGCCTCTTTCGGCTCAAGGCCGACGGCGTCGAGAACCTACCCCGACTCGGGCGGCTTCGTTCTGTCTGCGAACCACACGTCGAACTTCGACCCGTGGCCGCTCGGGTATCCGCTCTGGCCAAAGCGGCAGCTGTACTTCATGGCCAAGGTCGAGCTCTTCAACCCGATCCTCGGGCCACCTCTCCGCGCCGGCGGCGCGTTCCCCGTACGCCGCGGCGAACAGGACATCGAGGCGATCGAGGCCGCGATCCGGCTGTGCCGCGAGGGCAAGATCGTCGCGATGTTTCCGGAGGGGACAAGGAGGTCGAAGGGGCTCGTGAAGAAGTTCCAGCACCGGCCGAGGACCGGTGCGGCCCGCATCGCGCTCGCCGCTGGGGTCCCGCTCGTCCCGGCTGCGATCAAGGGAACGGACAAGGTATCCCGACTGACACGGCTCGCCGTTTCCTACGGACAGCCGATCGACGTCTCCGATCTCGCGGGAATGACCCCTCGCGATGCCTCACGCACCGCGACCGAGCGCCTGATGACGGCCATCTACGAGCTTCATGACCGGCTCTAAGCGCCCGCTCCTCGTCGTCGACGGCGACAGCCTCACCCATCGGGCGTACCACGGCCTTCCGAAGACGATTCGCCGGGCTGGCGGCAAGCCGGCCGGCGCGCTCACGGGCTTCTGCAACTTCCTGCAGGGGCTCTGGGAGCAGGAGCGCCCCCGGGCGGTCGTCGTCGGCTGGGACACGCTCGAGGTACCGACCTACCGCCACCAAGCGCTCCCCGGCTACCAGGCGGGTCGCGTCTTCGACGACGCGCTGCTCGAGCAACTCGCGCTCTTGCCGGCGCTCGTCGAGTCCTTCGGGTTCCGGTCTGCTCGGGCGCCGGGCTACGAGGCGGACGACTTCCTCGCTGCGGCCGCAAAGGCGGAGGAGAAGCGCGGCGGAACCGCGCTCGTGGTCACCTCCGACCGCGACGCCTTCCAGCTCGCCACGGCGAAGACATCGATCGTTCGGCCGGTGCGAGGCGTGAGCGTTCTCGAGCGTGTGGGACCGGCCGAGGTTCGTGCCATCTACGGCGTCGAGCCCGAGCAGGTGCCCGACTTCATCGCGCTGCGCGGCGACCCCTCGGACAAGATCCCCGGTGCGAAGGGCGTCGGCGCGAAGACAGCGGCGGTCGTCCTCGCAGAGCACGGCACGCTCGAGGCGGCGCTTACCGCCGGAAGGTTCGAAGCGCAAGCGGAGGACTTGAGGCTCTACCGTCGAATAGCGACGCTCGACGCCTCCGCCCCCCTCCCCTCCCTGAACGACCAGACACCAACCTGGGCGGAGGCGTCGGATCGCTTACGCGAGCTCGGCATGAACGCTCTCGCGAGCCGGCTCGCAGCGGCGGGCGGCGCGATCTAGCGATGGAGATCGTCAGCCACTCCGAGCTGGCCTCGCTGCACCCGACCGGCCACCATCCCGAGACGCCGGCGCGCCTCAAGGTGCTCCAGGAGGCGTTTCCCGCCTGGCACGAGGCGCGCGAAGCGACCGAGGCAGAGATCCTGCGCTGCCACTCGGAGTCGCACCTCCGGTTCATGCAGTCGCTGGACAGCCCGACCTGGCTGACCGGCGATACCCCGGCGTCCCAGACGACGTACCGCGCGGCACTGCTCTCGGCCGGCGGTGCGATCGACGCAGTAGAACGTGGCGCCTTTGCGCTCGTCCGGCCACCCGGCCACCACGCGGTCGAAGGGGCAGCGATGGGCTTCTGCTTCTTCAACAACGCCGCCATCGCCGCCCGCTTCGCGCAGGCAGAGCTCGGGCTACGTCGCGTCGCCATCCTCGACTGGGACGTGCACCACGGCAACGGCACACAGGACATCTTCTGGGCGGACGACACCGTGCTCTTCGTCTCCCTCCACGAGTTCCCGTTCTATCCGGGCTCGGGCGGGCCGAACGAGCAGCGTGAGACAACGGTCAACGTGCCGATGTCCGCAGGGTCAGGAGACGACCAGTACTTGCACGCGTTCGGGCACACGGTCGTACCGGCGGTCGAGCGCTTCGGGCCTGACCTCCTGATCGTGTCCGCCGGGTTCGACGCGCACGAAAACGACCCGATGGCGAACATGCGCGTGACCGAGGCGTGCTTTCGCGAGCTGGCGCGTCAGGCGGCCGGGCTCGCACCGCGGCTTGCGGCTGTGCTGGAGGGCGGCTATGAGCTCCATACGCTGCCCGGCCTCGTTCGCGCAGCGCTGGGCGGGTTCGAGGACGGCGCCCACTGAACTGGAGAGGCCCCCTCGCGGGGGCCTCTCGGTAGCAGGCCTGTAAGCCGGATTCTGTCGAGGGTGACCATCCCTCTAGGCCGGCGCTTACGCGACGGCTCGAGCGGCGCACCCGGCCCCTCGGCGGGCAGCGTCTCAGGGGCCTGCTTCGCCTTGCACCGGACGGGGTTTGGCTAGCCGCCGCGTCACCACGGCGCTGGTGGGCTCTTACCCCACCCTTTCACCCTTACCCCCGGCGTCTCCGGAGATTCCAGTTCGCCGGTGGCGGTCTCCTTTCTGTGCCACTTTCCGTCGGCTTTCGCCGCCTGGGGTTTCCCCAGCGTCCTGCCCTGCGGTGTCCGGACTTTCCTCGGACCTCTCGGCCCGCGGTCACCCGGCCTGCACAGGAAATCGTAGCGCCGGGCAAGATCCTCGCGATGGGCGGCGCAGAACGGAGCCATGGCGCACCGGCGTCGCCGGTCGTGGACGCGAAACGTGTGTCACGCCTCGCCGTGATCGCGGACGTGCACGGGAACGCCTCGGCGCTGGCGGCCGTGGTCGACGAGCTGCGACGCGCCCCGCCGGAGCTCGTCGTCGTGAACGGTGACCTCTCCTGGGGCCCGGAGCCGGAGGAGACGCTGGCGCTCGCGAACGACATCGGGAACGCCGTGTTCGTCCGCGGGAACGCGGAGTCGGCGCTTCTCCGCCTGACGGCTGCGCGGGACGACGAGCGAAGCGAGGTCGGGCGCTGGATGCTCGAGCGGCACACGCCGGAGCGCCTGGCGGAGATCGGACGATTCACGGGCGCCGTGGCCGTCGAGGTGGAGGGTGTGGGCCACGTCTTCTGCTGCCACGGCTCTCCGCGAGGCGACCAGGAGATCGTCACGCCACGGACGCCCGAGTCACGGATGGAAGCGCTCCTCGAGGGGGTTCGGCTCGACGTGCTCGCCACGGCGCACGTCCATCTGCAGTTCGAGCGGCGCGTGCTGGGGATCACCAGCATGAACGCTGGCAGCGTTGGGCTGCCCTACGGCGCGAGCCCGGCAGCGTACTGGGCCGAGCTCGGGCCCGATGTGCGTCTCAGGCGCACGCCCTACGACGTCGACGAGGCGATCCGCCGCACCGAGCAGAGCGGCATCCCGACCGCGGAGCGGCTCGTCGGCTACCTCAGAGAGCCACCGGCAGGCGGACGAGGTGATCGACGACGCCGAGCGGCTCGAGGTGTCCGACTAGGGCGTTCCCAGCTCGATTGTCGGCAGGCCGGCGTCTACCCCCGCAGCGTCCGATGCGAGCTGCGAGCGACATTCCGGGCAAAACACGGCGTCGCCGATGCGCAGGACGAACTCTCCGCACACGAGGCACTCGAGGCTCGCGCCACGGACTAGCGCGAACAGCTCTTGCTCGAGCGTCCGGTTCAGCTCGGCGACCGTTCCCATCAGACCTTCCGGTACATCCCGACGACCTTCCCGAGCAGCTCGACGTGGTCCGCAAAGATCGGCTCGAGAGTCGCGTTCTCGGGCTGGAGACGGATCCGGCCGTTGTCGCGGAAGAAGCGCTTCACCGTCGCCTCGTCGGCAACCTCGTCCTCACCCACGAGCGCCACGACGATGTCGCCGTTCGTCGCATCCTGTTGACGCCTGACGATGACGTAGTCGCCATCGAGGATGCCCGCGTCGACCATCGAGTCGCCCTTGACGCGCAACACGAAGTCGGCCGGACCGACGACGCCTGGAACGCTCACGTACTCCTCGATGTCCTGGGCGGCGAGCAGCGGGCCGCCGGCCGCGATCTGACCGACGAGCGGCAGGAGGTCGCCCTCGCGCGAGGGTCGCTCCGGCGCAGCGCGCTCGCGTCCCGTGAGCTCGAGCGCACGCGGCTTCGTGGGGTCGCGGCGAAGCAGACCGGCGCGCTCGAGGTTCGCGAGGTGCGCGTGCACGGTCGACGGAGATGCGAGCCCGACCGCCTCGCCGATCTCGCGCACGGTCGGTGGATAGCCGTGCTCGTCGACGTAGCGGACGACGTAGTCCCAGATCTCCTGTTGCCGGGGGGTCAGCACACCGGTTCCTCCTTGTAGGCGAACATGTGTTCGTCCACGGTACCGGCGCACTCGGATGGCGTCAAGGGACGCCAGGATGCGCTGGAGAGGACTTGAACCTCCACGGCCTAAAGCGGCCACCAGGCCCTCAACCTGGCGCGTCTACCAATTCCGCCACCAGCGCGCGGCCGCATTCTAGCGACCGGCCCTCGCCTCCTGGACGGCGGCTACTGGAGGAGCTGGAAGAGCGCGATCGAGTTGAGGAAGAAGAGCGTCGCGACGATCACCGTCAGCCGCGTCAGGTTCCGCTCGACGATGTGCGTGCCGCCCTGCGAGGCCGGGGTGAACCCCATGCCACCGAAGCCGGTGTCGCGCCCGGAGTGCATGAGGATGAGCCCGATCAGGCCGGAGGCGAGCACAACCTGGACGACTGCGAGCAGGGCGACCACGGCTCTAGACTAGCCGACGTGCCCGCAGACGACGCCCGCGAGCGGATCCAGAAACTGCTCGTCACCGGCGACAACCGGCTGAAGCAGGGCGTCGCGCCAGAGAAGGTTCGCGAGTCGTACGAGCAGGCGCTCGAAGTCGCGCGCGAGGCCGGCCTCGAGGACGCGGTGCAGCTGCTCGTCGACATCCGGCTCGCCGATCTTGCCAAGCTGGAAGACGGGTAGCAGCTCATCCTCGCGACGCCCTAGCACGTATCCACGATTCCGTTTAGCCTCCGCCGAAATCCAGCTTCGGAGGGAGACCCATGACTGACGACGTCCGCAAGTACCTTGCCGAGCTCTTCGGCACGTTCACGCTCGTCTTCGTCGGCACCACGGCGATCCTCGCAACGCAGGGCGAAAGCGCATTCGACGTGACGGTCGGGCTCGCCTTCGGTCTCGCCTTGCTCGCCGGGCTCTACGCGTTCGCGGAAGCTTCAGGCGGCCACTTCAACCCGGGCGTCTCGATCGCGATGGTGCTCGACCGCCGCCTCGACGCTAAACACCTGATCCCGTACTGGATCGCGCAGCTCGCCGGCGCCGTTCTAGCCTCGCTCTGTGTCGCGATCGCGTTCAGCAAGAGCTCGGTCAAGCTCACGGCAACGGTGCCCGGCCCGCAGGGAGCCGGCACGGCCTTCCTGCTCGAGCTCATCGCCACGGCCATCTTCGTGCTCGTCATCCTCCAGTCGACGAAGAGCGACCGCCACGGGGGGACTGCGCTGATCGCGATCCCGCTGACGCTGGCCGCGGCGCACTTCGCGCTGATCCCGTTCAGCGGCTCGTCCCTCAACACCGCGCGGAGCTTCGGCCCGGCGCTGGTCGGCAACCGTTGGACGGACTTCTGGGTCTACCTGATCGGGCCGCCGCTTGGCGCCGTGCTCGGCTGGGTCGTCTACTCGGTGGTGGTGAAGGCGCCGGAGGCGCCGGCGGCAGCGCCTAGCTCTGCGCAGCGCTAGCGAGAACGGCCTCGATCCGCTCGGCCTGGCGGCGCACGTCGTGGCTCTCCGCCGCGGCGCGCGCCGCCGGGTTCGGGCACGGCCGCTCGGCGGCCTCTCGGAGCGCGGCCGCTATCGCCTCGACGTCGAGCGGGTCGACGAGGATGCCTGCGCTTTCCGGGACGAGCTCCGAGGCGCCGCCGACGCACGTCGCGACGACCGTCCGCCCGCACGCCATCGCCTCGAGCAGCGCCTGGCCGAACGGCTCGACGAGGCTCGGCTGGCAGACGACGTGCGCCGCGGCGATCCGCGCGGCGATCTCGTCGTGCGGAAGCGCGCCGACCACGGAGACACGGTCTCGTCCTTCGAGCCGGGGTCGGAGCGGGCCTTCACCGACGATGGTCAGCGTCGCTCGATCGTCCCGGAGCGACGCGAACGCTGCGACGAGGCGCTCGACGTTCTTGCGTTCCGTCAGTGAGCCGACAAAGAGATACGCCGTCGGTTCCGGAGGAGCAGGTTCGACCGCGAAGCGGTTCAGGTCGACGCCGCAGTCGATCACCGACGTCTTGCCACCTAGCCTCGGGTACGCGCGCCTCGAGCTTGCGGCGCAGATAGTCGGAGACGCAGATCACCGCCGCGGCTCGGCGACAGACCAGCCGCGTGGCCGAGCCCACGCCGCGGATCCGGCCGATGTTCGCGACGTCCTGCCCGTGCGCCGTGACGACGAGGGGCGTCCTGGTCGAGAGCGCGGCGGCCAGCCCAGCGGGCACGAGCATGTGGGCGTAGACGACGTCGGGGCGAAAGCGCTGCGCGGCAGCGCGCGTGCGACGTGCGAGGTCCGGGTAGCGATGGCGCCCTCCACCGCGACGGTCGATGACAACGCGCTCGAAGTCGTGGCCCCGGTCGACGAGCGCGCGCTCGAGATCCTGGACGAAGACGCCGAAGTCGGGATCGCTCGGGCCCGGGTACATCTGCGAGACGAGGAGGATCCTCACGTGCGACGTCCGCGTGCGCTACGGGCGTTGGGCGTCGTACGTGCCGTAGAGCTCGCGCAGCGCGCCGCAGATCTCCCCGATCGTGCAGCGGGCGCGCAAGGCCTCTCGCATCGGGAGGAGCAGGTTCCCCTCTTCAGCGGCAACGGCGCGTACCTCGGCGAGAGCCGCCGCGGCGCCGCTCGCGTCGCGCGTGGCTCGGACCGCGCCGGTGCGCTCGAGCTGGCGGCGCTCGATCTCGGGGTCGATGCGCTGGAGCTCGACGTCCACCCCCTCGCCGTCCACGTAGCTATTGACGCCGACGACGACGCGGCTACCTGCCTCGACGGCGGTCGCCTCGGTGAAGGCAGCGTCCTCGATCTCCCGCTGGACGAACCCCTGCTCGATCGCAGCAACGGCGCCGCCGAGCTCGTCGACGCGCTCGATCAGCTCCCACGCGCGCTGTTCGAGGTCCCGCGTGAGCGCCTCGATGTAGTACGAGCCCCCGAGCGGGTCCGCGGCCGACACGACGCCTGCTTCGTGCTGGAGCACCTGCTGCGTCCGAAGCGCGATCCGTGCAGCGTGCTCGGTCGGCAGCGCGAGCGCCTCGTCGAACGAGTTGGTGTGCAGCGACTGCGCGCCGCCGCAGACGGCCGAGAGCGCCTGCACGGCCACGCGGACGATGTTGAGCTCGGGCTGCTGCGCCGTCAGCGTGGAGCCGCCCGTCTGCGCATGGAAGCGGAGCGCGAGCGCCTTCGGATTGGTCGCCCCGAAACGGTCCCTCATCACGCGCGCCCAGAGTCGACGGGCGGCACGGAACTTCGCCACCTCCTGAAGAAAGTCGTTGTGTGCGTTGAAGAAGAACGACACGCGCTCGCCGAATGCGTCGGGAGAAAGCCCCGCGTCCACCGCCGCCGCGCAATAGGCGATGCCGTTTGCGACCGTGAATGCGAGCTCCTGTACCGCGGTCGAGCCCGCTTCGCGGATGTGGTAGCCGGAGATCGAGATCGTGTTGAAATGCGGCAGCCGCTCCGCGCAATACGCGAAGAGGTCGGTCGTGATCCGCATCGAGGGCCGCGGCGGGAAGATGTAGTTCCCGCGCGCGATGTACTCCTTGAGGATGTCGTTCTGGACCGTGCCGCGAAGGGCGGTGCCGGGGATGCCTTGCTCCTCCGCTGCGAGCTCGTAGAGCAGGAGGAGGAGCGCGGCGGGCGCGTTGATCGTCATCGAGGTCGAGACGCGGTCGAGCGGGATTCCTTCGAAGAGGACGCGCATGTCCTCGATCGAGTCGATCGCGACGCCCGTGCGGCCGACCTCCCCGAGCGCGACCGGGTCGTCCGAGTCGTAGCCGAGCTGCGTCGGCAGGTCGAAGGCGACCGAGAGACCTGTCTGGCCGAGGTCGAGCAGGTAGCGGAACCGCTCGTTCGTCTCCTCCGCCGACCCGAAGCCTGCGTACTGGCGGATCGTCCACGGCCGGCCGCGGTACATCGTCTCGTACGGCCCGCGCGTGAACGGGTATTCGCCCGGCCGCTCGAGCTCGATGCCGGCGACGTCGGGCGGGGAGTAGACGGGCTTCACCTCGATGCCGGACTCCGTCTCCCGGCGATCCTCGGCCGTCGCCATGAGCCTCAATCTACGCTACGGGCATGCAGATCACGGTCCGGCTCTTCGCGGGGCTGCGCGAGCGCGCGGGTACAGGAGCGCGCGAAGTGGAGCTTGCCCAGGGGTCGCTTGTCGGCGACGTCTGGCCGGCGCTTGCCCTCGGAGAGGAGCCCCCCGGCCTTCTGTATGCGGTGAACAAGGAGTACGCGGCACCGAATCGCGCGATCGCCGAGGGCGACGAGGTGGCGCTGATCCCGCCCGTCTCGGGCGGTGCGTTTCGCCTTTCGGCGGAGGCGATCGACCCTGGTGTCGTCGTCGACGAGGTGGCGGACGAGCGGGCGGGCGCGATCGCGACCTTCATCGGCACGACGCGTGCGACGTCGCGCGGCCGCCAGGTGATCCGCCTCGAGTACGAGGCGTACGAGGGGATGGCCGAGTCGGTGATGGCCGACCTCGCCTCCGACCTCAAGGCGCAGTACGACCTGTGCGAGGTCGCGATCGCGCATCGCGTCGGCGTCGTCTCGATCGGCGACACATCCGTCGCGATCGCCGTCTCCGCGCCGCACCGGGCGGACGCGCTCGCCGCGTGCAAGGACGCGATCGACCGGCTCAAGGAGACGGCGCCGCTCTGGAAGAAGGAGATCTACGAGGGCGGCGAGGAATGGATCGGGAGAGGCTCGTGAGCGAGTACCGCGATTACGACCCGATCCGGCCAGGGGGCTTCGACTGGCGCGGGCTCGTGCGCAAGATCTTCGCGCCGATCCTCGTCGTCGGCGCTCTGCTCGTGAAGATCGGCGTCCCGGCGCTCAAGTTCGGCTCGATCTTCATCGCCGTCGGCGGCTACGCGTTGCTCTGGGGCTGGACGTTCGCCATCGGGCTCGTCGCGCTCATCCTCGTGCACGAGCTCGGCCACTATCTCGAAGCCCGACGACAGGGGCTACATCCCGACCTCCCCGTCTTCATTCCCTTTCTCGGCGCCTACGTCGCGCTCAAGGACGCGCGCATCGGGCCCTGGCGCCACGCGCTGATCTCGTACGCAGGGCCTGCTCTCGGAGGGGTCGGCGCTGCCGTGCTCTGGGTCGCCGGTGACGTCCGGGACTCGGATCTCCTGCGCGCGCTCGCGTACACCGGTTTTCTCCTCAACCTCTTCAACCTGATCCCGATCGGGTTTCTCGACGGCGGGCACCTGTTGCGTTACTACCGGTACCTCCGCGTCGGTGGAGCGCGCGGACGGGCCCTCACGCTCGCTGTCATGTACTTCGGTCTGGCCGGGTTGCTCCTGCTCGGGATGCTCGGCTCACACGTCGTCCAGCACCGGCTGTGAGCACGAACTCCGACAAGCAGATCCTCGAGCGGGTCGACCCCGACATCGAGCGGCACGTCCGGATGATCGCGGACGAGTTCCGCGCGGGCTTCGCTGTTGTCGACTCGCTCGACTGCCCCGCGATCACGATCTTCGGGTCGGCGCGGACGCCGGCGAGCGATGCGACGTACGCCGAGGCACGGGAGCTGGGCCGCCTCGCCGTAGAGGCCGGCTTCGCCGTCGTCACCGGCGGCGGCCCCGGAGCCATGGAGGCCGCGAACCGCGGCGCGCAGGAGGCGGGCGGAATCTCGGTCGGCTTCAACATCGAGCTCCCACACGAGCAGTCGCTGAACGCGTATTGCGACATCGGCTTCACGTTCCACCACTTCTACGCGCGCAAGGTGATGCTCGTGAAGGCGGCCGAGGGGCTCGTGCTGATGCCCGGCGGGTTCGGCACGCTCGACGAGCTGTTCGAGTCGCTCGTCCTCATCCAAACGGGAAAGATCGGTCTCTTCCCGGTCTGCTTGATCGGGCGGGACCACTGGCGACCGCTGCTCGACTGGATCGACGTCCTCGCCGACCAGGGCTTCATGGCGCGCGAGGATCTCGCCCTGCTGACGGTCACCGACGAGCCAAAGGAGGCGATCGACGCGATCGTCGCCGCCTGCGCGAAGAAGGGAGACGAGCCCCTCGCAGCTTCGAGCTGATTGCCTAGCCGCGCTGCGCGAAGCCGTAGTTCAAGAGCTTGATCGTGTCGCCGTAGTGATCCGGAGAGTCGAGGACGACGGTGATCAGGCCGACCCCGTGCCGGTGAGCGGAGGCCACAAGGCACGAACCCGCCTTCGTCGTCCACCCCGTCTTCACCCCGTCCGCGCCCCGGTAGCTCCAAAGGAGCTTGTTGTGGTTCTCGTAGAGCTTCGCGTACGTCGGCGGACGCCACCAGACGCGCTTCTTCTTCGTCGCCACGATCGAGCGGAAGCGTGGGTTGCGAAGCGCATAGCGCGCGAGCGCGGCGAGATCCCAGGCGGTCGAGTAGTTGCCGTCGTCGATCAGGCCACTCGCGCTCAGAAAGTGCGTGTGCCGGAGCCCGAGCTCGCGCGCCTTCTGGTTCATGAGCGTGATGAAGTGCTCGCGTGTCCCGCCCGCGGCAACGGCGAGGGTGACGGCAGTGTCGTTTCCCGACACCATGAGGAGGCCGTAGAACAGCTTCCAGGCGGGGACGCGCTCGCCCTTGCGAAGACCCTCGCGATAGGGCTCGACGCGCGTCGCCTGACGTGGGACGCGGACGATGTCGCCGGGCTGGAGCAGGTGCATGGCGACGATCGCCGTCATGATCTTCGTCGTCGAAGCGATCGGGCGTCGCATGTACGGCCGCTTCGCGTACAGCACCTGGCCCGTTCCCGAGTCGATGAGGATCGCGACCGGCGCCTTGACCTTCGGGCCGTTCGTGGGCAGCGGCGCGCTGAGCGTGACGAGCGGAGGCGCCGAAGCCGCCGCACCGGCCACGACGACCAGCGCGACGCATACCGACACCCCCAGGCGGAGCGCACGCACGATCGACGAGTGTAGCCCCGGCCTATGCTGGACTCCGTGCGGAGCGAGCTCGACACAGCCGTGGCCGCTATCCAGACGCGCTCGAGCGCTGCGCCGGCGATCGGGATCGTGCTCGGCAGCGGCCTCGGCGCCTTCGCCGACGGGCTCGGCGATCCCGTCGAGATTCCCTACGGCGAGGTTCCCGGCTGGCCCGTGTCGACCGCGGTCGGCCACGCGGGCACGCTCGTCCTCGGGTCGTTCGGAGGCGCAGACGTGGCCGTCATGCGCGGGCGGGCGCATCTCTACGAGGGGCTCGATCCTGCGCGCGTCGTGTTCGGGATCCGCGTCCTCGCGCTGCTCGGGATCCGGACGCTCGTCCTGACGAACGCCGTCGGAGCGATCAACACGGACTTCGAGCCCGGGCAGCTCGTCGCGATCTCGGACCATCTCAACCTCCAGGGCCGATCACCGCTCGTCGGCCCGAACGACGAGTCGCTTGGGCCGCGCTTTCCGGACATGTCCGACGCGTACGACCCTGCCCTGAGAGAAGCGGCCGGGGCGGCGGCTGACCGGGCCGGCTTCGAGCTTCGCGAGGGGATTTACGCGGCGTGGCTCGGCCCGGCGTTCGAGACACCCGCCGAGATCAGGATGCTCCGCACACTCGGCGCCGACCTCGTCGGCATGTCGACCGTGCCCGAGGTGCTCGCCGCGCGGCACATGGGCGTTCGCTGCCTCGCCCTCTCGTGCGTCACGAACATGGCGGCAGGCGTCCTCCCCGAGCCGATCGACCACGAGCGCGTGCTCGAGGTCGGCGCTCGGGCAGCGGGAACGCTGACCGCCCTCCTCGAACAGCTCGTTCCTACACTTTCGGCATGAAGCTGCGAGACCTGCCCTCCGTCGACGAGCTCGCTCGAGACTCCCGGCTCGCGGAGGCGCCGCACGAGCTCGCAGTCACCGCGGCCCGTGCCGCGCTCGACCGCGCGCGCACCGAGATCCAGGCGGGCGGCGATCCGGACGTCCACGCGCTCGCCGCGGCCGAGCTCGCGGCGGCGCAAGCGTTCAAGCTACGCCGCGCGATCAACGCAACGGGGGTCATCGTCCACACGAACCTCGGCCGCGCGCCGCTCGGCGAAGCCGCTCTCGACCGGGTGCTCGAGGTCGGGCGCGGGTACTCGAACCTCGAGTACGACCTCGCAGAAGGGAAGCGCGGCTCCCGTCAGGATCACATCGCCTCGATCCTCACGCGGCTGACAGGCGCGGAAGCCGCGCTCGTCGTCAACAACAACGCAGCCGCCGTGCTCCTCGCGCTCGCCGCGCTTGCGGACGGACGCGACGTCCTCGTCTCGCGCGGCGAGCTGATCGAGATCGGCGACGGCTTCCGGATCCCCGACGTCCTCACGCGCTCGGGGGCGCGGCTCGTCGAGGTGGGAACGACCAACCGCACGCGGATCGCCGACTACGAGGCCGCCCTCTCGGACGAGACGGCCGCCATTCTCCGCGTCCACCAGTCGAACTTCCGGCTCGTCGGCTTCACTGAGCAGCCCGACCTCGCGGAGCTCGCACAGCTTGCTCGGCGACACGAGCTCCCGCTGGTCGACGATCTCGGCTCGGGGGCGCTGATCGACCTCGGCGACGAGCCGACCGCCCGTGCGAGCCTCGCCGCCGGCGCCGATCTCGTCTCGTTCTCGGGCGACAAGCTGCTCGGCGGCCCCCAGGCCGGGATCCTCGTCGGACAGAAAGACTTCGTCGAACGGCTCCGGCGCCATCCACTCCAGCGTGCCCTCCGCGCCGACAAGCTCTCGCTCGCCGCGCTCGAGGCAACGCTCGCGCTGTACCTCGAGCCGGAGCGCGCGCGCCGGGAGATCCCCGTCCTGCGCATGCTCGAGGAGCCGATCGCGGCTGTCCGCGACCGCGCGGCGCGGCTTGCCGAGCTCGTCGGCGGCGAGGTCGAGGAGACGGCCGCGCGCGTCGGGGGCGGCGCGCTGCCACTGCTCGAGCTGCCGAGCTTCGCGTGTGCCATCGAAGAGGAGCTCGGTCCGCGGCTCCGCGCGGGACAGCCGCCCGTCGTCGGCATCGTCCGCGACGGACGGCTTCTGCTCGATTGCCGCACGGTCTCGGACGCCGAGGTCGAGGAGCTCGCCGCGGCGGTTGCTTCAGCTCGCACGTCGTGAGCTCGCTCGTCGTCGGCACCGCCGGACATATCGACCACGGCAAGACGACGCTCGTCAAGGCGCTGACAGGAAAGGACACGGACCGGCTGCCGGAGGAGAAACGACGGGGCATCTCGATCGACCTCGGGTACGCCCCGCTCTACCTCTCCGACGGAAGGCGGCTCTCGCTCGTCGACGTCCCGGGGCACGAGCGTTTTGTGCGGACGATGGTCGCCGGCGCGTCCGGCATCGACCTCTTCCTGCTCGTCGTCGACGCGAGAGAAGGGGCGCGCGCGCAGACGCTCGAGCATCTCGCGATCCTGCGGCTGCTCGGCGTCGACCGCGGTGTCGTCGCGATCACGAAGGCAGATCTCGCCGATGACGAGACGGTCGAACTGGTCACCTCCGAGATGGCCGAGCTCGTGCCCGGCGCTCCGGTCGTCGTCACGAGCGCCAGAACAGGGGCGGGCCTCGAGGAGCTCCGGGCGACGCTCGCCTCGCTTGCCGAAGCAGCCGAGCCGACGCACGCGGAGGGCCCGACCCGTCTGTACGTCGACCGTGCGTTCACCCTGCACGGGATCGGCACGGTCTGCACGGGGACGCTCTGGTCGGGCCGCATCGCAGCCGGTGATTCGCTCCGCGCCGAACCGGCCGGCCTCGACGTCCGCGTCCGCTCGGTGCAGGTGCACGACCGCGACGTCGACGTGGCCGAAGCGGGCCAGCGCGTCGCCGTCTCCCTGCCCGGGGTCGAGAGAACGGCCGTGCCGCGCGGGAATGCGCTCGTCGAGCCCGGTGCGTACTCCGTCTCGTATCGCCTCGATGTCTCGCTCGACGAGCTTCGGCCGGTCCCGAACGCCGCCCGGCTGCACGTTCACCTCGGCACGGCGGAGATCCGCGCGACGGTCCGGCGTTTCGGCGACGGCTTTGCCCAGCTCCGCCTGGGCTCGCCCGTGGTCGCGGCCCGTGGCGATCGCGTGATCCTTCGCTCCGAGACGACGGTCGCGGGCGGTCGGGTGGTCGACCCGGCGCCGCCGCACCGGACGACCGAGGAGCGCATCGCGGCCATCGATCGAGGTAACGCGGCCGCGCTCGTCTTTGCGCCCGTCCTGCGTACGTCGCTCGACGTCCACGACGACGGTCTCGCCGGGCTGGAGCGCGCAGGCGATTGGGTCTTCTCCGCCGCGTGGCTCGCAGAGCTCCGGGAGGAGCTCGACCGCCGGCTCGACGCCGCCAGCCCGCTCGACCCCGGTGTACCGGCCCTCGTCGACCCGTGGGCGGCGGAGGTCGTCCCGCTGCTCGGGCTGGAGCGGCGTGAGGGGAAGCTGTACCGGCCCGGCTCGACCCGGTCGCTCGACGGCCGTGAGCTCGACGCCGCCGAGCTCGAAGCGAAGCTCGGGCTCGAGCCGGTAAAGGTCGACGACCCGGCGCTGGCGCGTTTCCTCGAAGCCGATGGCCGGCTCGTCCGGGTCGGCAACGGGCTGGCGATCTCCGCCACGGCCTACGACGGAGCGAAGCGGACGCTCGTCGAGGAGTGTCGCGTCGAGGGAGGCATCACCCTCGGCCGCTTCCGTGACCTGCTCGGTGTCGGGAGGAAGACGGCCGAGCTCCTGCTCGAGCGTTTCGACGCCGACGGCATCACCCGGCGGACCGCCGACCGGCGTATCCTCCGCCGGTCGGCACGCGACGGCTGATGCGCGGCTGGCTGCCCGTCGCGCTCGTCGTTCATCGGGATCGCGGCCTTCCTCACGTACGGATCGCTGCTCGGCCCACGCTCGCGAGCGCACATCGACGCGTCGTCGCGACCCGACTTCGCGCCCGGCGTCGTCGACACCGTCTCGGACGGTGACACGATCCATCTCTCGGACGGTCGCCGCGTGCGGCTCGTGCAGATCGACGCGCCCGAGCTCGCAGAGGAGGAGTGCTACGCGAAGGAGGCAGCCGCCGCACTCGCGAAGCTCGCGCCCCTCGGCGGCACCGTGACGCTCCGGCACGATCCCGTGCTCGAGAACCGCGATCGCTTCGGGAGAGTGCTCGCCTACGTCTTCAAAAGGGGCACCAACCTCAACCTCCGCCTCGTAGAGCGCGGCGCCGCGGCGCCGTACTTCTACGACGGCGGCCGTGGTCGCTACTCGACGGCGCTGCTCGATGCAGCGCGGACCGCGAAACGGGAGCGCCGCGGTCTGTGGGGGACGTGTCCGCTGACGCGGCTCGACCCGCAGCACCAAGTCGACACGCTCCGCTGACGTTTCGCGCCGCGAGGCTCCGTAGTTTCGTGCAGCGGCATCGGTGAATTCACTCTTGGCCAGCCGGCGACGGGACGAGAGACTGAGAGGCACACGAGAGGAGGTGGACCGCTTATGCGTCTCCTCGCCCATGTCTCCGTCGGCATGCTCGCCGCTGCGCTGGTCATCGCAGCAGGAGCTGCTTCGGCCGCGAGCCTGACCACGGACCCGCCGACGCTCTTGACCCCGCCGTCAGGGAAGGTGTTCAAGGCGCGGACACCCATCGCCTTCACGATCAGGACGCACCCGGGTGACGACTCCCTGTGGCTTTCGGTCTCGCGCTCACCGACGGTCGTGAACGCCTGCGGGACGATCGCGCACGAAGTCTCGATCTGGGACTTCCAGGCGACGACCGACCCCTCGGTCTACGAGGCGCGTCCCACGTACTACAGCTTCGGCACCTTCTGGATGAACACTCCTGGCACGTACTACTGGCAGGCACACCGGATCGAGTACGCAGGCGGCGCCGACGGATGCATCGAGTCGGCTGTGCGGTCGCTCTCGATCGCCGCGCCGACAGACACGCCGATCCCGAAGGTCATTCCCAAGCCAACAACGAAGCAGCCGCTCGCGCTCTCGAAGGCACGGCTGGCCGGATCGTTCGACGTGACGACGAAGATCACGGCGGCGTCGGGCATCAACGTGAAGAAGGGCACGACCGACACCGGCGTATGGAAGTTCACGCCGGCCTGCTCCGCAGGTCCGTGCAGGGTGCGGCTCCGCTACGACTACCGCGGCGCGTCCTTCGACTCGCACACCGTGCGCGTGGGGCTCGCGCGGTCAGGCGCCGTCTACCACGGCACGACCCGGACACCGCTCGTCGAGTGCAACTTCAAGGACGTCCACGGCACGATGACGGTGCGGCTCCAGGTGAAGGGAGGAGCATGGATCGACGGCCGGTGGCACGCGACGCGCGTCACGGGGCGCTACGACTACTCGGCGGCCGCGACGACTTCGGGCATCTACCGCTGTCCCGCAGCGCGGATCACCGCGACCGTGCGTGGATCGCTGGAGAGATAGCCCGCACACGCGGCGCCGCCTGAGCGCTGCCACTCGACTGAGAGCGGTCGATCAGCCCGCGTGCGGCGGCAGATCGAAGCGGCGCGTGAAGCCCGCGACCTGGAGGAGACGGCGGACAGGCTCGTCATCGCACAGAACGACGAGCCGCCTGCCGCTGCGTTCGAAGCGATCGGCGAGGCCGCAGAGACGTTCGAGCGTCGACGAGTCGAGCAACTCGTCCCCGCTCACGCGAAGCGTCGCCGATCCGGAAGGGATACCACGCACACACGTGCAGTACCCACGGACACGGCAGCCCTAAACCTCTGTCGCGGCCGGCCAGGTGAAGCTCTTTGGAGCGCGTCATGCGCCGCTTGCGGAAGGCGCGAGGCGCTTCGGTATGCCGACGTAGATCAACCCGGCAGCTGCCAGTCCGAGCAACAGGCCCGCCCCGAGCAGACCGACCCCGATCCAGATCAGCGAGTCGATCTCCGCGCCGATCCGCAGGTCCGCGGTCACACCCGGGGACGCGTCGGCGTTCATGACGACGACCACCCAGTCCCCATCCTCCACGTTCCAGTCGAGCACCTGCTCACCCGCTCCGGCTTTCGACGCGACCCAGAACGTCTGCTCACCCGGCGGAGTCGCCGGCGGCCCGCCGGGCCGTGTCGAGTAGTGGGGGTCGGGGCTAATGTCCTTGACGACGGCGCGGCGCACGCCGCCGAGATAGGCGTCGGCCGCCGCCTCAGGAGCGATGCCGATGAAGATTCTCTTCTCGCTCTCGCTCTTGATCCGGACGGTCCCGATCAGCTGGTCGATCACCCACTGTGGGATGTCAGCCGTGACCGCGATCGTCTCGGACACGAGCGCGTACGTTCCCGTGTCGAACTGCTCGCTCGGAGTGACGAGGAAACCGTCGCTGTCACGCTGGGTTTGATCCGCCACCACGGCGACGGCGCCGCCTGCAAGGACACCGAGCGAGACGAGGGCGAGGATGCTGCCGATGACGACGACGGCGATCCTGCCGCCGGACCACTTCCGATCGGCCGCTCCCTCGGGCTCGGCAGCGGCCGGTTCGACCGCGAAGCCTGGGTCGCTGCCGCCCTGATCGAGGCGGAAGGGTGGGTACTCATCCGTCATCAGGCCCGCGTAGGCCGCAACGCGTAGCACCCAACGGTCTAGCCCGAGCGCGAAGTCGAAGAGGCCAGATGGGTACCGACCCGTGAAGAGCAGCCCGAAGCCGGCGATGAGAACGGCGATGAGGATCAGTCCCGGCCCGCCCCAGGCTCCTTGCTGCCATGCGAACCAGCTGCCTCCTCCGAGCAGCACCCCGACGATGAGGTAGTGCGGGATCGCGAGCAGCCACCACTTGACGAGGACGAGTCCCCGGGACAGCCGCTCGGGATAGTCGACGTCGAGCGTTGCCGGGTAGTCGACATTGGCGGCAAGGCTGAAGGGCGGGTAGCGGTCCAGTTCCCAGCGCGCCGTAGGCGTAGAAGGCGACCCGCCACGTCCAGCGGAGCACGCCGACGTTGAAGTCGAAGATCGCCCTCGGGTACCGACCCGTGAAGAGGATCGCGAAGAACGCCACGACGCTCATCACGAAGAACGCCGCCCACAGGAACGCGAGGACGAAGAAATGAGGGATCGCGAGCAGCCATTTGACGAGCCAGAGCCCGCGGCTCAATGACGGATCGAGCGCTCCTTCGATCCGGAGCGGGTACGGCGTTGGGGTCTGGGCAGGGTCCACGGCCGTAACCCGATGGTATCTAGGGCTTGGCCAGCCGCGATTCGAGCGCGCGAATGCCGAGCGCGGTCGCGAAGCCGAGCCTCGTCGGGTGAAGCTCAGCTTCCGATGGCGTGAAGCTCCTTCGTGAGCCGCAGACGGCTGCCGTGTCCGTCCATCGGGGCGAGCTCCAACCCGTCGACGAGCTCGCGAATGATCGCGAGCCCCATCCCGTCCTCGTGGGCCTCGTCCTCGAACACGCGCGCCGGCGCTTCCTCGAGATCGAAGCCTCGCCCCTCGTCTACGACCTCGATCGTGAGCAGGCCGTCCCGAACGTCGATCGCGAGCTCGACGGTACCCTCAGCGTCGTCGTCATACGCGTGCCGGATGGCGTTCGAGCACGCTTCGGTGACCGCGAGCTTGAGATCGGCGAGCGTCTCGTCGTCGATCCCGTGGATGCGGGCGACCCCCGAGAGGACGAGCCGGCAGAGCGTCAGGTACTCCGACTTGGCGGGAACCTGCAGGCGGACGGCGTGGAGCTGTGCGCTCGGCGTCATCATCTACGCCTCCTCGATCGCTTCGCGCATCGTGTCGAGAGAACGGCGGATCAGGCGCGAGACGTGCATTTGCGAGATGCCGATCTGATGCGCGATCTGCGACTGCGTGAGCCCGTCGACGAACCGGAGCTCGACGATCTTCCGCTCGCGCTCGTCGAGCGCCTCGAACCCGTGGTCGAGCAGCGACCGGTCTTCCGCTGTCGCGAACCCCTCGTCGATCCTGCCGAGCCGGTGCAGCCGATCGAGCTCGGTGTCGTCGTCGCCGGGCAACGTCAGCGGCTCGGTGGTATACGCGTAGCCGGCCTCGAGCGCCTCGACGACTTCTTCCTCGTCGGCGCCGGATGCCATGGCGAGCTCGTCGATCGTCGGCGACCGGCCGAGCTGGCCGCTCAGCTCCTCGATCAGCTTCGAGAGCTTGAGGTTCAGCTCCTTGAGGCGGCGCGGAACGTGCATCGCCCAGCCGCGGTCGCGGAAGTGGCGCTTGATCTCGCCGACGATCGTCGGCACGGCGTACGTCTGGAGCGCCACCCCGCGGTCGAGGTCGAAGCGGTCGATCGCCTTGATCAGCCCGATCGAGCCGACCTGGACCAGGTCGTCGAGTGGTTCGCCCTTGCCGGAATAGCGACGGGCGATCGCCCGCACGAGCGGCATGTTCTGTTCGATCAGCTGGTCGCGCGCCCGCTCGTCGCCTTCCTCGTGGTATGCCCGTAGCAGCTCGAGCTGGGATCGATCGACGGCCATGGTCACCGCGACCCGCTCGGAAGTCGCTGTTCGAGTCGCAGCCAGATCTCGTCGTCTCGCTCGACGATCGCCGTCTGAGCGACGAGCTTGTCGAGCAGGCGCGCGAACGACAGGGCGGACGCCTCGGGCGCCTCTGGCCCTCCGACCGCGCTTCGCAGCGGCCCGACGGTGATCGCCAGGGAGTCGCCGATCGACGCTTCGAGCGTCACCGTGTCGCCCGACGGCCCGCATTCGGCGAGAACGGTCTCGACCGCCAGCTGGAGGTCGTCCATCTGCTCGTAGCCCAGATCGAGCCGTGCCGCCAGGCCGCCGACGAGCAGCCGCGCGACCCCGAAGTACGGGCGGGCGTTCGGCACGGTGAGGGTGAGCGTGTCGATCTGGATCTGGGGAGGTTGGTGGGGACACGGGCGCTCGACTCCCCGTGTCGAGGCGCCGACAACACGTATACCCGGAAAGCGGGAGGTCGAAAACGCCTCCGAGGTTTGAGCCGGTGGCAGGTGGGAATCGAAGCACCATGCGCGACGAGAACCTCGTCTCCCACGAGCTGCGTGTCGCCGCCCGCGGCCGGAGCGCGCGCACGCCGCTGATCCTGCTTCTCGGCGTCGGTGCGTTGATCTTCACGATCGCCGGCCTCGCGTGGTTGATCGCCTACCTCGTCGATTTGCTGGGTTGAACCGGGTGGGACCCCGCCGCGAGCAGCGGCCTGCACGACGCTACCTCTGGTCGTACGGCCACGAACGCGAGCTAGGCGTGGACGTCGGCCGCGGCGTGGTCCTCGTCGGCTTCCACGTCGAAGCGTCCGACGGGCCGCTCGGGCACGTTGCCGAGGCCACGTACATGCCGGGTGGGAGCTACATCGTCGTGCGCACGCCGGTGGAGAGCCTGTTCGTGCTGCCGGCCGGGCTGATCGACCGAATCGACCTCTACGACCAGACGATCGTCGTCGGCCGCTCGAGCGCAGAGGTCTGCCTCGCCCCGACCGTCGATAGCAGCGTCGCCGTCGAAGCGCACCTCGACCGGATCGACGACTACTACGCCGGCTAGCCGGCGCCCGCCACCGGCGCGACGTGCTCCTCAATCAACTGCCTGATCTCGGCGCTGCTCGCACGTCCCTCGATCCGGCCGAGCGCGGAGCGCCTGCGTACGAGCACGATCGTCGGGATCGTCCTGACCGAGAGCCTGTCGGCAAGGTCCGGGTACTCGTCGACGTCGACACGCCAAACGCGGACGCGGTCACGCGCCACGCGGGCGTGGTGCGCGATCAAACCGTCCATGCGACGAGCGGGACCGGAGCTCTTGCGCGTGAAGAACAAGAGCGCCGCGCGGCGAGGCTCTGGGCGGGAGCGACCTTCCAACCCCATATCCATATGGGGTCTTTGCCCGATCGAGAGACGGTGAAACGACCGCTGCGTGATGTGACGAGGGCTCGCGCGCCCAGTGTGCGTGTGTGAAGCCGGCTTCCCAACCGCACGAGCCCTCGTCCGTGCCCCACCAGGCGATGGAGTACCTCAGGCGCGCGTTTCCAAACCGCCCGCAACGGATATCTCCCGAACATGGGTCGCAACGTGCTCGTCGTCGTCTCGGATGCCGTGGACCCGGCGCGCCTGACCGAGGCGCTCGCCGCGGAGCTCGAGCCCGACTGCACGATCAAGGTCGTGGGCTCGCCCTCGCTGTCCCGCCTGGAGTGGCTGACGAACGACGAAGACGGCGCGCGCCGCGAGGCCCAGCAGCTCGCGGAGACTGGCGCTCAGGCGATCGATGGCCAGACCGAGCCGACGCCGGGCGATCCGATCCCGGAGCAGGCCGCCGAGGATGCGCTGCGGACCTTCCCGGCGGAAGAGGTGGTGTTCGTCACGCCGGCAGGCACGGAGCTCGAGCTGCCGGAGCTCGAGGGTCGCCACGTCGCGGTCCGACGGATAACTCTGCCGGCCACGGACTGAAGGAGGAGCCATGCCGCCACGAGGCGTGAAGAAGGGGACGAAGCGCGCTCGCCAGTACGAGCACATCAAGGAGAGCGCAAAGGAAGGCGGAGCGTCCGAGGATCGGGCGGAAGAGATCGCTGCGCGAACGGTCAACAAGGAGCGCGCACGTCACGGCGAGTCGAAGACCTCGTCGAAGCTCTCGCGGACGGACATCTCTTCCGGCCGCCGCGGCGGCCTTCGCTCGCACGGGACACGCGGTCGAGGCCGGACGCTCGAGCAGCTCTATCAGGAGGCCCGCCGGATGAAAATCGATGGCCGCTCGAAGATGAACAAGGAGCAGCTGCGGCGCGCGGTCGACGGGCGCAAGAGCTGATCGAATCCCGCGACGCGGCCCAACGCCAGCGGCCGCCGACCACACAACATGCCAGACCTCCCCGACACGCTCGATCGCAGACGCCACGTCGCCGTCCAGTCAGGGTCGTTCGAGCCGTGGTTTCGGCGCGTCGGGCTCGTCTGCCTCCTCGCTTTCGTCGTCGCCGCGCTCTGGAACGTCTTCGGGCAGCGGTCCACGACGGCCGTCGCGGACACGCCTATGGCCAAGCTCGAGATCCGCGCCCCCGCAGCGCTCCGCACCGGGCTGATCTTCGAGGCGCGGTTCACGGTCCGCGCACGAGACGATCTTCGCCGCGTCAGCCTCGTTCTCGACCCCGGTTGGTTCGACACCATGACGTTGAATGCCACCGCGCCGGACCCGGTCTCGTGGACGCAGCGGAACGGCCATAGCGTGCTCGCTCTCGGTGACCTGCCCGCCGGGCAGAAGTACGTCCTCCGCCTCTATTTCCAGGCCAACCCGACGGCGATCGGCCGACGGCGCCAGAACGCCGTCCTCGAGGTCGACGGGCGGCCAGTGACCGTCGTGCGACGGTCGGTCGTCGTCTATCCGTGAAGGAGGGGACCGATGGACATTGTCATCCGCGCGGTCGTCATCTTCGCCTTCATCTTCCTCCTGCTGCGGATCATGGGCCATCGCGAGCTCGGCAGCCTCGAGCCGTTCGACCTGATCGTGCTCGTCGTCGTCGGCGACCTCGTTCAGCAGGGCGTGACACAGAACGACTTCTCGCTTACCGGAGCGATGCTCGCGATGACGACGATCTGCCTGCTGGCCGTGTTCGTGTCATGGCTCAGCTTCCGTTTTCCGCGCGTTCGTCCCGCGCTCGAGGGTCGGCCGATCGTGCTCGTCGAGGACGGCAAGGCGATCGAGCCGAATCTCCGTCGCGAGCGGATCACGATCGACGAGCTCGCCGCGCAGGCGCGCCTGCAGCAGATCGAGTCGATCAGGGACGTCCGCTGGGCCGTGCTCGAAACGAGCGGCTCGATCAGCTTCATCCCCCGCGCAAGCGGGGGCTAGCGAAACCCGCTACGCGACCGCGAGGGAGGAGACGGCCTCGTCGCGCGTGTCGAGGATCGTGAAAACGCGGTCGAGCAGGGTGATCTCGAAGATCTTGCGGATGTTCGGATTGCCGCACACGAGCACGACCCCTCCCTCCTCTGGGCGGAGCCGCTTCAGCCCACCGAGGAGGACGCCGAGCGCCGTCGAGTCGAGAAAGGTCGTGTCGGTCAAGTCGACGATGACAAAACGCGCGCCGCCGTCGATTACACGGTGCAGCTCCTCCTTGAGCTCGGGCGCGGTGTGCAGATCGACCTCCCCTACGAGGTCGATCGCAGAAACGCCCTCTGCGACCGGAGCGCTGGAAACGCGAAAGCTCATCGTGGGGAGTCCTGCATCCAACGATGCCTCGTACCCGATTTTGTCGGGTCGAAACGCAGGCTCGCGATCCTCTCAGATTAATGCGTCGTTCGCCCCAGGGTTTGAGATCGCGCTAAGCGGCAAGAAAGCATTGCGAGGCGGCAAGAAAGCATTGCGAGGCAAACGCGGGAGGGCATTGGGTTGTGAGCGAACGAGGCGCTCGAACGACTGAATGGCGTATCCTCGCCTCCGCCGAAGACGAGAGTCCGGCGATCGAGGACGACCTCTTCGATGAGGACGAGTCGGACGAGGAAGAGTCGGAGAACGAGGACGAGCTGCTCGGCGGTGGGCTGGATCCCCGCTCGGGGACCAGCGCCTAGCTGGGAGCGGTTTGCGGCCGAGTGCGAGCGGGTAGGCGTGGTTCGTACGACAGCAGCCCTCAGGCCAAACACGCTCGAAGGAGGCTTCTCAATGATCTGGCTACTCGTTGCATTGATCATCGCGTTCGCCATCGTCGGCGGGGTGGCGGTGACCAAGTTCCTGTTCCTCCTGCTCGTGGCCGCGGCGATCATTGCGCTTATCGGCATGGTCAGCCGGTCGGCCTGACGAAAGGCACGGTGATCTCATGGGCTTCGGCATCGGAATCCTGCTCGTCGCCACCGGCGCGATCCTCGCCTGGGCGGTCGAGGTCGATACGACCGGGTTCGACATCAACACGGCCGGCTACATCCTGATGGGCGTGGGCGCCTTCGCGATTCTCGCGTCGCTCGTCTTCTGGTCGAGCTGGGCGGGGCCGGGCTACTTCACGCGCCAAGAAGGGGGCACGTCGCGCCGACGCACGATCGTCGAGGACGACCCGGTCTGAGCGCTCGCGACCCGTGCGTTTGGACAAGAAGCCGCACGGGTAGAACGAGCGCACCGACCGAGCATCCTGCATCCGGCGCTCGGCGTAGCGCTTGAAGAGGGACGCGGACACGCGTCCCTCTTCGCGTCACGAGACGCGTACCGGTCCGTTGCTCCGCCGGCGCAGCTGCACCTCGGTGCCCCGCGCATGGCGGGTGATCTCGACCGCATCGACCATGCCCGCGATCAGCTTCAGGCCGAAACCACGGTCGGATTGCTCGCGCGGCTCTCGCCAGCGCCCGTAGTCACGGACGGAGACGACGATCTCGTCACCGATCTTCTCCGCCCGCAAGTCGAACACCGCCTGGGACGGATCCTCGGCGTGCTCGACGGCGTTCGCGCATGCCTCAGAGGACGCGAGAACGACGTCTTCGGCCATCCCGTCCGCGATCCGGCACTTGGCGAGCCAGTCGCGCAGGGACGAGCGCATCTCGGCGAGCGCTGCCGGCTCGGCCGGAAAGGACCGCACGAGCTCGACGGGCTGGGCCGTCGTCGTCAGCGCGAGCACTGCCACGTCGTCGGCGGATGGCTGGTCGCCGAGGAGGTCAGCGACAACGTGGTCGAGCAGTGCCTCGAGCTCGGCGGGGCCAGCGCTTGCGGCGCTCCGCAGCTGCTCGAGCCCCTCGTCCAGCGTGCTGCCGCGCCGCTCGACGAGTCCGTCCGTATAGAGGACGATCGCATCGCCCGGCTCCAGCTGGACGACATCCTGGCTGTACTGGACGTCCGCGTGGACGCCGATCGGGATCGACCGCCCACCCTCGAGGTACTCCGCCGACCCGTCCGCGCGCACGAGCAGCGGCGGCGGGTGACCGGCGCTCGCGTAGCGGCAGGTCTGCGTGGTCGTGTCGACGATCGCATAGAGCACGGTCGCGAAGGACGGGCCCGTCGTGTCCGCGAGCCGGTTGAGCTTCGCCAGCACCGTCGTCGGCTTCAGCCCATCCATCGCATAGACGCGAAGCGCGTTTCGGAGTTGTGCCATCGCCGCGGCGGCGAGCACTCCTTTGCCGACGACGTCGCCGACAACGATGCCGACCCGCCCCGCGCCGAGCTCGATCGCGTCGTACCAATCTCCGCCGACGCGCACGCCGGTGCTACCCGGGACATACCGTGCCGCGAGCCGCAGCCCGTCGATCTCGGGCATCCGCTCCGGGAGCACGCTCCGCTGGAGCGTGACGGCCGTCTCGTGCTCGCGCTCGTAGAGCGACATGCGCTCGAGCGCGAGCGCGAACCGGTCGCCGGCAAGCGCGAGCAGCCTGAGGTCACGATCCTCGAACGCCGCCAGCCGGTCGCTCGTGACGTGGAGGACGCCCATCACGCGCCCGTCGGCCCGGAGTGGAACGCCGAGCAGCGAACCGCCGTACCTTCGCAGGTAGTCGCTGACGGGCTCGGCAGCGACGACGTCGTCGATGCGAACAGCCTGACCCGTCTCCGCGATCGTCCCGGCGATTCCACGGCCGATCGGCATCCGTACCCCGGCAATCGTCTCCTCGTCGAGCCCGACCGCGGCCCGCATGCGGATCTCCGGGCGCTCGGCGTCGACGAGGAGCAGCGCGGAGCGATCTGCGCCGAACAGGTCGCGGACGAGAGGCAGCAGGTTCTCGATCAGCTCGTCGAGCGAGCGGGCAGCGAGCCCGGCCTGGGCGACAGCCTCGAGCGTTCGCAGGCGTTCGTTCGCACGCTGTGCGGCCGCCCGAGCGGCCTGCTCATCACCGTACAGACGTGCCCGTTCGATCGCCTCCGCTACGTGTCGCCCCAGCGCCTCGAGCAGCTCGAGCTCCGCCGCCACCAGCCCGTCGCTCCGTTCGAGCTCGATGCCGATTGCGCCGATCGTCTTGCCGCCCGCCACCAGCGGAACGCCAATGGCCGGCGAGGGGCCATCGTCGCGAACGACGACCTGCCCGGCTCGTATCGCCTCTGCGACGGGCAGGCTCGAGACGAACGTCTGGGTCTGCTCTTCTGGCTTCGCCCCATCGTGGGTGGCGAGCGGTCGCAGCGTCCCGTCCGGATCGTGGAGAACGACGACGCCAGCGGAGGCCCCGAGCAGAGTGGCCAGCTGCGCTGTAACCCGGTCCCCGATCTCGTCCACCCCCGAGATGCCCGAGACCGCCGCCGTCAGCTCCTGGAGACGGCTCTCGAGCTCCCGCGCGTCGCGCTCGTGCTCGTACAGCCGCGCACGCTCCACCGCCTGACCGCACTGGCGGCCGATCGTGGCGAGCAGCGCGCGGTCCTCGCGGCGTCGAGGCCGACGCTCACGGAACTGAAGCGTGAGCAGGCCGAGCGGCCCTTCCCGGCCGACGAGCGGAACGAGACCCGTCGCCTCCCACGGCGCCTGCACGTCAGCCTCGGCAGGGAACCGCCGCTCGAGGGCGCCGTGCGACGCGAACCAGAGGATCTTCCCGCGGCGAACGGCATCGGTCGCCGCGAGCGGCTCGTCCATCGACAGCCGCTCGAGAAGCGACGACCGGTCGGTGTGCCCCACTGTGGCGGAAACGACGAGCGTTTCAGCGTCGTCGCTCACGAGATGCACGGCGGCCGCATCGGCGCCGAACGCCTGCGCGCCCTGCGTGACGGCGACCTCCGTCACGTCCTCGACGGTGACCGCGGTCGCGAGCGCTGCGGTCATCGCCTGCAGGCGAACGAGCCGCTCGGTCGCCAACTGGGCGGTTCGGCGGGCGCTGAACTCGCGTTGGTAGAGCTCGGCTCGCTCGAGCGCCTGGGCGCACGGAGACGCGACGGCCTCGGCGAGCGTCCGGTCGGCGCCGTCGAATGACCGAGGCTCGTCGGCGGCGATGTGGAGCGCGCCGAACACCCGCGGGCCGAGTGCCAGCGGTACGGCGATCGACGAGCGATCACCGCTGTGCGACGCGGCGCTCTCCCCCAGGATCGCCCGCTCGACGTCGGCGGGAACGTCGGCCGGAGACGCGGGGTCGGCGCCGGCGTGGCCGGCGAGGCGGAGCTCGCCATCCGCCGAGACGTAGAGATCGCACGCGGTCGCGTCGAATGCCTCGAGCGTCTGGTCGACGATCACTCGGACGACGTCCGAGCGCTCGGCCGCGGCCGACAGAGCAGCGGTCAGAGACTGGAGCCGGGTGGCGATCCGTCTGGCCTGGCGCTCCGACTCGAACAGCCGGGATCGCTGGAGCGCCTCCGAGGCCTGGCGCGCGAATGTCTCCAGGAGATCTCGGTCGGCCGCAGTGAAGACGCGTGGGCCTGGGAAGCGGAGCGCCATGAAGCCGAGCGGCAAGTCGGTCGTAGTTCGCAGCGGCACGAGAGCGAGCGCCTCGGCGCCGGTCGCCTGATGGGCGCTACGAAGCTCCGTCCGCTCCGCGTTGCTCGTCGTCTCGAGCCAGAGCGGCTGGCCGGTGCGCGCGACCTGGGCCGCGACGTGCAGTCCCTCGAGCGGGATCAGCCGGTGCTCTTCGACGAACGACTCCGCGTAGCCGAGCGACGACAGGTGCTCGAGCTCGTCCGTCTCGTCGGACAGCACGCTGACCCAGCCGGCGGTCGCCCCCACGGCGGCGGTGCCTTCGCTGACGAGGATGCGCGCGATCTGTGCCGGCGTGACCGCTGCCGCAAGCAGCGCCGCGAGCCGCTGGAGCCGCTCCATCTGAGCCGCCGTGGCCGTCGCCGAGTCGTGGGCGCCGATCGCGTCGTTCCGGGCTCTCTGTTCTCTGTGCAGCAGCACCACGACGAGCGCAACCGCGCCTGCGAACGCGACGACTGCGGCGTAGCCGGAGCCCGAAGGCACGAACGAGTGCACGGGCTCGACGAAGTAGTAGAGGTACGGGACGTAGGAGATAACGGCCGTTGCCACTCCAAACGCGAACCCGCCGATCAGTGTCGATACGAGCACGGCGACGAGAAAGAGCGCCGCCGATCCCGCGCGGCCCTCGAGGCCGGTTGCGAGCCCGATCGCGGTGGCGGCGACCGGACCGAGCAGAGTCACACCGAGCGCGAGCTCGAGTCGACCCGGCGAGCGTGCGCTCACGCTCAGCTTCACGGAGTGGCCGCCTCCACAGCCGCCGTCAGAGAGCTTGCGACCGCCACGAGCGTGTCCAGCTTCGTAATCTCGAGCGCGCGACGCACGGGTGCGTCGTGGCCGACGGCGAGCACGAGCCGCCGCTGGTCGCGCCTCAACTGCTCGGAGAGATCGAACAGCATGCGGATGCCTGCGCTGTCGATGTAGGTGAGCTCTCCGAGATCGAGCACGATCGAGCTGCCGTCTCCGGACGCCGACAGCAGCCGCATCGAGACGTCCGTCGCGTTCGCCATGTCCACCTCACCGCGGACGGCGAGCACGACAACTCCGTCGCGTCGATCGAGGTCGATCGAGACCCCGTCGTCCACGCGGCTCTGGTCCATGCGACCCCCGTCCATGCCGGAAAGTGTGACAAAGCGCCCGTCACCCCGGCCGACTGCGCCGAAACGGGCGGAGAATCCAGCGGTGCTGGGCCGCGGCGACACCCTGATCGGCGGCCCCGGACGCGACTTCGCCGACGGCGGCCCCGGGACCGACCGCCTGCTGCTCAGGAGCCTGCCGCCCGGCAACGGCCTCGTATACTCGAGTCGCTGGCGATGGCCGAGGACGCCACGAACGTATGGGACGAGGTGCCCGACTGGGGCGGCATCGGCGCCCGGCGGGTGGCACGACCGGAGGGGACGGCGCTCGGATCGTCGATCTGGGAGCTCCAGCCCGGCGGCTCGCAGTTCGTCTACCACTTTCACCACGGGAGCGAGGAGCTCCTGATCGTGCTGCGGGGCGAGCCGACCGTCCGCATGCATGACGGCGAGCGGCAGCTCGCCGAAGGCGATGTGGTCACCTTCCCGCGCGGGCGCGAGGGTGGGCACCAGATCCGGAATGACGGTGAGGTCGTCGCCCGTGTCCTGATCGTGTCGACGAACACGGCTCCGGACGTTGCGGAATACGACTCGGGAAAGCTCGCTGCGATCACCGATGGCGGCGAGCATCGCTTCTTCCGGACGGGCGACGCGGTCGAGCACGCCGGCCCGGAGTAGCCCGTCAGGACCCCGCGGCCGCACGCTCCAGCTCGTCGATCTCGATCTTCTTCATCTCGAGCATCGCCGCCATCACGCGCTGCGCCTTCTCGCGGTCCGGGTCGGCGAGGAGCTCGTTGAGCCTGCGCGGGACGATCTGCCAGGAGAGGCCGAAGCGATCCTTGAGCCAGCCGCACGGGCCCTGCTCCCCGCCCTCGGAGAGCGTCTGCCAGTAGCGGTCGACCTCCTCCTGCGAGCCGCAGAAGACCTGGAACGAGATCGCCTCGCTGAACGTGAACTGCGGCCCGCCGTTGAGCGCGAGAAACTCCTGGCCGTCGAGCTCGAAGCTGACGGTCATCACCGTCCCGGCCGGCCTCGGCCCCGCGTCGCCGTAGTGCGAGACGTCGAGGATTCGCGAATTCGGGAACAGCGACGTGTAGAAGCTCGCCGCCTCCTCCCCTTCGGTGTCGAACCACAGACAGGGCGTGATCGAGCCCATGAGCGCTCCTCTCGTCAGGGTGACCTATGCATCCTGCCGGAGCCTCCCTCGAACCGCGCCAGCGCAAACACGGCGACCGCGGCCGCGACGATGACGACCCAGGCGACCGATACGTGCGGCGTGAGCACGCTCGGGATCTCCCAGTTCGTCCAGCCGCGCTTGACGACCTGCTCGAGCCAGAGATCGTTGACGATGTTCCCCGCTCCGTAGCAGAAGAGGAGCGCCAGGTAGGCGCCGACAACGATTCGGAGCCGGGAGCGGCCGACGGCGTGGACGATCCGCGAGAGCAGGAGCGCCGACAGGACGAGCAGCAGCCCGTCCATGCCGTGGTGATGCCCGTGGTGCACCGCCGGATGGAGCTCCGGTGAGCTCGGCTGCGTCCGTAGCTCGCCCGTGAGGAAGATCGACCCGAGCACCGGCACACGGTCGAGATAGACGCCCAGCTCGGCGCCGATCCAGGGAAGCGAGGCGAGCACGCTAACCACGGCGACGACGATGCGCACGACGTCGCCGGGAAGCCGCGGCGCCCACGCGGCGCGTCCGAGCCGGATCGCTGCGACGATCGTCAGCGTCGCGGCGATCAGCACGCCCAATGCCGGGATGGCGTTCACGGCCTTCGCGTCGAGGTCCAACTGCTCGACGATCCCCGGCCAGAAGATGGCGCCCGCCAGCACGACGCCGGCGAGCGCGGCGATCCACGTGCCGCGCGCATCGAGGAGATCGGCGACGAGCAAGAGCACGGGGATGGCGACGAGCGCGGTCGGGAAGTTGAGGAAGACGAGCGCCCTGCTCAGGCCGCCTGCGATGCCCTCGTGCGAGACGTTGTAGAGATCGGCCGGGGGAATCCGGGAGTAGGTGACAAGGATCGCGACGAGGACGGCGCCGATCAGCGCCCACACGCCGGCGACCTCGAGCGGGAACCGGTCGGCCTCAGTCGTTGCCGTCTGGCTACCCGTTGCCGTTGAAGTCGCTCTTCTCGTGGTTCACGTCTCCGTCCTCGTCGAAGACGATTCGGATGCGCTCGGCGATCCACGTGTCACGCGGCCGACTGTGACCTGTGAGCGCGGCACGGTCAAGCAGAGGACGGAGCGGCGCGCAGGTGAATACGCCGATCCAAGCGACGACGTGAAATCCGCGTCGGCGCGGTTCGCGTACAAGTGCGCACAAGTACTACTGCCAGCACCACGAGAGCACGATGTTCGCGTACTTCGTCGTCCACTAGGCGCGAACGGCGGAGCACGAAGGCATTCAGCTGCCATCATCTTCACGTTCGAGGATGGCAAGGTCAAGGAGAGTCGCCAGTCGACTCGATGACTCTCCTCAAGCAGATCGGTGCGCAGCAGTAACTTCGAAGGCGAAGGGATCGGAGGGAGTGGCCATCGAAACAGCCGCCCTCTCCGATGCGACCTGCGATGTGGGAGCATCGCGGAAGTGGAGTACGTAGTGGTCGGCTCTGGAGCGATCGGCGGCACCGTCGGCGCCCGGCTGGCGCGCGACGGCCACGACGTCCTCTTCTGCGACGCGGATCCGTTGCACGTAGCGTCGATCGAACGCAATGGGCTGACGATCGAGGGGCCGGTCGAGCAGTTCAGCGTGCGCGCGCCTGCGACGCTTCCGGACGACCTCCCGGAGAGCCTCGGCACCGTCCTGCTCGCCGTCAAGGCACACCACACGCAGACGGCACTCGGCGCGATCGCTCCGAGGCTCGCCGAAGACGGCTTCGTCGTCTCGCTTCAGAACGGCATCAACGAGCCCGTGATCGCCGACGTCGTCGGCGCGGAGCGCACGGTCGGCGCCTTCGTCAACTTTGGCGCGGACTACCTCGCCCCTGGGCGGATCTTCCTTGGCGGCAAGGGCGCCTTCTACGTCGGCGAGATCGACGGCCGGCCGAGCGATCGCGTCCAGCGACTCGTCGACGACCTCCAGGACGCCCAGGCGACCGACGCGATCCTCGGCTACCTGTGGTCGAAGCAGGCCTACGGCGCAATGTTGTTCGCGACGGCAGTCTCCGACCTGCCGATCGTCGATGCCCTCGAAGAGCCGCGCTACCGCCGGCTCTTCCTGCGGCTCGCGGAGGAGATGCTCGCCGAGGCGCCCGTCGACGCGAAGCCCTTCGACGGGTTCGACCCCGCTGACCTCGAGGCGTCGATCGAGCGCCTCGTGGAGTTCAACCGGCGCTCGGCCAAGACGCACTCCGGCATCTACCGCGACCTCGCCGTGCGCAGGCGAACGACGGAGGCTGAGGCGATGCTCTCGCTGTCCGACGGGCCGAATGTCCGGCGCACGCTCACGCTCATCCGGGCGATCGAGGACGGACGGCGCCGATGCGAGAGGCAGAACCTCGAGCTGCTCGCTGCCTATGTCCGACTCGAGACCGAGGGTCCACGGCTCAACGCCGTGATCACGACGCTCGAGCCGGCCGAGGAGAGCGTCGATGGGCCGCTGCGCGGCATGCCGGTGGCGGTCAAGGACAACATCGACATCCGCGGAGTCGTGACCACGAACGCGTCCACGGTGGGTCTACCGCTGCCGGCCGAACGCGACGCGACCGTCGTCAGTCGCCTGCGCATGGCCGGTGCCGAGCTGCTTTGCAAGACGAACCTGCTCGAATACGCCGCGGGCAGCGTCAATCCGGCGTACGGCATGACCTTCAACCCGCTTGACGGCAGCCGGACGTCGGGGGGCTCGAGCAGCGGCTCGGCGGCGCTCGTCGCCGCCGGCGTCTGCGACTTGGCGCTCGGCACGGACACGGGTGGCTCGATTCGCATCCCTGCTGCGTACTGCGGCATCGTCGGGCTCAAGCCGTCGTTCGGTCTCGTACCCATCGAGGGGGTGTTCCCGCTCTCTCCGACCTGCGACCACGTGGGCACGCTGACGCGCACGGTCGAGCAGACGGCGACCCTTCTCGGCGTGCTCGCCGACCGACCGGTTCGCCTGCACCCGGTCGACGGGCTGCGGATCGGCGTGTTGCGGCGACAGCTCGAGGATCCGGACGTGCGTCCGGGCGTGCGAGCCCGCGTCGCCGAGGCGCTCGAGAGCCTGGCCCGCGCCGGCTTCGAGCTCGTCGACGTCGACGTCCCGGAGCTCGAGTTGGCCGACGACGCGCTCGGCACGATCGTCCTCAAGGAGGCCTACGACGTCCACCGCGACCTGCTCGAGCGAGAGGGTGCAGGCTACGGACCCGGGACCCGGGCGCTGCTCGAGGCCGGCGCGAGGGTCGACGAGGCCGCCTACGCACGGGCAGTCGCCGCCAAGGAACGGGTCGCGGCCGGCTTCGCACGTGTCCTGGCGGATGTGGACGTGCTCGCGGGCCCAACGGTCGCGTATCCCGCTCCCGCCGAGGATCCCCCGGTCGGCACGCCCGAGGGCGACGTCGAGGCACGCTTCACGGGTCCCTGCAACCTCGCGGGCGTACCCGCCGTCTCGGTCCCATGCGGGATCGCGGAAGGCGCGCTGCCTGCCGGGCTGCAGCTCGCGGCCGCAACGGGCGAGGACGAGCTGCTGCTCTCGGTGGCAGCGGCGTACGCGAGAATCGCCGGATGAGAGTGCAGGACTGCAACTGGATGCAGCTCGAGGAGTACCTGCGCGCCGACGACCGGATCGTGCTACCGCTCGGCTCCGTCGAGCAGCACGCCTACCTCTCGCTTGCGGTCGACCAGATCCTCGCCGAGCGGGTCGCCGTCGAGGCGGCGGAGCCGCTCGGCGTCCCGGTGCTGCCCGCCCCTGCCGTACGGAATCGCGCCGTACTTCGCCGCGTATCCCGGCAGCCCGACGCTCTCACCCGAGACGTACGCCGCGGTGCTCCAGGAGCTGATCGGCACGCTGGGGGCCCAGGGCTTCCGGCGCTTCCTGCTCGTCAACGGCCACGGGGGAAACGATGCCGGTCGGCCGCTTCTCGAGAGCTGGGCGTCTATCCGCCCCGATCTCCAGATCCTCTGGCACAACTGGTGGAACGCACCGCATACCTGGGCCGAGGTGCAGGCCATCGATCCCGATGCGAGCCACGCGTCCTGGCTCGAGAACTTCCCCTGGACGCGCCTGCCCGGCGTCGATGTGCCCGGGGAGCGCAAGCCGATGGTCGACCTTTCGGCCGTGCGCGAGGCCGATCCGGGAGACGCACGGGCGATGCTCGGGGACGGCTCGTTCGGCGGGCTCTACGTGCGGCCCGACGAGGACGTCCTGCGGATCTGGAAGGCGGGGGTCGAGGAGGTGCGCGCAGTGCTCGCGAGCGGCTGGCGCGATGCCTGATCTGGACGGCCGGGTCGGCCTGGTTACGGGCTCAGCCGGCGGACTCGGCTCGGCAATCGTGGACGCCCTGGCGGAGCACGGAGCAGCCGTCCACGGCGTCGACCGGGACACATGCGACGTCGCCGACTCGGAACAGGTGGCCGCGCTCGTCCAGCGGATCGGCCGGATCGACATTCTCGTCAACTGCGCGGGCGGCGTCTGCGGACAGGTCGGCAAGCCGCTCGAAGAGGTCTCCGATGATGACTGGCGCGCCGTCGTCGACGCGAACCTGACGAGCACCTTCGTCTGCACGCGCGCGGTCGTCCCGGGCATGAAGGCGGCGGGCTACGGGCGAATCGTCAACATCTCCTCGGGCGCCGGACGGAGCGTCAGCCTGACGGGCATCCAGGCCTACGCCAGCGCCAAGGCCGGTCAGATCGGCTTCACCCGGCAAACGGCCCACGAGCTCGGCCGCTTCGGGATCACGGTCAACAGCATCGCTCCCGGCTTCGTGCCCTCGAACCCGACGAGCATCAGGCAGTGGGAGAGCTATGGCCCGGAGCGGCAGGCGCAACTGCTCGAGCGGATCGCCGTCGGCAGACTCGGCACGCCGGAGGACATCGCGCGCAGCGTGGTCTTCCTCGCCGCCGAGGAGTCGGCCTGGATCACGGGCCAGGTGCTGTCCGTCGACGGCGGTCACGCCATCTTCTGAGTAGCGCCGGACGCTTCAACTAGACGGCCTTGCGGATGTGTGCGATTGTGCTTTTTGCAGTTTTGCGGCCGGCCATCCCTTCGAAGGAGGTCACACCGTTGCGCACGCCCCTGGCGATCAGCATCCTCATCCTGTCTGTTCTCGCCGCAGTGACGCTCGGCGCCATTGGCGCGTCGGCCCGCTCGGGCGGCGAGGCAGCGGCCACCCCGAAGCGCGGAGGCACGCTCATCATCGCGCGCCAGGAGGACTCGCAGTCGTTCGACAAGACGACCGTCTTCCAGAACGAGTCGCTCTGGCTGATCCAGCAGATCAACGAAACGCTCTTGACCTCGACGCCGGACGGTAAGAGCGTCAGGCCGTGGCTGGCGACCAGCTACACGGTCTCGAAGAACCGCAAGAAGTACACCTTCAAGCTGCGCAAGGGCGTGCGCTTCTCGAACGGGCAGCCGATGACCGCTGCCGACGTGAAGTTCTCGATCGACGACGCGCGCGCACAGACAAAGGGATGGGGCTATCTCGACGCGGCGATCAAGAACGTGGCCGCGCCAAACAAGTCGACGGTGGTCGTCAACCTCAAGTACGCGTGGGCGCCCATCCTCGCCGACATCGCAACGTTCCTGAACGGCGTCATCCCGAAGAACTTCGCCGGCGAGAAGCGGGCCGATTTCTACAAGCATCCGATCGGGACAGGCCCGTTCATGTGGGACAAGCGCACGGTGGGACAGTCGGTCACCTTCAAGCGCAACCCGTACTACTGGCAGAAGGGCAAGCCGTATCTCGACAGTGTGAAGTGGACCTACGTCTCCGACCAGAACACGCGCGAGCTGCAGCTGCGCGGCGGTCAGATCCAGGTGGACGAGTTTCCGCCCTTCAACGCGATCAAGAAGCTCCAGAACACTTCCGGCGTGAAGATGCTCCTCTTCCCGTCAACGAGGACGGACTACGTGGGGTTCAACCAGGCCTACGCGCCGCTCGCCGACGTGCACGTCCGGCGCGCCATCTCGTACGCCATCGACCGCGCGGCGATCGTGAAGGCGGTCACCTTCGGATATGGCAAGGTGGCCAATTCCTTCATGCCGCCCCAGGTGCCCTACTACGACCCGAACTCGCCGGGCATCCAGTACGACATGAAGAAGGCGAAGGCCGAGCTCGCGAAGTCGAAGTACAAGGACGGCTTCTCCGTCGAGATGCTCGTCGGCGCGGGAGCGCACGACGAGGCCGCGATCGCGCAGGTCCTGCAGCAGTCGCTCAAAGCGCTGAAGATCAAGGCCACGTTTCGCCAGGTGGACACGAGCACAGAGTTCACCCAGATCCAGGACGGCAAGTACCAGATCGGTTTGCCCTACTGGACGATGGACCTCCCCGATCCCGACGAGCTGTCGACGTTCGCAATCGACCCGAAGGGTGGTGGCGCAAACTCGTTCTTCACGGGCTACAACAACCCGAAGATCATCAAGCTGAACAGTCAGGCACAACGTGAGCTCAACCCGTCAAAGCGGCGCTCGCTGTACAAGCAGATCCAGCGGATCGCAGCTCAGGATGCGTTCATGGGGTTCCTCTACTACTCGCCCTTCCGCTACGCGACGTCGGACAAGGTGAACGGATTCTTCGTCTACCCGCTCGGCAACTACCACCTGGAGAACGTCTGGCTTTCCTAACGCTGCGCTGAACAATCCCGGAGGAGAAACGTGAGCCTCGCGGCCTATGTCGTGCGGCGACTGCTGCAGATGCTGCTCGTCATCTTTGGCGTGACGATCCTCGTCTTCTTCCTCATCCATCTGGTCCCGGGCGATCCGGCACGATCGATGCTGGGTGTCCACGCAACGCCGCAGAGGGTTCAGCTGCTCCACGAGGAGTGGGGCCTCGACAAGCCGCTGCCAGTGCAGTACGAGCGCTTCATGAAGCGCATGCTCCAGGGGGATCTCGGAAAGTCGCTCTTCTTCGACGTTCCCGCCGGGCGGCTCGTCCTCGACCGGCTGCCGGTCACGCTCTGGCTGGTCGGTCTCGGAGCGCTGTTCTCCGTGCTTCTCGCCGTCCCGCTCGCGACGATCGCCGCCGTGCGGCGAGAGGGCGTGTCGGACCAGGTGATCCGCGCGGTCCCGATCGTCGGGCTCGGCTTTCCCGCCTTCTGGATCGGGGTCATGCTGCTCCTCGCGTTCTCCCTCAACTCGGGCCGCCACTTCCCCACGGGTGGCTACGGAAGCGGGCCCTTCGGCCACCTCCATTCGATGATCCTGCCCGCTCTGACGGTCGCGCTCGGCGTCACTCCGGTCCTCGTCCGCAGCCTCCGCGCCAGCCTGCTCGAGATCTTCGAGTCCGACTACATCGCGATGGCACGCTCGAAAGGGCTCCCCGAGCGGCGGGTGCTGATCCGCCACGCGCTACGCAACGCAATCATCTCCATGGTCTCCGTGCTTGCGGTGCTCATCGGCTTCCTCGTCGGCGGCACGCTCATCATCGAGCAGGTCTACGCGCTCCCGGGCATCGGCCAGCTGATGTACAACTCGATCCTCCAGCGCGACTTCCCCGTCGTGCAGGCGGTGACGCTCGTCTTCGCGATCATGGTCGTGCTCGTCTACCTGGTCGCCGACATCCTGCACGCGGCACTCGATCCGCGCGTCAGGTTCGACTGATGGCGACTCTCGCCGAGCCGATCCTCGACGCGGAGGTCGTCGAGCACCGGCGGCGGTTCCGGCACCGTTGGTACCGCACGCCGTCGTTCGTCGCCGGGCTCTCGATCATCCTCCTCATCACCATGTTGGGCGTCTTCGCCCCCCTTGTCACGTGGCACAGCCCGACCGAGCAGAACCTCCTGTCTACCCTCCAGGGCCCGTCGCTCAGCCATCCGCTGGGAACCGACGACCTCGGCCGCGACACTCTCACGCGGCTCGTGTACGCGATCCGCACCGACCTGCGCATCGCCGTGCTCGCGGTGTTCATCCCGTTCGTGCTCGGGACGGCGATCGGTCTCCTCTCGGGCTACTTCGGCGGCCGGGTGGACTCGGTCTCGAGCTGGGCGGTCAACGTCGTCGTCGCGTTCCCGTTCTACGTGCTCATCATCGCTCTTGTCTTCGTGCTCGGATCAGGGACGCGCAACATCTACATCGCGATCGCTCTCGTCGGTTGGGTGGCGTACACACGGATCGTCCGCGGGGAGGTGCTCGTCGCGAAGCGGCGTGAGTATGTGCTTGCGGCCCGGGCGGCGGGCCTCTCGAGTACACGCATCATGGGCCGCCACCTGCTTCCGAATGTCATCACCCAGGCGATCGTCTACGCGATGTCGGACATCGTCTTCAGCATCCTTGCGATCGTCACGCTCGGCTACCTCGGCCTCGGGGTGCAGCCGCCGACGCCGGACTGGGGGCGGATGATCGCCGACGGGCAGCCCTATCTGACGACGAACTGGGGGCTCTCGACGTACCCCGGCCTCGCGATCGTCATCACGGCGCTCGGGCTGTCGCTCATCGCCGACGGCCTCGCCGATCTGCTGCGGCCCGAATGAGCGAGCCGATTCTCCAGGTTCGCGACCTGCACGTGCAGTTTCCGCTCGCGCGCGGTCTCGTCCGCGCGGTGGACGGCGCGTCGTTCGAGCTCAACCGCGGCGAGGCCCTCGGGCTCGTGGGAGAGTCCGGGTCCGGAAAGACGATGGCCCTGCGGGCGCTCGTCGGTCTCCTCCCGCGGCAGGCAAACCTCGCGGGTGGCGAGATCCTGTTCGAAGGGACCGACCTCGCAAGCGTCTCGTCCGAGAGCCTGCGCCAGGTCCGGGGGCGGCAGATCGCCATGATCTTCCAGGAGCCGCTGACCGCGCTGAACCCCGTGATGCGCATCGGCGACCAGATCGCGGAGGGCCCGCTCGTGCGGCTCGACTACAGCCGGCGGCGCGCGCACGAGCGGGCACTCGAGCTGATGCGCCAGGTAGGCATCCCGGATCCCGCGCGTCGCTACGACGCGTATCCGCACGAGCTGTCCGGCGGGATGCAGCAGCGGGTGGTGATCGCGATCGCGCTCTCCCTCGAGCCGAAGCTCCTCCTCTGCGACGAGCCGACGACGGCGCTCGACGTGACGATCCAGGACCAGATCCTGAAGTTGCTGCTGTCGCTCCGCGAGGAGCTCGAGGTCAGCGTCGTCTTCGTCTCCCACGACCTCGCGGTCGTCGCCCAGACGTGCCAGACGCGTGGCAGTCATGTACGCCGGCCAGGTCGTCGAGACCGGGCCGATCGAGGACGTGTTTCGCGAGCCTAGGCACCCGTACACCTTGAGCCTGCTGCGCTCCGTACCGGACTTCGACATCGTCCGCGAGACGCTCGCGACGATCCCCGGCTCGCCTCCGGACCTGGCTGCGCCGCCGCCGGGCTGCCGGTTCCACCCGCGCTGTCAATTCGTCAAGCATGACTGCACGTCGGGGGACTTCCCGCTCAGGCCGACGGGCATGGGACGGGAAACGGCGTGCATTCACTGGGAGCTCTGCGCCGAAGACGTTCGACGGGAGCCCGTGATCACCGGTGCCTGAGCCGCTGCTCGAGGTCGAAGGGCTCGTCAAGCACTTTCCGCAACGGAGGACGGTCGTCAACGCGGTACGCCGTGACCCGCGAGCGGTGCTGCGCGCGGTCGACGGCGTCGACTTCGAGATCGCGCGTGGCGAGGTGCTTGGACTCGTCGGCGAGTCCGGGTGCGGGAAGTCGACCCTCGGGCGCTGTGTCGTCGGGCTGCTCGAGCCGACGGCGGGGGAGCTGACGTTCGCCGGCGCACCGCTCCTCGCAAAGCGCGAGCGGGCGCTGCGACGGCGCATCCAGATCGTGTTCCAGGATCCCTACGCGTCGCTCAACCCGCGCATGACGGTCCGGCAGATGTTGCGCGAGATCCTGAAGTTCCACGACATGGTGCCTCCCGAGCGGCTCGAGAGTCGCTGTCAGGAGCTGCTCGAGCTCGTCGGGCTCGGGTCGCGCGCGCTCGACGCCCTCCCGAGGCAGTTCTCCGGTGGCCAGCGCCAGCGGGTGAGCATCGCGCGGGCGCTCGCGCTCGAGCCCGAGCTGCTCGTTGCGGACGAGCCAGTCTCGGCACTCGACGTGTCGGTTCAGGCGACCGTCCTCAACCTGCTCGAGGACCTGCGGTCGAGACTTGGACTGACGATTCTTCTCATCGCTCACAACATGGCGGTCGTCCGCCACGTCTGCGACCGGGTGGCGGTCATGTACCTGGGCCGGATCGTTGAGACGACGCCCACAGCAGAGCTCTTCGAGAACCCGCGCCACCCGTACACGCAGGCGCTGCTCCAGGCCGTTCCACGCCTTGCTCCCCACCGGCGGACGACGGCCCCCGCGGTCGTCGGAGACCCGCCGAGCCCAATCGACGTCCCGAGCGGCTGCCGGTTCCACCCGCGCTGCCCGATCGCGCAGGAGCCGATCTGCTCGACGGAGGACCCCATGCTCGCGAGTGCGCGGGCAGGGCACCTGGCCGCGTGCCACTTCGCCTGGGGTGAGAGGCCTGCAAGACACGTGCCCGAGATCGCCGTCGAGGGCCAGGCCGGGTGATCGAGCGGCGATCGATTCGGTTCGAGGCGGAAGCGCTCGAGGGCCTCGAGCTGCCGTGCATCGAGGCGCGGGGCGCGGCGGACGGGCCGCACCTCTGTCTGTTGGCTGGCATCCACGGCGGCGAGTACTCGTCGATTGCCGCGGTCGTCCGCTTCATGAACGCGCTCGACACGAGCGCCCTCTCGGGCCGGATCACGGCGGTCCCGATCGTGAGCATGACCTCCTTCCGCGCGCGCACGGCCTTTGTGGTGCCCGAGGACGGAAAGAACCTCAATCGCTGCTTCCCCGGGTCGCGCGACGGGACGTTCAGCGAGCTCCTAGCGCGCCACGTCTTCGACGAGCTGATTGCGCCGGCGGATGTGCTCATCGACCTGCACGGCGGAGATATGGTCGAGGCACTCGAGCCGTTCACGCTCTACAACGAGTCCGAGGCGTCGCAGGAGACGCAGGCTCTCGCGGTGTCCTTTGGCTTTCCGTACGTCGTGCGCGTCCGTCGCGAGGGCGCGCCGATCGGCGGCACGACCGCGGACGCGGCGGCCGCGGCCGGCATTCCGGCGGTCATCGCCGAAGCCGGCGGCTGCGGGCTCCTGGAGGAGAGCGCGGTGCGCCTCCACGTGGATGGGTTGCAAGGAGCACTCGCGCACCTCGGCATGCTCCCGGACAACTCCACGCCAGCTCCCGGAGCGCAGCAGCTCGTCGATCGCTTCCTCTGGCTTCGGTCGGGAGAGGCGGGCTGGTGGGAGCCTCTCGTGGTCGCCGGGGACGTCGTCGCGGCGGGGGCGCACCTGGGGGCGGTGAAGAGCCTCTACGGCGACGTGGTCGAGGAGGTCGTGGCGCCCGAGGACGGCGTCGTCCTCTTTCTCACCTCGAGTCCCGCGGTAGATTCCGACGGGCTCCTTCTCGGTCTGGGCGCCGGGATCGAGCGAATCGGCTGAGGGGATGCAATCCTGCGCCAAAAGGGGTACCCTCCCCGCGTCGTTCCGAAACATAACTGCGGCCAGCGTCGACGTTTGGCGCCGGGAGGAGAAAGTGTCCATGAGAGGTCCGGGTAAATCTTGGCGCGGGCTGACGAGGTCTCGCGTGCCGACACGTACAGCGGTCGCTGGCCTAATCGTGGCAGGAGCCCTGACCTTGGGCTCGTGTCCGCCGGCGGCGCCGCGAGTACGGAAAGAACTACACGGCTGGCATTACAAGACATCGGCGGCGGCGGGCACCGCCCAGGACTACAACCTCGAACAATCACGAACGACCCGTCGAGCGGGTCGAACACGATCGGCTCGGCGAATATCACGTTTCCTGGGTTCACCGTGAACTCGGTTAACACGGTCGTCGCTCCCGCCGGGAAGGATGGTCGGCGCGAAGCTCAACAACAGCGTGATCGAGCTCCGCTCTGGAAAGCAGAGTACGAGCGGTCTCACCACAACCCAGTCAGTGAGCGTCAGCTTCAACGCTACCGCTCCGTGCACGACGGGCGGCTACAGTGGCGATGACGGTGAAGCAGAGCAACGACTTCAAGGGGACGAACCAGCAACATCTTCCAGCTCATCGGCGCCGGCCCGAGCGTGACCGTGACGGGCGGAACCCCACAAAGCTCGTCTTCACCACACCGTCACGGACGCTGACCGCGGGCACGGCTTCGGACACGATCACCGTCCAGCGACAAAGCGCCGCTTGCCCGAGCACGCCGGCCACGGACGGCACCCTGAGCGTGGCTCTGAGCAGCGACTCCCTCGGTACCGAAGACCTTTACCCCAGTGTCGCCGCTGACGATCGCCGACGGCTCGTCCGAGGCGAGCTTCACCTACACCGACACGAGGGCGTACCAGCTGATCGGTGGCGTGAAGACGCCCCCGGGGACGCCGACGATCACCGCCAGCGCGACCGGCGGGCCTAACCAGCGCCACCCAGCAGGAGACGGTGAACCCGAGCACGGTCGAGTCGCTCGAGTTCACGCCAGATCCTCCGGCGTCGTGGGTTGCGAAGGACACCGAGTTCACCGCCGCCGTGACGGCGTACGACCATTACGGGAACCCCGTCCCGGGTCATGACGTCACGATCTCGCTCGACCTCAACCCGGGCGGCGCGACGCTCACGTGCGTCAACCCGAGCCTCGTGTACCGATACGACGGACACTGTCGGCGTTGCATCGTTCACCCTCAGCTCAACAAGGACAGCGTCGGCTACACGCTCAAGGCAGAGGGAAGCCGAGCGCGAACAGCCACAAGTTCAACGTCGCCGACCAGATCGCGGACTGTGCGCACGCGGCTTGTAACCCGAGCGGCGATGACGGGTGCGGGCTCGACGACCAACACCAACGTCAGCAACTTCACCGGCCAGGCCGCCGTTGCCGTCGACGGCAGTCTCCAGGCAGACCTCAACCTCTGCGGCGGCTCGTCGGTGCAGGTCGGGCCGGGCACGGTCTTCGAATCTGTTAACCAAGACCAGGCGACCGGTACGTGGACGATCACCACCCAGGTCGCGAAGTCGGCGCTCGTCGACCCGTCCAGGGAGCCGCGCAATACGACATGTGCCTCGGGACGGTGAACCTCTCGCAGTTGTCTCCCTTCGTTGGGCTCCCGGGCGCCCAGCCCGCTTGCGGGACGAACAACGATTACTCGTGGCCCGCGAAGGGCGGCTGTGCGAAATACGACGGGACGAAGTACTTCTGGGGCAACGTGCCCAACGCCCCTGGCGGCACAAAGAAGTGCACGGACGCAAACGTAAAGACGCCGATGGTTCTCTCGAAGAACAAGACCGGAAGCGGCGATCTCGTGGTCGTCTTCTGCGCTCCGTACCCCTGGGACGGGGTAGGCGTCCACCACTGAGGTAGTGCGGCTTACCTCTCGCCCTCTCGACAATGCGTCGGGAGGGCGAGGGGCTATCCGGTCTTCGCAGCAGGTGCGGCCAGTGGGATCTCGGGGATCCCGACCACGCCGAGGCGCTCGAGAATCGCGTCGCGCTCGCGGCGAAGATCCTCGGTGGGCTCTCCGGACGCCCGCGAGAGCGCAGTGAGCGCGTCGAGCACGAGCGCCGCCTCGTAGTCGAGGCTGCGGCTTCGAGCCTCCTCGAGCGCGAGCTCGAGCGCTGTCCGTGCCTTTTCGAGTTGACCGAGCTGGAGGTACGCGCACCCCTCTGTCCGCTGGAGCATGGCGATGACGTCGAAGCGGGCGTCCAGCGATCGCGCGCGTTGGAGGGCGTTCTTCGACAACTTGAGCGCCGCCTTCGGCTCGCTTTCCAGGACGAAGCACTCTGCGATCCGCGCATCCGCTTCCAGCTCGTACTCGTTCTGGTCCCGGGCCTCGGCGAGCACGGCGTGGGCTTCCTCGAACCGCCCGGCCCGTGAGAGGAGCCTGCCGAGGCGCAGGGTCACTTCGCCGAGGAGCCCACCTGACTGCAACGCTCGTGCGACACGGAGCGCGTCGAGCAGCAGGGGCCGGCCTCGTCCAAGAGGCCCT
>CAVYZL010000005.1:0-23243 GCA_963773055.1 uncultured Actinomycetes bacterium | reverse complement strand
CAACGCTAGCGATTGACGGACCCTCAGTAGCGACGAGAGCCCGACTTGCCTCGGCTGAGGAGGGCCGGACGAGGAGGAAGTGGACGCCGTCGAGCCCTTCGAGCGAGATGTGTCGGCGGGGCTGTCGCGAGGTCGAGCAGGAGCGCCGGCTCGTGCCAGCGTCGGTACTGCTCCGCGTCGATGTAGAAGGGCGTGCCGTCGATCTCGCCGAGGCTGAGGTCGTTGGGGCCGAGGAGCAGCTCGCCCTGGTGCAGGCACTGGGGCGAGCTGCCCTCGCAGCAGCCGCCGGACTGGAACAGCATCAGCGGACCGTGCCGCTCCTCGAGGCGAGCGAGCTCCGCCGGGCGGCGTCGGTCGCGCTGATGCGTCTCCGGCACGGTGCTCCTAGAACAGCCCCAGCGGCTTGGGGTCGTAGCTGACCAGCAGGCACTTGGTCTGCGTGTAGTGGTCGAGCATCATCTTGTGCGTCTCGCGGCCGACGCCCGAGACCTTGTAGCCGCCGAAGGCGGCGTGCGCTGGATAGAGGTGGTAGCAGTTCGTCCACACCCTGCCCGCCTTGATGCCGCGGCCCATGCGGTACGCCTTGCTCGTGTCCCGCGTCCAGACGCCGGCGCCGAGGCCGTACAGCGTGTCGTTCGCGATCTCGAGCGCCTCGGCCTCCGTCTTGAACGTCGTCACGGCGAGGACGGGGCCGAAGATCTCCTCCTGGAACACGCGCATCTTGTTGTGTCCCTTGAGGACGGTCGGCTGGAAGTAGTAGCCGCCCTCGAGCTCACCGCCGAGGTGGCTCGCCCGCCGCCGATCAGGAGCTCGGCGCCCTCGTCCAGGCCGATCTCGACGTAGCTCTCGATCTTCTCGAGCTGTGCCGTCGAGACCTGTGCGCCGATCTGCGTCGAGAGGTCGAGCGGGTGTCCCTGCTTGATCGCGGCGATCCGCTTCAGGCAGCGCTCGATGAACTCGTCGTAGATCGACTCCTCGATCAGCGCCCGGGACGGGCACGTGCAGACCTCGCCCTTGTTGAAGGCGTAGAGCACGAGCCCCTCGACGGCCTTGTCGAGGAATTCGTCGTCGACGGCCATGACGTCGGCGAAGAAGATGTTCGGCGACTTCCGCCGAGCTCCGTCGTCGACGGGATGATGTTCTGCGCGGCGTACTGCATGATCAGCCGTCCCGTCGCCGTCTCGCCGGTGAAGGCGATCTTCGCGATCCGCTTGTTCGTCGCGAGCGCCTTGCCGATCTCGGCGCCGGGGCCGTTGACGACGTTGATCACGCCCGGCGGCACGATGTCCTCGACCAGCTCCATCAGTTTGAGGATCGACCAGGGCGTCGGGCTCGCCGGCTTGATCACCGCGCAGTTGCCCGGCCGCGAGCGCCGGCGCGACCTTCCACGCCGCCATCAGCAGCGGGAAGTTGAACGGGATGATCTGCCCGACAACGCCGAGCGGCTCATGGAAGTGGTACGCGACCGTGTCCTTGTCGATCTCCGAGATCGCCCCTCCTCGCCCCGGATCACCGAGGCGAAGTAGCGGAAGTGATCGGCCGCCAGCGGGATGTCCGCGGCGAGCGTCTCGCGCACCGGCTTGCCGTTGTCGAAGCTCTCGGCGACCGCGAGCATCTCCCGGTGCTCCTCGATCGCGTCCGCGACGAGTTGAGCACGCGCGACCGCTCGGTCGTCGACGCCTCGCCCCACTCGTCCTTCGCGGCATGCGCCGCGTCGAGCGCGAGCTCGATGTCCTCGGCCGTCGATCGCGCCACCTCGGTGAACGGCTTCCCGGTCGCCGGGGTGAGGTTCTCCGCGTACTCACCCTCCATCGGCGCCACCCAGTGGCCGCCGATGAAGTTGTCGTAGCGCGGCTTGAGGTCTACCGGGCTCTCGGGCTCACCCGGCGCCGTGTAGGTCGTCTTATGTGCTCAACGACTGTTGCCATCGGAGCACCTCCCTTCTGTGCGCCGGTCACGATCGGCCGGCTCTTCCGATGCTGCCCGCTGAGAGGTCGTTCGGCCATCGGGGAGGCCACGTATCCGAGTGAGGAGTTACCCGTGCCTGCGCGCGTGTGGACCGTCGGGGCTGGTGTGCTCAGCGCATAAGACCGGCGATGCCTGTGGCCGACGTTGCATTGTCTCGCACAGCCACCGACAATCCCGGCTCGCTAACGCGCTCTGCCGCTTCGTCGAGCCCGCCGAATGAGTCATCTTGCGATGCGTCGAGCGCGTTCCGCACAATGGCTAGTGGAGGACGCTGAGGCTACGCAGCTGACTCTGGAGGCCCTCTTCGAGATCCGGGCCGCTGTATTCGATATCCACGACGCTTTGTTCGGAGACGACAATGGGGAAGAAGAGGAAGAAGACACCTGAGGAACGCGCCGCGCTCGAGGCGTACAGGAAGGATCTCGATCGTCGACTGATCGAGATGATCGAGCGCTACCGCGAGCTCAACGCCCGCAAGCGCGCTGAGGGTCAGACCTAGCCGCGGTGTCGAGCACCGGAGTTGGCCGGGTAGTCGCATGCGTTTAACCCGTTCTTGCAGAAAGCAAATCGAGACCGAGCCAGCGGTCGCGCCGCCGACTGATTAGCGACGCTGCGACCATCCGCCGCCCACGCGGCCGCGACCTCAGGGGGCCGCGACGCCACCACGCTTTGCAACGCAGCCGGTCACGACCACGGCGACGCTGACGGAGACGACTGCCAGCACAGGCGACGCCGAGCCCTTAGCGACCGAACCAACGAGCCAGGCGCTCGCGCTCGAATGCGACCTTCTCGTCGTGATGTGCGGCGGAGACGTCGCCCATGAGTAGCGACGGCTCGGGTTCGTCGTAGAAGTCTCCCTCGATCAACGCGGACTCACCGAGCCCGGTCTCGAGGAAGCAGTCGCCGTGACCGTCGAACGGTTCGGGAGCGGGCTGCCCAAGGATCTCGGCCGCGATCTCCGCCGCCACAGTTGTGCCCTGCGCCTCTGCCATTGCACCGGCCTTCGGGAACGGTAGGCCGTTGGCCAGCCGTATCAGCGTGCAGTCGCCGACCGCCCAGACACCGTCGAAGGCCGTCGCGAGCGTGCCCCGATCTGGCTCGACCCAGCCGCTGTTACCGAGAAGGCCGGCGGCATCGAGCACGGCGGGCGGGCGGTGCGGCGGCACGGCGAGCAGCAGATCGAAGGGAAGGTCGCCGTCCTCGAACACCACCCTCCCGCGCTCGACGCGGTCTGCCTTCCTGCCGACCCGCCACTTGATCCCGCGCTCGTCGAGGCGCTCCCCTATCCATGCTGAGCCCTCGGCGCCGGCATTCGGCAGCAGCATCGGCTGGAGTGTCGCCACAGACAGGTGCGTCCACTGGCGCAGCTCTCGTTGACGGAGGTGATCGTCGAGCAACATCGCGCACTCGTACGGTGCGGGCGGGCACGGGTACGGCGCCCCGAAGATGACAACGGCCACGCGACCGCCGCCGAAGGCCTCGAGGTCTCGACGAAGCAGTGGGGCGGTTCTGAAGGACCACACGTCGTGGCCATGCTCGGCGAGGCCAGGGACGAGCTTGGCGCGGGGCTCGGCGCCGAGCGCCACGACCAACCGCTCACCCTCGAGGTGTCCGACGCTCGTCTCCACGGAACGCCGGGCTGGATCGATGGCGGTGACATCGGCCTCGATGACCTCGATCCCACCTCCAACCAGGGCGGAACGCGGGCGGCTCCCCTCATCGACCGTCCCGAGCCCCACGAGCTCCCAGAGCTTGCGGAGACCCATCGAGAAGTACGGGTTACGGTCGACGAGCGTGATGTGGTGTTCGTCGCCGACTCGGTCGCGCAGGCCGACGGCAACGGCAATGCCGCCGAAGCCGCCGCCGAGTACGAGCGTCCGCTCCACCGACCGTAGTCTGAACGACTCAGATCACTTACCGATGTCTCCCCAGCGCGTCCCGCACCAGCGATCCTTGTGCGAAAGCGCTCAAGCGACTCGGCCGCGCGGTCGATAGTCGTTTCAATAGTGCGGATTGGGATCGGGATTGCCGTCGTCGCGGCCGGTGCCTGGCTTCTGCTCGGCCGCGGCAGCGACGCCGAGGCCGTGACGAAGTGTCTCGGCAAGGCGGGGGCGACAGTGACCGAGTCGCCGCGCTTCGCGCAGGTCTTTCCTTATGCGATCGCCGCGCGCTCGCTCGAGCCCTTGCAGAGTACCAGAGACGGACGGCGCCCGCTTCTACTCCGTGCTCTATGGGGGCAACCGGGCCATGCTGTTCGTGGCCAAGAACGCCGACTCCGCGGAAGCATTCGAGTCGACTCTGGTGTCACTCGTCGCGAAGGAGGGAGGCACCATCTCTTCGCGCCGCTCGGGGAACACACTGCTCGTCTGGGAGCGACCGACGCTCGCAACGGCCGTCGACCACTGCATCGGCTAACGGCTGAGAAGCGGTTCGATGGTCAGGGCCTTGGGTTAGGAAGCGACGACCGTCTCGAGCCCGGGCGACGACACGGCTTGTTTTCGCAACTTGGGCGAGCCTAAGCGATGCGCGAGGCTCGCTTGTCGAGGGGGCCGTGCCCGGAGCGTAGCCCCGCTCGAGCCCGTGCGCGGAGCGCCCCGAGTGTGGCCTGCTAGAGCAGGATCTGCAGCGCTAGCGGGAGAGAGCATCCTTTCTCGACAAGCGTCCGCGCGGCCTGCAGGTCGACGTGTGACACCGTAAGGAGGAACGCATCCTCGGCTTCGAAGCCGAGCGCGCTGAACTGGTCGAAACGCCAGCGCGCGACGCGGATCTCCTCGACCTCGAGTTCCTCTGCGAGGGGAGCCTGTTCTGTGAACGTCGACATGATGGCCTGCCTTTCGCGGTGTGATCGATTACGAGTTGCTACGAAGACAGACGCCTTCTGTTGCCGTGTCATCCCAAAGTTTCGTTACGCCGGTGTTAAGCACGATGGACGCGGCGGCATGCAGGTGAGGGCATTGGGATCCCATCGAGCTGCGTTGCGAATGTCGAGCGCCGTGTGTCAGGCCGGAGGTCGACGAGGCAACACTGATCTCTCGAGTCACGCGTCCTAGATGGCTGTTTGAACTGAAGCTCGACCTGGGTCGGACGCGGCCGACTGGCTACCGTCGAAACGACCTAGCCGTCGCCCTGCGCGGAGCCGGCTGCGCCCGCGAGTCGCCATTCGCCGCGGGCGCATCCAAGCTAGTCGTTGTCGATCACGGCCCCCTTGGGCGTCACCGCATACCACTTGGCGCCGAAGCCATTCGAACCTTCACCGGTGGTCTGACCAGGCTTCGAGTCGCCCACGTACAGGTAGAGCGGGCGCTTCTTGTACGTGACCTGCAGCTTCCCGTCCTTGCGCTTGATGGTCCCTAGCAGCGCAGCCTCGATCCCGGCACCTGCCTTCGGCTTGCCGGCCGTGGTCAATGGCGGCCAGTACGTCGCGCACGCGCCGTAGCACGCACTCTTGCCGCCGTGGTCGGCGCGGAACATGTACAGCGTGTGTCCACGCGAATCGGCAACGACCTTGCCGATCTTCGTCTTCTCAACCTTGAGGGTCGCCGCGCCCGAGGCCCAGACTGCGCTGGCGCCGAGGAGTGCGACGATGCCTGCCACCAACATGATGCGAACGATGCGCACGTGACCTCCTTCGTCGTTAGGTAGTACCGAAGGTGCATACGCCGACACGCGGGAGTCGGATTCGGAACGAGGCCGCGTCACCGTCTGCAGCTGCGGCTGGATCTTGGCCTTCCTGCCCGAGCGGCCGGACGTCGTCTCCGAGACCTGCTCCGCGCCCTTCCTGACGGCGTCTTGGCGCGGTGAACCTCGATGACCTCAACGTTCAAGCGACCGAGCCAGCCACAGTTCCGTCCGTAAGCGTGACCGCGCCCGGGCCGAACCCTTCAACTCCGCCGGACGTTCGTCCGATGAGTCCTCGATGGCGTCCCGTCCACCGAGGTCCCTCGATTCGCAGACGTCGAAGCGGCGAAGCGGCGACATCGATACTGGCGTGAGCGCGCGAACCCGACCTCGAGGCGACGATGTGGGCGGCGTACTGCGAGGCGCGGCGCCGAGCGGCGTTTGCTGTAGGGCGACCCCGTTTCGCCAGAGACCTGTCCCGAGCAAGAGCGATCAGCGACCGTGCTCGGAACGCACGCCCCGGGCCGTGGGCGAGGTACTCCGCCTGATGGAAGTCGCCGCTCGCAACGTGGGGCAGCTGACCGCGATCACGAGGTCTAGACTCGTGCCGGGATGAGCTCGCTGCCAGATTCGGTTCGTGAACTGATCGAGTCGGGACCGCTCGCCCACCTCGTCACCCTCAACCCTGACGCGAGTCCCCAGGTGACGGTCGTCTGGATCGGGATCGAGGACGAGGAGATCGTCTCTGGACACCTCCACCGCCATCGCAAGGTCGAGAACATGCTTCGCGACCCCCGCGTGGCTCTCTCCTTGGAAGCGCCGGGGGCAAACGCGATCGGCATGCGCAACTATGCGGTTCTCTACGGAAGCGCAAGGATCACCGAGGGTGGCGCGCCGGAGCTGCTGCAACGCCTCGCCTACACCTACGTGCGGCCCGGCGTGACGTTCCCACCGATGCCCGACCCTCCCCCCGGCTACATCACACGGATTCGAGTGGAGCGCATCACGGGGCAAGGCCCCTGGGTCGACGACGCGCAGAAGACGTGAGAGTCGGTGCGCCCGACCGTGAGGCTGCCCGATGCAGCTCGTCGTCGCCGGCGCGCTTGAGCTCCTCGCGTGTGTACCGGTAGACGCGGCAAGGGATGAAGTCTGGAATCCGCGGCTTCTCGAGTTTCCGGGTCGATGCCGAAAGAGTTGGGTGAGCCGTGGCTCTCGGCAGACAGCTGCCTCGGCCACCCCCATGATGTTGCTGGATCAGTCGCCCGGTCTAAATGCCAGGAGTTCAGGCCCGTGATCGCGCAGCCAATCACGCTGTTGGCGCCAGTGCGCACGGTGTCGCTCGACGAGCGCCCAGAATTGTCGCGAGTGGTTCGGGACGCGCAGGTGGCAGAGCTCGTGCACGACCACGTAGTCGAGCACTTCGGGCGGCGCGAGCACCAGTCGCCAGTTGAAGGAGAGCGTGCCGCGTGAAGAGCAGGAACCCCAGAGAGTGCGCTGTCCTCCGATACGGATTCGGCGGTACTCGACGCCGATCCGCTCAGCCTCGTCCTCCGCTAGCGCCGAAACGAGTTCTCGTGCGGCCGTGCGCGCCTCCGACTCGCTGACCGCGGACGGGTCGAGGCACAGGCGCGGCACTTGGCGTAGCCGCTGCTCCGCGATCCACAGCCGTCTCTCCTCGAGCACGCGCTCCACGTCAGCCTGACTCGTCCCTCGTGGCACGGTTAGCAGTGGCGCCTGTCCCCAAGGCACCTCCAGTCTCCATCGCCGCGCCCGCGGCGACCACCGCACCTCGACCTCCTGCAAACCGGAACGAGCCTAGCCGTCGATCCGGGCGTAATGGATTCGGCGACGGCGAACGTCGTAGGTGGCAGGAAGTCTTCCGGCGATGTTGGACTGATGTCCGACCGCAGCGCGTGGTCTAGGCAGCAAGGCGAGCCGCGCGTACCCGTTGCCGGGGCCGACGAGCCGGCTCAATACGCAGATCAAGGCGTGCCTCCTCCGGGATGCGTTCTACAGGGCTCGTTGAACGGCTCGGGATCCGTCGAGGCGGCCCATCAAGAACGTGAATCAGACTGGCGGGGAAGGCGAGAGAAGGAACGGGCATCGCCGTGATTCTTCCCCCGTCCACCCACAGCGGAAACCGCACCCCTTGATATGCCAAATGCGACCGCCACGTCGTTCGCGGCAAGTCGGCGACTGACGAGAAGTAGCCTGTTTCCAGGGTTTCTTCAGGTGGAGCGTGCCGGGATCGAACCGGCGACCTCCGGCTTGCAAAGAGCGCTTGGTGCTCGCCATGGGTTGCCGCCACCAGTTAGGTGTGCCTGGTTAAGCCACTTCGACGGTTCTCCTGCCTCGCTCGTTCGCCACTGTTGGCCGTCTGTGGTTTCCAAGATGTTTCCAAGACCCAGCTCACGAGACGCTGGGGCAGCCCCCGGTTTAGGAGACATGGGGCCGGGGGGTCAGCAGGGTCGTGACGCATCTATTCATGCGCTCTGCGTCTCTGAGGTCACGGGAGATCAGCTGAAATGGGGCGCAAAATGGGGCGCACGAAGGGATGTCTGTCTCGACAACGGCCTGAACGCAGGGCCTCTCCCAGGTGCTTAGCGTGGCTCAATAGAGCTAGTGAGTCGTCGCTCTCACCGTTGTCGCGGCGCACGTAGCCGAGTTGCCTCCTCCCAGAGTGCCGTTGCGCCTAGGCTCTCGACATGAAGATCGTCAACCTCAACGGAGACGGGTGGGATCGCACGGAGCACCGCGAGGGCTGGAAGATCAAGGACGCCTGGGTCGGCCACCACGTCGGCGCCGAGCTGATCGGCGGCAGCATGTACGAGGTGGAGCCGGGCGACAAGCAAGGGCCGTTCCACACGCACCACGCGAACGAGGAGTGGGTGATCGTCCTCCGCGGCGAGCCGACGCTCCGCACGCACGAGGGTGAGCAGGTGCTGCGCGAGGGGGACGTGGTCGCCTTCCCCCGTGGCAAGGAGGGCGCGCACCAGATCCGCAACGACACGGACGCGCCGATCCGCGTGCTCATGCTCTCGACGCTGATCGCGCCGGACATCGTCGAGTACCTCGACACGGGCAAGATCGGCGCGCGCAGTGTCGCGGGAGACCGGATCCTGTTCGCTCGCCCGGGGCCTGAGCTCGAATACTGGGAAGGCGAGGACTAGACCGCGTCGTGGCACTCGTGCACGTCCATCTACGCGACGTTGCGACGTTCGACGACATCGCAGACGCGACAGCGCCAGCGCCAGTCGAACCGGGGGCAATCGTGGCGACGGCTGAGGACGTTTACCGCGTCGAGGACGTGCTCGACTCGACGGGCAGGCCGGTCGTGCCCGTCCTCGTCCGCCGGCTTGAGCTGCCCGTCGCTGCACGCTGACACGAACCGACGCGCTAACGAAGCTTCATCTAGTGCAACCTCGTGCGCATAGACCACCGCACAAAACGGACACGGGCGCTGGTGTGGTCTCTGGAAAACTCGACTGCTACCGCAGACTTGACTCAACGGTACTGACAGCGACCGAAGGAGGACACATGGCAGGCAAGGTCGACTTCACCGAGGACGAGTGGAAGAACCTCCAGCAGGGTGTAATGGGCGCGGGAATGCTGGTCTCTGCGGCTCATCGCGACTTCACGGACAGCTTCGGCGAGGCAAGCGCCCTCGCGAAGCAACTCGCCGTGCATCGCGAGAGCGAGAGCCAACTCGTCCGCGAGCTTGCGGGGACACACAGCACAGGTTTCGGCCTGGTCGCGTCTTCGAAGGAGGTCGTGGAGGGGACGATGAGCGCTTTAGGCGCTGCCGTGGCAGTGCTCGGCGCTAAGGCCCCGGACGAGTTTGATGCCTATCGTCGCCTCGTGCTCGACGTTGCGGCAGCGGTAGCGGAGGCCAAGGGCGGGATGAACGACGAGGAGACTGCTGCGATCGCGAGGATTAGACAGGCGCTTGCAGCTGCCTAACACCGGCGGCTCTGAACCTGTGAGACTGGACTTGCAAGACTCTGCGGGTGCCCGAGGACTACTTCGGCGAGCGGGTTGCAGCGCGGTATGACGAGTCGAGCGCGGACATGTTCGACCCGGCTGTCGTCGACCCCGCAGTCGACTTCCTCGCCGAGCTCGACACGTTCTCGCTCGTCTACGTCGTCTTCAAACACGATCGGAAATCTGACGGAGGACGAGCAGGTCGCCTGCTTCGAGAATGCCGCGGCGCATCTCGAGTCGGGTGGAACCTTCGTGATCGAAGTCGGCGTTCCGGCGTTGCGGAGGCTGCCCCCCGGCGATGCTCGGCTACGAGCTCCGGGGCTGTGACTAGCCCCAGATCCGTCGCGCGACGTCGCCGATCAGCCGCAGCTTCGCCTCCTGCTCGGCGGCGGTCATCGCGCCGATCACGCCCGACGCGAAGCCGCACTGCGGGCTGATCGCCAGCCGTTCGAGCGGCACGTACTCGCGTCGCCTCCTCGACCCGCGCGACGAGCTCGTCCGGGTCCTCGAGCGTCCCGTCCTTCGTCGTCACGAGCCCGAGCACGACCTCGTGGCTCGGCAGGACGTCGGCGAGCGGCGCGAAGGTACCGGCGCGGTCGGAGTCGTACTCGAGCAGCAGCCGGTCGATGTTCTTCAGGCGCGGGAAGACCTGCTTCGAGATCGCCTCGTAGCCTCCGGTCGCCGCCCACATGCCGCCGGGTGCGTTGCCGCGGCACATGTGCATCGCGCGCGTGACGCCGGTCAGGCCCTCGAAGACCATGCTGTCGAACTCGGCGTCCGCGACGAGCTCGTGCGCCATGTCGTGGCCGTGCGCCTCGAACGCCGCGCGGTTCTCCGGGTCGATGTGCCACTGCGCGTAGTTGGGCGCGTCGATCTGGATGTAGTCGCAGCCGAGCTCGACCAGCCGGTCGACGACGTGCTCGCGCAGGATGCGGGCGACGTCGCGCGATGAAGTCGTCCGAGGTCGGGATACGCGTCGGTCGAGTACTCGGGATGCCAGTAGATGCGGTGCCAGCTCGGCGCCGGGATCGTGTACTTCGCGCGCGCGTTGGCGTTCGCCTTCAGGAACGCGAACTCGTCCGTGACGATGTCGCGGTCGACCTCGAGCCGCCGGGTGACGAACGGCTCCTCGGGCGGCAGCGCCGAGGTGTCGGCCGGCTCGCCCTCGCCCGTCTTCCAGAGCCCGCGCCAGCCGGACTCCGCTTCGAGGAACTCGAAGCCGCGAGACCGGCGCCTGGAAGAGCGGGTCGTCGATGATCGGGATCAACGCGATCCACCCGTGCCGCCGGTACTCGCCGTCCGTGATCGCCTCGATCCCCGCGCTCTCCTGGAGCGCGATCGCCTCGAGGACGGCGCTGGTCCTCGACCGCGCGCAGCTCGCCGGCGTCGAGCGTGCCGGCGAGCGCCGCGTCCCTCGCCTCCCGCAGATACTCGGGCCGCAGCAGGCTGCCCGACGACGTCTGCTCGCGCCGTGGTCGTCGCCATCGCCTCTCGCGCGGACGACTATAAGGTCCCGACGCATGCGGGACGTCGAAGGCAGAGTCGCCTTCATCACGGGAGGCGGGAGCGGAGTCGGGCTCGGCATGGCCAAGGCGTTCCTCGCGGCGGGCATGCGGTGGCGATCGCCGACGTCCGCGCCGACCACCTCGAGGCGGCGACGGCCGAGCTCGGCGGCGACGTGCACGCGATCCAGCTGGACGTCACCGACCGCGAGGCGTTCGCGCGTGCCGCCGACGAGACCGAGCGCGTCCTCGGGAACGTGCACGTCCTCTGCAACAACGCCGGCATCAACCTCTTCAACGACATCGCCGACGCGACGTACCAGGACTGGGACTGGGTGCTCGGCGTCAACCTCGGCGGCGTCGTCAACGGCGTCGTCACCTTCGTGCCGAGGATCAAGGCGCACGGGGAGGGCGGGCACGTCGTCAACACGGCCTCGATGGCCGCGTTCGTCGCCGGCCCGGGCGCGGGCATCTACACGACGGCGAAGTTCGCGGTGCACGGGCTGTCCGACGCGCTGCGCTGGAGCCTGCTGCCGCACGGGATCGGCGTCTCGATGGTCTGCCCGGGCCTCGTCAAGAGCAAGATCTACGAGAGCGACCTGATCCGGCCCGCCGGAGCTCTCGACCGACGTGACGCCGGCCGACCAGGAGTTCATGCGCATCCTCCCCGGCCTGCACGAGGCCGGGATGGACCCGGAGGAGATCGGCGAGAAGGTCCTGCGCGCGATCAGGCGGAACGACTTCTACGTCTTCACCCACCCCGACCATCGAGACGAGCTGCGCGGAGATCTTCGACGAGACGCTCGCCGCGTTCCCCGACGAGCCGGTGCCGCCCGGACCGGCTCGCGGTCGAGGAGGGCCGGCGCGCCGGGAAGGCCGCGCGCCCTCGCCTCCTGGCCGGGCGACTGAGGCGCGCATGGAGGAGGTCGAGGGCAAGACCGCGTTCGTCACCGGCGGCGCGAGCGGGATCGGGCTCGGCATGGCGACGGCGTTCGCCGCGCGCGGGCATGAACGTCGTGATCGCCGACCTGCGCCGCGACCACATCGAGACGCGCGCTCGAGCGCTTCGACGGGAGCCGGCGCGAGCGTGCACGCGATCGAGCTCGACGTCACCGACCGCGACGGGTTCGCGCGCGCGGCCGACGAGGCGGAGCGCGTCTTCGGCAACGTGCACGTCCTCTGCAACAACGCGGCATGGGCATCCTCGGGCCGGTCACGCTCGCGCGCTACGACGACTGGGACTGGGGCCTCGGCGTGCTGCTCGGCGGCGCCGTCAACGGGATCCAGACGTTCCTGCCGCGGATGCTCGCGCACGGCGAGGGCGGGCACATCGTCAACACCTCGTCGATGGCCGGCGTCCTCCCGATCCCCGGCGCCGCGATCTACATCACGGCCAAGGCCGCGCTGATCGGGCTCTCGGAGGCTCTGCGCAGCGAGCTCGCCGGAGAGGGAATCGGCGTCTCCGCGTTCTGTCCGGGGCCCGGTGCAGACGAACATCCGCGAGGGCGGCAGGATGCGGCCCGAGCGCTACGCGCGACTCCGGCTACGCGGAGCTCGAGCGCGAGCTCGAGGAGCGGCCGAACTCGCCGCTCTGGATGGATCCGCTCGAGTGCGGCGAGCGCGTGCTCGCCGGCATCCGCCGACGACGACCTGTACATCTTCACGCACCGCGAGTTCCGCGAGGGCGCCGACGAGCGCTTCCGCGCGATGCTCGCCTCGTTCCCGGACGAGCCGCTGAACGACGAGCGGGCGGACGAGATCCGCTTCCTGCTCTCCAACCCGATCTTCCGCGAAGTCGCTCGAGCGGCGATCCGAGTGAGCCGGCTCCATTGACAGTCTTGTTGACACTTTCGTCACGACCACGGGTTACGCTCGGCGCGATCGCACGTCCAGCCACTGAGCGGATGCGTGCAGCGACGCCGCGAGCCAGGCGGGAGCCCTTCGCGCCCCTGAGGCGCCTGCGAGACGCGCGGACACTTCCACGGCTGCAGGAGGAGGAGGTAGACTATGCGTCCAGCGAACTTCGTCGAGCGTCGCCCGACGGCGCGGCGCGGCCTCGTCGCTTGCTGTGCATCGGCCGCCTCGCGTCGCGGCTGCCGCGGCGCTCGCGGCGACGACGGCGCTCCCGCCGCCACAGGCTCCTCAACTACCAGGCTTACGTCGGCGGCAAGGGCAAGGCGAACCCGAACCTGTCGCCGGTCGACGCTCGGCTTCATCAACGGCCAGGGCGGCCCGGCCGAACTTCAACTTCCCGCAGGCGACGCAGCGTGATCGAAGCCGCCGTGAAGATGGTCAACGCCGAGCTCGGCGGCGTCCACGGGCACCCGCGTCAAGCTCAACGAGTGCTTCTGGGCCCAGGCGGAGGAGGAAGGCGTCCGCTGCGGCCAGCAGATGGTCAACGACAAGGATGAAGGCGATCATCTTCGGCGTTCGTCACCGTCGGCAACCAGTCGATCTACGCGACGGTCAAGGGCACGATGCCGATCATCGGCGGTCGTCACCGCCAACCCGGCCGACCCGACGGCGAAGAACGCCTACTTCCTGAACGGCAGCCAGACGAGCGTGCTCGGCGCCTTCGGCACCTACACGAAGCGGTTCCTGCCGAAGGTGAAGACCGCGGCCGTCGTCTATCCGACCGAGCCGGGCGCCGACACCGCCGCGGCCGCCGTCAGGAAGGGCATGCAGCAGGTCGGCGTGAAGGTGACGATGATCGGCATTCCGCAGCTCGCGACCGACCTGCTCGGGCCGGCGACGCAGGCGAGCTCGGCCGACATGATCGTCCCCGCCCTCGGCTTCACCGACGTGCGTGCCGTTCGCGCGGGCGCTCGACCAGATCCACTACTCGAAGCCGGTGCTCTCGACGCCGCTCTGCACGTTCATTCCCCAGGCCGCGTACGCGAGCGGCGACCTCCCGAAGTGGACCTACGGCATCGCCAGACGCTCGTGAACCTGCCGGGCCCGCAGTCGAAGCTCTACCTGAAGAAGGGCCTCCAGTACGGGACGACCGTGCCGAACATGCTCTACGTCTTCTCGGAGATCGCCTGGGAGGACGCTGCTCGCGACGGTGAAGATCATGAACGCGATCCCGTTCGCGAAGCTCAGCCCGGCGACGATCAGCGCCGGGTTCAAGGCCTTCCGGGGCCCGCCGATCCTGGCGGCGCCGGAGATCGCCTGCGGCAAGGTGTCGCCCGGCAGAGCCGGCCGCCTGCGGCAACCAGACGCAGTTCTACGACGTACCTGGGCAAGGGCAAGTGGAAGGTCGCCTCCGGCTGGCTGAAGCCGCCCGGGGCGAAGTAGCCGCAACGGCACGGAACGGCCGGCGGGCCCGGCAGCCGCCGGGCCCGCCGCCCGTGAGAGACTGAGCGACGGATGCAGGACGTCATCCTCTACGCGGCGCTGGGGCTCGGCGCCGGCGCGCTGATCGCGAGCATCGCGCTCGGCGTCGTCCTGATCTACCGCGGCTCCGGGCGTCATCAACGTCGCCACCGGCGCGATCGCGATGCTCGCCGCGTACCTCTTCTGGGCGTTCAAGACCGGCTACTTCGGCTTTCAGCTCTCGTCCGTGCCGGCGTTCGTCCTGACGCTCGTCTGCATGGCGGCGTTCGGCGTCGTGATCGAGCTGGCGATCTTCCGCCCGCTCCGGAACACGGCGCCGCTCGCCAAGCTGGCCGCGTCGCTCGGCCTGCTGCTCGTCCTGCAGGCGGGTGTGATCGTCGTCTTCGGCAACAGCCTCGAAGTCGGCGCCGTCGATCCTGCCCGTCGGACACGGTCACGATCTTCGACCGCGATCGTGCCGAAGGACCGGTTCCTGCTCGCGGGGATCGTGATCGTCGTCGCGGCGGCGCTGGCGGCGCTCTACCGCTGGACGCCCTTCGGGCTGTCGACGCGGGCGGCGTCGGAGAACGAGGTCTCGGCGATGCTCGCCGGCCTGTCGCCGAGCCGGCTGGCGATCGTGAACACCGTCCTCGCCTGCGTCGTCGCGGGAGGGCTCGGCGTGCTCGTCGCGCCGCTGATCGCGCTCGACGCACAGACGCTGGCGTTCCAGGTCGTGCCGGCGCTCGCCGCCGCGCTGCTCGCCGGCTTCACGTCGTTCTGCATCGCGTGCTTCGCCGGGCTCGCGATCGGCGTCGTCCAGTCGCTCCTCATCTACTGGGGGACGCAGAGCTGGTTCCCGACCGACGCAGGGCGGCGCGCCGATCCGGGGCCTGTCCGAGCTCTTCGTCTTCCTCGTCATCGTCCTCGCCCTGTTCCTGCGGGGAGCGAGCCTGCCCGGCCGCGGCGAGCTCGTCGAGAAGCGGCTCCCGCTCGTCCCCAGGCCCGAGCGGCTGCTCAGGCCGGCGTGATCGCGCCGTCGTCGGCGCCGTCGCGCTGATCGTGTTCCCGTACGACTTCCGGCAGGCGCTGATCAACTCGCTGCTCGGCGTCGTCATCTGCCTCTCGCTCGTCGTGATCATCGGCTTCGTCGGCCAGATCTCCGTCGTGCAGCTCGCGCTCGCCGGCGTCGCCGGCTTCACGATGTCGCACCTGACGACCGACGTCGGCGGCATCTGGGCGGAGTTCCCGATCTCGCTCCTGATCGGGGCCGCCGTCGCCACGGTCGTCGGGCTGCTCGTCGCGGTCTCCGCTCTGCGCGTCCGCGGCGTCAGCCTCGCGGTCGTCACGCTCGCGGCGGCGGTCGCGCTCGAGCAGTTCGGCTTCTCGAACGCGCGCTGGGGCGGCGGCGTCCACGGGCTCGCCCGTCGCCCAGCCGGACTCGGTGGGCTCAACCTTCGCTCCGACGCGTCCTTCCGAGGCCTGGACGACAAGATCCCGAGCCCGGTCTTCGGCTTCCTCGTCCTCGCCGCGACGATCCTGCTCGGCCTGCTCGTCGCCAACGTGCGGCGCGTCGAGCCTCGGGCAGCGGATGCTGGCCGTGCGCTCGAACGAGCGCGCGGCGGCGGCGGCCGGGATCAACGTCCGCAACGCCAAGCTCGCCGGCTTCGGCATCGCCGCGTTCATCGCCGGGATGGCCGGTGCGCTCTACGCCTACAACTTCGGCTCGGTCAGCTACAGCCGCTTCGGCGCCGTCTGACGGCGCTCGGCTCTGATCGCGTTCGCCTACTTCGGCGGCATCACGATGGTCTCGGGCGCGGTGATCGCGGGCATCGGCGCGACCGAGGGCCTCTTCCCGCATGCCTTCGACGAGTGGTTCGGCCTCTCCGGCAACTGGGCGCTGCTGGTCGGCGGCTTCGCGCTGATCATCACGCTGATCGTCAACCCGGAGGGCATCGCCGGCACGGGTTGGAAGAAGCAGCAGCAGAAGAAGCGAACGGCGCGCCGGGCAGGTGCCGCTCGCGCCCGGCGCCCGGCTGCGCTCGGTCTGCGTCGCCCGGCGGCCGCGCGCCGCGGCGGCGAGTGGAGGAGCCGTGACGGCCGTCCTGCGCGCCGACCGGCATCTCCGTGTCGCTTCGGCGGCGTGCGCGCGCTCGTCGACGTCGACCTCGAGGTCGCGCGAGGGCCAGCTCGTCGGGCTGATCGGCCCGAACGGCGCGGGCAAGACGACCTTCATCGACGCGATCTCGGGCTTCGTTCCCTACCGGGGACGGGTCGAGCTCGACGGACGGACATCTCGACGGGCTCGCGCCGCACGCGCGCGCACGGCGCGGGCTGGCGAGGACGTGGCAGTCGATCGAGCTGTTCGACGACCTCACCGTGCGCGAGAACCTCGCGGTCGCGGCCTACCGGCCGTCGGTGTGGGCGACGGTCGAAGGAGGTGCTCTCGCGGCCGGTCGACGACGACGGCGGCCGTCGATGCGGCGCTCGAGCTGCTCGGGCTCGACGCGATGGCGGACGCGATGCCGACCGAGCTCACCCAGGGGCAGCGCAAGCTCGTCGGCGTCGCGCGGGCGCTCGCGGCCGAGCCCCGGCTGCTCTGCCTCGACGAGCCGGCGGCGGGTCTCGACACGCGCGAGAGCAAGGAGCTCGGCCGCCGCCTGCGGAGGTCGTCGACGCGGGCACGGCGATGCTCCTCGTCGATCACGACATGGGGCTCGTGCTCGGCATCTCCGACTACGTCGTCGTGCTCGAGTTCGGCAAGGTGATCGCGCACGGCCCGCCCGACGTGGTCCGGCGCGACCCGCAGGTGATCGAGGCGTACCTCGGCGAGCGCGGCGGCCGAGCTCGAGCCAGGCGGTCGAGGAGGCACGATGACCGAGCTCCCTGCTCGAGCATCGAGGGTCTGACCGCCGGCTACGACCAGGCGGCCGTGATCCGCGATCTCGACCTGACCGTCGGAGCGGGCGAGGTCGTCGCGCTGCTCGGCGCCAACGGCGCCGGCAAGACGACGACGCTGCGGGTGATCTCGGGGCTCGTCCACCCGATGCACGGGCCGTGTCGTCTTCGACGGCGAGGACCTGGCCGCGCGTCTCGCCCGACGCAGCGCGCACGGCTCGGGATCGCGCACGTCCCGGAGGGCCGCGGGCATCTTCTTCGGCCTGACCGTCGCCGAGCACTTCCGGCTCGGCCACCGCGGCGAGCGCCTGGACGAGGAGGTCGCGTACGAGTACTTCCCCGCTCGCGCGAGCTCCGCACGCGGCGCATCGGGCTGCTCTCGGGCGGCGAGCAGCAGATGCTCGCGGTCGGCCGCGCGCTCGCCCGCCAGCCGCGGCTGCTGCTGCTCGACGAGCTCTGCCTCGGCCTCGCGCCGGTGATCGTCGAGCGCCTGCTGCCGGTCGTCCGCGCAGTACGCGCAGCGACTCGGGCTGCGGCGTCCTCCTCGTCGAGCAGCACGTCCACCTCGCGCTCGAGGTCGCCGACCGCGGCTACGTCCTCTCGCACGGCGAGATCGTGCTCCACGACGCGTCGAGGCGCTCCGCGCCGACCGCCAGCTCCTGATCGCGAGCTACCTCGGCGAGCAGCAGGTTCACGGGAGCCGAGCTGCGGTGCCTGACAGAGCTAGAGTGACCGCATGGTAGCATCGGCCACCCGCGCTCGAGCAGGCAGTCGCTGACCAGGTTCTCAATCCGGAGGGTATCCGCCGCGAGGTGGACGCCCGCGGAATGGCGCCGGCGCTCGAGACGCTGCAGGGGAAGAAGCTCTCCTGGTCGACATCGGCTTCGCGAACTCGGACGACTTTATCGCCCAGCTGCACGGCTGGTTCGAGGACCACGAGCCGGCGATCCGGACGGAGGTGGTGCGCTGGCAGGACCAGCACGCGCCCGACCCGAGCTGTGCGAGCGGATCGCGGCCGACGGTGACGCCGCGATCATCGGCGTCGGCACCTGACCGGGCTGCGCGCCGGAGGTCTCCGGCCACGTGTCGACATCGAGTCGAGTACCGCGTTCCGACCGTGGCCGTGCACGTCGACGTGTTCGCGCGCACCGTTGCTGCACATTGCGCAGTCGAACGGGATGCCGACGCGGCGCGGCAGGCGTTCGTGCCGACGCCGATCTTCAACCAGCCGCCTGCGGTGCTGCGCGATACGTCGAGGGCGACGACCCGTCCACGGTGGCCGTTCATGGCACGGGTCTTCGACCTGTTCACGCGGCCGCTGGCGGACGAGGATTGCGCGGCGGCCGGCTGGGACCGCTCGACGCCGCGGCTCTCGAGCCGGACACGCGAGGAGAGATCGGAGCGCTGTTCCAGGAACCCGCTGGACACCGACTTCCTGCCGATCGTGCTGCCGACCGAGGAACGGGTGGAGGCAGATGCTCGCGGGCGACGAGCCAGGCTCCGGACGAGTTCGTCGGCAAGCTCCGCCCGACGATCGGCATGGAGTTCTGGCACTTCGACGTCGAGAAGGTCGCCGTGAACGCCGTGATAGCGGGCGCCTCGCCGGAGCACTTCCCGGTGCTCCTCGCCCTCGCCTCGAGCGGCGACACCGGCCGCCAGAGCAGCATGTCTTCGATGGGCAACATCGTCCTCGTCAACGGCCCGATCCGCCACGAGATCGGGATGAACAGTGGCATCGGCGCCCTCGGGCCCTACAACCACGCGAACTCGGCGATCGGCCGCGCCTTCGGGCTCGTCTCGCAGAACCTCCAGGGCGGCTCGGTTCCGGGCGTCCGTACGCGGGCTCCCAGGGCAGCAACTTCTCCTACAACTGCGCACGTTCGCCGAGAACGAGGAGGCGAGCCCGTGGGTCCGTACCACGTTCAGCACGGCTACGCGAAGGACGAGAGCACGGTCACGGTCTTCGTACGTCTGGGGGAACGTCTGGTCCGAGCATCTGCGCGGTACTGGCAGGAGAAGCTCATGGCGATGCTCTGCGGCCTCGAGCCGGGATGGGGGTGCACGTCGTCCTCGACCCGATCGTCGCGCGCGAGTTCGTCGAGCGCGGCTTCGACACCAAGGAGCAGCTCGCCGACTGGGTCCACGAGCACGCGCGGATCCCCGCGCCGCCGCTTCTGGGACCACGTCATGCTGAACCTGCTCCACGAGCTCGTCGACGCGGGCGTCGAGCCGTTCGCGGGTTACTGGAAGGCGCCGCCGGAGGAGCTGATCCCGCTCTTCGAGACGACCGGATCAACATCGTCGTCGCCGGCGGCGAGACGAACGGCCACTTCAGCATCTTCATGGGCTCCCCGATGCGGGCGAAGTTCCGGGACGAACAAGGGGCAGAAGGTCGCGGTCTCGATCGACGACTGGCGCTAGACGACTGAGATCGACGACCTTGCCGACGTGCGTCGCGGCTCTCCAGATACGTAGCGCCTCGGGCGCTTGTTCGAACGGGAACACGCGGTCGATCACCGGCTTGAGGCCGTTCATCCGATCGCCTGGTTCATGTCCTCGAACATCGCCCGCGAGCCGACGAGGATCCCCTGGACGCGCAGCCCCTTGACCTCGCCGGATGCGGATCGACCTCGTCTCGAGGCCCGTGAGCACTCCGATGAGAGAGATGGTCCCTCCGGGTCGCGTCGCCTCTGATGGACTCCTCCATCGTCTGTCCGCCCACCTCGACCACGTGATCGACTCCTTTGCCCCCCGTTAGTTCGACGGCGCGCCCGGCCCACTCCGGCGTTGTTCGCGTAGTTGATCGTCTCCCACGCGCCGAGCGCCCGAGTCCGTTCCAGCTTCGTGTCGCTCTACGACGTCGCGATCACGCGGCCACCAACCATGAGCCCGAACTGCAGCGCGAAGATCGCCACTCCACCCGTTCCCTGGACCAGGATCGTCTCGCCCCGGCGCGCGCTCGACCCTTGGTCGACGAGTGCGTGCCAGGCCGTGACAGCCGCACAGGGCAGGGTCGAGACCTCCTCATCGCTGAGGTGCTGCGGGACGTGGACGAGGCCGTCCGCGTCCACAACGATCGTGGTCGGCGAGCACGCCGTCGAGCCCGCCGGCCAGCACCGAGCCGTAGGCGGCGGGCAGCGACGTGTCGCCATCGAGCCAGCGCTGGAAGACCGTGGTCGCAACACGATCTCCGACCTTGACGCGAGAGACCTCGGAGCCGATCTCGAGGACCTCGCCGGCGGCATCCGAGCACGGAAGCAGCGGCAGTTGCACACCGCGAGGGGGATCCCGTGCTCGACCATCGCCACGTCGCGGTAATTGAGCGAAACCGCGCGCACCCGAACGCGTGCTCGTCCCCGCCCGAGCGGGGGATCCGGCTGTTCCTCGAGCGCAAGCCGATCGATGCCAAATGAGTCCGAGAGACGCCACGCCCTCACCAGGAGCGCTCCACTAGGTACCGGTGCGCCGCAATCGCCGCGGTGGCCCCGTCGCCGGCAGCACTGATCGCCTGGCCGGCTGCATTCGCGCGTACGTCTCCCGGTCGCGAACAGACCCGGGAGCTCCGTCCGCATCCATATATCCGTCGGGACGTGGCCGGCGTCGGTGAGCGCGACGACCCCATCGAGCAATGCCGTGTTCGGGAGGCGACCGACGTGCACGAAGACTCCAGCAACTGGCAGCGTTGACAACTCGTCGGTCGTCAGATCGCGCACCCGGACGCCGTCCACCCGGCCGTCACCGAGGATCTCCTCGACCACGGTGTGGTGCCTGATCTCGACGTGCGCGTTCTCGCGACGCGCCGACCGTAGGTCTCTTGTGCGCTGAGAGTCTCGTCAGCATGGATGAGCACGACGTGAACGTCATGGTGCGTCAACTCGAGCGCCTCTAATAGCGCCGAATCGCCGCCTCCAACCATCGCGACAATCTTGCCGCGGTACAGAGACCGTCGCAGCTGGCGCAGTGGCTGATGCCCCTGCCCTCGAGTTCGTCCTCGCGAGGCACGCCGAGCTTGTGCGGCCTCGATCCCGTGGCGACGATGACGGCGCCGGCGACGATCTCGCCGGAGTCGGTGACGACAACCCAATCGTCTCCACGCGGCTCGGTGCGCCGGACCTCCTCATCTCGAATACGGCGCCGACGTTGGTTGCTTGGTCCTGGATCCTCGGGCCGAGCTCGAACCCGGGGACACCCTCGGGAAAGCCGGGAAGTCCTCGACGCGCTCGGTGTTCAGGATGGCGCCGCCTAAGCCGAGTGGATCCAGCAGGATCGTGCTTCGTCCGTGGCGCCCAGCGAAGAGCGCTGCCGTGAGTCCGGCGGGCCCTCCACCCGCGACGGCAATCTCGTAGTCCGCCACCATGTACGCAATCCGATCATAGGACGTTGATAGGGGACTTCCCTTCAAATGACGCTGGATCCGTTGGACGTCTTGAACGGCGCGTGACGATCGTCTGAAACAGGTCATCGATCATGACCTTGCGGTCGCGGTTTTAGACTCTGCGACTGTGCTGACGAATCGCTCTGCGCCGCCTGTCACTGTGACTCCGGTGCTCGTCTACCCGGATGTGCGAGCGGCGGTCGGATGGCTGGCGTCGGCATTCGGATTGAGGAACGAGTGCGTATCGGCGAAGCACACCGCGCCCAGTTGCGAGTCGGTGCCGACGGTGCCGTTGTCGTCGCCGACGTCCATGGCGACCGGGTCTCACCGAGCGGAGGGTTCGTTACCCACATCATCAAGGTGCGCGTACCGGATGTGGATGCGGCGTTTGCTCGCGCACGTGATTTCGGTGCGCGCGTCCTCGATGAACCAAGTCCTACGAATACGGCGAGCGCTCATGCGTGCTTGAAGACATTGGCGGCCACCGGTGGGAACTGACCCAGACTGTGCGCGACGTTGAACCTAGGAGTGGGGCGGATCTCAGTCGCGCGGTGGTAGGGCTCAGCGACGCCTTCGCAACCGGTCGACCGTAGCTTCGGCATAGGCCACGGCTGCCTCCGCCTCTGCCGCCTCTGCCTCGGCCTGTTCCAGCGTTGCAGCGGCGCCGTCGAGAGCCCGTTCGGCATCCTCCTTCCGCCTAGCCGACTCCTGCACTGCTTGGTCGGCAAGGCGCTTGTGCGCCTTGGCCTCGGTGAGAGCAGCGCGTGCGTTCACGAGCTCGCTCTTCGAGAGACTGGTCTCGCGCCGTGTCCTGCTCCCACCGGGCGCAGCGGGTGTCAGTTGTTCCACGAGGGTGAAGCCCGCTGGCTCGATCTCCTCGGTTAGCCGTCCGCTCGCGAGCAGCTCCCGACCGTCGTCGCTGCGTGCGGCGTTTTGCAACGTCTCCAGGACGCGATCGATCATCGTGGAACTGGCACCGCCGCGATTTGCGAGCACACGCTCGGCTGCGTTGCGCAAGGCGCTCATCGCTTGCTGCTCTGCCTTCCTCGCTCGGTCGAGTCCTTCACGGGCCTTCTCCGAATCTCTTTCCGCAGTGGCAGCACGCATCCGATGGCTCGCATCGAGGAGCAGGTCGATGTCCCGGCGGTTGTTTCTCGCCAGCTGATTCACGACCCAGACGGGCACGCTCGGTTTCCGAAGGGCCGCAACCTCCGCCGCGCGATCGGCATCGCCCTCCTCGCGCAGGCGCCGCACGATGTCGTTTCGCGCCGCCGTAAAGTCGCTGAGGTCTACGGCGTACAACTGATCGACGTCCGCTTTGACGTCGTTAGCCATGGACCGAAGATTACGTCGAAGCCCTGTGAGAAGGCTGGGGCGATACGAGCCGAATGCGCAATGTCTTCGCCAGCCCATCCTCCGGCTGGCCACCGGTTAACAGCCATAGGACTCCCGAGAGGCGACAGCACCCGCAGGCCCTATGCGGTTTTGCGGCGGCCTAATGGGGGAATGATTTGTTGGGGTCGGCTGAACGGATTCCATAACAATGGGAGGTGTCGAATGCGCAAGGTAACCGCAGTTCCCGCGGTGCT
>CAVYZL010000004.1:0-85273 GCA_963773055.1 uncultured Actinomycetes bacterium | reverse complement strand
CGCATGCTTCGATACGTGGATGGCCTGGACGGACGGACGCGGTGGTCGCGGGCGGCGGATGTCGCCGTCAGACGCTCCCGAACGGCCTGCTGATCCCGCGATTCGGCGAGCGAACCTGCGGCGCGTCGCCGGCCTCTTCCGTCCCTACTGGCTCCGGCTCGCGACTGTGCTCGCGCTGATTTGCCTTTCCTCGTTGCTCGGGATCGTGTCGCCGTTCCTTCTGCGCGCGGTCCTCGACACGGCGATCCCGGAGCAGGACGTCACCCTGCTGTCGCTGCTGGTCGCGGGCATGATCGCGATCTCGGTCGCGACGGGAGCGCTCGGTGTCCTGCAGACGTACATGTCGAATGTCGTCGGCCAGCAGGTGATGCACGACCTGCGCTCGGCGGTCTACCGGCATCTGCAGCGCCTCTCGCTCGCGTTCTTCACGCGCACCCGGACGGGCGAGATCCAGTCGCGGATCTCGAACGACATCGGCGGCGTCGAGACCGTCGTCACCTCGACGGCGACGTCCATCGTCTCGAGCCTGACCACCGTGATCGCGACGGTCGTAGCCATGTTTCTCATGGACTGGCAGCTGGCGCTCTTCTCGCTCGCCCTGTTGCCGGTCTTCCTCTACCTGACCAGGAGAGTGGGACGCGAGCGCCGGCGAATCACGACGACGCAGCAGCGGACGCTTGCAGACCTCTCTACCCTCGTCGAGGAGTCGCTGTCGGTCTCGGGGATTCTGCTTGGCCGGACGATGGGCCGTTCCGAGGAGCTGAGCAACCGCTTCACGGCCCAGTCGGCCGACCTGGCTCAGCTCGAGGTGCAATCGCGGATGGCCGGCCGCTGGGTGATGGCACTGATCCAGACGACGTTTGCCGTCATGCCCGCCGCCGTCTACTGGTTTGGCGGTTGGAGCATGGCCCACGGTGCCGAGACGATCTCCATCGGCACTCTCGTGGCCTTCACCACCCTGCAGACTCGTCTGTTCTTCCCGGTGGGGCAGCTGCTTTCCGTCGGCGTCGACGTTCAGACGTCGCTTGCCCTGTTCGACCGTGTCTTCGAATACCTCGACCTGACGGTCGATCTGGACGAAAAGCCGGAAGCAGTGGAGCTCAGTGATTGTCGTGGCGACGTCACGTTCGAGCACGCATGGTTTCGATACTCGCCCGACGGGGCGTGGACGCTCGAGGACGTGTCGGTGACCGTCTCGCCGGGCGAGACGCTGGCAATCGTGGGCGAGACGGGAGCCGGCAAGACCACGATGGCCTACCTCGTCGCGCGTCTATATGACGTCGAGCGGGGGCGGGTCACGATCGATGGCAGCGACGTCCGGGACGTGACATTCGCGTCCCTCGCTCGCACCGTCGGCGTGGTGTCGCAGGAGACGTACCTGTTCCACGACACGGTTCGCGAGAACCTCCGCTTTGCGCGGCCCGATGCGACCGACGAGGAGATCGAGGACGCAGCCCGGGCGGCTCGGATCCACGACCTGGTTGCCTCGCTTCCCGATGGCTACGACACGGTCGTCGGAGAGCGCGGCTATCGCTTCTCGGGCGGCGAGAAGCAGCGGATCGCCATCGCGCGGACGATCCTGCGCAATCCGCCCGTGCTCGTCCTCGACGAGGCCACGAGCGCTCTCGACACGCAGACCGAGCGAGCGGTCCAGGAGGCGCTCGACCGGCTTGCGGAGGGCCGGACGACGATCGCGATTGCGCACCGGCTATCCACCGTGCGCGACGCCGACACGATCGTCGTCCTCGATGGTGGGCGGATCGTCGAGCAAGGGACGCACGAGGCGTTGCTCGAGCTCGGCGGGCGTTATGCGGCGCTCGTGTCGCGCGACGAGGAGCTCGCCACGTTGCCTTGACGGCCTTGTGTCGCGGCTGAGCTTCCGAGGAGCGCTGCACTGGCGACGACGGAGGCGAATGCAGCAATCTGCAGCACTCCCCGCGCGCCCGGCGGCAGCGATTCGCCGAAAAGCACGAAGCCTGCTGCGATGGGGACGGCGTTCGTCACGAGGGTGGCGATGCCCGCGCCGATCAGTGCGCTGCCCTGCTGGAACGCTGCCTGGAGCACGATCGTGCCGGTTGCATAGCAGGCGATCAGCGAGAGGATCGCCAGAAACCAGATCCCGCCCGAAGAGACGAGCTTCGCGGAGATGTCACCGTCGGAGAAGAGGAGTCCGGCTGCGAGCCCGAGCGCTGCAGCGCGCGCCAAGCGCGTGGGCACGACAACCAGTGCGACTGCTCCCCCGGCCGAGGCTGCGAGCCAGACCACAACGCCGACCGCGTGTGGGGCGTGCGAGGAAGTCGTGGAGCCCACGAGCGACACCGCGAGCAGCACCAGCCCGACCAGCGCGATCCCGACTGCGATTCGCTCCCGGCGGGCGAGCATGCTTGGGTGGCCGTGCACGCTGAGAAGGGCGAGGACGGCGATGCCGGACGCGCTGACAGCCTGAACGAGGCTCAACGGCGCGAGCCGCAACGCCACGACGTAGACGATCCAGCCGGCCGTCTCGGTCGAGAAACCGATCAGCCAGCCGCGGTTGCGAAGGAGGAGCGCTAGCGAGCGAACCGGTCGCCGAGGGCTGAGTGGCGGCATCGCGGCCACTGCCTTGTGCTCTTTCGTGTAGGCCCAGTTCACCGCCAGCGCCGAGACGAGAGCGAGGCAGAGACCTATCCAGACGTCTTCGACGGAGCCCTCCTTCCACGCAGTCGACGGGACGCCTTGTCCACTCGGCCTCAGCGCGCCCGACGAGCGCGGCTACCAGCGGCCGCGGTGTACGACCTCGTCGAACGCTCGCCGGTTGAGCCGCTTCAGCGGCCGGAGCGGCCCGTCGGCCGGGTAGCCGAGCGAGACGAGGTATGCGAGGAAGTGGTCCTCCGGGAAGCCGAGGATCTTCCGAGCGAGCTCCTGATCCTGCACGGAGGAGTGGCATGTGCCGATCCCGAGATCGGCCGCGGCGAGCATCATCAGCATCGTCGCGTGACCGAGGTCGTACTGCAGAAGCCCGGCCCAGCGATCATCCGGAGGCTTCGGTGCGACGATCGCGATCGCAGCCGCAGCGCCGCCGACATGCCACGCGCCCTGCCAGACGCCGGTCAGCTCGCGGAGCTGGTCGCGGTCGGTCACCAGCACGAAGTCCCACGGCTGCCAGTTCTTCGCCGACGGAGCGAGCCGGCCCGCCTCGAGGATCTTCGCCAGGTCGTCCTCGCTCACGGGCGTGGGCGAGAACTCCCGCACGTTGCGACGCGACCTCAGCGCATCCCAGGTTTCCACGCCGTCACCTTACGAGGGACCCGCGCGACTTGTCCAACCGGACATCCCGCCGCATGATCAGGAAGCCGAGCCTTTCGCCCACGTACTCGAATCCGGCGCGCTCGTCGACGGTCCGAGCGGCGGCATTGTCGGGCTCGACGCCGAGCTCGACGACGTCGACCTCGTCGGTGTACGTGTCGACGAGCGACTCGAGGGCACGACCTCCAAGCCCGCGGCCCCGATGCTCCGGCTCGAGGAGCAGAGCGTGCACGTGAAGCTCGCGTCCACGCACCTCCAGCCAGAGATAGCCGGCCGTCTCACCGTCGCTCTCGATCTGCCGGAGCTCTCCGATCTCCTGGGGGAGACGCTCGTACTCCTCACGCGATATGCCGAGCCCGGCCACGAACTCGTCGACGCCTGCAGACATCGACTCCTGGAAGAGAGACCAGAACCTCTCGTAGCCGCCAGCCTCGAGCGGCTCGAGGCGCGGGACGGATGGCGAAGGCATCCCGGCCAGGCTACGCAACGCAAGAAGCCGCCCGAAGGCGGCTCCCTGCGGCATCGACGCCGAGAAGGCCGGCGTGAAGCTAGACGAGCACCTTGAGGAAGATGTCAACGTCCTCTGCCGGGAAGGTCTCCGTCTCGAAGATGTCGAGCTTCGCGATCTTCCCGAGGACGCGGAACGCCGCCTCGTTGTCCGGGTACGTGAAGACGCCCAGGTACTCCCAGGGGCCCATGATGGCCATGAAGCGCTCGAGCTTGCCGCCCTCGTGCTCGACGATCACGCGGATCTTGTCGAGGTACTCGGGGGTCTTCTCGAGGTGCTCACGTGCCACCGGCGTCATCTTGAACAGGCCGACGTAGGTGAACATCTCAACCTCCTGCATCTGGGGGCATCGCGTAGAGCCCCACCAAGAGCCAAGCCTCTTCTCTCGCGCCGCTGCCTACATCAGCGAACTCCCCGATCGGTGCTTCCTCTTTACCGCAGCTCGAAGCCCTCGGCATGCCTGCACGCTCGTCGCTTCCGGCTCCGTCAGTCGGCGGACCGCTCGTCCGTGAGCGTCCTCCACTCCGAAGATCTCTGCAGGACGAAGTGCACGAGCTCGACCTCGTTCGTCGTGAGCTCGGGATCGCGTGCGGAGTCGAGCTGCGAGCGCAGATGCTCCTTGACGGCGGACGCGGTGAACTCGCGCAGGAAGTGCCGGATTCCGTTCATGTCCTCCTCCTCGCTCTGTCCGATGCTTGCCCGGGCGTTCGCCCGGAGAAACCTGGCGGTCTCAGCTCCCTGTTACCGATCTAGGCGGGAAACCTCGAGGTCGAGGTCTCGCTCCACGCGTCGCATCACCTCGTCGGAGATCTCGCCCGTGTTCCGCAACTCGACGACGGCGTGACGCTCGGCCTCGAGCAGCTCGCGACGCAGCCGCTGATACAGCGCCGACCGCTTCTCGATCATGCCGTCCGCGCCGGGGTCCGAGCGAGCCGAGAAGCGGTCGATCCGGAAGCGGTACTGGCCGCGCAGCCGCTCGGCCGTGTCGTCGAGCACCCACGTCTCGTGCTCCAACTCTTCCAGGCGCTCGAGCGCGGCCTCGGCGGCACGGATGCGTGCGTGCGCCTCTTCGGCCTCACTCGTGCTGTCGTCGGCCTCGAGGCGCAGTGCTCGGATCACCGCGGGCAGCGTCAACCCCTGGCCGACGAGCGTCGCGAGCACGACTGCAAAGGCGAGGAAGACGATCAGCTCGCGGTCCGGGAAGGGCGCGCCCGAGTCGGTGTGCAGCGGGATCAGCAGCGCGGCTGCGATCGTCACCGCTCCCCGCATCCCCGTCCAGGCGATGAACGCGGGATAGCGCCACGGCGGCGACGGGTCGTGGTCGCGGATCCGCTTGCTCAGCCAGCGCGGGACGTACGTCGCCGGGAACACCCACACGATGCGCAGCACAATCACCGTCAGCGCGATCACTGCGGCATGACCGACGAGTGACCAGCCGCCACCGCCGGTGAGGTCGTCGAGGATCGGCCGCAGCTGAAGCCCGATCAGCCCGAACAGGAGCACGTTGAGCAGGAACGTCAGAACCTCCCAGAACCCCTGCCCCTGAAGGCGCGTTTGCACCGTCGTCAGCTCCGGCGTGTACCAGCCCATGTAGACGCCGGCCGTCACGACCGCCAGCACGCCCGAGACGCCGATCGCGGCTGCGGGAAGGAAGGCGAAATAGCCGGTCAGGAACGCGATCGTCACCTCGAGCGGCGGGTTGTCGAGAACGCGCCGGACACGCCGGATCGCGTAGCCGATGATGAGGCCAACGGCAATGCCGCCGACGATGCTGAGCACGAGCCGCCCGCCCGCAGCCCAGGGAGAGAACGTCCCCGCGACCGCGGCGAGGATCGCCGTCCGCAGGAGCACGAGCGCCGTCCCGTCGTTGACGAGGCTCTCGCCTTCGATGATGTCGATCAGGCGTCGCGGCACCCCCAACCGGCGCCCGATTGCGGACGCAGCGATCGGGTCGGTCGGCGAGACGACGGCGCCGAGGACGAAGGACGCCGCCCAGGGCAGATCCGTGACTGCGTGCGCGACAACGGCCACGCCCGCCGTCGTCACGAGCACGAGCCCGACCGCGAGCAGCGAGATCGGCCGTACGTTCTGGCGCAGCTCGCGAAGGCCGGTGAAGAAGGCCGACTCGTAGAGGAGCGGAGGCAGGATGCCGATCAGGACGAGCTCGGGCGGCATCGTCACTTCCGGCACGCCCGGCCCGAAGCCGAGCAGGAGCCCGCCGAGCACGAGCAGGATCGGATACGGGATGCGCAGCGGCCCGGCGAGGATCAGCATCGCGGCGCCGGACGCGAGCAGGGCGAGCAGCTGCAGCTCCTGCTGGGCGCCGAACTCGAAGATCACGACCTGGGAATATCAGGACCGTCGGCCCTGGCCCAGCCGTTCCGGGGATCGATGTCGACTGACGGCGTGACGGGTGCGGCGCTTGTCAGCGTAAGACGAGGAACAAGACGGCCTCGATTGCAAGTAATGACCCGCCGTAGAGCGCCAGCTCGCGCCTATGTCGATGCCATGCCGATGACTTTCCGTAAGGGACGCGGCTGGTTGGTACGACCGCGACGAGAAGGAACAGGAGCGGTAGAGAGAAGAGAACGATCGCCACGATCCGGATGAACCCGGACGGTGTGTCGTCGGCGACAGTCGCTGCGACCGCGGGGACGGGGGGAGCGAGCACAGAAGTCGTCGTCGCCGGCTGGGGAGCGGTTGCGTGCTTCGCGCGCGTTCGTGCTCTGGCTTCCGCTTTCGCCTTGGCTTTGGCTCGTGCCTCCGCCCGGGCTTTCGCCTTGGCCCTCGACTCGGCTCGCGCCTTGGCCTTCGCTCTCGCAGCGGCCGCCGCCTTCTGCTTCGCAGCCTGGCTGGCCTGCGACGGCGACGGCGGAGGCGCCGGCGGGGGCGGGGGAGACGGGGGTGTGCGGTGGCGGAGGCGCCGGTGGAGGCGGAGGAGGAGGCGGGGGCGGCGGAGGCGGCTGAGGCTGAGGGACCGGCTTCGGCGCCGGAGGTGGCGACGGAGCAGGCGGTGGTGGGGGAACCGGGGCGGGATCGGGCGCCGGCGCGGCGAGCGCAGGCGCCGCCAACGTGAGGGTAATCGCGAGCGTGCCGAGTCGCGCGATCCAGGCTTTATTGATGCGGGCGCTCGTCATCGGCCGGCTCCGGTCGAACTGTAGCCGCGCTGCTCTGCAGCGAGCGCGAGCCGTCTAGCTACGGGTAGGGATAGTCGTTGCCCGGCGGCGGAGGCGGCGTCTCCGGCGGGTCGGTGTCAACGCGCGGCTTTGTCTTGACGACTTTCCCCGTCGGCGCGATCACGTACCACGTCTTCGAAATGCCCTGGCCGTTCGTCTCGCCGGACTTCGTGTCGCCCGAATACCTGTAGAGCGCGAACCCTCCGTACGTCACCTGGAGCTTCCCGTCGGGTCGCTTGACCGTTGCGAGCTTGCTCTTCGTGACGCCCACGCCGGCGGTGAGCTTCGCGCCTTTCGGGCGCGACGAGCGGGGGCCAGGAGGCGGCGCAGCTCGCCGTGCAGGCGATCTGCTTCCCGTGCTCGGTCGTCAGGTGGTAGAGCGTCCGTCCCGTCGAGCTGACGAGAATCGACGCGTTCAGCGACGCGTTCCGTGACGTCTTGACCTGGACCGTCGACGTCGCGCCGGCGATTGCTGTGCCTGCGCCGACGAGGGCGAGGAGAACGACGATCGATAGACGGTGTGCCAGGCGTGCTCTCACGGGTTACCCCCTTGATTCGCTTTGGGCTCTGAAGAGGATACGCGTGAGGTTCCGTCACGGATTGCCGGAATGACGGAGGGGCCGCGGTCAGCGGCCCCTCCGCAGGTCGAGCGAGGTCGCTACCGCTAGCCGACCGTGAAGGATCCCTTCAGCTTCGGGTTCGTATCCGAGAAGAAGCGGTACGTTCCTTTGCGCAGGACGACGGTCCACGTGATCTTCCCGGCCTTCTTCGTCCCCGTCTTGCGATCGACGCCCGGGCCCTTCAGGTGGAAGTTCTGCCTCGCCGAGCGGTCGGAGATGGCGAACGTGTCTGCTCCCGGCGCCAGGTTCTTCGCCGGCTGCTTGTCGAGCTTGAGCGAGATCGTCGTCGCCCCGACGTCACCCTTCAGGATGACGCCGCTCGAGATCGATCCCGGCACGAGCTTCGTGAAGTCCGGCAGGTGATGAGATGGCGCCGAACTTCAGGGCGATCCGAGCGAGCTGGAGCAGCTTCTTCCGGTCGAGCACCGGGCTCCAGACGGGCAGCCGGATGTCCCGAGTTGCCGCCGGCAGCAGCGCGCGGATCTCGTCCGGGTGCCCCTGCGCGTAGACGAGCGACTCGTTGATCGCGAGCCGGAACTGCTTCGCGAGCGCCGGGTTCTGCCTGCGACCACGCCGTCCGGGCGACGTAGCACCCGTTCGGAAGGAACTGCATGATCGCCGGGCCCGGCGCCATCGCGATCCTGGCGCCGTCCTGGTTCAGCGCCTGCGACATGAACGGCTCCGGCATGTGGGCGGCGTCGACCTGCCCGTTCGCCAGCGCCGAGCGCATCGCCGGGAAGGGGATCACGACGAGCTTGATCGAGTTCGCGTCGACGCCGAGCTTGTCGAGCGCGCCCTTGATCACGGTCTCGCCGACGCCCTTGAGCGCGTTGACGGCGATCGTCTTGCCCGCGAGGTCCTGTGGCGTGCGGATCGAGCTCGATCCCTTGACCATGACGTTCTGCCAGTTGTCCGCGACAGACGTCCCCTCGACCTCGCTGGCCGCCGCGACGGTGATGTCGATCCCGTTCGTGTTGGCGATGAACGCCGGCACCCAGCCGATGTAGCCGATGTCGCCGTTGCCGCCGGAGAGCTGGAGGACGATGTCGTTACCGCTCTGGAGCGTGACCTTCTTGATCTCGATCCCGTGGTTCGCGAAGAAGCCCTTGGCGATCCCGAGATCGAGCGGGAGGCCATTCGCGATCGGGAGCGTGTCGACCGTGACGGTCGCCAAAGCTCGTTTGTTTGCGCCTACCGATGGGCCGACGAGCAGGGTCAGCGCGACGACGATGCTGCCGAGCATGACGGCTGTCGCGGCGGTCATGCGCCGACGCGCCTCAGGAGTTGACACCACGACCTCCTTGCCTTGGGTACGGGAACCTCGGGTCGATTATCCGTCTCGGGCAACCGATTGCCAAACACCGCGCAGGGGCCACGCACGGCGGCCCCTGCGTTCTTCGAGAAGGCTCGTTGCTAGCCGACCGTGAACGATCCCTTCAGCTTTGGGTTCGTGTCGGAGAAGAAGCGGTACTTTCCTGTCCGCAGGACGACGGTCCACGTGATCTTCCCGGACTTCTTCGTCCCCGTCTTGCGATCGACGCCCGGGCCCTTCAGGTGGAAGTTCTGCCTCGCCGAGCGGTCGGAGATGGCGAACGTGTCTGCTCCCGGCGCCAGGTTCTTCGCCGGCTGCTTGTCGAGCTTGAGCGAGATCGTCGTCGCCCCGACGTCGCCCTTCAGGATGACGCCGCTCGAGATCGATCCAGGCACGAGCTTCGTCAGATCGGGTAGCCGCTGGATGATGCCGAACTGCCGTGCGTAGCGCGCGAGCCGGAGCAGCTTGCCACGGTCGAGCACCGGGCTCCAGACGGGCAGGCGGATGTCCCGAGTTGCCGCCGGCAGCAGCGCGCGGATCTCGGCCGGGTGCCCCTGCGCGTAGACGAGCGACTCGTTGATCGCGAGCCGGAACTGCTTCGCGAGCGCCGGGTTCGCCTGGGACCAGGCCGTGCGCGCGACGTAGCACCCGTTCGGCAGGAACGGCATCACCGTCGGCCCGGGGGCCATCACGATGCGCGCGCCGTCCTGGTTCAGCGCCTGCGAGAGGAATGGCTCCGGCGTCCAGATCGCATCGACCTGGCCGTTCGCGAGCGCCGAGCGCATTGCAGGGAACGGGATCGCGACGAGCTTGACGGAGTTCGGGTCCATGTCGAGCTTCGCGAACGCGGCCTTGATTACCGTCTCGCCGACGCCTTTCAGGGCGTTGACGGCGACCGTCTTACCAGCGAGGTCAGCCGGCGTGCGGATCGAGCTCGAGCCCTTGACGAGGATGTTTTGCCAGTTGTCCGCAACGCTCGTGCCTTCGACCTCACTGGCCGCGGCGGTGACGATGCCGATGCCGTTCGTGTCCGCGATGAACGCGGGCACCCAGCCGATGTAGCCGATGTCGCCGTTGCCACCGGACAGCGCGAGCACGATGTCGTTGCCGCTCTGGAGCGTGACCTTCTTGATCTCGATCCCGTGGTTCGCGAAGAAGCCCTTGGCGATCCCGAGGTCGAGCGGGAGGCCATTCGCGATCGGAAGCGTGTCGACGGTGATCGTCGCGAGCGCTCGCTTCGGAGCCCCTACCGACGATCCGGCGAGCACCGTCAGCGCAGCGAGCATGCTCACGAGCAGCGTGACGACCAGCGCCGTGCTTCGCCTACGAGCTGGGCGCATGGGCATTGGATGACCTCCTTGGACGAATGAGCCGACGGGAACCGCGGCGGATTATCCCGTGCGCGGATTCGAAATACCAGGAGCCTGTTCCGCTATTTGGGACGCAGGGGAAGCAGATCCGTCTGGTTGGTCGCGCTTGATCAGGCGGTAAACGTGCGTGCGGAGCCGAGCGAACTCCGCGAGCTCCTTCGTCGCGATCTGGTCGCGGTCGGGCCCGAGGTCGACCGGCACAACCTCGTGCACCTGCGTCGGTGCATGCGTGAGCACGACGATGCGGTCGGCGAGGTAGACGGACTCGTCGATGTCGTGCGTGACGAAGAGGATCGTCACGCCGTAGTCCTTCCGCACCTGGAGCACGAGGTCCTCGAGGTCGTCCCGCGTCTGCGCGTCCACGGATGCGAACGGCTCGTCCATCAGCAGGAGCGAAGGTTGATAGGCGAGCGCCCGGGCGATCGCGACGCGCTGTTGCATCCCACCCGACAGCTGCCACGGATAGCGGTCCGTGAAGCCGCTCAGCCCGACCTCGTGAAGCGCGTCATCGACGAGCGCGTCGCGCTGCACCCGAGGCAGGCTCTTGTGACGGAGCGGCATCATGACGTTGCTGCGGACAGACATCCACGGGAAGAGCGAGCGGCTGTACTCCTGGAACACGAGCGCCATCTCCTCGGGCGGCTCGGTGACCGGCGTGCCGCGCAGGAAGACCTCGCCCGTGCTCGGCGGCAGCAGGCCAGCGACGCACTTGAGGAGGGTCGTCTTGCCGCAGCCCGACGGCCCGACGACGCAGACGAACTCCTTCTCCTCGACGGAGAACGAGAGGTCGCCGATCGCGTGGGTCACCTGCTCACCCGTGCCGTACGTCTTGCCGAGGTGCTTGATCTCGAGCATGGCCTACCTACTTCGCCGTGGACGCGCGGTAGCCGCGATGCCAGCCGAGGACACGGTGTTCGACGAGGCTGAGGAGGAGGTTGAGCCCGTATCCGAGCAGGCCGATGAGCAGGATCGCGGCCCACATCGGCGCCAGCTGGAACGTGTTCTTCGAGTTGAGCAGGACGTAGCCGACGCCGTTCGTGCTCGACCAGTACTCCGTCAGCACCATCATGATCACGGCGAGCGAGAGGCTCGTCCGCATGCCGGCGAAGATCTGCGGCCCCGCCGCGGGCAGGACGATGCGGCGGACCGTCTCGGGCCACGGGATGCCGTACGAGCGCGCCGTGTCCATCAGCGTCGGCTCGATGCCCCGCACGCCGTCGATCGTGTTCAGCAGGATCGGGAACAGGCAGAAGAACGCGATGAACGACACCTTCTGCTTGTTGCCGATGTCGCCGCGCAGGAGGACGATCGAGATCGGGATCAGCGCCGGCGGCGGCATTGCGCGCCAGTACTCGATATGCGGCATCGTCCAGACGCGCGCCCAGCGGACGAGGCCGATCGGGAGCCCGAGCCCGATGCCGACGACGACGGCGACGCCGAAGCCGAGCAGGATGCGCTCGAGGCTCGGCACGACGTTCGAGCCGAACTCGGAGAACAGCCAGAGCTTCTGGAACTGGACGAGGATCGTCGAGAGCCGCGGGAAGTTGTGGTTGTCCGCGTGCACGGTCCAGAGCTGCCAGGCGAGGAGGATCAAGACGGGGACCGCGATCTCGGCGCCGATGCGGAGGGTCCGGTGGGCGCGCGTGGTCACCGCAGTGCCGCCTCCGTCTTACGATGCGATGGATGCCAGCGGAGCACTCGCCGCTCGAACGCCGCCATCAGGAAGTAGATCCCGACGCCGAGGAAGCCGGTCGCTAGCGCGAGCGCGTACTCCACCGTCGTCAAGCCGTACGCGTAGGCGTAGTTCAGCTTCTGGCCGAGGCCGGGGGTACCCATGAACAGCTCGGCCGTGAACGCAAGGATCAGCGAGACGGTCGATGCGATGCGCAGGCCGGTGACGATGTAGGGCACTGCGCTCGGCAGTGTGATCTTCAAGAGGCGTTCGTAACGCGGGACGCCGAACGCGCGGGCGGTGTCGACGGCGATCGGGTCGGTGTCGTGGACCCCGTACATCGTCTGGACGAGCATCGGCCAAAAGGCGCCGAACGCCGCGAGGAACACCTCGCTCTTCAGGCTCGTGCCCCACGTGAGGAAGAGCAGCGGGATGAGCGCGGCGGAGGGAATCGGCCGCAGGAACTCGATGGGAACGCGGAAGGCGCGCGCGGCGAACTCGCTCGATCCGAGTGCGATCCCGAGCGGGATTGCGAGGACGGTCCCGATCAGGAGCCCGAGCGCCCAGCCGCGGACGGTCCGGGCGAACGCGGCCCAAAACGCCTGTGTCTGCACCATGTTCCAGAGCTCGCTGAACGTCGCGCTCATCGACGGCAGATCGCGCTCCGCGATCACGCCCGCTCGCGAGAGGAACTCCCAGAAGGCGAGCGCGGCGACGACGGACAGCAACGGGACGAGCACATCAGAGACCCGCATCGTGCGGCGACGTTTCGGGCGCTGCGGCGGGGCGTCGGTCGCAGCCGCCATCAGAGGATCTCCTGGCCGGCGTACGACTCCGCGAGGGCGGTCGCCGCCGCGCGGGACGAGACGAGCTGGTCGAGCTGCGCGAGCTGGAGTCGTTCCATGAACGCGTCATTCTCCGGGAAGAGGTGGAGCATCGACGTGAGATACCAGCTCAGGCGCTCCGCCTGCCACACCCGGCGGAGGCAGGTGGCGGAGTACGCGTCGAGCCCCGACTCGTCCCCGGAGCGGTAGTACGCGGCCAGCGCCTGCGCGAGCACCGTCACGTCGGCGACCGCGAGATTGAGGCCCTTGGCGCCTGTCGGCGGCACGATGTGCGCCGCGTCGCCCGCGAGGAACAGCTGTCCGTGACGCATCGGCTCGGCGACGAAGCTCCGGAGCGGGGCGATGCCCTTCTCGATCACCGGTCCCTCCTCCAGCTCCCAGCCGTCGTCGACGGCAAGCCGGGCGTGGAGCTCGGCCCAGATGCGGTTGTCCGGCCAGTCCGCGATGTCGTCGTCGGCCGGCACCTGGATGTAGAGCCGGCTGACCGTCGGCGAGCGCATGCTGTGCAGCGCGAAGCCGCGCTCGTGATGAGCGTACGAGACCTCCTCCGTCGAGGGGGCGACCTCGGCGAGGATCCCCAGCCACCCGAACGCGTACACGCGCTCGAACACCGTCAAGGCGCCGTCCGGGATCGACGGCCGGCTGACGCCGTGGAAGCCGTCGCAGCCGACGACGAAGTCGCACTCAATGACCTCGTCCCGTCCGTCGTGGCGGAACCTGATCGACGGCGAGGTCGTCTCGAGATCGTCGAGGGTGACGTCCGCGACCTCGTAGCGCAGGTCGCCGCCGGCGTCTTCGCGGATGGCGATCAGATCCTCGATCACCTTGTTCTGGCCGTAGATCATGATCGTGCGGCCAATCAACTCCTTGAAGTCGATGCGATGGCGGCGGCCGCCGAAGCGGATCTCGATGCCGTCGTGCACGAGCCCTTCCGCGTCGATCCGGGCGCCGAGGCCGACCGCGCGCAGGAGGTTGACGACGCCCTGTTCGAGAACGCCGGCGCGCACGCGGGAGATCACGTACTCCTGCGTCCGATCCTCGAGCACGACCGACTCGATGCCCTCGAGGTGGAGCAGGTGCGAGAGCAGCAGGCCGGACGGCCCCGCTCCGACGATTCCCACCTGCGTCCGGTGCGTCACCCGCTCTCTTCCTCGACCACGCGTTGTGCGATCGCAAACGCGCTGTTCGCCGCTGGCACGCCGCAGTAGATCGCCGACTGGAGGATGACCTCCTCGATCTCGGCAGGCGTGACGCCGTTCCGGAGAGCGGCGCGCACGTGCATCGCGAGCTCGCGCTCGTGGCCGAGCGCGATCAGCGCCGTCAGCGTGATGCAGCTTCGTGTCCGCCGGTCGAGCCCGGGACGGGACCAGATCTCGCCCCACGCGTAGCGCGTGATCAGGTCCTGGAACGCCGCCGTGAACGGCGTCGTCGCCTCGATCGCGCGGTCGACGTGCTCGTCTCCGAGCACCTCTCGCCGCGTCTTCATGCCCTCGTCGTGGAGGTCGCTCACGCGCCGTCTCCGTAGGCTTCGAGCGCCCGGTCGACGAACGCCTCGGCGGATCCGAGGTACGTCGTCGGGTCGAGCAGCCGCTCGAGCTCCTCGTCGGGCAGCGAGACGTCCGGGTCGTCGAGAAGCTCGGTCCGCAGCGCCCGGCCTGAGGCCGACGAGCGCCTTGCGGCCGTCCCGATCACCTCGTCCGCACGGTCGCGTCCGATCGAGGCGGCGAGCGCTACCGCGACGCGCTCCGCCGTGATCGCGCCGCCGGTCAGGTCGAGGTTCGACCGCATTCGCTCCGCGTCGACGTGGAGCCCGGACAGCGTGCGGCGCGCCGACGAGACGGCGCCGCCCGTGAACGCGAGCGCCCCGGCGAGCGCCGTCCACTCGGCGTGCCAGGCCCCGATTGCACGCTCGTGCTCCTGCCCGAGCGATTCGGTCAGCACGAGCGCATGGCCGCGCACGAGCCGTGAGCAAGCGCGCGTGACGGTGGCGCCGACGGGGTTCTGCTTCTGCGGCATCGCGGACGAGCCTCCGGCGTCTGCCTCCGCGACCTCTGCCACCTCGGTCTGCGCAAGCAGTGCGACGTCGAGACCGATCTTCTCCACGACGCCGGACGCCAGAGCCAGCGCGGCACCGACCTGGGCGATCCGCGTCCGGTCCGTGTGCCAGGGGACGACGGGCTCTGCGAGCCCGAGCTTCCGGGCGACGATCGTCAGCACTCGCGTGCCGTCGGGCCCGAGCGGGCCGAGCGTTCCCGCTGCCCCACCGAGCTGGACGGCGAGGCGCTCGTCCCGCACCCGGGCGAGCCCCGACCGCGCCTCGAGGATTGCAACGAGCCAGACGACGCACTTCGCGCCGAAGGTCGTCGGAACGGCCTGCTGGAGGAGTGTGCGTCCCGCGATCGGCGTCGATCGGTGCTCACGTGCGAGTGCGGCCACCGACTGCGCGACTGCGTCGAGATCGGTAAGGAGCAGATCGATCGTCCGAGCGGCAACGAGCATCGCTGCGGTATCCACGACGTCCTGGCTCGTTGCGCCCAGATGGACGGACGATGCTGCAGGCTCTGCGACCTCGGCGCGGAGCCGCTTGACGAGTGGCGTCACGGGGATTCCCGAGCTCCGACCCTCGTCGGCGAGCGCTTCAGCAGGGAATGTCCCGGAAGCGCAAGCGTCGGCGATACGCTTCGCGTGCTCCGCCGGGATCAGGCCGACCTCCGCGCATGCGCCTGCGAGCGCGGCCTCGAACTCGAGCATGGCGGCCACCCACGCCTCATCCGAGACGGACGCCCGGTATTCCTCGGGCACGAAGATGCTGGCGAAGGGCGTCACGCGGAGACGCGCGCTCAGTCGACGCCGACGGTTGCGAGGGACGTGACGAAGGGTGCGCTCGTCACGGCGGCGACGTCTTCGACTGTCGCGTCGCCAAGCAGCTCCGTGAGCTGCAGCGCGCCGTCGCGCAGCCGGAAGACGGCGAGCTCGGTGATCACGACGTCCGCCGCCTCGGCCGCTGTCAGCGGGTACTCGCACTCGGGGACGACCTTCGGCGCGCCCTTGGACGACGTGGCGGTCATCGTCACGATCACGCGCCGCGCGCCGACGACGAGATCCATCGCTCCGCCGACGCCCAGGACGTCCCCGCCAGGCATCGCCCAGTTGGCGATGTCGCCGCGGGCCGACACCTGCAGCGCGCCCAGCACGGCGACGTCGATGTGCCCGCCCCTGATCATCGCGAAGCTCGCGGCGCTGTCGAAGTACGACGCGCCCAGGAGCGCGGTCACCGGCTCCTTGGCGGCGTCGATCAGGTCGGGATCGAGCTCCGACTCGGTCGGTCGAGGGCCGACGCCGAGCAGCCCGTTCTCTGTGTGTAGGAAGATCCCGGCGTCGTCGTCGAGGAGCCCCGGGATCAGGTTCGGGATGCCGATGCCGAGGTTGACGATCTCGCCGGGCTTGAGCTCCTGTGCCGCTCGCTCGGCGATCCGGAGCTTCACGTCGGAGGTCATGTCTTCCTCACGAGGTAGTCGATGTAGAGGTGAGGAGTGGCGACCGCCTCCGGCTCGAGCGCGCCCGCGTCGAGCACGTCGCCGGCTTCGGCGATCGTGACCTCGGCCGCGGTGGCCATCACCGGATTGAAGTTGCGCGCCGTCCGCCGGTACCAGAGGTTCCCGAGCGCGTCCGCCTTCGCGGCGAAGACGAGGGCGACGTCGGCGCGCATCGGCTCCTCGAGCACGTGGAGGACGCCGCCGATCTTGCGCTCCTCCTTACCCTCCGCGAGCACCGTGCCCGCCGCGACGGGCGTGTAGAACCCGCCGATCCCCGCGCCTCCAGCTCGGATCGCCTCGGCGAAGGTCCCCTGCGGGACCAACGTCGCCTCCATGTCGCCGGCGTTGACGGCGGCCACCGCCTCGGGGTTCGACGTGAAGTACGACGAGATGCCGCGGCGGATCCGTCCCTGCCGCAGCAGCTTGCCGAGGCCGCGGCCGGGCTCGCCGATGTTGTTCGAGACGATCGTCAGGTCGGTCGCATCCGAGTGCTCGACGAGTGCGTCGATCAGCGTCAGAGGCGCTCCGACGAGGCCAAAGCCGCCGACCATCACCGTGTCGCCCGAGCGGATGTGAGAAACCGCCTCCTCGGCGCTGATCAGGCCCGTCGCCGTCATCGCCTGCCTCGTCCCTCCTCTCGACTGGTCTACCGGTTGCGATGCTGCCCGCTACGCGCTCGATTCTGCCCCAGATTCGCCCGCAGGCAAGGAGCGGAAAGACCTGTCAGTGTGCCCGGACGACAGCGGACGCTACGTAGGCCGCCGTCGACTTGTCAAGACAGTGTTCTAGTATCTCGAACGCATGGCGACGACCCCTGTACTCAAACGCCAAGAGCGCCCAGCAACGGGCTACTCGCAGTCGCTCGAGCGCGGGCTCGCGATCCTCTCCTCGTTCACGTCGGACAGTTCCGTGCTCGGGATCAGCGAGGTGGCGCGCGTCGTCGGCCTGAGCCGGAGCACGGCGCACCGGTACGTTGCGACGCTTGCCAGGCTCGGCTATCTCCAGCAGGACCCGGCGACGAAGCGCTACCGCCTCGGGCCTCGCGTGCTCGACCTCGGCTTCGCGGCGATCCACTCGATGGACCTGCGCGAGATCGCGATGCCGTACCTCCAGCTGTTGAGCGACGAGACGGGATTCACGGTGAACATGGCCGTGCTTGACGGCCACGAGGTGGTCTATATCGAGCGCTGCCGCACCTCACGGCCCGGCCAGCGGGACATCGACCTCAACCTCCACGTCGGCTCACGGCTGCCCGCCTACTGCACGGCGCTCGGGAAGGCGCTGATCGCGTTTCTTCCCGAGAACGAGCTGGACGCGGTGCTCGATGGCGAGGAGCTGACGCGACGCGGGCCGAACGCAATCACGACGCGGGCGAAGCTCCGGGCGGAGCTCGAGCGCGTGAGGGCGACCGGCCTCGCCCTCAACAACGAGGAGCTCGCCTACGGGCTCCGTTCGCTCGCGGCGCCGATCCGCTCTCGATCCGGGTCCGTCGCGGCCGCGATCAACCTCGCGGTGCATCGATCGATGGTCTCGATGGACGAGCTCGTGCAGCGTTACGGTCCACCAGTGCGCCAGACGGCTGACGCCATCTCCGCACACGTCGCACGCGTCGACTGAGCTCGAGCTCCGCGTCAGGTGCGGCGACGACGCCGCACCCAGAGCACGACGAGCACGAGAGTGGCGCCGCAGGCGATACGGAACGCGGTCGGTTGCCGGACCGACGGCGACGTCTTGGTAGTCGGCGCTTCGACGAACGGCTCGGGAGCGGGATGAGGCTCCGGTGGCGTCGCCGCGAACCGGCTGATCGGCAGTTCCGTCAGTGGCTCTGATGCAGAAGGCTGGGGTGGTGGCATCGTCGCGCACGGGCTGACCTGGAATCCCGAGGCCGGTTCTGGTGCAGGAGGTGCGGGTGGCGGTGTTGCGAGCCGATCGTAGAACGCATCGACCGGAGCGAGCTCTGCGACGGTGGAGGGAGGTAGCGCGTAGCGCTGCCGACGGCGATCAAGCGTCGCGGCGAACGCTGGCCCCAGCAGATTCTCGGTCGACGAACCCTGCGTGCCGACCGGTTGCGATCTCCGTGCGAACTCCATGGTCGCTCTATCGGGAGCGGAGCGTGAGGGCTTGAGCGCCGGCTCGGCGACCGGGCCTACGAGCTCTGTGCGGCTGTCCTCGTCCCCCAGCGGTTGTCGCCGAGGGTGACGAGCGCCCGCAACCGCGTTGGCACGAGAAAGACGACGTGGACGAAGCCGTAGAGGATGAAGATCAGGAAAGAGAGCCGCTTCGTACGGTAGATCGCGTAGCTGCACCGCAGCGCAGCCATGAATACGACCACCTCGGCGTAGTGCAGGAGGCGGTGAGGATCGTCCACGACGCCCAGCGCAAAGGCGGTGAGGATCGCGAGCGTGAGGAGCAGCGGGAGCACAGTCTGTACGAGCACCTCGAACACGAGGTACGGCGAACAGCGGAGGAGGAACGGGACCGTCCAGAGGAGCTCGCGGTAGAAGCTCTTGTTCCAGCGCAGCTGCTGGCGCAGGTACGAGGAAAGATCCTCCGGCGCGTACGTGATGGCGTGGGCGAACGGAAGAAACCGCGTGTCGTGGCCGGTCGCGAGCACAAGGTTCGTGAGGTGCCGGTCGTCGCCGTACGTGCAGGTGACGCCCCGATACGACTGAGTCACGTAGCGCTCCCAGACGTTGGTGAGCACCGTCCGGCGATAGCCGGCGAGCGGGCCCGAGCAGCAGAGGACGCTTCGGAACCGGCTCTGCGCGGCGCGCTCCTGGTTGAACGCGACCCAGTAGCGCATTCCGATCAGACGCGTGAGGATGTTGCGGCGCTCATTCGTCACTCCCACGTCGCCCGTGACGGCGCCGAGCCGCGGGTCCTCGAAGGCCCGGACGATCTCCGTCACCCCGTCAGGATCGACCTCTGTGTCGGAGTCGATCGTCACGATGATCTCGCCCTCGCCTTGCCGAAAGCCGACGTCTTGACCGGCCCGCTTGCCGCGGTTCTCGCGTGCAAGCAGCACTTCCCAGCCGTCGAGGCGCCCAAACCGCTCGTAGATCGGCATCAGCTCGGCGCGGTTCGCGGAGTCGTCGTCAATGACGAAGACCCGAACCTTGCCGGGGTACTCCTGGTCGACGACGGACTGGAGGCACGCCTCGAGCCGCTCGGGCTCTTCGTTGTACGAGGTCACGATGACGTCGACGGAGGGCATGCGCTCGACGTCGTCGCGCGCCTCGTGTTCGCGGACGGCCGCGCGGTACTCCTGGTGCGCGAACGCCACTTGAAAGACGAAGTGCGTGAGGACGACGAATGCGTAGACCGCGAGCACGTGGTTGAGCCCGTGCCGAAGCAACTCACCACCGATCGCGGTCACAGGTGCCCTCCGACACGTTGGGCCACGATCGACTGTGCGACGTCTCGCATCGCGGCGGTCAGCGCCGGATTGTCGTCGCGGTCGGGGGCGCGCATGTTGAGGAGGGAAAGGATGGTGTCCAGCACTCCGCCGGAGTTCTGTGCGTGCGCCGATTCTGGCCGCACAGGCGAGCTCGCGAGCAGGATGATCCGTTCGTGCTCCACCCGGCGGTCACGGTGGGCGATCGGCCACTGCCAGCTCACGGCGTGCCAGCGCACGTCGCCTGTCGTATAGACGAACGCCTGGCCAACGACGCCTGCTCCGAGGTCGAGTCGCCGTGCGAGATCGACGCGGAAGCCGTGGAACGAGTAGCAATGCGCGAGCGTGTACGCGTTCAGGGCGCCGAGATCGGGACTCGTGACCGCGTCGAGCCAGACCGTGAACGGTCGGGAATCCTCGCGTAGAGGACGCAGGCGGTAGCGGAACCAGAGTGAGTGCGCACCGTAATAGGGCGTCGCGAAGCGAATCTGCTCGAGGCGCTGCACGGACCACCCGGGGGCCCCGACGGGACGGTCGATGTACGGCGCGACCGCGGGGCGACCGTCGTTCGAAAATCCGCGGGAGGCGGCCTGGAGCGGGCCGCTCGTCAACGCGAACGCGACCGCGACGGTGAGGAGCAGGGCGACCCTGCCGACCGACGACGCCCGGGACGGCGCGCTCCGCGGGCGCGGCCACCTCCGCGAGTGGCGAGTCGACCTCGACCTGCCCCCGCCGCCAGCGCAGCCCGTAGCGGCGCATCAGAAGGACGGCGAGCAGGGCGGCGAGGTTAAGGGCGACGAGGCCGGAGACGGGGTGGAGCACGCGGAACGCGGCTCGCTCGCCGAAGAGGGCGCCCGTGCCGAGGATGGCGATGATGCGGAGCACGTTGAAGAGCCACACGAGCAGCGCGCCCGTCGCGAGCCAGGCGAGGCGGCGGAGGAACGGGCCGCGGACGAAGTACGCGCGCGAACGCGGCGACGATGAAGAAGCCGACGAGCGCGTTGACGCCGGAGCAAGCGCTCGCGACGGCGACGGTGAACGGGGCCCCCGCGTGGCTGACGACGAAGGTTCCCGCGTCCCCGGTGGGATCGACTGTGGCGAGCCCGGTCGGCATGGCGATCGCCCCGACGCCGAGCGCCGTCAGGTGGGTGAAGAGCGTGAGCGTTTGCTCGACGAACACGAGGTAGGGAAGCGGCCACGCGAGGAGGAGAAAGCCGAGCGGAAACCAGAACGACGCCAGCGACCGCGTGCCGAACAGGAGGACAAGGGCGGCCGCGACGAACAGCGGCAACGTGAGCAGGTCGAGACGACTCGCCCAGAAGTACGTCGACCAGATCGCGGGTCCGACGCCGAGCAGCGCGAACGCGGCGAAGAACAGAAGCAGCGCGACAGCGACGTCCACTCGACCCAGCCGGAGCCAGTCGATGTGCGGGTAGCGCCCGCGCGCAGCGAAGAGGAGCACGCCGGTGAGGATCGGCACGAGGGCGAGATGCGCGAGCGGTGTCTCGTATTGCCACCCGTCGAGCAACGATCGCAGCGAGAAGGAATACGCCAGCGCCACGCCGCAGATAACGGCGGCGAGGCGGATGCGCGCGGAAACCGCGCGCGGCGCATGTCCGGCGTCGGGTGCCGCGAAAGCGACCATGGTGCCTCTACGCGTTGGCGCTCGGCGGCTGCTGCCGGTACCGACGGAGTCCGGCCGCCAGGCCGAGCATCAGGAGCAGGCTCAGCGGCAGCAGCAGCGGCAGCGGCGCCTCCGGGACCTGGTACCCGGGCGCGCACGCCGAGGCGCGGAGGAGCGCGCTCTGCGTGCCGCTCTTCGAGCGTACGCGATACGCGTTTGCCGGCAGCTTCGAGATGTCGAAGCGAAACTTGTACGAGCCCGCCTGCTTCGCGCGGATATATGCCAGCTTCGCCGTGGGCACGAACTTCGCCCGCGGAGAGCGGCGGGCGAGTAGCCGGAGGGAGACCATGGCCGGCGCAGTCACGCGTGCGCGGCCGTTGATGAGATCGCCGGCGCAGGCTGCCTCGACCTTCGTGACCCTAGCCGGCTTCGGCGCCGCGGTCGCGGCAGCCGTTGCCATGAGGGCAAGGCACAGAGCGGTCAGGAAGAGGGTCGGGAGGCGTCGCATTCTGGGAGGTGTTGTCGACGCGCACTGGCGCCTACTTGAGAGCGCTTACTCCCCCCTTCGAGCGAATGGATCAGCAGTCGAGCGGGCGGTACCGCGGCGGCTCCGCAAGCGCGTGGGCGAGCGATTCCGCGTACACCGCCTCGGCGCGATCGGCTGTCAGCCCCAGGGAGGTCTGGAGGAACCGCCTCTCACCTGCAAGCGCACGGCAGTTTGCGACGCGCTCGTTCCGTATCCCGCCCGTGTGCACGAGCTCGTGGAGGAACACGAGCACGGCCCAGGGATCGGCTCGCGGGACACCTGCACACACGCTGGGCGAGAGCCACACGGTCCGATCGCCGATGTACGCGAAGGCGACGACGTACGGCGGGATCTGATGGGCAACGAGCGTCCCTGCCCAGTCGGACTGAGTCGGCGCGCACCGCGCCGCGATCTGTGCGTGACGCGCGGCGGATGCGAGCCTGCTGAGCTCTGCCGACACGGTCGTTCGGCCGCTCGCCGGGGCAGCAAGCACCAGGCCTGCGATGGCCGCCGTCGCCGCGACACGCGCGCGCGAAGCCCCGATCTCCCAACCTCCACTTCAGCTCCGGCCCCGCTGCGAGCCGAAGCGCCCAGGCCCGGCACGGAGCCGCGCCCCCTCCATCACGTGTTGTTCCACAGGGAAGCGCCTGCGTCAATCGGTCGATCGAGGGATCAGCGTGGATCGAGCGCGCTAACGCGAGGCGGCCGCGCCGAGGGCGCCGAGGGCATCGAGCAAAGCAGAGAGCCGCTGGCCGGCTTCTGTCAGCACGTACTCGGTGCGCGGCGGGCGGGAGTCGACCACGCGCCGCTCGATCACGCCCGCGGCCTCGAGCTCGTCGAGCCGGGCGGAGAGCGTCGTCGGCGGCACTGCGCCGAGCACCTGGCGGAACTCGTTGAAGCGGGAGGCGCCGGAGCGCGACGCGTAGACGATCGCGAGCGCGTAGCGGCGCCCGAGGAGGTCGGCGCCTCGCCGGACCTCCTCGGGCAGCGGCTCGCAGCGGCGGCAGCGCATCGTTAGGCGGCGAGGTGGTGGTCGGCGAGGTTGGCCGGCTCGAGCGCAAGCTCGAGCACCTCTCCGATCGACATCACCGGGTGGAAGGCGATCGCCTCGCGCACGTCCTCCGGGACGTCGTCGAGGTCGGCGCGGTTCCGCTCCGGAAGGATCACGTCCGTGATCCCCGCGGCGTGCGCCGCGAGCACCTTCTGCTTGAGGCCGCCGATCGGCAGCACGCGTCCCTGGAGGGTGATCTCACCCGTCATGCCGACCGTGTGCTTGACCGGCCTGCCGGTGAGGAGCGACGCGAGCGCCGTCGTCATCGTGATGCCGGCGCTCGGCCCGTCCTTCGGGATCGCGCCCGCGGGGACGTGCACGTGGAACGACCGGCCGTCGAAGCGGTCTTCCGAGAGCCCGAGCTCGTCCGCGTGGGCGCGGATCCACGACAGGGCGATCCTCGCCGACTCCTTCATCACGTCTCCGAGCTGGCCCGTGAGGACGAGTGGCTCGCTGCCCGTCATCTCCGTCGCCTCGACGAACAGGACGTCGCCGCCCGTACCCGTAACCGCGAGGCCGGTTGCCACACCCGGCACGGCTGTGCGCTCCGCCGTCTCGCGGTAGAAGCGCTGCCGGCCGAGCGCGTCGCCCACGGCGGCCTCGTCGACGACGAAGGGGGCGGACTCCTTGCCGGCGGCGATCTTCGTCGCCGTCTTGCGGAGCAGCTTGCCGAGCTCGCGCTCGAGCTGTCGGACTCCCGCCTCGCGGGTGTAGTCGGAGACCACGAGCTCGAGCACGCCGTCGGAGATCTCGACCTCGTCCTCGAGCAGCCCGTTCCGCTCGCGCTGGCGCGGCCAGAGATAGTCACGGGCGATCGCGACCTTCTCGTCGACCGTGTAGCCGTCGAAGTGGATCACTTCCATCCGGTCGAGCAGCGGGCCGGGGATCGTGTCGGCGATGTTGGCGGTCGCGATGAAGACGACCTCGGACAGGTCGACCTCGACGTCGAGATAGTGGTCGCGGAACGAGTGGTTCTGCGCCGGGTCGAGCACTTCGAGCAGGGCGGCCGACGGGTCGCCGCGCCAGTCGGCGCCGACCTTGTCGACCTCGTCCAGCATGATCACCGGGTTCATCGTCCCGGCGTCCCTGAGCGCGCGAACGAGACGACCAGGGAGCGCGCCGATGTACGTGCGCCGGTGGCCGCGGATCTCCGCCTCGTCGCGGACGCCGCCGAGCGACATGCGGACGAACTCGCGGTTCAGCGAGCGCGCGATCGACTCACCGATGGAGGTCTTGCCCGTACCGGGAGGACCGATGAGGGTCAGGATCGCCCCCGAGCGCTTGTCCTCGGCGATCCCGCGCTCCTCGCGGAGCTTGCGGACGGCGAGGTACTCGACGATCCGGTCTTTCACGTCCTCGAGGCCGGCGTGGTCGGCGTCGAGGACCTCCCGGGCGTTGACCGGATCGAGCCGCTCCTCCGAGCGCTTGCCCCACGGCACGGCCAGGAGCCAGTCGAGGTACGTGCGAATCATCGACGCCTCGCCGCTCGAGTCACCCATCCGCTCGAGCCGCCCGAGCTCGCGCTCGGCCTGCTCGCGCACCTCATCGGGCATCTCGGCCTCCGCGATCTGCTCGCGGTACTCCTCGACGACCGACGCCTCGTCCTCTCCGAGCTCCTTGCGGATCGAGTCGAGCTGCTTGCGGAGGAAGTAATCGCGCTGCTGCTTCTGCGCGCCGGATTCGACGTCCTCGCGGATTCGCTTGCGCACCTGCAGCTCGGCGAGTCGGTCGCGCTGGAGTCGGACCGCCAGCTCGAGGCGCTCGACGACGTCCACCTGCTCGAGCAGCTCGACCTTCTCCTCGAAGGCGAGATCCGGCGAGTAGCCCGCTGTGTCGGCGAGCGCGCCCGGCTCGCGGACCGCTCGCACGAACGCGGAGACGCGCTCGTCTGCGCCACGAAGCTCGAGGATCTCCTCGACGACGGCGCGATACTCGACCTCGAGCTCGCGCGTCTTGACGGCGGGAAGCTCCTCGTCCGGCCGCTCCTCGACCTCGACCAGCAGGCGGCCGGCGGGATCGGTCTCGGCAGCGCCGAGCACTCCGCGGTGGAGGCCGGAGAGGGCAACGGCCTGCGCTCCGCCGGGCAGCCGCACGCGCTCGGCGACGTCCGCGATGGTTCCCACCGACGCGTAGTCCGACTCGTGCTGCGGCACGAGCACTACCTGCTCGGCGTCACCGACGTCGACGGCGAGCGTGATGTTCATGCCCGGGAAGACGACGAGGTCTTCGAGCGGGATGAGCAGTAGCTTGGTCAAAGCGCTCCTCTCGTAGAACTAGATACAAAAAGTGTAGCGAACGACCAGACACCTTCGAACGAGGTTCGAGCACGAATTACGGAGGCCTTACTGAAGGTCAGGTCTCGCAGCCGACGCCGTCTCGGTTGCCGTCGAACCCGTGCGGATCGGGCGGCACGACCTTGAAGCCGCGGTAGGGGACGTCCTTGCAGTCGAGGTCCGGCGGGGGCGGCGGAATGCAGACGGTCGGGTACGACGGGTCGCAGCCCTTGCCCGGCGCGAACCCGGGAGCCGGAGTGCCGGAAGGGCGGGCTGCACTGGTCTGCACCGGCCCCTTCGGATCGAGCACCGTGTGCGGACAGGCTTGCCACAGCCCTCTCCGCGCGGCCTTTGCGGCCTTGGCGGCCGCGAGCAGCTGTCCCGCGTAGCGCCCGCGGTCACCGCCGTAGAAGTACGGTGCGGCGGCGCCCTCGCGCACGAGTGCGAGATTGACGTTCGTGCCGTTTCGCCAGATGTAGCGGAGCAGCCTGCCGTAGCGGTCGACCTGGTCGAGCGCACGGTCCGCCTCGAGCGTGACCTGGCTGCCGAGCGGCACGAGCTTGACGAGCGCCTTGCGCGCGGCCCGCGAGTAGCACTCGCCCGAGCCGATCTCCGGCGTGTCGATCTGCAGGAGGCGCACGCGCTGCCCGGAGTCGAGCCGCACCGTGTCTCCGTCGTACGCCGACTCGACTACGGCCTCGGCTGTCTGCGCCCACGCTCTCGACGACCGCGAGAGCGGTGAGCACGGCTGCGATGGCGACGAGACGGCGCATCTCTCTCCAATCGGCCTCAGCATCGTCGTCCACTTACGACACGTCAAGAAATGCTGGCCTACGCTGAGACGATGCGGCGGCGGCTGCCCCCGGTCCTCCAGCAACGCGACTTCTCCTTCTTCTGGGCCGCGCTGCTCGCCGGAGGCTTTGCGGGCCGGATGGTCGTCGTCGCCGTCGGTTGGCAGGTGTACTCGATCAACGAGAGCGCGCTCGACCTCGCGTGGATCGGCCTCGCCGAGTTCATCCCGCTGCCGTTGCTCGCCCTGCCCGCAGGCCAGATCGCGGACCGGTTCAGCCGCAAGCGGGTGATGGCGCTGTCGTTCGTCCTCGACGCCGTCGTCACGGGCCTGCTGCTCGCGGTCACGGTCTCGGGCGCGAACGAGCTCTGGCCATTCCTCTTGCTGGCGTTCGTGAGCGGGGTGTCCGTCGCCGTCGGCTCGCCTGCTTCCCGGGCGCTGCCACCGACGCTCGTCTCCGTCGACCTGCTCGCGAGCGCGGTCGCCTACCGCTCGATCGCCTTCCAGAGCGCGACGATCGCCGGCCCGGCGATCGGCGGGCTGCTCTTCGCCCTCAAGCCGGAGCTCGTCTACGCGGTCGCTGTCGCCCTGTTCGCGATCGCCGTCGTCTGCCTGATCCCGATGCGCGAGCGCGTCGAAGAGCGCGTGCTGGACGTCACCGAGTCGGGCAAGGAGCGCCTGCTCGCCGGGCTCCGGCTGGTCAAGCGCACGCCTGTGCTGCTCGGCGCGATCTCGCTGGACCTCGTCGCCGTGCTCTTCGGCGGCGCGATGGCGCTGCTGCCTCTGTTCGCGAAAAGCATCCTCGACACGGGGCCGGTCGGCCTCGGAATCCTCCGCAGCGCGCCTGCGGTCGGAGCGTTGTTCGCCGGGATCCTGCTCGCCCGAAGGCCGATCGGCGGCAACGCCGGCCGGACGCTTCTGATCGTCGTCGCCATCTTCGGCGCCGCGAACGTCGTCTTTGGGCTGTCGACGTCTTTCGCGCTTTCGTTCGGCGCGCTCCTCGTCGCGGGATTCGCGGACATGTTCAGCATGAACATCCGCAGCATGACCGTCGCTCTTGCCACGCCGGACGAGCTGCGCGGGCGGGTGAACGCGGTCGAGATGGTGTTCATCTCGGCGTCGAACGAGCTCGGTGCGTTCGAGTCGGGCGTCGCGGCCGCGCTGCTCGGCGCCGTGCCGGCGGTCGTCATCGGCGGCGCCGTCACGATCGTCCTCGCCGCGCTTTGGGGACGGCTGTTCCCGCCGCTGCTCGAGATCGACAGGCTCGAGGAGCTCCGACCGCTGACCGACGAGGTATAGCCTCGTACGGTGCACGGGCACGACCACGCGCACGAGCATGACCATCGGGCTGCCGATCGCCGCGCGCTCGGTATCGCGCTCGTCCTGATCTGCGGCTTCATGGTCGTCGAGGTGGTCGTCGGCCTGCTTGCCGACTCCCTCGCGGTGCTCGCGGATGCCGGGCACATGCTCTCGGATGCGGCGTCGCTGGGGCTCGCCCTCGTCGCCGTCTGGCTCGCGGGACGTCCGGTGACGCTCGAGCGGAGCTTCGGCTATCGCCGTGCCGAGATCCTTGCCGCGCTTGCGAACGGCGTCCTGCTCGTCGTCGTCTCGATCGTCATCTTCGTCGAGGCGGCGCGCCGCTTCGCCAACCCGCCCGACGTGACCGGAGGTTGGGTGCTCGTCGTCGGCTGCGTCGGCCTCGCGGTGAACCTCGCGGCGGCGTGGATCCTCCGCCGGGGCAGCCGCAGCCTCAACATGCGCGGCGCGCTTTACCACGTGCTCGCCGATGCGCTCGGCTCGGCCGGCGTGATCGTCGCCGGGATCGTCGTGCTCACGACCGGCTGGAATACGATCGACCCGCTGATCAGCGTCGCTATCGGCGTGCTGATCCTGCTCAGCTCGTGGACGCTGCTCCGTGACTCCGTCAACGTCCTGCTCGAGGCGACGCCTCCCGGCATGTCGGCGGAGGAGGTGGGGAGGACGATCGTCTCGCTGGACGGCGTCGTCGAGATCCATGACCTCCACATCTGGACGATCACGTCCGGGTTTCCGGCGCTCGCTGCGCACGTGCTCGTCGAGCCGGGTCTCGACTGCCACGGGCTTCGACGGCAGATCGAGGTCGTCCTGCGCGAGCGCTTCGAGCTCGACCATACGACCCTCCAGGTCGACCACGTGCGCTCAGGCGGTGCGGCTACCGTCGCGTTCGGCCGGGCCGACGGCTTGAATACGCGCCCGTGCCCCTGACGATCCTCGAAGGAACGACGTTCTGCATCTGCGACGAGCGCGGCGACGTCGGGGAGGACACGAGCGGCTTCTTCGCCGACGACACGCGATTCCTCTCCGTGCTCCGGCTGACGATCGACGGGCGGCGGCCGTTGCTGCTCACGTCGGACAAGGTCGAGTACTTCTCGGCCGCCTTCATCCTCCGCAACCCGCCGACGGAGACGCTCCCGCAGGACTCCTTGTCGATCACGCGCTCCCGCTTCGTCGGCGACGCGATGCAGGACCGGATCGTCGTCCAGAACCAGGGCACGGAGCCGGTGATGTTCCAGCTGGCGCTCGAGATCGGCTCCGACTTCGCGGACATCTTCACCGTCAAGGCCTACGACTTCTCGTTCGGCGACCCGCTCCATGCGCCGCCGCTGCCTGCGCTCGCGGAACCGGAGTTCGACGCCGAGGCGCGCCAGTTCCTCCTTGTCGACCCCGAGGGCCCCGCGACGACGCAGGTGATCCTCTCGCGCGACCCGGGCCGGGTGGACGGCGCCTGGGCCGCCTATCCGATCGAGCTCGCGCCGCGCGAGCGGTGGGAGCTCGTCGTCGACATCGTGCCCTCGCCGACTGGCGAGGCAGTGCATCCCGACCTCGCGGTGCACCGGTTCGGCGAGGAGCTCCAGCACATCCGCGACTCGCTGACGGCCTGGCAGCTGCGCGTGCCGCAGCTCCGCTCCGAATGGGACGACCTCGAGCACGCCGTCTCGCAGTCGGTGGCCGACCTCGCCGCTCTCAGGATTCGCGGCAAGGAGAACGGCAGCCGGAACGGCAGCCGGAACGGCGGCCGGCTGCCGGCGGCCGGCATGCCGTGGTTCATGACGGTGTTCGGCCGGGACTCGATCATCACGGGCATCCAGACGTTGCTGCTCGGCCCGGAGCTCGCCCGCAGTGCGCTCGAGGAGCTCGCCGAGCTCCAGGCGACGGAAGACGACCCGGCGATCGACGCCGAGCCGGGGAAGATCGTGCACGAGGTGCGCCGCGGCAAGGCGACGAAATCGTGGTTCGCGCGCTACTACGGCACCGTCGACGCGACGCCGCTCTACCTCGTCCTCCTCTCCGAGGTCTGGCGCTGGACGGACGACGCGAGGCTCGTCAACACGCTGCGGGAGCCCGCCCTCAAGGCGCTCGAATGGATCGACCGCTACGGCGACCGCGACGGGGACGGGTTCGTCGAGTACGAGAAGCGAAGCCCGCGCGGGCTCGACAACCAGTCGTGGAAGGACTCGTATGACTCGCAGCGCTTCCACGACGGCAGGACCGCGCACACGCCGATCGCACCGTGCGAGGTGCAGGGCTACGTCTTCGACGCAAAGCAGCGCATGGCTGAGATCGCGCGAGAGGTCTGGCGCGACCGGGCGCTCGGGGATCGGCTCGACCGCGAGGCGAAGGAGCTACGGCGCGCATTCAACGACGCGTACTGGGTCGAGGAGCGCGGCGGCTACTACGCCCTCGCGCTCGACGGCGACAAGCAGCGCGTCGACTCGATGTGCTCGAACATGGGCCACCTCCTGTGGAGCGGCATCGTCCCGGCGGAGCGTGCGGACGCAGTCGTCGATCAGCTGATGGGCGAATCGATGTGGTCGGGATGGGGCGTGAGGACGATGTCCACCGACGACGCGGCATACAACCCGCTCGCGTACCACAACGGGACGGTGTGGCCTCACGACAACTCCCTGATCGCGCTCGGTCTCGCCCGCTATCGCCGGTGGCCCGAGGCACAGCGGATCGTCCAGCGCGTACTCGAGGCGTCCGGCCATCTCGACCACCAGCTGCCCGAGGTCTTCGCCGGCATGCCTCGTACGGAGACCCCGTTTCCGATCGCCTATCCGACGGCCGCGCGCCCGCAGGCATGGGCTGCGGCGACGCCGGTGCTCCTGCTCCAGGTGCTCCTCGGTCTCCAGCCGGCGCGCCAACGACACGCGCTCGAGACCGTGGCGCCGGTGGAGCTGCCGTCGTGGGTCGGCTCGCTGCGTCTGTCCGGCGTCATGTGCTTCGGCCGACGCTGGACCGTACGGGTCGACGAGGGCCGCGTAAAGGTCGAGCCCGAGTGAGAGTCGGTGTGATCAGTCCCGTCTGGTTCCCCGTCCCGCCGACGGGCTACGGGGGGATCGAGTGGATCGTCTGGCTGCTCGCAGACGGGCTCGTCGACGCAGGGCACGACGTGACGCTGTTCGCGTCCGGCGACTCGAGCACGAAGGCGAAGCTCGTGTCCGTCTACGACATCGCGCCGAGCGAGCTGATCGGGACGTCGATCGTCGAGCTCCACCACTGCCTCGCCTGCTACGAGAGCGCCGACGAGTTCGATGTCATCAACGATCACTCGGGGCTACCGGCGGCCGCGCTCGGGGGCGTTGTCGAGACGCCGACCCTGCACACCGTGCACGGCCCGATGGACGCGATCGGCGGCACCGTCTACGAGCAGATCGCGCGCGTCTCGCCGCAGGTGGGTCTGATCTCGATCTCCATGAACCAGCGGACGCCGAAGCCGGATCTCCCGTGGGTCGCGAACTGCCCGAACGCGCTCGACCTCTCGCTGTACCCGGTCAAGCCCCACCGTGGCGACTACCTCCTGTTCCTCGGGCGTATGAGTCGGGACAAGGGGTGCCACCGGGCGATCGACGTCGCTGTCTCGGCGGGACTGCCCTTGAAGATCGCGGGGAAGAAGCGCGAGTCGGCGGAGGAGGCCTACTACGACGAGTACGTGCGGCCGCACCTCTCCGACAAGATCGAGTACCTCGGCGAGGTCACGCACGGCGAGAAGGTCGAGCTGCTGCAGAACGCGCGCGCGACGCTGTTTCCGATCGAGTGGGCCGAGCCGTTCGGCCTCGTCATGATCGAGTCCATGGCGTGCGGGACGCCGGTGATCGCGACGCGGTTCGGCGCCGTGCCCGAGGTGATCGACGACGGCCGTAGTGGGATCATCGTCGACGACTATCGCGACATGGTCGACGCGCTGGAGGCCGCCGACGCGCTGGAGCCCGTCGAGCTTCAACGCTATGCGGAGGAGCACTACTCGCCTGAGCGGATGGTCGCCGACTACGTCGCTGCGTACGCGGAGCACATCGAGCGCGTCCGCTAGCCTGCGCGCGTGCAGCGGCTCGAATCACTTCTGCAGGACGCGTTTCCGCGGGCCGACGAGGTCGAGGTCGTCGACCGCACCGGCGGCGGTGACCACTTCCACGTGACGGTCGTGACGCCCGAGTTCGAGGGGCTGACGCTCGTCGACCAACACAAGCTCGTGTACTCCGCGCTCGCAGACCCGCTCGCGGATGGCACGATTCACGAGCTACGGATCACGACGAAAGCGAGGGCGACATGAGCGAGATCGGCGAGAAGGTACGGCAGGTGGTCGAGGGCGAGCAGGTGGCGCTGTTCATGAAAGGCACGCCGCAGATGATCATGTGCGGCAACTCGCACCGCGCGCTCGAGGCGCTCCGCCGCGCCGGCGCGCCCGTCACCACCGTCGACGTGCTTCCCGATCCCGCCATTCGCCAGGAGCTCTCGGCGCTCTCGGGCTGGCCGACGATCCCGCAGATCTTCGTCAAGGGTGAGCTGATCGGCGGCGCCGACATCACCGAAGAGCTGGAAGCGGACGGTGAGCTCGAGCGGAAGCTCACCGAAGCGCTCGGCCCGGACTACGCCGAGACGCGCGAGGAGAAGACCGTCTCGGTCCTCTAGCTGCGCTCGCTGACGGGCAGGATCCCCGCGAGATCCCACACGCGCGTATCCTCGGCCGAGAGACGGAGGAGCACACCCGGCGTCGCCTTCCGAGCGGCGGCGAACCGCTCACCGTCGGTGAGGCCGAGATAGCGGCCGGCGATCGCCTCACGCACCAGGGTCACGTCTCCGGGGATCAGGTCGGGAACACCCCGAGCCTCGACGCCCCGGAAGGGCCTGACGGTTTCGAAGATGACGAGGACGCAGCGCGGGTCGCGCTCGAGATGGGCGAGCTTCACGTCGCCTTCGGCGATCACGATCTCGAATGTTCCGTCATGCCAGCGAAACCACACCGGCGAGACGTGAGCGCTCGCGTCCCGCCGGTAGGTCGTCAAGACGGACGGCGAGGGGCCGTCCAGCAACGTGCGGACTCGCTCGACCTCGTCCTGCGTCACGAGGCGGTCTCGGCCCGTTCGCGCTTCTTGCGCCAGTAGCGCTCGAGGCCGCGGTACGACTGCCAGAGCGGCGCGGCCAGCTGCCACTCGTCGCCGCTCTCGCCGACGCGCTCCCCGAGTCGTGCGCGCTCGGCGTCGACGAACTCCTGCTCCGAGGCGCCGTCTCGCACGGTCTCTGCCCAGGTGGCAAGCATCTCTCGCATCAGGCCGAGGTGCGCTTCGACGTCCTCGGCGACGCCGAAGTGGATCAGCGCCAGACGCGCGGGCTCGCGCCGCTCGATCTCGTCGAGCGTGCGCTCCCAGGCCTCGAGATCGAAATCGGGCGGCGGCGAGACGGGGAGGACGTGCTGCGCCGGGACGATACGGACGCCCGCCGCGTCGCCGGCGTACAGCGTCCCGTCCGTCGCGAGATACGACACGTGATGCGACGCGTGGCCCTGAGTCGGGAAGCACGCGAGCCCGAGCACGTCGTCGCCCACCACGTGGACGTTCGCCTCAGGCACGGGCGCGAGCTCACCCCACAGCTCGTCGAAGGCATCGCCGTAGAGCCGGCGCGCGCTCGCGTCGAGCCGGCTCGGGTCGACGACGTGCGGCGCGCCGATTCCGGAGACGTGCACCTGCAGCTGCGGGTGGCGCCGCACGAGCACGCCGGCTGCCCCCGCGTGATCGAGGTGGATGTGGGAGAGGAGGAGGTGGCGAATGTCGGTGAGCCCGAGACCGTGTTCGGCAAGGCCCTCCTCGAGTGCGGGGATGCATGTGGTCGGGCCGCAGTCGAAGAGCGCAGGGCCGTCGTCCGTCTCGAGGACGTAGGCGCCGATCACGCGCGCGTTCCCGAGGTGGCGGAGGTCGATCGGCTCGAGCACTGGGGCTGGGCTAGGCGCCCGCTGCAGCAGGCGACCGGACGAGCGCCTGCTCGAGGTCGGCGACGAGATCGGATGCCGACTCGAGGCCAACGGAGAGGCGGACGAGGTTCTTGGGCGCAGCTGTGGGGCCCTCCTGCGTCGACGCGTGCGTCATTCGGGCCGGGTGCTCGATCAGGCTCTCGACGCCGCCGAGGCTCTCGGCGAGCTTCCAGATCTCGGTGCGGCCGCAGACGGCGATCGCCTCCTCTTCCGTCTCCGTGAGAAACGAGACCATGCCGCCGTAGTCGCTCATCTGGCGCGCCGCGATCTCGTGGCCCGGGTGGTCGGAGAGGCCGGGGTAGAGGACGGTCGTGACAGCGTCGTGCGCCGACAGGAACTCGGCCACGGTGCGCGCGTTCGCGCAATGGCGCTCCATGCGCACGGCGAGCGTCTTGAGGCCGCGCAGCACGAGCCAGCAGTCGAACGGGCCGGGGACTGCGCCGAGCGACTTCTGGAGGAAATAGAGGCGCTCGGCGATCGTCGGGTCGTTCGTCGCCGCGAAGCCCCCGATCAGGTCGGAGTGGCCGCCGAGGTACTTCGTCAGGGAGTGAACGACGATGTCGGCGCCGAGCGCAAGTGGCTGCTGGAGGTAGGGCGTCGCGAACGTGTTGTCGACGACGACGAGCGCGCCGACGGCGTGCGCCGCCTCCGCGGCGGCGCGGATGTCGACGATGTTGAGCAGCGGGTTCGTTGGCGATTCGATCCAGACGAGCCGCGTCTGCTCGTCGACGTGCGGCGCGAGGTTCGACGACATCTCCTCGGGCGGCACGAACGTGAACTCGTAGCCCTTCGGCTCGTAGACCTGCGAGAACATCCGGTAGACGCCGCCGTAGACGTCGTTCACGGCGACGACCCGCTCGCCCGGCGAGACGAGGTGCATGATCGTCGTCGTCGCCCCGAGCCCCGACGCGAACGCGATCCCGTGATCCGCGCCCTCGAGGGACGCGAGACAGGTCTGGAGCGCTGACCGGGTCGGGTTGGCGACGCGCGAGTAGTCGTAGCCCTTGTGGACGCCGACCTCCTCCTGGACGTACGTCGACGTCTGGTAGATCGGCACCGTTACCGAGCCGGTCGCCGGATCAGGCTCCTGGCCTTCGTGGATCGCTCGGGTCTCGAAGTCCACGACACGATTGTAGGGTTCGAGCCCTGGCCATGAGCGTTCGCCGACTCGACGACATCCCTGGTTTCAGCATCGATCGGGTGGCGGCGGCCGCCGGTGACGACCCAGACGTCCTGCGGCTGGAGAATCTCGACACCGACATCCCGCCGCCACCGGAGGCCGTCGACGCGACGCGCGCTGCGATCGGTGAATCCGAGGCGAACAGCTGGCTCCCGTTCACCGGGCGGGACGACCTCAAGGAGGCCATCGCTGCGTTCATCGAGCGCCGCGGCGGGCCGCGGTACGACGGCAAACGAGAGATCGTCATCACCGCAGGTGAGGGTGAGGCGATGGTCGATGCGCTGTTCTGCCTCACCGACCCCGGTGACGAGGTGATCGTCACCGACCCGACCTACGCCGGGATGATCAATCGCGTGCGCCTCGTCGGTGCGGTGCCACGCCTCGTGCCGCTCAACGTGGTCGACGGTGAGTGGCGACTGGACGTCGACGCGCTACGCGCCGCGGTCACCGAGCGCACGCGCGTCGTGTTCATCAACAACGCGTCCTTTCCCACCGGATGGGTGGTCAGCGACGCGGAGTGGGATGCGATTGCGGCGGTCTGTCGCGATCGCGACTCGCCGCTTCTCTACTGGGCTGGCTACGAAGGCGTGCTGTTCGATGGTCGGCCGATACGCCACCCGGCGGCCCTTCCCGGGATGCGAGATCGAACCGTCACGGTGGACGCGGTATCGCTCGACCACCGCATGATCGGTTGGCGTGTGGGCTGGGTGGTTGCACCGGGAGAGCTCGTAAACGACGTCTCCCGCGTTCACATCTACAACGGCTTGCTAGCGAGCGGGTTCGCCCAGATCGGCGCCCGCGCCGCGCTCGAGGCAGTCGACGACGGGCTGGCCGCAGCGAATGCCGAGTGGCAATTGCGGCGAGACGAGACGCTCCGGCAGCTGGAGGGCCTGCCGGCGGTGCCTCCGCACGGTGCGTGGTCACTCCTTCTCGACGTCGCTGCGCTGGGGCTCGACTGCGTCGACGTCTCGAACGCGTTGCTCGAGCAGAAGGTGGCTGCGACGCCGATGCGCGGCTGGGGCGGTGAGGTCGCCGATCGCCACGTCCGTTTCGTGTTCAGCAGAGAGCCGGTCGAGCGTCTTGCTCTTCTCGGTGGCAGGGTTCGCGCGGCGCTCTCTGCTCTCGGCGCCTAGGAGGGCCTGGCACCGAGCCAGGATGCGAGGTCGGCCATCGGCTCGTCGAGCCGTGCGGTGTCGCCCCAGGATCCGAGAAGCTCGAGCGTCCTCGTCTTGCGGTCGAAGCGAGGCTCGGCACGGCCGACGATCCGGTCGCCGACGAGCAGCGGCAGGACGTAGTAGCCGTACTCGCGCTTCGCCTCCGGGACGTACATCTCGAGCCGGTAGTAGAAATCGAACAGCGCCTCTGCGCGCTTGCGGTCGTGAATCAGCCGGTCGAACGGCGAGAGAAGTGTCGCGCGATCCGGAACCGGCTCCGCGCTAGCCTCGGTGTGCGCCTCCCAGCGCCCGCTCCTCGTGAGCCTGACGCCGAGCGCGCGGAAGCGCCGTTCGGCGAGGATCTTCTCGACCTCCCTCAGCGGCACCCTCTCCGTCTCGGGGTACCACCGCTCTGCGATGTCCCAGAGCCGCTGCTTGCCGACCCTCCCCGCGACGGCGACGACGCCGCGGGCCTCGAGGATCATCAGCATGAGCGCCACCTGCCGTTCGCCCCACCAGGGGTGCGGGTCGCGTGGCGTCGCCCTGTGGTGGGCGATGTCGCGAGACAGCATCGGACCGTTCTCCTCGAGCTCGCGGAGCACGTGACGCTTGTAGCGCGCGTTCGCGGCGAGTAACTCGTTCGACCGGCGCTCGTCTGCGGTTCTACCCGGACGCCGGCGACGCATGCGCGCGCGGACATAGGGGAGCAGCTCGATCGGCCAGATGAACGCTGCCCACTCGAACAGCTTTCTCTCCTCCCAGAGCAGGCGGTCGAGCTCCGCCGGGTCGTAGCGGCTACCCAGCCGACTCCAGAGGACGAGGTGTTGCGGAGGCGCCACCGTCGAGATCGGGTCGATCTGGAGGTAGCCGAGCTGCCGGACCGTGTCGAGGACGGATGTGGCCGACCCGTCGAGCAGCTGCGCGTGGACCGCGATCAGCCGTGCTTCCTCCAGCGAGACCTCGTTCATCGCGCGACGGACTCCAGCTCGAGCGCACGGGCGAGGCGCCCGATCGCCCGGTCGAAGGCGTCGCCTAGCCGCTTGGACCGGCGCACGCCCGGCTCGACGTGCAACGCCTTCACGCGGAGCACGCCCTCGGCGCGATCGGACTTGAGATCGGCGCGGCCGACGAGCCGGTCGCCTAGCAGGAACGGCAGCACGTAGTACCCGTAGATGCGTTCGTGCTCGCGCTTGTACACCTCGATCAGCGGCGCGAATCCGAACACGCGCTCGACGAAGGGCTTGTCCCAGAGCAGGCTGTCGAACGGGGAGAGGAGGACGCCGCCCGTCGGCACCGCGCCGTCGACGACGGCGTCTGCGGGGACGACGACCGGCGCTCCTCCATCGGCGACAGCCACGCGCCGGACGACCCCGTCTGCTACGAGCTCGTCGACGACCGGCTGCATGCCCTTCGCCCCACCACGGAAGCGGCAGTGCTCAGCGATCCCCGCCTCTGTCAGCGCCCCGCGGCCCTCGACGGCTCGCAGCACGTAGCCGCGCCGGAACTCCTCCTCGCTCGGCGTCGGCGCGTCGAGGTACCGGCGCGGGATCACGCGCTCCGGGAGGTCGTAGACCCGCTGGAACCCCTCACGGCCCGAGACAACGAGCTCGCCGGCGGAGAACAGATGCTCGAGCGCCGCCTTAGCCGGCTTCCAGGCCCACATCTCGCCGGGCTTGCCGCGGCCCTCGAAGGCGCGTGAGGGAAGCGCTCCGCGCTCGGTGATCGCCTCGATCACGTGGCGTTCCGTCTCTGGGTCCTGGCGCTTCCGTCCCCACCAGTGGGCGTCGGCGAGGTGCAGCATGCGCCGCTTGAAGAGCGGGAAGTCCTCGACGGGCACGAGGCATGCCTCGTGCGCCCAGTACTCGAAGATCCGGCCTTCGCCGAGCAGCCGCGAGACCGAGCCACGAGGGTAGAGGCCGAGCCGCGACGTCAGCGTCAACCGGTGCGCGCGGTCGACCGTCGAGATCGAGTCGAGCTGCACCGCGGAGAGCCGGCGGATCTCCGCGGCGACGTCGCCTTTACGCGACGTCTGGGGCCGCGTCGAGTAGCCGTGATGGGCGACGAGATAGCGGCGGAGCTGCGGGATGGCCACGGATTCCACGACGGGAAACCGTAACCCGGGAGGTAAGACCCGTGGCCCACGTGACACCAATACCTCTGAGTCACAGAATTCGACAAGGAGGAGTCAATGCCTTACGGCCAGTGGGATCGGTCGATGTGGAGTCGGTGGGCCCGCCCTAGTGCAGCCAGCTCCAGCTGACGACCCCTCCGGGAGTCTCCGCGCGCTTCTCGGCCCCGGCGAGAACGAGGTCGGCTGCGACGAGTGCTTCGAGCACCTGGATGTCTATGTCGAGCTGGAGCTCCAGGGCAGGGACGCCGAGTCCGCGCTGCCCGGGTTCCGCGCGCACTTCGCCGCTGCCCGGCCTGTCGCGAGGAGCACGACAGCCTGCTCGCGCTCTCGCAAGCGAGTCCTAGCGCCTAATCCGTGATCGCGACGTAGCCGGGCTGGGCTGCGACGCGCGCGAGCCACGCCTGGATCGCGGGGTAGCGCCCGAGGTCGAAGCCGCCGTCGCCCGCGACATGCGTGTACGCGTAGAGCGAGATGTCTGCGAGCGTGTAGCCGTCCGCGACGAGGTATGCACGCTCGCTGAGATGTGCCTCCATCGCGTCGAGCGCCGCACACCCGCGTTGCCGCCGTTCGTCCGTGTCGGCGAACGCGTCGAGTGCGCCGTGCAGGGCTCGGTGGCGGACGACGGCGACGTACGGCTCGTGGTCGTACTGCTCGAAGAACATCCACTGGAGCACCTGTGCGCGGTCGAAGCGGCCCGTCGGCACGAACGGCGTCCCCTCCCCGAGATACCAGAGGATCGCGTTCGACTCCGCGAGGTGGCGGCTGTCGTCCAGCTCGAGCACGGGGACGCGGAGCGCAGGGTTCTTGCCGCCGAGCACGTCCTCGCGCCACGTGCGCTGGGTCGTGTCGATGCGCCGGCGCTCGTACGGAATGCCGAGCTGGGAGAGCAGCAGCCGCACCTTGAAGCAGTTGCCCGACTCCGGTGAGTCGTAGAGGAGCACTAGTCGGCCCGAGCCTTCGCGCCCGACAACTGCTTGCGCAGCTGCACCTGGCGTTCGCTCCGGCCGACCAGCTCGTAGCTTGCGCCCGCGTAGAGAGCCTGGCCGGCTTCGTTGGCGGCGTAGACATCGAGGCGCACCTCCTCGACACCCTCGGCAGCGAGGAGCTCTTCGAGGGCCGCGAGTATCGCGCGGCCGTATCCCTGGCGGCGACGAGTTGCCGCGACCGTGATCTGCTCCAGGTACGCGCTCGGCACGGGAGCGTCGTCGAGGGGCTTGATCCAGAGCCATCCAACCGATCCGCCATCGAGCACATTCGCTGACCACAACCGGTCCCCGGCGGCGACGCCCTCGTCATACTCGCGCGCCAGCACCGGCGTGAACTCTCGCCGAGCCCGATCGAGAGCCTCGCCGGGTTGCCAGCCCGCATCCCGAATCTGCTGATCGGCGTAGTTCGCGATTTCCTCTCGAAAGAACGCCTCGCGCTCGTCCTCCGTCAGCGGCGCGAGCGTGATCCCGCCGGAACCAGCCATGTCAGTGGTGTGCGAGGTACTCGAGCAGATCGGAGCGTGTCAGCACGGCGGCGGGCTCGCCGCCACGGGCGACGAGCACCGCCGCACCGCCGCGCGTGAGGTCGCCGTAGACGTCGTGGACCGAGTCGTTCTCGTCCACGGCGGGAAGGGGCGGGTCCATCGCGCCGGCGATGTCCTCGCCGAGCGCGTCTGGGTCGCGGAGGATGCGGTCGAGCAGGCCGCGCTCGGTGAGCGAGCCGATCACATCCGTCACCGACTCGGCCGGCTGCCGGCGCACGACGGGAACCTGCGAGATCCCGTAGCGCTGCATCAGCTGGATCGCGGCGCCGAGCTTCTCGTGCGCCTCGCAGACGACGAGGGCAGGCATCCGGCCGTCGGTGCCGTGCGTGTACGCGACCACCTCGGAGATCGTCGGCAGCGCCCCGCGCCGCTCGAGCATGCCGTGCTCGAGCATCCAGTTGTCGTCGAAGACCTTCGAGAGGTAGCCGCGGCCGCCGTCGGGGATCGTCGTGACGATCGTCTTCCCGGGCCCGTGCCGTCTCGCGGTCTCGAGCATCGCGAACACCGACGTGCCCGCCGAGCCGCCGCCGAGGATCCCCTCCTCGCGCGCCAGCCGCCGGGCGGTGAGGAACGAGTCGCGGTCGGACACGCGGACGTACTCGTCGACGACGGACGGGTCGAAGGTATCGGGGAAAGAGTCCTTCCCGATTCCCTCGACGAGATACGGATGGATCCCGGTTGGATCCTCGGCCGTGAAGATCGAGCCCTCGGGGTCGGCGCCCACGACCACGATCTCCGGCTTCTGCTCCTTCAGGTAGCGCGCCGTGCCCGTGATCGACCCGCCCGTCCCGACGGAGATCACCACGGCGTCGAGCTCGTCTCCGATCTGCTCCCAGAGCTCCGGGCCGGTCGTCCGGTAGTGGGCCTCAGGGTTCGCGTCGTTCGAGTACTGGTCGGGCTTGAACGCGCCGGGAATCTCCTCGGCGAGGCGGTCGGAGACGGAGTAGTAGCTCTCGGGCGAGTCGGGGTCGACGGCGGTCGGGCAGATTACGACTTCGGCGCCGAAGGCACGAAGGAGCCCGATCTTCTCGGCCGCCACCTTGTCGGGAACGACGCAGATCAGCTTGTAGCCCTTGATCGCGGCGGCCAGCGCGAGTCCGACGCCGGTGTTGCCGGAGGTCGGCTCGACGATCGTCCCGCCCGGCTTCAGCTTCCCGTCGCGTTCCGCCGCTTCCACCATGCTCAGCCCGATTCGGTCTTTGTTCGAGCCGCCCGGATTCAGGTACTCGAGCTTCGCGAGCAGGACACAGTCGAGCTCGGCGCCTAGCTTCTGGAGGCGCACGACAGGTGTCTTCCCGATCAGCTCGAGCAGCGTGGGGAACGAGCGTGTCACGCCGGGCAAGGGTAAACGAGCAGCGGTCGTCCGCGAGCCTTTCAACGCACGGCCGATCCCTCGCTCAAGGCATGAGGCCGCGAAGCCGATGTGGTCATTCGTGGAAGCTGCACGCGTCCCATCGAGGCTGCTCGGTGAGTTGCTCGTCGAAGACGGGCTGATCACCGCTGACGAGCTCGAGAAGGCCCTCACCGCCCAGGCCGAGAGCGGCAAGCGCCTCGGTGAGGTGCTCGTCGAGTGCAGGCTCGTATCGGGCCCCGAGCTGACAGCCGCGCTCATGCAGCAGATGGGCGTCGAGATGTCGACGCAGGAGGGGTTCGGCTCTGGACTGTTCGCCGAGATCAAGCGGCGTCATCGGCAGGCGCGTGTCGTGGACGCCCCCCTGCCCGAGCGCGACTACGCGTCGTTCGACGATACGCCCCGGTCCGAGGAGGACAACGTCGTCATGCTCGATCGACTGGTCGAGGCTGACACGGCGGCCTCTGAGCATGCACAGGAGCGCAAAGGCCCGGCGACGATGTCCGAGACGGCCGCATTCGCGGCCCGGCTTGCCGAGGCGGACGATGCGCTGATGTACGAGAGCGCGTATCGCGAGAAGGCCGAGCGAGAGCTTGAAGCCCTTCTGGCAGGCGGCCCGAGCGCCAGCGCGCCAGATCGCCAGGTCGAGCTCGACGCACTCGGCGCACAGCTCTCCGAGGCTCGGTCGACGGTCGAGGCACAGAACGCAAAGATCGCCGAGTTCGAGGCGCTCGCCGCACGCCCAGACCTCAAGCCCGAGCTGGACAAGCTTGTCGTCGAGCTCGAGACCGCGCGCGCGGCGGCCGAGCGCGAGGCGACGTCTCGCTCCCAGGCCGAGAGCGCCGTCTCGGAGCTCGAGGCAGAGCGCGAGTCGTACCGGGCGGAGCTTGCGGAGCTCGCCGCGCGGCCCGATCTCCAGCGGGAGGTCGACGCGCTCGGCGCGCAACTCTCCGAAGCCATCGCCGGCCTCGAGCAGGCGTTGGCCGTGCGAGAGCAGCTCGAGCGGTCCGTCGCCGACCGCGACGCATCGATCGCGGATCTTGAGAACCAGCTGAAAGCGCTCGAGGCGCGTCCGCCGGTCTCCTCCGATAGCGAGCTCGCTAGCGCCCAACAGGCGCAGGCAGCGCTGCGCGAGGAGCTGGACAGCGCCGCCGGCCGAATCGCGGAGGCCGAGGCACGCGAGCTGGAGGCGCGCGCGCGCATTGGGCAGCTCGAGTCCAAGAGAGAGCGGCTTCGCGATGAGTTCGAGGGCACTGTCGTTTCGCTGCGGGCTGAGCTCGACGAGATCACGGCAAGGCTCCAGGACGCCGAGGTGCGGGAAGCACGCGCTCTCGAACGGCTCGCGGAGGCCGACGCCGAGCGCGACCGTGCGTTCGCCGAGGCGGAGGAGACCGTTGTGCCGCTACGGCGCGAGCTCGAGGCTTCCGCGGCCCGGCTCGCCGAGGCCGACGCTCGACTTGCCGACGCCGAGGCGCGCCTCGCCGAGCGCGATGCCCACCTCGCCGAGCGCGATGCCCACCTGGCCGAGACGACTGCGAGCCTCGTCGCGTCCGGCGCAATCGAGGCGGAAGCGCGGGCGCGCATTGCCCGGCTCGAAGAAGAGCTCGGCAGCGCGCGCGAGGAGGCTGCACGACTCAACGCCCTCGTCCAGGCGCAAACGGACGACGCCCAGAAGCTCGTCGGCCAGATCGGTGAGCTCCAGGAGGCACTCACGCTCGAGGCCGGCCAGCGAAAGGCGGCGGAGAGCGACCTCGAGCGGCTCCGCGCGGACGTCGCCGGCCGCGAAGCGCGATTCGCGGAGATCGAGCGCGAGCGGGCCGATCTCGAGCAGCAGCTGGCGGAGATCACGACGGAGCTCGCCGACGAGCGGATGAAGTACGTAGCCTCCGAGGAAGACCGGGCCGCCGCCGCCGATGCCCTCACCCGAGAACGGCTCGCGCGCGAACGCCTCGACGGAGAGCTCTTCGACCTTCGCGGCGAGCTGAACCGGGTCGTGGCTCGGCTTGCCGATGCAGAGGCCGTGGCAGAGGCTGCCGCGACTCCCGCCGAGGAGACGTTTGCCGACTACGTCCTGTTCGTACCTGACGAGACCGGCTACTGCCTCTCCGAGCGCGAAGGGGCTGCTCCGGAGCCGGGCACCACCACAGAGGTCGACGGCATCGCCTTCCGCGTGCTCAAGATCGGCCGCTCACCGCTGCCGGAAGACCGGCGCCGCTGCGTCTTCCTCGAAGCCGCGGCCTAGCGTTCTCGACGGGCCAGAGCTGCGACCGATCGGCTCCATCGGCGCCGCTAGTGGCGGAAGTGGCGGCGGCCGGTGAAGACCATGGCCGCGCCGGCCTCCTCGACCGCGGCGATCACCTCGGCGTCCCGCTTCGATCCGCCCGGCTGGATGATGGCGTGGATTCCCGCGTCGAGTGCGAGCCGCGGCCCGTCGGCGAAGGGGAAGAAGGCGTCAGAGGCGAGCGCGGCGCCCGCGAGCTCATGTCCGAGGTCGCGTGCCTTCGCGAGGGCGATCCGGACGGCGTCGACACGGCTCATCTGGCCGATCCCGATCCCGAGCGTCTGCAGCTCGCCCGAGACGACGATCGCGTTCGAGAGGCCGTGCTTGCACACGCGCCACGCGAACAGGAGCTCCCCCCAGTTGTCCTCGGACGGCTCGCCGCAAACGACCTCCATGCCTTCACGGTCCTCGATATCCGCGTCGCGATCCTGGACGAGGATCCCACCGAGCACGCGCCGGTAGTCGCGTTCGCCGGGAGAGGCGTGGCGGCGCTCGGCGTCGAGCAGCACGCGCATTGCCGGCTTGCCTGCTAGCCGGGCGAGCGCGTCGGCGTCGTACCCCGGTGCGAAGACGAGCTCCACGAACTGCGCGGCCAACAGCTCCCCGAGCGTCCCACCGACGGGCCGGTTGCAGACGACGACGCCTCCGTAGGCCGACACCGGATCGGCCGCGTGCGCTCTCGCGAAGGCTTCGTCGACGGTCGTTCCGAGGGCAACGCCGCACGGGTTCGCGTGCTTGACGATCGCGCACGCCGGCACCGCGAACTCCTCGACCACAGCGCGTGCGGCCGAGAGATCGTGAAGGTTGTTGAACGTGAGCGGCTTCCCCTGGAGCTGCTCGACGCGCGAGAGCACGTGGCGCCGCGCTCCGTCCTCCGCGTACAGCGCGGCCCGCTGGTGCGGGTTCTCGCCGTACGCGAGGTCGAGCACCTTCTCGAACGAGACCGTCACCTTCGCGGGGAACGACTCCCGGCCCGAGAACCAGCTTGCGATCGCCGACTCGTATGCGGACGTGGTCGCGAACGCCTCTCCCGCAAGCGACCGCCGCGTCTCGAGTGAGACCTCACCCTGGTCCCGGAGCTCGGCCAGGACGCCTTCGTACTGATCCGGGCGGCAAACGGGCGCGACGTAGGTGAAGTTCTTCGCCGCAGCGCGGAGCATCGCCGGGCCGCCCACGTCGATCATGTCGACTGCATCCGCCTCGTCGACGCCACGCCGCCAGGCGATCTGGCCGAACGGGTAGAGGTTGACGCACACGAGCTGGAACGGCCGGACATCGAGCGCCTCGAGCGCGGCGACGTCCTCGCCCTCGTCCTGTCGCGCAAGGATCGCCGCGTGGATGCGAGGGTGGAGCGTCTTCACCCGGCCTCCGAGCAGCTCACCGACCCCGGTCAGCTCCTCGACGAGCGTGACCCCGAGCTCGTGCTCCTCGATGTACGCGGCCGTGCCACCGCTCGCCACGAGCTCGACGCCGAGCTCGGCGAGGCCGCGCGCGAACGCGTCCAGGTCCGTCTTGTCGTACACGGAGAGGAGCGCGCGCTCGATCATCGCTCGACGAGCTCCCGTACGACACGGGGGAGCAGGCGGTGCTCGACAGCGTGCAACCGCTCGCGGAGCGCGCCGGCATCCTCGCCCGGCAGGAGCGCGAGGCGTTCCTGGGCGATGATCGGGCCGGTGTCGACGCCCTCGTCCACGAAGTGGACGGTAACGCCGGTCTCGGCCACACCCGCCTCGATCGCCTCCTCGATCGGCCGCGTGCCTGCGAATGCGGGCAGCAGAGAGGGGTGGACGTTGACGACGCGGCCGGGAAAGCGGTCGAGGAAGCGCGGCGTGAGCAGCTCCATGAACCCGGCGCACACGACGACGCGGGCGCCGTTCTCCTCGAGCCAGTCCGCCATCGCCGTGTCGCGCGCCTCGCGCGTGTCGAACGCCGTGAGGGAGAACGCGTCGGCCGGAACACCGGCGGCGCGTGCGCGATCGAGTGCCCGGACGCCGTCGGCGCTCGACGCGACGGCGACGACGGGCAGGTCGTCGTCGAGGAGCGCCTGGAGGTTCGTTCCTTCCCCCGAAACCAACACACCGATCATCGGGCCGCTGTGATCTGCCCGATCACGAGTCCGTCGCCGGGCTCGGGGACGACGGCGAGGTAGCCGATCCCGAGGTTGAACACCCGTCGGAGCTCGAGCTCGGCCACGTGCTCGGCGAGCCACGAGAAGACAGGCGGCCGTTGCCACGCGCCCCAGTCGATTTCCGCCGACAGCCCAGGAGGGAGCACGCGCTCGAGGTTGCCGAGGATGCCGCCGCCAGTGACGTGCGCGAACGCATGAGCGCTGCCACGCAGCTCGCGCACGTCGTCGAGATAGAGGCGCGTCGGCGCGAGGAGGTCTGGGCCGTCGTAGTCGTCGGTCTCGAGGATTCGGCGAACGAGCGTGAAGCCGTTCGCGTGCACCCCGGCGGACGGCAGCCCGATGACGATGTCGCCGGCCACGACGCGCGAGCCGTCGATCACGTCGTCCCGCGAGACCGTGCCGACGCACGTCCCCGCGAAGTCGAGCTCTCCCTCCGCGTACACGTCGGGCAGCTCGGCCGTCTCGCCCCCGATCAGCGCAACACCCGCGGCACGGCAGGCCCCAGCAGCGCCTTCGACCAGCTCGACCACCTGCTCGGGGTCGATGCGGTTCGCGGCGACATAGTCGAGGAGCACGAGCGGCTCGGCGCCACAGGTGATCACGTCGTTGATGCAATGGGCGGCGAGATCGGCGCCGCAGGCGCGAAGGGCGCCACGCTGCCGCGCGAGCACGAGCTTCGTCCCGACCGAGTCGGTCGACGCTGCGAGCAGCCTCGAGTCGTCGAGCGGGTGCAGGGCTGCGAAGCCTCCAAACCAGTCCGCGCCGGTCGACTCGACAGCAGCTCGCAGGCGTTGGTCGACCTCTGCCCCGCGTTCGATCGAGACGCCGGCGTCCTCGTACGACCGCCCGCTCACACGGCGAGTGTAGTGCCGAGGTCGCTATCTAGACTGGCTCTGTGATGCTCGCGCATCTCGGCGGTCCCGAGAACCTCTCGCCGCTCACGAGCTGGACGTTTGACCCGCTGCCGGCGACCGCGCTCGTCATCGCCGCGGTCGCCTACTACCGGCGGGTCTCGACGCTCCGGCGCAAGGGGACTCCGGTCGCCGTCTGGCGCCAGGCCTGCTTCGCGTTCGGTCTCGCGACGCTTGCGATCGCACTGTTCTCCCCGATCGATGGGATCGGCGAAGAGGAGTTCTTCTTCGTCCACATGGCCCAGCACATCCTGATCGGCGAGGTGGCGCCGATCCTGATCGTCGCCAGCCTGACCGGCCCGATTCTCAGGCCCGTTCTCCAGTACCGCGTGATCCAGCACCTCCGCGTGCTCGCGCACCCACTCGTTGCGCTCCCCGTCTGGGCGTTCACGCTCTACCTGTGGCACCTGCCGTACTTCTACGGCGCGGCGCTCGGCAACGACTGGATCCACGCCCTCGAGCACGCCTCGTTCTTCACCGCGGGCGCGCTGCTCTGGGCGCCCGTGCTCGAGCCGCTCCCCGCGCCGACGTGGTTCGGGTCAGGCGTGAAGCTCGTGTACATCGTCGTCGCCCGCTTCACGAGCATGATCCTCGCCAACGTCCTGCTCTGGGCGAACGGACCGACGTACGACTGGTACCGGCACAGCGTCGAGCGCTGGGGCATCTCGCCGGCGGCCGACCAGGGGATCGCCGGCGGCCTGATGATGGTCGTCGACTCGGTCGTGACGATCGGGGCGATCGCCTGGCTGTTCCTGAAGCTCGCTGGCGAGAGCGAGCGGAGGCAGGAGCTGATCGAGGGCGGCATGGAGCCGGAGGCTGCATCACGCGTCGTCCGCTACGGCCGCGGCTAGTGGCTAGGTCGCGGCTGGCTCGAAGCGAAGCTTGCCGAGACGCCGGTCGTCCGGGACCCGCGTCGGGTAGTCGCCCGTGAGGCAAGCTCGGCAGAGCGACGCCGCGGGCTGGCTCGTGGCGTCGGTCAGGCCCTCGAGCGAGAGGTAGGCGAGGCTCGTCGCGCCGACGTGCTCCCGGATCTCCTCGACCGAGCGGCTCGCCGCGAGCAGCTCGTCCTCGTCGGGAAGGTCGATCCCGTAGAAGCACGGCCCGACGACGGGAGGCGACGAGATCCGAATGTGCACCTCGGCCGCTCCGGCGTCGAAGAGCATCGCGACGAGCTGGCGCATGGTGTTCCCGCGGACGATCGAGTCGTCGACGACGACGACGCGCTTGCCCGTCACCTCGTCGAGCGGGTTGAACTTCAGCCGGACGCCCTGCTGGCGCAGCTCCTGGTCCGGCTCGATGAACGTTCGGCCGACGTAGCGGTTCTTGATCAGGCCCTCGCTGAACGGGATTCCCGAGCCGCGCGAGAAGCCGACCGCTGCGGGCGTGCCCGAGTCGGGTATCGGGAGGACGAGGTCCGCGTCGACTGGCGCCTCGGCGGCGAGGCGCTGGCCCATGCGCACCCGGGCGGCGTGCGTCTCGACGCCGAGGAGATGCGAGTCTGGGCGCGCGAAGTAGAAGAACTCGAAGATGCAGAAGGCGCCTTCCTCCGGCCGCGACACCGAGTCGATCGCGCGCAGGCCGCCGGCGTCGACGAGCACGAGCTCTCCGCGGCCGACCTCACGCACTGGCTCGGCGCCGAGCAGGTCGAACGCGCACGTCTCCGAGGCGACGACCCAGTCGTCCCCGAGGCGCCCGAGCGAGAGCGGACGAAAACCGAGCGGGTCGCGGAACGCGATCAGCGTGCCGTCCGCGATCGCCGTCACGGAGTACGCGCCCTCGAGCCGCGCCATCGTCGCCGGCACCGCTTCCTCGAGCGGCCGCGGGTCGTGTGCGATCGCGGCCGCGATCAGCTCCGAGTCGGAGGTCGAGGAGACCGAGGCGCCGTCCGCGACGAGCTCGGCCCGCAAGTCCTCCGCGTTGACGAGGTTCCCGTTGTGCGCGAGCGCGATCGTCCGGGCGCGGCCGTGGTGGATCAGCGGCTGGGCGTTGTCCCACGCGCCGGAGCCCGTCGTCGAGTAGCGCGTGTGGCCGATCGCGATGTCGCCCGTCAGGCCGCGGAGCTTCTGCTCCTTGAACTGCATGAGCAGGCCGAGCTCGCGGAGAACGGTCAGCCTGCCCTCCTCCGAGACCGCGATCCCGGCCGCCTCCTGCCCGCGGTGCTGCAGGGCGTGCAACGCGAAGTGCGCCACGCGGGCGACGTCGCGGTCCGGGGCGCGGATGCCGAAGACGCCGCACATCAGACGCGACCCACTAGCCAGGCATCGGGATGGTCGACAGGCTCGGTCCCGGCCACGATCGCACTGGCAGTACCCGACGGCGCGAGATCGGCGCTCACGCCGTTCCACGCTCCCGCCTCGGCGAGGGCGCGATCGAGGTCGCCGTCCGAGACGTCGTGGACCAGGGAGCACCGGGGCGCGATCTCGACGAGAAAGCGGATCAGGTCTGCCTCGTGGGCGAGGTCGAGCGGTTCACGCCGACGGATCGCGTACACCGCGTCGCCCCGCTGCCAGCCGCGCGGCAGACGGCGCACGTCGGGCACGAGCCCGACGCAGCCGACGACCGGCGTCGGCGGGATCGGGCGGCCGTCGGTCTCGTTGTACAGCGAGACGTTCCCCGAGACGACGGGAATCCCGAGCGCCTCCGCCGCCTGGGCGATCCCCTCGATCGCCTGCTCGAGCTCCCACGCGATCTCGGGGCGTTCGGGATTGCTGAAGTTGAGGCAGTCGGTGAGCGCGAGCGGCTCGCCACCGGCGCAGGCGACGTTCCGGGCGGCCCGCAGCACGGCGAGCGCGCCGGCGAGAAACGGGTCGAGCTCTCCGGCAGGCGGGCCTTTCAGCGAGACGGCCAGGCCGCGGTTCGACGGGTCGAGGCGAAGCACGGCAGCGCCGAAGCCGGGCCGGCGCACCGTCCGCGAGCCGACGAGCTGGTCGTACTGCTCGAAGACCCAGCGCGCATCGAGCGTCTGCGGCGCTCGGCGAGTCGCTTGGACGGCTGTCCGCGGCTTCCGCTCGACGTCGTAGCGCGGGCACTCGTCGGTCAGGAAGGAGGCGGCGATCTGGCCCTGGAGCTCGCCATCGTGATAGGCGCGGAGCTCGCCCGTGTCCGTGACGACCCCGATCTCGGCCCAGGTCAGCTCCCAGCGCTCGATCACGGACGCAACCTCGGGCACGAGCTCCGGCGAGACGGCGGCGACCATCCGCTCCTGGCTCTCGGAGATCATGATCTCCCACGGCTCCATCCCCGGCTCACGGCGCGGGACGCGATCGAGGTGGACGTCGACGCCGGTGCCGTCGCGCGCCATCTCTGCGAGCGACGATGCGAGCCCGGCCGCTCCACAGTCCTGAAGCGACTCGACGAGGCCGCGCTCGACGAGCTCGAGCGACACCTCGATCAGCCTCTTGCCCGTGAAGGGATCACCGATCTGGACCGATGGTCGCTTGTCCGCGTCCTCCTCGCCGAGCTCGGCGCTCGCGAGCACGCTCGCTCCGCCGATCCCGTCTCGCCCGGTCGTCGCCCCGTAAGCGACGAGCGCGAGCCCGGGAGTCGACGCCCGTGCGCGAGTAACACGAGACGCGGGGAGGAGGCCGATGCACATCGCGTTGACGAGGCAGTTGTCCTCGTACGCAGGGTCGAGCACGAGCTCTCCGCCGACCGTGGGGACGCCGACGCAGTTGCCGTAGTGGCCGATGCCAGCCACGGCGCGCTCGACCTTCCAGCTCCGCGGGCCGAAGCGGAGCCCGTCGAGCAGCGCGATCGGCCGCGCGCCCATGGCGACGACGTCGCGGAGGATGCCGCCGACGCCTGTCGCCGCGCCCTGGAACGGCTCGACCGCGGACGGGTGGTTGTGGCTCTCGACCTTGAACGCGACCGCCTGTCCGTCGCCGAGGTCGACCACGCCGGCGTTCTCGCCCGGTCCCTGCAGGACGCGGTCGCCGTCGGAGGGCAGCCGGCGGAGGAGCGGCGCGGAGTGCTTGTACCCGCAGTGCTCGCTCCAGAGGAGGGAGAAGACCGTGAGCTCGAAGTCGTTCGGGTCGCGCTCGAGCAGCGAGCAGATGCGCTCCAGCTCCCCGTCGGTCAGCCCGAGGGCTCGGTGGAGCGGCTGTTCTGCGACCGTCGTCAGAGCTGATCCAGTCTAGCCCCCACTGCGGACCCGGCCACCGGTCGTTCCCACCGTTCACGCCTCGCGTACGTTTTGCCTCACGATGAGTCGGCGCCATCTCGGAATGCTGTTCGGGCTCGCGGCGATCTGGGGCTCGTCGTTCATGTTCATCAAGATCGCCGTGCGAGACATCGCGCCGTCCACTGCCCTCCTGGGGCGAGTAGGGCTCGCGACGCTCGTGCTCCTCGCAGTCGCGCTCTGGCGGATGCCCGTGCGCGAGACGGCGGCTTCGCTGCGTACGTTCTTCGTGCCACTCGTCGTGGTCGGCATCGCGAACACGGCGCTGCCTGTCTATCTCATCTTCTGGGCCGAGACGCGCATCGATTCCGGCACGACAGCCGTGCTCCAGGCGACGGCGCCGCTCGGAACCGCGCTCTTCGCTTACCTGTTCGTCCACGCCGAGCGCGTACGCGGCCAGCGCCTGGTCGGGCTCTTTCTCGGTCTGGCCGGCGTCGGGCTCCTGGTGGGCACGCTTCCGAATGGGTCCATCGTCGCCGGCCTGGCCGTTGTCACGAGCGCGCTCTGTTACGCGGCAGCCGGTCTCTACGCGGGCGTCCGTCTGGCCGGTGTGCACACGCTGACGGTGGCGCTCGGTACGCTGGCGGTCGCGACGCTCGCACTCCTGCCGGCCGGCGTCGCCCAGCGACCGACCGAGACGCCCGGGTGGAAGTCGATCGCGGCCGTCGTCGTCCTCGGGACCGTCGCGACGGCGTTCGCCTACCTCCTCTACTACGAGATCCTCGCCGGGGCCGGGGCGAGTCGGGCGATCCTGATCACGTACCTCGTACCGCCGATGGCGCTGCTGTACGGCGTCGTCTTCCTCGGGGAGGCGCTGACGGTGAGCTCCGTGGGAGCGCTCGCGCTCATCCTCGGCGGCGTCGCGCTCGGGACCGGGGCAGTCGCCCTCGGCCGCCGCCCCGTCGAGACGGTCGGCGGGCCGGCGAAGTGAACCGCGGCTACGTCGTGGAGCGTGCGTTCTGAAGGGAAAGCTCGTCCTGCGCCTCATCCCGTGCGGCCTCGGCAACCAGATCTTCCAGTACGCCGCCGGCTTCGGCCTCGCGCGCACGTGGCAGGTGCCGATGGTGGTCGACGCAAGCTGGTTCTCGCTCCCCGAGGAAAGGAAGCCAAAACCGCCGCGTGCCTACGGCCTCGATGCCTTCGCGCTCAGCGCACCGAGCGCGTCGCCGGAGGAGGTGAGCTACTTCCTGGACGATGGCCTGCTGGCACGTGGTCGCAGGCTCGTCGACTTCGTCCGCTCGGGAGGACAGCACGCGCTGATCGGCGACTGGCCGCTCCGGCAGCGGACGCCGCACCCGGCCTTCCACGAGCCGGCGGCCCGCCGCCCGGTGCAGATGACGGGGTTTTGGGAGTGCGCGGAGTACCCGGAGATCGGCGGCGACGAGCTCCGGCGCGAGCTCACCTTTCGCACGCCGCCGGACGCCGAGAACGTGCGCATCGCGGCGGAGATCACGCGATCGCAGAGCGTCGCGGTGCACGTGCGCGGCCGCGACCTGATCACGCACGCCAAGCAGGCACGGCGGCACGTTCCGGGGCGTGACTACTACGCCGCTGCCGCGGAGCGGATCGCGATGCAGGTCGAGGAGCCGGTGTTCTACGTCTTCACCGACGATCTGACCTACGCCCGTGAAGTCGTTCAGCTTCCGCATCCGACGACGTTCGTCGTCCACAACGCTGACGGGCGAGATCACGAGGACCTACGCCTGATGACGCTGTGCCGCCATCACGTGCTCGCGTGCAGCACGTTCAGCTGGTGGGGCGCCTGGCTCGCGCAGAGCCCGGACCAGTGCGTGATCGCCCCGCGCGTCTTCTACGTGGACGGAAAGCCGCCGATCGACCACTACTACCCGAAGTCCTGGATCCTGATCTGAGCGCGCCGCGCCTCACCCTTCGGCAGCGTCGCGCGTTGTAGTCGACGATGCGCGGATATCTCCCCAGGCTGCTCCTGCTCGCCGCCCTGTGGGGCTCGTCGTACTTCTTCATCAAGATCGGCGTCGACGACGTCGCGCCAGCGGTGCTGATGGCGGGCCGCACGTTGCTCGCCGGAACGATCCTGCTCGGGTTCGTCCTCGCGACGCGAGGCGCGTCGCGGGTGCGGGCAGAGCTGGGCGCGAACTGGCGGCAGGCGGTGGTCTACGGGATCTTCAACGCGGCGCTTCCGTTCTGGCTGATCGCCTGGGGGGAGCAGCACATCGACTCGTCGGTGGCCGGCATCGCGCAAGCGACCGTGCCGCTGTTCGCGTTCGTCCTCGGCATCTGGCTCCTTCCGCACGAGCCAGTGGCACGGATTCGCTGGATCGGCGTCGTCTTTGGGCTGCTCGGTGTGGCGGTGCTATCCGGCCTCGACACCTCCGGTGGGTGGTGGGGCGCGGCCGGGACGTTTGCGATCGTGCTCTCGTCGCTGTCGTACGGATTCGCCGGCATCTACGCCCAGCTTCGTGTCCATGGCACCTCCGGGCCCGTGCTCGCGACCGGAGCCATGCTCTCCGGCGGGGTCCTGCTGCTCCCGTTCGCGATCGCCCAAAGACCGAACGCGCTCCCCGGCTGGGAGACGTTCGTGGCGGTCGCGGCGCTCGCGGTCTTCGGGACGGCGATCGCCCAGCTGCTCTTCTTCCGCATGCTTCCGCCGTACGGTGCGCGCCGCATCTCGCTCGTCGCCTATCTCATGCCGGGCTTTGCGATTGCGTACGGGGCGCTCTTCCTCTCCGAGCCGATCACTGGGCCGATGTTGCTCGGGCTCGGACTGATCCTCGTTGGTATCGCCCTTGGCTCGGGGCTCCTGTTGAACGTCCGTCGGCGGGCGGCCCCGAGCGAGGAGCCCGCGTAGTGGTCGCGATCCGCCGCGCTCGGTCCGACGACCTCGACTTTCTCGTCGAGCTCGTCGCGCACGAGGAGGTGGAGCCGTTCCTCGCCGCCGCCCGGCCGCACGACCGCGAGGCGTTGGCGGATGACATCGAGCGGAACGCGTCCGAGCCGGAGGTACACGGGTTGTTCGTGATCGAGGTCGACGGCGAGCGCGCTGGCACGATGCGCTTCTCGAGCCGCGGCGGGCGAAACCGGATCGCCGACCTCGGCGGGCTGGCCGTCCATCCCGACTTCCGCGGACGACGGGTGGCAGACGAGGCGGCGCGCCTCTTCCAGCGCCATCTCTTCGACGAGCTCGGCTTCCACCGTCTCCAGCTCGAGGTCTACGGCTTCAACGAGCGCGCGATCGAGCATGCGGAGCGCGTCGGCTTCGTGCTCGAGGGCCGGAAGCGCCGCGCCTACGAGCGGAACGGCGAATGGGTCGACGGCGTGATCTACGGGCTCACGGTCGAAGACCTCGAGTGACGACCGCCCACGCCTCCCCGAGTGAGTCGGGAGGCTCGGCAAGGAAGGAGAGGCTGGCTGCGAGCGCCGTCCCGCGCTCGCGCTCTGTCAGGTACTCCGCCGGCGACTTGCCGTCGACGCGCGCGAGCATCAGGCAGCCGACGAGCCCGAGGACATAGGCGAGGTCGAGGTCCTGCCCGTAGGCGTTGAGGAACGCGGCCCCGCACGCCTCGTAGTCGTTGCGCGAGGCCGGCCGGTGGATCGTCTTCAGCAGCAGGTGGTTGAGGAGGAACGCGACGTCGAACGCGGGATCGCCCCGGTGGACGATCTCCCAGTCGATCACCCAGAGCCCGCTGTGGGGGCCGTCGTCGCCGACGAGGACGTTCTTCGGCGAGTAGTCGCCGTGGACGATGCAGACGTCTGTCGTGAGCAGCCGGTCGACGTAGGCGCCGATCTCGCTCGCGAGCGTGGGATGGCGCCGCTGGACCGTGCGCAGGTACGGGTCGACGCGCTGCGCCTCGAACGATGCGGCGCTGCCGAGCTCGACGTCCGCCGTGCTCGTGTGCAGGAGCCGGAGCAGCTCGCCGAGCCGCTGCGCCACCGCCGGATCCGCCACGCCGTCGAGGAGCAGCGCCTTCCACGGTCGCCAGCCCTCTGGCGCTTCCTCCATCACGAGCACGAACCGCTCGCGGTCGAGGTCGATCAGCGCCGGGACGCTCCCCGGCGCGAGCTCTGCCATCAGCTCGAGCGCAGCGGCTTCGTCGAGCGCGCGCTCCGGCGGAACGAGCCATTCGTCCTCGACCCGGAACCTCTCGAGCGCCTGCTTGACGACGAGGCGCTTGCCCTCGGCGTGGACCGCGTAGACGGCGCCCGAGATGCCGCCCGACAGCTCCTCGACCTCGGTGCCGTCGGCGCGCTCGAGTACGCCGCGACCGACGAGGTACGCGGCAACCTCTGTCGTGTCGAGCGGCTCGCTCCGGCTAGCGGGCGAAGCCACCCCAGTGCTTCTGATAGTCAGGCCCCATGCCGGCGATCGCGTTCTTCACCTTGTCGTCGGCGTCGCCGTAGACGATGAACCGCGTCGGCTCGAAGCACTCGATGAACCGGCCGGACCACTTCTCGACGAAGCCGTTGAAATGCGTCAGCGTTGCCTCGGGGTCCGCGTACTTCTCCCAGATCGTGAAGGTCGAGCCGTCTTCCGCGATATACCACTCGTAGTTGAGGGTGCCGGGCTCCGTCGACGACCCCTCGATCATCTCCTCCTTCAGCTCGTTGAACTCGTCGAGCTTGCCCTCCTTGATGTTGCCCTCGACCAGCCAGCCGACTGTGCCCATTGCTCCCTCCGTTCATCGGTGAAAGGACGATCCTAATCAGACGGAAAGGCGAGCCTGCGCAGAGACGTAGCCTGCCTTCGTCGCCGTCAGCGAGAGCTTCCCGCCCTTCCCCTTCGGGAACGTGACGACGACGAGACCCTTCGCATCGGTCGTCTTCGTGCCGCCGGGCAGGCCCTTCACCTTGGCGCCTGCCACCGGGTCGCCTGCGTCCGTCACGTGCACCGTGACGAGGGTTGCTCCCTTCTTGCCGGTCTTCTTCGACGTCCCCAGTGAGAGCTTCGGCTGCACGTGCGTCGCGTACGAGCCGTCCTTTGTCTGGCCGTCGACGGTGATGTCCGCGAACAGGTCGAGCGACCCGGCCGAGCCTTCGCCCTCGAGCCGGAAGTACTGGACCGTCTTCGGCGGCGACTTCAGCGCCTGCACGGGCTCCCAACCCGAGACGTGCCGGCTCGACCGGGTGACATATGTCTTCTGCTCGTCGCCATAGAAGACCCAGAGCCTGCCGTCGGGCCCGGCGGCGACGCTCGCCGTCAACACACGCGCGCCTTTCGGCATCGGCACCTTCCTCGCCTTGCCCCCGAGCTGGTAGAGCACGACGCGGCCTCCCTCGACGAATGCCGTGAACACGCCACCGGCGCTCCGAGCGGCGATCGTCGGCCCGTCGCCCTTCGATCCCGGGATCGCCTGCGGCTGGCCGACGGACGGGGCGATCTGGCGGAAGTAGTTCTGCCCGTCCTTCACGCCGTGGTAGGCGATCACGGCTGCGCCTGTCCCCGGGTCGACGGCCAGGACGGGACTGTCTCCGAGATCCGACGGTGTGATGTCCTGCGGCTGTGTGTTCGGGTCGACGCCGACCTGGAACAGGAGCGAGGCCGCTGACTGCCAAGCACTGACGAGCTGACCGTTCTTCAGGAGCCCGGTCGCCACGTCGGCGTTCGACGCCACCGTGATCGAGGAGCGGCCGAACGCCTTCTGCCCGAGCTTCCACGATCCGGGCCCGATCGCCTCGTTCAGGCCGGAGAACGGATCGTTATTCGCGTTCGTCTTCTGACCGCTGATGAGGGCATGGATGGAGCCGTCCGGCGCCGCCGCGGCGCGCGGTGGCTGGACGCTGACCCAGCCCGAGACCACGGCTTGGGCCTTCCCGACCGCCCCGGAAGCCGCGATCGGCGTGTCGTAGATCGCCGAGTAGCCGCGCCCCAGCGGACCGGCCCAGAGCACGTGGAGCATGCCGTCCTTACCGCGCGCGAGCCCGAGGTTCGCCTTGGTCCCGTTGTGCGCGTGGCTGATCTGCTTCCACGACCCGGCCGACGCACCGGCGCTCGCCGAGACCGTGACGCCCGCGAGCAGCGAGAGCGTGAGCAGGACGGGCGTGAGACGTACGCGCAACGTTGCTTCCTCCGATCTCCTTCGCGGCGAAGAGGACGCGCGGCGATCGTAGCTCGCGCAGGTTTCATCTGCAACGAACGGGCGCACATACGATGGAGAAGCTTCGTTCAGCGACCAGAGGGGGACTCATGACGAAGCCCATTCCCGACGGGTACCGCACGCTAACGCCGTACCTCGCAGTCGAGGACGCGGCCAAGGCGATCGAGTTCTACAAGCAGGCGTTCGGCGCCACGGAGCTGATGCGGATGGACGCTCCCGGCGGCAAGATCGGCCACGCCGAGCTCAAGATCGGCAACTCGCTGGTGATGATCTCCGACCCGTTCCCGCAGTCGACCGTCCGGCCGCCTGCGGAGGTCGGCGGCTCGACCGCGAGCATCTTCATGTACGTCGAGGATGTCGACGCCGCCGTCAAGCAGGCGGTCGACGCCGGCGCGACGGTGACGATGGAGGTCGAGGACATGTTCTGGGGTGACCGCTTCGGCTCCGTCTCCGACCCGTTCGGCCACACGTGGTCGATCGCAACCCACGTCGAGGATCTGTCGCCGGAAGAGATCGCGGAGCGCGGCCAGGCAGCGATGGCCGCGATGTCGAGCTAGCCCCCACCAACACACGCGCGGGAGGCTGCCGAAGCGGCCTCTCGCGTCGCTTATCGTAAAGAGGAAGGTGACGGTCCCCCGCGGAAGCTCGGACATGCGGGCGAAGCCTAGGGTGCTGGGAGAACGACGATCACCGTCGCCGGCTCGGAGCCGGATCGAATCGCCGCGCAGTTAGGGTCCGCTGACGGCCGGAGTCGACGTGCCACATCTCGTGTTCTTTGTAGATCCGGCTTGGTAGTCCGCTCTCGGGCATGTGTGCCGCCCCTCCCCTACGAGCTTCCCCGCTCGACAGGGTCGTGCGGCGTATCAGCGTGACCTTCGATCTCAATCCTGACGATCGCGCTCCCGCGTACACGAGAGCGCCCGTCGTCCGACGAAAACCAATTGCGATCACCGGCGTTCTCGATCTTCTCCATCAGCGCAAGAGCTGAGCCTTCTCCGAGGTCGAGGTCGCACTCGTGACCACCGACAAGCCACACCCTCAGTCGCTCTGCCATGCCGGACCACCTTAAACCAGTCCAAGCCACCGGCAAGGCTCGTGCGCCCGCGGAGCATGTGCGCTGGACGCAGAGAAGGCCCGCCGAAGCGGGCCTTCTCGCGGTACAGAGCTGCTCGAGGCGGTTACGCCTTGAACGCTCCGTTCGTCTCGTGCACGACGACTTCGCCGGCGGTGATCTTCGGCGTGTTCGGAAGTGCGGTCTCGAGGTTCTCCTCGCGGATCCACGTTGCCGCGACGCGCGTCGACTCGTGAGCCTGGTCGGCCGTCTCGAAGAGGTTGATGGACGTCATCACGCCTTCACCAGCCTCGATCACGAAGTAGCCGCCGAAGCCGGGGAGCTTGCTCATGCGCGGCACGAGCTTCTCACCGACCTTCTTCGTAACCTCGTTGGCGCGGCCCTTGTCGATTCCTTCGTAGCGTCTCACTGTGGCATACATAAGGTGCTCCTTCGCTTCTCGTGCTGCAGGACGGAGAGCTCGGTTGAGCTCTCCCAGCGCACTCAAGCCAGGTCTAAGAGACGAAGAGGAAGAGCAATGGAGCCTCGGCGCCTTCCGCGCTTGGCCCACGCGCTTAGCGAGTATAGCACGATCGCGTTGCTTTAAGTAACGCTACTATTTGCACAACGTTACATGAGTGGTAGACTTATAGCTGAAGCCCGATGCAAGACCAAGAACAGACGCTGGCTGAGGTCATCAGAGAGGCGAGAGTGCGTGCGCGCCTGTCGATGCGGGAACTGGCACGACGGAGCGGCCTTTCGGCTGCGCAGATCAGCCGGATCGAGGCGGGCGAGGTTGACCGGCCCGTTGCCGAGACGCTCGTAAGACTCGCTAAGGCCCTCGGTCGGGACGCCCAGCTGCTTCTTGTCTTTGCGGGACACATTCGCGGGACTAGGGCACAGCAGCTCCTGCGGCAGGCGATCGAGGCGCTGCCCGAGCCGAGCCGAGCCGAGCACGCGCCAGCACTCTTGCGACTCGACGCCGAGGAGACGCAAGAGTGTCGACTCCGGGACGAGCTGGCCGATGCCGAGAAGGCGCTGACAGGGATTCAGCAGGATCTGGACGCGCGTCGCGAGCGAGTGTCAGCCGAGCCGACACGCGACTCTCGCAAGCGGTTGCGCGAGGTCGGGATGCTTGCCCAACAGCGCGCGGTCGAGGTCGACCAGAAGCGCCGGCAGTTGGAGCAGCTCGAGGATGCTCCAAGTGAGGCGACGCGCGCCCTAGCCGGACGCCTCTTCGTGGACACGGCCGGTGGCGGTGAGGTGCTCGATGCCTGGCGGCAGTTCTCGGGTCAGATCACACCTGACGATCCGGAGCTGCGTCAGTTGCTCGAGGCGTGGCGTCAGCTCGGGCACGAGCGGCGCAGGAAAGTGCTCGAGTTCTCCCAGGAGCAGCTGGCTCTCTCGCTGCTCCGGGCCGAGACGGCCATCCTCGGGTCTGTCCAAACCCCCGAAGAAGCGTTCGAGCTCGTCCGCAACCTGCCCGCCTGGACGGCCGAGAACGGAAGGACCAAGAACCGTTCGTCGTCGAAATCAAAGAGCGGAAGGTGATGGCCGCACAAGGAGGGAGATGCGGGACCGCGCCTGAAAGCGCAGCGCGCGATCTCTTCAGCGCCGTGGCGGCAGGGCAGCCTCGGCGGTTGGTGACCGGCGTCGCCTTCGCGTTGCTCGCCATCGCTGCTTCCATCCTCGTCGCGCGGCGGCTGACTGACTCGAGCTGGCCGCTCGCGAACGTTCGCCCGTTGCTTGCCGCGACTGCCGGGTTCGCCTATCTGGCCAGCTTCGTCTTCCGCGCACGCGGCTGGCACCGGCTGTTTCCGCCGGGGCAGTGCCCAGACCAGGCTCGCTGCCTTGCCTCAGTCGGCGCGGCCGCGGCGAGCGGCGCCGTGCTCCCCTTCCGCCTCGACTACGTGGTCAAGGTCGGCGTCTTGCGAAAGCTCGGCGGTATCCGCATCGGGCTCGAGGCGATCGTTCTGTCGATCATCTCCCTCGGGATGATCGACGGGATCGCAATGTTGCCGCTCGCAATCTCGGCGACGGCGACGAGTGGGGCTGCCCTCCTCGGACCGCTGCTGATCGTCGTCGCGTTCGGCGTCGGCTGCTGCACGCTGCTCGTCGTTGGCGTGCGCCTGCTGCGGCTGCCAGTGCTGCGCCGGAGCCGCCGCCTGCGCACAATCACCGAGCAGATCGCGCACCACACGACGCCCCATGGACGGCGCAGCGCCACCGTCGCCTGGTTTTACCTCTTCGCCTGCTGGTCCGCGCGCGCATTCGGCAGCGCCGCGCTCCTAGCAGCGCTTGGGTTCTCGTTCTCGCCGACGACCGCGCTCTCGGTGATCTGCCTTGGGGCTGCTGCCGGCGTAATCCCGATCACCTCCGGGGGTGCGGTCGTGAATGCAGGCGCGTCGGCCGCGATTCTGCTCGCGCTCGGCGTCGGCAAGGACATCGCGATCAACTTCTCGCTCGCCTCAGGACTCCTGGTCGTAACGAGCGCGCTCGTCGTCACCGTCTGCGGGATCGTTGGCTCGCTCGCGATCGGCGCACTGGCCCGGCACCGGACCGCGAGCACCAGCTACGCTATGTCGGACTAAGAGCGCGTACCGGTTGCGGATCTCCGCCTCCTCTGCCCGTTCATGAGTAACGGAGGGAGGTGTTTTTATGGCAACTGGAACAGTCAAGTGGTTCAACGATGACAAGGGCTACGGCTTCATCACGCCTGATGGCGGTGGTGAGGATCTATTCGTGCATCACAGCGGTATCGGTGGCAGCGGCTTCAAGTCGCTGGCCGAGGGCGCCAAGGTCGAGTTCGAGCCCGAGCAGGGCGAGAAGGGACCGCAAGCGACCAACGTTGTGATCGCCAGCGCCAGCTGAGCGCGAGCGAGGCTCGACCAACCGCACCCTGCCGCTGGCGCAAGTTACGGCGGGGTGCGGGCACCGCGTTCAGCGATCCGGACACAAAGTTGACACGCGTCAACTGAAGCCGATGCGCTCGTTCGCGCGGCCGCGCCGTGCGCGGCTAGATCTTCGTCACTCCACGAGGGCGAGAAAGCGTCGCGTTCGTTCCTCCTTCGGCGCCGAGAAGAACGCATCCGGCGAGGCCTCCTCGACGATCCTCCCCTCATCCATCATCAGTACCGTGCTCGCAACGTGGTGGGCGAAGCGGAGCTCGTGGGTGACCACCACCATCGTCATGCCCTCCTGCGCGAGCGACTCCATCACGTCGAGCACCTCGCGCACGAGCTCGACGTCGAGTGCCGAGGTCGGCTCGTCGAACAGCATCGCCTTCGGTCGCATGACGAGGGCCCGCGCGATCGCCACGCGCTGCTGCTGCCCGCCGGAGAGCTCGTCCGGGTACTGCATCGCCTTGTCAGCCAGTCCGACCCGCGCGAGGAACTCGACCGCGCGGTCTCGCGCCTCGCGTTTCGGCAGGCGACGAACCTCACGGAGGCCGCACATCACGTTGTCGAGCGCAGTCATGTTCTGGAAGAGGTTGAAGCCCTGGAACACCATCCCGACCTCGGAGCGGTGCTGCGTGAGCTCCTTCTCGCGAAGACCGGTCAGCCGTTGCGACTCGATATACACGTTGCCCGCGTCGGGCGGCTCCAGCAGCGCGAGACAACGGAGGAGCGTCGACTTGCCCGACCCCGAGGGCCCGATGATCACCTTCACCTGGCCGCGGTCGACCTCGAACGTGACGCCCCGCAGCACCTCGAGCTCGTCGTAGCGCTTGTGGAGGTTCTCCGAGCGAAGGACGACGTCCGCCATCAGCGCGCGTCGTGCGAGACGGCGGGGACCGCTGGTGCCGGCGTCTGCCGCCGCCGGTGCGAGGTCCACGTGAACCGCCGCTCGAGCCGTGCCTGGATCAGCATCAGGATGCTGACGATTACGAGGTAGTAGACAAGTGCAGCGGCGAGGGGCTCCGTGTACTGGAACGTCGCGGACGAGAGCTCCTGCGCGGCGGTCAGGAGCTCGTGTAACGAGATCACGAAGGCAAGTGACGTGAGCTTGAGTAGCGTGATGAACTCGTTGCCCGTCGGCGGGATCACGATCCGCACTGCCTGCGGGACGATCACCTTGCGGAGGATCTGGCGGCGGGTCATCCCCAGCGCCCGCCCCGCGAGCTCCTGACCCGGGTCGACCGACAGCAGGCCGGCGCGAATGATCTCCGACATATACGCCGCCTCGTTCAGCGAGAGCGCGAGCCAGGCCGCCATGAAGGGCGTGAACCAGTGGCCTGCGAACACGTTCGAGATCTGCGGCAGCGCGTACCACACGAAGTAGAGCTGCAGGAGCGTCGGCGTCGCGCGGAAGATCCAGTTGTACAACCACGCGAACGAACGGAAGCGGCGCCGGGGGCTGAGCGCGGCGAGCGCCACGAAGAAGCCGAGCGCAATGGAGCTCGCCATCGCGACGACCGTCAGCTCGAGGGCGGTCAGCGCTCCCCTCCAGTAGGGACCGGAGGAGAGCGCCGTCCAGAAGAGATCCGTGTCGAAGCTCGCGAGCACGAGCCTCAGCCCTTCCCCGCTAGCGGACGTCGCTGATCGGGATCTTGTACTTCCGCGCGAGCCGCGCGAGCGTGCCGTTCCCCTTCAGCTTGGCGACGCCGGCTCTGAGCTTCGCGCCGAGCGGGTCGCCCTTACGGAAGTAGATGCCAAACGTGTCCTTCTGCGGGAAGGTGTACGCCACTGCGATCTTGCCGGGATGCGCCTTGGCCTGGAACGCGAAGGACGTGTCCTGGGTGAGGTCGACGTCGGCGCGGCCGAGGAGGACCTGCGCCACGGCGTCGTTGTCGCCGGGGTAGGTCTGCAGGTTGAAGCTCACCTTCTTCTGGAGTGCCTTGAGGTACTCCTCGTACTTCGTCCCCGCCTGCGTGACGACGTTAAGCCCCTTGAGGCTGCTCGGGCCGGTCACGTGCTTCGGGTTGCCGGCTTGCACGACGAACACTCTGTGCGTCTCCATGTAGCGGACTGCTCCGGCCTGCTTGAGACGGTCGGGCGTCACGAAGATGCCGCTGATCACCGCGTCGCACTTCTTCGCGTTCAACGCCGGGATCACGCCCGGAAAGGCTGTCTTCAACGGCTTCGAGGTCGCACCGTACGTCTTCGCGAGCGCGCTGGCCATGTCGACGTCGAACCCGACGATGCCGCCGCTGGGGCGCACGTACTCCATCGGTGGGAAAGACGGGTCGGTGCAGAACGTGAACGTGGTCGCGCTCCCTCGGGCACCGGCCGACCCAGCGGCGAGCGCCGTCGCGACGAGCGACAGGAGCAGGATTGTCTTGCGCATCGCTTCTCCTCCCTTCGGCTGTTGGCCGAGCCTATTCGGAAAAAGCGCGGAGCGCGAGTCGACGGATCGCCTGACCACGCCGAGATCGAGACGTAGGCTGCGCCTGTGAGGGAGCTATCGGCGCAGTTCCGGCCCTACGCGTGGGCAATCTCGACCGCAGAGGCGGCGCGCATGGCGGGAATCAGTCCGGAGGAGGTGCTGCGCTTCGACGCGAACACGGCTCCCGCGCCGCCCCGCGCCGCGACGTCCGAGGCCCTCGCGGACGCACTGGCCAACGTCCACGGCTATCCCCACGGCGGCTACCCGGAGCTGGTTGCCGCCGTCGCGAGCTACGCGGATGTCGATCCGCAGAACGTCGTCCTGGGTGCGGGCGCCGACGACCTCATCCTCCTGGCTGCGCGAACGTTCGCCGGTCCCGGCGACAGGGTCGCCATTGTCGACGAGCCGACGTACCCGCTCTTCAGGGTGGCCGCGTGGCTCGCGGGCGCGGAGATCGGCGACGACCATCCCGCCTTCACTTTCTGCTGCCGGCCGCACAATCCGACCGGAGCGCTGGGTGAAGTCCCGCCCGCCCGGCCGCTCGTAGTGGACGAGGCGTACTACGAGTACTGCGGCGAGACTGCGGCCTTGCTCGACGAGGGCGTGGTCGTCATCCGCACGCTGTCCAAAGCGTTCGGGCTCGCCGGAGCTCGGGTCGGCTACGCGCTCGCCGAGCCCGCGACCGCGGGTGAGCTCAACGCTCGCCAGGCGCCTGCGCCGGTCTCGACGTTGTCCGCAGCGCTCGCGTTGGGCGTTCTTGCCCGGCCGCCCGACGTACGGCCACTCGTGGAGGAGCGGGAGCGGCTCGCGGAACGGCTACGTGAGCTGGGGTTGGAGGCGCTGCCTTCGGCTGCGAACTTCCTGTACGTGCCGCTCGGGCGCGCGCCGGATGTGTCCAGGCTGCTCCTGGCAGAAGGCATGATCGTCCGAGACTATCCGGAGGCGATTCGCGTCACGGTGCTCGACCGCGCATCGAACGAGCGGCTGGTCGACGCTCTGGCACGTACGCTGGAGCGAACCGGCTGAGGGCTCGCGGACGACGATCTCCTCGGCGTAGGATCCCAGCATGGCGACTTTCTTGCACACCATGGTCCGGATCACGGATCCGGAGAAGAGCCGTGCCTTCTACGAAGCGCTCGGCTTCCGCTTCAGCCGTGACATGGACATCGTCCGCAACGGCGAGCTCGAGGCGACGAACTACTTCTTCTCGGTCGGCGATGCAGAGAACATTCTCGAGCTGACGTACAACCACGACGGGCGCACGTATGAGCTGGGGACGGCGTACGGGCACATCGCGATCGGCGTCGACGACCTCGACGCGACGCTCGGAGAGCTCGCCGGACAGGGCATCGAGCCCGAGCGGCCCCCGTACCAGGTGGTCGAGGGCGGCTCACGCATCTGCTTCGTCCGCGATCCGGATTAGAAAGCCTGCAATCGTCAACTGATATCGCAGGCTTGAGTATGTTCGCCTTGTCCGGGCGTTCCGGCCTTACGCCTCAGCCCGCGGCGGCACGCTCGACGACGGCACCGAGCCGGGCCTTCACATCGGCGGCCACAGGGGCGAGCTCGTCGTTGTCGACGATCGAGAGCATGCGCTCCGCGTCGATAGCCGAGATGTGCGTCGCGCCGTCGAGCCGATAGACGACGACGTTGCAGGGAAGGAGCACCCCCAGCTCGGGCTCGGCTTCGAGGGCCCGGTGGGCGAGCGGCGGGTTGCAGGCACCAAGGATCAGGTAGGGCTCACGTTCGATGCCGAGCTTGTCTCTCATGGTCGCCTGGACGTCGATCTCGCAGAGGACGCCGAAGCCTTCCGCTTTGAGCTCGTCGCGGACGCGTTCCACCGCCTCGGTGAACCCGAGCTCGGTGGTCGCGGTCAGTGTGTAGCTGGTTGCAAGCATTGGCCTTCCTCCTCCAGGTAGCGGCGACGTGCCTTGTCTGCCTTCAAGCGGTGTGCTTCCGCCTCGGGCGGCTCGACGATCTGTTCGTCCAGGTAGATGCGGATCGCGTCCTCGCCGATGATGGCGGTGCCGTCCTCGAACAGGAGCGTCGGGATCGTGTTGGAGCCGGTCACTTGCCGAAGCGTCGTCCGCCTCTCGGGCTCGACGGGCACCTGATGGGTCAGGTAGTCGATGCTGAGCTCGGTCAGCCTCTCGCGGATCGGCTGCGAGGCCGGACACCGCTCGGTCTGCCAGAGCTCGAGCATCAAGCGTGACCGAAGCGGACATCAGGCAGGATGCGGCCGAGCCAGCTCGGGCGCGCCCAGGCGTAGCGACCAAAAACGCGCAGTAGCGTCGGGATCAGGACGAGCCGGACGAGCATCGCGTCGAGCAGGACGGCGATGCCGAGGATGACGCCCATCTCCTTGGGCGGTAGCGGTCCGGAGAGGGCGAACGTGAAGAAGACGGCCACCATCACCGCGGCGGCTGCGAAGATCACCCGGCCGGAGTGCGCGAGTCCACCGATCATCGCCTCCCGCGGGTCGCCGCTTCGGTCGTAGTGCTCCTTGGCCGCGGAGAGCAGGAACACGGTGTAGTCCATCGAGATGGCAAAGATCATCGCGAAGAAGAACACCGGCCCCCAGGCGTCGAGGAAGCCCTGCGACTGGAAGCCGAGCAAGCCGGCGCCATGGCCGTTCTGGAAGATCAGCTTGGCGATGCCGAAGGCGGCGCCGGTGGCGAGCAGGTTCGTCAGCACGCCGAGCGCGGCGATCAGCGGCGCCTGCAATGCGATCAGCAGGAGCAGGAAGCCAAGGGCGAGCACGACGCCGATCACGAGCGGGGTCTTCGCCGAGAGCGCCTGCTCGAGGTCGTGGTTCTCCGCCGCCGCGCCGCCGACGAGCGCCGTCGCGGGGAGCTTCGATCGGAGACCGTCAATGGTGTGGCCGACAGCGGTGCTGGAGGGGTCGGCGTTGGGGATGGCCTGGATGAGAGCGAGGTCGTTGCCGCCCCGCACCGTGGGTGAGACGGATGCGATGCCGGGGTCGCGGCGGGCGACCGTCGTCACGGCTGCCGCCTGCGCCTGGGGGGCGACGATCTGGAGTGCCCCGGGGGCGCCGACGCCGAACGCCTGCTGCACCTGCGTGTAGCCAACGCGCGACGAGTCGTTGGTGGGGACGACCTTGATCGAGGGCATGCCGGTCTTCAGGCCGAGCACAGGCAGCGCGAGCAGGACGAGGATCAGGGTGGCGGCCGGTCCGTAGATGTATGGGCGGCGCCAGAGGCGCTCGCCCCAGCGAGCGAAGCGCGCGGAGCGGTGCTCGCCCGAGTGCACCCAGCGCAGCGCCAGCGAGTCGACCTTCGGGCCGAGCTTCGCGAGCACGGTCGGCAGCAACGTCAAGGTGGCTGCGAGCACGAAGATGACGCTGATCATGATTCCGAGCGCCATCGAGCGGAAGGCGGGGCTGGGGACGAGCATCACGGCCGAGAGCGAGATCAGCACGGTGGCGCCCGAGAAGAGGACGGCCTTGCCGGCGGTGTCCATCGTGACGGCGACGGCCTCGCGCGCGTCGAGTTTGGAGCCGAAGAAGGCGCCGCGGAAGCGGTGGACGATGAAGAGCGCGTAGTCGATGCCGAGCGCGAGCGCGAACATGAGCGCGAAGTTCATCGCCCAGATCGAGACCTCGAAGCCGTGGGTGAGCAGCGCCAGCAGACCGGCGGAGGCGACGAGCCCGAGGATGGTCAGCATCAGCGGCAGCCCGGCGGCGACGAGCGACCCGAAGGCCAAGACGAGGATGATCATCGTCACCGGCCACGAGAACAGCTCAGACTTCATCATCGCCGTCCGGTTGGCTGTGTTGAAGTCGCTCCACATCCCGGAGGCGCCGGTCAACGAGACGGTGGTGCCGTTCGTGCCGAGCGCGCGCAGCTTGCCTTTCAGCGAGTCGGCGGCGGCCACCATCGCCGTCGGGTCACCCTTGGCCCCAGCAGTGACAATCGCGGTGTGGAGGTCGGCCGAGATGGTCAAGCCTGGCCTCGGTGGCTGACACAGAAGCGACCCGTCGATCCGTCCGCAGTGTCCGTTCCACTGCAGCAACAGTCGATCGGAAGCCCGCGTCGCCCGCAGTCTGGCTCGGCGAGTGGACGACTACCATCAGCGCCGAGCTGGACAGGCCTGCGAAGTTGTGCTGGATCAGCTGCCGCGCCTGTACGGACTCCGAGCCGTTCGCCTGCCAGCCCGAACCGGACAGCGCCGACTCGACCTTCGGCGCGAAGAAGCCGAACCCGATCGCGATCACGATCCACGCGATCGCGACGACGCGCCCATGGTCGACCATCCAGCGGCCCAGTCGACCGACCGGCCCGACTGTCTCCGGATGCTCACGGGCAATTGGGGCAGAAGGAGCCGCCGACGCCACAGCGCTCGCAGTCGGCGCCGTCACTCGACGCCCCCAGGGGCCTTGAAGGACAGGCCAGCCATCAGCGCACCTCCGCCACCAGTTCGCTCAGCGTGGCCAGCTGGTGTTGGATCGAACCGCAGACGTCTTCGCAGAGCTTGAAGACGCCCTCGTCCGCGATCCGGTAGTAGACGTGGGTTCCCTCCTTGCGACGCGCGACGATCCCAACCTCAGCCAGCTGGGCAAGATGCTTCGAGACGTTCTGTTGTGAGGCCCCTGACGCCTCGGTCAGCTCGCTCACGGTTGCCTCTCCGTCGCGAAGCTGGTCGAGCAACTTGATCCGCATCGGCTCGCTGATGGCCCGAAAACGACGGGCAATCAGTTCCAGGAGCTCATCGGGAAGAGGGTGGGGAAGCGGCATAGAGGCGTCTCCTCGCTATACACTTAACAGTTGTATAGTTGTATAGCATGTCTGTCATCAACCCGCAAGGAGATCTGACGTCACTGAGGGCAGCCAGCGCCCCTACCGGTTCTCGTGACCTCCTCGAGTTACCTCGATCGTGCTCGTGTGCGGCGTCGATGCCATCAGCAGCGCCGCTGATCAGAATGCGGACAACTACTCAGTTGAGTAGTTGTCCGCACGCCGTTCCGGGCACGCCCCGATGGCCGGCGCCGGGCCGATGGGGAAGCTTCCTCAACCATGAGCCTTACCGCCTCAGCCCGCTCGATCCCCGACACGCTCCGGCAGGAGGTCGTGATCGACGGCCAGCACGGGCTGATCACGGACGAGCCCGAGAGGGTCGGCGGCGAAGGCAGCGCGCCGGCGCCCGGAGGAGCAGCATGAACGGGACGCAGATCGTCGTCCTCGGTAGTGGCACCGGCGGCACGATGGTCGCGAATCGGCTGCGCCGTCGCTTCGGCCCCGACCAGGCGGAGATCCACGTCGTCGACCGCGACGACCTCCACGTCTACCAGCCGGGGCTGCTCTTCGTCCCCTTCGGGATGGCCCAGCTCGACGAGATCGTCCGTCCGCGCCGGCGTCAGCTGCGAGACGGCATCGTCTTCCACGAGACACGAGATCGAGGCCGTCGACCTCGACGCGAACGTCGTTGCCCTCGCGGACGGCGCGAAGCTTCCGTACGACGTCCTCGTTGTCGCGAGCGGCGTGCGCCTCCAGCCTGAGGAGACGGAGGGTCTGGGCGGGCCGGGCTGGAACGAGAAGGTCTTTACGTTCTACGAGCCCGAGAGCGCCGTCGCGCTTCGTGGCGCGCTCGAGCGGTTCGACGGCGGTCGGCTGGTCGTCAACCTCGTCGACATGCCGATCAAGTGCCCGGTCGCTCCGCTCGAGTTCTCCTTCCTCGCGGAGTGGTTCCTGCACGAGCGCGGCGTCCGCTACCGCACAGAGATCGTGTACGTGACGCCACTCGACAGCGCCTTCACGAAGAAGACGTGCGCCGACCATCTTCTCGGGTCTGCTCGTCGACAAGGAGATCGAGCTCGTCACGGAGTTCAACGCGGGCGAGATCGACGGCGTCGGCGGCAAGCTCGTCGTCGTACGACGGGCGGGAGCTCGACTTCGACCTGCTCGTGACGGTCCCGCTCCACGGTGGCGCAGGCCTACGTCGAGCGCTCGGAGGGGCTCGGAGACCCACTCGGCTTCGTGCCGACGGACAAGTCGACGCTCCAGACGGAGGCGAGGCCGAACGTGTTCGCGCTCGGGGATGCGACCGATCTCCCGACATCGAAGGCCGGCTCCGTCACGCACTTCGAGGCGGAGGTCCTGGTCGAGAACGTCGCGCGCTACCTCGACGACGAGGAGCTCGTGGCTGGCTATGACGGCCACGCGAACTGCTTCATCGAGACCGGTTTCCACAAGGCACTGCTCATCGACTTCAACTACGAGATCGAGCCGATGCCGGGTCACTTCCCGACCGCGCTCGGGCTGCCGCTTCTCCGCGAGGCGCGCGTGAACCACTGGGGAAAGCTCCTCTTCGAGAGCCTCTACTGGCACGTGTTGCTGCCCGGGCGGGACATCCCGGGCATCGGACCGACCATGCCCACGCGGGGCAAGAAGCTTGTCTCCGCGACGTGAAGGAGGACGAGATGACCATGACCTTGATCGCCGATGCCCCCGTCGACGTCGACGCCGAGGGCTTCCTGACCGACCCCGAGCAGTGGAACGATTCGATCGCCGCCGCGATTGCCCGCGACAACGGGATCCCGGAGCTGACCGACAGGCACTGGCTCGTCGTGCGGTTCATGCGCGAGCGCTATCTCGGGACGGGAGAGGCTCCGTCGATCCGCGCGCTCGGCAAGGAGTCGGGCGTGCCCGTCAAGGAGCTGTACGTCCTCTTTCCCAAGGGGCCGGCCAAGCTCGCCGCCAAGATCGGCGGCATCCCCAAGCCAAAGGGCTGCATCTAGGGAGGAACGAACGATGACCGAGCTACTGGAACACCAGGAGATCACCGCCGTCGAGCCGAAGACGATCGAGAAGGTCGCCATCGTCGTCTCGAAGGGCTCTCTCGAAGGTGTCTACCCCGCGCTCATCATGGCGAACGGCGCCCGGATGGAGGGCATCGAGCGCCGACCTCTTCTTCACGTTCTTCGGGCTCGACGCGATCCGGAAGGACCGCTACGAGAAGATCAAGGTGGCAACGGTCGGGAACCCGGGCCTCCACATGCCGACCCTCATCGGCGTGCTGCCCGGCTTCTCCGCTCTCGTCACGAAGATGATGAAGCGCCAGATGGAGAAGATCGACATCCCGCCTATCCCGGAGTTCGTCGAGCTCGTCGCGGACTCGGGCGTCCGTCTCTACGCCTGCAAGGCGACGGTTGACATGTTCGGCCTGACGATGGACGACTTCGTCCCGCAGCTCGAGGGCATCATCTCCGTCGGGGAGTTCTACGAGCAGGCCGCCGGCGGCCAGATCATCTTCACGTAACCGGCACCGCGCTCCTCGCCACGGCCCGGCTAGGATCCGGGCCGTGGCGAGATTCCTCCACACGATGGTGCGCATCACGGACCCCGCGAAGAGCCGCGCGTTCTATGAGGCGCTCGGCTTCAGCTTCTCCCGCGACCTCGACATCATTCGGAACGGCGAGCTCGAGGCGACGAACTACTTCTTCTCGATCGGCGACGCAGAGAACATTCTCGAGCTGACTTACAACCACGACGGCCGCACGTACGAGCTGGGCACGGGCTACGGGCACATCGCGATCGGCGTCGACGACCTCGACGCGACCCTTGGAGAGCTCGCCGGACAGGGCATCGAGCCCGAGCGGCCCCCGTACCAGGTGGTCGAGGGCGGCTCACGCATCTGCTTCGTCCGCGATCCGGATAGATAGCGAACGATTGCGAACTGATGTTGGCCGCTTGGCGGCGCGCACCGTGGCAGCGCACGGGCCAGGGGCGGGAGGTCGATCGGGTACAAAAGGGGGTCAGCCCGACGGTCTGAACGCCAGGAGCTCAGGCCCATGCTCGCGTAGCCAGGCACGCTGGTCGCGCCAGTGCGGACGGCGCTCTTCGAGCAGCGTCCAGAACGATCGTGAGTGGTTCGGAACTCGCAGGTGGCAGAGCTCGTGGACGACCACGTAGTCGACCACATCGGGCGGCGCCAGCACGAGCCGCCAGTTGAAGGAGAGCGTGCCACGCGGAGAGCAGGAGCCCCAGCAGCGTCCGCTGGGCTCCGATCCGGATCCGTCTGTAGGAGACGCCGATCCGCCCGGCCTCCGCCTCAGCCAATTCCGAGACGAGCCTCCGCGCTCGGATGCGCCCCTCCGCTTCGCTGACCGCGAGTTCTTCAAGCCCGAGGCGCGGCACCTGGCGGCGCCGCTGCTTCTCGATCCACGGCCGCTTGTCCGCGAGAACGCGCTCGATCTCAGTCCGGCTCGTCCTCTGCGGAACGACGAGTCGGACCGGCTCGCCCCAGGGAGCTTCCAGTCGCCACCGCCGCGTCCGAAGCGAGCGCCGGATCTCGACTCCGTCCATTCAGAGCGAGACTAGCCGCCGATCCGGCGTGGGGGAGAGGAGGGAAAAGGCGGGGGGGGAGAACGCCGAGCATGGTCGCCCAAGAAGAACACCGAGCCGGTGGCGCCTTCGTCCACCACCCCCACAAGCTTTCCGCCTGGCCTTGCGGCTTCCGCGTACGACCCGTAGGAGAGGCTTCAACCTAGAAGCGCTCCGTGCTCGGTGCATCACCAACCTACGACAGAGCTCGTCCAGCTGCAACGCCCAACTCATCAAGATTCCCGCAACGAGCGAAAACATCGTGGCGGCCCTGGTGCACCTCCACCAGATTGCGACGGACGGTCATGTCTCTACTGACCGTGTCGCGATTCCCGCAGATCGCGACAGTGCCGCGCAGCCGAAGGTTCTGGCCCTCGACGCCGAGTCTGGTGGGGCGTGGGTGCCCTAGAGAAGAACCGAGCGTCGGACGAGCTTTACGCTGCGGTTTTCTACTAACGGGGTACGGGCCAGTCCCCGATGCCTGCGTTCCGAATTCGTGGAAGCGTCGACGTCTTCCGCGAAGGGAGGAGCGTGACGGTAGCCAGCATCAGACGGCGAGGACGCTCCGGTCACGATGCTCACAGGTTCGGCTTCGTTCGCCACCTCGTGGAGATGGGGCTCGCGATGATGGTCGGGATGATGGCGAGTGCGGCGCTCTTTCTCAGTGCGGTGGGAATGACCGCGGATGAGGCGCTCCGTCAGCACGCGGTGTTGTTCGTGGTTGTTCAGGCACTCGGGATGACAGCGGCGATGGTCGGGTGGATGCGCCACCGAGGCCATGCATGGAGAGGCTGCTCTGAGATGGCTGCAGCCATGGTCGTTCCAGCGATCCCGCTGATCGTTCTGCGCTTGCTGGGCGTCATCAGTGGGCCGATCTGCGGCGTGTATTGCGCCTCGACGATCGTCGCGATGGTTCTCATCATGCTCTACCGCCGTCGGGACTACGGTGGCATGGCCACTGCCGCGCCCGCACGCTGACATCCAAGTCTCTACTTGCAGAGACTCTTGACCGCGAGGTGCACATGACCTGGGCGTACATCTACTTTATGAAGCACGAGGCCGAACGCGTGCGCGAGGTGGCGCCGCAACACGCGCAGTACTGGCGTGAGATGGGTATACCGGGATGGCGCGGCGGCCCATTCAGCGATCGCTCGGGTGGTTTGATCATTTTCGACTCGCCGGACGAGCAGACGGCGGCGCCTATATTTTTGAGCTGAGTTTCGTCGTAGAGCGAGCGGGAGAACCCAATAGAGATGAGCGAGGCAGCGAGCGAGCTGGAATCCGGTGCCGAGCCCGCGGCCGACTACGAGGCCGTTGTCATCGGAGCGGGCCAGGCGGGTCTAGCCATGGGCTATTACCTCGCCAGCCAAGGCCGACGGTTCATCGTCCTCGAGCGTGGCGATTCGATCGCGCCCGCGTGGCGTGAGCGCTGGGACTCGCTGACGCTCTTCACGCCGCGGGGTTACAGCAGCCTGCCAGGGCTCCCCTTCCCCGGCGACCCGGACGACTACCCAACTCGCGACGAGGTGATCGCCTATCTCGAGCGCTACGCTGAAGAGTCCGACCTCCCGGTCGAACTCAACAGCCCGGTGCGCGGCCTTTCCCGCGAGGATGGGCGCTTCGTCCTCGAGCTCGACGGGCGGACGATCACCGCCGCTCAGGTCGTGGTCGCGACGGGCCCCTTCCAGACGCCCTACGTCCCCGAGCTGGCCACCGAGCTCGACCGCGACGTCTGGCAGGCACACAGCACGGGCTACCGACGGCCACCTGACGTCCCCCAGGGAACGGTGCTCGTGGTCGGGGGCGGGAACACAGGCTTCCAGATCGCCAGGGAGCTCTCGACCACTCACAAGGTCGTCCTCTCGGTCGGCCCTCGGCAAACGCCGCTACCGCAGCGGGTGGCGGGCCGCGACCTCTTCTGGTGGCTGACGAAGACGCGTCTGATCAACCTGACGGTCGAGTCGCGCCTCGGTCGACGATTGAAAGACCGGGACACGTTGATCGGATCGAGCCCACGCGAGCTCTCGCGCTACGGCGTTGAGCTGAAGCCGCGCGCGATTCGTGTTTCAGGGCGCAACGTTGCGTTCGAGGACGGAGGCGAGCTCGAACGTAGATGCGGTCATCTGGGCGACGGGCTATCGGCCCGACTATTCCTGGATCGATCTGCCGATCTTCGACCCGGACGGACGCCTGCGCCACCGGCGTGGCGTAACCGACGTCCCCGGTCTCTACTTCCTCGGCCTCACCTGGCAGCACACGCGCGGCTCCGCTCTGATCGGCTGGGTGAAGAACGATGCCCAGTTCATCGCCCAGCGAATCACGGCCGTGCAAGAGCCGAAGGCAGAAGCCGTGCCCGAGCCCCCCCACGAAGAGGGCGGCGTCCGGGCAGGAGCGCGAGCCGAGAAGGCTGGGTGGCGATGCACGACCACAGCTCGCACGGGCACACCGACATCGTCGAGTTTCCGAGCTCGACCGAGGGGCTACCCGACGCGCGCAGTCCCGAGGTCGTCGAGCTCTCCGACGGCGACGAGTTCGATCTCGAGATCGCACCAGTCAAGAAGCAGATCGGGGACGCCACCGTGCGCATGCTTGCCTATAACGGCTCCGTCCCCGGCCCAACGCTGAAAGTGCCACAGGACGCGACGATCATCGTCCACGTCACGAATCGCGGCGACGTCGATGCGACCGTGCACTGGCACGGACTGCGACTCGAGAACCGCTTCGACGGCACGCACGAGACGCAGGCGCCGATCCCGGTCGGCGAAACGTTCACGTACCAGGTGAACGTGCCTGATCCAGGCGCGTACTGGTACCACCCGCACATCCGCGAGGACTACGGCCAGGAAATGGGCCTCTACGGGAACATCCTCGCCGTCCCGAGCGAGGACGATCACTGGCCGCCTGCCCACCGCGAGCTACTCGTGACGCTCGACGACGTCCTGATCGAGGAGGGGCGGATCGCGCCCTTCAGCGGGTCCGAGACGACGCACGTCGCGATGGGCCGCTTCGGGAACACGATGCTCATCGCCGGTGAACCGGAGCTCTCGCTCGAGGCGAAGCGCGGCGAGGTCGTGCGCTTCTACTTCACGAACACGGCCAACACGCGGGTCTTCAACGTCACGCTACCGGGGCTGCGAATGAAGCTCGTCGGCGGCGACAGCGGCCATTACGAACAGGAGGAACTGGTCGAGGAGGTCCTGCTCGCGCCCTCCGAGCGCGTCGTCGTCGACGTCCTCTTCTCAGAGCCCGGAGAGTTCGCGCTCGAACATCGAACGCCAGAGAAGTCCTACCGGCTCGCTGCGATCCGGGTCGTTGACGAGCCGGCCGAGCCCGACCTGACAGAGCAGTTCGAAAACCTGCGCACGAATGAAGACATGAGGACGCAACGCGAGCGGATCGAGCCGTTCATCGAGTCTTCGCCTGACAAGACGCTCTCCTTCGTCGCCGAGATGGACGAGGTCGGCCCGGCGGGTGGAGTCGACACGGGTGTCTACGCCTGTCCAATGCATCCGGAGATCGTCGCCTCCTGGGCGGGCAAGTGCCCGAAGTGCGGCATGAAACTCATGCCTGGGGCGGCCGAGACCGAGGCTCCGACCGCCTTCGCCTGTCCCATGCATGCCGAGATCACGGCAACGTGGGCCGCGACCTGCCCGAAGTGCGGGATGACGCTGCGCGCGACGGGAGTTGGCGAGACTGTTGACGGGGACGACGCTGACACGGCCTCGGATGGCGACGAACAGCATCACAGCCATCACGAAGAGGATCACGGGCACGACGAGCACCACGGCAGCGGCCATGCGCACGGCGCGGCACAGGGGATCGAGTGGGAAGACGACATGGTCGAGGTCAACCGGATGACGACGCCGGCCAACATGCGCTGGAAGCTGGTCGATCGCGACACCGGGGCCGAAAACGCGCAGATCGATTGGACCTTCCGGGTCGGCGATCAGGTGAAGCTCCGCCTCGTCAACGAGATGGACTCAGACCACCCCATGCCGCACCCGTTCCACGTGCACGGGGCCGGCCGATTTCTCATCCTCGCCAGGGACGGAATCGTCGAGCCCAACCTCGTCTGGAAGGACACGGTGCTCATCCGCACCGGAGAGACGGTCGACATCCTGCTCGACGTCAGCAACCCGGGGCGCTGGATGGCCCACTGCCACATCGCCGAGCACCACGAGAGCGGGATGATGTTCAGCTTCAACGTCGCTCCGGAGTGAGCGTGGCCGGCATTGCGCAGCCGGTCCGCGCAGGGCTGCGAGCGCCGATTCTGTGGGGCTCGTTGTCGGAGTCGCGCAGGCGGCCACACCGCTTGCTTTCTGGTGGCTTGACACAGCAACTGTCTACGCGCTCGGGCTTGCCGTGATCGCCTCCGTCTACATCGGGTCTCGCCGTCGCCGACGGACGCCGAACCGTTCTCGCCGTCGAAAGCGGCGTCGCCGGCATGTTCGTCATCATCGCCGCCGCAGCGATCACCGGCACACCGTGGCTGCTTGTCGTCGGCCTTGCCGGCCACGGGCTCAAGGACCTCTGGCAGCACCGTCATCGGTTTGTCGCCAACACTCGCTGGTGGCCCCCGTTCTGCCTTGTCGTCGACTTCGTCTGTGCGGCGATCATCGCCGGCGAGATAGCTGCGGGCGTTCATTTCCACCAGTAGCGGTTTGATTCGGCAAAGCCCGTCTCTCAGTTGGCCGATAGCCACGGGAGGAGCTCCATGCAGACGAGCGCGCAGAGAGCGTCACTGAACCAGAGCGCCTTTCAGGCGACCGTCCACTGCCTGACGGGCTGCGCGATCGGCGAGGTGCTCGGCATGGTCATCGCAACAGCGCTTGGATGGGGCAACGCCGCCTCGATCGCGATCGCGATCCTGCTCGCCTTTCTGTTCGGTTATGCACTGACGTTACGACCCTTGGTCAGCGCCGGCGTGGCCCCCCGTCGAGCTGCGCGACTTGCCATCGCCTCGGACACGCTCTCGATCGCGACGATGGAAATCGTTGATAACGCCTTCATCCTGATCGTCCCCGGCGCGATTGAGGCTGGACTGTCCGACGGGCTGTTCTGGTGGAGCCTCGGCGTCAGCCTTGTGACTGCCTTCCTAGCTGCGTTCCCCGTCAACCGCTGGCTGATCGCGCGCGGACGCGGGCATGCAGTCGTTCACGAATTCCACGCGCACGGCTAACCCTGGTTGGCGTCGCCGCGCGAGTTCGTCAACGGCGCGATAGGTCGCTCGACTTGCATAGCATCGAGTGTCCCGTAAGAACGTCCTCAACTTTCGCTTAGGAGCGCTATGCCGGACTCGGCCGAGGCAGCGAGCACCGTTGCCCTCCGGAACTCGAGAAGGAACATGCCCGCGGCCACATCGGGCTTGTCGTTCTGAGCTCGATCGCGGGAGGGCTGATTCTGGGTCTAGTGCTCGTCCTCGGCGTGTTCGCTGGCGGACCTGAGAATGTCATCACGGGTGCGGCCCTCCTCGCGCTCGCGTTCGGGATGCTGATGCTCTTCGAGCTCGCTCGTCGACGCACAGATCAGCCTCAACCCTGGGCGCTCATCCCCGGCTTAGGCCTCGGCATCGCGGGCCTTGCGCTTCTCATTCTCGGGCCGAGTAATCGCGTCCTCGGCTGGCTGGGGTGGGTCTGGCCGCTTCTGCTTGCGCTCGTTGTCGTCTGGTCGGTGCGGGGTGCGCGCCGCTCATTGCACAACTGGTCGCGCCGAGCGCTTCTCTATCCAGCATTCGCCGTCTTGGCGCTCGCCGCTCTTGGCGGCGCATTCGAAACCGTCATGGAGGCAGCGACGAGCAACAACCCGCCTTCCGGCGGCCGCACCTACCTCGTCGCTGGCCGCAGCCTTTATCTGCGTTGTGCGGGTTCGGGGTCTCCGGCTGTGATCTTGTTCAATGGGCTGGGCGAGCGCACTCCGAGCTGGGCTTGGGTGCAAGGAGATGTCGCGCGCAAGACCCGAGTCTGTGCCTTCGATCGCGCCGGCCAAGGTTGGAGTGGAAACGTGCCCGGTCGCCAGGACGCGCATCAGCTTTCCGCCGACGTGCGGGGCCTTCTTGCAGCTGCCAATGTTCCCGGGCCGTATGTTCTCGCCGGTCACTCAGTCGGCGGCACATACGCACTCGCCTACGCGATGGACTATCCCAAGGACGTAGCCGGGGTCGCGTTGATCGACTCGGCCACTCCGTATCAGTTTGATCTGTCCGAATATCGCCGCTTCTACGCGGTGTGGCGTCGTGCGTCGGCGCTACTTCCGACGCTCGCACGCGCGGGTGTCGCGCGCGTCTACTCGCTCGGCATCGGCTTCAGTTCCTTGCCCTCGGATGCTCGCCGCCAGGCGCGCGCGTTCAGTTCCTCGCCACGTGAGTTGCGGGCCGATCGTGACGAGTTCGCCGAGTTGCGAACCGTCTTTCGTCAGGACCAGGCTCTCACGAGTCTCGGTGGAAAGCCGCTCTTCGTTCTGACGGCCGATCTTGGACAGATGTCGGGCTGGCCTGCAGCGCAGAACAAGCTCGCCGCTCTCTCGACAAACAGCGTTCAAGAAACGACCCAGGGCGCGACACACGCAGCTCTCGTTGAAGACAGGAACTACGCGGCTGTCAGTAGCCGAGCGATCGATGCTGTCGTCCGCGCGGTTCGCACTAGCGGTCCGCTCACGCGCTAGACTCGACGACGAAGACATGGCAGGCGCGGCGGTATTGCTCGAGTTCAAGCCGCGCGAGCAGAAGGCGCGTCCGGCCCATTCGCTGTAGAAACGACAACGAAAGGTCTGCAGGCGACGTCGTTTGAACGTCTGGGGCAAGGAACGCCCGGTTTGCCTGGGAAGTGGGGCGCTTGCTCGACAGATAGGTAACAATTGCGAACTGATGTTGCCGAGCGTGGCACCGCTTGGGGCGCGCATCGTGGCAGCGCACGGGCCCAGCGGCAACAATCGAGCCGTTGTCGCGATTCACGCAGATTACGACGTCGGAAACACACGAACTTGGTCGCCACCGTCGCGCTTTGCAGCCAAAAGCGCGTCCTCGGCGGCTCCAAGCAGCGACTCCGCAATGTTCCCGTCCCGGGCATGGCGCAGGCTAGCCACGTCGGCAATCCCGGCGCTCAGCGTAAAGCCGCCAACCTGAACACCGTTGCCAAGCCCAACGTCCAACTCGTGGAAGCGGGCGCGAAGATCGTCAGCCTCGTGAGCCGCATCGGTCGCATCGTCGCCGGGCCACGCGAGTAAGAACTCCTCTCCGCCAGCCCGAGCCGCGAGGTCATTCGCACCCGTCGCGTCCCTCATCAACTCCGTCAGGCGACGAAGCACCACGTCTCCAACGGCGCGACCATACGAGTCGTTGATCGCGCGCATGTCGTCCACGTCAATGAGAGCCAACGACAACGGCTCCTCTTTCAAGTCCTCCCGTTCGAGCCGTTCCGTCAGCCATACACGAGCCTCAGCATGATCCGCAAGCCCGGTGTGCCTATCCATGCACCGAATCGTAAAGGCTGACTACTGCTCAGCTTGTCGCGCGTCCACCACAAGACGACACAGCCGAGAGGAAGGCAGACTGATAGCTAACAATTGCGAACTGATGTTGCCGACCGTGGCATTAAAGTGTGCCGCGCCCCAGGCGCCTCGGAGCTTCCGCGTGAATACACCGAGGCGGGAATACGCAGACTCCCCGATGCCACGCGGCTCCCTCGAAGAGAAGCTCGCGGTAGCTCAGATCGGAAGGTGATCCTTGTGTCGGTCTGTACGCATCCAGTACCGCGGGCGATCCCAGGACTCGTCCGGCAGCTCGCCTGGTTCGCCGGCCTCTGCGTGATCGCGTTCCTCGTGCCGTACCTGGGCGTCTCGGTCCTCAACCTGCAGCACGACCTCTTCTACCTCCTCTACTTCGCCGTCACGATCGCTCTGGTCGTGACCTACGTGCGGATCGAGCAGGTCGACGTGGTTGCGATCTTCCGCCGCCGCTGGGGTTGGAGCCTCGGCGTCGGGCTCGTGCTCACGGCCTTCCTCGTCTTCAACGTCTTCAACACCGAGGACGCGACGGCACGGCCGCACGGCGCCTACTTCGTGTTCGAGCTGCTCTGGCGCGGGGTCGGCTACGGCGTGATCGACACGCTGCTGCTGACGATCTTCCCCTGCTTCGTCGCCTACAAGCTCCTGCACGGCCGTGTCGACGGCCTTAAGGGGAAGCTGCGGCTCACCGCGCTGATGCTGCCGCTCGTGCTCGTCATCACCGCGACCTACCACTGGGGCTACCCGCAGTACCGCGAGGACGGGCTCAGCCGGCCCGAGACGGGCAACGTCCTGATTTCCGTCCCGACGTTCGCGACCGCGAACCCGGTCGGGTCGGTCGTCGCGCACGTCTCGCAGCACGTCGCAGCCGTGACCCATGCGTACGAGTCACAGATCTTCAACCCACCGATGACGAAGTCATGACGAGTGCCGCCCACGAACGGGGACGTGCCAGGAGGCCGTTGCTCGGGCTGCGTCGGCAGCCCGGACGTCTCGCCCTCGCGCTCATGCGGATGCCGCGCCCCCTGTACCACCGCGGTTGGGGCTGGACGCTCGACCACACCTTCCTCCTGATCGCGCACCAAGGCCGAAAGACCGGCGAGCGACGCGAGACGGTCGCGATGGCGCTGACGTACGAGCCGGACACCCGGGAAGCGGTCGTCTGCTCAGCGTGGGGCCCGAACACCGAGTGGATTCGCAACCTCCGCGTCCGCCCGGCACTCGAGATCCAGATCGGGCGCGAGTCGTACGTCCCGGAGCAGCGCTTCCTCTCCGAGGACGAGAGCGTCGCTGTGGCGGCGGAGTTCCGGCGCCGGCATCCGTGGCGGGTGCGCCTCTTCGCGGCGATTCTGGGCTGGGGTGAATTGAGCTCGGAGAGGGCGGTGAGGGAGTTCGTTCAGACCCGTCCGTTTGTTTCCTTCCGGCCGACGCGCGCCGCCGGGACCTAGGGCTGGGCGAGTCATGCCACGCGTAGAGGGTGACCTCGTGATCGAGCGCCCGGTCGAGGACGTCTTCGACTTCGTCGCCGACGAGCGCAACGAGCCGCGCTACAACCCGCGCATGCTGCGCGCGGAGAAGCTCTCGGCTGGTCCGATCGGCGCCGGCACCCGCTTTCGTGCCGAGATGAAGATGAAAGGGAGACGGCGACTGGTCGAGATGACGACTGAATTCACCGGCTACGAGCGGCCGCACCGGCTCGCCTCCGCGACGCACTTCACCTCGATGGAAATCCACGGCAGCCTGACCTTCGAGCCGGTTCCGGAGGGCACTCGAATGCGCTGGCAGTGGAACCTGGAACCGCGTGGACTCCTGAAGCTGGTGGGCCCGCTGATCGTCCGCATGGGCCGGCGGCAAGAGCAGGCAGTCTGGTCGGGCCTCAAGCGGTTGCTCGAGAAGCCGGGCGCGCGCCTGGGTGCGCAGCGGTCGGGCGGGCCGTTTTTTAAATCCAGTCTTCCCGCCGATCGCTGATAGAAAGCTAATGATCGCGACCTGATCTTGCCCAGTGAAATACGCGAGGCGGCGCCCGAGCGCATTAGATCGACGTGGGCTGGGCATGTGTGTGCCGGCCGGCTTAGAGCACGAGCACGTTCGCGAAGACCTGCCATGCGAGCAGGCTCTTCGCGACGAGGCTCAGCCAGAGATACCAGCGCTCGCCGTAGCGGTAGTCGCACCAGCGCCCGACCCGCTTGTATTGCAGGGCCTGGTTCACGGCGAAGCTGTTGAACAGAACGAAGAGCGAGGCGAAGATCGCATAGACGAACGTCGGCGGTGCATGTCCACGCTCCGCCGAGACGCCGATCTGCACCGCGATGGCGATCCACGCTACGACGCCGACGATGCAGCCGAGCACGAATGGCAGCCAGCGCGTCCGCGCACGGTCCGGCGGGTTGAGTAGCTCCATCAGCCAGCCGAGGAAGATCATCGCCGCGTTCACCGCGAAGAGGGCGAACAACGCGACGTAGTCGGCGATGCCGGTCAGCATCGCGATCAGGAGGACCATCAGCGAGGCCGACAGGGAATACTCGAGCCAACGGAATGGATTGACGCCCGCTGCGAGACCTCGCTCGTAGCGTGCGCGGCACGGTGGGAGCGCAACGAGAGCGTGGTCGAGTGCTGCGAGCAACAGGAATGCGCCGACGAGCGGGCCGATTCGGAGGTCGAAGAGCAACTCCTGCTTCGGCAGTCCGCTTCCCGGCGGGCCCTCCATGAAGGCGCCTGTGACGGGAAGCGAGTAGTCGGTCGAGAGCGCGAGGATCACCGCCGCCTGCGCCGCGTGGATCAACGCAAGTAACGCATTGCCGTGCCGAAGCGCCGTGTTGTCCATGCCTTGAGCCTCCTGCCGTGTTTGGACGCGCACTTGGGGAGAGCGGCATCGGGTCTCGCGCCACACCCCGGTTTGGGTGTGCACGCGAGACCCGATGCCGTCTTGGACGGGGAGTGTGTCCCCTGGCCGGCGAGCTAGGCCGACAGGCTGGGCGGGACGATCACGGTGTCGATTGCGTGGATCACACCGTTCGTCGCCAGGATGTCGGCGGTGACGACGGTGGCGCTGCCGTTGAGGGTCAGCTTTCCGTCCTTCAGCGAGAGCGAGATCGGCTCGCCCTCGAGGGCCTTGACGGTGCCGTTCTGCTGTGCGGCTGCGGTCGCCTGAGCGCTCTTGATGTCGCCGGCGACGACGTGGTAGGTGAGCACCTTCGCGAGCAGCGCGGGGTCGGCGAGGACGGCCGCGTAGGTAGCAGGCGCCGCCTTTGCGAGCCTCGCGAACGCCTCGTTGGTCGGCGCGAAGAGGGTGAACGGGCCGGAAGCCGAGATCGCCTCGACGAGGCCGGCCTTCTGGACGAGCGAGACGAGCGTCGAGAAGTCCGGGTTGCCGGACGCGATCTGGACGATCGACTGCGTCGGCGCCGGCGGCTGCGACAGCGACGGCGGCACGAGGACCGCGTCGATGGCGTGGATGACTCCGTTCGAGGCCTTCACGTCGGGGATCACCACACGTGCTGTGCCGTTGAGGACGATCTTGCCGCCCTTGAAGGAGAGCGCGATCGACTCACCCTGGACGGTGTTGACCTTCAGCCCCTTCTTGGCCGCCGCGATCGCGGCGGCGGCGGGGATGCGCTTGCCGACGACGTGATAGGTGAGCACGGACTGGAGGAGCTTCTTGTTGGTGGCGACCTTGTTGTAGAGGGCGGGGTTGCTCTTCTTCAGGTTCGCGAAGGCCTGGTCGGTCGGTGCGAAGACGGTCAGCTTGCCCTGGGCAGAGAGCGTGCCTGCGAGGCCCGCCTTCTTCACGAGCGCGACGAGCGTCTTGAACTTGCCCGCGGCGACCGCGGTCTGGACGATGTTCTTCTGGCCCATCCCCGTCGTCTTCGCGGGTGAGGCCGCTGCGATCGAGCTGGCGGCTGCGAGCGCCGCAGCACCGATCACGATTGCTGTTCCTGTCCTCTTCATGTCAGGTTCCTTTCGGTTGCGGCCGCCTACGCGGCGGGGATCAGGACTCGGTCGATGACGTGAATGACGCCGTTTTCGGCTTCGACGTCCGCCTGGATGACGGTGGCGTCGTTGACGGTCACGCTGCCGTTCACGGCGATCTTGAGCACGCCGCCCTCGACCGTCTTCTGCTCGCTGTCGTGCGTGATCTGGGCCGACATGATCCGACCCGGGACGACGTGATAGGTCAGAACCCGGACGAGTGCAGGCGGGTCTGCGAGGAGACCTTGCACGGTCTCCTGCGGGAGCGCTGCGAACGCGTCGTCGGTCGGGGCGAAGACGGTGAACGGTCCTCCGTCGGCGAGGGTGTCGCCGAGGCCCGCGGCATCGACGGCGGTGAGCAGGGTCTGGAACGTCCCTGCCTCTCGTGCGGTTCCAACGATGTTGTGCGGCATGTCTTCTTTCCTTTCTGGTCGACGTTCAGGCCGCCGACCGATCACTACTTGTATAGGTTCTGTCATGATTCTGTACAAGGATAGCCGTATGAGTCGCTGACGTCAAGTGTTTGTTGAATGTTTGTATGATGATGTCCATGACGACTGACTCCGGGCAGCTTCGGATCGGCGAGTTCGCGCGCCGGGTGGGCGTCACGCCGGAGCTGCTGCGCGCGTGGGAAGCGCGGTACGGGCTCACGCGACCGCTTCGCTCGCCGGGCGGCTTCCGGCTCTACACGGCAGCCGACGCCGCTCGCGTGGAGCGCATGCGGCTCGGGCTCGACCGAGGTCTCTCAGCCGCGGAGGCTGCGCGCGCCGCACTCGAAGACGAGCGGCCGTCCGAGGGAATGCTCGAGGACCTCGCCGCTCGCCTGCTTGCGGCGATCGGCCGCTGGGACGAAGTTGCCGCTCACTCGGCGCTCGACGAGAGCCTTGCTGCGTTCGGCCTGGAGGAGACGCTGCGCCACGTGGTGCTGCCCGCCTTGAAGGAGGTAGGCGACGGCTGGAAGCGGGGCGAGATCGAGATCAGCCAGGAGCACTTCGCGAGCAACCTCATCCGCGGCAGGCTGCTTGCGCTTGCCCGGTTCTGGGGCCGAGGAACAGGCCCTCTTGCTCTTCTCGCCTGTGCGCCCGGTGAGATGCACGACATCACCCTGCTCGCGTTCGCGCTTGTCTTGCGCTCTCACTCCTGGCGGATCCTCTTTCTCGGCGCGGACACGCCGATCGCAACGCTCGCCCGCGCGGCCGAGACGACGCGGCCGGCGCTCGTAGTCGTCTCGAGCTTCGACCCCGCCCTGCTCGAGGCGCAAGCCGCCCCCCTCCGCCGGCTGGCCCGGGCGGTGCCGCTCGCGCTCGCAGGCCCCGGCGCGACGGACGGGCTCAGCGCCCGTCTCCGCGTCCGCCGCCTGGACGGAGATCTCGTAGCGGCAGCCGACGAAGTTGCGCGGACGTGACCTCCGCGCCGATCCTCCTCACGGGCGCCACCGGCTACGTCGGCGGCCGGCTCCTCCGAGTGCTGGAGGAGCGGGGGGAGCGGGTGCGCTGCCTGACGCGCCGCCCGGAGGCCGTCGTCCCGAACCGCGACTCGACGACGATCATCGCTGGCGACGTCCTCGAGCTCGATTCGCTGCGTCCGGCGATGCGCGGGGTCGGGACCGCCTACTACCTCGTTCACTCGATGACCTCGGCGGCGAGCTTCGAGCAGCAGGATCGTCGTGGCGCCGCCAACTTCGCCGCCGCCGCGCGCGAGGCGGGCGTGCGTCGAATCGTCTACCTGGGTGGGCTCGGCGCGGGCAGCGATCTCTCGAGCCACCTGGCGAGTCGCCAGGAAGTCGGCCGCATTCTTGCCGACTCGGGCGTGCAGACGATCGAGTTCCGGGCCTCGATCGTGATCGGCTCGGGAAGCCTCTCCTTCGAGATGCTTCGCAAGCTGGTCGAGCGCCTGCCGGTGATGATCACGCCGCGCTGGGTGCGCACCAAGGCGCAGCCGATCGCGATCGAGGACGTGCTCGACTACCTCGTAGCAGCCCTCGACGTCGAGCTCGAAGGCAGCGCGGTGTTCGAGATCGGTGGCGCCGACCAAGTCTCCTACGAGGAGCTGATGCGCGAGTACGCGCGGCAGCTCGGCATCCGCCGGTGGATCATCCCGGTGCCGTTTCTCACGGCCCGGCTCTCGAGCCTCTGGCTCGGGCTCGTGACGCCCGTGTACGCCCGTGTCGGTCGCAGGCTGATCGACAGCCTTCCCCACGAGACCGTCGTCCGAAGCGCGAGCGCCGCTCGCGCCTTCGCGATCAAGCCTCGCGGCCACCGGGAAGCGATCGCCCGCGCCCTCGCGAACGAGGACCTTGAGTTCTCGGAGACCCGCTGGTCTGATTCCGTCGCCTCCGCGGGCCTGCAGCCGGAGCGCTACGGCGGCGTGCACCACGGCAAGCGTCTGGTCGACTCCCGCTCGATCCAGGTGCGGGTCTCCCCGGCGCAGGCGTTTCGTCCGATCCGACGGATCGGCGGCGAGACGGGCTGGTACTTCGGCGACCGCCTCTGGCGGCTGCGCGGCTTCGTCGACTTGCTCGTGGGCGGCGTCGGCGTGCGCCGCGGCCGGCGCGATCCCGAAACGCCGACCATGGGCTCGGCACTCGACTTCTGGCGCGTCGAGGCCTACGAGCCGGGCCGTCTGCTCCGGCTCCAGGCCGAGATGAGGCTCCCGGGGCGGGCGTGGCTCCAGTTCGAGGTCGACGGAAACGACTCTGGCAGCACGATCCACCAGACGGCGATCTTCCACCCGGCTGGCCTGCTCGGGACGGTCTACTGGTACGGCCTCTTCCCCGTCCACTCGTGGATCTTCAAGGGCATGCTGACCAAGATCGCGGGCGCTGCGCAGGCGCCTGAAGGAAGCCGGCGACCTCTTCCGGGCGTTAGCACCGGTCTCGACCATGTCTGAGCCGCCGCGCAGCATCGA
>CAVYZL010000003.1:0-685078 GCA_963773055.1 uncultured Actinomycetes bacterium | reverse complement strand
CAGGGCGACGGACCGCAGGCGGTCAGGTGGGCCCGCGAACACGGCTCGCGAACACGACCGTTCGTCAACCCGCCGAGAACGACGATCCGACGGTCGGCGAGGCTGACGACGGCCGCCCGGGACAGCGCCTGGGGCAGAGTGCCGATCCGGGTCGGACCGACACTCCGCGACATCGGCGACGTGGGCCTGGCTCGGCGTACAGCTCGCGCGATCGGAACGGATCCGGCGTTCGCTGGAAGGAAGTCCATGCCGTCCGGCTTGCTCAGGTAGCCAGGAGCAGCCGAGGCGATGTCCGTGTGGCCGTACTGCCAGACGATGCGTTTGGAGGCGGGATCGACGAGGATCACCCGGTGACGCCAGTCGTCGTTGATGGCGATCAGCCCGTTCGGCAGCCTGATCGCAAGCGACGGCCGGTCGAGACGATCGACGCCGCTGGTGGAGCCGAACGACCAGACGACCCGGCCGTCCTTGGTCATCTCGACCACGCGCCCCGGCGTCGTGAAGCTGCAGACGAGGATGTGGCCGCCGGGCAGAAGCTGCGCGTCCGAGGGATACGACACCGGCGAGCGCACCGACCAGACGAGCCGGCCGGCGCGGTCTAGGCGATCGACCCAGCCGCCGATCTCCGTCACGAGGAGGCCGCCGTCCGGAAGCGGCGTGTCACCGTTCGGGCTCGCGAACCCGCGCGGTGGGTCGTGGGTGCACGTGCCGCCGAGGATGCGGAGCACGCTGCCACTTCGACGCAGTTGCACGATCCGGCAGTTCCCAATGTCGGCGACGGTCGTGACGCTGCCAGGCAGGCGGTAGGCGTCGTCCGGCGAGTCGAGATAGCCGGCGCCTCGCCCGGGCACCGACGCATGCCCGTACCGCCAGATGACAGTCCGCCGCCGCAGTGAGACCTCGGCGAGCGTGTCGTTGAATTCCTCGTTCGTGATGACGCTTCCGTATCCGGGCGTGAAGAACGCATCGTCCGGCTGGGGCAGCCCGTCCACGTGCCAGACGATTCGCTTGGCAGGAGAAACCAGGAGCACGCGGTCGTTGTTGCGATCCGCGACGAGCAAGTACCCCGGCAGGACGCGGGAGTGGGTGACCGGAAGACGGAGCGAAGAGACTCGCCGGGCGCGGTGCACGACCGTGGCCTGCGTCGCCGTGGCCGGAGCGGGTCTCGACGATCGCGTCGGAGCAGGAGCAGACGAGCGGCTCGCGCCGCAGCCCGCGGCGAGCGCGACGAGCCCGAGCACGAAGGGGATTCGCCGACGGGAGCTCACGTCTGGCCGGACGCGACGCTCGTGCCACGCACGCTGCCAGTAGCCCGGCCGTCCGACGAGAGCTGAAGCCTGATCCCGAGCTGTACCTGCTGCCTCGCAGAGTGGACGAGGGCGGTAAGCCGGGAGCCGCGCAGGCCGGTCACGGTGCCGTGATACAGCGGAGTCGTCGTTCCCATCCTGACCCGGCTCTGCTCCATCAAGACCCCGCCGTCCTCGAGGGGGACGCCGTGCAGCAGGATCTCGAGGTGGTCCCGGGTCGAGCCGGCGAGCGCCCCGTCGATACGAACCGTGATCCGCCCCGTCTCGTTCACCGGTGCGACGAGCACCCGCCCTGCGAAGCGCGCACGGAAGGGCAGATGGACGATCGGCGAGGACACGTGCGCCCGGGCGACCGTGCGGTTCGTCATCGGTGGTGTGGCGGCCGCGGTGTGCACCGCACGGACGTGCTTTCCCCAGTCTGCGGCATACGGACCCCCCAGGGCCCACACCCCGACGGCGGCCACGGCGAGACCGGTCGCAGCCGCGATAGCCGGGCGGGGGCGGCTCGCGGAGCCGGCAGGGACGAGAGCCTGCCGGCCGACCCGACGACGAGGACGACGCTGACGACGTAGACCGCAGTCCCCCAGAACGTGCGCGTGTCGCTCCCCGCCCCGAGCCCGTGCACGGTCGCTGCCGCGTAGACGACGAAGGCCAGGCCATGCACCCTGCGCCACGCCTGGTGCCCGATCCGCTTGCGGATGAGTGTCGTCACCCAGACCGCGAGTAGCAGGTAGAGGGCGACGATGCCGAGCCCCATCCAGAGCGGCCGGTAGTGGAAGGCGAACGGCACGATCAGCTCACCGAGACGGAAATGCGTGAAGGATCGACGGCGACGGCGAGGACGTGGATGGAGAGAAAGACGAGGGCGAGCAGCGAAACGTAGCCGTGGAGCTCGTACGTGATCACGCGGGGCCAGCGCTGGAGCTCAAGCGGTTGCGCAGGATGAGCCCGATCACGACGGCCAGCGTCAAGAGCACGTAGGCGGGAAGCCGCCGGCCCGTGCGGTGTCCCACGTGACGGCAGACCAGCTCGTCACGCTGCCCTCGTCACATCGGTTTGAGGCCAACGTCCGGCCGCCACCGTCCGGCCCGAGTCCTCGACGAGCAGACCGGCGAGACCCCACGCCTCGATCAGGCGTCGACCGAGCACCGACCCGGCCACGAGCACGGCCGTCGAAGCGACCTCGGCAGCACGACAGGTAGCGGCCGCCACCGTGACCTGACGCAGACCGCTACGGCTTGGCTCGCCCGTGCGGGGGTCGACGAGGTGGTGGCGGTGGAGCGGCCCTTGTCTCCAGCGGCGCTTCGTCGTTCCCGACGTCGCGAGCGCGCCGCGTAGCAGCGGCACAACCTGACCCTCGGCTTCCTCGCCGGCCCGGATCGGTCCAGGCCGCGGTGCCCGGCATTAGTCCGCGAACGGCGAGGTCGCCGCCGGCGCTGACGAGAGCCGTGCCGATGCCAAACGCCGCGAGCCGGTCGAGCCCGGCGTCGACGGCCATGCCTTTGGCGATGCCGCCGAGGTCGAGACCACAGCCCGGCGGAACGGTGACGGTCGAGCGTTCGCGATCGATCTCCACCGTTTCCCACGAGCCGCCCGGGCGCGGCTTCTCTGTCGAAGGACGCGGTCCGCCGACGTGCTCGAAGGATCGGCCGTACCCGATGCGCACGAGCTCGCGCTCGAGCGTCGGATCGAACAGGCCGTGCGTCGCCCGGGCCGCGGCGACCGCCGCCGCGGTGACGTCGACGAGCAGTCGATCGACCCGCACCGGCTCTCCAGCGCCCGCGTTCGCCCGGGAGAGATCGCTCTCCGGCCGAAAGCGGCTCAGCACTGCTTCCCAGTCGGCGAAGAGGCGCTCGACGATGGTGAACGCGTCCCCGGCGCATGCGGCCGGAGCGAGCACACGGACGTCGGTGCCCATGGCCCGAAAGTCGTGGGCGCGCATCCCCGGCGCGCCGGCGAGTTCAGGAGACACTGGTCTGCGCGACGGGTGGCGGAGCAACGGTTGCGGAGCTCGGCGTGGGCTGCCCGAAGTCGGCGGGCGTTTGCGGATCGGCGAATGCGTAGCCGGCGCCCTGTTCGTCGAAGAAGTGGACCTTCGCCGGCACCACACGCGGCGCTCGCGTGGTCGAGGCGACGACGCGGCGCTTACTCGAGCCTACTGCGTGCTGCGCGGCGAGCCCGAACATCGCGGCAAAGCACACCGTCGAAGCGAAGACGATCCTTCGCTTGAGCCGAGAGAGGCGCGCGGCCTGGCGCTCGCGCACACGGGTGAGTTGCTCGCGCCCCTTCACCCCGGCCAGGCTATGCCGGAAGAGATGAGAGCACGATGAGACGACTAGCCCTGATTGCCGGCCGGAATCCGGAGCCAGACGTCGGCCCCGTCCTCCTGCCGTGTCAGCCCTGCAGCTCCGCCGTGGGCGTGCGCGACGGCGTCGACGATCGCGAGCCCGAGGCCGGTGCCCGCCCCTCCCCGCGCCTCGTCGGCGCTGCTGAACCGCTCGAACGCACGATCGGCGAACTCGTCGGGGAACCCTGGCCCCTCGTCGGTCACATGGAACTCGACGATGCCGTTGTCGCCACGCGCGCGCAGCGTCACCGTGCCATCCCCATGGCGAAAGGCGTTCTCGAGCAGGTTTCCGAGCGCCCGCTCGAGCTGTAGGCGATCCGCGTCGACCTCGGTGCCCGCCGGAACGTCGACCTCGACGCGCCGGCCGATCGACTCCGGCTGTGCCGCGTACCGCGCGGCAACCCCGTTCGCCAGATCCGCAACGTCGACGCGCTCACGGCCGAGACGACGCTCCGCGTGATCGAGGCGCGCGATCAGCAGCAGATCCTCTGCGATACGGATCAGCCTGTCCGTCTCGACGGCGGCCGACTCGATCGCGGCATGCAGCTCGTCCGCCGTGCGCTCTCGGCGAAGGGCCAGCTCGAGCTCGGTCTTGAGGAGTGCGAGCGGCGTGCGCAGCTCGTGGCTGGCGTCGGCGACAAAGCGACGTTCGTGCGCGAAGGACGCCTCGAGGCGGGTCAGCATCTCGTTGAGCGTCTCCGCGAGACGCCGGATCTCGTCGCGGGCGTGCGGGACCGGCAGCCGAGCAGCGACAGTCTCCGCCGAGATCACGCTCGCCCGCCTGCGCATCGACTCGACGGGGCGGAGCGCCGCAGCAGCGAGCAGGTAGCCACCCGTCGTCGCGAGCAGCAACCCCAGCGGGCCTGCGATCAGCAGCACGCGGAAGACGTGATGGAGCGTCTCCTCGCGCTGGCGAAGCGATCGGGCCACGACGAGCACCCCGCCGCTGACTGGCTCCGCCAGCGCCCGCCAGTCACTCGACTCGCCCGGCCCGCGGGACACGGTCACGATCACCCTCCCCGTCCGGGCACGGCTGAGCGTCCTGCGATCGATGAGCGGAGGCAAGCCCGTCGGCGCGGAGCGGATCACGCGCCCGTTTGCGTCGATCACCTCGACGACCGTGCCCGACTCCCCGACGTCCGGGTCGATCAGAGAGCCGCCGTGCACGTGTTGCGACGAATCTCCCGCCTGCGCTCGGAGGCTGTCGTCGACGGAGCGGAGCAACGCGCTGTCGACCCGGAAGTAGACGAAGATGCCGAGCCCGACGAGAACCGCCGCCATCGCGACACCGAAGCCGGCAGCAAGGCGGACGCGGATGGGTAGAGCGTTCAGCATCGCTCGGAGCTCAGCCGGTAACCAACGCCGCGAACCGTCTCCAGCGACCCGCAGCCGAATGGCCGGTCGATCTTCTCCCGCAGGTAGCGGACGTACACGTCGATGACGTTCGACCGTTCTCGTAGGCCATGTCCCAGGCCGCTTCGAGAAGCACGCTCCGGGACAGGGCCTGATCGGGACGGCGCATGAAGGCCTCGAGGAGGGCGAACTCCTTCGCGGACAGCACGAGCTCTGTCTCGCCGCGCCATACGCGGCGTGCAGCCGGATCCAGCCGCAGCGATCCGACCTCGAGGATCGTTGGCCTCTCGATCGGGCCGCGCCTCGTCACCGCGCGAAGCCGGGCGAGGAGCTCGGGAAACGAGAAGGGCTTGACGAGATAGTCGTCGGCGCCGGCGTCGAGCCCTCCGACACGGTCCTCGAGCGCATCGCGCGCCGTCAGGAACAGGACCGGCGTCCAGATCTCGGCGTCCCGGAGCGAGCGGCAGATAGAGAACCCGTCGAGATCGGGAAGCATGATGTCGAGCACGATCGCGTCGTACGGACGGGCGCGCGCCATCCACAGGGCGTCTTCGCCGCGAGCCGCGACGTCCGCAGCGTGTCCCTCCTCCTGCAGGCCCCGACGGAGCAGCCCGGCGAGCTTCGCCTCGTCCTCGACGATCAGCACCCGCATCACCGGTCATTGTCGCTTCCCGTTCCGGTCTGGAGTCGGGTGACCGTCTCATCGTTCTCTCATCGACGATCCGCTGCCATTGCTTCTCGATGGTCGACCTCGATTCCGCAGAGCGACTCGAACCCGCCCCACTCCGGGGTCGGCTCACGGCCCGCACCGGCGGCACCGCTGGCAACCGGCGCCTGACCGGATCCACCGCGGCCGTGCTCCTCGTGCTCCTGGCGGCGGAGGGCGTGACCGTCCTCGCGATCCGACCGCTGCTCTCCGTCCACGTCTTCGTCGGGATGCTCCTGATCCCGCCGATCCTGCTCAAGCTCGGCAGCACGGGCTACCGGTTCGTTCGCTACTACAGCGGGAGCCGTCCCTACCGCGTCGAGGGGCCGCCCCCTCCCGCCCTGCGCCTGCTCGCGCCTGCCGTCGTTCTGTCGACGATCGCGCTGTTCGCGACGGGAGTGGCATTGATCGCGCTTGGTCCGAGGAGCGGCTCGTTGGTCGGCCTGCACAAGGCGAGCTTCGTCGTCTGGTTCATCGCCATGGCGGCACACGTGCTCGGCCACGCGCTCCGGGTCCCCGGACTCGCCTCGGCCGACTGGCGCCCCGGAAACGACCTGCCGGGCCGTCGCTTCGCCGCTGGCTCCTCGCAGGCTCGCTCGTCGCCGGCCTGATCATCGCAATGGCCACCGTCCACCTGGCCGGCGCATGGCAGTCCATGGCGCACGAGCTGCACTGAACGGTCTGACGGCTTCGCGCCTTTCGCCGATACCCGCGCTGCAGCTCAGAGACGCTCAGACGGCACGCGGCACTAGGCGAGAAGACTCGCGTATCGAGGGAACCGCTTTGTGGCGGCGCGCGTGAAGGAGTCGCGATACTCGTCGACCGCCTCGTCCGCAAGCGTCGCCGCGTACGCCTCGCGGAGGTCGAGGAGCCGATCGGCAATGGCGTCGACGACGAGCTGATAGTCGCCGTAGCGCCCCTCCGCTTCGTCGCGCCCGGCTCGGGTCCATGCCCGGTCCGCGCTCTGCGCCTCTTCGAGCAGGTCGGCCTCGTCCTCTCGGAAGAGCTCGAGCTGCCGCTGCACGAGATCGTCGAAGCGCCGCGACCGGCGGAAGATCACGTCAGTACCGGTCGAGCTCGACGAGTCGCTCGTCGGAGATGCCGAAGTGATGAGCCACCTCGTGGAGCACGACGCGGCGGATCTCCTGTCGCAGACGACCCTCGTCGGCGCCGTACAACCGCTCCAGCGGGCCGCGGTAGATCGTGATCTTGTCCGGCAGCACACCGCCGTAGAACGCTCCGCGACGCGTCAACGGAATGCCCTGGTAAAGGCCCAAGAGCGGCATTCCATGAGCCGGCTCCGGCTCGACCACGATCTCGACGTTCGACATCGCTGCTCGGAGGTCGGGCGGGAGCGACTCGACCGCGCCCTCAACAGCCAGCTCGAAGTCGAGCTCAGGCGGAGGAAGGGAGCCGGCGTCCACGGAGGAAGGCTAGCCCGGCGCGCATGTCGATCACTCCGCGTTCCGTAGTTCGAGGCACCCGGTTCCGTAGCCGCCCCGATGCGCGTCCCACCGAAGCGCACGAGAACTCAGGCTGGTAGCTGTAACGGAGGATCGTGGTACTCCGCACGCTCAGCGACCTGGCGATTCGCGCCCCGCGCCGTGTGCTCGCGGCCGCGCTCGCGTTCGCGATCATCGGGGTCGCGTTCGGCCTCGATACGCCGGGGCTGCTCGGCCGCGGCTCGAACGACTTCGTCACGCACGGCAGCGAGAGCCTTCGGGCCGAGCGTGCCGTCGAGGGCGCATCGGGCCTCTCGGCCTCGCCGCAGGTGCTCGTCCTCGTCCGCAACCCGACGCGCAACGGGTTGCGCGCGTCGTCGGCGCCATCCACTCCGAGCCGGTGTTTCCCGTCGTCGCTCCGCCCCTCCGCTCGAAGGACGGAGCGGAGGTGCTCGTCAGCGCCCACGCAAGGGCAGGCGTCTCCCAGCGCGTCTGGCGTGAGGCCGCAACGCGCGTGGACGACCGACTCGCGCCGCTCGACGGCGTCGCGATGGGCGGAACGGCGCTCGCGACGACGCAGGTGAACCACCAGGTTCAGCACGACCTGACCTTTGCCGAGAAGATCGCCTTCCCGCTCCTCTTCCTGCTCGCCCTCTGGGTGTTCCGGAGCTTCGTAGCGGCGCTCCTCCCGCTCGTCACCGGTGCCCTGACGATCCTCGGCGGGCTGCTCGATCCTTCGTCTCGTCAACCTCGCGCTGCCCGTCTCGACGTACGCCCTCAACATCGTCACGGGCATCGGCCTCGGGCTCGGCATCGACTACAGCCTCCTGCTCGTCTCCCGCTACCGAGAAGAGCTGGCGGCCCGTGGGCCAGGCGCCGACGCCGTACGGCGGACGATCGCCACCGCCGGGCGCACCGTCGCGTTCAGCTCGGTGACGATCGCCGCGGCGATCGCGACGCTGGCCATCTTCCCGATCGGGTTCCTCCGCTCGATGGGCATTGCCGGGGGGCTGGTCGCTCCGCTCGCCGGCCTGATCGCGCTGACCGTCTTGCCGGCGCTCTTCTTCGTGCTCGGCACACGGGTGAATGCGCTGTCGCCGCGCCGGTGGCGGCGCGCAGCCGAGCGGGCAGCCCGCGGCGAGCGTGGCGGCTGGTACCGGCTGGCGCACGCTCTCATGCGACGCCCCGTGCCGGTCGCGATCGCCGCGACGGCGTTCCTCGTCGTGCTCGCCTTGCCGTTCCTCTCCATCCGCTTCACGGGCGTCGATGCGTCCGTCCTGCCGCCGAAGCTCTCCTCGCGCGTCGTCGACGCGGCGATCCGCCGCGACTTTCCCCCGACCGCCTTCTCGCAGGTCTTCGCGGTCGTCCGCGGGACGGAGGCCGACGCCGCGCGGTACGCGCGCAGCGTCGACGCGCCGCTCGTCCTCCCCCCGCGAGAGCTCGGCCCACACGTGTGGGAGGTCCGTGCCTCGTCGGGCGAGCCGTTCCTGGACCGTGCCTCGCTCGGGCTCGTGAAGCAGATGCGCAGGCTTCCCGGCGACGCGCTCGTCGGTGGCTCGACGGCGCTCTTCCTCGACCAGAGGCACACGATCGGGGCAATGCTGCCCATTGCCGCTGCCCTCCTCGCCGCGGTCACGTTCGTGCTCCTCTGGGCCGCGACGCGTTCGGTCGTGCTGCCGCTGAAGGCGCTTCTGATGAACCTCCTGACGCTGTCGGCGACCTTCGGGATCCTCGTCTTCGTCTTCCAGGACGGCCGCCTGGAGGGGTTGCTCGACTACCGCGGCCAGGGCGCGATCGAGCTGACGCAGCCGATCGTCCTGTTCGCGGTCGCCTTCGGGCTGACGACCGACTACGGGATCTTCCTGCTCACCCGCATCAAGGAAGCCTGGGACGCGGGAACGCCCAACAAGGAGGCCGTCGCCATCGGACTCGAGCGCACCGGGCGCATCATCACCGCCGCCGCCCTCCTTTTCTGCATTGCCGTCGGCGCCTTCGCGACCTCGCAGATCGTCATCGTCAAGGAGATCGGCGTCGGGATCGCGCTCGCCGTCCTCATCGACGCGACGATCGTCCGGGCGCTGCTCGTCCCCTCACTCATGGCGATCCTCGGGCGCTGGAACTGGTGGCCGTCGACGCAGGACGACAGCGCCCTCCGCCGGATCGAGCCGTAGGCGTCCCGAGACGCAGCTCCTGCTCACGGGCGCGGACCGTCGCGAGCGCGATCGTCCCCTCGATCTCTTCGACCTCCGCCGACTCCGGCCGAGGTTCACCGCGACGAAGACGTTCCCGCCGCGCTGATACGCCCACGCGCCCGCCGGTGCGGGCAGCTCCGAGTACCTGCCCGTCGCGCAGATCGGGTAGCCGACGGCGAAGCGCGATCAGATCGCGCGTGTAGTGGAGCGTCGAGGCAGGGTCCGAGCGCTGGTCCTCGACGTTGCGGCGCGTGTCCTCGAGCGGGAGCCACGGATCGGTCCAGCCGCCTTGTCGCGCCCACGGCATCGGGGTGCGGCTGGGGTCCCGCGACGGGTCGGCGACGTCTCGTACGCGCTCTTGCGGAACGTGCCCCTCCGGGTAGCGCGAGCTCGTCCCCGTAGTAGAGCGATGGCGTGCCGCGCAGGGTCATGAGCAGCAGCAGCGCGCAGCGTGCGAGTGATTCGTCCCCGTGGCACCAGCGGGTCGCAAGGCGACCCGCGTCGTGGTTCGAGCCGATCCAGCAGGGCCATGCTCCTGCAGGCAGCGCGGCCTCGGTAGCGCCGACGATCGCTGCGCATCTCCTCGGCGTCGAGGTCGGCATGGACTAAGGCGAAGTTGAAGGCGAGGTTCAGCTCATCCGAGCCCGAGCCATAGAAGCGGGCCCAGGCAGCCGTGTCGAGCACGTATGCCTCGCCGACGAGCACTCGCGGCGGCTCGTACCCGTCAGCCAGTCGGCGCCAGTCACGGAGAATCTCGTGCGTCTCGGGACGATTCATCGAGAAGACACGCCGCACGCCCATTGCGCGCGTGTGCGGGTCGTCGTCCTCGGTCGCCGGAAGGTCGTCACGAAGCTCCTGGTCCTTGATCAATCCGTGGGCGACGTCGATCCGGAAGCCCGCGACTCCGCGGTCGAGCCAGAAGCGCAGGATGCGGTCGAACTCCGCGCGCACGTCCGGGTTCCACCAGTCGAGATCGGGCTGCTCACGAGCGAAGTTGTGCAGGTAGTAGCGGCCGCGCTCGTCGTCGAGGGCCCAGGCCGAGCCGCCGCCGAAGATCGCCTGCCAGTTGTTCGGCACCTCGTCCGCCCAGACGTAGAAGTCCGGGCGGTCGCGGAACCACGGGTGCTGGTCAGACGTGTGGTTGGGAACGAGGTCGAGCAGGACGCGGATCCCGCGGCGTCCGGCTTCCTCGACCAGCCGGTCGACGTCCTCGAGCGTGCCGAGATCCGGGTGTACCCCCGTGTAGTCGGCGACGTCATAACCCCAGTCGACGTCCGGCGACGGATTGATCGGGTTCAGCCAGATGCCGTCGACGCCGAGCCACTCGAGGTAGTCGAGCCTGGCCGTCAGGCCGGTGAGGTCGCCGATGCCGTCGCCGTTTCCGTCTGCGAACGACCGGGGGTAGATCTGATAGAGGACGCCTTCGCGCCACCAGGATCGGGTCATCAGGTTCGGGAGGCTGTTCGAGGCGCCCATGATCACCCAAGGCTATGGGGCCTGCGACCACCGCGAGCCTGCGGCGGGGTGCGTGCGAGCGCCGAGCGAAGTAAGCTGGCGGCTCAAAGGAGGAGCCGAACTGGCGCAGATCGAGTTCGACGACGTCTCGAAGATCTACGACGACGGGACGCAGGCCGTGGAGAACCTCGACCTCGCGATCGAGGACGGCGAGCTGATGGTGCTGGTCGGCCCTTCCGGGTGCGGCAAGACGACCGCCCTGCGCATGGTCGCCGGGCTCGAGGAGATCACCGACGGCGAGCTCAGGATCGGCGACCGCATCGTCAACGACCTGACGCCGAAGGAACGGAACATCGCGATGGTCTTCCAGAGCTACGCGCTCTACCCGCACATGACGGTCGAGGAGAACCTCGCCTTCAGCCTCAAGCTCGCGAAGGTGCCGAAGAAGGAGATCCGAGAGCGAGTCCAGCGGGCCGCCAACATCCTCCAGATCGAGGAGTACCTCAAGCGCAAGCCGCGTGCCCTCTCCGGCGGCCAGCGCCAGCGAGTGGCCATGGGCCGGGCGATCGTGCGCGAGCCGGAGGCCTTTCTCATGGACGAGCCGCTCTCGAACCTCGACGCGAAGCTGAGGGTGCAGATGCGCGCTGAGATCCAGCAGCTCCAGCGGCGGCTCGACGTGACGATGATGTACGTCACGCACGACCAGGTCGAGGCGATGACGATGGGCGACCGCGTCGCGGTGATGAGCGCCGGGCGCCTGCTGCAGGTCGACACGCCGCAGGTGCTCTACGACAAGCCCGTCAACGAGTTCGTCGCCGGCTTCATCGGCTCTCCCTCGATCAACCTCGTCGAGGCAACGCTGGAGCAGAGCAACGGACACCTCGCCGTCGCCTTCGGCGATCATCGCCTGACCGTCGACGATCCGCTTGCGCGAAACCGCCCAGCCCTGAGCGACTACTTCGACAAGCCCATTCTCCTCGGGATCCGGCCCGAAGACTTCGAGGACGTGAGCATCGAGTCGGACGCTCCCGCGGATCGCCGCCTGAAGGTCACGTGCAACCTCACGGAGCCGCTCGGTTCCGAGGTGCTCGTCCACTTCAACACCGCCGCCACGCGCGTCGTCTCGAGCGCCGCCGCCGCCGATGCCGGCGCGGACGCGGATGTCCACCTCGGTGGTGGTGATATGATGATGCGGACACACGACACGTCTCGTCGCGCGCGTCAGCCCTCGCACGCGAATCACCGAGGGCAGCACGATCGAGCTTGCGGTCGACACGAGCCGCCTGTACTTCTTCGATCCGGAGACGGGCGGAGCGGTCTAGCCCTTGACCGCGCCGGCGGTCAAGCCGGCGAGGATGCGCTTCTGCAGGATGAGGACCGCGGCGATCAGCGGCAGCGTGACGATGATCGTCGCCGCCATGATCTCGCCCCACGGCTGCTGGAACGCGCTGCCCGACTTCCCGACGAACGACGTGATCGCAATCGGGACGGTGTAGTTGTCGGGGCTCTGGATGAACGACAGTGCGAACAGGTACTCGTTCCACGCTGCGATGAAGGCGAGCAGGCCCGTTGTCACGAGACCGGGCGCGATCAGCGGTAGGAGCACCTTGTAGAAGACCTGGATCGGAGTCGCCCCGTCGACGTACGCCGCCTCCTCGAGATCGCGCGGCAGCGCCTTCATGAAGCTCGTCAGCACCCAGACCGTGAACGGCAGCGTGAAGATGAGGTACGTGAAGATCAGTGCCCAGCGGGTGTCGTACAGCTGGGGGAAGTGGATGAACCCGACGATGTGAAAGCCGCTGATCATCGTGTACAACGCGCCGAGGATCGCGATCTGCGGGAAGATCGTCATCGACAGCATCAGGTACATCACGAACGAGCGGCCGCGGAAGCGGAATCGTCCGAGGGCATAGGCGGCCAGCGAGCCGATCGCGAGCGAAAGCAGCGTCACGGAGCCGGCGACGATCGTCGAGTTGATCAGTGCGTGGCGGAAGAACGAGGCTTCGAGCGCCGCCCGGAAGTTGTCGAGCGTCGGGTGCCTCGGAAAGTACTGGAGCGGCGTCGTGAAGAGCGCGTTGTCGGGCGTGAACGCGGAGCGGAGCGCCCAGAGGAACGGGAACAGCGCGTAGATGAAGATGAGGGCGACGAGGAAGTAGAACGGGGCTCTGGTCAGGCTCCGCCCGAGGCGGCTGCGCCGGAAGGCGCGGCCTCGGCTGATCGGGCGCGCGACGGGCTGGGCGGTTTCCGAAGCGGCGCTCATGTCAGTCCTCCGTCACCCGCATGAAGGTCACGTAGATGACGACGAACACGGCGATGATCAGGAAGATGGCAACGCTGATGGCGGCGCCGTAGCCGACAGCGCCGGTACCGACGATGGTGTCTTGGTTGTAGATGGCCATCGTCTGCGTGTCCAGCCGGTTGCCGAAGAAGACGTAGAAGACGTCGAACACGCGGAGCGCGTCGAGCGTCCGGAAGATCAGCGTCACGAGGATCGCCGGCGCGAGGAGCGGCAGCGTGATCTTCCAGAACTGCTGCAGCTGGCTCGCGCCGTCGACGTCCGCGGCCTCGTAGAGGTCGCGCGGGATCACCTGGAGACCGGCGAGCAGGAGCAGGGCGACGAACGGTGTCGTCTTCCAGATGTCTACGGCGCAGACCGCAGCCAGGGCCGTGCTCGGCTGCGAGATCCACGCCTGCGAGTGCGACAGGATGTGCAGCCGCGTCCCGGCGTCGTTCACGACGCCGAAGGTGTCGTCGAGCATCCACTTCCACATCTGCGCCGCGACCACGGTCGGGATCGCCCACGGAACGAGCATCACGGCCCGCATCACGCCGCGCCCCTTGAAGGCTCGAGTTGACGACGAGGGCGATGGCGAGCCCGAGGGCGAACTCGAATCCGACGGTGATGACCGTGAACTTGATCGTCGTCCAGACGGAGTCCCGAAAGACCGTGTCGTGCCAGAGGTCGCGGTAGTTCTCGAGGCCTACCCAGTGCGCCGGCTCGAGCGCCAGGAACTCCTGGTCGGTGAAGCTCTGGTAGATCGTCTTGCCGAGCGGGTAGATCGCGACGAACGCGACCACCGCGAGCGAGGGAACCAGCAGCAGCCAGGCGAGCCGCGTCTGCCTGCGCTGGAGCTTCGTCGTCCGTCGGCGGCGGCGGGGCGTGAGGTGCGGGTGTCGCGACCGAGGTCATGGGAGAGACCGGGGGAGGATGGCAGACGCCATCCTCCCCCGGTTCGGATCAGGCTTCGGCCTACTTGACGAGCCGCTGGAGCTTGGACTGGATCCCAGGCAGCACGCTGCTCGCGGGCTTGCCGTTGAGAATCTGGCTGATCCCCTGGTAGATGATACTTCGACCCCTCGTTGTACTTCGTCACCGAGAGCGTTCGAAGGTCGCGCCACGCGGGCGACTGTCGCGATCTGCGGCTTGAGGTACGGGTTCACCTTCACGACGGCCGGGTCCTTGGCCACCGCCGGGATCGTCGGCACGTTTGTGTTCGTGATGGCGTCGAACCTCTCGACGGCCGGGCTCGTCATGTAGCGGACGAACTCGATCGAGGCGTCCGACGTGCTTCGAGTACTTGTTGACAGCGAGCTGCCAGCCGCCCACAGTCGCGACGGACAGGTTGCCCGCGCCGTGCGGCAGCGTGGTCACGCTGAACTTGCCCACGACCTTCGACTGCTTCGGGTCGGCCGCGATCGAGTAGGCGTATGGCCAGTTGCGCATGAACGCCGCCTGGCCGGTGACGAACGCCGTATGCGCCTCACCCTCCTGATACGAGGTCACGCCGCGCGGCGTCGTGCACGCCGATGTTCTTGCGGACGAGGTCGAGAATCGCCGCTGCCTTCGGATTGTTGATCGTCACCTTGCCGCTATCGAATGAACTGGCCGCCACCCGACGATGCGACCCACTCCAGCGCGTCGCAGGTGAGCCCCTCGTAGCTGTTCCCCTGGAAGACGAAGCCGGAGAACGTCGGGTTGGACGCCTGCTCGCCGTCCTGGATCTTCTTCGCCATCGCGAAGAGCTGGGTCCAGGTCGTCGGCGGGCTCGTGTAGCCGTACTTCTTCAGCAGGTCGGTCCGGTAGTAGAGGATCCCGAAGTCGCCGAACCACGGCATCGCGACGAGGTGTCCGCCCACCGTGTCGTTCGCGATGATCCCCGCCGAGTGCAGCTTTGCCTGCTTGCCGAGCTTCGGCTTCAGGTCGACGAGGAACGGCGCGAACGCGGCGGGCCACAGACGTCGATCATCGCCACGTCGAACGACGACGACTTGCGACGTGAACACCCGGGCGAGCTGCGAGTAGGAGGCGTCCGACGCGGTCGGATGGGGCTGGACCTTGACCTTGATGCCTGTGTCCTTCGCGAACCTGCGTCGCAAGCGCAGCGTCGCGTGTGTGCCCGCCGCCGACCGAGTCGCCGATGAACGTGATCGATTGGCCTCCGTACTTCGCCTTGATTGCCTTGGCGTTCGGTACCTTCGGCGCGCCTATCGCCGTCGCCGAACCAGCACGGCTCGTCCCAGCGGATGCGATGCTGAGCGAGACGACGAGAGCTAGCAGGGCGATGGTTGCTACGCCGAAAATCAATGGACGGCGCTTCATGAGCCTCACGTCCTTTCCCTAGTTGCCCTTATCAGGGCGAGGATATCGCGTGGCCCGTCGCAATGCGATCCGGGGAAAGAGCTCGAGTCGTCGCCGCAGCCCTGACCGTTCTCGTGCTCATGGGCTGCGCGTCGAGCCCCGCGCCAGACGACTCCGTCAAGCGGGACGTGCTCCAGGGGATCGCCCAGGTCAGAGGCACCCACGACTATGAGAAGCTCCGCGCCCGCGTCGTCCGAACGATCGCTCGGCTTCGTCAGGATCGTGCTCCAACTGCTGCGACACGCCGGGCCAAGGAGCTCGCCATCCAGGGGTTCAGCTCGACGCTAAAGGAGTGGAGAGCGAGATCGCCTTTCACGAGAACGACAGCGGCGAGGTCGCGGCGGCAACGAGGGACGCGGCGCGCGCATTCCGCTTCCTGAAACGCGGGGCGAGCCAACTACGAGCGGCCGGCCGCCTCCTCGGTCTTCGCGTCGGCACGCTGAACGGGCTCTAGCTAGCGCCCGTTGTCAGACCCCCGTGTCCGTGGGAATGTCGCTCCCTCTGGAGGCGGACGATGCAGTGATGCGGCGCCAGGGCGGCGTGTCTCTGCAAAGCGGAGGGTCCGTAGCCTCCCGCTCGGCGCCGGCGACGAGCCCGAGCCGAGCGGCACGAACGCCGCGACGCTGACGACCGCGGTGACTGCAACGAGAATGCTGACACGAACGAGCCGATGGCGGCTCATAGCGCTAGCCTCCTGCTGTGGGTGCACGGATGATTGCACCGCCGCGTTTCCCGCGCCGCCCACGCGACCGGTGCGCTAGGCGAGAAGGCTGGTGTATCGAGGGAACCGCTTCGTGGCGGCGCGTGTGAAGGCGTCGCGGTACTCGTCGACGGCGTCGTCGGCGAGGGTGGCCGCGTACGTTTCGCGCAGGTCGAGGAGACCGTCTGCGATGGCGTCGACGACGAGCTGGTAGTCGCCATAGCGCTCCTCGGCCTCGTCGCGCCCCGCTCGCGTCCACGCGTCGTCCGCGCTCTGCGCCTCGGCCAGGAGGTCGGCCTCGTCCTCCGCAAAGAGCTCGAGCTGTCTCCGCACGAGGTCATCGAAGCGACCTGACCGGCGGAAGATCACGTCAGTACCGATCGAGCTCGACCAGCCGCTCGTCCGAGATGCCGAAGTGGTGCGCCACCTCGTGCAGCACGACCCGGCGGATCTCCTGTCGCAACCGACCCCCGTCGGCGCCGTACAGCCGTTCCAGCGGGCCACGGTAGATCGTGATCTTGTCGGGAAGGACACCGCCGTAGAACGCGCCTCGACGCGTGAGCGGAACGCCCTGGTACAGACCCAGCAGCGGCATACCGCGAGGTGGCTCCTGCTCGACGACGATCTCGACGTTCGACATCGACGCTCGAAGGTCGGGCGGCAGCGATTCGACAGCGCTTTCCACCACCTGTTCGAAGTCCAGCTCGGTGCGATCGAAGGCGCCGGATTCCACCCAGCAAGGCTAGCCCGCGCCTCGGGGCAGCCGCGCGGCCTACGTCAGGCGTGCCGCGCGGGCCGAGTCGATCTGCTCGCCGACGAGCTCCAGAAGCTTCTCGATCTCCTCGAGGGCGCCACGCGCCTTCATCCGCTCCGTCGCGTTGCCGTCGGCCTCGACGATCTCGCCGGCCACGCGGCCGCGTTCGAGGAGCACGTCGCGGAGTTGCTGGAGCGTCTCGAGCCGGCCCTCGACGTGCGCGTCAAGCGTCAGCCGCATGCCGTCCTGCACCCGCTCCTCGGGAGTGCTCATACGGACGACACTGGCAAATCGTGCGGAGCCGGTCAAGCCCGCCGGCGAGCTAGGAGGGTTTGGCGAAACAGTGACTGAGCCGCCGGAATCGCGCTGGACACCGCGCTCACGGTGTCCTCAGTCGCCCCAATAGCTCTTCACTATTGGGACTCCCTGCGTCCTGGCGATCGCGGCGCCCATCGCGCCCCGGCGACGAGCACCGTTCCGCCAAACCCTCCTAGGCGTCGATCTCGGTGATCTCCGTCGTCGTGAGCAGCACGCGCCGGGGTGGTTTCTCGCGGTTGAGCAATGGCACGATCGCCGAGCGTCCGCGCGTCCGCAGCGCCGCGCGGACGAAGTCCGGCACCGCCGTCTTGTCGGCCTCGGCCAGCGACTGCGCGACCTCGACGTGGATCACGAACTGGAGGCCCTCGCGCTCAACGCCGTACGCCCAGCCGACCTGAATGTCGCGACCCTCGTCAGGCTCGTACTCCCGCGGCCCGAACACCAGCTCCCACTCCCCCATTGGAGGAGCGATCATCGCAGGCGCGTCGGCGGACACTGGCTCCCGGCGCCCGGCGCGACCGAGGCGACGCGGGCTAGATCTTCTTCAGGAGCGAGGAGACGATCGTCGTCGACGCCGTCCACCCGACGGTGGCCTGGAGCTTCACACCGGGCAGGAAGCCCTCGCTCTCGGGCAGCGGCACCGAGTAGCTGCTCTTCCCCGAGCTCGTGATCGTCGTCTTCTTCCCCTGGATCGCTGCCGTCGAGATCGTCTTTCCCGGCCAGACGGCACGCAAGTGCTCGACCGTCTTCCCCATGCCGACGATGCAGGTGTTCGGCTGCCCGAGCTTGACGTCGACGTTGTAGCCGAGCGGCCCACGCTCGCCCGGATGTACCGACCAGCCCACCTTGATCCGCGTTCCGACGGCGGCGAAGCCGACGCCCTGGTCGCGCACTGCGACCGACTTCTTGTACGGGCTGTGCTTGAGGCCGCTGTCGCGATCGAGATACGTTGCCGTGCACGAGTACCTGCCCATGCCCGGCAGCGAGAAGATCCCGGCGCCGGGGACGCTCTCGCCGCCCCACGAGTCGACATCGCGGTTGAGGTCGATCCCACCGCGTGATCGGAACGTCACGCCGAACGTCCCCCCGGCGCAGCCCTCGCCCTGGCCCTTCGGCGTCGTCGGGCACGTCGTCCACGTCACCGTCGCGTTCGTCCGGATCGCGGAGGGCCGGAGGCAGAACACCGTCGCCGCGAGCGTCGAGCCCTTGAGCGGCGGCGACTTCTTCACCACCTGCACGCACTCCTTGACGGAATACGGCGGCCCAGCCTGGACCGCTCCCGCAGGCGTGGCGAGCAGCGCCGCAGCGATGGCGGCGAGCGCGATGGCGCGTATCACCTAGGGGCCGCCCCGCACGTAGATCACCTGGCCGGAGACGAATCCGGCCTCCTCTGAGCAGAAGAACGCGATCGTCGCCGCAACGTCCTCCGGCTGGCCGACGCGCCGGACAGGGATCTCCGCGGCCGCGGCCTTCTGGAAGTCCTCGAAGTCCATGCCGACCCGCTCTGCTGTCTGCGCGGTCATCCGGGTGACGATGAATCCCGGTGCAACGCAGTTGACGGTGATCCCGAACGGGCCGAGCTCGATCGCGAACGTCTTCGCCATCCCCTGGATCCCGGCCTTCGCGGCCGAGTAGTTCGTCTGGCCGCGGTTGCCGAGGGCGGAGGTCGATGAGATGAGCACCATCCGGCCCGACTTCTGCTCGACCATGTGCGCCTGCGCCGCCTGCGCAGCGAGGAACGTCCCGCGGAGGTGTGTCGCGATCACGGTGTCGAAGTCGTCGTCCGACATCTTGAAGAGGAGGTTGTCGCGGATCACGCCCGCGCAGGTGACGAGGATGTCGAGGCCGCCGAGCTCCTCGACCGTCTGCGCGACCGCTGCCTCGACTTCGTCGCGCTTCGTCGCGTCGCAGCGAATCTGGAGCGCCGACCCCTCGTCGTCGAAGTCGAGGTCGGTCACGGCGACCTTCGCGCCCTCCTCCGCAAAACGAGCGGCCGTGGCCGCCCCGATTCCTCGCGCGCCCCCCGTGACGAGAGCGACTTTGCCGTCGAACCTCATCCGATCTCCACCTCCGCCTCGCCGGTTGTCACCTTTTCGCCCTGTTCGTTCTCCGCCCAGATGTCGATCGTCGCTCGCGTCCCGTCGACCTCGCGGACAACGCCCTTGCACGTGAGCACGTCGCCGGGCCGCACCATCGCGCCGAAGCGCACCTTCAGCCGGTGGACTGCCTCCGGCCCCGCGAGGCTCGTCGCGTACTGGCCGAGGAAGCCCATGCTCAGCATCCCGTGCGCGATCACGCCGCCGAGGCCCATCTCGGCGCCGCGTTCCGGGTCCCAGTGGATCGGGTTGAAGTCGCCCGATGCGCCCGCGTACTGCACGAGCTGGACCCGCGTCACGGGCTCCTTCACGAGCGGCGTCAGCTCGTCGCCTGCCTTCATCGCACCAGCAACGTCGCGCGGCCGGTGAACACGAGCTCGCCGGCGGCGTCGCGGCCCTCCGTCTCGACGAGCACGAAACGCGCGGTGCCGAGCTTCGTCTCCTTCTCGGTCACGTTCGCGATCTTCGCCTGACAGGTGACGATCTCGCCGGCGCGCAGCGGGCGCTCATAGACGTACTCCTGCTCGCCGTGGATGAAGCGCGCGGGGTCGATCGTCCGGAGCGACGGGATCGGCAGTTGGAAGTTGAACGTCGTCGGGAAGGTCGGCGGAGCGATGCTGCCTTCGCGATACGCGGGATTGTCGTCGCCGATCGCCTCTGCCAGGCGCACGATCGCGCCCTTCTCGACGTCGAACCTGATCTGCTCGGAGGCGTCTCCCACGGCGATGCGATCGCTCGTCACGGGGCATAGGCTATTGCGCTTGACCGAGAAGCGCATCGACATCCGCTGGCGAGACCTCGACGCATTCGGCCACGTCAACCAGGCCGTCTACCAGACGTATGGCGAGGAGATCGTCGACGACTGGTTCCGGGAGGTGCTGGGGCTCGGCGACCGAGAGGTGTGGAACTACGTCGTCGTCCGCCTCGCGACCGACTACCGCTCGGAGCTGCGGCTCGCCGACGAGCAGGTGACGGGGATCGCGCGTCTCGTCCGCCTCGGCACGTCGAGCGTCACCTTGCACCTCGAGCTGCGGGCGGCGTCCGACGGGCGAGTGGCCGCGGAGACGGAGTGCGTGTTCGCGGCCTGGGATCCGGAGGCGCGTACCTCACGTCCGCTGACGGACGACGAGCGCGCACGCCTGGAGGCGGCGGCGTGAGCTTCGACGGCACCAGCGTCCAGAACGCGATCTACATCCAGGGCGAGTGCCCGTGGCCTGTGGCGGCCGAGGAGTGGGAGTCGCTCGCCCGCGAGAAGCTCGATCCAGGCGCGTTCGACTACATCGCGGGCGGAGCAGGCGGCGAGTCGACGATGCGCGCGAACCGCGAGGCGTTCGAGCGCCGGCGCATCCGGCCGCGCATGCTGACGGGCAACACCAAGCGGGAGCTCGGGGTCGAGATCCTCGGCACGACTTCCCCCGCCCCGTTCCTTCTCGCCCCCGTCGGCGTGCTCTCGATCGCGCACCCGGAGGGCGAGGTCGCCGTCGCGCGGGCGGCCGCCGAGCTCGGCATCCCGTTCACCCTCTCGAGCGCGGCGTCCACGTCGATCGAGGAGATCGCCGAGGCGATGGGGGACGCGCCGCGCTGGTTCCAGCTCTACTGGATCAACGACCGCGAGATCATCGGAGCCTCCTGCAACGCGCCGAGGCGGCCGGCTTCTCGGCGCGTCGTCGTCACGCTCGACACGCCGATCCTCGGCTGGCGCCCGCGCGACCTGCGAAAGGCGTACCTCCCGTTCATCAAGGGCGAGGGCTGTGCGCAGTTCTTCACCGACCCGGTGTTCCGGGCGAAGCTGGACAAGCCGCCCGAGGAGGACCAGCTGACGGCCGCGGCGATGATGCTCGCGACGTTCCCGCATCTCCAGCTGACGTGGGACGACCTCGCCTGGCTCCGCGAGCTGACCTCGCTGCCGATGCTCGTCAAAGGTGTGCTCACGGGCGAGGACGCCGTGCTCGCACGCGACGCGGGCGTCGAGGGCGTGATCGTCTCGAACCACGGCGGGCGGCAGGTGGACGGCGGCGTCGCGGCGCTCGACGCGCTCGTCGAGGTGCGCGAGGCGCTCGGCCACGACGCAACCGTGCTCATGGACGGCGGCATCCGCCACGGCGCTGACGTCGTCAAGGCGCTCGCGCTCGGCGCCGACGCGGTCATGGTCGGCCGCCCGTACGCCTACGGGCTCGCGGTCGGCGGCCAGGAGGGCGTCGAGGAGGTGCTGCGCCAGCTCTGGGCGGAGACGGACATCACGATGGCGCTCGCCGGCCTCTCGTCGGTGCGCGACCTCGACGCGTCGATCCTCTCGTAGTCGACATGACCACGTGCCCGAGCTGTGGCCGGGACAACCCCGACGACGCGCGCTTCTGCAACGCCTGCGGCAGCGCCGCTCGCGAGCGCCGAGCCCGAGCGCGAGAGCCGCAAGGTCGTCACGATCCTCTTCTGCGACCTCGTCGGCTCGACGGCGCTCGGCGAGTCCACCGACCCCGAGGCGCTCCGCGCGCGCATGCGCCGCTACTTCGAGGACCTCCGCGCGATCCTCGAGCGGCACGGCGGCACGGTGGAGAAGTTCGTCGGCGACGCGGTGATGGCCGTCTTCGGCATCCCCGTCTCGCACGAGGACGACGCTCTCCGCGCGGTGCGCGCGGCGTCGGAGATGCGCGATGCGCGTCGCGGCACACGGCCTCGAGGCGCGGATCGGCGTCAACACCGGTGAGGTGGTCGTCGGCGGCCAGGGCGAGACGCTCGTCACCGGCGACGCCGTCAACGTGGCCGCGCGTCTCGAGCAGGCGGCCGCCCCGGGCGACGTCGCTGATCGGCAGCGAAACGCGCCTGCTCGTGCGCGACGCCGTGCGACGTCGAGGCCGGTCGAGCCGCTCGCGCTGAAGGGGAAGTCCGAGCCGGTCGCGGCATTCCGGCTCGTCGAGGTGCTCGCGGGCGCGGAGCCGCGTCGACGCGCCATCTCGAGCGGCCGCTCGTCGGACGCGAGCGGGAGCGGCAGCGCCTTCGCCGCGACTACGAGGACGCTGTCGCCGACCGCGACGTGCCGCCTCTTCACCCTGCTCGGCCCGGCGGGGATCGGGAAGTCACGGCTCGTGGCCGACTTCCTCGAGCACGCGTCGGCGGGGCGGCCGACGTCCTGCAGGGCCGGTGCCTCCACTACGGCGAAGGGATCACGTACTGGCCGCTCGTCGAGATGCTGATCGCGAGCGGCGTCGACCCCGACGCGGTGCTCGGGAGCTCCGCCGCCGAGACCCAGCTCGCCTTCCGCCGGCTGCTCGAAGCGCGCGCGCGGAGCGGCCGCAGGTCGTCCTCCTCGACGATCTCCAGTGGGCCGAGCCGACGTTCCTCGACCTCGTCGAGCACGTCGCCGATCTCTCGCGCGACGCGCCGATCTTCCTCCTCTGCGTGGCGCGAACCGAGCTCCTCGACGCGCGGCCCGGCTGGGGAGGCGGGAAGCTCAACGCGACTTCGCTGCTGCTCGAGCCGCTCGGCGAGGACGAGTGCGAGGAGCTGATCGAGAACCTCGTGGCCGATGCGCGACTCGACGCCGAGACGCGCGAGCGCATCGTCAAGACGTCGGAGGGAAACCCGCTCTACGTCGAGGAGATGCTCGCGATGGTGCGCGAGCGCGACGAGGGCGACGAGATCGTCGTGCCGCCGACGATCCACGCGCTGCTTCAGGCACGTCTCGACGCGCTAGGCGGCGACGAACGCGTCGTCATCGAGCGCGGCTCGGTCGAGGGCGAGGTCTTCCACCGCGGCTCGGTCGCGGAGCTCGCTCCGGCCTCGGTCGGGTCGGACGTCGAGTCGCATCTCTCCACGCTCGTGCGGAAGGAGCTGATCCGCCCGGACACCTCCGCCTTCGTCGATGACGAGGCGTTCCGCTTTCGCCACCTGCTGATCCGGGACGCCGCGTACGAGTCGCTGCCAAGGCGACGCGCGCCGAGCTCCACGAGCAGTTCGCCGACTGGCTCGAGCACCATGAGCTCGTCGAGCGGGACGAGATCCTCGGTTACCACCTCGAGCAGGCTCACCGCTATCGCAGCGAACTCGATCCCGGAGATCGGGCGCTCGCAGTGGTCGCGGAACGCGCTTCCGATCATCTGGCCGCCGCCGGCAAGACCGCTCTCGACCACGGTGACTTCCAGGCCGCAGGACGTTCCTCGAGCGCGCGATGGCGGTACTTCCCGTAGAAGAGCAACTCGCTCTTCGCGCCGGAGCTCGCGCTGGCCTACTGGGAGACAGGCGACGGCGGACTTCCTCGAGACGGTCGACAGGGGCGCGCTCGTCCGCGGACCCACTCACGCGAGCTCGAGCCAGCGTCACGCTCGCAGCGCTCGCCTTCTCCGGCGCTGCCGAGCTCCCGGCCGAGGAGCGCGAGCATTTCGTGAGGAGGCGCGATCGGTGTTCGAGGCGGCGGGCGATCGAGCAGGTCATGCCTGGTACTGGTGGGCCGTCGCCTGGAGAGGCGACGAACCTCTGCCAGGGCCGCGGACACGATCAGCCGCCTGCGAGCGCGGCGCTCGCGGCATCTCGCGCGGGCGGAGCATCTCACAGCGCTGCTCGGCCACTGGTTACGCGTCCGCCGGATGCGCAATGCGTATATGCCGTCCTCGGTCCGGTCGACGTGGCGATCGAGCGATTGCGCGCTGCTTGCTCCGGAGGACGTACCCTCTGGCCGAGGCGCAGAAGATGTTGGTGATCGGAATGCTGCTCGGGATGCGAGGCGAGCTGACGGAGGCGGGGGAGCTCGTCGCGGCGAGCCCGGACGTCTTCGGCGAAGCCGGATCGATCTGGACGGCCGTAGCGATCGCTTTCGATGGGCGCATCGAGTGGTTCGAACGGCGGCGACCTCGACCGAGCCGAGCATGGCACTTCGCGAAGGTCTCGCACTGCTCGACAGCCTCGGCGATCAGTCCTATTACCCGACCCTCTCGGCCGATGCTCGCCTGCGTCCTGCTCAACCGGGAGCGCTTCGACGAGACGCACGAATGCTCGACCGCGCACGCGCGACGACGGCAGCGGACGACATCATCAACTTCGCTTCATCGGCTTCATCGATGGGGCCGCTCCTTGCCAACGCAGGCAGGCTCGACAGGCCGAAGAGTCGGTCGGCGCACAGTCGAGCTCGCGAGACCACGGATTACTACTGGGCGCGACGGTCGCGCACTGCCTACCTCGCGGAGACGCTCGCGCTCCGGGCAAGCACGACGAGGCGGTGCAGTGCACGCTGCGCAAGGCTCTGGAGATCTCCGACGCGAAGGGCGACGTCATGCTCGCCGCACGGTTCCGAGAGCGACTCGCCGCGGTCGGCCTCGACGCGATATAGGGTCTTCCCGTGCAGCTCCGCGACACGCCCGAGGAAGCGACGTTCCGCGCGGAGGTTCGCGCGTGGCTCGACGAGCACAACCCGGGCCTCGAGGGCCTGCCCGACACCGAAGCGAAGAAGGCCTGGAGCAGGAAGATCTACGACGCGGGCTACGCGGGCCTTACGTGGCCGAAGGAGTACGGCGGCGGCGGCGGCTCGTACTCCGAGCAGGCGATCCTGCTCGAGGAGTGGGCGCGCGCCGAGGCGCCGACCCACCTCGGGGTGATCGGGCTCGGCATGGCCGGGCCGACGATCATCGCCCACGGGACGGAGGAGCAGAAGCAGCGCTACCTCGCGAACATCCTCTCCGGCGAGGAGATCTGGTGCCAGGGTTTCTCCGAGCCGGGCGCGGGCTCCGACCTGTCCGCGGCGCGGACGAGCGCCGAGCTCCGCGACGGGCACTTCGTCGTCAACGGCCAGAAGATCTGGTCGTCCTACGCGCACATCGCGGACTGGTGCATCCTCGTCACGCGCTCCGACCCCGAGTCACAGCGTCACGCGGGCCTCACGTACATGGTCGTCGACATGCACTCGCCGGGCGTCGAGGTGCGGCCGATCCGCCACATCACGGGCGACGCGGACTTCAACGAGATCTTCTTCGAGAACGTCGAGGTGCCCGTCGAGAACGTCCTCGACGAGATCGGCAATGGATGGGCGGTCGCGATGACGACGCTCCTGCACGAGCGGGGCACGCTCGGCTTCGCGCTCACCGGCACGCTCGAGGTTTCCGTTCGCAAGCTGATCGCGCTCGCGAAGCAGCGCGGCATGAACGACTCCCGCCTCCGCGACATGGTCGCGCAGGAGTGGATCGAGCTCCAGGCCCTCAAGCTCACGAACTACCGCGCGCTGACGAAGCTCGTCGAGACCGGCATCCCCGGGCCTGAGGGCTCGGTCTCGAAGCTCCACTGGTCGGAGCAGAACCAGCGGCTGACGAAGCTCGCGCTCGAGATCGAGGACGGCGTCGACGGCGACGGCTGGTGGCGCTACCAGCAGCTCCGCTCGCGCGGCAACACGATCGAGGCGGGCACCTCGGAGATCCTCCGGAACATCATCGCCGAGCGCGTGCTCGGCCTTCCGAGGAGCAGATGAGTGAGATTTGCGTTCACCGAAGAGCAGGACGAGCTCCGCCGCCAGGCGCGCGCTTTGCTCGAGGAGCGCGAGCCGAGCTGGGACGAGCTCGCGGAGCTCGGCTGGCTCGGAGTCTCCGTGCCGGAGGAATCGGGTGGAGCGGGGCTCGGCTTCGTCGAGGAGGCCGTGCTCTTCGAGGAGCTCGGCCGCGCGCTCTACCCGGGCCCGTACTTCGCCACCGTCGGCGTCGCGCTGCCGCAGCTCTCGTCCGACGAGCAGGCGCTCGTCGCCCGCGGGGAGCGGAAGTACGAGATGGAGGAGGTCTCGCTCGACGGGCCGGTCTCGAAGGCGCGGGCGTTCACGGCGCTCGCCGCCGAAGCGGTCGGCATCGCGCAGAAGGCGCTCGAGCTCGCCGTCGAGCACGCCAAGTCGCGCGAGCAGTTCGGCAAGCCGATCGGCATCTACCAGGCCGTCTCCCACCCGATCGTCGATACGTACGTCGAGACCGAGCTCGCGCGCTCCCTCACCTACTGGGCGGCATGGTGCGTGGCCGAGGGCGAGGCGGACGCGACGGTGGCAGCGCTCGCGGCGAAGGCCCAGGCTTCCGAGGCCGCCGTCGCCGCGTGCGAGCGCTCGATCCAGGTGCACGGCGGCATCGGCTTCACGTGGGAGCACCCGCTTCACCGCTACTACAAGCGGGCGCAGTGGATCGAGGCCTTCGGCGGCTACCCGGCGAAGCAGCGCGCAGAGATCGCCGACCTGCTGCTCGGCTAGACCTCGCGTGAAGACGGTCCTCATCACGGGGGCGTCGACTGGGATCGGCGCCGCGTGCGCGACCCGGTTCGCGGCCGCCGGCGGCCGGGTGCTCGCCGGGGTGCGGAAGGCGGGCGACGCGCCGGAGGGGACAGAGGAGCTGATCCTCGACGTCACCGACGCCGAGCAGATCGCCGCAGCGGCCGCGTCCGTCGACCGCCTCGACGGGCTCGTGAACAACGCCGGCATCGCCGTCGCCGCGCCCCTCGAATACCTCCCGCTCGACGCACTGCGCGACCAGCTCGAGGTGAACGTCATCGGCCAGCTCGCCGTCACGCAGGCGTTCCTACCGGCGATCCGCGCAGCGAAGGGCCGGATCGTCGTCGTCGGCTCGATCGCGGGCAAGAGCGCGCTGCCGTTCCTCGGCGCGTACGCGATGTCCAAGCACGCGCTCGAGGCGATGGCCGACTCGCTGCGCGTCGAGCTCGCGCCCGACGGCATCCATGTGGCGATCGTCGAGCCGGGCACGATCGCGACGCCGATCTGGACGAAGCCGCGGCCGCTGCTCGACGAGCTTCCCGCCGAGGCGAACGAGCGCTACGGCCGGAGGATGGAGGCGTTCCGCCGCCTGGCCGCAAAGCGCGCCGCCGGGAGCGCGGCACCGCCGGAGATCGTGGCGCGCGCGATCGAGCACGCCCTCCTCTCCGAGCGGCCTCAGACGCGCTACCTCGTCGGGCGCGACGCGAAGATCCGGGCCGCGATCGAACGGCTTCCCGACCGCATGCGCGACCGCGTGCTGATCAAGGCGTTGCTCGGAGACTGAGAAGGGGTTACGGTTTGACCCAGATGCGCGGACAGATGATGGACTTCCAGCTGACGCTGCCGCCGCTGTTGCGCCGCGCCGAGACGTACTTCTCGCAGCAGGAGATCGTCACGCGGATGCCGGACAAGAGCTTCCACCGCTACACGGTCGGCGAGTCGGTGCGCCGGTCGAAGCAGCTCGCCGTTGCCCTCCAGAACCTCGGCCTCGAGCCGGGCGACCGCGTCGCGACCCTCGCCTGGAACCACTACGTGCACCACGAGTGCTACCTCGGCATTCCCTGCGGCGGCTTTGTCCTGCACACGCTCAACCTCCGCCTCCACCCGGCCGACCTCGCGTACATCGCGACGCACGCGGGCGACAAGGCGGTGATCGTCGACCGGTCGCTGCTCCCCTGTCTCGACCAGTTCAAAGCCGAGACGCAGATCGAGCACGTGATCGTCGTCGAGGACGACTACGAGGACTTGCTCGCCTCCGCCGACCCGGACGACTGGAAGGATCCTGAGCTCGACGAGAACGCTGCTGCGGCCATGTGCTACACGAGCGGCACGACCGGAATGCCGAAGGGCGTCGTCTACTCGCACCGGTCGACGATCCTCCACACGCTCGGGGTCGCCTCGGGCGCTCCGCTCGGCCTCTCGCTGTCGCAGGCCGACACGTTCCTCCCCGTCGTGCCGATGTTCCACGCGAACGCCTGGGGCTACCCGTACCTAGCGACGATGCTCGGGGCAAAGCTCGTCTACCCCGGCCCCCACCTCGACGGCGAGAGCCTGCTCGACGCCTTCGAGCAAGAGCAGGTGACGTGGACGGCAGGCGTGCCGACGATCTGGCTCGGCATCCTCGCGCAGCTCGAGGCGACCCCCGGCAAGTGGGACCTCGCGCGCGCTCAAGGGAATGCTCTGCGGAGGATCGGCGCCCCCTCGCGCGATGATCGACGCGTACAAGCGCCACGGCCTCGCCGTCGTCCACGGCTGGGGCATGACCGAGACGTCGCCGGTCGCCTCGACCTCGGATCTGATCGGCGATCTGAAGGACGCCGACTGGCCGACGCAGCTCGACTACATCGAGCTGCAGGGCATCGCGCTGCCGTTCGTCGAGCTCCGAGCCAAGGACGGCGACGGCAACGAGATCCCGTGGGACGACGAGGCGATGGGCGAGCTCGAGATCCGCGGTCCGTGGGTCGCGTCCGGCTACTACGACACGCCGGAGCAGGCAGACCGCTGGACGGACGACGGCTGGTTCAAGACCGGCGACATCGTCTCGATGCATCCGCGTGGCTTCATCCGGATCCAGGACCGGACGAAGGACGTGATCAAGTCGGGCGGCGAGTGGATCTCCTCCGTGCAGCTCGAGAACACGCTGATGGGCCACCCGGCAGTCGCCGAGGCGGCCGTGATCGCGATCCCGGACGAGAAGTGGACGGAGCGCCCGCTCGGCGTCGTCGTCCTCAAGCCCGGTCAGACCGCGACCGGGGAGGAGCTACGCGAGTTCCTCGCCGGAACGTGTGCGAAGTGGTGGATTCCGGACCGGTTCGAGTTCGTCGACGAGATCCCGAAGACGGGCGTCGGCAAGTTCAAGAAGACCGCGCTCCGGGAGCTGTTCGCCGCCGAGCCCGCGCCGGCTTCCGTGGATTAGCCGCGCGACCACCGACAGCAGGCCAACGTTCCGACTCCTCGCCCACTCCGAGCGGAGCTCGGCTGACGAGCGCGGCAGCTGGATCCCTAGTTAGCACGACCGGTCGTTCTCCATGCTTGGATAGTACGACCGATCGTGCTATCTTGTCAAGTGCATTGAGCGAGCTGCTCACGACTCCCTCCCCCGGCTCGGGCAAGCGCCAGCGTTCGGACGGCGAGCGCAGCCGCGCGGCCATCCTCGACGCGGCGATGAAGCTCGCGACCGTCGAGGGCCTCGACGGCCTCTCGATCGGCCACCTCGCCGACCAGATCGGCATGTCGAAGAGCGGCCTCTACGCGCACTTCGGGTCGAAGGAGGAGCTCCAGCTTGCGACGATCGACGCCGCGAGCGAGACGTTCGTCGCGAACGTCATCGAGCCGGCGCGTGTCGGCCAGTGGAGTCGCGCGGCTCGAGGCGCTTGCCGACGCATTTCTCTCGTACCTCGAGCGGCGCGTTTTCCCCGGCGGCTGCTTCTTCGCCGCCGCGCAGGCGGAGTTCGACACCCACCCGGGCGCCGTGCGCGAGAAGCTCCGCGAGTCCGGGCGCCGCTGGCATGCGTACCTCGAGCAGCAGGTGCGCGGCGCGCAGGAGCGCGGCGAGCTCCGGGCCGACGAGGATGCGGGGCAGCTCGCGTTCGAGCTCGACGCGATGCTGAAGATGGCGACCGCGTCCTTCGTCCTCCACGACGATCCCGAGGCGCTCGAGCGCGCGCGCCGCGGCGTCAAGACCCGGCTCGCCCTCGCTGCCGCGTAGCTCGCGGCTCTGCGAAGATCGCACGCGTGAGCGCAGAGCAACTCTGGGAGCGCCTGGACCCGTCCGTTATTCACATCTGGAACACGCTCGGCTACCGCAGCGGCGACGCACCGTCCGGGAAGATCGCGCTCGAGTGGGAGGCGCCGGCGGAGTACACGTTCCTCCACGGCGACCGCCGGATCGTGCACGGCGGCATGGTGGCGACGCTCCTCGACACGGCCATGGGGTACGCGTGCGTCGCGCGCCTCGAAGAGGGAACCGTCTTCCTCACGGCCGATCTCCACGTCGAGTTCTACCGCTCGGCCCTGCCGGGGCCGCTGAGGGCCGAGGCCGAGGTCGTGCACGAGTCCCGGCGCGCGGCATTCTGCGGAGCCTCGCTCCACGACGCCGAGGGCACCTTGCTCGCTTCCGGCCGGTGTACGCAGATCATCCGGCCGACCGCCGCGTGACACCGTGAAGGCGATCGTCCTCTCCGAGACCGGCGGCCCCGACCAGCTCGTCCTTCAGGACGTGCCCGAACCGGACCTGTCCGGGGGACAGTCCCTGGTACACGTTCGTGCCGCGGGTGTGAATTTTCTGGATCTCATGATCCGGAAGGGCGTCTACCCGCAGGCGCCGCCGCTGCCGACGATCCTCGGTGCAGAGGTGGCCGGGGAGACGGACGACGGCCGCCGCGTCGTCGCCCTGCTGACGGGTGGCGGCTACGCGGAACAGGTCGCCGTGGACGAGGCGAGGCTCTTCCCCCTCCCGGACAACGCGTCGTTCGCCGAGGGCGCCTCCTTCCTGCTCACGTACCTCACGGTCTGGATCCCGCTCACGCGCCAGGTGCGGCTGGAGCCGGGGCAGACCGTGCTCGTGCACGCGGGCTCGGGCGGGGTTGGATGCGCTGCGATCCAGATCGCGCGACACCTCGGCGCGCGCGTCGTCGCCACCGCGAGCACCGAGGAGAAGCGTGCGTACGCGGTCGAGGCCGGCGCGGAGGCGGCGTACGGCTACGACGACTTCGCCGAGCACGTCCAGCCGAACGTCATCGTCGACCCCGTCGGGGGCGAGGTGTTCGCAGCGAGCCTCAAGGCGCTGGCGCCCCTTGGGACGATCGTCGGCCTCGGCTCCGCGGGCGGCTGGTGGGAAGACCTGAGCCCGGCGCTTCTCGTCGGGCGGAACATCGGCATTCAGGGCTTCTATCTCGGCCGGCTGATGGGCCACCAGCCGGAGCTCGTCCGCCAGGCCGCCGGGGAGCTCGGCGCGCTCTGGGCGGAAGGCGCGCTGCGGCCGCGCGTCGGCGCGCAGTTCCCGCTCGCGCAGGCGGCCGACGCTCATCGCCTGATCGAGGAGCGGCGACACGTGGGCAAGGTCGTGCTCGATGTTTGAGACCGCGGTCGTGACCGGCGGCGCCTCTGGCATCGGCGCCGCGGTCGCCGAGAAGCTCCAGGCCGAGGGGACACGCGTCCGGATCCTTGACCTCGCGACCGGCTTCGACGTCTCTGACCCGGAGGCATGGGGGACCGTCGAGGGAGCGGACTTCGCATTCCTCAACGCCGGCGTGGGCGGCAACAGCGGGGACCTGGAGGGCTACCGTCGGATGATCGGCGCCAACGTCGACGGCGTCGTCTTCGGCGTGCGGCGGATGGAGCAGGTGATGGCCGCCGGCGGCACGATCGTGGCGACGGCGTCGCTCGCCGGCCTCGTCCCGATGCCCCACGATCCGATCTACACGCTGACGAAGCATGCCGTCGTCGGCTACGTGCGCGCGATCGCGCCGAGCCTGGCCGAGCAGGGGCTCCGCATCAACGCGGTCTGCCCCGGCTTTGCGGACACGCCGATCGTCACGCCCGAGCTCCGCGAGTGGGTCGCGAGCGAAGGCATCCCGCTGATACCAGCAGCGCAGGTCGCGGACGCCGTGCTCCAGGTTGCGAGGTCGGACGTAACCGGTCAGGCATGGGTCGTGCAGCCTGGGCGAGAGCCGATCCAGTACGGGTTCCGAGGGGTGCCCGGCCCACGATGACAGACGTCTACCGGACGCCCGAGGACCGTTTCGCCGACCTGGACGGCTACCCGTTCGCGCCGAACTACTCCGAGCAGGACGGGCTGCGGATGCACTACCTCGACGAGGGCTCGGGCGATCCGGTCCTCTGCCTCCACGGCGAGCCGACGTGGTCCTATCTCTACCGGCGGATGATCCCGCCGCTCGCCGAGGCTGGGCGGGTCGTGTGCCCCGACTACTTCGGCTTCGGGCGGTCGGATAAGCCGACGGATCAAGGCTGGTACACGTTCGACCGGCACTGTTCGTCGATTGCGCGCCTCGTCTCGGAGCTCGACCTCGAGGGACTGACGGTCGTCGTCCAGGACTGGGGCGGGCCGATCGGGCTACGGCTGGCTGTCGAGCAGCCGGGACGCGTCGCGCGGCTCGTGATCCTGAACACGGGCGTCGGCGGCGGTCGCCCGCCGAACGACGTCTGGCTCCGATTCCGGGAGGTCGTGCGACAGGCAGGCGGTGCGTTCGAGGCGGCGCGGCTGATCCGTCGGGCGTGCGTGCGCGGGCTGTCGGAGGAGGCGGGTGCGGGCTACGACGCGCCGTTTCCCGTTCCCCAGGCGAAAGCCGGCGCGCTCGCCTTCCCCGAGCAGGTGCCGACCGAGCCCGAGCACCCGAACACGAAGCCGCTGCTCGCGATCCGCGACGCGCTCGCCGGCTGGGAGAAGCCTGCGCTCGTCCTCTTCGGCGACTCCGATCCGATCTTCCCGCCGCAGGTCGCCGACGCGATCGCGAGGCACATTCCCGGCGCGCTGCCCGCCGAGACGGTCGCGAACGCGGGCCACTTCGTCCAGGAGGATGCGGGCGAGGAGGTCGCCGCGCGCATCGTCCGCTTCCTCGAGAAGTCGTGACGGACACGGAGGCGCTCAACCAGGCGATGCCGTTCGGGCGCAGGCTCGGAATCGAGCTCGTGGCCGCAGCGCCTGAAGAGGTCGTCGTCCGGCTCGCGTGGGCGGAGGATCTCTGTACGGCGGCGGGCGTGCTGCACGGCGGCGCGATCATGAGCCTCGCCGACTCCGGCGGCGGGCTCTGCGCGTTCCTCAACCTTCCGGACGACGCGAGCGGCACCGCGACCATCGAGTCCAAGACGAACTTCTTCGGCGCCGTGCGCGATGGCCACGTGACGGCCACCTCGCGCCCGCTCCATACCGGGAAGACGACGATCGTCGTCGAGACGGACGTGCACGATGCGGGCGACCGCCACGTCGCGCGCGTCACGCAGACCCAGGCCGTTCTTCGCTAGCCCGTACGGACGAGCCGGATCCCCCACGAGAGGTCGGAGAACCGGCGCATCTCCGAGATCGTCAGGCCCGCAGCGCCCGCGTGCTCGTACGCCCCGTCGAGCAGCCAGAAGAACTCCTCCTCGAACGACTCGATGACGTCGGGCAGGGACGCGTACTTCTCGGCCAGCGCGGTGGCGGCCGCGCCGTCTTCGAACATCAGGTCGCCGATCACCGCGACGCCGTCAGGAGCGAGCGACGAGGCGATGCGGTCGAGCAGCACGCCCTTCTCGCCCTCGGTCAGATGATGAATCGCGTAGGTGCTGACGAGCCGGTCGAAGCGGCGCGGAGTGTCGAAGAACTCGAGCAGGTCGGCTTCGACGTACTCGACATCCGCGAGGTGTGAGAGCTTCGGCCGCGCGCGTTCCATCATCCCGCCGGAGACGTCGACGCAGACGACACGCCGAGCGGCCGAAATGAGCGCGGCGGTGTTTCCCGTGCCCGTCCCGAGGTCGACGACGACGCTGTCCGCGGAGATCTCGGCACGCTCCACGGTCCAGCGGAGAAGCTCCGCGTAGCCGGTGCGAATCGGGCTCGACTCGTCGATCACGTCGACGTCGTAGTCCGCCTCGTAGCCGGTGTGGTCGAACTCGTCGACGTGCCGGCTGCGCATCGACGGCCGGCGAGCTACGAGAAGCGCCAGGAGCCGCCGGCGGCGTACTCCTTGAGGATGCGCCGGCTGACGACCATGCGGTGCACCTCGTCCGGGCCATCGTAGATCCGGCCACCGCGCGCCATCCCGTACATCATCGACAGCGGCGAGCGGTCGGTGAGGCCGAGCGCGCCGTGGACCTGCACGGCCCGGTCGATGACGTCTCCCAGCGCGCGTGCGGCGTAGAACTTGATCAGAGAGATCTCGACACGTGCCTCGTCGCCCTCGTCGATCTTGTGCGCGGCGTCGAGCGTCATCAGGCGGCACGCGTGGATCTCGGCCGCCGAGTCGGCGATCCAGTTCTGCACCGTCTGCTTCTCGGCGAGCGGGCCGCCGAACGCCTCTCGGTCGAGCGCGCGCTCGCACATGAGGTCGAAGGCTCGCTGCATCTGGCCGAGCCAGCGCATGACGTGGTGAATGCGCCCGGGGCCGAGCCGCTTCTGCGCGATCCGAAAGCCGTCGCCCGGCTCGCCGAGCGTGTTCGCGACAGGCACGCGCACGCCGTCGTACGCGACCTCGCAATGCGTCGTCCAACCGCGGCCGCGGTGGCCCATGACGGGAACCGGCTCGACCGTGATCCCCGGCGTGTCAGCCGGTACGAGGATCTGCGTCGCCCGGCGGTGCGGGTCACCGTCGGGATCGGTGATCGCCATCACGATCCCGAAGCCGGCATTCTCCGCGCCCGACGAGAACCACTTGCGGCCGTCGATCACCCAGCCGTCTCCGTCGCGCACCGCGCGCGTTCGGAGCAGCGTCGGGTCGGATCCGGCCACGTCTGGCTCGGTCATGGAGAAGAACGAGCGCGTCTCGCCTTCGACGAGCGGCCGCAGGAACCGCTCCTTCTGCTCGGCTGTGCCGAACATGTGGAGGATCTCGCCGTTGCCCGCGTCCGGCGCCTGGCAGTTGAAGACCAGCTGCCCCCAGAAGCTGCGCCCGATCTCCTCGTTCAGGTACGCGTACGCGAGAAAGCCCTGGCCTGTGCCGCCGGCCTCGGGCGGGAGGTGCGGCGCCCAGAGGCCCTCCGCCTTGGCCCGCTCGCGAAGCGAGGTCATCAGCGTCTCGGCCTCGTCGTCCTCCCGGTTCAGCGCCTGCTCGGCCGGATAGACGTGCTCCTCGAGAAACGCGCGATACGTCGAGCGGAGCTCTCCGAACGCCTCGCTCGATGGAATCTCCGTTGCGACCACCAGCCTATTATCGCCCACGTACCTAAGATCGTCCGGTGCGTCTCGGCCTCTACCTCGGCTACGCCTCTCCCGGCACGAACCCCGTCGAGCTCGTCGACCTCGCCGTCCGAGCGGAGAAGCTTGGCTACGACTCCGCCTGGGCGGCGGAAGCCTGGGGCACTGACGTGGTCACCGTGCTCTCCTGGCTGGGCGCGCGCACGACGACGCTGAAGCTCGGAGCAGGGATCATGCAGATCCCCGGTCGCAGCCCCGGGATGACGGCGATGACTGCGGCGACGCTCGACCTGATGTCCGGCGGGCGCTTCCTGCTCGGCCTCGGGGTGTCCGGCCCTCAGGTCGCCGAGGGGTGGCACGGGCAGTCGTGGGGTCCACCGCTCAAGCGGACGCGCGAGTACGTGGAGATAGTCCGGCGGATGCTCCGCCGCGAGGTGGTCGACTTCGCTGGCGAGATCTACAACGTGCCGCTGCGAGGCCCCGGCACGACAGAGCTCGGCATTCCCCTGAAGATGATGATGCGGCCGCTTCGGCCCGACATCCCCGTCTATCTCGCCGCGATCGGCCCGAAGAACGTCGCGCTGACGACGGAGATCGCGGATGGCTGGCTCCCGATCTTCGTCTCGCCAGAGCGGTTCCGCGACGTCTACGGCGAGTCGCTCGCCGTCGCGCGTGACGGCTTCGACATCGCGGCTGGCGTCCACGTCGTGCTGACGAAGGACCGCGAGGGCGGGCGCGAGTATGTCAAGCACCACCTCGCTCTCTATGTCGGCGGGATGGGGGCCCGCGGGACGAACTTCTACAACGACCTCGTGTGCCGCTACGGCTACGAGGAGGAGGCCGCGCGGATCCAGGATCTCTACCTCGGAGGGAAGAAGCTCGAGGCGGCGGCGAGCGTGCCCGACGCGCTCGTCGACGAGGTCGCGCTCGTCGGCTCACGCGAGGAGATCGCCGACCGGCTCGACGCCTGGCGCGCTTGCGGCGTGACGACGCTCATCGTCCAGAGCCACGATCCGGAGACGCTACGGACGATGGCCGAGCTCGTCCTTTGAGCGAGCAGGCTCCGCTGCTGATCCTCGAGAACGTCGAAGCCTTCCTCGACGAGCACGAGCTCGGCTCAGGCCCGGTGCGGGCAAGCCGCATCGGCCAGGGCGGCGGCTCGAACTTCTCGTTCCTGCTCGAGCGAGGCGAGGACCGCTATGTGCTGAGGCGGCCGCCGCGGCCGCCGCTGCCCCCCTCGGCGCACGACATGGTCCGCGAGGCTCGGCTCCAGCTCGCGCTCGCCCCTCAGGGCATCCGCCTGCCGACGATCCGTGCCGTCTGCGAGGACGAGAGCGTGATCGGCGTGGCGTTCTACGTCATGGACTTCCTCGAAGGGCACGTTGTCACCGACACGCTGCCTCCAGGCTTCGAGACGGAGGGCGCGCGGCGTGCCCTCGGGCTCGATCTTGTCGACGCGCTGGTCGAGATCCATGCGGCTGACGTCGGTGCGGACGGCGTCGCCGAGTTCGTGCGGCCGGGCAGCTATCTCGAGCGGCAGGTCACGCGCTTCACCCAGCTCTGGGAGATCAACCGCACGCGCGACCTTCCAGACGTGGAGGCGGTCGGGGCATGGCTCGCCGAGGCGCTGCCGGAGCCGCTCCCGCTCGCCGTCGTCCATGGCGACTACCGGCTCGGCAACGCGATGGTCGCGCCGGGCGAGCCGCGCATCTCGGCCGTCCTCGACTGGGAGATGGGCGCTGTCGGGGACCCCCGCGCGGATGTCGGCTACCTGCTCGCGACCTATACGGAGCCCGGAGGCGAGGTGAGCCCGCTCGGCGCCTCTCCTGTGACGGCGACGCCCGGCTTCCCGACGAAGCAGGAGCTCGTCGACCACTACCGCGCACGGAGCGGACGTGACGTCGAGCCGCTCGCGTGGTTTCAGGCGCTCGCGCTCTGGAAAGCCGCCGTCTTCTGCGAGGCGATCTACGGTCGCTACGTCCGCGGTGAGCTCGCCGCGGAGGACGCGAGCGCGGCGCGGTTCGAGCTCGGAGTGCCGCTGCTCGCGCGCACGGCGCTCGAGGTGAAGGAATCCGCATGAGGCGCCGCCTGTTCCTCATGCGCCATGGCGATGTCACGTACTTCGACTCCGACGGCCGGCCGCATCGCCCGGACGAGGTCGGCCTGAACGAGACCGGCAGGCGACAGGCGCGGGCGGCGGCGGAGGCGCTCCGCGAGATCACGTTCGACCGTGTCATCGCGAGCAACCTGAGGCGCGCCGTCGAGACTGCGCGAATCGTCACGCCGGAGGCGGAGGTCGAGGAGTGGCCGGAGCTCCGCGAGCTGAAGGCAGCGTCGCTCGAAGGCCTCGACGAGGAGGAGGTCGAGGCGATCTTCACGCGAGCGTTCGCCAGGCCGACGTCGCTCGACAAGATGTTCCTCCTCGGAGAGACGATCGGGGAGCTCCTCGACCGCATCGTGCCGGCACTCGAGCGGCTCGTCGCCGACCGCGAATGGGACACCGCGCTCGCTGTCCTCCACGGCGGCGTCAACCGGGCGATCCTGTCCTACGCCCTCACCGGTGAGAAGACGTTCTTCGGCGGTTTCGAGCAGGCGCCCGGCTGCATCAACGTTCTAGACGTCGGCCCGGACGGCTGGATCGTTCGCGCGGTGGACTACGCGCCGGAGGATGCGCTCCACACCCGCACCCGGCTGACGACTATGGAAGAGCTGTACGCCCAGTACCGGCCGTCGCCCCCAGCCTGAGTGCTAGCACGGCTTGACTGTGGATCGACAGACACACAATTGTTACGCCCCAGTGCCAGGCACTGAAAGTGCGTCAAGTCTGTCGAGAAAGGCGCATGCGAGGGCGGAGAACTCCGCCGGCGACTCGAGCATCGGCACGTGGCCGGCGTCCGGGATCAAGACGAGCTCCGCATGCGGCATCCGCTCGGCGAGGAGGCGGCCGTTCGCCACCGGTACCACGCGGTCGAGCTCGCCATGGACGACGAGCGCGGGCGCGTCGATCCGCTCGACCGGAGCACCGTCGACGACATAGGCGCGGGCCGCCTCGAGCTGCGCCCACCAGCACCTGGGCGGCGTCGGAGGATCGAGCCGCGCCTGGAGGTAGCTCTCGTACTCGTCCGGGTGCGCCTCGATCCAGCCGGGCGCGAAGGATGTCGGCATCGTCCGCCTGATCGCCTCCTCGAGCGGCAGCCCGACGACCGACTGCCACGTCTCCCACGTCTCGGGCGGCAGCGGCTCGTGATCCGGCCCGCCCGGGCCCGTCCCGACGAGGACGAGCGAGCGCACGAGATCGGGACGCCGCACCGCGAGCGTGAGCGCGATGAAGCCGCCGAGGGAGTGGCCGTAGACGTCGGCCGACGGTAGACCGCGCGCGTCGAGCACGGACGCCGCATCGTCCGCGAGCTGCTCGACCGTGTACATCCCCTCGGGCTTGGCGGACAGCCCCGTCCCGCGATTGTCGAAGGCAAGCACGCGTCTGCGCTCGGCGTAGTCACCCCACTGGCCGCGCGAGCCCCACTTCGACCAGCCGAGACCCTGGATGAGGAGGAGCGGGAAGCCTTCGCCGCGCTCCTCGACATGCAGCTCGATCAGAGGCGCTCCACGAGCATCGCCATCCCCTGCCCGCCGCCCACGCACATCGTCTCGAGCCCGATCGTCCCGTCGACGGCGTCGAGGTCGTTGAGCAGCGTGCACATGATCCGCGCGCCGGTCATGCCGTATGGATGGCCGAGCGCGATCGCGCCGCCGTGCGGGTTGAGCTTCTCGCCGAACGGGTCGACGCCGATCTCCCGGCACACGGGCAGCACCTGGGCGGCGAACGCCTCGTTCAGCTCGACGACGTCGACGTCATCGATGGTCATGCTCGCCGTCGCGAGCACCCTGCGGACCGCCTCGATCGGCCCCACGCCCATGATCTCCGGGTCGAGGCCGGAGACAGAGGAGGCAAGAATCCGCGCGCGCGGAGAGATCCCGAGCTCGCGCGCCCGCTCCTCGCTCATGACGACGACTGCCGCAGCGCCGTCGTTCAGCGGGCAAGAATTGCCGGCCGTCACCTTGCCCTCGGGGAGGAAGGCGGGATCGAGGGCGGCCAGCGCCTCGAGCGTCGAGCTCGCGCGCGGGCCGTCGTCGCGCGACACCACGGTGCCGTCCTCCGTCACGTACGCCGTGATCTCGCGGTCGAAGTGGCCTGACTCCTGCGCCGCGACCGCGCGCTCCTGCGAGCGCTGCGCGAAGCGGTCCATCTCCTCGCGCTCGACGCCGAACCGCTCGGCGACGTTCTCTGCGGTCAGGCCCATCGGGATGTAGACGTTCCCGATCCCCTCGTCCGAGCCCATCAGCCGGGGATGGAGCTCGTCTGCGTCCTTTGGATAGCCGTCGACCTGGGAGATCGACTCGACCCCGGCGGCGACGAACACGTCGCCCTCGCCCGCCCGGATCGCGTGGAACGCCATGCGGATCGTCTGCAGGCTCGAGGCGCAGAAGCGGTTGACCGTCGTGCCGGCCGCCGTCGGCGGCAGCCCCGCGAGCAGCGCGACGCGCCGGCCCAGGTTCATCCCCTGCTTCGCCTCGGGGAACCCGCAGCCGACGATCACGTCGACGATCTCCGACGCGTCGAGCTCCGGCGCCTGCTCGAGCGCGGAGCGGACGGCGAAGGCGGCGAGGTCGTCCGGACGCACATCGACGAGCGAGCCCTTCTTCGCCCGCCCGATCGGCGTCCGCACCGCCGCGACGATGACGGCTTCTGTCATCGGCGGCAGGCTACCGGCCGAGGCGCACCGAGGGCCGGCTGAGCCGGCCCTCGGAACGGTCTACGAAGAGCTCGCTACTTCTTCGGCGTGGGCCGCGGATCGACGAGATTGCCGATCGCCGCCCACGTGCCGTTGTTGAACTGGATCAGCCGCTCGGCCGAGATCGGGAACTTATCGCCCTTGCTCGTCGACGATGAGACGCCGGGGAGGAAGAACGGGTTCGCCTTGTCGGACTCCTTCCAGTTCAGCGCTGCCTTCATCAGCGACGCGCGCGTGAGTTTCGGTCCGACGCTGCGCGCAAGGTTGACGAAGCTCTGGGCCTTGGCCATCCCGTAGAGGTAGAGGCCGTCCGTGGCCTTGCCGCTCGGGAGGTACTTGGCCATGATCGCCCGATACTTCTTGATTCCGGCGTCGTTGGCCCACTCGGGGGAGGCCGGGTCCTTCAGGTACTGCGTCGAGATCGAGCCGTTGACGATCGCAGCGCCACCGTTCGCGACGGCAAGCGTCATGAACGTGTCGGTCGCCGAGACCGAGTTCAGGTAGATCTGGTCCGGCTTCCAGCCGATCCGCGGAAGCGTCGCGTACGTGCGGATCGTGGCCGTCGGGGTCGCGAGGATGACGAGGATGTTCGCTCCCGACCTGCGCAGGTCGAGCAGCTGCGACGTCACCGTCGGATCCGTGACCTGATAACCGCGTGTTGCGATGATCTGGCTCTTGTTCTTGCCGAGGCCGGCCTCGAGCCCCGCGATGTAGTCCTTGCCGTAGTCGTCGTTCTGGTAGAGGACGGCGACCTTCGCGTCCGGCGTCTGGTTCTTGATCCGCCGGCCGTACAGCACGCCTTCGGCTTGGTAGTCAGGCTGCCAGCCGAGCGACCACGGGAAGTCGGCCTGGCTTGCGCCCCAGAACGTTGCACCCGTGGAGACCCACAGCTGAGGCACCTTCTTCGAGTTCATGTACTCCCGCACGGACTGCTGCGGCTCCGTGCCGAGCGCGCCCACCGTCGCGAGCACGTGATCCTGCTCGACGAGCTTGCGCGTCTTCGCCACCGTCTGGACGGGGTTGTAGCCGTCGTCCTCGACGATAAACCTGATCTGGCGGCCACCGATGCCCTTCTTCTTGTCGGGGCCACGCGTCGCGTTCGTATAGCTGAAGAACGCCTGCATGCCACGCGCGATCGGCGTGTAGCTCGACGCGGCCCCGGTGAGCGGGAACGTGCCGCCGATCGTAATCAGCTTCGCCGTTACGCCCGGCGTCGCCTGTGCGCCGCCGAATGCGCCCGTCAAGCCAAACGTGAGCGCAGCGGTGACGGCAAGTACTCCGAGTGCTGCCTTCTTCATGACTCGCTCCTTGTCGGGGTGGTTCCCTCCGCTTCGGTAGGACGACTGTACACCCGTTTTGTTATCGGTCTCAAGAGCCGGCCTATACGGCCGAACAGCTGTGCAGCACCTCCTGGCATCAGAAAAAGCAGGCCCAGGAGGAAGAGCCCGTAGAGAACAGACGGCGCCTGCTCCGGATTCGGGAGATGGAGCGTCGACCACCAGTCCTTCTTCGAGAAGTCCTCCGCCTTCAGCGGGGCGTAGACGATGAAGAGCGCGCCGACGATCGTCCCGGAGAGGGCGCTGAAGCCGCCAATCGCGGCGCCGACGAGGAGCGTGATCGAGAGCAGTGGCACAAAGGTCAGGTAGTTGACCGAGCCGAGCTGAATCGCGAGCAGAGCACCCGCGATGCCTGCGTAGGCAGCCGCGATGCCGAAGGCGAGCGTCTTGAAGACCGCGGGGTTCAAGCCTGACGACACGGCGGCCAGCTCAGCGTCGCGGACCGCGCGAAACGACCGCCCGAGCTTCCCCGAGAGGAGGAGCCAGGCGAGCAGCAGCAGCCCGAGCGCGATCGACCACGTCTGGTAGTACGGCGTCGACGGCTCGCCGAACACGCGCGTCTGACCGCCGTTCGTCAGCCAGCGAAGATGGGGCCTGGCCGACTGGAGGAGCTGGAAGAAGGCGATCGCGAGCGCGAACGTCCCGAGCGCGAGATACGGGCCGTGGAGCCTGAGCGCCGGGAACCCGAACACGAAGCCGACGACCCCGGCGGCCGCGGCGGCGACTGGGATCGACCACCAGACGCTGATCTCGTGCCCCGCCATGATCGCCGTCGTGTAGGCGCCGATGCCCATGAACGCTCCCTGCCCGAGCGAGATCTGGCCGTTGTAGCCAGTGACGACGTTCAGCCCGATGATGGCGATGAAGTAAATGCCGACCTGGGATACGGTCGACGTGTCGTAGTCGGAGCGGAACTGCGGGTACAGCGCGATCACGACGATGCCGATCGCGAGCGCGACCGCGGCGACATAATGGCCACGCACGCGCGCCACCCCCTAGACCCGCCTCGTCACGGTGCGCCCGAAGATCCCGGCGGGCTTGACCAGAAGGACTGCGAGGAGGACGCCGAGCGCTATCGGCAGCTCGAGCTCCGGCGACTCGGTGACGAAGTCCACGTACGTCGAGAGCAGGCTGATGCCGACGCCGAGCATGTAGGCGCCGACGACGGCGCCGACGGGGCTGTCGAGCCCGCCGAGCACGGCGGCCGCGAGCGCGTAGACGAGGATCGTCTGCATGAAGCCCGGATCGAGCCCGGTCAGCGTCGCGTTCATCGTCCCGGCCACCGCACCCAGCGAGGCTGCGAGCCCCCAGCCGATCGCGAGCATCAGCGTCACGCGGATGCCGAGCAGCCGGCTGGTGGACGGTCGGACTGCCGACGCGCGCATCAAAAGGCCGGTCCGCGTGAACCTGAAGAAGCAGAAGACCACGAACACGCAGACGATCGAGACGGCGATCACGCCGATGTACTGCGGCGAGATGGCGACACTCCCGATCGTGATCGGGTCGATCGGGAACGGGCTCTCCAGGAACTGGGGAAATGGCGTCCAGATCCACGCCGCGACGGCATTGACGATCACGAAGATCGCGATCGTCGCGATCACAACCGCGATGTCGCCCGAGCGGGAGAGCGGGCGGATCACGGTCATGTAGATCCCTGCTCCGCCGAAGAACGAGAGCACGACCGACGCAGCGAGCGCAAGCCAGAAGCCGAAGCCGTGGTGGGTGACGAGCGCCCAGGCCATGTAGGCGGAGAACATCGCCATCTCGCCCTGCGCGAAGTTGATCACTCCGGTCGCGCGGTGGATGAGCACGAGCGCCAGCGCGAGCGTCGCGTAGATCGAGCCGTTCGAGAGGCCCGCGACCGTCTGCTCGACGAGCTCCGCCCAGTTGAAGGCGAGGATCGGCGCCATCAGCCCAGGTACGACTTTCTGACGTCCTCGTGGCGGGCGAGCTCCTCGCTCGTCCCCTCGAGCACGACCTTGCCGACCTCGAGCACGTACGTGCGCTTCGTCGACTTGAGCGCGACATTCGCGTTCTGCTCGACCACGAGCACCGTCAGCCCCATCTCGTGGATCAGCTCGCCGACGAGCTCGTAGAACGACTTGACGATCGTCGGCGCGAGACCGAGCGACGGCTCGTCTAGCAAGAGCAGCTTGGGTTGGGCGACGAGGGCCCTCGCGAGGGCCAGCATCTGCTGCTCGCCGCCGGAGAGCGTGCCCGCCTGCTGATTCCGGCGCCCGGCGATCCGCGGAAAGTAGCCGGCGACGTTCTCGCACTCCCGCTTCGCGTCGCGCCACTTCTTCCGGTGGTTGGCGCCGATCAGCAGGTTCTCCCAGACGGTCAGCTCGGCATAGATCTCCCGGCCCTCGGGACGTGGGCGATGCCGAGCCGCGCGACCGCCTCCGGCGACTTTCGGCCGATCGGCTTCCCCTCGAAGAGGATCTCGCCCGACCGCCGCACCGTTCCCGAGATCGCGCGGAGCGTCGTCGTCTTGCCAGCCCCGTTCGCCCCGAGCACCGAGACCGACTCGCCGTTCTCCACCGTGAGCGACACGCCGTGGAGCGCCCTGACCGCGCCGTAGCGGGCCTCGACGTCGCGGAGCTCGAGCAGCGGCGTCACTCGCCCTCCGCCTCTTCCTCGTCCGTGCCGAGGTAGGCCTCGATCACGGCCGGGTGCGCCTGCACCTCGTCCGGCGTGCCGCTCGCGATCAGCTTCCCGAAGTCCAGCACGTGGATCGTCTGGGAGAGACGCATGACGAGGCCCATGTGGTGCTCGACGAGCAGCACAGTCAGGCCGAGCTCCTGCTTGATGCGGAGCAGAAAGTCGCCGAACTCGTGCACCTCCTCGTGGCTGAGGCCGCCCGCCGGCTCGTCGAGGAGCAGCAAGCGCGGCTTCGAGACGAGCGCGCGCGCGAGCTCGATCCGCTTCAGCGTCGCGTACGGGAGCGAGGCGGCGATGCGTGGCGCGAGGTCGGCGATCCCGGTCAGCTCGAGCGCCTCGAGCGCACGTGCGCGGCCGTCCTCCTCGCGGAACCAGTCTGTCGTCGAATGCGCCCCGACGAGGACGTTCTCGAGCACGGACATCCGCGAGAAGAGCTCGACGTTCTGGAACGTCCGCGCGATGCCGCGGCGGACGATGTCGTACGGCGCCACCTTGAGCAGGTTCTCCCCGTCGTACACGACCTGGCCGGAGTCCGGCTTGTAGAGTCGAGTGATGACGTTGAAGGCCGTCGTCTTGCCGGCGCCGTTCGGTCCGATCAGGCCGAGGATCTGACCATCGGGGACGTCGAAGGAGACGTCGTCGAGCGCGACGACTCCGCCGAAGCGGCGGGTGAGGTGCTCGACGGAGAGCATCGCCACGAGGCGGGAATCTTACGACGGGATGCTCAATCGTCGCCGGCGCTCGCGCGGCTAGACGGCGGGATCGTTCGCATCACGTTCCCGCTCCCGCTCGGGATCGACCACGTGCACGCGTATCTCGTCCCCGCGGACGACGGCTCGACGATGCTCGTCGACACCGGCCTCGGGCTGCCCGGCGCCGACGAGCAGTGGGCGGGCGTATTCGCGGAGACGGGAATGCCCGACCGGATCGTCATCACGCACTTCCATCCCGATCATGTGGGCTGTGCCGCGATCGTGGCGCGCCTGTCCGGTGCTCCCGTGTACCAGGGATCGCTCGACTACGAGATCTGCGAGCGCGCCTGGACGGGCGAGGCATCCGAGCGCTCCTTCGACCACCTGCTCGAGCACGGGATGCCGGAAGACGAGGCGCGCACGGTCCTCGAGCACCAGCAGCAACTGAGGGCGTTCGTCCACTACGCGCACGAGCCCGAGCGGCTCGAGCCGGGTGAGACAGTCGGCGGCTGGCTCGTCCTCCACCTCCCGGGCCACGCCGACGGGCATCTCGGCCTCCTTCGCGACGACGTGCTGCTCGCCGGCGATGCGCTGCTCGGCGGGATCACGCCGAACGTCGGACTCTGGCCCGCCTCCGCGCCAGACCCGCTCGCCTCCTACCTCCGGTCGCTCGAGCGGATCTCCGAGCTCGCGCCGAGGCTAGCGCTTTCGGGCCACGGCGAGCGAATCCTCGACCCTGTCGGTCGAGCGCACGAGATCAGCGAGCACCACGACGACCGCCTCGACCGCACGCGCGCTGCGCTCGGAGAGGAGCCGCGCTCGGGCTACGAGATCTGCCGGACGCTGTTTCCGGACGCGCTCGCGCCGTCGCTTCGCCGCTTCGCCCTCGCGGAGACACTCGCGCACCTCGAGCACCTCGTGCTCGCGGGTCGGGCCACGCGGATTGCGGAGAACGGCCACACCGCCTACCGGGTCGGCTGACGTGGAGGCGCTCGAGGTCATCCGCCCGTATACCGACGCCGACGAGCGAGGGTGGCTGGAGTGCCGAGTCCTCGCCTTCCTGGACTCGGCGTACTTCGACGCGGTCGAGCGCGAGAAGGAGCATTACGACCGCCCCAGCGTCGAGCTCGTCGCCGAGGTGGGCGACCGGATCGTCGGGCTGATCGACGTCGAACTCGAGGAGGGGCCTGGCACCGTCTGCGAGGAGCGTCCCGGCCTCGGCGGCATGATCTGGCACATCGCCGTGCTCCGCGAACTTCCGGAGGCGTGGCATTGCCGGCCGCTTGCTGGCCGCCGCAGAGGACGCAGTCCGCCCGCGCGGCATCGCGCGGTTCGAGGCCTGGACGAGAGACGACCCCTGGGTGCAACAGTGGTATGAGTCACAAGGGTTCGTGCAGATCTCTTCCTATCTGCACGTGTACATCAGCGGCCGGGTAGAGGTCGACGGCGTCTTGACCTCCGAGATCCCCGACCTCAAGCCGGCTCGGACCTTCGCGCACTACATCGGCGACGAGCGCGACGAGATCCGGAGCCGCTTCGCGCGCGTGCACGACTGCGTCTGCTACGAGCGCCGCTTCCCCGCGCTCTAGTACCTCGATCGCGCGAACGCGATCAGAGAGCCGTCCGGGGACCAGGCAGGCAGTCCTTCGTCGATAGCGCTGCGCGTCAGGCGCCTCAGCCCGGTTCCGTCGACGTTGATCACATAGAGGTCCCACTGCTTCCCGCCTCGCCTGACAAATGCGATGCGCTGACCGTCGGGCGACCAAGCGGGATCGGTTCCCTGGGTCAAGGGGCGCTTGCCGCCGCCGCCGACCTTGACGAGCCAGATAGTGATCGGTTTGGTGTCGTTCACCGTCCAGGGACTCGACGCGAACGCGAGCCGTTTGCTGTCCGGTGACCAGGCTGGTGATCCAAGCACGTTGGTCGGCGAGAGCCGCCGTTCCTTGGCGCCGTCGGCCGTCATCACCCAGGTGTTGTCAATCGTTTCCGGAGCGAACCTCAACGTCGTGTCGCTACGGGTGAAGGCGATCAGACGTCCGTCGGGCGACGATGACGGTCCCACGTCGTCCCAAATCCCCTTTGTCAGGCGGCGGCGCACGGTGCCTTTTGCGCTCATTCGGTATGCGTTGTACTGCCCCACCGGGTGCTGTTCGCGGACGAACACGAGCGACCGGCTGTCGGGAGACCACGAGGGACTTTCCTCTTGCTGGTCGGACAGTGGGCTCAGACGCGTCCGGCCAGTACCTTCAGCTCTGATCGTCCAGATGCGCCACCGCTCCGCGTCCTGGCGCTTGTCGTTGGCCTGGAAGGCGATCGTCTCTCCATCGGGCGACCACGCGGGATCGAGCTCCGCGTACGCCTTCGTCCGTGTCAGCCGTTGGGCCGGCCCACCGATGACCGGGACGGCGATCAAGTCCTCTTCACCGCTGCTGATGGCTACGAAGGCGCCGTCCGGCGACCAGCTGAATCCGACGGACTCGGTTCGCGCGAGCCGGCGCTCGCTACGTCCGCCCGCTGAGACGACATAGACACCCGAGGTCGTTGCAGTGGAACCAAAACGATGCGGCGCGGCCGAAGTCCGTGCGTCGCTGGCTCCGAGCGCTACCACGAGCGCTGCGCCCGCAACGCTGAAACCAAAAGCTAGGCGGAGGCGGCGCGGGACAGGTCTCATCGAGACGGATCGTAGTGGGGCCTACACCGCCGAGCCGATTTAGTCGCCGAAGATCTCGAGACCTGTCGCGACGACGCGTCGGCCGTTCGCCTCGAAGACGACGTCGACCGAGTCGTTCTGGCGATACGTGCCGTGGACCCCGAGAAAGAGCGACAGCCAGCGCCACGTACCGAGCCGTCCTTCCTTCTTCAGCGAACGCGGGAAGACGAGGTCAGGTCCGATGCGGACGAAGTCGACGCCCTCCTCCTGCCGGACGCCGTTCACGTACACCTCGTACGAGGCGCCGACGGCCGGGGGGAGCGTCACGCGCGAGCGATCGACCATGGGCGGAAGCATGCCCGACACCCGCGCCCGCTCGGGTCACGGTGGCCACCACGACACGTCCGCATGTCGTAAACCTGCGAACGCGTCGCGTTCTCGCGCGTTTCCGAAGACGCGCACGTGCCGCGGCGACCACCTAGAATCCGAGCCGTGCGCTTCCTCGCCTTTGCCGTTGCGCTCGGAGCGCTTCTCGTCGCTGCTCCGGCGCTCGCGGCCAACGGCGGGCTGACTCCTGTCTCGCCCGCCTCCGACAATGCCGAGGGAATCCGCGACGCCTACCTCTTGATCCTCGCCATCACGGGCGTCATCTTCATCCTCGTCGAGGGGACACTCGTCCTCTTCCTCTTCAAGTACCGGCGGGGAAAGCGTGACCGCATGGCCGACGGCCCCCAGGTCCGGGGGCACACGAACCTCGAGATCGTCTGGACGGTCATCCCCGTCCTGATCCTCGCCGCGATCGTCGCGTTCGTGTTCGTCAAGCTGCCGCAGATCGACAATACGCCGAGCGCGAATGCGGGAACGACCAAGTCGGTCACGGTCGAGGGCCATCAGTACTACTGGCTCTTCCGGTATCCGGGCGGCCAAGTGGCAGTCGACAACATGGTCGTCCCGGCGCACGAGGTCGTGAACCTCGAGGTCGTCGCCTACGACGTGATCCACAGCTGGTGGATCCCCGCGCTCGGCGGCAAGATCGACGCCATCCCCGGCCGGACGAACCACACGTGGTTCGAGGCCAACCGTCCCGGCCTGTTCACCGGCCGGTGCGCCGAGCTCTGCGGCACGCAGCACGCGCTCATGCTCTCCTCCGTGGACGCCGTCTCGAAGCCGGAGTACCGGCGATTCCTCGCGACACACGCACAGGGCAGCCGCACGGTCGGCAAGGAGACCTTCGAGGGTGTCTGCGCCAAGTGCCACGGCATGCAGGGCCAGGGCACCGACGAGGCGCCGCCGATCGCTGGACGGACGTTCGACGACGTCACGAAGGAGCTGATCCGGAACGGTGGTAAGCAGATGCCGGCGGTCGGGGCGACGTGGAGCGAGGCCCAGATCGACGCGACCATCCGCTACCTCAACTCGGCGATCGGCTCAAACGCGACGAGTGGGGGCGCGAATGGCTAGCGAGCAGGCCGCCCCGACCCTTGACTGGAAGCGCGGCGGCATCATCAGCTGGCTGACGACGACCGACCACAAGCGGATCGGGATCCTCTACATCGGTACAAGCCTCGTCTTCTTCTTCATCGCCGGGCTCCTGTCCCTGATCATGCGCACGCAGCTGGCGGCGCCGAACCAGCACGTCGTCACCGGCAAGACCTACAACCAGCTGTTCACGGTGCACGGCACGGCGATGGTCTTCCTCGTCGTCGTCCCGATCCTCGCCGGCTTCGGGAACTACCTCGTGCCACTGATGATCGGCGCGCGGGACATGGCGTTCCCGCGACTCAACGCTCTCTCGTACTGGCTCTTCCTGCTCGGAGGGCTCGTCCTCTACGGGAGCTTCTTCGCGAAGGGCGGCCCGTCGTCCGCCGGGTGGACGGCCTATCCACCGCTGTCCGAGAACCAGTACAGCCCGGGAAACGGCGTCGACCTCTGGATCCTGTCGCTCCACCTGTTGACGCTCGCGTCTCTCGCCGGCGTCATCAACTTCCTCGTCACGATCCTCAACATGCGCACCGCCGGCATGACGTTCATGCGCATGCCGCTCTTCATCTGGTCGATCTTCACCTACTCCCTCCTGCTGCTCGTGATCCTGCCCGCCCTCTCCGGCGGGCTGACGCTGCTCCTTCTCGACCGCAAGGTGGGAACGCACTTCTTCATCCCGGACGAGGGCGGGAACGCGCTCCTGTGGCAGAACGTCTTCTGGTTCTTCGGCCACCCCGAGGTCTACGTGATGATCCTGCCCGCGATGGGAATGGTCTCGGAGATCATTCCCGTGTTCGCACGCAAGCCGATCTTCGGCTACGCGGCGATCGCGTTCTCGAGCCTCGGGATCGCGTTCGTCGGGATGCTCGTGTGGGCGCACCACCTGTTTACCGTCGGTTACAGCACCGGTCTGAACAGCTACTTCATGATCGCGTCGATGCTCGTCGCGGTGCCGACGGGCATCAAGATCTTCAACTGGCTCGCCACGCTCTGGCGCGGGAACATCTCGTTCGACACGCCGATGCTGTTCGTCCTCGGCTTCATCTCGCTCTTCATCATCGGTGGGCTGACGGGCATCTTCGTCGCGGCGTACCCCGTCGACTGGCAGGTGCACGACACGTACTTCGTCGTCGCGCACTTCCACTACACGCTGTTCGGAGGCGCGGTGTTCGCGATCTTCGGCGGCGTGTACTACTGGTGGCCGAAGATGTTCGGCCGCCAACTCGACGAGCGGCTCGGCAAGTGGCACTTCTGGCTCATGTTCGCGGGCTTCAACCTCACGTTCATGCCGCAGCACTTCCTCGGCCTGATGGGCATGCCGCGACGCATCTACACGTACTCCGAGGGCGGATCGTGGGCGATCTACAACCGGATCTCGACGATCGGCGCGTTCGTGATGGCGGTCGGGATGCTCGTGTTCGCGTTCAACGCCCTCCGGTCGCGGCGCTACGCGCGCGTCGGCAACGACCCGTGGGTCGGCGACACGCTCGAGTGGTTCGCCGCGTCGCCGCCGCCGCCGTGGAACTGGGACGCGCCGCTCCCCTACGTCTCGAGCCCGCGCCCGCTGCGCGACCTGCGCATGCGGCTTCAGGAGAAGCGTGGTTCCTAGAAGTACGAGCGGCTGGCTCCGGCTGACGGCCCTCGCCGCCTCGGCAGCCGTGCTGCTCGCGGTCGTCTCGGGCGCGGCGGGGCTCGGGACGACGCACGACGTGCTGGCCGCGCTTGCGCTGCCGCCGCTCTGTGCGGTCGCCGTCGCAGCGTGGCTCCGGCACCGGGAACTGCTGCCCGCCGCCCTCATCGCCCTCGGCCTGTTCGGGGTGGCGGCGCTCGTCACTGCGCCTGGAATCCACCTCGCGCTCGCGGCCGCCGCCTTCGCGGCGACGCTCGTCCTTGCCGTGCTCGTCCACCGGGAAGCGCGCGAACCGTTCGGCCAGATCGGCGACTACCTGACACTGACGAAGCCGCGGATCATGTCGCTGCTTCTCCTGACGGGCTTCTGCGGCCTCGTCGCCGGTGCAGGCGGCCTGCCGTCATGGGAGATCACCGTCTCGACGATGGTCGGCCTCGCGCTGGCGTGCGGCGGCGCGAGCGCCCTCAACCACGTGCTCGACCGCGATATCGACCGCTTGATGGGGAAGCGCACACGGGCGCGGCCGGTGGCCGCCGACCGGATCTCGGCGACGCACGCGCTCGAGTTCGGTCTGGCGCTGTCGGCGTTCTCGTTCACGATCCTCGCCGCGGGTGTCAACGTCCTGACGGCGACCCTCGCGCTCGTCGGCAACCTCTTCTACGTCCTCGTCTACACGGGCTGGCTCAAGCGCTCGACGCCGCAGAACATCGTCATCGGCGGCGCCGCCGGAGCGGTCCCGCCGCTTGTCGGCTGGGCGGCCGCGACCGGCTCACTAGCACTGCCCGCGATTGCGCTCTTCTTGATCGTCTTCCTCTGGACGCCGCCCCACTTCTGGGCCCTCGCGCTGCTGATCAAGCGGGACTACGCGGCGGCCGGGATCCCGATGCTGCCCGTTGTACGCGGTGACCGCGAGACGACGCGGCAGATCGTCCTCTACTCCGTCGTCCTCGTGGCGTTCACGATCGTCCCGTTCGCGGCCGGCTGGTTCGGGCCCGTCTACCTCACCTCCGCCCTCGTGCTCGGCGGAGTCTTCCTCGCGCTCGCGGTGCTGCTCCGCCGCCGGACGACGCCCGCACACGCGGCGACGCTCTTCCACTACTCGCTGCTCTACCTCGCGCTGCTCTTCGTCGCGGTCGCGATCGACCCGGTGGTCAGCTGATGGGGGTGGTCAGCTGATGGATCCGGAGCTCGAGCGCAAGAACCTGATTCTCGGGTTGTGGCTGTTCGGCTTCTTCCTCGCGCTGCTCGCGATCACGGCCATCATCGCGGTCGCCGTTGTCTATGGCTAAGCCATCAGCCTCGCGTCGCTGCGACGCCTGAGTACGCGGCCGGCGGCCACGAGCGCCGCGCCCAGTAGTAGGAACGGCCCGGCCACGAGCAGGACGTAGACGAACGCGGCCAGCTCGGCCGAGACGACGTCTGCCGCACGGTCGAACGCTCGCTCCATGCGCGTCGGCGCCGCCGGGACGACGGGCGATGCCTCCTTCGTCCGGAGATGGAGCGAGACGGTCGCGAAGCTCGTGCGCTGGCGGTCACGCGCCTGCGCTTGCTCGAGGCGTGCCAGCTCGGCCTCGGCGCGCTCGCGCTCGTCACCCGCAAGCGCCGGAATCTCCGCCCGCAGCTCGGTGATCCGCGCGAAGCGACGGTCAACTCTCGTCTGCACGTCCCGCACGGAGACGTGCTGATCGAGGATCTTGCCGAGCCCCGAGAAGCTGACGATCGCCTGCTGCACGCGCTGGATCGGGACGCGCACGGCGAGGTCCGCCGTCCCGGCCTCGGCGCCGCTTCCGTAGTCGACCGAGCGTACGTAGCCGCCGAGGCGGCGCGTCTGGCGCAGCGCGGACTGCGTCTTCGCGGACAGATCGTCCACCCGAAGCGTCAGCTGCGCCTCGTACAGCTGGGCACGCTTCCCAGGCGCAATCGCCGCCTTGCCCGCCGCGGAGGAGAGCGTTTCCGGCGCCTTGGCCGTGCGGTCGAGGCCGGCCACCGACGGCTGGGGCACGGCGGTCGAGTGTGACGACGGGTTGCTGCCGACCGCCACGACGATCCCCGCGGCGACCGCAGCCGCTCCCAGTGGCGCGAGCGCCCACGCTAGGCGAGGCCGGCGCATGGGCCGCCGGCGCGAGATCTGGGGCCGCCTCGATACCTGGGGCCGCTCGGCGAGCTCGCGGACTCGCAGGCGCAGCTCGGGCGGTGCCGCCGGCACCGTCGCTCGGAGCTCCGCAACGAGCCCTGCGAACTCCCCATCGATCGCGTTCACGTCATGCGAAGACATCGTCCCTCACTTTCTCTTGGAGCTTTCCGAGCGCGCGGCTCAACCGCGTCGAGCACGCCGTGACGCTGATACCGAGCACGCGCGCTGCCGTCTCGCCGTCGAGCTCGAGGATCACGCGCAGCGCGATCACCTCCCGCTCGCCGACGGACAGGCCGCGAACGGCCGTTTCGAGCGCCGGTGACAACCCGTGCCACAGATCGTTCTGAGCGGCCGGCGGCTCGGTCGCGGCGTACGTCTCCTCCCGCTTCCGGCGTCTCGACTCGGAGCGGAAGTGGTCCAGCGCCGTCGAGCGGGCGAGCTGGCAGAGCCACGTCTTCGCCGTGCCCCGCCGTGGATCGAAGCGCTTCCAACGGCGAAGCGCGCGCTCGAACGTCTCGGCGGTCAAGTCGTCGGCTATCACCGGGTCTCCCGTGAGGTAGACGAGGTAGGCATAGATGCCGTCGAGCTCTCGCTCGGCAACGGTCGCGAAGGTCGTCTCCGCCACGTACACGTCTCCTATACGGCGCCGACGCCGGCGCGCGTCACGTCAGGTCTTCTTCTGCTCGGCGTCCGCTGCGCCGACGGCCTTCACCGCGTGCCCGCCGAACTGGTTGCGTAGCGCGGCGTTCACCTTCGCCGCGAACGACTCGTCCTGCCTGGACGCGAAGCGCGAGAAGAGCGCGAGCGTGATCGTCGGCGCGGGCACGTTCTCGTCGATCGCCGCCTGGATCGTCCAGCGGCCCTCGCCCGAGTCCTCGACGTAGCCCTTGATCGCAGCGAGGTCGGGATCCTCGTCGAACGCCCGCTCGAGCAGGTCGAGCAGCCAGCCGCGGACGACGGATCCGTGCCGCCAGAGGTCGGCCACCTGCCGCAGGTCGAGCTCGAACTCCGACGCGCGGAGGATCTCGAAGCCCTCGCCAAGCGCCTGCATCATCCCGTACTCGATGCCGTTGTGGACCATCTTCACGAAGTGGCCCGAGCCCGCGCCGCCGACGTGCGCCCAGCCGCCCTTCTCGGTCAGGTCGTCGAGGAATGGCTCGATCTGCTTCACGCCGTCGGCGGAGCCGCCAACCATGATGCAGTAGCCCTCCTCGAGCCCCCAGATCCCGCCCGAGACGCCGGCGTCGAGAAAGCAGACCGACTTCTCCGCCGCCAGCGCCGCGCGACGCTGGGAGTCGCGGAAGTTCGAGTTGCCGCCGTCGACGACCACGTCCCCGTCTTCGAGCAGCGGCAACAGCGTCTGGAAGGCGTGCTCGGTCGGGTCGCCGGCGGGGATCATCAGCCAGATCGCGCGCGGCTGGTTGAGCATGCCGACCAGCTCGACGAGCGAGCCCGCCGTGCGCTCGGGCGCGGTGCGCGCGTACGTCTCCACCTGGTGCTTGTGGCGGCGCAGCCGCTCGGTCATGTTGCCGCCCATCCGTCCTAGCCCGACCATGCCCAGATTCATCCCGCTGCTACCTCCTCGAGCGTCGTCCGCACGACGCGTCGTCCACGGTTTGCCAACGCCGCGTAGTCTCCCGCAGCCTGCGCCTCGATGAGGCGGCGGAAGCCGAACTTGCGCGCCGGGATCGCCACCTCTGCTCCCGGGTCGTCGACCACCTGGACGAAGACGCCGGTCGGCGGCCCGCCCTTGTGCAGCTGGCCGGTCGAATGGAGGAAGCGGGGCCCGAGCCCGACGGTGACGACGCAGCCCGTCTCTCTCGCGCGCGTGATCAGCGGCCCGAGCTCGGCTTCGCGTTCCGGGTCGATGAAGGCCTGGATGGCGATGTAGTCGCCTTGCGGCACCGTGTCGAAGAGCTCCGGTGACAGTCCCGTCACGGGGACTGTCCCCGAGCCAGGTCCAGAAAGGACAGCGCGGGTTCGCTCCTTCGCGTCCTCGACGTCGGGTTGGTCGAAGGGGTTGATGTCGAGCACGGCGCCCGCCACCGCGACGGCGAGCTCGAAGCGGAAGAACTCGGCGCCGAGGTCGGCGGGCTCGTCGAGCTCGATCGCGACCTCGTTGCGGTCGGCGCCGTCACCCGACTCGCCCGGTGCAGGCACGAGCCCTTTCCCCTCCTTGCCCGTCGACTCGGCGATCAGCTGCTCGAGCCAGAGCCCGAAGCCGCCCGCCTGGTCGAAGACGATCTTGTCGCGACCGGCCTCCCAGCCCGAGCCCAGCGAAAGACCGAGCTCGAGCCCAGGGTTCGCGTCCTCCACGCGGCACGCGTCGTGCATCTCCTCCGCCCGCTCGAGGAGCCGCCCGACATCAATCCCTGCGAGCGCCGCCGGGACAAGCCCGAACGGCGACAGCGCGGAGTAGCGACCGCCGATCGTCGGCTCGCCCGTGACCACCTGCACGCCGCGCTCGGCCGCCAGCTGCTGAAGCTGCGAGCCGGGGTCGGTGACGACGAGGAAGCGGTCAGCGCTCCGGTCGACCCGCTCCCAGAGATAGTCGAAATGGCAGCGGGTCTCGACTGTCGAGCCCGACTTCGACGAGACGACGAACAGTGCGTCGTCGAGCTCGAGCCGCCGGACAGCCGCAGGATGCGTCGTGTCGAGCACCTCGAGCGGCGACCCGTAGAGGCCGCCGAGGACGAGCGGCGCGAGGCTCGAGCCTCCCATGCCGCAGACGACGACCCGGGAGAACTTACGACCCTCGCCGAGCGCCTCGAGCTCGGGGAGCCGCTGGCGCATCCGCAGCGGCTCGTCGAGCCAGCCGAGCCAGTGCGCCTCGTCGCGCCCCGTCCAGACGGTCGGGTCGCGCTCCCAGATCCGCTCTAAGACATCCGCGGGGTCGAGCTCACGCAGAGGCGAGCTCTCCTTGCTTCGCGCGAATCCCGTCGAGCGCCTCGGCGAACGAGTCCGAGAACTTCTCGACCCCCTCGCGCTCGAGCGTGTCCGTGACGTCGTCGTAGTCGACGCCCGCGTCGGCAAGCGCGCGGAAGACCGCGTCCGCCTCGTCGACGCCCTCAGTGAGGGTCACCGCCGCGCGCCCGTGGTCCTGGAAGGCAAGGATCGTCTCCTCGGGCATCGTGTTCACCGTGTCCGGCCCGATCAGCGTCTCGACATAGAGGACGTCGGAGTACGCCGGGTTCTTCGTCGAGGTCGAGGCCCAGAGGCACCACTGCTTGGACGCGCCGGCCTCCTCGAGCGCTTGCCAGCGCGAGCCCGAGAACGTCTCCTGCCAGTTGCGGTAGGCGAGCTTCGCGTTCGCCACCGCGAGCTTTCCCTTCAGCGTGTCGTGGCCGCCGATCTCGTCGAGCCGCTTGTCTGCCTCGGTGTCGACGCGGGAGACGAAGTAGCTCGCGACGGAGCTCACCGCCTCGAGGTTGCCGCCAGCCTCGAGGAGCCGCTCGAGCCCGCGGATGTACGCCTCCATCACCTCGCGGTGACGTTCGAGCGAGAAGATGAGCGTGACGTTGATCGAGTGGCCAGCCGCGATCATGTCCTCGATCGCCGGCAGGCCCGCCTTCGTCGCCGGGATCTTGACGTAGAGGTTCGGCTTCTCGATCGACGCGTGGAGCTCGAGCGCCTGCTGCGTCGTGGCGTCGGTGTCCGCGGCGATCGTCGGGTCGACCTCGATCGACACGTAGCCGGCGAGCCCACGGCCGCCGTCCCACACCGAGCGCATCAGGTCGCAGGCGTTGCCGACGTCCTGCGACGCGAGCGCGTAGAAGATCTCGGCCGTGTCCTCGCTCGAACCGGAAAGCTGCTCGAGCTGCGCGTCGTAGCGCGAGCCCTCGGCCATCGCCTTCTGGAAGATGGTCGGATTCGAGGTGACGCCGCGGATCGCGTCCTCGCGCATCATCCGCTCGAGCTCGCCGCCCTCGAGCAACTCGCGGGAGAGAAAGTCGATCCACACGCTCTGCCCGAGCGCCGTAACCCTGTCCAGCGGAGAGTCGGGCATGTCGCCTTTACGTTACCTGGGACCGGCGAAAGGGAATCCTCCCTGGGCTTGCTAATACAACGTGGGCCTGCCAAAACAACCTAGGCCCCGCAATACAATGGGCCGCCCGACCCGAAGGAGCCTGATGACCCCGTTCGAACGCTGGCGCGAGCTCGGACAGCAGCTGCGCGTCGACTCGATCCGGCCGAGCGCGATCGCGGGCTCCGGGCATCCGACCTCGGGGATGTCCGCAGCGGATCTGATGGCCGTGCTTGCCGACGGCTACCTGCGCTACGACTGGTCGGACCCGGACAGGGCGACGAACGACAGGCTCGTCTTCTCCAAGGGCCACGCCTCGACGCTCCTCTACGGCATCTTCCGCGCGGCGGGCGTGATCTCGGACGACGACCTCGCGACGTACCGGACCTACGGCAGCATGCTCGAGGGGCACCCGACGCCGCTGATCCCGTGGGTCGACGTCGCCACCGGCTCCCTCGGCCAGGGGCTGCCGATCGGGGTCGGGATGGCGATCGCCGGCAAGTACCTCGACCGCCTTCCCTACCGCGTGTTCGTGCTCTGCGGCGACAGCGAGATGGCCGAGGGCTCCATCTGGGAGGCGTTCGAGCATGCCGCGCACTACTCGCTCGACAACCTCGTCGCGATCGTCGACGTCAACCGGCTCGGCCAACGCGGCGAGACGATGGTCGGCCGGCGGACGGCCATCCTCGCCGAGCGGGCCCGCGCGTTCGGTTGGCACGCGATCGAGATCGACGGGCACGACATCGAGGAGATCGACAGCGCCTACGCGGAGGCCGATGCGCAGACCGGCCAGCCGACGGCGATCCTCGCGCGAACGCTGAAGGGCAAGGGCGTGGCCGCGGTCGAGGACGCCGAGGGCTGGCACGGCAAGCCGCTCGACGACCCGGAGGGCGCGATCGCGGAGCTCGGCGGCATCCGCAATCTCCGGCTCGAGGTGCGGGTGCCGGAGCCCGGCGAGCCACACGTGTTCAGAACGGGCCAGCTCGAGCTCCCGCGCTACGAGCTCGGCGAGGAGGTCGCGACGCGGAAGGCCTACGGCGAGGCGCTCGCGGCACTCGGCTCAGCCCGCGGCGACGTCGTCGCGGTCGACGGTGAGGTGTCGAACTCGACGTTCGCCGAGATCTTCAAGAAGGCGCACCCGGAGCGATACTTTGAGATGTACATCGCCGAGCAGCAGATGCTCGCTGCGGCCGTCGGCCTCCAAGCGCGCGGCTGGCGCCCGTTCGCGTCGAGCTTCGCCGCGTTCCTCTCGCGCGCCTACGACTTCGTCCGCATGGCGGCGATCAGCCGGGCGACGTTCTCCATGTCCGGCTCGCACGCAGGCGTCTCGATCGGCGAGGACGGGCCGTCGCAGATGGCTCTCGAGGACATCGCCGCCTTCCGCGCGGTGCACGGCTCGACCGTCCTTCACCCGTGCGACGCGAACCAGACGGCGAAACTTGTCGCGGCGATGGCTGACCTGGAAGGCATCTCCTACATCCGCACCCTCCGGCCGGCGACGCCCGTGCTCTACGGCCCGGACGAGGGGTTCGAGATCGGCGGCAGCCGCGTCCTCCGCTCCTCCGACGAGGACGCCGTCTGCCTCGTCGGCGCCGGCATCACCGTGCACGAGGCGCTGAAGGCGGCCGACGAGCTGGAGGCCGGCGGGATCCATGCCCGCGTCATCGACCTCTACTCGATCAAGCCGATCGACGGCGCGACGCTGGCCGCCGCGACGGCAGAAGCGGGCGGCAGGCTGATCACCGTCGAGGACCACTGGCCCGAGGGCGGGCTCGGGGACGCCGTGCTCGCCGCCCTGGCCGCCGAGAACGTCCACGCGCGCGTTGTCAAGCTGGCCGTGTCGGGGATGCCGCGGTCGGGATCTCCGGGGGACACGATGGCCCATGCGGGGATCGACGCTGCTGCGATCGTGAAGGCGGCGCGCGAGCTCGCGGCGGCTAACTAAGACGCGACGAGGGCGTACTCGCCGGCCGGCGCCTTCGCGCGGATCAGCTCCTTCAGCCGCTCGAGGACTTCGTCTTCCTGCCCCATCGCCAGCGCGGAGACGATGCGTCCGCCGGCGGTATGGAGCGTCACCGCGTTCCCGTCGTGGAAATCTCCGTGCTCGACCAGCGCGTCGTGCCCCGTGTGATCGCCGAGGAAGCGGATGCCTGCCCCGAACACCTCGGAGAAGAACAGCGACACCTGGTCGTAGCCAGACCCGGTTCCGGCAAGCACCTTCCCGAGCTCCGTGCCCTGGTAGCTCGCGTTCGAGGCGTGCTCGATCCTGCGGGGATGACCGTAGACGGGGTCGAAGAAGCGCGCGACGTCTCCGATCGCCCAGACGTCCGGGCGTGAGCTCTCGAAGCGCTCGTTCACGAGCACGCCGTCGTCGATCTCCAGCCCCGCGCCCTCGAGGAACGCCGTGTTCGGCGTGACGCCGATGCCGGCGATGAGCAGGCCTGCTTCGCGCTCCTCACCGCCCTTCATCCTCACGGCGGCGATCCTGCCGTCCTCGCCCGTGACCTCGGCGACCTCGTCCTTGTAAAGAAGCTCGACGCCGTGCTCGCGGTAGAGATCGTCAAGGAATCGCGAGAAGGCTGGCACGGCAAGCGCCGGGAACAGCTGGTCGCCGCGCACTACGAGCGTGACGTCGACGCCCCGCTGCGTGAGCGAGGCGGTTGTCTCGAGACCGATGAAGTTCGGGCCTGTGACGAGCGCCCGCTTCGACTGTGCGGCGCGCTCGCGGATCTCTGTCGCGTCGGCGAGCGTGCGCAGCGTGTGGACGCCGTCGAGGTCGGCGCCCGGCGCCTCGAGCTGCCGCGGCGAGCTGCCGCTCGCGAGCACGAGCCGCTCGAACGGCACGAGATCGCCCGTGTCGAGCTCGACGTCGTGGTCGCGTACCGAGGCGACGGTCGTCTCGAGCTCAACCGTGCAATCGTGCTGCTCGTAGAACGCCGGCGCCTCGACGAGCGTGTCGTCGGCGTCGATCTCACCGCGCATGTAGCGCTTGGAAAGCGGTGGCCGGAAGTACGGATACGCGGAGTCGGAGGACAGCAGGCGGATCGGATCCGTGCCGCCCTCCTCGCGATAGCTCTTGACTGCCCGCGCGGCTGCGAGGCCGCCGCCGATGATCAGGATCCCGTCGCTCACGCGTCCCTCTCTACCCTGTTCGGCGTCATGGCAGTCGTCATCGCCACCAATCTACGCAAAGAGCTGAGCGGATCGCCGCTCTTCGACGGCGTGTCGTTCAAGGTCGAGCGACGCGACCGACTGGCCCTCAGCGGGCCGAACGGCGCCGGCAAGACGACGCTGCTCCGCATGCTCGCGGGCGAGACGGAGGTGCACGGCGGCGAGCTCGTGTTCTCGAAGGGCACGCGTGTCGCACTGCACGACCAGCGGCCTCCGCTCGAGCGCAACCTCACGCTTCGTGAATACGTCCTCGCGGGCGCATCGGATCTCGTCTCGCTCGAGGAGGAGCTGCGCACGCTCGAGGAGGCAATGGCAGGAGGAGCGCACGACGCAACGACGCTCGCGCGGTACGCGGGCGCCCAGGCACGGCTCGAGCACGCGGGCGGCTGGGACTGGCGCGAACGGGCGGTCTCGGCCCTCCGCGGGCTCGGCTTCGCCGACGTCGACCTCGACCGGCAGCTCCGAACCTTCTCCGGAGGAGAGCTCACCCGCGCTTCTCTCGCCCGCGCGCTGGCGGGCGATCCCGACCTGCTGCTGCTCGACGAGCCGACGAACCACCTCGACGTCGCGAGCCTCGAGTGGCTCGAGGAGAAGCTGACCTCGATCGACGCGGGCGTGATCCTCGTCGCCCACGATCGCTGGTTCCTGGAAGCCGTCGCGACGGCCGTGCTCGAGATCGACCTCGGCCACTCGCTCTACTTCGCCGGGCCGTGGCACGAGTGGCGCCGGGAGAAGGCGTCCCGGGCGCTCGCCGCCGGAAAGCTGCTTGCGCGCCACGAGGCGGACATCGCGCGCCTCGAGCGCTTCGTGGAACGGTTCCGCTACAAGAAGAGCAAGGCACGGCAGGCGCAGGCGAAGCTGACGCAGATCGGACGGCTCGACAAGGAGCGCCGCCAGCAGGCCGACACGCTCGACCGGCTCACGCAGCGTGGGCGGGCGCTCGGCTTCGACTTCCTCGATCCTCCTCGCTCGGGGCGAACGGTCGTCGAGGTCGACGGCCTGACCGTGGCCGCAGGCGACAAGACTCTGCTCACCAACGTCACGTTCGCGATCGAGCGCGGCGAGCACGTGGGGCTCGTCGGTCCGAACGGCGCGGGCAAGACGACGCTTCTCGAGATGCTCCTGGCGCGGCCGCTCGGGTACGGCGTGGTGCCGGCCTACTTCTCGCAGCAGGGGCTCGAGCTCGACACCCGCGGCAGCGTCCTCGACTGCGCGCAGCGTGCGACCGGCCTCAAGCGGCCGCAGGCGCAGAACCTGCTCGGTCGCTTTCTCTTCTCGGGCTGGGAGATGCACGAGCGTCCGGCGGCCGCTCTGTCCGGCGGCGAGCAGCGCCGCCTCTCGCTCGCGATCCTCGTCGCATCGGGCGCGAACTTCCTCGTTCTCGACGAGCCGACGAACCACCTTGACGTCGAGAGCCGGGAGGCGCTCGAGGAGGCGCTCGAGGCGTTCCCCGGCACCATTCTGCTCGTCTCCCACGACCGCGCCGTGCTCGACGCCGTGGCGCGCCGCACGCTCGCGATCGAGGAGGGAGCCCTCCGCGACTACGAGGGCGGCTGGGCCGACTACGCGCGCGCGGTCGCCGAGCGCAACGCTCCGGCGCCGGGCCCCGAGCCTGTACGCAAGGCTTCGGCCCAAGCGCCCCCGGCCGCTCGCCCAGCCCGGCGCAAGCCGGACGTCGAGCTGCTCGAGGCCGAGATCGAGGCGAAGGAGCTCGAGGTGCGGGACCTCGAGCGGCGCCTCGCCGAGGATTGGGCGAACGTCGACACGGCCGCGGCCTACCGCCGCTCGCGCGACGAGCTCGACGCACTGCTCGAGAGCTGGGAGGCCCTCTTGGGCCAGAGCACGGCGTAGTACGCTCGCGGCATGGGCGACCGACTCCGTGCGCTCTGGGACTTCGATGACCTCGACGCCACCGAGGGCCGCTTCCGGGCCGCCCTCGACGAGCAGCCCGGCGACGTCGGCCGTGCGGAGGTGCTCACGCAGCTCGCGCGGGTCGAAGGCCTCCGCGACCAGTTCCAGGCGGGTGACACGCTGCTCGACGAGGCCGCGGTGCTCGGCGGCCCGGCGCCGCTCGCCGTGATGCGGGTCGCGCTCGAACGCGGACGGTTGCGCCGCTCGTCGGGCGATGCCGAAGCGTCGATGCCGCTCTTCCTCGAGGCGTACGAGCTCGCGCTCGCCGAGGGGCAGGAGTTCATCGCCGTCGACGCCGCGCACATGCTCGCGATCGCAGCCCCGGACTTCGACGCTCGTCTGGCCTGGACCGAGCGCGGCATCGAGCTTGCTCAGGCCTCGCCCGATTCCGAGGTCAACGGTTGGCTCGGCTCGCTCTACAACAACGCCGGCTGGGACCGCTTCGACGAGGGCGACTACCAGACGGCGCTCGACTGGTTCGAGCGCGCCCTCGTCGAGCGCGAACGGCGACCCGACCAGCCCGATCGCATCGCGCACGCGCGCGAGGCGGTTGATGAGGCGCGCAAGGCGCTGAGCGGGCCCGGGCCGGCCGACTGATGGAGCTCGGCGAAGCGGTCTCGCTCCTCGAACAGCTGGTCGAAATCGAGTCGCCCACGTACTCGCCCGGTGTCGCGCGGGTCGCCGAGGCTGATGGCCGACACGCTGGCGGCGCTCGGTTTTGCAGCCGTCGTCCTCGAAGGCGACCACGTGCGTGCGGACCGCACAGGCGACGGCGAGCCGCTGCTCGTCGTCGGACACACGGACACCGTCTGGCCCGAAGGAACGCTCGAGACGATGCCGTTCCGCGTCGAAGACGGTCGCGCGTACGGCCCAGGCGTCTACGACATGAAGGCGTGCCTCGTCGTGGTCGTCGCAGCCGCTTCCGCGTCGAGGACGGGTCGGCCCGTGCGCGTCTTCCTGACTGCGGACGAGGAGCACGGAAGCCGCACGGCGCGCGATGCGCTGCGTGAAGCAGCCGACGGCGTCGCCGCCGCCTTCGTCGTCGAGCCGCCGAGCGCAGGCGGTCACCTGAAGACCGCGCGCAAGGGGCTCGGCCGATTCTCTGTGCAGGTGGAAGGCAAGCCGGCACACGCGGGGACGAGCCTCGCGGACGGAGCGAGCGCGATCGAGGAGCTCGCGCACCAGATCATCCGCCTGCACGCGCTGACGGACGACGAGCGCGGCATCTCCGTCAACGTCGGTGTGATCACGGGCGGGACGACCGAGAACGTCGTCGCCGCCGCGGCAGAGGCTCGCCTCGACGTGCGCATCGCGAGGACGGAGGACCTGGCGACCGTCGAAGCCGCTCTCGGCGCCCTCGAGCCCACGATCGAGGGCACGTCGATCACCGTCGACGGCGGCTGGACGAGGCCGCCGCTCGAGCCGACACCGGAATCGCGGATCCTGTTCGCGAAGGCGCGCGAGCACGGGCGGGAGCTGGGCCTCGAGCTCGAAGAGACGTCATCCGGAGGCGGCTCCGACGCGAACCTCGTCGCCGCGCTCGGCGTGCCCGTCCTCGACGGTCTCGGCGCAGAGGGCGCGGGCGCGCACGCGTGGAACGAGCACGTCCTTGTCGATTCGATTCCCGTCCGCGCCGCGCTGCTCGCGCGCCTGCTCGAAGATCCGGGCCTCTAGCTAGGCGGCGCGCTTCTTCGCGTACATCGCGCGGTCGGCGCGGGAGAGCGCTTCCGTCGCCCCGCCCGCGATCGAGGCGACCCCGATCGAGACACCTCCGCGAAGGCCGATCGGCCAGATCGCGTCGACGGCCCGGTCGATGCTCTCCGCCACACGAGCCGCGTCCTCGGGGGTCGCTCCCGTCAGCAACACCGCGAACTCGTCGCCGCCGAGCCGTGCCACGATGTCCGCCCGCCGTACGCAGCCGCCGACCGTCTGTGCCACGCGGCGCAGCAGCTCGTCGCCGGCGTCGTGGCCGAGGCGGTCGTTGACCTGCTTGAAGCCGTCGAGGTCGAGCACGAGCACGCTGCCCGGACGCGCGTCGCGGGCGAGCCAGTCGAGCTCCTCGACGAGACGCCTCCGGTTCCAGAGGCCCGTCAGCGAGTCGCGCGTCGCGAGCTCCGTCAGCCGACGCTCCCGACGTTTGTGGTCCGTGACGTCCAGCGCGACGACAATGCCCATCCGCTCGCCGAGCGGCGAGACGGTGACAAGCCAGTCGCGGTCGGAGAACGGCAGCTCGATCCGCGTCGCGTCTCCTTCGAGCGCTGCGCGATAGGCGGGCTCGAAGATCGTCGCGAGGTCGGGCGGCACAGTCTCGGTGAGCGTCTTGCCAACCGGCCGCACGTCGATCGCGCGCACGTCGCGGCCCCAAGCGCGGACGTGGCGCAGGCGCCGGTCGAAGACCAGCACAGCGCCGGGGAATCGCTCGTCGAACGCCTCCATCGTCGCAAGCCGCCGCTCCGCCGCTCGCGCTCGCACGTAGAAGCGCAGCGCGACGACGCCGAACACGTTGGCGATGACGACTCCGAACGCGGCGATCAGCACGTCACGAAAGGCATCGGCTCGCCGAGCCTCCCTCTTTAGAGGGATTGGAAGAGCACTAGACTCGCCGCCGTGCCTTCAACGCGTGACGCCATCGAAAGCCTCGGCCTTCCGCCAGGAGATCTTGGCGAGCTGCCGGCCTCCGAGAAGCGATTCCCGGACGGCGCGCAGTGCCGCGTCGAGATCCCGAGCGTGGAGGGGCCTGCGTGTCTCGACGCCGTGCTCGAGGAAGCCGAGCGGCTCGACGTCCGCGTCCACCGCGTCTCACAGGGGTCCGGCGTCTTCCTACACACCGACGCGGAGCTTGACGCGATGGCCGAGACGGCCGCCGCCGCGCGCGTCGAGATCAGCCTGTTCGCGCGGCCGAACGCGGGCTGGGGCGTGTCCGCCACGGCCCGCGCTCCGGCAGGCGCGGTTGTTGCGCCGTCCGCACACGGGCAGGAGCAGCTCGTTGCGTGCATCGACGACGTTCGGCGGGCGGCCGACCACGGCTTTCGCAGCGTCCTGATCGCGGACCTCGGCGTGCTCTCCGTCTTCTCCGCGCTCAAGGCGGCGGGTGAGCTGCCTCAGGAGATGCAGGCCAAGATCTCGGTGATGCTCCCGGTCGCGAACCCGGCCGCGGCTCGCGTCCTCGAGCAGCTCGGCGCGAGTACGATCAATCTGCCGACCGACCTCACGCTCGGCCAGATCGCGGCGATCCGCCAGGCGGTCGACTGCCCGCTCGACATCTACCTCGAGGCCCCCGACAACCTCGGTGGCTTCGTCCGGCTACACGAGATCGCGGAGGTGATCCGCGTTGCCGCGCCCGTGTACGTGAAGTTCGGGCTGCGAAACGCACCCGACGTCTACCCCGCCGGATCGCACCTCGAGGCCACGACGGTGGCGCTCAGCCGCGAGCGTGTCCGCCGCGCACGCCTCGGCCTCGACCTGCTTGCGCGGTCCGGCTACGACCCTGTCATGTCGGAGCTCGGCGCCGTCGGGCTAGCGGTCCCGACTCCGGCCTAGCTGGCGTCGAACGTCGCGATCAGCGCCTCGGAGACAATCTTCAGCGGCCGCCCGGAGATCTGGCTCGCGCGCCGCAGGCGATCGAACGCCTCGTCTTCCGTGATCCCCTCCTTCGCCATCAGCAGCCCCTTCGCCCGCTCGATCGACTTCCGCGCTGCGAGCGCCTCCGTCAGCGACTCCGCTTCCTCGCGCAGGGCTTGCAACTCGTTGTGGCGCGCCCGCGCCGTGTGGATCGCCGGCAGGAGGTCGTGCTCGCGGAACGGCTTGACGAGATAGCCGAACACGCCGGCCTCGACCGCGCGCGAGACGATCTCCTCCTGGCCGTAGGCGGTGACGATGACGATCGGCAGCGGCCGCTCCTCGAGGATGCGCCGGGCGGCCTCGATGCCGTCGAGGCGCGGCATCTTCACGTCCATGATCGCGACGTCCGGCTCGAGCGTCCGTGCGAGCTCGACGGCCTCGATGCCGTCGCGCGCCTCACCGCAGACCTCGTAGCCGGCCTGCTCGAGCATCGCCCGCAGGTCGAGGCGGATGATCGTCTCGTCCTCTGCGACGAGCACCCTCAACTCGGCACGCTCCCGGCACAGACCCGCAACAGACACGCCACACCTTTCCCAGTACCGTGAAACCGGGTGGAGGCAAGGGGTGGCCCCGACGCCGAACGTGTCATGGCGAAAACGCCACCTCGACGCGCAGGCCGCCGTTCGAGTCGATTTCCAGGCTGCCGCCGAGCTCGTCCCGCACGAGCGCGCGCACGATCGACAGCCCCGTGCCGTCACTCGCATCGGCGCCGATCCCTGCGCCGTCGTCGACGACCGCGAGCACCACGTGGCCGTTTCGCTCCTCGAGCTCGACCCCGACGTTGGCCCCCCCGTGCTCGAGCGCGTTCTGCAGCAGCTCCGTGAAGACGAGTGCGAGCGCCGTCGCCTGGCTGCCGCCCACGGACACAGGCCGGAACGAGGCCTCAATCCGCTTCCCCGGCGCGAGCCCCTGCGCGAGCATCGCCCGCAGCCGCTCGAGCAGGTCGCCGAGGTCGACGTCGTCGTCCCGCTGTTCGGTCAGCACCTCGTGGACGGCCGCGATCGCCAGCACGCGGTTGACCGAGTCGTCGAGCGCCTTGGCCGGGTCGACACCGTCAGCCCGCGCCTGCAGCCTGAGCAGCGAGGCGACCGTCTGCAGGTTGTTCTTCACGCGGTGATGGATCTCCTGAGCGAGCACGCCACGCATCACCGCCCGTCCGTGCTCGAGAGCGACAGCCGCGTGGTGCCCGATCGACGTCAGGAGCTGGGATTCCTCATCGGAGAAGGGCATGTCGCGATCGCACACGAGCTCGCCGATCTGACGGCCTTTCCAGCGCAGCGCTATGCGGACGGCGAACGCGCCCGCTCTCCCCTCCGGCCAGGCGATCTTCCCGTCCTCGAGCACGAGCGCGGCCCCCGTCGCGTCGACCGCCGCCATCGTCGTCTTGACGATCGCCTCGAGCGACTCCTCGAGATAGAGAGACTCGGAGACCGCCTCCGAGATACGGGCGAGCGCCTCCAGCTCCTCGACCCGCCGCTGCGCCTCGTCGTACAGCTTCGCGTGGTCGATCGAGAACGCGACCTGCGACGCGATCGCGACGAGCAGGTCGATCTCGCTCGGCGTGAACTCGCGCGGCTCGCGCGTCCGGACGTTGAGCGCCCCCTCGAGCTTGTCGCGCGCGAGTATCGGCACGGCGAGGATCGACTCGTATTCGTCCTCGGGCAGGTTGGGAAACGCCTTGAAGCGCGGATCGAGGTGGGCCTGCGCAGGGAGCATGACCGGCGCGCGTGAGCGCGCGGCGACGCCCGTGATCCCCTCACCCGGCTTCATCCGCGGCCTTCGCGTCATCTCCTCGACGCGCGTCCCGTGCGTCGCCCGTAGGACGAGCTCGTCCGCCTGCTCGTCGTAGAGGTAGACGAAGCACGCGTCGGCATCGAGCGCGTCGGCCACGCGTCGCGCAACGAGCTCCAGCACCTCCGCGAGATCGAGCGTCGAGTTGACGGCGGCGATCGTCTCCGTCAGGAGCTTCAGGTGACGCGCGGTCTGGTCCACGGTCCGATTGTAGGAGCCTGCCGCCGGCCCTCTTAGGATGGGCCCGTGACGACGTACCAGTGGTTGCTCGGGTTCCACGTCGTCTCGGCGATGCTGTTCCTCTCGGGCGCGGTGATGGTGGGCGTGGTGCACACCGCAGCGGTGCGCAGTGGACGCCCGAGCGACGTCGCGGCGCTGCTCCGGCTGTCGAGGATCGGCGTGCTCGTCGTCTCCGTCGGAGCCCTCGCGAGCCTCGCGCTCGGCCTAGCTCTTGTCTCGCACCTGCCGTACCGCTCGCTGTCCGACACGTGGATCGCGCTGTCGCTCGCCCTCTGGGCGGCGAGCGTCGTGCTCGGCGCGATCGGCGGGCGGTCCGCCCGTGCGACGCGGCACCTCGCGGAGCGGCTGTCGGCCGGCGACGACACACGGAGCGACGAGCTTCATCGCCGGCTGGCCGACCCTGTCTCCCTCGCGCTGAACTACGGCAGCCTCGTGGCGGCGCTCGCGCTGCTCGCGCTCATGATCTGGAAGCCCGCCTGATGCGCTCGAGCACGCTCGTGTTTCTCCACGTCCTCGCGGCAGCGGCCACGGTGGGAGGCCTGCTCGCAACGGCGACGCTCGCCGCGAGCGCGATGCGACGGCTAGCCGGGCGAACCGCGGTGCTCGCCGCAGTCGCCGCGTTCCTGACAGCCGTGCTCGGCGAGGTGACGCGGGCCCGGGAGAACATCGACGCCCGCTGGCTGAACGTCTCGTCCGGGATCGCGTACGCCGCCGTGCTCCTGCCGTCGATCGCGCTCGCGTTCCTCGCCTCGATCGCCCACGACCGGCCGACCCTGGCGCGCTGGACGGCGGTGCTCGCGGTCGTGGTCGCAGGCGTGGCCATTTCAGTGGGTTTTCTCATGGCCGCGAAGCCCGCTTAACAAAAGCCTTACTCACGGGGGAGGTGTTTCCTGACGAAACGGGAATAGCGTGATTCTCCGATGAGCTCGTTCGCAATCGATCTGACCTCGACGCTCGGCTTCCTCGTCGCCGACCGCCACGGGCGGCTCGTCGGCAGGGTCGAGAGCCCGATGTACGGGACCGAGCCGAACGAGCCGGACGCGCTCGCTGTTCGATCCGGGATCTTCTCGCGCCGGCGCATCGTTCCCGCCGACGCGATCGAGGAGATCGACGGCGCAAGCGGCGTGATCGAACTCAGCGTCGAACGCGACTCGATCCGCACGTTTCTCTAGATACGCCGCTCTCTTAGACACGCCGCGTGCGTAGCCGCAGGGGACGGGGTGGGGCCCGCCCCTCGTGGTGGTCCCGAGCTCCGGCTCCAAGAGCGACCACGAGCTGCCCAAAGAGCAGCTCGCAGTCGGCCGTCAGTCAGCCCCGCCGCCGCAAAGTGGCGGGGCGTACTCGGATCTTAGAACACGATGCAAGCTTGTGCGGCTTCGCTACAAGGTCGCGAGGTATCGGTCCATCTCCCAGGCTGTCAGCTGGACGCGGTAGTCGTCCCACTCCTTGCGCTTCAGCTCGACGTAGCGGTCGAAGATGTGCTTGCCGAGCGCCTTTCGCGCAAGCTCGGACTGTGCGAGGGCGTCCGTCGCCTCGCCGAGCGTCTCCGGCAGGGACACGATCCCCCGCTCCCGCCTCTGCTCCGGCGTCAGGTGGTAGAGGTTCGTCTCCATCGGGTCGGGGAGCTCGTAGCCCTGCTCGATCCCCTCGAGACCGGCGTGCAGGAGACAGGCGAACGTGAGGTACGGGTTGCACGACGGGTCCGGACAGCGAATCTCCGCTCGGGTCGCCTGCTCGGAGCCCGGCTTGTAGAGCGGGATCCGGATCAGCGCCGAGCGGTTCCGCTGTGACCAGGCGACGTACACCGGCGCTTCGTAGCCCGGGACGAGCCGCTTGTACGAGTTGACCCACTGGGCGAACACGGCCGAGATCTCGCGCGCGTGGCGCAACTGGCCGGCGATGAACGCCTTGCCGACATCCGAAAGGTGCCACTTGTCATCCGGGTCGAAGAAGGCATTGCGCCCTCCCGTGAACAGCGACTGATGCGTGTGCATGCCCGAGCCGTTCTCGCCGAAGATCGGCTTCGGCATGAAGGTCGCGTAGACGCCGTTCTTGGCTGCGATCTCCTTCACGATCAGCCGGTACGTGAGCACGTGATCGGCCATGTCCAGCGCGTCCGCGAACCGAATGTCGATCTCGTGCTGCGAGGGGCCGACCTCGTGGTGTGCGTACTCGACCGGAATGCCCATCGACTCGAGCGCGTGGATCGTCTCCTGCCGCAGCTCCGTCGCCGCGTCGAGAGTCGTCTGCGCAAAGTAACCGCCCTCGTCGAGCGTCTCCGGCACATCCGCGCTCGAGAACAGGAAATACTCGAGCTCAGGGCCGATGTTGAACGTGTCGAAGCCCATCTCCTTCATGCGCGCGACGGCCCGCCGGAGTACGTGGCGCGGGTCCCCTTCGTATGGCTCGCCGTCCGGCGTCACCACATCGCAGATCATCCGCGCGACCTTCGAGCGGTCGCCCTCCGAGTACGGCATCAGCTGGAAGGTCGTCGGGTCCGGGATCGCGACCATGTCCGACTCCTCGATCGCGTTGAAGCCCGTGATCGACGAGCCGTCGAAGCCCATTCCGTCGTCGAGAGCGTCCTCGATCTCGGCGGGGGTGATCGCAAAGCTCTTGAGATGCCCCTCGATGTCCGTGAACCAGAGGAGCACGAAGTCGACCTGCTCGTCCTTGATCCGCTTGAGCACGTCGGCGCGGAGCGCCGGATCGCTCGTCGCCCTGTCCACCGTCTCCACCATCTAGACCTCCTTAGAAATGCAAAAAGCCCCGGGCACGATGCCCGAGGCCACGTCGCCTCACGACAAACGGAGTGTAGCGTCTCGACGCGACGCTGTCATCACCCCATTTGTCACCAGCTGAGCGGATCGAGGTGGAGGCTCCGGTAGGGGCCGTAGTCCGATGGGCGCGACATCCTTCGGCGGGATGTCCACCTCCCAGTCGGCGCGTAGGATCGACCGCGCGCGAAGGCCTTCTTTCGGTGCGCGAGTGGTGCGGGTCACGCACGACATCGCGATGGAGACACGGGCCGACTGGGCGCGCGCACTCCGACGTCGCCGACACGCACGGAACGGCCGGCGCTTCTACTCCCAGTTCGTCGGACGGAGGTCGCTCTGCTTCGATGTCGGCGCGAACGTCGGCACACGAGTCGAGATCTTCCTCTCGCTTGGCGCGACGGTCGTCGCGGTCGAGCCTCAACCGGCCTGCGTCGCGCGACTGAGGCTGTTCGACGATCCCCGGCTGATCGTCGAGGAGATCGGCCTGGGCGCTTCCGCTGGTCGCGCTGAGATGCACATCGCCGATCACGACGTGCTCTCCAGCATGGCCCCCGAGTGGATCGAACGCGTCCGCAGCTCCGGCCGGTTCGCCGCTCGTCAGTGGGGCCAGACGATCAGCGTGCGGGTCGACACGCTCGACGCGATGATCGAGCGCCACGGGGTTCCGAGCTTCTGCAAGATCGACGTCGAGGGCTACGAGCGAGAGGTCCTCGCAGGGCTCTCGCAGCCGCTGCCGGCCGTGTCATTCGAGTGCACGCCGGAATACGCCGACGTCGCGCTTCGCTGTGTCGACCACCTGCGGTCGCTGGGCATGACGAGGTTCAACTTCTCCGCGGGGGAGACGTGGCATCTCGTCTGGGACCGTTGGAGACCGTTCGAGTCGATCGTCGCGCTTCTCGATGGCCTGCCCCGGGACGGTCGGTTCTTCGGCGACGTGTACGCCACGACCCACCGCACGTGAGCTAAGCAGGCTTTCGGGCCAGGAAGACGACGAAGTCGTCGTCTCGCGTCGGCGGGCGATCTTCGTAGCCGCCGCGGACCTCGACATCGACGAATCCCGCCACCGCTAGCTCGAGCTCGACCTCGCGGGTGAAGTAGCTCGTCATCGTCAGCGCGTGCTCCTCTTCGGCCTCGAGCTCGCCGTGCCGCCAGAGAAGCGCCCGAATGTCGAGCGACACCCGCTGGGCATGCGGATCCACGTCCACTATCCGCGAGCGAAGCTCGAGCTCGTCGCCGTCCGGGAGCCGGCGTCGGTCACCCTCGTCTCGCCAGGGACGCGGCAGCTCCCCGCGTTCTTCCCTGCGCCAGTACTTCCAGCCAACAGCAGCGTACGGGACCTCGTTATCTGCCACGAGCAGGCCGCCGGGCTCCAGGTGGTCGTACAAGCGGCCGAGGGCGCTCGGCAGGTCCGAGGCGCCGAGGCCCAGCGCGCCGCAAACGATGATGGTGCGATACCGGCGCGGCACGTCGAGCTCGTGGAGCGCCTGGGCGTAGAGGCTCGGCGCTCGAAGCCCTTCACCGTCAGCCCGTTCGCGACAGAAGCTCAGCATGTCGGGTGAGACGTCGCAGCCGTCGACGTCGAGCCCGTCGCGGAGGTAAGGGATGAGGAGGCGGCCGGTCCCACAACCGGCGTCGAGCGCGGGCTGGCCCGCTTCGACGAACGGTCGAAAGTAGTCGATCTCCGGTCCGTCGACGTTGAACTCCGCCCACCACCGCGCGACAAGGCCGTAATGCCATGTTTGCGCTTCAGGCACTTGCGCCCGTGTAGTTCTTGAGGCCATAGCGCCAGAACCACCGCGTGAACCCGGCGAGCACGATCGCGAAGACGATCGCAACGAGCATCGTCTGCCAGTCCAGGCGCGACGTGATCGCCTCGGCGGGAACCGTGACCGCGAACGCGATCGGGACGAGGAACGTCACCCTGAAACGGAGCCAGGGCGGGTAGATGCCGGTCGGGAAGCGCCCGGTGAAGTAGACGCCGTCGAAGAGCTCCGCGATGTTCTCCATGCGGACGATCCAGAACGCGCCGGTCGTCATCACGAGCCAGAAGCAGTAGATCATCGTCGTCCCGACCACCAAGGCGAAGAGGAACGAGGCTACGTTGGCAAGACCGATGCCGGTCGTGAGATCGCTAATGCCGACGGCGAGCAGGATCAGCCCGGAGACGATGTCAACGGCTTGCCAGATCTGGAACCGGCGCACGCTCACGAGCACCTGCGCGTCCTCCGGCTTCGTCAGCGCGTAGTCGAGCGTCCCTTGCTGGACGTCCTCCATCAGCTGATTCATGTTCGGTTGGATGAACGTCCGGATCACGCCGCCGAGCAGGATCTGGATGCCGAGCAGGCACAAGAGCTCCGGCTGCGTCCAGCCGTTCAGCTCAGTCGTGTGCGAGTAGACGAGCGCGAGCACGACGAGCCCCGTCACGACCTGAATCAGCGACTGGAGCAGGCTGACGAAGAAGTTGACGCGGTACTGGAGCTCGTTCAGCACGCCGACCTTGAGAAACAACCAGGTGACTCTCAGCCGTGTATCATATTCCCGACCGCCGAGTACCGTCGAATGGCGGCCGCCAGACGAGGCGGAAGGCCGCGAACCCGACAGGATCCAGAACACCTGCGCGCCAAGGCCGCGCAGCAGCTCCACCGACGAGAGATCGCCGGCGAGGCACTCGATCGGGAAGTAGAAGGCCCACTGGAAGGGCAGGAACATGGCCAGCGTCTGCACCCAATCGGGCATCAGCGGCAGCGGCACGAGCCGGCCGGAGAGCAGGAGCTCGATCATCATCCAGAGGTCGAAGATCGCTGCGCCGCGGGTGGTCCAGAAACACACCATGCCGAGGGCCGACATGAACATCGTCCGGATTAGATAGGCGCCCCAGATGGCGACGAAGAAGACCCCGATCTTCTCCGCAGTCAGCACGAACGTCGGATTGAAGATCATCGTCAGCGCCACTCCGATCGGGATCCAGAGCGCGATCACGACGACCTTCATGCCGGCGAAGTACGCGATGTCGTAGTGCAGCGGCTGCACCGGGCGGAGCAGCCACCCCGAGAGCTGTCCCTCCCGGATCCGCCACTCCCACGCAGGCGCGGCGAAGACGATGTTCATGTTGCGAACGAGCGTCCAGACGATGTAGTACGCGGCGAACTCGCCCGCCGTGATGCCCTGCACCGAGCCGCCCGACTGGTCGGCGATCGTCGACCAGACGACGAGGTAGATCACCGGCTCGGCGACCATCCCGAGCATGTAGAAGTAGTTGGAGACGCGGTACTGGAACTGCGCCGAGATCGCAGTCCGCATGGTCGTCAGATAGAAGTCGACCATCGAGCGGATGCGGCCGGCTTCCCCGACACGTGCGGGAGCGGCGGCGGTGCTCATTTCGGCTGGGCGAAGACAAGCTCGATCACGTCTTCGATCGGCGGGTCTTCGATTGTCAGATCGAGCACCTGCTGCTCGGAGAGCAGACGAGCGGCGACCTCGGACGTCTGGGCCTTGGGCACGCGCATCGAGACCCAGTCACCGTCGCGGTGGATGACGTCGCCGTACGCCGTGAGATCCGCCTTCCCGTTGGCGAGGGCGACGCCGATGGTCTTGTACGCCGCGAACGTCTCCGCCAACCCGGTGAGCGGGCCGTCGTAGCGGATCACGCCGTGGTGGATGACGATCACGCGCTTGCACAGCGCCTCGACGTCCGCCATGTAGTGGCTCGTAAGCAGCACAGTGGCGCCGTGGCGGCGGTTGTACTCGGCGACGAAGGAGCGGATCCGCTTCTGCATCGTCACGTCGAGACCGATCGTCGGCTCGTCGAGGAAGAGCACTTGCGGGAGGTGGAGCAGCGAGCCCACGATCTCGACCTTCATCCGTTCGCCGAGCGAGAGGTTCCGCACGGGCTTGTTCACCAGATCTGAGATGTCGAGCAGCTCGATCAGCTCGTCGCGCGTCTCCGTGAACTGCTCGCGCGGTAGGCGGTAGATGGCGCGGTTGAGCTCGAACGAGTCAAGGGCCGGCAGGTCCCACTGGAGCTGGTTGCGGTTGCCCATGACGAGCGTGATCCAGCGGAGGAGCTCACGTTCGCGCTTCGACGGCACGCGGCCGAGCACGAGCGCCTCGCCCGAGGTCGGGTAGAGCAGCCCGGACAGCATCTTCAGCGTCGTCGTCTTCCCCGCGCCGTTCGGACCGAGGAAGCCGACCACCTCGCCCGGCTCGATGTCGAACGAGATGCCATGGACGGCGCGCACCTCACGCATCGTCCGCCGGAAGAGGCCCTTCGCCGCGTGGCGCAGGCCCGCCTCCCGCTCCGGCACCGAGAACGTCTTGACGAGCCCCTCGACGTGGACGGCAGCCGTCATCCGCTTCGCTTGAGCTTTCCGTGCTGCTTCGCGTATCGCTCGCCGCGAGCGAAGATCCAGAGCCCGAGCGGGATCGAGATGACGCCGATCAGGAGCAGCGGCCAGATGTCGCTCCAGAGCGTGCTTAGAGCCGCGCCGTCGAGGATCGCGGCGCGAACCCCGTCGAGCGCATACGTCGCCGGCGAGAACTTCGCGAGCCACTGCATCCACTCGGGCAACACCGAGACCGGGTAGTAGACGCCCGAGACGACGAGCAGCGTGCCCTGCGCGACGAAGCCGAGCTGCGTGCCCTTCTCTGGCGAGATCAGCGGCAGCACCGACATCATCATCCCGATGCCGATGAACGAGATCGACGACACGACGAGGATCACGAACGCCGCCGCGTAGTTCGCGTCCGGCGTGGCGAGATCGAAGAACAGGAAGGCGCAGACCGCGTAGAGGAACAGCGCGCGGATCAGCCCGTAGATGATCGCGAACACGCCCTGGCCGGCCAGATGCATGGCCCGGGACAGCGGCGCCATGAAGGTGTACTCGATCGTCCCCTCCCAGCGCTCCCAGGCGACCGTCTCCATCAGGAACGCAAACAGGATCCCGAGGTAGGCCCAGACGACGGCGCCGATCAGGAGCGTCGTCATCGTCTCCTCGACGTTCAGCGTCCCCCCGGACGCCTCGATGCCCTTCGCGATGAAGACGATCGTGAGCGTGTTGGCGATGGTCCAGACGAACCACGCCACGTCCCACCAGATGTAGCGCTTCGTGAGATACGCGTTGCGCTCGACGACGCCTCCCGCGCCGACGAGCTCCGCGCGCATCGATCCAAGTATCGCCCTCATTTCCGCTCCCACGCCGGCAAAGCCGGCGCTCCGCTCTTTGGCGGCTCCGTCGAGCCTACGCCGCTCATGCGAACACCTCCCTCTCCGCGTCGTCCTCGTCCATCTCCTCCTCGAACGCCCGGCCGGTGGCGGAGAAGAACGCCTCCTCGAGCGTCTCCGCGTCGTACAGCCGCTTCAGCTCGTCGGAGGGCAGCAGGCAGAGCAGCTCCCCCCGGTCGAGGATCCCGACCCGGTCCGCGAGCGACTCCGCCTCCGCGAGGTCGTGCGTGCAGAGCAGGATCGTCGACTCGTGGGTTTCCCGGATCTCGCGAACGAACTTCTGCACCTCCAGCTTCGACCGTGGGTCGAGGCCCGTCGTCGGCTCGTCGAGGAGCAAGAGCACGGGCGACGTGAGCAGCGCGCGCGCGAGCGCGACCTTCTGCTGCATGCCACGCGACAGGTTCTCCATCGACTCGTTCCGCCGGTCCGACGGGAAGCCGACGCGGTCGAGGATGCGCGGGATCTCGCCGCGCGTCTGGCGCGACGTCATGCCGTAGTAGCGCGCCGCGTAGCTGAGGTTCTCGGCCGCGGACATCTTCTTGAAGAAGGAGGCCTCGACCGACACCCGGTTGACGAGCTTCCGCACGGCCCTCTGCTCCGTCACGACGTCGTGCCCGAAGACGCGCGCCGTACCACCGTCCGGCAGGAGCAACGTCGAGAGCAGCCGCACGAGCGTCGACTTCCCCGAGCCGTTCTGGCCGAGGATGGCGACGGTCTCACCCTTGTCGAGCGTGAACGAGAGGCCCTTCAGCGCCGGGAAGGACACGCGCCGGCGACCGCGCCGGCGACGGCGGAACTCCTTGCGCAAGCTTTCGACTTCGACTGCGTACATGCGATGCTCCTGAAGAGATTCGAACGGCGGGACACGGGCAGCGCTCCCCGGCGAACCGGGCGGCGCGCGGGACGACGGGTGTCAGCCGAAGAGCAACATCGCGCTGGCCACCTTAGCAGCCGACGCCGGATGGCTCAACACGGATTTCCGAGGCTAGGCTTGGCCCGTGGGCGTGCGTTTTGCCGACTGTCGCTACGACCTCGCGGATCCGGCTGGCGCCCGCGCGCGCTATCTCGCGGGCCACATCCCGGGCGCCGCGTACCTCGACCTCGCCAGCGATCTGTCTGATCTCTCGGTGCCGCCCGAGCTTGGAGGCCGCCATCCGCTCCCGTCGGCCGCGCAGTTCGCCGCGAGCGCCGGACGGGCCGGGATCGGCGCGGACACGCTCGTCGCCGCGTACGACGAGGACATGAGCGGCGGCGCGGCGCGGCTCTGGTGGCTGCTCCGCCACTTCGGCCACGAGGCCGTCGGCGTGCTCGGCGGCGCGCTCCCCTCCTGGCTCGGCCCGCTCGCGGAGGGCGAGGAGACGATCGAGCCGGCGGAGTTCGTAGCGCGCGAGCGGAGCGACGACGTCGCGACGACCGAGGAGATCCTCGAGCGGCTCGGCGACCCGAGTCTCGTGCTCGTCGATGCTCGCCCGGCTGATCGCTACCGCGGCGAGGCGCTCGGCCTCGATCCCGTCGCAGGACATATCCCGGGCGCGATCAGCGTGCCTGCCCGCCTCGGTGCGACCGTCCCACCGGAGCTGCTCGACGCGGACGAGATCGTCACCTATTGCGGCTCCGGCGTCGCCGCCTGCGTGCCGCTGCTCGCGCTTCATCGAGCGGGCCGCAGGGACGCACGCCTCTATCCGGGCTCGTGGAGCGAATGGTCGCGTAAGGGTCTGCCGGCAGAGACTTGACGCGTGGGCGGAGCGGTCCCTACTCTCCATCCACGATGACTCTTCCGACCTCGACGTGGGCGTGGGCATGGCGCAGCGGGCGGGGCGGAAGCGTGGTCTGAGACCGACGCACAGCCGCTTCGCTCGCCGAGACCTCCAGCACGGAGGTCTTTTTCGTTTCTGGGAACCGAATGAACGCCACCACCGTCATACCCACAGACCTCGTCACCCCGCTCGGGGCATATCTGCGGCTGCGCGAGACGGCGCCAGCGGCCTTTCTCCTCGAGTCGGTCGAGCACGGGCGGCTCGGCCGCTACTCGTTCGTCGGCTCCGGTTCGGAGCTCGTCTCGTTCGCCGAGGCCGAGGCGCGCGCAGAGCCCGTCGTCGGCTATCTCGGCTACGACCACGCGGCGACGCTCGAGCCGACGGTCGCGCTGCCGGCCGACGGGCCGTCGCTCCCGGAGAGCAGGTTCGTGGTCGCCGCCACGCTTGTCCGCTTCGACCACGCGCACGGCCTCGCCGAGGTGCTGTGGGGCGACCCGTTCGAGACGACGGCGCTCCTCGAAGGGCCGAGACCGGCGCTGCCGGTCGCCAGGAGCGGCGGCGGGCACATGCGCCGCTACCCGTCGCGGCTCGACTACGAGCGGGGAGTGCGGACGGCGATCGAGCACATCCGCGCGGGCGACGCCTTCCAGATCGTCCTCTCGCAGCGCGCCGAACGGCCGACGCAGGCAAGCGCCATCGGCATCTACCGGACGCTGCGCCGGATCAACCCATCGCCGTACAACTTCCTGCTCGAGCTCGGCGACGTCTCGCTCGTCGGCTCGTCTCCGGAGACGCTCGTGCGTCTCGACGGACGCCGCGCCAGCGTCAACCCGATCGCCGGGACCGTGCCGCGCGCGCCCGGCGACGTCGAGCGGCTGCTCGCCTCGGAGAAGGACCGCGCCGAGCACGTGATGCTCGTCGATCTCGGCCGCAACGACCTCTCGCGCGTCTGCGAGGCGGGCTCGGTGACGGTCGAGCGATTCCTCGAGGCAGAGCGCTTCTCCCACGTCACGCATCTCGTCTCGGAAGTGGGAGGGACGCTCCGCGAGGAAGTAGGCGCGTTCGACCTGCTGCGCGCGTGCTTTCCGGCGGGAACGGTCTCGGGCGCGCCCAAGGTACGCGCGATGCAGATCATCTCCGAGCTCGAGCGCTACCGCCGCGGCCCGTACGCCGGCGCCGTCGGCTACCGCTTCCCGGACGGGTCGCTCGATACGTGCATCGCGATCCGGACGATCGTCCTCTCGGAAGGCGTCGCCCACCTCCAGGCAGGCGCGGGCATCGTCGCCGACTCGACGCCACCGGCCGAGCACGACGAATGCCTGCGCAAGCTCGCCGCGCTCGAGACGGCCCTCAACCTCGCGGAGGCGGAGCGGCCGTGACGCTCTTGCTCCTGGACAACTACGACAGCTTCACCTACAACCTCGCGCACCTGCTCGAGGAGCTCGGCGCAGAGGTCGTCGTGCACCGCAACGACGCCATCACGGCCGACGAGGCAGAGCAGCTCGAGCCGACGCACCTCGTCGTCTCGCCCGGCCCCGGCCGGCCGGAGGACTCGGGCGTCACGCTCGACGTGATCGCGCGGCTCGCGCCGACCACGCCGACGCTCGGCGTCTGCCTCGGCCACCAGGCGATCGTCGCGGCGTTCGGCGGCGAGATCGGCCAGGCGAAACGGCTGCTCCACGGCAAGGCGAGCACGATCCACCACGACGGCCGGGGGATCTTCGCGGGGCTCCCGCAGGACTTCTCCGCCGGGCGCTACCACTCGCTCGCCGCAGAGCGCGTCCCGGACGAGCTCGAGGTCTCCGCGACGAGCGAGGACGGCGAGGTGATGGCGCGTGCGCCACCGCACGCTGGCCGTCGACGGCGTCCAGTTCCACCCGGAGTCGGTGCTGACACTGCCGCTCGGGCGTGACCTGTTACGGAACTTCCTGGAGCGGGAGCGAGTGATCCAGGACGCGATCGCTCAGCTGCTCGAGGGCCGGACGCTCGCCGAGAGCGAGGCGAAGGCTGCGATGAACGAGATCATGGCCGGGGAGGCGACAGAGGCGCAGACGGCGGGCTTCCTCGTCGCCCTGCGGGCGAAGGGCGAGACCGCCGACGAGATCGTCGGCTGTGCGCTCGCTCTGCGGGAGCACGTCGTCCCGGTCGTGCCGAGTCGGACCGATCTCGTCGACACGGCCGGCACGGGAGGAGACGGCGCGCGGACGCTCAACATCTCGACCGCGGCGGCGCTCGTCGCGGCCGCCGCCGGCGCGGGCGTCGCGAAGCACGGCAACCGCGCGGTCTCCTCGGCGTCGGGCTCGGCAGACGTCCTCGAGGCGCTCGGCTTCGAGCTCGAGCTGCCGCCCGAGCGGATCGCGCGCTCGATCGACGAGCTCGGCTTCGGCTTCATCTTCGCGCCGGCGCACCACCCGGGCTTCCGCCATGCGGCGCCTGTGCGGCGGGAGCTCGGGACGCGAACGGTTTTCAACGTGCTCGGGCCGCTCACGAACCCCGCGGGCGCGCGGGCGCAGATCGTGGGTGTCTACGCCGAAGAGCTCGTGCCGGTGATCGCGGACGTGCTCTGCCGGCTCGGCGCCAGCCGTGCGTTCGTCGTTCACGGCGCGGCCGGGATCGACGAGCTGTCGCCCGCCGGTCCGAACACCGTCGGGGAGGTGTCCGAGGGCGCGGTCTCGATGAGGGTGATCGACCCCGTAGAGCTTGGCGTTCCCCGCTGCGCGCCGGGCGACCTGCGCGGAGGCACGCCGGCGGAGAACGCCAAGGCGATCCGCGCGGTGTTTCTCGGCGAGACCGGGCCGCGCCGCGACGCGATCCTCTTGAACGCCGCAGGCGCGATCGCGGCAGCCGGGCACGCCAGCGACCTCGCGGACGGGCTGCGGATCGCCTCGGAGTCGGTCGACTCGGGCGCAGCCGCGGGGCGGCTCGAGGAGCTGACGGCTTTCTCACGGGCGGTGGCCGCCTAGTGCCGCGGCTCCGGGACGCGCTCGCCGGGGAAGGGCTGGCCACCATTGCCGAGATCAAGCGCCGGTCGCCGTCGGCAGGCGACCTGCGGCCGAACGCCGATCCCGCCAGGCTGGCGGCGGCGTTCGAGGAGTCCGGCGCGGCCGCCGTCTCGGTTCTCGTCGACGATCGGTTCGCCGGCACGGTCGCCGATCTTCGCGCCGCGCGGGCAGCGGTCGCGCTGCCGCTGCTCGCCAAGGGCTTCTTCTCCACCGAGGACGAGCTGACGGAGCTCCGGCGGGCTGGAGCCGATGCCGTCCTCCTTCTTCTCCGCGACCTCGGCGACGAGGAGGCGCGCCGGCTCCAGGCCCACGCGCGGGAGCTCGGGATGGACGCGCTCGTCGAGGCGCACGATGCCCGCGAGCTCGAGCGCGCTGTCGCGCTCGGCGCCGACCCGATCGGGATCAACGCACGCGACCTCGAGACCTTCGCCATCGACCGAAGCGCGCAGCTCGCGCTCGTCGCCGAAGCACCGCGTGACCGCGTCGTCGTAGCCGAGAGCGCGATCCACACACGCGCCGCCGCGCTGGAGGCAGACGTCGCGGGCGCGGATGCCGTGCTGGTCGGCACTCACCTGATGCGCGCTGCCGATCCCGCCGCTACGCTCGCGAGCCTCGTCGCGCGGCCATACGTCAAGGTCTGCGGCTTGACCCGGCAGGAAGACGTCGACGCCGCCGTCGACGCGGGCGCGGACCTCTGCGGGTTCATCTTTGCCGAAGGCAGCCCTCGTCGGGCCGCCGCGGTGCTCGAAGTCGGCGAGGGCGCCCTTTCTGTCGCCGTTTTTGTGGGCGAGGCCGAGGACACGGATGCGAACCTCGTCCAGCTCTACGAGCGCGAGGAGGGGCGTGTGCGCGGCCGCGACGCCGTCCTGCTCCGCGACGGCGCGCACGTGGCGACCGTCGTCGACCTGCCCTGGGAGGAGGCGGATTCCTCGCATCTCGACCGCGCGCGTCGTGTCGACGGCCGCGTCGTTCTGGCCGGTGGCCTCGGCCCCGAGAACGTCCGCGATGCGGTCGAGACAGTGCGGCCGTGGGCCGTCGATGCGAGCTCGAGCCTCGAGTCGAGACCCGGGGTCAAGGATCACGAGCGCGTGCGCGCGTTCGTCGCGGCGGCTCGATGACCGAGGGCTTCTACGGCGAGTACGGAGGCCGCTACGTGCCGGAGACGCTCGTGCCGGCGCTCGACGAGCTCGTGGCCGGTTGGCAGGACGCGTCCTCGGACCCCGAGTTCGCCGCGGAGCTCGATGTCCTGGGCAGCGAGTACGCAGGCAGGCCGACGCCACTGACGCTCGCTGTGCGGTTCGCGCCCGGAATCCGCCTCTACCTGAAGCGCGAGGACCTCCTTCACACCGGCGCGCACAAGCTGAACAACGCGCTCGGCCAGGCGGTGCTCGCCCGCCGCCTCGGTAAGCAGCGGATCGTCGCCGAGACGGGCGCCGGCCAGCATGGCGTCGCGACGGCGACCGTCTGCGCGCGCTTCGGCTTCGAGTGCGTCGTCTACATGGGCTCCGAGGACATGCGACGCCAGCGCCCGAACGTCGAGCGCATGCGCCTGCTCGGAGCCGAGGTGCGCCCGGTCGAGTTCGGCACGAAGACGCTGAAAGAGGCGACGAGCGAGGCGATCCGCGACTGGATCACGAACGTCCGGACGACGCACTACCTGATCGGCTCGTGCGTCGGGCCGCACCCGTATCCGGAGATCGTCGCCGCACTCCAGGCGGTGATCGGACGGGAGGCGCGGGAGCAGGTGCTGGCCGCCGAGGGTCGGCTCCCGGAGGCGGTCATAGCGTGCGTCGGCGGGGGCTCGAACGCGATCGGCCTGTTCGCCGGCTTCGTCGACGATCCCGAGGTCCGGCTCGTCGGCGTGGAGGCAGCGGGCGCGGCGAGCCTCGGCTCCGGCCGCACGGGCGTCCTCCACGGCGCACGCTCGTCGCTCCTCGCGGACGCGGACGGGCAGGTCGCGGACGCACATTCGATCTCGGCGGGGCTCGACTACCCGGGCGTCGGGCCGGAGCACGCGTTCCTGCGGGACACGGGCCGCGCCACGTACGTGACGGCCACAGACGACGAGGCGCTCGGAGCCTTCCGCGGCCTGGCCGAGACCGAGGGCATCATCCCGGCGCTCGAGCCCGCTCACGCTCTCGCGCGGGTCGCCGACGTCGGCGCCGGGCTCGTGCTCGTCGGCCTCTCGGGCCGCGGCGACAAGGACCTCGAGGAAGCGCTAGCGCGGCTGTGAAGACGCTCGTCGTCTACCTGATGGCCGGCGCGGAGACGCCCGAGCTGGCCGAGGCGGCGGTCGAGGGCGGCGCCGACATCATCGAGATCGGCTTCCCGTTCTCGGATCCGCTCGCGGACGGTCCCGTCATCCGCCGCGCCGGCGAGCGCGCGCTCGCGGCCGGCATGCGCACCGAGGCGTGCCTCGCATGCCTCGCAGCGGTGCGCGAGCGTCTCGATGCTCCTATCGTGCCGATGACGTATGCGTCGCTCCTCGAGGCGTACGGCTACGAGCGGTTCGCGGACGACGCGCAGGCAGCCGGCGCGACGAGCCTGATCGTCGCCGACCTCCCCGCCGGCGCGCACCCCGAGCTCCGGCGCATCCAGCTCGTCGCACCCACGTCGACGGACGAGCGCCTCCGACTCGCAGCCGACGAGACGGACGGCTGGCTCTATCTCGTCAGCCTCACGGGCACCACCGGCACGAGAGACACTGTCTCGCCGGAGCTCGAGGACCTGGTCAAGCGGGCGCGGCGCACTACGTCCAAGCGGCTCTACGTCGGCTTCGGGATCTCGACGCCGGAGCACGCGGCGGCCGCGGCCGCGCTTGCCGACGGCGTCGTCGTCGGGACGAGGGCGGTCGAGGTCGCGGAGGAGGGCCCTGCGGCCCTCCTCGCCTACGTTGCCTCGCTCCGCGCCGCGCTCGACGCCGTCTAGCGGATCGCAAACTCCACTGTGACGGAGGCTTCGATCGACTGCGTGCCGGCCTCGATCGGCGTAGCGTCGGCGGCCGCCTTCTCCGCGATCGGCACAGGGCTCGACGACGACTCGACGATCGTGCGCACCGGCCCGAGGCGCACGTGCGCGGCGCCTGCAAGAGACGCTGCCTTCACCCGGGCGGCGGCGACAGCGGTTCGAAGCGCCCGCCGGTAGAGAGATGCCTGCTCGGACACCGTGAAGGACGGGCCGAACACCTGGTTCGCGCCGGCTTTGACGGCGACGTCGATCACGCTGCCGACGCGACCGATGCCCTTGATCTCGGCGTTGACGGTGTTCGAGGCCGTGTAGCCGACGATGTCCTCGCCGTTCCCGGAGTACCGCGGCGACAGCGAGACCGACTCGGTCTGAAGATCCTTCGCGAGGACGCCGGCGCCCTTCAGCGCCGCGATCACCTTCCTCATCTCGACGCCGTTTGCGGCGAGCGCCCCGGCAGCGGTCTTCGCCTGGCTTGTGACCCCGAACGAGAACGCTGCCCGATCGGGCACGGCGGTCGCGCTGCCGGTGCTCGTCACGGTCAGCGTTCGTGCCGAGCTCGTCGCGGCCGCGCCTGCCTGGCCGGGACGGCCGGGACCGGCGACCACGAGCACCGCAGAAACGGCGACAGCGAGCATGAGAACACGCAGGACCTTCATCGGCTTCCTCCTCGTCTACTGATGGTGGACTACTACGGCGCCGGGACCCCGCCGCGTCACACGTCAGGCGACAGCAGTCGCGAGGCGCGGCTCGAGATAAGGCCGCCAACGTGTGGGAATGCGGGGCGACGCAAGCTTGATGAAGAGCGCCGGCGCCGGCGGTCGCGGCTGCCTCGAGAGCCGCATCGAGACCTCCTCGAGCGAGCGGTCGCCCTTGCGCAGGTTGCAGGGCGCGCACGAGGTGACGACGTTCTCCCAGACGGAGTCGCCGCCGCGGCTCTTAGGGACGACGTGATCGAGGGTCAGCCGGACGCCGCTCGTGCCGCAGTACACGCATTCCCAGCCGTCACGAGCGAAGAGCGCCCGCCGGGAGATGCGGCGCTGGGCGGCGCGCGGCACGCGCACGTACGTCACGAGACGAACGACGTGCGGCCAAGGGAACGCTTCCTCCGCGGAGCGCAGGGGCCGATCGAGCGCCTCGACGAGCTCGGCGCGCTGCTTGTGCAGGAGCACGTGCGCCCGGCGGACCGAGCAGACATTCAGCGGCTCGTAGCTGGCGTTGAGGACGAGAACTTGCTGCATTTCGCGGGAACTGTACCCAGCAGCGTTCACCCGCCATGGGCGATTTGCCACGTATCGAGCGTTCGGCACCTAGCGTTCCTGGGGCGTCGCTGGCCAAGGAGCCAAGCTCGCGGCGCGCAGGAGAAGGAACTGCATCGAGGGACAGGATTAATCCTGTCCCTCATCCTGTCTCTGTCACGGCCAAGACGACGCGAGCGCGGTCCTCCGCCAGCGCGTCAGCCTTCGGCGGGAGTCCTGCTTCGCCGGGCGGGAGCCGAAGGCGGCCAGGAGCGCTAGGACGCCATCGCGCGCTCGACGGCCTCCAGCTCCTCCGGCGAGAGCGCGATCACCGCCTTGCCCTGGTCGAGCTCCTTCACGTACACCCGCGCGTAGTCGCGACCCTGGATCGCGCTCAGCACGACGCCGGAGCGGCCCGAGTCGAGCACGGCGACCGAAGCCGATTGCCGTCCCCCGGCGCCCTCGTACGCGTCGTAGCGCACGACCGCCGAGCGCGAGAGCGTCGTGTCGGCGCGCCGATCGACGCGGGCGATCGCCGCCGCGACCTCGTCCACGGCCCGGTGGAGGTCGTCGACCCGTCCCTGGAGCGACACGGCGAAGTCGGCGAGGTCGCGGTTCGCCCCGCCGAGCAGCACCTGCTGCGCGGAGCGGAGCCGGCGCAGATCGCGAAGCAGCACGACGACGAGCACGAGCGCCGCGATCGCCACAACAGCGGCGCCGATCGCGATCCAGCCAGCGACGGTGGTTGACATGCTCATGCGGCGCGGCCGCTACCCGAGCGAGAAGATGACCGGGTACTCGGCGCTGTTGTTGTCCGTGTTCGCCTCACCCTTCACCGGCTGCACATCAACGCGCACGGTCGTCTTCGTCGCGAACTGCACCTGGCCGAGGTTCTTGAACGTGACGGTCTTCTCCTCGCCGGGGTTGATCGCGTCGATCGTCTGCGTCGCCACGATCGGCGAGGGCTGCTGCTGGATCGTCAGCGTCACCTTGACCTGCACCTCCTGCGCGTCGCCCGTGTCCTTGACGACGACGGCGAAGCCGAGATCGGTGCCGGCCGTGACGATGTTCTCCGTGTCCGCCGAGAGCACGGAGCCGCTCGGAAGCGCCCGCGTCTCGACGATGCCGGTTCCGTGGAGCCCGCCCGCGGAGCCGGTCGCGGCGCCGTTGACACGCTCGAACACGGGCTGCCAGTAGCCGGGGCTGCCGAACTCCGGGTTCTGGACGAACCCCGAGTCGGGAACGGCGACGCCCGACACGCCGTCGGCGCGCATCTGCGCGAGCGCGGCGGCGCGGAACAGGTCGTCCCAGACGACGTCGCTCGTCACGAGCCGCTGCGCCTGGGTGGCGAGCAGGAGCGCAGCTCCTGACGCGTCCTCCGAGCCGCCCGTCGAGCGGAAGGCATCGGCAAGGCGCCGCAGCCCACTGACGCGGAAGGCGAGCGCCTCGAGCGGCACTTGCGTGCTGATCACGGAGCGCGCCCGGCTCGTGGACGGACTCGGCGTCGCTGATCTTCTGCTGCTGCAGGTCGGCGAGGCCGTCGAGCTTGGTCGCCAGCTCGTTCTGGTTGATGCCGGTCGTCGTCAGCGCTTCGTCGAGCCTGCGGCCGATCTTCTCGGACGCGGCGGCGACGACGGACATGTCCTTCATGTAGCCCTCGTACGTCGACTTCTTCGAGTCTCCGGTGCAGCTGACGATCAGGAAGACGAGGCCGATCACGAGGAGCACGGCAACGGCGATCAGGCCGATCAGCCGCGCGCGCGGCGACATGCCACCCTGCGACTGGCGCGGCGGACGCGGCGGCGGGCCGCCTCCCTCCCGCTCCTGCGGGGGGCGTTGCGGAGGCGTCTGCTCGCGAGTGTCGACCTCTTCGAAGAAGTCGAACTCGATGTCGTCGTCGTGGAACTGCTCGTTCATAGTGGCCTGGCGACCGGAACGCGGAGACTGTAGCCCATTTACCGGCGGGATCCTCCCGCTCTCCGCACCTGCAGAGCCGTGGAGGAGTTCCCTTCCGCGCGGCCAAACGAACGGTGTTGATGGCGCAGACGGCCGAAGCAGTCGCCCCTGGATCTCTCGTGCTCGGCCGATACCGGCCGATACGGCCGCTCGGCTCGGGCGGGTCGGGATCCGTCTGGCTCGCACGCGAGGAGAGCTCCGGGCGGGACGTCGCCCTCAAGATCGTCTCCCGTGACGGCAACGCGCCGGCTCGTGCCGAGCGCGAGGCGGCTGCGGCGTCTCGTCTCAAGCACGAGCGGTGCCTGCGCGCCCGCGCGTTCGCGCGCGATCGCGGCCACGTGTACATCGTCTACGACTACGTTCCGGGCCGAACGCTGCGCGAGGCGATGCGCTCGGGCGACCTGACCGACTCCTCCGCTCTCGAGGCCAGCGCGCAGATCCTCGAAGCCCTGGCCCACGCTCACGAGCACGGCATCGTCCACCGCGACGTCAAGCCGGCGAACGTGCTCCTGTCGGAGGGCGCGGACGTCGAGGTCAAGCTCTTCGACTTCGGGCTCGCCGTGATGCACGAAGAGGAGACGTTGACGGCGGTCGGCGACATTCCGGGCACGCTCGCGTACATCTCGCCCGAACGGCTGAAGGGGAAACCTGCAGCTCCGGCCGCAGACGTGTGGGCCGTCGGCGTGCTCCTCTGGGAGGCGTTGGCCGGCGAGCACCCGTTCTGGGGCGGATCGCTGCTCGACACCGCGAAGAGGATCGAGGCCGGCGCACCCTCGCTTGCCTCCGTGCGCCCCGACCTCGACCGGCGGATCGTCGAGTGCGTCGACCGGGCGCTCAGCCACGAGCCGTCGCGACGTCCGTCCGCCTCGGCGCTCGCGAAGCGTCTACGGATGGTTGCTGCGAGCGCGAAGACGAACAGAGCCAAGCCTCTCCGACGCTCGCTCACGCCCGATCAGGCGCTACGCGTGGCGCTCCCCGCGGGGACCGCGTTCCTCTACGCCGCGTGGACAGCCGCCGCGCTGCCGTTCTACCCCTCGGGCTGGGCGGCGTGGATCGGCCTCGCCGCGGCCCTCGTCGCGCTGCTCCACCCCCGGCTGGGGCTCGCCTTCGCACTGGCCGTACCGGTGCTGCCGCTCGGGAACTACGCGCTCGCCGTCGCCGTCGTCTATGCCATCGCCGCTACCGCCTGGCTCGTTGCCATGTGGCGCGAGCCGCGAGCGGGGATGCTGCTCGTCGGCGGGCCGCTGCTCGCCGCCGCCGGTCTGGTCGGCTTCGTGCCGGTGCTCGGTCTGCTCGTCCGGGATCCGATCCGGCGGGGCCTCCAGGTGGCGGCAGCCGTCTTCGCGGTCGCGGCGGTCGCGGGCGTGAGCCGCATCGACCGGCTCGGAGTCGCGACCTCGGACCGGCCCGGCGACGCAGCCGCCGCCGTCTTCCGGGCGGTCGAGCGAGCGACCCTTCGTCGAGGCGGTGACGCTCGGCCTCGTCGCCGCCTTCCTGCCCTTCGCCCGCGGCCGTGGGCCGTGGGCGGCCGCCGGGCTCGCCGCGTTCATGATGACGGGAACGCTGATCGCGGCGCCCGCGCTGCCCGCGCTTCCCATCGTCCTCGCCGCCTGGGCGATCTGCCTCGGGCTGATCGCAGAACCGCTCGTGCGAGCCAAGCTCGCGTCCGAGCCCGACGCCCTGACAGCCGAGACGGTGACCGTCGTCAGGCAGCTGGCACCCGTCCAGGAAGTCGCGGGCCACGGGTAGACTCGACGGGCGGAGACCGCCGTGATTCTCCGTACCATCGAAAACAAGATCGAGTCGCTCGTCGAGGGCGTGTTCGGTCGTACGTTCAAGTCCACCGTCCAGCCGGTCGAGCTTGCACGCAAGCTGACAAAGGAGATGGACGACCACCGCACGGTCTCCGTCTCGCGGATCTACGTCCCGAACGAGTACACGGTCTATCTCTCGACCGCTGACCGGGCGCAGTTCGAGGCGTACGAGGCATCCCTCAAGCTCGAGCTCCAGGAGTACCTCGCACAGCACGCGAAGCGCGAGGGTTACGTGATGCTCTCCCTGCCGGCGGTCGCGATCACGACCGACGACGATCTCGCGGTCGGCGAGTTCGGGATCGCCACGCGCATGGTCCAGGGTCGTGCGCGCGACGGCTCGCTCGACGGGATGCCGCCGCCCGAGGGCGGCCAGACGATGATCTACAAGCCGGAGGCGGACGGCGAGCCCGAGGAGAAGCCGGTCAGGGCGGCCGAGCAGATCGCTCTCGTCGTCGGCGGCAAGCGACACCGGATCGCCAAGCGCACCACGGTGATCGGGCGCTCCCAGGGATGCGACATCCGGCTCGACGACGCGAACGTCTCCCGGCGGCATGCGGAGCTTCGCCAGCAGGGGACGGCGTACTGGATCGTCGACCTCGGGTCGACGAACGGCGTCGAGGTGAACGGGAGCCACGTGGAGCGGGCGCAGCTCGAGGACGGCGACACGGTCACGCTCGGCGAGACGCAGCTCGTCTTCAGTCGAGCCGCTCCGTGACCGCGTCGATCGCGTTCGAAGAAGCCCTCCTCCTGCTCAAGATCGGCTTCCTCGTCGTTCTCTACCTCTTCATCTGGCGGATTGTCCGGACGGCGAGCCGCGACCTGCGCACGCCGCAGGAGAGCTTCGTGCTCGCGCCCAACAAGGTGCGCAAGGCACTGCCTCCCGAGAAGCGACAGAGCGGCAAGCTCGTTGCGATCGGCGATGCGAACGGCGTCTATCCGCTCGACTCGGCGGCGATCACCGTCGGCCGCGGCGCTCCGAACGACATCCCGCTGGACGACGACTTCGCATCGACACGCCACGCCCGGGTCGAGCCGCGACGCGACGGCGTCTGGATCGAGGACGTCGGCTCGACGAACGGGACGTCCGTGAACGGCGTCACGCTGACGGGGCCGCACAAGCTCGTGCCCGGCGACGTGGTACGCGTCGGCCAAACCGACCTGCGCTTCGAGCGATGACGGTGATCGCACAGTCTGCAGGGCTCTCCGACGCGGGCCGGCGGCGACGGCACAACGAGGACGCGTACGTCTGCGAGCCGCCGCTCTTCGCGATCGCCGACGGGATGGGAGGCGCCCAGGCGGGAGAGCTCGCGTCACGTCTCGCAGCCGCCTCGGTCGGGCGCGCGTCGATCGCCGGGCTTGCCGGGCGCGACCGGGTCGTGGCACTGATCGAGGAGGCGAACCGGAGCGTCTACGAGCGCGCGGCAGAGGACGAGGCCGCCTCGGGCATGGGCACGACGATGACGGTCGCGCTGGTCGAGAACGACGTCGTCTGGTTAGGCCACGTCGGCGACTCGCGTGCCTACCTCGTGCGCGAGGGGAAGCTCGAGCAGGTGACGGAGGACCACTCGCTCGTCGCGGAGCTCGTGCGCTCCGGCCGTCTGACGGCCGAGGAGGCCGACACCCACCCGCACCGATCGGTGATCACGCGTGCCGTCGGTACGGAGCCGGACGTCGAGATCGACACGATCGCGGTCCGGCCGCGGGCGGAGGACGTGTTCCTGCTCTGCTCGGACGGGCTTACCGACATGGTCGACGACGCCACGATCCTCGCTCTCGTCGAGGAGAGCAGACGCGATCTCGCGCGCGCAGCAAAGGCGCTCGTCGACGCGGCCAACGCCGCCGGAGGCGAGGACAACATCACCGTCCTGCTCTTCGGGCTCGCCGACGACGGTGACACGGACGAGATCGCCGGCGCCGAGGCGCCCGAGCGTGACGCGGACGAGGACACCTTGCACGGCGTCCCGGTCCCCTCTGCCGACGGGCGCGTCGAGCCGGCCGCGGCACGGCCGCCGCGGCGCCCGCGGCTAGCGATCCTGCTCACCGTCGTCGCCATCGCCGTCGTCGGGCTCGGCGCCCTCGGCGTCTTCGGCCTCTCGCGCTCGCACTTCGTCGGCGCCGAGCCCGACGGCCACCTCGCCGTCTACCAGGGGATGCCGTGGGACCTCGGCTTCGGGATCCGTCTCTACCGCCGCGTCTACGAGAGCCCGCTCGTGACCGCGAACTTCACCCCGAGCGAGCGCCGCAGGCTGCTCGACCACTCCCTGATCAGTCGCGACAAGGCGCTCGCCGAGCTCCACTCGTACGAGCAGGACGTGGTGCCGTGATGACGATGCGAAACCGCGAGCTCCTGAGCCTCCTAGTCGTCGGGCTGATCACCGGCTTCGGCTTCGCGAGCGTGTACATCGCGCGGCAGGAGGTGATCTCGGCCGCCTCGCTCTCGTACGGCGCGTTCTTCCTCTGCCTCTACCTGGCCGCGCACCTCGTCGTGCGCGCGTGCGCTCCGTACGCCGATCCATACCTGCTGCCCCTCGTCGCGCTTCTGACGGCGATCGGCGTCACGGAGATCTACCGCATCGACCAGACTGACGCGCTCCGCCAGACGACGTGGATCGTGGTCGGGATCGCAGCCATGGCCGCCGTGCTCATCGCGTTGCGCCACGACTACCGGCGACTCGAGAGCTACAAGTACCTGTTCGGCGTCGCCGCCGTCGGCCTGCTCGTCCTGCCCGCACTCCCGGTGATCGGTCAGACGGTGAACGGCGCGAGGCTCTGGGTCGCAATCGGACCGCTCCGCTTCCAGCCCGGCGAGCTCGCGAAGGTCCTGCTGATCGTCTTCTTCGCCGCCTACCTGCGGGAGAAGCGCGAGGTGCTCGCGCAGGCGCGCCTCAAGGACCTGGGGCCGTTGCTCCTCTTCTTCGGCGCGGCGATGCTGGTGCTCGTCGAGACGAGCGACCTCGGCAGCGCGCTCCTCTACTTCGGGATCTTCCTCGCGATGCTGTACGCGGCGACCGGGCGGGCGCTGTTCGTCGCCGTCGGGACGGCGCTCTTCGTAGCCGGCGCAGCCGGCGCCTACGAGACGATCTCGCGCGTCGGGGAACGGATCGACACGTGGCTCAACCCGTTCGCCGACCCGCACGGCGGCGGCTACCAGACGGTGCAGGGCCTGTACTCGATCGCGAACGGCGGCTTCGGTGGCGCCGGGTTCGGGCGCGGAACGTTCACGAGCCCGGGCGGAACGCCGTACATCCCGGAGCTCGACACGGACTTCATCTACGCCGCGCTCGGGCAAGAGCTCGGGCTCGTCGGCGCCGCGGGATTCCTGCTCGTCGTGATGGTGCTCTGCCTGCGCGGCTTCCGTGTAGCGATCCTCGCCGAGGACGGCTTCTCGAAGCTGCTGGCCGTCGGCTTCACCTTCGGCTTCGCGCTCCAAACGTTCATCATCGTCGGCGGCGTGCTCCGCCTCGTGCCGCTGACCGGGCTCACGCTGCCGTTCGTGAGCTACGGAGGGTCGAGCGTCGTCGCGAACTTCCTGATGCTCGCGGGCCTCCTGCTCGTCTCGAACCGCGCGGAGGCGCGCGCGAGATGAACACCGAGATCCGCCGCGTCGCGTTCGTCGCGCTCGTCCTCGTCGGCGCGCTCATCGTCGGGACGACGTACTGGCAGGCGTGGGCGGCCGGCGACCTGGCGGCGCGGCAGGACAACGCGATCAAGAGAGTGGCCGAGTTCAAGATCAAGCGCGGGCTGATCTACGCGGCCGACGGGACGGTGCTAGCAGCGAACCGGAGGCTCCGGACGAACGGGCAGACGTTCTATCTCCGGGGCTATCCGCAGGGCTCGCTGCTCTCCAACGTCGTCGGCTACTCGACGCAGGGCCGCTCTCGCGCCGGGCTCGAACGCGCGATGAACGACTACCTGACGGGCTCGAACTCGAACCTCCACACGGTGCTCGAGACGACGCTGAACGGGATCACGGGCCGGACGATCAAGGGCAACTCGCTCGTGCTCACGATCGACCCGGCCGTGCAGCGCACCGCCGTCCGCGCGCTCGGGTCGAACTGCGGCGCCGCGGTCGCGCTCGAGCCGTCGACGGGACGGGTGCTTGCGATGGCGACGTCACCGCGGTACGACGCGAACAAGGTCGAGCGCGACTTCGGGAGCATCGTCGGCACGCGCGCGGCGTGCAGGCCGGCCGCCCCGCTCGTCAACCGCGCGACGGCGGGTCTCTACGTGCCGGGGTCGACGTTCAAGCTCGTCACGGCGGCAGCCGCGCTCGACACCGGCGCCGTCACGCCGCAGACGGTGTTCGACGACCGTGGCTACTGCACCGAGTACGGCAAGCCCGTCTACAACTTCGCCGACCAGTCCGGCCCCGAGCAATTCGGCAGCGTCACGTTCGCAGAGGCGCTCCAGCACTCGATCAACGCTGTCTTCTGCGAGGTCGGCAAGCAGCTCGGCGCGCTCAAGATCCTCGAGTACGGCAAGCGCTTCGGCATGTACTCGCAGCCCGGCCTCGAGACGCCTGGCTCGGAGCAGCGGGCAAGCGGGCTCTACAGGCGCGGTAGCCTCTTCTTCCCCAAGCACGACTACCAGGTCGACCCCGGCCGGCTCGCCTTCGGCCAGGAACGGCTCGGCGTGACGCCGCTGCAGATGGCAATGGTCGCGTCGACGATCGCTAACGGCGGCGTGCTCATGCAGCCGTACCTCGTCGAGAAGATCCTGCGGCCGAACGGGAAGGTGCTGCGGCGCACGAAGCCGAATGAGGTCGGGCGCGTGATGAAGCCGACGACCGCAGCAGAGCTGACGGCGATGATGGTGTCCGTCGTCTCGGGCGGCACCGGCACGGCCGCGCAGATCCCGGGCGTCCAGGTGGCCGGCAAGACGGGCACGGCGGAGACGGGCATCGCCGCACCTGAACACGACCTGGTTCGTGAGCTTCGCGCCGGCGCTGAAGGCGCAGGTCGCCGTCGCCGTCGTCCTCGAGCGGCAGACGGGGACCGGCGGCACCACGGCAGCGCCGATCGCCAAGCAGATCATGCAGACGGCGCTCCGACGCTCCCCCACTCCCTAACCTGTGAACCGATGACGCCCTGCCGACAGCAGACACGACGAGGTCTTCGACCGCCGCTATCGCCTCGTCCGGAAGCTGGGGACGGGCGGGATGGCAACCGTGTATCTGGCCGAGGACTCGGAGCTGGGGCGCCCGGTCGCGATCAAGATGCTCGACGAGCGGCACGCGCAGGACGAGCAGTTCGTCGAGCGCTTCCGCCGTGAGGCGAAGAGCGCGGCTCTCCTCTCACACCCGAACATCGTCGCCGTCTACGACCGTGGCGAGTCCGACGGCACCTACTACATCGCGATGGAGTACCTCGAGGGCAAGACGCTCAAGGAGCTGCTCGTCGCCCGCGGCCCCACGCCGATCCGCGTCGCAGTCGACTACGCGCGGCAGATCCTCGCCGCGCTCGAGTTCGCGCACCGGAACGGCACCGTCCACCGCGACATCAAGCCTCACAACATCGTCGTCGGGCCCGACGGGCGCCTGAAGGTGATGGACTTCGGCATCGCCCGCTCCGCCTCGAGCCAGGTGACGGAGGCGGGCTCGATCATCGGCACGGCGCAGTACCTCTCGCCCGAGCAGGCGCGCGGAGCGGCGGCGGGGCCTGCGGCCGACCTCTACTCCACCGGCGTCGTCCTCTACGAGATGCTCACGGGCAGCGTCCCCTTCGCCGGCGACACGCCGCTCGAGGTGGCGATGAAGCACATCTCGGAGATCCCGGAGCCGCCGTCGGCGAAGCGGCCCGAGATCCCCGCCGCGCTCGACGCCGTCGTCCTGCGGGCGCTCGCGAAGGATCCCGAGGCGCGCTACGGGAGCGCGCGGGAGCTGGACGCCGACCTCGCCCGCGTCGCCGCCGGGCTTTCGGTCTCGCCCGTCACCGAAGAGGCGGCCACGTCGGTGCTCAAGGGAGCGGCGGCCGCCACGGCGGTCACGCGTGTGGCGTCCGGCGGAGCCGTCACGCCACCCGGCTACACGCCGCCGAGAAGCCGCTACTACGAGTACGAGCCTCCAGTCAGGCGCCGCCCGATCTGGCCCTGGCTGCTCGCGGCGCTCCTGCTCGCGGCGGCCGGGGTCGCGGCCTACTACGTCTACACCAAGATCGACGAGCAGCTGACCGGCGCGAGCCCGATCTCGGTGCCGTTCGTCGAGGGCAAGCTCCAGAAGCTCGCCGTCCAGGAGATCTCGGACGCCGGGCTGACGCCGAAGGTGAGAAAGCAGCCGAACGAGAACGTCGACTCGGGCCGCGTGTTCGACCAGGACCCCGCGGCCGGGACCCGCGTCGACAAGGACACGACGGTGGTGATCTTCGTCTCCAGCGGAAAGGCGAAGACGACCGTGCCCGATGTCGTCGACCACACGCGCGACGACGCCGTCGCCGCGCTGACGGCCGCTCATCTCAAGGTGGACGTGCATGAGGTCTACTCCGAGAAGGAGCCGGGGACGGTGACCGCGCAGGACCCGCCGGCTGGCACGCGCGTGACCGAGGGCGCCACCGTGCGCATCAACGTCTCGCGTGGCGTCAAGCAGGTGCCGGTGCCGTCGGTCGTCGGCCAGACGATCGACGAGGCGAACGCGGCGCTCGAGGCGGCCGGGTTCGTCGTCGGCTCGCCCGTCTTCGAAAACTCCGACAAGCCGGAGAACACCGTCATCGCGCAGGATCCGGGAGGCGGGTCGCTGCAGCGCCCCGGTACCACCGTCACGATCACCGCCTCCAAGGGGCCGGCGAAGACGCCCGTGCCGGACGTCGAGGGCCTCGAAGTATCGTCGGCGAGGGCGACGCTGATCGCCGCCGGCTTCAAGGTCGTCATCGTGTTCGCGGACACGGACGATCCGACCGAGGACGGCATCGTCCTCGTCCAGTCGCCCGGCGCCGGCATCGATGCTGCCCCGGGCGACACGATCACGCTCACCGCGGGCCGGTTCGTCGCACCGCCGACGACCGACACCACGACGACCGACACGACAACGATCCCGACCGAGCCGCTCCCACCGCCGTGATCCGCGTCGCCGTGCTCATGGGCGGCCGCTCGAGCGAGCACGACATCTCCGTCGCGTCTGCCCGTTCGGTGATCGCCGCGCTCGACCCGGCGCGCTACGAGACCGTGACCGTCGAGATCGGCCGCGACGGAGGCTGGGAGCTCGGCGCGGGAAGCGCGCAGCCCGTCCTCGAGACCGAGAGCGGCGACACGCTGCCCGTGCCCTCATCGGGCTCAACGGTCATGCGGACGCTGGCCGGCGTCGAGGTCGTGCTCCCGATCCTCCACGGACCGTTCGGCGAGGACGGCACGGTGCAAGGGCTGCTCGAGCTCGCCGACATCCCCTACGTCGGCGCCGGGGTGGCGGCCTCGGCCGTCTGCATGGACAAGGACCTGATGAAGGCCGTCCTTCGGGCGAACGACATCCCCGTCATGCGCAGCGTCACCCTGCGAGCCGGCGACGAGCCGGCGCATCCGTTCGACTACCCGGTGTTCGTCAAGCCGGCGCGGCTCGGCTCGTCCGTCGGGATCTCGAAGGTCTCGGCCCCCGAAGAGCTGGCTGACGCCGTCGCGCTTGCGAGACGGCACGACGAGAAGGTGCTCGTCGAGGAGGCCGCGACGGGTATCGAGGTCGAGTGCAGCGTGCTCGGCAACCAGCAGCCGATCGCCTCGCTGCCGGGCGAGATCGTCGCGCACGGCTTCTCCGGCACGGACTGGTACGACTACTCCGCAAAGTACGACGAGGGCGGGATGGAGCTGATCGTGCCGCCGCGGATCTCCGAGAGCGCGGCCGAACGCGTCCAGGAGGTCTCGGTCGCCGCCTTCGTCGCGACGGAGTGCGAGGGCATGGCTCGGGTCGACTGCTTCGTCACGGAGGAGGGGGAGGTGCTGGTCAACGAGCTGAACACGATCCCCGGCTTCACGGCGACGAGCGTCTACGCGAAGCTGTTCGAAGCGTCCGGCATCGGATACGCCGAGCTCCTCGATCGGCTGATCGCGCTCGCGCTCGAGCGGCACGAGCGCCGCTCGCAGCTCGTCTATTGAGCTAGTCGCTCGAGGAGGGAGGCGAGCGCTCGGCGACCGCCTCGAGGATCTTCACGGAGATCGCCGGGTTCTCTCGCAGCAGGCGCTTGAAGTTCGTCGCCGTGACGATCAGGGCCCGGACGGGCGATGTGGTCGTGACCGTCGCGCTTCGAGGCCGGTCGCAGAGCAGTGCCAGCTCGCCGAAGAAGTCGCCGGCGCCGAGCGTCGAAAGGCGCTTTCCGTCCCGCACGACGTCGGCGCTGCCTTCGAGCAGCACGAAGAACTCGCGGCCAGGACCGCCCTGCTTCGTCAGCTCCTTCCCCTGCCGGAGATCGAGCTCATCGGCAATCGCTGCGATCTTTCGCAGCTCGCCCTTCGAGCAGCCGGCGAAGAGGGGCAGCTTGGCGAACACGTCTGCGCGGTGGTCTCGATGGAGCATTCGCGGCCGAGTCTAAGCCTCGGGCGGCGTTCGCGCATCGAGCGTCTCCTGGACGCTCCGGGCGATGTCCGGATCTTCGTCGAGGAGATGCGTGAAGTTCGACTGCGTGATCACGAGCGCCCGGATCGGCGAGGTGGCCGTGATCGTCGCGTTACGCGGCTTGCTCAGCATCAGCGCTCCCTCCCCGACGAAGTCACCCGGGCCGAGCCGGTTGACGAGCGTGCCGTCGCGAACGACGTCGACGGTGCCCTCGAGCAGCACGAACATCTCCCGCCCGGGATGGCCCTGCTTCGTGAGCACGATGCCCTCCCGAAACGAGAGCTCGTCGGCGATCGCAGCGATCTGCTGCAGCTCGCGCTCCGAGCAGCCGCCGAAGAGCGGCACCGCGCGCAGCAGCTCGACCTTGCCCTCGTGCTCGAGCATCGCCCGTCGAGTCTAGTGTCCGCCGACGCGGGGAGTCCTGGCTCAGTCGGGCTCGACGACGCCGAGATGTGGAGCATGCTCGCCCGTCCGCGATCCGCCCGAGAGGACAGTTTCGAGTGCGTGCTCCCAGACGTCGAGCGCTTCCTCGAGCTCGCCGTCGCCGATCACGAGCGGCACGAGCACGCGAATGCAGTTCCCGTAGATGCCCGCGTGCAGGAGGATGAGGCCCGCGCCCATCGCGTGCTCGCAGATGGACGCCGCGAGCTCCGGCGCCGGCTCACGTGTCGCCCGCTCGCGAACGAGCTCGATCGCGAGCATCGCCCCGACGCCGCGGACGTCGCCGATCGCCGCGAAGCGGTCCTGCCACGCGAGCATTCGCGCCCGCATCGTCTCTCCGATCTGGCTCGCGCGGTCGAGGAGAGCTTCCTCCTCGAAGACGTCGAGCACGGCGACTGCGGCCGCCTGCGCGACGGGGTTTCCGACGTAGGTGCCGCCGATCGCCGAGTCGCCCGGCGCGTCCATGATCTCCGCCCGCCCGAGGACGCCGGACAGGGGAAGGCCGGCGGCAATCGACTTCGCGACCACCATCAGATCTGGCTCGACGCCGGTGTGCTCGATCGCGAACATCCGTCCGGTCCGGCCAAAGCCGGTCTGAACCTCGTCCACGATCAGCACGATCCCGTGCTCGTCGCAGATCCGCCGCGCGCCCTCGAGGAACGACTGCGGGCAGACGACGAAGCCTCCCTCGCCTTGGATCGGCTCGATCACGATCGCCGCCACCTGCTCGGCTGCGACCTGCGTGACGAGGGCTCCCTCGAGCGCAGCAAGCGCCGTCCCGACGTCCGGGCCACGGTAGTCGTTCGGGTAGGGAACGCGGTAGACCTCGGGCGCGAACGGGCCAAGGCCCGCCTTGTACGGATGCGTCTTCGAGGTCAGTGACAGCGCGAGCAGCGTGCGGCCATGGAAGCCGCCGTCGAACGCGATCACCGCCGGCCGTCCGGTGTACACGCGCGCAAACTTGACGGCGTTCTCGATCGCCTCCGCCCCCGAGTTGAAGAACGCGGCTTTCGCCGGGCCGTCGATCGGAGTCAGCTCGCAGAGGCGCTCCGCGAGGTCGACGTAGACCTCGTACGGCACGACCGTGAAGTCCGTGTGCGTGAACCGCTGAGCCTGCTCCTGCACGGCTGCGACGACGCGGGGATGCGCGTGCCCGACAGCGAGACAGCCGACCCCGCCGGCGAAGTCGATGAACGTGTTCCCGTCGACGTCCGTCAGCGTCGCGCCTTGCCCCTCGGCGACGACCACCGGGGCGTAGCACGAGAGCGCGTCGGCGACGACTGCGCCCTTGCGCTGGAGAATCTCGGTGGAGCGAGGGCCGGGGACGCCCGTCACGATCTCGATCGAACGCGTCGCGGCCACCGGGGCGAGCATAGCCGAGCGGTCGGAGATGGCCGGACGGTACAGGGGACAGTCACAGTGACTGTCCCCGGCCAAAGTCGGCTTCGTAGAATCGGTCGATGGTTCTCTCCGACCGCACGATCCAGCGTCGGCTCGAGGACGGGTCGATCGAGATCGATCCGTACGACCCCTCGCTGCTCCAGCCGTCGAGCGTGGACGTGCGTGTCGACCGCTATTTCCGCGTCTTCCACAACGCGCGCTACCCGTTCATCGACGTCAAGCAGGCGCAGGAGGACCTGACCGGCCTCGTCGAGATCGACGACGAGTCGCCGTTCATCCTCCACCCCGGCGAGTTCGTCCTCGGCTCGACGCTCGAGCGTGTGCGGCTTCCCGACGACCTCGTCGCGCGCCTGGAGGGAAAGAGCTCGCTCGGCCGCCTCGGCCTGCTCATCCACTCGACCGCAGGTTTCATCGACCCCGGCTGGGACGGTCACGTGACGCTCGAGCTCTCGAACGTCGCGAACCTCCCGATCACGATCTACTTCGGGATGAAGATCGGCCAGCTCTCCTTCGTCCAGATGACCGAGCCCGCGTCGACCCCGTACGGCGCCGACGGCCTCGGCTCGAAGTACCAGGGCCAGAAGGGCCCGACGCCGAGCCGCTACTTCAAAAACTTCGAACCGAAGACATGACGGTCCTCGTCACCGGCGGTACGGGCTTCGTCGGCACGAGAGTCGTCCACGCGCTTCGGGCGCGCGAGCTTCCCGTCCGCGCGCTCGTGCGCGATCCGAAGCGCGGCGCGATGCTCGAGGGATGGGGCTGCGAGCTCGTCCCGGGAGACGTGACGGACGTGGACAGCCTCCGGCGCGCCGTCGATGGCGCCGACGCCGTCGTCCATCTCGTCGCCATGATCAAGGGCAAGCCGGCCGACTTCGAGCGCGTGATGGAAGACGGGACGGGGACGCTCGTGCAGGCCGCGGAGGAGGCCGGTGTGCGCCGCTTCGTCCTGATGAGCGCGCTCGGGACGAGCGAGGCGAACCGCGACCTCGTGCCGTACTTCCACGCGAAGTGGTCGATGGAGCAGACGGTCGCCGCTTCCACGGTCGAGTCGGTCGTCTTCCGGCCGAGCTTCGTCTTCGGCTCAGGAGGCGGCGTGCTGCCGACCTTCGTCCGACAGGTCCGTTGGTCGCCCGTGACGACGATCGTCGGCTCCGGCGAGCAGCGTCTGCAGCCGATCTGGGTCGACGATGTCGGGGCGTTCTTCGCCGGCGCGATCGACAAGGCAGGTGCCGCGGGAAGGACGTTCGAGCTGGGCGGCGCCGACGCGCTGACGTGGAACGACCTCTACGCACGCATCCGCGCCAAGCTTGGCGCCAGGCGGGCGACGCTCCACGTCCCCGTCTCCGTCATGCGCGCGGGCGCGACGCTGACGGACCGCCTGCCCGGTGCGCCGATCACGAGAGACCAGCTGACGATGCTCATCGACGGCGGTGACCAGACGTGCGACATCGCACCGGCCGTGGCCACTTTCGGGATCGAGCCGATCGGCGTCGACGAGCAGATTCGCAGGGCGACATGAGGAAGCCGTCGACGCAAGGCATCGCCCGAGCCTGCGCGCGACATCCGTGGAGGACGATCGCCGCCTGGGCGGTCCTGATCGTCCTCGCCTTCGCATCGGTCGCGGTGCTCCTCCCCGGAAGTCTGACGACGGAGGGCAAGCCAACGAACAATCCCGAGTCCTGGCGCGCCCTCCACGCGTACGAGAAGGCGTTCCCAGCCGATCCACGGACAACGGTCTCGGACATAGCCGTGATCCGCTCTGACCGCTACACGGTCGACAGCCCGGAATTTCAAGAGTTCGCCAGGGCGCTCTTCCTGGACGCGGCGGCGACCGGCGCCGTCGCCGGCGCCCACGACTGGTACGACACCCACGACCCTTCCCTCGTGTCGCAGGACCGGCACGCGACGGTCATCCCGCTCCTCATCAACGACGGCGCTGCGGCAGACCTCCTCCCCACCGTCGAGCGCGCTGACCGCGATCCGCGGTTCTTCGTCGCCGTCACGGGCGACGAGACGCTCGACCACGACTTCAACGAGCTCTCCCAGCACGACCTGAAGACCGGCGAGCTCCAGTTCGGCCTGCCTGCGGCGCTGATCGTCCTCCTGCTCGTGTTCGGCGCGGTCGTCGCCGGGCTCGTCCCGCTGCTGATGGCGATCGTCTCGATCATCGTCGCTCTCGGGCTGACCGCCCTCGTTGCGCAGCCCGTCGAGCTCTCCGTCTTCATCGTGAACATGCTTATCGCCATGGGCCTCGCGCTCGGAATCGACTACTCGCTGTTCGTCGTCTCTCGTTACCGCGAGGAGCGAGGGCATTTACGCGACAAGGCGGCAGCCATCTCGACGGCCGGCGCGACCGCGAGCCGCGCCGTCCTCTTCAGCGGCAGCACGTTCGTCGTCGCGATGTTCGGGATGCTCATCGTCCCCTCGTCCGTCATGCGAAGCCTCGCAATCGGGGCGATCCTCGTCGGCATCGTCTCCGTGCTCGGAGCGCTCACGCTGCTGCCCGCGCTCCTGAGCTTGATCGGCGACGGCGTGAACCGGCTACGCATCCCGATCATCGGGAGCCGCTCGATCGAGGACACGAACGTCGAGGGTAAGTTCTGGGGCTCGATCGTCGCGCGCGTCCAGCGCCGCCCGTGGGTCAGCCTCGGCGCGTCGGTCGCGCTCCTCGTCGCGGCGGCGTCGCCAGTGCTCGGCATGAGCATCGGCGCGAACTCGATCACGACGCTTCCCGACCGTTTCTCCTCGAAACAGGCGTTCGTCGAGCTCCAGCGCGACTTCCCCGCGGCGACGACCGACCCCGTGCACATCATCGTCCCGGAAGGTCACAACCAGCCGGCCGTGTCGGCGGCGCTGCGGAATCTCCAGACGCAACTCGGCCGCGACGAGCGCTTCGGGCCGCCGGCGCTGATCCGCGTCTCGGCGGACGGCGACGCCGCGCTTCTCGATGTGCCGGTGGAGGGAGACCCGGCGGGCGAGCGCGCCGTCGCCTCCGTGCGCGACCTGCGCGACAATGTCGTGCCCACGGCTTTTGCGGCGACCGGCGCTGAGGCACTCGTCGGCGGCACGAGCTCCGAGAGCGTCGACTACTTCGACGCGACGAGCGATCCGGCGCCCTACGTGTTCCTCTTCGTCCTCGGGTTGACGTTCGTCGTGCTCACCGTGGCGTTCCGCTCGATCGTCGTCGCAGCCACAAGCGTGGCGCTCAACCTCCTGTCGGTCGGCGCCGCCTACGGCCTGCTCGTGCTCGTCTTCCAACACGGAGTCGGCGCCGATCTCCTCGGGTTCCAGCAGGTCGACGTGATCGAGGCGTGGGTTCCGCTCTTCCTTTTCTCCGTGCTGTTCGGGCTCTCCATGGACTACCAGGTGTTCCTGCTCTCCCGGATCCGCGAGCGGTACACGGTGCGAGGCGACACCCACGAGGCCGTCGCGTGGGGCGTCTCGTCGACGGCCCGGCTGATCACGGGCGCGGCGCTGATCATCGTCGCCGTCTTTCTGGGCTTCGCGATGGGCGACCTGGTGATGTTCCAGCAGATGGGCTTCGGCGTCGCGGTCGCCCTGCTGATCGATGCGACGATCATCCGCTCCGTGCTCGTGCCGGCGACGATGACGCTGCTCGGCCGCTGGAACTGGTATCTGCCGGGCTGGCTCGAGTGGCTGCCGAAGATGCAGGTCGAGAGCCCGCCGGAGCCCTCCAAGACGCCCTAGAACGACATAGGGGCCGCCTTCGCGACCCCCATGCCCGGTAATCCGCCTGTACTAGTAGAGGCGCTTCCTGCCGTCCGAAGACGGCGGCGCTCACAGCGAGTCCCCTACGCTGGCTAGGCGATTCCCCTGAGGTCCCAGGGACACGCCTCTACCGGCGAGTACCTCCACTGCCCGAACTGTCGTCACCCAATCGGACCACCTCCTTTCCGCGGTACACAGAGCATACGCATCCGAGGCAGACGGCGGTCGTCAGAGAAGGCGTTCCATGATCTCCGCCGCCCGCCCAAGCGTCACGAGCTCGTCCGGCGACGTCTGCTCGAGCAGGCCGACGAGCTCGGCCACGCGTCGCTCGCGCCCCTGGAGGAGAACTCGACGCCCCCGCGCGGTCGCGCGCACACGGACGGATCGTGCGTCCCGCTCGTGCGGCTCCCGGACGACGTAGCCGTCGCGCTCGAGCCCGCTCACGAGTCGGCTCATCGTCGGCGCCGACACTTGCTCCGCGGCCGCCAGCTCGCCGAGCGTCGCGGGACCGCCAAACACGAGCACGGACAGCGCCGACAACCGAGCGGCGGTCAGCCCGCTCGCCTCGTCCACCTTCCGGAGGCGGCGCAGCAAGTGGATCGCCGCCGAATGGAGCTGATCGGCGACGACGCGCTGCTCGCTGCTTGACATCAGTTTCTTAGCCATGCTAAAGGTATAGGTAGCAACGCTAAGTATATGAAGAAGGAGGACGCATGACGACCCCCATCGAGAACATCGGCCAGGTGGCGATCCGCGCCCGAGACCTCGAGGCTTCCGTCGCGTTCTACCGCGACACCCTGGGCCTCGACTTCCTGTTCGACGCCGGATCCCTTGCCTTTCTCATGTGCGGCGGCGTCCGGCTGATGCTCGCCGTGCCCGAGAACGACGAGGTCGACCACCCGAGCTCGACGCTCTACTTCCGCGTACCCGACCTACCGGTTGCGTACGAGGAGCTGGGCGGCCGCGGCGTCGAATTCCTCGACGAGCCGCATCTGATCGCGAAGCTTCCCGACCACGAGCTCTGGATGGCGTTCTTCCGCGACCCGGACGGCAACCTCATGGGCCTGATGAGCGAGGTGACAGAGCCGCCTGGGGGACAGGGTTAATCCTGTCCCCCGGTCCCCTTTAAGATCGTCGTCAGCTCGAGCCCGCGGTCGAGCGGAAGGGTCACGCTGACGAGCGAGGGGTCCGCCTGGCGCGCCTGCGAGTAGGCGCCGAGCCTGTCGACGTCTGACAGCACGTTGTCGGCGATCACGAGCGCGCCCGGCTCGACCTTCTGTCGCGCGAGGGCGAACAGCGCTTCGTAGTCGTCCTTCTCCGCGTCCAGAAAGACGACGTCGAACACGTCCTCGAGCGCAGGCAGCGTCTCGAACGCATCGCCTTCGACGAGCAGGGCCGACTCTTCCACGCCGGCGTCGGCGACGTTCGCCGTCCAGGCCGCGCACTTGACCGGGTCGCTCTCGAGCGATGTCACGCTCCCCCCGAGGATGCGCGCGGCGGCCGCGAGCCAGATCGCCGAGTAGCCGCGCGAACCGCCGATCTCGAGGACGGACGCCGAGGCACACGGAGCGACGAGCGAGAAGAGGAACTGACCGGTCGTCAGCGCCACCTGTCTCGACCGGACGGCCGCGGGCAGCTCTGCTTCGCGCTCGCGCCGGTCGTCGTCCTCGAGCCGGGCGAGCACGGAGCGGACGCGGTCGTCGAGCACGCGTCAGTCCGGGACTTCGACCTCGACGACGCCGTTCTCGACCCGGACGGCGTACGTCGAGACGGGCTCGAAGGCGGGCAGCGTCAGCGGTTCTCCGGTGCGGATGTCGAAGTTCGAGCCATGGCGCGGGCAAACGACGACGCCTTCCTCGGGATCCCAGTCGCCCTCGCACAGCGGCCCGTCGTCGTGCGAGCACCGATCCTCGAGCGCACGGAGCTCGCCGCCGACGTTGTAGACGCCGACGGCCACTGCAGGCGTCTCGATCAGCTTCATCGAGCCGGGTGGCAGCTCTTCCAGCGGAGCGACCGCGAACCACGCCATGCGCGGGAACCTAGCTCAGCTCGAGCTCTTCGATGCCGTCGAGCCCGTCGGGCAACGGTGTGCCCTTGCCCTTGTGGAGAGCGAGGCGCAGCGTCGTCAGGCCGAGGAGCGCGCACTTGAGCCGAACGGGCGTGAGCGGAATGCCCAGCTCGTCGAGCAGCTGCTCCTTGGGCATCGTGGCGACGTCCGCGGCCTTCTTCCCCGTCACCATCTCCGTCAGCATCGACGTGGCGGCCTGGCTGATCGCGCACCCGCGGCCGGAGAACTTCACCTCGTCGATCGTCTCTCCGTCCTCGCCGAACGCGACATAGATCGACACCTCGTCGCCGCAGAGCGGGTTCTGGCCCTCGGCGCTCGCGTCGGCGTCCTCCATCACCCCGTGCCCGCGCGGGTTCTTGTAGTGGTCCAGGATGATCTCCCGGTAGAGCTGATCCATCAGCCAAAAACCTTTCGAACCCGGTGGAGGCCGTCGACGAGGCGGTCGATCTCCTCGGGGATCGTGTACAGGTAGAAGCTCGCGCGCGTCGTTGCCGCGACGCCGAGCTTGGCCATCAGCGGCTGGCAGCAGTGGTGCCCGGCGCGGACGGCGACGCCCTCCCAATCGAGCACCTGCGCCACGTCGTGGGGGTGGACGTCGTCGAACGCGAAGGAGACGATGCCCGCTCGCCGCTCCGGGGGCGGTCCGAAGAGGCGGATGCCGGGAATGTCGGCGAGTCGCTCGAGCGCGTACTCGGTGAGATCGTGCTCGTGCCGCGCGATCGCGTCGAGTCCGACCTCGTTCAGGTAGTCGACCGCGGCACCGAACCCGACCGCCTCTGCCATCGGCGCCGTGCCGGCCTCGAACTTGTGAGGCAGCTCGCCCCACGTGGTGCCGTCCGCCGTCACCTTCCGAATCATGTGACCACCGACGAGGAACGGCTCCATGCGCTCGAGCATGTGTGCCCGCCCCCAGACCGCGCCGATCCCGCTCGGCCCGCACATCTTGTGGCCCGAGATGGCGACGAAGTCGCAACCGATCTCCTGGACGTCCAACGCCCGGTGCGGCGCGGCCTGCGCGGCATCGCAGACGACGATCGCGCCCTGCTCGTGCGCCCACGCAGCAACCCGCTCGACCGCGTTGACCGTCCCGAGCGCGTTCGAGACGAGGTTGAGCGCGACGACCTTCAGCGAGTCCGAGCCGACGATCTCGTCGAGCCCCTCGAGGACGAGCTCGCCGGTATCCGTGAGCGGGATCATGCGGAACTCGGCGCCGGTGCGCTGCGCGATGTACTGCCACGGGACGAAGTTCGAGTGATGCTCGAGCTCGGTCACGAGCACGAGGTCTCCGGGGCCGAGCGTCGGCAACCCCCACGCGTAGGCGACGAGGTTGATGCCCTCCGTCGCATTGCGGACGAAGATCACCTCGCGGGCGGCCGGCGCGTTCAGGTGCGCACGGATCTTCTCGCGTGCGGTCTCGAGCCCTTCCGTCGCCCGCTCGGCGAGCTCGTAGACGCCACGGTGGACGTTTGCGTACGACGTCTCGTAGAAGTGCTGCATTGCCTCGAGCATCTGCCGCGGCTTCTGCGAGCTCGCGGCCGAATCGAGGTACGCGAGCGGCTTCCCATGGAACTCCTGGAGAAAGATCGGGAAGTCCTCGCGCAGCGCGTGCGCGTCGAGCGTCGTTTTGGCGCTTACGGCCATGGCTCCATCGTAGCCATGTGCCTACGTGCCGCCTCAGTCGACGATGAACGTGATGCGCGCCGTGACGCGGAACTCGACCACCTTGCCGTCCTGCACGATCGCCTTCTGCTCGGAGATCCACGCGCTCTCGATGTTGTGGATCGACTCGGCGGCCTTCTCGACCGCGACCTTCGTCGCTTCCGCGAAGCTCGTCGGCGAGCCCGCCGTGAGCTCGATCACCTTGGCGACTGCCATCTCTCCTCCTCTTGTCGTGTCTTCAGATCGTAGGTCATGCCGGGCGGGCGAACGCGACGCCGCGCCAGATGCCGCCGCGTCGTCGCCCTACCTCTTCGAACCCTGCGCTCCGCACGACGTCGACCATCGCCGCCGGCTCGTGCGCGTACACGCGGAACGCGTTGCCACGCAACCGCAGCCAGATGTTCGTCGCACCGAACATAAGCCGCGAGAGAACGTTTCGAGGCGGATACGTGAAGACGACCATCGAGCCGGCATCGCGGGCGGCCGCCCCGAGCAGGCGCTCGTAGTCCGGGTAGCAGCAGACGACGCGGTGGAGGACCACGACGTCCGCCTCGGCCGCCTGCTCGGCGACGAAGTCGCCGTGGCGGCGCTCGATCCGCCCGGCGACCCCCGCCTCGGCCGCGAGCTCGGTCGCAACCTCGTCGTAACCGGACGAGAGCTCGATGACGGTGGCGTGCGAGGCGCCCGACTTCAGGAGCTCGATCGGGATTGCGCCGATCCCGCCTCCGGGCTCGAGGACCGTCTTCCCCTCTACGCCGTAGGCGCCGATCGCGTCGACCACCCACCGAGCAGGCCGGCCCAGCCCGGTTCGCCGGTAGCGCGCAGCGTCGCGAGCAGCCTGTCTGGCCGAGAAGAACTCGTCGTATCCCGAGGCGGAGCAGCAGCCGGCGATGGCATGACTGTAAGTCCAACCCGTACCCTGGTGGCGTGACGCGTGTGTCCGTCGCGCTTTGCCTCCTCGTCGGGGCGCTCGTTCTCGGTGGCTGCTCCGGCCAGCGGAAGGTGGCGGCACCCGCCGGTGGCACGTCGGGATCGCCAAAGTCGATGCCGGGCGCCGAGGTCTTCGACCGGGCCGGCTGCGGCGGCTGCCACACGCTCGCAGCTGCGGGCTCGACCGGGACGATCGGCCCGAGCCTCGACGCGCTGAAGCCGGCCGCCGACCGCGTCGAACGGCAGGTGAGGACGGGTGGGCGCGGCATGCCGGCCTTTGACGGCCAGCTTACGAACCAGGAGATCACGGACGTCGCCGCCTTCGTCTCCGCAGCCGCTGCGCAAAGCCCGGTCTCGGTCGCCGCAGGCTTCAAGCCCGACGAGACGAAACTCTCCGACTGCCCCGGAGACAACGAGTGCTTCCAGCAGGCGTTCGGCAACCTCGCCTACCACGAGGGGCCGAAGAGGGCGCTGGCTGTCTTCACGAAGATGATCGACACCGACCCGACGGTGCACGTGTGCCATCGGATCGCGCATGCGATCGGCGCCGGGGCGCTCGCCTACTACCACGGCAAGGTCGGCCCCGCGTTCGCGGACGGCTCGGCAGTCTGCTGGTCGGGCTACTACCACGGCATCCTCGAGCGCGCCTTCGCCGGTGTGTCGACGGAGGACATGCCGGCCGTGGCACGCCGCCTCTGCGCGAGCGCTGTCGTACGGCGGAACGACTTCACCGCCTACCAGTGCGTCCACGGGCTCGGACACGGGCTGATGATCTACACGGGCTACGACCTGCCGCTCGCGCTCGCCACGTGCGACAAGCTCGCGACCTCCTGGGACCAGACGTCGTGCACCGGCGGCGTCTTCATGGAGAACCTCCAGACGTCCTACGGAACGAACTCGCAGTGGCTGAAGGACGACAACCCGCTCTACCCGTGCACGATCGTCTCCGAGCAGCACAAGCTCTACTGCTACCTGATGGTCACGTCGAGGATCCTCGACGTCGACGGCGGCGACTGGGCGAAGACGGTCGCTTGGTGCCGCAAGTCGGAGCCGAACTGGGTCGCCACGTGCTTCCAGTCGCTCGGCCGCGACGCGTCGGGGCGGTCGCTCCAGAGCCCGAAGGAGATCCTCCGCATCTGCGCGCTCGCCGGCGACGAGGCGAACCAGTGCGGCTACGGCGCCGCGCGCGACATCACGAGCATGGACGCCGGAGCGCGCCGATCGGCCGGGTTCTGCACACAGGCGCCGGTGTCTTGGCGTAACTACTGCTTCAACGGCATCGGCACGATCCTCGGCGGCTTCTCACGGGACGCCGGCACCCGGCGTGCCAGCTGTCGCGAGGCCGTGCCGAAGCAGTACTGGAAGGACTGCTTCATCGGCGCCGGCGCGTAGCTCGCCTAGGGCAAGAGGCGCTCAACGCCCGACACGCGGTCGAGGCCGCGATCGAGCAGCGCCGAGTCGCGTCCCGGCCCGCCGCGCACGATGTCCCGCCGGCCGTCACGGGCATCGATCGTGTCCGCGCCGTCACCGCCGTCCAGGACATCTCGTCCCGTCCCGCCGACGAGCGTGTCGCGTCCCGCCAGCCCGCGCAGCACGTCGTCTCCCGCACGGCCGAAAAGGAAGTCGAGGAAGGGCGTCCCGGAGAGCCTGTCCGCTCGCGCCGTGCCCGTGAATCGGCATCGATTTGTGATGCGCTCGTCCCGTCCCGTCGTCGGCGTAAGAAGGTAGAGCCCCCAGCGAAGGCACTCGCGGCCCGAGGCGAAGACGATCCGGCTTCCGTCCGCCGACCACGCCGGTCGGCTGAAGCCGTGCGCGTCGCGACCCACGACGCGGTCGGCGCCTCCGTCACGAGCCAGAACGTCGAGGACAGCCTCTCCGTATCCCGCTCCTGTCGCCCGTATGTAGGCGATCCGCGAGCCGTCCGGTGACCAGACTGGAAGCGTCTCGTCCACCGGCCGGTCGGTGAGCCGTGCCGTTCCCGTCCCGTTCGGCGTGATCGTCCAGATGTCCCAGCTGTCTCCCCGATCGCTCGCGAAGGCGATGCGGCCGCCATCGGGCGACCATGTGGGGCTGACCTGCCGATCGAGGCCGGACGTGAGCTTGCGGACGCCGGAACCGTCTGCCGCGGCGACGGAGATCTTCATGCCCGGGCCGATGAACGCGATCTCCCGTCCGTCGGGCGACCACGACGGCGTCGTCACGTGGGCCTCGGAGAACGGCGTGAAGATGGCCACCGGCGCCAGACGGCGCTCCTCACCCGTTGCCAACACGCGCACCCACAACGCCTCCCCCCGGAGAAATGCAAGACGGTCGCCGCCCGGAGACCACGCGGGAGCCTCACCGCCGGTCACGTCAGCGCCGTCGACAACGATCCGGCTGAATTCATTCGTAAACGCAACCCTGCCTCCGCGCGAGACAGCTGGATTTGTTCCGCGCCCCTGGCTGCTTGCCCGCCTGCCGTCGGGCGTGACGACGATGACGAGCTCCGGAGCGCCGCCGCAACCCACGCTTTCCCGTTCGAAGGCGATGGCTCGCGCTGACCAGCTCGGATTGCGGTCCTGCCAGGCGAGGTTCGGGTTGCACCCGCCGGCCGCCCGGTCCGATCCTCCCGCCAGGGCGGCGACGACTACCGTGAGCGCGCCGATCACGCGACCGACCCCCATCTCCCCGAGGGTAGCTCGGACCTGTTAGATGACCGTTAGCGCGGGATGCGGGCTTCGAGCTTCTCCGCCAGCGCCTCGCGCACCGGGTCGAGCTCGATGCGGTCGAGCACGTCCTGGAAGAAGCCGCGCACGATCAGCCGTTCCGCGTCGCCGCGCGTAAGGCCGCGCGACATCGCGTAGAAGAGCTGGTCGCGGTCGACCTGGCTGATCGTCGCGCCGTGCGTGCAGCGGACGTCGTTCGCGAGGATCTCGAGCCCGGGGATCGAGTCCGCGTGCGCGGTCGGCGAAAGGATCAGGTTGCGGTTCTCCTGGTACGCGTTCGTCCGCTGCGCGTCCGGCTCGACGCGGATCATCCCCCGCCAGACGATGCTCGCGTCCTCGCGGAGCACGCCCTTGAACGCGAAGTCCGAGGTCGTATTCGGCGCGTGGTGCTGCTGGAACGTGTCGTAGTCGAGGTGCTGCGTCCCGTCGGCGAAGTACGCACCCGTCACGCGCGACGTCGCTCCGGGGCCGGTCAGGTCGTTGTGGATCCGGATCTTGCCTTTGCAGGAGCCGAATCCGCCCGCCACCCAGTCGAGCTCGGCGTCGCGGCCCACGCGCGCCCAGTGCGTCGCGAAGTGCCACGTGTGATGGGAGAGATTCTGGAGCGAGACGTACTCGAGCTTTGCGTCCTGCTCGACGAACAGCTCGACGACCGCGTTCGAGTAGCCGACGAGCTCGGGCGTCGCCGACGCGTATTCCTCGATCAGCGTGCAGCGGCTCCCCTCCTCCGCGACGACGAGCAGCCGCCAGAAGAGCGCGGTCTCGTCCGTCGAGCCCGTGATCCGGACGTGGAGCGGCCGTTCGAGCTCGACGCCCTTGGGGACGCGGACGAGCAGCCCGTGCTGCCAGCTGGCCGCATTGTGCGCCGTGAACTTGTCGTCTCCGGCGACGAGCGTGCCGAGCAGCTCGTGCGACTCATCGAGCGGTGCAAACTCGATGCCCTCCGGGGCCGAGCGGATCTCGATCCCGCCCTCGCCCACCATGGCGAGGCCGGAGACGTCGATCTCGAGCAGCTCCTCGGCGGAGATGGCCGGCGTAGCCGCCGCCGCCGTTGGGAATCGCGAATGCGTCCGGGTCGAAGCCCCGTAGATCCGTGAACCGCCACGCCTCCTGCTTCGTGTCGGGCAGCGGCAGTGCCTGATAGCGCCCGAGCAGCTCCGGCCGGGTCATACGTCGAACCTCCGGTAGAACCGCTTGGCCCGCGCGATGTCCTGCGTCAGGAACCCCACGAAGTCGACGTGCTCGATATCGATCACGGCTTCGATCCGTCGGGATACGGCGCGTAGCGGCGGTGGAGGAGGATGCGATTGCCGGCCGGGTCCGAGACGCCGACCCCGTTGCAGGCGCCCGAGTCCCACATCTCAGCCGGCTCGTAGCCCGCGGCGACGAGCTCCTCTCTCGCCGCCTCGAGATCGGGAACGCGGAGCGCGATCGTCGCGGGCGGCAGCGGCGTGAACTCGTAGTCGTGCGTATGAGGCGTCATCACGGCGAGCGTCACGTTGCCCGCCTCGTACTCGACCCAGTCGTCGGCGGGCGAGTTCGGGTTCCGCTTCAGCCCCAGCACCTCGCCGTAGAAACGGTTCGCCGCGTCGATGTCTGTCACCGGCACGCGGATGTAGTCGACGCGATCGACGTCCATCAGGGCTGCGTGCCGTCTGCGTACGGCGCGTAGCGGCGGTGGATCGCCAGGCCGTTTCCCTCGGAGTCCGTGAAGACGGCGCCGTTGCAGACGCCGGAGTCCCACGTCTCGCCGACGACCTCGACCCCGGCTTCCAGCAAGGTGGCCTTCGCTGCCTCGACGTCAGGAACACGGATCACGATCGAGCCGAAGGGGAGCGGCACGAACGATTGCCCGGCGGTCGGGGGGTCGACGAGCGCCAGCGTCACGTTCCCCGTCTCGAACTCGACCCACGAGTCGGTTGACAGCGGGTTCTTCTCGAGCCCGAGCGTCTCTCGGTAGAACTTCTCTGCGCGCTCGCGATCTTGGACGGGGACGGCGATGAAGTCGACGCGCGAAGCGCCGATGCCGTTACCCAACGGAGCCTTCAGCCGCTTTAGCCAACAGACCCTTCCATCTGCAACTGGATCAAGCGGTTCATCTCGACCGCGTACTCGAGCGGCAGCTCCTTCGTGATCGGCTCGACGAAGCCGGAGACGATCATCGCGCTTGCTTCGGCCTCGGACAGGCCCCGGCTCATCAGGTAGAAGAGCTGCTCCTCACCGATCTTCGAGACGGTCGCCTCGTGGCCGATGTCGACGTCCGACTCGTCGATGCGGATGTACGGGTAGGTGTCGGAGCGCGAGTCCTCGTCGAGGATCAGCGCGTCGCAGACGACCTTCGACTTCGACCCGACGGCGCCCTTCGCCGACCTCGAGCAGGCCGCGGTAGCCGCCGCGACCGCCGTCCTTCGAGATCGACTTCGACGTGATCACGGACGACGTGTGCGGGGCGACGTGGACGCACTTGCCTCCCGCGTCCTGGTGCTGGCCCTTGCCGGCGAACGCGATCGAGAGCACCTCGCCGTGCGCGCCTTCGCCGAGCAGCCAGATCGCCGGGTACTTCATCGTCAGCTTCGAGCCGAGGTTCCCGTCGACCCACTCCATCGTCGCGTCCTCGTACGCGACCGCGCGCTTCGTGACGAGGTTGTAGACGTTCGTCGACCAGTTCTGGATCGTCGTGTAGCGGCAGCGGCCACCCTTCTTGACGATGATCTCGACGACAGCCGAGTGGAGCGAGTCCGTCGAGTAGATCGGCGCGGTGCAGCCCTCGACGTAGTGCACGTACGCGCCCTCGTCGACGATGATCAGCGTGCGCTCGAACTGGCCCATGTTCTCCGCGTTGATACGGAAGTAGGCCTGGAGCGGCATCTCGATCCGGACGCCCGGCGGCACGTAGATGAAGGACCCGCCCGACCAGACGGCAGAGTTGAGCGCGGCAAACTTGTTGTCGTTCTGCGGGATGATCTTCCCGAAGTACTCCTTGACGAGGTCCTCGTGCTCCCGGAGGCCCGAGTCCATGTCGAGGAAGAGCACGCCCTGCTGCTCGAGGTCCTCCTTGAGCTTGTGGTAAACGACCTCGGACTCGTACTGGGCGCCGACGCCCGCGAGGTACTTCTTCTCCGCCTCGGGGATGCCGAGCTTGTCCCATGTGTCCAGGATGTCGGCCGGCAGGTCCTCCCAGTTCTTCGCCTGCTTCTCGGTCGGCCTGATGTAGTAGTAGATCGAGTCGAAGTCGATCGTCGACACGTCCCCGCCCCAGCGGGGCAGAGGACGGGCGTTGAAGTACTCGAGCGACTTGTGACGGTACTTTCGCATCCAGTCCGGCTCGGACTTGTGGCTCGAGATCGCATCAACGAGCTCGTGCGACAGACCGCGGCCCGACTTGAAGAAGTAGTCCTCGGGGACGTGGAAGCCGTACTTGACCTCGTAATCGGAACCGATTCCCTTGACGACCTGTGTCTCGGTCTGCGCCATCACGCCTCACTTTCGACGGCGGCTGCGGGCGCGAACGCCTCGTAGCCCTCCGCTTCGAGCCTATGGGCCAGCTCGGGCCCGCCCTCCTCGACGATCCTGCCGTCGAAGAAGACGTGGACGAAGTCGGGCTTGATGTAGTTGAGGATCCGCTGATAGTGGGTGATGAGCAGCGCGCCCATGTCCGGGCCGACGAGCGCGCTGACGCCCTCGGCGACCACCCTTAGAGCGTCGATGTCGAGGCCTGAGTCGGTCTCGTCGAGGACGGCGATGCGCGGCTTCAGCATCGCCATCTGGAGGATCTCGACGCGCTTCTTCTCGCCGCCTGAGAAGCCGTCGTTGATGTACCGCGACGCGAGCTCGCGCGAGACCTTCAGCCGATCCATCGCAGCGAGCAGCTCGGTGCGGAACTCGGGGATCGGAACCGGGTCGTCCGTGCCGCCCGCCTTTGCCTTGCGGATCGCGTTGATCGCGGAGCGGAGGAAGCTCGTCACGGTCACGCCCGGGATCGCGTGCGGATACTGGAACGCCAGGAAGAGGCCGCGCTGTGCGCGCTCGTCGGCGCCGAGCTCGGTCACGTCCTCGCCGTCGAAGACGATCGAGCCGCCGGTGATCTCGTAGCTCGGGTGCCCCATGAGCGCGTACGCGAGCGTCGACTTCCCGGAACCGTTCGGGCCCATGACTGCGTGCACCTCGTTCGGGCTGATCGAGAGGTCGACGCCCTTGACGATCTCGGTGCCGTCGTCGAGGCAGACGTGAAGGTCCTTTAGCTCGAGCAGAGCCAAGTTCGTGTTTCCTTTCGCCGTGAGAACAAGCCGAAACTGCGCGTCTTTCGTGACGGATTCTACCGCAGGTGGCATGGCTGGCCCCACCCCCGACCCGCAGAGCGACGATGGTACGCTTGGCCCGATGCCGAACGTCGGGCCGATGGAGCTGATCATCCTCGTCGTCGTCGTACTGCTCGTGTTCGGCTCGAAGCGGTTCCCGGAGATCGGACGGGCCGTCGGTGGCGGGATGCGAGAGTTCAAGAACTCGGTGACCGGCAAGGACGAGAAGCCTTCGATCGACGCGGACGGCAGCACGGGCTCCGACCGAGACCGCTGACCGGCACATCCGTGGACGTCCTCTCGGCGGACTGGGTCCTCCCGATCTCGGGTCCCCCAATCGAGAACGGGGCAGTCGTGATCGAGGGCACCCGCATCGCCGCCGTCGGCACCGCCTCGGAGCTCGGACGCGGGACGCACTACGACGGCGCAGCGATCCTCCCCGGCTTCGTCAACTGCCACTCGCACCTCGAGTACGCCGTCTACACGGGGTTCGGCGACGGGACGCTCGACTTCGCCGAGTGGATCGGGATCCACATCCAGCGCAAGCAACGCCTCGCCTTCGACGATGTGGTCGACATCGCCCGGCTCGGCGCCGCCGAGTGCCTCGCCTCCGGGATCACCACCGTCGGCGACTGCAGCTTCAGCGGTGCCGCCGCCATCGGCTGTCATGACCTCGGCCTACGGGCGATCGTCTACCTCGAGGTCTTCGGCAGCGATCCGGTGACAGCCCGCTCCTACTTCGAGTCGCTGCAGGAGATCGCGGGCCCCGGCCTGTCGGAGCTCGTCACCGCCGGCGTCTCGCCCCATGCGCCGTACACCGTCACCGCGTCCGTTTACGAGATGTGCGCCTCATTGGGCGTGCCCGCCGCCACGCACCTCTCCGAAAGCGCGTCCGAGCTCGCGTATCTCCGGGACGGAAGCGGGCCCTGGGAATCGTTCCGCGAGCTGCTCGTGCCCCCGGCGGGCACGACGGGAGCACGAATGCTCGCGGGCATCGGAGCGCTGACGCCCGACCTCGTCGCCGCCCACTGCGTGGCGATCGAGCCGGACGAGATCGAGCTGCTTGCGAGCCACGGCGTCGGCGTCGCGCACTGCCCGCGTTCGAACGCGCTGCTCGGCTGCGGCATCGCCCCGGTCCGCGATTTGCTCGACCACGGCGTCACGGTCGGCCTGGGGACGGACAGCCCGGCCTCGGCGCCCTCCTTCGACATGTTCGACGAGCTGCGCGCCGCGGTGTCGCTCGCCCGGGCGCGGGAGCGCCGTCCCGACGCTCTCTCCTGCAGCGAGGCGCTTGAGCTCGCCACGCTCGGTTCGGCCCGCACGCTCGGCCTCGACGGAGAGGTCGGAACGCTCGAGGCCGGCAAGGCCGCAGACATCGTCGTCGTCGGCCTCAAGGGCTCGACGGTCGTTCCCTGGGAGGACCCGGCGACGGCGGTCGTGCTCGCCGGTTCGCCCGACCGGGTACTGACGACCCTCGTCGGCGGGAAGGTACGCTTTGAGCGAGATCGGTTCGAATGGCGAGAGCTGCGACAAAGCGGAATCAGAGCACGCGACAAGCTCCTGGGGCGGTAGCCCCGGATCAGAAGCGCGCACGCAAGAAGGCCGAGAAGTCCCTCGAGGACGAGCTCTTCTTCAACCGGCTGCGCGGGCATGCGAAGTGGGTGTTCGTGCTGCTCGCGATCGTCTTCGGCTTCAGCTTCGTCTTCCTTGGCGTCGGGACGGGGGCGGGCGGGCTCTCCGACGTGTTCAACTCGCTGGTCGGGCATTCGTCGGGGACTTCGATCGAGAGCCTCCAGCAGAAGGTCGCGGAGAACCCAAAAAGCCGGGCCGCGGTCATCGACCTCGCATCGGCGCTCCAACGAGACGGTCGCACGGAAGAGGCGATCGCGGCGTACCAGACGTACCTCGGCGAGAAGCCCAAGGACACAGCCGCGCTCGCCAACCTCGCGATCCTCTACCAGACCGTCGCCGGCGAGGCGGGGAACGCCGTCAACACGGCGCTCCGCGAGCTGAGCCTCGCCGCCCCCGAGGCGAACTTCCGACCCGGGTCCGGAGCCCTCGGCGACGCTCTCGGCTCGTTCGTCGACCCGATCGGCCAGGCCGCCTCGACTCAGGCCGAGCAGGCGTACCAGGCCGCAATCGCCCGATACCAGGCGGCGAACAAGCAGGCGCTCGGCGTGCTCAGGAAGCTCGCCAGGCTCTCCCCTAGCGATTCGTCGGCCCTCCTCCGCTACGCACAGGCGGCTGAGGGCGCGCAGCAACCGAAGGTCGCGCTCGCCGCCTACAAGCAGTTCGTCAAGCAGTTCCCCGACGAAGGGCTCGTGCGGGACGTAAAGGCGGCGATCCGCGCCCTCGAGAAGCAGATCGCGCAGAGCAACTCGTCGATCCAGGTCCCGAGCGCCGGCGGCCAGACATCTCCCTAGACGGCAGCGCCGGACCGTCTCCGATCGACCGTCTAGACTCGCCCGCGTGCGAGCGCTCTTCAGCGGCAGGCGGTCAGTGGCCATGGTCGCCGCCGCTCTCGCAGCCGGCCTCGTGCTCGCTTCCGCTGCATGCGACTCGGGAACGGGAGGGATCTCGAAGGGCGGAGACACAGCCCGCGGCGAGGCGCTGTTCAAGGAGAAGTGCGGCGGTTGCCATACGCTCGCCGCGGCTGCTACCGCGGGGGTGATCGGGCCCAATCTCGACGACGCGTTCGCCTCCGACCGGGCGCAGGGCTTCGAAGAGAGCTCGATCCAGCAGGTCGTTGCGGGTCAGATCCGAGAGCCGTCCCTCACCGGCCGCGTCGACGAGAACGGCCAGCCGATCACGTCCACGGGCTCCCCGGCCATGCCGGCGGACATCGTCACGGGCGACGACGTCGACGCCGTCGCCGCCTACGTCGCCTCGGTGGCCGGCAAGCCCGGCGCCGCCAAGCCGCCGTCCGGGGGCCAGGCGACGAGCGGCAAGGACATCTTCACGGCCAACTGCGGTGGCTGCCACACCCTCGAGGACGCAGGTACGACGGGCACCGTCGGGCCCAACCTCGACCAGGCGAAGCCGCCGAGGTCACTCGTCGTGACGCGTGTGACGAACGGCAAGTCCCCGATGCCGCCGTTCAAGGGCGTGCTCACGGACGCACAGATCCAGGCTGTCGCCGACTACGTCTCCTCGGTCGCCGGCAAGTAGCGCAAATAGGCGAATCCGCCCTTGCACGAACGCAAGGGATGCGAGAGGATGGCCGATGCGGCTAGTACGTTTGTACTAGCCCGACGAGACGAGGAGCAGATGACGGTCCCCACCCCCGTACTGATCGCGATCGAGAGCAGGCTCTACAGCCAGGTGCTTCGCTCGGCGATCGAGCAGGAAGACGACCTGTCCGTCGTCGGCGAGGCGACGAGCGCGGAGGAAGCGATCTCGGCCGCCGAGGAAACGAAGGCGGCGGTCGTCGTCATCAGCTCCGGCATAGCCGGCTTCTCCGACGGCCACGCGGGCTGCTTCATCCGCGACCGAGCACCGGGCTGCAAGGTGATCGTGCTCGCGGACCAGCGCGACCAACGCCTGCTGACCGAAGGGCTCGGCTGCGGCGCGAGCGGCTACCTGACGACCGACTGCTCTCCATCCGAGCTCGTCGACGCGATTCGCGCCGTCACCCGCGGGGACGTGCTGATCCCGCCCGCGATGCTCGGGCCGTTGCTGTCCGACCTGCTCGAGCGGCGACGCGGCCACGAGGAGGCGTTGCTCAAGGTGAGCAAGCTCTCTCCGCGTGAGCGCCAGGTGCTCGCGCTCGTGGCGCGCGGCAAGAAGTCGTCGCAGATCGCCGAGGAGCTCGTGATCTCGGGCGAGACCGCGCGGACGCACGTCCAGAACATCCTCACGAAGCTCGGGATCCACTCACGCCTCGAGGCGGCGTCGTTCGTGATCGAGTTCGGTCTCGCAGCCCACCTTGAAGAAGCCGAAGCCGCCGCCTAACCGATGACGGACGTCAGGCCGAAGCTCCGTGACGACGTCACGTTTGTCGAGGTAGACCAGGAAGCGGTCGCCTACGACCCGCTGAGCAAGCTCGTCCACTACCTGAACCCCATGGGCTCGATCGTGCTCCAGCTCTGCGACGGCACGTCGACGGTCGACGAGACGATCGCAGAGCTCGCCGAGGCGCAGGAGATCGAGCCGACCGAGATCGACGAGTCGATCCGGGCTCTCGTCGACAACTTCATCTCCGTCGGCCTCGTCGATCCCGGCGAGGCTGCGACGAAGCTTCGTGAGAGCGGCGAGCAGGAGGACAAGCGGGCGAAGGTGCGCCGCGAAGTGCCCCGCAGCGAGTGAATGGATTCACTGGACCACCTCGGGTGGGTGGTGGAGCAGTCCTACGAGATCGCCGACACGCAATTCGGCGTGCGCACGAACTCCGAAGAGTGCGCGGCGTGGCTCGACGAGACGTTCGGCGAGCTCCAGATCGACGAGCCGACAGCGCCGTACTACTCGATCCGCGTCGCCGAGGAGAACGACGACGGCGTCGGCAAGCGCTTCCATGTCGTCTACGAGGAGAGCCGCGCCCTCGTCAAGACGCTGCATCTCCGTGAGGCATACGACTGCTTGATCGCGCAGTTCGAGCACGTCGCAGCGCGCGGCCGCAGCGACGCGATCTACGTCGACGCCGGCCTGGTGACGCTCGACGGTGTCGTCGCGCTCGTCCCGCCGATTCTTCCGCCCTATCTGAGGACTCTCGGCCACCGGCTCCTGGAGCGATCCCGGCTGACGCTGCCGATCTCGAACTATGTCGCGCTCGAGCCCGAGACGGGCCTTGTCGTCGACACCGGGCCCGCGGTCAACCCTTCGGCAGACGCGCTCGCAGCGCTCGATCGGATCGCGCCGCCGCTCGACGTGAGCCCCGCGGCGCCGGGCGATCCGTTGAGGGCCGACATCGTCTGCTTCCTCGGTCTCCCGGAGGAGTCGGTGCTTCCGTACTCGCCGGGCCAGGCGGCTCACGTACTGGCCGCGCGGATCCTCAACCTGCCCGAGGTGGGAGGCGAGGCGCTCGAGACGATCGCGGAGCTCGTCACGAATGCCCGCTGTCTCGAGATCCGCTCGACGACGCCGAAAGAGACCCTGGGCGTGCTCACGGACCTGCTCGCCTCCGTCGCAGCGTAGGAGCCGTACGCGAACCTCTCGTGTGCCGGGCTTTCGTCCTGCGCGACGAGCTCGAAGCAGTGCGCGGACGCTGAGAATCTCGCGCGCCGCGCAGCGAAGGCGTGACGCGGCATACGCTCGAACGCCTGGCTGAGTCACGCGTCTGCGGTATCGACAACGCCCCGTTCGCGTGCGCTAATACGCAATACCGCTCTACAACGGAGGTTTGTCTGTATGGCTGTGACCGATGATCGTGTTTCGAGACAGAAGCTGCTCAAGCGGGCCGGCGTCGGAGCGGCCGTGCTCGGGGCCGGCTCTCTGATCTCGGCGGCGACGGCGTCCGCGAACGCAAACCCGTCTCTCTCGTGCGTCCCGGCGGGCGGCTGCGCGACTGGTGGCCTCCCGAATCCCGCTGACGGCGCGTGCTGCTTCTGCTTCGTCACGACGGAGGCGTCGTGCTTCTCGGGCCAGAACGTCTGTTGCGCTGGCCTACCGACGTGCTCGAACTCGGGGCAATGCCCCGCTGGGCTGGACCTGCTGTCCGAACACCGGCTGCGGTGCCGGCGGCGTGTGCATCCCGCACTGCGGCTACCACGGCGCGCACGTCTTCCCATGTGGCACCAGTCCAACATCGCCCGGCAAGACGGCGGCCAAGTAATGCCCGCCCGCTGCGAGAGACCAGGAGGAATGTGCTGATGGCTGTATCGGAAACGCGTGTGACGCGGGGGCGGCTGCTCAAGCGAGCCGGAGCAGGCGCCGCGATCGGCGTCGGAGCGATGGTCACGGCGGGAACGGCATCCGCCGATCTCGTCCCCTCGACGAGCTGCATCGACGCAGGCGGCTGCGGAAGCTTCCAGTCCTGCCAGGAGACGTGCGAATGCGGCTGCGTCGTGACGGTCGAGTCCAAGTGCATCTGCATGCAGAATGTCTTCTGCGAGGGGCTCAAGGGGTGCTTTAGCTCGCAGCAGTGCCCGAGAGGCTGGGCCTGCGCTACGGGCGGTGGTTGTGGGGCAACGCCCACGCACGGTTTCTGCGTGCCGCACTGCGGGTACACGGGTCCGCACGCCGTGCCGTGCGACGCAAGCATTCCTGCGGGACAGACGACGTTCCGCGGGTAGCACCACCGTTCTGCGATCGCTGGAGGGCCTCTTCGGAGGCCCTCCTCGTTTAGCGACGGCGACGCGCGCGATCGGACGAGGGTCCAGGACGAGCAGGCAAGGCAACAACTAGCCTGGCCCGGATTCTCTCGCAATGCAGAGGGCCTCTTCGGTGGCCCTCTTGCTATCGGCCGAGATCGAAGGCCGTCGTGTTGTCATGGCTGGCTAGCGACGCTACGTAATTGAAGCGGTGGATCTCACGCGTCTGCGGTATCGACGGGGCCACCGCCAGTTGGTCCAATACGTGTCCACTTCGTCAGGAGGTATACGGATCCATGGCTGTATCCGAAGAACGAGTGACTAGAGGGCGTCTGCTCAAGCGCGCCGGCATCGGCGCCGCAGCGCTCGGCGCAGGATCGATGCTGACGGCGTCGACAGCGGGCGCCGCGCCCGCCACGGCGTGCGCCAGCGTCGGTGGCTGCGGCGACTGCGTCGACGTCGAGTGTCCGAACTGTTTCAACCACCCGTGCTGCTTCTGCTTCGTGACGGTAGAAGGCGGCTGCGCCTGCAGCGAGGACTTCTACTGTTCGACGGTTCCGAAGCACGAGTGCGTCAGCTCGAAGCAGTGCCCGCCGGGCTGGGCATGTGTTCGCTCGGCTTGCGACGCTGCGAATGGCTACACCACGCAATGCGCACCTCCTTGCGGCACCCACACGCCGGGGACGGTGTGCAGCGGCGGCGTCAGGCCGCAGACACTCAAGGGAAAGAACGCTTCAGGCAAGTAGCCCGAGTCTCGAAACTCTGGCGACCATTGAAGAGGGCCTCCTCCCGGAGGCCCTCTTCATGTCTGGGGGCGTCCAGATCGACGACGACCCGCCAACGCCTGCGGTGCCGTCACGGTCTGCCGTGCCGCATTGTGGGGCGTGCAACCACCACACCGTATGTGCGTGCGGATCGTCCAACAAGGCATCGAAGCCTGGTGGCCCGACCGCCTTCTAGCTTCCGTCATCCGTTGCACCCGATCGAGGGCCTCTTCGGAGGCCCTCTTTCTATCTGCCGAGATCGACCACCACGTGCGCGATCGGAACCGCGAAGCGCTGCCTCGCCGATTCGACCACGCCTCGCTCGAGCCAGTTGGACCTGCCTTCGGGGTGCGTCGAGATGATGATCTCGTCGGCGCCGAACGTCCGTAACGCGTCCTCGATCGCCTGCAGCGGATCCGAGTCGCCGACCTTCCCCTGCGCAGCGACACCTGACTCCGCAAGCTGTGCGAGGCTCTCGCCGAGCCGCGCCTGGGCGGCGACGCGCGCGCCGTCCTCGTCCGAGGCCCAGTGGCGGAGCTTGGAGTTCAGCGCCGGGCAGACGACGAGCACGCGGGCCCGATGCCCGGTGACCGCCGCACCGACGGCGTCGCGGAGCTCGCGCCCGGCAACGGTCTCGTTCGCGACGACGAGCAACCGCCACTCGTTGCCGTCATCGGTCCGCGCAGGCGCCTGCGCTCTCGTCTCCTCGGGCAGCGGGCGGAGGTAGTACCAGATAGTGGCCACCGTGACGACGATCCAGACGGGGACGCCGAGCTTCCAGCCACCGACCAGGCTCGCGACGGCGATCGCCGCGAAGGCCGCGATCGTGACGAACAGCAACCGAAATGCCTCGGCCTCGGTGCGAAACGGGTTCCGGCGAGCCATGGGCTACCTCCTGACAGCCGGATGCTAACCGGTCATCCGTCGGAAGCCCGAGCGGCGGATCAGATGATGTAGACCGTGGTGTAGACGACGATCCACATCACGTCGACGAAGTGCCAGTAGATGCCCGGCAACTCGACACCGTGGTGATGCTCCGGCGAGTAGTGCCCGCGGAACGCGCGGATCGTCGCGAAGAGGAGGAGCGTCAGGCCGACGAAAACGTGCGCGCCGTGGAGGCCCGTCAGGCAGTAGAAGATCGTTGCGAAGGCGTTGTTCTCGGGCGCGAAACCGACCCGCGCGTACTCCGCGATCTGCGTGAGCAGGAACGTCGTGCCCATGAACAGCGTCAGCACGAGCCCCGCCTTCAGTCCCGCCCGGTTGCCGCGCTTGATCGACTGCAGCGCCCAGTGCATCGTGAAGCTCGAGGTGATCAGGATGACGGTGTTGACGCCGGCGACGAACTTCGGAAGGTCGTCGCCCTCGGGCGGCCACGGATAACCGTTGACGACCCGGACGAAGAAGTACGCGGTGAAGAACGACCCGAAGAGCATGATCTCCGAGCCGATGAACAGGAGGATTCCGAGCACGCGCGCGTCGACGCGCGACGAGACGTTCGCGACGGGCGGATGATCCGCGTGGTGGTGAGCAGCGGCGTGGGCTTCCATTACGCGGGGACCTCCTCCGGCACCGGCTCCGTCTCGACGTGCGTGACCGGGAGCTTCGTCTCCTTCTCGAGCCGCTTGACGAGATCGCCACGGAGCCAGCTCGAGCGCCTCGCACCGGGGAAGGTCGAAACGATGATCTCGTCGCAGCGCTCGTCGTAGATCGCCTGCATAGCGGCCGCAAACGGATCGGGGTGCGCAATCTGCCCGTGCACGTCGATCCCCTCCGCGCGCAGTGTGCCGACGGCGCGTCGGAGCCGCTTCTCCGCCTCGGGATGCGCGGACATGCCGAGGTCCGACTGCGGGCAGACGATGAGGAAGCTCGCCGGCGACTTCCTGGCGCGCGCCTGAATCGCCTCGAGCAGCGGCTCCCCGACGACCGTCTCGTTCGCGACGACGAGGACGTTCGTCTCGCCTTCCTCAGCCGCGAGGTCGACGACGACGTGCTCGACGGGAACGTCCACGGCCGACTCGATGCGGTTGACGACGTCGCGCCGCAGCCAGCTGGACCGTGACTCGGGGTGCGTCGAGACGATCACCTCGTCCGGCGGCGGCACAAGCTGCTTGAACGCATCCCGGACCACATCGACGGGGTCGGCATCGACGACGAAGCCGTCGGCGGCGATGCCGTCCGTGCGCAGCAGATCGAGCGTGCGGTCGAGCCGGCGCCGCGCGGCGGCGCGGCGCGTGTCCTCGTAGACGACGTAGCCGTGACGCGGCTGACTGACCGGGCAGACGACGGTGATGCGGATCGGCCCCTCGTGCCCACGGCGCTCGAGCAGCTCGATGAGGCTCTTTCCGGCGACGGTCTCGTTGGCAACGACGAGCACGTGGCGCAGCTCGGTCAACGCGTTACCTCCTCCGCGTCGGCGGGCACGTCCTCGAGCTTCGTCGCGCCGTCATCCGAGAACACGGCGTGGCGTGCGCCAGGCACGCCGTACTCGTACGGGCCGCCCACGATCTGCGGGATCTCGTCGAAGTTGAAGAGCGGCGGCGGCGAGGACACCTGCCACTCGAGCGAGTGGGCGCGCCACGGGTTCGCCGGTGCGATCGGTCCACGGACCCAGCTCGTGATCATGTTGTAGAGGAAGATCAGCATCGCGGCCCCGAGCACGAAGGACGAGATCGAGATGAAGAGGTTCCAGTGCTCGAAGTGCGGTGGGTAGTCCGCGGTGCGGCGCATCTGCCCCTGGAGGCCGAGCCAGTGCATCGGGAAGAACGTCGCGTTGAAGGCGACGAACGTGAGCCAGAAGTGCGCCTTCCCTAGCCGCTCCGAGTACATGCGGCCGGTCATCTTCGGGAACCAGTAGTAGATCCCGGCCATGATCGTGAACACCGAGCCGCCGTAGAGCACGTAGTGGATGTGCGCGACGATGTAGTACGTGTCGGAGGCGTGGATGTCGATCGGCACCGTGCCGAGGTAGATGCCGGACAGGCCGCCGATCAGGAAGCAGGCGATGAACCCGACAGCCCAGAGCATGGGCGTGTTGAAGTGGATGCGGCCTCCCCACATCGTCGCTAACCACGAGAAGACCTTGATCCCCGTCGGCACCGCGATCAGCAGCGTTGTCAGCATCATCGGCACGCGGAGCCACGGCGCCATGCCCGCGACGAACATGTGGTGCGCCCACACGGAGAAGCCGAGGAAGAGGATCGCGACGAGCGACAGCGCCATCAGCCGGTAGCCGAACACCGGCTTCCGCGAGAACGTCGAGATCACCTCGGAGATGATCCCGAAGCCGGGTAAGAGCATGATGTAGACGGCCGGGTGGGAGTAGAACCAGAAGATGTGCTGGTACCCGAGTGGGTAGCCGCCCTGGTCGGCGACGAAGAAGTTCGTGTGCAGCACCCGGTCGAACATGACGAAGAACTGCGACCCCGCGATGAAGGGCGTCGCGAGCACGACGAGCATTGACGTCGTGAAGTTCGCCCAGACGAGAAGCGGCATCCGCCAGAAGGTCATGCCCGGAGCACGCATCGTGATGATCGTCACGAGGAAGTTGAGCGCCGTGATGATCGACGACGTCCCCGCCCACTGGACGCCCATGTTGAAGAACACGCTGCCGAGCGGCTGATCGGTGCAGAGCGGCGCGTAGCACGTCCACCCGCTCGCGAACGCGCCTCCGGGCACGAGGAAGCTCGAGAGCATCATCACGCCGGCGATCGGCAGCAGCCAGAACGAGAGGGCGTTCAGGCGCGGGAAGGCCATGTCCGGCGCGCCGATCATCAGCGGGATCACGTAGTTCCCGATGCCGGCGAAGACCGGCACGATGAAGAGGAAGATCAGGAGCGCGGCGTGGACGGAGACAAGGCCGTTGAACGTCTGGCTGTCGACGACCTCCGCGCCGGAGTTGGCGAGCTCTGCGCGGAAGATCATCGCAAGCAGCCCGCCGACGAGGAAGAAGATGAACGTCGTGACGATGTACTGGATCCCGATCACCTTGTGGTCGGTGTTGACTCGGAAGTAGTCGCGCCAGCTCCTTGCGCCGTGGCCGGAGTGGTCCTCCGGCTCCGTCGGCTGGCCGATCGCGTACCGCGCCCAGTAGTCGAACGAGCCGATGCCGGCGAGGAAGCCCATCGGGATCGTCACGAGCGAGACGGTCACGACCACCTCGCCCAGCCAGACGGGATCCCAGCCCTCGAGCCAGCGGACGAGCGCCATGATCCCGACGCCGATCCCGAAGAAGAGCGGGATCATCCACAGGCAGCGGCCGAGACCCGGCTTCGTGAACCACCTCACGACGCGCCCTCCTCCCACTTCTTGAAGTCAGCCCGCTTCAACACGATCACCGTCGAGCGCATCAGCGAGTGGCCGAGGCCGCAGAGCTCCGCGCAGATGATCGGGTACGTGCCGAGCTTGTTCGGCGTGATCACGAGCTCGTTCGGGTGCGGGAACTCCTCGATGTACGGCAAGGCGTCCATCTTCTGCCCGAACTCGGGCACCCAAAACGAGTGGACGACGTCCTTGGACTTGAGCTCGAGCTTCACAGGCCGGTTGATCGGCAGGCGGAGGATCGGCGTCGTGACGCCCTTCGCGCCGCCGTTCGCGTACGTGAACGTCCAGGCGAACTGCTCGGCGGTCACGTTCACCTCCAGCGGGTTCGACCCGGCGTTGCCGTTCTCCGAGAGCACGACGGCCGCGGCGATGGCGATCACCGTGACGAGGAGCGCCGGGACCGCGGTCCAGGCGATCTCGAGCCCCGTGTGGCCGTGGATCGGCGGACCGTCGGTGTCGTCGTCGGGCCGCGCCCGGAACTTCAGGACCGAGTACAGGATCCCGGAGACGACGACGGCGAAGATGAAGATGCAGATCCCCGTCGCGAGCCAGAAGGTGAAGTCGATCCGATCGCGCTGCTCGGACGCGGACACAGGCAGCCACGGAATGAGCACTGCGACCGCGGTGGTGGCCGCTGCAACGAGGGCCGTGAGGACGGCGAGCTGGACGATCTGACCCTTCCGCACCGGTTTCGCAGCCTACTCCATCGGCCGGTCTCCCGTCCGCACACGACGCGCGCGAATCCCCGGCCGAGGGATCGCTGAAACGCCCGAACGCGCGATACCTCTCAGAACCAAACACAACCCGGCGCGCGGACGCGACCCACGCCCGCCGAGGAGGTACTCGATGGTCGATTGGTACAGCCGAATGCCGCCCGAGGAGCAACGGGTCGTCGTGGTCACGCTGTTCGGCGCAGCGGCAGCGTTGTGGCTCGCCGTCGCGTGGGAAGAGGTGATGGTGCTCTCCGCGATCCCGCTTCTCGCCTTTCTCGCAGGAGCGATCATCCGCTCGATCCGCAAGCGAGCAGAACGGCAGAAGGAAGAGATTCTGTACTGAGCCCGGGCGTGCCTTTGCGCCCTGTTGAGTCTCCGGCCGCGACTGCCGATACGTGGTCCATGGCTGACCCCAGCTGGCGACCTCTCGGCGAGATTCTGATCGAGCGAGGGCTGATCGACCGGGTCCAGCTCGAACACTGGCTGATGCAGCAGAAGCTCTCCGGCCTACTCCTTGGCGAGCTGCTCGTCATGCACCGTGTCGTCTCGCCCGTCGACGTCGCGGCGGCGCTTGCCGTCCAGCGCGGCGCCCACGACGTAGCGGGCGGCGTGACCTCGGGGTCGCGCCAGATCGGACGGATCCTCGTCGAGCGAGAGCTGCTGACGGAGAGCGGCCTCCAGCGCGCGCTGCTCGCTCAGAATCGGCTGGGCGGCAACCTCGGCGACATCCTCGTCGAGCGCGGCTACGTCTCCCGGCAGCAGATTCAGGAGGCGCTCGCCGACCAGGACAGCCAACACGCCGACCCGATCCCGATCCAGCCGAACGTCGAGATGCGCGAGGAGCACTACGAGGTGCTCGGACCGCTCATCGAGGAGCCGCTGCATGTCTCTGACTCGTTCCTCGATGCGACGGACTTCGCGTTCGATCTGATCGAGCAGGAGGATCCGCTCGCGGTCGAGATCGTCCGCGTGCGCGAGGACGATCGGGAGTCGGTCTGGTCGTACAGCCGCGAAGCGTCCGAGCGCTATCGCGACGCGAACCGGGGCTCCGCCTGACCTACTCGAGCGCGCGCGCGAGCCGGTCGCCCGCGAACGCCACCGCCTCACGGCCGACATCGAGCACCTCCGGCATCGCGAAGAAGCCGTGGAACATGCCGTCGTAGCGGCGGTGCTCGACGGGGACGCCAACCTCGGCGAGCCGTGATGCGTATGCCTCGCCTTCGTCTCGGAGCACGTCGGCGGCAACTGTCAGGACGAAGGTCGGTGGAGAGGCGGCCAGCGCTTCGTCCGCAGCGAGCAGCGGCGACACGCGCGGGTCGTCGGCAGCGCCCGCTCCACCGGAAAGGTAGTGCCCGATGAACCAGTCCATCGACGGGCGCGTGAGGAACGGCCCGTCTGCGAACTCCTCGTACGACGCCGTCCCGCCGCGCGCGTCGGCGATCGGATAGACGAGCAGCTGGAAGCGGAGGGGCACGCCGCCACGCTGGCTGACGACGGCCGCGAGGTTGCCGCCGGCGGAGTCGCCACCGACCGCGAGCCGGTCGGGGTCGCAGCCGAGCGACGCGGCGTTCTCGTGCGCCCAGGCCGTGGCAGAGAGCGCGTCGTCGAGCGGCGCGGGAAACGGATGCTCGGGCGCGAGGCGGTAGTCGACCGACAGCACCGCGTGACGGCTCGACACCGCAAGCCCGCGGCACGTCGCGTCGTGTGTGTCGAGATCGCCGAACACCCAGCCGCCGCCGTGGAAGTAGACGAGCAGCCCGAGGCCCTCGTCCGGCCGCGGCCGGTACAGGCGCGCCGGGATGCCGCCCGCTTCGACGGCGCGGACGTCCTCGACCTCGATCGCCGACGGCTGCAGCCGCGACCTGCGGGTGGCGCGGGCGGCCTCGGGCGTCGTCTCGGGAAGCGGTGGGTCGCCCAGCGAGTCGATGTATTCGAGGACCGCTTTGGCCTGCGGATCGAGAAGCACCATGTCAGCGCGTACGATCTCATGTGTGGAGCGCGGAGTCCACGACCGCGGCGGGCTGGAGACTGACGAGCCGATCGACCGCGCGGAGCACGCGCTCGAGGACTGGGAGGTGCTCACGGACGCGCTCGTCGGGACGCTCGGCGCGCACGGGATCATGAACGTCGACGAGCTCCGGCGAGGGATCGAGAGCATGGAGCCGGCGGCATACGAGCGGGCGCGCTACTACGAGCGGTGGGTCTACTCGATGGAGACGATCCTCACCGAGAAGGGCGTTCTCGAGCCGGGCGAGGTCGACGCGAGGCTCGAGCGATGAGGTTCGCGCCCGGAGACGAGGTCCGGATAGCCGCGCGTGCCCACGACGGTCACCACCGGACGCCGGCATACGTCAAGGGTCAGGTCGGGCGCGTCGAGCGCTGCCACGGGACGTTTACGAACCCGGAGACGCGCGCCTACGGGACCGACGGCCTCCCGGCGCAGCCCCTCTACCTCGTCGCACTGACGAGTGAGACGAACGACCGCGTGCTCGTCGACGTGTTCGGGCACTGGCTGGAGGCGCCGTGAGCCACGACCACGACCACGACCACGACCACGACCACGACCCGATCACGAACGGGGATGAGCCCGCCGCGGCGGCGCGGGCGCGCGTCCTCGCGGAGCTGCTGGTCGAGAAGGGTGTCCTCACGCACGAGGACGTCCGGCGACGGATCGACTGGCTCGTCTCCCGCACCCCGGCCGATGGCGCGAGGCTCGTCGCGCGCGCATGGGTCGACCCGAAGTTCGAGGAGCGGCTGCTCGGCGACGCGCGCGAGGCGGCTCTCGAGCTCGGTCTCGACCCCGGGCCTTCGCCGATCGTCGTCGCCCTGAAGAACACCGCGACCGTGCACCACATGGTCGTCTGCACGCTCTGCTCCTGCTATCCCAAGGCGCTGCTCGGGCCACCACCCGACTGGTACAAGAGCCTGCCGTATCGCTCCCGCGCCGTCTCGGATCCGCGGGGCGTGCTCCGCGAGTTCGGCGTCGAGCTGGACGACGACGTCGAGCTGCGCGTCGTCGACTCGACCGCGGACATCCGCTACCTCGTCGTGCCGCGCAGGCCCGAGAACACGGAGCACCAGACGGAGGACGAGCTCGCAGCGCTCGTCACGCGCGACTCGATGATCGGCGTCGCGCAGCCTCGTGCCGGCGCCTAGCCGAACCGGCCGGTGACGTAGTCCTCCGTCTTCTTGTTGCTCGGTGACGTGAAGATCTTCGCGGTGTCGTCGTACTCGACGAGGACTCCCGTGCGGCGGCCGTTCGAGACGTCGAGGTTGAAGAACGCTGTCTTGTCGGCGACGCGGGCCGCCTGCTGCATGTTGTGCGTGACGATCACGAGCGTGTACTCCTTCTTCAGCTCGTGCATCAGGTCCTCGATCGCCGTCGTCGAGATCGGGTCGAGCGCAGACGCCGGCTCGTCGAGCAGGATCACCTCGGGCTCGACGGCGAGAGCGCGCGCTATGCACAGGCGCTGCTGCTGACCGCCTGAGAGCGCGAGCGCACTCTTGCCGAGGCGGTCGTGCACCTCGTCCCAGAGAGCGGCTCGGCGCAGTGCTTCCTCGACCCGGTCGTCGAGGCCCTTCTTCATCCCGAGCATCCGTGGCGCGAAGGCGACGTTGTCGTAGATCGACTTGGGAAAGGGGTTCGGACGCTGGAAGACCATCCCGATCCGACGCCGCACCTCGACCGGATCGACCTTCGGGCCGTGCAGGTCGATCCCGTGGTAGAGGAGGTGGCCGCTGACGTGGATGCCCGGCACGAGGTCGTTCATCCGGTTCAGGCAGCGGATGAACGTGCTCTTGCCGCAGCCCGACGGGCCAATGATCGCGGTCACGCAGTTCCGATAGATCTCCATGTTCACGCCGGAGAGCGCCTCGACGGGTCCGTAGTGGACGCCGAGATCATCGACCTGGAAGACGACCTCGCGCTGGAGATCGGTCGAGCGATCGAGGACGTTCACGGGGTCACTTGGTCGAACACCGACGTGCACCGTTGCCAGTGTCCCGGGCCGGTCTACAGGTGAGGGTCGCAATGATGTGACGGACCGGTGCCATTCTGGTGACACGCAGCCGCGCAGCCGTCGGCTGCTGCGATGCTCGTCCGGATGGAGTCGCCCTCGGCGCCACAGCCAACCCTGAGCGGCTCCGGGAGGCGTCTGAGCGACCGCATCGGGGACGTCGCGATGCAGGCGATCACGGGCCTCGCCGCATTAGCGACTGTCGCTCTCATCTGCCTGATCGTCTACCGAGTCTTCAAAGGCGCGTGGCCGGCGATGCAGGAATTGGGACTTGGCTTCGTCACGACGAACGCCTGGAACGCGGTCACGAACGAGTTCGGCGCGGCGGCGTTCATCTTCGGCACGCTGTTCACCTCGATCTCGGCACTGATCGTCGCGGCGCCGGTGTCGATCGCGATCGGCCTGTTCCTCAGCGAGCTCGCGCCCAGGCGCGTCCGCGGGCCGATCGGGATGCTCGTCGAGCTGCTCGCGGCGATCCCGAGCGTCGTGCTCGGCCTCTGGGGGATCCTCGTGCTCGGCCCGTTCGTGGTCAATACCCTCGGGCCCGTCCTCGAGACGCTGCTCGGGTGGACGCCGTTCTTCAAGGGAACGCCGCAGGTGAGCAGCTATCTGTCGGCCGTGATCATCCTCAGCATCATGATCACCCCGATCGCGTCGAGCATCAGCCGGGAGCTGTTCCTCCAGGTGCCACGCGACGTGAAGGAGGGTGCGATCGGCCTCGGCCTGACCCGCTGGGAGATGGTGCGCGGCGTCATGCTGCCGTTCACGAAGGCCGGCCTCGTCGCAGCCCTGCTCCTCGGCACCGGGCGGGCGCTCGGGGAGGCGATCGCGGTCACCCAGGTGATCGGCAACCAGGCCAGCATCACGTTCGACTACTTCTCCCTCGGCGACACGCTCGCAAGTCGCCTGGCCGCCCAGTACCAGGGAGCGGTCTCCGACATCCAGATCGCCTCGCTGTTCTATCTCGCCGCAATCCTGCTCGTGATCTCGCTGATCACGAACGTGATCGCGCAGTACATCGTCGTCAGGTTCTCCGTGAAGAGGACCGTGTGATGGAGGCGAGCGGAATGCCGATCTCCCTGGAGGCGCACGGACGGGTTCGGCGGCGAAAGTCCGTCAACCGCCTGATGGAGGCGCTCGCTGCTGCCGCCGCGCTCGGCGCCGTCGCGGTCCTCGCGATCGTCGTCTTCAACGTGCTACAGCGTGGGCTGCCGGCAATCAACCTCGACCTGCTCACGCAGGTGCAGGCGCCGTTCGGCGAGACCGGAGGCGGCATCGGCCACGCAATCGTCGGCACGATGGTCCTCGTCGGGCTAGCGACGCTGATGGCGCTTCCGTTCGGCGTCCTCGTCGCCATCTACGTGAGCGAGTTCGCCCACGCGAGCGTGGCGCGTGTCGTCCGCCTGTCGCTCGATGTGCTGAACGGCGTGCCGTCAATCGTGATCGGCATCTTCGTGTTCGCGCTCATCATCCAGCCGCTCCACGCGCAGAGCGGCTGGGCCGGCGCGTTCGCGCTCGCGATCATCATGCTCCCGCTGGTCGCGCGCGCGACGATGGAAGTGCTTGCGCTCGTCCCCGAGAGTCAGCGCGAGGCGAGCTTCGCACTCGGGGTCAGCCGCTGGCGGACCGTGCTCCGGGTCGTTCTCCCGTCCGTGCTCGGCGGCGTCGTCACCGGCACCGTGCTCGCCATCGCTCGCGCGGCCGGCGAGACGGCGCCACTGCTGTTCACGACGTCGCTCTACGCGAACAGCTTCACGACCGACCCGAGCCAGGCGCTCCCGAGCCTCCCGATGACGATCTTCACGTACTCGGAGGCGCCCGACCAGACACTCAACGAGCAGGCTTGGGCGGCAGCGGTGATCCTGATCGCCTTCGTGCTGACGCTGAGCATCCTGGCGCGGACGGCCCTCGCACGGAGCCGGCGAAAGCTCGGCGGCAGCTGAGTTTCCCGGCTCAGCGTTCACAACTCTTCCACCACTCGTTCACGGGATCACTTCCCACCCCGCAGAGCCACCCAGGCAAGCTCGCGCCGACCTCTCGATCGACCATGAGGAGAAAACACGCATGAAGAAGAAGCTCACCGCCTTTGGTCTTGGACTTGCCGCGGCGACCGTGTTCGTGACGCTCGGCGCGTCCACGGCGCCGGCGTCGCGCACAGCGGACTCGCTCTCGGGCGCGGGCAGCACGTTCGTCACGCCGCTCATCGCAAAGTGGCAGGTCGACTACCCGGCGAAGACCGGCGTGGCCATCAACTACAACCCGATCGGCTCCGGCGGCGGGATCGCATCGATCATCGCGCGCACTGTCGATTTCGGCGCGAGCGACGCACCGCTGTCGCCTGACCAGTTCACCCAGTGCAACGGCTGCGTCCAGATCCCGTGGGGACTGGCCGGCACCGCCGTCATGTACAACCTCTCCGGCGTCACCGCCCGGATCAAGATGTCCGGCCCCGTGCTCGCGAGCATCTACCTCGGGACGATCAAGAAGTGGAACGCGCAGGCAATCAGGAAGCTCAACCCCGGCGTCAACCTCCCCAACACGGACATCACCCCCGTCTTCCGCTCCGACGGTAGCGGCACGAGCTACAACTTCTCCGACTATCTCTCCGCCGTCAGCCCGACGTGGAAGACCAAGTTCGGCGTCTCGACCCAGCCGGCGTTCCCGGCCGGGATCGGCGCTCGCGGTAGCTCCGGCGTGACGGGCGTCGTCACCCGCACGGAGGGCGCGATCGGCTACGCGGACACGGCGTTCGCGCTCAAGAACAACCTGAAGTTCATGGCGATGAAGAACAATTCGGGCAAGTTCACGCTTCCCGGCCTGACGGGCGTCAAGGCTGCAGCGGCCACCGTCGACAAGGTGCCGGCGAACAACGCTCTTTCGATCGTCAATCCGCCTAAGAAGGACCGGCGGGCCTACCCGATCGCCACTTTCACCTATGCAATTGTGCCGCTGAGCTCGCCGAAGGCAGCCCTGCTCAAGCGCTTCCTCACCTACGCCGTGGCGCCGGCGCAGGGCCAGAAGTTCGGGCCGCCGCTCCTCTTCGTCCCGATGCCGAAAGTCGTCACGGTCGCCGCCGTGAAGACGATCGCGAAGATCAAGAGCTCGACGTAGGTCCTACGCGTACACCGACCTCCCTCCCAGAGGCTCGACGGGCGCCGAAAGGCGCCCGTCGCAGTTCTCGAACCGGGAAGGAGCGACCCGTTATGACGGCGAATGCCCACGCCATGACTCTCTCGACGCCTGCCCGAATGTCCGCAACGCTCGTCGCACTCGCCGCGCTCGCCCTCTGTCTCGTCGGCGGATCGGCCAGCGCATCGGCCGTCATCACCTGTACGAACAGCGCCTCCGACCAGGCCGTTGTGCAAACCGCGCTCGACGCGGGCGGCATCGTGACCGTCAAGGGCACGTGTCTCGGCAACTGGACGATCGCGGTGCCCGTCGCGCTCTCCGGCAGCGGCGGCGCGGTGCTGGACGGCAACTTCACGGGCAGCGTCCTGACGGTGACGAACGCCACGACGGCAATCGTCAGCAACCTCACGATCCGAAACGGCGTCTCCGACGCCGGCGGCGGCGTGTTCGCCGACTTCGATACCACGGTCACGGTGCGGAGCTCGACGATCACGAGCAACACGGCCGACGAGGCGGGCGGCGGGATCTACGCGCAGGACTCCGCGCTCGTCAACGTGAGCGGCGGCGGCATCACCCACAACGAATCGGGTGACGCGGGCGGCGGGATCGCCGTATTCGGCGCAGAGCTCACGGCCACCAACGCGAACATCTCGTCCAACCTCGCCGTGATGGGCGGGGGGATCGCTGCTCAGTTCTCGAACGCGTCCCTGCTACGGACGCGTGTGACCGGTAACACGGCGTCCGACTTCGCCGGCGGCATCGCGAGCTTCGCGAGCGGATCCATAGAGGAGCTCAACGCGCCGACGGTCGCAGCCAGCCGGAACCTTCCCTTCTCCCGTCTGATGCGACGCGCGGCGCGCAGCTCCGCGCAGGCGACCGGGCCAAGCGCCTCGGCGCTCCCGCTCGGCTTCACGATCGACAGCTCGAGCATCGACCACAACACCGCTCTGCTCGAGGGCGGCGGGGGCATCGTCAACGTGAGCCCCGGCGCGAGCACGCAGCTGACGGTCAAGCACACGAGCATCTCGTTCAACACCGTGACGGGACAGCAAGGCTTCCTGATCGGCGCCGGGGGCATCGCGAACGTCGGCGGCAGCCCGGAGGACACGGCGACGCTCGACCTCACGGGCTCGCGCCTGTTCGGGAACAACGCCGGCGGCGGCGTCGGCGGCGGCGTCTACAACGTCAGCCAGAGCGGAGAGACGATCCTCACGGTCTCGAACACCGCGATCTCGTCCTCCCGCGGCCTGGTCGATCCGAACACGGCGTCGTTCGGCGCCGGGATCTACCAGGACGCGTCCGCCGGGCCGGCCAGTCTCACGCTCGGAAACGCTGCCGGCGTCATCCACAACCGCGCGAGCGTCGACGGGGGCGGTATCTACAACGTCTGCGGCGGCTCCATCACCATGAAGCCGGGCTCCGCCGCCGCCCTGAACACGCCGAACAACGTCGTCCAAGCGGGTTGCGCGCCGTAACTTGCGCTAGGAGGGCTTGACGACGAAGGTGCTCTGGCCGAGCACGGGCCCGTAGCGGTTCTGCGCCTTCGGGCCCAATCCCGGCCAGGCGAACCAGACGTACGTCCCTGCCGTCAGGCGCTGCGTCTTGCCGTTGAACTTCCACGTGCGGGCGAGCGCCAGCTGCGGTCTTTTCGGCCAAGCGCTGAGGATCTTCACCCCGGGCTGGATGATCTTCGCCAACCGAGCTCGATAGACCTGGACGTTGTAGTACGTCGCGCCTGCGACCCCCGCCCAGCGAAGTTGGGGCGGCTTCGTGACCGCCTCGCCGGCGGCCGGGGCGTAGAGCAGCGGACGAACGGGAGTCGCACGGGCGGCGATGCCCGGCGAGAAGTTCCCCGCCTTGTCGTACGCGACGAGGACGTAGCGGTATTCGACGCCGTTCGTCAGCTTCGCGTCCTTCAGCTGCGTCCCCGCTCCCGAGTAGACGACGGTCGCCGGCGCACCGTTCTTCCCCGGCGAACGGCTGATCCGGAGATGGTCGAAGTCGGCCGTCGGCTTCACCCAAGTGAGCATCACGAAGCGATCGCCCGGCTTCGCCTTCAGCCTGGTCACGTCCTTGGGCGGCGTCGTGTCCTGCTTCGTCGGCGACACGGCGCCGGTGACGACGTTCAGCTCCGCCTGCGCAGTGGCCGTGTTGCCGGACGAGTCGGTGGCCGTGAAGGTGATTCGCGTCTTACCGAGCGGGAGCACGGCGGGCGCGTCGTTCTTCACCGGCAGATTGCCGTCGACGACGTCCTTCGCCTGCGCGGAAGCGAGGAACGTCTGCACCTGGGGATCGTCTCGCGACAGCGTCTGAGCGCCGTTCGACGACACATCCTGCGGCTGCGGCACGTTCAGCGCCGGCTTGGTCGTGTCGACGACCTTGACCGGGAACGAAGCCGCGGCGGTGTTTCCGCGCGCGTCCTTCGCGGAGCAGGTGACGGTCGTCGTGCCGCGGGGGAAGATCGATCCGGGAGCCGGCGTGCAGCTGACGAGCACCGGCCCGTTGACGAGGTCGACGGCGATCGGCGGCGTGTACGTGACCCGTGAGCCTCCCGGACCGTCCGCCTCGACGACCGGCCCCACCGGGACCTGGCTGAAGACGGGCGCCGTGGTGTCTCGCACGGTGACCCGGAAGGTCGCGCTCGCGCTGTTCCCCTTGCCGTCCGTGGCCGTGCAGGTGACGTTCGTGGTGGCGATCGGGAAGACAGAGCCTGAGCCCGGCGTACATGTCGGCGTGATGTTCCCGCTGACGATGTCGCTCGCCGACGCGGAGTACGAGACCGCACGCGCCGTTCGCACCCGACGCCTCCTGGGTGATGTCGCCGGGCACCGTCACCGTCGGCGGCGTCGTGTCGCGCACGGTGATCGTGAAGGTCTTCGGCGCGCTCGTGTTGCCCGAGGAGTCGGACGCCGTGCAGCTGACCGTCGTCGTCGTGATCGGGAAGGTGCTGCCGGACGGCGGCGCGCACGAGACGGTCGGGTTCGGGTCGACGCCGTCCGACGCAGTCGCCGTGTAGGTGACAACCGCTCCGCCGGGACCGGTCGCCTCGGCGGTCATGTCGCCCGGCACTGTCAGGGTCGGCGGCGTCGAGTCCTTGACCGTGATCGTGAACGACCCGGACGAGAGTTGCCCGAGTCGTCCGTCGCGGTGCAGGTGACCGTCGTCGTGCCGACCGGGAACGTGCTGCCAGAGGGAGGCGCGCAGACGACCGTCGGCGTCGGGTCGATGGCGTCGACGGCGCTCGCCGTGTACGTCACCACCGCTCCCCCAGGGCCGGTCGCCGGCACGGTCATGTTTCCGGGCACGGTCAGGACGGGCGGCGTCGTGTCCTGGACCGTGACCGAGAAGGAGCCAGAGCCGGCGTTTCCGTGCGCGTCGGTCGCGGTGCAGTTGACGGTCGTCGTCCCGACCGGGAACGTGCTGCCTGACGGCGGCGCGCACGAGACGCTCGGGCTCGGGTCGACGGCGTCCGAGGCAGAGACGGAGAACGTCACGACCGCGCCCGACGGGCTGGTCGCCGGGGTCGTGATGTTGCCGGGCACATTGACCGTCGGCGGCGTCGTGTCCTCGACCGTCACGGTAAAGCTGTCGGAGAGGACGATCGACGGGCACGGCAACCTGATTGTCCGTCGCGGTGCACGTGACCGTCCACGTGCCGATCTGGAACGTGGTGCCCGACTGCCGGCGCGCAGTCGACGTCCAGCCCTGGAGCGACCGTTGTCGGATTGGTCCACGTGACGACCGCGCCCGAGGAGGACGTCGCCTCGACCACTTGGTCCGGGGGAAGGTGAGCCAGCCGGGGGAGATGGCGATAGCCGCCGGCGTCGCGAGCAACGCGACGAATGTGAGGAGCGAGACGACGACGGCACGGCCGCCGACGCGCCGTCCCCCCGGGGGCGCGCCTGGAACCCTTCCCTCCATCTGCCCCACAGGGTAGTCAGAGTTCGCCTCTCCTGCGGAGGGCAGTGACCGGAAACTTGGCCAGTTGCACGTGTTTTTGCCCTTGGCCATGCGGTTTGCAACTTCCATCGCGGATGCGGCATGATCGAGACACACCGGCGAAAGGAAGCACAATGAACGCGAACAAGGCGCTCTGGGAGAAGGGCGACTTCACGCGCATCGCAGAGACCATGCGCGAGAGCGGCGAGGCGTTCGTCGCGACGTTGGGAATCACCCCCGGGCTCGAGGTTCTGGATCTCGGGTGCGGCGACGGGACGACGGCCGTGCCGGAGGCACAGCTTGGAGCCGATGTCTTGGGTGTCGACATCGCGAGCAACCTCGTTGCGGCGGGCAACGCGCGAGCGCAGAGCCTCGGCCTGACCAACATCAGGTTCCAGGAAGGCGATGCGTCCGACCTGAATGAGCTCGAGGACGACAGTTTCGACCTCGTCGTCAGCATTTTTGGGGCGATGTTCTCCCCGAATCCGTTCGACGTGGCGAAAGAGATGGTGCGCGTGACGCGGCCCGGCGGCCGGATCGTGATGGGGAACTGGATCCCCAACGATCCGACCCTGGTGGCCCAGATCCTGAAGATCAGCTCCGCCTACTCGCCGCCGCCGCCGGAAGGATTCGTCAGCCCGATGACGTGGGGCGTGGAGGAGAACGTGATCGAGCGATTCACCGGCGCCGGGGTTCCCGCAGAGCAGATCTCGTTCGAACGGGCCACGTGGGTCTTCGACTTTCCAGGATCCCCATCGGAGTTCGTCGCCACCTTCAGGGACTACTACGGGCCGACCATGAACGCGTTCGAGGCTGCGGCAGCCGACGGCCGAGACGCCGACCTGCAAGCCGAGCTGGAGGACCTCTTCGCGAGCAAGAACGCGAGCGACGATCCGGGCAAGACGTCGATTCCGGCGACCTTCCTGCGCGTTACGGTCACGGTTTGACACAAAGAAACCCGGCGAGAGCACGCTCGCACAGCCAGCGAGCTCGCGAGTCCGCAAGCATGCTGAAGACCGGTTAGTTGTGGAATTGAACGCCGGCGACGATCTCGACGGCGATGATTGCCGCGACCACCCAGTCGACCACAAGACAGAACGGAGGCCACCACCGTGTGGTGGAAACGAACTGAGCCCGGTGCTGCCAAAGATCCTTGAGCCCGTGACCGGCGAGCCCGAGGACTAGGAGCCACGGCGTGCCGGTGATCGCGGCAGCCGCAACGATGATGAAGAAGCTGGCGACGCCGCTCTCGACGGCGACAACAATGAAGCGTCCGTCCGCAACCGCGAAACCGATGTAGATGGCGGCGATTGCCGCAAGTCCCAGCGCGTAGACCGTCGATGCGTCGAGCCACCAGAGAGCAAGCGGTGTGGCCGCCTGCGCGACTCCGACGACGAGCCCCCACAGAATCGGCGCTCGCAGCCCTGCGCGGACCGGCTGCGCAATGCCGGCCACGCTCACTCCGGAGCGACGTTGAAGCTGAACATCATCCCGCTCTCGTGGTGCTCGGCGATGTGGCAGTGGGCCATCCAGCGCCCCGGGTTGGTGACGTCGAGCAGGATGTCGACCGTCTCTCCGGTGCGGATGAGCACCGTGTCCTTCCAGACGAGGTTGGGCTCGACGATTCCGTCCCTGGCGAGGATGAGAAATCGGCCGGCCCCGTGCACGTGGAACGGGTGCGGCATGGGGTGGTCTGAGTCCATCTCGTTGACGAGGCGGAGCTTCACCTGATCGCCGACCCGGAGGTCCAATCGATCTGCGCGTTTTCGGCCCCGGTGTCGCGATCGACCAGCTTCCAGCGCATGTTGGCCGGCGTCGTCATCCGGTTGACCTCGACCATGTCGTCTTCCCACTCGATCCCCTGTGCCGCGCCGTGCGCATGGCCGCTGCCGTGATGCTCGTGGTGCCCGTGATCCTCTTCGTGATGGCTGTGATGCTGTTCGTCGGCGTCCGAGACCGTGCCGGCGTCGTCCCCTTCAGCAGTCCCGCCAATTCCCGTCGCGCGCAGCGTCATCCCGCACTTCGGGCAGGTCGCGGCCCACGTGGCCGTGATCTCCGCATGCATGGGACAGGCGAAGGCGGTCGGGGCCTCGGTCTCCGCCGCCGCAGGCATGAGCTTCATGCCGCACTTCGGGCACTTGCCCGCCCAGGAGGCGATGATCTCCGGATCCATTGGACAGGAGTAGACACCGGTGTCGACCCCACCCGCCGGGCCAACCTCGTCCATCTCGGCGACGAAGGAGAGCGTCTTGTCAGGCGAAGACTCGATGAACGGCTCGATTCGGTTGCGTTGCGCCCTCATGTCTTCATTCGTGCGCAGGTTTTCGAACTGCTCTGTCAGGTCGGGCTCGGCCGGCTCGTCAACGACCTGGATCGCAGCAAGCCGGTAGGACTTCTCTGGCGTTCGATGTTCGAGCGCGAGCTCCCCGGGCTCTGAGAAGAGGACGTCGACAACGACGCGCTCGGAGGGGGCGAGCAGCACCTCGTCGACCAGTTCCTCCTGTTCGTAATGGCCGCTGTCGCCGCCGACGAGCTTCATTCGCAGCCCCGGCAGCGTGACGTTGAAGACCCGCGTGTTGGCCGTGTTCGTGAAGTAGAAGCGCACGACCTCGCCGCGCTTGGCCTCGAGCGAGAGCTCCGGTTCACCGGCGATGAGCATCGTGTTCCCGAAGCGGCCCATGGCGACGTGCGTCGTCTCGGACCCGCTGAAAGGCGCGATCCGCCCCTCCTCGATCAGGACGTCGTCGAGCGTCACGAGTAGCTCGCGGTGGGCAGGCGGCCAGTGATCGTCCTCGCTCGGGACGGCGAGGATGTTCCCGTAGAGGCCCATCTCCTGGCCGTAGTCCTCGCGGATGTGCGGGTGGTACCAGTACGCGCCTGGATCAGGCACGTTCACCTGGTACGTGAACGTTTCGCCAACTGGGATCGGCGCCTGCGTCTCGTGCGTGCCGTCGTAGCGGTTCTCGAGCCGCAGTCCGTGCCAGTGCACGGTCGCATCGACGTCGCCGCGGTTCGTGACGTGGACGGTGATCGTCGCGTCCTGGGGCACTTTCAGCGTCGGGCCCGGGACGGAGCCGTTATAGGCAAGCATGCGCACGGTGGCGTCCCCGATCTGCTTCCTGACTGGTGCGATCTCGAGATCGAACTCGTCGCCGTCGGAGAGCTCGACGACTTCAGGACTGCGCGCGTCCGGCAGCCCCTCGGTCGAGCTCGGAAACTCAACGATGTCGGTGTGCCCGTGCGAGCTGTGGTCGTGCATCGCTACCCACCCTACTCGGCGCGCGCTCCTGCCCGGACGCCGGCCTCTTCGTGGGGAGCTCGGGCACGGCTTGTGCCTTCGCCTCTTGCACGGCCGCGATTCGCTGGGCGATGAACTGCGCATCGTCCTTCACCCAGCCGATCAGAGCGGAGCCGCGCGTGCGCTGCCAGGTGAGACCGAGGAAGTAGAGACCCGGGACGTCGGTTACGCCACGCCGGTGGCGGAGGCGTCCGTCCGGGTCGAAGATCGGCAGATCGATCCAGGAATAGTCGGGCCGGTAGCCCGTCGCCCAGATAACCGCGTCTGCTTTGATCTCGCCTCCGTCCTCGAAGCCAACGGTGCGCCCTGAAACACGAATCGCGCGCGGCTTCAGCTCAACGCCATACCGGCGCTGGAGCTCGCGAGGGCTCGATCCGATCAACGTGTCCCGGTCTTTCAGTCGTCGCCCGAGGCGCGACTCGACCGTCGTCTTGATCAGGCGCGTCTTCGTTAGCCACCAGAAGAGGTCGCGGCCCGCCACCCGTTGCGGTAGCGGCTTTTGCCGAGAGCCGACCGAGAGGACGACCTTGTGAGTGGTCGAGAGCTCCTTGGCAATCTGGAAGCCGGTGTTCCCGCCCCCGACCACGAGCACGGTCCCCTGGGGGACGTCACCGGGCCGTCGGTAGCCCGTGCTGTGCGCCTGCCAGACGTCGCCGTCGAGCTCGGTGGCCAGCTCGGGGATGTAGGGCGTTTGGAAGGGGCCCGTCGCGACCACGACCTGAGCGGCGGTAATCGTCCGCCCGTCGAGCTCGAGGACGAAGCACCGATCATCCTCGCGCGAAAACCTGCGTACCGGGCTGTTGAGTTCGATCGGAAGGTCGAGCTCTTCGGCGTAGCGCTCGAGGTAGGCGATCACCTCATCGCGACCCGGGTAGTCATCCGGGTCGCCGGGTAAGGGGAGCCCCGGCAGGCTGCTGTAACCCCGCGGCGTGAAGAGGGTCAGCGAGTCCCAGCGCTCACGCCATGCGGGCGCGATCGAACCGCCACTTTCAAGGATGATGAACTGTCGGCCTTGGCGGCGGAGGTAATAGCCCATGGCCAGGCCTGCTTGGCCCGCTCCAATGACGACGACCTCATAGTTGGCCGCGGGTTCAGGCCCTAATTCCAGCTCGCTCGCTGCCTCGCTCATTCTCTATGGGCCTTCCCGGTAGCTCTACAACGAAACTCAGCCGATCAAGCCACTTCAGCGTCGTGACTTACCGACGAGTGGACCTAACCGGACAGCTCTCAAACCTTGGTGAGGACCAGAAGGAGCTGCTCGCCCTCGAGTACATCCTCAATCCAGCGCGTCTCACGATCTGCAGGCTCAGGCTAAGTGTTGGGGACTCACGCCGTCGTCGGGCAGCGTCAGCACGTCGCCTTCAGCCGGTCGGCGCCAACTCGACCCGGCGGAGGCTGTAGTTCCGGCCCGTCTTGACCCACGCCTCGCCATCGATGTCGGCCGCGTACGACACTCCTTCGGAGAACCGCCGATACTCCGCCGCCATCGGATCGTCCGCCCTGAGAACCACGAACTCCCCCGGCACGACCTGCATACCGAAGACTCCGTCCATCCGGCCTCGACGCCCGAAAGGGGCTCAGAGCTCGATCATGACCTTGATCGACTCGCGCTCGTTCATCGCGCGGTAGCCGTCCGGCACTCCATCGAGGTCTGTCACCCGGTCGAAGACGCGCCCTGGCTCAATCTCTCCATCAAGCACATCCGCGAGCAGTTCCTCAATGTATGCCCGGACCGGACTCGGGCCGCCGGAGACACTGACGTTCTTCCAGAACGGCAGGCCACCGGGGAGCGTCTCGTTCTCGGGAATGCCGACACGGCCGACCGCGCCGCCCGGTGTCGTGAGCTCGAGAGCGGTGACTACAGCTTCTTCGAGACCGACGCATTCGAGAACCGAATCGGCACCGAGGCCGTCGGTGAGCTCGCGGACGCGCTCGACTGCGTCGTCGCCACGTTCGGTCACGATGTCGGTCGCCCCGAACTCCTTCGCCAGGACGATGCGATCAGGTCGCCGGCCGAGGAGGAGGATCCGAGCCGCGCCGAGCCGCTTGGACGCGATCACGCCGCACAGTCCGACAGCCCCATCCCCGACCACTGCCACTGTCTTCCCGACACCTACTCGAGCGCCAACAGCGGCGTGATGGCCGGTTCCCATCACATCGGTCAGCGCCAGCAGCGACGGCATCAACGCATCGTCCTCCTCGACGGGCAACACAACGAGGGTGCCTTCGGCCTGTGGAACACGCACCGCCTCTCCCTGGCCGCCATCGACGTCGCCCCAGCCGTATCTGCCGCCGTGAAGACACGAGCTGTGAAGGCCCCGCTGACAGAACACGCAGGTGCCATCGGACCAGAGGAACGGCGAGACGACGAGGTCACCCTTCTTGATCGTGGCAACCGCCTTGCCGACCTCCTCGACGATCCCGATGAACTCGTGCCCCATTCGCCGACCGGTCTCACTCGACTCCATCGACTTGTACGGCCAAAGGTCGCTCCCACAAACCGCGGCGCGGGTGACGCGGACAAGCGCGTCACCCGGTTCGATCAGATGGGCGTCAGGAACATCCTCCACACGAACATCGCCTGCGCCATACATCAGGGTTGCGCGCATACCTTCTGCTCCTCTTCTCTGTTACTTCGGGCGCTGCCGAGACCGACGGTCAGCGTGCCACAGGTGACCCAATCGCAAATGCTCGCCGTCTCGAGGTTGTCATTGGAACGTCAAGCGAATGGGCCGTGAAGGACTCGAACACTCCTGCTATCCGGCGTATATCCCTCCTGAGGTCTGCACCGGGGTATGCACCGTGCGAGCGCGTCCCGGCTCATTCGGGCGTTTGAGCCGGGCTGACAGGTGCGTGGAAGACAGCTTCGACGTTGTTGCCGTCCGGCTCGAGCGCGAACGCAGCGTAATAGAGGCCGCGGTATTCGGGCCGTACGCCGGGCGCACCGTTGTCGGTGCCGCCGTTCTCGATCGCCGCTGTATGCCAACGCTCGACGCTTGCGGTGTCCGGCGCCGAAAACGCGATGTGGGCGCCCGTCGTGACGCGGTCTCGACCTGGCTCAGTGCCGACCGAGTGCAGCGCGAAGTCGTCGCTTGTACCACGCCCAAAGAAGACGTAGGCATCGCCTTCGAACTCACCCTCACTCAGCACTGCGAATCCAAGTTCGGATAGGGCCGCTTCGTACATACGCCGACTCGTGGCAAGGTCGCTCACCCTGATTTCGACGTGGTCGATGACCTCGCTCATGGGTCTCCGCTCCTTCCGTCCATCACGGCAGCACCGCCGCGTAGTCGAGCTCCGTCTCGTCGACCATCACATGTGTGTACGTGTTCGCGGTCACGGCGAGGTTTCGCTGGCCGTGCGGTCAGATGGGCCGTGAAGGACTCGAACCTTCGACCTTGGGCTTCGCCGTGAAGGACTCGAACCTTCGACCTTGGGATTAAGAGTCCCCTGCTCTACCAGCTGAGCTAACGGCCCTCGCGCCTAGGCTACCAACGGCATGAAGGCGCTCTCCGTCGTAGGCAACCGGCCGCAGTTCGTCAAGTCCGGGCCTCTCTCCGTCGCCCTCCGGGAGGCGGGGATCGACGAGGTCGTGCTCCACACGGGGCAGCACTACGACCGCGAGCTGTCCGACGTTTTCTTCGAGGAGCTGGGGCTCGCCGAGCCTGCCTACCGGCTCGAAGCGCACACGCGCGACGTCGGCGCCATGCAGCCCGGAGTCGCCTCTGCGATCGCGGCCGAGCAGCCCGACGCGGTGGTCGTGTTCGGCGACACGAACTCGACCGTCGCCGGGGCGCGCGCGGCACGCGAGACGGGCATCCCGCTCGCACATGTCGAGGCGGGGATGCGCTCGGGCGACCTGACGATGCCGGAGGAGCACAACCGCATCGAGGTCGACCGCGTTGCGGACCTCCTCCTGTGCCCGGACGAGCGCTCGCGCGCGATCCTCGAGGCGGAAGGCGTCCCCGGGCAGATGGAGGTCGTCGGCGACGTGATGGCGGATGCGAATCGTCTGTTCGCACCCGTTGCGCGACAGCGTTCCGACGTCCTCGAGCGGCTCGATCTCGAGCCGGGGAGCTACGTCGTCGCGACGATCCACCGGGACGCGAACGTGGTCGCCCCTCGCCTGGAGCGGATCCTCGACGGGCTGCGGCGCATCGCTTTGCCCGTCGTCTTCCCGGCCCATCCCCGAACGCGCGTTGCAATTACGACACAGGGACTGTCCCCCGGACAGGTCCGGTTGGTCTCGCCGCTTTCGTACCTGGACTTCATGGCGCTCGCGTCGCAGGCTCGCGTGATCGTGACCGACTCGGGCGGCGTGCAGAAGGAGGCGTACTGGTACGGCGTCCCATGCGTGACGGCTCGCCCGTCGACGGAGTGGGTCGACACGGTCGAGCTCGGCGCGAACACGCTCGTCGACGACGATCCCGAGCGACTCGCCGAAGCCGTCGAAGAAGCGCTTCCTCTGCCAGGGGACCGCCACCTGCTGTACGGAGACGGCCATGCAGCCGATCGGATCGCGGAGGCGCTCTGTACGCTTTCCGGCCGATGACCGAGCCCAGCACAGAAGCGCGGACAGCCGAGCCGACGACGGAGACGTGGGACGTCGCCGTCGTCGGCGCCGGCTACGTCGGCGTCCCGCTCGCGCAGCTCCTCGCCGGCGCCGGAAAGTCCGTCCTCCTCGTCGACGTCGCTGAGGAGATCGTGGCCGCGCTCAACCGCGGCGAGAGCCACATCGAGGACGTCGCGTCGGAGACGCTCCGCCCATTCGTGGAAGACGGCCGGATCTCCGCGACAACGGACTACGACCGGCTCAGGGGCGCCGACGCGATCGTCGTCTGCCTTCCGACGCCGCTCTCGAAGCAGAGGGAGCCGGATATCACGATCCTCCGCAACGCCGTCTCCGCGATCGCGACACGGCTCCGCCCAGGGCACCTTGTCGTGCTCGAGTCGACGACGTACCCCGGCACGACGCGCGAGATCGTGCTCCCGCTGCTCGAGACGAGCGGGCTCGAGGTCGGCAAAGACTTCAACCTCGCCTTCTCGCCAGAGCGGGTCGACCCCGGAAACACGAAGTGGCGGCCGGAGAACGTGCCGAAGATCGTCGGTGGGATCACAGAAGCGTGCACCGAGCGCGCGGCCGCCCTCTACCAGGGCGCGCTCGACCAGGTGCACCCGGTCTCGTCGCCCGAGGCGGCCGAGCTGACGAAGCTGCTCGAGAACATCTTCCGCTCGGTCAACATCGCGCTCGTCAACGAGCTGGCGCAGCTATGCGACCGGATGGGAATCGACGTCTGGGAGGTTGTCGACGCCGCCTCGACGAAGCCGTTCGGCTTCATGCGCTTCGAGCCCGGGCCGGGCCTCGGCGGCCACTGCATCCCGATCGACCCCTTCTACCTCACGTGGAAGGCGAGAGAGTTCGGCTTCTACACCGAGTTCATCGAGCTCGCGGGCAAGGTCAACGAGAACATGCCGTACTACTGCCGCTCGGTGATCTCGCAGGCGCTCAACCACGGGAGCCAGAAGTCCCTGAAGGGCTCGAAGGTGCTCGTGCTCGGCGTCGCCTACAAGGCGGACATCTCAGACGTCCGCGAGTCGCCGGCGCTCAAGATCATCGAGCTGCTCCGGAACGCGGGCGCAGACGTCTCCTACCACGACCCCCACGTGCCCGAGGTGCCGGAGCTCGGTCTCACGTCGATGCCGCTCGACCCGGCGGCCTTCGACTGCGTCACGATCGTCACGGACCACTCGGGGATCGACTACGACGCACTCGTCGACCGCGCGCAGCTCGTCGTCGACTTCCGGAACGCAACCGGGGAGAAGGGTCGGAGCTCCGACAAGGTCTGGAAGCTTTGAAGCTCGGCCAGGTGGGCCTCGGACCGTGGGGACGGAACGTGGCCCGGAACTTCGGCGAGCTGGCCGAGCTCGTCTGGCTCTGCGACGCCAAGGCCGAGCACCGCGAGCATGCCGCCGCGCAGCATCCGGACGCGCGCTGGACGGAGTCGTTCGACGACCTGCTGGAGGACGGGAGCGTCGAGGCGGTCGCGATCGCAACCGACGTGCCGCAGCACTACCCCCTCGCCAAGCGCGCGCTCGAGGCGGGCAAGCACGTGTTCGTCGAGAAGCCGCCGGCGATGTGCGGCGCCGAGATGGACGAGCTCGTCGCCCTCTCCGAAGAGCGCGACCTCGTGCTCATGCCGGGCCATCTGCTCCTCTATCACCCCGGCGTGCAGGCGCTGAAGCAGCTCGTCGACTCCGGCGCGCTCGGTGATGTGCTGTACCTCTACGGTCAGCGCGTGAACTTCGGCGTGATCCGGCCGTTCGAGAACGCCATGTGGTCGCTCGGCGTCCACGACCTGTCGGTGATCCTCTACCTGCTCGACGAGGAGCCGAACGAGGCGGTCGCCGAAGGCCGGGCGTTTCTTCAGCCGGGCATTGAGGACGTCGTCTTCTGCACGCTCCGCTTTCCGTCGGGGAAGATCGCGCACATGCACCTGTCCTGGCTCGACCCGCACAAGCTCCGCAAGATGACAGTGGTGGGCACGGAGAAGCAGGTCGTGTTCGACGACATGGAGCCCGAGTGGAAGCTGACCCTCTACGAGAACGCCCCCGAGCGGATCGAGGGCGGCTGGAAGGCATCTCCGGGAGACGTCTCGAAGCCGGCGGTGGCGCTCGAAGAGCCCTTGCGCCTCGAGTGCGAGCACTTCCTCGCGCTCGTGCGGGGCGAGGGCGACCGGCGGAAGGTCGCGCGCGACGGCGCGATGGTCGTCCGCGCGCTCGAGAAGCTGACGGATTCGCTCGTTGCCAGCTGAGGTCCATCCGACTGCGATCGTCCACGAGGGCACGATCCTCGGCGACAGCGTCCGCGTTCTCGAGTACGCGGTCGTCGGCAAGCAGCCGGTGCTATCGCCGCGCTCGACCGCGAAGCGCGAACCGCTGGCGCCGACGGTGATCGGAGACGGCGCGGTCGTCTCGACCGGCGCGATCGTCTTCGCGGGAACGACGGTCGGCGCCCGCGCGATTCTCGGCGACCAGTCGTGCGTTCGCGAGCGGTGTGTGATCGGCGAGGACGTGGTCATTGGCCGTGGCTCGCTCGTCGAGAACGACACGGCGGTCGGCGCGCGGACGACGATCCAGGCGGGGGCCTACGTCACGGCGTACTCGACCGTCGAGGAGGACGTGTTCATCGCTCCGTGCGTCGTGACCACGAACGACAACTTCATGGGCCGCACGGAGCGCCGCCACGAGCTGGTCAAGGGCCCGACGATCCGCCGCGGGGCGCGGGTCGGCGGCGGAGCGATCCTCTGCCCGGGCGTCGAGATCGGGGAGGAGGCGTTCGTCGGCGCGGGGGCGGTCGTGACGAAGGACGTGCCGCCGCGAACGGTCGTCGTCGGCGTCCCGGCGCGGGTGATCCGCGACGTCCCCGAGGACGAGCTGCTCCCGTAGCTACGCGAGCGCGAGCGTCTCGCCGAGTGAGCGGATCGACTCCTCGGTGATCGGCCGGAGGACGAGGATCGCCTCGTCCGCACCGGCCGCCGCCAGCTCGTCGAGCAACGCCCCGACTCCGTCGAGCGTGACCGGCACCGTGTCCTCGTCGTGCGGGCGCCGTACCGCCTCGGAGTCGAGCTCGACGAGAACGCAGGCGCTGCGCCCGATCTCACGCGGGTCGCGGCCGGCCGCCTCGGCAGCGGCATCGATCGTTCCGTTCAGCTCCCGGAACCCGTCGGCCGTGTTCCCGTACCACGTGTACCAGGTGTTCCAGACCTGGACGTGCGGGAGCATGATCCCGAGCATCCGCGGTCCGATGCTCCCGGCCATCAGCGGGACGGAACGTGCGGGCTTCGGCAGGAGCACCGCGTCATCCGTCGTGAAGTAGCGCCCCTCGAACGTGACGCGTTCGCCGGCGAGCAGCCGGCGGACGATCGCGAACGATTCCTCGAACCGCGATACGCGCCGCTCCATCGGCAGCCCGAAGATCCCGTGCTCCGACTCGACGGAGCCGGCGCCGAGCCCGAGGACGAAGCGACCGCCCGAGATCTCGTCGACGGTCGCAGCCATCTTCGCGATCAGCCCCGGCGGATGGAACGAGGCGCAGGCGACGAGCGGTCCCAGCGTCACCCGGCTCGTGACCGTCGCGAGCGCGGACAGCAGCGTCCACGCCTCCCACGGCCCGCGCTCCTCACGGCCGTCGCCGCGATAGAGGAGGTGATCGCCGAGCCAGATCGAGTCGAAGCCGGCCTCCTCCGCCGCCTGCGCCATCGAGACGTACTCGGGCCACCGAACGTCGCGCTCCACCTCCGGGAGCTGGACGCCGACCCTGATTGCCGTCATCGACGCTTGTCGATGCGGAGCGTGTAGCGGCCGGAGCCGGCGGCGCCGATCTTCACCTCGACGTAGTACCAACCTGTCGTCTCCGCCCGCTGGTCGAGCCGCTCGTTCGGGCCGGGAGTCGCCGCCACGGCGAGGCGGCGCGTCTGGATGCTCGGTGACAGGCCCTCGACGTGCTGGGTTCCCGGACGCCAGAGGATGAGGTTCGTCTGCGTACCGACGGGGCCGCGGAGGTGGACGACGGCTCGCTCCCTCGCCTGGAGATAGACCTTGTAGACGTCGATCTGATCGTCCCAGAAGTCGAGCGTCGCGTGCGCGTGGATGGCGTGGCCGTACAGCTTGACCGCTCGGTTCCCGCCGTCGTCGTTCGTCTCGTAGCGGTCGGCTGTCGGCAGCTTCTCGGACAGCGACTCGAGCGCTGCGAGGACGTCGATGCTCCCCCACCCCGAGCGGCTGTCCCGGCCGACGGCACAGCGGATGCAGCCGGTCGAGGGCGACGCGTCGCTGGTCGTGTGCTCGATCAGCGCGGCCACCTGGTCGGGCTTGAGGTCGGGACGCAGCGTGAGCATGAGCGCCGCCTGCGCCGACACGATCGCCGCGGCGAACGACGTGCCGCTGCCGTCGCGAAAGTCCTTTGGCCCGCACGGCGAGTACCCCTGGTCGACGCAGGCCGGCCGGTCGGCAGTCATCCGTCGAGGAAGCGTCGAGACGATGCCGTCGCCGGGCGCGGCGACGTCGACGAAGATCGAGTCCTGGTTCGAGAACGTCGGCACGGAGCCGTTCGCTGCAACTGCGCCGACGCCGATCACGTGTGGCAAGGCGGACGGGTAGCTCGCGTACGGCCAGGGCATGCGCGGCGCCGTGTCGCCGTTCCCGACCGCGGCCACGACCACCGCGCCCTTGCGCCAGGCGTACGCGATCGCGTCCGCCTCCATCTGCGAATACGTGTCGCGATATGCGTGCAGCGGGTCGCGGAGGCCGCCGAGCGAGAGGTTGATCACCCGTGCGCCCCGGTCGACCGCCCAGTGAATGGCACGCGCCTCGTCGTCCGTGTCGATCGACCCGTCGGACTGCGCCACCTTGGCGACGAGCAGCTGAGCGGGGAACGCGATGCCCGCAATCCCTTCCGCGTTGCCCGCCTCGGCGGCGATCAGACCCGCGACGAACGTCCCGTGTCCGAGGTCGTCGTCCGCGCTTCCGCCGACGAAGCTCTTCGCCGCGACGATCTTGCCGACGAACTCCGGATGCCCCTTGTCGATGCCGGTGTCGATGATCGCCACCGTCACCGGGTCGAGAACGGGCAGGTCCGGCCAGAAGTCGAATGCCCGAATCGCGTCGAGATACCACTGGAGAGGCGCGAGCGGGTCGTCGGGCAGGAAGGCGGTGCGCGCATGCGCGTGAGGGCTCGCGGCGCTGGCGTCGAGGATCGACGTCCGGCGGGTCCCGCTGATCGGCACGCGCAGCGCCGTGGAGACGACCTCGTCGGCCGCCGTCAGCCGGTAGAGGGTTGTCGCGGCGGGGCTCACCTCGACGGAGAACGAGCCGTCGGCTTTGAGCTCGACGTCAGGCCCTACGCTCCAGGCGTCACCCGGCTCGCGCTGCTCGAGGGCGATCGGGCCTTTCACGCGGTGAGCCGATCCCGTCAGCTCGATTGGCGAGCCGCCGGCGAACGAGCCCGCAGGTCGCGTCAGCGTGAGCACGCCGGGCGTGATCCACGTCGACCGGAGGCCGAGCGCCGCTCGAACGTCGGCCGCCGCGACCGACGTCTCGCCTTTCTTCCCGGTGGCGACGATCGTCCTCGCGCGGCCGCTGGCCGGAACGGTGCGCAGGTCGGTCGTGCCCGGAACGCCGAGAGCGCGCGACACCTTCGTCGCTGTGAGCACGACCGGCCCCCAGCGGTGATACGGCGAGAACTTGTCGTCCGGGTCGGGGACAGCGACGAGGTACGGGATCGGATCGGGCGTCGAGAAGACGTCCGTGACGTTCGCCGTCCGCCCGCCAGACGAAGAGTAGAAGAACGTCGTCGCGATCTTGCCGTCGTACTTGAGGACCTGCCGCTTCGTCGCGGCAACGGCCGCGTCACCCGACTTCGTCTCGGCATCGATGCCGCCGTACACCTGGCTGCGCGTGTCGGCGTACAGCGTCTCGCGGTCGCGGCCCGTGGACAGCGCGTACGAGCGCGCGGCGACGGCCTGCGCCTTGATCGCCTCGAGCGGCCAGGCGTCCGGAACCTCCTCGTTGACGACGCCACGGACATAGGCGTCGATCGAGACGACGTCGACGACCTGGGCCCGCTGGCCGACGCGCTGAACCTGGAGCGCTCCGCGATACGGATGGCCGGCGAGCGTGAGCGGCGCCGAGCCGGCCCGGAAGGTCAGGGGCGATGGCAGGGCCGCGGGCGCCTGTTCCGGGTCGACGGCGACCTTGAGCGCGGCCCCGACCGGGTACGCGCCAGGCTCGAGGTCGTAAATCTGGCCGTCGCCGTCCTCGACGCGGAACGGCGCCTCGGAGGCGATCGCGAACGGCCCCTTTCCGTCGCGGAGCAGCACGCGCACCGGCTTCGAAGGCGCCTTTCCGAGAACGGTTCCCGGGTAGTAGTGCGCGAGGATCGCGTCGTAGTCGACGCCGCGCTTCGCCTGTCCGAAGGCGCCCCACTGGCCCATGCCGACGCCGTGGCCCCAACCCCGTCCGCGGAAGACGAACGTGGTCGTAGACACGGTTCCGTCGGCAGTCGGGATCGCCGACGCCGCCCCTGCGAGCAGGAGCGGGAGCACGAGACAGGCGATGAGACGACGAAACATCTGGGCGGGCGCCTGAGGCGCAACGAATCAGGCTAGCTGAACGATTCTCGGCGGAGCCCGCTACTCATTCCGATGCGAGCCGCAACGCGTACTGCTCCTCGTAGTACGAGCGGAAGGCGCCGGACTTGATCGGCTCCCACCAGGCGCGGTTGTCGCGATACCACGCGACGGTGTCGGCGAGACCCTGCTCGAACCGAACCTGGGGCGACCAGCCGAGCCCGCGGAGCTTCGAGTCCTCGAGCGCGTAGCGACGGTCGTGGCCGGGCCGGTCCTCGACGTGCCGGACGAGACCCGCGTCGCAGCCCGTCGCCTCCACGATCCGCCCGACGATGTCCAGGTTCTCGTGGTCTTCGCCGGCGACGTTGTAGACATCGCCCGAGGCGCCCTCGTGCAGCACGTGCTCGACCGCCGCGCAGTGGTCGGAGACATGGAGCCACTCGCGGATCTGGCGGCCGTCGCCGTAGACGGGGAGCTCGAGGCCTTCGAAGGCGTTCGTCGCCATCAGCGGGATCAGCTTCTCCGGATACTGGTTCGGGCCGTAGGTGTTAGCGCCGCGGGTGATGCACGCGTCGACGCCAAACGTGCGCACGGCCGCGAGCACCTGCAGATCGCCGCCGGCCTTCGACGCCGAGTACGGGCTCGACGGATGAAGCATGTCGCCTTCGGCCGACCGGTGCGGCGCGATGACGTCGCCGTACACCTCGTCCGTCGAGACATGGACGAGCTTGATTCCGAGCCGGTTCGCGCTTTCCGCCACGACGTGCGCGCCGAGGACGTTCGTCTCCACGAACTCCTCGGCGTCGAGGATCGAGCGGTCGACGTGGGTCTCCGCGGCGAAGTTGACGATCGCATCGCAGCCCTTGGCCGCCGACATGACGGTGTCCGTGTCGCAGATGTCGCCTTCGATCACCGGGCAGCCGACGTCCGCGAGGTTCGCCGGGTTGCCCGAGTAGGTGAGCTTGTCGAGCACCACGACCTCGTTGCCGCTCGCTACGAGCCGCTTCGCGAAATGCGATCCGATGAAGCCTGCCCCTCCGGTGACGAGCACGCGCATGGTCACACCCTAGTCCTCGATCCGCGCCAGGCACTCCCGCAGGCCCTCGCGCCAGTGCGGAAGGCGTGGCGTCTCGGGCTTCTCCGACCGCAGCACCGAGTGCGCAGGGCGTGGCGCCGGCCGGCCGAGCTCGGCCGTCGTCACGCGGCGGACGCGGCAGTCGACTCCGGCCTCTTCGAAGATCGCCTCCGCGAAGTCCGCCCACGTGCAGTCGCCGGCGGCGGCGACGTGGTACGTCCCATAAGGCAGGCCGACGATCTCGCGCGTCGCTGCGGCAAGGTGCGGCGCGTAGGTCGGGCAGCCTCGCTGGTCGTCGACGACGCCGAGCTCGTCGCGCTCACGCCCGAGCGCGAGCATCGTCAGCACGAAGTTCTTGCCCCACGGTGCGAAGAGCCACGACGTGCGGACGATCCAGCCGTCCTTCACCTCGCGCTCTCCGTCCAGCTTCGTCCGCGCGTAGACGGAGAGCGGGCTCGGCGCGTCCGACTCGACGTACGGCTCGCCCTTCCGGCCGTCGAACACGTAGTCCGTCGAGAAGTAGACGACGGGCAGGCCATCCGCGACGACCTCGCGCGTCAGCCCGACGTTCGCGCGCTCCGCGCCTTCGGGGTCCGACTCCGCCCCGTCGACGTCCGTCCACGCTGCCGTGTGGAGAACGAGCTCGGCGTCGGAGTCGACGCTCGGCCCCCACACGTCGACGAGCGCCCGGCCGAGCTGGCCGCGCGCGCCCGTTATGCGGACTGGTCTCTGGGCGAAAGGATCGGCGATCGTGTGCTCCAGAGGTCGACGACCCGCGGGTCGTCCCATGCGATGCCGTGCTCGTCCGGGCTCTCCGGGTCGTACTCCTCCGTCACGTGGTAGGAGAAGAGGACGTCGGTCAGCGCCTCGAACCCGTGCGCGTGGCGTCCGGGGATGTAGAGCGCGACGGGATTGTCGTCGCCGATGTCCTCGGTGAACGTCTCGCCGCTGTCTCGGTCGAGGACGACGACCCGGGCCTTGCCGGTGATGCAGTAGAAGAGGTCGTCCTGGCCGCGCTCGTGGTAGTGGAGGCCGCGGATCACGCCCTGCCGCGAGAACGAGACGTTCGTCTGGCGGGTCGGCTTCGGCAGCAGCGACTCGCGCCGCACCTCCACGACCCAGCCGCGCGCGTCCTCGTGCACCACGGCCGGCAGGCGGACGATCCCCTCGATCACGCCTTGTTCACCCCGCTCGCCCGGACGAAGTCGTTGACCGAGTAGTACGCGTCGATCGACTCTCCGGCGTCTCCCCAGAAGCCCTCGAGCACGTCGTACTCCATCGCCCCCTGCTCGACGTACCAGTTGTTGACGTCAGTGATCTCGAGCTCGCCGCGACCCGAGGGCTCGAGCGTCGGCACGACGTCCCACACGGCGTCGTCGTAGAAGTAGATGCCGGTGACCGCGAACTCCGACGCCGGCGTCTCGGGCTTCTCGTCGATGCGGACGATCCGATCTCCGTCCAGCTCGGGCACGCCCAGGTGGCGCAGGTGCTCGGGATCCGACTCACGAGCAAGGACGATGCGCGCGCCGGCTTCCTGCGCCTCGAACCGCTCGACGACCTCCCGGATCGACCGCTCGAGGACGTTGTCGGCGAGCATCACGACGCAGCGGTCGCGGTCGACGAACCGCTCGGCGAGTCCGAGCGCGTCCGCGATGCCGCCGGCCTTCTCCTGGTAGCCGTAGAAGAGCTTGTCGATGCCGTACTCGTGGCCGTTGCCGAGCAGCCGGAAGAACTCGCCCGCGTGCGTGCCGCCCGTGACGAGCATCAGCTCGGAGACCCCCGCGCCGACCAGAGCCTCGATCGCGTACGTCACCATCGGCCGGTCGTAGATCGGCAGCAGGTGCTTGTTGGTGATCCGCGTCAGCGGATGGAGGCGGGTGCCGCTGCCGCCGGCGAGGATGACGCCCTTCATAGCCGGGCGAAGGTTCCCTCGAGGAGCCCACACGAGTCGGGCGCGGTGTCCGACGTCCGCCAGCGGCAGAGGAGCTGGTACTCCGTGTGCCGGTCGAGAAGCAGCGTGAGGCGCTGCGTGACCTCGGTGCCGTTCTGGTCGAACTCCATCGTGTAGCGGCGGCCCATGAGAGCCCGACCCGCCGGGTGCTGGATGCTCCCGAGCCGAACCGTCCTCACGGGCTCCGTCTGCTTCGCGACGAGGCCTATCGCAAGACGCGTGGCGATGCCGTCCAGCTCGACCTTGGCCTTCGACCACAGGCTCGGTTTGAACGTCTTGGCGAGCGGGAACCGCGTAACCGACGTGAGCTCAACGGTTTCCTTCGCATCGGGCCGTACCGTCACCGACCTCGGCGTCCGCGTGACGACAGCGCCCGAGGGGGCCTGGAAGACGAATCCAGGGCCTTGAACGGGCCGTGTCGACGGCGAGCCGCTCGACGACCCGCCGCAGGCTGCGGCCAGGAGCGGGAGCAGCGCGACCGCCGCGAGCGAGCCGCGACGCCAGCAGGCTGAAGGTACGTACACTCGAAGCTGAACGATATGGAAGAGGTGATTCGGATGTTGAAGAACGACAAGGTACGCACGGCAGCGGATTCTGCCCGCCCGTACTTGGAGCGCGCGCTCACGGACGAGGAGTTCCGCGAGAGCCTGCGGAGCGCCTTCGTGGCCGCGAAGGAGATCTACGACGGGCTCGTGCCCGCCAAGGGCATGACGAGCCTCGCCGGCAAGATGGCGCTGGACGACGACGTTCACGAGAACCTGAAGCGCGCGGTGGCAGAGCTGCGCAACGCCGCAGACCGGCTACAGGACGAGCGGCACGAGACGCACCGCCTCCGCACGAGCCTCCTGCTCATGCTCGGTGTTGCGATCGGCGTGCTGTTCAACCCGTTCACGGGGCCTGAGACGCGCCGCTGGGTGAAGGGCCGCGTGTCCGGAGGCGAGTTCGCCTACAACGGGCACTCGACCGAGTCGCCGATCAACGCGTAGCGCCGGCGCGGCTTCGCGCGCCGAGGAGCACACCGTCGCGTGAGACGGCAATCGGCCTCAAGGCCCGCGTCAGCGACGCCGGGTCGAGGCCGTTTGCGCTCGAGATGTCGCTTGCCTGAAGGAGCATCGCGCCGACGGCAGGGGCATTCCGCGCTGCGATGATCGTCGGCGCCCAGATGCCCGTCGTCGGGAACGCGACGTCGGTGAGGTGCTCCCACGCGTGGAGGTACGGCGTCGGATCGACGACGCCGTCCTCCCCGTGGACGAGAAGCGACGCGGGATGCACCTCGAAGTGCAGGTGGTACGGCGTGCCCTGGGCGTCGCCGGTGTTGCCGACGAAGCCGATCACGTCGCCGGCCCGGACGTGGTTGCCGTTGAGCGCGTCGGGCGCGAACGCCGAGAGGTGGGCGTAGTAGAACTCGTTGCCGGCCAGATCGCGGAGCCAGAAACGGTTTCCGCCGATCGGGTTGCGGCCGACCGAGAAGACCGTGCCGTCCGAGACCGCGAGCACGGGGGCTCCGAGCGGCGCGAAGAGGTCGTCCCCGTGGTGCCAGATCGTGTCCGCGCGCGGCGCGCCGAAGCTGTCGCCGTACGAGACGGAGCCGTAGACGGGAAACACGTAGCCGCCAGCGGTCAGGCGGCTCGTCACCTTCGGCGGCACGAGCACGAGCGGGAGCTGGCCCTGCGTGCCCGGCCCGCGCGCGCCGACCGGCAGCCCGAGGCCTCGGCTGATGCGCGGCAGCGGCACGACCTGCTGCTCCGGAGTGGCCTTCGTCGGCGTCGTCAAGTGCTTCGTCGCGGCGAGCGACGAGGCAACCGGTTGCGCACGCGCCGTCGCGTCCGCGTAGCCGACGAGGATCCGCGTCCCGACGGGAAGCCCTGCGTGGTCGGCGTCGAGCTGCACGTCGAGAACCGTCACCCAGCCGCGCTGGTAGCGGCCGAACCGGCGCTCGTGCTCCTGGAGCAGCGTCAGGTGGCCCCAGTCGCCGAGGGCGACCCGGAGCTCCGCCGATGGGCTGACGGGCTGGCCGAGCACGGCGAGGCTGGTGATCTGCGTGGCGCCGTAGCCCGACTGGACCTCGCCAGGCGACGCGAGCGCGGTCGACCGCGCGATCACCGCGTCGGCGGTGATCTCACCGCCGAACAGAGCGACGCTGCGGAGGTCTGACCCCGCGAGCGCCCGAGCGCCGCCGCCGCCCAACGATGCTCGCGCGCTGACGCTGCTCGCGCTCACGACCGAGCCGTCGGCCGGATAGGCGAAGCTCCCGGCTTTCTCGTACGCGGATGGCGGGCCGCTGACCGCGCCGGCGACGATCGGCTCGGCGTTCGGGAGCAGGATCTTGATCCCGTATGCGCTCGAGCGCGCAGGCAGGGGCGCTCCAGTCCGCGTCTCACCGCCCGCCTGCGAGACGAGCGCGAGAAAGACGGACAGCCCGACGACCGTCCCCCGTAGGCCCACCACCGAGGCAGGAGTATCGCAGGGCGATCAGCCACCTTTCCAGTTGTCTTGAGAATCGTTCTCAACTACGCTGGCGTCGTGGCCTCCGACGAGCACGCCGAGACCGGCTTGCCCGACGGCGTTCGCCTGACCGCGCAGCGGCAGGCGGTGATCGACGCGCTCGCAACGCTGCCCGGCAGATTCACCGTCGTCGACCTCCACATGCGCGCGCGGCGGGCGCACCCGCAGCTCGGTCTCGCGACGACGTACCGCACCGTCGAGCTGCTCCGCGAGACAGGCTCCGTGCGACTGCTACCGGGCGCGGAGCCTGCGTACATCCGCTGCCATCCCGGGCACCATCACCACCTTGTCTGCCTCGAGTGCGGTGACGTCCAGGAGACGGAGCTGTGCGCGGCGCCGCCGGCCGAGCTGCTCCGCGCACGCTACGGGTTCGTGCCGGAGACGCACGATCTCGACATCTACGGCCACTGCGCGCGCTGCGCGGCATGACGAGCTGGATCGCGATCCCGCTCGCAGGGCTGACGGTCGTCTCGACGCTCGCCGGCGGCCTGCTTGCGCTTCGGCTCCGCGACCGGATCGGCACGATCATCGCGTTCTCGGGAGGCATCGTTGTGGCGGTCGCGCTCTTCGACGTCCTGCCGGAGGCGATCGACGCGGTGGACGACGGGCAGCGCGTCGGCGGCTTCGCAGGCCTCGGTTTCCTCGTCTTCTTCCTCGCGCACCGCTTGCTCGTCCTCCATCACCGCGACCCCGACGAGCAGGCGAAGGGCCACGCGCAGGTCGGGGCGCTCGGCGCAGCAGGCCTGTCGATCCACAGCTTCGTCGACGGCCTCGGCATCGGCCTCGCTTTCAACCTCAGCACGGCGACCGGGCTGCTCGTGTTCGTCGCGATCGTCAGCCACGACTTCGCGGACGGCCTGAACACCGTCAGCTTCGTCCTGCGCCAGGGCGGGACGATCGAGCGCGCGCGGCAGTGGCTGGCCGTCGACGCGATCGCTCCGTTGCTCGGCGCGATCGTCGGCACGTTCGTGCTCGACGTCTCCGAGCGGCAGCTCGGCACGCTGCTCGCGCTGTACGCCGGCTTCTTCCTCTACATGGGCGCGAGCGACCTATTGCCCGAGGCGCACGAGCATCCGTCCTGGCGGCGCGTCGGGTTGACCGTCACCGGGTTCGCCGTCATCTTCGCGATCTCGCTCGCGCTCAACGCGTAGCGCTGGGGCGCGTGGCGCGCCACACGAGCTGGCCGGCGACGCACAGCAGGAGCACGCCGAACAACCGCTCGAGCACGGGGTCGGACAGCGACTCGGCAAGCGTCCCTCCGAGCAGCACACCCCCTACGCCGGCGAGCCCGACGACGACGGCTGCCCGCAGCCGGACGTTCCCGTAGCGCCGCTGGCGCCAGGTGCCCACGGCGACGACGGGCAGCATCGCGAGCAGCGACGACGCCTGCGCATGCAGCTGGTCGAGGCCGAGCACGAGCGTCAGCGTCGGGACGAACAGGATGCCGCCGCCGACCCCGAACAGGCCGGCGAGCACGCCGGCCAGCACGCCCACGGCCGCAGCGAGCGCCATCTTCTCCATCAGACGAGCATCCGGACGGCGACGGCCGCGAGGACGCATGCGAACGCGATCATCAGCGTGCGCGACGCGAGCCGCTGCTGAAGGCTCGTGCCGAGCACGACGCCGGCCATCGCCGGAATGCCGACGAGCGCGGCCGCCCCGGGCTTCACGTCACCGTGCGCGGCGAAGAAGATCACGCCCTCCAAGGCGATCAGCCCTACGGCCGCGAGCGACGTCGCCATCGCCGGGCGCTCGCGGAAGGCCGTCAGCAGCAGGAGCAGCGGCACGATGATGATCCCGCCGCCGACGCCGAACAGCGCCGCGAAGAACCCCGCCGCGAGCCCGATGACGACGAGGCGCACCGGCCTATTCTACGAGCGTGGATGCCGACCACCTGCTCGCGCGCCTGGGGGAGCAGCCGGAGCGTGCCGCCGTTCTCCTGGACGTCGACGGCACGCTCGCACCGATCGTCGACCGCCCGGAGGAGGCACGCGTGCCTCCGGCAACGCGCGAGATCCTCGCCGGGCTGGTCGGCCGCTACCGCCTCGTCGCGTGCATCAGCGGGCGTCCGGCTCGAGAGGCGGAGCGCGTCGTCGGCGTCGAGGGGGTCCGCTACGTGGGCGAGCACGGGCTCGGGCTCGCTCCGGAAGCGGACCTGTGGGCCGAACAGCTGGCGAGCTTTGCGCGGACATCCCCCTGGCCGCCCGAGGCCGGCAAGCGTCTGTCGCTCTCGTTCCACTACCGGCAGGCGCCTGATCCGGAGGTCGCACGCGAGGAGCTCGAGCTGGTCGCCGAGCGGGCGGTGGCGGAGGGGCTCCATGCCCGCTGGGGCCGCATGGTGCTCGAGATCCGGCCGCCAGTGGACGCCGACAAGGGCACGGCCGTCCGCCAGCTGCTCACCGAGTCCGGCGCCGACCGGGCCCTCTACGCGGGTGACGATACGACCGATCTCGACGCGTTCGCGGCGCTCGAGGGCCTCGAGCTGGGCGTCCGCGTGGCCGTCCGGTCGGCGGAAGCGCCGGTGGAGCTCGTCGAGCAGGCAGACCTCTGCGTCGACGGCCCGGAGGCGCTGGCCGAGGTGCTCGGCCGGCTCTGATGCACGTCGACGAGAAGCTCCTCGCTCCCGTGCGGGCACGCTTCGGCGAGCCCGCGATCATGCGCTGGGACGGCGAGGTCTCTGATCCCGAGCTGGCGCTGATCACGTACAACCCGGCCCGTCGGCACGACGTGACGCTGTTCGTGTTCAACGGCGAGCGATTGGCGTTGATCCGTAAGCCGCACTTCGAGCCGGGAATCTGGCGCACGCCGGGCGGCGGCATCAACGTCGGCGAGGACTTCGTCGACGGCGTCGTGCGCGAAGGCCTCGAGGAGCTCGGCGCCGACGTTGCGCTCGAGCGGTACCTCCTGCGGGCGGAGGCGGAGTTCCGCTTCGAGAACGAGGCCGTGCCGTGGGTGACGCACGTGTTCTCGGCGACGACCGGCGACGACGTGCTGGCGCCGATCGACGAGCACGAGATCGCGGAGGCTCGCTGGGGCACCACGGACGAGCTCGCGGGGCCGATTCGCGAGCGGCTGCTCGCGACGAACAGGGCGCTGTGGCGCTACCGCGTGGCGTTGCACGACGCGTCGCTAGCGGCCCTCGAGCGTCGCTAGCCGGCTTCCCGCCTTAGCAGGTCCCAGGTGCGGCGAACGTCCTCCTCCGTCGTCCGCTCGTGCCCGATCGCGAGCCGGATCACGAAGCGGTCGTCGAGCCGCGTGTGCGAGAGGAACGCCTCGCCGCTCGCGTTGATCCGCGCGAGCAGCTCCTCGTTCTCCGCGTCCGATCCCTCGCGGCGAAAGCAGACGAGCGAGAAGTGCCGCGGCGCGCAGATCTCCCAACCCGGCTCCGTCGTGCACCCACCCCTCGAACTGGGCCGCCAGGCGGACGTGCTCGCGGATCATCCGCTCGAGCCCCTCCCGTCCGTAGCAGCGGAGAACGGCCCAGAGCTTGAGCGCCCGGAAGCGGCGGCCGAGCGCCGGGCCGTACTCGCCCAGGCTGTCGACCGCGTCCGCCGTCCTCAGGTACTCGGGCACGAGGCTGAACGCGTCGCGGAGCACGTCCGGCCGACGGCTCCAGACGAGCGAGCAGTCGACGGGCACGAGCATCCACTTGTGCGCGTTGACGACGAGCGAGTCGGCGCGGTCGACGCCCTCGAACGCCCAGCGCAGCTCCGGGCAGACCATGGCCGAGCCCGCGTAGGCGGCGTCGACATGGAGCCACGCGCCTGCCGCCGCGCACGCGTCGGCGATCGCCGGCACGGGGTCGACCGAGGCGGTCGATGTCGTCCCGACGGTGGCGACGACGGCGCACGCGCCGTCGAGCTCCAGCGCGTCCGGGCGGAGCCGGAAGGCGTCGTCGACCGGGGCCTTCCGCAGCTCGAGGCCGAGGATCTTCGCCGCCTTCTCGACGGAGGAGTGCGCGTGCTCCGACGCCACGACGACCGGCCGATCGGGCGCGAGCTCGCGCGCCGCCGCGAGGCCGACGAGCGTCGACGTCGAGGCCGTGTCCTCGATGTGCCCGTGCCAGCCCGTTGGGAGCCCGAGCAGGTCGGCCACCCAGTCGAGGACGACGCCTTCGAGCTCGGTCGACGCAGGAGACGTGCGCCAGAGGATCGCGTTCTGGTTGATCGTCGCTGCGAGCAGCTCGGCGAGGATCGCGGGCTCGGAGCTCGAGATCGCGAAGTAGCCGAAGTACCGCGGCGACTGCCAGTGGGTCATCGCCGGGAGCAGGATCTCGTCGAGGTCGCGCAGGACGGCCGAGAAGGGCTCGCCCCGATCGGGTGCGCGGGCAGGCAGCTGCGAGCGCACCCAGCCGGGCTCGACCTGCGCGAGCACCGGCAGCTCGTCGACGCGTTCTAGATAGCGGGCCGCCCACTCGAGCGCGTCGGCCCCATCTTCCAGAAACGTCATCTGCCTTCCCGAAACGTCATCTGCCTTCCCGGGAAGGTCATCGGTGCAGCTTCTCGATCTGCGCCCAGGAGCGCGTGTTCAGGACCTGCTTCTTCGTCAGCCACGCGCGGCGCGCCTGGCCGATGCCGATCTCGACGTAGCCGAGCGCGCTGATCCGGTGCCCGTCGCTCGTCACGGGAACGAGAACGCCGGCCTCACCGGCCACGCGCGCGACGGTGTCCGGCATGTCGAGCCGGTCGGGCTGCGAGTTGAGCTCGATCGCCGTGTTCGTCTCGAGCGCGGTCGCGATCATGCGACCGAGGTCGAGCGGCGCCATTTTCCGCCGGCCGATCTTGCGCGTCGTCGGATGGCCGATGCAGTCCACGTGCGGGTTCTCCATCGCCGCGCAGATCCGCTCGGTCGGGCTCTTCGAGAAGGCGGTGTGCAGCGACGCGACGACCCAGTCGCGCTCGGCGAGCTCCTCGTCGGAGACATCGAGCGTTCCGTCCGCGCGGATGTTCACCTCGACGCCCTTCAGCAGCCGGAACGGCGCGAGCTTCTTGTTCAGCCGGTCGATCTCACGCGCCTGCGCCTCCATCCGGCCCTCGCGGAGGTAGTGCGAGTGGTCGGTGATCGCGAGGAACTCGTAGCCGCGGTCGATGGCGGCGCGAGCCATCTCCTCGACGGTGTTGTGCCCGTCCGACGACCACGTCGTGTGCGCGTGCAGGTCGCCCTTCAGCTCGCGGAGCTCGACGAGCTTCGGCAGGGCGCCGGCACGCGCCGCCTCGAGCTCGCCGGTGTGCTCGCGGAGCTCGGGCGGGATGAACTGGTAGCCGAGATATTCGTAGAGCGCCTTCTCGTCTCGGTGCGTGACCACCTCGCCCGTGTCGACGACGGTGACGCCGTACTCGGAGATCGACAGGCCGCGCCGCTGCGCCTCCTCCCGCATCGCGACGTTGTGCTCCTTCGAGCCCGTGAAGTGCTGGAGGAGGTTGCCGAAGCACTCCGGCGGGACGACGCGGAGGTCGACGCGGACGCCGAGGTGCGAGACGACGGTCGCTTTCGTTCCCCCGCGCGCCGCGACCTCTAGCACCCACGGCAGGCCAACGAAGTGCTCGATCAGGGCTTCGGGCTTCCTCGCCGTCGCGATGATGTCGAGGTCGCGCACCGTCTCGCGGCGCCGGCGCGCGCTCCCCGCCTCGGAGACCTTCACCGCCGACGGATGCGCGCGCAGCTCTTCGACCGCGTCGACCACGAACGGCAGCGCGGTCCCGAGCAGCGTCCGCTGCTCGGCCGGCGCCGCATTCCCTTGCTCGGCGAGCGCGCGCAGGATGTTCTCCTCCACCTTCGGCCCGAGGCCGGAGAGCGTCCGCAGGCGCTCCGCCTCGGCCGCCTCGCGCAGCCCCTCGATCGTCGTCACGTCGAGCTCGAGCCAGATCCGGCGCGCCGTCTTCGCGCCGAGACCAGGCAACCTGACGAACTCGACGACGCCGGGCGGAACCTGCTGGCGGTGCTTCGTCAGCGCATGGATCTCGCCGTCGTCGACGATCTGGACGATCTTGCCCTCGATCGTCGTGCCGATCCCCTGCAGCTCCCGCGCCTTGCCGTCGAGCGCGAGCTGGGCGATCGAGGTGCCCGTCTCGCGGACGCGAGTCGCAGCCCGCCGGTAGGCGAGCACGCGGAACGACTGCTCGCCCTCGATCTCGAGGATGTCGGCAAGCAGCTCGAGCTGGTCGGCGACGTCGGCGTTCGCGGGCAGCGACCGGGCCATGAACGCGATGATACGGCGGTGCGCGCGACCGTCTGCCTACCGACCTACAACGAGCGCGAGAACATCGAGCCGATGCTGCGCGCGCTCGGCGGCGTGCTCCCCGAAGGCGCGCGCGTGCTCGTGATCGATGACAGCTCGCCCGACGGCACCGGAGCGGTGGCGGACGAGCTCGCAGCCGAGCTCGGCTACGTCGACGTCCTCCACCGGCCGCACAAGGAAGGGCTCGGACCGGCGTATCTCGCCGGGTTCCGCCGCGCGCTCGACGAGGGCGCGGAGCTCGTGCTCGAGATGGACTGCGACTTCTCGCACGACCCGCACGACGTTCCCCGTCTGATCGAGTCAGCGGGCGGAGCCGATCTCGTGCTCGGCTCGCGTTACGTCGCGGGTGGGGGGGTCGAGAACTGGGGCGCCGGCCGGCGGGTCGTCTCGTCCGGGGGATCGCTCTATGCGCGCGTTCTGCTCGGTGTCGGCGTCCGCGACCTCACCGGGGGCTTCAAGTGCTACCGCCGCGCCGTGCTCGAGGCGATCGACCTACCGTCGATCTCGTCGATCGGGTACGCGTTCCAGATCGAGACGACGTATCGCGCCATCCGCGCCGGGTTTCGCGTGACCGAGGTGCCGATCACGTTCGCAGACCGCGAGGCGGGCTCGTCGAAGATGAGCAAGGGAATCTTCCTCGAGGCGGTGTGGAAGGTGCCCGTCCTGCGGCTCGCGCCCTTGCGCGGACGGCTATAAGACGCTCGTGGACGACGTCACGGACGCAACGTTCTCAGGAGGAAGTGCTCGACGCGGTCGGGCCGGTCGATCGTCGACTTCTGGGCGCCGTGGTGCGGGCCGTGCCGGGCAGTCGACCCGATCTTCGAGCAGCTCGAGGCCGACCACGAGGGCCGCGTTCGGTTCGTGAAGCTCAACATCGACGAGAACCTCGACACGGCAGGCGCGCTACGGCGTGCTCTCGATACCGACGGCGATCCTCTTCGATGGCGGCGAAGAGCGCGAGCGGTGCTGGGCGCCTATCCGCGTTCGCGCTACGAGCAAGCCTGGTCGAGCTGGCTCAGCTCACCGACGCCGTAGCGCCGACCGGCAGCCGATCGACCCGCTCGATATAGGGCGACGCGCTGCAGCCGCTCGAAGATCTCGCGCGCCTCGGCGGCGAGGGGCGCGGCCTCATCGACCCGCCCACTCCAGCGAGCCACTCGGCGTGCTCGAGCAGCACGACCGCGAGTCGAACGAGTACTCGATCTCCCGGAAGATCCGGGCGGCGGCGGAGAACCCGGCCGCCGCCGTCTCGCTGTCACCGTACGCGCCGCACGTCGCGCGCTGAAGCGGGCACCGGTGGCGCGCAGATACGGGCTCAGCTCGCCGGGTGGGAGCCGCTCGACGATGGCCAGGAGCTCGTCGCCTCTCGCATCGTCCCCGAGCTCGAATGCTGCCTCGAGCGCAATCGTGTACCCGACCTCGACTGCCGCCAGCCCTTCGGCGATTCGCCTCGCGGACGTGCGACCGCCTCCTCGGCCGCCGCGAGCGCATCTCGCGACCGTCCTTCGGCGAGCAGGACGTGCGACTCCATCATCTTAAACCCTGCGACGTCCTGCACTTCGTCCGGATCGAGGAAGCGGCACGAACTGCGCTCGAAACGGTGCCGGGCCTCGTCCAGCTCGCCTCGTGTCCGCCAAGTATGGGAATGAGATCCCGTGCCGTAAAGATTCACCCGCACCTGCGCTTCCACCTCGGGCGCCGTTCCTCGGCCAGGACAGCTGTCCCATTGGCCGAGCCGTCGCGCGAATGCCGAGGACCCAGCTTTCGGGAAGTGCTCTCGAGTCTCGATCTCCGACCTTCCGTGCCAGCTCCTGACCCTCGCAGCGCCAACGCGAGAGCCTCGCGCGCCCGGTTCCGCATCAGGCGACGAGTGACGTGGCGTTGATGTAGGCGCGAAGCGCCGCACGTCGACAGGTCGTGGGCCAGCGCCACGTCCAGCGCATGCCGCATCAGCAGCCACGCCTCTTCGGGCCTCCCACGCGCCGAGAGGATCAGGGCCTTTTGTATTCAGGCCGTGCGAGAGCACCTCCGCCAGCTCCAGCGACTCCGCGATCTCGAGCGCAAGCTCGTTGCGCGACATCGCCTCGTCGTGGCGGCCGCTGAAGAATAGCGGGCGCGCAAGCGAGACGGCCAGCTGGGCGAGATCGGCGTCGTGCTCGTCGGCGGTAAGCACGTCGAAGGCGGACTCCAGGAACATGATCGCCTTCCCGATGTCACCCTCCTGCACCCAGACGAGCAACCCCAGACGCGACCGTACGCGAGCAGCCGGGTGCGTCAGCCCGATGTCTTCGAACCCCTCGATCGCCGCCTCGAAATGCGCGCGGGCCTCGGGCGCGCGAAGCCCAAAAGTCGCCATCTGGCCTGCACGCTCGTGGAGCTCGGCTGCGCGCAGAGGGCTGCCAGCGAGCTCGAGCGCTCGCTCGAAGTACCGTTGCGCGCTGTCGTTCGCGCCAAGGGTGGCCGCCCGTTCTCCTGCGCGGACGAGCATCATCTCGGCGTTCGTCCGCAGCTCGGGCGCGTCGGCTGCGTCGCTGTCGAGCTCGAGCGCCGACAACAGGTGCGAGGCGACGATCTCCACGAGCTCGTCGTCCCCCTCCTCCCACTGCTGCTCCAGATACGAGGCGGCCGCAACGTGCCTCGTCTTGCGCTCCTTCCGCGACAGTGTCTCGTAGGCGACCTGGCGCAAGAGATCCTGGAGGAAGCTGTGCTGACCGCGCTCGGGCGACCGGGGATCCGCCTGGAGCGACAGCACCTCCTTGCGCACGAGCGCCACGAGCAACGTGTCGAGGTCACTTTCGCCTGAGCCGGACACGGCCGCGAGCGCCGCCTTGGTGAACGTCTTGCCGAGGACCGCCGCGTCTTGGACGACGGAGCGCTCCTCAGCGGGCAAGGCGTCGAGGCGTGCCGCGATCAGCGCCTGGAGGGTCTCAGGCACTTCGAGCGCCTCGATCGGGCCCGTCGGGCGGTACTCGTCGCCAACCTGCTCGAGGAGACCACGGTCGATGAGCATGCGCACCGTCTCGACGGCGTAGAGGGGAACTCCTTCCGAGCGCTCGAGGATCTGCGTGCGAACGTCGGCGGAGAGACCCGGGACGAAGCCGTCGAGCAGCGTCTCCATCGCCTCGTTCGACAGGGGCTCGAGAGACAACGTCGTCGCGTTCCTGAGTCCGGCGGCCCACTGCGCCTTGCCCTCAGCCGACCCGGGCCGGGTGAGCGCAACGACGAGGATCGCGTGATTGCGGGACCACTCGAGCAGATACGCGACGAACTCGAGCAGCGGTGCATCGGCCCATTGCATGTCCTCGAAGACGAGTACGACCGGGGCGCGCTCGGCAAGGCGTTCGAAGAAGAGACGCCACCCGGCGAACAGTTCGGCCTGCTCGAGGTCCGAGCGCCCCTCGAGCGACAGGAGCTGGGCGACGCGCGGCCGGATCCACGCCCGCTCCTCGGCGTCTTCGACCGCGCTCTCGAGGACCGCGTCGAGCTTCGTCCACGCCGTCGTGTCGTCCTCGCCCTCGGCGATGCCTGCGCCCATCCGGACCATCTCGGCGAGCGCCCAGTACGTCACACCGTCGCCGTAGGCGAGGCAACGGCCGCGGTGCCAGACGACGTCCTGGGTGATGCCGTCGAGGTACTTGAAGAGCTCCCAGGCAAGCCGCGACTTGCCGATGCCGGCGATGCCGGTGATCGAGAGCAGATGCGCCTTGTGCTCGTCCGTCGAGGCATGGAAGAGCTCCTTTGCGAGCCGCAGCTCGCGGTCACGGCCGACGAACGGCGGCTCGAGGCCCTGCGACTTCAGTCCGCCGGCTCGACCGGCGGTCACGCGAACAGCGCGCCAGAGCTGCATCGCCTCTGTCTTGCCCTTCAGCTCGTGGAGACCGACGTCGGCGTACGCGATCGCCGCGTCGGTTGAGCGCCGTGTCGTGTCTCCGACGAGCACCGTGCCGGACTCGGCGGCGCCCTGCACCCGAGAAGCGCTGTTTACGAGATCGCCAGCGACCATGCCCTGGCCGGCCGCGCCGAGGTTTACCGCGGCCTCGCCAGTGAGCACCGCGGCACGGGCAGCGAGGTCGGGCAAGCCGCTGTCACTCCCGAACTCGCTGACCGAGGCAACGAGGTCGAGCGCGGCGCGCACGGCCCGCTCCGCGTCGTCCTCCTGGGCGACCGGCGTTCCCCACACGGCCATCACCGCATCGCCGATGAACTTCTCCACCACACCGCCGTAGCGACCGATCACCTCTGCGGAGAGCTCGAAGTAGCGTGAGAGGAGGTCGCGCACCTCCTCGGCGTCGCGATCCTCGGAGAGCGGCGTGAAGCCGACGAGATCCGCGAACAGCACCGAGACGAGTCGGCGCTCGACGGAGACGGCAGGCGTGGCAGCCAGCGCGCCAGCCTCGAGCGGAGTCCCGCACTCCCCGCAGAAGCGCTCGCCGGGCTCGTTCGCTGTGCCGCAACTCGGGCACACGACTCCGAGCGAGGATCCGCATTCAGCACAGAACTTGCGCTCGGGCCGGTTCGCGGCACCGCAGGTCGAGCACGTCGTGGTCTCCATCGTCGCCACGGCGAGAGGATACGGCCGTTAGAGAGCCGCTTGACCATGCGACACGCTTCGTCGATCACGCGGAGCTCGATCATCGGAAGTGCTCCCACCCTGGGAGCGCGTACGGCGAGCCATCGAGGAGGAGCGTCACGCCTCCGCCCTCCTCGCAGCGACCGATCACCGCGAGCCGGCCGGGCTCCGCGACCGCGGCGAGCAGCTCGTAGTCCTCGCCGAACCCGAGGTCGTCGATCGTCGCGCCGGGCGCGAGCGGCACGCGGTCGAGCTCGACGACGACGCGGCAGCCCGACCGCTCGGCGATGTGACCGGCGTCGACCGCCAGCCCGTCCGAGATGTCGAGCAGCGCGTGCGCGTGCCCGGCGAGCATCCGGCCTTCGTCGAGTCGGATCGGCGGCCGGGCAAGGAGTCCCTCGCGAAAAGCTGCGCCCGCGGCCCCGAGCGGCCCGGTGACCACGAGAAGGTCGCCCGGCCGTGCGCCGCCCCGGCCGGGGACGAGAGGGCTACGGCCGATCGCCGTCACCGAGATCGTCACCTGGGCGGCTGCGCTCGTGTCGCCGCCGACGACCGGCACGCCGGTCTCGGCAATCCCCGCGTACAGCTCGAGCACGTCGGCGAGCTCGGTATCGCCGGGCAGCGCTGCGCCGACGACGAGCGCCTCCGCCACGGCGCCGCTCGCGGCGAGGTCGCTGAGATTGACGGCCGCTGCCCGGAAGCCGAGATCGCGCCAGGAGATGCGATCGAACGTGAAGTGGACGCCCTCCACCAGCAGGTCATTCGTCACGATGACACCCTCCTCGAGCTCGGCCGCGTCGTTCTCGATCCCCGTGGCGAGGCCGCGTGCCTCGAGCTCGCGAAGCAGCCCGAGCTCGCCAATGTCAGACAGCTTCACGGCCAGACAGCTTCACGAGACGCGAGGCCGAAGACGTCGACGGGGCCTTCGCCGGCGCCGAGTTCCTCGAGACCGTCAGCCACCGCTTGGGCTGCCGTCTCGGCTGCGCCGCGCGCGGCCTCGGAGAGCGCCGCACCCTGCGCGAGCAGCGCCGCGAGCGTCGCCGAGTGCGTGCACCCGGCTCCGTGCGTGGCAATCGCCTCCTCGCGGGCGACGGGAAGCGGCGTGTGCTCGTGGCCGTCGAAGAGCCAGTCGACCGCCTCGTCGCCGTGGCCACCGGTGACGACGACGGCGCGAGCGCCGAGCGCGACGATCGCCTCCGCCAGCTCGCGCTTCGTTCCGCTGCGGCCGGCGAGCGCCTCTGCTTCCAGGTGGTTCGGCGTCACCACCGTCGCCAGAGGAAAGAGGAGCTCCACGAGCGCTCCGACGGCATCGTCCTCGAGCAACCGTGCACCCGACGTCGCCACCATCACCGGGTCGACGACGAGGGGCAGCGGGCGCGGTGCGAGAAACGCCGCGACAACCTCAACGATCGATTGCGAGAACAGCATCCCCGTCTTCGCTGCGGCGACCTCGAAGTCGGAGAAGACCGCCTCGAGCTGCGCGGTCACGAACGGCGCCGGCACCTCGTGCACAGCGCTGACGCCCTGGGTGTTCTGCGCCGTCAGCGCGACGATCGCGCTCGTCCCGAAGCAGCCTGCGCGCGCGAACGCCTTCAGGTCGGCCTGGATACCCGCGCCGCCGCCGGAGTCGGAGCCGGCGATCGTGAGACAGCAGGGCACGGCCACGGCGCGAAGGTACCATCGCCCACGAGCGGAGAGGAGGCGCGAATGCCCGAGACGTACACGCACACCACCTGGCGCGTGCAGGAGGGTCTCGAGGACGAGTTCGTCCAGCGGTGGAGCGAGTGGATCGAATGGAGTCACCTCCAGGGGCTTGGGCAGCGGGCGCGGCTGTTGCGCGATGCCGAGACCCCGGCCACCTTCATCAGCTTCGGACCCTGGCTGAGCGGCGACGCAGTCAAGAACTGGCGCACCGCCGAGGGGTATCACGAGCGTGTCGCCCGCCTCCAAGAGGTGCTCGAGAGCTTCGAGCCGCGGACGCTCGAGCTCGTCGCAGAGGCGTGAGCGTCGCGACGGCGTGGGGCGAGCTCCTCACGGGAGAGGAGGTCGCCCACGTCTCGCTCGAGCCCGCCCGTGCCGCTCGCCTCGCACCGCTGCCGGCCGGCGTCCACCCCCTCGTCACGGATGCGCTCGAGACGCGCGGCGTGACAGCGCTCTACGCCCACCAGGCGGAGGCGTGGGACGCGGCACAGCGGGGCGAGCATCTCGTCGTCACGACCGGGACGGCGAGCGGCAAGACGCTGGCGTTCAACCTGCCCGTGCTCGACGCGATCGCGCGCGACCCGAAGACGCGCGTGCTCTACCTCTACCCGACGAAGGCGCTCGCGCAGGACCAGGCGCGCGGGCTCTCCGCGATCGGCGTGCAGGGCGTCCGCCCGGCGATCTACGACGGCGACACGCCGGTCGAGCAGCGAAGTCAGATCCGAACGTGGGCGAACGCGATCCTCACGAACCCGGACATGCTCCACATCGGGGTCCTTCCCCACCACGACCGCTGGGGAGACGTGCTCGCGAACCTCGCGTACGTCGTCGTCGACGAGGCGCACGTGTACCGCGGCGTGTTCGGATCGCACGTCGGCAATGTCCTGCGCCGCCTGCGGCGGCTCGCGCGGGTCTACGACGCGGAGCCGCAGTTCTTGCTCGCCTCGGCGACGATCGCGAACCCGTCGGAGCTCGCCCTCGAGCTGACGGGACTCGAGACGACCGTCGTCTCCGACGATGCGGCGCCGCGGGCTGAGCGCACCGTGGTCCTGTGGAACCCGCCGCTCCTCGACGTCGAGCTCAACCAGCGTGCGAGCGCGCTCGGCGACGCGGCGCGGATCGTCGCCAGTCTCGTCGAGCAAGGGCAGCGCACCCTCTGCTTCGCGAAGAGCCGCAAGGCGGCGGAGCTGATCCACCGATTCACGCTCGACCGCCTGGGCCGCGAGTACGCAGACCGGCTCTCCCCGTACCGAGCGGGCTACACGCCGGCGCAGCGCCGCGACATCGAGCAGCGGCTCGCGACCGGAGAGCTGCTGGCCGTCTCCGCGACGGACGCGCTCGAGCTCGGGATCGACGTCGGGCTGCTCGACTGCGTCGTCTCGGTCGGCTTCCCCGGCACGGTCGCGAGCCTGCGCCAGCAGTGGGGCCGAGCAGGGCGGACGGGTCACGGCCTCGCAGTGCTCGTCGCGTCCGAGGACGCGCTCGACCAGTACTTCATGCGCGAGCCCGAGACGCTGCTCGGCCGCCGCATCGAGGCGGCGATCTCGGACCACACGAACCACCGCGTCCTCGACGGGCACGTCCTCTCCGCTGCGTTCGAGGCGCCGATCGACGACGAGGACCGAGCGACGCTCGGAGACGAAGCGGTCGATCGCGCGCCCGAGCTGCCGGAGCTTCGCCGGACGAGCGCTGGCTTCGTCTGGGCCGGCCGCGACTACCCGGCGGCGCGCGTGTCGCTCCGTTCGGCGAGCGCCGATTCCGTGCTCGTCGTGGGCGCGGGCGATGGCGCCGTGCTCGGCGTCGTCGAGCGCGAGCGCGCGTACTCGACGGTGCACGACGGCGCTGTCTACCTCCACCTCGGGCAGTCGTACCTCGTCGAACGGCTCGACCTCGACGCAGGGATCGCGCTCGTCGAGCCGTTCTCGGGCGACTGGTACACGCAGGCGAAGAAGGACACGGAGACGGCGATCGAGGAGAGCCTTCGCGTCGAGAGCCGGTGCGGCGTCGAGCTCTCGTTCGGGCGTGTTTCCGTGTCCGAGCACGTCGTCGCGTACCAGAAGCGGGCGGCGAGCGATCGCGCGACGCTCGAGACCGTGCCGCTCGATCTCCCGCCCTCCTCGTACGAGACCGAGGCCGTCTGGTTCGTCCCGCCGGAATCGAAGCTCGAGGGCATCGACCGCATGCCGCAGCTCGTGTCGGCGCTCCACGCAGCCGAGCACGCGCTGATCGCGTTGCTGCCGCTCTGGGCGATGTGCGACCGCTGGGACATCGGCGGGCTGTCGACGAACCTCCACTTCCAGACCGGAGCACCAACCGTCTTCGTCTACGACGGCTATCCGGGCGGTGTCGGCATCACCGAGCGCGGGTTCGTCTCCTTCGAGGGCTGGGTCGCCGACACAGCACGGCTGCTCGAGGGCTGTCCTTGCGAGGCGGGTTGCCCGTCCTGCGTCCAGTCGCCGAAGTGCGGGAACCTGAACGAGCTGCTCGACAAGGCGGCCGCGCTGATCCTCCTCCGCCGGATGGTCAGCGCGTCGCAGTAACGATCGCGTCGCAGACCCGGTCGGCCGCGTGGCCGTCGAGCTCGCCGACGACCTCGTGCGCGACGCGCTTCCTCTCGGCGGCCAGCTCCTCCGGATGCGCCAGCGCGCGCTCGATGCTCTCGACGACCTCGTCGAACGTCTGCGCGCGGTAGAAGGCGGTCGATGCCATCAGCTCCCGATAGTGCGCGCCGAGCACGTTCAGCGTGGCCCATGACTCGCCCGCCGGAGCGCCCTCGTCGTAAAGGACGCAGACGGCAGGGCGGTCGTTGACAAGGGCATCCAGCAGGATCGTGCCCGCGTTCGAGACGACGCAGCTGCCGTAGGCGAGCATGGTTGCGAGCGTTTCGATGCTCGCCTCGGGAAGCGGCTCGACCGCGGCACCCTTCCGCCCGCTGACGGCAGCGAACCGCTCCTGCCACTGACGGTCTCTCGGGTGGGGCCGGAAGAGGAGGGAGAAGCGGGCGTTTGCGCCGGAGGACTCCCACCAGCCGAGCAGACGCTCGAAGAACGCCGGCTCGTACGGCGTGTTCGTCGGCGTGTTCCCCATCACGAGCACGACCGGGAGCGCCGGGTCGAGCCCGAGCCTGCGAAGCAGCACGTCGTATTCCTCCCGCGGGCGGTGTCGAAAGAAGGAGTCGCTCTGCGGCCAGCCGGTGACGACGACGCGTCCCGGATCGACGCCGTGGTAGCGGGCGAGATCGGCCCGCATCACGTCGTTCTGGACGATGTAGGTGTCGAGATACGGAGAGATGACGCCCTTCCCGACCGGGTGGTCCCAGCTTGCGACATAGCCGACGACCGGCTTCCCGATCCTTCGCGCGCCGGCGACGAGCGGCACGACGGCCGGCGTCTGCAGGCTGGCGAGCACGAGCGCGCTGCAGCGCTCGCGCATCGCCGTGAGCAGCGCACGCGGCACATAGCGCCGCGGGCTGAAGTACCACCGTTGGATGGCGCTCTCGACCCAGGGCCAGCGAGGCAGGGGATCGCGGTGATCGAGGTCGAGGAACGGGTTGCCGTGCCCGTGCGCCATCCGTTCCGTATGAAACGCGTAGCGCTCGTTGAAGCGGATCGCGAGTGGCCAGAAGCCGAGCTCGTCCTCGAGCTCAGCATCGACGCGGCGCGCGACTTTCTCTGCCAGCTGTACGTCGTTCGGAAACAGCTCGTCGCGATACGTGACGGCGATCCCGCGAGCGTCCTCCTCCCACTCTGCCGCCTGCTCGCGCGACATCAGGAAGACAAGCTCGAGCCGGTCGCCGAGACGCTCGCGCAGGCCGGGCACGAGGCCGCAGGTGAAGAAGAGCTTGCTCGTCAGCGGATCGGCGAGGGCGAGCCAGACACGTCCATCGGGCATCAGAAGAAGTCCAGGTCGCCGCTGATCAATCGCCAGTGGCTGAAATCGAGCGCGTCCAGAGCAAGCCCCGCCCGGACCACAATCGCCGTCATCGGTCGATCGCTCTCGCGCACGAAGCCGGCACGCTCCACTCCGCGCTCGAGCATTGGATCCTTGACAAGGATGTCGAGCTTCCGAGCGTCCTTCGAGGCCGCAGCGTCAATCGCGAGACGCAGAATCGACGCGCAGGCCGCCTCGCTCAGCGCGAACAGCTCGTGGACGCGAAACAGCCCGGCGAAGTCCGGCCCCCAGAGATCGGGGTCGCGCTCCCCGATCAACGCCGCGGCGACGAGACGGTCATCCTCACGCAGCGTGAGCCACTGGCATCGTTCGCCGCTCGCTTCCGAGTACCGCCACGTGAGCCACGTCGGGCTCTTGTCGATTCTGATCACGTTCTGCTCGGCATGTGCCGCAGCGATCAGCGTCGAGAGCTCGTCTGAGCTCACGTCCTCAAATGCCGATTCGCTCGTCCTCCGTCGACGTGGAAGGGAGATCCGTCGCCTCCCAAATTCGAGACCCCATGCGCCGACCTCGCCGAGGTAGGTCCCCCCGACGTACTTCGTCAGCTTGATCGATCGCTCGTTCGGAAACGTGTAGTAGACGTCGATGCCCCGCTCGGGGAGCAGGCTCTTCATGGTGCGCGCGAGGGAGAGAAAGAGCCTAGGCCGACCGCGATAGTCGGGATGCGTCACGGCGTCCGTGCCCTGGCCCCCGAGCACGACTTGGCTTCCTAGGCGAAGCGCGACGGGCCAGACGAGGGCTGCGGACACGACGCGATCCCCGTCCAGCGCGATCAACGACATCGAGTCCCCCCATGGGGTATCGAAGAAGCGATGGCGCGTGACCTGCTCGGGCCTCGGCCTGCCTTTGACGCTGCGATACAGCTCCCCGATTCCCGGCAGGTCGTCGGGAGTGGGGGGCCGGAGGTCGATCCCGGCGCCTGCGTCAGCCATCGACGTCCAGTTCTGCCGCGATCTTTGCGTACCACTTGCTGTGGCTCAGGAGCACGCGCGGCGCGATCGCGGCCTCCGGCGCCTCTCCGACGACAGCGACCCGCGGAAGCAGAACAGGATCCATGCCCTCCCGCACCGGGCCGCCTACGTTCATCACCGCGCAACCGTAGCCCGCGCCCCTTACTGCGTCGATGGCGGCAGAGCTGATGTCCCGCGGACTGCCATGCGGATAGCAGAAGAGGCGGCAGTCGATGCCGAGACGCTCTTCGAGAAGCGTCTTCGACGCAGTGACCTGTGTCATGACCTCGTCGCGTGGTTGTCTCACGTGCAGCACGACGTGGTCACGTGTGTGCGAACCGATCGCGACACCGGCGTCGGACAGCTGGCCGAGCTCGGCCCAGTCCATTAGCTCCTCGCTGGCGAAGCGCCGGTCGAGATCTGCCCACCGCTGCTCGGGCAGAAGCGCGCGAAGCTCCTGGACGATCGTGTCCGCCTCCGCTCGCGGCAGTGAGCGCAGAGCCTCCGCGGCCCGGTCGGTGGCCCGTGCGCGGTCGTCCTGGGAACGGAGCTTGAGCGCTCGACGGCTTCCCGGCAGCCGAACGCTCCGTGCGTCCGTGAACTCGAGGGCGGTGCGCATCACGTACGTCGGCACCCGTGCGCGCGCGTCGACGAGGCCGGGAGGGACGAAAACGGAATAAGGCAGCCCATGGCGGCGGAGGATCGGATCCACGTGCTCGAAAACCGAGCGATAGCCGTCGTCGAACGTGAGCACGGCGGCGTGGGCCGGCAGCCGCGCCTCGCCCGCGAGCGCTGTCGACAGATCGTCGAGCGAAACGACTGTGAACCGCTCGCGGATGTGGTCGACGATCCGCTCGAACGATGCGAGCTCGAGGTGGTTGACCTGGATCTCCGGGTGGTCGATCCGCTCGACGACGCCGTGGAAGCTGACGACGAGCGCGAGCTCCGGTGCGAGCTGAACGCTCACGCGCGGACGAGGGCTTGCGCCTCCGCAATCCCGCCGGCGATCGACGCGGCGTCGAGGCCGTGGAACCGCAGCGCCTCCGGCGGCGTGCCGAAGGCGGGCCAGCCGTCGACGCCGAAGACTGACACCTCTCGACCGCCCAGCTCACGACGAAGAACGTCGCCGAGGCCGCCGACGGGGGCGTGGTCCTCGACGACGATCACGGGCGCCTCGGCCGAGACGACGTCGTCGAGCCACTCGCGATCGACGCGGTTGAGCCAGGGCATGTCGACGACGGTCGCCTCGATCCCGTGCTCCACGAGCTGCTCCGCCGCCGTCAGCGTCTCGTGAAGCATGACCGGCCCGTACGCGAAGACGATCGCGTGCGAGCCCTCGCGAAGCACCGTGCCGCGGCCTGGGATCGCGCGGTAGCCGCCGGGCAGCTCGATCAGACGCGGCGAGGGCCCGATCGCAAGCCGGATCGCGACGTTTCCCTTCGCCTCCTCGACGGCCCAGCGGAGCACGGCCCGCGTCTCCTCTGCGTTCGCCGGCTGGACGATCGTCATCCCCGGCAGGGCCGCGAGCAGCGAGATGTCCCGCAGGCTCTGGTGCGACATCCCTGGACCGGCCGGGATCAAGCCGGCGTAGTGGCAGGCGTAGATCACCTTCGAGCCCTCGCTCGCCTGGTTGTAGATCTGCTCGTTCGCGCGTGAGGCGAGAAAGCTCGCAAACGAGTTGACGACCGGGAGCAACCCGTGGCGCGCGAGCCCGGCCGCTGTCGAGACCATGTCCTGCTCGGCGATCCCGCACTCGACGAACCGATCGGGGTACGCGAGCTCGAACGCGCGGACACGGCAGTCGGACGCGAGGTCGGCGTCGAGGACGACGAGATCCTCGTGCTCGGCGGCGAGCTCGAGCAGGGCCTCCCCGTACGCCTCGACGACGTACTCGCTCGACACCTTCGCTCGCGTCCCCGCCCCGCTCTCCGGCTCCGCCTCGAGCGCCGGGGCGGGCAGCGCGTCCTCGAGAGGAGGCACGGGCTCGAGCTCCACAGCACCGATCCGGGAGAGCAGCTCGTCGCGGGCGCGGACGAAGCTCTCGTCGTCCGGCGCGCCCGCGTGCCACTTGTACGTCCCGCCGCCTTCGCGGAGCGCGCGCGGGTGCTCCATGAACGAGACGCCGCGGCCCTTGATCGTCCGCGCGATCACGATGCACGGCTGGTCGCTCGAACCACCCCTGAATGCGTCGCGCAACACGCCGAAGTCGTGCCCGTCGCAGGAGCGCACGTCCCACTCGAACGCCGTGAGCTTCGCCTCGAGATTGCCGAGCGCCATGATCTCCTCCGTCGGCTTGTCCGACTGGAGAGCATTCCGGTCGACGACGACGGTCAGGCGGCCGAGTCCCTCGTGCGCCGCCGCCTGCAATGCCTCCCAGTTCTGGCCCTCCTGCAGCTCCCCGTCGCCGACCATGACGACGACGCGCCCTCCACGCTGGAGGTACTGCTTTGCCCAGGCGATCCCACGCCCCTTCGAGATGCCCATGCCAAGGGAGCCGGAGTTGGCCTCGATCCCATGGACGCGCGACGTTCGGGTGGCCGTCGAGCCCGCCATAGCGGCGAAGGCTGAGAAGCTTCTCTGCGGGCACGACGCCGAGCGAGTGGAGCACGGCGTACAGGCCCGGGACGTCGTGGCCCTTCGACGAGAAGTACACGTCGCGGTCGGGGTCATCGAACCCCCGCATGACCGTGTCGAGGAGCTCCCACAGGAGGAGCACGACGATCTCCATCGCGCTGAAGCTTGAGCCGAGATGGCCCGAGCCCGCTCGCTTGACGGCTGTCAGTGCGTTGAGGCGGCACATGTCCGCGATCAGGGCAAGCCGTGCGTCGTCCTCGAGCGCGGCGTCTCGGACGCGCGCGAACTCGCGCTCGGGGATGAGGCTCAGCTCGACCACGGTCTACGCGGGCCAGGGATGGGCGGCGAGCACGTCCTCGTCGACCTCGGCTCCCCACCCCGGAGCGGTCGGGATCTCGACAACGCCGTTCGCGAGCACGGGCACCGCCGTCAGCTCGTCCTTCCACGGCACGTCGTCGACGTCGACTTCCAGGATGCGGGCGTTCGGGATCGCCGCGCACCACTGGGCGGAGATGAACGTCGCGAGGTGGCTGTAGTAGTTGTGCGGCGCACAGCTCACCTCGTACGTCTCCGCGAGGTCGGCGATCTTCTTCGACTGCGCGAAGCCGTTCCAGATCACGTCGACCGAGGCGACGTCCATCGCCTGCGCCTCGAGAAACGGGCGAAAGCCGCGAACGCCGTAGAGATTCTCTCCCGAGCAGATCGGGATCGAGATCGCGCCGCGAAGAAACGCGAGCGCGTCGGGGTCGAAGCAGTCGATCTCGAGCCAGGCGAGCCCGTGGCGCTCGACGGCGGCAGCGATGCGGCGCGCGCCTTCCGTCGTGACGTTGAAGTTGACGTCGAGGATCGGCTCCGCCCTTCCCTCGGTGCCGGCCGCAAACGCTTCGAGCAGCTTGTCGAGCGCCGCTTCCACCTCCGGCGTCGAGCTCCGCTCCAGCCCAGGCCCGTGGAACCCCGGGTGCAACACCTGCGGCTCGTTTCCCGGGACGACGACGTTCGTCTTGAAGGCCGAGAACCCCGCGTCGACCACCTCGCGGCCGAGCGCCGTGACATCGTCGTACGAGGCGAGCTTCGGTGTCCCCGTCGCCTCCCAGGCGCGGGCGCGTGTGGTGCCGCAATGCGACCAGTAGGCGGGGATGCTCGTGCGCAGCGGGCCGCCGAAGAGCTCGACGACGGGCACGCCGAGCGCCTTCCCCGCCAGGTCGAGGAGCGCGTTCTCGATGCCGGCGATCGCCTTCGCGACGACGCCGCCCGGGCTCTGCCGCGTGGCGCGATACAGGTCCCAGTAGACCGCCTCCCAAGTGCGCGGGTCGCGGCCGACGACGAGCGGCGCAAGATCCTCGACGATGCCGGCCAGGCCGCGTGGCGAGCCGTGCGAGTCGGTCACCTCCGACCAGCCGACGAGCCCGTCGTCCGTCGTCACCTTGACGAAGATCCACGGCCGCCAGCCGGCGGCGCAGAAACGGGTCTCGATGCTCGCGACCTTCACGGCCGCCCGCCGAGCCGGTAGACGATGCGCGCGACCGGCGTTCCCTGGGAGTTCGTCTCCGTCTCGGCCGGTTGCTCGTCGGCCCAGAGCTCGGCGTCCCCGTCGCGCAGGACGGCCGTCCGCAGGTCGTCGACCGACGAGAACGTCACGCGGTCGGCATCGCTCGAGCCAGGCCCGAGCGGAACCTCGACTCCGACGACGGCGGCCGGTCGGCTGACGCGGGCGATCTCCGAGACGACTCGCGAGACGTCATACGCATGCTCGAGCGAGTGGGACGCGTAGACGGCGTCGAACGCCCTGTCGGCGAAGGTCATCGCGTGCATGTCCATGACGAGGATCTCGGGGCTCTGGGAGACGAGATCGATGCCGACGACGCGGGCCACGCCGGACTCCTTGAAGAGATCGAGCTCGATCGTGTTCCGGCAGCCGACGCAGAGCACGGAGGCGTCGGAGGACAGGCCACCGAGCTCGACGACGCGGCTGACGAGGAGCCGCGCGCCCGCACCCGGGTCGTTCGCGCGCTTCGATAGCGTCCGCTGCTGCTGCACGTCGAGGTACTCCCGGTATTCGTCGGGCTTCCCGCGCCCCAGCCGGCGAAGAGCCGGCCGGTGACGGAGGTCGGCGAGTCGTCCAGCCACCGTGCGCGTGCGCGTCCGGATCCCGAGCCGCAGCGCAGTCATGACGAGGGAGGATACGGGTAGGGCTCCCGGTCGATCGCGGGCAGCACGGCCTCTTTCGAGGCGACGAGAGCCTCCGCGCGCCGCCAATCCTCTTCGTCGTCGACGTTGAAGCCCTCGTGACCCTGGGTGAAGAAGGGCGCGAGGATCCGGCCCTCGCGGGTGCCAGTGCTGGTGACGACGCGGCTCCAGGCGATCTCGAGCGCGCTGTTCTGGACGTACACGTGAGGTAGCGCCTGGTACTGGCCCGCATGCCAGGCGACCTCGAGCTCGGACTGCTCGAGCAGCGGCCGCATCGTCCGTTCCTCCTCGTCGAGCACCCACATCTTCCCCGGGTGCTGCTTGACCAGCTCGACCGCCCGGATCGAGTCCGCCTCGGGCGTCGCCAGCAGCTGCTCGAGGCCCCGGCGAACAGCGTCTGCTCCGCGAAACGGGTTCGTCGCCCGGATCAGCGCGAACAGGTCGTACGGCTCGCCGAGCTCGGCAAGCGTGTACGTGAGCCATTCGATGTCGGGAGAGGTCGACGTCGCAAACCGGCTCGGGCGGAGGAACGGAACCTCGGCGCCGTACCAGCGCGCGATCTCGGCGATCTCCTCGGAGTCGGTCGAGCAGACGACGCGATCGAAGACGCCCGCCTCCTTCGCCGTCGCGATCGCATACGCAAGCAGCGGGTGGCCGGCCAGCGGCCGGACGTTCTTGTGCGGGACGCGCTCGGAGCCGGAGCGCGCCGGCACGAAGGCGATCACGCTGGGCATGCCGCCAACGCCTCCTCGAGGACGGGCGTCGGGACGCCGAGACGTTCGCCTGCGCGAACGACGGCGCCGCCGATCGCGTCGAGCTCCGACGGGTTGCCGGCAAGCACGTCGCGCGCCGTCGAGGACGTGGCCCACTCCGGCAGCGACTCGACGATCGCCCACTGCTCGTCGAACGTCGTGCTGGCGCCGTCGGCTGCGCCAACCGCGCACGCCTCGGCGACAGCGAGACGAAGCTCCGAGGCCGACCTGAGCTCGCCGATCGTCTGCCCGGTCGCAGACGTCAAGACGGCGATCGGCCCTTGCCGCGCGAGCTTCTCCCACAGGACGTCCGCCTCGCTACCGCCCGCGTGCGTGGCTATGCCACCCCGCTCGAGCTGCTCGGGCGCCTCAGGTGCTGCGACGTTCACCACGCCCGGCGTCTGCTGAACGATCCGCGTCGCCGAGTCCTTGTACCCCTCGAAGCGGCCGATCGTCGCCGCGAGGACGTTCGCGAACCGCTCTCGTAGCGCCACCATGTGCTCGAGGCCGTTGAGGAGCGGGAGCACGATGCCTGGCTCCTCGCCGATGCGTGCGATCGCGTCGTCGAGGCCGTACGCCTTCACGGTCACGAGCAGGAGATCGACACGTTCCTCGAGCCGTTCGTGGGCCTCGAGCCGCTCGCGATGCTCGTCGTCGTCAACGGCGAGCGTCAGCCCGTCCCTCGCGATCGCGGCTGCCGCTTCCGGCTTCGCGACGCACACAACGCGCTCTCCGGCACGTGCCATCCGCACGCCGAGCGCACCCCCCACCGCCCCGGGACCGAGAACGGCGACGGTCATGCCCTGGCGGGGTCGGCGACGAGGTTCACGTACTTCCACTCCGAGTAGACGTCGAGCGCCTCGACGCCCGCCTCGCGCCAGCCGGTGCCCGACTGCTTGACGCCACCGAAGCCCATGTGCGGCTCCGAGCCGTGCGTGCCGCCGTTGACGACGACGACGCCGGTCTGCGCCTTCTCGGCGAAGCGCATCGCCCTGTGGAGGCTCGCCGTATGAATCGCCGCCGTGAGGCCGTAGGGCGAGGCGTTGACGAGCGCGAGCGCCTGCTCGAGATCGCGGACGCGGTAGAGAACAGCGACCGGCCCGAACAGCTCGGTGCACGAGATCTCGGCATCGGGCGCCGCCCCTTCGAGCACGGTCGGCGCCAGCCACCAGCCCGGCCGGGAGAGCCGCTCGCCGCCGGTGAGGACGGTCGCGCCGCTCTCGGCCGCGCGCGCCACAGCGCCAAGGCAGCGCTCGAGGCTCGCCTCCGAGATCACGGGGCCCGTGTCGGCGAAGCCTGTCGCGGCTTCGACGAAACGGTCGCGGAGCTCGTCGTAGACGGCGTCGAAGACGACGATCCGGCTCGCGGCCGCACAGCGCTGGCCGGCGTTCGAGAAGGCGGACTGCACCGACCAGCGAACGGCGGCGTCGAGATCAGCGTCGTCGCAGACGACGAGCGCGTTCTTCCCGCCGAGCTCGAGGCACACCTTCGCAAGCCGGCGTCCGGCGGTCTCCGCGATCCCTCGCCCGGTGTCGGCCGAGCCGGTGAAGCTGACGAGGTCGACGTCCGGGTGCTCGACGAGCGCCGCGCCAACCGGTTGGCCTGTCCCCTGGACGACGTTCAGGACGCCGGGCGGGAGGCCAACGTCGTGGAAGATCGACGCGGCCAGAAGTGCCGAGGCCGGCGTGTGCTCCGACGGCTTGAGCACGGCCGCGTTCCCGCAGAGGAGAGCGGGAAACACCTTCCAGGCGACGTTCGGCAGCGGCGTGTTGAACGAGATCAGCAAGCCGGCGACGCCGACCGGCTGGCGCACCGTCAGCACGGTCCGGTGCCGCATGGTCGCTGTCGTCGTCTTTCCGTAGTAGCGCCGGCCTTCCCCCGCGACGAACATGCCCATCTCAACGGCGGCGTCCGCCTCGCCCAGGGCGAGCGCCTCCGGCTTGCCCGTCTCGTCGACGACGATCGCAGCCAGCTCGTCGCGCCGCTCGCGCATCGCGAGCGCCACCTCGCGCAGGAGATCGCCTCGTTCGACGACTGTGCGGTCTGCCCACCCCTCCTGTGCGCCGCGCGCTGCCGACACCGCGACGTCGACGTCCGCCGAGCCCGATGCGGCGACCCGGCACAGCGGCGAGCCGTCGACGGGCCGCAGCTTCTCGAGCCAGACGCCGGACGCCGGTGGAGCCGTACGTCCGTCGATAAGATTCGGAACGTCGTCGACGAGCCGTGCGTCGCTCGCGACCTGCAGGGGGCGCTCCGCCACGCCGCAACGGTACCGTTGTCACCGCTGTGAAAGCGAGCCTCGGGTTCCGTCTGGCGGGTGCCATGGCAGGCGTCCTTGCCATCACGCTCGTCACAGTCGCGATCTCGCTTCTCGACACATGGGCGCCCGTGCTCAGCCTCGGTGCGCTCTACGTCTTCGCCGTCGTGCCGATCGCCGTCGTCTGGGGCATGGCGTATGCGATCCCGGTCGCCGTCGCGAGCATGCTCGCGTTCAACTTCTTCTTCCTCGAGCCGCTCTACACGTTCACGCTCGCGGACGGAGAGAACTGGGTCGCGCTCGCCGTCTACCTCGTCTCTGCGGTCATCGTCGGCGAGCTGGCTGCGCGTGGGCGACGACAGGCCGCCGAGGCGGAGCAGCGGGAGCGCGAGGCGGCTCTTCTCGCAGACGTCGCCGCGGAGCTCCTGAAGGGGACGACGCTCAACGACGTCGCGCAGCTGACCGTCAGCAGGGCCGGTGACGTGCTCGGCGTGACGACTCTGCGCATCGACCTTTCGCGCCGCGTGCTGGAGAGCTCCGGCGAGGCGCCGTACCCGCTCGAGGCCGGCGGCCGTACCGTCGGCACGCTCTACACCCCTGAGGACGAGGAGATCGCGCCGGCCGTCCAGCGGCGGCTGCTGCCGGCGCTCGCGTCGCTGCTCGGCGTCACCGCCGAGCGGGAACGCCTCGCACGAGAGGCAACGGACGCGGACGCGCTGAGGCACAGCGACACGATCAAGACCGCGGTCATCCAGACCGTCTCCCATGATCTGCGCACACCTCTCGCGACGATCGAACAGGCCCTCGACGGGCTCGAGAGCGGCGTCCTGTCTCTGTCCGACGACGACCGCCGAGAGCTCCTCGACACGATTCGCGTCGAGCACGCGCGTCTCAAGAGGCTCGTCGAGAACCTCCTCGACTTGTCGCGCCTCCAGGCGGGCGCGGCGGAGTCGATGCCGGCGCTCTGGACCGCCGACGAGCTCGTGGCCCAGGCCCTTGACGAGCTCGCGGAGTCCGGGCGGGTCGTCGTCAGCATCCGCCCCGACCTCCCTCCGGTGCGCGTGGACGCCGCCCAGATCCAGCGCGTGCTCGTGAACGTCCTCGAGAACGCCCTTCGCATCTCGCCGCCGGGCGAGACCGTGCACGTGCGAGCAACCGCGACCCGGAAGGAGCTGCTCATCCGCATCACGGATCACGGCCCAGGCGTGCCGGACGAGGAGCGCGACCGAATCTTCGAGGCGTTCCACCGCGTCGGCCGCGTCGACGGGCGTGGCGCCGGGCTCGGCCTGACGATCGCGCGAGGCTTCACGGAGGCGAACGCCGGCCGTCTCTGGCTCGAGTCGCGCCCCGGGCAGGGGGCGTCCTTCGTGCTCGCGCTGCCGGCCGTCGAGCTGCCGGCAGAGGTCACCGCGTGACGGGCGCGCGCATCCTCGTGGTCGACGACGAGCCACAGTTCCTCCGGGCGCTGCAGACGAACCTCCGGGCCGCCGGCTACGACGTTGCGACCGCGATGACGGCCGAGGAGGCGCTCGGCGCCGCCGGCCTGCGGCCGCCCGAGGCATTCATCCTCGACCTCCTTCTCCCGGACGGCCGCGGCACCGACGTCTGCCGCGAGCTCCGCCGCTGGACGCACGCACCGATCATCGTCGTCTCGGCGGTCGGCGAAGAAGCCGAGAAGATCGCTGCGCTCGACGCCGGCGCGGACGACTACGTGACGAAGCCATTCGCCATCGGCGAGCTCCTGGCGCGGCTACGCGCCGCGCTGCGGCGGGTCGGACCTGCGACGGAACCGGTGCTAGAGATCGGAGAGCTCGTCGTCGACCTCGAGAAGCGCTCCGTCACGATGGCCGGAGCGAAGATTCATCTGACGCCGCACGAGTTCGAGCTGCTCCGCCTGCTCGCGCAGAACGAGGGCAAGCTCCTGACCCACAAGACGATCCTTCAGGAGGTCTGGGGACCGGCCTATCAGCGGGAGTCGAGCTACATCCACGTGTTCGTCTCCCAGCTTCGCCGCAAGCTCGAGCCGGACCCCGCGCGGCCGCGCTACATCATCACGGAGCCCGGCGCCGGTTATCGGCTCATCGACCCCGAGTCAAACGCTTAGAAAGCCCTTAGAGCAGGGGCGCGAACCCTAAGACGCCCCTCAGACTGCAGCTCCTACCGTCGGGTTGATGGACTCGCTCGACGGAGCATCGACAGCCTCGCCGGTCCCTCACATGTGGGTCGGCCGGCTCACCGACCGCGTGGAGCGCGTGCGCGCGCGACGTGGGCTGCGCGCAGCTCGCCGAGCAGCCGACGCGGAGCTCGCGACGCGGCAGAGCCCACCGCTGCGGCTCGCCTGGCGCGCGCAGGAGCTCGTCTCGACGAAGAGCCGCCTCGATCTTGCGCATGCCCTGCGCACCCTCGTCCGCGACGCGTCGCCCCGCTACCTTCCGAGCGCGTCGCCCCTCAACCGCGTCGCCGTCCGAGCCGAGTCGCAGACGCTCGTGGCTCTCGCCGACCGCCTCGCAGAGCTCGACCGTCCCGTCGCCGCTCGCGGGATCGTCCTGCTCCACCGGCTGCTCACGGACCCGTCCGGTCCGCTCTACGACACCGAACGTGCCGAAGGGCTTGCCAGCCACCTGGCTCGCGCACGTAGGTCGCTGGAGGAGAGCTGATGGTCGAGCTGCTCGGCATCGTCATCGCCGTCGCCTGCTTCGCGTTCGCGTGGGGCCTGATCGTGCTCCTGAGTCGCGTCTGATGTCCGCCGGCGATGTCCTCGGGCTCGTCGTGTCGCTGCTCGTCTTCGCGTACCTCCTCTACGTGCTCTTCCGCGGAGAGAAGCTGTGACCGGCAACGGCATCACGCAGATCGTCCTCTACCTCGTGATCCTGACCGCGCTCGCGTACCCGCTCGGGATCTACATGGCGCGCGTCTACGCGGGCACCATCCGCTTCCCGCGCTGGCTGACGGCGCCGGAGCGCGGCTTCTACCGCCTGATGGGGACGAGGGCCGACGCGGAGATGGGCTGGAAGATGTACGCGAAGACGGCGCTCGTCTTCATGGGGGCCTTCGCCGTCCTCCTTTATCTCCTCCTGCGCCTGCAGGGCCACCTCCCGCTCAACCCCGACAGCTTGAAGGCCGTGAGCCCGTGGGTCGCGATGAACACGACGGCGAGCTTCATCACGAACACGAACTGGCAGTACTACGGCGGCGAGTACACGATGTCGTACCTGAGCCAGATGGCCGGGCTCGCGGTGCAGAACTTCGTCTCGGCTGCGCTCGGCATGGCCGTCCTCGTCGCCGTGATCCGCGGCTTCACGAGACGATCGTCGAAGACGGTCGGCAACTTCTGGGTCGATCTCTATCGCTCCCTCGTCTACATCCTCCTGCCGCTCGCACTGATCCTCACAGTCGTCCTCGTCTCGCAGGGCGTCGTCCAGACCTTCCACGGCTCGGTGACGGCGGCGACGGTCGAGGGGGCGCAGCAGACGATCGCGCGCGGGCCGGCGGCGAGCCAGATCGCGATCAAGCAGTTGGGGACGAACGGCGGCGGCTTCTACAACTCGAACTCGGCCGTCCCCTTCGAGAACCCGAACGACTTTTCGAACCTGATCGAGATGCTGGCCATCCTCCTCATACCTGCCGCGCAGGTGTTCATGTTCGGCCGCATGGTGGGGTCACGCCGCCAGGCGTTCCCGATCTATGCCGCGATGATGGCCATGACCGTGATCGGCATCGCCGTCGCGCTCCCCGCCGAGCAGCACGGCTCGCAGGTCCTCCGCGACTCCGGCGTGAACATCACGGCCGGAGACGGCTCTAGCGGGGGCAACATGGCCGACAAGGAGGTGCGAAACGGCATCGCGTCCACCGTGAACTGGGCGGTGGTGACGACGAACGCCTCCAACGGCTCGGTCAACGGCGGCCACGACGCCCTCACGGCAACGGGCGGCGCCGTGCCGATCACGAACATGTTCACCGGCGAGGTGATCTGGGGCGGCGTCGGCTCGGGCCTCTACGGAATGGTCTTCTACATCGTCATCGCGGTCTTCGTGGCCGGGCTGATGGTGGGCCGTACGCCGGAATACCTCGGCAAGAAGATCGAGGCGAAAGAGATCAAGCTCGCGGCCATCGGGGCGCTGTTCGTCCCCGTGCTCGTCCTCGTGTTGACAGCGATCGCCATCTCCACGAGCAGGGGGCTCGCGTCCATCTACAACCCGGGCGCCCATGGCTTCTCCGAGACGCTCTATGCGTATGACTCCCAGACGAACAACAACGGCAGCGCCTTCGCGGGGTACGGCGCAACGGAGTTCTCGACGCTCCTCGGATCGCTGGCACTCTGGCTCGGCCGCTTCGCTCCCCTCATCGCAGCGCTCGCCCTAGGCGGCGCATTGGGCTCGAAGAAGACCGTGCCCGCCTCGGCGGGGACGTTCCGCACGGACGGTGCGACCTTCGCCGTCCTTCTCGTCGGCGTCGTCATCCTCACCGCCGGCCTGATGATCTTCCCCGCGCTCACGCTCGGGCCGATCGTGGAGGCGCTCAGCTGATGCGCTTGCTCGCCCGCTCGGTGATCGCCGTCGTCGTCCTGACCCTGGTCTTCGGTCTCGGCTACCCGCTCCTTGCCACCGGTTTCGCCCAGCTCGCCTTCCAGGACAAGGCGAACGGCAGCCTCGTCGAGCGAAACGGGAAGGTCGTCGGCTCGAAGCTCGCCGCCCAGGCCTTCACGAAATCGCAGTACTTCCATCCGCGGCCGTCGGCCACTGCGCCCGAGTACAACGCCGCGGCGACGACGTTCGCGAACCTCGGGCCCACGAACCCCGACCTCGCGAAGGCCGTGCGGCGGCGCGCCGCGGCGATCCTCAAGCTCGAGCGGCCCTACAACCCCGGCCTCACGATCGGCGACATCCCCGTCGACGCCGTCACGACGTCCGGCTCCGGCATCGACCCCCACATCTCTCCCGCCAACGCGCAGCTGCAGACCTCGCGCGTAGCAAAGGTGCGCGGGCTGTCGGTCGAGCGCGTCCAGCAGCTGATCAGTGACCACACGGACGGGCGCTGGCTCGGGATCTTCGGCGAGCCGGGCGTGAACGTCCTGGAGCTCAACCTCGCACTCGATGCGGAGCAGGCATGACGAGGCAAAGCACGACCATCTTCTCGAGGGAGATCGTCTTTATAGCGATCAAAGACTCGTTCCTGAAGCTCGATCCTCGGACACTGATTCGCAACCCCGTCATCTTCATCGTCGAGCTCGGCAGCGTGATCACGACCGTGATCTTCTTCCGCGATCTCGTCTCGAGCGGCGATCACGAGCCGCTCTGGTTCACGGGCACGATCGCTCTCTGGCTGTGGTTGACGGTGCTGTTCGCGAACTTTGCCGAGGCGATCGCCGAGGGCCGGGGCAAGGCGCAGGCGAACGCGCTCCGCGCCACGCGGACAACGACCGTCGCGTATCGACGCACGGCGAGCGGCGGCCTCGAGGAGGTCCCGGCACCCGATCTCCAGCGCGGCGACGTGGTCGTGGTCGAGGCCGGGCAGGTCATCCCGGCCGACGGGGAGATCATCGAGGGCGTCGGCTCGGTCGACGAGTCGGCGATCACGGGCGAATCCGCACCGGTGATCCGCGAGGCGGGCGGCGACCGCTCCGCCGTGACAGGCGGGACGAGGCTCCTCTCCGACCGCCTCGTGATCGAGATCACGCAGGAGCCTGGCCGCTCCTTCCTCGACCGCATGATCGCGCTCGTCGAGGGCGCCGAGCGCCGGAAGACGCCGAACGAGATCGCGCTCAACATCTTGCTTGCGGCCCTGACCATCACCTTCCTGGCTGCCGTCGTGACGCTGCGGCCATTTGCCGTCTACGCCGGCACCAACCTGTCTCAGACCGTGCTGATCGCGCTCCTCGTCGCCCTCATCCCGACGACGATCGGCGCCTTGCTCTCCGCAATCGGCATCGCAGGCATGGACCGGCTCGTGCAGCGGAACGTCCTCGCCATGTCGGGTCGCGCGGTCGAAGCGTCCGGGGACGTCGACGTGCTCCTGCTCGACAAGACGGGCACGATCACGCTCGGCAACCGGCAGGCGGCCGAGTTCCTCCCCGTCAGCGGCGTCGAGGAGCTCGAGCTGGCGCGCGTGGCGCAGCTCTCGTCGCTCGCGGACGAGACGCCAGAGGGCCGCTCCATCGTCGTTCTCGCCAAGGAGCGTTTTGGCCTTCGTGAGCAGGAGCTCGGTGAGCACGAGTTCATCCCCTTCTCTGCCTCGACGCGCATGAGCGGGCTCGACGTCGACGGCAAGAGCCTCCGCAAGGGGGCAGCGGACTCAGTCAAGCTTTTTGTGACCGACAACGGCGGGCGCGTGCCCGACGACCTCGACATGCTCGTGGACGGCGTCGCACGGTCGGGCGGGACGCCGCTCGTCGTGGCGCAGGACAACTGGGCGCTCGGCGTCGTCCATCTGAAGGACATCGTCAAGGGCGGCATGACCGAGCGCTTCGACGAGCTGCGGAAGATGGGCATCCGCACGGTCATGATCACCGGAGACAACCCGGTCACCGCCGCGGTCATCGCGCAGGAGTCCGGCGTCGACGACTTCCTCGCCGAGGCCACCCCCGAACGCAAGCTCGAGCTGATCCGCGAAGAGCAGGCGCGCGGGCGGATGGTGGCGATGACGGGAGACGGGACGAACGATGCGCCGGCGCTCGCCCAATCCGACGTCGGCGTGGCGATGAATACCGGCACGACCGCGGCGAAGGAAGCCGGCAACATGGTCGACCTGGACTCGAACCCGACGAAGCTGATCGAGATCGTCGAGGTCGGCAAGCAGCTCCTCATCACGCGTGGCGCTCTGACGACGTTCTCGATCGCGAACGACGTCGCCAAGTACTTCGCCATCCTGCCCGCGATCTTCGCGACGACCTATGCGACGAACGGCTCTGGGCCGCTCGACGCGCTCAACGTCATGAACCTCGGCAGCCCGTACAGCGCGATCATCTCGGCGATCATCTTCAACGCGCTCGTCATCCCCGCACTCGTGCCCCTTGCGCTGCGCGGCGTCAAGTACCGCGCGATCGGTGCGACGGCGCTGCTGCGTCGCAACCTCCTCATCTACGGGCTCGGCGGCATGATCCTGCCGTTCATCGGGATCAAGGCCATCGATCTCATCATCCACAACGTCTTCGGGGCATAGCCTGCGGCCATGCGCGGCCGCTACCGAATCCTTCTGGGAATGGCAGCGGGCGTCGGGAAGACGTTCCGCATGCTCCAGGAGGGCCGCCAGGCCCAGGCCGAAGGGCGCGATGTCGTCATCGGCTACCTCGAGCCGCACGACCGTCCGCAGACGGCCGCGCTCGCCGAGGACCTCGAGACCGTCCCGCGGCTGCGTGTCGAGCACGGTGCCCTCGCGCTCGATGAGCTCGACGCGGATGCAGTGATCCGGCGGACGCCCGAGCTCGCACTCGTCGACGAGCTCGCGCACACGAACGCTCCGGGCTCCCGCAACGAGAAGCGCTACCAGGACATCGAGGAGATCCTCGACGCAGGCATCGACGTCATCTCGACGGTCAACGTCCAGCATCTCGAGAGCCTGAACGACGCGGTGTTCGAGCTCACCGGCGTCCGCGTCCGGGAGACCTTCCCAGATCGCGTGCTCGACGAAGCGGACGAGGTCGTGCTCGTCGACCTCTCACCGGAGGCGCTCCAGGATCGCCTGCGCATGGGGAAGGTCTATCCCCAGGGCCAGGCGGAGCGGGCGCTGCTCAACTTCTTCACGCACGACAACCTCATGGCCCTCCGCGAGCTCGCGCTCCGCGAGATGGCCGAGGACGTGGAGGCACGGCGCGCACCGACGATCCTCGACCCGCTCAGCCAGCAGGCGGTCACGGAACGCGTGCTGGCGCTGATCGAGCCGCAGCCGAAGTCCCAGCGCATCATCCGCCGCGCCTGGCGCTCGGCACAGCGGCTTGGCGCGGACATCGACGCGCTGTGGATGCGTCGACCGGGCGAGGAGCTCGCCCCAGACGAGGCGACGCAGCTCGCGGCGCTTCGCCGTCTCGCATCGATCCTCGGTGTGCATTTCCTAGAGGAGGAGGGGGACGACCTCGTCGACACCGTACGCCGCATTGCGCAAGAGCGCGGCTCGACGTACGTCTTTGTGGGCACGCCCGACGAGCGCCGGCGCGTGGAGATCCTCCGCGGCTCGCTCGTCTCTCGAATGATCCGCGAGCTGCCCGGCATCGACATCCGCGTCGTCGCGGACCGAGCGCTTCGCAACGAGGCGGCGTCGTGAGGCTCTGGCGCCGCCGTCATCCCCCCCGTCGTGCCGGTCAGCCCCGGCTGCTGCTCCCGTTCACGAACGGCGCGCTCGACCCGGCCGTGCTCGACGCGGCGATTCGGATCGTCAGGGCGGAGGAGGGCATCCTCGTCGCGGCGTATCTCGTCGTCGTGCCGCTCGAGTTCGCGGTCGAGGCCCCACTCCACCAGCAGGCGGAGCTCGCAATGCCGCTGCTCGAGGCGGTCGAACACGCCGCGCTCCGCGCCAAGGTGCCGGTCGATGCCCGGATCGAGAGAGGGCGCACGCCGATCAACGCGCTCCGGCGTCTCTGGGAGGCGGAGTCGTTCGAGCGTATCCTCGTCCCTGCCGAGGCGCCAGGGCATCCCGGCTTCTCGGCAAAAGACCTTGCGTGGATGCTCAACCACGCGCCGAGCGAGACCCTTGTCCTCAGACCCTCACCGGAGTGCCGCGCGACCGCGCTCGTGTCGTAGCCGCTACCAGGCCGACCAGCCGCCGTCGACGACGACGTTCGAGCCCGTCACGTACGACGACGCGTCGGCCGCGAGGAAGACGACCGCGCCGAGCGCCTCTTGCGCGTTGGCCATCCGGCCGAGCGGCACGCGCGGCTCGTAAGCGTCGAGGAACTCCCGCGGCTGGTCGTTGAAGATTCCCGCCAGCGTGAGCGTGTTGACGCGCACGCCGGCCTTCGCCCAGTACGTCGCGAGGTAGCGCGTCAGGTTGAAGAGCGCGGACTTCGAGACCGAGTACGCCACCGGCTTGAAGAACGCCTCGCCGCCCGTGCGGCGGAACGCGTACAGGTCCTGCTGCGGCGAGAGCAGGCCGTAGACCGACGAGACGTTGACGATCGAGCCGCGGCCCTCCTCCGCCATGCGCGCGCCCACGACCTGGCAACAGAGCAGCACGCCCTTGACGTTCACGTTCATCACCTCGTCGAACGAGGACTCGGGATACGTCTCGAACGGCCCGACCTCCTCCGGCGGCGCATCGGGCGGAGAGTCGAGCGCGGCGTTGTTCACGAGCAGGTGTGGCACGCCCCACTCGTCGACGACCGACGCCGTCGCGTCCTCGATCGACGCGCGGTCGGTGACGTCTACGCGATAGCGGCGAACCGAGTCGTCGTCGGCGCCCGGCTCGGCCGCGGCGTCGAAGACGGCGACGCGCATGCCGCGCTCGGCGAGGCCCTGCGTGTACGCCGCGCCGAGCTGGCCTAGGCCGCCGGTGACGACAGCGATGCGCCCTGTGAGATCGAACAGGGGGTCTGTCATGGGCCGAGATCCGCTTCGGTGAGCGGCTCGTCCTCACGGAGAGAACGAGCAAGAGCCCGGCCGACGACACGATCGAGCTCGTAGGGCGGCAGCCCGCCGTTCGCAGGGGACTTCGCCGCGAGGTCAGAGGCGGCAAGCGTCGTCCCTTCCTCGAGGTCGCGCGCGGCCACGAGCATCTTCCCCATCTTCCGAAGGGCCGGCCTCCTCGGACGGGAGCGGCCGCTTGACGCCGTCGCCCACCGCCGCGGGCGTCCGCTTGAGGTCGCGCACGAGCTTCCGCATCCCCTCGGGCATCAGCGAGAACGCGTGGTCCGTCCCCTTCATCGTGTGGCTGAGCGTGAAGTGCTTCTCCATCACCCGGGCGCCGAGCATGTAGGCGACGAGCGCCATCGCGATCCCGTCCTGGTGATCGGAGAGACCGACGACGACGTCGGGGTAGCGCTCGCGGTAGGTGGTGATCACGCCGAGGTTGAGCTCCTCGACGACAGCCGGGTACGTGGCCGTGCACTGGAGCAGGCAGAGCTGCGGATTGATCGGCAGCACCGTCTCGACGGCGCGGTCGACGTCCTCGATCGTCGCGCCGCCGGTGGACACGACCATCGGCTTCCCGATCTCGGCGACGTGCCTGAGCAGCGGCGTGTTCGTGAGGTCGCCGGAGGCGATCTTGAACGCGGGCAGGTCGAGCTCCGCGAGCAGGTCGGCGCTCGCCTCGTCGAACGCCGTCGCGAACAGCGCCAGGCCGAGCTCCTTGGCGCAGGCGAGCAGCTCGGCGTAAGCGCCCCTGTCGAGCTCAAGCGCCTCGCGGTGCTCACCGTAGGTGGCGCCGAAGCTGTTCTCGTTGTCGTACGGCGCCTCGTACTGGCTGCGGGTGAAGAGCGCGCGGTTGTCCCGCTTCTGGAGCTTGACCGCGTCGACGCCGCAATCGCGCGCGGCGACGAACAGCTGCTGCGCGGTCTCGACAGAGCCCTGGTGGTTGTGGCCGATCTCGGCGATGACGTAGCAGTCGCCGTCGTCCGTGATGCGGGTGCCGTCGATGACGAGTTCGCGCATGGCTCTCGCGGCAGCCGCCGCGTGGCCGATGGTACCCCGCCGGCTCGCCGGACCGGCTCATGGGAGAGAATCCCTGGCGCGGCTTCCCACCGAAGTCATGGGCTTCCTCGCTCTCATCCTCGGCTGTGCCCTGGTCGCCCTCACGGCGGCGCTCGTCGCCGCGTCCCTGAGGCTCACGCGAGCGGTCGATTACCTGCTCGCCTTCTACGTCATCGGCGCAGCGGAGCTGGCGCTCGTCGCGCTCGTCGTGTCGCCTGTGCACCAGCTCACTCGCGCGGGGCTGCTCGTCGTTGCGGCCGTTTTGTTCGCGCTCGCCGCCGTCGTCTGGCAGCTCCGCGGTCGCCCGTCGCCGCCCTCGCTCCGCGCAGCGGTCGGCGGCGTACGGAACGCCTGCCGCGATCCGGTCGTAGCCGTGCTCGCCGTCGCGGTCTCGCTGGCCGTCGCCTATGCGGTCGTGCTCTCGATCGCCACGCCGCCGAACGACTACGACGCCCTCTGGTACCACCTCGCCCGCGCAGCGTTCTGGCGCCAGCAGCACGCGATCTCGTACATCTCGGGCGCCAACGACCTCCGGCTGAACGTGTTCCCACCCGTGGCCGAGATCACCTCGGCGTGGACGATGGTGCTCGACGGCAGCGAGCGCTACGCGTCGCTCGGCCAGGTGCTCGCCCTGTGCGCGCTGCTCGTGGGCGTCGCCGGCATCGCGCGCCGCGTCGGGCTCGACCGACGGGCAGCGATCCTCGGCGCGCTGCTCTTCGCCACCCTGCCCGTCGTCTCGCTCCAGGCCGGCACGCCGCTCAACGACCTGACGGTCGCGTCCTTTCTCGTCGTCACCGTCTACTTCCTCCTCACCGACGGCCGGCTCTCGCTGCCGCTCAGCGCGCTTTCGCTCGCGCTCGCCGTCGGAACGAAAGCGACGGCCCTGCTCGCCCTCCCGATCCTGCTGCTGATCGCCGCCGTGCTCTGCCCGCGTCGCCGGCTCGGGCTCGCGATCGTGGCGGGGCTTGCGGGGATCATCGTGGGCTCGTTCTGGTATGCGGTCAACCTCGTCGAGAAGGGCAACGCCATTCCCCGCTTCGCGCCGCTCGACGAGAAGCGGATCCACGCCCCCGAGCACATCCGGCTGCCGGCCCACCTCGCGCGGCTCGCAATCGACGCCGTCGATCCCGCCGGCTCCGTCGGCCGTGACCGCTGGCTGTACGCGCTCGGCGCCGCCGTGCTGCTCGTGCTCGGTGTCGTCGCGGTCCGTCGAGGGCGGAGCGGCGCCGGGCCCGTGGCCGTCGCGATCGCCGCAGCGCTCGTGCTCATGCCGCTCCTCGTACCGTTCGTCCACGACAAGCTCCTGCGCGCGTACCAGCGCGCGCTCCTCCACATCAACCGTCCGGACCTCGCGTTTCTCGGCTCGACCCGCGCGGCGAGGCCGCCGTCACCCTTTGCCTCCTGGTACGGACCGCTCGGCATCCTGCTCGCGTTCGCCGGCCTCGTTTTCGTCATCCGCGAGATCCGACGCGGGCGCCTGCGTCCCGGGACGATCGTGCTCCCGCTCGCCCCGTTCCTCTACTTCGTGCTCGTCGCGGCCGGAATCGGGTACAGCCCGTTCCACGGCCGCTACTTCGTGTCCGTGGTCGCCCTCGCCGCCGTCACGTGGGGGCTCGTCGCCACCGTGCGGCCGATCGCCTGGGCGGTGGGGACGATCGCCGTCGTCACCCTCCTCCTCTCCGTCGTCCACTACGCGGAGAAGCCGCTCGGCGTCAACGTCCTCGGCGGGAGCTCGCCGAGCTCGATCTGGCAGCAGTCGCGGCTCGGGGCGTTCGCGGCGGCGGCGGCGCCCGGCGGGGGGGCGGCCGTGGCGGCCCTCGATCGGCTCAGCCGGCCCGGCGACAGGATCGCGCTGCTCATTCGCCAGGACGACGTCAGCTACCCGTACTTCGGCGGCAACCTCGATCGCACGGTCGTCTTCCTCGGCAAGCAGCGCGTGCGGAACGACATGGACTGGCTCGTCGAGGCGCCCGGCTTCGACGTCGTGCCCTGCCGTTCTGGATGGAGACGCGTGCCGCTCGACGAGCCCGGCTGGCAGCTCTACCGTCGATCCGGCATCTGCGGGCAGGCCTCGCCGTAGACGGCGAGCGTCGCCTCCGTGGCCGTCTCCCACGAGCAGCATTCGACGACGCGTTGCCGGGCCGCCCGCCCGAGGCGCTCGCGAAGCCACGGATCTCCGAACAGCTGCTCGATCGCCACGCGCAGAGCTCGCGGGTCGCCCGGAGGCACGAGCAGCCCCGTGACCCCGTCCTCGACCACGTCGACGAGGCCGCCGACGGCCGCCGCGACGACCGGTCGCCCGTACGCCATCGCCTCCCGCGCGACGACGCCGTAGCCCTCGCGCTGTGACGGACAGACGACGATTGCCGCTCGCTCGTAGTACGGCCCGAGCGCGCGCGGGGGCACAAAGCCCGCCGCGTCGGGAAAGAGGCTTCGGAGCGGGCCGTCGCCGACGACCACCCGCGGCAGCCCGCGCGTGGCCTCGGCTAGCTCCTCGACGCCCTTCTCCTCGGACAGCCTGCCGACGTAGAGAACGTGCGGCGGGTCCTCGGTAGGGCCGACCGACTGCGGGATCTCCACCCCGGCGGGCACGACGACCACCCGCCGCGCACCGAGACCGCGCACGGCCTCGGCGACGGCGTGCGAGGGGCAGATCACGCAGCGCGCGCGGGAGACGACCGGCCTGAACATCGCCGGCACGCGCTCCGCGAGCGCGACGTCCGTCCCCCACGCGGTCACGACGAACGGCTTCCCGGTCGCGAGCGCCGCTATCCCAGACGGGAGCCAGTGCGCGTGGACGAGGTCGGCGCCCCGTGCAGCCTCCCGCGCAGCGCGCGCGTACGCGGCGAGAAACGCCGGGAGCAGGACGGCGCGCCAGGGCTCGGCACGGATGTTGCCCGCGATGCCGTCCCCGTACGCGATCCCGAAATGCCGAAAGCTCGCGGGTGACACGACACGCGTCTCGATGCCGCGTGCGCGGACGTGCTCGACGGCATCGCGGACGAACGCGCCGGCGACGTCGTCGGCGTCGCGGGGGTACGAGGTGGTGAGGTAGGTCACACGCACGCGAGGGAGCATGCCAGCGGCTGTCAGACTGTCCGCCATGCGGCGGCCGCGGACCGACGTGCTGCTCCCGCTGCTCGGGTTCGGCGTCCCGTTCCTCGCCGTCCTGCTCGCGATCGTTCTCTTCGACCCGTACTACGGGATCGTCGACGACGCTTCGCTGCTGGGGCTCGTGGCCGAGGCACGTGACCGGGGCTTCGGCACCGTCTACGCCCACAGCGTCTGGAACGACATCTCGGGCTGGGGCATGGTGCGGCCGTTCTACTGGGGCCTCGCGTACGGCGAGTACCGCATCGGCGCCGAGGGCCCGATGGCGCTCTACCTCGTCAACTGGCTCGCGACCGGCGCGGCGCTGCTCGCAGCGGGGCTCGCGCTCGCCTCGGCCTTCCGCGTCGATGCACGGAGCCGCGCGGTGTTTCTCGGCCTCTACGGCGCCGCGGTGTTCGTCTTCCCCTGGACGCTCGACCTGTTCGCGTTCCCGAGCTACCAGGAGAAGTGGGTGATCCTCGGCGCCGCGCTCGCGCTGTGGTGGTTCGCGTCGCCGCGCCGCGAGCTTCCGGCCTGGGCGTGGTACGGAGTCAGCGTGCTCGTCCTCGCCGTCGGCGCCGCGACGAAGGCGCAGTTCGTCGTCTATCTGCCGGCTCTCGTGCTGCTCCTGCTCCACCAGCGGAGCCGCGGCGAGGCGTCGTGGGCGCGCGTCGCCTTCGTCACGGCGATCGGCCTCGCCGCCGCCGCCGCGCTGCGGGCGGTCGCCTGGTACGGGAGCTACACGTCGGACTTCTCGACGGACAACGTGTCGACGCAGCTTCGGGATCACCACTTCTGGCTGCTCTGCGCGCTGGCCGTCGTATGGGCTGTCTACACGCTCGCCCGAACCGTGAGCGGCCGCGGGACGCTCTGGCTCGACCTGATCCCGCTCGCCGTGTTCGCCGCCTTCGTCGTCGTCTTCGCGCAGTGGCAGGGCTGGCTGTACACGGTGATCGCGCCGGTCGTCGCCGCGGCGTTCGCGCTCGCCGTGTCGCGCGTCGAGCTCCGCACCGTCGCCTACGCGGTCCTCGCCGCCGGCATCGTCTGGGCCTGCGCCTGGACGGCCGTGCGCACGAACGAGCTCTACGGCTCGCTCGCGAGCATCCGCGAGTTCGTACGCTCGCCGGCGGCCGTGCAGCTGGCCGAGCGCAAGGAGCCCGTCTTCATCTCCTGCCAGGAAGGGGCCGACGCAATCTCGGGCTACGTGCGGCGCGAGCAGGGGCGGCCACTCGGCGTTCGGCCGCGCTCAGGCGTTCCGTGGAACTCCGCGGCGGGCTCGCCCCCGCCGCCCGGGTTCCGGTTCGCGCTCGCGGATGCGCACCTCTGTCCCGCGCTGATCGACGAGTCGCAGTGGCGCACCGTGTGGAGCTCGAGCCACGGCGGCGGCTTCAAGCTCTACGAGCTGGCAGGCGCCAAGGGCTGAAGCGCTGCGGCCGGCGCGGTCCTCGGCCGAAAACGCAGCCCGCGGCCAAAGACGACCGGCAGCGCAAGGCAGAAGATCGCGACCACGTAGACGTAGTAGAACGACATCGTCAGGTAGAACAGATTCGAGGCGAGCGTTCCTGCGAGGGCGGCCGTCAGGCCCCACGAGAGCGGGATCACGCGGGCGGCGGCGATGTCGCCGCGCTGCGCGAGCGCGTGACCGACCGAGCGCGCGGCCCACAGCCGGGCGAAGAGATAGGCGACGAAGACGCCGAACAGCGCCGTGCCGACGAGACCCGTCTCGACGATCGACGCGACGTAGAACGAGTGCGGGCCCCAGTTCGTCTTCCCCGTCACCTTCTCGTAGTAGACGGAGAAGTTGTTCAGGCCGAGGCCGAACAGCGGATTCGACCGCAGGATGTCGGGCACGAAGCCATAGACGTCGAAGTGCGCGGAGGACGCGTTGCCGCCGGTCTGCACGCGTGACGAGATCACGCGCTCGAAGTAGTCGAGCCGCGACAGGATGACGATCCCGAGCAGGCCGACGACCGACCCGAGCGGCACGAGGAACGCGCGCGTGAAGAACAGCCGGTGGTAGGGGAGCAGGAGCACGAGCAGGCCGACGATCACCCCGAGCAGGCCGCTACGCGAGAGCGTCGTCAGCTCGACGAGGAACAGGAAGGCGAGCGTGATCGCGAGCGGCACCTTCCAGCGATGGCCGCGCTCGAGACGGAGGTACACCGGCAGAAGGGCGATCAGCGGGATCACGAGCATCACGCCGAGGTGGTTGGGATCTCCCGTGAGCGCGTTCGGGCGGTAGATGTTCGCGCCCTCGATCGCGCCGTAGATGTTGATCGAGCTCGCGCCGCCGGTGATCGGCGAGAGCAGCGCCTTGTCGATATCGCGTCCCGACCGTGCGGCGAGCAGCTCGACGAGGCCGTAGGCGGCGTTGAACACCATCCCGGCGGTGAAGACGCCGAACGCCTGCCAGTAGAACGTCCGCGCGCAGCGCGCGAGGTACGCGACGCCTGCGATCAGGAACAGGAAGTGGATCGTGAACTTCGTCATCCCCTTCGCGTACTGCGCGGCCGCCGTGGCCGTGTCGATATTGAAGAAGCCGACCAGGTAGACGACGAGGAAGACGACGAGGAACGCGATCGCGACGAACGACGTGCGCGGCAGGCGCGCGTCCCCACGGGCGATCCGGTCTGCGCAGAAGCTGATGATGAACCCGATCGCCAGCACATCGGCGAGGCTCACCTGCCCGGCGACCGACCAGTGCACCTTCTCGAAGGTGACCGAGAACACCGTTGCGAGAAAGAGGAATCGCGTCATACGAGGTCGTGGAGAAGGTCGGCGAGCTCCTGCACTCTCGCACGCCGGTCGAGCCGCCGGCGCAGCTCGGGGCCGAGCGGCGTGCCGTCGAGCTCGCCGGCCTGCCAGCGCTCGTGGAGGGACGTGAGCGCCGCGGCGATCGCGACGGGATCGTCGGGCGGAGCGACGACGCCGGCGCCCGTCTCCTCGATCAGCGCCGCCGCAGCTCCGTCCTCGGGCACGACGGCGAGGATCGGCCGCTCGGTCGCGAGGTACTCGAACACCTTGCCCGAGAGCACGCCCTGGCCACGGCCGTCCGCCTCGGGGATCAGGAGCAGCAGCGCCTCCGAGTCGCGCTGGAGCTCGAGCGCACGCCGTCGCGGGACGAAGTCGAGCAGCTCGAGCCGGTCGCCGAGGCCGAGGCCCTCGGCCCACTCTCGGTCGGCCGGCCGGAAATCGCCGACGAAGCGAGCCTGGACGTCGAGCCCCGAATCGGCGAGCGCGGTCAGGAACGGTCGCGGGTCGCGCCGTCCGAAGAAGCTGCCCGTGTGCGTGATCCGGAAGCGCTTGCCGGGCTCGTACGCGATCCCGTCGAAGTCGTCGAAGTCGCAGCCGTTCGTGATCGTCACGACGCGTCCCTTCGGATCCAGGCCGCGCGTCTCCTCTGCAATCGCCTCCGACGCCGCGACGATCGCGTCGGCGCGGCGCGCGACGAGCCCCGCGACGGACTTGCGGGAGCGCTCCTTCGCCTTGAGCGCGAGCGAGTCCGCGCGCCGGTGCGGATGCGCAAGCAGCGAGTCGCGGAGATCGGCGACCCAGCGCGCCCCGGTCATCCGCTGTACCGCGGCTCCGACGAGGTGGATCGAGCCGGGCGGCGACGTGGTCAGGACGGCATCGATCTTCTCCTCGCGGACGAGCCGCACCGCGGCGGGGATCGCGGTCAGTGCCCAGCTGACGTTCTCGTCTGGCAGAAGCAGCCGGCGCCCGAACAGCCGTGCATGGGTCGCGTAGCGCTCGACGCCGGTCGTCCCGTGCAGCGCATCCGCCGGGCGGCCGCCGCTCGGGCCGACGTAGTGCGCGCGATGGATCCACGCCTGGATCGGCGGCTTGAGGTCGTCGTCGCGGTGCAGCCATTTCGGATCGTCGGGCGCGAGCACGTGTGTCTCGATCCCGAGCTCGGGCAGGAACGTGGCGAACTTCAGCGGGCGCTGGACGCCGCCTCCGCCGGCCGGCGGGAAGTACATGGGAACGAGCAAGACCTTCATCGGAAGCGGTAGAGAACGTAGCGCCCGTCCGCGTACGCGAGGTGGAGCTTCAGTGCCGGGAGCCGACGCCAGCGGTCGCGCTCGACGAGCACGTAGTCCGCGCCGTAGCGCCGCGGGATCGAAAGATCGCCCGTGCGCCCGAAGCGGGTCGCGTCGTCGCGGCGTTCGAACGGACGGTTCGCCTTCGTGTTCGCGACGTGGCCGGGCAGTGCAGACGCGACGTAGACCGGAGCGGCGGCGGCCACCCAGTAGCTCGTCGAGTCGTCGGAGAAGACGATCGAGCCGTCGGGAAGCTGCTCGAGCGCCCGCTGGACGCCGCTCGTCAGCGGGGACGCCTCGAACGGGCCCGTGCTCCAGTGCGCGAACCCGAACACGGCCACGGGGATCACGAACGCCGCGGCGACGCCTGCCGACAGCGGCCCCCGGTCGTCGAGCGTCCCGCGGCCGCCGAGCACAGCGGCGATGACGATCGCCGCGGTTCCGCCGAGCAGCGCGATCCAGGCGACGATCGCCGGGCTTCCCTCGTGGAATCGGTACGTGAACTCGCCGGGGTAGACGAGCTCCAGCGCGATGCCCGCTCCGAGCGCAACGGGCAGCGCGACCCAGGAGAGCGTCCGCGCGAGGACAGCCGCCCCGCCGGCGAAGGCGAACGGCAGCGGGAGGAAGCCGGCAGCGCGCCGGGCCTGTGACAGCGACACGGCGTCCGAGAACGGCGTGAACAGGACCGCGAACAGCAGGATCGCGAGCAGGCTGACCGAGCCGCCGAGGACGTACGCCGACCACCGGCGCCGCGACGCGAACGCCGCGAGCGGCAGCACGAGCAACGCCACGATCGCGACGGCGCCCGCACGCCCGAGCATCTCGGGCGCGAGCCGGAACCGCGTCGGCGAGAAGACGTCGATCTGGCCGACGTAGTGCGCCAGCCCGCGGGCCTGCTCGGCAGCCGAGGGATCGTGCGACGCGGTGTCCTCGACGATCGGCGCGAGCCAGAGCACGACGCCGAGCGCGGGCAGGCAAAGGAAGCCGATGCCGGCAAGCCCACGGGCGAGCTCACCGCGCGCGAGCACCGTGCGCACGAGGACGTACGCGACGAGCGGGATGCCGACGAAGAGCACGTACGTCGGGTGAACGAGCGTCAGCGAGAGCGCGGCCGCCGAGACGGTGAGCCCCGTCGGCCACCCGGGGCGCTCGGCGAACCAGAAGAACGCGGCGATCGTCGCCGGCGCGAGCAGCTGGCGCGCGGTGCTCGCCGGCAGCGCGAGCACGGGATAGGCGCCGCCGCTCCCCTGCGCCAGGCCGCTGAGGGCAACCTGCGCCAGCACCACGGCCAGACCGGCCCAGGCGCGGCGGAACACGGCGACGCCGGCCTCGTACGCGACGGCGAAGGCGACGGGCACGAGCACCGTCGGCTCGTGGAGCAGCACCGCGCCCGGGTCCGCGCCCGCGAGCCGCGAGACGAGAGCGACGAAGACGTGCCAGAGCGGAAACGCGTACCCGGGGTGGAGCCCACCGTCCTTGAACTCGTCGACGGAACGGAGCGACAGACCCCCGAAGGCGTCCAGCTTCCGGATCCTCGCGAGGTGGAAGAGGCCGTCTCCCTCCAGCGCGCCGAGGATCGACCAGAGCGCGATCCCGAAGGCGATCCCCGCGACGACCACGCCCAGCCCGACGAGGAGCGTCTCGCGGTCGACCTCCGGCGCCGGGCAAAACAGCGCGAACGGAAGGGCGACGATCGCGATCGCGAGATAGAGGACGAGCGCGAACCCGAGCGATCCGTGGACGAGGAACATCACGCCCGCCGCCGCAGTCAGCCCGGTCAGGCTCCAGACGACCGCGCCTGAGACGCTCGGGCAGCCGAGCGCGCGTGCGACGAGCGAGCCGGGGATCAGCAGGCACACGGTGGCGGCGGCGAGCCGCAGGTAGAGACCGGCGCCGGTCTCCGGCAGCGCGCGCGTGACAAGAAGAGCGGGGATCGCGAGCAGCTCCCACGGCACCCGCGCCGTCAGGCTGTCCACTACGTCTCTCCGTGCTGGGTATTCGAATATTGGGCGTTCCAGTCGGCCGCGAGCTCGGCGAGACCCGGCCCGGTCTCGCCGCGCCAGGCGTTCCGTGCCTGCAGCCGAAGAGACGCCGCGTTCGCCGCCGTCGCGAACGCCGGCCGGCGGCCGTCGGGCAGGCGGCGGAGCGCCGACGAGATCACGCCGCGGGTCGCGTACTGCAAGCCAGTCAGCACGGCCGCGGTCTGCGCGCCGACCGCCGAGTGGTGCTTCTCCCAGTAGCGCCGCCGGCTCCGCCAGTGCTCGACGATCCGCCGCTCGGGGACGTTCGCCGAGAACTGGCTCACGTGGTGGGCGATCGAGACCTCGGGCAGGTAGTGAGTCTCCCAGCCGGCGCGGCCGAGCCGCCGACAGAGATCCGTCTCCTCCGTGTAGATGAAGAAGCGCTCGTCGAACGGCCCGACCTCGTCCAGAGCTGCCCGTCTGACGAGCAGCGCGCACGCCATCGCCCAGTCGACCCGCTTCGGCCGGTCGCCTGACGACTGCTCGATTCCCGCCCGCCCGAGCGTCAGCGTCCCGATCGCTGCGGCGCCCGGTGTCGGGAAGCGCCATGCCGAAGGCTGGTGCCGCCCGTCGGGATAGACGACGTGCGGGCCGAGCGCACCGACTCGCGGGTGAGCGTCGAGGTACGTCGACCATGCGGTCGAGCGCCCCGCGCTCCGAGACCGTGTCCTCGTTCAGCACGTAGACGTAGCGGCCCGTCGTCTCGCGGATGACGGTGTTGTGGTTCGCGCCGAACCCGGCTCTGAACCGCTGCTCGATGACGCGGACGGATGGGAACCGCTCCTGCACGGCCTCCGCCGAGCCGTCGTCCGAGGCGTTGTCGAGGACGACCACGTCGACGTCGATGCTGCGCTCACTGTCTGCCTCGAGCGACGCCAGGCAGGCGAGGAGCAGCTCCCGGCTCGACGTGTTGACGATCGACACCGAGACGTCAGGCGGCGCCCCGGGGGCGCCCGTCACCGGGTGAGGCCGCGTGACGTGAGCGCTTCGAGCGCCGAGTCGACGCGGTCGACCGCCTCCTGCCCGGAGAGCCAGTCGAGCAGGTCGCGCATGCCGTCCTCGAACGAGGTCTCCGCCGAGAAGCCGAGCAGCTCCTGGGCAAGGCTCGGATCCGCGTAGCAGTGGCGAATGTCACCCGCCCGGTACTGCCCGACGATCTCCGGCTCGAGGTCGAGCCCGAGGCCGTCCGCGAGCACCGTCGCGACGTCGAGCACCGACGTCGGCGCGCCCGTGCCCACGTTCACGGCGCGGCCGTCCGCGCCGGGCTCGGTGAGCGCGAGCTCGCACGCGCGCGCGATGTCGCGAACGTCGATGAAGTCCCGCGTCTGGCGCCCGTCCTCGAACACGAGCGGCGCGTTGCCCGACATCAGCCGGGAGGCGAAGATCGCAGCCACGCCTGTGTACGGATTGGCGAGCGACTGGCGGCTCCCGTAGACGTTGAAGAAGCGAAGCGCGACGGCCGGGATCTCGTAGGCGGCGCCGACGGCGAGCGTCAGCTCCTCGTGGTCCCGCTTGCCGACGGCGTACACGGAGGTCGGCCGCAGCGGCTTCGTCTCGGCTGTCGGCTCGGGCTCGAGCGGCGTGCCGTCGTCTGCGAGCACGTCCCATTCACGGCGGGCGAGCTGCGGCTCGGGGCGGAGCCCAGGCGCGAGCCCGCCTTCGCCCGTGGCCGGGTTCCGGTGCTGCCCCTCGCCGTAGATCGACATCGAAGAGGCGACGAGCACCTTGTCGATCGCATCGCGCTGCTTCACGACCTCCTCGAGCAGGACGGCGCAGCCGATCGAGTTCACCGACGTGTAGCGCTCGATCTCGTACATCGACTGGCCGACGCCGACCGCGGCAGCGAAGTGGACGACGCGCTGGACGCCGTCGAGCGCCGCGGCGACGGCGTCGTGGTCACGCACGTCGGCGACGACCAGCTCGATCTCCGGGTCGAGGTATGCGGGGCGCTCGCCTCCCGCGTGCACCTGCGGATCGAGCGAGTCGAGGACGCGCACACGGTGCCCGCTCTCGAGCAGGCGATCCGCGAGATGGGAGCCGATGAAGCCGGCGCCGCCGGTGATCAGGAGCTGCATCGCACGTCGATTCCGGCCGGGGTCAAGGCGGGCCAACCGTACCAGCCTCGGCCCGCCGGCTCCCCCGCACGCTGTCCCACAGCAGCAGCGCCGCGCCCGGCAGCGCGAGCGCGATCGTGACGAGGAAGAAGAGGAAGCCGGCCGCGAATGCTTCATCCGCAGAAACGCCGAGCTGGCCGAGGAACGAGACGAAGAACGCCTCGCGCACGGCGATGCCGTTGATCGTGAACGGCACGAGCATGACGAGGAAGAGCAGCGGGCCCATCACGTAGTAGGGGCGGGGTGGCAGGTCGATGCCGACCGCCTTCCCTGTCAGCCAGATCGCGAGCACGCGCACTGTCTGGATCGCAAGCGTGAGCGTGAACAGCCCGAGCAGGAGGCGCGGGTAGTGCCGGTAGCCATGGATGCCCTCGTACACGGCCCGCACCGGCCGTTCGACCCGGAGTCGCCGCAGCAGCGGCACCGTCCGGGAGAGAGGCCGACGCGCGGTCTTCGAGAAGACGGCGACGGCGAGGACGACCGTGGCAATCACAAAGGCGAGCTCGATCCACAGATAGGCGCCGACGTCGTATTCCCCTAGGGCGAGCCCGAAGCCGACGGCCGCCAGCGCGAGCGTCGCGGCACCGCCCAGGGCGCGCTCGAGCAGCACCGAGCCGGCGACCGGGCCACCCTTGCCCGGATGACGCCGCGAGGTCTCGAAGATCCGCGCGGCGTCGCCGCCGACCGCCGTCGGCAGCACCTGGCCCGCGGTGTAGCCGACGAAGTACGCCCGCGTCAGCCACGGCAGGTTGTCGGCGATCCCGCGAACCGCGAGCAGCCGCTGCCAGCGCCAGGCCATCGGCAGGACCGTGACGGTCATGATCGCAATCGCGCCCACGAGATAGCCGAGCTCCGCGTTTCGGAGGATGTCGAGCGTCTCGCCGAGATCGATCCTCGAGAGGATGTAGGCGACGGAGCCGCCGGTGATGACGATCGTCGCCGCGACCCTCGTGCTCTTCCGCCGCCACGCCGACCATTCGCGCTCGCGCCAGCGGCGCCAGACGCCCACCGCTAGCCGCCCGTGAACCGCTCGTGGACGCGGCGGATCGCTTCGATCGCGTCCTCGATGTCGCGCTCCGAGTGGGCGGGCGAGAGCGGCAGCGACAGCACCTCGTCGCCTGCGCGCTCGGCGACCGGCAGCGGCTCCTGCTCGGGATAGCGCTCGCGATATGCCCGCAGCCGGTGGACGGGCAGGAAGTGGATGCTCGTGCCGATCCGCTCCTCGGTCAGCGCGCGCTGGTACGCGTCTCGGCTGGCGCCCGCCTGCTCGGCATCGATGCGGACGATGTAGAGGTGGAGCGCGTGCGTGTCGCGCGCGTCCCGCTCGAGCGGCTCGATGCCGTCGAGATCGGCAAGCCCCTCGTCGTAGGCCGCGAACTGCGCGGCTCGGATCTCCCGGTGCCGTTCGAGCTTGTCGAGCTGGCAGAGCGCGATGGCCGCCAGCACGTCGGACAGGTTCGCCTTGTAGCCGGGCACCGCGATGTCGTAGAGCGACCCGTCGCCGCGGCGCATCAGACGCAGCTCCTCGATCGCCCGCGCGACCTCGTCGGAGCTCGTCGTCACGATCCCACCCTCGCCCGCCGCGACGTTCTTCGTCGCGTAGAGCGAGAAGCACGTCGCCTCCGACAGCGCGCCGATCTTCCGGCCCCGGTACGCGCTCTCGACGGCGTGCGCGGCATCCTCGATCACCGGCAGACCTAGAGCCCACAACGGATCGAGGTCCGCCGGCTGGCCGGCGAGATGGACGGGCAGGATCGCCTTCGTCCGCGGGCCGACGAGGGCGGCGACGTGGTCGGGATCGATGTTCAGGTCGGCCGGGCGAACGTCTGCGAAGACCGGCGTCGCGCCGGCGTGGACGACGACATTTGCCGTCGCGGGCCACGTGATCGACGTCGTGATCACCTCGTCGCCGGGCCCGATGCCGAGCGCGACAAGCGCGAGGTGCATGGCGGCCGTGCCAGAGGCCACCGCCAGCGCGTGCGTCGCGCCCGTGTACTCGGCGAACCGCCGTTCGAGCTCTGCCGCGCTCGGGCCGGTCGTCAGCCAGCCGGAGCGCAGCGTCTCCGTGACGGCTGCGATCTCCTCGTCCCCGATCGCGGGCGGCTGGAAGCCGAGGAAGGTCTCGCGGCGCGTGCTGCTACGACTCGACGGGGGCGTGGACATTGGCGACCCGAAAGCGTACGCGCCCGGCGGCTCGCTCACCCCGGGCGACGGCATCCGCGCGGCTCGTGCCGACGGCGAGCACTGCGCCCACGCGGTCCGAGCCGTGTCGCAGCGGCCCGATCGCCGCGCCGGGCTCACGGTAGACGCGCACCCAGGCGACACCGTCGTCGGCCTCGGCCTCCTCGACGCCCTCGATCCCCTCGAGCTCGCCCTCGTCTGCGACGAGGAAGCGGATGCATGCGCCGCCCACGGTCTCGTCCGGCACGAGGGCGTCGCGGGGAATCTCGTCTCCGAGCGCAGCCGCAAGCGCCAGGCCGTTGAGGTCGACGTCGAGAGCGGCCAGGCAGAGCTCGGCATCGTGGCCGCCTCCGAGCCGCGCGGCGAGCTCACCGACCACGGGACCGCGCGGCCCGACGAGCACCTGCGTGTACGTCGGTCCGTTCGCGATCTCGAGCGCTTCGGCAGCTGCGCGGGCCACGTCGATCGCTGCCTCGACGGTCGCCGCCGGGAGCTCGCTCGGCCAGACGTGCGCGAGCGCGACGCCGAAGGCCGGCGGCTCGGCGATGACGCGGTCGGTCACGGTCAGCGGCACGAACTCCCCATCGAGGCTGAATGCGTTCACTGTCAGCTCCGGTCCGGCAACGAGCTCCTCGACGAGCGCGAAGTTGCCCCGCGCCGCCGCAAGCGCGTGGTCGACGGCGGCGGCCACGTCCTCGGGATCGTCGACGACGGACAGTCCCCGCTGGCCCTGCCGGTCAGGCGGCTTGACGACGCACGGAAGACCGAGCTCGGCAGCCGCCTGTCTTGCCTCCTCGGCGCCGGCGACGACGCGATAGTCGGCATGTGGCACGCCGCGCTCCGCGAGCCTCTCGCGCTGGCGAAGCTTCGACGTCGCGAGCTGCGCGACGACGGGCGACAGCACTTGTGGAAGGTTGTGGCGCTCGGCAATTCGCGCGGCGATCGCGACGGGAAAGTCGATGCCGGGCGCGATCAGGCCGTCCACCTGCTCGGCCGTCGCGAGCCGGTCGATGGCCGGCTCGTCCTCGACCGACACGATCGCCCGTCGGTCCGCATAGCGAAAGCCCGGTGCGGCCGGATCGCGGTCGACCGCGATCACGTGGAGCCCCTCGTCCTGGGCAGCCTGGAGCAGCCCGATCTGTCCCGCACCCGCCCCTAGGACGAGTACGCGGCGACCGTCCGCTCCCGAACCCCCCTCCACCACGCCTCATTCTCGCGGTACCAGGCGACGGTGCGAACGAGACCCGACTCGAAGTCGGTGCGCGCGCGCCAGCCGAGCAGCCGCTCGGCGACGTCCGTCGAGCCGATGTGCCGGTCGACCTGGCCCGGACGCTCGGAGACGTGCGCCTTGAGCGAGGCCGGCATGCCGAGCGTGGCGAGCACGAGGTCGGCGATGTCGGAGACGGAGATGTCGACCCCGGTCGCGATGTTGATCACTTCGCCGGCGATGTTGTCGATATCGGCCGCGATCGCCGCCTCGACCGCCTCGGCGTCGTCGTCGACGTAGAGCCAGTCGCGCGTCGCGCTCCCATCTCCGTGCACGGTCAGCGGCTCGCCCGCGAGCGCGCTCGTGATGAAGCGCGGCACGACCTTCTCCGGGTGCTGCCTCGGCCCGTAGTTGTTGAACGGCCGGAGGATGACGATCGGCAGCCCGTACGTCACGTGGTACGCGTAAGCGAGGCGATCGGCGCCCGCCTTCGTCGCGGCGTACGGGCTCCGCGGGTTGAGCGGGTGCTCTTCGGTCATCGGCGCCGCCTCCGCGGTCCCGTACACCTCGCTCGACGAGATGAGGATGAAGCGCTCGACGGGGTTCGCGCGAATCGCGTCGAGGAGGATCTGCGTGCCCTCGACGTTCGTCGTCACGAACTCGGAGGCCCCTTCGACGATCGACTTCTCGACGTGAGACTCGGCGGCGGCGTTGACGATCACATCGACGCCCTCGACGACCTCCCGCACGAGGTCCGCATCGCGGATGTCGCCCTGGACGAACGACAGCCGCTCGTGCGCCAGCACGTCGGCGAGGTTCTCGAGGTTCCCCGCATACGTGAGCGCATCGAGCGACACGACCTCGTACGGCGTCGCCGCGAGCAGATGGCGGACGACGTTCGACGAGATGAACCCCGCCCCGCCTGTGACGAGCACCCGCTTGCGCGCCATCAGAGCTCCCGCTCGATCGTGTAGAGAGGCCGTCCTTCCACGTCGCGCTGGATTCTGCCCAGATATTCGCCGACGAGGGCGAGGATGAAGCCCTGCACGCCGAGCACGAAGAGGATCGCCACGCCCGCGAACAGCGGCCCGGGGAAGTTGTTGTGGTCGATCCAGTAGACGACGGCGTAGATGCCGAGCGCGGTGGCGACGAGCGAGCAGACGATGCCGAGGGCGACGCCGATCCACTGGATCGGCTGCGGCCAGAAGCCGGCGAGCACGTGGAGCGCCAGCCGGGTCAGCCGGAGTGGCGAGTAGCGAGAGGGGCCTTCGCGCGCCGCGTGACGGACGTCGACCTCGGTCACGCTCGCGCCGCCTGAGAGCACGAGCGCCTTCGTGAACTTCTGCTTGCCGATCGCCGGCAGCATCGGCTCGATCGCCTCGCGGCGATATGCGTTGAACGCGCAGCCGAAGTCGGAGATGTCGACGCCGGTGAAGCGGCGCAGCATGCCGTTGATCAGCTTCGAGGGGAGCGTCCGTCCCCACGGGTCGCGCCTGGCGATGCGGCGACCGCTCGCCACGTCGGCGCCGGCGTCGATCGCCGCGACGAGCAGAGGGATGTCCTCCGGCCAGTTCTGGAGGTCGCCGTCCATCGTCACGACGATCTCACCGCGCGCCCTGACGAGGCCCGCGTGCATCGCCGGGTGCTGCCCGAAGTTCCGCCGGAAGCGAACGGCGCGAACCCGGGGATCGGCGGCGTGCAAACGCTCGAGCTCCGCGATAGCGCCGTCCGTCGATCCGTCGTCGACGAAGATCAGCTCCCACGGCCTGCCGAGCTCTTCGAGCGTCTTCGCGGTGCGGCCGTAGAGCTCGTCGAGTGAGCCGGCCTCGTTGTAGAGGGTGACGACGATCGAGATCACGGGATGCGGGACGCTAGCTCGACCAGCCCTTCGACTGCGCCGAGGCGCCGTTCGAGGCCGTCGATGCGCCAGCTGAGCGCTTCGTACGAGGCGGCCTCCCGGTGCTCGCTCAGCTCACGCGCGATCGCCACGTCCTCGGCGAGAGACAGCTCGGCCACGACATGCTCGCCACGAAGGACGTCGCGGACGCGCAGGTCTTCGGTGAACGAGCCGTCCGCGAGCCCCGCAGCGAGCTGGACGTCGTCGACGACGATACCGGGTGTAGATCGGATCGGACCCACCTTCTGCGAGCTCCGTAGCGAGCCGCATCCAATGCGGTCCCGTGCGCCCGCGGCCGATCGTCGTCCTCGAGAACTTCCGCTCGAGATGCGCGCGACTGCGAATTGGAAAGTGGAGGATCTCGACGGGAACCCAGTCTCGGAGGAGCACGAGCCCGCGGCCGAATGCCTTGTGGTTGCCGCCGCCGACGCGCACGTGCGGATCCGCCCGGTGGAGGACCTTGATCCCTGGCCCGTACGGGCTGAACGCCTCGCGGCTGGGCGCCCTGCGCCAGCGCATGCGCTCGTAGAACGGCTCCTCCGAATCGGGGCGAAGAACGAAGTGGCGCCAGGATCCGGTCACGACCCCGAAGCGCCGCGGAACGGCAGCGAGGATCTCTCTGAACGAACCCTCCCGCGGCCACCAGAACTCGTCTGCGTCCGCGTTGATCACCCAGTCCGCGCCGAACTCCGCCGCGGCGAGCCTCGCCATGCTCGTGACATAGACCGGCTGGGCGTGCTCCTTCCGCTCCTCGCGAATCACGTGCGCGTAGCCCTCGCGCTCGTAGCGGCGGAGGATCTCGGACGTGCCGTCGGCGGACAGATGGTCTGTGGCAATGACAAAGTCGACGCCCCGGTCGAGGTGGAAGCGCAGCTGCTCGTCGACGATGTCGGCCTCGTCGCGTACGAGCAGCGTCATGACGACCTTCACGGCGCCGGGCCCGGGATGCGCCACAACCGTTCGAGCCTGCCGCGCAGGTCGTCGAGCCGCCACGTGAGCCTGGGGATCGAGTCAGCAGTCAGGAAGGTCCCGAACTCCGCCGCGAGCGCGACGTCCTCGTCGAGCGTGGGCCGCCAGGCGCTCGTGCGGGCAACCGCGAGGGCGTCTCTCAACCGGTCGTCGAGCACGAGCGACCCGTCGGCGAGCCCGGCGGCGAGCGCGTCGTCGTCGACCAGGTGATTCGCGTAGGGCGCCTCGGCGTCGCGACGGAGGTCGGCGATCGCCTTCGTTTGATGCTTCGAGCTGCCCACGTCACCGCGATTCGCCTCGAGCCTCCGGACCTTTCGTTCCACCTGGGCGCGAGTGCGGAGGGGAAAGTGGAGCACCTCGAACGGGAGCCACTCACGAAGCGGGGTGAGGCGGCGGCCGTAGGCGTTGTGATTCCCATAGGAGACGACGACCGACGGATCTGCGCGGTGGGCTGTCTTCACACCGACCTGGTACGGGCTCGACGGGTCGCCGCTCGGCTTGCGCCGCCAGCGCATCCGCTCGTAGAACGGCTCGTCGCCGTCCGGCCGCAGCACGAAATGGCGACCAGCGCCACGCACCGCGCCGTACTGGCGAGGTACCGATGCGAGCACCTCGTGCAGCTCGCCGTCGCGCGGCCACCAGAACTCGTCCGCGTCGCTGTTGATCACCCAGTCGGCGCCGAACTCGGTCGCGGCCAGGCGGGCCATGCCCGACACGACCGCCGACTGCTCGAGCCCGTCACCCGATCGCCGGATCAGGCGAAGCCGGCCGTCGCGCTCGTAGGAGCGAAGGATGTCCGTCGTGCCGTCCACCGATCGGTCGTCGGTGGCGATCACGAAATCGACGCCGTTTTCGAGATGGAAGCGCAGCTGCGCGTCGACGACGTCCGCCTCGTCCCGGACGAGGAGGGTCATGACGACTCTCATCAGGAGCGCCGCGGTCGCCGCAAGAGCGATTGAAGCTTGCGCGCTGCCCGAAGGGCGGCGTTGTCCTCCACCCCGGCGAGCCGCCGTTCGAGCTGGTCCAGCTCCCCCCGCAGGCGAAAGGCATCTGCCTCCCCGAGCACGGACGCATCCACCGCGAACAGGGCGTTGTCGACGACCGACGGCCGCTCGAACTCGAGCGCGCCGCCCTCGGCGATCGTCTGGAGCGCGTCACGCACACGGGTGTCCTCCTCCACCACCCCCTCCCGCAAACCCAGTTCGATCCGCTCCGCGGGCTCGGCGGGCCCGTCCGCGAATGTCAGCACCTCGACGGGATACCAACCGCGAAGCGGTCGCAGCCGGCTCGGCACGAGACCGCCGTCGTACCCGGTGACGTCGACCCCGCCGCGGTGGATGATCCGCCGCTCGGGTCCCACCCCCTGGTCTTCCTCCTCGAGCGCCGCCTGAGGCTGAAGCCGGTAGATCCGCTCGTCGAGAACGTCGTCGCCGTTCTCGACGCGGAGGAACCGGCGGACGAGCGCCTGAACGACGTCGTATTCGCGTGGGATCTTGTCGAGGATCGCGTCGAGGCTCCCACCGCGAGGCCACCAGAACTCGCCTGGACCGGCCGGCACGATCCAGTCCGCCCCAGCGGCAGCGGCAGCCAGGCTGCCGGAGACCACGCGTACCCGCTCGTCGCCTCTGAACGACTCCGGGACGACCTCAGGATCCGCTACGAGGACGGCGTCGACGCCCGCGGCGAGATGGAATCGAAGCTGAGCCTCCAGCGTGTCCGTCGGCTCACGCGCGAGCAGCGTCATCGCGATCGTCATCCGCTTCGAGTCTAAGTCAGCGCGTGACTAGCGGAGCTTCGACGAGAACCGCTTCGTGAACGTCGTGCCGCCAGCGGTCACCTTCATCGAGCCCGCAAGCGTCTTGCCCTTGTCCGCCTTCTTCGTCGCGTAGCGACAGCTCGCCGAGCCCGTAGCGGCGCGGGAGGTTCCCGCCTTCGCCTTGCCACCGAGCTTCGCCGCGCATGTGACCTTGGACGGCTTCGCCGGCTCACCGCCCACCCTGACGGACGCGCTGAAGGTCACGGGGCTTCCCGCCTTCGGCTTGGACGGCTTCGCCTTCGCGCTGCTGACGCTACGGAAGCGGATCCGCCGCCGCTCGGCAGGGTGACCTGGAACTGGAGCGTGTTGGAATTGTTCGCCGTGTTCGGGTCGGGTCGCTCGCCCTCGATCGTTGCGGTAATCGAGTACGTGCCCGCGCGATCGGCGACGAGCCCGTAGTCGTACTGGAAGAAGACGATGCTCGTGTCCTGGAGCTTGGTCACGCAGGTGATCGAGGTCGTCCCCGTGCATCCGGCCGACACCGGCGGCGGAGTGGCCACGCGGAGACCGTCCGGGATCGTCGTCCGCATCGTCACCGTCTGCACCGGGCCGTCGGTCTCGACCAGGTACGAGAGCCCGAACGCTGGGCCGGCAATCGACGTCGCGCCGGCCCCTGCGCCTTGGAGCAGGACGGTGACGGCCAGATCGTCCACCGCGCTCCTTCCAAGCGCGCCCGAGGATACGGCGAGCGCCGCCGCCGCGAGTGTCGCGACAGCTGCTACGTGCTTCATCCGGGGGCCCTCACAGGGCAGCGACTCTACGCCTTTGGCACGAGCGTTACAAGGGCCTCTGCCGCGAGCTCGTGTGCCGCGATGCAGACCCCGCCGCGGGCATGGATCGCGTCGATCGTCCTCGCATAGAGGGCGTCCCAGCCGCCTGCGGTGGCGCGGTCGAAGCGGTCCGGGTGCCAGAGGATCGAGAAGCCACCGCCGTGCTCGGCCGCCCAGTCGAGGAGCGCGACGAGGCGTCGCTCGGCGTCCGCCGCCGACAAGCCGAGGTATCGCGGTTCCGCGAGCGTGACGTCCATCGCCGCGAGCGGGATCTCGACGAGGTCGAGCGGGCGGTCGTGCTCGATGCTCCAGGGCCGGAACGGGTGCGCGATTCCCGCGCGGAATCCGAGCGCGTCCGAGAAGCCGAGGCTCGAGTCGTACGCGAAGCCGAGCTGCTCGAGTAGCGCAAGGTTCGTGTGCGGGTCGACGCGGAGGTAGTGGTAGCGCTGGCCATGGAGCGTGGCGCCGAGCCGCTCGAGCGCTGCCTTCTCCACAGCGATCTGCGCATCGTCGAAGGCCGCCGAGTAGCTCGCATGGAGCCCGATCTCCGTGCCGAGCTCGAGCAACGTCTCGACGACGCGTGGCAGCAGACGGGCGTAGGTTTCCGGCGCCGGGCCGTCCTGGGGGACATTGAACCCAGCAAGAACGAAGAAGACGGATTCCGCGCCACGGGCGCGCTCGAGCTCGACGATGTGCTCGAAGCTCCAGTTCGGGTCGGTGCCACGGAGCTTGTGGAGCGGAACACCCGCGAGCCCCCGGGCCCGGCTCCACGCTTCGCCCGCGTCACGCGCTAGCACGGCGTCCTTCACGCCGCGCGCACCGCCGCGGATGCCCTGCCGCGTCCAGCGCCACGGGATGTCGACGTCGTGGCTCAGCGCAACGGCGAACCGGGCGCCGCCGCCCCACCGGGGCGGCTCGACGCCGAGCGAGCGCCGGAGGCGCTCGAGCGGGGGGTCAAGCGGGTCGAGGCACGAAGCGGAGGCGGGAAACCGGCCGTGGGCATCCCGCGGGCCGCCTCTTTCCTCGAGACGCGCCAGATGGAAGAACGCGGCGGCCACATCGTCGCCCTCCGGCTGCACACCCTGCGCGACCTGCTCCCAGGCACGCTCGTCGTAGGGAACGTCGTCGCCGAAGCCGAGCTCTGTCGCCCCGATCGTGTCGAGCACCCACCGCGCCCTGCGCTCGACCTCGGGCGGGATCACCGGACGATCGACTTCGCGACGCGCGCGAGATAGGCGAGGCCGGGCTTCGGATCATCGAATGCCAGCAGTGGATCGACGTACGGCGGCTGCACGAAAGCAGGTGACTCGCCTGCGTGCAGCGTCAGCGCCCACCGTCCGGTGCGTCCCTCCGTCGTCACCGGCGCGCTTCGGCGGCCGAGAAGGTCGAGATAGGCGATCCGCGGGATGTCGACTCCGAGTGCGGCGGCGAGACCGTGCCACTGCCAGAGCCGCGGGTTGATCTCCATCAGCTTGAAGCGGCCGTCCCGGGGATCTCGCTTGAACTCGACCTGCGAGATGCCGTGGAAGGCGAAGGCACGGAGCAGCCGGAGCGCTGCGTCGACCACCTCGTCGACCCAGAGCGCCTCTCCGACACGACACGTGCCCACCCCGGGCGGTGTCTGCCTGAGCTTTCGACCGCAGAACAGCCCGAGCACGGTGCCATCGGCAGAGATGTAGCTCCCGACGGTGTACAGCTCGTCGTCGCCTCCCGGAATCAGCTCCTGCACCATCGGCGCGAAGGGCTCCGCGTCGGCGTAGGCGCGGTCGAGCTCGCGCACGCTCTCGCAGCGAAACGCCTGGCGCCGGAAACGCGCGCGGAAGCCGTCGGGGTTCGACGGCTTGACGAGCAAGGGGAACCCGATCTCGGCCGACGCTGCGCGCGCCTTCTCGGCCGACGCCGGATGCGCCGTAGCCGGGATGTCGACCCCCGCCTGGACAGCGCGTTCGAGCTGCTCACGCTTGCTCTGGATCCGCGTGACTACGTCCCCACCGGGAAAGGGTCGTGCGTACAGGCCATCGAGAACGGCGCCGCTCTGGGCCAATGCGTTGAGGGACGGGTCGTGCGTGGGCAGGATCGGCGTACCGGCGCCGAGCTCCTTCGCGAGCTCGAGGAACAGCTCGACATAGAGGTCCGGCTCTGCGAACGGGTCCGGCGAACGGATCGGAAACGCGTAGCGAGAGCGAAAGCCGAGCGCGCTCGGTCGGTGGTCGACGGCGAAGACCGGCACGCCCATCCGGCCCAGCGAGCGCACGGCGGTCAGCCCGTTGACGAAGGAGACGTCACAGACGACGGCCGGTGGTTGCCCTCGAGCGGCCGCATATGAGGCGACGCGTTCACGGCTCAGCTTCGGCGTCTGCCCCACCGCGCGGATTCTAGGAGCAGGTGGCCGCTACCCTGATTCGATGGCTGTCCTGCTCGCGGCGCTCGCACTGCTCGCCGGCATCGGCGGGTCACCGCAGCGAACTGCCCCTTCCACGCCGCGCGTCTCGCTCACGGTCACCTACTGGGCCGACGAGACGAAGCCCGCGGACTTCGAACGCTGGACCGTCACGTGCCTTCCGCGCGGCGGCACGTTGCCGACGCGGCGCGCCGCGTGCAAGCGGCTCGGCTCGCTGACCGCCGAGGCGTTCGCGCCACTGCCGACCGGCATGCTCTGCAGCATGATCTACGGCGGGCCGCAGAAGGCGGTCGTCAAGGGCACGATCGCCGGCGGCCGCGTCTGGTCGTCGTTCCGGCGACGGAACGGCTGCGAGATCGCCCGTTGGAACCGCTTCTCGCCGTGGCTGATCCCGCCGGCCGCGAACGCCGTTCCCTGATCCACCGCGGTCGCAGCCGCGACCGGCCGCCCGCCGCGCGGACTACCCTCATTCGCGATGCCGATCGGCTACACGACCGATCTCAGCGATGTCCGCCCTGAGCAGCTGACCGGCTTCTTCGAGGGCTGGCCGAGACCGCCGGCGCCCGAGCGGCATCTCGCCACGCTACGTGGCAGCTACCGCGCCGTGATCGCCCTCGATGAAGAGGCCGGCACGGTCATCGGCTTTGTGAACGCGATCTCCGACGGCGTGCTCTCCGCATTCGTGCCACTGCTCGAGGTGCGTCCGTCCTATCGCGGGCGCGGCATCGGCACCGAGCTCGTCCGGCGATTGCTCGAGGAGCTGGAGGGCCTGTACTCGATCGACGTCGTCTGCGACGAGGAGCTTCGGCCGTTCTACGAGCGCTTCGGCATGGAGCCGCTCCTCGCGATGGCAGTTCGCAACCCATGACCGGGCTCGGCAGCCAGCTGGGGCGCCTCGCCAGGCACTCCGCCATCTACGGGATCGGCGGCCTCGTCTCGCGCTTCGTCGCCGTCCTGCTGCTCCCGCTCTACACGCGGTACCTGACCCCGGCCGACTACGGCGCGGTCGAGACGCTCGTCGCGCTGATGGCGATCTTCGCGACGGTCCTGCGGCTCGGCATCGCGAGCGCCTTCTTCCGCTTCTACTTCGACTCGCCGGACCCGGCGCACAAGCTCCGCGTCGTCCGCACGTCTTTCTGGTTCACGATGGGGATGGCGACGATCGGGCTCGTCGTCGGCATGGCGATCGCCTCGGAGATCTCGCAGTGGCTCTTCGACACGACCGACCACACGACGCTCGTGCGCTCCGCTTTCGTCCTGCTCTGGGTGCAGATGAACTACGAGCAGCTGACGGCGCTCTTCCGCGCGGAGGAGCGCTCGGTCGCGTTCGTGATCGCGACCCTCGTCAATCTCGTGATCACCGTCGGCGCCACCGTGCTCTTCGTCGTCGGCCTCGACTGGGGCGCGACCGGCGTGATCGTCGGCAACTTCACCGGCACGCTCGCCGTCTGGGTTGGCCTCGTCGCGTACCGCCGAGAGCAGCTCGGGCTCACCTTCGACCGCCCGCTGCTCCGCAAGATGAACCGTTTCGGCCTCCCGCTCGTGCCGTCGATGCTCGCGCTCTGGCTCCTGAACTTCGGCGACCGCATCTTCATCCTCCAGCTCAGCGACGTAAGCGAGGTCGGGCTCTACTCGATCGGCGCGCGCATCGCCTCGGCGATGGTGCTCTTGTTGACGGCCTTCCGTGCGGCGTGGCCCGCGTTCGCGTACTCGATCGAGGACGACGACGAGGCGAAGCGCTCATACGCGTATGTGCTGACGTACCTGCTCTTCGTCGCATCGTGGGCCGCGCTCGCGCTCGGCCTGTTGGCGCCGTGGATCGTCGAATGGCTGACGACGCCGAAGTTCCACGACTCGGCTGAGGTGGTCGCGCCGCTCGCGTTTGGCGGCGTCGCGTTCGGCGGGTTCATCGTCGTCTCGATCGCCCTCGGCCGGACGAAGCGCACGCAGTTCAACTGGGTCGTGACCGGCGCCGCTGCTCTGGTCGACGTGACCCTCAATCTCATCCTGATCCCGAAGTACGGGATGGTCGGCGCCGCAATCTCGAACGTGACGGCGTTCACCGTCATGTTCCTCGGGATCACGTGGTGGTCGCAGCGCGTCTTCCCGGTGCCCTACCAGTGGCGCCGCGTGGGGACAGTTGTCGGCTGCGCCGTCGGTCTGACCGTCCTCGGCAAGGCGCTCGATGTGGCGCTGCCGATGGCCTTCGCGCTGATCGTCGTCTATCCCCTCTGCCTGTGGCCGCTCCGCTTCTACCTGCCGAGCGAGCTGACGTGGATCAAGCGGCGAGCGGCGCGAACCGCGCCGTGAAGTGCCGGAGCGAGGGCGGCTCCTCGACGATCCGGTAGCCACGAAGGGCCGACGCCCGCTCGACCACGCGCTCGGCGACCTCGATCACGTAGTCGACGTGGCTCTGCGTGTACGTCCGCCTCGGGATCGCGAGCCGGACGAGGTCCATGGCCGCCGGGGCCTCCGTCCCGTCCGGACGGCGGCCGAACATCACCGTGCCGATCTCGCAGCCGCGAATGCCGCCCACGGCATAGAGCTCGACGGAGAGCGACTGGCCCGGATACTCGAGCGGCGGGATGTGCGGCAGCAGGGCGCGGGCATCGACGTAGATCGCGTGGCCACCGAAGGGCTGCACGAGCGGGAACCCGTTGCGCAGCAGGCCATCGCCGAGATAGGCCGTGGAGCGCGTTCGGTAGCGGAGGTAATCGTGGTCGACCGCCTCGACGAGACCCTGGGCGATCGCCTCGAGATCCCGGCCGGCCAGACCCCCATAGGTCGGGAAGCCCTCGGTGAGGATCTCGAGCGTCCGGCACCGGTCGGCAAGCTCGTCGTCTCGCATCGCGAGCCAGCCGCCGATGTTCGCGAGCGGGTCTTTCTTTGCGCTCATCGTCATCCCGTCCGCCGAGCGAAGCCAGTCTCGCGCACGATGTCGGCGACCGTCCGGTCGCCGTGGCCCTCCTCGCGCTCCCTGATGAACCAGGCGTTCTCCGCGAACCGGCACGCGTCGAGGAAGAGCGGCACGCCGTGGCGGTCGCACGTCGCACGCACGGCGCGGAGGTTCGCGAGCGAGACGGGCTGGCCGCCGCCCGAGTTGTTCGTGATCGTGACGAAGACGGCCGGCACGTCCGCCGAGCGGTCCGCCAGCAACGCCTCGAGCGCGTCGACGTCCATGTTCCCTTTGAAGGGATGGAGCGCGGATGGGTCGCGGCCCTCGGGGATCGGCAGGTCGACGGCCTCCGCGCCCGTGAACTCGACGTTGGCGCGCGTCGTGTCGAAGTGGGTGTTGTTCGGAACGACCTTCCCCGGCCCCCCGATCACCGAGAAGAGGATCCGTTCCGCCGCGCGGCCCTGGTGCGTCGGGATCACGTGCGGGAACGGGAACAGCTCCTGCACGGCGGCGAGGAAGCGGAACCACGACGGCGACCCGGCATAGCTCTCGTCCCCGTGCTGGATCGCCGCCCACTGATCGCGTGACATCGCCCCCGTCCCGGAGTCGGTGAGCAGGTCGATCAGCACCTCCGACGCCGGCAGCTTGAACAGGTTGAAGTCGACCGCCTCGATCGCCTTGCGCCGCTCCTCCTCCGTCGTCAGCCGCAGCGGCTCCACCGAGTGGATCCGGAACGGCTCGATGATCGTCTCGAAGGCCACTCAGAGGTGCGACGTCACGCCGGCGAGGCCGGGATCGCCCTCGGCCGGCTCGTACCACGAGTACGCGTAGCGGCCGTCGTCGAGCTCGCGCGCGAACGTGGACAGCTTGAGCGGCCGGAACGTGTCGCACATGACGGCGAGCTCCGTCGTCTCGGCGACGCCGATCGACTTCTCCGCGAGGCCCGGGTGCGGCCCGTGGGGCAGGCCCGAGGGATGGAGCGTGATCGACCCGACCTCGATGTTCTTGCGCGAGCCGAAGTTCCCGGAGACGTAATAGATCATCTCCTCGGACTGGAGATTCGAGTGGTGGTACGGGATCGGGATCGCCTCCGGGTCGAAGTCGAGCTTGCGCGGGCAGAACGAGCAGATGACGAAGTTCTGCCCCTGGAACGTCTGGTGCGTCGGCGGTGGCTGGTGGATGCGGCCCGTGATCGGCTCGAAATCGTGAACGGAGAACGTCCACGGGAAGAGGTAGCCGTCCCAGCCGACGACGTCGAACGGGTGGTAGTCGAGGACGTATGTCTGGTATCCGCCGCGCACGCGCACCTTGACGACGAACTCGCCCTCGTCGCGATGCGTCTGGAGCTCGCCCGGCGGATGGAGGTCGCGGTTCGAGAACGGCGCCCCCTCGAGCAGCTGGCCGTACTCGTTGCGGTACCGGGCCGGGATCGTCATCAGCCCGGGCGACTCGAAGACGAGATGCCGCTGCTCGCCCTCCGGCACGAAGCGGTACGTCGTGCCGCGCGGGATGACGACGTAGTCGCCGTCCTTGTAGGCGACGTCCCCGAAGATCGTCTCGAGCGTGCCCGTCCCCTCGTGGACGAACACGATCTCGTCGTGCTCGCCGTTTCGGAAGAAGTAGTCCATCGTGTGCGCGGGCCGACAGAGCGAGATCTCGACGTCGTCGTTCCACATCAGCACGCGTCGGCCGCTGATCTCATCGCCCGAGGGCGCGGCCGGCGCCGTCGCGAAGTGCCGGTGGGCGTGCGCGTCGGGAATCCATTCGTCGCGCTCGATCGGCTCGAACTCGCCGAGCTCCTTCACGCGGCACGGCGACCGGAGGTGGTAGAGGATCGACTCGTTCCCCGTGAAGCCCTCGAGGCCCATCACCTCCTCGGTGAGCAGCGTTCCGTTGTCCCGAAACACGATGTGCCTCTTGCGTGGGACGTCTCCGCGGCGGACGTAGAACGGCATCTCGGACCTCCTCTCGGCGCGCTGCGTGGGCCGTCGAACCGTAACGGAGCAGCGTGCCCCGCGAGATCTCAGCCGAAGAACGTCTGCTCGAGCAGGAAGAGGTTGAGCGCGATGATCACGCCGGCCACGATCGTCGCGACGACCGTCGTCGACCGCTTGTTGACGAGCGAGCCCATGATCCCGCGGTTCTTGCAGAAGAGAACAAGCGGGACGAGCGCGAAGGGGATGCCGAACGAGAGCACAACCTGGCTGAATACGAGCGCGCGCGACGCATTGACGCCGATGCCGATGAGGACGAGCGCGGGCACCATCGTGATCAGGCGGCGAACGAAGAGCGGGATGCGGCGATCGATGAACCCCTGCATGACCACCTGCCCGGCCATCGTCCCGATGCTCGAAGAGGAGAGGCCCGAGGCGAGGAGCGCCACCGCGAACAGCGTGCCGGCGCCGTTGCCGAGCTCGATGCCCAGCTGGTTGTAGACCAGGTCGAGATGGTCACCGATCTCCGTCAGGCCGGGCACGTGGAAGACCGACGCTGCGATCACGAGCATCGACATGTTGATGAGCCCGGCGATTCCGAGCGCAATGACGACGTCGACGAGCTCGAAGCGGTAGATGCGGCGCTTCGCCTCCTCCGTCGCGCCGACGAGCCGGTGCTGGGTCAGCGCCGAATGGAGGTAGATCACGTGCGGCATGACGGTCGCGCCAAGGATGCCGACGGCGAGCAGGACGCTTTCCTTGCCCTCGAAGCCGGGGACGAAGCCGCCCGCCACGTCCTTCGGGTCGGGGTCCGCCATCACGACCTGGAGCGCGAACGCCGCGACGATGACGCCGATCAGGCCTGCGATCGTCGCCTCGAGACGCCGGAATCCACGCGTCTGCAGCGCGAGGATCCCGAAGGCCGCGACACCCGTGAGAAGCGCGGCGGGAAAGAGCGGGATGCCGAACAGGAGGTTGAGCCCGATTGCCGCCCCCGTGAACTCCGCGAGATCTGTCGCCATCGCGATCACCTCGGCCTGGATCCAAAGGAGGAAGCTCGTTCGGCGCGAGTAGCGTTCCCGACACATCTCCGGGAGGTTTCGCCCCGTGGCGATGCCGAGCTTGGCGCTCATTGCCTGGATGAGCATCGCCATCAGGTTCGCCATCAGGACGACCCAGAGCAGGAGGTAGCCGAACTTCGCGCCGGCGGCCATGTTCGTCGCGAAGTTCCCCGGATCGATGTAGGCGACCGCGGCGATGAACGCCGGCCCGAGAAACGGGGCGAAGCGCCCCACACCACGGCGCTGCCCGCTCAGCGACTCCTCTGCCGCCTCGAGGACGCGCGCCTCGCCGGGAAGCACGTCGTCCAGCGGGTGGACGAGCGCGTCGCGGTCGCGCAGTCGCGGTGGGGTCACGTCATGCAGTTAGACATGGCAAAACTCTATATTAGAAAGTGATCATGTCTCGAGCGCCGCTCAGCCAGACGTCCGAGGACTATCTGAAGGAGATCTACAAGCTCGAGCTCGAGCAGGGTCGTGCGACGACGTCCGTGCTCGCGGAGCGATTGGGCGTGTCGCCACCATCCGTCACTTCGATGCTGAAGAAGCTCGCCTCGCTGAAGCTTGTCGAGCACGAGCGCTACCGCGGCGTCACGCTCACCCCGACCGGGCGCAAGGCCGCGGTCGAGATCATCCGGCACCACCGGCTGCTCGAGCAGTACCTCGCGGAGACCCTCGGCATGCCGATCGACGAGGTGCACGCGGAGGCAGACCGGCTCGAGCATGCGCTGTCGGAGGAGCTCGAGGCACGGATCGACGCCTCGCTCGGCTACCCGACGCACGACCCGCACGGGGATCCGATACCGGATGCCGAGCTCAACGTCGACGACGACCGGCTGCGGCCGCTGCACGCGCTCTCGCCAGGCGAGCGCTCGACGGTGCGCCGCGTCCCCGACGACACCGACATCCTTCGCTACCTCGTCGAGCTCCGGCTCCTTCCAGGCGCGACCGTCGAGGTCGTCCGCGTCGCCCCGTTCGACGGACCGCTGACGGTGTCGGCCGACGGCGCCGAGCACGCGATCTCGCGCGAGCTCGCGGCCCAGATCGGCGTCCGCTAGGTCAGCTCAAGCAACGATCCGGTAGACCTGGAAGCACTCGGCGAGACCACGGCTGACGTTCGTGCCGTGGAGACGCGCGAGCGACCTGATGTAGTCGGGGTCCGCGTAGCGCCGGTGCTGCTGTGACGCGTACTTCGCGAGCGCCGCGATCTTGCGCTCGATGTGCCGTTCCTCGAGCGCGACGTACGCCTGGTAGGCGAAGTCGAAGTTGTTCCAGGGGATCTCGTAGCCGAGGATCGTCGTCCGCTTGAACGCGCGGAGCCCCTCCGACGCGACCGCTTGGTGGTCCTGGTGGACGTCGTGCAGGCTCGGCTGGAAGACGATGTCCGGCTGCCACTCTTCCCAGAGCGCGATCAGGAGCTCGAGGATGTCCTGGCGCCGGTCGGGGAACGTCCGCACCTCGAAGTCGTGGACGTCGAGTGAGCCCTCGGGGATGCCGAGCTCGGCCGTCGCCTCGCGCACCTCCTTCGCGAGCGTGTCGGGCGGGAAGCCCTCCGGCAGCGACTTGGTGGCAATCGAGAACGCGACGTACCGGACCTCGACGCCGTCCTCGACGAGCCGCGCCATCGTCCCGCCGCAACCGAACTCGCCGTCGTCGGTATGCGGTGCGAGGACGAGCGCGCGGCGTGCATTGGACAGCATGCGCTGATTCTTTCACGGGATAGGCTTGCCTCCCCTCGGCGATGACGCACGGAGCCCTCGCGCAGACCGCGGCGTTGCTCGGAGCGGCCGGCTCCGCGCTCGTCATCCTCCCGCCGCCTCGGCGCGCGGCGATCGTCGGCGGCGCGGCGCTGATCGCGGCAGCCGAGGTGATGCTCACAGCAGCGCTGCTGCCGCGGCACGACCTCGAGCGCTTCACGTCCGCACCGGGCGCGGCGGCGCTCGTGGCGGGCGCCATCGCCGCGGCTGCGCTGGCGTGGGCATTCGTTCGCTGGCCGACGATCGTGCCCGTCTGCCTGCTCGCGGCGGCCCCATTCAGGCTGCCCGTCGATCTCGGCAGCCAGCACGCGTTCCTCCTGCTCCCCCTCTACCTCGTGCTCGCTGGCGCCGTGCTGGCTCTCCTCGTCCGCTCCGTGCGGAGAGACCAGCTGAGCGCGATCTCGCCGTGGCTCTCCTGGCCCGCCGCCGCGTTCATCGCGTGGGCATCCGTCTCGCTGCTCTGGGCGCTCGACGTCGAGCAGGGATCGATCGAGCTTCTGTTCTTCGTCTTCCCTTTCTCCGCCCTCGTCGCGGCCGTCGCCCGCGCCCCGTACGCCGACTGGCTGCCGCACGCACTCGCCGTGACGCTGGTCGGCCTCGCAACGCTCTTCGCGGCGATCGGCCTCTACCAGGCCTGGTCGCACACGCTGATCTTCGCCCAGGACCTCCGTGTCGCCAACGCGTACACGACGTACTTCCGCGTGACGTCGCTGTTCAAGGACCCGAGCATCTACGGCCGGCATCTCGTGCTCGCGATCTCGCTGCTCGTCGTGCTGCTCTGGCTCGCGCGCGTGCGCCTGGCGTACGCACTCGTCCTCGTCGCCATTCTCTTCGGAGGCCTCTACTTCTCGTACTCGCAGTCGAGCATGGTCGTCCTCTTCGTGACGCTGCTCGCGGCGACGATCCTGCTCGCCGACCGGCGCAGCCGGAACCTCGTGATCGCAGTCGCGATCGCCTTCGCGATCCTGGGCGGCGCGTTCGCCCTCGTGTCGGCGAAGGACACCGGGCTCAGACGGGCAACGAGCGGGCGCTCGCGGCTCGTCTCGCTGACGACGACCGTGATCCGGAACCACCCCGTCGTCGGTGTCGGCATCGGCAGCCAGCCGCTCGCCTCCCGTCGCGAGGTGAAGACGCGCAGGCCGGCCGACAAGAACGCCTCGCACACGACGCCGCTGACCGTCTTCGCCGAGCTCGGAGTGATCGGCTTCGGGCTGTACCTGCTCTTTCTTGCAGGCGCCGTGCGCCTCCTCGTCGAGACGACCAAGAGACGGCGTGCGCTCGGGCTGGGCCTCTCGGTCGTCTTCCTCGTGCTCTTCCTCCACTCGCTCTTCTACTCCGGCTTCTTCGAGGACCCGATCATGTGGGGCGCCGTGGCCGTCGCCGCCCTCGTCGCCGCCGGCGGCTGGAGGCTCGACCCGCCTGCCGGCATAGCCACCTCTCTGTTCAGTCGGGTCGAGGGCCGCTGGCACACTTAGAGCCGGCCCCTCGCCTCTCCGATGTCAAAACGTGTTCTCCTCGCAGCCGCAGGCTGCCTCGCGCTGATTGCCGGCGGGCTCGCGATCATCTGGGTCGTGATCGTGCCCTCCCCGCCCTCCTCGGGCGGGATCGAGACCGACCTCTCGGGCGTGACCACGGTCCGGCCGCCGCGTACGCATGTCTCGAAGCCGACGCATCGGGCGCCGGAGGCCGACCGCCGCTGCTGGGAGGAATTCGGCGGCGACCCACAGCGCTCTCTCTCCCGCCTCGCCTCGCAGCTCGGAACCCCGACCAAGCCTCTCTGGGCGCGGGCGATGGGCAGCTACATGGAGTATCCGCCGAGCTACTGCGACGGGCAGCTGTACGTGAACACGTTCGGCGGCCGAACAGTCGCGCTCGACGCGCAGACTGGGAAGATCCTCTGGTCGCAAGGCGGTGCTGCAGCCAAGGCGTCGACGCCGGCGATCGCAGGGCAGCGGCTGATCGTCACGTCGCACGACGGCACGGTCACCGCGTTCGACCGCGAGAACGGCCACCGGCTCTGGCAGCTCCGTACGAACGCGAAGGTCGAGTCCTCACCGGTAGCGCTCGGCAACACCGTCTACTTCGGCGTGACCAACGGACGCTTGTTCGCCGCCAACGTCGCGACGGGATCCGTCCGGTGGGCCTACAACACCGGCGGCCGGATCAACTCGAGCCCGTCGGTGTGGGGCAACCGCATCTGCATCTCTACGTACGCGGGATCGATCCTGTGCCTCAACAGGACGAACGGGACGAAGCTCTGGAGCAAGTACTTCAAGCGCGACTTCTTCCGCTACGAGAGCTTCTATGCGAGCCCCTCGACCGATGGCAAGCGAATCTTCTGCGTCGCACGCTCGGGAAAGGTCTACGCGCTCTCCGCCGTCAACGGCGACACGCTGTGGACCGGCCGCGTCGGCTCCCTCGGCTACACGACGCCGGCGGTCGCGGCCGGCCGCGTGTTCGTCGGCGGCTTCGACGGCGCCCTCCGCGCCTACAGCGCGAAGACAGGCCAGGAGCTCTGGCGGCGCACCGTTCCCGGCCGAATCCTCGGCGCGCCGGTCGTCGTCGGCAAGCTCGTCTTCTTCTCCACGCTCGAGCAGCGGACGTACGCCGCAGACACGTCGACGGGAAAGGTCGCCTGGCAGATCGGTATGGGCAAGTACTCGCCCGGGATCGCCACCGACCGCCACTACTACTTCTCGCTGAACGGGATCCTGACGGCGTTTCGCGGGCAGAACAGCCCACCCGAGGTCAAATGAGCGGCGGATGCCGCCGGCGCCAGGCGGGCGAGCGGCGGACCGCGGAGCCGGTCGCGTTCCACGCGGCCACCTTCGCGCGATAAAGGTCCTCCTGCAGGCGCCCGCCCGACGTCCGCTCGCCGCTCGGCGGATAGCCGAGCTCGGCGAGCAGGTCGCCCGCGACCGTCGCGAACGCTCGGGCGTCTGCCTCGGCCAGCTCCGTTCGCCAGTCGCGGAGGTTGGGCGTCGGCGGCCGGAGCAGGCTCTGCTGGTGCGGCTTCGAGGAGACGTCGACCTCGCCCGCATACCCGAGCATTGCGGGCTCGAACGCGAGGCCTAGGTGCTCGCAGATCTCCTGCAGCACGCGCTCGGGCTCTGCAACGAGCGCCTCGTAGCGCACTTCGAGGTAGCACCGGCCAACTCGCGACCCGAGCGCGCGTGCCGCGAGCACCTCCGAGCGCCACTGGCACGCAAAGCCGCGCGCGTCGCGCGGGTGCGCCCACGTGCGCGTGACGACCCCTTCGGGCATCGCGAGGAAGGACACCGCCGCGTCGCGGCCGTCCCTGATCAGGTGCACGTAGCGCGCGTCGGGGAAGAGACGCTGGAGCGTCGGGAGGTGCTGCATGTACATGGGCGTCTTGTCGCCCCAGCGCTCCTTGCCCTGAGCGGCGGCGTACGCGAGGTAGACGGCGCTGATCGCAGCACCCGGGGTCATCCCCGGTCGGAGCCGCTGCTCGACCTCCGCGACCTCGACCCCCCAGTCGCGGAGGGTCGGCAGCCGGCGCAGGTCGTCGACGAAGGAGGCGACGTCGATCGAGCCGCGGTGTCGGTCGGCGAGCTGAGGGATGAAGTACGACTCGTCCGGGATCGCGACCGTGGGGTGCCGGTCGAGCATCACGCGGAGCAGCGTCGTCCCGGAGCGGCGGACGCCGAGGACGAACAGCGGTGCCGCGCTCACGACTTGGCGACGACGAGCGTCGTGCGAGCCTGATGCGGGCCGGCCGTGACAACGACCGCGTAGCGGCCCGGCTTGTCAGGCGCACGGAAGCGGATCGTATGCCCGCTGGTTCCCGACGCGACGACGCTCGAGCCCTTTCGCAGCAGCCAGTGGACGCTCTTTGCGTCGGTGTCGGCATGGATGCGCACGCGGCCGCGAGGGGCTGTGGGCGGGGCGGCTCGCAGCTCGATGTAGCGCACCTCGACAGGCCCACCCGAGGCGGGCGCTGAGACGTTCCCCGCAAGGTCCTGTGCTTCGAGCGAGAGGTCGTAGGAGCCCGGCACAATGCCGAGCGCGAGCCACTCGACCTGGCCGGCAGGCTTCTCGCCTCGGCTGGTCACCCGCCGCGCACCGTCCACGAGCAACGTCACGCGTGCCCGCTCGTTCGAGCGATAGCGCACGCGAGCAACGTCGCTCCGTCCGTCGCCGTCGGGGGAGATCACACGGGGACGGATCGACACCACCCTCACCACGGGGCGCGTTACGTCGACCCGGATCGGGTTCGGGAGCACGATCGTGCGATCGGCGTTACCGAGCTCCACCTTCGGCCGGTACTTGCCTTCCGGCACGACCCGGCCATCCTTGTCGCGGCCGTTCCAGAAGAACGCGTGACGACCGCGCCGCATCGGCACGTGGTCGACGAGCCGACGGATCTCGTGGCCGTCGCCGTCGAGCAGCGACAGCGTCAACCGGTCGCTGCGACGGAGCCTGAACGCGATCTTCGCGTGCCGCTGCGGGCAGTTGCAGACGGGCGAGAAGACCTTGTCGATGTCCGGCGCCGCAACCGGCGATTTCTCCACCTTCAGGTGCTCGGCGACCGCGAAGGCCGCCGCCGATCCGGCGAGCAGGACGAGCACGAGAAGGAGCGTGGCGTTGCGCCGCAAGGCGCGCGGATTCTAGACCCGAAAGGACAGGGGACAGTCGCAGTGACTGTCCCCTGTCTGATTCAGCCGCGTCTATTCCGGACCTGTCCGGGGGACAGTCCCTGCGCGCAGAAGTGCGGAGGTTCGTCCACAGGAGGCTGGTCCCGCCCCCCGGCCCGAGAGGCAGCGCTACGCCGCGGCGCGACCGACGCGGGCGCGTTGCACGCGGATCCAGCTGTGCCGCCCGAGCCAGACGAGCAGGGCAGTCACCCCGGCGCCGAGCACAACGACGATGATGATCGACGCGCCGGGGACGTTGACGAGCTTGAGACCTGCGAGGCCGAGCACGCCGGCGAGCAGCAACCGCAAGGGCTGCTCCGGGATCGACAACGTCAAGTGGCCGCCGAGCAGGACGCCGGGGATCGAGCCGAGCAACAGCCAGCCGACGATCGACCAGTCGACATCCCCTGCCAGCCAGTGACCGAACCCGGCGACGTAGAGCAGCGCGGCGGCGTGGAAGATGTCCGTGCCGACGACCTTGTGCGCCTTGAGCGGGAAGACGACGAGCAGCGTCAGGCCGAAGAAGACGCCGCTGCCGACGGAAGTCAGGCCGACGATAAAACCGCCGAAGAGTCCGATCATGACGGCAGCAACCTTGTCGCGTTTCTTGAGCGAGAAGCCTTCCTCGTCCTCCATCTCCTTCGCCTTCACGAACGTCTTCGCGAGCAGACCCGCGCAGCCGAAGAGAAGCGCGGCGCCGAGCACCTGCCCCATCAGCGACTCGACGCCGTCGCCGTAGTGGTTCGTGATCTGTTTGCTCACCCAGACGCCGACGAGCGACATCGGCGCCGAGCCGACGAGCATCCAGCCGGCCAGCTGAGCACGGACGTTCCCCATCCGCCGGTGCTGCACCGCGCCGACCGTCTTGAAGATTGCGCCGTGCGCGATGTCCGTCCCGATCGCGACCGACGGGTTGACGCCGAGCAGGATCACGAGCACGGGCGTCATCAGCGACCCGCCTCCCATGCCCGTCAGGCCGACGAGCGTCCCGATCAGGAGCCCGGCGAGGACGAACTGCCAGCTCACGCGTGGCTGTACGCCTCGATCAGCACCTCGGCGACCTCGGGACGCGTGAACTCCACGGGCGGCACCTCACCGGCGCCGAGCATCTCGCGCACCTTCGTTCCCGAGAGGAAGACCCTGTCCTCCGGCCCGTGCGGGCACGACTTCGTGCTCGCCATCGACCCGCAGACGTTGCACCAGAACGTGTGCTCGAAGAACATCGGCTCGATGTCGAGCTCGTGCGGCGCGAAGTCGTCGAAGATCAGCTGCGCGTCGTACGTCCCGTAGTAGTCGCCGACGCCCGCGTGGTCGCGGCCGACGATGAAGTGTGAGCAGCCGTAGTTCTTGCGGCAGATTGCGTGCCAGATCGCCTCACGCGGGCCGGCATAGCGCATCGCCGCCGGGAACGCCGAGAGGAGCACGCGATCTTCCGGGTAGTACTTGCCGAGCAGCGTCTCGTAGCACTCGACCCGTACGTCCGCGGGCACGTCGTCGGCCTTCGTGTCGCCGATCAGCGGGTGGACGAGCAACCCGTCGACCGTCTCGAGCGCCACCTTCGTCAGGTACTCGTGCGCACGGTGGATCGGGTTCCGCGTCTGGAAGCCGACCACGCGCCGCCAGCCGCGGTTGGCGAAGACACGCCGCGTCTCGGCGGGATCGCGGGCGAGCGCCGGGTACGGCGGCTCCGGGCGCTGGAAGACGGTGACGCGGCCGCTCAGGTAGTGCGGCTTCTGCTCGAAGAGCCGCGCGACACCCGGGTGCGCATCGTCCTCCGTGCGGAAGCACTGCGCCGCCTCGCGCTTCGGGTCGTACGCGAACATCTCGCCGACCTCGAGCGTCGCGAGCAATGTCCCGTCTTCATCCGCGAGCGCGACCGTGTCGCCACTCGGCGCGGCGTCGACCGCGAGACAGACGGGCAGGGACCACGGGAGACCGGACGCGAGGTGCATCTCCTCGACCACGCCCTCGTAGTCAGCCTGGCCCATGAAACCCTCGAGCGGCGACAGCGCGCCCGAGGCAAGCATGTCGAGGTCGGATACCTCGCGTGACGTGAGCGTGACGCGCTCGAGACCGTCGACGCCGTCGGGCCGCTCGCCGGTCCTGTCGACGAGGGCTCCACCGTGGGGAGCGATCAGGCCGCCTGCGCTCACGACGCCACCTGGGCGCCCACGAGCCCGAGCTCCTCGAGCTTCTCGACGACGAGCCGGGCGCTCTCCTCCGCGTCGTGCGACTCCGTGTCGATCACGAGCTCCGGGGAGGCCGGCTCTTCGTATGGGTCGTCGACGCCCGTGAAGCCCGTGATCTCACCGGCAAACGCCTTCTCGTACAGGCCTTTGACGTCGCGACGCGCGCATTCGTCCACCGAAGCGGCGACGTGCACCTCGACGAACGTCCCCCATTCTTCGACCATCGCGCGCGCTTTCCGGCGAGTCTCCTCGTAGGGAGAGATCGCAGCGGCGAGGACGGCGCCTCCCTGGCGCGTCAGCCGCGACGCGACCCAGCCGATCCGCTCGATGTTCGTATCGCGGTCCTCCTTCGAGAAGCCGAGGCCCTTCGAGAGATGCGTGCGAACGGTGTCGCCGTCGAGATACTCGACGACGAAGCCGCGCCGGTCGAGCTCCGGCCCGACGAGGTGCGCGATCGTCGATTTCCCAGCGCCCGAGAGGCCCGTGAACCAGACGGTGAACCCGCCCGGCCTCGCCCGCTCCGACTCTGGATGCTCGTGCGCGTAGATGTGCTCAGTCATGCGTCCTTTCCTGTCCGGTCTTCCGTGTCATCGAGATGGATACCGCACTCGAGCTTGTCCGACCCTGCCCAGCGGCCGGCTCGTTCCTCCTCGTTCGGCGCCGTCGGCCGAGTGCAGGGGATGCAGCCGATCGAACGGTACCCGGTGTCGTGAAGTGGGTTGTAGGGGATCTCGTTGGCGACGATGTATGCCCAGACCCGCTTCTCGTCCCAGTCGGCGAGCGGGTGGAGCTTCCAGACGCGGTAGCGCTCGGACCACACCATCTTCGGCGTGTCGACCCGGCTCGGCGACTGGTCGCGCCGGATCCCGGAGATCCAGGCGTCGTACGGCTGTAGGGCGCGGACGAGCGGCTCGACCTTCCGCACGTGGCAGCAGCGGTCGGGGTCGCGCTCCCAGAGGTTCGGCCCCTCCTCACGGTGCTGGTCGGCGACGGTCGGCACCTCGGGACGGATCAGCGTCAGGCCGTAACGCTCGACGAGACGATCGCGCGTCTCGTAGCTCTCGCGGAAGAAGAGGTGCGTGTCGAGCTCGATCACGTCGATGCCGATCCCGAGCTCCGAGACGAGGTGGACGAGCGCCGACGACTGCTTCTGCCAGGAGCACGTAAGGCAGAGGCGCTTGCCGAAGCGGGCGTAGGCAGCGAGGATCAGCTCCTCGGCCGTCATCTCCTCCGCGCCGGCGATCGGCTCGGAGAGGTCGCTAGGCGGGCTGCTGATCGCCAAGGAGCACCTCCTTCAACGTGTCGGCGCGGAGCCCGAGGCGGAGCGTCTCGAGCGGGATCACCTCGTCAGGCGGGATGTTCCCGAGGTTGACGTTCGGCCCGAATTGCTTGACGAACCACGCCTGGGACGCCTTCGTCGGCGCCTCGAACACGAGATCCGAGACTTCGACGTCGTGGACGATCTCGTCGATCAGCCCGGTTCGCATCTCGCCGCTCGGCCGGTAGATGCCTGCGGTGCCACCCTCGCGGCCCTCCGTGATCACCTTCCAGGAGCCGGCGGCGAGCTCCTCCTTGATCCACTCGACCCACTGGTACGGAGCGAACACGACCTCGGCGTCCTTCGACCCGACCTCCGAGAGCACGGTGAAGTCGCGTGCAAGGTCGGCGATCAGCTCGAGCTTCTGCTCGCGCGGCATGTCCACGACGCCGTCGGAGATCTCGACGTGCGTGAGCCCGTGGCCGGAGAGCCACGCCCGGAACTCGTCGAGCCGTCCGCGCGCCCACACCGCCTCGACGAACGTCCCGCCGCAGACGACGGGGATGTTCGCTTCACGGTAGAGCGCGAGCTTCCGCTCGAGGTTCTGCGTCACATAGCCGGTGCCCCAGCCGAGCTTGACGATGTCGACGTACGCGCCGGCCGTCTCGAGCAGGTCCTCGACGGCGCGCGGCCCGAGGCCCTTGTCGATCACGTGCGTGAGCCCGCCGTCGCGGGCGGGAAGACCAAGATCGAAATCAGATGCGCTCATAGAGCTCCTCCAGCTTCTTCGTCGCCTGCGCCTGAACGTCGTGGAACATGGAGCTGCCGTGCGAGTCGATGCCGACCCACAGCGGCCCGAAGTCCTTGACCCGGAACTTCCAGAGGCATTCGGGCATCAGCTCCTCCCAGGCCACCTCCTCGATCTCCTCGATCTGCGTCGTCTCGAGCGCAGCCGCGCCACCGACGATCGCGAGGTAGACCATCCCGTAGCGCCGCATCGGCTCGATCGCTTCGTCGGGCAGGCCGCCCTTACCGCAGATCGCGCGGACGCCGTAGTCGCGCCCCAGCGGCTCCGTGAAGCGCACCATGCGCGCGGAGGTGGTCGTGCCGACGCACATCGGCTCGTACTTGCCCGGCCCGAGCTTGCGGACGTTCGGCGCGGTGTGCAGGAGGAACGCGCCGGCGAGATCCCACGGAGGCGTGACACCCTCGTCGAAGATCCGGATCTGCGTCCGATCGCGGATGCCGATGATGTGGCCGTCGACGGTGACGAGATCGCCCGCGCGGAGCTTGCGGATGTCCTGTTCGGAGGCGGGGAATGTCAGCCGGTGCTCGGCCATCATGCGTCGCGGTCGTAGGTGACGACGCCGTCCGCGGACACGTGCGCGCTTGCGCGCCGCGCCGCCCAGCACTGGTAGTTGACTGCGACCGGGTTCAGCGTCATGTGCGTGTCGGCGTGCTCGACGTGTACGTGGAGCACGGTGACGTCGCCGCCGAGCCCCATCGGCCCGATGCCCGTCTCGTTCAGCAGATCGGTCAGGTCGGTCTCGAGCTGCGCGACGAGCGCGTCCTCGTTCCGGGAGCCGACCGGGCGGGCAATGGCTTCCTTCGCGAGGTGCATGGCGTAGTCGGCCGAGCCACCGATGCCGACGCCGACGATTCCCGGCGGGCACGGCTTGCCGCCGGCGCCGACGATCGAGTCGAGAACGAAGCGCTTGATGCCAGAGACGCCGTCGGCCGGGACGCACATCTTGAGAAAGCTCATGTTCTCCGAGCCCGAGCCCTTGGGCACGCACTTGACGTCGAGCCCGTCCCAGTCGGGCACGAAGTCCCAGTGGACGATCGGCACGCGGTAGCCGACGTTCGCGCCGGTGTTCTCGCGCGTCAGCGTGTGCACGGTGTTCGAGCGCAGCGGGTGCTCGACGGTCGCGCGCTCGGTGCCGTCGTAGAGCGCCTCGTAGATCCGCGCTGGATGCAGAGGGAAGCCCTCGCCGACGCGGCAGTAGTAGACGGCGATGCCCGTGTCCTGGCAGACGAGGTTCGCGCGTTCTTCGGCGACCTCGACGTTCTTCAGGATCGTGTCGAGCACCTTCTTGCCCGTCGGGTGCGTCTCGCGCGCGGCCGCGCTTGCCAGCGCGTCGCGAAGATCCTGCGGGATGTCCTTGAGCGCCCAGACGTAGAGATGCGCGGCCGCGTCCTCGACGACCTTCTGAAGATCCGTCGCGACCGTCATGCGGCCCTCGCCGCCGCCGCGCGTCCGGCACGCCGGCCGAAGACGCAGCACTCGAGGAGCGAGTTGCCCATCATCCGGTTTCGTCCGTGCGTGCCGCCCGCGATCTCGCCGCACGCGAACAGCCCGTCGACCGTCGTCTCAGCGTCCTCCGAGATCACGAGGCCGCCGTTCTGGTAGTGGAGCACGGGGTACGTGAGGATCGGCTCCGAGAGCGGGTCGATGCCGCCGGCGCGGTAGCGCCGCAGCATGTACGGGAGGGAGACTTTCGCGTCGGGCTCGGCGATCCTCGTCGTGTCGAGATAGACGGCGGGGCGGCCGTCGGGCGTCTTCACGCCCTTTCCCTTCGCGACCTCCGCGAAGATCGCGTCGGAGACGACATCGCGCGGGCCGAGGGAGTCCGTGAACTCCTCGCCGTCCCCATTGAGCAGCACCGCACCGTAGGCGCGCGTCGTCTCCGGGATCGAGTAGCCCTGCATCGTCTGAGGCCACGCGCCGCCGTTCGGGTGGTACTGGAGCGCGTCGAGGTCACGCGTCTCCGCGCCGAGGTCGACCGCCATCCGCGTCGTCTCGCCGGTCGCGCCGGGGTGGTTCGTCGACAGCTCCCCGCGCTCCTTCGCCTCCCGGTAGCAGCGCCCGCCGGCGGCGAGGACGACTGCGCCAGCCTCGAGCTCGTGCTCCCCGCACCGCGCGCGCCAGCCGTGCTCCACCGGAGCGAGCTCGTGGAGCGGCGACTTCGCCAACGTCGCGATGCCGGCGCTCTCGACCGCCTCTCGGAGAGCGGTCGTGATCGCGTGTCCGGTTCGGTCTCCGACCTGGAGCAGTCGCTTGCGCGTCGCACCACCGCAGCGCGCGAGCCGGTAGCCGCCGTTCTCGCGCGTGAACTCGACACCCTGCTCCTCGAGCCAGTGGATGGTCTGAGGCGCCTCCGCTGTCAAGATCTCGACGAGCCGCGGGTTTGCCGTCTCGTGCGAGCTCGTCAAGACGTCTTGGGCGTGGATCTCGGGCGAGTCGTCGTCGGCAAAGGCAGCCTGGATGCCGCCCTGCGCCTTCGCCGAGTTCGACGACTGGAGGGCTCCCTTCGTCGCGATCGCCACCCGGGCGCCGGCGGTATGGGCGCTCACGGCCGCGGCGAGGCCGGAGGCTCCCGAACCGATGACGAGGACGTCGATTGCACGCGGCGGCGCCACCGCACGAGTCTACCACCGACCTTCTAATTCGTCGTATAACGGGAGATTATGCGCCCGCGCCGGTACCATCGGTGGTCTGGACTGGTCGCTCTTCCACTTCCTGAACAGCCCGATGGGCCGGCACGACCCGCTCGAGGACACCGTGCAGCACTTCGGATCGCTCAGCGCCCCGCTGTTCGGGCTCGCGATCTGCGCGCTCTGGTTCTTCGCGCGCCCCGGCGGCTCGCCGCGGTTGAAGCTCGCGACCGCGTCCGCGCTCGCCGCCGCAGGCATCGGGCTGCTGTTCAACCAGCTGATCGCGTCGCTCTGGTCTCGCGACCGGCCGTTCGTCGCCCATCCCGGCGAGACCGTTCTCGTCGCGCACCGGTCCGCCGATCCGTCGTTTCCGAGCGACCACGCGACGGCTGCGTTCGCGATCGCCTTTGCCGTGCTGTTCTTCAGTCGGAGGCTCGGACTCCTGTTTCTCCTCGGCGCGACGGCGATCGGCGTCTCGCGCGTCCTCCTCGGGCTCCACTACCCGAGCGACGTGGGCGCCGGTGCGGCCACCGGTCTTGCCGCCGCCGTGCTCGTGACGACGCTCGGACGCCCGACGATCGAGACGCTCGTCGGCTGGCTGAGCCGACTGTCCGACCCGTTCGTCGCCGGCGCTACCAGACGGATCGCAGCAGCTCGGCGATCTCTTCGACGGTAGCCGGTCGCGGATTCGCCTTCGCGCCAGGGCGTGCCTCGACCGCGACCGCGAGCTCGTCGAGATCCTCCTCCGGCACGCCGAGATCCCGAAGCCGCGTGAAGCCCGCGAGCCGCGCGAGCCGCTCGGCCGTCTCGATCGACACCACATCGAGGAAGCCCGGCGCGGTCTCGGCGTTGAAGCGCATCGCCGCCGGGAGGCAGATCGCGTTGAGCGCCCCGTGCGGAAGCCCGTACCGGCCACCGATCGCCTGCGCCATCGCGTGCCCGAGCGCTAGACCGTGGAGCGCAAGGGCCTCTCCAGCGAAGCAGGCGCCTTCGAGCAGATGCGTTCGCGCGTCGAGATCGTCCAGGTCGTCGAGCACGAGCGGCAGCCACTCGACGATCGCCGCCGCGCCCTTGCGTGCCACTTCCAGATCGGCGGGGTAGAGAGCCTCCACACAGTGGGCGAGTGCGTTCATGGCGGTACCGCCCGAGGCGGGCCGTGGCAGGCCGAGGGTGAGCTCCGGCTCGTAGACGATGCCGGTCGGCAGCGCCCCGCCGCCCCCTCCCACCATCCGCTTGCCCGGGTCGCGAATGCCGTACGTAGGCGTCCACTCTGCGCCCGAGTACGTGGTCGGCACCGAGACGAGCGGCAGGCCCGTGGCCGCCGACGCCGCCTTGGCCGTGTCGATCGAGCTGCCGCCACCGACTGCGAGCACGCCGTCGACGCCTTCCGGAGCTTCGATGCGGTGAGACGGGATCTCGGTCCATGTCTCCGCAGCGGGCAGATCGAGCTCCTGCCAGCGCGCGCTCGTGACGAGGAACGGCCGCTCAATTTCGAGCTCTGCGAGCAGCGGCTCGAGCTGGCCGAGGCCCCAGCGGACGATCACGTGAGGCGCTCCGCGGCAAAGGAGAGAAACGCCTCGGCCGCGCGGCTCGGGACACGGCCCGCCGCGCGTGCGATCGAGACCTTGCGCTCGAGATCGAGGCCCTCGACGCGGACCTCAGCGAGCCTTCCCGTCTCGAGGTCCGCCTCCACCGCCCGCCGGGAGATGAACGTGACGCCGTATCCGGCGGCAACGGCGGAGCGGACGGACTCCTGGAGCCCGAGCACGAGGCTGGGCCGCAGGTCGCGCAGCCTCTTGCCCTGTCGGCGAAGCTCGTCCTCGACGAGCTGACGCACGCCGGCTCCCTCCTGCATCACGATCAGCGGCCCCTCGCCAAGCTCGTCCAGCGTGACGGTGCGGCCGGCAAACCGGTGCTCCGGTGGGCAGACGAGGATCACAGCGTCGCTGAAGAACGGCGAGAACTCGACCGACCGGTGCCGGCGAGCTGCTCCCACGATGCCGAGCTCGAGCTCCCGCTCGGCGACGAGCGAGACGACCGTCTGTGTGTCGTGCACGGCGAGCTCGACGCGTAGCCGCGGGTGTTCGCGCGCGAACTCGCCTAGGAGGAGCGGCACGACGATCGCGGCCGGCCCTGTCGACGCGCCAATCTCGAGCGTCCCCGTCAGCTCGCCGTCCTCCGTGCCGGTGAGCCCAGAAAGCAGCTGCTCCTCGGCTACGAGCACCCGCTGCGCCGAGCGGTAAAGCCTCTGGCCTGCGTCGGTCGGGACGACCCGGCGGCCCGAGCGGTCGAGCAGCTGCTGTCCGATGCGCCGCTCGAGCGCACGCACCTGCTGGCTGACCGCCGGCTGAGTGACGCCGAGGGAGGCCGCCGCCTGGGAGAAGCTCCGCCGCTCGACGACCGCGCAGAATGCAGCAAGCTGCTTCGTCTCCATAAACCTGGCTTATATCACGGCCACACGCTTACAACGAATCAGCACCAACTTGGGTCGCAGTGCCTGGCACTGGAGGTGTGAGAAATGCGTGCCGGTTCGTCCACAGGTGCCCGGTAGAGTCGCCGCGTGCGCGTCTGGATCGACATCACGAACTCCCCGCACGTGCCATTTTTTCGGCCGCTGATCGAGATCCTCCGCAAAGACGGCCACGAGGTCGAAGTGACCTCGAGAGCCTATGCCCAAACGGTTGAGCTGCTTGCGCTGCACGGCATTGACGCGACGATCGTCGGCGAGCACGGCGGCCGTTCCCGCCTGTCGAAGACCCGCGCGATGGCGACCCGGCTACACGCGCTCCACCGCTGGGCGCGCGGCCGCGGCTTCGACGTCGCGCTCGCTCACGGGTCACACGACCTCACGCTCACGGCCAGGCGCCTCCGGATCCCGAGCGGGACGACCTTCGACTACGAGTTCGCGTTCGCGCAGCACGAGCTCGGCTGCCGCGCTGCGACACGCGTGACCGTGCCCGAGGCGATCCCGGCCAAGCGGCTGAAGCGATACGGCCTCCACCCGCCCAAGCTCCAGCGCTACCCGGGCCTGAAGGAGGAGTACTACCTCGCCGACTTCGAGCCGGATCCGACCGTGCTCGACGAGGTCGGCGTCGAGCGCTCACGCACGCTCGCCGTCCTTCGCCCGCCCCCGGACGTATCCCTCTACCACCGTTCCGAGAACGAGCTGTTCCCGCGTACGCTCGACGCGCTCGGCCGTCGCGATGACGTGCACGCCGTCGTGCTACCCCGTACCCCCGAGCAGCGAGAGCGCCTCGCCGCGCTCGCGCTTCCGAGCGTGATCGCGCCGCCGCACGCCGTCGATGCCCAGAGCCTCGTCGCGCTCGCCGACCTCGTAGTGTCCGCCGGCGGGCACGATGAACCGGGAGGCGGTGGCACTGGGAGTCCCGGTCTACACGGTGTTCGCCGGGAGGCTCGGCGGCGTCGACGAGGAACTGATCCGCACCGGCCGCCTCGCCATCCTTCGCGACCCCGCGGAGCTCGTGATCGCAAAGTCCGACGCGCGAGCCACTGACCGCGTCCGGCGCGATCCGCGGCTCCTGCTCGAGCGGCTGCTACCGCTTTGACCACCGGCCGGGCGATCGCGACGCGTCATCATCGGCCGCAGTGACGCTCACGTCGCTCGCGCTGCCGCCGTCTCCGGCCTCGCCCGGCTACCCCTCGGTGCAGGGGATAGCGAAGCGCTGAAGCCTCAGAGGTCGGCAGGAAGGGACTCGGCCGCCGGCAGCCGGCTCGGTGCCTTCATCATCGCCCCGAGGCGCGCGACGAGATCGAGCGTCTCGCCGCGCTCGACCATTCCTTCGAGCTCCGCGAGCTCGTCGTCGAGCCACGAAGCGTCAATCGACGGCCGCGTGACGAGCCGGATCTTCGGATGGCCGGTCGCGGCGACGTGCTCGCCCTCCGACCACAGCTCCTCGTGGAGCTTCTCGCCGGGCCGAGCGCCGACGTACTCGATCGCGATGTCGCGGTCGGGATCCTTGCCCGACAGCAGGATCATGTTCCGCGCGAGATCGACGATGCGCACCGGCTCGCCCATGTCGAGGACGAAGATCTCACCGCGCCCGCCGATCGCGCCTGCCTGAACGGTCAACGACACGGCTTCGGGGATCGTCATGAAGAAGCGCGTCATCTCGGGATGCGTAATCGTCACGGGACCGCCGCGCTCGATCTGCCGCCGGAAGATCGGGATCACGCTGCCCGAGGAGCCGAGGACGTTCCCGAAGCGCACTGCGACGAACCGCGTCTCGATGTCCAGGCGGTGGCCGTACGTCTCGACGATCCATTCGCAGAGCGCCTTCGACTGGCCCATCACGGTCTTCGGGTTGACCGCCTTGTCGGTCGAGACGAGGACGAAGCGCTTGGCGCCGAACTCGATCGCCACCTGCGCGATCGTCCGCGTCGCGAGGGAGTTGTTCCGCACCGACTCGAGCGGGTTCGCCTCCATCAGCGGCACGTGCTTGTAGGCGGCGGCATGGAAGACGACGCCGGGTGTGTAGCGCTCGAACACCTGGCGCATCTTCTGGAGGTTGCCGACGTCCGCGAGCACGGGCACGCTCGGAGGGAAGCCGCGCTGGTCCACGAGCTCGCGCTCGATCTCGAACAGCGGCGTCTCGCCCTGGTCGACGAGGATCAACCGCTTGCACCCGATGCGCGCGATCTGCCGGCAGAGCTCGGAGCCAATCGAGCCGCCGGCGCCGGTCACGAGCACCGTCTCGTCGACGACGTACTTGGCGACCGTCTCGAGATCGACCTCCACCTGCTCGCGCCCGAGCACGTCCTCCACCTGGACGGGCCGGATCTGTCCGGTGAGATCGACGTCGCCCGCGATCAGCTCGTGCAGGCCGGGCAGCGTCTTCACGGGGACGCCCTCCGCCCGCGCGGCGTCGACGACGCGCTGGCGCGTTTCGCCAGGCGCGGACGGCATCGCGATATGCACCTCGTCCGGGTGCTGCTCGCGCAGGATCCGCCACAGATCCGAGGTCGTCCCTAGTACCCGCACGCCGTGGACGCGCAGGCCCTGCTTCCGCGGGTCGTCGTCGACGAGCCCGATCGGCGTCGTCCCGGCGGCCGGCGACTTCAGCATCTCCTTGACGATCACCTGGGCGGCATCGCCTGCGCCGACGACGATCACCTCCCGGCCACGCGCGACGAGGCCCTTGCGCGACGGGCGCTCGAGGATCGTGCGCGCGAGCATCCGCGAGCCGGCGACGAATGCGAGCAGCAGCAGCCAGTCCATGATCGCGATCGACCGCGGCAGACGGATCTGCTCGACGGGCGAGACGAAATAGACGACGAGGCTCGAGGCGAGGCAGGCGACCGACACACCACGCACGGCCGTCCACATGTCCCGGGTCGAGACGTACCGCCACCAGCGGTTGTAGAAGCCGAAGAGGAGGAAAATCCCGAGCTGGACGACGAGCACGATCGGGAGCGACCGCCAGAGCAGGGTCTCGTAGTACGGCGGGATCTTCGGCGTGTCGAACCGAAGCCGGAAAGCGAGGTACCACGCAGCGACGATCAGCGCAGCGTCGGCGGCGAGCTGCCAGAGGCGATGGCGGTTGATCAATGCGCTGCTCCCACGCTCACGGCCGCACGGATCGCGTTCACGACGCGCGCCTGCGTCTCCTCGTCGATCCCCGCCCAGAGCGGCAGCGCGAGGTTCTCGCGCGATGCCCGCTCCGTCTCCGGCAGCGATCCCTCCTCCCAGCCGAGGTAGCGCAGCGCCGGCTGGAGGTGGAGCGGCGTCACGTAGTACGCGGCGTGGTCGATCTCCGCGTCGCGGAGGGCGGCCGCGATCGCATCGCGCTCCGGGCTCCGCACGACGTACATGTGGTAGACGTGACCGGGATCGTCGGCCGGGAGCTCGCAGAGCTCACCGAGGCCGAGCTCGGCATAGCGGGCTGCAGCTTCGCGCCGCGAGGCGTTCCACGCGTCGAGGTGCGTAAGGAAGAGCCGGAGCATCGCGGCCTGCACCTCGTCGAGGCGCGAGTTGGTGCCGACGTAGTCGAACGTCCTCTTGTCGAGCGACCCGTGGAAGCGCAGCCGTCGGACGCGGTCGGCGACGTCATCGTCCGTTGAGACTACGAGCCCTCCGTCGCCGAGGCAGAAGAGGTTCTTCGTCGGGAAGAAGCTGAAGGTCGAGACGATGCCCGTTGATGCGACCCCGGGCGCGCCGAACGCCTGCGCCGCGTCCTCGAAGATCGGCACGCCGAGCGGCGTCAGCTCGGCGAGCGGCGCCGGCCGCCCGAAGAGATGGACGGGCATGATCGCGCGCGTCCGCTCCGTCACCTTGCGGGCGGCGTCCGCAGGATCGATGTTCAGCGTCACCGGGTCGATGTCGCAGAACACGGGGGTCGCGCCGCACCTGGCGATCGCCTCCGCAGTGGCATAGAACGTGAACGCCGGGCAGAGGATCTCGTCGCCAGACCCGATCTCGAGCGCCTGGAGACAGAGCACGATCGCGTCCGTGCCGTTCCCGACGCCGATCGCGTGCGGCACGCCGAGACGGGCGGCCGCCTCCTCCTCGAAGGCGCGGACGTTCGGCCCGAGGATGAACACGCCAGCGTCCAGAACGTCCGCGAACCGCTCTTTCAGCTCGGGGATCAGGGGCGCATACTGCGCCCGCACGTCAACGAGAGGGATCCTCGGCACGCTGATTCAGTCTAGATGAGCGCCATTTCAGGAGCAGCACTGCGATGCCGACGATGACGAGCGCGACGATCGCGTACTCGACCCAGCGGAAGTCCTCGTGGAACCGCTCCCAGCTCGAGCCGGCGGCCCAACCGATGCCAGCGAACGCGAGGCACCAGAGCGTCGAGCCTATGAACGTGAGCAACGTGTACGGGCCAAGCGGATGCCGGAAGACGCCCGCCGGGATCGAGATGAAGGAGCGGACGACGGGCGTGATGCGCCCGAGGAAGACGGCCCAGCCGCCCCAGCGGCCGAACCAGCGTTCCGCCCGATCGAAACGCTCGGCCGAGAGATGGAACCAGCGGCCGTGCCGTTCGACGAGCGGCCGGCCACCGTAGTCGCCGATCGCCCAGCCCAGCAGCGAGCCGAGGGTGTAGCCGATCGTGCCCGCGGCCACGACGCACAGAAACGACTGCCAGCCGGAGGGGACCTCATGTCCGAAGACGACGACGTCCTGGCCGGCAAAGGCCCCGGCGGCGAGCGCCCCCGCGTAGACCATCACGAGCTCGCTGAAAGCCGGAAAGACCGCGTCGACGAGCATCAGCACGAAGATCGCGTAGATGCCGTGGTCGCCGATCAGCGATGTGATCGACGACGTGATCGACGCGGTGAGCACGAACGGCGCCGAGTCTACTTTCCGGTCCGGCGAACGCCGAACTTCGCGGCCAGCGAAACGCTGCCCAGCTCGTTCCTCGCCGTCACCCGTGCGACGAAAGTCCCGGAGTGGACGACGACGCCCCGGTCCGTGCGTCCGTCCCACGAGACCGTGACCGTGCCGGGCTGTGCCCCGACGCCCTTCGACAGATCGCGCACGAGGGCGCCGCCTATCGTCTCGATCCGCGACGTCAACGTCGCCGCCCGCGTGAGCGTCGCCTGCGCGACAGCGCGGGCATTACGACGTGGTACGGAGAGGGACAGCGGTACCGCCCTTGCGAAGCCGAGCGTGTCGTTCAGCGTGAAGACGCGCTCGAACGACGACGCTCGCCCGAGGTCGTCGGTGGCACTCAGGGACCACCGCCAGGTTCCCTCGGTCTCGACCGTCCCCTCCGTGGTCAGGCCGTTCCAGGAGAGCGGGTACGTCCCTGGCGCAGCCGGCCCCGCGAGCGATTGCCGTGCGACTCCGTCCGGGCCGATCAGCGCGACGTTGACGGTCGAGGGCCGCACGACCTTGTACGCGAGCTGCTGGGTCTCGGCGACGCCGTCTCCGTTCGGCGAGAGCACGGAGACAGCCGGAGCGGGCGCCTGGATGCCGGAGTAGCCGATCAACAGCGCTTCCGACACGGCACGCTCGCCGCGCTTATCCGAGGGCTTGTTGAGCAGACGACCGTCGAACGCCATCGCCGTCGAGCCCCCTCCGTCGAGCGCGGCGCCCGTGACGACGCCGAGCTTGACGAGCGCGAGCGCGAGCTCGAAGTTGGTCATGCCCGTGCTGTAGCCGGGCTGCCGCCCGTCGGCGGCCACGAGCACGATCCGGCCGTCCTTGAGCTGCCCGACCGCTGTCCGCGGCTCGGGCACAGCGAGCTGGTTGGCGACGAACGCTTCGTTCGCATCGAAGATCGCCTTGCCGCGCCTGACGAGAGCCGGACCGCCGCCGAGCGCGTCAGTCACCCCCGCCCAGTCGGGCTGGAGGATCAGCCGCACATGGACGGTCGAGCCCGCGGGCGCCTCTGCCCGCACGCGGTTGGTCGCCGCCGCGCCGCGGGCGACAAGGACGGCGCCGTCCGCCGGGATCGGAGTCCCGCCACCGCCTCCGACCGAGGCCACCCTGCCGGACACCTCGACGTTCGGCGTCGCGGGCGGGAACGGCTCGAGCACGACCTCGACCGAGCCGGGAGCTGCAGGCGTGGCGGGGCCCCAGGCCGGCGTGTAGAGCGACGTCCCGCTCGAGCTCGGCGAGTTGTTGACGGCGGCCAGAGCCTGGCGTTGCCCGGTTCCCTGCCAGGTCGGCAGCAGGCGCACCTTCTCCACGCGCAGCGCGCCTGTTGCGTCCAGCCCGATGCTCGACCGCGCGTAGCTCGGCCCCTGATCGAGCGCCCCGTTCCGGATCAGGATGCCGCTCGGGCGACCGTTGGAGGCGAAACGATCCCCGTTGACGCCGGCGACGGTCGCGAGCGGCGAGACTCGCTGCTCGATCGCAGTCACCTTCTCCGTCCCGAGGATGGCGTCGTTCGACAGCACGGGCTTGAGCGCCCACAGCCCGCCGGGACGCGGCATCGTCAGGACGTGTAGCACGACCGGCCCGTGGAACGTGAAGTCGACCCGGGTGTCGTATGTGACCCCGGGCATGAGCAGCTTCGGCTGCGCGGCAGCCGTTGAGACGAGGCAGAGCGCGGCAACCGCGCCGATCGAGAAACGGCGAGACACGACCCGCGATGAGGCTAGCGGAAGCTTGCGGACGGCCGTACGTCGTGATATCCGTTGCGAATGGCGATGCGAGCAGCCGCCGTGGCGGCTCTCCTCATAGGCCTTTCACTCGTCCCGCTCACCTCTGCAGCGCGCCCGCTCACGGCCGACCAGCATCTCGCCGCCGGCCTCTCGGACACGCTCACGACCTCGAAGTCGTCGCTCACGAAGCTCGCCCATCCCTCGAAGGACAAGACGGCGAAGGCGCGCACCGGCCTAGAGGGCGCTCTCGAGGCTCTCGAACGGGCATCGAAGTACGCGCCAACCGCGGTCGGCGCCCTCGACGTGCCGTCGATCCGGAACGGTTTGCGCGACGCGACGAGCCTGCTCCGCCGCGCCCGCGCGGACGTCGGCGCGAAGCGCTACACCGCGGCCCGCGCCAAGATTCGAAAGGCGATCACGCTGACAACGGCCGCCCGCTCGGCGTTCGGCGTCCCCCTCTCCAAGGATTTCTCGAGCTTCGTCGTCAACCAGAGCACCGAGAACGTCCCCGGCTTCGAGGCCTACTCCGCGCTCACGGCGACCGTCGGCGCGTATGTCGACGAGATCGTGATCGGCGCCGCGAACCGTGAGACGGCGAACGTCGGCGAGCGCGGGGGGAAGCTGCTCGCCTCGAAGCAATTGCCGATCACGCAGTTGAGCCAGTTCATGATGATCGAGCCGAGCGGCGCGTTCGCTGGCGGGTGGTGCGACCTCGCTGGCGGGCTGATCAGCTGCCCGCTCGAGGAGCCGATGCGATCGGATCAGCGGTTCGCGGTCGCGTTCAGCCCGAAGCTTCCCCGAGGCACGAAGATGCTCGTCAAGTTCCACGGCCAGGACGGCCGGCGCTCGTACTTCGTGCTCTCGACCCGCTAGAGCGGCGAGAGCTCAGTTCCAGACTTTGACGTCGCGATAGAGGGTGTCGCGCTGCACGGGGATCTTCCCCATCGACCTGATCAGGTGGACAAGCTCGTCCGTCGACGTCCGGTACGTCGTCCCGGCGGCCGAGACGACGTTCTCCTCGATCATCACCGAGCCCATGTCGTCGGCGCCGAAGGCGAGCGCCACCTGCCCGATCTTCAGCCCTTGTGTGACCCACGATGACTGGATGTGGTCGACGTTGTCCAGGTAGATGCGCGACACGGCCTGGGTGAGGAGGTAGTCGAAGGACGTCGGCATCGTCTCCCGAGGCACCCGCTCCCCGAGCCGGTTGCCGTCGTCCTGGAACGTCCACGAGATGAAGGCGCGGAAGCCGTGCATCTCGTCCTGGAGCTCGCGGATCCGGCGCATGTGCTCGACGCGCTCGGCGAGCGTCTCCACGTGGCCGTACATCATCGTCGCCGTTGTCGACATGCCGAGCCGCTGGGCGTGGCGCATGACGTCGAGCCACTCGTCCGAAGTCGTCTTCTTCGGCGAGATGATGTCCCGCACGCGGTCGACGAGGATCTCGGCGCCGCCGCCGGGGAGCGAGTCGAGCCCCGCGTCGCGCATGCGCGTCAGCGCCTCGGGAACCGTCACCTTCGAGCGCCGGGCCGCGTGCTGCACCTCGGAGGGCGAGAGCGCGTGCAGGTGGACCGGGTAGCGCGCCTTGATCGAGGAGAACAGATCCTCGTAGTACTCCACGCCGAGGTCGGGATGGTGGCCGCCCTGCATGAGGAGCCCAGTGCCGCCGATCGCGAGCGTCTCCTCGATCTTCTTGAAGATCACCGCCTTCGGCAGCAGGTAGCCCTCGCGCGTGTCGCCGGGCGCGCGGTAGAAGGCGCAGAAGTCGCAGTCCGTGTAGCAGACGTTCGTGTAGTTCACGTTCCGGTCGACGATGAACGTGACACGTGCCGGGTCGCTCCTGCGCGCTCGCAGCTCGTTGGCCGCACGTCCGACGGCAACGAGGTCGCGCGACTCGAGCAGGCAGAGCGCATCGGCGTCGGAGATCCGCTCGCCGTCCAGGGCCTTGTCGAGTACGCCCGCGACCGTCGTCGGCGACTCGGCGACCGTCATACCTTCGCCTCCTCGCGAACGAAACGGAGCTCGGGCACGGCCGCCAGCTCGCCCGCGCCGTGCGCCAGCTCCAGGAAGGTGTAGAGGCCGGCGCGCTCCCGCGGGCCGAACCGGTAGCGGAGCTTCTCGAAGTAGCGTGCCAGGAAGCCGGCGGGATAGCCGTAGCGGTCGGCAGCCTCGTGCGCGAGCGTCTCCGGCTCGTCACGTGCCGCTCTCACCGACGACACGAGTGCCTCCTCGAGCTCGACGATGCCTTCGATGACGGGCTCCCGGACCGCCCAGACGGCGAACACCATCGGCAGCCCTGTCCGCTCGAGCCAGAGGCGCCCGAGGTCGTGGTGCGGCGTCGGGTCCTCGAAGGCGCTGCGGAGCGCCGCATCGCCGATCAGGAGCCGCGCGTCCGCCTCCGCGTCGAACGAAACGTGCTCCGCGTGCGGGAGCAGCACCTTCGTCAAGACGACGGACGTCGCGCTCTCGGGCGTGACGGCGATCGTCCGCACCTGCTCGAGCGGCTGTTTCGAGACGAGCTGGATCGAGTCCACGGCGCCTTCCGACGACACGCAGAGGCGCGGCAGCAGCCGCAGCCGATCGGCGTTCCGCGCGTACTCGATCGAGGAGATCGGCGCCAGGTCGATCTCGCCGTCGAGCAGCCTCCGGTTGAGCTCCGTCGGGACGCCCGAAACCTCCTCGACGTCGGCCGTGAGCCGGAAGAAGACGGGCGCCATGTTCACGTACGCGATCCGGCCGAGCTTGATCACGCGGCCGCCACCTCGAACCTCCGGAGCTCGTTGTAGAGCGTGTCCCGCTGGACCGGGATGCGGCCCGCCTCGCGGATGAACCGTGCGAGCTCATCGAGCTTCTGCTCCGTGCCAGCCGTCGCGCCGGCGGCCTGGAAGATCTGCTCGCGTACGACGGTGCCCTGAACGTCGTCCGCGCCGAAGTGGAGAGCCACCTGGGCGAGCGGCATGCCCATCATGATCCAGTACGCCTTCACGTGGTCGACGTTGTCGAGCAGCAGCCGCGAGACGGCGATCACCTTCAGGTCCTCGGAGCCCGGGGTATGGCGCCAGCCGCGCTTCTCGAAGACGGTGTTCTCGGGATGGAAGGCAAGCGGGACGAAGGCGAGGAAGCCTCCGGTCTCGTCCTGGAGGTCTCGGAGCCTGAGGAGGTGGTCGACACGCTCCTCATACGTCTCGACGTGTCCGTAGAGCATCGTGCAGTGGGTCGGGATGCCGAGCCCGTGCGCCGTGCGATGCACGTCGAACCACTCGTCCGGATGCTCCTTTCCGGGCGCCACAAGGCGCCGGACGCGATCTGCGAACACCTCGGCGCCGCCGCCGGGCAATGACCCGAGCCCGGCCGCCTTCAGCTCCCGGAGCACGGTCTCGTGGGACGTTCCGGCGAGCTTCGACATGTGGTGCACCTCGCTCGCCGTGAACAGCTTCAGGTGGACGTCAGGCAGCGCCGCGTGGAGCTGCGAGACGATCTCGACGTAGTAGCCGAAGTCGACGTGCGGGCTCTCGCCGCCGACCATGTGGATCTCCGTGAACCCTGAGATCTCACGCTGCCGGAGCGCGTCCTCGACGATCTCCTCCGCCGTGTACGTGTAAGCACCCTCCTCCTTCTGGGTGACGGCGAACGCGCAGAACTTGCACTTCACGCGGCAGACGTTCGTCTGGTTCAAGTAGAGGTTCTGGATGAAGAAGACGCGGTCGTCACCGCCGCGCCGGCGTCGCGCGAGGTCGGCGAGCTCGCCGAGGCCGAGCAGGTCGTCCGTCTCGAACAGCGTCTGTCCGTCGGCAGCGTCGAGCCGCTCGCCCGCCTCGACCTTCTCGCGGATCGTGTCCAGCGTCGAGATGCGCTCGATCGTGGCCATGCCTTGCCTAGCTCTCCCGGTCGACGACGAGCGACGTGAGCGCCTCGAGCTCCTCGCGGTGCAGCTGCTCGTCGAGACAGCCGCGCGCGCGCTCGGCGTACTCGCGCGCGAACTCCCGCGAGCGCTCGAGCGCGTCGGTGGCGGCGACCCGTGCCAGCGCGCCGTCCAGGGGCCCGCCTGCGAGCGCGCCGTAAACGACGCTGTCCTCTTGCGCCGCGAGCAGCAGTGGCAGCGTCGGCGTCCCCTCGCGGAGGTCGACGCCGGCGATCTTCCCCGTCTCCATCGCCTCACCCGTGCAGTCGAGGATGTCGTCAGTGATCTGGAAAGCGATGCCGAGCGCAACGCCGAACTCGCCGAGCGACAGGTCGCGCCCGCCGCAGCCGAGCATGCACGCCGCCTCGAACAGCTTCCCCGTCTTGAGCGCGCAGCGCTCGAGGTAGCTCTCCACGCTCGTCTCCGGATCGTGCGTCTGCCGCCTCTGCAGGGCCTCCCCGCGGGCGAGGCAGAGCGTGGCGTCGGCGAGCCATTCGACAGCTGCGACGTCGCCCGTGTCCGTGAGCATCGCGAACGCCCGCGCAAACAGGTAGTCGCCCGCAGCCTTCGCCCCGTCCGGCCCGTAGGCAGCCCAGGCCGCCTCCCGCCCGCGACGGTACTTCGCGCCGTCGATCAGATCGTCGTGGACGAGGGTCGCCATGTGGATCAGCTCCACTGCAACGCCCGCCGCGAGCGGTGGCTCGGGCGAGTCGGACGAGAGATAGACGAGCATCGGCCGCAGCCGCTTGCCGCCGGCGGCCAGCGCGTCCTCGCCGATCGCCGCCACCGTGCCGGGGTGGCTCTGAACCGTCGCCTCGAGGCGCTCTTCGAGGTCGTCGAGGTAGGCGACGAGCCCGGGGATCTCACGGATGGCGGCGAGCGCGGTCACCTTGCGCTTGCAGTATGGAGGGCGACGATGCCGCCCGCGAACGTGCGGTAACGAACGTCACGAAAGCCGGCAGCCTCGATCAGCGTGGCGAGGTCGTCCTTACCGGGAAATCGGCGAACGCTCGCTGGCAGATACGCATAGGCCGAGCCGCCGCTCAGCGGCCGTCCGAGCAGCGGCACGATCCGATCGAACCACACTCGGTAGAAGGGCGCCAGGGTCCCGTGGGCTGCGTGATCTCGAGGATGCCGAGGCGACCGTCGCTGACGAGCACGCGCGCGAGCTCGCAAAGCGCGCGCTCGAGATCGGCGACGTTGCGGGCGCCGAAGCCCACGGTCGCTCCATCGAACTCCCCGTCTTCGAACGGGAGCGACAGCAGGTCGCCTTCGATCCAGGCGACGGCCGCCGACTTGCGGCGCGCCCGCTCGATCATCCGGGGCGAGAAGTCGAGGCCGACGACGGCGCCGGCGCCGGCGCGCAGGCAGGCGACCGCCAGATCGCCCGTCCCGCAGCAGCCGTCGAGCACGCGGTCGCCCGGCTTTACGACCGCCTCGGCCGTGATCCGCCGCCAGCGCTGGTCGAGCCCGGCCGTCATCACGCGGTTCATCGGGTCGTAGACCGGCGCGATGCGGTCGAACATCGAGCGAACGCCTTCGGGCGGCAGGGTGCCCGACTCGATCGTCGCGGACGTGTCGCCGCCGGCCGTCATCGCCGTAGTCTGCCGTGAAGGTGCGCGCTGCTGCCGGCGGCCCGGCGCTACTTGCCGCCCTTGGAGGCCTCGAGGAAGATCGCGAGCTTCCGCAGGTTGTCCTGGCCCAGCTGGGCGAACGAGGGCATCGGCGAGCCCGGCGTCTTGCTAGCCGGGTTCGTCAGGTGGTCGATCTGCCACTGGATGCCCCGGTTACGCGTGCCCTCGGCGGTCAGATCGGGCGCACCGAGGTTCGAGCCCCCGTAGCTGAGATACGTGTGGCAGTTGAGGCAGCCCGACTCGGCGAACAGCTGCGCGCCTGGCAGCGCCGCGTCGGGGAGCTTGTTCTGCTTCTGCATGTCCTTGGCCGTCGTCGAGGCCTCGCTGGCGAGGAACTCGCTCGCGGTCGCGCCCTTCCACGTGAGGATGCCCATCGACAGCACCACGAGGATCGCCGCGACGATCGCCACCGGTCGCCGGGAGAGCCTTCGCTCGGGCCGCCGGTCGATGAACGGCAGCGCGAACAGGAGCATCATCAAGATCGTCGGGATCCCGACCGTCGCGAGGACGACTGTGTTCGGCCACTTGAAGATCCGGAGCAGGTAGAAGAGGAAGTAGAAGTACCAGTCGGGCCGTGGGATGAAGCTCGTCGTCCCCGGATCGGCCTTGTCCGCGTACTCCGGCCCGAGAATGCCCGCATCGGTGCCGTTCGCCGTCTCGTGCCAGACGACGGCGAGCCCGATGATCACCGACACGACGACGAGGCTCATCACCGTGTCGTGGAACATCGCGTGCGGGAAGAACGACTTCCCGTTCTTCTCCACGTCCTTCTTGTACGCCTCGAAGTGGCGTCTGTTCTCTTCGATGCTCATGCCGCGCTCACTTCCCGTTTCCCCTCGGCGCCGGCTGCACGAGCCCCTCGCGAGCCGGAGTCTCGTCCTCCTCCTCGTCCTCGACCTGCGGCCCCCACGGCGGGTTGGACACGCCGAGGCGGATCACGAGGTAGAGGTGGATGCCGATCAGGGCGAAGATCGCCCCGGGTAACACAAGCATGTGGATCGAATAGAAGCGCGCGAGCGTGTCGCCGTTGATCTCCGCCCCGGCTTTCAGGATCTGAGCCATATAGGGCCCGACGAACGGCCCCGTGCCCGTGATGTTGATGCCGACGACCGACGCCCAGTAGGAGGTCTGGTCCCACGGCAGCAGGTAGCCCGTGAAGCCCTCGAACATGCCGAGAATCAGCAGCGCCGCGCCGACCATCCAGTTCACCTCGCGCGGGTACTTGTACGCGCCGAACAGGAACACCCTCGCCATGTGGAAGAAGAGCAGGATGATGAAGACGCTCGCCCCGAAGCGGTGCATGCCGCGGACGAGCCAGCCCCACGTGAGGTCGTTCGTGATGAACTGGATCGACTCGTACGCGTTGTCGGGGTCCGGCTTGTAGTACATCGCGAGGATCACGCCGGTGATCGCCTGCACGAGGAACGCCGTCAGCGTCGCAGAGCCGAGCGTGTGGAACCAGTTCGTCCGGCCTGGAACCTTGCGGAAGAGGAAGTACTTGATCGCGCCGACGAGACCCGTCCGTTCCTCGATCCAGTCGAGCGGATAGGTGACGACTGCCTCGGCCTTCTTCCGTCCGTCGGACTTCGGCATCGCGACCTAGCTCGGCGGAATGAACGGGTAGAGGATCTGCTCGATGCCGTCGATGTGGACGCCCGGCTGCGCGAGCCGGTACTGGCCCATGATCGCGTCCTTGCCGGTGCCGTCGACCTCGTTGACGCTAAACGCGCCAACGAGACGGAGGCGGCCGTCCTTCACCTTGTACGCGTAGCGGTCGAGCGCGCGGACGGGCGGCCCGGCGACGCGGTTGCCCTCCGTGTCGTACTGGCCGCCGTGGCACGGACAGCCGAAGCCCGCCGGAAGCACGCCGAGCAACGAAACCTTGCGATTTCCAGAGCCCAGCTCGGTTGGCTTGGAATCGGTAGGCCCGTTGGCCTGGACGGGGCAGCCGAGATGCACGCAGCGGTTGGAGATGATCGTGAAGCTCGGCTCGTTCTTCAAGAGGCCGTTGAAGCGCACGTACGCCGTTCGGTCGTAGACGTCGCCGCGCTCGGGCACGAGATTGAACTTCGTGATGAACCATTTGCCCTCGGGGAAGTTCTCGAGCGGCCCGAGATCGACGTCGATGTCGAAGAAGCCCTGGTTCTTCTGGAAGGGCGGCAGGCCGGCAAAGACGAGAGGCGGGACTGTGACAATCGCGCCGATCGCCGCGCCGAGGCCGAGCGTCATGCCGGAGAGGAAGGTCGCGCGGGACGCCGGTGTCTCGCCGACCGACGCACGCTTCACCTGAGCTCCGGCCTCCGGCGGACCGGGCTCCGGCGCCGGCTTGCGCTCACGCGACGCGTCGTAGACCCAGCCGATGCCGAACACGATCACGGCAATTGCGCCGGCGGCGACGATCCACCAGCTGACGAGCAGACCGACGAGGACGGCGGCCACGCCGGCTGCGACGCCGATCGGCCAGATGCTCAACGCGGGCGGGTGGCTCGTGCCTTTCTCGGGATGCTCAGCCGCTATGCGATTGCCTCCTCGTCGCTGCCCGCTCGATTCAATCCTGCCCTAGTCCGGCTGTCAACGTGGTGACAGCCGTCGCTAACCAGAGTCTGAACCGGGGACAGGATGAATCCAGTCCCCGATGCTGTACTCATTCCACCGGCGGTCGACGAGGTCCTTCACATCTGCCGACATCTCGATCTCGTCCGGCCACGGCCGTGCGTCCTCCTCCGGCAGCTTGTGCGTGGCGTCGATCCCGATCTTCCCGCCGTAGAACTGCCGGCCCGGCGCGTGGTCCAGGTGGTCGAGAGGACCCTCGGTGATGAGCACGTCCCTCTTGGGATCGACGTTCGCGCACACGCGGAAGAACACGTCCTCGTGGTCGTGGACGTCCACGTGCTCGTCGACGACGACGATCGCCTTCGTCAGCGAGAGCATCCCTAGGCCCCAGAGCGCGTGCATCACCTTCTGCGCGTGGCCGGGAAACGCCTTCCGAATCGAGACGATCACGCAGTTGTGGAAGGCGCCGGCGACCGGGAGGTCGTAGTCGACGATCTCCGGCAGCGTCATCCGCACCGCGGGCAGGAAGATGCGCTCCGTCGCCTTCCCGAGCCACGCGTCCTCGGCCGGCGGCTTACCGACGACGATGGACGGGTAGATCGCATCGCGGCGCATCGTGATTGCGCTGATGCGGAAGATCGGGAACGGCTCGGCGTGCGAGTAGTAGCCGGTGTGATCGCCGAACGGCCCCTCGACGCCGACATCGTCGGCCGAGACCGTGCCCTCGAGGACGATCTCGGCGTGGGCAGGCACCTCGAGATCGATCGTCTTGCACTCGACGAGCTCGACCGGCTCGCCGCGCAGGAAGCCGGCAAGCATCAGCTCGTCGATGTGGTGCGGTAGCGGCGCGCTCGCCGAGTACGCGGTCACGGGGTCGACACCCAAAGCGACGGCGACCGGGATGCGACCGTCCTCGGCTGAGAGCAGGTCGGCGCGCCCGTCCTTGTGCATCTGCCAGTGCATGTAGGTCGAGCGTCCGTCGATCACCTGCATCCGGTACATGCCGACGTTTCGCGTGCCCGTGCTCGGGTCCTCGGTGATCACCGCAGGCAGGGTGATGAACGGCGCCGGATCGCCCGGCCAACAGGTCTGGATCGGCAGCTTCGTGATGTCGACGTCGTCGCCGGTGAGCACGATCTCCTGGCACTCGCCCTTGGAGACGACCTTCGGCGGCGAGTCGGCGATCGACTTGAGCTTCTTGAGTCCGCGCACCTTTTCCCGGATCGTCTTCGGCGGCTGCATCTCGAGCACGTCGGAAAGCTTCTCCGCGACCGCATCGAGCGTCGGCGCGCCGAACGCGAGACACATACGGCGCTCGGTCCCGAACTGGTTGATCAGGAGCGGGTGCTGCGCGCCCTTCGGATGCTCGAAGAGGAGCGCGGGGCCGCCCGCCTTCACCACGCGGTCGACGATCTCCGTGATCTCGAGATCCGGGTCGACCTCGGCGGCGACACGGACGAGCTCACCCTCGCGCTCGAGCAGCGCGATCCATTCGCGGAGGTCTCTGAGAGGCGCCACGGCGCGATCAGTCTATGGACGCTCGAGCGCGTAGTCCACCACCTCGTCCAGGGTCAGACGACGGCCCGCGACGCGTCCACGCTCGAACTCTGCGCCGGACGACCGCCGAGCACGGGCGCCGCGAGGTCGTCACGCTTGCGCTCCCAGTCGCCGAGAATCCGCGGGCTTCTTCGGCCTCGATCGCTGCCCCAGAGACGCCCCGCGCGCGTCAAGTTCTTCGCGCGACCGCAATGCTGGCGATGCGCGCAAGGGCGAAGTACGTGCGCTGCCGGTCTCCAGTGCGACGCGCGAGCTCGAGGACACTCAGCTGTGCCTGACGGCGTCGTCTAGCCGGCCGAGCTCGACAGCGCAGAAGCCAGCACATCGAGCATCTTGGCGTCGCAGAATGTGAAGCCGCCTTCGCGGCAGAGCTCTCCGCTGCGCTCGACGAGCTCTAGCCCCCGTTCGACGTTTCCTCCGCGGTAGTCGATATCGCCCGAGGCCGGCGAGCGCCGCTGCTTCGCCCGCGGCGATACCCGAGTGCGCCGATAGCGCGCGAGCTCTCCTGTGATGAGCGAACGCCCGCGCTGCAGATCGCCGAGCTCCCAGACGTCGGTGCCCAGGCGGTTCAGGATGATCGCGCAGACTCCTCGCTCGTCACCGGCACTGCCGATAGAGCGCCAGGCTCATCTCGTTGTGCTCGATGCTGTCCTCGTTCCGTCCCACTGAACTCGAGTCGAGCTTGCGAGCGATCGCCAGCAACCCGCGCGAAGGTCCGACGGTGCATGTCCGCTTCGCGCGTCGAGCAGCGTCTCCGAATCGCCGCACCGCCTCGATGGGCTTACCGCGACCCAGAAACCCTCGATCGACATCGGCCAGCCTGGCCAGCGATCTCGAGATCGCTGCTCGGCGGCCCAGTCAATTGCTGCGCGAAGATTCCCCTGTTCGGCATCGACGAAGCGTCGTGCCGCTGGCCACCGTCGAATCTCGATCGATTCGTCGCATCCGAGCGACTCGCGCGTCGATGAAGTACACGGCGTGCTCGCCGGCGCAGCCCTCGACGCCCGACTCCTCGAGCCGCTCGGCCGCGAACTCACGGATTGTTTCCAGCATCCAGTAGCGCGCGCAGCTCCGTGAAGCGCAGCGAGGCTCTTCTCGACGAGCGATTGAGCGTGTCGGGGTCGGCGTCGCAGACTGCCTCTGCGGCCTCGAGCGTGCAGCCGCCGGAGAACACCGAGAGCAACGCGAAGAGCTGTTGCTCGTCCGGCGAGAGCAGGTCGTACGACCACTCGATCGTCGCGCGAAGCGTCTGCTGGCGCGGCTCGATGTCGCGACCACCCTTGAGTAGATCGAGCCGTTCCGAGAGCCGCTCCAGGAGCTGCGGGCGGAGACAGCGCCTGTGCGTGCGGCGGCCAGCTCGACGCGCGAGCGGCAGGTTGTCGAGCGCCGCGCACAGGCTCGCCGATGGTCCGTCGGTCAGCTGGTCAGCGCGAGCACGTAGAGAAGAGTAAACAGCCTCCGATTCGGCGAGCGGTGGCACGGGGTACACGAGCTCGCCCTGGACGCGGAGGCGCTCGCGGCTCGTGACAACGAGTCGTAGCTCAGGCAGGCTCGAGTAAGCGGACACCTCGCGGCGCCGCCGCGACGACGTGTTCGAGGTTGTCAAGCAAAGCAGGAGCTCTCGCTCGTCGACGATGTGCGTCGGCGAGGCCGTCCTGCTGGTCGCCGAATGCCTGAGCGATCGTCGCGAGCACGAGCGCGGGTCGCGCAGCGCCGCCAGCGGGACCCACCAGACTCCGTCTGGATACTCGTCCGACGAGCTCTGCAGCCGCCTGCAATCGCGAGCGCGTCTTACCCGTGCCGCCGGGGCCAGTGAGCGTCACGAAGCGCGCGCCGTCTCGCAGGCGCGCGATGACGTGTTCGAGCTCCCGCTCCCTGCCGAGGAAGGGCGTCGCTGGAACGGGGAGATTCGTCTTCGTAGAGGGTCTTGAGCGCGGAAACGCCCCTCTCCGAGCTGGTAGACGTGCTCTGCGGCAGAGAGATCCTTGAAGCGGTGCTCGCCGAGATCGGTCAGCTCGAGCTCGACGAGCGGCGCCGTCGTCATCGACACGAGCACCTGGCCGCCGTGGCCGGAGGCTGCGATTCGTGCGGCACGGTGGACGTCGTCTCCAACGTAGCCCTCGTCCGTGAGCAGCGGCGTCCCCGTGTGCAGGCCGACGCGCACCTGAATCGGCCCGGTGCTCAGCGCCTCGGTGAAGGCCGACGCGGCGGCGAGCCGCCCGGGCCGTCGGAAAGGCGAAGAAGAACGCGTCTCCCTGGGTGTCGACCTCGACGCCGCCCTCGGCTGCACAGGCCTCGCGGATCACGCAGCGGTGCTCGGCGAGCGCGTCGGCATACGCCTCGGCCCCGAGCTCGTGGAGCAGCTTCGTCGAGCCCTCGACGTCCGTGAAGAGGAAGGTGACAGTGCCGGAGGGGAGCTCGCTCCTCACGCGCGGCATCTCTGCGGGTTACGGAGCTGCCCGCGCAGCCGCGAGCCACTCGGCCAGCGCGAGGACCCCGTCGGCCTGCTCCTGGCCGCCGAAGAGGCTCGAGCCTCCTTGCATCATCATCAGCTTGTAGCGCTCCCCGTCCGCCGCCTTCAGCTTGAGCGTGAGCGCGGTGGCGTCCAGAACAGCAGCAGGCGCCGTCCACCAGCCGCCGCCAGCCCCGTCCAGCTCGGCGTCAGCCGCCTCGCCTGGCGTGACTGACACGAGTCCGCCCTTCGGCTGGTGCTTCCGGTCGAGCGGTTGCAGAAGCAGGCGCCGCTCGGTGACGCCGACGGCGTAGAGGCTGCCGCTGAACGTCTTTTGCTGCGTGGCTGCAGCGATTCCGCGCAAGGTCTCGCCGTCCTCGAGCTGCGCTTCGAGCTGCGGCCGCACGACGTCTGCGAACCCCTCCGACATGAGCCGCATCTTGCCAAGATCGCTAGTGGAGGCCTATGTGACGGGGGCGAGCGGGTTCATCGGCTCACACGTCGTCCGCGAGCTCCGCGAACGCGGCGCCGACGTGTGCGACGAGTGGATCGACCTCTCCGACCGCGCGCGGCTACGGCAAGCGATCGCGGGCCGCGACGCGGTCTTCCACCTCGCGGCGCTCTACTCGTACGACGCGCCTGCGGTGGAGCACGAGCGGGTCAACGTCGAGGGTACGCGCACGATTGTCGAGCTCTGCCGTGAGCTCGGCGTGCGGCGGCTCGTCCACACGAGCACGTGCGGGACGTGTGGCCCAGTCCGCGGCCGGGCTGCAACGGAGGAGGACGGGCCGCCGTCATGGGAGCTCGCGGTGCCCTACAAGCGGACGAAGCTTGCGGCGGAGCACATCGTGCTCGCGGCCGCACGGGACGGCCTCGACGCCGTCGTCGTCAACCCGACGACCCCCGTCGGGGACGGTGATCGGGCGCCGACACCGACCGGCAGGATGATCGAAGGCGTCGCAACCGGCCGCTACCGCGCGTTCGTCGACACGGGCGTCAACCTCGTCGACGTCCGCGACGTCGCGCGCGGCCACGTCCTCGCGTTCGAGCGAGGCCGGCGCGCGGAGCGATATCTGCTCGGCGGCGTCGACCTGACCCTCGAGGAGGTCTTCGGCGTCGTCGCCGAGCTCGCGGGCCGGCCCCGGCCCCGGATCCGGCTTCCCTACGCGGTTGTGCGAGCAGCTGCTCGGCTCGGTCTCACGAACCGCGACGAGGTGCTGCTCGCGCGCCTGCCGATGTGGTTCTCGTCGGAGAAGGCGTCGCTGGAGCTCGGCTACGCGCCCGGACCTGTCTGGCCGGCGCTCGGGCGTGCAGTGTCAGAGGCGCTCAGTGCTGGCGATGGCCGAGCCACTTGAAGAACTGCCCGATCGCGATCACGGCGATGAAGATCAGGCCGACGACAAGCATCGAGAGGACGATGTCCCTCCCCTCCTTGGCGACATCTCCGGCCGCGAGGAGCGCAGCGATCACACGGCGACTTTAACGGACGCGACGGCGGTGCGCGTCGAGCGCCGCCTGCAGCGCGTCCTCGCCCACCTCACGCACGACGAGGTCCCGCAGCTCCCACGCCTCGCCGCGCATGCGAAGCGTGTCGCGCGCCCCGTTCAGCTTGCCCGTGCCGAGCAGAGCGGCCGTCGCCGCCCAGGCGATGCCGTCTCCGTCCGCTCCCTCGGCTCGCAGTTGAGCACAGACGGAGATCAGTGCCGCGAGATCCGCGACGGCCATGACGTCGTGGAGCGCGGCGACGCGAACGAGACCGTGGGCATACAGGTAGTCGCCGAGCAGGAGGCCGTCCTCCGCGTCTGTGGGGGCGAACAGCCTGGGGCGCCCGTAGTGGAGAAGGTAGCCCTCGTAGATCGTCTCGACGCCGAGCGCAGTCCGCTCGGGCCCGAGCGGCGAGAACACCGGCTCGAGCTGCCGCTTCCCGGCCGGCAGCAGCGCCGCGCCCCACAGCGGGCTCTCGCGCTGCGCCTCCTCGGCGATCACGTCCCAGAGGGTCACACCGACTGGCGGCAGAGGCCGGAGCACGCGCTCAGGACAGCCACCCTGCTGCCTCCTTCGCCCAGTACGTGATCACGAGGTCAGCGCCCGCCCGCTTGATCGAGGTCAGCGACTCGAGGGCGGCCACGCGCTCGTCCAGCCAGCCGGCGTTGGCGGCCGCCTTCACCATCGCGTACTCGCCCGAGACGTTGTACGCCGCGACCGGGCAGTCGAACCGCGCGCGGACGGCCGCGATCACGTCGAGGTAGGGCAGAGCGGGTTTGACCATCAGCATGTCCGCGCCCTCCTCGAGGTCGAGCGCGCACTCCCGGAGCGCCTCGCGGACGTTCGCCGGGTCGAGCTGGTAGCTGCGGCGGTCGCCGAAGGCTGGGGCCGAGTCGGCGGTGTCGCGGAACGGGCCGTAGAAGGCGGACGCGTACTTCGCGGCATACGAGAGGATCCCGACCTCCGCGTGGCCAGCGTCGTCGAGCGCTGCGCGGATCGCGCCGACGCGGCCGTCCATCATGTCGCTGGGGCCGACGGCGTCTGCGCCGGCGTCGGCATGGCTGACCGCCGTTCGGGCCAGCAGCTCGACCGTGACGTCGTTCGCGATCTCGCCGTCCTCGAGGACGCCGCAGTGCCCGTGCGTCGTGTACGAGCAAAGGCACACGTCCGTCAGCAGCACGAGCTCAGGAAACCGCGGCCGCAGAGCCCTGAGCGCCTCTTGGACGACGCCGTCGTCCGACCAGGCGCCCGACCCCTCGTCGTCCTTCTCCACGGGAACGCCGAACAGGATCACCCCCGGAACGCCCGCTTCGACGAGCGTCTCCACCTCTCGTAACAGCCCGTCGACCGTGTGCCGGCCGAGTGCCGGCAGCCCGTCGTTCGTCCAGGCGTCTGCGGCGACGAACAGCGGCATCACGAGGTCCGAGACGACGACGCCGGTCTCGCGGGCCAGGCCGCGCAGCGCCCCCGTACGGCGCAGTCGCCTCAGCCGTGTCGCGGGATACGGCACGGCGCGAAGACTACGCATCTTCCGCCACCCGACGGATCCGTCGCTTCGTCGCTGCTACGTTGAGCCCATGGCTACGCCCCGTGCGACCACAGGGCCGCTGTCGGACCGCGCGAGCCGCAGACGTCGGCAACGCACGTGGAGACGCTGGAAGATCGTCGCCGTGCTCGCAGGCACGGCGGTGCTGGTGACGCTCCTGCTCGCCGCCTTCAGCGCCCCGACTCCGTCCTTCCAATCCGGCCTGCCGGCGGACCCGACGCTGCTCGAGACCGACCGGCCCGAGCTCCTCGACGTCGCACACCAGGGCGATCTCGCGATCCAGCTTCCCGTCTCACAGCAGTCGGTGACGGCGCTCGCCTACCACGGCGCGAACACGTTCGCCCTTCCGCTCGAGCCCGTCGGCCGGCAGGTCAACCAGGGGATCCTCTCGCGCATCTATCACCGTCTTGTGGGCGACGACCAGAGCGGCGTCACCTACTACCAGCTGACCGGCGGCGAAGGATCGCGGACGGGCGCGCTCGACGTCGGAGCGCCGACGGGCACCGCCGTCTACGCGCCTGTGACGGGGACGGTGGTCAGCATTCGAGACCTCGTCCTCGCGGGCAGGCGGCACGGCCAGCGCATCGACATCGTTCCCGCCGAAGCGCCGTCAGTCGTCGTCTCCCTGACGCGCCTCCGCGCGGATCCCTCGCTGACGGTCGGCTCCCCCGTGACGAAGCTCACGTCCAAGATCGGCGTCGTCGTCGACCTCTCCCGCGTCGAGGAGCAGGCGCTCGCGGGCGTCACGCACGACCCTGGCAATCACGTCACGCTCACGGTGCAGCCGGCTGCGACGCTCGCCTATCGCTAGGCCGTGAGGATCCTCTTCGTCGCGGACGTCTTCGGCCCGCCGGGCCGCCGCGCGATCGAAACGGAGCTGGGACGGCTCAAGGACGAGCTCAGCGTCGACTTCACGGTCGTCAACGGCGAGAACGTCGCCGACGGTCGCGGCATCACGCCTCGCCTCGCCGACAAGATTCTCTCCTCGGGCGCCGATGTGATCACGCTCGGGAACCACGTCTGGGCCCGCGACGAGATCCGCGACTACCTCGCGACCTCCGAGCGCGTGATCCGGCCGGCGAACCTCGCTTCGGGGCTCCCCGGCCGGGGGCTCACCGTCGCCACCGCGGCCGACGGGACGCCCGTCGCCGTCTGCAACCTCATGGGCTGGCTCTTCCTCGAGACTCCGGTCACACCGTTCGAGGTGATCGACGAGCTCGTGACGGAGGCGACCGAGCAGGCCAAGGTCGTCGTCGTCGACTTCCATGCCGAGGCGACGAGCGAGAAGATCGCGCTCTCCCGGCTGCTCGACGGCCGGGTGACCGCGGTGATCGGCACGCACACCCACGTGCAAACAGCCGATGCGCGTATCCAGCCCGGGGGCACGGCAGCGATCACTGACGCTGGCATGACAGGCCCGCACGACTCCGTGATCGGCGTCGAGGCCGACCTCGCGATCGCACGGATGAAGACCGGCATGCGCGTTCGCTTCTCGCCGGCGAAGGGCGGCGTTCGGCTCGAAGGCGTGACCGTCGACTGCGATCCGGCGACCGGCCGCGCGACCGCGATCGCGCCCGTCCGCGTCGAGGTCGGCTAGGCCTTGGGGACGGCTTCGAGCTTGTAGCCGACGCCGTAGCGTGTCTGGATGAACGTGTGCCGGGGCGCCCGCCGGTCGACCTTGTCGCGGAGCCGGCGCACGAACACGTCGACCGTGCGGTCGCGGTGCGACTGGCGCCTCCCCCAGAGACGCTGGAGCAGCTCGTCGCGCGTGACGACGCGGCCCCGCTCGAGCGCGAGCGCGTACAGCAGGCGGAACTCCGTCGGCGTCAGCTCGGCGTTCTCGCCTCCGACGTACGCCTGCACGTCGTCCGGATTGATCAGCAGCTCCTCGATCTCGATCGGCTCACCGCGCGCGACTTCCTCGGCCCGAACTCCACGCCGGGCCGCTGCACGCACGCGGGCGACGAGCTCCTTCATCGAGAACGGCTTGACGAGGTAGTCGTCGGCGCCGATCTCGAGCGCGTGCACGCGGTCATGCTCCGTCCCGCGCGCCGAGACGACGACGATCGGCGTGCCGATGCCCTCGGCCCTCGCAGTCTCGATCACACTCCACCCGTCGAGGCCGGGAACCATCAGGTCGAGCACACAGACGTCCGGCTTCTCGTACCGCAACCGCGCTAGCGCTATGTCGCCGCGTTCGAGGCTGACCGCGTCGAACCCGGCTGCCCCGAGATGCTCGGTCATGCCGCGCGCGATGACAGCGTCGTCCTCGACGATGAGGACCTTGGCCACGGCGCCTACGATAGACCGGACTGCGATGTGGCTCTGGTGAACAGCTGGTGAATACGTGGTGACACGTCTCTTCGGCCGGCGGCCGCAGGCGGAACATGGCGACGTGACGGACGCTCACGCGCACGAGGCAGAGCGGACGCGCGTCCTGATCGAGGAGTCAAGGGAGAGCGTCGTCGTGCTGGACGCCGATCGCCGCGTGCTCGCCGCGAGCCGCCGCGCGCGCGAGGCCGTTCAGGGGCTCGTCGAGGGCGCGCCTTTCCCCGACGACGTGCTCGGATCGCGGCTGGGGCGGACGGCGATCGAGATCCCGCTCGACGTCGGGGGCCGAACGGAGACACTGCTCTACCTCAGCTCACCGGGCGACTTCGCCGCGTACGAGGAGCTACGGGCCGGCTTCACCGCTGCTGTCTCCCACGAGCTGCGCACGCCGCTCGCGCGATTGATGGCGCTGCTCGACAGCGCTTCCCTACCGGGCGCGGATCCCGCGGCGCTGATCGACGAGGCGCGGGGAGAGGTGGTGCAGATGGGCGAGCTGATCGACGACGTGATGTTTCTCTCGGAGCTGGAGAGCGGCCGCGCGGTGGTCGGCCTGGGGACGACGCCGGCGCTCGGTGTGCTCGAGCAGGTCGTCCGCCGGCTCGCCCCGCGAGCGGAGGCGGCCGGCGTCGGGATCGTCCTCGACTGCCCGGCCACGGTGGAGCTCCCCGTGCGCCAGCGAATGCTCGACGTGCTCGCGTCGAACCTCGTCGAGAACGCGATTCGCTACGCCGGTGAAGGAACGACGTGCAAGGTCGCCGTTGAGCTCGGCCCCACAGAGGAGACCGTGCTCGCCGTCTCGGACGACGGCCGCGGCGTCACCGACGAGGATCTGCCCCGCCTCTTCGAGCGCTTTTACCGCGCGGACCGTGCGCGCGCGTCCCGCGGAACGGGCCTCGGCCTCGCGATCGTCAAGCACATCGCCACGTCCGCCGGCGGAACGACGGAGGCGAGCCGAGCGCCTCAGGGCGGGCTCGAGATCCGCTGCGTCTTTCCCGCGGCGCACGCGTAACCGGTTCGTTTCCGGTCGTTCACCAGCGAGCCTCCGCGACGGGGGGTGGAGCGACGGAACCCGGGGTATGCTCGCTCGGCGATGCGCCTGACGTTCCAGGAAGAGCTCGACCGGCTCGAGGCGGATCTCCAGGAAGAGTCGCAGCTCGTGATCCGCTCGCTCCGCGGCGCCATGACCGCGCTCCGCAGCCAGGACGTCGAGCTTGCCGACGAGGTGATCGCGTTCGACGACGAGGTCGACACGCGCTACCTCGCGCTCGAGCAGGGGATCGAGGGACTGCTCGCACGCCAGACGCCGGTCGCGAGCGACCTTCGCCTGGTGCTCGCGATCCTCCACGTCAACCTCCACCTCGAGCGGATGGCCGACCTCTGCGTGACGATCGCAAAGCTGATGAAGCTCGTCGTCGGCACCGAGGGCGACCCCGCAGTGCTCGAGAGCATGGACGAGATGGCCGAGCGCGCCGAGGAGATGATCCGCTCGGCGATGGCCGCCTTCGCCGAGCGCGACCTCGGCGGTGCAGAGTCGATCGTCGAGCTCGACGAGCTGATCGACCGAGCGAACCGACGATTCGTCCGCCACGTCCTCGAGCTCGGCAGCGACGAGGCTCTCCGCGAATGGGGTCTCCGGATGCTGCTCGTGTCTCGGTGCCTCGAGCGGATCGGCGACCACGCGGTCGACGTCGGCGAGCAGACCGCCTACCTGATCACGGGCGAGCTGCGCGAGTTCTCCGACGCCTCGCATCCCCAGCTCGACGCGTAGCCATCGCGCTCGCAAAGCAGCGCGAACGCGAGCAAGGGAAAGAACCACACGACGTAGAGGTAGAACCAATGCGTCAGCACGAGCTCGAACCCGATCAGCAACGCGGCGCTGAAAGCAGCTAGCTGGAGCGGTGACTTCTCGCGCGGCCGGAGCGCGAGCACGATGGCCGCGATGACGAGCAGGGCTTCCAGCACCCACTGCACCACGTGCAGATCCGGCAGCCCGGCGTGGTACTGCCGCCAGTCCCAGAGCGAGAAGGGCGAGTCACGGGTCACCTGGCTCGCGACCGTGCGGTGCCAGAACGCCGACACAGCGCCGATCGGATGCCCATCGAGGAGGAGGATCGAGAACGCCGCGAGCGTCGCGGCGGCGAACCCCAGAACGAACGCGGCAGCCCGCCGCGGACGTTCGAGCCGCGGATAGGTGAGCCAGAGCGGAAACAGCACGAACGAGGAGAACTTCGTCCAGCCCGCCAGGCCGAACAGGCCACCCCGCGCCCAGGCAGAAGATGCGAGCCAGAACGCGAACACGAGCAGCGCCGCCTGGATCGCGTCGTTCGAGTTCGAGCTCGCGACGTACTGCGTGAACGGATATGCGGCCCACGCGAACGCGAGCGTCGCCGCGAGCCTCCTGCCGCCGTAGCGCCACCCGACGAGCGCGAGCCCGATCAGGCAGGCGAAGTCGAAGAAGATCGAGGTGAAGCGCGCCGCGTTCAGGCGGTCGCCCTTCCCCTTCCAGCCGAGAACGAGGTACCCGGGAAGGTAGGCCTCGTAGACGACCGGGCCATACGTGTCCCCGTGGGCGTTGGCCGACTCGCAGCGGCCGTTCGGCTGGATCCGGAACGTCTGCCGCCCGTCGCGGTCGGGCGGCGCGCACGGCGTACCGACCTCCTGCGGGAAGTGGCCGTACGGCCGCTGGCCGCTCGCGATCCGCTGCGCCCCGATCACGCCCGCGTAGCCGACGTCGATCACGTTCGAGTCAGCGATGTCGAGGCCAACGCGGAACCCCATCACGAATACCGTCGCGCCGATCAGCAGCCAGACCGGCCAGACCGGACGCGACGCCGGCGCCGCGCGCCCTCGCCAGCCGATCCACGCGACCCGGGCGAGCAGGTAGAGCAAAACCGGGTAGACAAGCGGGACGCTCGTAAAGATCCGGCCGGCGTTGAAGTACCAGAGCGAGACGGAGAGGGACAGCAGGACGAGCAGGTCGAGGTTCCGGAGCGCAAGCGGGCGCCTGAGATCCGCAAGCCCGACGAAGAAGAGCGCGCACAGACCGAGCCAGACGGGATAGCTGTTGATCGCCTTCCCGCCGAACGAGCCGTCATGGCCGCGGGCCATCGGATACGCAACCTGCGGCCCGGTCCACGCCTCCTCGACGACGCCGGTCAGGTCGTCGACACGGCCGAACGCGATCTCGCCGGCCGGTCCCGACCAGACGCGAGCCGTCCAGTCGCCGTACCTCTTGTCGTACGAAGCCTGCTTGACGAGCGAGCCCTTCGGATAGCGACCGACCCAGTCGGCCACCTTGCCCTTCGCGAGGAACGCCGCGATCGCGCTCTGTTCGTCCAGACGCGGTGGTGGAGGCGCAGCGGCCGCGGCGGGCTGGGCGACGGCGAGCGCGCCGAGCACGGCAGCGACGCACGCCCATCTCGCTCATCGCGCTTAGTGGCGGAACGACCAGAGCTTGTTGCCGAGGAAGTTCACCGGCGTGACGACGAGGATCGCGATCGCCTGCGCCGCGACCTCGTCCAGACCCAGCGCGACGAGCGCGCGGAGCACGAGCAGGTTGGCCGCGAGCGCGCACCACGAGACAAGGAAGAACCTCAGTCCCTGGTAGAAGAAGTGGCCGCGCGACCCGCGGAACGTCCAGAGCCTGTTCCAGAAGTAGTTGTTCGCAACGGCGACGACGAACGAGCACACCGCCGCGAGGAGATACTGGACGTCGAAGCCACGAACGAGCAGCGAGTAGACGGCGAGGTTGAGGACATACCCCGCCGCGCCGACCGCGCAGAACTTCAGCAGCTGCGTCCAGTTCTGCGGCCGCCGCAGCGCCTTTCCGGCCCGCGAGTGCAGCACGCTCGATTCGTTCACGCCCGCGCCCGGTCCATCGAGTCAGCCTACCGGCGTCGGCGGCGGCTCAACCCGGTGACCGTTCGAGCTCCGCGATCACCGCGAGCCCGAACTCGGCCGCCCGCGCGCCGTCGATCACACGGTGGTCGAACGTGACGGCGATCGTGCCCGTTCGCCGAACGGCGAGCTCGCCGTCCCTGACGACCGGCCGAGCCGCGACGCGGCCGATCGACAGGATCGCCACCTCGGGATGGTTGACGATCGGCGTCGTGAACAGGCCGCCGAGCTTGCCGGCGCTCGTGACGGTGAAGGTCGACCCGCGGAGCTGCTCGGGCTTGAGCGTGCCCACGCGCGCCGCTTCGGCGAGCCGGCCCAGCTCGCGGTCGATCTCCTCCACGGACAGCCGGTCGCAGCCCCGAACGACCGGGACGGCGAGGCCCTGGTCCGTCTGCACCGCGACGCCGATGTCGATGCGGTCGAGGTAGACGATCGCGTCGCTGTCGAAGCGTGCGTTCAGCTCCGGGAATGTGGGCAGCGTCCCCGCGCACGCCTTGGCCACCGTGGCCACGAGCAGCTTCAGGTCGATCTGCTCGAAATCGCACTCCTCGACCCAGGTCACGGGCGGCACTTCGCGATGAGCCCGAGCCATGTGCTCTGCGATCACACGCCGCACGCCGCGAAGCGGCTCCCGCCGGCCCTCGGCTGCACCGCCACTGGCCCCGGCCGCCGCGCGGACGTCGTCCTCCGTGATCCGCCCCTGCGGCCCCGTTCCCGTCACATGCTCGATGTCGACGCCCGACTCCGCCGCGATCTTGCGGACGACAGGCGTCGCCCGCGCCCGCGCGCTCGGCGGCCCCTTCGCCTCCGCGGCCGCCTCGGAAGCAGCGGGCGGCACAGGCGCGGCCGCCACGGAAGCGGCATCGCCACCGATCACGACGAGCACGGTCCCGACCGGCACCACCTCGCCTTCTGCAACAAGGATGCTGGAGACGATGCCGGAGGCGGGAGACGGGATCTCGACGGTGGCCTTGTCCGTCTGCACCTCGACGAGCGGGTCGTCCTCGGCGATCTCCGCACCCTCGGCGACGAGCCAGCGGGCGACCTCGCCCTCCGTCAGGCCCTCCCCGAGATCCGGCAGCTTGAACTCGTACGCCATCGTCAGCTGATTGTCGTAAACCGGATCGCGTCGTGACGGAGCATCGCGTGCACGCCGCGAGCGCCGTTCACGAGCTGCGTCACGCGCAGGTCGACGGCGACGCTCGCGAGCGCGAGCGCGTCACGGCGCTCGAGGCCGTGCTCCCTGGCCATCAGCTCGAGCATCCCGTCGATCGCGATCGCGGCCGCCTCGTCGAGGTCTTCGTCGAACCCGAACGTGATCCACGCCTCGTCCGTGCGCGCGGCCGGCCACTCGAGCGGAAGATCGCCTCGAACGCTCAGCGTCAGCTCGGCACGCTCGACGGGGCACTCGATCGCTAGCTGCGAGACCTCACCGTCACCCTGTGCGGCGTGCCCGTCGCCGGCCGAGAACACCGCGCCGTCGACGGGGATCGGCAGGTAGAGCGTCGTCCCGGTCACGAGCTCCGTGCAGTCGATGTTGCCGCCGGACGGGCGCGGCGGAGCTGTCGGGTGCACGCCGGCCTCGGCAGGCGGCATCCCGAGCACGCCGAGGAACGGCCGCAGCGTCACCTCGCGGCCCAGCTGGTCGCGGCCGATGCCCGCGTCCGCATCGAGCGTCCAGCGCAGCGACCACTGCTCGAGCTCTGAGACGCCGAGCCGATCGTTGAGCGGCGTCTCGAAGCCGCCGGCTTCCGTGACGCCCCACGGCCCGACGCGAATCGGCCCGATTCCGACCTCGAGCGTCTGTCCTGCCCTCGCTCCGCGCACCTCGACTGGCCCGATGAGGGCGTGTCCGCGGTCGAGCTCCTCGTCTCGCTCTGGGAAGTGTTCGTTCTCGAGCGTCCACCAGCCGGCGTTGAGGCACGAGATGACGATCGTGTCACCGGAGTCGACCGTCAATACGGGCTCGAGGTCAGCCGAGAAGTGGCCGTGAAGCGTCCGCCGCTCGAGCGGCAGCTCGTGGACGGTCACGCGAAGTCGAGCAGCGTGCGGGCGGCTTCGAGGATCCGCGCCTCCGAGGGCATGTAGACGTCCTCGAGCTGCCAGAAGGGATAGGGCACGTCGTAACCGGTCACGCGGAGCACGGGCCCACGGAGGTCGAGGATCGCCTTCTCCGCGAGCACGGCCGCCACCTCCGCGGCGAACCCGCACACGCGCGGCGCCTCCTGGACGACGACGACGCGGCCCGTCTTCGCGGCGGACGCGAGCAACGCCTCCTCGTCGAGCGGCTTCAGCGAGCGCAGGTCGAGCACCTCGACAGACGCCTCGCCCGCCAGCGTCTCCGCCGCCTGCTCCGCAAGCGGCACCATCGACCCGTAAGCGACGAACGTCAGATCCGTTCCCGCGCGCGCGATCCGCGCCTTCCCGAGCGGCACGACGTGCTCGCCGTCGGGCACCTCGCCGCGGATCGTCCGGTAGTGGAGCTTTGGCTCGAGGATCACCACAGGATCGGGATCGCGGATCGCGGCCGCGAGCAGGCCCTTGGCGTCCGAGGGCGTCGACGGGATCGCGACCTTCACGCCCGGCGTGTGCACGTAATACGTCTCGGGTGAGTCGTCGTGCAGCTCGGGCGCGCGTACGCCGCCCCCGTACGGCATCCGGATCGTGATCGGGAACTCCATGCCGCCGCGCGTGCGCCAGCGATAGCGCCCGACGTGATTGATCAGCTGGTCGAGCGCCGGGTAGCTGAAGGCGTCGTACTGCATCTCGCAGACGGGCCGCCAGCCGGCCATGCACAGGCCGATCGCCGTGCCCATGATCCCGGCCTCCGCCAGCGGCGTGTCGACGCAGCGGTCCGGGCCGAAGCGGTCCAGGAGACCCGCCGTCGCACGGAACACGCCGCCTGCCCGGCCGACGTCCTCCCCGAGCACGAGCACCGACTCGTCCCGCTCGAGCTCGACGTGGAAGCAGTCGTTGATCGCCTCGACGATCGACTTCTCAGCCATTCCGCATCCCCGGCGGCGGGTCGACGTACGCGTGCTCGAACACCTCGCCCGGGTCGGCCGGCGGCTCGGCCTCGGCGGCCGCGATCCCGTCCTTCATCAGCGCCAGGGCCTCCGCGCGAACCTGTTCAGCGAGCTCGTCCGTCAGCAGTCCGCGGCGGTGGAGGTAGGCCTCGTACCGCCCGACGCACTCGTCCCGGCGGGCCTCCTCGACACGCTCCGGGTCGATGTACGCCGACGGGTCGTCAGCCGTTGCGTGAGGCGCCGCGCGATACGTGACCGCCTCGATCAGTGTCGGCCCGTCTCCTGCCCGCGCTCGCTCGACCGCCTCGGCCGTCGCCTCGTAGACGGCGAGGACGTCGGCGCCGTCCACACGCACGCCGGGCATGCCGTAGCCGACCGCCTTGTCCGCGAGCGTCGCGGCCGCCGTCTGCGCCTCGATCGGCGTCGAGATCGCCCACTGATTGTTGTTGCAGAGGAGGACGAGCGGCGCGCGCATCACCGCGGCGAAGTTGGCGCCCTCGTGGAACGCACCCTCGGAGGTGGCGCCGTCGCCGAAGTAGGCGATCGCGCAGGCCGGCTCGCCGCGCAGCCGCATCCCCCACGCGAACCCGGCCGCGTGCGGGACGTGCGTCGCGATCGGCACGCAGATCGACGCGACGCCGTAGTCCGCCGGGTTCCACCACCCGGCCGGATGGCCCCGCCACCACGAGAGCACAGTCGAGACGGGGATGCCGCGCAGTAGCCCGATCGCCGACTCGCGATAGCTCGGAAAGATCCAGTCACCGCGATCGAGCGCATACGCCGACCCGACCTGCATCGCCTCGTGCCCCCAATAGATCGCGTAGGTCCCGATCCGTCCCTGCCGGTGGTAGACGACCGACCGCTCGTCGTACGTCCGCAGGAGCACGAGTTGGCGGTACAGCTCGAGAAGGTCTCGGTCGTTGAGGCCGGAGACGGTGGCGTCCGGCGTCTCGCCGTCACCGATCACCCGCCGTAGACCGCCCTCAGCCGGAACGACCTGGGCCATCGCGAGACGATGCTAACGGACGGGCCTGTGCGGGCGGAGCGTGTGCACGAGCCAGAAGACGACGCCCACGATGGCGGCGATCGCGGCCACGCCGGCGATGCCGAGCGAGGCGCCTCCGCCCTGCGGCGCGGAGGCCACGCCCAGGAGCAGCGCCGCGAGCACGACCGCTCCGGTCGCGAGCCCGATGGAAAACAGCAGTCGTCTCAGCGTCGCCCTGCGCCCGATGCGGACGGACGCCCCAGGCTCGAGCGCCCAGTACGCAAGCTCCGCGACGAGCAGGAAGGCCCCGGCGACGAGCGGTGCTCCCGGATCGAGCGCCCTGCCGGCGAGCGAGATGCCGTAGCCGGCGCCGACGAGCGTGAGACCGACCGTTGCCGGGGCGGCCCGCCGCAGCAGCAGGCCGGCGAGCAGACACCCCACACCCGCCAGCGCAACGTAGCCCGCAAGCCTCGGCACATCGTCCGCGGTCGCACGCGCCAACACAGCGAGCAGCAGCGCCCCGGTGACGGACAGCGCACCTGCGACTACGCGCGCATCGCCCTGGCGTAGCGCCGGAATGCTGTCACCTCCTTCACGACAGGCTCGAGCGGCTCGCCCGGGCGCCAGCGCGCGAGCGGAACGCCGAGACGCAGGAAGCGGCTGCGGAGTGCGGCGCGGCGCAGCTGCCAGATCCGGTACGCGAGCTGGTCGGCGTCGGAGCGCCCCGCGACGACATACGGGTCCGGGGTGACCTCGACGACGGCGATGTCGGCGCCGCGGCCGCGGACGTCGATCAGCGCATCCACCATCCGATCGTCGAGCAGCGGCGTCAACGCGACGACGAGCGCCTGAGGCGGAAGCGCGCGGACCGGGATCACGCGAATGTCCCGCCAGACGTACGAGAGGACGACCTCGGTGTCGAGGATCGCCTCCACGATCCGGTACAGCTGGTGGCTGCCCATCGCGGGCTCGAGCCAGTTGACGCTGCCGCCGAAGCTGAGCAGGCCGACCTGATCACGGCGCGACACGTAGGTCTCCGCGAACCCGGCGGCTGCGCGCACAGCCAGGTCGAGCGTGCCCTCCTCGCCGAGGCGGGCGTCCGCAAACGAGTCGAGCATGAGCACGGTCGCCGAGTTCCGCTCCGGATGCTGCTCGTTGACGATCAGCTGGCCGCTCCGCGCGGTCGCCCGCCAGTTCACTCGCCGCACGCGGTCGCCGCGGGTGTAGGGACGGAGGTCCGCGAACTCGATCCCCTCCGCCTTCGTCCTCGCGACGATGTTCCCGACGTACGGTTGCGTCTCGTGCGGCCGAACGATCTCGCGGAGACGCTCCGGCCGAGGATAGACGCGCAACTGACTAGCCGCCGGCAGCTCCTGCTCGAAGACGAACAGGCCAAGCCGATCGAAGGCCGCGAGGCCCACGCGCCCGAGCCGGTAGACGCCCCAGCGGGAGAGCCGCAGCGGTATGTCCAGCGTCCGCTCCTCCCCCGCCCCGAGCGAGAGCCCGAAGGACGTGTCACCCTCGATCGCAACTCCACCCGGTGCTGCGATCGCGAGCTCGAGCCGCTCGACAGCCGTTCCAGCCCCGAGCGCGATCGTCGCGGGAAGCACGTCGCCCTCGAGCGCCCGGTCGCGGTCGAGTGAGAAGTCGACCGTCAGCTCGAGCGATCCGGCGAGCGCGAGCCCGAGCGCGAGCACGAGCAGAAACGGCGCCGCGACCGCTACGAGCTCGACGCGGCCGAAAGCGACGCCGGCGACGAGACCGAGAGTGCCGAGAGACGCATAGCCGACGAGCTTGGGTGTTGCTGCACGCGTCCAGTGAGGCGCCTGCAGGACAGGGTCACTCGTGTTCGTCATGCCGGTCGAGCTCCTCCGCCCGCGGCGTGGGCACCGCATCGAGGCACTCCGCGACGACGTCCTCCGCCCTGATCCTCTGCACCCACAGCTCGGGGTTGAGCGTCAGCCGATGCGCGAGCGCCGGAACGGCCACCGCCTTGACGTCCTCGGGCGTGACGAAGTCCCGGCCGCGGAGCGCCGCCAGGCCCCGCGAGAGCTTGAGCAGCGCGAGCGAGCCCCGCGGGCTAGCGCCTACCTGGAGGCGCGAGCTCGCACGCGTGGCGGCGACGACGTCGACCATGTACAGGCCGATGCTCTCCGACACGTGCACCTCCTCGACAGCACGCTGGAGGTCGAGCACGGTCTGACGGTCAACGACGGGCTCGAGCTCGACGTCGTCCGTCCGGCGTGACCGCCGGCGCTCGAGCATCTCCCATTCGTCCGTCCTGGCCGGGTAGCCGATGCCGATCCGGAGCAGGAAGCGGTCGAGCTGCGCCTCGGGCAGCGGGTATGTGCCCTCGTACTCGATCGGGTTCTGCGTCGCGAGAACGAGAAACGGCCGCTCGAGCTGTCGGGTCTCACCTTCGAGCGTCACCTGCCGCTCCTGCATCGCCTCGAGCAGAGCAGCCTGCGTCTTCGGCGGCGCGCGGTTGATCTCGTCGCCGAGCAGGAGGTTCGCGAAGACCGGGCCTGGCCAGAACTCGAACTCGCTCGTCCGCTGGTTGTAGATCGACGAGCCGGTGACGTCGGAGGGCATCAGGTCCGGCGTGAACTGGATCCGCGCGAAGCGAAGGTCGGTGACGGCGGCGAACGATCGCGCGAGGAGCGTCTTTGCGAGCCCCGGGACATCCTCGATCAGGACGTGCCCGTCGGCGAGCACCCCGAGCAGGACGAGCTCGAGCGCCTCGCGCTTGCCGACGACCGCCTGCTCGACCGCGTCGAGGATCCGGTCGCAGTGGCCCTTGACCTCGGCGACGGCGATCATGCCGGCAACAGCCTCTCGAGCTCGGAGACAGTTGCGTCCAGCTCGGATGTCGAGATTCCGCGCAGATGGGGCCCTTCCGGCCGCTGCCGGTCGGGCCGGAGCAGCGACCACGTCTCGGACGACAGCAATGCCTCCGCGCGTACGGGCTCGTCCTCGAGCTCGACGCCGTACGCCGTCGCGAGCCCGTCGCCGGCGATCTCCTGCAGCAGCGGACGGAGCTGGAAGTGCAGGTCGTAGACGTCCGCCTGCGCGAGGGCGACGATGTCCTCGATCGTTCGCAGCGAGTCGGGTCGGGCCGTCCGGCGCGGTCGCAGCGCGAGGGTGGCCGGGACGACGCCGCGGGGACGGGGGAAGGCCTGCGCCGTCACACGTCCTGCGGCGAGGGCGAGCAGAGCGGCGACGAAGACGAGATAGGCGTCGAGGACGAGGTCTGTCCGGTCGACGCCGATCAGCATCGCCGTCAGCGCCGCGAGGCCGCCGAGGACGGCGAGGGTGACCGACGGGCGGAGCGCTCGGATCATGCGCTCGACCGTACCTCGTCGCGAACCGCGGTGAGCGCGACGATCGCGCGCTCGCGCATGCTCTCCCCGATCGTGTGCTCGGAGAACTTCGCTTCCTCGAAGGACTCCGTGAGCGACGCCATCGAGCTCTCCGTCTGCAGCGCGCGGCCTGCGCGCCCGAGATACTCGAGCGGCGCTTCAGCCGCACGGCGCGGCAGCCCGACAAGGGTGAGCGCCGATTCCATCCGGGCATAGGAAGCGACGACCGCCTTCCTCGGGTCCGGCTCCCGCCGCAGGTCGTCGATCGCGTCGTCGAGCTCGGCGGCGGCTGCCTCCGAGGCGCCCGTCGTGCTCCCGGTCGCCTGTTTACGCCGCCGCGACATGACGTACAGGGCGATCACAACGACTGCAGCGAGCACCCCCGCGCCGATAACGATCGGCCACACGACCTCCGGCGCCCGCGTGTGACCGACGGAAGATGGCTGCTGGTGTACTCCCGGCTGGGTCGCCGGAAACACCGCCTCGCCCTTGCCCTCCTCCTGGCCTACGTGGAAGGGGCGGCGCGCGACGTGCTGGCCGATCGCGACCGCGAGGACGATGAACACGAGGTAGGTGATCAGCCCCTGCAGGGACGCGCGGCCGCGCGGCTTCTTCGTGCCGCGAAGAGACGGCAGCGAGACGAGCGCAACGATCGCGAGACCTCCGATCAGGCAGAGCACGAGCGTGAATGTCGAATCGACGAACGCGGTCGAGGGCGCGCGGCCGGTCGCACTCGCCTCGTCGCTGGCGAACGGCCGGTACGAGCGAGCCGCCACCGCGGCAACGCCCAGCGCGGCAAGAACGATCCCGACGAGCGCCGCGCGACCGGCTCTAGCCGTCAAAAGCGCCGGAGCACGATGCAGGCGTTGTGGCCTCCGAACCCGAAGGAGTTGTTCAGCGCCACGCGAACGTCCGCATCCCGGGTGACGTTCGCGACGTAGTCGAGATCACACTCGGGGTCGGGCACCTCGAGGTTGATCGTCGGCGGCAGCTTGGAGTCGCGGATCGCGAGGATCGAGAAGATCGCCTCCACCGCTCCGGCGGCGCCGAGGCAGTGCCCCGTGGCGCCTTTCGTCGACGAGATGGGCGTCGAGTACGCCTTCTCCTCGCCGAGCGCCCGCTTCAGCATCTCCGTCTCGGACGAGTCGCCGATCGGCGTCGATGTCGCATGGGCGTTGATGTAGTCGATCTCGTCCCCGCTGATGCCCGCGTCGTCGAGCGCCATCCGGAGCGCGCGGCCCGGCCCGTCGGGATCGGGCTCCGTGATGTGGTTCGCGTCCGAGGAGACGCCGTAGCCGATCACCTCGGCATAGATCTTCGCCCCGCGTGCCTGCGCGTGCTCGAGCTCCTCCAGCACGAGCATCGCGCCTGCTTCACCCATCACGAACCCGTCGCGCTCGGCATCGAACGGGCGGCTCGCGTGCTCGGGGTCATCGTTACGGCGCGACAACGCCCGCATCGCCGAGAACCCCGCGATACCGACTTCCGCAACCGGCGCCTCGGTGCCTCCGCACAGCATCGCGTCCGCACGGCCGAGCCTGATCGCGTCGAGCGAATCGCCGATCGCCATGTTCGAGGCGGCGCACGCAGTGCACTGCGAGGACAGCGGCCCGCGCGTGCCGAGCTCGATCGAGACCCAGCCCGCGCCGAGATTGGGGATGATCGAGGGGATCGAGAACGGGTTCACCCGGTCCGGCCCGCGGTCGCGCAGCGTGTCGTAGCAGTCCTGGAAGGACTGGAGCCCGCCGATGCCGGTGGCAACCGACGCCCCGATGCGCGGCGACTCGGCGGCGATGTCGAGGCCAGAGTCCGCCTCTGCCTGCCTCGCCGCCGCCAGCGCGAGGTGGGTGAACCGATCCATGCGCCGCGCAGCCTTGCGGTCGATCCAATCCTCAGGCTCGAAGTCCTTCGCCTCGCAGGCGAAGTGGACGGCGTAGTTGGTGGAATCGAAGTGCGTGATCGGGCCGGCGCCGCACTCGCCCGCGAGCAGCTTCGCCCAGCTCGTCTCGACGTCGTTCGCGAGCGGCGTCACGGCGCCGAGACCGGTGACCACGACGCGGCGCCTGCCGTTTACCGCCTCGGCCATCGCTACATCCCCAGCCCACCGTCGACGAGCAGGACCTCGCCCGTGATGAAGGAAGCCGCGTCCGAGCAGAGGAACCGGACCGCCGCGCCGACGTCCTCCGGGCTCCCCATCCGCTGCAGAGGCGTGTTCTGGAGGATCGCCTGCTGCGCCTCGTCCGGCAGAACGTCGGTGAGAGCTGTCTTGATGTAGCCCGGCGCGACCGCGTTCACGCGGACGTTTCGCGACGCCAGCTCTCGGGCGAGCGACTTCGTCAAACCGATGATCCCGGCCTTCGAGGCCGCGTAGTTCGTCTGCCCGGGATTCCCGTGCACGCCGACGACGCTCGTGAGGTTGACGATCGCTCCCGCGCGCCGCTTCATCATCCCGCGCGCGGCCGCACGACAGGTGTAGAAGACACCGCCGAGGTTCGTGTTCATGACGACGTGCCAGTCGTCGTCGGGCATTCGCGCGATCAGCCCGTCCCGCGTCAGCCCTGCGTTGTTGACGAGGATGTCGAGGTCGCCTGCCTGCTCGACGAGCCCGGCCGCCTCCTCCGCCACCGATACGTCCGCCTGGAGCGCCTCGCCGCCGATCTCCTTGGCCACCGATTCCGCGTCCTCCTTACCGGTGCGATAGCCGACGACGACCTCGGCCCCGGCCGCCGCGAGCTCGATCGCGATCGCCCGGCCGATGCCTTTCGAGCCGCCGGTGACGAGCGCCCGCTTGCCGCCGAGCTCCGCGAAGCCACCCACGTCAGGCGGTTGCCAGCGCCTCGTCGATCTTGTCGAGCGCGGCGAGGCTGTTGACCGGGATTGCCTTCACGCCGCGGTCGATGCGCTTCACGAGGCCGGAGAGCACGTTGCTGGGCCCAACCTCGACGAGGTCCGCGCGCCCTCCTTCACGAGCTCGGACGCGGCCTGCGTAAAGCGAACGGGCGCGGTCAGCTGGTCGACGAGCAGCGGCGCGATGCGCGGCGCGGACTCGAGCCGAGCGGTGACGGTCGACATGAACGGGGCCATCGGCTCGCCGAAGCGGACCTTGTCGACTGCGGGTCGCAGCCGCTCTGCGGCACGGGCGACGAGAGGCGAATGAAACGCGCCGGAGACGCGAAGCTTGACCGTCCGGCGCGCCCCTTCCTCCTCGGCACGCGCACAGCACTCGTCGACCGCCTCGCTCTCGCCGGAGACGACGAGCTGACCCGGGCAGTTGTAGTTCGCCGGCCACACGCCACGGATCCGGCGGCACAGGCGCTCCACGACGTCGTCGTCGAGCCCCAGGATCGCCGCCATCGCGCCCGGGTGCTCGCGCGCCGCCTCGGCCATCGCGAGGCCCCGCTCGCGAACGAGCGCGAGCGTCTCGGAGACGCCGATGGAGGCGGCCGCCGCGAGAGCGGCGAACTCCCCGACCGAGTGGCCGATCACATAGTCGGGCTCGATGCCTCGCGCTTTCAGCGCGGCGAGCACGGCGAGGCTGGTCGCGACGAGCGCGGGTTGCTGGACATCGGTCTCGACGAGCTGGTCGAGCTCGGAATCGAAGCAGAGGGCGCGCAGGTCGAGCCCAGACGCCTCGCTGCCCAGGTCGAAGACGCGCATCGCCTCGGGCACCGCCTCCGCGATGTCACGTCCCATCCCCTTCTCCAGCGACCCCTGCCCGGGGAAGCAGAATGCGATCTTTCCTCGTGTCACGCCGCCATCTCCTTCGTCCATTCCATCACGCCCGAGCCCCAGGTGAGGCCCGCTCCCATACCGGTCATCAGGACGATCGTGCCCTCGCCGATCATGCCAGCAGCGGCGGCGTCCGCGAGCGCGAGCGGGATCGATCCGGACGACGTGTTTCCGTAGCGATCGACGTTGACGATCACCTTCTCCTCGGGGATCCCGAGCTTCTCGACCGCGTGCCGGATGATCCGGATGTTCGCCTGGTGGGGCACGTAGACGTCGACGTCCGAAATCGTCATGCCGACCTGGTCGAGCAGCTGCTCGGCGGACGAGACGAGCACGCGCGTCGCGAACTTGAACACTTCGCGGCCGTTCATCCGCGCAAAATGCTCGCCGGCCGCCACCGTCTCCGCGGTCGCGGGCGCGCGAGAGCCGCCGGCCTTCATGTACAGGTCCATCCCGCCGCCACCGTCGGCGCCGAGCTCGAAGCCGAGAAACCCTCCGCGCTCCACACGCTCCAGCACGACCGCGCCGGCGCCATCGCCGAATAGCACGCACGTCGCGCGGTCCTGCCAGTCCACCACCTTCGACAGGAGGTCGCCGCCGATCACGAGCGCGCGGTTCGCGAGCCCGCCGGCAAGCATCGCGTACGCCTGGGCGACTGCGTACACGAACCCCGTGCAGCCGGCGGAGAGATCGTAGGCGGCCGCGGTCGTCGCCCCGAGCTCGTCGGCGATCAGCGCCGCCGTCGCCGGGAAGGTCATGTCCGGCGTCACCGTCGCCACGATCACGAGGTCGATGTCAGCTCCAGTCAGCCCCGCCTGCTCGAGGGCGCTCCGGGCAGCGGGAAGCGAGATATCAGACAGCGCCTCGTCCGAGCCGGCGACCCGTCGTTCGTGGATGCCCGTCCGCGCCACGATCCACTCGTCGGACGTGTCGACGATCTTCGCGAGCTCGTCGTTCGTGAGCACGCGCTCCGGAACAGCCGCGCCGAGGCCGGTGATCGAGACGTGGGGGCCATTGGCGGAGCCGATCACGGACGGCTCGTCATGATTCGTCCGTCGCCGCGAAGAGCAAGTTGCCGCGCACGGCGAGCTGGCCGTCCACGCGCGCGGCCACCTTGCCCTTGCCGATCGGGCCACGGACACCGTAGATCTCGCACTCCATGCTCAACGTCTCCCCGGGTGTCACGATCCGCTTGAACCGCACGTCGTCGATCCCTGCGAACAACACGAACTTGCCGTGGTGCTCCGGCACCGACAGCGCAGCGACACCGGCTGCCTGGGCAAGCGCCTCGACCATGATCACACCGGGAACGATCGGCCGTCCGGGAAAGTGGCCCCGCACGTACCACTCGCCTTCCGGCACGCGGTACTCGGCGACGACACGCACGCCCGGCTCGAGCTCGAGCACCCGGTCGAGGAAGAGGAACGGGTCGCGATGAGGGATGATCGACTCGATCACGTCCCGCCCGAAAGGGGCGCCGACTCCGTCGATCATCACTCGCCGTCGGATCCGAACACGATCGGCGAAGTGTAATCGCGCTCTTGTCAGCCAGGCCGTAGCGTGACGGCGAATGGGACGACCTCCGAGATCGTCCCGATCTCGTCGCTCGCGGTCACCCACAGCTCGTACGAGCCGGGCGCGATCGTCCCGCCGGGCAGGCGGCCGTCCCACGTGATCGCGTGCGGGCCTGCCTCGAACCACGACGAGGCGACGAGCGCGAGCGGGCGCCCGCCAGCGCGCACCTCGACCGCGACCTGCACCTCCTTCGTCGCCGTGAAGGAGAAGAGAACCGTGTCGTCGATGCCGTCGCCGTCGGGGGAGAACGAGACCGGGTCTGCCCGAACCCAGCCGACAGCCCGCATCACGGTCAGCTCGGCGGTCTGCCGTGCGGTTTGACCGCTGTCGGCACGAACGGACACCGTGACGCTGTAGCGCCCGTCAGGCACCGCGTCGAGCAGCCACTGCAGCGAGCGCTTGCCCGCGGACTGGCGCTCGTCGACGAGGAGCGTCGACGCCGGCAGGCCGTACTCGTCATCGAGCGCGACCGTCACGCGCGCCGCCTTCCCGAGCCGGTAGCTGACGGTTGGCACGTCCGCGTAGCCGTCCTCGTCGGGTGAGACGGCCTCGGGTGAGACGGAGACGCCCGAAAGGAGCGGCGGCGGACGGAGGCGGCGGAGGCGAGACGGGTTTCGCCTTGCCGATCACGCCTCGGGCCGGCCGGACGTTCGGAGCCTCGATCGTCCACACGTACCGGCCGGACGCGAGCCCGGCGCTGTTCCAGCTCCACGCGATCCGGTCGCCGACTCCCGATCTCCCGGCGACGCGCGTCCCGTCGGACGCCGTGACCGTCACGGTCCATGCGAGCGGCTGCGACAGGCGGGCGGCGAAGCGCACGACCTTCCCGAGCGCTCCCCGCACCGAAGGCTCGTACATCTTCGGCAGCCCGGTCGTCGCCGCGACCTCGGTCAGCGCGGCGAGCCGCGCGTAGAGGGCGTTGCCGGGACACGACGTGAAGCCCGTGTCGCGGTGGCCGGAGATCGTTCGCAGGTACACGCCCTCCCCGACCCGGAAGCGCGGGTTGCCTCCCGACGGGGTGATCCCGGAGGACGCGGGATCGAGATGCGCGACGTCGAGCCGCCACGCGAGCAGCCTCTCGAGCGCCGCCTCCGCCTGCTTCGACGGCTTCCTCGAGGAGTACGTCCCGATCAGCGCGATGCCGACCGCGCCCGTGTTGAAGCCCTGGGCGTGAGCGCCGATCACGTTCTGCGTCATCCCGCCGAAGCGGCCCTCGAACACCTGGCCCCAGCGGTCGACGAGGAAGTTGTAGCCGATGTCGTTCCAGCCATTCGCCTTTACGTGGTAGAGCTCGATGCCCCTGACGATGGCCGCCGAATCCTCAGGCCCCGAGCCGGTGCCGCCGGCCGTGTGGTGGACGACCGCCAGCCGCAGCACCGGCGGCGTAGCGCGGCGCGGCGCGGCGGATCTTCTCGTTCGCCGCCCACCCCTGTCGCGTGATGATCTGCGGTGAGCCGGCGATCGACACGCGGCGAAGGGGAATGCGCGCAGCCGAGCTCGAGATCAGCCAGGCGCGCGCAAGCGTCACGCGGCCGTGGGCCCGGAGCTCGAACCGGTCGGACCAACCCGTCCACCAGGGGTTGCCCAGGTGCCAGCCGGCGCGCCGCTGCTCGCTGCCCGCATCGGGTAGGTCCTCGGCCTCGGGCGCAGCCCGATGCCAGGCGCTCCACCTGCCGGCGAGGCTCCGCGTCCGGAACTCGACCGTGCCAGCGCCGCGCCAGTGCACCCCGAGCATGTCGAACGGCTCGGTCGCCCCGGACAAGGCCGCCGTGCTCCGGCCATCGAGCGAGACGTCGCGGTGCGTGATCGACGGGTCGGCTGCCAGCGCCGCCGCAGGCGCCGCGAGCAGAAAGAGCGCTGCGATGCAGACCGTCCTCATCACCATGATCTCGGCTGATCCCCCTTCGTCCTGCAGTCGCGAGACCCTGCGATGGTAGGTTGTCCCGTGCAGTGACAGCACGGGTTTTGCGGGGATTTTTCACCGCGCTCGCCGCGACCGCTGCCACGCTCGTCTTCGCCTCGCCGGGCTCAGCCGCCGCGCCGCGCGTGCTCGCGGTGAACCTCGACAACGACATCAACCCCGTCACCGCCGAGTACGTCACGGGCGAGATCTCCCGCGCGTCGAGGGAGGGCTACGACGCCGTCGTCATCGTCCTCGACACGCCCGGCGGCCTCTCCGAGTCGATGCGGAAGATCGTCAAGGGCGAGCTCGCATCCGAGGTGCCGGTTGTCGTCTACGTCGCCCCCGACGGAGCACGCGCCGCATCGGCGGGCGTCTGGATCGGCGAGGCGGCCGATGTCCTGGCGATGGCGCCACAAACGAACATCGGCTCGTCGACGCCGATCTCGATCGGTGGTGAGGACATCCAGAAGGATCTCCGCCGCAAGGTCGTGAACGACGCCGCAGCGCAGCTCCGGGCGCTTGCGAAGGAGCACGGGCGGAACGTGAAGTGGGCGGACGCCGCCGTGCGCAAGGCGTCCAATCTGACGGCTCGCGAGGCGCTCGCGCAGAACGTCGTCGACGTCGTCTCGCCCACGCTGCCGGCACTGCTCAACCGGATCGACGGCACGAAGACGGTCCCTCGTGGCCTGACGCTCAACACGAAGGACGCCGAGGTGACCGAGGTCGCAGATGTCGCTCTGGAAGCGCATTCTCGACACGCTGATCGACCCCAACATCATCACGCTGATGCTCTCGCTCGGCGCGCTGGGGATCATCGTCGAGCTCTACCACCCCGGCCTGATCTTTCCGGCAACGCTCGGTGGGATCTGCCTGATCATGGCCTTCTACGGGTTGCAGGTGCTGCCCGTGAACTGGGCCGGCCTGCTGCTGATGCTGCTCGCGGCGGGCTTCTGGGCCGCCGAGCCGTTCGTGATGACGCACGGGGCGCTCGCGCTCGCCGGCGCGGTCTCGTTCGTCTTCGGCGCGCTGCTCCTCTTCGACCCGGCGGGCTCGGCCTACCAGGTGTCGGTGCCCGTCGTGATCGCGATCGTCGGCGTGATGTCCGCGCTGCTCCTGTTCATGGTCGTGAAAGTCGTGCAGGTTCGCCGGCGGCCGGCGGGAGGCGGTATCAGCAACCTCGCCGGCGCGTCCGGTGTCGTCCGCCGTGGCGGGCTCGTGGCGGTGAAGGGTGAGCTGTGGCAGGCGCGCTCCGCGGACGGAGTACCGCTCCAGACGGGCGAGGCGGTTGTCGTCGAGGAGGTCGAGCGGGGCCTCAAGCTCATCGTGCGCCACTCGCACGGCATCGAGCATGCATAGGATCCCCCTGCAGTCCGCGAAGGGAGCGCAGTCCCCGAAAGGAGCGCGATGCTTGCTGCACTGATCGTCGTTGCCATCGTCGTCGTCCTGCTCGTGCTGCTCCTCAGCGCGGCGATCAAGATCCTCCGCGAGTACGAGCGCGGCGTCATCTTCCGGCTCGGGCGCCTGCTCGGGAAGCCGAAGGGGCCGGGGCTGATCTTCCTGATCCCGATGGTCGACAAGATGGTGCGCGTCGAGCTGCGCACGATCACGCTGATGATCCCGCCGCAGGAGGTGATCACGAAGGACAACGTTCCGGTCCGCGTGAACGCCGTCTGCTACTTCCGCGTCGTCGACCCCTCCGACTCCGTCGTCCAGATCGAGAACTTCATGGTCGCGACCTCGCAGATCGCGCAGACGACGCTCCGGTCGGTGCTCGGCCAGCACGTGCTCGACGAGCTGCTCTCCGAGCGCGAGAAGATCAACGCGATCCTCCAGGGCATCATCGACGAGGGCACCGCTCCGTGGGGCATCAAGGTCTCGATCGTCGAGGTGAAGGACGTCGAGATCCCGAGCGACATGCAGCGGGCGATGGCGCGCCAGGCGGAAGCCGAGCGCGAGCGCCGCGCGAAGATCATCAACGCCGAGGGCGAGTTCCAGGCGGCCGAGCGGCTGAAGGAGGCTGCCCTGGTCATGGAGCAGGCACCGATCGCGCTCCAGCTCCGCTACCTGCAGACGCTGCTCGAGATTGGCTCGTCCAACAACTCGACGATCGTCTTCCCTGCCCCCGTGGACCTGATCCGACCGTTCCTCGAACGCTCCGACGCCGAAAAGGCGGAGAAGGCCAAGGGGCCGAGCTGAACGGCGCGGCGCCCGAGCTGCGCCGCGATCCCCTGTCAGGCCGAACGGTCGTAGTCGCGCCCGGGCGCGCGCTCCGGCCGGGGGCGTTCCCGGACCTCGAGCCGCCTCCGGACTCCGACGAGCTTGAGCGCTGCCCGTTCTGCGCCGGCCGCGAGGACCAGACGCCACCCGAGACGCTCCGGCTTCCGGCCGGTGGCGACTGGCAGGTTCGCGTCTTCCCGAACCTCTATCCCGCATTCGAGCGCCAGGAGGTCGTCGCCCACACGCCCGATCACCGGCGCTCGATCGCAGAGCTCGACGACCGCGAGCTCGGCCTCGTTGCGCACGCGTGGCGCCTGCGTTCACAGGCGGCAAGCGAAGCCGGCTACCCGTACGTCCACGCCGTCGTCAACGAGGGGCGATCGGCGGGCGCAAGCCTCGCCCATACGCACTCGCAGCTCGTGTGGCTCCGTGAGCCTCCCCCGGCCGCCGCCGCCGAGACCGGCGAGGGCGTGCTCGACGGCGAGCTCGTCTTCGAGACCGGCGGCGTCAGCGCCGTCTGCCCCGCAGCGTCGGCGGTCCCCTACGAGCTCCGCATCGCGCCGACCGCGAGAGAAGAGGGAGCGTTCGCGAGTGACCTCCTCGCCGCGGCGCTTCGAACTGCCGCGGAGCTGGCACGGCGACTGCGCGAAGTCGAGGATAGAGCGGTCCCGCTCAATCTCTGGCTCCACGACGGGCCCTGGTGGCACCTGCACCTGTTCCCGCGCCTGACGGTGGCCGCGGGGATCGAGCTCGGCGCCGGGATCTACGTGAATCCGCTGCCGCCCGAAGAGGCGGCAGGGCGTCTGCGCGACAGCTAGCTCTCTGCTTCGGCTTCCGGCTCGGCGGGAAGGTCAGCCTCTGCCTCCGCCGGAAGCTCCGCTTCTGCCTCGCCGTCGACCTCGGGCTCGTCCGCCTCCACGACCGGCGCGAGGCTCGACACCTTCTCGCCCTCCTCACGCAGCCGCATCACGATCACGCCCTGCGTCGCCCGGCCGGCGCGGCGGATCCCGTCCGTCGGCATCCGGATCACCTGGCCGCCCGTCGAGATCAGCATCACCTGATACCCGTCACGAACGTCCTGCGCGCCCGCCAGCTGGCCCCTCGCTTCCGTCAGCTGGACGGTCTTGACGCCCATTGTGCCCCTGCCCTTCCGTGGGTACTCGGAGATGCGGGTGCGCTTGCCGTAACCGTTCTCCGTGACGACAAGGAGGTCGGCGTTGTCGTCCGCGATCAGCGCTGCGATCACCTCGTCCTCGCCGCGAAGCTTCATGCCGATCACGCCACCGGTTGCGCGGCCCATCGGGCGCGCCTGCCCCTCCGAGAAGCGGATCGCCTGGCCCTTCCGCGAGACGAGCAGCACGTCGTCCGTCCCCGAGGTCAGGAACGCCGCCACGAGCTCGTCGCCCTCGCGGAGATTGATCGCGATGATGCCCTCGGACTTGAGCGGCGTGTTGTACTCCCCGAACTCCGTCTTCTTGACGATCCCCTTCCGCGTCGCCAGCACGAGGTACTTCGCCTCCGAGAAGTCGCGTGTACGGATCACCGTCGTCACCTGCTCGTCCTGCCGGAACGGGAGCAGATTCACGATGGCCCTGCCCTTGGACTGGCGCGTGCCGAGCGGCAGCTCGTGCACCTTCAGCCGGTAGACCTTGCCGCGCGTCGAGAAGAAGAGGATGTAGTCGTGCGTCGAGGCCACGAACAGGTGCTCGATGTAGTCCTCGTCCTTCAGGTCCATCCCCATCACACCGACGCCTCCTCGGCGTTGCTCGCGGTACGTCGAGACCGGGAGACGCTTGATGTAGCCGGAGCGCGTGATCGCGATCACCATGTCCTCCTCGGCGATCAGGTCCTCGAGATCGAGCTCACCCTCGGCGGCCACGATCTCGGTGCGGCGGTCGTCACTCCGTCCGTAGATCTGCTTGATCTCGAGCAGCTCGTCCTTGATCACGCCATCGATCCGCGTCTCGTCACCGAGGATCGTCCGTAGCTCGGTGATCCGCTCCTGGAGGTCTGCATATTCGCTCTCGACCTGGTTTCGCTCGAGCGCGGTCAGCGCGCGGAGGCGGAGGTCGAGGATCGCCTGCGCCTGGATCTCGGACAGCTCGAATCGCTTGATCAGGCTCTCGCGCGCCTCGTGCTGGTCGGCCGAGCCACGGATGAGGGCGATCACCTCGTCGAGGTTCTCGAGCGCGACGAGGTAGCCGGCGAGAACGTGTGCACGCTCCTGCGCCTTCCGCAGCTCGAACTTCGACCGGCGGACGATCACCTCGCGCTGGAAGTCGAGGTAGTGGACGAGCATGTCACGGAGGCCGAGCGTCCGTGGCACGCCGTCGACGAGCGCGACGGCGTTGTAGCCGAACGTCGCCTGGAGCTGCGTGTGCTTGAAGAGCTTGTTGAGGACGACCTGCGGCACCGCGTCGCGCTTCAGCTCGATCTGGATCCGCATCCCCGTGCGGTCCGAGTGGTCGGCGAGGTTCGAGACCTCCGTCAGCACCTTGTCGTTGACGAGGTCCGCGATCTTCTTGATCACGCCGGCATCGCCGCCCTTCTTCACCCCGTACGGCAGCTCGGTGACGACGATCGCCGACTTGCCGCCGCGCAGCTCCTCGATGTGCGCGCGAGCGCGCATGATGACGCGGCCCCGACCGGAGCGGTACGCCTCACGGATGCCCTCACGCCCGACCACGATCGCGCCGGTCGGGAAGTCGGGCCCCTTGACGTGCTTCATCAGGCGATCGATGTCGATCGTCGGATCGTCGATCAGCGCGATCACGGCGTCGACCGTTTCCCCGAGGTTGTGCGGCGGAATGTTCGTCGCCATGCCGACGGCGATCCCGGTAGAGCCGTTGACGAGAAGATTCGGGAAGCGGGCCGGGAGCACCGAGGGCTCCGTCGTCGACTCGTCGTAGTTCGGGATCCGGTCGACGGTGTCGGCCTCTAGGTCGCGGAGCAGCTCGGTCGCGATCTTCGCGAGGCGGCACTCCGTATAGCGCATCGCGGCGGCCGGGTCGTCGTCCAGGTTGCCGAAGTTCCCCTGGCCGTCGACAAGCGGGTAGCGCAGCGAGAACGGCTGCGCCATCCGGACGAGCGTGTCGTAGATGGCCGCGTCGCCGTGTGGGTGATACGAGCCCATCACGTCACCGACCACGCGCGCGCACTTGAGACGCGGCCGGTTCGGCTGCAGGCCGGCGCGGTCCATCGCGTACAGCACGCGGCGGTGGACGGGCTTCAGGCCGTCGCGGACATCGGGTAGCGCACGGGCCACGATCACGCTCATCGCGTAGTCGAGGAAGCTCGAGCGCATCTCCTGCTCGAGCTCGCGCGGCTCGACGCGGCCCGGGTTCAGCGGCTCGACGTTAGACACGCTTCACATCAGACATCGAGGAACTTCACGTCCTTCGCGTTCTGCTCGATGAAGTTCCGCCGTGGCTCGACCTGATCGCCCATCAGCATCGAGAACACCGCGTCGGCGGCGGCGGCGTCCTCCACCTGCACTTGGATCAGCATCCGCTTGACGGGATTCATCGTCGTCTCCCAGAGCTCGTCGGCGTTCATCTCTCCAAGGCCCTTGAAGCGCGACACCTGCATGCCGTCCTTTGCGAGGTCGAGGGCGCGCGCGCGGAGGTCGGAGAACGTCTCCGCATGAGCGCGCTTCTTCCCGAGCGCGAGGTCGAACGGTGGGGAGCCGACCCGCTCGACAAGGTCGCCATACGTCTTCTTCAGACCGTCGTACACCGGTGAGCCGAGCAGGTGCGCGGGCACGCGGACATGCTCGGCCGCGCCGGTGTCCCGCTCGACGACGCGAATCGTTACCTCGTCCGCCGTCTCACCGGCGACCGCTAGCTCGTAGCCGTTGGCAGGCGTGGCGTTGATCGCCTGCACTGCCTCCCCGATCGTCGACGCGTCGGTCTCCACGAGCCGGTGCGCGATCACGAAGTCGGCCGCGGCGTGCCCGTAGTCCGCACGCAGTCGCGCGGCCCAGCCCTCGAACGTCGCGAGCGCGCGGGCGAAGGCGTTGTAGCGCTTCTCCGTGAGACCCGTCTCGGACCCGTCGCGCGCGGCCACGGAGATGTCCTTGACACGTTCCCGTGCAAGGAGATCCTCGAACTGTGACTCCTTCTCGACGTACAGCTCCTGGCTACCCACCTTCACGCGGTAGAGCGGCGGCGCCGCAATGTAGACATGGCCGCGCTCGACGAGCTCCTTCATGTGCCGGTAAAGGAACGTGAGGATCAACGTGCGGATGTGCTGGCCGTCGACGTCGGCGTCTGTCATCACGATCACGCGGTGGTAGCGGAGCTTCTCGAGGTCGAGCTCGTCGCCGATACCCGTGCCGATGGCGGTGATCATCGCCTGGATCTCGGTGTTCGAGAGCACCTTGTTGATCCGGTTCTTCTCCGCGTTGATCACCTTGCCGCGGAGCGGGAGGATCGCCTGGAAGAGCTTGTCGCGCGCGTCCTTCGCCGTCCCGCCGGCCGATTGGCCCTCGACGAGGAAGATCTCGGCCGACTCCGGGTCGGCGATCTGGCAGTCGGCGAGCTTGCCGGGCAGGGACGCGCTCTCGAGCGCGCTCTTGCGACGGGTCAGCTCCCGGGCCTTCCGTGCGGCCTGCCGCGCGTGTGCCGCCTCGATCGCCTTCTGGATGATCTGCCGCGCGTCAGCCTTGTTCTCTTCGAGGAACTCCGCAAGCTTCTGGTTCACCGCTCGCTGGACGAGGCCCTCCACCCACGGGTTTCCGAGCTTCGTCTTCGTCTGGCCCTCGAACTGCGGTTCGCGGAGCTTCACGGACAGCACCGCCGCGAGCCCTTCGCGCACGTCCTCGCCCTCGAGGTTGTCGTCCTTCTCCTTCAGCAGGCCGTTCGCGCGGGCGTAATCGTTGAGGGTTCGTGTGAGGGCGCTCTTGAACCCCGTCAGGTGGGAGCCGCCCTCGTGCGTGTTGATGTTGTTCGCGAACGAGAACACGGACTCGACGTACGAGCCGTTCCACTGCATCGCGACTTCGACGGAGCCCTGCTCGGTCGTCTCGCCGTTGGAATGCGCGTCGAAGTACACGACGTGCTTATGCACCGGCTCCTTCGCCGCGTTCACGTGGGCGACGAAGTCCTTGATGCCGCCCTCATAGTGGAACTCCACCCGTTCCCCGCCGGCGCGCTCGTCGCTGAAGACGATGCGCAGGCCACGCGTCAGGAACGCGGTTTCGCGGAGGCGCTGCACGAGCACCTCGCTCGACCACTCGAGGTCGTCGAACACCTCGGGATCCGGCGCAAACGTGATCGATGTGCCGGTCTCGTCCGTCGAGCCGATCTCCTCCATCTCGCTCGTCACATCGCCCCGGGAGAACTCCTGGCGCCAGACGGAGCCGTCGCGCTTCACCGTCGCTGTCAGCCGCTCGGACAGCGCGTTGACGACCGAGACACCGACGCCGTGCAGGCCGCCCGAGACCTTGTAGCCCTCGCCGCCGAACTTGCCGCCCGCGTGAAGCTTCGTGAGGACGACCGTCAGCGCAGGCAGTCCCTGCTCCGGCATCACGTCCACGGGGATGCCCGATCCGTCATCGGTGACCGTCGCCGACCCGTCCGGATGGAGCGTGACCTCGATCAGGTCACAGCGGTCCGCGAGTGCCTCGTCAACGGCGTTGTCGACGACTTCGAACAGCAGGTGGTGGAGCCCGCGGGACCCCGTCGAGCCGATGTACATCCCGGGTCGCTTGCGCACGGGCTCGAGGCCCTCGAGAACCGTGATGTCCTTTGCGGTATAGGCTGCTTCTGCCATAAAAAAAGCCCTGCAAATCAAACCTTTTCGGGCACTCTCCAGTCTATCAGAAACGGCGGTCGGCGCGGGCCAGTTCGAGGCTCAGCGAAGCCGCTCTCGCGACCTGCTTTCGAAGCTCCTCGTCGTCGATCCCAGCGGCCACCGCGTCGCCCGCCGCGCGGCTCTCCGGCGTCGGCTCGACGCGTGGTCGCCGCTCTTCCGCATGCTCGTCACGCGGAGCCTCGGGGAGGAGGCCAGGGGCGAACCTGAGACTCTGCGGCGCCCGCTCGCCCAGCGCCGCACGCAGCTGCGAGGCGACGGTCGCGGCGAGCTGTGTCAGCTCGAACGCCCACGCCGACGAGCTCGTGTGGACGCGGAGCACGCCGTCTCGATCGACGCGGGCGGGCCACGCATTTCGCGCGACTTCGGGCCCGACCGCCGCCGGCCAGGCGCTTACGATCGCGGGCATCTCGCCCTGTGATCCGCTGAACCGGCGGAGCTCCGACCGCACTCCGTCGCCAAGGCGCTCCATCACTCCACCCGCGCCAAGCCGGGTGACACGACGAGCGTCGCGTCCACGTCGCCGGGCAGCGCTGCGCGCGTGGTCGCAGTCACGAGCACCTGGCCGCCGGTTCGAAGACGTTCCGCGAGCGACGAGCGGCGGTCGCCGTCGAGCTCCGAGAGGACGTCGTCGAGGAGAAGGAGCGGCTGCGCTCGGCGCGTCTCGGCAAGCAGCTCGGCCTCTGCGAGCAGCAGGGCGAGGACGGCCACGCGCTGCTCGCCCTGCGACCCGTGCGACCGGAGCTCGCGGGCGCCGGCCGAGATCCGGATCTCGTCGAGGTGCGGGCCGGCGCTCGTCGTTCCCCTGCGCACGTCGCGCGCGAGCCGTGCCTCGAGCACATCCGCCTCCGTGCGCGAGGGCTGATAGCCAAGCAGCGCGCCGTCGAGGCCGAGGTCAGCGGCGCGCTCGGCGAACGGCGAGCGGAGAGCCTCGATCGTCGTCGCGCGCGCCGACGTCAAGGCCGCTCCCGCCTCAACCAGCCGCGCCGTCCAGGGCTCGACGGCGTCGAGGCCCGCCGCGCCCTCCGCGACACGGCGGAGCGCCGCATTCCGCTGGCCGAGCGTCGTGGAGTAGTCCGCCGGCAGCGTCGCGCGGGCCGGGTGCGTGCGGGCGAGCACCCGGTCGACGTAGAGCCGCCGGACGGCGGGCCCCGCCTTGACAACAGCGAGCCGGTCGGGGGTGAAGACGAGCGTCGCCGTGTCGCTCCGCAACCGTTCGAGCGACTGCGCAGGGACGCCGTTCACGCGCACGCTCTTTCCCTCCCCCGCCTGCCAGCGGACTTCGATCGCAGTCGGGCCGGCGTCTCCCTCACCCTCGATGCCCGCCACGAACCGGTCGCTGCCGAAGCGGGCAAGGTTCGCGTCATCGCGGGTACGTGGCGAGATCCCCTGCGTCGCCACGTGCACCGCCTCGAGCAGGTTCGTCTTGCCAGCCCCGTTCGGCCCGACGGCGAGCACGAGCCCCGCTGGCAGATCGAGGTCGAGCGAGGGATACGACCGGAAGTCCGTGAGCTTCAGGCGCGCGACGATCAGATCGCGTTCCCGCGACCTAGCCGGCGAGGCGGATCGGCATGATCAGGTACCGGAAGCTCTCGTCGGATCCCTGGATCAGGCCGGGTCGCAGCGGGTTGATGAGCTTCAGGACGACGTCATCTCCGTCGACCGATTCGACCCCATCACGAAGGTAGTCCGCGTTGAAGCCGATCTCGAAGGTGTCGCCGGAGTGGGCCGCGGGCAGCGACTCGCGCGCCTCGCCGACGTCCTGCGTCTGCGCGGACACCGTCAGCTCGCCCTCCTCGAGCTTCAGGCGCAGCGGAGACGCGCGGTGCGCCATGACGGCGATCCTCTTGACGACGTCGAGCAGCTCGCCGCGGGGAAGCGTGAGGGAGATCGAGAACTCCTCAGCGGACGGGATCAGCTTCGTGTGGTCCGGGAACTGGCCGTCGATCCGCCGCGTGGTCAGCCACACATCCTCGACGCCGAAGATCACGTGGTTCTCGAGCATCCCGATCTGGATCGTGCTGCCGGCCGTCGCGATCCGGCGCAGCTCCTCGAGAGCCCGTGCGGGGATGATCGCCTCGAGCTCGGCGCCTGCAGCGTCGACCTCGCTCTCCTTAGCCGACAGCCGGTAGGAGTCCGTCGCCACCATCACGAGGCGGCCGTCGGAGAACCGCGCGAAGATGCCCGTGAGCACAGGTCGCGACTCGTCACGGCCAGCCGCTCGGCCGACGCATTCGATCGTCTCGAGGAAAGGCTCAGCTTCGACCGCCGACAGTTGCGCGCCGGTAGCTTCCGGAAGTCGCGGGAAGTCCTCGACCGAATACGTGCGTACGCGGTAGTCCGCAGAGCCCCCCGTCACGCGAAGCGTGTTCTCCTCCGGCTGGTACTCCAGCTCGACGTCGCTCGAAGGCAGCAGGCGAACGATGTCGGTCAGCAGCCGTCCCGGCACGGCGGCGCTCCCTTCACCGAGCACCTCGACCTCGAGCCGCGCCTTCACCGACAGCTCCATGTCGGTCGCCGACAGCTCCAGGCTGTCTCCCGATGCCTGAAGGAGCATCCCACCGAAGATCTGCACCGAAGGTCTGGCGGATAGACCTCGACTAACTACGCCGAGTCGCGCCGAGAGCTCGTCCTTCGAGCAACGGATCTTCATGCCCGTGTCTACTGCTGTTTCTGAAGTCATTAAAGAACCTCGTCGTAGTAGTAAGGCGTGTGGAAGGCGGGGATCATGCAGAGAAAGCCTGCTCCGGGGGGGTTTTGTCGTGTGGGTGGCGGTGTGGGCTACGAGCGAGCTGTACACACACGGTTCGGGCACGGTACAAGCGGTGGGGATTCATTGCACTTGCTTCACACGCGCGGTCAGCTCTTGCACCAGGTTGTACACAGAGCGGTCCTGCTTGATCAGGCCGGCGATCTTCGACGTCGCGTGCATCACGGTCGTGTGGTCGCGCCCGCCAAAAGATCGACCGATCTTCGGGAGCGACGAGTCGGTCAGCTCTCGCGAGAGGTACATGGCCACCTGGCGCGGGTAGACGATGTTCTGAGACTTCTTCTTGCCGCAGAGCTCGGTGATGCTGAGGCCGAAGCGCTGCGATACGACCTCCTGGATCCGCTCGATCGAGACCTGCGCGACGTCGCCTTGCGGGAAGACGTCCTTGAGCACGTCCTGCGCGAGCTCGCTCGTCATCGGCCGGCCTGTGAGCGACGAGAAGGCGACAACCCGCGTAAGTGCGCCCTCGAGCTCGCGGATGTTCGTCGAGATGCGGCTGGCGATGAATGTCAGCACCTGCGGATCCGAGATCTCGATCCCGTCCGTGTGGACCTTCTTCCGGAGGATCGCGATCCGCGTCTCGAGGTCGGGCGGCTGGATATCCGTGATCAAGCCCCACTCGAAGCGCGAGCGCAGCCGGGCCTCGAGAGTCGCGATCTCGCGCGGCGGCCGGTCGGAGGAGATCACGATCTGGCTGCCGCTCTCGTAGAGGCTGTTGAACGTATGGAAGAACTCCTCCTGGATCCGCTCCTTGTGCTCGAAGAACTGGACGTCGTCGATCAAGAGCACGTCGTAGTTCCGGTAGCGCTGCTTGAAGCCCTCGATCCGGCGGTCGCGCAGGGAGTTAATGAAGTCGTTCATGAAGGTTTCGCTCGTCACGTAGCGGACCGAGAGACGGCTCGCGTGCTCCATCACGTAGTGGGCGACCGCCTGCATGAGGTGCGTCTTGCCGAGGCCGGTACCTCCGTAGATGAAGAGCGGGTTGTACGCCCGAGCGGGTGTCTCCGCCACGGCGAGCGCGGCTGCGTGCGCGAAGCGATTCGACGACCCGATCACGAACAAGTCGAACGTGTATTTCGGGTTGAGCCCCGTCGCAGGTGCGGGGACGGGCGCCGCCTCGTCGTCCACCACCGACACCGTGTCGTCGACGACGAGCCGCACGACGCGATCGCGTCCGGACACATCGCGTGCGGCTGCGCGGATCAGATCGAGGAAGTGCCCCTCGATCCACTCACGCGTGAAGTTGTTGGGGACGGTGAGGACGAGAGCGTCCCGTTCCTCGCCTGCGCGGACCTCGCCGAACCACGTCCGATAGGTGGATTCGTTCAGCGCGCCTCGGAGGCGACCGGAGACCTCGCTCCATAGCGAATCAGCGGTCGGCTCGAACGGTTGCTCCACGCTGCTGGGTCGTGCTCCTCGGTCGTCGGCGGGGGTGCCGAGCGAGCATAGCACCGCGTTTTTTGCCCTACAACGGTTGGAAAAGCGCACCGAGGCTGGTCGAAAAACCGCCCGATTTGCAGGTAGTTTTTGCCACATCCACACCGCTCTCCACAGGTGTGGATAGTGTCAGTTGTCTTACCCGAGAACGGATTCCATCGGCTCGCCACCAAGGCTCACGGTCGCACGCGCCGCTCCCAGACGCCTGTGGACAACTTCGGCCGGAGCTCGTTGTCTATACTCCGCGACCCGGCCGGACGCTCTTTCCCGGGCCTTTCTCGAATCGATGAAGCGGACCTATCAGCCGAACGTGCGCCGCCGCAAGCGGAAGCACGGCTTCCGCTCCCGCATGGCGGACCGGGCTGGCCGGGCGATCCTCAAGCGCCGCCGAGCTCGTGGTCGCAAACGGCTGTCCGCCTGACCCCACTCGAGCTGCTCGCTACGGTCTAGGCTGACGGGCGATGGAACGCCGGTACCGGCTCACCCGCTCGCAGGACTTCGACGCCGTCTACCGCAAGGGCCGCTCGGTCTCGACGCGGTTCCTCGTTCTTCACTGGTTTCCGCGTGACGAGGCCGAAGACGAGCCACGTCTCGGGCTCGCCGTTCCGAAGAGCACCGGGGCCGCTGCCAGGCGGAACCGGATCAAGCGCCGGCTCAGGGAGCTGTGGTCGGCACGTCTCGAGAGCGTCCCGCGCGGCAACGACTACGTGCTCGTCGTTCGAGACGGACTGATCGAGGCGGCGGATGCCCAGGGCTCGGCGTGGCTCGGCGAGCGCGTGGATGACGTGATCGGAAAAGCGCGCGCGTGAAGCTGTTCAGCCTCGTCCTCCGGTCGCTCTTCCCTTCACCGGGCGTCGCCGGTGCGCCGACCTGCAAGTACCACCCGAGTTGCTCCCAGTACGCGTCGGACGCGCTCCGGAAGCACGGCCCGGTCAAGGGCTCGCTCAAGACTGCGTGGAGGCTTGCCCGCTGCAACCCGTGGAGTCGCGGGGGAGTGGACTACGCGTGATCGTCGCCAGCCCGATCACTCCGATCGAGCATGTGCTCGCACACATCCTCGACTGGCTAGGCCCGCACGGGACCGTAGGCCTGCCGTGGCCGTGGGCGATCGTCGGGCTGACGATCATCGTCCGCATCGCGCTCGTCTGGCTGACGGTCAAGCAGATCCACTCGATGCAGAACCTCCAGCGGCACGCGCCGGAGATGAAGGAGATCCAGCGCAAGTTCAAGCACGACAAGAAGAAGATGAACGAGGAGTTGATGAAGTTCTACAAGGAGAACCGCATCAACCCGGCCGCCTCCTGCGTGCCGATCCTCCTTCAGATCCCCGTGTTCATCTCGCTGTACCAGGTGCTGAAGCACTTCACCTCGGTCACGAACTACCAGCCGGGGGACAACCTCGAGTGGCTGGGGCTGATCAACATCCTCGAGCCAGCCAACGTCGGCTGGGGGCCGGTCCTGATCGTCATCTACATCGGGAGCCAGCTTGCGTCGACGTACTTCATGTCGGCGACGGTCGACCGGACACAGCGAATCATTTTCTTTGCCTTGCCGTTTCTCTTCATCCCCTTCGTGATCCACTTCAAGGCGGGCCTCGTCCTCTACTGGGCGACGACGAACCTCTGGACGGTCGGCCAGGGTGTCATCACGCGACGGCTCGTTCCACGGACGAAGGTTGCGCCGCCGAAGAAGAGCTCGCGGACGCCACCACGCGACGAAGGAGAGGGCAACGGCGCAAAGGCGAAGGAGCCCGAGCCCGAGCCCACGCCCACCGCTGCGGCGGAGCCCGCACCCCCGCAGCGCGTCCGGCGGAAGAAGAAGCGAAGCGCCCGCCGGTGAGCGACGTGCCCGCGCAGGCGGAGCTCGAGGCTTTCGGTGAGACGGTCGGCGAGGCCAAGTGGCAGGCGATGCGCGAGCTCGAGCGGCTCCATCCCGGCCTCGACCGCGACCGGGTGACCTTCGAAGTGCTCGCGGAGGGGGAACGCGGCCTCCTGGGCGTCGGCACTGCTCCCGCGCACGTGCTCGCCCGCGCGGAGCTGCCTACCGACTCTGTCGCAGACGTGCCGGCACCGCGCTCGTCATCCCAAGCGGCCGGCTCGCTAGCGGAGCTCGCGCGAGGGCTCGTGGCGGAGATTGCCGACGAGATCGGGCTCGATGCTGACGTGACGGTGTCCGAGCACGACGACGTGATCGAGGTCGACGTGTCCGCGCGCGACGCCGGCCTTTTGATCGGCCGGAACGGCCGCACGATCGACGCCGTGCAGCAGGTGCTGTCGGCGATTGTGTATCGACGTGAAGGGTCGGAGGGCCGCCGTATCGAGGTGGATGCAGGCGGGTATCGGAGGCGTCGGAGGGAGCGCGTCGAGTCCGAGGCGCAACGGGCGAGCAGGCGCGTGCTCGAGACCGGCAGCGCCGTGTTGCTCGAGCCGATGACGTCCCTCGAGCGCAAGCTCGTCCACACGGTGCTTCAGGACGTGGAAGGCGTGGAGACGCGCAGCGAGGGCGAAGAGCCCTCGCGGTACGTCGTCGTTGCGCCGGTAGCAGGCCCGCAGGCGGAGTGACCGATCCGCGGCTCGAGCGCTGGCTCGACGCCCTGCTCGAGACGCCCGGCCTGACGGCGGTCGCAGACCGTGAGCGGGCGCGTCGCGTCCACGTCGAGGGAAGCCTTGCTGCGCTGCCGGTGCTCGCGCGTTTTGCCGGCCCGATCGTCGACGTCGGCTCGGGCGGCGGCTCGCCTGGCATCCCGGTGGCCGTGGCGCTGCCCGACCGCGCAGTGACCCTGCTCGAGGCGAATGGGCGCAAGGCGGCTGCGCTCGAACGCTTCGTTCGCGACATCCCGAACGCGGAGGTCGTTCGCGGCCGCGCCGAGGAGCAGCCGCTCGAGACCTACGGCGTCGCTCTCGCCCGCGCGCTTGCACCGCCGCCGGTCGCCGTCGAGTGGTGCCTGCCGCTTGTGGCCACGGGCGGCGCGGCAGTCCTCTACGTCGGCCCGACCGCCGACGCCGAGGCGACCGAGCGGGCGGGACGTCAGGTCGGTGGCGGTGCGCTCGAGGAGGCGCCGGGCCTGTTCGTGATCCCGAAGGTTGGGCCGACGCCGGATCGGTTTCCGCGCCGTCCTGGGATGGCGAGAAAGCGCCCGCTGGCCTGATCGCTGACCGTCCGCCCGCGCGAGGACAATGACCGTGTGGCCGGACGCATATTCGCGATCGCGAACCAGAAGGGCGGCGTCGGCAAGACGACGACCGCCGTCAACCTCGCCGCCTGTCTCGCCGAGGCGGGAGAGCAGGTGCTCGTCGTCGACCTCGACCCGCAGGCAAACGCGACGTCGGGGCTCGGCGAGCGCGCAAACGGAACGTCGAGCTACGACCTGCTCGACGGCTCTCCGCTCTCCGAGCTGGCGCGCCCGACGAAGTTCGTCAACCTCCACCTCGTCCCGTCGAAGCCAGCGACTCGCGGGCGCGGCGATCGAGCTGAGCGGGATCGACGGCGGCGAGCGCTTCCTCGCGCGCTCCCTCACGGGCGCGGCGTCGGAGTTCTCCTACGTCTTTCTCGACTGCCCGCCGTCGCTCGGCCCGTTGACCGTGAACGCGCTCGCCGCGGCCGACGGGGTGCTCGTGCCCGTGCAGGCCGAGTACTACGCGCTCGAGGGCCTTGCGCAGCTGCTCGACTCGGTCGAGCTCGTGCGCAGGCGGCTGAACCCGCGGCTCGCGATCACGGGCGTGCTCCTGACGATGGTCGACCGCCGGACGCGGCTCGCCGCCGACGTCGAGAGTGAGGTTCGCCGCCATCTCGGCAGGCTCGTCTTCGACACGTCCGTGCCGCGGTCCGTGCGCCTTGCCGAGGCCCCGAGCCACGGTGTTCCCGTCATTGCCTACGACCGCCGGTCGGCCGGCGCCGAGGCCTACTGGAAGGTGGCGATGGAGCTTGTCGAGCGTTCCTGACTCCCACGACGCGACGCGACGCGGGCTGGGCCGTGGCCTCGACGTCCTGATCGGCGGCGCGGCCCAGCCGAGCGATCTCGCCGTGCTGCCGGTGGACGCTATCCATCCCAACCCTCGCCAGCCGCGGCGCCGGATCGACGGCGAGGCGGTCGGTTCGCTTGCCACGTCGATTCGGCGGCAGGGCGTCGTCCAGCCGGTCGTCGTCCGGCCGAGGCCCGCCGGCGGCTGGGAGCTGATCGCCGGCGAGCGCCGGTGGCGCGCAGCGCGGGAGGCGGGGCTCACGACGGTTCCGGCGGTCGTGCGCCATGCCGACGATCGCGACTCGCTCCTGCTCGCGCTCGTCGAGAACGTCGCGCGGGAGCAGCTGTCCCCGGTCGAGGAAGCACGCGCCTACGCCGTCCTCCTCGACGAGTTCGTCCTCTCCCTCGGCGAGATCGCCGACCAGGTCGGTCGCTCGAAGCCTGCTGTCGCGAATCGCCTTCGCCTGCTTGATCTTCCGGAAGACGTCCTCGGAATGGTCGAGCGAGGTGAGCTGACGGAAGGCCACGCGCGAGCGGTGCTGTCGGTGCCCGAAGATACGGCGCGCCGCGAGCTCGCGCAGTTGATCGTGAAGCGCGGGCTGTCGGTGCGAGCCGCCGAGCAGGCTGCGCGCTGGGCCGGGGCGAGGCAGCGTCCCCGGAAGCGAGCGGCGCCCGTCGACCCGGCCCTGGCCGGCCGCGCGAGAGCGGCCGTCGAGATCGCGCTCGGCAAGCCGGCGAAGGTCGGACGAGGGAAGATCGAGATCGCGTACGCGGACGAGCACGAGCTCGCAGAGATCGTCGAGGCGCTCGAGCGCATCGCGGCCGCAGACGCTCGGTAGAATCGCCGCCCTGGGGGCGATTAGCTCAGTCGGTTAGAGCGCCGCTCTGATAAGGCGGAGGTCCGTGGTTCGAATCCACGATCGCCCACTCGTGGGGAACCTCCCGGTTCCCCCGTTCCAGCCGCCGCTCATGCAGTCTCCCGCTCGGCCCCTTCCCCTGGCCCGCTTCGCGGACAGGCCGCTACGCCGGTTCGAATCCACGATCGCCCATCTCCCGGGCCTCCGCCGCTACCATCGCAACGAGCGATGACGGAGATGGTTATCTACGGCGTCAGCTTCGACCTGGTCGGCAAGCAACCTATCGTCCTGCTCAAGACGACGGGGGGAAATCGCTATCTCCCGATCTGGATCGGCCAGCCGGAGGCGGCGTCGATCCTCATGAAGCTCCAGGGCACGGCCTCCCCGCGACCGCTCACGCACGATCTCTTCACCGACACGCTGACGCAGCTCGATGCGGAGGTCGTCCGCGTCTGCGTGACGGAGCTCCGCGAGAACACCTTCCACGCGACGATCACCATTCGGCAGAACGGCTCCGAGCTCGAGATCGACTCGCGGCCGTCCGACGCGATCGCGCTCGCCGTCCGCACGGACGCGCCGATCTTCGCGGACGACTCGGTGATCGAAGAGTCGGCGATCGAGTTCGAGGGCGATGACGTCAACGAGGAGGATCTCGTCGACGAGTTCAAAGCCTTCCTCGAGCAGGTGACGCCGGACGAGTTCGCAGCGCAGGAAGAGGAAGAGGCGTGAGCAGCGCGCCTCAGTTGTAGACGATCACGACCTCGCCATAGGGCTCCGAGACGAAGAGCCGCTCGATCACGAAGTTCGGGACGCGGATGCACCCGTGCGACGCGGGGTACGGTGGCACCGAAGGGTTGCCGTGGATCGCATAGCCGCCGTAGAAGTACATCGGCTTGTAGAGGACGCCGAGCGGGCTCGTGTCGTAGCCGTTGATCTTGCGGCCGATCGCGAACCGGCCGACCGGCGTGTAGTAGCCGGCGATCCCCGCGGTCGACACGGGCACGACCAGCGCCACCTTCCCGTCGCGCACGACGAGGAGAATCTGCCGCTGCTTGTCGACCTCGATGTGGTTTGCGGGTGACGTGTAGCGCGGCGTGATCTCTGCCGGGTGGGCGAGCCGGTTCCAGAAGGCGGTGTCGGCGACGCCGGTTCGCGGCAGCCTCTGCGCCTTCTCGAACGCGTAGACAGCCTCGAGCACGTCGTCGTCGAACACGGTCCGCTCGCTGGGGGCCGCGTATCCGAGATCGGCGAGGCGGCGAACCAGACCGGCGACGAGCGGGCTGGTCGAGCCGTAGGTGAGCGCTGGAGCACGCAGGGCGATGCGGACGTTCTTTGACACCGGCTCGTAGCCCTTCGCCGGCACGCTCTCCGCGCGCACTTCGAATGGGTCGAGGTTCTGCGTCGCGAGCTTAACGCGCGCACGCCCGGCGAAGCCGCCTCTGTAGGTCTCCTTGCCGCTTCGGATCACGCGGACGCGCAGCGTTCCCGCCTCCTTCGGCTCGAGCCTCGCCCGGAACGCGAGCGGGCTGCCGGCGAGGCGTTTGCCGGCGAGGGAGGTGACGAGCCTGGGAAAGATGCGGACGGTGATCGGATTCGACGAGACCGCCCCGTACGTCGTATGGAATGGCCCCGGGTGGCCCAGGCTGACGGTGAAGTGATACGCCCCGTCTGCGTGGAGGTCCGTACCCGCGATCAACGTGTCTCCGCGCCAGAGGCGAATCCGCGCGCTGTCTGCCTTCGGGCTCAGGCGGCCGACGAAGTCGACCTGATGCCCGTACGTCGTCGCCTTGGGGCCGCGGAGCGACAGCGTCTTCGCCTCGTGGGAGGCTGCGGCGGCCGGGGCTCCGAACGCCAGCACCGCGCCGAGGACGGCTAGCCGTGCGCTCACACCGTCACCGCCACGACGAGCGCGATCGCGTTGAAGAGGCTGTGGACGGCCATGCCTGGATAGACGCTCTCGGTCCGCGAGCGGAGCCACGCGAGGGCGATCCCGAACATCGACAGGACGAGGAGTCCTTCGATCAATCCGTGCACGAGACCGAACAGCAACCCGACGCCGACGATTGCCACGATCTGTCCGTACGGCGCAAGCAGCGAATACCCTGCTCCGCGGAACGTCAGCTCCTCCACGATCGGGGCCACGACTGCGATCATGACGAAGTTCGCCGCGTACGCCCCGGCGTGCGCGGGCTCCCAGTGATCGGGCGTGTAGCCCTGCTCCTTGCCGCCCTGGAGAAACGGCTCGATCGCGGCGGAAACGGCGTAGATGGCGACGATCACGACGGCGGCCAGCACGACCGCGCGCCCGAGCGCTGGAGGTCTCCGCAACGCGAGCAGATCGCGCTGCGACGGGCCGCGCGTGATCAGCAGGATCAGCCCGAGCCAGATCGCGTACCAGAGCAAGCCGCTGAGCGCCGTCCCGTACTGGTAGAGGGAGTCCTTCGGCGGCTTGCCATCGGCGGCACGGCTCGCGTACGCGAGCACGATGAAAACGCCGATCAGCGTCAGCCACGCGGCGAGCCGCTTCTGCATGCTGGACATCGCCGGGTGCCTAGGGGACGGCCTCGGGATGAAGTGCCCGTGCGAGCTCCACGAGCCCGCGGCCGATCGCGGGGCTCGGCTCGAGCAAACGGTCGTCGACGACCACGACCCGCCCGTTCTTGACTGCCGTAAGCCGCTTGGCCTTCGTCTTCCGTAGCGTGTCGAGCGTCGTGCCGCTGCTCGCCACCGCGACGTAGACCTCCGGATTGGCCCGGACGATCTCCGAGATGCCGGCGATCGGCGAGATGCCGCCGCGACCGGAGACGTTGCGCCCTCTGGCCTCGCGGATCAGGTCGCCGGCGAGCGACTGGTCGGTCGCCCCCTGGTAGCCACCGAGGTCGAGGAAGACGCTCGTCGGCCGACGGCGGTCGAGCTCCGCGGCCACGGCGTGGCGGGTCTGCTCGATCGCGTGGACGAGCCGCCGCGCTGCGAGCGGGTGGGCGGTGATCAGCCCGGCCTCGGTGATCCCTCGCTCTACGTCCCGGATCGACGTCGCAGGGAGGATGACTACGGGCGCCTTCGCGATCGCATGGGCGCGCGAGAGAAGCGTGTCGTCAGCACCCGCCGGCGCGACGACGAGATCTGCGCGAAGACGCGCGAGCCGGTCCGCACGCAGCGCGCCTCCCGGCGTCACGGGCGTCCCGGCGACCTGCGAGCGGGCGCCGAGCGCGACGAAGAGCGCTTCGAGCGAGGGGTCGAGGAGGGCGATCCGTCTCGCAGGCTCTGCGATCGTCACCGGGCGATCGCTGTCGTCGACGATGGTGAGCGGGTAGCCGCTCGCGCCGGCTCCGATCGGCTCGCTCCGCTCACCGCACGCGGCGAGCAGAAAGCTGAAGAGCACGGCCACCGTCGCCAGAACGCCCGCACGCCGGCAGGAGAACACGCTCGCGATCATAGAGCGACGCTGCTCTCCCACTGCAGAGGATGGGCGGCGGAGCGCTCGAACTCGGGGCTAGCATTCCCGTTCGTACCGAGACACCGCCGTGAGCCCGCCCTCGAGACAGAATCGTGCCGACGCCGCCCGCACCGTTCGCAAGCGGCGACGTCGGCGCGCCGACCGGGCGAAGCGACGCAAGAGAGTCGGCGCCGTCTTCGGCGTGCTCGTGATCGGGGCCGCGATCGCGCTCGTCGCGGGCACGTTCACCGCCGCCGGGCTCGTCAGGTCGAGGTGCGACCTGACGTCGCTCAAGCGGATCCCGATCGGGCAGAACAGCTTCGTGTATGCCGCCGACGGCACTCCGCTCGGCTCGATCCCGGCCGAGCGCAACCGGCAGCCCGTGACGCTCGCGGAGATCAACCCGTGGATGCGGAAGGCGACGATCGCGATCGAGGACCGGCGTTTCTACAGCCACGGCGGGGTCGACTACGAGGGCATCGCCCGAGCGCTCTGGCATGACGTGACGAAGGGAAAGGTGGTCGAGGGCGGCTCGACCCTGACGCAGCAGCTCGTGCGAAACCTCTACATCTCGAGGGAGCAGACGGTCAGCCGCAAGCTCCGCGAGGCGTGTCTCGCGATCCAGCTCAGCCGCAAGTGGCCGAAGCACCGGATCCTCCGCGAGTGGATGAACACCGTCTACTTCGGAAATCACGCGTACGGCATCGAGGCGGCCGCCCAGACGTACTTCTCGAAGCACGCAAAGTCGCTCAACCTCCGTGAGGCGTCGCTGCTCGCGGGCCTGCCGCAGGCGCCGTCGATCTACGACCCCTTCGTCGATCCCGGAGGAGCGATCGCGCGTCGCGACGAGGTTCTGCAGGCGATGCTGTCGAACGGGGACATCACGCGGCGTCAGTTCAACTGGGCGATCCGGCGGAACGCGCTCGACCTCAACCCCGGCAAGCTCTACACGACGATCCGCGAGCCGTACTTCTTCGGCTACGTGCGCGACCAGCTGATCGAGCAGTACGGGGCGAACACCGTTCGCTCAGGGGGGCTTCAGGTCTACACGACGATCAACCCGCGCTATCAGCGGATCGCGGCAGCTGCGATCCGGCGCACGCTCGACCGGGTCAACGACCCGGCGTCCGCGGTCGTCTCGATCAATCCGGCGAACGGAGCGATCCGGGCAATGGCCGCCGTCGCCCCGGGACGGAAGGGCCTCGAGTTCAACCTGGTCGCGCAGGCGCGTCGCCAGGCGGGCTCGACGTTCAAGATGTTCGTCCTCGCGACCGCCGTCTCGCGAGGCGTCGACCCGTCCTCCACGTCGTATGTGTCCGCGCCCTGGCACTACCAGCCCGACCCGAACGTCCCCGCATGGGACGTAACGACGTACGACGGCTCGTACTCGGGCTGGTCGTCGATCCGCAGCGCCACGTTGCGCTCCGACAACACGATCTACGCGCAACTGACGGTCGACCTCGGCCCCGCGAACGTCGCGGCGATGGCGAAGCGGATGGGCGTGCAGACGCCGCTGCTGCCCGTGCCGTCGCTCGGGCTCGGCTCGATCGCTATCTCGCCGCTCGACCTCGCTTCGGGCTACGCGACTCTGGCGGGGCGCGGTGTGTACTCGAAGCCGATGGCGATCCGCAAGGTCGTCCTGCCGGGTGGGCGCGTCGACACGGAGGCGGGCTGGGGCGTCCCGCAGCGAAAGCGCGTGCTGACCGAGGGCGAGGCGTACGTCGTGACGAAGATCCTCGAGGAGAACGTCCAGTACGGCACCGGCACGGCCGCCGCGTTCGGGCGGCCGGCGGCGGGAAAGACCGGCACGACCGACGACCACGCCGACGCGTGGTTCGCGGGCTACACGCCCGACCTCACGACCGTGGTCTGGGTCGGCTATCCGCAGGGCGAGATCCCGATGGAGAACGTGCACGGCATCGCAGTGTTCGGCGGCAGCTTCCCCGCCGAGATCTGGCACCTGTTCATGGAGCAGGCTCTCGTGTCCTCTGCGCCGCGCGACTGGGCGGTGCCGGACGAGCTCCCGACCTGGACGCCCTGGCACCGCGGCCCCTACAGCCTGTCGTACGACCCGTACGTGCCGCCGGCCGCGCCGTCGACCACGGAGACGACCGACACGACGACGGAGACGGCGCCGGCAGAGCCGCCAGCTCCTCCCCCGACGGCTGACGAGTCGCCGCCGACGCGCGGCCACGATTGAGGGCGCCCGGACGGTGAGCGCCCGGCGCCGCGCGTTTCGCGCGTGGCTCGTCGCGGCGCCGGTCTACGTGCTGACGGCGGTGGCGCCGGCCGGTGGCCTGTTCCGCGGGCGGGCCTACGTCGACCTCGAGCTCTATCACCGGTACGCGCAGGGCTTTCTCGACGGCACGATCCCGTACCGCGACACGTTCGTCGAGTACCCGCCGGGCGCGTTCGTCGTGCTCTTGCCGCCTGCGCTCGTGACCGAGGGGCATTACCGCTTCCTCTTCAAGCTCCTGATGGCGGCCGTAGCCCTCGGCGGGCTCTGGTGCGTCGCGCGCCTGCTCGTCGAGCTCGGCGCCGGGACGAGGCGGCTCGCGCTCGCGCTCGGCTTCGTCGCCGTCAGCCCGCTCCTGCTCGGCAGCGTGTGGCTCAACTCGTACGACGCGTGGCCGGCCGCGCTGACTGCCGGCTCGCTGCTTGCGCTCGCTCTCGGTGCTGCGGTCCCGGCCTTCTTGCTGCTGGGCCTGGCGGCAGCCGCGAAGGTGTACGCGGTTTTCCTCGTCGTGCCCGCCGCCCTGTACGCCCGTGCGCGGCTCGGCATGCGCGCAGTCGTCGAGGGCGTCGCCGCATTCGTCATCACGGTCGCCGTCGTCATCGGGCCGTTCGTCGTGCTCTCCCCCGGCGGCGTCTGGTCGAGCTTTCGCTCGCAGCTCGAGCGAGGCCTCCATGTAGAGAGCCTCGGCGCATCCGTCCTGCTCGCGCTCGACAGGCTCGGCCTTTATGACGCAACGGTCTCCGGTGGCTCGACCGCTGCAAAGTCGCGGGATCTCGCCGGACCGTTGCCCGATGCTCTCGCAACCGTCTCGTCGCTCGTCCTGCTTGTCGCAGTCGTCGCAGCGTGGCTTCTCTTCGCCAGGCGAACGGGCGAGCTGGAGAAACTGGCCACTGCCTTCGCTGCCTGCGTGGCCGCGGTGCTCGCCGCGAGCAAGATTCTCTCGCCGCAGTACGCCGAGTGGCTCGTGTTCCTCGTCCCGCTCACGGCCGGGGCGCCAGGCGTGGCGGCGACGCTTCTGGCGGCAGCGGCGCTCCTGCTTGCAGAGGCCTGGTTCCACCACTACGCATCGATCTACGCCGTCGGCGATCGCGTCTGGCTGCTCCTGCTCCGGAACCTCGCCTTCGCAGCGTGCTACGCGGCGCTCGTCTGGGCGCTCGTGGCCTCGCCGCGGAGCACGCGGGATACGGTATGAGCGTGGCCGCTCTTCTCTCGCTCGACGAGGCAACGGCGGCTGTGCTGGCCCACTGCCGGCGGCTGCCGACTGAGGAGGTGCCGGTTGCCCAGGCGGCGGGCCGCTTCCTCGCCGAGACGGTGCTCGCCCCGGTCGACCTGCCGCCGTTCCCGGCGTCTGCCATGGACGGGTTCGCGCTGCGCGCGGCGGACACGCCGGGGACGCTGCCCGTCGTGGACCGGATTGCCGCCGGCCGTCCGGCGGACCGGCCGCTCGGGCCCGGCGAGGCGATGGGCATCGCCACCGGAGGCGTCGTGCCCGAGGGCGCCGACGCCGTCGTCCCGATCGAGGAGGTCGCCGACCGTGAGTCCGAGGTCGAGGTGCCTGCGGCTGTCGACAAGGGCAGCAACATCCGTGCGGTCGGCAAGGACATCGAGCACGGCGAGGAGCTCGTGCCCGCGGGAAGCCGGCTCGGCGCTGCGAGGATCGCCGCTCTCGCCGCGGCGGGCGTCGCGACGGTCGTCTGTGCACGGCGCCCGCGTGTCGCTGTGCTGACGACGGGTACGGAGCTGCGACCCGCCGGCGCCACGCTCGGCCCGGGTGACGTCTACGAGGCGAACGGCGCCATGCTCTCTGCCCAGCTGCGTGAAGCGGGCGCGCTCGTCGAGGTGCTCGCGCCGGTCGCCGACGACGAGGCGCAGCATCGCGAGGCGATCGAGGCCGGTCTCGAGCACGACGTTCTGGTCACCTCGGGCGGCGTCTCGGTTGGTCCCCACGACCTCGTGCGGGCGATCGAGGCTGAGCTCGGGGTGGAAGAGGTCTTCTGGGGCGTGGCGGTTCGGCCCGGGAAACCCGTGTCGTTCGGGCACCGCGGCGACACGTTGACCTTCGGCCTTCCAGGCAATCCCGTCTCTTCATTCGTCACCTGCGAGCTGTTCGTTCGTCCTGCGGTGCTCGCGCTCCAAGGGGCAGCTGCGCCCGAGCCACGGTTCGAGGTCGGCAGGGTCGCCGCAGACGTGCGGAGGAATTCGCGCCGCGACACGCTGCTTCGGGCGCTGATGTCGACGGATGACGAGGGCGCGTGGCTCGAGCCGGTCGATGGTCAGGAGTCGCACATGATCGCGCGCGCGGCTGCCGCGGATGCGCTCGTGCTGGTCGAGCGCGGCGAAGGCGTCCTGGCCGCCGGGTCGCCGGCGCGCTACGTGCGGACGGCGTAGCCGGGTTCGCCGCGCGGAACGACGCGCACGGGCGTTGCATAGACGAGATAGCGCTCCGTCGCGAAGAAGCGAGGATGGCAGGCCTGGAGCACGATCACCTCATTTCCGTGCGAGCGCAGCCGCCCGACCTCGTCGGAGGGGACGATCGCTGTGTTGCGGACGCGGTAGAGGAAGGTCGCGTACGGGAGCTCGAACGTGACCACGTCTCCTTTCCGGAGCCGTTCGATGTGAGCGAACGGCGCGCCGTACGTCGTGCGGTGGCCCGCGATGTACACGAGCTGCCCTTCGCCGGGAACGTACGACTTCTCATAGCGCCCCGGTCCCTTCGTGAGCGAGTCGTGATCCGTGCCGTCGACGACGATCGCGTTCAGCCCGAGCCGGGGCACGCGCAGGCGGCCGACCGGGGCGCCCGTCTCCAACTGATGGCGGTAGCGCTTTGCAGCTCGCAGCACGGCCTCCTTCTCCGCCGCGACGGACGTTTGCGAGCTCTGGTGCGTCGGTTCGGAGTCGGGCACAAAGGCGTTTGCCTGCCGCTCGAAGGCGACCGCAAGGCGCCGTTGCTGCTGATGTGTGTAGAGCGCTGTGAACGGGTCTTGCCACTGCCAGACGATGAGCGCCCAGAGCACGGCGAGGATGCCCGCGGCCGCGCAGAGCGTTCCGAGGATGCGAAGCGGTCTGCTCACGACGGCATCACCTCGTCGCGACGGTGGCTTCGCGCGGCGGCGACGACACGCCCGATCGGCCCGCGGGCCGGGCGCTCTGCGCGGGCTGGATAGGGCCCGTAGCGCTCGCTGATCACCGCGAGCACCTGGCCGGCGGCGGCGAGCCAGCAGAGAAAGAGGACGACCCCCATGTGTGGTACGTAGCCGATGGCTACGAGTTCCGCAAGGTACCAGGGAGCGTCGAGACCGAGCCCGTAGCGGACGGCGAACGACAGGAGCAGGACGGTTGGGCCGAGGAGCCCGACGGCGTAGACGACCCCCTTCACGAGCGCGCGCCGGCGGCGGAGCTCGATCAGCCAGAGCCACGCATGCGCGGAGGGTAGGAGGAAGATCAGCGCATAGATATTTGTGGCAATCAGCACGAAGCTGATCAGCGCGACCGCTGCGAGCGCGACGGCCAAACCGGCGATCTCGTCCTCGTCGCTCACCGGGCCGCGGCGCACGAGTCGCCCGCGCGCGATGACCCAGCTCGCCAGGCCGACCAGGACGAGCGCCGCGAGGCCGAGGCGCGGCCAGTGGCCTGCTGCCTCCGCTGCCGGGTTCACGGCGACAGCGGCCCCTGACGGCCAGGCCCCGACCAGTCCGAGGAGGAAGAACACGACCCCGATCCAGAGCCAGAACGCGAGCCGTCTCACGTAGCTCCGGACGGCCGGGGAGACGCCGAGGCCGCGCCGACGCAGCCGCACGAGAAGGTCGACGAGCGCGAGCAGGAACGGGACGAGGACGACGACGTACAGAAAGGCGATCGCCCAGCCCCTGATCACCCTGCCGCCTGCGTAGACGTATGTGCTCGTTCCCTGGGCGAGTTCGAGCCCGCGGGTATCGAGGGAGCCGAGCAGCCGCTCCGCAGCGCGGCCGACTTTCCCGAGCTGCGCCTCGTCGATCCCGTCGGCCGCTCCGCCCTCGCCGGGTCGACCGCCCTCGGTCGTCAGCGTGACGGCGGGGATCCCCTCGGAGAGGAACGCGTCCTGTTCGTAGAGGCTGAAGGGCAGCGCGAGATCGATCAGCTGGGCGACGACCGGAGCCGTCTTCGCGGCGTGCCCGGACTCGGCGTCGATCCGTGCGCTCGCCGTCACGACGATGCCCGGTGCGGGGGACCGCGGGCCGTGGCCGGCAATCTCGAGCCGAGGCGGGCGTCGCGAGCCGATCGAGTCGAGATCGACGACGGCGACGATCCGCCCCGCATAGGGGGAGCTTCTTGCCAGGCGCCTCGCCCCGAGCAGGCCGTAGGCCCCCGCATCGGTCGACGCGAAGACGATCGTGTGATTCGGGCTGACACCGCCCGCGGCGCCGGTGCGTGTTGCGGCGTAGGCGCGCGCGAGCTCGATCAGCGCTCCCGTGCCGGACGCGTTGTCGTTGATCCCGGGCTCGCCACGTGTCGAGTCGCGGTGGGCGACGACGAGGATCGTGTCTCGCATGTGCCCGGGCACGACGGCCGTGACGTTGCGAAGATCGGCGCTGCCGCGGCCGGGGATCTTCTCCGCGAACGTGGTCGTCGTCGTCTCGAGGCCGAGGGCGCGGAGCTCGTCTGCGACCCAGCGCGCCGCCCCGCGCGAGCTATCGGAGCCCGGCGAGCGGTCGGGATAGACGCCCGCGAGCTCGACGGCCAATCGGTGCGCCGAGGCGGCGTCGAATGTCGACTCGAGTGTCGCCGACGCGTCGGGCCAGGGTGCGGGCCGTGCGATCGTGAATGCGAGCGCGAGGAGCGGGATGACGCCAAACAGCCAACCGACGCGATAGAGGCGGGCGTTCAGCGGTCGGTCGACGGTGCCGCGGGTGCGGCGAGGTGGCGGGGACGGTCGACGGTAAGGGGCAGGAATGGCGCGGCTATAGTAGGTCGCGCCCACACGCGGCCATGCCGAACCCCGCCACCATTCTCCTTGTGGACGACGAGGAGGCCGTCCAGAAGCTCCTCACGTACCCACTCGAGCGCGACGGCTATCGCGTCGTCTCTGCACGCGACGGCGACGAGGCGCTCCGGCGCTTCGGCGAGCAGCCCGTCGATCTCGTCGTCCTCGACCTGATGCTGCCGCACCTCGACGGCCTCGAGGTCTGCAAGCGGCTCCGTGCTACGAGCCACGTGCCGATCATCATCCTCACGGCGCGCGACGATGAGGTGGACAAGGTGCTCGGGCTCGAGCTCGGCGCCGACGACTACATCACGAAGCCGTTCTCGATCCGGGAGTTCCGGAGCCGAGTCAAGGCGGCGCTGCGCCGGGCATCGGCGCCCAAGCACGAGGCGGTGGGCTCGGAGACGATCTCGATCGACGGCCTCGTCGTGGATCCCGCGCGGCGCGCGGTCGAGCTCAACGGCGACGCCGTCGAGCTGACGTACGTCGAGTTCGAGCTCCTGTCGACGCTCGTGTCGAGGCCGGGGCGCGTTTACAGTCGGCGCGCGCTGCTCGAGGCGCTCTGGGGGGATGCGGACTACCGCGACCCGCGGACGATCGACGTCCACGTGCGGCATCTGCGCGAGAAGCTCGAGTCGACGCCGAGCGAGCCCGAGTTCATCCTGACTGTGCGCGGCGTCGGCTACCGGTTCCGGGACGCGTGAACCCGCTGCGGAGCGTCGGTGCGCGGCTGTCGCTCGCGCTGCTGCTCGTCGTCGTCGGCGCGCTGACGGTCGTCTACCTGGCCGTTGCGCCCTCGCTCGAGAGCAGGCTGATCAACTCACGGATGGACGATCTGGAGCGAAGCGCGCCCACGCTCGCGGCGCAGCTCGCCAAGCATCCGTTCAATCCCGACTTCTTCGAGTCGGCCGCCGCGACCTCGAATGCCCGAGTCGTCCTCTTCCACCCGCTGTCCCAGTCTCCGCAGGCGCTCAGCGTCGCCGCCGACTCGCGTGGAGGCGCGAGCTCCTCGGATATCGCCGACGACCCGATTGCGAAGAAGGCGTCGCTCTTCCTCGTACCGGAGAGCGGTTCGACACATCGCAACGGCGAGCGGTTCGTCGAGGCCGCGGCACCGGTCGGCGACGACGGGAGCGTGCTCCTCCTGTCCGCGTCGGTCGATCGCGCGCTCGGTGACGTCGACCTCGTCAAGCGCAGGCTGCTGCTCGCGGGTGCCCTCGTGCTCTGCCTCGTCTTCGTCGTCGGCTACGCCGGCTCGTGGGTGTTCGCGCGACGGATCCGGCGCCTCGAGCGGGCTGCCGAGCGCATCGCCGACGGTATGTTCGACGAGCCGGTGATCGATCTCGGTCATGACGAGGTCGGCGAGCTCGCGCGGGCGTTCGAGCGTATGCGGCGCCGGCTCGTGCAGCTCGAGCACGCGCGCAGGGAGTTCATCGCGAACGCGTCGCACGAGCTGCGGACGCCGGTGTTCGCGCTCGGGGGATTCCTGGAGCTGCTCGACGACGAGGACCTCGACGAGGAGACGCGCCTCGAGTTCCTGCAGACGATGCGAGAGCAAGTGCTGCGGCTCGAGAAGCTGGCGACCGAGCTGCTCGACCTGTCTCGACTCGACGCCGGCCACCTCGACCTGCAGCGCGAGGTGGTGTCGCTCGACGAGGTCGCGCAGACGGCGCTCGCGGAGTTCGCCGCGGTTGCGCTCCAGACGGACCACACGCTCGACGTCTCGGCGGACGGCGGCACGTTCGCCGTTGGCGACGAGCAGCGCCTGCTCCAGATCGCGCGCGTGCTCGTCGAGAACGCTCTCGTGCACACGCCGACGCAGACGCACGTGCGCGTGTCGACGTCCACTGAGAGCGGTCTTGCGCGCCTCGCGGTCGCCGACGACGGCCCCGGCATCGACGCGAGCCAGGCGACCCACGTCTTCGACCGCTTCTACCGGGTCGACGGGACTCAGGCGTCGGGCAGCGGTCTCGGGCTCGCCATCGCGCGCGAGCTGGCGCGGCTGATGGGTGGGACGCTCGAGCTCGAGTCGGCGCCAGGGTCGACGACGTTCGTGCTCACGCTCCAGGCCGCCGAGGCCGCGACGCCGGCGCCGGAAGCTGCGCTGTCCGCTCCGAAGTAGCCGTTTTCACGTGAAAACGCGCGCCGAGGGCGTCTGTATGCTCGCGCCGGGGTGCCTGGAGCATGCTGAGTCTCGTCAACGTGGGGAGAAAGTCGCTCGTCGACTACGCGTCGATCGCTGCGCGCGGGATGATGGACGAGATCGCGGCTCTCGCGGCGCCGCTCGAGGGGAAGCGCGTGCTGCATCTCTCGGCCACCGCGTTCGGCGGCGGCGTCGCCGAGATCAACTACACGCTCGTGCCGTTGATGGCCGACGTCGGGATGCACGTCGAGTGGCGCATCATCGAGGGCACGGACGGCTTCTTCGACGTCACGAAGGCGATCCACAACGGTCTCCAGGGCAATCCGCAGGGCCTGACGGAGGAGCAGCGGGGGACGTTCCGGCGCTGCAATGCCGTCAATGCGCGCCAGCTGACCGACGACTACGACTTCGTCGTCGTCCACGACGCGCAGCCGGCAGCGATGATCGACACCGCCGTCGGGTCGTCCGCACGGTGGATCTGGCGCTGCCATATCGACCTCTCGACACCGAACCGTGATGTCCTCGAGTTCCTGCTCCCGTCGGTCGGCCGCTACGACGCGGCCATCTTCCATCTGCCCGAATACGTCCCGGCGGACGCTGGCCTTCCGACCTCCTACATCTGGCCACCGGCGATCGACCCGCTTGCGCCGAAGAACATGGCGCTTCCGCCCGAGGAGGCCGTCTACATCGTCGATCAATTCGGGATCGATACGTCGCGGCCGCTGCTCACGCAGGTCTCCCGCTTCGATCCGTGGAAGGACCCGCTCGGCGTCATCGACGCGTACCGCCTCGTCAAGGAGACGCATCCCGGCGTGCAGCTCGCTCTCGTCGGCTCGATGGCGCACGACGATCCCGAGGGCTGGGACTTCTACAACCAGACGGTCGCGTACGCGGGCGAGGATCCGGACATCTTCGTGCTCTCGAACCTCAACAACGTCGGCTCCGTCGAGGTGAACGCCTTCCAGGTCTACTCGCAGGCGGTGATCCAGAAGTCGATCCGCGAGGGATTCGGCCTAACCGTCTCGGAGGGCCTCTGGAAGGCGCGCCCGACCGTCGCCGGACGCGTCGGCGGCATCGTCACGCAGATCGACGACGGTGTCACCGGCTGGCTCGTCGATTCGTCGACCGACTGTGCGAACGCCTGCCTCGAGATCATGGCCGACCCGCAGCAGGCGCGAGAGCGTGCGCTGCGTGGAAAAGAGCACGTACGCAGGCATTTTCTGACGCCCCGGCTGCTCCGCGACTGGCTGGCGCTCTTCAGTCGGCTGTCGGGAGACGAGAGCGCGGGCACCGAGCTGACGACCGTCGCAGCGGCGTAACGTGAAGACCTGGATCGGCGTCGCGTGCTCGTTTGCAGCGGCCGTCGTCCTCGGAATCCTCCACCACGCCGACGTCAGCGCCGTCACGCAGTTCGTCGTCGGCATTGTCGCGCTCGCGCTCCTCGCCTGGACGGTGGGTGTCGGCACGGAGTCCGTCGGCGCTCGCTTCGGAGCCGCCACGACGGGCGTGCTCCAGTCGACGCTCGGAAACCTCCCGGAGCTCTTCATCGTCATCTTCTCGCTTCGCGCCGGCGAGATCGTCATCGCGCAGACGTCGATCCTCGGCTCGCTGCTCGCGAACGCGCTGCTCGTGCTCGGCCTCGCGATCGCTGTCGGCGCGTGGCGGTCGGACGACGGCGTCATGCGTTTCCACCGCCGTTTGCCGAACGACACGACGATGCTCCTCCTGCTGACGGTGTTTCTGATCGCGATCCTCTCGATGTCGCTCACCGCTTCAGGACAATGCGAGCCGTCATGCGGTCGAGATCTCGTCGATCGGCGCGCTGTTCATCCTCGTCGTCTACGGCGCCTGGCTTGCGAGCTATCTCCGCGCAGGAGCGAGCGACGCGCCCGCGATCGAGCACGAGCACGGGCCGCCGCTCGCGTTCCGCACCGGGCTGATCGTGCTTGCGTTCGCAGGCGTGGCGGCGGCCTTCGTCTCCGAGTGGTTCGTCGCCGCGATCGATCCCGCCGTCCAGGAGCTCGGGATCTCGAAGGCGTTCACGGGGCTCGTGATCGTGGCCATCGCCGGCAATGCGGTCGAGAACGTCGTCGGGATCCAGCTCGCTTGGAAGCGGCGGTACGACGTCGCCATCTCCGTCGTCAAGAACTCCGTCGCGCAGATCGCAGCGTTCCTCTACCCGGTGCTCGTCCTCATCTCGCTGCTTTTCGACCAACGGCTGACGTTCGCGGCGCCCGGCGCCGGCCTCGTGCTCGTCGTGGCGCTCGTGTTTGCCGCCCTGTCGATCTGGCAGATCACGGGAGACGGGGAAGCGCTCGTCTACGAGGGGCTTGCGCTCGTCGCCACGTACGCGGTGCTCGCGACGGTCGCCTGGTACGAGTAGCGGCCGCCCGCGGCCTGCCGGGCGCATACGCTGACGGTGTGGGCGAGCGCGGCCGCCTGATCGTCGTCTCGAACCGGGGCCCGGTCGTCCACGCGCGCGACGCAGGCGGAGAGATCGTCGCGCGCCGCGGGGGCGGCGGCCTCGTGACCGCGCTCGACAGCCTCGCGGAGCACTACGACATCGTCTGGATCGCGAGCGCGATCTCCGGCGCGGACCGGGAGATGGTCGCGGAGTCAGCCGGCGAACGGATCGTCGAGCGCTCGCGGGCCGGATCGCCGTACGGGCTCCGCCTCGTCGCGCACGACCCCGAGGCGTACCGCCGCTACTACGACGTCGTCGCCAATCCGATGCTCTGGTTCATCCAGCACCGGCTCTGGGACCTGACGCGGAGCCCGTCGATCGACGAGAGCTTCCGCGAGGCGTGGGAGGAGGGCTACGTGGCCGTCAATCGCAACTTCGCGGCGGCGGTCGGCGAGGAGCTCGAGCGCTGGCCCGGCGCGACCGTCTTCTTCCACGACTACCACCTTTATCTTGCGCCGCGCTTCGTTCGCGACCGGCATCCGGAGGCGCGCCTCGCGCAGTTCGTCCACATCCCGTGGGTCGGCCCGGACTACTGGGGTGTGCTGCCGGTCGACATGCGCCGGGCCGTGCACGCCGGCGTGCTCGCGAACGATGTGCTCGGCTTCCACACGGAGCGCTGGCGTTTGTCGTTCGTCGACGCCGCGGTCCGGTTGCTTGGCGCGACGCGTTCCGGCAAGGACGTCGAGCTCGACGGACGCAGGACACAGACCGTCGCCTGTCCGATCTCGGTCGACGTCAGTGAGTTCGAGGCACTTGCAACGAGCGCTGACGTGGTCGCCCGGCAGGCCGAGCTGCGACGCGATCGCCCCGACCGGCTGATCGTCCGCGTCGACCGCACCGACCCGTCGAAGAACATCCTTCGTGGCCTACGTGCGTTCGAGCTGCTGCTCGAGCGCCATCCGGAGCATCGGGGTCGCGTCGGGCTGCTCGCGCTCCTCGACCCCTCCCGCCAGGAGATCGCCGAGTACGCGGCCTACACGGCGGAGATCGTGGCGGCGGTCGCTGCGATGAACGCGCGGCTCGGTCACGAGGCGGTCGACCTTCGGCTGGCCGACGACTTTCCGCTCTCGGTTGCGGCGTACAAGGAGTACGACGTGCTGTTCGTGAACCCGATCCTCGACGGCCTCAACCTCGTCGCGAAGGAGGGGCCGCTCGTCAACGAGCGGGACGGGGTGCTCGTCCTCTCCGAGACGGCAGGCGCCGCGGACGAGCTGGCGCCGTGGGCGCTCGTCGTCAACCCGTTCGACGTCGGCGACCAGGCGGCCGCCCTCCACCGTGCGCTCGAGCTGCCTCTCGACGAGCGCCGTCGCCGACTCGAGGGCATCCGCGGGCATGTAGCGAGCCACGACGTCAACCGTTGGGCGCACGAGCTGCTCGCCGGCCTCGACGACGTGTGAGCGGCTCTACGCGGCTACGATTGACCGCCGTGGCGACAGGTGGCGTTTGCCGGGAGGACAACAGATGAGCGACGAGCTGTCGCACGTCGATGCCTCCGGCCGCGTGCACATGGTCGACGTAGGCGCGAAGCCCGCCGTCCACCGCCGCGCCGTCGCCCGGGCGACGGTACGCATGCGGGCCGAGACGGCCGACCGTCTCCGCTCGCTCCCGAAGGGCGATGCGCTGGCGAGCGCTGAGCTGGCCGGGATCATGGCCGCGAAGCGGACCGGTGAGCTGATCCCGCTCTGCCACCCGCTGCCGTTGACGCACGCGAGCGTCGCCGCCGACGTGCGAGACGATGCGGTGGAGATCACGGCCGTTGTCGAGACGGTCGCGCAGACGGGCGTCGAGATGGAGGCGCTGACGGCCGCGGCGGTCGCCGCCTTGACCGTCTACGACATGACGAAGGGCGTTGACCGCGAGCTCGTGATCGAGGAGGTTCGGCTCGTCGAGAAAACGAAGCACGAGGCCGAGTGAGGAGGGCAGCCGTGCTGACGGTCTCCGACGGCGTCTCCGCCGGCGTGCGTGAGGATGCGAGCGGCGACGCGCTGGCTGCTCTGCTCGAGGAGGACGGCTATGCCATCACCCGCCGGGTCGTGCCGGACGAGAGAGACGCGATTGCCGCCGCGCTGCGCGAGCTTGCCGCGGACTCCGCCGTCGTGCTGACGACGGGAGGCACCGGCATGGGCCCGCGCGACGTGACGCCCGAGGCGACCACGTCCGTGCTCGATCGACCGGCGCCCGGGATTGCCGAGGCGATCCGCGCCGACTCGTTCTCGAAGACACCGCATGGCCTGCTCTCGCGCGGCGTGGCCGGCGTCCTCGGCTCGACGCTCGTCGTCAACCTTCCCGGCTCGCCGGGCGGCTGCCGCGACGGCTTCGCCGTTCTTCGGCCCGCCCTCGCTCATGCCGTCGCGCTCCTCGCCGACGAGGAGACGGCGCACCGGCAGACCTGATGGACGCCGTCGTCTCGTATCCGAGACGGTTCGCGTCGCTCGTCAAGATCGAGCACACGGTCTTCGCGCTGCCGTTCGCGTACGTCGGCGCGTTCCTGGCTCTCGACGACGTGCCGAGCGGAGCGGATCTGCTCTGGCTGACGGTGGCGATGGTCGGAGCCCGCTCGCTCGCCATGGCGCTGAACCGGCTCGTCGACGCGGAGATCGACGCACGCAACCCACGCACGGCCGGCCGCGAGATCCCGAGCGGTGCTCTGCAGCGCCCGCAGGTGATCGTCTTCTGCCTGCTCTCACTCGCTGTCTTCCTCGTTGCCGTCTGGCAGCTCGATCCGATCGTCCGCTGGCTCTGGCCGATTCCCGTCGCGATGTTCGTTCTCTACCCGTACCTCAAGCGCTTCACGTGGCTGTCGCACTTCTGGCTGGGCGCGGTCGACGGCCTCGCCCCGGTCGGAGGCTGGGTGGCGGTGACGGGAGAGCTGCCCCTCGCGGCCTGGCTGCTCGGGGGCGCGGTGGCGACGTGGGTGGCAGGCTTCGACGTTCTCTACGCGCTGTTCGATCTCGAGGTCGACCGGCGGGAGGGGCTGCACTCGTTCCCCGCCCGCTTCGGCGTCCCCGCGACCTTCTGGCTCTCGCGCGCGCTCCACCTCGCAACCGTCCTGCTGCTCGTCTGGGCGGGCGCCGAGCTCTCGGTCGACATCTGGTACTGGCTCGGCGCGGGCGCCGTCGCCTCGCTCTTGGCCTACGAGCAGCTGCTCGTCTCACCGCGCGACCAGCGTCGCCTGAACATGGCGTTCTTCACGATGAACGGCGTGATCAGCCTCGTCTTCTTCGGCTTTGTGCTCCTGGATGTGACCACGTGATCCAGGCGCGCGGGCTCGTCAAGCGCTACGGCGACCGGCGCGTGCTTCGCGGTGTCGACCTCGACCTGCCGCAAGGCGGGTTCCTGCTCGTCACCGGCCCGAACGGCTCGGGAAAGACGACGCTGCTCCGGCTCTGCGCTGGTCTCTCCACACCCTCCGGCGGTGAGCTCGAGCTCGACGCCCCGCGCGAGGCGATCGGATTTCTCGGCCACGAGCCGCTCTGCTACCGCGAGCTGACGGCGCTCGAGAACCTCGATCTCTACGGCAGGCTCTACCGCGTGCCCGAACGGAGGGAGCGCGCCGGCATGCTCCTCGAGCGCTTCGGGCTCTGGGAGGCGCGAAACGACCGCGTGGCGTCGCTCTCCCGCGGCATGACACAGCGGCTCGCGCTCTGCCGTGCGCTTCTCCACGAGCCTGAGCTCCTGATCCTCGACGAGCCGCATTCGGCGCTCGACGACGAGGGGATGGAGCTCCTCGACCGTGAGCTCGCAGAGCGCCGCGGCGCCGGTACGTTCCTCGTCGCGACGCACGATCCGGCCCGGCTCGAAGGGCTCGCGAGTGGAAGGCTCGCGCTCGCGTGATCGCCTACGTCCGTGATGTCAGCACGCTCGCGCGAAAGGACCTCCTGCTCGAGCTGCGCGGCCGCGACACTCTGCCGGCGATGGTGCTGTTCGTCCTCGGCGGCCTCGTGCTCTTCCACTTCGCCGTTCCAGCGGATGCGACGGATCGCGTGACGGCGGGGCTGCTCTGGATCGTGATCCTGTTCACCGCGCTCCTCGGGCTCGTGCGCGCGTTCGTGCCCGAACGCGAGCAGCGGCTGATGGACGGCCTGCTGCTCGCGCCGTGCGACCGGAGCGCGATCTGGTTCGGGAAAGGACTGGCCGTGCTGGCCTTCCTCGCCGCGGCCGAGGTGGTGGCCCTTCCGGCCTTCGCGCTGCTCTTCGGCGGGATCGGCTGGGCGACCGTCGCCGGCGTGGCGCTCGCGGACATCGGCATCGCGGCCGTCGGCACGTTGCTCGCAGCGATGGCGACCGTGACCCGTGCGCGCGAGCTGCTGCTGCCCTTGCTGTTCCTGCCGCTGGCCATGCCGATCGTGGTCGGCGGCGTCGGCGCGAGCATCGCCGACGATCCTGCGCGGTACCTCGGCTTCCTCGTTCTCTACGACGTCGTCTTTGCGATCATCTCGTGGGCCTCTTTTGAGTACGTCGTCTCGGATTAACCCGCTGCTCGCGCTCGGCGTTCTCGCGTCGGTGCTCGTGGTCTCGGCGATCGTCCTGGTCTTCTTCTATGCGCCGGTCGATCAGGACGGCCTCAACCAGAAGATCTTCTACTTCCACGTCCCGATCGCGCTCACCGCCTACGCGGCGTTCGGCTTTGCGGGCGTGAAGGCGTTCCTCTACCTCTGGAAGGACGAGGAGGCGCGAGACCTCGAGAGCTACGTCGCCGTCCACCTCGGCGTCATCTTCGGGCTGTTGACCCTCGTCACGGGCTCGATCTGGGCGAAGATCAGCTGGGGTGAGTGGTGGGAGTGGGGTGATCGCCAGCTCGTGCTGTTCCTCGTGCTGTTCCTCTTCTACGCGGCGTACTTCATGCTCCGCTACTCGATCGAGCCCGGACGGCAGCGCGCTGCGATCTCGGCCGTGTACGCGCTGTTCGGCGTCGTCCTGGTCCCGATCAGCTTTCTCGCCATCCGGCTTGCGGACAGCCTGATCCACCCCGTGACCTTCACCCGTGACGGGCCGCAGATGGCCGGTTCTCAGTTCGCGACCTTCTGTGTCTGCCTCGCGGCGATGCTGTCGCTCGGCTACCTGCTGTATCGGATCGAGCTCGCCGGCAAGCGGCTCGACGCCCGCCTGCGCGAGCTCCGCGAGCTGCTCGCATGAGCGCTGAAGAAAAGTACGTCGCCGCGGCGTATGCCGTCGTGTTCGCCTTCTTGCTCGTGTACATCGTCATCATCGCGGCGAAGCTCGGGCGGCTCGAGCGCGATCTCGAGGAGCTGACTGCGATGGCCGCAAAGCGCGCGAAGGAGCAGGCCGATGGCTGAGCTCCGTCCGTCCGACGATGCTCGTCCGGGTCGGCACGCGCGGAAGTAGGCTCGCGCTCACCCAGGCCGGCAGCTTGGCGGAACGGCTGCGTGGCGCTGGGGTCGAGATTGCGCTGCTTCCGATCACGACGACGGGCGACCGCGACCGTCGCTCGCCGTTCGGCGAGATCGGCGAGCGCGGCGTGTTCGTCAAAGAGCTGGAGGAAGCACTGCTCGACAGCCGCATCGACGTCGCCGTCCACTCGGCGAAGGACATGACCTCGACCGACGTGGAGGGATTGGCGGTCGGCGCCTACCCAACGCGCGAGGATCCTCGCGACGCGCTCGTCGGCGCCGCGACGATCGAGCCGGGGATGCGGATCGGCACGGCGTCCGTACGGCGCACGGCCCAGCTGCTCGCGCTGGAGCCGTCGCTGTCTGTCGAGCCGCTGCGCGGGAACGTCGACACGCGGCTCAGGAAGCTTCGCGAGCGGGGCCTCGACGCGATTGTGCTCGCCGCCTGCGGTCTCGACCGTCTCGGTCTCGGCTCGGAGATCGGCTGCAGGCTCGAGACCGACGTGATGCTGCCCGAGGCGGGCCAGGGAGCGCTGGCCTTACAGGTGCGCGCCGGTGAGGAGGACCTCGTGGCGCGACTCGACGACGGCGAGTCCCGCCGGCGGGTCGAGGCCGAGCGGTCCTGTGTGGCGGAGATCGGCGGTGGTTGCCTCGCGCCTGTCGCTGCGTACCACGATGGACGTGAGCTGGAAGCCCTCGTTGCCGACGAACAAGGGCGCTGGATCGAGCGCGCGCACGGAGACGATCCGGGCTCGCTGGCCCGAGCCTTGGTCGAGGCGGCGAGGAGGAGAGGCGCATCGCCCGCGTAGTCGTCACTCGCGCCGCCGAGCAGGCGGAGCCGCTTGCGGGGCGGCTACGTTCGCTCGGGCACGAAGTCGTGCTGTGCCCACTGATCCGAATCGCGCCGACGGGCGACGAGCCGGTGGACGTCATGGGCTACGACTGGGTGGTCGTGACGAGCCCGAACGGCGCGAGGGAGCTTGCCCGCCGTGCGTCCGGTGTACCGAGGCATCTCGCCGCCGTCGGTCCGGGAACGGCGAGCGCGCTGGCGGCAAATGGTTGGCTGCCCGAGGTCGTCGCTCGTGTCTCGACGCAGGAGGGGCTGCTCGCCGAGCTGCCGCAACCTGCCGGCCGCGTGCTCTTCGCCGGGGCCGAGGACGCGCGCACGCTGCTCTCCGACGAGCTCGTCCGCCGACGTCGTCGTCCTCTACCGCACCGTCCCGCTTTCGCCCGAGCCTCCCGACGGCGACGTCGTCGTGCTCGCGTCCGCCTCCGCGGCCCGCGCCTTCGGCTCGCTCGGCGCGCCGATCCCGGTCGTCTCCATCGGCCCCCAGACGTCGGCGGCTGCCCGCGCAGCCGGTCTCGACGTGATCGCCGAAGCGGAGTCGCACGACCTCGACGGTCTCGTCGCAGCGGTCGCTACGCTCGCGCTGTGACGCGACCGGTGATCACGTTTCTCACCGACTTCGGTGTCGCCGACGACTTCGTGGGCACCTGCCACGGCGTGATGAAGCGGATCACGCCAGAGGCGGACATCGTCGACATCACGCACGCGATCGAGCCGCTACAGGTCCTGCAGGGCTCGCTCGTGCTCGCAAACACGCTGCCCTACATGCCGGAGGGCGTGCATCTCGCCGTCGTCGACCCTCAGGTCGGGACGGAGCGAAAGGCGGTTGTCGTGCAGACGGGGGACGGCCGGCTGCTCGTCGGGCCCGACAACGGCCTGCTCGTGCCCGCCGCGGAGCGGACCGGAGGCATCGTCGCGGCGTGGGAGATCACCGATGCCCGGTTCAGGCTCGAGCCGCTCTCACGCACCTTTCACGGGCGCGACGTCTTTGCGCCAGCGGCGGCGCATCTTGCTGCCGGCATCGACCCGAGCGAGCTCGGGACGGCCATCGATCCAGACGCGCTCGTCAGGATCGACCTGCCCGTGGCCCGGATCGGGCCCGACGAGATCGCCGCGCACGTGCTGATCGTCGATCGCTTCGGGAACGTCCAGCTCAACCTCACGACCGGAGACGTCGAAGGCTTCGGCATCTGGCCGGGGAGCGAGCTCGAGCTCGCGATCGGGCTCGAGCGTTTCTACGCCGTCGCCGCCGAGACGTTCGCAGACGTCGGGCCTGGCGACATCGTCCTCTACGAGGACTCCTACCGGAACATCGCGATTGCCATCAACGAGGGCGATGCCGCGTCCGTCGTGCTCGCGCGCCCGGGTGACACCGTGCGCATCCGCGTTCGCCGCTGAGCGGCGCTTGCGGCAACGCCGATCACATCGTAAGGTGCTGGTGCGTCGCCGGCGCGGTCGCACCGGCCGCGACGTTCCCTCCGAGAAGGTCACGCCTACTCGGAGGGTGCACTCACCCGGCTACTGGACGGGGCTAGACTCTGGAGTCGCCTGGCGAGGTAGCTCAGTCGGTAGAGCACATGGCTGAAAACCGTGGTGTCGTCGGTTCGATTCCGACCCTCGCCATCTCACGACGCAGGCTCCCATGGACGGAACGCCCTCACAGCAACCGGTCGCCGTGATCGGCGCGCCGCTCGATCTCGGCCAGGACCGGCGCGGCGTCGACATGGGACCCTCGGCGATCAGGTACGCGGGCCTCGACCAGAGGCTCGAGGAGATCGGCCGGGCGTGCCACGACTGGGGAAACGTCGGCACGGCCGTGGCGGAAGCGGTTCCCGAGGGCGCGGAGGAGCTCCGGTTCCTCGAGGCGATCAAGGCGACCTGCGTCCAGGTCGCTGAGCTCGTGCGCCGAGCACGATCTGCCGGCTCTCTGCCGCTCGTTCTCGGCGGGGACCACTCCGTCGCGCTCGGAACGCTCGCAGGCCTGCACGACGATGTGCCGGGCGGGGTGCTCTGGGTCGACGCGCACGGTGACCTGAACACGCCGGAGACGAGCGCGTCCGGGAACGTCCACGGCATGGTGCTCGCGGCCGCGCTCGGCCTCGGGGGAACGGCGTTCGAGCACGAGTCATGGACGCTGCCGGCCGTCGATCCGGCTCGCGTCGCGCTCGTCGGGGTTCGCTCGCTCGACGAGCCGGAGCGCGTGCTGCTCGGCGAGCTGGGCGCGCTCGTCTTCACGATGAGCGACCTCGACAAACTCGGAGTCGAGCAGGCGATGGGGCAGGCGCTCGCGCACGTCGCCGGCCCCGGCTTCGTCCACGTGAGCCTGGATCTCGACGTCGTCGATCCCGACGTCGCCCCTGGCGTCGGCACCCCCGTCCGCGGCGGTCTGACCTATCGCGAGGCGCATCTCGCGATGGAGCTCGTGGCCGAGTCCGGCCTCGTCGGGTCGCTCGACGTCGTCGAGGTGAACCCGATCCTCGACCGCGAGAACGAGACCGCGCAGCTTGCGGTCGAGCTCGTGGCGAGCGCTCTCGGCGCTCGGATTCTCTAGCTCTTCGAGTCCGGGTCGTAGTAGCGGCGGCCCTTCAGCTCCTCGGGGAGATAGTCCACCTCGAAGCCGGCGGGATCGTCGTGCGGATAGACGTAGCCCTCTCCGTGGCCGAGCGTCCGCTGGCCCGGGTGGCCCGTGCTGCGGAGCGACTTCGGCGGCCGCGCAGTGCCGTGCTCGCGGACGTCCTTTCGTGCCGCCGCGAGCGCCGTCAGCACGGCGTTCGACTTCGGGGCGAGTGCGAGGTAGATCGCCGCCTCGGCGAGATTCAGCTGCGCCTCCGGCAGGCCGACGTGCTCGACGGCGCCCGCCGCCGCCACCGCCACGACGAGGGCGTTCGGATCGGCGAGCCCGATGTCCTCGGAGGCGAGGATCACCATGCGGCGGGCGATGAAGCGCGCATCCTCTCCGGCCTCGAGCATCGCGGCGAGGTAGTAGACCGCGGCATCGGGATCGGAGCCGCGCATCGACTTGATGAAAGCGGAGGCGAAGTCGTAGTGCTGGTCGCCGGCTCGGTCGTAGCGGAGCGGCCTCTTTCGTGCCGCGTCCTCGACGTGCGCCGGGGCGAGCGGCTGTCCGGCGGCCGCTGCGGTCTGCACCGCGAGCTCGAGGATGTTGAGCGCCGTTCGGCCGTCACCGCCCGCGCGCGCCGCGATCAGCTCCACGACCTCGTCCGTCGGGTCGGCGCCGAGCAGCTCCGCGCCGCGGCGGATGATCGTCGACAGGTCGTCCTGCGAGAGCGGCTCGAGCTCGTAGACGGCGCAGCGCGAGAGCAGGGCGGCGTTGACCTCGAAGTACGGGTTCTCGGTCGTCGCGCCGATCAGCGTCAGCAGGCCTTCCTCGACGGAGGGAAGCAAGGCGTCCTGCTGTGCCTTGTTGAAGCGGTGGATCTCGTCGAGGAACAGGATCGTCCGCTGACCGTGAGCGCCGAGCCGCTCGCGCGCTCCCGCGATCACGGCCCGCACCTCGGACACGGTCGCGGAGACGGCCGACAGCTGCTCGAACGCGGCGCCGGTGCTCGACGCGACGATCCTGGCGAGCGTCGTCTTGCCGCTGCCCGGCGGCCCGTAGAGGATCATCGAGCCGACACGGTCCTCCTCGATCGCCAGCTCGCAGCGCCGACCCCAGGCCGAGGACGTGTTGCTGGCCGACGAGCTCGTCGAGAGCCCGTGGCCGTACGCGCGCGGCGAGCGGCGCGGTCACCGCCGCGCGCTCCTCCGCCGCGTCCGAGAAGAGATCTCCCATGGGCGAAAGTATGCTCCCGCGATGCCTGCCGCCGTTCGCGACGAAGTCGTCTCGCTGCTCCGGGATCTGATCCGCCTCGACACCGTGAACCCGCCGGGGAACGAGACGGTCGCGGCCGAGCTGCTGCGCGGCTACCTCGAGGAGAACGGCGTCGCGTGTGAGCTCTATGCGCGCACCCCGGACCGCGCGAACCTCGTCGCGCGGATTCCCGGACGAGGAACCGGGCCGTCGCTGCTCCTGCTCTCGCACACGGACACGGTGCTCGCCGATCCGTCGGAGTGGTCGGTCGATCCGTGGTCGGGAGAGGTCAAGGACGGCTGCATCTGGGGCCGGGGCGCGCTCGACATGAAGGGCCAGGTCGCGGCGAGCGCTGTCGCCATCGCCTCGCTTGCGCGGGAGGGGTTCGTGCCGGCCGGCGACCTGATCTTCTGCGCGACGGCGGACGAGGAGGTCGGCGAGGGCGAGCCCGCCGGGCTTTCGCTGGCTGTGCGAGACGCATCCCGACGCCGTGCGTTGCGACTACGCGCTCAACGAGGGATCCGGCGACCGGCTCGAGCTCGGTGGCCGCGTCTTCTACCTGTGCGCGCCGGCGGAGAAGATGTCCGCCCCTTTCACCCTGGTCGTGCACGGACGGAGCGGCCACGCATCGCTGCCGGGCATCGCGGACAACGCGCTCGTCAAGGCCGCCGGGTTGATCGAGCGGATCGCGGAGTACCGCGAGCCGCCGCAGCTCGGGCCCGAGACGGAAGCGCTCCTGCTCAGGCTCACGGGCGAGGCGCCGTCCGCGGAAAGCGCTCTCGACGCTGCCCGTGCCGTCGACGAGACGGCCGCGGAGGTGGTCGAGCCGCTGCTGACGATGACCGTCTCGGCGACGCAGATCACGGCCTCGCACAAGCGCAACGTGATCCCGGGCCGCTGCGAGGTCGCGATCGACTGCCGGCTTCTTCCAGGGCAGACCGAGGAGGACGTCGACCGCGAGCTCCGCGAATGGCTCGGGCCGGGAGACTACGAGCTCGTCTGGCGTGGCGGACAGGGCGGCACGCGCTCGTCGGTCGACACGCCGCTCTGGCGGGCGGTCGAGGAGTTCGTCGCGCGTGTGGAGCCCGGCGCGACCGTCTTGCCGACGTGCGTTCCCGGCTTCACCGACAGCCACTGGCTTCGCGAGGCGTTCGGCACGGTTGCCTACGGGTTCTTCCCGATCAAGGAGATGAGCGCGGAGCTCGCGTCGAGGCTCATCCATTCGGCTGACGAGCGAGCCGCGATCTCGGACGTCGAGCTCGGCGTCGACTTCCTGCGCCATGCCGCGCTGTCGGTCGGCGCTGCGTAGCTAGCCTGTCCTCTGGTGGGCGAGAAGAAGATCCGGCTGGGCGGGATGGCCCTCGAGAACGGCGTGCTCATGCACGGCCCGACGGCCTGGGCCTGCGCCGTCCGCACGGACGAGGGTCGGCTCAAGGTGGCATCGGGGCGCAAGCGGGTGCTGCCGGCCGAGCAGCCGCTCCTTCGCGGCCCTGTCAAGCTGCTCGAGTCGTTGCTCGTCCTGCCCCGGGCGCGGCGGTCGCTGCCCGAGATGCGGTTCGCCTTCCAGCGGCCGCGTGTGCTCGCCGTCATGGCGCTCTCGGCCGGCGTCACGCGCGCTATCCGGGGCACGCGGCTCACGCCGGCCGTGCAGGAGCTGGCCGCCGGCGCGGCCGCGCTCACGCCGGCCATGCTGGCGCTTCGTCAGGGCGAGCTCGCGGGCTACCACGGCGCCGAGCACGTGACGATCGGGACCTACGAGCACGGTGAGGGCGCGACGAAGGAGCACGAGCGCTGCGGCTCGCACCTCGTCGGCCCTTTGCTGCTCGCTAGCGCAGCGGGCGCGACGCTCGCGGCTCGCGCACCCGAGAAGCTGCGCCGGCCTGCGTCGCTCGCCGCAGCGTTCGGCGCGCTCGCGGCCGCCACCGAGGTCTTCGGCTGGATGGTGCGAAACCCGGGACACCCTGTCGCGAAGGCGCTCGCCAAGCCAGGCCAGGAGCTTCAGGAGCGGATCGCCACCGCCGAGCCGACGTCCGATCAGATCGAGGTCGCCGAGGCGGCGCTCCACGCCTGCCTCGAGCTCGAGTCTCCCGTTACGAACGACGCGTAAAGCGCCCTAAGGCTTTCGGCGAGGAATGCCGATGCGAGCGTCGTGGGCGATCTGTTCCACGAGATACCCCAGGTCCTACTCCTGTGGCTGCCGCTCGTCCTCATGTGCCTCATGGTGTACTTCCTGTGGCGCGTGGTGAAGCTGACGCCGCGCGTATCGACCTCCCGCGCCGAGACACGCTCTGACACCTCTGTCACCTGGTCGGACGTCGCCGGCCTGGAGGAGGTGAAGGAAGAGCTGCAGGAGGTCGTCGACTTCCTCCGCGACCCGAAGCGCTTCGAACAGCTCGGCGCGCGCGTCCCGAAGGGGATCCTCTTCTACGGCCCGCCGGGCACGGGGAAGACGCTGCTGGCCAAGGCCGTCGCCCACGAGTCCGGCGCGTCCTTCTACTCGCAGAGCGCGTCGGCCTTCGTCGAGATGTTCGCGGGCCTCGGGGCCGCGCGCATCCGGAAGCTGTTCGACGAGGCGCGCAAGCACGCGCCTGCGATCGTGTTCATCGACGAGCTGGACGCGGTCGGCGCAGCGCGCACCGGCCACGGGTTCAACCGCGAGCAGGACCAGACGCTGAACCAGCTGCTCGTCGAGCTCGACGGGTTCTCGACCGGCGCCCAGGTCGTCGTCATGGGCGCGTCCAACCGGCTTCAGGACCTCGACCCGGCTCTTCTCCGCCCCGGCCGCTTCGACCGGCAGGTGCTCGTGCCTCCGCCCGATCTCAAGGGCCGCATCGAGATCCTCGGCGTCCACACGAAGGGCAAGCCGCTCGATGCCGACGTCGACCTCGAGATCGTCGCGCGCCAGACGGCCGGCCTGACGGGCGCCGATCTCGCAAACATCGCCAACGAGGCAGCGATCTTCGCCGGCCGCCGCCGGGCGCAGACGATCTCGGCGGAGGACTTCGACGCTGCAATGGAGCGTGTCGTCGCCGGTCTGCAGCAGCGGCGCGTGGTCTCGGAGAAGGAGAAGCGCATCCTCGCCTACCACGAGGCCGGGCACGCGCTCATGTCCCATCTCATGGGCGGCGCGCTCCCCGTTCACAAGGTGACGATCGTTTCGCGCGGTCAGGCGCTCGGCTACACGCTCAACGTCCCGGTCGAAGACCGCTACCTCCATACGAAGGAGGAGCTGAGCGACATGATGAAGGTCTTCCTCGCCGGCCGGGCGGCGGAGCAGGTCGTGTTCGGACGTGTGACGAACGGCGCCGCGAACGATCTCGAGCGGGCGACTGACCTCGCCCGCGCGATGGTGTTCGACTACGGGATGTCGGAGATCGCGTCGCGGACGATGCGCGCCGACAACTACTCGCTGTCCGAGGAGACGAAGCGGGTCCGCGACGGCGAGCAGGGCCGTCTGACCGACGAGGCGTACGAGGATGCCGCGCGGCTGCTCGTGAAGCACCGCGCTCCGCTCGACCGGATCGCCCAGGCGCTGCTCGAGAAGGAGACGCTCGAGCGCAAGCAGCTCGACGCGCTGCTCGATGGCGTGCCGCAGGAATCGCGGAACTCCGAGACGGTTGGCACCGTCCGCGCTCTTCCGGTCGGCGACTGAGGCCGACTCGACTAGCATCCGCGGCGTGCCGCCGCGGGGAATCCACCACATCGGTCTCGCCGTCGAGAACCTCGACGACGCCGTAGCGACGTACGGGCGGCTGTTCGAGGCGCGTGTCGAGGCACGCGAGACGATGCCGTCGCAGGGCGCCGAAGCAGCCGCGCTGCTCGTCGGAGACGACCGGCTGGAGCTGCTCGCTCCGACCGGCGAAGACACGCCGATCGGCCGCTTCCTCGCCCGGCGCGGGCCCGGCATGCACCACGTGGCGTACGAGGTCGACGACATCGCCTCCGAGCTCGAGCGCGCTCGGCGCGGAAGGCGTCGATGTCGTCGACCGCGAGCCCCGGCCCGGTCTCTACGGGCTTCAGGTCGCCTTCCTCCACCCGACCTCGATCCACGGCGTCCTCAGCGAGCTCGTGAGCAATGCCTGACGCCGACCTGACCCTCGTCCACATCGGCTTTCGCGGCGGCGAGGTGCTTGCCGCGCGTGTTTCCCCGGCCGGCGCCGACGCGCTCGAGACGGCGCTCCGCGCACGGACGGACGAGGTAGTCGAGCTCGACGCGGAGGACGGCACCCTGCTCGTGGCCGTCTCCAAGGTCTCGTACGTGAAGCGGTACGCGCGCGAGGGTCGGGTCGGCTTCACGAGTTGAGCCTCGAGGCAGGCATCGTCGGGCTGCCGAAGGCTGGAAAGACCACCCTTTTCAACGCCCTTACCCACGCCGGCGCGCCGATCCACGACGCGAAGCCGCACGTCGGGATGGCGCCGATCGCCGACGCTCGACTCGAGGCGGTTGCAGCCGTCGAGGCCTCGGCGAAGGTCACGCCGGCGGCGATCCGGGTACAGGACGTGCCGGGCACCGGCGCGGCCCTGCTCGGCAACCTCCGTCGCGTCGACGCTCTGCTCGCCGTCGCCGCGGCGTTCCAGCCAGGATCGGATCCCCGCCGTGACCTCGAGCAGCTCGAGCTGGAGCTGCTCGTCGCCGATCGTGACCACGTCGAGGCTCGCCTGGAGCGGGTGCGCACACAGGCGAAATCGGGCGACGCGAAGCTGCGGGCCGAGGCGTCCACGCTCGAGTCGCTGCTCGCGCATCTCGATGGGGGCGGACGGTTCGCAGACTTCGCCGGTGACGTGCCGGACGAGCTCGAGCCGCTGACGACGAAGCCGCTGATCCCGATCGAGAACGGTCCGGCCGCCATCGATCTCGCACTGGAGCTCGAGCTTGCGGACCTCTCCGACGAGGAGGCTTCGGCCTTCCGGGACGGGCCGCCCGTGCTCGAGGACGTCGTGCTCAAGCTGAAGGAGGCGCTCGGCGTGATCGTCTTCTTCACCGCCGGCGACACGGAGGCACGAGCGTGGACGCTTCGGCGCGGTCAGACGGCGCTCGAGGCCGCGGCGGAGATCCACACGGACATCGCCCGGGGCTTCATTCGCTGCGAGGTGATCCCGGCCGCCGACTTCGTCGAGTGCGGGTCACGCGCGGAGGCGGCGCGCCGTGGCCTTCAGCGGCTCGAAGGCAAGGAGTACGTCGTCGAGGACGGCGACGTGCTCAATGTGCGGTTCAGCCCCGCGTCGTAGCGAGCCGCCGCTCGAGGTTTGCCTTCACCTTCGGCCAGTCGTCGTCGACGATCGCGAACCATGCCGAGTCGCGCAGTCGCGTGCCGTCGTTGCCGACGAGCATGTGCTTGCGAAAGACACCCTCGAAGGTCGCGGGCAACGCCGCGAGCGCACGACGCGAGCGCTCGTTGAGCGCGTCGGTCTTGAACTCCACGCGCATGCAGCCGACCCGCTCGAACGCGTGGCTGAGGAGAAGGAGCTTCGCCTCGACGTTGACCCCGGAGTCCCAGCGCGAGCGGGTGAGCCAGGTCCAGCCGATCTCGAGCCCGCGGTGCTCGGGCCGGAGCGAGAGGTACCGCGTGCTGCCGATCGCCCGTCCCGTGCCCGCGTCGAGGACGGCGAAGGGCTGCTGCTCCCCGCGGGCGGCGAGCGCGAGCGCTTCGCCGAGCCAGGCGTGAAAGACGGCCGCGTCGGCAGACGGGTCGACGGGCATCAGCGACCAGTCCATGTCCTGCGCGGCTTCGTAGAGGTCGTGCTCGTGCGTGGTGGCCAGTGGCTCGACGTTCACGCGGCTGCCCTCGAGCGTCGCTGCGAGCCCCTCCCACACGGTTCGAGAGTAGCGCTATGGGCTAGCTATCCGGCGTGTCTACCGGTCGGGTGGCTGCGACTGCGTCGAGCTGGTTGGCGTGGTAGAGGCACGCCGCCTCAGCGGTTCGTGTTGCCCGCGCGTCGTGGTGCGCCGAGACCGCGTGGAGGAGCTCCGCCCGGACGTCTGCCTCGAGGGGCGCCGCGCGCTCCTCGATCAGGCGCAGGCCGAGGTGGACGTGCCCGAGCAGCCTTCCCTCGGGCGTCTGGGTGTACGCGGGGGCGGGTCCGAGCTCCTTCGTCCTGCCGACGTCATGGAGCAGCGCCGCGGCGCCGAGCAGGTCGCCTCGGAGACGCGGGTGGAGCTGAGTGAGCTCGCGGCAGATCGTCGCCACGCCGACCGTGTGCTCGAGCAGGCCGCCCGCGTAGGCGTGGTGCCCGTCGACAGTCGCCGGGAGCTGTCGGAACGCCTGCCGAATTGCCTGGTCTCCCACGATCGCGCGCACGGTCGCCTGCAACCCGGGGTGGGCGATCTCGCCGGCGAGGAAGTCGAGGAAGCCCTCGAGCTCGTCGAGATCGCGCCGGACGGTCGGCGTCAGCGCGGCGGGATCCGTCTCCTCCGCCGGCTCGATCGTCCGGATGTCGAGTTGAAGCCTGTTTCGGAACCGCTCGACCCGCCCGAGGACGCGGACGGCGTCGCCTTCCGCAAAACGCCCGTCCAGGAGGTCGACGTCGTGCCAGACGCGAGCCTCGATGCGCCCGCTCGGGTCCACGAGCTCGAGCGCGAGGTAGTCCGAGCCCGAACGCGTGCGCAGTCGCCGCTTGCGCGTGACGGCGTAGACCCCTTCGACGACGCGGTCTTCCGCAAGCTCGGCGATGGCGCTCATGGAGTCGAGTCTAGGTCCGGAAGCGGCTGGTAGGGTCCGGCTTCGTGGCCGTCGTCAAGCCGTTTCGCGCCGTCCGCTACGACGAGCGCAGGGCCGGCCCGATCTCGACCCTGATCGCTCCTCCGTACGACGTGATCGATGCCGCGGCCCGCGCGCGCTACCTTGCCTCGAGCCCGTACAACGTCGTCCACCTGACGCTGCCGGACAGCGACCCGGCCGCGGTGGAGACGTGGCGCGCGTGGCTCGCTGAGGGCGCGCTCGTGGAGGACGACGAGCCGACTCTACGGTGGCTCGCACAGGACTACGTCGGGCCTGACGGCATCGCGCGACGGCGGGACGGGCTCGTCTGCGCGCTGCGACTCGAGCCGTACGCGAACGGGGTCGTGCTCCCGCACGAGCGCACGCATGCAGGCCCGAAGGAGGGTCGCCTGCGGCTGCTGCGCGCTCTACGCGCCGAGGTCGAGCCGATCTTCCTGCTCTTCGAAGGCAGGCTCGACGGTCCCGCCGGGGACCCCGACGTCGACGTCGAGCTCGACGGCGTGCGCAATCGACTATGGCGGGTCGACGGGGCTGTGCCGGACGCGCTGGCCGACGCACAGCTCGTGATCGCGGACGGTCACCATCGCTACGAGACCGCCCTCGCGTTCCACGAGGAGGACGGCTCCGAGGAGAGCGCGTGGATGATGGTCGTCGTCTGTCCGACCGGCCAGGAGGGGCTGACGATCTTCCCCACGCACCGGATCGCGGAGCGACTCGGCCCCGTCGCCGGCGAGCCCGCTGCGTCCGTTCGAGCTGGGCTCTCCGCGCTTCCCGGCGGCCGCTCGGGCGCCGTGGTCTACAGGCATGACGGAGCGACCACGGTTGCGGGTGAGGTGGGCGAGCCGGACGCGGCGCTTGTCGAGCGCCTCCGGCCGGAAGGCGTGACGTACACGGCGGATCTTGGTGAGGCGACGGCGGCCGTCGATCGCGGTGACGCAGAGGCCGCGTTGCTCGTCCGCCCGACGCCGATCGACCTCGTGCTCGAGACCGCGCGGCGCAGGGAGACGATGCCGCAGAAATCGACCTATTTCTTTCCCAAGCTGCCCTCCGGCCTTCTTTTCCAGCCTCTGTGACCGACTGGCTCGAGATCTGCCGCGCCGCGACGGAGGACGTGAAGAGCGTGCTCGAGCGTTTGCCGACGCGCCTCGAGCGCGAGCCGGTCGTCGGTGACGGCGAGGGAGGGGACGAGACGACGGCGATCGACCAGGCGGCCGAGCTCGCGGTGGTCGAGCGACTCGACGAGCTGGGAGGGGACTTCACGCTCGTCTCGGAGGAGCTCGGGCACCGTGCGGCATCGGGTGACAGCGCCGTCACCGTCGTCCTCGACCCGATCGACGGCTCGATCAACGCCAAGCGGGGCATCCCCTTCTTCTCGCTGTCGATCGCGGTCGCCGACGGGCCGGCGATCAGGGATGTCCATTTCGGCTACGTCTACGACTTCGGCGCCGGCGAGGAGTGGGCCGCGGTGCTCGGCGAGGGCGCAACGCTCGACGGGGCGCCCCTGGACGCGCCGCCGCCGAAGGAGACGATCGAGCTGCTCGGGCTCGAGGCGACAAAGACGCACCTCGTGGCCGAGCGGGCGCCGAGTCTCGTCGGCGTTGCCGAGCGCCTGCGGATCATGGGCTCTCTCGCTCTCTCGCTCTGTCACTTCGCCGCCGGCCGTGTGGACGCCGTCTGCTCCCTCCGTCCTTCGCGCTCGGTCGACATCGCCGCCGCGCAGCTCGTCGTCCGGGAGCGGGGCCTGATCGTGGAGCTCTGCGACGGTGGAACGCTGCTCGACGCGCCGCTCGACCTCGGCCAGCGCTCGCGCGTCGCCGCTGCGGCGACCCCGGACGCGTACGCGCTCCTCGTTGACGCGCTGCGCTGACGCACGATCTCGACGACTACCATGCAGCTGTGCGACTGCGGATGTTCCTCGCGGTGCTGGGTCTCGTGGTCGTCCCAGTCGCTCTCGCGGCGACGGGGTGGAGGGCGACGCTGAAGGCGCCTGCCGCGAATCCGAAGGTGAACGTCAAGTGGTTCTACTCGATCACGGCCAAGGATCTGAAGGGGCAGCCGTTGAAGGGCACCGTGACCGCGACGCTCACGGATCCGATCGGCGGCGTCCATCCGATCGACTACGGGCCGTCGAAGCCGGTGAGGCCGATCACGAACTGGCCCTTCAAGGGCACGTTCCGCGACTACGTCACGTTCCCCCCGGAATCGCGGGGATTCCCACTCACGCTGCGCTGGGCCGTGAAAGCGAAGGTCGGTGGGAAGGTGCGGACGAAGGTGCTCACGCGCAAGGTCACGCCGAAGTGATGGGAAACGGCGGCGTCGCGGTTGCCGTCGATCACGTCTCGAAGGCATTCGACAACGGCGCGATCGAGGCGCTCGACGAGGTCTCGTTGATGCTCGAGCCGGGCGACTTCGTCTCCGTCGTCGGCCCGTCAGGCTGCGGGAAGAGCACGCTGCTGAACTTGATCGGCGCGCTCGACCGACCGGACGCGGGGACGATCCGCGTCGGCGGCGCGGAGCTCGGGGAGCTTCGCGACGCGGCGGAGTACCGTGCGGCGACCGTCGGCTTCGTGTTCCAGTTCCACCACCTGATCGGGACGCTGAACGCCCGCGAGAACGTCCAGGTGCCGATGATCGGCCGCGGTCTGTCGCGTCACGCGCGCGTTGCGAAAGCGGACGAGCTGCTCGGCGCGTGCGCGATCGCCCAGCGCGCGGATGCTCGCCCGGAGACGCTCTCCGGTGGAGAGCGCCAGCGTGTCGCAATCGCGCGGGCGCTTGCGAACGACCCGAAGCTCCTGCTCGCGGACGAGCCGACCGGCGCGCTCGACTCCTCGACCGGTGGCCAGATCGTCGACCTGCTGCACCGCCTCCGCGACGAGCGTGGGATGACGATCCTGCTCGTGACGAACGACGCCGAGGTTGCGGCGGCGGCAGACCGGACGCTCCGGATCCGCGACGGCCGGATCGAAACCGACGCCGTTACCCCCGCCGCAACGCCTCGATCGGCCTGAGCCGCACCGCACGCCATACGGGATAGAGGGCGCCGATCACGGCGACGCCGAGCGCGAACGCGAGGCCCCAGGCGAAGACGCCGGCCGTGAAGTCGGGCTCGGCGAGCTCCGACAGGCCACCCTCGGACGTGAACAGCTCAGCGGCCATGTAGCCGAGCGCGAGCCCGACGCCGAGTGCGAGCAGGCCGATCCCGATCGCCTCGGAGAGGATGAGAAGGCCGATCCGCCACTTGCGCCAGCCGACGGCGCGCATGATCCCGATCTCGTGGATCCGCTCGATCACCGACATCGCCATCGTGTTCATGACGCCGATGCCGCCGACGATCAGTGCCAGGAAGGAGAAGATCCAGCCCGCGCGGATGATCAAGCGACTCGAGGTGTCGACCTTGACGACTGCGCCGGGCTCCGTCACCGCGACCGCCCCCGGCAGCCGCTGCTCGACGAGCTTCGCCACGTCGCTCGGCTTCCTACCGAGCTGAACGGTGACGCCGAATGTCGTCACCTCGCCGGGATGACCGGCGAGGGCCTGAGCCGCGGTCAGCGGCAGGACCGCCCCGCCGTCGACGAAGCGGTTGCCCGAGTGGTAGAGGCCTGCGATCGGGAAGCGCTTCCCTTCGATCGTCAGCACGTCGCCCGGACCGAGCCCGAGCGGCCCGGCGGCGCTGTCGCCGAGCATCGCCTCGCGTCCGCGCGCCCGGCGGCCCTCGACGATCACGAGCCGACGGGACGGGAACTCGTTCGGCGCGTAGCCGAAGACGAGGAACGAGTCGCGCTTCGGGATCTTCGTCACGCGCAGGAAGATGCCCGCGACCCCCGAGACTCCGTTCGTGTCGGCGACCGTCTTCTCGGCCGACTGCGGCAGGAGAGAGCGTGTGAGGTCGGACGCGTCCGCCTGAAAGACGCCGAAGTCCGCGCGTCCGACGTGGATCAGGTCGCCCGCAGTCTTGCGGACGCCGGCGGCGATCGAGAGCAGCGCGACGATCAGCCCGACGCCGAGCGCGACGCCGGCTGCGGTCAGCGCAGTTCTCGCAGGCCGCCGGAGGAGGTTCTTCCAGACGAACCCGATCCACGTCACACGCCTATCTTCCACCCACGGGTACCCTGCGGGCGATGGAGGTCTCCCGCAGCGAGGTGCTCGCGGCGCTCGAGCGCGTGATCGATCCCGAGCTCGGGCGACCCGTGACGGAGCTCGACATGGTGCGGGAGGTCGAGATCGACGGCGGCGATGTCTCGGTGACGATCGCGCTGACGATCGCGGGCTGCCCGCTTCGTTCGAGCTTCTCGGACCAGGTCGCGGAGCACGTCGGGCGGGTCGCGGGCGTCGAGCGTACGCGCGTCGGCTTCGACGTGATGACTGCGGATGAGCGCGCCGCGCTGACGGACAAGCTGCGCGGAGGCGTCGCAGCTAGATCGAAGGGGATCGCCGTCGATCGCTCGACACGGGTGATCGCGATCGCCAGCGGCAAGGGCGGCGTCGGCAAGTCGTCGCTCACCGCCAACCTCGCGGCCGCATTCCAGTCGGTCGACCAGCGCACCGGTCTCGTCGACGCCGACGTCTACGGCTATTCGATCCCGCACCTGCTCGGGATCTCACAACGCCCGGTCGCGGTCGACCAGATGATCGTGCCCCCGGTCAAGAACGGGATCAAGCTGATGTCGATCGGCTTCTTCCTCGACGACAACGCGGCTGTGATGTGGCGCGGGCCGATGCTTCACCGAGCGCTAGAGCAGTTCCTTTCCGACGTCCACTGGGGCGACCTCGACGTGCTGCTCGTCGACATGCCGCCCGGGACGGGCGACGTCGCGATCTCGCTCGGGCAGCTGCTGCCACGGGCCGAGGCGATCGTCGTCACGACGCCGCAGCCGCTCGCGCAGGAGGTGGCGATGCGAGCGGCGCTGATGGCGCAGAAGACCGAGATGCGCCTGCTCGGCATCGTCGAGAACATGACGTCGGAGGTGTTCGGCTCGGGCGGTGGGGAACGCCTCGCGGAGGCGACCGGGGCGCCGCTGCTCGGCTGCGTGCCGCTCGATTCTGCGCTGCGGGAGGCGGGTGACCGTGGAGAGCCGCTCGTCTGGAGCGATCCCGACGCCCCCGCGAGCCGGGCGATCTTCGAGATCGCGGAAGCCGTGCTCGCGATCGAGCCCGAGCGCACCGGCGGGATCGTCAAGGAGCTCCCCCTCGTCGGCTGATCGCTCTGCAGTGGTCGAGCGCCTTCGCGGGCTCGGCTTCTCAGACGAGGACGTCCGCGTCCTCGCGGATCACTTCCTCGACGCCGAGGCTCGCGGCAAGCGAGGCCACGGGCTCGCCCGTGTCGAATGGCTCGCGACTCTGCCCGGCCTCGATCCATCCGCACGGCCGAAGCGGACGATCGCCGAGCCCGGCTACGAGCGGTGGGAGGGAGACGGCGCGCTCGGCTATCTCACCCTCGCCGCGATCTGCGACGCGCAGCTCGCCGATCCGCCTGCGCGGGCGCGAGTGGTTGTCGCCGCCGACTGCTTTCCGACGGGGATGCTCGGCTACTGGGTGCGCCACCTGGCGGAGGGAGGACTCGTGGCCGCGCTGACAGCGACGTCGCCCCCGCGGCTCGCGCACCCGGACGGCTCCGAGCCGCTCGTCGGCACGACGCCGCTCGCGATCGGGATCCCGAGCTCGGACGGAAAGCCCCTCGTCGCCGACGTCTCGATGGGCGCCGTCACCCACGGTGACGTGATCGCCGGGCTCGCGTCGCCGGATGATCTCGTCCCGTTCGGCGGGGAGCAGGCGTACAAGGCGTTCGCGCTCGCGACGGGCCTGCAGCTGCTAGTCGACGCGTTGGCTCCGGGCACGTATGGCGCCCTCCTGGTCGTCGCGCGTCCGGAGGCGGATCCCGTCCCGGCGTTCCGGTCGGCGGCGGCCGGCCTCAGGCTTCCCGGCGACTCCTAGACGTCAGCAAGCAGCGGCGCGAGGTTCTCGTCCTGCTCGGCGTGCTCGCGGAGGTCGGGGCGAAGCTCGAGCGCCTGCCTGAGGTGCCTGACGGCGTCGTCCCGCCGTTCGCCCTTCGCCTCGAAGCGGGCGAGGTGGTAGAAGCCCGGCGCGCTCTCTCCGAGCTCGCGGATCCCTTCCTCCATGATCGCGATCGCCTCATCGTGACGGCCCTGGTCGGCGAGCGGCGCCGCCTCGAAAGGCCATTCCCAGCCCGAAGGAGCGAACGCCTTGTCCGGCCAGCCGCCGACCGCGAGCACGAGCGTGCCCTCTTCCGCGGAGTGGGCCACGCGCACGACCTCGGGATCGGGCAGGTAGACGAGCGTGCCGGCGGGCGCGTCGATCGTCTCCTCGCCGAGCGTGAATCGCGCGCGGCCGCGGACGACGATGTAGACCTCTTCGTGACCGGAGCCCTCGTTGTGCTCCTCGACGACGACGTCGCCGACCTTCTCGGCCGTGTATGCGTTGATGCCGAAGGCCTTGATTCCGAGCCGGCGCCGGATCGGCCGCCACTCGAGGCCGTCCCCGACGGGTAGCCGGTCGAGCTCGTCCAGCGAGATGACGTGGAAGGAGGTCATTCGCCTCGCAGCCGCGCGAGCACGACGGGATCGATGCGGTCGATGCCGTTCGCACGCTCCTCGAGGTTCTCGGCGCCGCACCAGCGGTGAAAGGCGTCGCCGAGGTCGCCGGTGTAGCCGAGCCGGGCGAGCAGGTACTGCACCTCGGCTGTCAGCTCCTCGTCCATCGCTACCCACTTCTCAGAAGGGGTGCGTCCGAACAGCTCCTGGTGGAGATCGTAGAGGCGCCGGAGCTCCGTCAGCGGGAGCTCGTGGTCGTCGACGCGAAGGTCGACGACCGAGTCGGAGAGCCCGGCATAGCCGCCGCCCGGCGAGACGACGAGCAGGCTCGCAGACTGCTGGCCGCGCGAGTCGCCTCCCGCTTGCTGGGCTGCGTCGAGGCAGTCGAGCAGCCGCTCGGCGAGCGGCCAGCCCGCCGTCTCCTCGAACGTCGAAGCGAGCGCGGCGACGGTGGCCTGCGAGTGGAGGATGTTGCCCTGGGCGGCATAGCACGGACCTGTCTGGCCGCCTGCCCATGCATTGCACTCTTCGCCCGTGTAGGTCGCGGCGTTGCCGTGGCGGTCGACGACTCCGAGCTGCCGTTGGGCGCGGCCGTCGTCCGGGTCGGTCAGCCGTGCGACGACCTCGGAGGCGGCCAGCCCGTCGCGCAGCAGCGCGAGCCCCTCCGGCCCGTAGCGCGGATTCGCATAGGACTGCGTGGCGACGGCCCCCGTGTGCGGCTCCGCCCACGGGACGACCGAGCCGACGGCTAGGAACTTCGACTGGACGGCGACTCCCCACTGCTCGGCGTCGAGGTCGCACGCGACGATCGAGTAGGTGGAGACGAGCGGCTCAGTCATACGTGAGCGCCGGAAGGTCGAGCTCGAGCAGCTGCCGCTTCGCCTCCGGGACGAGGACGCAGGAGACCTCGGGGCGCGAGAGCGCCGCGCGCACCTTGTCCGCCGTGTCTGCCCGTACGGCGACGGGTCGTCCTTCATCGAAGGCCGTCCGCATCGCCTGGAGGTCGGGCTCGTCGAGGACAAGTGTGGCGTCGGGCAGCTCGAGCTCGCCTTCGACGGCGATCTCGGGCACGCGGCGGCCCGTCGCGCCAAGCCAGCGCTCTCTCAAGTGAGGAAGGGGACTGCGATCAAAGGTCGATCGAGTCGCCGGGCTCGAAGTCGACGATCTCGACGCCGGCGGGCGCGAGCTCGCGGAGGTCTGCGGGCGTGCCCTTGAGGATCGGGAACGTGCCGAAGTGGCACGGCACGCACCGCTCGACGCCGAGCAGCTCGAGCGCGACGGCCGCCTCGTTCGGGCCCATGGTGTAGTGGCCGCCGATCGGCAGCACCGCGACGGTCGGCTTGTACAGCCGTGCGATCAGCGCCATGTCGCCGAAGACGTTCGTGTCCCCGGCGAAGTAGACGCGCGTGTCGTCCTCGAGAGCGATCACGAGCCCACATGGTTCGCCGGTGTACGTCCCTCCGTGCGAGCTCGAGTGGTTCGCGTCCGTGAACGTGATGCGGATGCCGTCCTCGTCGACCGTCCCGCCCTTCGAGGGGTCTGCGCCGTCCCACTCTCCCACGCCTTGCCGGGCGAGGTGGTCTCGAAGCTCGACCTGGGCGATCACCCGGCACTTGAACTTCTCGTACAACGCGATGGTGTCGCCGACGTGGTCCTCGTGCCCGTGCGTGATCGCGATCAGGTCGACCCGCTCGGGCTCCAGCTCGTTCGCGGGGCACTTCGGATTGCCGTTCAGGAACGGGTCGACGTAGATCCGCTTGCCGCCCGGCGAGTCGATCCGGAAGCTCGCGTGCCCGAGCCACGTCAGGGTTCCGGCCATTTGATCCCAGCCTATCTCAGTCGACTTCCTTGCAAACGTCGGCGCCGTCATCACCGAGGTGATCTGGGTGAACGACTACGAGTGGACCGCGATCTCAACGTCGTTCTGACCGTCACCGGCGTCTTCCTCGGCGCTACCCTCGCGCGCCGCTTTCAGACCCGTCCCTAGTAGGGGAAGGGAATCGCCGCTACCGCCTTCTCGCAGAGGTCGATCAGCGGCTCGACGGCGAAGAATGTCGCTACGACGATCACGAGGCTCGCGCCGACCGCAGCGGACAGCGCGAGCTCGCGCGGCGGCTGGCCGCCGACGGGCGCGGTGCGCGCAGGCATCGTGCGCATGTACATCGCCCGGATCACGGCAAGGTAGTAGTAGAGGCTGAACGCCGTCGCGATCACGCCGACGATCACGAGCCAGGTCCAGCCGCGGTCGTACGCAGCGGTGAAGGCGTAGAACTTCCCGACGAAGCCGCCCGTGAACGGCAGGCCGGCGAACGAGAGCATGAACACCCACATGGCGGCGCCGAGCGCCGGTCGCTCCCAGCCCATGCCGCCGATCGTCTCCAGCGTGACGGGCTGCCCGAGCTCGCGCTCGCGCGCGGCGACGACGGCGAACGCGCCGAGCGAGGCCGCGCCGTAGGGCACGAGGTAGAAGAGGAGCGCCTTGCCGCCCGTCGCGTTTGCGGCGGCGATCGGGATCAGCATGAAGCCGGCCTGCGCGATCGACGAGTACGCGAGCAGCCGCTTGACGTTCGTTTGGACGATCGCCGCGAGGTTGCCGACGGCAAGCGACACGCAGGCGATGACCGCGAGGGCAATCGTCCACAGCTGCGCCTCGTCTCCGAATGCGGTTGTCAGCAAGCGCAGCGTGACGACGAGCGCGGCGGCCTTCGTCGCTGCCGCCATGAACGACGTCACGGGTGTCGGCGCGCCTTCGTAGACGTCTGGCGTCCACATGTGGAACGGCGCGGCGGACGCCTTGAACGCGAGCCCCGCGATGATCATCGCGAGCCCGGTGACGAGGAACAGGTCGTGGCTCAGGCCCTGTGCAGCCGTCGCCTGGGCGATGCCCGCGAAGCCGAGCACGCCGGTCGCCCCGTAAACGAGCGCCGATCCGAACAGGAGCACGGCCGACCCGAAGCCGCCGACGATCAGGTACTTGAGCCCGGCCTCGAGCGAGCCGGCGACGGAGACGTCGATCGCGCAAAGGATGTAGAGCGAGATCGAGAACCATTCGAGCCCGAGGAAGAGCGTCATCAGGTTGTTCGCCTGGAGGAAGAAGATCATTCCGGCACCGACCGCCGCCAGCACGCCGTAGTACTCGGCTGCGTGGCGGCGCATGCCGTTCCGCCAGGAGACGTAGGTCGCGAGCAGCCCAGCGCCGCACACGACGAGCGCCGTGAAGTAGCCGAGCCGGTCGCGGACGACGGCGCCGGCGACGATGCCGGCGGGCGTCTCGGAGTCGTCGAACAGGAACGCCGAGAGGACGAACGCGGCCACGAACCCTCCGCCCGTGACCACGGCTGCGACGGGCCGCTTCCAGCTCGCGGGCAGCAGCACGGCGACGAGCAGGCAGGCCGCCGTCACGCCGAGCAGCGCGAGGATCGGCGTCAGCGCGTACCAGTCGACGGCCGGCGTGGCGATCTTCGCCGCGATCACTCGAACGGCTCCAGGATGTTGCCGAGGCCCGGCGTTTCGTCGGTCTGGCCGAAGCTGTGGTTCGTGATAGCCGCGGGCCACGCGGACAGCGCGAGCAGGCAGGCGACGAGCGGGACGAGCAGCGCGAGCTCGGCCGGCCGCAGGTCGCGGGCGTCGCTCGTGACGGCGCTGCCCTGCCGCTCGTGGAGCACCGCCGAGATCAGCCGCAGCATGTACATGGCGGCGAGGACGATGGCGATCGCGCCGACGACCGCCCAGCCCCACCCCGAGACGAAGACGCCGTTGAGGATCAGGAACTCACCGGCGAACGCCGTCGAGCCGGGCACGGCGAGCGCGATCACGCCCGTCACCATCAGCACCGTGGCGAGCGCCGGCCGGCCGCGCGCCATGCCGCCGAGCCGGTCGAGCGAGCCGGTTCCCGTGCGGAGCTCGACGATGCCGGCGATCATGAACAGCGTCGCCGAGAGCAGCCCGTGGTTGACCATCTGCAGCAGCGCGCCGTTCCAGCCGGCGACGTTTGTCGCGAACACGCCGAGCACGATCAGCCCGAGCTGGGCGAGGCTCGAGTACGCGATGACGCCTCGGATGTCTCCCGCACGGAACGCGAGCAGCGAGCCGTAGACGAGGCCGATCGCGGCGAATGCGAGGATCGGCACGCGAAGGTCGGCCGCCGGGCCGGGGAACAGGACGATCGCGATGTAGAGAAAACCGTAGGCGGCGGCTTTCGACACGACGCCCGACAGAACGCCGGCCACCTCCGCGGGCGCCTGGCTGTACGCGTCGCGCAGCCAGCCGTGGAACGGGAAGAGCGGCGCCTTGACGGCGAAGGCCGCGACGAAGCCGAGGAACAGCCAGGTCGACGTGCCCTCCGTTCTCAGTTGCGTGAGGTCGAACGTCCCTTTCGAGACGCCGAAGACGATGATCGACGCGAGCATCAGCAGCGAGCCCGCCATCGTGTAGATGAAGAAGACGAGCGTAGCGCGCTGCCGCCCTTCGCCTCCCCAGACGCCGACAAGGAGGTAGAGCGGGATCAGCATCGCCTCCCAGAAGACGTAGAAGAGGAGGAGGTCCTGTGCGGCGAAGACGCCGACGATCGCCCCCGTCAGGAGCAGCATCAGGCCGAAGTACGCGCGCGGACGCTCTCTGCCGACGCGGACGGCGTAGACGATCGCCGCCGCCTGCACGACGACGGTCAGGCCGGCGAGCCACAGGCCGATGCCGATGAAACCGACGTGGTACGAGATGCCGAGGTCGCCGAACCACGTCGCGGTGTCATCGAACTGGGGGCTGCCCGTCGCCTTCGAGAAGTCGAACTGCACGAGACCGTAGACCCAGAATCCGACCTCGGCGAGGCTGACGGCGACGGCGATCAACGCGGTCGCGAGCCGCGGCCACGGCAGAATCCAGAGCGCGATCGCCGCGCCGATCGGCAGCAGGATCAGGGTGTCGGTGAGCCAGCCGTGGGCCACGTCAGCGCACCGCCACGAAGACGAGGACGAGGATCGCGAAGCCGGCCGCCACGCCGAGCACGTACGTCCGCACGACCCCGGTCTGGAGCGCCCGCACCCACCTGGCGAGCTGGCTCGTTCCGTCGCCGATGCCCGAGAGCGAGCCGCCGACGAGGGGCCCCTCGACGAGTGCGTAGAGGATCTTCGACGTCGCGACCGCCGGGCGGTAGAAGACCGCGTTGTACAGCTCGTCGAAGTAGAGCTTGTGCTCGAGCGCGCGCCACGGCCGCGGCACCTGCATCCTGCGCGCCGAGTACAGGAGCCAGGCGACGAGGACGCCGGCGAGCCCCAGGCAGACCACAACGACGCTCGCGACCGCCTCCATCCGGCGCGTCGGGTCGGTCAGCGGCGCGGCGACCGGGTCGAGGAACGTGTCGACCGGGTCCCAGTAGGGGGTGAACTGGAGGAAGCCGGCGACGGCCGCGAGGACGCTGAGGACGGAGACGACGAAGACCATCGAGTACGGGCCCTCCTTGCCGCCGTGCGGGTGATAGCGCGCGCGGAGCTCCTCGGTCGGCTCGCCGCCGAAGGCGAGGAAGATCATCCGGAACGTGTAGAGGCCGGTGAGGAAGGCGCCGAAGGCCGCGAGCCCGAAAAGGACATAGCCGAGGTTCCCATCGTCGAGCGCGTTGGCGAGGATCGGGTCCTTCGAGAAGAAGCCCGAGAACGGCGGCACGCCGACGAGCGCGAGCGCGCCGATGAGGAACGCGCCGTACGTGAACGGCATCAGCCGGCGAAGGCCGCCCATCTGCCGCAAGTCCTGCTCCCCTGCGAGCGCGTGGATCAGGATTCCGGCGGCGAGGAACAGGAGCGCCTTGAAGAACGCGTGCGTCAGCAGGTGGAACATGCCGGTCGCGTAGGCGCCGATGCCGACGGCGACGAACATGTAGCCGATCTGCGACATCGTCGAGTACGCGATCACGCGCTTGATGTCCGTCTGGACGAGCGCGATCAGCCCGGCGACGACGAGCGTGACGGCGCCGAGCACGGCGACGGTGTCCTGCACCTCGGGCGCCGCCTCGAAGATCGGCGCTGCGCGGAACACGAGGTAGACGCCGGCAACGACCATCGTCGCCGCATGGATCAGGGCAGAGACCGGTGTCGGGCCCTCCATTGCATCGGGGAGCCATGTGTGGAGCGGCAACTGGGCCGACTTCGCGACCGCGCCGCCGAGCAGCCCGAGCGCGATGAGCGTCGCGACCGTCGGCGACAGGGTCGACGCCTGTGCGAACGCCGGGACGTAGTCGAGCGTCCCCGTCTGCTGGACGAGGAGGAACAGCGCGAGGGCAAACGTCGCGTCGCCGAACGCGTTGACGATGAACGCTTTCTTCGCCGCTGCGATCGCGGCTGGCCGCTCGTGCTCGAACCCGATCAGGAGGTACGAGGAGAGCCCGACGAGGCCCCACGCCGCGAGCAGCATCAGGAGGTTGCCGCTCTCGACGAGCAGGAGCATCGAGAAGACGAACAGCGACATGTACGCGAAGAAGCGGCGCTCCTCGTCGACCGCATCCATGTAGCCGATCGAGTACGCGACGATCAGAGCGCCGACGCCGGCGACTATCAGCATCATGAAGACCGCGAGCTGGTCGATGTACAACGTGAGCCCGAAGTCGAGGTTCCCGGCCGTCAGCCAGCTCCATGCGGTCGACGACTCGCCGCGGAGGGCGACGGGGCGGGACAGCATCTCGAGGAAGGCGACGAGCGCGGCGACGAACGACGCTGCGACGGACACCGTCGCGATCAGCGCGGCCGCCCGCCGCGGGACCGATGTGCCGAGCAGCGTGATCAGCACCGCGCTCGCGAGCGGTAGGACGAGGCAGATCCAGGCGGCGGGGATCACCTGCTCACCCGTGGAGCGAGGTCAGGCGGTCGGTGTCGAGCGCGAGCTGACGCTTCGCCATGGCGACGATCAGCCCGAGGCCGACGACGACCTCGGATGCGGCGACGGCCATCACGGCGAGCGCGAAGATCTGCCCGTCGAGCGAGCCGTGCTGGCGCGCGAAGGCGATCAGCGTCAGGTTGGCCGCGTTCAGCATCAGCTCGAGCGAGAGGAGGACGATCAGCGGGCTGCGGCGTAGGAGCACGCCGAGCGCCCCGATCGTGAACAGGGCGCCCGCGACACCCAGATACCAGCCAACGCCGGGCCCGAGCACTAGACCTCTCCCTCGTCGGCGCGGCGCGCGTGGCTGCCGAGGATGACGCCGCCGACGGCCGCGACGAGCAGCACGACCGACGTCACCTCGAAGGCGAGCAGGTGGTCGGTGAGGAAGAGCTCGCCGATCGCGGCCGGGCTACCGAAGGCGCCGCTGACGTCGCTCGCCTCGGGCAGGCTCGCCGCCGGCCTGGATGCCGATCACGACGACGACCTCGACGAGGATCGCGAACGCTGCGACGACGGCCGCGATCGCCTGCCACGCCGGCCCGCCACGCCACGGCGTGTCGGCGCGGCCGCCGAGATAGGCGATCACGAACAGGAACATGACGACGATCGCGCCCGCGTAGATCAGGACCTGCGCAGCGGCCACGAACTCCGCGGACAGGAGCAGGAAGAGCACCGCGAGCGACGCAAGGTTCCCGATCAGGGCGAGAGCGGAGTAGAAGGGGTTCGCGAAGCTGACGACGGCGACCCCGGATGCGAGGCAGGCGGCTGCAGCGACGATCCAGACGATCCAGACGAGGACGTCGGACGCCGAGGTCGCGAGCAGGCCCCCGCTCATGAGAGCCCTCCGCTCACGAGCGCGTCTTGTAGAAGGGATCGGGCGTGTCGTACTCGGCGGGATCGGCGACGGGGACAGTCTTCACCGGGGGCTGGAGCAGGATGTCCTTCGTGTAGATCAGATCCTCGCGCGAGTACTCGGAGATCTCGTACTCCGTGCCGAGCGTGATCGCGTCGAACGGGCACGCGAGCTCGCAGTAGCCGCAGAAGATGCAGCGGCTCATGTTGATCTCGTAGATGCGCGCGTACCGCTCGCCGGCCGAGACGCGGTTCCCCGGCTCGTTCTCGGCCGCCACGACGCGGATGCAGTCCGACGGGCAGGCCGCCGCACAGAGCGAGCAGCCGACGCACTTCTCGAGCCCGTTCTCGTGGCGGTGAAGGCGATGCCGGCCGCGGAAGCGTGGGTAGACAGGCCGCACGACCTCGGGGTACTGGACGGTGATCGGCTTCTTGAACAGCTGACGGAACGTGACGCCGAACCCCTTGAACGTCGACAGCGGTCTCGGCATCAGGTCGCCACCACCACGGCCGCCGTGACGACGGCGTTCAAGGTCGCGATCGGGAGCAGCACCTTCCACCCGAAGCGCATTAGCTGGTCGTAGCGAAGGCGCGGCACGGAGGCGCGGATCCAGATGAACACCGTGATCGCGAGAAACAGCTTGATCACGAACCAGAGCGGGCCGAGCGGCTCCCAGGGCCCGTCGAAGCCGCCGAAGAACAGTGTCACGGCGAGGGCGCAGAGGACGATCATGTTCACGTACTCGGCCATCTGGAACAGGCCCCAGCGCATGCCGCTGTACTCGGTGTGGTAGCCGGCGACGATCTCCGAGTCGGCCTCGGTCAGGTCGAAGGGCGCACGCGCCGTCTCGGCGACGGCGGCGATGAAGAAGACGAGAAAGCCGACGAGCTGCGGGACGACGAACCAGATCGTGTCGATCTGCTTGCCGACGATCGCGGACAGGTCGAGCGAGCGCGCGATCATGATCACGCCGATCACGGACAGGGACAGCGACACCTCGTACGAGACGAGCTGCGCGCACGTGCGCATCGAGCCGAGCAGGGAGAACTTCGAGTCGGAAGCCCAGCCGCCGACGATGAACCCGTACACCCCGATCGAGCCGAGGGCGAAGATCACGATCAGCCCGATCGGCACCTCGGCGACGGCGCCGTTGATCCTGTAGCCGTCGACGTCCCAGCCGGCGCCGAACGGGATCACGCTGAACGCGAGCAGGGCTGTGAAGGCGGAGAAGGCCGGCGCGACGATGTACGGCAGCGCCTCGACCTTGCGCGGGAAGAACGCCTCCTTTCGGACCAGCTTGATCAGGTCGGCGATCGGCTGGAGCAGCCCGAACGGCCCAGCGCGATTCGGCCCGTAGCGGAGCTGCATGCGGCCGAGCACCTTCCGCTCGAGCAGCGTCGTGTACGCGAACGAGAGGAGGAGGACGTTGAGCACGAGGAACGCTTCGACGAGATAGATCAAGACCTGCCACGTGATCACGGCCGCACCTCCACGAGGTCGCCGGGCAGATTGCGAACGTGCTCCTCTGCTGCGCGTGCGGCGCCGTCGACGAGACGCCGGTTGATACGCGCGCGGAGCTCGATCGACGTGCCGTTCGCGAGCACGGTCACCGTGTCGCCGTTTCCGACCGAGCGGCGGCTCGCGTCCTCGGGCGACAGCTCGATCACCGCCTCGGGACGCTGGAACGCGAGCTGGGGCACGCGCTCGACGAGCGCGCCGGAGAAGAGGGGGCGGTAGCGGTGGAGGCGGAGCTTCGGCGCGACCGCAGGTGCGAGCGCCGCCACCTGCTCGCCGCGCCCGGGCGGCGCGGTGGCGGCCGGCGGTGAAGGAAGCGCGGCACGCGCCCCGCCGGTGACCAGCGGGAGGCCTGCCGCTGGTCTCGTGTCGATGCCGTAGCGCCCTGCGAGCTCCGCGATCCAGTCGAGGTCGTCGCGTCCCGGCGGGTTGCTCGCGCGGCGCGTCCGCTGTGCCCGGCCCTCGAGGTTGACCATCGTCCCGTCCCGCTCGAGCGCATGGGTGCCGGGGAGCACGAGCTGCGTCCAGCCACGCACGTCGTCGGAGAACATCGTCACGGCGACGACGGCGTCGGCCCGCTCCGCGAGCGCCCGCACGGCGGGATCGGCGACCGCTTCCTCGCCAGAGACGATCAGCAGGCCGACGTGGTCGAGCGGGCTGGCCTCACCTTCGCCGGCGGCCGCCCAGGCCTCCGCGACAGCGCGGCCGTTCGCGGTCGCCGGGAGGTAGAAAGCGCCGCAGCCCTCCTTCTCGTGGAAGCCGCAGGCATGAGCAAGCCGTGCCAGCTCGGCCCCGCCGTGGCCGCCCGGGCCCGACCAGACGATCGCCGCGCGCTCGGCCGAGTGCAGACGCTTGCCGAGCGCAGTCCGCCGGTCGGCCAGCTCGTGCGCGACCGCGGCGCCATCTCCCGGCGGCCGTGGGCTCGTGCCGGCGGGGCCGAGGGTGACGATCTCCGCGCCGTTTCGGCGCGCGGCGCGGATCCACAGGTCGACGACCGGCGCTCGCTCGACGACCGGGTCGTCACCGATCACGACGACGAGCTCGGCGTCGCGGATCGAAGAGAGCGGGGCGCGGTACGCGTCGAGCTCGGGGCTCACCTCTTCGGGCAGGACGACGTGGTGCGACCCGAACGCCCCACGCACGAGCCTGGAAAGCGCGTACGCCACCTCGACCGTCTCCGAGCCCGAGAGCGCGAGCACGATCGCATCGCCGGCACGCTTGGCAAGCCGCTCGAGCTCGTCGAACGCCTCGCCCCACGACACGTCGTCGAAGCGCCAGGCGCCCTCGACGCGCTTCATCGGCGCCGTCACGCGGTCGGGTGCGTAGAGCGCGGGATAGGTGAAGCGACCGCGGTCGCAGATCCAGCCCTCGTCGACCTCCGGGTGGTTGCGGCTGAGGATCCGCCGCACCTTTCCCTCGCGGATCGTGGCGCTCGTGTTGCAACCGGCCGGGCAGAGGCCGCAGACCGTGGGGACGTTCTGGATCTCCCACGGCCGCGCCTCGAAACGGTACTGGGTCGAGGTCAGCGCACCGACCGGGCACAGCTCGATCACGTTGCCGGAGAACGGCGCGCGGTACGCCTCGTCCTCGAATGTGGCGATCAGGGACTGCGCGCCGCGGTTCCGCGCGATCAGCTGGCCGTCCTCCGCGATGTCCTCGGAGAAGCGCGTGCAGCGGTAGCAGAGGATGCAGCGCTCGCGGTCGAGCGCGATCGTCGGCGAGATCGGGATCGGCTTGTCGAACGTCCGCTTGTCGAACGTCATCCGCGTCGAGCCTGGCCCGTAGCGGAACGTCAGGTCCTGGAGCGGGCATTCGCCGCCCTTGTCGCAGACGGGGCAGTCGAGCGGGTGGTTGACGAGGATGAACTCGAGCGTCGCGTTCTGGGCCTCTGCCGCCATCGCCGACGTGTGCGCCGTCTTCACGGCCATCCCGTCCGCGGCCGTGAGCGTGCAGGCGGCCTGGGGCTTCGGTGGGCCGGGAGCGACCTCGCACAGGCACATGCGGCAGGCGCCCACCGGTGGCCCGAGCCGCGGCTCGTAGCAGAAGATCGGGATCTCGACGCCCGCCAGCGCAGCCGCTTCGACGAGCCCGGTCCCCTTCGGCACCGAGATCTCGATCTCGTCGATCGTGAGGGTGACCATCTCCGGCGCGCTCACGCCGGCACCGCCTCTCGCTCGTGCGCATGGGCGTGCTGGGCGATGGGAGCGAGGATTCCGTGGATCGGGGACGCGTCCCCGAACGGGCAGCCGCCGCGGTCGACGTGCGCCTGGAACTCGTCGCGGAACTTGTCGACGTACGACGCGACGGCCATCGCCGCCGTGTCGCCGAGCGGGCACAGGCACTTGCCGATGATCCGGTCGCACACGGAGAGGAGCAGATCGAGCTCGCCCTGCGTCGCGTCGCCCGCCTCGAGCTTGCGGAGGATCGCCGTCATCCAGCGTGTCCCCTCGCGGCACGGCGTGCACTTGCCGCACGACTCGTGCTCGTAGAACTCCGAGACGCGGATGCCGAGCTGCACCATGCAGACGCGCTCGTCGATGCAGACGATCCCCGCCGAGCCCATCGCCGTACCGGCCGCGGACAGCGAGTCGAAGTCGTAGCCCACGTCGATCTCGTCGCCGGTGAGGATCACGGTGGACGAGCCGCCGGGGATCACCGCCTTCAGCTTCCGCCCCTCCGGCACGCCGCCTCCGAGCTCCTCGATGATCGCGCGCAGCGACATCCCGTTCTCGATCTCGTAGTTCCCGCCGTTGACGACGTGCCCCGAGACCGAGACGACGCGCGTCCCCGTCGAGCTCTCGACCCCGAGCGCCGCGTACTCCTTCGCGCCGATCTCGATCACGGGCGGCACCGTCGTCATCGTCTCGACGTTGTTGACGACGGTCGGCGACGCGTAGAGGCCCTGGACGGCCGGGAATGGGGGCTTCGTCCGCGGTTGGCCGCGCTTGCCCTCGAGCGACTCGAGGAGCGCCGTCTCCTCGCCGCAGATGTACGCGCCGGCGCCCCGGTGGACGAGGATCGAGACGTCGCCACGGATGTCGGGGCGCTCCTCCAGCTCCTGGAGCGCCGCGACGAGGATCGCGTAAGGGCCCGTGTACTCGCCGCGCACGTAGACGAAGACCGCCTTCGACTCGACCGCGTGCGCCGTGATCAGGCAGCCCTCGATGAAGCGGTGGGGGACACGCGAGAGGATCTCGTTGTCCTTGAAGCTGCCCGGCTCCGACTCGTCGGCGTTGACGACGAGGTAGTGCGGCTTCGGGATCGCATCCGGCTTCGGGACGAAGCTCCACTTGAGGCCGGTGGCGAAGAACGCGCCGCCGCGACCGCGCAGCTGCGACGCCTTCAGCTCCTCGATCACCGCGTCCGGCGACATGGCGCGCGCTTTTGAGAGCGCCTGGTAGCCGCCGATCGACTCGTACGCGGAAAGCTTCGTCAGGTCGTGGTCGTCGGCGCCCCCGAGAACGAGTGCCCTCCGTGCCCCCAACATCGGCTCATCCGCCATCGCGCAGCTCCTCGACGATCGCGGGCACGTCGCCCGCCTGGACGTGGAGGCGGTAGGAGTGGTCGACTGCGACAACGGTCGCCCAGCCGCACCCTCCGAGGCACTCGATCGTGCGGAGCGTCACCTCGCCGTCCTCGGTCGTCTCGCCTGCGCGGCAACTGAGCTCGGACTCGAACGCCTCGAGCACCTGCTGCGCGCCCGACAGCGCGCACGAGATGTTCGTGCAGACCTCGACCATGTGCCGCCCGACCGGCTCGAGGTTGAACATGTCGTAGAACGAGGCGACGGAAAGGCAGTACGCAGGCGTGTAGTCGAGCGCGTCGGCCACGTCCTTGAGCGCCTCCGGCGACAGCCAGCCGTAGCGCTCCTGCGCGAGCCGGAGCGCCGGGAGCACGGCCGACTGCCGGTCGGGGTACGTCGCGGCGACGTCCTTGATCTCCGTCGCCAACGTCATCTATCCACCTCGCCCATGACCGTGTCGAGGGAGCCGACGACGGCGATCATGTCCGCGACGAGCGCGTCCGACATGCACGTCGCCGTCGCCTCGAGCGCGACGAAGCTCGGCGCGCGGAAGCGGACGCGCCAGGGCCTCGAGCCACCGTCCGAGCAGATGTAGCAGCCGAGCTCGCCGCGCGGTGACTCGACGGCCACGTACACCTCGCCCTCGGGCACGCGGAAGCCCTCGGTGACGAGCTTGAAGTGGTGGATCAGGGACTCCATCGACGTGTGCAGCTCCTCGCGCGGCGGCAGCACGACCTTCCGGTCGTCAGCGATCCACGCGCCGGGCGGCATGCCCTCGAGGGTCTGCTCGACGATGCGCACCGACTCGCGCATCTCGTCCATGTGAACCTTGTAGCGATCCCAGACGTCGCCGTTCTCCTTCACGGGGACGTCGAACTCGACGTCACCGTACGCGAGATACGGCGCTGCTTTCCGCAGGTCCCAGTCGACGCCCGAGCCGCGTAGCACGGGGCCTGACTGGCCGAGCGCGATCGCGTCGTCGGCGGAGAGCAGGCCGACGCCCTTCGTGCGCGCCAGCCAGATCTCGTTCTGGTCGAGCATCGCCTCGTACTGGTCGACGGCGCCGGGCATCACGCGGCAGAACTCCTCGCACTGCGGGAAGAACCCCGGCGGGATGTCGTCGGAAAGGCCGCCGACCTGGAAGTAGCGCGTGTGCATGCGCACTCCGGTCACGAGCTCGAACAGGTCGAGGATCCGGTCTCGCTCGCGGAACGTGTACCAGAAGGGCGAGATCGCTCCCAGCTCGAGCGCGGACGTCCCGAGCCAGACGAGGTGGGAGTGGATCCGGTTCAGCTCGAGGAGCAGCGTCCGCATCCAGACCGCCTTCGGCGGGATCTCGATCCCGAGCATCTTCTCGACCGCCTGGACGAACGCGAGCTCGTTCGCCTGGAACGCGAGGTAGTCCATCCGCGGCGCGTACGGGATCGCCTTCCACCACGTCTTCTGCTCCATCGACTTCTCGAACCCGGTGTGGAGGTAGCCGATGACGGCACGGACACCGACAACCCGCTCGCCGTCGAGCGAGACGACGAGTCGCAGCACGCCGTGCGTCGAGGGATGGTTCGGGCCGAAGTTGATCTCGAGGATGTCCGAGCTGGGCGGGACGTCTCTCGGCACCTCGAGCACGGTCGGGATCGGCGAGGGGATTCGCGTTCCCTGATAGATCGGAGCTCCTCTTTGCTCGGAGATCGCCATCGCGCCTAGACCTCGTCGGAGAAGCGGACGGGCTCGCCGCCGATCGGGTAGTCCTTCCGGAGGGGGTGGCCGGCCCAGTCGTCGTCCATCAGGATCCGGACGAGGTTGGGATGGCCGTCGAACCGGATGCCCATCAGGTCCCAGACCTCACGCTCGTGCCAGTCGGCGGTCGGCCAGACGGAGACGACGCTCGGCGCGGCCTCGTTGTCGTCGAGCCAGATCTGCACGCGGACGCGGGGCGTCTCGCGCGCGCCCGAGTCGACGCGAAGCAGGTGGTAGTTGACGGCGAAGCGCTTCGGCTTCGGCTCCGGCTTGCGCGCGAGAGCCGACGTGCCGGGCGTGTTCAGGTCGCGGCCGCCGCGGCCGCCCCAGTAGCCCGCCACCTCCTCCTCGCCCCAGCCGAGGTAGTCGACCGACGAGAGGTCCGAGAGGAAGTTGAAGCCGAGAGCGTCGCGCAGGTGCGTGCACGCCTCGACGAGCCGCGCCGGGTCGACGACGAGGGTCGTCTCGCCGTGGGCCTCCTTCGTCTCGACGACGCCCGGTACCGACTCGAAGGTCACTCGGCCACCCCGCGGATCTCGTACGCCGGCGGGACGCCGGCCTGGATCTTCTCGTGCAGCCGGACGATTCCCTCCATCAGCGCCTCCGGCCTGGGTGGGCAGCCGGGGACGTGGATGTCGACCGGGACGATCTTGTCCACGCCCTGCAGCGTCGTGTAGTTGTTGAACATCCCGCCCGACGACGCGCAGGCGCCCATCGCGATCACCCACTTCGGCTCGAGCATCTGGTCGTAGATCTGCCGCAGCGGGCCGGCCATCTTGTGGACGACGCGGCCCGAGACGATCAGCAGGTCGGCCTGGCGCGGCGACGCGCGGAACGCCTCCATCCCGAAGCGTGCGATGTCGTAGCGCGACGAGACGATCGACATCATCTCGATCGCGCAGCAGGCGAGCCCGAACGTGTCGGGCCACATCGACTTCGTCTGTGCCCAGGCGACGGCGCGGTCGAGCGTCGTCAAGAGCAGCCGCTCCTCGAGCGCTTCCACCTCGCGCTCGAAGACGCCGGGGCCTTTGCCGACCCATAGCACCCGCTCGGACTTCAGGCCGTAGTCGCGGAGAGGCTTCCCGTTTACTGCCACTCGAGCGCCCCCTTCCGCCAGATGTAGACGTAGCCGAGGCCGAGGATGGCGATGAAGACGACGAGCTCGGAGAAGCCGAACCAGGCCAGCTGGTCGAGGACCACGGCCAGTGGGTAGAGGAAGACGATCTCGATGTCGAAGACGATGAAGAGCATCGCCGTCAGGTAGAAGCTGACCGTGAAGCGCTGCTCCGGAGGCGGCCCGAGCGAGACGCCGGACTCGAAGGGCACGCCTCTCGCGTGGGTGCGCGCGGCGGGACGCGTCGAGAAAAGGAACGACATGACGATCATCGACGCGGGAATGGCTGCCGCGAAGATCCCGTAGATCAGGAACGGAAGCCAGCTGTCGAGCACTGCGAATTGCCTCCCTGCGTTCGCCACGCGGAACCTAGCAGGTCGCAGGAGCGCACGAGGAGCGCTGAAATCGGCTCAACGGTGCCTGCGACGACTGTTACAAAGTCGCCCGTTCGACGGGGTGCGGCGACCGGGCGGGCCACTGCTACCATCGGCTCATGGCGACCCTCGAGCGCGCGGACGTGTTCGTCTCCCTCACGGAGACGGCGGCCGCGAAGGTGAAAGAGCTGCAGGCCGGCGAGCCGAAGGGCGAGGCCGACGTGCTCCGAGTCGCGGTACAGGGCGGGGGCTGCTCGGGCTTCGAGTACGCGCTCGGTTTCGACCGCGGAATCCAGGAGGGCGACGTCGTCGTCGAGGAGCACGGCGTCACCGTCGTCATCGACCCGTTCAGCGCGCCGTACCTCCGCGGGGCCGAGATCGACTTCCTCAACGGCATCCAAGAGTCCGGATTCAAGATCTCGAACCCGAACGCCGCCTCGTCGTGTGGCTGCGGCCACTCGTTCCAGGTCGAGGAAGGCGAAGCGCCCGCCGACGCCGCGTACGGTTGCGGCTCTGGCTGCTCGCACTAGCTACTACCCTCCTAGGTGACAGGCGGCTGGAGGGCGCTTAGACTCCTGGCCGTGATCGTCAGGCGCGACGAGAAGGTCAGGCTCCTCTCTCGCATCCCGCTCTTCCAGCTCTGCTCCCAGGCCGACCGGGCTCGCGTCGCGACGATCATGGTTCAGGTCGACCTGCCGGCCGGCGAGGTGCTGATGCGAGAGGGCGACCCTGGTGACCGTTTCTTCGTTCTCGTAAAGGGCTCCGCCGAGGTTCGAAAGGGCAATCGGAGGATCGCCACCCTCGGCGCCGGCGACTTCGCGGGCGAGATCGCGCTGATCACGAACGCGCCGCGAATGGCGACAGTCCGCACAACCTCACCTGTCGTCGCGCTCGAGGCCACCCGCGACGGGTTCTCGGCGCTCCTCGACACGTCACCTCGGATCGAGCGGAAGCTCCTGAAGGCGCTCGCCGATCGGCTCGCCCCGGCCGCCATTTAGCGTGAGCGGCCGAGAAGTCGTCTACGCGGTCCAGTAAAGTCGCGGCCGTGCAGGTACGGCGGGCGCTCTTCCGGTACTGGGCGGTGATCGTCTTCCTGGCCGCGGTGCTCCAGGTCGGGCTCGCCGGTTACGGCGCCTTCTACACCGCCGGCAAGGTCGACGATCCGCGCACCGTGCTCACGCATGACCAGTTCGAGGACGGCTGGGGCCTGCACCAGGGGTTCGGCTACGGGGTGGTCCTCGGCGGGATCATCCTCGTCGCCCTTGCGTTCATCGCCCGCATGGGCAAGCCGTGGAATCGGCTTGCGGGCCTGCTCGCGCTGCTCCTCGTCGTCCAGGTGCTCCTTGCCTGGTTCGGCTCCGACACGGCGGTGATCGGCGCGTTCCACCCGATCAACGCGTTCGTGATCGTCGCGCTCTCCGGGTTCCTCGCGCGGAGCGCGTGGAACGCGGCCGCCCCAGCGACGTCCTAGGCGATCGCGTGCGTCCGTTGCGCGTCGCCGTTGTCGGGTCCGGCCCGGCCGGGTTCTACGCGGCGTCGAGTCTGCTCACCGCCGACGCGGAGGTGGACATGTTCGATCGGCTGCCGACCCCGTGGGGGCTCGTGCGCCTGGGCGTTGCGCCCGATCATCCGAACATCAAGGCGGTCTCGCGCGCGTTCGAGAAGACCGCGCGGGCGCCGGGCTATCGCTTCCTCGGCAACGTCGAGGTCGGACGCGACCTGTCGCACGAGGATCTCGCTGCTCTCTACGACGCGGTGATCTACGCCTTCGGGGCTCAGACTGACCGGCACGTCGGTATCCCTGGGGAGAAGCTCCCTGGTTCGTGGGCGGCGACGGAGCTCGTCGCCTGGTACAACGGCCACCCCGACTTCCAGGATCTCGTCTTCGACCTGTCGGAAGAGCGTGCGGTCGTGATCGGCAACGGAAACGTTGCGCTCGACGTCGCGCGGATGCTGGCGCTGACCGAGGAGGAGCTCGCGCCGACAGACACGACGGATCCGGCGATCGCCGCCATCGTCGGCTCCGGTATCAAGGAGATCGTCGTCGTCGGCCGCCGCGGGCCGGTGCAGGCAGCCTGGACGCCCCCCGAGCTGGCGGAGCTCGGGGAGCTTGCGGGCGCGGATGTGATCGTCGACCCGGCGGAGCTCGAGCTCGATCCGACGAGCGAGGCCGAGCTCGATGCAGCGGATCACATCGTCAAGCGGAACCTCGAGGTGCTGCGCGAGTTCGCCGGACGCGTGCCGGAAGGCAAGCCTCGGCGAGTCGTGCTCCGCTTCCGGCGCTCGCCGACGGCATTGCTCGGCAGCGACCGGGTTGAGGCGGTCGAGCTGGCGCGTAACACGCTCGAGCCGGACGGTCGAGGCAGTGTCCGCGCCGTCGTCACGGACGAGCGCGAGACGCTTGCATGCAGCATCGTCTTCCGCAGCGTCGGCTACCGCGGGCTTCCGCTGGACGGGCTCCCGTTCGACGAAGCGACGGGGACGCTGCCGAACGACGGCGGTCGCGTGCTCGGAGAGGACGGCGCTCCGCTCCGCGGCGTCTACTGCGCCGGCTGGATCAAGCGAGGCCCGACGGGCGTGATCGGGACGAACAAGAAGGATGCGTCGGAGACGGTCGAGCTGCTGCTTGCGGACGTCGAGGCCGGCGCGTTCGGCGGCTGCGAGGCGAGCGCCTCCGATGTCGACGCGCTGCTCTGCGGAGCGCGGCGTCGCGGTGGTCACACAGGCGGGCTGGGAGGCGATCGACGTTGCCGAACGCGCGCTGGGCGAGCCCTTGGGCCGCCCGCGCGTCAAGCTGACGTCATGGGACGAGCTGCTCGCTGCAGCCCGTGGCTAGACTCGCTTCGTGGCCGCGACGGAGCAGCAGCAGCTGTGGGGCGGTGAGACGACGAAGGCGGTAGAGAACTTTCCCGTCTCAGGCGAGCCGATCCCGGCGCCGGTCGCGCGCTGGCTCGGTCGCATCAAGGCCGCGGCGGCCCGGGTGAACGCCGAGCTCGGCTTGCTCGACGCCGACAAGGCGGAGCGCATCGCCGCGGCGGGCGACCGGATCGCGGCTGGCGAGCTCGACGACCAGTTCCCGATCGACGTCTTCCAGACCGGCTCGGGCACGTCGTCGAACATGAACGCGAACGAGGTGATGGCGGCGCTCGCGGGCGAGGACGTGCACGCGAACGACGATGTGAACATGGGTCAGTCGTCGAACGACGTGTTCCCCTCGGCCGTCCATCTGGCGGCCCTCGACGAGGTCGTCCACGAGCTCCTGCCCGCGCTCGCGACGCTCGCCGCCTCGCTCGAGACGAAGGCGAAGGAGTTCGACGACGTCGTCAAGTCCGGCCGTACACACTTGATGGACGCCGTCCCCGTGACGCTCGGACAGGAGCTCGGCGGCTACGCGGCACAGGTGCGCCAGGGGATCGCCCGGATCGAGGACGCATGCCGGCGCCTCGGCCAGATCCCGCTCGGCGGCACGGCCGTCGGCACCGGCCTCAACACGCACCCGGAGTTCGCCGCCCGTGTCCGCGAGCTGCTCTCGGCCGACACCGGGCTGACGATCTCGGCTCCCGCCGACCCGTTCGAAGCCCAGGCCGCCCGCGACGGGCTCGTCGAGACCTCCGGCGCGCTGAAGACGCTCGCGGTCTCGCTCACGAAGATCGCCAACGACCTGCGGCTGATGGGCTCGGGCCCGCGGGCCGGCCTCGCCGAGATCTTCCTCCCGGAGCTTCAGAAGGGCTCGTCGATCATGCCGGGCAAGGTCAACCCGGTGATCCCGGAGGTCGTGACCCAGGTCGCTGCCCAGGTGATCGGTAACGATGCGGCGATCACGGCGGGCGGCATGCAGGGCCACTTCGAGCTCAACGTCTTCGTACCGCTGATCGCACGGAACCTGCTCGACTCGATCGAGCTTCTGACGAGCGCCGCTCGCCTGTTCGCCGAGAAGTGCGTCGACGGCATCGAGGCGAACCGCGAGCAGTGCGAGCGCTATGCCGAGCTGACGCTGTCTGCCGCGACTGCGCTCAACCCCTTCATCGGGTACGACAAGGCGACGGAGATCGTCAAGGAGGCAGCGGCGTCAGGACGATCTCTCCGCGAGGTCGCCCGCGAAGCCGGGGTCTCCGACGAGGTGCTCGACGAGGCGCTCGACTACCGCCGCATGGCAAAGCCGCACGCAAGCTGACAACAGCCTCACGCCTTTGACTTCGCAAGGCGATTGAACTCTCTCATCTCTGGGTACGTGAGCCACCGACGGGCTGGCCACGAACGAGGGGCTGGCCACGAACGTGGGGAGGAAACGCATGCTTCGAAGGTTTTCGATCCTAAGCTTGCTTGCCGCTGGGGCGCTATTCGGCGTCGCCGCGAGCCAGGCTGCTCAACCTGACAGGTCCACGTTGCCGGGCAGTGCGCCGGCGTGGGCGAATGCACAAAATCGCCTTGGGAAAGCGGACCCCAATGACGCAGTGGGATTCCGGGTCTACCTCGGCTGGCAGAACGAGAGCGCCGCAGTTGCCCTCGCCAAGGCCGTATCCGATCCGGGGAGCGCGTCGTACGGCCGCTACCTCACGCCCGCTCAGTTCCGCCAGCAGTTCGCACCCTCGCAGGGGCAGGTGGGGGCGGTCCAGGCGTGGCTGCGAGACCAGGGCTTCTCGATCAACCACACGCCGACGAACAACCACTATGTGTCGGCGGAGGGCACGGTCGCTCAGGCGCAGGCAGCCTTCGACACGCAGTTCGCGATGTACAAGGTCAACGGCAAGACCGTTCGCTCGCCGTCCGGCGACGTCTCCATCCCGAGCTCGTTGGGGAGCACGGTCGAAGGCGTCCTCGGGCTCGACGATAGTGCCGATTTCGTCCAGCCCGACAGCGTCATCGACAAGAACGCGCCGCCGAGCGCGGGCTTCCGGAACGCTCAGCCGCTGTCCGACTTCTGGGCGCAGCTCGTCTCGCCCTATCCCTACCCGACCGGCTACACGGATGTCGCCGTCCCGACGACGGCACCATGGTCGATCAGGGGTCACACACCCGCGCAGATCAAGGGTGCCTACGGCATCTCCCCGGCCTATGACGGGGCAGGCCAAACGGTCGCCATCATCGATGCGTACGCATCGCCCACGATCCTGGACGACGTGAACCACTGGTCGATCAACCGCGGGCTGCCGACGATGAGCCCATCGCAGCTCGTCCAGGTCGTGCCGCCCGGCATCTATCGGCGTCCGCAGAACCCGGCCCAGGATCCTCAGGGCTGGTACGGCGAGGAGACGCTGGACGTCGAGGCGGTTCACGGCATGGCGCCGGCGGCCAAGATCGTCTTCGTCGGTGCGCCGAACAACTACCGGGACCTCGATGCGGCGATGAACCATGTCGTGGACAGGCACCTGGCCCAGATCGTGACGAACTCGTACGGATACTCGACGGAGTTCCTACCACCGGGTTACATCAAGCCGCTGGAGGACACCTTCATCCAGGCCGCCGCTGAAGGCATCGGCGTGTACTTCTCGTCGGGCGATAGCGGTGACGAGACGTCGAGCCACGGGTTCGCAGTCACGGACTGGCCCGCCTCGAGCCCATGGGTGACGGCCGTTGGTGGCACGAGCCTCGGCGTGAGCGCCGCCAACACCCGCGTGCTCGAGACCGGCTGGGGTACGAGCACGTACAACTGCGACCCGACGACGCATGTCTGCACGCGCGCTGGCTGGCTGTACGGCGCCGGAGGCGGCGTCAGCCAGGTGTTCGCCAAGCCGGACTATCAGGCCGCACTGCCGGGAAGCGGACGCCACGTGCCGGACGTCGCGGCGCTCGGTGATCCTCAGACCGGCCTGCTCGTGGGGCAGACGCAGACCTTCCCGGACGGCGCGTATTACGACGAGTACCGCATCGGCGGGACGAGTCTCTCGAGCCCGATCATCGCAGGCCTGATGGCGCTGTCCGACCAGGTGGCCGGCTCGCCGCACGGCTTTGCGAATCCAGCGTTCTACGCGAATCCGAGCGAGTTCTACGACGTGCTGTCGGTGAAGACCGCCGTGGCCCGCCGGAACTACAACAACGGTGTCGACGCCTCCGCAGGCACGTCCGACTTCCTGCGGACATTCGATGACTACTCCGGATCGCCAACACAGCACACAGGCCCGGGATGGGACAACGTCACGGGCCTGGGTGCACCGAACGGCATCTTCACGTCGCCGTAGGTGAGGTATCGCTGCGAGCACAAGCCATTCGTGTCAGGGAGAGGGCCGGGATCCGGCCCTCTCCGCCGTGGTAGCGGATGTGTAAAGCCGGCCGAAACGGCTGCCGCGTCCGCCCGGACTTTGAAATAGTCGGGTCGTCGTTGGTCCCAAATTCACAAGGGGGAGGAAGATGAGAAACCTCATACGCGGTTGGCGCCTGCTTGCGCTGGCCGCGCTCGTAGTGGGCGTCGCGGCCGTGCCGGCGGCGCTCGCGGGTAGCACGGTCACAGCAGCCGACGCGTCGTCGTCGAACGGACTCTGGTTCGTGGAGCTGAACGGCGCGGCGGCGGCAAACGGCGGCAGCGTCGCGGCGAACAAAGCCGAGAAAGCTGCATTCAAGGCCGAGGCGAAGAAGGCCGGCGTCACGTTTAGCGAGCGCCGTTCCTTCGATGTGCTCTGGAACGGCCTCTCGATTCAGACGAAGGCCGATGCAGCGACGCTCCTCGACATCAAGGGTGTCAAGGCCGTATACCCGGTCGGGCTCGAGTCGATTCCGCCGGAGCAGACCGTGAGCCCCGAGCTCGCGACCGCCATCCAGATGACCGGCGCGGATGTCGCCCACGCTGCGGGCTATGACGGCACCGGCGTCAAGGTCGGCATCGTCGACACAGGGCTCGACCTCGACCACCCGGACCTCGGTGGTGACGGCGTCGCGGGCGCTCCGTACACGAACTCCAGAGTCGTCGCGCAGTTCGACTTCGTCGGTGACGCGTACAACGCGGATCCCTCGTCGCCCACGTACGACCCGACGCCGGCGCCGGACCCGATCGCAGATGACTGCGCGGGCCACGGTACGCACGTATCCGGGATCGTCGGAGCCAACGGCGGCGTCACGGGTGTCGCGCCTGGCGTGAAGTTCGGCGCCTACCGTGTCTTTGGATGCGGCGGCTCGGCAAACGACGACGTCATCCTGGCCGCGCTCGAGCAGGCGTACGCGGACGGCATGAACGTCGTGAACATGAGCCTCGGCGACGCGTTCAACTCGTGGCCGCAGGCACCGCTGGCGCAGGCGAGCGCGACGCTGTTGAAGAACGGCATCGTCGTCGTCGCGTCAATTGGCAACAGCGGCGCGGATGGCGTCTACTCGAACGGCGCACCCGGCGTAGGTGACAGCGTCATCGGTGTCGCGTCGTACGACAACACGTTCGTGAACATCAACAGCGCGACCGTGACCCCGGGCGCGCCGCCTGCGATCACCGTCGGCTACCAGAACATGTCCGGCACGCCGCCGCCTCCTGCGGCGCCGTTCTCGGGCAGCCTGCCGCTCGCTCAGCCGACGGCTGGGACGAACCCATCGCTGGGCTGCACGGCGGCCAACTACGTCGGCTTCCCGGCAGGGGCGATGGCCATCGTCCAGAGGGGCACCTGCACCTTTGCGATCAAGGCGCAACAGGCGCAGGCCGCAGGTGCGGCCGCTGTGGTCGTCTACAACAGCGTCGCCGGCGGCTCCGGCTACTTCGCCGGCACGGTTGGCGCAGCATCGGGCGTCACGATCTACGCCGTGACGACGTCGCTCGCCGACGGCAACGCGGTCGTCGCTGCCATGGCCGGCGCTCCGCAGACGTGGAACTGGGGCACCGGCGTCGTAAGCATCCCGAACGTGACCGGTGGGACGATTTCGTCCTTCAGCTCGTTTGGGCTCAACGCGGAGCTGACGTTGAAGCCGGACATTGGTGCGCCGGGTGGGCTCATCCGCTCCACGTACCCGCTCGAGGCCGGCACGTACGCCACGATCAGCGGCACGTCCATGGCGTCACCGCACGTCGCAGGGGCCGTCGCCTTGCTCCTTCAGGCCCACCCGGGCACGAAGGCCGGTGACGTCCGAGACATTTTCCAGAACAGCGCCGACCCGAAGAACCAGTTCGGGCAGACGTACCTCGATGCGACCCAACGGCAGGGTGCCGGGATGCTCGACATCATGGGCGCAATCGACGCCACGACGGCGATCTCTCCGGGCAAGATCTCGCTCGGCGAGGGCAACGGCGGCGCGGCGAAGGTCACGCTCCGGAACTCGAGCGGTACGCCGGTCACCTACGACCTGTCGCACGAGCCAGCGGTCGGCACGACGAACACGTTCGCTCCGGTTGCATACTCGACGGACTACGCCTCGGCGAGCTTCAGCTCCCCGACCGTCACCGTGCCGGGGAACGGCGCGGCGAACGTCACCGTGACGATCACGCCGAACCCGGCGATGCCCGACAAGGGTGTCTACGGCGGGTACATCAAGTTCACGCCGCAGGGCGGTGGACAGGAGTACCGCGTGCCGTACGCTGGCTTCAAGGGCGACTACCAGTCGATCCAGGTGCTGACGAGCGGCGGTGCGGGGCTGCCCGAGCTCTCGAAGCTGACGGCCTGCAACGCGCCGGGCATCCTTCGGGGCAACGAGTGCTTCGCAACCGCCAGCGGCACCTACGCCGCCGCCGGAAACGATCCGTTCACGTTCGCGCCCGGCCTTGGTGAGACGCCGTTCTTCCGCGTCCACCTCGACCACCAGGCACGGAACATCACGGTCGACATCTACCAGGCGTCGAACAACAAATGGATCGGCACCGGGCTCAACCTCGACTACCTGGCGCGAAACAACGCGGCGAACACGTTCTTCGCGTTCATGTGGGACGGCAACACGAAGAAGGGCCAGGGCAACAGCAAGGGCAACGCGGGGCCCGTCGGTGACGGGACGTATTACGCGAAGCTGACGCTGACGAAGGCTCTCGGCTCGAAGCAGGACGTCGAGACCTGGACGTCCCCGAACTTCGTCATCGACCGCCCCTAGTCAGGGCGCGCAGGTAGCTGCACCGAGAGGGCCGGGAAACCGGCCCTCTCGCTTTTGTCAGACTTGCTCCGTGTCGACCGCGGCGAACAAGGAGCTTGTCCGCCGCTTCTACGAGGAGGTCTGGGATCGCGGCAACACGGACGTCGCGTTCGAGGTGTTCGCCGACCACTACGTCCGCCACGACTTTCGCGCCACAGACGCGTTGCCCGGCCCAGCGGGGCAGAAGCAGATCGCGGACGACTTCCGGGCCGCGTTCCCCGACCTTCGAGTCGAGATCGACCTCCTCGTCGCCGAGGGGGACTTTGTTGTGGGCCGGTGGACAGCGAGGGGGACGCACACGGGACGCTGGGCGGACGTCCAGCCGACGGGCCGCCGCATCACGTACTCCGCGGCGAACTTCTGGCGTTTCGAGAACGGCAAGGCAGTCGAGATCTGGAACCACCGCGACGACCTCGGGCTGATGGAGCAGCTCGGCGTGGAAGTCCACGCCGGCGCGCGACCCGAGGAATAGTTGTCTAGTACGCGACGGCGCCGCGGCCCGTCTCGGCCGCATGACGCTGCTCGTCTGCGCGATAGCTCGAGCGTACGAGGGGGCCTGAGAAGACCGAGCCGAATCCGAGCGCCTCACCCTGCTCGCGGAACCAGCGGAACTCGTCGGGGTGCACCCAGCGGTCGATCGATGCGTGCTTCGCGGACGGCTGGAGGTACTGGCCGATCGTGACTACGTCGACGCCGTGTGCGCGGAGGTCGCGCATCGTCTCGACGACCTCGTCGTTCGTCTCGCCGAGGCCGACGATGATCCCCGACTTCGTCAGCACGGGATAGTCAGCGACCTCTTTCGCCCGCGCGAGCAGCCAGAGCGCCTTGTCGTACGACGCCTTCGCGCCGCGCATGCGCGCGTGGAGGCGTCGGACCGTCTCGATGTTGTGGTTGAAGACGTCGGGCCGCTCGGCGAGCACCGTCTGGAGCGCCTCCTCCTCGACGCCGAGGAAGTCGGGCGTCAGCACCTCGACCGAGCAGCCGGGGAGCTTGCGCTTCAACGCGCGGATCGTGGCCGCGTAGTGGCCGGCGCCGCGGTCGGCGACGTCGTCGCGGTCGACGGAGGTGACGACAACATGCTTGAGCTCCATCTGCGCCGCCGCGTGTGCGAGGCGGAGCGGCTCGAGCGGATCGGGCGGCGCATCGGGCTTGCCCGAGTGGACGTAGCAGTAGCGGCACGCGCGGGTGCACGTGTCACCGAGGATCTGAAAGGTCGCCGTGCCGCGCCCCCAGCATTCGGCGATGTTCGGGCAGCGCGCCTCCTCGCAGATCGTGTGCAGGCGCTCGCCGTGGATCAGCTTCTTGACGTCGAAGTAGCGCGTGTCGGCGCTCGGCGCGCGCACCTTCATCCACTCGGGGCGGCGCGGCCGCTCGGCGACGGGAAGCGACGTCTCCATCGTCTGTCAGTCTAGGACCGTGGTGCCCGAAGCCCCGATCGAGCTGCACGGAGCACGGCCTCCGTCCTGTCGCGGACGGGCTGGTTCGTCCTCAACGCCGCGCGAGACGCGATGGCTGCGAGGTCGAGGGCGAGCGGCTCGTGGACGTCGTTCGAGGGCGCGGACGCGCGCTTCTCGCGCAGCTCGGGCGTCGGCCTCCACGTCCTCGACCCGGCGAGCCGATGGCGATGTACCACTGCGGAGGACGACCAGGAGGACTTTCTCGTCGTGGCCGGCGAGGCGCTGCTCGTCATCGAAGGGCGAGGAGCGCCCGCTGCGGCACGTGGGACTTCGTCCACTGCCCGCCGCGGACTGAGCACGTGATCGTCGGCGCTGGCGACGGCGCCGTGCATCGTGCGTCGCGTCGGCGCACGCCGGCAGGACGAGCTGCGGCTACCCGCTCAATCGAGCTTGCGCTCCGATCATCGGCGCGCGTCGATGGTGACGAGCCCTCGGTCCAGGCGTACGCAGGTGCGGAACACCGCTTCGGCCGACGAGCCCGACTCCTCTCCGCGGAGCGGCGCGTTGTCGCCGCGCCTCGATCGATCGTGAACCCTTCGCCGGCGAGCGCACACCGACGATCGCGTCGTCTCCGTCGCCGACGTGCCTCGTGGCAGTCGTGCGCCTGCTCGGCGAAGCGCAGCTCCGTCGACGGCCGAGGTCGGCCTCGGCGGACGAGCACGCGTCCGACAGCACACGCGACGCACCCCTCGTCGGGCAGCGGATCCCAGCCGGGCCGCGGGATCGGATTGACGTCGACTTTCACCGCGCAGCCGATCTTCTCGTGGACCGGCTGCGGCCAGAGACCGGCGCCGTCCTCGGCGGGCAGCTCCTCGAGCGCGAGGCCGAACACCTCGGCGATCGCCGCCGCGGCGACCGGGCGGACGCCCGCGACCGTCGGCGCATCGTCGAGCTCGCGCGCCATCGTCGTGAAGGACGTGTCCTCGAGCCCGCACGCCGTGATCCAGCTCGTGAACGGCGCCGGGTCGAGGTCGACGTTCAGCGCGTACCCGTGCGTCGTCACCCAGCGCGACACGTGGACTCCGATCGAGCAGATCTTTCGTGGCGGGGACGTCAGCCAGACGCCCGTCAGCCCGTCGATCCGCGTCCCGGTAAGCGTGTATTCCGCAAGCGTCAGGATCACCGCCTCCTCGAGGTCGCGGCAGTACTTCTTGACGTCGCGCCCGTGGCGGTTGAGGTCGAGGATCGGGTAGCAGACGAGCTGTCCCGGCGCGTGGTACGTCGACTTGCCGCCACGGTCGGTCTCGCGAACCTCGACGCCCGCGCCGTCCGGCACGTGGAGCTCGCCGTCGTCCGTCCGCCGTCCGACCGTGATCACCGGCGGGTGCTCGAGCATGATCACCGTCGTCGGGGATCGCGCCGTGGAGGACGGCCGCCGCCAGCGAGCGCTGGAGGTCCCAGGCCTCGTCGTAGGGTGTCACGCCGAGGTCGAGGAGGTACGCGGGCTTCACGGGCGCTCGATCACGGGCCTGGAGCTCCCTGCGGGTAGCGCTCGGCGCCGTCGTCGGGGAGCGTCTCCCAGGAGGCGACCGACTGCACCCAGATGTGCATCTCGGGCTTCTCGGAGTACGGCTCGTCGAGCGCGCTCAGCCGCACGCCCGTGTATTCCGACGCCGGCCAGCCGGAGCCGAAGAGGTTCGAGCCGCAAACGCTGCAGAAGCTCTTGCCGGTGCCTCCGTCGGGAAGGTACGTCGTGACGAGCTCACGCCCCGTCAGCACGCGGACCGCATCCGTATGCACGCGGCCCGTGACCGTGCCGACGCCTCCCGCGATCGCCTTGCACGTCGTGCAGTGGCAGTGCGAGACGCGGATGAACGGCTCGCCGAGCTCGAACGTGACGGCTCCGCAGAGACAGCTCCCGCGCTTGCCCTCGGCGTCCCCCATGGCGTGAATCTAGCGGTCGCCGGACACGCGCCTGCGCGCGCCGTTCGCTTCCGCCCAGACGTCTCGGTGCTCGACTACGAGCCCGTCGCGATCGAATCGCAGAAAGGAGACGCCCGCGAGCGTCCGCTCCTCTCCCTCCACGTGGATCGTCGCCCAGTACTCGACTGCGGCGCGATCGCCCGACGTCACAGGCTCCCCGAACCAGACCTCCGGCGTCGCCTCCTCCTCGCCGAGCACGCGCTCGACATATGCGCGCGGGTTCTCCGGCTCGCGAAACGGGTGCGAGAGAAAGAAGGCGTCGTCCGCGTACAGCTCCCCGATCGCCGCGGCGTCGTGCTCGCGCCAGCCCTGCGCCCACGTCTCGCGCCAGCGCCGCGCGGCGTCCTCCGTCCTCAGATCCGCTCTCCGAACATCCAGCGGTGACCCTCCAGGTCCTCCGCCGTGTAGATGCGGAAGCCGATGCCGGGCTCCTCCGGCCCGCGGAGCATCTTTGCGCCGCCCGCCACCGCACGCTCGTGGTGCGCGGCGACGTCGTCGACCTCGACGAACAACCCGTCGACGACCCAGGGGTTGTCGAGCCACTTTCGCGCCTGCTCGCACTCCTCCGCATGGCGTCGCGGCCCGCGATACTCGGGGCTCGGCGTGGCGAGCATGATCCGCGCGCCGTCGAGCTCCATCTCCGCATGCCCGACGACGCCGTTCTCGTCGGTCATGCGCTCGGCGCTCTCGCGGAAGCCGAAGACCTCCGTCAGCCAGTCGATTGCGGCGGCGGCGTCCTCGTAGGCGATGAATGGGACGATGCGCTGCGCCATTGGCCTAGTAGCGCTCTTCGCCCCAGGTCTCGAGCCGCTGGCGCAGATCCCGGAGGAACCGGCCGGCGAGCGCTCCGTCGACGAGCCGGTGGTCGTACGTGAGGGTCAGGTTCATGATCGGGCGGATCGCGATCACGTCAGCGCCCCGGTCGTCCTGGATCACCCAAGGCCGCTTGACGACGGCGTACGTGCCGAGGATCGCCGCCTGCGGCTGGCTGATCACCGGCGTGCCGTGGAACGTTCCGTAGCCGCCGGGGTTCGTGATCGTGAACGTGCCGCCCTGAACGTCGTCGGGCAGCAGCTTCTTCGTCCGGGAGCGCTCGGCGAGGTCGACGACCGCGCGTGCGATCCCGAGCAGGTTGAGTCCCTCGGCATTCCGGATCACGGGGACGATCAGGCCCTTGCCGTCCTCGAGCTCGACGGCGATCCCGAGGTTGATGTAACTCCGCGTGACGATCGACTCGCCGCGGATCTCGCCGTTGATCCACGGGTACTCGCGCAGGGTGTCGATCGTCGCCCGCGCGACGAACGAGAGGTACGTCGGATTGACGCCGTAGCTCTCGGCGTACTCCTTCTTCAGCTTCTCGCGAACCGCGACGACCGTCGACATGTCGACCTCGATCGCGCTCGTCACGTGCGCGGACGTGTCGAGCGAGCGCCGCATGTGCTCGGCGATGCCGCGGCGCATCGCGGACATCGGCTCGAGGGTCTCTCCGCCGGCCGCGGCTGCCGCCACGGCTGGTGCCGGTGGCGGCGGGGCGGCGGCAGTCGGAGCCGGCGGTGGCGGCGGTGGTGGCGCGGCCGCAGGCGCCGCAGCTGCCGGGGCTTCAGCTGCTGGGCGGGCTCGACGGGCGTCTCCGGGGGCGCAGCGGCCGGTGCGGGAGCGCCGCCCGACTCGACGAAGGCGAGGATGTCCTTCTTCGTCACGCGCCCGCCGGCGCCGGTGCCGGCCACCTGGCCGACGTCGACGCCGTGCTCAGCCGCGATCCGCGCCACGACGGGGGAGACGAACGTCCGCTCGCCGCCGCCGTTGCCGGCCGCGGCAGGCGCGGGTGCCGGAGGCGGCGGTTCCGGAGCGGCCGCGTGCCGGCGCTGCGGCGCCTCGGCGGCGGGTGCCGGCTCTGGCTCGGGCTCCGGCTGTGCCTCAGACCTCCACCTCTGCGCCTTCGGGCGCGATCACGGCCAACCGGGTCCCGACGTCGACCGTCTCACCCTCCTGGACGAGGATCTCGCGGACCACGCCGGCACCGGGGCTTGGCACCTCCGTGTCGACCTTGTCCGTCGAGATCTCGAGCAGCGGCTCGTCGGCGGCGATCGTTTCGCCCACCTGCTTCAGCCATTTGAGGATCGTCCCCTCAGAGACGGAGACGCCCATCTGGGGCATGACGACGTCGACGACCGTGGTGGCCATCAGTATTCCGCGAGCTTTCTGACGCCGGCGACGACGTCCTCGACCTGCGGGATGAACGCCTTCTCGAGCGGCGGCGAGAACGGGACCGGGCAGTCGGGCGCGGTGATTCGGCGCACGGGCCCGTCGAGGTCCTCGAACGCCTCCTCTGCGATCGTCGCGAGGATCTCGGCGCCGAAGCCGCCGGTGTGCGTGTCCTCGTGGAGGACGAGCGCCTTCGACGTCTTGCGCACGCTCGCGAGCACCGCCTCCTTGTCCCACGGCATGACCGACCGGAGGTCGACGATCTCGACCGAGATCCCGTCCTACCTCGAGCTGGGTCGCGGCCTCGTCAGCCGTGTAGACCATCGCGCCCCAGGTGATCACGGACACGTCGTCACCCTCGCGGTGGATGCGCGCCTTACCGATCGGCACCGTGTAGCGCTCCTCGGGCACCTCGCCCTTGATCCGCCGGTAGAGGTGCTTGTGCTCGAAGTAGAGGACGGGGTTCGGGTCCTCGATCGCGGAGATGAGCAGCCCCTTCGCGTCCTCGGGCGTCGCCGGGCACACGCACTTGAGTCCGGGGATGTGCGCGAACGAGCTCTCCGGGTTCTGCGAGTGGAACGGCCCGCCGGAGAAGCCGCCGCCCGACGGAAGCCGGACGACGATCGGCACGGGCGTCCCGGCGCGATAGCGCTGTTTCGCCGCGACGGTGACGAGATGGTCCCAGGCGCAGGAGACGAAGTCCGCGAACTGCATCTCCGCGACCGGGCGCAGGCCCATCATCGCCGCGCCGGTGCAGCCGCCGACGATCGCCGTCTCGGACAGTGGCGCGTCGATCACGCGCCAGGGCCCGAACTCCTCCTGGAAGCCCTGCGTGACCTTGAAGGCGCCGCCGTAGACGCCGACGTCCTCGCCGATCACAAAAACCCGCTTGTCGCGCTGCATCTCCTGCCGGAGCCCGTCGGAGATCGCCTGGAGATAGGTCAGCTCGGCCATGAGTAGACGCTCACTTGTGGTGAGGGGTATCCAGTTCTTCCGGCGTCGCGTAGACGCCCGTCGTGAGCGTGGAGGGATCCGGCATCGGTGACTCCTCGGCAAGCCGGATCGCGTCGTTCAGGAGGCGCTTGACGTCGGCCGAGATCTCGTCCTCCTCCTCGTCTGTGAACGCCGCGTTGTCCCTGAGCCAGCTGCGGAAGCGCTCGATCGGGTCACGGCGCGCCCACTCCTCGAACAGCTCCTTGGGGACGTAGAACGCGTCGTCGTGCACCGCGTGGCCCTCCATGCGGAGCGTGATGCACTCGAGCGAGCGTCGGGCCGCCGCCCTCGCGCGCCTTCTCGATCGCATGCCGCGCCTCGCGGTAGACGGCGAGCACGTCCGTGCCGTCGACGACGACGCCGTCGAAGCCGTAGGCCTGCGCTCGGTCGGCGATGTGCTCGACGCCGTACTCGAGATGGCTGGGCGTCGAGTACGCCCACTGGTTGTTGTCGCAGATGAACACGACAGGCAATCGCCGGACACCGGCGAAGTTCATCGCCTCGTGGCAGTCGCCGCGCGCGGAGGCGCCCTCGCCGAACCAGCCGACGGCGACGCGTCGCTCCTCGCGAATCCGGAAGGCGAGCGCACAGCCGACGGCCACCGGCAGCATCGCCGGCAGGTGGCTGACCATCGCGATCATCCCGAGGTTCATGTCGGCCATGTGGACGTTTCCGTCCTTGCCCCCGGTCGGGCCGCCTGCGCGACCCATGTACTGGGCGAAGATGCGCCACGGCTCGACGCCGCGGGTGATGTGGACGCCCATGTCACGGTGGAGCGGCGTGCCGACGTCGTCGGCGCCCATCGCCATCGCGACGCCGACAGAGGCCGCCTCGTTCCCGCGGCCGGTGTAGAACGAGCCGGGAATCTTGCCTTGCTTGTAGAGAATGTGGCCGCGCTCCTCGATCGCGCGCGTGATCAGCATGTTGCGGTAGATGGCGAGGAGATCCTCGCGGTCGAGGCCCGCTTCCCGGACCTCGGCAAGTGAGCCGACCGGCTCGGCTTCGCGGGCGATCGCCATCGGGCGCACACTCTATCGCTCGGGGTCGTCGGCGATCCGACTCCGGCCACCGCACAGACGCTGGTACGATCGCCCGCCAATGAGCCCGAAGACCGTGAAGATCCTGGCGATTGTCCTGCTGGTGTTGTTTCTACCGGTGGCGCTCGGGATCGTGCTTGCGATCTTCGTCCACCCGCTGTTCCTCACGCTGCTCCTCTGCATCGTGTTCGCCGTGCCGCTGATTCGCGCGGCGCGAGGCTGAGCGACAAACAGCTCGACTAGAGTCATCCGCATGGGCAAGGCGGCGGACTGGCTTCGCGAGGAGCGGCGCAAGGTGCTCGGCGACTGGGTGGCGGTCTGCCTGCGCTGCGGCTTCGCGCAGCGCTACTTCGATGATCTCGAGGGCGAGCTGCCGGACGCATGCCCGCAGTGCGGTGGAGAGATCCGGTCGCGCTGCCCGGCGTGTGACGCGCGCTTCTCCTCGGCCTTCGCCGTCACCTGCGAGGCCTGCGGCGGGGCTCTGCGTCCGGCGGAGCAATTCGGCATACCGATCCGGAAAAGCTCATAGGATGCGCAAGATCACGACGAAGGAGGGAGCTCGATGAGTACCGGTGGCTATGACGCAGCTGACGTGGCACGAACCGTCTCGAAGGCATGGTGGGTGTTCCTCGTCGCAGGCGTGTTCTGGCTGATCATGTCGCTGATCGTCTTTCGGATGGAGCTGTCGACGGTGTACGCGATCTCGATCCTGTTCGGGGTGATCGCGATCGCCGCGGGCATCGACGAGTTCCTCTCCCTCTCCGCCGTGCAGGGCGGCTGGAAGTGGCTCCACGGCATCCTCGGCGTGATCTTCGTGATTGCCGGGATCGTGGCGTTCGCGAACCCCAACTGGACCTTCCTCGCCCTCGCCTCCATCATCGGCTGGTGGTTCCTGTTCAAAGGGACGTTCGATTTGATCATGGCTTTCGCGATGAAGCAGGAGAACGAGCTGTGGTGGATTCAGCTCATCGTCGGCCTGATAGAGCTCGGCCTGGCGTTCTGGGTCGCCGGCGACTTCAACGAGCAGGTGATCCTGCTCGTCGTCTACGTCGGTGTGATGTGCCTGTCCAAGGGGATCACGGACGTCATCCTCGCCTTCCGGCTGCGGGGTCTGAAGCAGGAGCTCGCGGGGCCGTAACTCGCGTCGAGATCGAGTAGGGTCCCTCCGTGGCTGGTCAGCACCTGTCCCGTGGCCGAAGCATCGCGGTGTGGGCCTGCATCCTGCTCGCAGCGCTGATCGGCTTCGTCTCCGCACTCACCGTCTGGGTGAAGCGGCAGGCGCTCGAGACCGACAAGTGGGTGGCGACGAGCTCGCGGCTGCTTGAGGACGACGAGATCCGTGGCGCGCTCTCCGTCTACCTCGTCGACCAGCTCTACTCGAACGTCGACGTGGCGGCCGAGCTCCAACAGTCGCTGCCGCCACAAGTGAAGCCGCTCGCCGGTCCCATAGCCGGCGGTCTTCGCCAGCTCTCGGTCCGCGCGGCGGACGCGCTGCTCGCGCGTCCGCGCATCCAGGCGCTCTGGCAGGAGGCAAACCGCCGAGCACATGAGCAGCTGATCGCCATCGTCAACGGCCACAGCGACCGTCTGACGACGACCAACGGCGACGTCGTGCTCGACCTGAGCCCACTGATCCAGCAGCTCGGCGACCAGATCGGCCTCGGCGGCCGTCTCCAGCAGCGACTTGGCCCGGACGCGGGGAAGATCGTGATCCTGCATTCCGACCAGCTGGATGCGGCGCAGAAGGCGGTCAAGGTCCTGCGCGCTCTTTCGATCTTCCTCGCCATCGCCGTACTCGTGTTGTTCGCGCTCGCCGTCTACATCGCGAAGGGCCGGCGCCGAGAGACGCTGCGGAACGTCGGCACGACCTTCATCGTCGTCGGCGTGCTCCTGCTGGTCGTGCGGAAGGTCGCGGGGAACTATCTCGTCGATGCGCTCACGAACAACCAGGTGGACGAGGCGCCGGCTCGCCAGACGTGGCTGATCGGGACCGACCTCCTGTCCGGCATCGCGTGGACGGCGATCGTCTACGGCCTGATCGTGATGGCGGCGGCGATCCTCTCCGGGCCGACGCGCGCCGCGACGTGGGTGCGTGGCCACATCGCGCCGACGATGCGCGACCGACCGGGTCTTGTGTACGCCGTCGTCGGCCTCGTCTACCTGCTCGTCGTTCTCTGGGGACCGACGCCTGCTTTCCGGAACGTCCTCGGGATTGTTGTCTTCGGTGCGCTGATCGCCCTCGGGACCGAAGCGTTCCGCCGTCTGACGGTGCGCGAGTTCCCTGCCGGCCCCGTTCGCCCCGCCTAGCCAGGCAGGGCGATGACACAGTTCGGCAGCCGTCTCCAGCGGTCGATCGGCAAGGCCGTCGGTCGCCGCAGGATCTTTCCGTACCTCGCCGCAGTGACGGTACTGCTCGGGCTCGGCTCCGGGCTCCTCGTCCACATCATCGACAAGAAGGACTTTCCGACCTTCGGCATCGCCGTCTGGTGGGCGATCGTCACGCTTGCGACGGTGGGCTACGGCGATGTCGTTCCGCATACCGCCTGGGGTCGTGTCGTCGGCAGCGCGGTGATCATCCTCGGCGTCACGTTCCTCTCGTTCCTGACCGCAACCGTAACGTCGTTCTTCGTCTCGAGCCAGCAGCACGAGGCGCAGGAAAAGGAGGCCAAGCTTCGCGCGAAGAAGGAAGACGAGCTGGTTGAGGTGCTCCAAAAGCTCGAGGAGCGGCTGACCGCGATCGAGAAGAAGCTCGAGTCGCGCAACGTGTGACGGTGTCTGAAGGACAGCCGCTTCCGCCGTACGCGCGCGAGCCGGCGGATGTTGTGTCGGCGGTGGAGTCCGACAGCGCGTCCGGCTTGACGAGCGCCGAGGCGTCGGCACGGCTCGCGCGGTACGGCTCGAACGAGATCGAGAGGGAGAAGCCGCCGTCGCTCACGGCGGTGGCAGCGCAGCAGCTGCGCGATCCGATGAACGTCATGCTGATCGCGGTCGTCACCGTCAGTTTCGTGATCGGTCAGGCTTCCACCGCGGTCATCGTCGCACTGCTCATCCTCCTCAACGTCGTCCTCGGGACGCGTCAAGAGCTGAAGGCGCGGGCGAGCATCGACGCGCTCGCGAACCTCCAGGTACCGCAGGCGAAGGTCGTGCGCGACGGCGCGGTCGCCCTCGTGCCGGCCGTGGACCTCGTGCCGGGCGACCTCGTCGAGGTCGAGGCCGGAGACATCGTCCCCGCCGACGGGAGGCTCCTTCGGTCGGCGACCCTCGAGACGCAGGAGGCGGCGCTCACCGGCGAAAGCGTTCCCGTCGCGAAGGACGCCGGCGTGCTCGAGGCGACGGAGGTCGCGCTCGGCGACCGGTCGAACATGCTGTTCCAGAACACGGCGGTAACGCGCGGCACCGCGGCGATGGTCGTGACGGCCACCGGCATGCAGACGGAGATGGGGAAGATCGCGACGATGCTGACCGCGGTCACGCGCACACGGTCACCGCTCCAGAAGGAGCTCGGCTCCCTGACGAAGGTGCTGGGCCTCGTCGCGTGGGGCGCCGTCGCGTTCATCGTCGTCGTCGGCGTCGCTCGTGGAGAGAAGTTCAGCGATGTGCTCCTGCTCGGGACGGCGATGGCGATCTCCGCAATCCCAACGGGCATGCCCGCCTTCGTCTCCGGCCTCCTGTCCCTCGGCGCAAAGCAGCTCGCAGAGGCGAAGGCGGTCGTCAAGAACCTCACGGACGTCGAGACCCTTGGAGCAACGAGCGCGATCAACACCGACAAGACCGGGACGTTGACGATGAACCAGATGATGGTCTCGGTCATCTACGCCAACGACTCCTGGTTCACGGTCGAGGGCGAGGGCTATCGGAAGCGTGGCGCGATACGGTCGGTCGCCGGCGCGTCCGTGCCCGACTTCACGAGGCTTGCCTACGGGCTCGTCCTCGATAGCGATGCCTCCGTCGGCGACGACGGCAGCGTTGTCGGTGACCCGACCGAGGCTGCGCTCGTCGTGCTGGCGGCGAAGCTCGGTGTCGACGCGGAGGAGACCCGGCGGACGTACCCACGCATCGCCGAGGTGCCGTTCGACTCCGACTACAAGTTCATGGCGACGTTCCACCGCGTCCCGGTGAACGGAACCGAGCGCATGATCCAACTCGTAAAAGGTGGCCCCGACGTCGTGCTGTCGCGCTGCGCCGTCGCGGGCGGCCCGTTGAGCGGGTCACAGGTGCCGATCGAGGAAGCGCGGTCGGATATCGACGCGGCGAACGCGAGGATGGGGAAGGACGGCCTGCGTGTTCTGGCGTTCGCAGCGCGGTTCGTCGAGGACGACGAGCTGCACGCGATGGGCGACGACCCGATGTCGCTGACCAACGGCCTGGCGTTCGTCGGCCTCGTCGGGATCATCGACCCGCTGCGCGCAGAGGCGAAAGACGCCGTCCAGACGGCGCTCAGCGCCGGCATCGACGTCCGCATGATTACAGGCGACCACGCCGTCACGGCGCGTGCCATTGGCGAGACGCTCGGGCTGCGGCCGGGGGCGATCAGCGGCGGCGAGCTCGAGGCGCTGTCGGACGAGGAGCTCGTCCGCCGCTTGCCCGAGCTGCACGTCTTCGGCAGGGTCTCGCCGCAGGACAAGCTCCGCCTCGCCCGTCTGATGCAGGAGCAGGGGCTGATCGTCGCCATGACGGGAGACGCGGTCAACGACGCGGCAGCTCTCAAGCAAGCGGACATCGGCGTGGCGATGGGCAGCGGCAGCGAGGTCACGAAGCAGGCCGGTCGCATGATCCTGACGGACGACAACTTCGGCACGCTCATACACGCCGTCGAGATCGGTCGTCGTGTGTACGAGAAGGTCGTTTCGTACGTCCGCTACCAGATGACCCAGCTGCTGTCCCTCGTCTTCCTCTTCATCACGGCGACCGCGTTCGACCTCAACGACGGGGTGGCGCTGACGCCGCTCCAGATCCTTTATCTGCTCGTGTTCGTGACCGCAGCGGGGGTGGTCGTGATCGCGGTCGATCCGGGGTCTCCCGACGTGATGCACCGGCCACCCCGCGATCCCGAGGTGACGATCACCAACCGGACGGCGGTGAGGCTCTGGGTCGTGTACGCGCTTACGCTCTTCGCGGCCGCGCTGATTCCGCTCGTCGCGGGCCCGGACGACCCGAGCACCGATGTGCCCACCGCTTCGCTGACGATGACGTTCGTCGTCATGGGCCTCGGGACGATCTTCAACGCGCTCACGAACCGCCGCGATCCCGCCTCCGGATTGTCACCTCCGCTGCTCAAGGCGCTCGGGATCTCGCTCGTGCCGCTCGCGATGGTCGTCCTCGCAACGGAGCTGCCCGGCCTGCAGGAGGGGCTGCTCACGACGTCGCTCACCGGCCACGAGTGGCTTGCATGCTTCGGCCTTGCCGCGCTGTTGCCGCTCGTCGTCGAGACGAGCAAGCTGATCCGCCGCCGCCGTGTCCCGGCAGGAACCGTCTTGGAAACGCAGCGGGCACTTGCCCCGGCACGCGCCACAGCGGCCGCAATTTCGTCGTCCGCGTGCCCGCGAGCCCCGGGCAGCGAGGGTGCCCGATCCTCATGCTCCAGGGTCACCTCGACATGGTCTGCGAACGCGACCCGTCGAGCCCGAACGACCCGGCGGAAGGACGGATCGCGCTCGTTCGTGACGGCGACTGGCTGACCGCAGACGGAACGACGCTCGGCGCCGACGACGGCGTCGCGATCGCGGCGATGATGGCGCTCGTCGAGGACGAGTCGCACTCGCACGGGCCGCTGGAGCTCCTGATGACCGTCGCGGAGGAGGTCGGGCTCGAGGGTGCCAACGCACTCGACGGCTCGTTGCTTGTCGGCTCGACGCTGATCAACCTCGACAGCGAGGAGGACGGCGTTCTCACGGTGGGCTGCGCGGGTAGCACGGATACGTGGATCCGTGTCCAGGGCGACCGCGAAGTCCTTCGGTTGCGGACGCCATGACCCTTGCGGTGTCGGTGAGCGGCGGGCAGGGTGGCCACTCCGGCGCGAACATCGCAGCTCGGCCGGTCGAACGCCGTCAAGGTGCTCGGCCGCGCGCTGCGCGTGGCGCTCGCCTCCGCGCCCTTCCGACTCGTGTCCGTCTACCGGGGGCAAGAGCCGTAACGCGATCCCGCGGGACGCGTCGCGGTCGTATCGGTCGCGGCGGGTGGCGAACAGCAGCTTCGGGAGGCGATCGAGTCGGCGGCCGCGACGATCGGGGATGCCTTCTCGACCACCGATCCCGGGCTCTCTCGGTTGCCGTCGCCCTCGACCGAGTCCTGAGGCCGACCCCTGGACGGATTCCTCGACCGCCTCGATGCTCGATCTCTGATCGCGCTCGTGCCGTCAGACCTGCTGGCAATGAGCCCCGACTTCGACGATCCTCGTCGAGACGAGCACGTCGCTAGGCGAGGCGCAGTACCGAGGGAGACACGCTCGTGCTGCACAGCCTGTCCCGGTCATCGAACGATTCTGCGATGCCGGATCGTGATCGCTCACGCTCGACGCGGCGGCGAGGCTCGCCGGCGACAGACAGGCGACCATGCGACGGCCGCGCTCGGTCGTGGATCTTCGCGATCCTCGCCGGGATCGTGCTGCTCGTCGTCGTGACGGCGGCTATCGGAGCGCGCGACGACAAGGGGGAGACGGTCCCGGCTGGGACATGGGCGCAGAGCACGTGCGGCGCCGTCGGCGTCTGGCGGCCGAGATGCAGGCGATCGTCGAGGACATCCGACACCCGCCGGCGTTCGGCGGTCCGGCAACCGAGGAGCCTCAGTCCGAGACGCCTCAGGGCCGAACGGGTCTCGTACGGGCAGGGCTCGAGCGGGCCGTGGAGGCAACGGACGTGCTGATCGACGGCGTCGAGAACGCCGGGACGCCCGACACGCCGCAGGGTGAGCAGGTGGCGACGCTCGTCAACGACTGGGCGGACTCGGCGCACGACGACCTCGAGGGTGCGCAGGACTCCCTCGACAAGGAGGCAGACTCGCTCGAGGACGCGGTGACCCAGGTGGCCGGTGCCGTCGGTGCGATCGGCAGCGTGCTGAAGTCCGGTGTGCAGACAAAGGCCGAGATCGTCCGCACGGACCCTGAACTCGCTGCGGCTTTCCGGGACTCGAGCACCTGTCAGCAGCTCGAGGAGGAGACGAGCCCGTGACGAGCCAGGACTGGCTCCTTGTCGCCCTCGAAGGGCTCGTCGTCGTCGGGTTCATCGCCCTCGGTGTGCGCTCGGGCGGGGTCGGGCTCGGGCTGTGGGGCGGCGTCGGCACGCTCGTCCTCGTCTTCGGGTTCCAGCTCGATCCCGGCGAGCCGCCGATCAGCGCCATCCTCATCATCATCGCGGTCGTCGTCCGCGGCGGCGGCCATGCAGGCGGCCGGCGGCGTCGACTACATGGTGCTGATCGCGAGCAAGGCGCTTCGCGCACGGCCGAAGGCGCTCAACTTCGTCGCCCCGTACATCTCGTACGTGCTCACGATCCTCACGGGGACGAGCAACACGTTCTACTCGATCATCCCGGTGATCAACGAGGTCTCGTACGCCAACAAGATCCGCCCGGAGCGCCCGCTGGCCAGCTCGACCGTGGCCAACGCGCTCGGGATCACGTCCAGCCCCGTGGCCGCGGCGACCGCGACACTGCTCCCGCTCGTCGAGGTCTACGACTACAGCCTCGTAGACGTCCTGTTGATCACCATCCCGGCCAGCATCATCGGGATCCTGCCGATGGCGTTCGTCATGAGCCGCCACGGGCGCGATCTCGACGATGATGCGGAGTACCAGCGCCGGCTCGAAGCAGGGGAGATCGAGCCGCCGGCACCGGCTGCGGAGATCGAGCTCATGCCGTACGCGCGGCGCAGCGTTGCGATCTTCCTGACCGCGGTCATGGCGATCTGCGTCTTTGGCCTCTTCGAGGGCCTCCGCCCGACGGTGACCGCCGAGGGCGGCGGCGTCGAGGCGCTCTCCGTAACGCCGATCATCCAGATGTTCATGCTCACAGCGGCGGCGTTGATCCTCGTCTTCTGCCACGTGAAGGCGTCGGACGTGCCGGGCATGAGCATCTTCAAGTCCGGGATGATCGCGATGATCGCGCTGTTCGGCATCGCCTGGATGGCCGACACGTTCATCGCGAACAACGAGGACGCCATCGTCCTCGCCCTCGGCAGCCTCGTCGAGAAGTGGCCGTTCATGATCGCCGTCGCCATCTTCCTCGTGGCGGGGCTCACGACGAGCCAGTCTGCGGCGACGAGGACGATGGTCCCGCTTGGCCTGACGCTCGGCATCAGCGCCGGCTACATGATCGCCATGTGGACGGCCGTCGTCGGCGTGCTCTTGCTCCCGGCAAACGGGACGCAGATCGCGGCGGCCGAGGCGGACACGACCGGAACGACGAGCCTCGGAAAGAGGGTCATTGATCACTCGTTCCAGCTGCCGCTCCAGATCTGCTGGATCGTGACGGCGCTCGCGGGCATCCTCATCGTGTGGCTGTTCTTCGGCGGGCATACTCCCGCGCCGCCACACCGCCGGCACCGTCCCCGTAGCGTGACGGTCCGCGGGGCCGCCTTCCTCGGCATCGGCGCGATGGTCGGCGCCGGCATCTTCGCGCTCCTTGGCGAAGCCGGAGCGGTCGCGGGCTCAGCCGTCTGGATCTCGTTCCTCCTCGCAGGCATCGTCGCTTCGCTGCTCGGCTACACCGTGGTCAAGCTCGGGGTGCGCTACCCGTCGTCGGGTGGGCTGATCGCGTACCTCATGCAGGGCTTCGGCAACGGCCGGCTTGTCGGCATCGCATCGTGGCTTGGGTACTTCGCCGCCATCGTGATCGTCGGCTCGATGGTGGCGGTGGCGTTCGGCAGCTACGCGACCTCGCTCTTCGTCGGCGAGGACGCCGCGGGCTGGTGGGACAACGCGTTCACGTCGGCGATCGTGGTCGCCATGGCGGCGATCAACCTCGTCGGGTCGCGCGTGGTGGACCGCGCTCAGTCGCTCATCGTCGTCGTCCTGCTGGCCGTCTTCGCCGTCTTCATCGCCGTGACCATCGTCGACATCGACCCCCACCTGCTCGCGCCCAGCGGCTACCCGTCGGTCTCGGACATCATCGCCAGTGTCGCGCTGACGTTCTTCGCTTACCTCGGATTCAGCGTGATCACCTTCGCCGTGGGGGACCTGCGCGACCCGGCGCGAGAGCTGCCGAAGGCGATGTACGGCGCGCTCGGCGTGACGAGCGTCCTCTACGTTCTCATCTCGCTCGGAGTCTTCGGCACGCTCACGGTCGCCGAGGTGATCGGCTACGGCGAGACGGCGATCGCTGAAGCTGCGCGACCCGCCCTCGGCGACGCGGGCTTCACGATGGTGTCGATCGCAGCACTCCTCGCAACGGCTTCGTCGGTGAACGCGACGCTCTACGCCTCGGGCGGATTGACGCGGATGCTTGCCGGGACGGGACAGTTCCCACCGTTGTTCGCGCGCGAGACACGGTTCGGCCCGCACGCAGGGATGCTGATCACGGCCGCAATAATGCTCGTGATCTCGAATCTCGTCGACTTGTCGGCGATCGCATCGGTCGGAAGCGCCTGCTCGCTCGTGATCTTCCTGCTCGTCGGGGTCTCCGCATTTCGCCTGCGAGCCGAGACAGGTTCGCTTGCGATCATCGTGCTGACCGCGATCGCGGCGACGGCGGTGGTGCTTGTCTTCTTCGCCGTGGACATCCTGCGCAACGCGCCGGAGACGTTCGCCGCGATCGTCGGTGTCACCGCGCTGTCAGTCGTGCTGGACGTGATCTGGAAGCGCGTGCGCGGGCCGCTTGCGCCCTCAACTGCGCCGGGCGAGGCGTCCTAGTCGAGCTCGAGCGTCTCCGCGAGCTCGACGATGCGCACCTCCACGTCGGGCACGCGTCTGGCCGCGAGCGACGCGAACTCTTCGGCAGGCTCGCGCGTCGGCTGCCGGTTGAGCGTCGAGTACGTGCCCCAGTGGATGGGGATCGCGATCTTCGGCCGGAGGCGAGCGACTGCCTCTACGGCCCTCTCCGGGTCGAGATGCCCCGGCCCGACCTTCGAGCCCCAGCCGGAGACGGGCACGAGCGCGACGTCGAACGACTCCCGAGGCTCGGTCATGCCCTCGAAGAGATCAGTGTCGCCGGCGAAGTACACGCGCTTTGACCCCTCGATGACATAGCCGAACGACGGTGCTTGCACGCCGAGGGGCCCGCGCGAGCCGTCGTGCTCCGCGAAGGTCGTGGTCACGCTCAGGCCTCCGATCGCGACGCTCTCGCCCTCGTCGACCTCGACGACGTGGCTGAACTTCCGCCGCCGCAAGAGCTGGCCGATACCCCGCGGGCACACGATCGGCAGCTCGCGCCCCAGCCGCTCGAGCGACGGCAGGTCGAGGTGGTCCCAGTGGCCGTGTGAGACGAGCGCCGCGTCGAGCCCGCGGAGCGCCGAGGCAGGCGCCGCGCCCGCTCGCCGTAGATGCAGGACACGGTTGCGCAGGACGGGGTCGGTTAACAGGCGGACGCCGTCCATGTCCACGAGCACCGTCGCGTGCCCGACGTACGTGATGCGAACGCTCACCGTCAGAGCCTACGAAACACGCTGTTAGGGTCCGGGCATGGCGGAAACGACCTTCGGTGACGCGGTCACCTGGCACCCGGAGCGTCCCAAGTACCGTCCGCTGCACGTCGTACTGGCGTGGCTGATCAGCACCGCGGCTCTGCTCGTAGCGGCGACGATCGTCCCGGGCGTATCGGTCGAGGGCTTCTGGGGCGCCCTCGCTGCGGCGCTGGCGATCGCGATCCTGAACGCGCTCCTGCCGCCGATCATCGCCGCCTTACGGCTGCCGCTGATGGCGCTTGCTCGGCTTCGTGCTCGTGCTCGTCCTCGACGCGCTCATGCTGCTCGCGGTATCGGAGATCAGGCCGGAGTGGATCACCGTCGACAACTTCGGGTGGGCGCTGCTCGCCGCGCTCGTCGCTGCGGCCGCGACCGTCGTCCTCGACGTCGTCTTCGGGACGAACGACGACGACACGTACACGCTCAAGGTCGTCCAGCGGGTGGCGAAGCGTCAGGGCGGCGGCGAACGCACCGACACGCCGGGGATCCTCTTCCTCGAGATCGACGGCCTTGCCCTGCCGATTCTGCGCCGGGCGATGCGCGACGGCAACGCGCCGAACATGGCGCGCTGGGTCGCAGAGGGAACCCACGCCGTAGCCGAGTGGGAGCCAGACCTGTCTTCGCAGACGGGCGCCAGCCAGGCGGGGATCCTGCTCGGCTCGAACGACGACATCCCCGCGTTCCGCTGGGTCGATAAGCCGAGCGGGCGGATCATCGCCTGCTCGGGGCCGGACGACTGCGCCGAGATCGAGCGCGACCGTGCGACGGGCATCGGCCTGCTGATAAATGGTGGCTCGAGCCGCGGCAACCTCCTATCAGGCGAGGCGGAAGAGGTGATCCTCACCGTCAGCCGGATCTCCGAGGAGAAGAGGTCGAACCCGGGCTACCGCGCGTTCTTCGCGAACGGGTTCAACGTCACGCGCTCGCTCGTCCTCTTCTTCTGGGAGATCGTGCTCGAGGTGACAGCGTCGATGCGCGCCAGTCGACGAGACGTGCGACCGCGCGGCCATCGCGGCGGCATCTATCCGATGCTCCGCGCAACGATGTGCGTCGTCGTCCGCGACCTGATCGTGTACGGCGTCCTCACAGACATGATGCGCGGTCGTCCTGCGATCTACGCGACGTTCTCCAGCTACGACGAGGTCGCTCATCACTCAGGGCCTCGAGCGCTCCGACACGCTCGAAGCGCTACGCAAGCTCGACCAGCAGTTCGGGCGAATCGACCGGGCCAGGCGGTTTGCGCCGCGTCCGTACGAGATCGTCGTCCTCTCGGATCACGGCCAGACGCAGGGCGCGACGTTCAAGCAACGGAACGGCTACGGGCTCGATGACCTCGTGGAGCGATCGCTCTCGTCAGGGCGCGTGCACAGCATCAAGGGAGGAGACGAGCAGGCATCGATGGCGAGCCTCGCCGTCGGCGAGGCGACGGGCACGTCGGGTACGAAGAAGACGAAGAAGAACGAGGTCGGCGAGCGCCAGGTCGTCGTGCTTGGCTCCGGAAACCTCGGCCTCATCTACCTCATGGAAGAGCCGCGCCGACTCACCCTGGAGGAGATCGAGGAGCGCCACCCGGAGCTGATCTCCGCGCTTCGGGGTCACCCGCACGTCGGGTGGCTTCTCGTGCGTTCACGCGAGCACGGCCCCGTTGCGCTCGGGGCGGGCGGCACCCGCTATCTCGCAGACGGTCGCATCGAGGGCGACGACCCGCTCGCGAGCTTCTCGGAGACGGCGGGACAGCATCTCCTGCGCACGGACGGCTTCGCTCACGTGGCCGACATCATGGTTGGGAGCTTCTACGACCCCCATCTCGACGAGGGCTGCGCGTTTGAGGAGCTGATCTCGTTCCACGGCGGCCTCGGCGGGCCGCAGACCCAGCCGTTCATCCTCCACCCGGTTGCGCTGGAGCTGCCGGACGAGCGGATCATCGGCGCAGAGCACGTGCACACGGTGCTTTCGGCCTGGCGGCAGCAGCTCCAGCCGGCCTAGCCGGAGGAAACCGCTTAAACCCGCAGAACCGTCCGCATGGGCGCACATACTTATGCGCAACTCGAGTGAAGGAGGAAATGTGGCTTCGAAAGGAGCTTGGGCAGGCTGGGTGGCGTTCGCCGGCATGCTCCTGATGATCCTCGGCGGCATCGACATCCTGCAGGGTTTGATCGCCGTGATCAGGGACCAGTACTACGTGCACGGGAAGAACGGCACGCTCGTGCTCGACGTCTCCCAGTGGGGCTGGGTGATGATGATTTGGGGTGCCGCTCTGGCGCTCATCGGCTACGGGCTGCTGATCGGGTCGAGCTGGGCCCGCTGGGCGGCGATCCTGGGCATCGGCCTCAACTTCCTCGCCGTCCTCAGCTTCGACGGGGGATACGACTTCTCGCTCTGGAGCTTGCTGGCCGTAGCGCTGAACGTGCTCGTCCTCTGGGCGTTGATCGTTCGCTGGGACGACGCGAAAGCAGGGATGGCAGCAGCGTAGGGATTGCGACGACGCGGAGCCCCTTCCGGGGCTCCGCGTGTCAGCCGGGGATCGCGGGTAAGAAGAGCACCGCGGCGACGTACGTCGCGAGCACGACCGCAGAATCAAGCCCGATCAACCACAGCTTTCGTTTCGGCCTGAGCAGGAGGCCGTAGGCGAAGATGCCCGTCATCACTGCGCCGACGGCGCCGAGCCAGAGAGCCTGCGCACTGGCCGTCGGCAGCACGGGCTCGCCGGCGAGCAAGTCGGCGAGCAGGAACAACGTCAGCTGCACAGCGTTGCCGCCGTAGATGTCGCTCATCGCCAGGCCGACGTCGCCCAGGCGAACCGCTTCGATGCCGCTGGAGATCTCGGGCAGCGCAGTGACTGCGGCGAGGATCGTCGCGCCGAAGACTGCGCCGTTGATGCCCCAGTCATTGGCGAGCTCGTTTCCGGTCTGCTCGAGCAGGACGCCGGCGATCAGCGTCACGATCGAGGCGACGGCGAACCAGAGCAGGGCGATCTTCGTCGCAGATTTCCGGAAGCGGTTCGGGCCTTCCTGCGGCTCGGGCAGAGGGTCGCCCGTGAGCTTCCACGCAGGCCTCCGCCGCGCCCTGTTGATACCGAAGATGCCGAGTACGAAGAAGACGACGATCGCGATCGAGGCTGGGCTCACCGAGCCTAGCGCCGCCGACGCCGGAAGGAACGCGCCCATCAACGCGATGGCCAATACGGTGATCACGAGCGTCGCCTCGAACAGCGGGCTGAGGTCCGCGAGCGACGTCAGCGGCTGCTTCCTCCGCGACGTAGCGTCGAGCAACACGAGCACGAGGGTCTGCATCGCGATCCCACCGAGCAGGTTCCCGACGGCAAGCGGCAGGTTGCCGCTGACCGCCGCCGACGCGGTGATCGCAAGCTCAGGCAGCGAGCCTGCGAGCCCCAGCAGGAGAAGGCCGCCGACCGCGTCGCCGAGTTTGAAGCGGTCGTCGAGGATGTCGGTCGTCTTCGAGAGCGCGAGCCCGGCGATCCAGGTGGCGATGGCCGCCGCGAGGAAGACGGCGAGAAGGGCCGGTGTGCCCCACGAGCTCATGCGGGGCGACTCTAGGCGGTCGCCTCCGCAGAGTCTAGGTCGGCGCTCTTGTCGGACAACGTGCTATGAACGGCTCGACGTGTGCCGCTGGCTCGCCTACTCCGGATCCCCCATCCTCCTCGAGCGCCTGCTTTATACGCCAGAGCACTCGCTCATCGACCAGAGCCTCCATTCGAAGCTCGGGGCCGAAACGACGAACGGCGATGGCTTCGGGGTCGGCTGGTACGGCGAGAGCGAGACGCCGGGGCTCTTCAAGAGCACCGAGCCTGCCTGGAACGACGCCAACCTGCGCGAGCTCTCCGGCCATGTTCGTTCCGGCCTCGTCTTCGCGCATATCCGGGCGTCGAGCGGGACCCCGATCCAGTGGACGAACTGCCATCCGTTCCGGCACGGACGCTGGCTCTGGATGCACAACGGGGGGATCGCGCAGTTCCAGGACGTAAAGCGAGACCTCGCGTTTGCCGTCGACCCGTCGCTCTGGCCCGAGATCGCAGGCTCGACGGACTCCGAGGTGTTCTTCTTCCTCGCGTTGACATTCGGTCTCGAGGACGATCCCCCGGCCGCCGTTTCACGGGCGGTGGGGTTGATCGAGAAGGTGGGCCGCGAGCACGGGATCGAGCATCCGATTCAGATGACGGTTGCCACGAGCGACGGCTCGCGTCTCTGGGCCTTTCGGTACTCGAGCGAGGGAACGTCGCGCTCGCTCTTCTTCTCGACGAAGGTGGCGGACCTCCGAAAGCTTCATCCCGAGCTCGAGATTCTGGGCGAGGTCAGCGACGAGTCGCGCCTGGTCGTCTCGGAGCCGCTCCGCGATCTCGAAGGCGCTTGGAACGAGGTGCCGGAATCGAGCTACGGCATCGTCCAGCCGGGCCAGGACGAGCTCCATCCGTTCCAGCCGTTGCTGAACGGAGGCTGAGCCGATGGCGCTGAAGCATCCGAGCGGCCCCGCGATCAAGGGGCACCCGATGTTCACGCTCGAGTCGGCAAGCGTCCCGCGGCACGAACTCCCGGCCGACGAACTTCCCGCTGACGTCGCGTACCAGATCATCCACGACGAGCTGATGCTCGACGGCAACGCGCGCCTGAACGTCGCGACGTTCGTCAGCACCTGGATGGAGCCTCAGGCCGAACGGCTGATGACCGAGTGCTTCGACAAGAACATGATCGACAAGGACGAGTACCCGCAGACCGCCGAGATCGAGATGCGGTGCGTCAACATCATCAGTCGCCTCTGGCACGCGCCCGCTGCCGACGAGGCGACCGGATGCTCGACCACCGGCTCGAGCGAGGCGGCCATGCTCGGTGGGCTTGCGCTCAAGCGGCGCTGGCAGAAGGCGCGGGCGGTAGCGGGGAAGCCCGCCCACAAGCCGAACATCGTCATGGGCATCAACGTCCAGGTCTGCTGGGAGAAGTTCGCGAACTACTGGGACGTGGAGATGCGGCTCGTGCCGATGGAGGGCGATCGCTTTCACCTCTCCGCCGAGGAGGCCGTCACGCGCTGCGACGAGAACACGATCGGGGTCGTCGCCATCCTCGGCTCGACCTTCGACGGCTCGTACGAGCCGGTCAAGGAGATCGCGTCTGCGCTCGACGCTCTCGAGGCCGACACCGGACTCGACGTGCCGCTCCATGTGGACGGTGCGTCCGGCGCGTTCGTCGCGCCGTTCATCGACCCTGACCTCGAATGGGACTTCCGCCTTCCGAGGGTCGCCTCGATCAATGCCTCTGGCCACAAGTACGGGCTCGTCTATCCCGGCGTTGGCTGGATCGTGTGGCGCGACGCGGAGGCGCTGCCCGACGACCTGATCTTCTGGGTCAACTACCTCGGCGACAACATGCCGACGTTCGCGCTGAACTTCTCTCGCCCCGGGGCGCAAATCGTGGCCCAGTACTACAACTTCCTTCGCCTTGGCTTCTCCGGCTATCAGCGGGTCCAACATTATGCGCGCGACGTGGCGACGCGCCTGTCCGTGCAGATCGCCGAGATCGGGCCTTTCGAGCTGATCACGAAGGGCGACGAGCTGCCGGTGTTCGCCTTCAAGCTCAAAGACGACATCGATAACTACACCGTCTTCGACGTCTCGAACGCCGTCCGCGAGCGCGGCTGGCAGCTGCCCGCGTACACGTTCCCGGAGAATCGCACCGACCTCGCGGCGCTCCGCGTCGTCGTCAAGCGCGGCTTCACGCATGACATGGCCGACATGCTGATCGACGACCTCGAGCGCCAGCTACCGCGCCTCGAGAAGCAGCCGTCGCCCGTACACGACGCGACGACGGGCGCCGCCTTCGCGCACTAGATGGCCGAGCCGAGCGAGGACGCCAGCCGAAGAACGAGGTTGGCGAACGAGCGGACGTACCTCGCCTGGTGGCGTACGGGTCTCGCTGCGCTCGCCGTCGGGATCGGCGCCGGCAAGATTGCCCCAAGCGTCGCGGGCGGCACCGTTTGGCCGTACGTCGTCGTCGGCGTGGCGTACGCGGTCGTTGGCATTGCGTTCATCGCCTACGGGTTTCGACGTCTGAGGTCGGTCGACGAGGCGCTGCGGCGCGGCGACTACCTGCCGCCGGGTGATGGGATCCTGATGGCGCTGACCGTGTCCGGGGTCGTGCTCGGCGCGCTTACCGTCGCGCTCGTCGTCTACCAGAGCTAAGGGCGGCTAGTCGCGGGCGAGGCAGCGAAAGCCGAGGTGGTTCGTCGACGTGTCGACAGCCTGTGCCATGCGCGCGGCCGGCCGGTAGCGGCGGCAGTAGTTCGGCGCGCAGAGGTGCGAGCCGCCCTTCATCACCTTCCGTGGGATCGCGGCGGCGTCGTTCGGATCGACGCTCGCCGCCCGGAGGTCGCCGGCGCAGCACGGTGACTGTGCCGCGTGACGCGACGCCCACCAGTCAACCGTCCACTCCCAGACGTTCCCGGCCACGTCGTAGAGCCCGTGGCCGTTCGCGGGGAACTTGCCCACGGGTGATGTGCCCTCATAGCCGTCGACCAGTGTGTTCTCGTACGGGAACTCTCCCTGCCACGTGTTCGCCATCGGCTTTCCGTTCGGCATGAGCTCGTCGCCCCACACGAACTCCGCGCCGTCGAGGCCGCCGCGGGCCGCGTACTCCCATTCCGCCTCGCTCGGCAGCTCCTTCCCCGCCCACGCCGCATAGGCTTCCGCGTCGGCGAAAGCGACATGCACGACCGGGTGTCGCTCGCGCCCGTGGAGCGAGCTCTCCGGCCCGAGGGGATGCCGCCAGTCCGCACCCGGCGTCCACCGCCACCAATTGCGGTGATTCGTGAGGTCAACCGGCCCTGACTGTTTCTCGAACACGGCGGATCCCGCGACCAGAAGCTCGGGCTGCGCGTCCGGATAGTCCGCGGCACCCGGCTCCTGCTCGGCGAGCGTCACGTGCCCCGTGTCCTTGACGAAGCGCATGAACTCGAGGTTCGTCACCGGGTGCTCGTCGATCCAGAAGTCGTCGACCACGACTTCGCGGACCGGTGCCTCCTCGGGATAGTGCCGGTCGGACCCCATTGCGAACGTGCCGCCGGCGATGCCGACCATCCCCCTCCGACGTTCGACGGCGGTCACGCCAGGCATCTCAATCGGAAGCGTGAGGCGCTGCCAAACGGCAGCGCCTCACAATCGGGCTTACGCCTCCAGCTCCTCGTCCTCGACCGACTCGATCGCGAACGCCAGGGCACGAACGATGTTCGTCGTGGCCGACGCGACGCGAGCCGTTCCGACGATCGGCGCGACGGCTGTGAGCACGCCGCGTACGTGCTCCTCGGTGATGCCGATCTCGCTGGCTACGCCGAGGTTCATCAGGTACGACGCAGGCGGGGCGTCCATCGCCACGAGAGCGGCGAGGCGCACCTGCATCAGGGTTTTCTCGTCGAGGGTCGACGTCTCGATCGAGTCTGCCGTCATCTTCGCTAGCAGATCGAGGACTGGAGTTTCAGTACCGGTGGCCATTGATCTCCCTCTTCCGTAGTTGGTAATACCTCCAGGCTCGAACCTACAACACGCTCGACTGGGTGGCGTCGGTATTTTCCGACAATCGGAGAGACTGATTCCTGCAATCTGTCGGATCAGATCGAGATGGTGGTCGGAAGCGTCGCGAGCCAGACCGCCGTCCCCAGGAAGGTGAGCCACCCTAGGGCGAGCAGCGCCTCCCGCTGACCGAGCGGCCGGAGCTTCGTCGAGATGCCGGCGAAGAACAGCGCAGTTGCGAACAGAACGACGGCAAGAATGTCGTCGTCAGCCCGCTGATTCGACTCGCCGGCCGCGTCGGACTGAGCGCCTGCGAGCATGTTCAGCCGCTCCGCCTCCTTGGCCGTCGCCAGACCGTACTGCGGCATCGCGAAGGGCGTCAGCGGAGCATCCGGATTCGTCTTCGGTTCGGTGGCGAGCCAAGCGGCGAAGGCAGGTCGGAACTCCTCGCGGAACCGCTTCCGATAGAAGCGGGCGAGCCTCGTGTCGCCGTGAACGTCGGCGTCGACCCACTGGATGAACGTTGCGATGTCGACCTGGGTCAGTTGGCCCGCGCGCGTGGAGGATTGAGACGACTCGATACGCGCCGCGGTCGCCTTGCTCGTGTGGACGGCCTGCTCGCCGCGCCACTGGGTCGACTGGTAGGTCGCCCACGCCGTGCCGACCGCGGCAACCGCGAGCAGAATCGTGGAGAGGAGCTCGACCCGATGCTGGCGGCGCTCGGAGACCTCCATCCGCCTAGCCGAAGACGTTGACGGCGCGTGCGATTACGAGGCCGACTACTGCGAGCGAGATCACCGACTGCAGCGCCATCGTCATCTTCGCCCAGATGCTCATGGGCATGACGTCGGTCGGACTGAATGCCGTGCTCGTAGTCAGCCCGAGGATCAGGTAGTCGGCGTACACCGGGCGCCAGCCGGGGGGCGCGAACTCTGGGCTCATGTGTTGGGTGAAGGCGAGGTCGGGATAGGCGCGGTCGCCACGGAAGCGGGCGAGTGGTCCGCCACTGTCGAACTGCCAGTAGATGAGGCTGAACGCGACGATGTTGCCGAGCCAGATGAGCGCGCCGGACGCGAGCAGAGTGGATGCGGAATCGGTGACCTTCGCCCCTCTGATGAGATCCGCGATAAGGACGGAAGTAGCGACGAGCGCGACAATGGCGAGCGAGAGGATCAACACGTTCGCTACCCGCCGGAGCCACCGTGCCCGTCCTTCGATGTGGGCTGGGTCGGCGAGCAAGAGCGCGATTAGTAGCGCGGCTTCGATCCCTGGTACGAGCCAGGAGGGGCCGAGCGTCGGACGGTGGGGGAGTGCGATCCGGATCGCAATCGCCACACCGAAGTACACGGCGAGGACGAGAGCGATCGGCCAGCGCCGTTCGACGAATATGGGTTCCGAAGTGTTGGAGGGTTTCTCAGCCACAGCGCGTGCTCTTGTAGGAGAGCGAAATGGGGCGAATCCTCGCGATTCGCCCCATTGCGCCGGTTACGAGCAGTTGACTGACGATGCCGTCGACTTTGCCGTCGACTCGAGGTTGTCAGCCGATTCGGTGACGTCGTTGACGGCGTCCTGAACCGACGCGTCGTTCGGGATGTCCTTCACCGCCGACTCGAAGTCGTTCCACGCGCTGTCGAGGTCACCGGTTGAGGCGTCCTGGACGTCCTGCGCGTCCGTCTTCACCTGGTCCCAGGAGGTCTGCACGGCGTCGACGTCGGCCTGGAACTGTGACTTCGTCGCCGTCGACGTGTCGATGTTGACGAGCGTCTGGATCGACGTTTCCAGGCCCTTCAGGCTGCCGCAGAGCGTCGACACGGCCTCGGACTTCGTCTCCGAGTTGCTGCTGCCGCGCTCTCCGAGCACACCGACGAGGATCGCGAGCCCGATGCCGGCCGCGACGAGGATGATGATCCACATCAGCCGGCTCATGTCTGGGCCCTCGGGTTGGATGCGAGACCGTAGACGACGAGCGCCCCGATCGCGATCGACAGGGCTCCGTACCAGGGTGCGAGGTTGATGACCGTGAAGCCCTGGACGATCACGAGCACGCCGAAGATGTAGCCGAGTACCCGCCCGAAGCCTCCCCCGGCGAGGATCGAGAGCCCCGCGAGGATCGCTGCTCCGGCGATGATCAGATCCCAGAGTCCCCAGGCCCAGGCGTTGCCCTGGAACAGCCCGCCGGTGAGGTCGTTGATGCGGTGCTTGTCGGCGAAGTACTCGATCGCCGAGATGATGCGAAAGAAGCCGACGGCGAACATCATGATCGCCGCGAACCCGAGCCAACCGGACGCTCGGTCTTCCTCGTACGCCACTTGCGACATTTCTGTCTCCTTGTTCGTGTGGCGACGTCACACAGGGTGTGCGCGCCGCAACGATCCTAACGCGCCTCGAATGCCGATACGGCAAGCGTCATAGACTCGTGCGCGAATGACCGAGCGGGGGCGCATCGTCGACGCGACCGCTGCACCGATCAGCGTGGCGGAGACGCCGAGGGCCGCGCACATCGCCGGCCTCGTGTTCAGCGCGCTATTCGTTGGCTCGATCGCGCTGCTGCGCCAGCAGCCGCCGCGAGGTGCGAGCGCGACAGAGATCCAGGCGTGGTACCTCGGCGGCGAGCCGCTTCAGTCGGTCAGCCGCTGAGCCCGGCGGAGGCCTCTTCGAGGCCCGCCTTGAGCTCCTTCGCGCTCTTCGAGTCGATCTGTGCCACCGAGCTGCGGATGGCGTTCGGAATCGCCTGCTTCACCTGCTCGGCGTCGTCCGAGTCGTAGATGGCGATCAGCGCCGCTGAGCCGTCGGGCAGCACGTCGTCGAGCTTCTCCCCGATCCCGCTCGCGACCCGGTGCTTGGCGAACTTCCCGGCCACCGCTCCTATGCCCGCGCCGACGGCCGTCGCCGCCAGCAGCGGCGGCGCGAAAAGGCCCACGACGAGGCCCGCGCCTCCGCCCATCTTGGCGCCCTTGCGGACCGCCTGGTCGCCGGCCTCGATCACCTGCAGCTCGCCGTCGGCGCTCTTTTGCGCGAGGACGACGCCCTGGACGGAGATCTCCTTTTCTTCTACGAGGTCCATCACCGCGTCGTAGTCCTTCCTCCCCAGGTCCTCGAAGAGGTAGACGGCGATCAGGACATCCATCTGCTCCTGCTTGCTCATGGGTGCTCCTTCCTCTGGCCCACCGTGCTAGGCACTGGCCGCGTGGGCCGCGAGCGTCTGCTCTGCGTGCTCGTGCAGCGCCTGCCGATCCTCCTCGGTCATGTGCGGTGCGATGTCGAAGGTGACCTGCGTGATCTCACCCGTGAAGCGGAACGGCGCCTTGTCCGCATAGCTGAGGTCGACGACGAGGCCGTTATCGCAGCCGATGTCCATGCCCGCGTAACCGGAGAAGCGCCCGGGCACGGTGTGCTCCATGCGTCCCGACGCGACCGGTTCGCCGTTTACGAGCAACGTCACCTCGCCGCCCGTCGCGGGTTTTGGCTCGTCGGCGGCGAACACCAGCTCGACGTTCACGTCTCCGCTCGGGAGCGGACTGGTTGCCTCCTGCGTGTACTCGAGCACGCCGAGCATCGAGTAGTGGTGCTTGAGCTTGCCGTCCTGGACGTAGAGCGAGAAGCCGCCGAGGTGGTCGAAGGCGGCCACGATCACGCCCTCCGCGCCGCCCTCGGGAACGACGACGTCCGCGCTGATCGTGTACGAGTGGTTGTAGATACGAGGGATCATTCCGGCCGCCACGTTCTCGATCCGCCCGCGGTAGGTGAACTTCGACTCCGTGGGGATCGGCGGCACGATCCCGTAGAACGAGGAGAGCCCGCCGAGGATCGGGAGCACCTGGTAGCGCTCGGCCTCCTCCCAGAACAGCTTGCGTAGCTCATCGACCTTTTCCGGGTGTTCCGCGGACAGGTCCGTCGCCTGCGCGAAGTCGTCGGGCAGGTAATAGAGCTCGACCGGGTCAGCGTCCGGATCCCACCCCGGGCCGAAGCCGCGCAGGACCTCCGGATCGAGCTGCCAGGGGATACGGGGCAGTCGCATCGCGAGCCACCAGCCGTCCTTGTACATCCCCCGGTTGCCGACCGCCTCGAAATACTGCTGCGTGTGGCGCTCGGGCGCGTCCGCGCTTGACAGCGAGTCCGCGAACGTGAAGCCGTGGAGCGGCTCTTGCTCGATCCCGTCGACATGGGTTGGTGCCGGGATCCCGGCTAGCTCGAGCACCGTCGGTGCGATGTCGATCACGTGTGTGAAGTGGCTGCGGATCGAGCCCGCGTCCGAGATCTTCTCGGGGTAGCGGACCACGAGCGGATTGCGGGTGCCGCCGAGATGCGACGCCACCTGCTTACCCCAGTCGAAGGGACAGTTGCTCGCCCACGCCCAGGCCGACGAGTAGTGCGGCGCGATCATCTCGCCACCCCACGCCTCGAGCCCGCCGTGCTTGAACAGCAGCCCGAGCTGCTGCTCGGTCGTGAGCGGGATGCCGTTCAGCGTCGTCAGCTCGTTGAACGTGCCCGACAGCGTGCCCTCCATGCTCGCACCGTTGTCGCCCCAGATCCAGATCACGAGCGTGTTGTCGAGCTCGCCCATCTGTTCGATCTCGGCGAGCAACCGGCCGACGTTCCAGTCCGCGTTCTCGGAGTAGCCGGCGTAGACCTCCATCTGCCGCGCGTACAGGCGCTGCTCCGTCTCGCTCAGAGAATCCCACGTCGGAAACGCGTCGTTCGCCGGCAGCTCCGTGTCGTCCGGGACGACGCCGAGCTCCTTCTGGCGCGCGAGCGTCTCCTCGCGGACAGCGTCCCAGCCCTGGTCGAACTTGCCCTTGTACTTGTCCGACCACTCGGGCGGCACCTGATGCGGCGCGTGGCTGCACCCGGTCGCGTAATACATGAACCAGGGACCGCCAGGCCGCTCGGCCCTCACGCGCCGCAGCCAGTCGATGGCCTTCTCCGGCATGTCGTCCGGGAAGTAGTAGGGCTTGTCGTCCTTGCCCTCTGGAACACCCTTGACCTTCTGGTTCTCGGTGATCAGCGGGTCGTACTGGCCCGCCTCTCCGCCGAGGAAGCCCCAGTAGTAATCGAACCCGAGCCCGGAGGGCCAGCGGTTGAAGGGGCCGGCCGAGCCCTGCTGGTTGTCCGGCGTCAGGTGCCACTTGCCGATGCAAGCCGTCATGTACCCGTTCTCCTGCAGGATCCGCGGGAGCGTCGCGCAGTCGCGCGGGATGGTGGCGTTGTAGCCGGGGAACGGTCCGGAGAACTCGGCGACAAGGCCGAATCCGACCCGATGTTGGTTGCGTCCCGTGAGCATCGCCGCCCGCGTCGGCGAGCAGACCGCGGTCACGTGGAAGCGGTTGTAGCGAAGCCCTTCATCCGCCATGCGCGTGAAGTTCGGCGTGTCGATCGCGCCCCCGAACGTGCTCGGGTTGCCGAAGCCGGCGTCGTCGATCAACACGAGCAGCACATTCGGAGCGCCCTCCGGCGGCTCGACGTGCATCGCCTGGTTCCAGTCAGGCTGCGACCCCTCGAGCGTCTTCTTCGTAGCCCCGCCGAAGGGCGGCCGCCGGATAGGCAGCGTCGTACGGTCTGTTGTCCCGTCGCTCATCCGTCTGTACCTCCCCGCTTGCCGCTCACGTCAAATTGCGCAGAGCGTCGTCAGGTACTCACCCTATTCCATCCGTGAGCGTGACGATCTCGTCGACGAGCTCGAGCCCCTCGGGCCGGTGCGTGACGAGGAGGACGGAGCGCTCGTCTGTCGCTTCGAGGATGTCGCGGAGCAGGCGCTCGGCAGTGGCCGAGTCAAGATGGGCGGTAGGCTCGTCGAGCACGAGAATCGGTGCCTTCGAGAGGAGCGCCCGCGCGAGTGTGATCCGCTGCCGCTGACCTCCGGACAGCTCTCTTCCCTGCTCGCCGACCAGCGTATTCGAGCCGTCCGGCAGCTCCGCCATCCAGTTCTCAAGGCCGGCGCGCCGGAGCGCGGACTCGAGCTCGGCGTCCGAGGCGTCGGGCCGCCCGAGCAGGACGTTCTCGCGAATGGAGGTCGAGAAGAGATGGGAATCCTGGCCGGCGACGGCGATGGCCCCTCTTACGTCCTCCTGCCTGAGATGGCGGAGATCGTGGCCGCCGAGCATGACGCGTCCCTGCTCGGGGTCGAGAAAGCGAAGCGCGAGATTCACGACGGTCGTCTTCCCCGCTCCGCTCTCGCCGACGAGGGCAATCCGGCTTCCCGGATCGAGCCGGAGGCTGAACCCGTCGAGGACAGGGTTCTCGCTCCGTGGATACCGGGCGCGGACGTTGTCGAGCTGGAGCGCGAGAGACGAAGGAGGCAGCTCCCCGGGTTGTGCTGGATCGACCACGAACGGCTTGCGGTCCATGACTTCCAGGACCCGAGTGCCGGCCGCCAGGGTCGCGAACAGATCGCGCGCTGCCGCCGAGAGCGGCTGCACGGCCTCGAAGGAGGCGAGAGCCAGGAGGGCCACCATCGCGATCAGCGTTCGGTCGAGGTTTCCTGCCGCATGCGCGGAAACCGCACAGGCGAGCACGCCCGCGACGGTCACCCCGACGACGACCAACGCGAGGCAATCGCCGACTCCGCCGGCGACGGCGTCGCGGCGAGCCAGGCGCACGAGCTCGGCGTCGGCCACCCGCACACGGCTCAAGGCGTCGCCCTCACGCCCGTAGACGGCGAGCTCTGGTGCGGCGCCGAGGACCTCGACGAGCTCGGACGCCAATTCGCCCCGTGCCTCGGCCTGGCGGCTCGCAGCCCGCCGCGCCAGGGAGCCTGCTACAGCTGGAACGGCCACACCGCCTGTGAGCAGCCCCATCGCGAGAACCAAGCCGGCCCAGGGTGTCACGGCCGCTGCTGCGCCGATCGCGATGGCGCCGGCGACGAGCGCGACGAGCGGTGGGCCAACGGCGCGGAGGTGGAGGTTCTGGAGCGCGTCGACGTCAGCGACCATTCGCGAGAGAAGGTCGCCTCTTCTGTATCCCTCGAGCTGCACGGGCGCGAGGGGCTCGATCCGCCGGTAGAGACCCAGACGCGCGTTGGCGAGGGCGCGAAAGGCGAGATCGTGCGAGACGAGGCGCTCGAGATAGCGGATGAGTGGCCGTGCGAGAGCAAAGAACCGTACGAGGACGATCGCGACGGTCAGCGAAAGAATCGCGGGGCGCTCCGCAGCGCGCGAGATGAGATAGCCCGCAGTCGCCATCAGTCCCACGCCGAAGAGCACGGTCAGCGCTCCGAGGAGGATCGACAGCGCAATGCGCCCCCGCGGCGCATCCGTGAGCGCCAGCAGCCGCCGCAGCGTTGTCACGCAGCCACCTTGCCGCCGTCGAGGACGACCACCCGATCTGCCGCCTGGGCGAGCTCCGGCCGATGGGCGATGAGCAGCACAGTACGGCCGGTCCGTAGCCGCTCGACGGCCTCGACGACGAGTGCCGCGCTGGCCGGGTCGAGGTCCGCCGTCGGCTCGTCGAGGATCACGAGCGGCGCGTCTCGTAGAAAAGCCCGGGCAAGTGCGATTCGCCTCCGCTCGCCGGTCGAGACCGGTCTCCCACCGTCGCCGACGACCGTTTCGTAGCCCTGCGGCAGCGCGCGAATGAAGTCGTTTGCCCCAGCCTCGACAGCTGCGGCTCGGACGGCGTCGATTGACGCGAGCGGGGCGCCGAGCCGGATGTTCTCCGCAACGGTGGCGCGTAGGAGCGTCGGGTGCTGCGGGACCCACGCGAGCTGGCGGCGCCAGTCAGCGATCGTGACGGCGGTGATGTCGGTCTCACCGATCGCGACTCGACCCTTGGTCGGATCGACGAGGCGAAGCAGCAATGCGGCGAGGGTCGACTTCCCCGATCCGCTCTCACCGACGAGGGCGACGGTCTCTCCAGGCGCCAGCGCGAGGTCGATGCGATCCAGCACGAGGCCGGGACGCGCGGGGTACGCGAACGAGACGCTCTCGAGTCGCACGGTGGTGTCCGCCGGGCTCGGTGCGGGCCGGTTTCCGCCGGAGGACACCTCGGCAGGTGCATCGAGCAGGGCAAACATCCGGTCGGCAACCGCGATGCCGTCCGCGCTCGAGTGAAACTCCGCTCCCAGCCTTCGGAGCGGCAGATAGAGCTCGGGTGCTAGCACGAGCACGGTCAGCGCGGCCTCGAGCCCGATGCCTCCGTCGACGAGGCGAACGCCGACGGTGACCGCGACGAGCGCGATGCCGAGCGTGGTCGCAAGCTCGAGGACGGAGCCGGAGAGAAAGCTCACCCGAAGGGTGCCCATCGTCGCCCGGCGGTAGCGCTCCCCGATCTCGGCTATCGAGGACGCCTGGGCTCTGCTCCGATTGAACGCGCGCAATGTGGGCAAGCCACGGACGACATCGAGGTAGTGCGTCGACAGTAGGCGCAACGCCTGCCAGCGCTCTCGCGTGCGCTGTTCCGTGTAGCGACCGATCAGCCACATGAACAGCGGCACGAGCGGCAGCGTCAGGAGCATGATCAGGGCCGATTCGATGTCGATGCGGGCGACCCACGCGAGGACGAAGAGCGGAACGACGCACGCGAGCACGACCTGGGGCAGGTAGCGGGCGAAGTAGGCCTCGAGGGCGTCGACGCCCTGGATGGAGGCGGCGGCGATCTCGCCTCCCTCGACACCGTCGAGCGCCGCGGGCTGGTGCCGCAGCCTGCGCTCGACGAGCGCGAGCCGGAGCTCGGAGAGGACGGTCGAGGCGGCTCGCCGGCCGGTCGTCTCGAATCCCCAGGCAAGAACGCCGCGGCACGCAAACACAACGGCCAGCAGCACGATGTCCCTCGATACGTCACCGAGAGGCGCGCCGTGGAACGCTCTCGCCACGATCTGTGCAAAGAGCGTCGCCTGTAGCAGGACGAGCAGCGCCGCCGCAAGGCCGATCCCTATGTCGATCCCGAGGAGCAGGCGTGCCGGCCTGGCCCGCTCGAGGAGCCGTGGGTCGAGGGCGCGCATGCCGCTCGCGGCGGCGCTTAGCCGAGGTTGCCGACGACGCCCACGCGGAAGCCGACCCACGGATTGATGTTCGCGATCGCCGTGTCGTCCTCCGGAGTGGTTCCGAACGCCGAGATCAGCAACTGGTACGACGGGGCGTTGGCAACACCGCCATGCAGCCGCCTCCATGTCCCGGGACTCGCCCGTCCCGGCGGCGGCGCCACAATCGTGTCCTGCCACTCCACGACATTGCCTCCCTGGTCAAGCGTGCCCCAGGGTGAGCGGGTTTGCGTCTGGCCGACCGTGCTCACATTCGCCTGGTAGACCGCCCGGTACGCGATGCCTGCATCCCGGCAGGAGCTGAAGAGGATTAATCGTCGAGTCGGCCTTCGCGCCGGCCTGCGGCGGGCACCACGTCGGGTAGGTGCCGGACGGCGCGTTCAGACCCTTGCGGCTTGTAGGTCGACAGGGGTTGATCCGCACCGTTTACGACATCTCCGGTGTGCGGGTTCAACGAAGACACGTTGGGGGCTCGGCCGGCCCGGTCGGGTACTGCCAGTACGAGAGCGTTCCGCCGCCCTTGGGGTCGTAGTAGGCAGCCTTCACCCACTCGTCGTTGCTCGGAATGACGAATCCCGTCGAGCTCGTTCGGGTCGCCGCCGGGTTACCGAGGTCGTACATGCCCGTCTCGGTCTCCGGCGAGAGACGTACGGTGTACGTGACGTACTTAAAGCCGCCTGAAGAGGACTTCGTGCGAGAAAGCACGTCGCCGTTGAAGAGCGAGTTGACGAAGCGAGCCGCTCGCAGGAAGTTCGCGAAGCCGAACGGCTTGTCCGCCCATTCCGGATAGGCGATCGCGTAGTGCTTCCCCGGTGCAGCACCAGATCCCGCCGTATAGCGAACCGACCCGTACTTCGGCCAGACCGTCGGGCTCATCGAGTCGAAGTACACGTCGTGCGGGTTCGTGCCGTCGGGATCGACCGTGTTCAGGAACGCGACGTACTGGTTGACGGTGACCTCGAGCTCCCCGATCTCGTACGTGTCGTCGACACCGCCGACGGTGAGGCAGTTCGTCGGGCCGGGAGGTGCGTCAGAGCAGCTCTTGTAGATGCCCCCGTTTGCGGGAGGATTCACGAAGTCGCCCTGCGCGCCGAACGCCGACACCACACCTACGGAGGGATTCCCGGGATCGCCGACGGTCACCGTCCGGATCGTGAGGACGCTCCGCTTCGCTTCCGGGAGAACCGAGGTCGTCGTGGAGGACGACATGTCGCTGCCGCACGCAGTTGCGCCGACTGAAAGCGTGACCAGCAGGCTCAGGAGCGACGCCCAGGGACGAGTCACTCCGCGGCGGCCCCGTCGGCCGGCTGGTCGAAAACGCCGTCCGCGAGGCTGTCGGCGAACGCCTTCGCCCGCTCCTCGAAGTCTGAGTCGAGGTTGGGCGGGTACATCTTCAGTAGGAAGACGCGCTCTTGCGGCTCGCCGTGCTTCATGTACCCGAGCCACCCGAGCATCGACTTCACCTGCCCGCCCGCAGACACGAAGTACGTCTTGTCGATGAACCGGCCGCCCGCCTTCTCGCCGAGCTTCTTCTGCTGTCCGAGGTTGAACTTGCGGTAGCGGCGGGAGACCGACACGCAGGCGAACGGCTTCCCGTTCAGTACCGTGTTCGCCTCGGGCGACTCGAGGTACGAGCGCATGGGCATGCTCGTCTGGAACCACCAGGTGGGGGACGCGAGAACGACCAGGTCGTAGTCGCCCGACTGCGCCTCGGGCGGAATGCGGATCTCGCCGGTCTTGTGGCGGAGCTGCGCCGGGAGAATCACCGGGATCTGGAGCATGGGACGCTTCATCGGGAACTGCGAAAGCTTCGGCAAGTACCGCTCGTCGGTGAAGTCGATGGACGCTTTCGCGACGTCGCAGCCCCGTGCCTCGAAGGCCCGTGCCATCGCGTCCGCGACTCTGCCCGACTGCTTCGTAAGCGTGTAGTAGACGACGAGCACCTTTGGCTTTCCCTCTCCGTTCACGCTCTCTCCTTTCGCCTCACGATTACCGCGCTATTCGGGCTTCGGGAGCCCGAGCTCGTGGACGAGCGCGCGATCCCTGAGGTGGTCGGGGAGCGCTGCCGCAACCCCGACTGCCTTCGCGCCATGGCCGACGAGGTATCTCGTCTCGGGCTTGTCCGCGGTGAGCGCATCGAGGATCGCCTTCGCGATCACGAGAGGGGGATCGCCGTCCGCCTCGGCCTCCTCGACGCTCTTCCGGATCGCGGCGATCTGCTCTTCATACAACTGGAAGCCGTCCTTCCCCAGCCTCTGCTCGAGTGCGTCGAGCTCGGCGTACGTCTTCCCGAAGATCGCGGTCTTGACCGGTGCGACCTCGATCAGGGACACGTGGATGTTCCACTGCCGCAGCTCGAGCCGCAGCGCGTCGGTGATCGCTCTTATCCCGAACTTCGACGCGCTGTAGGCGCCGTTCAGAGGCAGCACGAGCAGTCCCCCGATCGAACCCACGTTCACGATCCGGCCGCCGCCGCGCCTGATCTGGGGCAGGAATGCCTGGACCATGGCGACCGGGCCGAACAGGTTGACCTCGAGCTGGGTTCGGAAGTCCGCAATCGGCTGGAACTCGATCGGCGCCGGCTTGCCGATGCCGGCGTTGTTGACGAGCCCGGCGAGACCGCGATCCCCCACCACGCCGGCCACCCTGGCCGCCGCCGCCGAGATGGCCTTCTCGTCCGTGACGTCCAACATCACCGGCGTCAACCCGTCGCCGGCTTGCGCTTGCAACGCCTCGCCGTCCTCGCCCCGCCGCACTCCGGCGAAGACGTGGAACCCGTTCTCAACGAGATGGAGTGCGGTGGCGGCGCCGATACCGGTTGATGTGCCGGTGACGATGACGGCGCCCCGACCCCCGTTGTCGCTCGTCATGTCGACGGCTCTGCCGGCGCCGCAGATTCATCGGTCGGGGCGGCGTTGGCGTCCGCGGGGACTGGCTCGTCCCCGACGCGATGCCGAAACACGTAGTACGTCCATCCCTGATACACGAGGACGAGCGGGACGAAGATCAGGGCGACAACGCTCATCACCTGGAGCGAGTAGTGGGACGACGCGGAGCCGTCGACCGTCAGGCTGTTTCCGAAGTCCGGGTTGGAGACCATGACGCGCGGGTAGAGGCTCGTGAAGAGCGTGGCGACGAACGAGATCACGCCCAGGGCGGTCATCGTGAACGCCTTCCCGTTCTGCTTACGGAAGAGGAACGCGAGCGCGAGCACGATGGCGGCGATCCCGATGGCAGCCGGAAGCACGGGCGGGAAGACGTCCTTGTCGTTCCGGTCGACTGCGACAGCCACCGTCCAGACGAGGAACGCCGTCAGCACGGCGGCGGCCGGGATCGCGAGCCGCCGCGCCGCGCGCTCGGCGCGATCGCGCAGGTCCCCGACCGTGCGCAGCGTGAGGAACGTGGCGCCATGGAAGGCGAAGAGCACGACCGCGGTGACCCCCGCGAAGACGGTGTACGCGCTGAAGAGATCCCAGAAGTTCCCGGCGTAGTCGCCGTCGGAGTTGATGGGGACGCCGTTCACGAGGTTCGCGAGCCCGACGCCCCACACGAGCGCGGCCCCGAAGCTGCCGATCGTGTTGCACCACGTCCAGAAGCTCCGCCAACCCTTGCTCTCGCTCTTCGATCGCCACTCGAACGACACGACGCGGATGATGAGGAAGAAGAGAACGAGGAGCAGCGCGATGTAGAAGCCCGAGAACATCGTTGCGTACCAGGCCGGGAATGCTGCGAAGGTCGCGCCGCCGGCGACGACGAGCCAGACCTCGTTGCCGTCCCAGACCGGCCCGATCGTTCGCAGCATCGTGCTTCGCTCCGCCGTCGTCACGACCGAGAAACGGCAGTGACATGCCGACGCCGAAGTCGAATCCTTCGAGCGCGAGGTAGCCGGCCCAGAGGACGGCGATCAGGATGAACCAGAAGTTCTCGAGATCCATCAGTAGCTCACGGCGGGGACGGCGAACTCGTCACCCTCACCGCCCACGTCGGGCGGGTCGAAGCGCGCGTAGCGACGCAGGAGGACGAAGTTGAGGACGGTCAACGCCAGGTAGAGGAGGCCGAAGACGATCAGGCTCAGCGTGAGCGTGCTCGTCGACACGCTCGGGGAGTTCGCGTCGGCCGTCTGCAGCAGGCCCCAGACGATCCAGGGCTGCCGGCCGCTCTCGGTCAGCACCCAGCCTGCGAGCGCAGCGAGGTACGGGAGTGGAACGGTGCAGACGCCCGCCCAGAGGAACCATCTGCTCCGCTCGAACCTCTTCCGCCACCAGAGCAGCGCGCCGACGCCGAGCACGAGGAAGACGAGGCTGCCGAGGTATGCCATGACACGCATCGCCCAGTACGTCGTTTCCACGGGCGGCATGTAGTTCCCGCGCCCGTAGTCGCGCGTCTCCTGTTGTTGGAGCGGGTTGAGGCCCTGCACCTCGCCGTTGAAGGATCCTGTCGCGAGAAACGAGAGGAGCTTGGGGATCTCGATGTCGAAGCTCGGCGTCTGGTCGCTCTTTCGTGAAGCCGCCGATCTGGAACAGCGAGAATGCGGCCGGCTGCTCGGTGTCCCACAGGGCTTCGGTCGCGGCGATCTTCATCGGCTGGTAGTCCGTGATCACGATCCCGAGGTGGCTGCCCCACCAGAGGTTCAACGCGGAGATCGGCACGCCGACGATCAGCGCCAGCTTCGCGGCTTTCATGAACAGGTCCTGGTTCCGTCCGCGGACGATATGCCAGCACGCGACGCCGAACATCACGACCGCCGCCGTCGTGATGCCGACCAGGATTACGTGCCCGTACGCCCAGAGCGCGAGCCGGTTCGACATCAGATCCCAGACGCTCGTCAGCTCCGCGCGACCATTGACGACGTCCGAGCCAACCGGCCGTTGCATCCACGAGTTGGCGACGATGATGAAGAACGCCGATAGCCAGGTGCCGAGAGCAAAGAGCCACACCGTCGCGAGATGGACGCGCTTCGAGAGCCGCCCCCAGCCGAAGATCCAGAGCCCGAGGAAGGTCGACTCGAGCATGAAGGCGGCGAGGCCCTCGATCGCGAGCGGGGCGCCGAACACGTCCCCCACGAACTTCGAATAGACGGACCAGTTCATCCCGAACTGGAACTCCTGGACGAGCCCGGTGGCGACGCCGACCGCGAAGTTGATGAGCATCAGCGTTCCGAAGAAGCGCGTCAGGCGGAGCCACGCCTCGTCGCCTCCTCGATACCAGATCGTCTGCATGATCGCGACGAGTAGCGCAAGGCCGAGCGTCAGCGGAACGAACAGAAAGTGGTACAGCGACGTCATCGCGAACTGCGTGCGCGCGAGGTCGACCGTCGAGACGGCGAGCGTACTCACGCGACTACCGTTGCCTCGCCGCTGTGCCGATCACTGTGAGGTCATGTCGCCCCAGCGCTCGTCACGTTCTCGCCATGGTTCCAGGCCACTGCGACTGAGGTCTGGGCCTGTCGTCCGCTGCGGAAGGCGTGTCGGCGGTACAGGTCATGGGCTGTCGACTGCGAGGCTTCGAGCGACGACAGCCTCGTCGCACGGAAGCGTTCGGTGGGCAGCTCATCGGCTGAAGGAGCTCGGCAGATACCGATACGACCGCATCCGACCCAGACATTGAGGCCCAGAGCACAGCTTGCTCGCGGTGCTGGAGTCGAACACGTGGCGCGCCCGTCCGCGTCGCGCTCGAGATCGGTGAAGCAGTGGTCGAGCCTCGTCTTCGGCCGATCGGCTCGCGGCGTCGCGGAAGTCGTGCTCCGTTCCTTCTACCGCGACCGCCTCCCATCGGGATGCCGCGCTCGTCCGAGCGCAGCACTGTCCGCGCCGGGCACGCGACAGGACTAGCCGTCGTCGACCGCTCGGCGTTCCGACCGTGAGGTAGGGATGCGCGCCGCTGCCGTAGGGACATCGCGTCGACGCCGACGTTCGTCGCCGTCGTCCGCACGGCTCAGGCCGCTCTCCGAGAGTGCGTACTCGATCTGCGAGCTCGAGCGCGAACGGGTAGCCAGGTTGCGGCCGTCGAGGACGTGCTCGATGACGACCCGGTGCGGCTCCCGTCGCTTCCGCCGCCTGCCAGGTGCCCTAGCGGACGAGGCCGTGGATCGCGTTTCAGTGCTCGGGCTCCGTCAGCGGGAGCTGGTGACGGAGTGCCCGTCGAACTCGTAGCGTGCCGTCTTCGAGCCGGTTCGGCCACGGGATCAGCACCTGCCCCCGCCCGGACGTCGCCGGCTCGTCGACCGCATAGCCGTCGAGCACGTCCCGGCCGTCCGACCGAGTACGTGCGCAGGCCGCCGCCGACCTCGACGACGATCGCCCGCTGGTCGCCGAGCGCGATCTCGAACTGCTCGCCGGAAGGGCTGGCCCATGGCTACTCCGGCCGTGGGTGGAGGGTCTGCGGGCTCGGCCGCCGTCCGGCGACGACGAAGGACCAGATCCCCATGGCGGCGGCACGACCGCGGCGAGGGCATAGACGGTGGGGAGCTCGACGCCGTGGTCGAGCAGCGGGCCGACCCCGAAAGCCGCGATCCCGTATCCGAGCTGGTAGAAGGCGATCACCCCACCGGCGACCGCCGCCGAGAAGGCGCTGAGCTCCTCCTGGCCGAAGCTGATCGTCAGCGGCAGGAGCGCCGAGCACCCGAGCCCTGCCAGGCCGAACGCGAGGATCGCCGAGCGCGGGCTCGTCCTCGGGAAGCAACGCAGATGAGCACGAATGCCCCGGCGAGCACGAACGGCAGCACGTGGTACGTCAGCCTCGGCGGGAAGACGCGCTGGACAGCGGCGAAGAAGACCCGCCCGACCGTCACCATCGCCCAGAACGCCGTGAGCGCAAGAGCGGCCTGCGTGGTGGACGCACCGAGCTCGCTCGTCATGTCGAGTTGCGACCAGTTGCCGTTGACGGTCTCGCAGATGCCGTAGAGGACGGCGAAGCCCGCGTACACCCAGAACCGCCGCGGGATCCCGACCGCGCGGACGCGCGCGGCGCGCGCGGCGTAGCTGCGACGCGCGAGCGGAAGACGCAGGCTCACGACGATCAGGAGCGACGAGGAGGACCGCCGACGACCAGCGGCAGCCCCCACCAGAAGCCGAGGCCGTCGAAGATCGCCACGAAGACCGGGCGCGAGCACGGTTCCCAGCCCGAGCAGGGCGTTGAGCACGAGGATCGAGCGGTCGACGGCAGCCGGGTTGAACGCAGCGGTCAACGTGTTGAGGGCCGGCACGGCGAAGCCGAACCCCGCTCCGAGGCTCGCGGTGGCCAGGAGCAAGAGTCCGTATGCGAGCGTCTGCGTCGTCCGTCAGGAAGGAGCTCACGAGGAGGAGCACCATCGAGACGAGGCTCGCGGCGAGACCCGACGAGGTAGACGCGCTTGGTGCCGAAGCGACCGCTCAGGCCCGCGCCGAGCAGGGCGGCCGTGATCGCGGTGATGACCTGGGGCAGGAAGAGCGCGCCGTACTGCGTGCTCGAGAGGTCGTACTCGGAGGGATCGGTGAGGATCGTGCTCGCGGCCGGGAACGTGACGAGCGCGATGCCCTGCACCACGCCCGCGGCGTAGACGACCGTCCTCTCCGTCTGCGTCGCCATCGAGCCCCCCGCTCGCCCGGACGCTACTTCAGCCGCTCGAGCAGGTGGTCGCCGACGCGGAGCGAGTTCGCCATCGCCGTGAGCGCCGGGTTGACCGCGCCGATGCTCGGGAAGACGCTCGTGTCGACGACGTAGAGGTTGTCGAGCTCGTGGGCCTTGCAGTTCACGTCGAGCACCGACGTGCCGGGTCGGTCTCCGAACCGGCAGGTGCCCGCCTGGTGCGCGCAGCCGGCGATCGGGATGTCGTTCTTCATGTACGCGAAGCGGTGGATGAGGTGGTCCGGGTTCATGTCGAGCTCGCCGAGCATCGACTTGACCTTCGCGTAGAGCTGCTTCTTGGCCTCGGCGTTCGTCTCCGTGTAGTGAGCGTGATCTTTCCGTCGCCGTCGACGGTGACCCGGTTGTCGGGCCGCGGCAGATCCTCGGTCGAGAGCCAGAAGTCGATCGCGTGCCGCGCCATCCGCTCGAGCGTCCACTCGGGCGCGAGCTTCGTCTCGCCGCGGCCGCTCGCCGCGGAACATCGGCGCCGTCGACTTGCCGACCATCTGGACGTTCCCCAGCGGGTACTCGAAGTCGTCGCTCGCCGAAGTAGAAGTCGTTGAGCCCGAGCGTCTTCTGGTAGGCGGTCGGGTTCTCCTCGCGCGAGAGCGCGAGGACGGCCGTCGAGTCGTGGAACATGTAGTTGCGGCCGACCTGGTCGGAGCCGTTGGCGAGGCCGTTCGGGTGCCTGTCGCTCGCCGACTCCAGGAGCAGCTTGGCCGTGTTGGCCGCGCCGCACGCGACGACGACGACGTCGCCGGCGAACCGCTCCTCGCCGCCTTCGCGCTCGACGACGACCTCGGTGACGGCCGTACCGTCCGTCGTTCGTCTCGAGCTTGACGACCTTCGCGTTCGTCAGCAGCGTGACGTTCGGATGCTCGAGCGCCGGGCCGCACGCCGAGCACCTCGGCGTCGGACTTCGCATGCACGAGGCACGGGAAGCCGTCGCAGGTCGCACAGCGGACGCAGGTCGAGAACGGCGGGTTCGACTCGTCGAGCATGATCCCGCACGGCGCGTGGAACGGGTGGTAGCCCGCGGCCGCGAGGTCGTCGGCGAGCTGCTGGATCCGCGGCTCGTGCGAGACGGCCGGGATGCGGGTACGGCGCGCTGGCCGGCGGCTCGGTCGGGTCCTCGCCGCGCGCGCCGTGCACGTGGTAGTGCTGCTCGGCGAGCGTGTAGTACGGCTCGAGCTCGTCGTAGGAGATCGGCCAGGCGGGCGAGATGCCGTCGTGGTGCTGGAGCTCGCCGAAGTCCTCCTTGCGGAGCCGGTACAGCGCCGCGCCGTAGAGCTTCGTCGCCCCGCCGACGAAGTAGTGGACACCCGGCTGGAAGGGCTTGCCGCTCGCGTCGTACCACGTGTCCGGCGAGACGTAGCGGTTGTCCACGAACACGTCCTCGGTCGAGCCAGTTCTGGAGCTCGCGCGGCAGCCAGTCGCCGCGCTCGAGCAGGAGGATGCGCTTGCCCGAGGGCGCGAGGTGGCGCGCGAGCGTTCCGCCGCCCGCGCCGGTGCCGATGATGATCACGTCATAGGTGTCCATGCGTCCTCCTAGGTCTTGGCGACGTCGTTACGAGATCTCCTCGATTCGCTCGGCGAGGATGATCCGCGCCGGCCGCCTCGATCAGCGCCAGATGCGAGAACGCCTGCGGGAAGTTGCCGAGGTGCCGGCCCGTCTCGGCGTCGAACTCCTCGGCGTAGAGCCCGAGCGGCGAGGCGATGCGGAGCAGGCGCTCCATGAGATCGCGCGCGCGCTGCTCCTCGCCGACGATCGCGAGCGCCGAGACGAGCCAGAACGAGCAGATGAGGAACGTGCCCTCCTTGCCCGAGCAGCCCGTCGTCGGTCTCGTCGGTCCGGTAGCGGAGGACGAAGCCGTGCTCGGTGAGCTCGTCGGCGATCGCGAGGACGCGTCGCGCGCAGGCGCTCGTCGTCGTCCGGGCAGGAAGCCGAAGATCGCCGCCGAGCAGCGTCGAGGCGTCGAGGGAGTCGGTCGCGTAGTGCTGGCGGAGGACGCCGCGCGTCGCTGACGCCGTGCTCGAGGATGTCCGCCCTGATCTCCTCCGCCGTCGCCGCCAGCGTGCGCCTGCAGATCGGCGTCGCCGCGGATCTCGGCGAGCTTGGCAGCGCGGTCGAGCGCGACCCAGCACATGAGCTTCGAGGACACGTAGTGCTGCGGCTCGCCGCGCGCCTCCCAGATGCCCTGGTCGGGTTCGCGCCAGACCTGCGTCGCGCACTCGGCCTGCGACTCGACGATCGGCCAGAGCCGCCGCGGGAGGCGCTGGCTGCGTCGCGTGTGGAGGAGGATCGAGTCCAGGACGGCGCCGAAGACGTCGTTCTGACGCTGGTCGAAGGCGCCGTTTCCGATCCGGACCGGGCGGGCTCCGGCATAGCCCGAGAGGTGGTCGAGCGTCGACTCGGTCAGGTCGCGCCGGCCGTCGATCCCGTACATGATCTGCAGGGAGCCGTCGTCGTTCGGCTCGACGTCGGCGACGAACTGCATGAACTCGTCGGCCTCCCAGTCGAGGTTGAGGTAGTGCAGCGCCTGGAGGGTGAAGGTCGTGTCGCGCATCCACGTGTAGCGGTAGTCCCAGTTGCGCTCGCCGCCCGGCGTCTCGGGCAGGGAGGTCGTGAGCGCGGCGACCGTCGCGCCGGTCGGCATGTAGGTCAGGCCCTTGATCGCGAGTGCCGAGCGCTGGAGCGGGTCGCGCCAGAGATGATCCGGGATGCGCGCCGGCCGAGCCAGTGCGCGCCAGAAGCGGATCGGTCGCGTGCGATGCGTGCTTCGGCGTCTTCGACGTCTCGCGGTGCGGCCAAGCCCTCGGCCCACGACAGCGCACAGTAGGCCCGCTCGCCCGTGCTCGAGCACGTGCCGCGCACGCACGCGCTTGCCTTCGATCCCGAGCGCGAGGTCCGAGCACGAGGCGGATCGACCTGCTCGCCGCCGCTCGCGTCGGCAGCGTGTCGGCCGCCGTCGACCGAGCGTCCACTCCGCGGGCTCCCTGCCGTAGTCGAAGACCGGCTCGCACACGAGCTCGACCTCGACGCGAGCCTTCGCAGGCATTCGACGGTCCGGACGAGCAGGTGGTCCGCGTCGTCGTCCGCGGGCGGCCGCGTGTGCGGCGTGATCGTCGTCCTCGTCGGTCCCGCGGGCCCATCGTCAGCGCGTCGCGCACGACGATCCAGCCCGAGGGCGTCTTCCACGTCGTCACGAGGACGTTCGTCCCGGGTTCGTAGTGCCGCGCCGTCGGGTGGTTGATCCCGAACGGCCCGAATCGGAAGAACCCGGCCTCGCGGTCGAGCAGGCTGCCGAAGACGCTCGGCGCGTCGAAGCGCGGGAACGCACAGCCAGTCGATCGCGCCGTCGGGCGCGACGAGCGCGCCGGTGTGGCAGTTCGGAGAGGAAGGCGTAGTCGGCGATCGGCGGTGAACGGCGACGGGCGCGGCGGCGCTCTGCGCTGCGGCTCCGCGGCCTTGCGGGCGCTGCTCACGACTCGATCCAGGGCTCCTGCCAGCGGCCGTGCCCCGCGACGAGCTGTCGGCGGCCTCGGTCGGGCCCCACGAGCCGGGCGCGTAGACGTGGACCGGCGGAGGGGCGTCGAGCAGCGGCTGCATGATCCGCCACGTCTGCTCGACTCCGTCCTGGCGCGTGAACCGGGTGCTCTCGCCGACCAGCGCGGCGTGCAGCAGGACCTCGTACGGGGTCGCGCCCTCGCCGCCCATCTCGGCGAACTCGACGTCGAACAGGATCGGCGCCGCGCCCGTCGGTGTCGGCCCGATGGGCGTCGAGGACGATCCGTGCGCCTGTCGACGGATCGAGCTTGATCACGAGCTGGTTCGGGTCGGGCCTTCGGTCGAACGCGGCGAAGCCGAGCCTCGGTGGGTGCTTGAAGACGAGCCGCACCTCGGTCTGCGTCACCGGAAGCCGCTTGCCGGCGCGAATGAAGAACGGGACGCCCGACCAGCGCCAGTTGTCGATGTCCAACCGGAGCGCGGCGTACGTCTCGGTCGTCGAGTCCGGCGCGACGCCGTCGATCGTGAGGTAGCCGTCGTACTGGCCGCGCACGTAGTGCGCAGGGTCGGCAGGGCTGATCGCGCGGTAGAGCGCGACCTTCGCGTCCTGGAGCGTCTTCGCGTCCCCGCCGGCGGGCGGCTCCATCGCCGTCATCCCGACGACCTGCATGAGGTGGTTGACGACGACGTCGCGCAGTGCGCCGACGGGATCGTAGAAGTGGCCGCGATCCTCGACGCCGAAGTCCTCGGCCATCGTGATCTGGACGGACTCGACGTAGTTCCGGTTCCAGACCGGCTCGAGCATCGTGTTCGCGAAGCGGAGGTAGAGGATCTCCTCGATGCCCATCTTCCCGAGGTAGTGGTCGATCCGAAGGAGCTGCGACTCGTCGATGTACTGGTGCAGCTCCTCGGCGAGCGCGCGAGCCGACGCCGGTCGTGCCCGAACGGCTTCTCGACGACGACTCTCGCGTTCGCCGTCACGCCGGCCTTCGCCAGGCCGCCGACGACCGTGCCGAAGAGCGACGGCGGGACCTCGAGGTAGAAGACCGGGGTCTTCGCGCCTTCGATGGCGTCCGCGACCTCGCGCGTACGTCGCGTCGTCCGTGAAGTCTCCGTGGCAGTACGACAGCCGCTTCGCGAACCGCGTGAAGACCTCCTCGTCGAGCTGCTCGCCCGTTGCGACGATCGAGTCGCGCGCGCGCTGCACGAGCTGCTCGAGCGTCCAGTCGTCGAAGGCAACGCCGACGATCGGGCAGTCGAGGAGCCCGCGCTGCTCGAGTCGGTACAGCGAGTGGAACGTCATCACCCTCGCGAGGTCGCCCGTGATCCCGAAGATGACGAGGACGTCGGCCGGCTGCGGAGCGACGTCTCTCGCGGCACGGTCGATTGTGGAGCTGCTGCTGTTGCGCTCATGTGCCCACCCCTCTCGTTCACTAGTCCGATCGGCGTCGAGCGTGGCGTCTCGCCGCGCTTCGCCTCTGCGTCGTGCACGCCTCCTGCTTCGCACCTCCCGTCTTCTCGGGCGACGCTTCGCCCGCGAGCGAGGCTTGCGTCGTCGACATCGACTCGTCCGCGGCCGAACGCGTCGATCCGGCCCCACCGCCCGGGGATGTCGAGCAGCTCGAGGCGGCCGATGTGCCTCGGCAGCGCCGGGTCGATGACGAGGTGCTCGCCCTCGGGCTCGAGGCCCAGCATCGCCCGCAGCAGGAGCATCGGCGTGCCCGGTCGACCAGGCCTGCGGGCTGCACGCCGTCGGGTACTGCACCGGATACTTCGTCTGCTCCGCGGGTAGCCGCCGAACGCCTCGGGCAGGCGCCCGTCGAAGAACTCGGCCGCGTCGAGGATGCCGGCGGCGAGCTGCGCGGCCTCCTCCTTGAACCCGTAGCGGCGCAGGCCCCACGCGATGAACGAGTTGTCGAACGGCCAGACCGTGCCGACGTGGTAGCCGATCGGGTTGTAGCGCGCCTCGCCCTCGGCGAGCGTGCGCACGCCCCAGCCGGAGAAGAGCTTCGGGCCCATCAGCTGCCGCGCGACCGCCTTCGCCTTGGACTTGTCGACGATGCCGCTCCAGAGCAGGTGGCCGTTGTTCGAGGCGAGCGCGTCCACCTGCTTGCCCTCGGTGTCGAGCGCGAGGGCGAAGAACTCGCCGTCCTCGACCCAGAAGTCGCGGTTGAAGCGCCGCTTGAGGTCGGCGGCTTCCTGCTCCAGCCGGTCCGCGAACTCCGGGTCCTTCCAGACGAGCGCGCGCCAGGCGGGCACCGCGCATCTTCGCGTCGTAGGCGTACCCCTGGAGCTCGCAGGTCGCCCGCGGGAAGCCGGGCAGCCGGCCGTCTCGGTAGGAGATCGAGTCCCAGGAGTCCTTCCAGCACTGGTTCTCGAGGCCGGTCTTCTCGTTGCGGCGCTGGTACCAGATGTACCCGGTGCCCAGCAGGTCGGCGTACTCGTCGATCCAGTTGAGCGCCGCCCGCGCCTCGTGCTCGAGATCCCGGACGAGCTTCGGTCGCCGGTCCAGCGCTCGTACTCGTCCAGCAGGACGACGTAGAGCGGCGTGGCGTCGGCGCAGCCGTAGTACGGCGAATGCGGCCGCTCCTCGAAGGCCGTCATCTCGCCGTAGCGCATCTCGTGCAGGATCCGGCCGGGATCCTCGTCGCGGAAGTCGTCCAGCCCGCTCCCCTGCCAGGCTCCGAGCGCCCGCAGCGTCGTCGCCGCGAGCTCGGGCGCGAACGGCAGCGCCTGCAGGCTCGTGAAGATGCTGTCCCGCCCGAACATCGTCATGAACCAGGGCAGGCCGGCGGCCGGCAGGCTGTCGCCTCCGGCGACGGGCGGCGAGAAGCGGAGCGCGGCGAGGTCGACGAGGCTGCGCCGGTAGGTCGTCTTTCAGCGACTCCCAGTCGCACTCGAGCCGCGGCGCGTTCGTCGACCCACCGCTCGAGGTTCTGCTCCATGCTCGGCTTGGTCGGCGCTTGGCTGCCGCAGCTGCGCTCGGCTCCTGAGTAGCCCCGCGCCGAGCATGGCGGTGACGACATCCAGGTCGGTCGTCCAGGCCGTGCGGCTCGATGCTGGACCCTGAACGTCAGGCCGTCCTTGTCGAACTCGGCAGGCGTCGACGCCGAGATGATCGTCTCGCGCCGGAACGTCTCCCGCTCGTAGCCGAGCACGAGGCGGCCGTCGTCGACCTCGGCCGAGTACTTCCCCTTCTTCTTCAGCGCGTCCTTGACCTCGAACAGGTCCGCGAAGTCGCAGCCCGCGTCGATGCGCACCGTGAGGTCGACCGGCTTGTCGTCGTGGTTGAGGATCGTCAGCTCCTCGTGGAAGCCGCCGCCGACCGCCCGCCTGCGGATCACCGACAGCTTCGCGTCGATGTAGACCGTGCCCGTACCGGGCACGAGGAAGAAGCGGGTCTCGAAGTACTGGAGATCGTCGACCGAGAGCGCGTTGAGCCGCTCGCCGTTCGACCGTCAGCACCCACCTCGAGAGGAAGCGAGTGTCGAACGAGAAGAGGCCGGTCGGGTCGATCGGGCGAGGCCTCGATGTCTCCGCGATCGTCGCTGACGACGAAGGTGTTGCCGTCGAGGATCTTGACCCTCGTTCATCGCGCCCCCCTTGCGTAGCCGGCGGCGACGCCTTTCCGACGCGCTGCGCGAGGTCTGGGCAGAAGCCGTTGAACGAGCACGAGCAGGTCCGCGCTGCCTTCCACGGTCAGCTCGCCACGCAAGACCGCCGCCATGGCGTTTGCCTTACCCGTGAACAGCCGGTCGGCGAGCGCAGCCTCGCAGCGGATGACGAGGTCTGCCGGTGCGCTCCCCTGCGAGATCTGGATGTCGCCGTTGTCCACTGTGAGCAGCCAGCGCTGCGTTCGTCGCCCGTCGACCACGTCGAGGCGCACCGTCGCAGTCACGTTCTCGAGCCGCGGATCGGCGCGGCCGACGAGCCCATCGACGACTCGTGTCATTGCGTCTGTCATATCTCCCCTATTCCTCGCTCGTCGTCGTGATGATCCGGCCTACGCGCTGGTGCGTGAGCGCTGCGCCCGCCCAGTCGACGACCGCCTTCGCGCGGTCCTCGTTCGTCGGCAGGAGGGCGAGGTGCACGGTGCCCCAGGCAAGCTGCGCGGTGACGCCCTTCTTCGTGCGACCGCCCAGCATCTGGACGACCGCTGCGCCGCGGCCGATCGTCGCCATCGTCCCCTTGTCGCGGTACTTGAACGGCTTCGGCTCCTTTCCCGCCAGGCGCTGAGCAATCGATTTCGCCGGCGTGCTCGCCGGACTGGAGCGCGACCGAGCCGAGCTGAGGGAGCACGGCCTCCGTCTTGGCGTCGCGATCGCGGCGACGTCGCCGACGACGTAGACCTCCGGTGGTCGGCGAGATTGAGTTCCGGACCGACGCCGATGCGGTTGCCTCGCTCGAGCTCGAGCCCGAGCGACTGTACGAGGTGATTGCCCTGGAGGCCTGCGCCCCAGACGAGTGTGTGCGCCTTCAGCTCGGTGCCGGACTTGAGAGTGACCCGGGTCGGAGTGACGGAGCTGACGATCTCGCCGGTCTTTACCTCCACGGTGAGCTTCTCGAGCGTCTCCCTTGCGTATCGCTGGAGGTTCGGCTTGAACATCGAGAAGAGCTCTGGCCCGCCCTCGACGAGGTCAACTTCGCCTGGTCCTGCGGCAGGTCGCGGTAGTCCTTCGCGAATGCGGAGCGGTAGAGCTCGGCCAGCGCGCCCGCCGTCTCCACCCCGGTCGGCCCTCCGCCCACGACGACGACGTTGAGCGCGCCGTCCTCGACGACGTCGGGTCCTTGTCTGCGGCTTCCCATCGCTCGAGCACGTGCTCCTTCAGTCGGAGGGCGTGCGGCAGCGTGTACATCGGAAACGCGTGGTCGGCAGCCCCCTCGGCGCCGAAGAAGTTGACCTCTGCCCCGAGCGCGAGGACGAGGTAGTCGTACGTCAGCGGACGCATGGCGTCGAATTGCACCTCGCGTGACTCGAGGTCGATCGCGGTCACACCGTCTTGATGGACCGTGGTGTTGTCCTGATCGTGGACGAGGTCGCGCAGCGAATGCCCGACGGCGGTCGTCTCGAGCAGCCCGGTTGCGAACTGATAGAGGAGCGGCTGGAAGGTGTGGTAGTCGTGCCGGTCGACGAGCACGACATCGGCCTTCGCCTTCTTCAGCTTGTGCGCAGCGCCGATGCCGGCGAAGCCTCCGCCGAGGATAAGAACACCGGGCCGGCTCTTCACCGCCATCAGAGCAGCCGGGTCATCACGCGCCGTTCGAACTTGTGCCCGCCCCAGAAACCATGAACGACGACGACGGCAGACTTGGAGCTCATTCACCCCTCCCCCGTTAACGATTCTGCTTCAACCGCCAGGCGCTGCCGACACCCTAACCAAGCATTACGAGATACGCCGTGACGGTATGGTGAATAGCCTCCCGATACGGCCCAGCTGAGGCGCGCTTGGGCTCTTGTTACCGGCTCACTCGAGCTCGTAGCTGACTCGACGCCTCAGATTGCCCTTGTCGGCAGGGTCGAACCAGATCGAAATCACGACGGCGCCACGCGTCGCCGGGGACTCCACGAGCTCCGCGTACTCACGTGCGGCGGCACTGCCCCGATCTGCGATCGCTGAAAGCGCGTCAGTGTTAGCCGCTTGCTCGGCAGCAGCCTGCGCCCGTTCCCAGCAGCGGACCTCCGCGTGCACCTCCTCGCCGTCTTCGCGTCGGATTCGGTAGTCCAGCGCCCAGCCGTTCTGTGAGGTTGCCGTAGGTCGCGCGTCTCGACGACTTGGGCCATCGACTCCACCATACCCAACCGGGATGAGCGCAAGAAACGCCTTACCGGACCCCGTGAGGGTCGCCGTAAAACGTCTCAGCGGAAGTCTCTCACGCCGAAACGCGCGGCATGGAGCAGCCCCGCGCTACGTGCTCCGCGCGACTCGTCTGGGCACGCGCTCCAACCGACCAGCTTGAGCAGAGCACCGGGCAACTCGTGCATTGCTCGGCTTAGCGTGTCCCCGGCATCACCTGAACGAGCGCGTCCGGCTTGACGGCGAACGGGCCGGAGAACGGCCTGTCCTGCGAGGCGATCAGCAGCAGGCACACCGCCACGGCGGAGGCGAAGATGCCCATCGCGATCGCAGTAGTGGCCCGGTTTTTGCTGTGAACGAAGGCAATCGCGAGCAGGGTCAAGGCTGCCAACAGAACGACGCCTGTCCACTTGGCCCAGTTGACCCGCGATTCGCTGACGATGATGCGCTCCCGTCGTGCGTCGAGAGCGGTTTCGAGCGCGCCGACCATCTCCCGCTGCGCCACCTTTTGGCCCTCCGAGCGAGGCGTAAGCGAGAGTGCGACATCGAGCGCCTCGGCGAGCGGGGCCGGTGCAACCGTGAGAGTGGCATGTTGGCCTGCCATCGCCGGCCATTCCTCATTCACCGTTTCCGTGATGTGTCGGCGCACGAGCGAGCGCATCCTGGCCTGCGGCGCTCCGGGGAAGCTCGCACCCAGGAGTACGACGGAGCGCAGTGCGCTCGCCTCGCGATCGACTGCTGTCTGTGCTTCACCGACGTCATTCCAGACCTGAACGGCGAGGAAACCGACAAGCAAGCCGAAGACCACTCCCAGCGGGGGAAGCAGTCCGGGCGACACGGCTCTGAACGCGAGCGCGCGCTCGCCGACCGCGAGCCTCAGCACAGCCCACGAGATTGCGGCAGCGACGAGATAGGTCGCGCCGAGGACCACCACGACGAGCCAGGCGAACGGTAGGCCGTGCAGCCAATCGAGCATGGGCTGCAGAGCCTACTGCGAGCAGCCGATCGTCCTGAGCGCCAGGATGTATTAATGGTCATCGCGATGCTCGGACCCGAGGCGCCGGTAAGGCTGTCGTGACCCTTCTCTGGGCTGGGCTAGTCGTTGTGGCCGTCATGGCGGTCACGATCACGGCGATGCTGCTCGTTCGCCGCCGGGCCCCTGCCGGAAGCTATTTCGAGGACGGGGATCGCGCCGCCGGCGTGTTCGGCGTCCTTGCGACGGGATTCGCGGTGCTGCTCGGGTTCGTCGTCTTCCTGGCGTTCGAGAGCTTCGACACCTCGCGAGGCGGCGCCGAGGCCGAGGCGCAGGAGGTCAGAGAGCAGTTCGAGACGGCACAGTTCTTCCCCGTCGCCGCGCGTGCCCGCCTCTCCGGCGAACTCGTCTGCTACGCGCGCACGGTGATCCACAGGGAGTGGCCGGAGATGCAGGCGGGCACCCTTGGGGACACGGTCAATCCATGGACCCTCGTCATGTTCCACACCCTCAAGACTGTGGAGCCGCATTCCGCCTCCGAGCAGGCGGCATACGGGAAGTGGCTCGACGAGCGCTCCGACCGCGAGGATGCGCGGGCAGACCGCACTCACGGCGCTGAGGGGGTGATCCCGGTGCAACTGTGGATCGTGCTGCTGCTGAGCGCCGTGGTCATCTTCGTGTTCATGCTGTTCTTCGCTGACAGCGCCGAGCGCGCCGTCGTGCAGGCGACCATGATGGGCGGCGTAGCAGTTGTGATCACCTCCACGCTGCTGCTCCTGTGGTTCCTCGATAATCCCTACCACGCCGGGATCGGCGGCCTCCGGCCCGTCGCGATGGAACGCGGAGTGCGCATCCTCAGCGAGGAGGCCGCTGTTGTTAGCGGGAAGCTCACGATCCCCTGTGATGAGCGAGGGACCCCGCGTGTCTGAGACCGCTGTCGTCGGGCGCCTGTCAAAGCGCACGCCACGGCACGTGTTTTGGCCGTTCAGCAGACCGCTCTCGGTCGAAAGGGCTCCCTCGATCACGACACTCCATCGATACTCCCAGTGATGGCGCCGCCTGATGAGGAACAGCGCTCGGGTTTCGCCGACGCAGCAGGGCGCGCCGCCTTCTTCCCTGCGCGCACCGCCGCGCGTGTCTGGCGGGACCAGTTCGAGGCGGCAGTGGACGAGGTGCTGTCGGCTCCCGAAATTGCCCGCGTCATCGATCGGGCGTTTGCCGGGTCGCTGCCGGAAGAAATGGCGCGCTCAGTCGTCCGCCACCGCGTCCTCGAGCGCGTCGTCGCAGAGCTCGCATCGAGTGGTGAGCTGGAGCGGCTTCTGAATGCGGCATTGGCGAGCCCGCGCACGATTGAGCTCACGGACCAGGTGCTCGCAAGCGACGAGACACAACGTGCCCTGCGACAGGTTGCCTCTAGCCCCGAGGTTCGGGAGGCGATCGCCAGGCAGACGACGGGGTTTGCGGAGGAGCTGGTCAGCGGCGTCCGCTCAGCCGCCGTTCGGCTAGACGGGCGAGCCGACCATTCCGTCCAGCGCCGCGAACGCGCCGACCGCTCGGCTTTCGCCGGCATCGTGACGCGGGCACTCGCCCTCGCAACCGACGCGATCGTGATAACCGTCCTCTACACGATTGTGGTCGGGGTGGTCTCCCTCGTGGCGTCCCTCGTCGGAGGGCTGCGCCCACAGTGGCTGGTCGGCGCTCTGCTGGCAGCACACTGGATCCTGGTCGGCGGCGCCTACTTTGTGCTGTTTTGGAGCGCTGTGGGTCAGACGCCCGGGATGCGGCTACTGCGTTTGCGTGTTCGCACCACAGAGGGCGGAGCTCTTTCGGCGGTCCGGTCGATTGTGCGCTTCGTCGGGCTGGTACTTTCGATCATCCCGATGTTCGTGGGCTTCATCCCGGTTCTCTTCACCAAGCGGCGACGCGGACTTGCGGACTTCCTCGCGGGAACAGTGGTCTTGTACGACGGGGACGACTAAGGGCCGCCGCTGCAAATACGCCGAACTCGACCGGCCAAGAACTGCGCACAGTTCTGGACGGACGTGCACGCTGGTTCGCTGGCGTGCCGTTCGTGGTCGGAACGCTCGGAAAGTCCGTCGCCCCAGAGCACCCGAGTCCTGACGGTGTCGAGGTTCGTTGTCGGCTTCGGTGTCGGCATCGCCTCGGTCGCAGCAGGCGCCGAGAGGGCAAGCGCGAACGTCACTTCTATGCCAGACGGCACGAGGATCGAACGTCGGCTCGACAGAGTGCTCGCCCGCGCGACGACACCGCGCGGGGCGGGTGTCGTGATTGCGACCGTGACAACCTCGATAACCATCGTGGCTGGTCTCCTCATGACGGTCGTGGATGGTGACAACTTCCCATCCCTTGGGTCCGGGCTTTGGTGGGCTGTCCAGACGGTGACGACGGTCGGGTACGGCGACAACGTTCCGACGACTGTCTCCGGACAGCTCCTAGCGGCACTCGTCATGCTGCTGGGGATCGGCTTTCTGACCGTAATCACCGCTGCAATCACGAGCACGTTCGTCTCGCGTTCTCGCCAGACGCCGCCCGACGCAGACACACCGACTGCGGCGGAGTTGCGGGAGATAGCGGAGTTGCGGGAGATAAACGAGCGGCTTGAACGCATCGAAGCCGCCCTCACGCTCTGACGCCTCCGCGAGCGCTGTGAACGGAGGAAGTGGACGCTGCGCGCACGCCTGCCTTCTTGCTTAGCCTGCGCCTCCAGCTCCGGGATTCTCGCCGCCGGTGTCCTGGGCGTGGTACTGCGTCGAGCAGGCGCCGCTCGTCGTCCCGCTTGGGGAAGAAGAAGAAGACGAGCGCGGCGCCGAGCAGCACGGCGACGATCCCGGCGAGTGTACGCCCACTGGTCGCCGTGCAGGAAGGACGTCTTCGCCGCCGGCGATGATCTGGCTCGCGTACTGCGGATACTGCTGCGCGATCTCCTCGGCGCCGGCGAACGACTTCGTCGAGCTGGCTCTGGACGCTGTCCGAGACGTGCTTCCCGGAGGCGCGATCGCGCGCCGACGCCGCGGCCGCGTAGCCGGCGGTCAGGAGCGCGCCGAAGATCGACTGCATGATCGCGCCGCCCAGGTCGCGCTGGAGGTCGGCGGTTCCTGACGCCATGCCGACGCGCTTCACGGGCACCGAGCCCGTCAGCGAGTGCGAGGCCGGCGTACCGGCGAACCCGACGCCGATCCCGACGAACGCGTAGCCGAGCCCGACCTTCCAGTAGGCGATGTCCTCCTTCCAGAGCAGCAGCATCGTCAGGAAGCCGAGCAGGACGAAGACGTAGCCAAGAGCAGCGTGAAGCGCGCGCCGCGCGCCTCGACGATCTTGGCCGAGCGCGGCGCGACCAGCACCATGCAGAACGCCGCGGGCAGGATCGCGAGCCCGGCCTCGAGCGTCGAGTAGCCGAGGACGTTCTGCAGGAACTGCTGCCCGATGAACATCGCGCCCATCAGCGAGCCGAAGACGATGATGCCGGCGCAGGCGGCGACCCAGAACGTCGGCCGCGCGGCGACGTGGAGGTCGTAGAGCGGGTTCGTGCGCTCGGCGCTGGCGGAGGTAGAAGGCGACGAGCGCGACGAGCGCGATCGCGCCGAGCACCGAGCGCCAGCGTCCCCTCGTTCGGCACGGGCGCGAAGTTGATCGCGAGGATAGCGCGCCGACCAGCACGACCGAGAGGATGCCGCCCAGGTTGTCGACCGGCTCGGTCCCCTCGTTGACGTGCGCCGGCACGAGCAGCAGGCCAGCACGAGCGCGACCGACCGCCAGCGGCAGCGTGAGCAGGAAGACCGAGCCCCACCAGAAGTGCTCGAGCAGGAGTCCCGAGAGCATCGGGCCGAGCGCGGCGATCGCGCCGCCAATGCCCGACCAGAGCGCGATCGACTTCGTCCGGGCCGGCGCCCGGACCCAGAGCGCAGTGATCAGCGCGAGCGTCGTCGGGTAGGCCATGCCGGCCGCGAGCCGCCGCCCACGCGCGCGGCGAACAGCACGGTGTCGCTCGGCGCGCACGCCGCGAGCAGGGAAGCGGAATCGCGAGCGCCGTCCCGGAGACCAGCATCATCTTGCGGCCGTACCGGTCTCCGAGCGCGCCGAGCCAGAGCACCGAGCACGCGAGGCCGAGCGAGTAGCCGACCGCGATCAGGTCGAGTGTCGTCTGCTCGAGTCGAAGTGCGCGCCGATCGACGGCAGCGCGACGTTCGCCACCGACAGGTTCAGGTTCGCGACGGCCGCGACGAGGATCAGCGCGACGAGGACGAGGCCTGCCCGCTCCGGCGCCTCGCTCCTGTCTGGCGCCCCGGTCGCGGCCACGCAACGACCATAACGGCTCCAGAGTCTCCGCGTTCTGGCCGTGATCCTCGTGCGCGCGCTTCTTGCCCGCGTCGTAGACTCGTGCGCGCATGACGGAGCCAGAGCGCACCGTCCACGCGACCGCCGCACCGATCCGCGCCGCGGAGACGCCGAGGGCCGCAGGGATCGCCGGCCTCGTCTTCAGTGCCCTGTTCGTCGGGTCGATTGCGCTGTTGCGCCAGCAGCCGCCGAAGGGTGCGAACGCGAATGAGATCCAGGCGTGGTACCTCGGCGGCCACGTCCGTGACCTCGCCCTTGTCGGCCTCTACCTTGCACCGTTTGCCGGCATCGCCTTTCTCTGGTTCATCGCGGTGATCCGGGCCAGTATCGGGCGGCACGAGACCAGTTCCTGTCCACGGTATTCCTCGGCAGCGGTCTCCTGTTCGTCGCGCTGATGTTCACCGCGACGGCGGCGGCGATCGCCCCGATCGCGACGGTCAAGTTCCAGGACGCGCCGGTGCCCGGTCCCGATGCCTTCGGCCTCGCGCGCGGCCTCGCGTATGCGTTCCTCTACATCTATGCCGTGCGAGCGGGCGCGGTGTTCATCGTCGTGACGTCGACGATCGGACTGCGGACGGGCACGCTGCCGCGCTGGCTCGCGTTGAGCGGCTACGCGATCGCGCTCGTGATCCTGTTTGGCGTGTCACTGTTCCGGCTGAGCGTACTTCTCTTCCCCGCCTGGGTGGCGGCGGTGAGCATCGTGATCCTTGCCCGGCCGCGGCTTCCCGACGCGTCGGCCCACGGGTGAAGCTCCGTCGTCAAAGACCTTGCTCGGCGACGATGCGCCCGCTCTTCACCGCCTCGACAAGCGCCTGAGAGTCGCGTTCGTTCTGGTCGGCATAGGTTTCGGCAAAGGTCGCGACCGCCCGGTCGAAGGTGTCGGCTTTGCCGAGGTAGCTGGAGATCGCGACCCGGTCGCCGGAGCGGGCGTGGGCGCGCGCGAGCGTCCAGCCGCACGCTCTCCCGTACGCAGCTGCGCCCGCTGGGACGGCTGCTTCGAAGGCGTACGAGCCCTTCCAGTCTTTGAGTTGGCGCACGTAGTAGTCCCGCGGTTGATCGTCCAGACCGGCGGCGACGTGTTGCCAGCCGAGGAAGATGTCGCTGGTCGCCTGCATCAGCCGCTGGCCGGCAACGACCCGCTGGCCGCAGTTGTTGTACGCGCTCTTGCCGACGAACTGCTCCAGCACCGACGGCTGGGCTTCCTTGACCTGCAGGAAGAGCGGGTCCTGATCGTCCATGCCAAAGAACAGCAGGATCCAGGCGCGGGTGCCGACGCTCCCGACCCCGACCACTTTGCGGGCCATGTCCGCGTACCGGAACTCTTCGATCAGATGGCGGCGGTCGGTCTCGAGCGTACGCCGGTAGCCGCGGATCAGGCCGCGGATCTCGCTCTCAAACGCGTCCCGCTCTGCCTCCTTGGGGATGAGCTCATCGATCGGGACGATCAGCGGCGGGTCGCTGATGATCCGGGGCTCGCCGTCGACGATGTGGGTCAGATCGGCGCGGCGCCGCTCACCCCGACCGAGATCGAGTGGCTCCTCTCGCTCGCGTCAGCAGCAGCCCACGGGACCGGCGACCGCACGACCGCGCCGCTTCGCTCGACGAGACCCGGCGCCGCGTCGCCGAGCTCGCTCCCTCGGCCGAGTCCGGCGCCAGCAACAGTTAGCTGTCCTGCCTACGCGACACGAACGCTTGGTGGGGTGGTCGGTGTCGCGACGAGTCGGTGGGTCATTCGGCAGGTCGGCGTAGGGGGCAAGGCCCAGGTCGACGAGCCAGCGCACGAACAGGAGGGCGTCTTGGCCCGCCGAAAAGCACCCGGAGGAACTGATGCCAGAGGGTCGTCTGCAATCGAGGTCGGCAAGGAGATCGGCGAGCACGCCGATCACGGACGCGAGCATGGCGGGGATGGACGTGGCGCCCGGCTGATCTCGGTCTCGGGGGCGGTGCTGCTCTCGGTCGTCACGATCGTGGCGGCCTGGTCGGGCTACTCGGCCGCGAAGTGGGGCACCGAGTCATCGCTGAAGCTCGCGAAGGCCTCGGCAATCCGGACGAAGGCGAACCGCGCCTTCCAGGAGTCCCTGACCTTCCGCACCGCGGATGGGATCCTGTTCAACAGCTGGTTCGCGGCCTACCTGACCCACAACCCGAACGGGATGCGCCTCGCCGAGAAGCGCTTCCGACCCGAATACCGGGTCGCGTTCGACGCCTGGCTCGCCACCCACCCGTTCACGAACCCGGACGCGCCGGCGGGGCCGCAGGAGATGCCGCAGTACATCCCGACCGGCGAGGCGCAGTCACGTGTGCTGGACGCGAGTGCGGACGCCTACTACGCGGAGGGTCAGAAGGCCGCCGAGACGGGCGACGAGTATGTGCGGGTGACGGTCATCCTCGCGAGCGTCTTGTTCCTGGTCGGGCTCAGCACCCAGTTCCCGCTGCTCGGCGTGCGCTTTGCCATGATCGGCGTCGGCGCCGGGCTGCTCATGTTCGCCGGCGCCCTCATCCTCACTCTCCCAGGTCCTCCGTGAACCCGAATCAGCAGCCCACAATCGTCCGGCGCCGCCCGTCCGGGTGCTGCTCAGGATCGTCGTTATGACGGCCGCGTCGATTTCAACTTCTGCAGCTGCCAAGGCTTCGGGTTTAAGTGCCACCGTCGCCGAGGACGTCGACGCGACGGCGGCCCGCCCAGCGGTGAAGGCCGTGTGAGCTGCTGATGTGGGCGTCGTTCGGCTGGGGAACGCTGGCGGCGTCCACGCTCGTGATCGGCGCCGTCCTTGCGATCGTCTTTCGTATCAGCGTCCGCTGGATCGGGCTGATCACGGCCTTCGGCGTAGGCGTGCTGATCAGCGCGGTCGCGTTCGATCTCGTCGAGGAGGCGGCCAACACGGCAACCGCGAACCGATCTGTCTATCTGGGCATCTTCGCCGGGTGCGGGGTGTTCTTCGGTGGCGACTGGCTCATCGACCGCTCCGGCGGGGGTCAGCGTAAGGACCCGGCAGGCGCCCAGAAGGACGGTTCCGCGCTTGCCATCGTGCTCGGATCCGTGCTCGACGGGATTCCGGAGTCGATGGTCATCGGCCTCACGATCTACGAGGGGGGAAAGGTCGGCGCCGCCTACCTGAGCGCCGTCTTCATCTCCAACCTGCCCGAGTCGATCTCCTCGACGACCGGTCTCGTCTCAGGGGGCTGGAAGAAGGCTCGGATCCTCTGGATGTGGATCGGGATCACCCTGGTCTCAGGGCTCGCCTCGCTCGCGGGCTACAGCTTCTTCCAGCACTCGTCGCCGAATGCGGTCGCGTTTGTTCTTGCATTCGCCGCGGGTGCGATCCTCACGATGCTCTCGGACACGATGATGCCCGAGGCGTACGAACATGGTGGCAAACTCGTCGGGGTGGTCACGACACTCGGCTTCGCGACCGCATTCCTGATGCACACGCTCGAGTGACCCACCCGGTGACACCGCCGGTCATGGCCCCGATGCGTGCGCGCCGAAAGCGGTGCGAGGGCAGTAGGCTCGCCTGAATACGGAACGATCCGTTCGACCTGAAGTCGAGACCCCCAGTCATCGGCCGCATCGTCACCGCGACGATCGCATTGGCCTGTGTGCTGATCGTCTACGACGGCTGGGCGGCCCTGGAGCCGTTCGATGTCGTCCTGGTCGTGGTCGGGCCGGTCATTGCGATCTTCACGTCGCACATCTTCTCGGCCAGTCTCGTTCAACAGGTGGAGCTCGGAAGACGGCCGACGATGCGGGAGTGGCTTGCCACAGCCCGGTTCGAGTCGCGGTTCCTGCTGCTCGCCGTCCCAGCGCTGGTCGTCCTGCGTCGCCCGTCAGCCGAGTCCGGTGCCGGCAATCGGTGGTTGTACTGCCTACGCGACACGAACGCTTGGTTCGGCGGTCGGTGTCGGGACGAGTCGGTGCGGGTCGTCCGGCAGGTCGGCGTAGGCGGTATGGCCGAGGTCAACGAGCCAGCGAACGAACTGGAGGTGGACGTTCTCGGCGCCGACGATCTGCTGCGACGGCGGGGCGCAGTCAGAGGGGCAGAGGATGAAGGGGCGGCTCTGGGTGCCGCCCATGCCCCCGTGTGAGCCGCAAAGCTCTTCGAAGGCGGCAACCTCGTCCACGGCCGTCCAATAGGTGCTGTTGACCATGATGTCCTGGCAATGGGGGAAGGTATCGGTGCGCTTCACGTGTAGTGAGGCGTTCGGGCCGAATGAGGCAAGCGGGTCGTCTCCCTCGATGCGCGTTTCGTCCAAGTAGTTCGTGCCGCTGCGCCCGAGTACGACGGCTCCCCGCTTGTCGGAGTGGACGAGCACGAAGCCGATGCCGGGATGCGTGCGGAGCTCCTCGACGAGGCCGGGGTAGCGGTCGTCGAGTTGCTCGAGCGTTGCCCGCCCCTCGATCCGCGGGAATGAGATCAGGCCGAGGCAGCCCGACGCCATCACCGTCACCTCGGGCGGTCCCTCGGCGCCCTTCCTCTCCCGGTGTCTGAGCTTCCGGCCCGACTCGTCCCGCGCAGCACCGATGTCGACTGTGCCATCCTCCGCGGTTGCGTTCTTGGTGACGAGCCGAGTGAGCGCGCGCGTGATACCGGACGAGGACGCCCCTTCCGTCGCGGCGGCGTTCAGGTAGCCCCAGCCCTCGTCGACGCCTCCCGGTGCGAGCACCTCGTCGGCACCGCACTTCTCGGTGACGAGATCACTGAGCGAGAGCCCGTAGCGCTGCTTGAACGTCGCTCCCTGCGACTGGCCATGATCGGCGAGCACGACGATGCGATAGGGCCGGTGCGCGTCCTCGGCGGCCCTGGTGAGCCGCGCGAACGCCCTGTCGATCTTCGCGAGCTCCCTGAGCGTCTCCGGCCGCTCGATACCCGAGTGATGGGCGACCTCGTCGTAGCCGAGGAACATCGTGTAGATCACCGGTCGCCCGCTGTAGAGATCCTGGACCGTGGCCGCCACCTCGAGCTCGCGCTGGAGGACGTTCGTGTAGACGCGAAGCAGGGGGTACGGGAACCAGCCACGGTGCACACGCGGCTCGATCTCCAGGCGCCGCTGCTGCGTCTGCTGCCAGATCTCCGCGACGATCTCCTTGACCGCGAGGATGAGGGTGCGGGTCACGTCGTAGGGATTGGCGAAGAACGCGAAGTAGTCCTCACCGACGCGTCCCTCGCGCTTCTCGCGCACGGTGCTCATCGTGATCATCGAGTGGGGTGCGTCACCCGAGACGAGGTTCGCCCTGCTGGCCCCGTCTGCGTACAGCAGGCCTTTGCCGTTCGAGTGCCGCTTCTCGATCTCCCTCGCGTTCTTCGGGCTGTTCGAGACGAACGCTTCCTGCCGGTCCTTCTCCCACCAGCGGAAGCCCGGCATGTCCCAATTCGATCCCTGCAGGATCCCCGCCTGCATCGCTCCGGTCTGCGACGACCAGTCGCATTCCCACTCGATGATCGAGTGGGAGCCGTTGCGCAGCCAGCCGGCCATCGTCGGCGCGCTGCCGTCCCGCATCGCCCGCACAAGCACGTCGTGCGCGAGGCCGTCGATCTCCAGGAACAGCACCCCCGGCACGTCGCTCGGCGCCGCGGCGTCCTTCGACTTCCGCGCGTGTCGCTTGATCACCTCGCGGTAGTAGAGATCATCGTCGTCGATCCCCAGGAACAGCGTCACGAGGTTGTTGATGAGCGTTAGACCGATCGCGACGACGATCGCGGTCCACAGCCCGCTGATCTGCACCGAATCGGCAAGGATGTCCGAGGCCAGCCAGACGAAGATGCCGTTCAGAAGGAGTACCCCGAATCCGAGGGTGATCACGGTCAACGGCAGCGCCACCCGGATCAGCAATGGCCAGACGAGCGCATTCAGCAGCCCGAGCAGCGCTGCCAGAGCCAGGCCGCTCCCCCAACTCTCGATCGAGAAGCCCTGCAGGATCCAGGCCAGTAGCAGCAACGCCACCGTGTTGATCGCCCAGGTGACGACCAGTCGGCCGATTCTCAGAGACCCGCGCCTGTGTCCGGGAGCCGGTGACCCGGTCATCGCTCCCCGCGCTTGCGCCGGAGAGACTTCGTCGGCTAGCCACGTCCATCGTCTTGCTGCGTCCACGAGGATGCCTCATTCGGGCTGATCCCCTGCCCGCTCCCGCGGCCTCGGGCTTGTCGTGTTTCGGCTTATGCACCTTCTCTTTCGCGTCCGTGTAGGAGGTTGCGACAAGAGCGTTGCCGGACGTCTTCTTCATAGCGGCCCGCCGCCGGCTTCGCCGCGGCAGGCGACGTAGGAGGCACAGCGGTGGCGCTCATGAAGCACCGCCCGTCAACGTGTTGCAGGCGCTCGAGTTCGTGAACGCGGACTTCAGCTCGCCCTTCGCGTCGAGTCCCTGGAGATCGGTGAACGTCGTCTTGACCTCCGTCCCCATCGTCGCGAATGTGGCCGTCACGGTCGGGACGGCGGTGAGCACTCCGCTGACGCCGGAGGCGCCCTTGACTGCGTCTTCGATCGTAGTCACGTTCTGCTGCAAGCTCGTCGAGAGCTGGTCGAGCGAGTCCTGCGCCTGTTGGCCAGCCGGCGTGTCGGGCTTGCCCAGCTCCTTCAGGTCGGAGGCAAGCGTCTCCGTCGCCGACTTCGCATCGCCGGCAGCCGTCTGCAGCCCATTCTTCGTCGGATCGCTCTTCGCCGAGCCGGCGGCCGACTTGATCGCGGCCTGCCAGGTCGTGATCGACGAGCAGACGCCGCTCGCCCAGGTTTCGGTCGCGGAGGCGCTCGTCGTCGTGGTCGCCGTTGAGCCGCCGCCACTCGAGCCACAGCCTGCCGCGAGGAACACCAACGACGCTGTGACAGCGATGAGGCTCTGTGTGCGAATGGATTTCATCGTCATGCCCGTTTCGGCGGGGAGGGCCGGCGTGTGTGCCGGCCCTCCTTCCGCGGTCTACGAGCTGACTGCGCTCGACACCTCGGCGGAGGACTGCGAGATCGCCTTCTGCAGCTCCTCGTAGTCGCCCTTGTCGATTGCCTTGTTGATCCGCTTGTCCGAGTTGACGAGCGCGGCCTCGACCTTGTCCGCATACTGGTCATCGACGATCGCGACGACCGCGGATGAGTCCGGGGGCAGGTACTCGTCGACGTCGACGCCCAGCTGCTTCTCCTCGTGCTTCTTCTTGAGCTTGCCGACGACGGCGCCGATCCCTGCTCCGACCGCGGTCGCGGCCAGCAACGGCGGCGCGAACAGCCCGAGCACCAGGCCGGCACCCCCACCGACGACAGCACCGCTTGCGACATGCGCGTCGCCGTGCTCCTGCACGTCGACCTTGCCGTCGGCGTCGCGGTTCAGTACGACGGCACCGACGACCTGGTACTCGTCGGCGCCCTCCCCTGCCTTGAGCGTCTTGAAGTCATCTGCTGCCGCCCCGGCATCGGCGTACGCACCAACCACAAGGACGAGATTGTCACTATCCATAACTTCTCCTCTCCTTCTTGGCCGTGGAACCATGTCCGACCGGCCCGATTGAGACGAAGCTACGGTATCGCATCACACGAGGTATCAGACTTTGCCCGGGTCGGTTGTCCGCAGTAACCCGCAAGCGCGCGCGAGGGACACCGCGACGCAGCGCTGCTATCCGGGTCCTCTCGGTCTCCGCATCGGGAGAGACGGGATTCCTACGTACTCCTCGGTTGCGTTACGCAGATGCTTTCGCGGGTGGCTCGCTCCGGTCGCCGCGCGCTCGGAGGATCGTCACGATGGCGATGAGGAGAAAGCCGTACGCGGCTACGACGGGAGCCACGACGGCGAGCACGATCACACCGACGTAGAAGCCGATGTTTGGTGTTACTGCCAGCGTGATTGCCCTGACCTCTTTCTCGTCGACCTCTGGCCTGAGCAGGTGGCGGTCGAGTGTGACCGATCCCCAGAGGGCGCTGAGCAGCGACGAGATGACGAGCAGCGTTGCGCCGTAGAAGATGACTGCGGCGCGTTCGGCGTCGCTGTGATGGATCGCCTCCGCCATCAGCTTGGTCGGGAACGGCAGGAACGAGACGACCATCAACAGCAACAGGTTCGCCACCATCAGTCGCTTATTTGCGTACTGCAAGCGCTGGAAGATGCCGTGATGGGCGAGCCAGATTCCTCCGATCGTGATGAAGCTCGTCGCGTACGCCAGATACGAGGGCCACTGATCGACGATGCCCCGCCACAGGTTGTCGAACGCCGTCTCCGGCACATTGACTTCGAGAATGAGCAGAGTGATCGCGATCGCGAAGACCCCGTCACTGAAGGCCTCTGTTCTGCCGGTGCCCCAGTAGGTGTCCACGGCGAACCCCGCTCGCCTACGTCGCCGCACCGGCGGTCTCTGGCGTGCGTCTGGGGCGTGTGCTTCCGTCGTCCTCGGCAGGATCTGCGTGCTCGGGTAAGCGTCTGACCCATGCCAGCGCGAGCAGCGCAAACAGAGCGAGAAATCCGAGAGCGGCCCGCAGTGCCTTGAGCTGCGAGTCGGAGTAGACGGCGACGAGCTCCTTCGTCTGGCGTGGGGGCAGGCCGGCGTCCTGGGCTGCCTGCTCGACCTGCTCGACCGAGACGAAGTTGGCGCTTGTCTCAGCGGCCGCGCTCACCTGTTGCTTGACTGAATCGGGCAGCTTCGAGCTCGCCAGCACCGCGGTCGAGAAGTTCGTCGCCAGCGAGGCGATCAGGATCGAGCCGACGAGCGCAACCCCGAGCGAGGCGCCGAGGTTGAGCGAGGTGCCCTGGAGCCCGCCCGCCTCGCCGCCGCGCGAGGGATCGACTGACGACATGATCACGTTGCCGACCTGTGAGGCGAGCAGCCCGAGACCTGCTCCGAGCAGCGCCAGCCCGATCCCGAAGCCCCAGCCGTTCAATTCGGGCCCGATGAAGTGGAGCAGCATCGCTTCCCCGACGAGCATTGCGGCGACGCCGCGCTGGACGATCAGCTTCGGCGAGTAGCGGCCTGTGATCGCGGAGCCGCCGATTGCGAAGACGAACATCGCGACCGACATCGGCAGGATCGTCTTGCCGGTCTTCAGGGCGTCGAAGCCGAGCACCGTTTGCAGGTACAGCGGGATCACGAAGAAGGTGCCCTGGATGATGAACGCCTGGCACCACTGCACCACCAGCCCGGCCCGCATTCTCGGGATCTTCGGGAGCGCGAGGTCGAGCAGCGGCTCCTTGCCACCCTCTTTGACCCGTTCCTCCTGCCGGACGAACAGCCACAGCAAGACGGAGCCGATCGCGATCAGCCACAACGTCGGCGACAACCCGAGCGGGGAAACGGGCGCCGCGGCCTTCGCCGTCACCCACCCCCACTGGCTCGACTTCAGGACCCCGAACACGATGGTGCCGAGGCCGGCCGCCGACAGCACCGCGCCCCCCAGGTCGAGCTTGCTCTTGCGGCCAACTGTCGCGGGGAGCACCTTCAGGAACAACATCAAAATCAGCATCACGGCCGTCTCGCCGGCGAACACATACCGCCAGGAGAGGTTGGCCGTCATCCAGCCCCCGATCAGCGGTCCGGCCGCCATCGATACCCCACTCACACCACCGAGGATCCCGTAGGCCATGGCACGCTGCTTGCCCTGATAGGTCGCGGCCGTCAGCGCAGCGATCGCCGGGATCACGAGCACCGCGCCGAGGCCCTCCACGAGCGACCAGCCCACCAGCAGCACGGCTAGGTTGGGCGACAACGCTGTCGTCAACGACCCCGCCCCATAGACGAGGCCTCCGATCCAGAACGCCCGTTTCGCCCCCCAGCGATCGCCGATCTTGCCGCCGATCAGCATGAAGGAGGCCATCACGAGCGTGTACATCGTGATCGCGGTCTGCAGACCCACCACCGTCGTATCGAGGTCCGCGACGACCTGTGTAATCGACACGTTCATCACCGTCGTGTCCAACACCATGATGAACTGGGCCGTGGCCAGAATCGCGGCCACACCCCAGCCGACCTTCGCCGCGACGGGCGCCGACTCCAAGCGACTGCTGACCGCCCCTTCGCTCGCCACAGACGTCACCCTATACCGCTCCCAGTCGTCGTCCTCGTGGCCCCGTTTGAACGCCGGCTGCCCACGAGCAGAGCGCGCGGCTCGGGAGCCCAGCCGCGGATGGCGTTCGGTTACAGGCCCTCTTCCGCGGTCAACCGTCCGCTCTTCACGGCATCGACGAGTGCCTGGTAGTCGCGCTCGTTCTGGTCGGCATACGTCTCGGCGAAAGCCGTCATGGAGCGATCGAACGAGTCGCTCGTTCCCAGATAGCTCGCGATCGCCACGGAGTCGCCCGAGCGGGCGTGAGCCTTGGACAGCGTCCAGCCGCAGATCTTCGCGTACGTCGCCAGCGTTGCAGGCTCCATGACCTCGATCGTCGCGGACGCCTTCCCGTCCCAGAGCTGGCGGACGTAGAAGTCGCGCTCGACGCCGTCGATGCCGGTCACGCGCAACCAGCCGAGCATGATGTCGCTTGCCGCCTGCATCAGCCGCTGCCCCTCGACGACACGCTGCCCGCTCGTGGTGTACTCGCTCCGTCCGAGGAACGGCTCGAGCACCGACGGCTCCGCCTCCTTCGCCTGGAGGAACAGCGCGTCGCGCTCGTCGTGGCCGAGCATCAGCACGATCCACGCGCGGGTGCCGACGCTCCCCACGCCGACCACCTTCCGGGCGGAGTGGACGTACCGGAAGCGTTGGAGGAGGTGCCTCCGGTCTCCTGCGAGCGTCCGGCGATACGAGCGGATGATCGTCCGCATCGTCTGGTCGATCTGTTCGGCCTCCATCGCCGCTGCGACCTCTTCAACCGGCACGATCAGGGGTGGGTCGCTGACGATCCTCGGTTCGCCGTCGACGAGGTGGGTGAGCTTGTCGAATGCGCGCAGGCTGTCCCTCGTGCGCGCCTTGGCGACGTTCTTCTCGAAGGTCTTCACGGCCTTCGGGCTCGCCTGCTTGCGGAAGTCCTCGGCGAGCCGATCGATGTCGATACGGGCGTACCAGAGGTCGAGCGTGCGCATCTTCGAGAAGCCGCGCATCGCCTCGCGATACGCCTTCCCGGCGGTGAGGCAGATCGCCTCCCGCTCGTTGTCGTCGAAGCCGCGGTCGCGTGCAGCGACGGCGAAGCTCGCGACGAGCCGCTTCACGTCCCACTCGAACGGGCCGGGGAGCGTCTCGTCGAAGTCGTTGACACTGAAGACGAGCCCTCGGTCCGGCGCCAGGAACGCACCGAAGTTCGACAGATGCGCGTCGCCGCAGAGCTGGGCGTGCAGGCCGCTGCGCGGTCCGCCCGAAAGATCGGAGGCCATGAGATAGGCGCCGCCGCGGAAGAACGTGAACGGTGACACGAGCATCCGTCCGTAGCGGATCGGGACGAGCTCCGCCACCCGGGTCGTCGCTTGCTCCTCGAGTAGGTCGATCGGGTCAGGGCGGTGCGGCGACGGCCTCCAGTCGCCGTGGCTCGACCGTGGGACCTCTGCCCGGGCCGCTTTTCCGCGGGCAGCCCGCTCGGCTACGGTGAAGTGGGTAACGACTGGCGGCGCAACCCCGTCCGTCGCGACTCCTGGGGCCTGGTTCGTCGTCATCAGGTCGTCCCCCTCTCGTCGAACCGCAAGCCTTCAGCGTCGAACCCTAGACCGCCTACGCCCGGCTCGCGTTGGTGTTTATCGTTCCGTAGAGTCTCAGCGTTCTGGCCGAGATCCTCGCACTCGTCGCTGCGTTCCTGTTCGCTCTTGCGGCGACGCTGCAGCAGAAAGGGGCGCTCGATCTCGGGATCTCACCGGACAACCTGCGGGCGTTCGCCAGACTCGCAGCGAGTCGCTGGTGGCTCGTCGGCACAGGAGCCCTGCTCATCGGCTACGTCGTTCAGGCGATCGCGCTCGACCACGGCCAGCTTGCGATCATCCAGCCGCTGCTCGTCACCACAGTCGTCTTCGCGCTGCCGCTCGGGTACTTCCTCACGAACCAGCCCGTCGGTCGGCGCGAGGTGCTCGGGGCGGCCGTCGTCGTTGTCGGGCTCGCGCTCTACACGATCTTCGGCGACCCGGCGGGAGGAAACGAGAACGCGCCGAACGACGAGTGGGCAATCGCTCTTGTCGCCATCGGAGTGCTTTGCGCCACCGTGTTGGTGCTCGCCCGTCGGGGTACGGGAGCTCGGCGGGCCGCGTACTACGGTGTCGCCTCGGGCGTCCTCTTCGGGACATCCGCGTGCCTCGTCAAGCCGACACTCGACGCCTTACACGCGGGGGGTGTGTCCGAGGTGCTGACGACCTGGGAGTTCTACGCGATGGCGGGGGCGGGCATCTACGCGTTCGTCCTCCAGCAGATCTCTCTTAGCGAGGGCTTCCTCGCGACCTCGGTAGCCACGGTGTCGGTGGCCAACCCCATAGTCTCCGTCGTCCTTGGCACGCTGCTCTTCGACGAGCGACTGAGTAGGCCCGCGTGGCACGTCGTCGTGGCAGTTTGTGGGCTAGGGCTCGCGATGTTCGGCGCGGCAATGATCTCGATCGCCCGCGAGAAGCGTCGAGACCCCGTCGCCGCGCCTGTCTTCGCTGGCAGTTAAGACTCCGCTTCGCCCTGCTCGCGAATCGTGGGTCTCGCCTTGTATTGTCGCCTACGACAATCGTCGCAGTACGACCCAGACGTGGTTTGACGCTTTTCGCTGCGAACGGGTGGGACGGGCAACCGCGTAACAAGGGGGTTTCATGACGACCGACATCACGACTGAGCCTGTAGAGGCGGAGACGGATCTTGACTCACTCGGTCCCGTCGACTACCTGGTGGTGGAGTTTCCGGCAGGAGCGAGCAACTTCACGGGCGAGATGGCGAAAGAACTGATCGCGCTCGTCGACTCCGGAACCATCCGCTTGATCGACGTTCTCATCCTGACCAAGGACGAGAACGGCACCGTTGATGCCATGGAGCTCTCCGACGTCGAGGAGCTCGGAGAGCTACAAGCACTCGAGACCCAGCTGGCGGAGCTGTTGGCCGCCGACGATGTTGTGCACCTGGCCGCTGCGATGGAGCCGGGAAGCACCGCCGGAGTGCTGATCTGGGAGAATCTCTGGGCTGCGCCGTTCGCAGCAGCAGCACGACGTTCGGGTGGCCAGCTGATCGCCAACGGACGCATTCCCATTCAGGCGATCATCGCCTCCATCGAGGCCGATGCAGCCTCTACGACCGAAGGAGAATGACATGCCGCTCAGACCAGCACGCGTAGGGAGAGTCGGTGTCGTCGGTGCGCCTGTGGCAAAGACCGCGGTAGTGGCGAAGGCGGTCTCGCCCGGCCCATCGCCTGTAGCGAAGACCGCAGTCGTGGCCGCGGCCGTCACACCTGGTAGGGCGGGTCGGCGGCGGATCTAGCGGCCAGCCGCCGGCACCAACGCGCAGTCGCGGTGCAAGCCTCGGGGACCTCGCCTAACGCAGATCTGTCGCCGGAGACGCTCTTGGGGCTTGCGCCTGGACTGCGAACGCGCTTTGATGCGGCCGGTCACGTCCTCCTCGATGCGCCTAACGGGACTGTCGTCGACCTCGGACCCCGTGGCTACGCCACCCTGGCGCTTTTCGCGCAGCCGCTTGCTCTCGGCGAGGCGATCGACCGGCTCGAGTGCGAAGCGCCATCCACGGACTTCGCGCCCACGATGAGCGTCGTCAACATGCTGATCGATGAGGGTGTTCTCGTGCGCCCGAATGCCGACGGAGGGCGCGCGAGCGGCTGGGCCGATCCGGTCGAGCACGCTCGGATGCTGCACGACGACCGCAGGACGGGCGACTACCTGGCAGCGCTTGCGAGGCAGTGCGGCCGGGAGACGTCGTGCTCGATATCGGCACCGGTAGCGGCGTGCTCGCCGTTGCTGCCGCTCGAGCGGGTGCGCGGCGGGTCTACGCGGTCGAAGGCAGCGACATCGCGGAAGTCGCCGAGCGCGTGTTCGCGGCAAACGGCGTGGACGACGTCGTCACGCTCGTTCCGGGCTGGTCGCGGCACGTCGAGCTGCCCGAGCCCGCGGATCTCCTCGTGGCCGAAGTGATTGGAAACGAGCCGCTCGAAGAGGAGATCCTCGAGACGACCCTCGACGCGCGGCGACGACTCTTGAAGCCGGACGCGCGGCTGATTCCCCACACGCTGACACTGCTCGCGCGGCCGCTGCTCCTTCCCGAAGCAGACGCACGGCAGCGCGCGATCGGGCGCGCGGCTGTCGAGCGCTGGCGAAAGCTGTACGCCATGGAGTTCCAACCGTTGCTCGACGCTGCTCTTCCCGGCCCCGTCAACATGCCGACCGAGGCGGAGGTTGTCGCCGCCTGGCCACCCGTCGGCCCTCCGACGACCCTGGTGGCGCTGGATCTCGCGACGTTCACGGACGCCTCGGTGCTCGCGTCCGCAGACCTCGTCCTCGACGAGCCAGGCTCGGTGAATGCAGTCGCCGTGACGTTCCGTGCCTCCCTCCACGGCTCGATCGAGCACACGCTCGACCCCTGGACGTGGCCGACGTCGAGCTGGGCGACATCCGTGTGGGTGCTTCCCGACCCTGTCGATCTCGTAGCCGGAGAAGTGCTGCGGGTGCACTATCACCGCCGGTCGCCAGGGCCGCCCGACGGGCTCACGTGCGAGGTCGTCGAGCTGGACCTCGAGTAGGAATCCGTACGGCGATGTTCTAGACTGGCTTCTCCGCAACCGAAGAACAGGAGAGGGACATGGGAATGGTACGTCGTCGAACGCGCCGTCGGACCGCACTGGTCGTCGGAGGCGCGGCGTATGCAGCCGGTCGGTCAAGGGGAGGAAACCAGGAGCCAGGAGTACGACGATCCGCCCCCGGCGCCTCCACCTCCCGCCGAGCCCACCGAGCCGGACCCGATGGGACAGGTCGCCGAGCTGGCCAAGCTGCACGAGGCCGGTGCGCTCACCGACGAGGAGTTCGCAGCCGCCAAGGCTAAGGCCCTCGGCATCTAGCAACCGCAGCTCTACGGAAGGAGATGAAGGTCATGGCTGATGGCCGTGGACGTAAGCTCGCGCTCGCTCTCGAGGCGGGCCTGACGGGCGAGACCGGCGCATTGTCTGGGTTGTTCACCGACGACGTGAGTGGCTGGTCGCCGAACATGTCGGTCAATTCGCTGGAAGAGCTCACAGAGGTGGTTCAGTCGCGAGACGACAGCCTCTCGGACGTGTCCGTCGCAGTTCAGGGCGTCGACGCCGGCGGTAACAAGGCATTCGCCGAGTTCGTCCTCACTGCGAAGTTCTCCGGCCCGTGGGTGCTCGACGAGGACGTCGTGCTCGAGCCGACCGGGCGTGAAGTCGTGCTGGCGGGCGTCTGCGCGGCGGACTTCTCCGACGACAAGATCTCGGCGTTCCGGCTGTACTTCGACGATCTGGCGCTGATGGCGCAGCTCCTGCCGGAGGAGTAGCGCTCGAAGAGCAACCTCGGCCGGATGGAGGGCTCCTATCGCCTCGTTGTCGAGGACGCGCCCCCTCCGGCCGATCTTGCGCTGCTCGAGGATCGGGTCGCCCAGGCGGCCATCGACGCGGCCGGTCTCGGTGACGACGAGGAGTTCGCGATCTTCGTCCGGGACGACGACGGCAGGGTCGTCGCCGGCATCTCGGGGATCGTGTGGGGCCGATGCTGTGAGCTTCAGGCGCTGTGGGTCGACGAGCCGCTCCGCGGTCGCGGACTGGCGCGTGCGCTCATGGCCGGCGCGGAGGCCGAAGCCCTTCGACGCGGCTGCGGGCTCGTGCAGTTCCGCGCCTATGACCTCCTTGCGCCGGGCCTCTACGAGCGGCTCGGCTATGAGACCGTGGGCGTGATCGAGGGCTGTCCGGCTGGCAGCTCGGCGCGTTGGTACCGCAAGGATCTGTAGGCCCTCGCAGTCTGCCGGTACCTACGACGTCAGTCCGGCGATGCCGCTCCGGAACAACGAGAGCGCGAGCAGTGCCACGAGCACGAACGCCACCTGGATTGCGTGTCGCTCGAGCCACGCTCTGGCCCGCTCGAGCACGCGCTCGGCCCAGGTCGGCGCGACGACGAGCATGACGAGGGCCACTAGCAGGGGAAGGAGCGAGACGAGCGTGAAGAAGAGCCACTGGACGGCATAGTCGAACGTGCTCGGATCCGTCTCCGAGATCGTCTTCAGCGCGATGGGGATGAACATGCCCGGATTCGCGAGCAGCGCGCCGGCGCGCGATGACGGCGATCCACGGCGAAGACGCGATGCCGCTCATCTTGTCGACCATCTCGGAGACCTTGGCCGGGTCGTGCGGCTTCCTGGCGGTCCGCGCCACCCACAGCAGGCAGTAGGCCGCCGAGGGCAAGGTCGAGGACTGCCACCCACGTCTTCGGCTGGGACGGCGTGTCGGACGAGGCGACATCGCCGAGCACGAACGCCGCGGCGACGCCGATCGCGAGCGTTGCCGTCAGCGCTCCAAGGTAGAAGAGGATGCCGGTCTTCAGCGGGCGCTCGCCTAGAACGAGCGCGAGCACACAGAACATCAGCGTCGTCGGCAAGAGCATCGCTCCCAACGAGACGAGGACGAGCTCGGCGTCGACCCAACCCACAGGCTCAGCCCGACTGTTTCTGCTGCTTCTCCGCTTCCTTCTGCAGCCGCTTCGCTTCCTTTCGCTGGTGCCTCGCCTCCTTCTTCGCGGCCTTCTTCCCTGCGCGCTGCGCCTTCATGTCGGCCGCCTGCGTCTTCGCATCGGTGTAGGACTGACCAACGAGCTGCTTGCCGCCGGTCCAGCCGAACACCCAGATCACGAGCACGAGCGCAACGACCTGGTTCCATGCCGTCGTGATCAGCTGCTGCGCGGTCGAGTAGTCCACGGCCTGGCTGTTCGGGACGTTGCAGCAGGTCTTGAGCGCGAGCGCGTTCGTCGCCTGGGTGACGCCCACGGCGCCGGGCGTGAACGACGCGACGTTCGCAAGGGATCCCGAGCCGACGACCCACATCACCGACTCGAACGTCACCGGAATGGCGAACGCGGCCAGGAAGATGGCGACGACGATCAGCTTGCAGCTCCAGGAGAGGAACGACGGCAGGAACGAGTGCTTGAGGTACGTCTTTGGCTCGGACAGGATCGCTCCGCCCTCCTTCGCCTGCTCCCAGAGGCCCTTGACCTTGCGCATGAGGATCCGACCCACGATCACGCAGAGAAGAACCGCGCCGGCTGCGATCAGCACGGTGGCTAGAGGGTGGTCGTGGAGCCGGCCGAAGCTGATGTCGAACGCACCGGGGACGCTGAGGAACATGTAGAGGTAGACGAACGTCCCAGCGAGGGTGAAGAAGATCTTCTGGACGATGTAGGCGGCGATCGCGCCCGCGATCCCGCATGAAGGGATAATCGCGACGAACATGACGAGCGTCACGAACGTCCCGATATTGGCGGGCAGGAAGCCGTTCATCGCCACGCCGACGGCGTAGGCGGCTGCGATCGGCCAGAACGAAACCTCGTCCTTGTAGGCGAACTTGAGGATGCCGTAGTACGAGAGCCCGGCGAACAGCGTTTGCCCGGTCTGGAACACGAGCGCCGCCGCCATGTAGCCGGTCGGCATGGCTTTGATCTGATCCCAGAGGTTCTGCAGCCAGTCCCAGACGCTTCCTCCGAGGAGGTTGACGATGACGAGGAAGATCGCGATGCCGATCAGCCAGGCGAAGACCTTCCGCATGCGCCGCCCGCGCGACGGCGCAGGAGGTGTGGCCGTGACCGCGTCTGTGCTCACCACGCGGACCGTAACGTACGCCGGAGCGCTCCGTAGTCGGCCCTCACCGCGAGCGGGGCCCTCCGGTGGTCGGTCTACGCTTGCTGGCCATGGAAGCGACGCCTCCGCCGAAGCGCGTCGCGCTGCTCGTCCCCTTGCGGACGATCCTCCTCGTCGCCGCTGCGATTGGAGTCATGTGGGCGTTCGCATCGATCGCCGACGCATTCCTTATCGTCTTCGTCGGCGTCTTCCTCGCGCTCGTCTTCGAGTACCCGCTGCGGTTCGTGATGGCGAAGACGGGGCTCTCGCGCGGGCTCGCCGCGACGATCACGGTGCTCGGGACGGCCGTCGCCGTCACGCTCCTGGCGCTCCTCCTCCTCGTACCGCTCGTCGGCAGCGTGCGGGACTTCCTCCACGATCTGCCGCAGACCGTCGATCAGCTGCGGAACTCCGACGAGCTCAGCTCCCTCGGTGATACCGGTGCCGGCGGGAACGTCCAGGAGGGCGCAAACGCTGCGGCTGCCTCGGTGCCGGACGCGATCAGCGCCGTCCTCGGCATCGCCGGAGACTTCTTCAGCGTGTTCCTCGCCGGGTTCACGATTCTCTTCGTCTGCCTGTTCCTGCTCGTCGACATCGGGAAGCTGCGGGCGGCGCTGTCGAGCGTGATGATGCCCGGTGAAGACGATCGCTGGCTCGCCGTCTGGGACAAGATCACGGAGTCCGTGTCTCGTTGGGCAATCGGCGTAGTCGTCGTCGCGACTATCGCTGGCACGACCCAGGGGTTGACGGCGTGGCTCCTCGGCTCGAGCTACGCGCTCGCCCTGGGGGTGATTGCGGGGCTGTTCGACATGATCCCGAACATCGGCGCGACGATGGCCGCCTTCATCCTCGTGCCGACCCTGTGGGCCGAGGAGGGCGTGACGGCGGCGATCATCATGCTCGTCGTCATCCTCGTCTACCAACAGGTTGAGAACAGCATCATCACGCCCAAGGTCCAGGGCAAGGCCGTGCAACTGTCGCCGTTCTTCATCATCGTCGCCGTGACGCTGTTCGGGGCGCTTCTGGGCGTTCTCGGAGCCTTGACCGCGGTGCCTCTCGCTGCGACGATCCAGATCTTCGTGCAAGAGCTGACGGCGGCGAGGCGCGCGACCATCGCCGAGGCGAAGGCATCAGCGGGGGCATCTCCGAACACGGCCACCGAGTCGTGACTCGCCACCGGGGGGGGCCGGCTCGCGGCCGGCGCCCCTCCGATTCGAATCCTCTAGACCCCGAGGATCCGCTTCTTCTTCGCCTCGAGTTCCTCTGCGAGAGGAACTACGAAGCGAGTGCCTTTGCCTTCATCGCATCGAACTCGGCCTGCGTGATAGCGCCGGAGTCGAGCAGCTTCTTGGCCTTCTCGATCTCCTCCGCGCTGCTTCCGGTGGTTGCGACGGACTTGATGTAAGCCTCCTGCTGTGCCTGCGCGGCCTGCATCGACTTCATGTTGCGCTCCGCCATTCCTTGGTGCTGCGCGATCAAATAGATGAACACGCCGAGGAATGGCAGGATGATGATGAAGATGATCCACAGCGTCTTCGCGAAGCCGCCCGTGTCGTGCCGGCGGAAGATGTCCCCGAAGACCGTGATCAGGAGCCAGAACCAGATCACGAACGCGAAGAACGCGATCATCCACCACAGCACGTCCAGGAACGAGTAATCAGCTACGAGCACAGTTGCTCCTTTCGCTTCCTTTTCTTTGGACTTACCTGGGAATCTACGACAATCTTGTCTGCTGCGCCTCGACGGGGCGGCGCCACGGGTGCTCGTGAACCGGCGGCCCCTCGAGCGCGGGCTGCGCTTCGGTGCCCCGCGAACCAGCGGACGTACGCGTTCGTTAGAGGAAGCGCGGTCACGCCGTGAGCGATGACAGAGAGGGCGACCGTGATCACGGACACGGTGATCAGAAGGTCGGTATGCGGGAGCGTCGACTCCTCGATCACGAGGACGGCAAAGACGATCGACGCGAGGCCGCGCGGCCCGAACCAGCCCGCATACGCGACCGTCTCGCGCTTCGCCCCTGAGCCGATGAAGGAGATTGCGACCGGCACCATACGAATCGCCGTCAGACTGAGGACAGCGTAGACGACGACCTGCCAGTCGAGGCGGTGGAGAGCCCAGCCGAGCGCGAACGACCCGAATCCGATGAAGGTCAGCGCCGCAAAGACCTCGGCGGCTGCGTCCATCACGGACGACGACTCGGGCGCGGCGAGTTCGCCTGTCCCGCGGACGATCCCGTACACGAGCCCCCCGACGAACGCTGCGATGAACCCGCTGCCGCCGAGGGGTGCCGCGATCCCGTACGCGAGCGCCGCCGCGGTTACGGGGATCACCTTCGCCCAGATCTCGTCCGCGAGCCCGTGCTTCGACGCGAGACGGAGCACGAGCGAGCCGGCGATTCCGGCCGCAACACCGCCGACGATCCCGTAACCGATCTCCTCCGCGACGATGCGCGCCGCGTGGCCGCCTCCGATCGCCTTTTCCTCGGCTTCGGCGATCGCGAGGGCGATGAAGAGAAGCGGCACGCAGATCCCGTCGTTGAGCCCACTCTCGACGTTGAGGCTCTGGCGCACTCGGGACGGGAGGCGCATGTCCGTGACGACCGGGAGGCCGAGCGCTGCATCGGTCGGCGCAAGCACGATCGCTAGCACGAGCACCTCCGCCCACCCGAGCTCGTCGAAGAGCAGGGCGCCAACGAGCGTCCCCGCCACGATGGTCAGCGGGAGCCCGATGCCGAGCAGTCGTGCGGGGAACCCAAGCTCGCGCCGCAGCGACCGAACGTCGATCCGCGACGCGTCGAGGAAGAGGACGAGAGTGAGGGTGATCTCGGCGAGGATGCGCACCTCGGACGACCCGAGGTCGAAGTGAACCCAGTCGAGCAATTCTGACCCCAGCAAGAAACCGGCCGCCGTGAACACCATCGCCGCCGAGACGATCGTGCGCTCGAGGCGGTGGGAGACACCTGCATAGGCCAGCAGGAGCACCGCGACGACGGCGAGGCTCCAGGACTCCACGGCGGCCTACGAGCGGATCTCGGAGAAGCGAATGAGCGTGACCGTGTCGTCCAGCGCGACCTCGCGGTTGTAGAGCCGCGAGAGGAAGTCCGCCATCTCCTCCGGCGAGCGGAGCGTTGGGTTGTCGTGCTCGACCTCGTTCGGCGACAGCTCGTCGAGGCGCTTGACCTCGACCTTGTCGATCACGGCCTCGAAGATCCGGTCTCGGGGGCTGTAGCGGGAGCCGCACAGCACCTGGACGATCATCCCCTTGCGGTACTTCCGCGACTTGTCGCCGAGCCTGATCGTCGCCGTCTTGCGGTGAGTGCGGAGCTGGTCCGCGACGATCGGCGAGTAGAAGTTGAGGGCGTACATCGGCTCGGGGACGGCGTTCAGCCCGAGCATCATAAGTCTTCGGCCGCGAGCTTCGTTCGGGCTCTCTCGACCATCTCCCGCTCGCCTCCGTACGAGAGCAGGCGTGGGGCTTCGTCGAGCGGAAGCCAGCGCACATCGGCCACCTCGTGGCGGTGTCGCGGGTCGAGGTCGCCGAGCCGGCCGCGGCTGTAACGGACGAGGTAGAAGCTGACGATCTTGAACACCCGCTCGCCCTCCCACGTGTATGTGTAGCGAACGTCGCCGAGCTTGCCCGCGAGCCGTCCGCTGGCGCCGGTCTCCTCCTCGACCTCGCGGAGCGCCGCCTCGTCCGTCGGCTCGCCCGGATCGACGAGACCCTTGGGAAGCGCCCAGACGCCGTCGCGCTTTCCGGCGGGCCGGATCGCGGCTACGTGCCAGGCGCCGCGCAGCTTCCGGACGAGCACGCCCCCTGCAGAGAACTCCCTTCGCACACCCGCATTGTGACGATCTTGCTCGGATTCCTTGCGCCGGGGCGCCGAAGCCTTGTAGAATGGCTTAGCACTCACAGTACGAGAGTGCCAGCATGTGTCACAAAGTCAGGAATGAGAGGAGTTGCGGATGGATCTGCAACCACTAGGAGACCGGCTCATCGTCGAGGCCCTCGAAGAGGAGGAGACGACGGCGAGCGGGATCGTCCTGCCCGACACGGCGAAGGAGAAGCCCCAGCGCGGCCGCGTGCTCGCGGTCGGCCCGGGTGGCCGTGACGAGGACGGCGAACTACATCAGCATGGACCTCGAGGTCGGCGACGAGATCATCTACTCGAAGTACGGCGGCACCGAGGTCAAGGTCGGTTCGGAGGATCTACTGATCCTCCGCGAGTCGGACGTCCTCGCGAAGGTCGTCGGCAAGAAGGCCGCCAAGAGCAAGGGCAAGCGCGAGCTCGCCGGCGCCAAGGCGTAAGAAGACGAGAAAAGAGGAGAGAACATGGCTCACAAAGAGCTTAAGTTCGACGAGGACGCACGCCGCGCGATCGAGCGCGGTGTCAACGTCCTCGCCGACGCGGTCAAGGTCACCCTTGGCCCGAAGGGCCGCTACGTCGTGCTCGACAAGAAGTTCGGCGCGCCCACGATCACGAACGACGGCGTCACGATCGCGCGTGAGATCGAGGTCGAGGACCCGTTCGAGAACCAGGGTGTGCAGCTCGCACGCGAGGCCGCCACGTCGACGGATGACGTCGCCGGAGACGGCACGACCACCGCGACCGTGCTCGCGCAGGCGATCGTCCGCGAGGGTCTGAAGAACGTGGCCGCGGGCGCGAACCCGATGGGCCTCAAGCGCGGCATCGAGCATGCCGTTCTTGCGGTCGTCGAGGACCTGAAGAAGAACTCGAAGCAGGTATCGGGCAAGGAGGACATCGCCCGTGTCGGCACCGTCGTCTCGCGCGAGCGCGAGATCGGCGAGGTGATCGCGGACGCGATCGAGAAGGTCGGCAAGGACGGCGTCGTCAACGTCGAGGAAGGCCAGACGTTCGGGCTCGAGCTCGAGTTCACGGAGGGCATGCAGTTCGACAAGGGCTACCTGTCGCCGTACATGATCACGGACCCCGAGCGCATGGAGGCCGTCCTCGAGGACCCGTACGTCCTGATCGCGAACCAGAAGATCGGTGCTGTCAAGGACGTGCTGCCGGTGCTCGAGCAGGTCATCCAGGCCGGCCGTCCGCTGCTGATCGTGGCGGAGGACGTCGAGGGCGAGTCGCTCGCGACGATCGTCGTCAACAAGCTCCGCGGGACGTTCACCGCCGTCGCCGTCAAGGCGCCGGGCTTCGGTGACCGCCGCAAGCGGATGCTCGAGGACATCGCGATTCTCACCGGTGGCGAGGTGATCACCGAGGAGATGGGGCTCAAGCTCGAGAACACGAAGCTCTCGCAGCTCGGCCGCGCTCGGAAGATCGTCATCGACAAGGACACGACCACGATCATCGACGGCGCAGGTGAGAGCGACGCGATCAAGGGCCGGATCAAGCAGCTGAAGGCCGAGGTCGAGAACACCGACTCCGACTTCGACCGCGAGAAGCTCCAGGAGCGCCTCGCGAAGCTGTCGGGCGGCGTCGCCGTCGTCAAGGTCGGCGCTGCGACCGAGGTCGAGATCAAGGAGAAGAAGCACCGCGTCGAGGACGCGCTCAAGGCCACCCGTGCCGCCCTCGAGGAGGGCATCGGACCGGGAGGCGGCGTCGCGCTGCTCAACGCGACGGACACCGTGAAGAAGACGCTCGACACGCTCGAGGGCGAGGAGCGGACGGGCGCGCAGATCATCATCCGCGCGCTCGAGGAGCCGCTTCGCCAGCTCGCGTACAACGCGGGCCTCGAGGGCTCGGTCGTCGTCGACAAGGTCCGTGGAGCAAAGAAGGGCGAGGGCCTGAACGTCGAGACCGGCGAGATCGAGGATCTCGTCAAGTCGGGGATCATCGACCCGACGATGGTCACGCGCTCGGCGCTCCAGAACGCCGCCTCGATCGCGAAGAACATCCTCACGACCGAGGCTGTCGTCGCCGAGATGCCGGAGAAGAACGGCGGCGGTGGCGGAATGCCCGGAGGCATGCCGGACATGATGTAAAGGGTGTGGGGGAAACCATGTTTCCCCCACATGCCCCCTTCTTCACGAGCCGGTCAGTAGCTGGCCAGGTGATTCGAGAAGAGGGATCTGAGCGAAAGTCTGCTCTAGCGAAGGTGGCGGCCTAGCCGCCACCTTCGTCGTTACGGGTCAAGCTTTGCGGCGCGTTCGGCGCCGAAGCCCAGTTCGACTCAGACGGACGAGGGTGGCGGCTGAGCCGGCACCCTCGCTAGAGCGAACCTTCGACGACGGAACAATTCGAATCACGGATTTCGTCGCCGGCCTCTGACCGGAAGAAGGGGGTTCGTGGGGGAAACCTGGTTTCCCCCACGCCACAACAGAAAAGGGCCGCCGGTCGGCGACCCTTTCACTGCCATCTTGGAGGATGGGGAGGTGGGCACCCCAGATATCGGACGTGCACGTCCCTACCTCGTACCCCGATCGAGGGGTTCGCGCGCGCGACTAGAACGCGTAGCGTTCTTCGGCGAACGGGTGTGCGTCGTTGTGGTAGCCATAGCGCTCCCAGAACCCCGGCCGGTCGGCGCTCGTCAGCTCGAGGCCGCGCAGCCACTTGGCGCTCTTCCAGAAGTACCGCGTCGGCACGACGAGTCGGAGCGGCCAGCCGTGGTCCGGCGTCAGCGGCGCGCCGTCTGCCTCGTACGCGATCAACGAGTCGTCGAGCTCGATCGCGTCGAGCGGGAGGTTCGCCGTGTAGTCGTGCTCCGAGTGCGCGACGACGAACCTCGCCTCCGGCTTGGGGCCGACGTGGGCCGCGAGCTCGCGCCAGTGGACCCCGCGGAACGTGACGTCGAAGCGGCTCCAGCGCGTGACGCAGTGGATATCGGCCGTCACCTCAGTCGCGGGCAGCGCGAGCAGCTCCTCCCAGCTCAGCGTGAGCGGCTCCTCGACCTCGCCCGTGACCATGAAGTCCCACGTCGAGAGGTCGGTCTCCGGCACCGAGCCCGCATGGAGCACGGGCCATTTCTCCGTGAAGTACTGCCCCGGCGGGAGCCGCGCCGGGTCGATTCCGGCGTCGACGACCTTCTGCTCCGCGCGCGATCTGAACAGGGTCACGCTGCCTACACTAGCCACCGTGAACGGCGTGGCACTCCGGCCGAGGTCCTACGTGGCGGTCAAGGGACCGGACGCGGAGGACTTTCTCCAGCGGATGGTCTCGAACGACGTCAACGAGGCGCCGTGCGAGGCGCTTCTGCTGACGCCAAAGGCGCGGCTGATCGCACCGCTCGTCGTCTGGCGGCGCGCCGCCGACGATTTCCTGCTGCTCACCGAGCCCGGGCTCGGTGAGGTCGTCCGCGCGCATCTGACGCGCATGCGCCTGCGGGCCCAGGTCGAGATCGAGGCCGAGGAGCACACCTCGCACGTCGTGTTCGGAGCCGGCGACGGTGTTCCGACGGACGAGTACGGCGTTCCGGCCGTCGAGGTGCTCGACACCGAGCTCGCGCCGACGGTCGGCGATGACGAGCTCGAGCTGCTGCGGATCCGCGCTTGCACGCCGCGCTGGGGTCGCGAGCTCGACGAGCGCGTGCTTCCCGCCGAGGCCGGGCTCGAGGAGCGCGCGATCTCGTTCACGAAGGGCTGCTATCCGGGGCAGGAGCCGATCGCCCGCCTCCACTACCGCGGGCACGCCAACCGCGGGCTGCGCGTGCTCGAGATCGAGGGCTCCGAGCCGCCGGCCTACGACGCGGAGGTGCTCCACGACGACAAGGTCGTGGGTCGCGTGACGAGCGCGCTGCCCGAAGACGGGCACGTCGTGGCTCTCGCCTACGTTCGCCGAGAGGTCCCAGACGACGTCACCGTCGTCGTCGATGGGCGCTCGGCGCGCGTGTCGGGCGTCGGATCGTGAGGTCGATGCGCCCGGCACGATTCGAACGTGCGACCTCTGCCTCCGCAGGGCAGCGCTCTATCCCCTGAGCTACGGGCGCGTCACGGGCCAGTCTAGTCTGCGGCGCTCAGCGCCTGACCTCGACGCTCGCCAGCTCTCGGGCTCCAAGGCCGCGCGATCATACTCTCCCGAACATGGCCGTCTATCTGACCGAGGAGGACGTAGAGGCCGTGCTCTCGATCGAGGATGTGGTCGATGCCGTCGAGGGCTCGTTCCGGCGTCAGGCGGCGGGCGAGATCGACAACCGGCCGCGCTACCGGATCGGGCTGGACGGCGGCCAGCTGGCCGTCATGGCGGCCTGCGACCTCGGGATCGGCGTCGCGGGCGTGAAGACGTATGCGGCAGGCGCGAACGGCGCTCGGTTCGTCGTCGTGCTGTTCGACGCGACCACCCAGGAGCTGCTCGCCGTCGTCGAAGCCGACCACCTGGGCCGATTGCGGACCGGTGCGGCGACCGGCGTCGCTGCCAGGCATCTCGCAAGGGAGGGCGCGAGGACCCTCGGCGTGATCGGCTGCGGCAGCCAGGCGGCGACGCAGGTGGTGGCCGTGCGGGCGGCGGTGCCGGCGATCGACGAGGTGTATGTGTTCTGTCGCGATCCCGTCCGTCGCGAGAAGTTCGGCAGGCAGCTCGGGGCGACGGCCGTAGAGACGCATCGCGAAGCCGCCGAGCAGGACGTTGTCGTGACGATCACGACGTCGAAGGATCCCGTGCTGCGTGGCGAATGGCTACGTCCCGGCGCCCTCGTGTGCGCCGCCGGGGCGAACGTCGCGAGCCGTCGTGAGCTGGACAACGCCGTCCTCGAGCGGGCGGCGTTCGTCTGCTGCGACTCGAAGGAGAACGCGAAGCTCGAGTCGGGCGACCTGATCGAGCCGGTCGCGCAGGGCGTGCTCGACTGGCTCGAGGTATACGAGCTGGCCGAGGTCGTGGCGGGTGAGCTGCCGGGACGGCAGTCCGACGACGACATCGCCGTCTTCAAGTCGAACGGTCTCGCGGCGTGGGACCTCGCAGCAGGAGCTGCGCTCCTCGCCCGAGCGAAGGAGCGCGGCGTCGGCGTCGAGCGTTAGCTAGTAGCGACTAGGGGATTCTCTCGCGCGCGCAGGTGCGAAGCCGAAGCCTCTTGGCCCAGCCCGCCGCGCTCTGCGCAGAGTCCCGGATCTTGTTGAGCGCCGCACCTGCTCGGCCGCCGTCGTTCCTCTGCCGTGCAACGTGGAGCTCCACGAGCCACTTCGCGAGGTAGTCGAGGTTGATGACGTACGTTCTCGCCGGATCGGCGAGCTCGGTAGGTGGACGTAGAGCGCGAATCGCGTCCGCCTGCGTCCTCCAGAGCGGTGTGACGCCGGCGATGAACTCCGCGATCTCGCTATCGGCTTTCGGTTGCGGGAAGCCTTGGATCTCGCGGCCGTAACGCTCGCAGACGCGGTTCGCCTGGCTTCGCCATTGCGCGGGCGACAGGGGAGCTGCGGTCGCGGTCGATTCGCCGCCGCAGCCGGCAGCGAGGGCCGAGAGAGCGACGGTCGAGAGAGTCGCTGCGAGCACGGCCACGCGCATCCCATGACGGTACCTGGCTCAGAGTGTCTTGAAGTGCTCGTACGGCTGGTGACAGGCGTTGCAGTACCGGATCGAGCGGCACGGTGTCGGGCCGAAGATGTTCTCGAGGGCGGTGTCCGTCGACCCGCAGTAGGGGCAGCGGAAGATCCGGCTCTGGAGCTGAACCAGGGTCGTCTCACCTGCCGCGCGCGGCGTGGGCGGGGCGAATCCCGCCTGCCGCAGCTTCTCGCGGCCTGCGGGCGTGATCCGGTCCGTCGACCACGAGTCGTCGGTGATCGTGATCACGTCTGGCTCCGCGCCGAGCTCGGCGATGCTGGCGGCCATCGCGTCGCGCATGACCTCGAGTGCCGGACAGCCGAGAAAGGTCGGCGTGAACTCGACGCGGACGCGACCATCGTCGACGCGGACATCGCGCACGACGCCGAGGTCGACGAGCGAGACGACGGGGATCTCGGGGTCGGGGATCTCCGCGAGCGCCTGCCAGACGTCCGCTTCCGTCACCACGCCGCACCAGGCACGGAACGGCGCACCATCGTCATCTCGTCCCAGAGAGCCGGCCACCCGTCGACGTGCGTGCCACGCTCGACGGGCTCGAGGCCCTTGGTCTGCCAGGGCAGTCGCTCGACGAGAGCCGGCCGGTCCTCCTCGTCGAGGATGCCGAGCGCGTACGGGAGCAGCTCCGTGACGGCGTCGCGGAAGCGCGGCTCTTCCCGGAGCCGGTCCGTCCACATCTGCGCGTGAAGGCGGTGGTAGACCTCCTCGCGGTCGATCTTGGCCGCGAGCCCGGCGACGTCGGCGTCGTCGGAGCGCTTGAGCCGGTCGATCCGGATCTCGTCCGCCGCCTCGTAGAGGACGCGGCGCGCGATCGTCCGCGCCCAGTCGGGCACGAAGCGAAGCTCGACGAACGGCGCCGACCGGTACTCGCCCGGCTCGCGGTCGAACGCGAGCGCGTCGGCGTCGTCCGCCAGCAGCTCGTAGACGGCCCGCGCGTGGCCGATCTCGTTCTGCGCGATCGACGAGAAGGCGACGTCCTCCTCGAGGAATGGCGCGATGCCCGTCCACTCGGAGTCGCGCCAGCCGAGGACGAGCTCGTCGTCAGCCAGCTCGAGGAGCAGTTCCTGCTCGCTCACGTGCCTTCCCCAGCTTTTCCTTCAAGGAGTAGCCGTCGACGCGGTGGTAGTTGCGCTCGAGCTCGTCGACGAAGTCGCCGATCTCCGTCACTTCGCTGCGAGGCACGACCCAGAGCGCTTCCGACTCCCCTCGCCGTCCGTAGAACTCGCGCGCATAGGCTTTCGCGAACGCCTGGTCGGGGGCGACGAAGGAGCCGGCGTGCTCGAACGCCTTGCCTTCGCGTTCCTGGCGAAAGACCTCGTAGATCACGTGGCGCCCTCGAGCAGCTCGACGACCGCCTGTGCCTGCTCGCCGCCCTGCTGCGCATGGACAAGGAGAGGGATGCCGTGCGCGCCCTTCGCGTCACGGAGGTCAGGCTGCTCGGCGAGCATCGCCCGCACGACGTCGACGTAGCCGAGCATCGCCGCAGGGAACAGGTCGAGCGCCGCGCCATTGTCGAGGAGGAACAGCGCGATCGGTCGATTGCCCATGTGCGCCGCCGCGCCGAGCCCCGTCTCGAAGTCGCCGCCGCCCCAGTCCCAGGCGGCGCGGACGAGCGCCGGCTCCTGCGCGTGCAGTCGCTTCACCTCGTCGAGGTCTCCGTGCGCCTTCGAGACGAACTCGTTGACGAGCGCCGGGTCGAGCTGCGGTGGACGCTCCTGCTCGGCGCTCACGCTGCGTCCGCGAGGACGACGTCGCGCACCCAGGCCGTCTCCTCGCGGGTGAGACGGCGGAAGCCGAGACGCTCCTCCGTCTTCGGCCCGTGCCCCGTGACGACGTGCATCAGCTCGTCCCAGTCGGGCTCCGTGTACTCCCAGACGCCGTCGTCGCGCTTCGCGAGCTTCGGGTCCGGAACTTCGAGCCCGAGCTCCCAGATCTGCGGCACGTAGCCGTCGAGGAACTGCTGGCGCGCCTCCTCGTTCGCCTGGCTCTTGATCCGCCAGAGGTAGGTCGGGTCCTCGTCCGCTGGGATCGGGTTGCCGTGGAACTGCATCAGCGGCCCCCACCAGCGCGTCAGCGCCTCCTGCACGAGCTCCCGCTGCTCGTCCGTGCCGAGCATCATCGTCAGGATCACGTCGCGGCCGTGGAGGATGTGGAACGACTCCTCCCAGCAGATCTTCTTCATGATCCGCGCGTACGGGGCGTACGAGCACTTGAGCAGCGCCTTCTGGGAGATGATCGCCGCCGCGTCGACGAGCCAGGCGATCACGCCGACGTCGCCCCAGCTGCGCGTCTCGTAATGGAAGACGTTGTGGAACTTCGCCTTGCCCGAGACGAGGTCGGCGAGGCACTGCTCGCGCGGCTTGCCGAGATCCTCGACGACGCGATAGATCAGCTGCGCGTGTCCTGCCTCGTCCTGGACCTTCGCCGTCAGCGCGAGCTTGCGCTGCAGGGTCGGCGCGCGGAGGATCCACTCGCGCTCGGGGAGCACGCCCATCAGCTCCGAGTTCGCGTGCATCTCGATGAACTTGACGAGCCGCGCGCGGTACTCGTCGGGCATCCAGTCCGTCGCCTCGACGGCGCCGCCCGACTGCACGTGCTCGAGGAACTCCTGCTCCGTCTTCGGTGCGCGCACGCGACCTCCCAACCGAACGATCGTTAGGGTGACGAGCGTACCATGTCGACGCGGCGCACCGAGCTCACGCGCGAGGCTGCAAAGCTCTTCGCACAGAAGGGCTATCACGGCACGTCGATCGGCGACATCGCAGAGGCGATGGGCGTCCAGAAGGGCTCTGTCTACGCGCACATCGCCTCCAAGCAGGACCTCCTCTGGACGATCGCGTCCGAGGGCGCCGAAGCGTTCCACGCCGCGCTCGACGCTGTGCCCGACGACGCGCCGGCGAGCGAGCGGATTCGCCTCGCGCTGCGGGCACATCTCCGCGTCGTCGCCGAGCAGCTCGACGTCGCGACCGTGTTCACGCGCGAGTGGCGCTACCTCGAGGACGAGCGTCGCGAGGCATTCGTCGCCGAGCGACGGCGATACGAGGAGCGGATCCGGGAGCTGTTCCGCGAGGCGCGTGATCTCGGCGAGCTGCGCTCAGACCTCGACCTCGGGATCTCGGGGCTGCTGTTTCTCTCGTCGGCGAACTGGGCGTACACGTGGCTGACGCCCGGGCGCGACACGGACGAGCTCGCCGACCGCTTCTATGCACTGCTCGTCGACGGGATGCGCGGCTACTCGACCGCTTCCTGAAGCCGTTTGCACGGGATGGGGGTTTTGCCGTCCCGGGCGCGGGCGATAGTTCCAGTAGCCCGAAAGGAGGCTGAATGCCATCTCGTCGACTCCTCCCATCCCCGGCCATCGTCGTCGCCGGAGTCGCACTCCTCTTCGCCCTCACCGGGTCCGCGTTCGCGCTGGGCCAGAAGTCGTCTGCCCCGCAACCCCGGTGCGCCAATGGTGCCGTACGCGCCCTGGCGGTCGTCACCGGTGTGCCTGGGCACGGCATCGAAAACCTGCCCGACACGTATACGACCGACCGACAGGCGTTCGGTCGTAAATTCAATTGCACCGGCAAGGCAGTCCAGGTGAAGCGCGCCGGAGCCGGATCGTGGGACGTTCGCTTCATCGGGATCTCAGGCGCGAGCTGCGTCGCCAGCAGCATGTCTGCCTCAGCCGGCAGCGTCTCGTGCGTGCCCCAGCCCGACGGTGGGTACCGCGTGTCCCTGCGGGGCGTGGGCACGGAGGACAACTTCCTGCCGCCGATGAACGTGCCCTTCCTCGTCGTCGTCATCTAGCGAAGCAGCAGAATGCGGCCGTGCGGAACACGGCCGAGGTCGTCGTGGTCGGTGGCGGTGCCATGGGCGCGAGCGTCGCGTGGCATCTCCACCGGCTCGGCGTCGACGACGTCGTCCTGCTCGAGCGGGACGAGCTCGCATCAGGCTCGACGAGCAAGTCCGCCGGAGGCTTTCGCACGCAGTTCGCCGACGCGTTGAACGTGCAGATCGCGTTGCGGTCGCTCGACGCTCTGGAAAGGATGGACGGCATCGACCTCCGGCAGGACGGCTACCTGTTCCTCCTCGACAACGAGCCCGACGTCGAGCGGTTCCAGGCGGCGCTCGCTCTCCAGCACGCGCTCGGCGTGCCGTCGCGCGAGCTGTCTGTCGACGAGGCGCTCGCGATCGTCCCGCAGCTCGCGCCGGACGGCCTGCTGGCCGCGGTGTACTGCGAGCTCGACGGCTGGGCGACGCCCGAGGCCGTAGTCCAGTGGTACGCGCGGGACCTCGACGTCCGTCAGCACTGCGCGCTGACCGGTATCGACATTCGCGAGCGGCAGGATCGTCGGCGTCGAGACGACGGCCGGTTCGATCGCGACCGACACCGTCGTGTGCTGCGCGGGCGCCTGGTCGCGGGAGGTGGGCGCGATGGCCGGCGTCGACATCCCCGTTGAAGGCGAGCCGCGCTGGATGCACTTCACGCCGACGGACGGCGGTCTCCCCACGCGGCTCCCGCTGACGATCGACTTCTCGACGAGCTTCTACTTCCACCGCGAAGGGCCCGGGCTCGTCTTCGGCGGGCGGGAGCAGACCCTCGAGGAGCTGGCCGAGCCCGCGTCGCGACGGCTGCCGTTGCTCGCAGAGCTGCCGGTGCAGTCGTCCTGGTGGGGCTACTACGAGGTGAGCCCCGACCACAACGCGATCGTCGGCGAGGCGGAGTCGCCGTCGCGCTTCCTGTACGCGACCGGCTTCTCCGGCCACGGGTTCCAGCAGGCGCCGGGGGTCGGCGAGTACGTCGCGGATCTCGTCGCCGGCAGGGCGCCTGTCCTCGACCTCACGCCGTTCGCGGTCGAGCGCTTCGCGCGCGGCGACGTGCGACCCGAGGCATTCGTCATCTGATGCCTCGCCGGACGCTGATCGTCAATCCCGCGCGCGACCCGCGTGACGGACGCCCGCGTGGCGGAGGCGGAGGCACGCCTTGCGCCTGTCGAGACCCTTCGCACCGAGCGGCGTGGGCAGGCGACGGAGCTCGCCGGCGGCGCAGCCGGGGACGAGGTGTGGGTGCTCGGAGGCGACGGCGTCGTCAACGAGGTGCTGAACGGGATCAGGCCGGACGTCGCGCTCGGGATCATCGCGGCCGGGCACTCGAACGTGCTCGCGCGGGCTCTCGGCGGGCGGCCGAGGCGGATCTCGCTCGGCCGTGTCAACGGCCGGCGGTTCGCGTTTGCCTCAGGCATCGGCGTCGATTCCGACGTCGTCCGCGAGATGGAGACGGTGAAACGTGCGCAACAGGGGAAGCGGCCGGGTGACCTCGCATACGCCCGTTACGTCGCTGGACGCCTGCTCGGGGGCTACGACGAGCGGCTCGAGGTAAGGGGGCTGGGCCGGGCCGCCGTCGCCTTCGTCTCGAACGACGCGGTGTTCACGTACGCGGGGCCGCTTCCGATGCGCGTCTCGCGCGACGCGCGGTTCGAGCTCGGCCTCGACGTCGTCGCGCCGGAACGCGTGACCGGCGCTGCGCTTGCCCGGCTCCTGCCGCGGCTTCTGCTCGGCCGGGGGCTGGTTGGGGCGCCAGGCGTGCTAGCCGGCCACGACCTCGACCGGATCGAGGTCGTCTGCGACGTCCCGCTCCCACTCCAGGCTGACGGCGAGGATCTCGGAGACGTGACGGAGGCCGTGTTCGAGGCCGAGCGGGGCGCCTTGTCCGTTCTCGTCTGATCGTCAGGCAAGCTTCCCGATGGTATGGCCGAGCTCCCGACCGGCACCGTCACCTTCCTCTTCACGGACATCGAGGGGTCGACGCAGCTCCTGAAGCGGCTCGGCCCCGCCTACGCGGGCGCGCTGGCGGAGCACCAGGAGATCGTGCGCGCCGCCGCCGCCGCCCACCACGGGCGCGAGGTGGACACGCAGGGCGATTCCTTCTTCATCGCCTTCCGGCGGGGGAAGGACGCCGTGGCAGCCGCAGTCGCCATCCAGCGGGACCTCGCAGCCCACGCCTGGCCGGAAGGCGGCGTGATCAAGGTGCGCATCGGTCTGCACACCGGCGAGCCGCAGGTGGGCGAGGAGCGCTACGTGGGCATGGGCGTCAACAAGGCTGCCCGGATCGGCGCCGCCGGCCACGGCGGCCAGGTGCTGATCTCGCGCACGACGCGCGATCTCGTCGAGGACGAGCTCCCACCCGGAGTGACCGTCCGCGATCTCGGCGATCGCCGGCTCAAGGACATCGAACGCCCCGAGCACCTGTTCCAGCTCGTGATCGAGGGCCTGCCGAGCGAGTTCGGGCAGCTGAAGACGCTCGACGTCGAGCTCGCGCGCAAGCGGCGGCGGATGTACGCCGGCGCGGCCCTGATCGGGGTGCTCGCCGCGGCCGTCGCCATCCCCGTCTTTGCGCTCGGCGGTGGAGGAGGCGGCGGCTCGGCAAACGTCAAGCCGAACTCCCTCGCGATCATCGATCCGCAGTCGGACAAGGTCACCGGCTCCGTCGCCACGGGCATTCGCCCCGGCAGCCTCGCCGCGGGCTTCGGGTCGATCTGGGTGGCCAATGGCGACGACCAGACCCTGTCGCGTATCTCCCCCGAGACGGAATCGCTCGAGCGCACGTATCCGTTGACCGTCGACGCCGACCGGGCTCGCGAGCGGATCCGGCGCGATCTGGATCGCGAACGGGCTACCTCGGCACGGTGTCGCGACTCGACCCGAACTTCGGCGTGACCAAGACGGTGGATGTGACACAGCGGTCGACCGCCGGAAGCGCTGCCTTCGGAGAGGGCTTCGTCTGGGCGGTGTTCGGCAACTCCGTGCTCGGTCAGATCGATCCACGGACGAACGCGATAGGTGGCCACCGGGATCGCGGGCAGCTCACCGTCTGCGATCGCCGTCGGCGAGGGCGCCGTGTGGATCGCGAACTCGGGCGACAACACCGTTCTCGCGGATGCTCCCGGAGACGGCGACCAGGTGTCGACGATCAACGTCGGTCGGCAGCCGAGCGGTGTCGCGGTCGCGGACGGGATCGTCTGGATCACCGATCGCGGAGACAACTCCGTCACGCGCTACGACGCGCGGTCGGGGTCGTCGACCAACATCGCGGTCGGCGCGGCGCCGATCGGGATCGCGGTAGGTGAGGACGCGGTCTGGGTGGCGAACTCCGATGACGGCACGGTCTCGAAGATCGATCCCGTCTCGAGGAAGGTCGTCAAGACGATCGCGGTCGGCGGCCGTCCGGTCGGCGTGCTCGTCTCGGACGGCCGCGTCTGGGTCAGCGTCCAGGCGCCGGCGTAGCTACTTCAGACAGGCAGCGGCGAGGTCGAGGTACGGGTTGAGGACGATGCAGCCGACGCGCTTAGAGACGAGCGTGAGCGCGTTGTCGTACGCGTAGGCGATCGCCGGCGCGGCATCGCGTGCGAGATCGACGTCGAGCCGGCCATACGTGCGATAGCGCTTCTGCCCCACGAGGCGCGACGCCCGATCGAGTCGCGCGTTGTACGATCGTCGAGTCGAAGCGGGAGAAGTTCGGGTCGGGGCTGTTCTCGCCTGCGAAGAGGTCGTTGAGCAACGAGGGATCGGGTAGATCGGCGAGCCATCCGGCCCACGCGATGTCGAAATGCTCACCTGGCGTGGCGACCTTCTGGAAGTACAGCGAGTCCGGGATCTTCTTGATCGTGATGTCGAGCCCGATGTTCGCGAGGTTCGCCTTGACGATCTGTGCCTGGACGCTCCCGAGCGTGGCCGAGGGGTGTAGAGGACCCCCTTCCCGCTTCGCGTGGCGCCCCTGGCGAGCTGTCGAGCCCGCTTCAGGTCGGGCCGTTCGAGCGGGTAGATGTGCGCGTCCTGGAAGCCGGGGAGGCCTGGTGGCAGGTATTGATCGGTGAGGAAGCCGGCGAGCGGCCCGCGTGCGCGCAGCAGCGCCTTCCGGTCGACGGCGAAATTCACGGCGCGCCGCAGAGCCTCGTTGTCCTTGAAGAGAGAGCGGTCGTGTTGAGCACGAAGTAGCGGAGAAAGCTCGCCGGCACCGCGAAGAAGCGCGTGCGGTTGATTCCGTATTTCCGCTGGAGCTCGCGTAGCGCGATCGCCGTAGTCGCCCGTGGGGACCCAGGCGTAGTCGAGGCTGCCCCGATCGACACGGTCGAGCGCGGTCGCCGGATCGAGAGAAAGGTCGACGACGATCCCGGCGACGCGATGCGGCCGGGAACCGCGGTAGAAGCGATTCCGCTCGATCACGACCCGGTCGCCGGGGACGTATTCCGTGATCGCGTAGGGCGCCGCCGTGGGCACTGGCGGCTTGACCCCTTCCGGGTCCGCATCGATGGCCGTCGGCACGACGCAGACGGCGACTGCGACGCGGGCATTGAAGTCACCCAGCGGCTTCGTGAGCCTGATCGTCACTCGGTTACCGTGCGCGAGGACACCGGCTGCCGCCTTGGCCTTGCCCGCCATCACGGCCTTCGCGCCGACGATGTCGCTCAGATACGTCGCCTCGTACGCCTTCAGCGATGGACTGAGGACTCGGTTGATCGTGTGTCGACGTCGCGGGCCGTCACGGGTGCGCCGGTGCTGAAGCGCGCATTCTTGCGGAGGGTGTACGTGTACGTCTTCCCGCCGTTCGTGATCTTCGGAAAGCCGGCTGCGAGATCGGGGACGATGCGCGACCCTGCGGGAAACGGCTTGTCGGGCGCTCCCATGAGGCTCGCGCACGTGAGTCGCACGATGGTTGTCGTCGCGGCGATGCCGGTGATTGCGGCATCGATCGAGTCGAAGTCGTCGGCCGGGATCGCCATCCGGAGCGTGTTGCTCTCCAGCGACATGGTTCGAGCTTCCCGCACCGGCAGCCACGAGCGCTCCGACCACGACGCAGACTGCTGCGGCGATCGCGCGCTTCACTTCAGGCAGACCGCCGTCAGATCGAGGCCGGGGTTCATGATCACGCAGCCGGTCCTCTTGGAGACGAACGCCCACGCGTTGATGGCTGCGAAGGGGATCGCCGGGGCGGCGTCTCTGGAGAGCTCGACGTCGAGCTTGCCGTAGGTCCGGTAGCGCTCGGCGCCGGTCAGACGCGACGCCTGCGCGAGCCAGGTGTTGTACTTCGGCGAATCGAAGTAGGACAAGTTGCCGAACCCTGGTTCGCCGATCGTCCGGCCGTCGAACAGGTAGTTGAGGACGGTCGGGTCCCGCGCGCCTGGCCCGGAAGAGCCGACGTCGCCGATGTCGAACGGCTCGCCGACCGTGGCTAGCTTCGAGAAATGCACAGCAGGCGGCTGAGGCACGAGCGTCGACCTCGAGGCCGATCGCCTTCAGGTCCTGCTTGAGGATCTCGGCCGCAGCGACCCGGGATGGCAGGTCGGGCGCGTAGAGCACCGCCTTGCCGCCTCGCAGGTGTCCCTTTGCGAGCGCGCGAGCCCTCTTCAGGTTCGGGCCCTCGAGGGGGTAGATGTGCACGTTCCGGAAGCCCGGCGCACCCGGCAAGAGGTACTGGTCGGTGGGCGTGCCGATGAAGGTGCCCATCGTTTTCGTAAGCGCCCTGCGGTCGACGGCGAAGTTCATCGCCTGGCGGAGCTTCAGGTTGTTCTTGAAGAGCGGTCCGCTCGTGTTGAGGACGAATTCGCGCAGGCCAGCCCCGGGCACGACGAAGTACTGGCCGCCCGGCCTGTTCACGCCGTACCGGCGCGCGAGCTCGGCCGCCTGCTTGGCGATGTCCGCTGCCCGCTCCACGCAGCAGTCGAACTTTCCGCTTTCGATGTCGTCGACCGCCGAGGTCGGGTCGGCGCTCAACGAGGCGACGAAGCGGTCGACGTGGTGGGCCCGGTTTCCGCTGTAGAACCGGTTGCGCTCCAGCACGAGCCGCTCACCGGGCACGAACTCGGCAGCGTAGTAGGGAGCCGCGCTCGGCAGCGGCGCCCCCGCGCCCTCCGGATTGACCGGCAGGTCTGGGGGTACCGCGCACAAGCCGGCGATCTTCACGAGAAAGTCGGGGACGGGCTTCGTTAGCCGTAGGGTGAGCGTTCGACCCTTGACGGCTGCGCCATCGAGGGTCGACGTCTTGCGGTCGAGCATCTCCTGCGCGCCGACGATCGCCGTGAAATCCGACGATGCGCCTGCGTCCATCACAGGATTGAGAATGCGTTCCAGAGCATGCTTGAAGGCCTGCGCCGTCACCGGCTTGCCGTTCGAGAAGCGCGCGTCCTTGCGCACCGTGAACGTGTAGGTCCTGCGGTCTCTCGAGACGTTCGGATCCGCCTCGGCGAGCTCGGGTCGTAGGACCAGACCTGCGGGGACCGGCCTGTCTGGATACCACATCAGGGTGCCGCAGGCTGGATCCAGGGCCCCGAGCGCAGGGTCGATCGTGTCGGGGCCCCCGGTCACGCGGAACGTGCCGCCCTCCGTGATCCCGCGCGGATGCCCATCCGCCGCGAGAACTAGCGCGACGACAGCCACTGCCAGGGCAGCGACGCTGCGCACGGTGACACGATGGTACGCCTCGTTATCCCGCCGGTAAAGAGCCCGGGCTACTTCAGGCAGACCGCGGTCAGGTCGAGCGAGGGGTTCATCACGACGCAGCCCGTCCTGGCGGAGACGAACGCCCATGCATTCGCGTTGAAGACGGCGATGCCTGGCGCTTCGTCCCTAGAGAGCTGGACGTCGAGCACGCCGAAGGCTCGGTACCGGGCAGGCCCGGAGAGGCGGCCGGCGGCTGCCAGCAGCCGGTCGTACTTTGACGAGCTGTAGTGCGAGATCTCCTGGATCTGCGGGAAGTACAGCGCGGGGTCGTTGTAGGGCGTGATCTCGCCCAGCCATGTCAGGTCGTACGGCTCGCCCGGCGTGGCGAGCTTCTGAATCAGAACGGGGAGCGGAAACTTCTTGATGGAGACATCGAGTCCGATCGCCTTCAGGTCGCGCTGCAGGACCAGCGGCACGCCGACGCAGTCCGGCCGCTGCTGCTCGGCGCATGTGTAGAGGACGGCCTTCCCCGAGCGCAGCCGACCCTTCGCGAGCGCGCGTGCGCGGCGAAGATCAGGGGCTGTGAGCGGATAGATGCGTTCGTTTCGGAAGCCGGGCGTGACCGGCGACGTGTACTGGTCGGTCGGCGTCGTGGCGTAGCGTCCATACTCACGCCCCACGGCCGCTCTATCGACTGCGAAGTTGAGCGCCTGCCGCAGCTTCACGTTGTTCCTGAACAGCGGCCGCGCAGTGTTGAGGAAGAACATGCGCCTGAGCGTGGACGGCTGCAGGAACAGGCGTGACCGGTTGATTCCGTACCGCGGAACCAGCTCTGCGAGGAACGGCGTGAGATCTGGGGTCGGCCCGACCGTGTCGAGCTCGCCCTTCGCCACGCGGTCGACCGCTGTCGCATCGGCGTTCAGCTCGACCGTGATCCTGTCGACATGATGCGGCCGTGAGCCGCGATAGAACCGGTTCCGCTCCATGACGACGCGCTCGCCGGGAACGTAGTTGGAGACGTAGTAGGGGGCCGGGCTCGGGAGCGGAGCCTTGGCGCCCTCCGGGTCGGCCGGGAGCGTCGGCGGCACGGCGCAGAGCAGGCTCAGGCGGGCGGGCAGGTCCGGCACCGGCTTCGTCAGCCGCAGGCGCAGCACCCTTCCCGTCGCGACGGCGCCCGCAAGAGTGGTCGTCTTGCCGGCGAGCATCTTGCGTGCTCCGACGATGTCTCCGAAGAAGCTCTCCGCGCCGGTTTGCATTGCCGGGGTGAACATGCGCTCGAGCGCATGCTTGAATGCCTGTGCCGTCGCGGGAGCCCCGTTCGAGAAGCGGGCATCTTTCCGGACGGTGAAGGTGTACGTCCCACGATCCTTGGAGATCGCCGGCCAGTCTTCCGCCAGGTCGGGTGCCAGCTCGATGCCGGCTGGCAGCGGCTCATCCGGGTATGCCATCAACGCGGCACACGCAGGCTGTAAGACGAGCATCTCGTTTCCGGCGAGTGCCGGGTCGATCGTGCCGACCTGGGCGACAGAGGTCAGCGCCATCCGGAACGCACCGCCCTCCTTGAGCGCGCGTGGGCTTCCGGACGCTGCGAGCAGCAATGCCGCCGCCGTGGAGACGGTGAGCAGGAGGCCCCTCCGCACCATGGCGGCGATCGTACGCCTCTTCTCGTCCTCGGTAAAGTCGAGGTCGTGGAGCGCTGGGCGACGTTCGACTGCTACGGGACGCTCGTCGACTGGAACGGCGGCATCCGCGGCGAGCTGGCGCGGATCTTCGGCGAAGACGAGGCGGACGCGAAGCTCGCCGAGTACCACGCCCTCGAGCCGGTCGTCGAGCACGAGGATTCGACGCTCGCATATCGCGAGGTGATGGCGCGCGTGCTCGAGCGCCTCGGCGCGCCGACGGAGGAGCGGGATGCGCTAGGCGCGTCGCTGCCGGGCTGGCGGGTGTTTAAGGAGGTGCCCGGGGCCCTCGCTCGGGCTCACGCGGGCGCGTGGAAGCTCTGCATCCTCTCGAACACTGATCGCGAGCTGATCGACGCGTCGATGGCTTCGATCGGCGTTCCGTTCGACGATTCGATCGTCGCCTCGGAGATCGGGTCGTACAAGCCCTCCGAAGGGCACTGGCGCGCGTTCGAGGAACGGCGTGGCCGGCTGCCCGACGTCCACGTCGCTGCGAGCCTGTTCCACGACGTGGCGCCAACTACGGAGCTCGGGATTCCGTGCGTCTGGATCAACCGCCTCGACGAGAGCGCCGACGGGCTTGCTCCGACGCGTGAGCTGCCCGACCTGTCAGCCCTACCGGAGACGCTCGATGAGCTCGTCCCTGCCTGAGGGCTGGCGGCCGCTCGGCTCGGCGGATGCCCCGGCGGTCGCCGAGGTGCTCGAGGAGGACGAGCGGGAGCACGGCTATCCGGGCACGGTCTCTGCGGATGACGTGCGTAGCTGGTGGCGCCGGACGAAGCTCGACGAGAACTCCTGGACGCTCGAGGACGACGGCGCGATCGTTGCACTCGGCTGGCTCGAGCAGTACGGCGACGACATCGTCGTGGTCGGGGTCGTCCGGCCAGGCAAAGGAGGCGAGGGGCTCGGGTCGATGCTCGTCGACATCGGCGAGCGACGGGGCCGCGAGCTCGGAGGCACGTGCTTTCGCCAGATCACGCTGGGTGCGGACAACGGCGCGCGGACGTTGTTCGAGGCGCGCGACTATCGGGCCGCTCGACGTCACTACGTGATGGCGATCGACCTCAGCTCGGAGCCCGAGGAGCCGGCTCTGCCGGACGGCTTCGCGATCGACACCTTCCGGGATGCGGAGGCACGCGCGTTCCAGGCCGCAGCCGGCGAGGCATTCGCGGAGGAGTGGGGCTTTCATGCGCTGCCGTTCGACGAGTGGTGGGCGCTACGGAAAGATGACGACAAGAGCTTGTGGTTCGTGATTCGCGACGGCGACGAGATCGCCGCGCTCGCGCGGTGCGAGCCCATGCTCGGCGGCGGCTCCGTCGGCATGCTCGCCGTCCGGAAGCCGTGGCGGCGTCGGGGCTTTGGCCGCGCGCTGCTTCTGCATGCCTTCCGTGAGTTCAGGCTGCGTGGCTGGGACCGCGCGACGCTCGGCGTCGACTCCGAGAACCCGACCGGCGCGACGCGCCTGTACGAGAGTGTCGGCATGCGCGTCGAGTCGGAGCACGTGACCTTCGAGAAGGCCCTGACATGAGCGTGCTCAGAGCCAAGTGCCCGAAGTGCGGGACCTTCACGGCCGTCGCCGTCGGGCCGAGCTACGAGTGCCATTCGTGCGGCAGCGAGTTCGGCGCCGGGCTCGTCCGCGTCCCGAGGGCGTGGGGCAGCGGCGGCGAGCCGATGGCCGCCGCGGCGCGGCTGCCGCTCGCATGGCCGGAGGTGGCGATCGTCGCCGAGGAATCGCTGTCCGAGCAGAACCTCGCGTTGGCGCTGGCCCTGCCCGAGCGGCCGCTCGTGCTCGGCGGTTGCTGCTGCTCGCACGTCGGCGTGATCGAGGGCCTGGCGGCGCGGTTCGATCGGCTCGCGCTCGTCTGGGTCGATGCCCACGGCGACCTGAACACGCACGACTCGTCGCGCTCGGGCAACCAGTGGGGCATGCCGCTGCGGATGGTGCTCGACTCGGGCGGCGTTCAGGTCGAGGACACGGTGCTGATCGGCGCGCGCAACCTCGATCCGGCGGAGGACGAGTTCATCGCTGAGTCGGAGCTTGCGAGAGGCATCGACGGTGTCGAGGCGGCGCTCGCCGACACGGACGCCGTCTACGTCGCCTTCGACTGCGACGCACTCGACGTGTCCGAGCTAGCGTCCTTCATGCCAGAGCCGGACGGCCTGACGCTCGACGAGGCGGAGTCGCTGCTCCGCACGGTGTCCGACCACGGGGCCGTGGCGGGCGTCGGCCTGACGGGCGCGACACCCGACACTGCGGTCGACGAGCTGGCGAGGCTCGTGTCCGCGCTCGGGCTGTAACCGCCTAGACTGGCTGCGTGGCCGAAAGCCGCGTCGACGTCTCGATCGAGACAAAGGACGAGCCTCGCCCCGACGAGGGTAAGCGGCATCCGAACACGTGTCCGACCTGCGGCTCGCACTACCGCGACGACGAGCTGAAGTCGGCACTGCGCGTCTGCCGCCAGTGCGGCCATCACTTCCCGATGCCTGCGCACGAGCGCATCGCGTCGCTTTCCGATCCGGGCTCCTTCGAGGAGGAGGCAGAAGACGTCCGCTCGGCCGATCCTCTCGAGTTCTTCGACCTCCGGCCTTATCGCGAACGGCTCGCCGAGGCAGAGCTCGCGACGGGGCTCGGAGAGGCGATCGTGATCGGCCGCGCGACGCTCGATCGCCATCCCTGCGAGCTGTCGGTGATGGACTTCACGTTCCTGGGCGGGTCGATGGGGAGCGCCGTCGGCGAGAAGTTCGCGCGTGCCTGCGAGAGCGCCGCGGAGGCCGGCCTGCCGCTCGTCTCCGTCACCGCGTCGGGAGGGGCGCGCATGCAGGAGGGGATCCTCTCGCTGATGCAGCTCCCGAAGACCGTGTGCGCGGTCGAGGAGCTCCACGACGCGGGCGGGACGATGATCAGCGTGATGGCGCACCCGACGACGGCAGGCGTGCTTGCGAGCTTCGCGTCGCTCGGCGACGTGATCGTGGCGGAGCCGGGCGCGCTGCTCTCGTTCACCGGCCCCCGCGTCGTCCAGCAGACGACCCGCGAGAAGCTGCCCGACGACTTCGGCCTCGCGGAGTCGAACTACCGTTTCGGCCACGTCGACGCGATCGTTCCGCGGAAGGAGCTCCGCTCGTACGTCTCCCGACTGCTCCGCCTGTTTGCCCATGACCGCTGACGAGCAGCTCCGCCTTCGCGAGCGGCTGGCGAACCTGCGGGGCATCCGCCTGCTCGGGGGGACGCGGCTCCAGGGTGAGCTCGAACGCCTCGAGCAGCAGCTCGAGCGGATGGGGGAGGACGCGACCGACGAGGAGATCTGGCACTCGGTCGAGCTCGCTCGCCACCCGGACCGCCCCTACACGCTCGACTACGTCGACCGCCTGCTCGATGACTTCGTCGAGCTGCACGGCGACCGCAGCCGCGCCGACGATCACGCGCTCGTCACGGGGCTCGGACGCTTCCGCGGCCGTACGGTCGCGCTGATCGGGCACCAGAAGGGCCGGGACCTCAAGGAGCGCACGGAGCGGAACTTCGGGATGGCGTATCCCGAGGGCTACCGGAAGGCGATGCGCGTGATGGGGATCGCCGACCGGCACCGCTTTCCGCTATTCACGCTCGTCGACACCCCGGGCGCCTATCCGGGGGTCTCGGCCGAGCAGCACGGCCAGGGCGGCGCGATCGCACGATCGCAGGCGGTGATGGCCCGGCTCGGCGTCCCGATCGTCTCGTGCGTGATCGGCGAGGGCGGCTCCGGCGGTGCGATCGCGATCGCGGTCGCCGACCGCGTGCTGATGCAGGAGAACGCGATCTACTCGGTGATCTCGCCCGAAGGGTGCGCGGCGATCCTCTGGCGGGACGCGGGCGAAGCGAGGAAGGCCGCCGCCGCATTCAAGCCCGATGCCGCCCACTGCGTTGAGCTGGGCGTGGTCGACGCGATCGTTCCCGAGCCTCCGGGCGGCGCGAACACCGACCCCGACGAGGCCGCCCGCCTGCTCGGCGAGGCGCTCGAGCAGTCGCTGTCCGAGATCGAGGGCACGCCCGCCGACGAGCTGAAGCGGCAGCGGCGGGCCAAATTCCGCGCCATGGGCGTGTACGCGTGAGCCGGAGGTGGCATTCTTTGTGGCGAACTGCCACAAAGTTACGCAATCCACAGTCTCCACAGGCTTTTCCCCTTCAGGTCCACGCGCGGCAATCCCTGTGAAATAGCCGTTTTTTGCTGATCGGAGGTCGGGTTTGTCCTCGCAAGACGAACTTCGTGACTATCGGCGCAAGCGTGACGCGAAGAAGACCTCGGAGCCCGCCGTCAAGCCATCCCGAGGCCGGTCCCGGGCGCGCGCGGGCAGCAGAGAGCCGATCTTCGTCGTCCAGCGCCACGACGCGCGCCGGCTCCACTACGACTTCCGGCTCGAACGAAACGGCGCGCTCGCCAGCTGGGCGGTGCCGAACGGCGTCCCGCTCGAGCCCGGTGAGCGCCACCTCGCCGTTCACGTCGAGGACCATCCGCTCGAGTACGCGACGTTCGCCGGTGAGATCCCGAAGGGGCAGTACGGCGCGGGCACTGTCGAGATCTGGGACCAGGGCACGTACGAGCTGCTCGAGGAGAAGAAGAACGGCGGGCTGACCGTTCGGCTTGCGGGCAAGCGCCTGCAGGGGACGTGGACGCTCGTGCCGGCGAAGCTCAGCGGTGACCCGAAGAACTGGCTGATCCTGCGGAAGGCGGACGGCGCGATCTCGAGCCCGCCCGGTGCCTACCGGCCGATGGCTGCGACTCCGACGGACCATCTGCCGGCCGGCGAGGGTTGGTGGTTCGAGCCCAAGTGGGACGGCTACCGCGCGCTCGCGTACGTCCGCGGTGGCGTCGTCGACCTGAGGAGCCGGCGGGAGAACGAGCTGACGACGCGCTTCTCCGAGCTTGCAAGCACGATCCCCAAGGCGCTTCGCACGCCGGATGCGGTCATCGACGGCGAGATCTGCCGTCTCGACGAGACTGGGCGCGCGACGTTCTCCGCCATCCAGCAGGGCGCGGGCACGCTCGTCTACGTCGTCTTCGACGTGCTCGAGGCAGACGGCGAGCCTCTCGTCGACCTTCCGCTCACCGAGCGCCGCAAGCGGCTCGCGAAGCTCGTCGACCCGCGCTCGCGGACGATGCTGCTCACGGAGACGTTCGACGACGGAGAGGCGTTGCTCGACGCGGCCGCGGCGGCCGGGCTCGAAGGGGTGATGGCGAAGCGCGTGGACGCACCGTACGAGCAGCGTCGCTCGCGCGCCTGGCTGAAATTGAAGATCCGCCCGCAGCAGGAGTTTGTCGTCTGCGGCTACACGAAGGGGCAGGGCCGCCGCCAGTCCAGCCTCGGCGCCCTCGTCCTCGGGATCTGGGAGCGCGGCCGGCTGCGCTGGGCGGGAAACGTCGGCACGGGCTTCACCGACGGGACGCTCGACGAGCTCCTCCGCCGCCTCCGCGCGCTCGAGCGCCCCGACTCCCCGTTCGGAGACGCGCCCAAGATGCCGCGCGTCCGCGCGTCCGACGTCGTCTGGGTCGAGCCCGTGCTCGTTGCCGAGGTCGAGTTCGTCGAATGGACGCACCAGGGCAGGCTTCGCTTCCCGACGTTCCTCGGTCTCCGTGACGACAAGGCGGCGAACGAAGTGCGGCGCGAGGAGCCCTTCCCGACCGAGATCACGCGGGGCCGGAGGACGCTCAAGCTCTCGAACCTCGACAAGGTCTTCTGGCCGAGGGAGGGGATCACGAAGGGCGACCTGCTCGCGTACTACCGCGAGGTCGCACCGGTGCTAGTGCCCCATCTCCGCAAGCGGCCGTTCACGATGAAGCGCTACCCCGACGGCGCCGAGGGGAAGATGTTCTTTCAGAAGGACGCGCCGTCGCACATGCCGGACTGGATCGAGACGCGCCCGTTCGAGGTGACGACGCGAGACAGCCCGCGGACGCGGCGGAAGATCGACGCACCGATCGTCGACGACGAGCTCGGGCTCCTGTGGATGGTGAACATGGGTTGCATCGACATGAACACGTGGTACTCGCGCGTCGACAAGCCCGACCGCCCCGACTGGGTGCTCTTCGACCTTGATCCATCGCCGGACGTGGGGTTCGACGAGGTGGTCGAGGTTGCCCTCCTCGTCCGCCAGGTGCTCGACGCGCTCGAGCTCGAGAGCTGCGTGAAGACGAGCGGCGCCGACGGCATGCACGTGCTCGTGCCGATCGCACGCCGATCGACGTACGGCGCCGCACGGGAGTTCGCGGAGATCGTCGCGCGCACGCTCGCCACGACGCACCGTGGGCTCGTCACGACCGAGTGGTCGAAGGCGAAGCGCCGCGGAGTGCTCGTCGACGCAAATCAGAACGGCGCCGGCAAGACGATCGCTTCGGCCTACTCCGTCCGCCCCGTGCCGGGCGCGTCCGTGTCGACGCCGCTTCGCTGGGACGAGGTGAAGGAGGGGCTCGACCCGCAGGCGTTCACGATGGACGCGGTGCTCGGCCGCGTCGCGCGCCACGGGGATCTTTTCGCTGGCGTCCTCGAGGGCGGCCAGTCGCTTGCGGCGGCGCTCAAGCAGGTTTCCTAGGGCTCGCCCGAGCCTTCGCGGATGGCCGAGCATGCTCAGCTCGGCGATGTCGCGACGGAAGAAGAGCGCCACCGTCCAGTCGGTGACCACGCGCAGCTTGCGAGAGGCGAGCGGAAGCTGGAGGAGATGGTACGAGCGCGTCACCCACCAGCCGGGAAAGCCGCGGAGGCGAAGGCCGAGGACATCGGCGATCCCCTTGTAGCGCCCGAGCGTCGCCACCTGGCCGAGCATCCGGTAGCGATACGGCTCGGGCGTCCCCGTCAGGTTCTTCGCGAGCCGTCTCGCCTGGCGCAGCGCGTGCTGGGAGGTCGGCGGGTCGGCCTTGCCCGGCGTCGCCTCGTTCGGCACTGCGGCGCAGTCCCCGAGCGCCCACACGTCCTCGCATCCCTCGACCCGGAGATAGCCGTCGACGCGGATCCGTCCGCGCTCGTCCAGCGGCAAGCCGAGCTCCGCGAGCAGCGGGTTCGCGCGCACGCCCGCCGTCCAGACGAGCGTGTGCGTCTCGATCCGCTCGCCGTCCGAGAGGGTCGCGCTGCCCGCGTCGACGGACTCGAGCGTCGTCGAGACGCGGATGTCGACGCCGCGTCGCCCCAGTTCCTTCGCGGCGTACTCGCCGAGGCGCGTCGGGATCTCGGGCAGGATCGACGGTGCGGCGTCCGACGAGCACCCAGCGTGACGGCACCTTCTGCAGTCGTGGATAGAAGCGGAGCGCGTCGCGCACGAGGTCGGAGAGCTCGGCCAGCGCCTCGACGCCCGCGTAGCCGGCGCCGACGAACACGAAGGTCAGGTGGCGCCGGGCATCCGCCTCGTCCGTCTCGGCGTCAGCCGCCTCCACCTCCCGCAGGACGTGGTTGCGCAGCGCGATCGCGTCGGCGAGATCCTTGAACCCGAATCCGTGCTCGACGAGGCCCGGGATCGGGAGCGCCCGCGAGACGGCGCCGAGCGCGACGACGAGCCGCTCGTAGCCGATCTCGAGCGGGCCGCCGTGCGTGTCGACGGTGGCGTGGCGCTCGGCGGTGTCGAGGCCTCGAGAGCCCGCCGAGGATCAGCTCCGACCGCGGGCACATCATCCGGAGCGGCACGACGACGTGGCGCGGCTCGAGCGTCCCCGAAGCCGCCTCGGGCAGAAGCGGCGTGAACAGCATGACGTTCTCGCGGCTGACGATCGTCGTCTCGAGGCCGCGCTTGCCGAGCAGGCGTGCTACCCAGCTACCGGCGAAGCCTCCGCCGAGGACGAGTGTGCCGCCATGCGCTTCGCGGACCACGACCCGGTCCTATCAGTGGCCTTCGCTACGACGAGGCGGGTGCGACGACGACGGGCGTCGGACTCGACGATGACGACGGGCGCCGTTCGCGCGAGCTCGCTCGACAGCACGCGGTCGAGCGCGTCGACGCACTTGCGGTCGAACTCCGTGCCCGCGTGCTCCCACAGGTGAGCGAGCGCCTCCTCGTGGCTCCAGGGCCCTCGGTAGACCCGCGGTGAGATGAGAGCGTCGTAGACGTCGCAGACGGCGAGGATCCGGGAGCCGAGCTCGAGGTCACCCTCCCGCAGCCCTCCCGGGTATCCACTGCCGTCGAGTCGTTCGTGATGGTCCCTGACGAGGCGATGGACGCTGTCCGAGAAGCCGCCGACCTCCGCCAGCAGTCGAACGCCCCACGTCGGATGCTTGGCGATCACGCGGCGCTCGGTGTCGTCCAACGCGCCGGGCTTCGAGAGGATGGCATCGGGGACGGAAAGCTTGCCGACGTCGTGGAGCAGCCCGCCGATCGCCAGCTCGCGCAGGCGAGTGGCCGGAAAGCCGAGCGTCTCGCCGACCTGCACGGCGCGGAGGGCGACACGACGTGTGTGCTCCTCCGTGTAGACGTCCTTCTCCGCGAGGCGCTGCATGAGAGCGCGCACCTGCGAGCCGAGGAACTTCTCCTCGGCGGCCACGAGCTCGGCCCCGCGGAGGTCGCCGACGAGCGGGCGCGACTGGTACGCGTGCCGGAGGTCGAGCGCGACGGGGACCACGATCAAGACGATCCCGACGAGCTCGAAGCCGTGCCCGAGCCACCACGTGAGCTGGACGTACGACTGCGTCAGCGCGGGGATGAGAGCGGTCGCGAGCCAGACGATGCCGACGGCGACCGACAGGTCCTCCCAGCGGCGCGTCAAGAGGTACGTGCGCACGGCGCGCCAGAGCAGCAAGGCGAAGAAGACGAAGCCTGCTGCGAGCGCCGCCATCGCTGCGGGGCTGTTCGGCGCGGGGACGGGCGGGACGAGGCTCGGAGTCAAGAGCGCCGAGACGCCGAGCCCGATCACGACCGCGAGCAGGATCCCCTGCAGCAGCAGCAGCCTCGGGACGGCCTCGGGCCGGCGCAGCGAAGGCAGCGCCGTCAGCGCGAGGATCGCACCGCCGACCGGCAGCGTCGCGCCGCCCGTGAAGGCGACGACGCCGTTGTTGCCGACGATCACGCCCGGCGAGGCGAAGCCGTGGAGAGCGAGCAGCGCGGCCATCACCGAGAACGCAGTACCGACGAGCACCGTGCGACCGTCGCGTCGCTTGGCGCCGACGATCGTCAGGGTGACCGCGGCGATCGTGGCGGCAAACGCCGTCGTGCCGACGCAGATGAAGTGGACCATGCCGGACAGGTAGACCTGGTCACCGCTGAAGGTGTGCAGCAGCAACGCCGGGACCGCGGCTGCGAGCGCGCCGATGGCAAGTCCGAGCAACGCGCGTTCCCGCCACGCGGTCATCCGCTGCTTATCGGCAGCGAGCAGGGCACCATTGAGCCGGAGAGCTCTCGAGCGCCGCTAGCCTTCCGCGCGTTGCTCTGGCTCGCTCTCGTCGATCCACTCCCCAACCGCGTCTTCTTCGATTGCGGCATCGTCGCGGGCCTCCGCCACGCGTTCGATGACCGGATCACGGCGCTCTTCCCGCTCCATCCGAAGCACATCGAGCCCTGGCTTCCCGAGCTCGACGGGCTGCGCGTGCTCGAGGCGGCGGCGCTGACCCCGGAGCAGGTTCCGCCGCACGAACGGGTCGTCCGGCGCGCCGACATCTTCCTCGACGACCACGTCGGGTTCCACACCGTCGCCGTGCGTCACAGCCTGCGTATGGGCTTCAACAGCGAGCGCTGGGAGCACGGACACCCGATCGCGTTCCTCGACATCGACCGGGCAGGGCACCTGCCGCGTTGGGAGATCATCGACCGCGTCATGAGCCGCTGGCTGTTCTCGCCGCACCGCTATGTCGCTAAGCCGCTCCTCGAGACGATGCGTGGCGGCTGCACGGGCCTCGTCGTCACGAACCTCCAGGCGCACGTGTCGATGCCGTACCTCGTCGCAGCGCGCAAGCTCAGCGTCCCCGTTGTCGGCTACGTCGCGAGCTGGGACCACACGGTCGGGAAGGGCGTCGTCTCGCCGCACCTCGACCTCTACGTCGTCCAGAACGAGACGATGCGCGGCGAGCTCGAGCGCTACCACGCGATCGACCCGGCGAAGATCACGGTCACGGGCTGGCCGCAGACCGACGTCTATTACCGCCGCCGTTCGCGTGAGGAGTACGCCGCCCTGCTCGCGCGGCTCGGGCTCGACCCCGCGCGGCCCCTCGTCCTCTTCGCCGGCAACACGCCTGACAACTCGCCGTTCGAGGGCAAGCTCGTCGAACGGCTGGTCGGCTGGTGGCGCGAGAGCGGTGCGTCGGAGCGCTACTCGCTTGTCTTTCGCCCGCACCCGCGCGACGGCCGCGTGCCCGAGCGGTTCGGCGCCGCGCTCGGCGTCGAAGGGATCGCCGTGCAGGAGCCGAGCTACACGGACCTCGAGGAGCTCGCGACGCTGCTCCAGCATGTGGCGGCCGTGGTCACGAACGCCGGGACGATCCTGCTCGACGCGATCGTCAACGACCGGCCGACCGTATGCGTGCTCTGGGACGAGGGTGCGCGGCCGGGTGAGGGGCGCGCCGACAAGAACCTCGTCGGCGACCATTACCGGCGTCTCGCCGCCTCGGGTGCGTTCCTGCGCGCGGGCGACTTCGACGAGCTCGTGGCCGGGATCGACGCGGCGCTTGCGGAGCCCTCCACGCTCGGAGCAAGAGCGCGAGCGGATCGCAGCCGAGCTCGTCGGCACGGTCGACGGCAGGGCGGCCGAGCGGGTCGTCGCGGCCATCTCCGCCGCGCTGCCGCACGCATGACGAAGCTCGTCCTCTACAGCCGGCTCGCCTTCTATCCCGTGCACTGGCTCGCGCTCTCCGAGATCGTCCGGCGCTATGAAACCGAGGCCGTCGTGCTCGCCGCAGCGCCGCCGGCCGACCTACCAACCGTCCATCAGGCGCATGGCACCGCGGCAGAGGACGCCTCGCGGCTGCCGATCGAGGTGCAGCCACGTGCCGCACGGCTCGCGCAGGTCGCGGCTCTCGTGGATCGCGCGCCAGCTCCGAGAGATCTCGCCGGACGCGATCTGGGTGCAGGAGGAGCCGATCGACCCATTCCTGCTCGAGATGCTCGCGCTGTACCGCTTCTCGAAGCGGCCGCTGATCGCGACCGCCGTCTGCGAGAACATCTTCCCGCGCCCCAGGCGTCTCGCCGAGCGAACGGCGAGGCGGCTGTTGTGGCCAAGGCTCGATCATCTGCTGACCGTTGCTCAGACGTCGCTCGACGGGATCCGCGCCGCCGGCATGCCTGTTTCGGTCCCGGCGTCGACGCTCGTCGCCGGCGGCCTCGAGCCGGAGGGCAAGGCCGAGCCGATGCGCCTGCCGTTCGACCGCGAGGGCTCGTTCGTCGTCGGCTTCGCCGGGCGCATCGTGCCGCAGAAGGGCTGGCGCGTGCTGGTCGAAGCCCTCCCGGAAGACACGCAGCTCGTGCTCGCGGGCGACGGAACCGAGCGAGCTGAGCTCGAGGCGCTCGCGGCGGCTGACGAGCGCGTCCACTACCTCGGCCTGCTGCCGAAGGACGAGCTCTGGGGCTTCTACGCCGCTCTCGACTGCCTCGCCGTGCCCTCACTGACGACGCCTCGCTGGAAGGAGCAATCGGCCAGCACGCTCGTCGACGGTCTCTGCACGGGCGTCCCCGTCGTCGCGTCCGACTCGGGCGGGATCCCCGACATCATGGGCCCGGCCGGGGTGCTCGTGCCCGAAGGCGACGCTGCCGCGCTTCGAGTCGCGATCGCGCGCCTCCGAGCCGACGCGGCGCTTCGCGCGTCTCTCGGCGAGGCCGGGAAGGCTCGTTTTCGCAGCGAGTTCGCGATCCCGGTCTACGCGGACAAGATCGCTCGCGCGCTGAATCTTCATACGCGCTCGCTAGCCTTGGGTGCATGAGCGTGGCGGAGAAGCCGGTGGCGCCGCCGGCCGTCGCGGACGCCCCGCGGGACGAGCGCGTGACGACGATCACGCCTCCGACCCGGCTGCCGAACCTCGACGTGCGCGAGCTCTGGCGCTTCCGCGAGTTGGCGGGCGCCTTCGTCGTGCGCGACCTCAAGGTGCGCTACAAGCAGACGCTGATCGGCGTCGCGTGGGTGCTGATCCAGCCGATCCTCGCGACGGTGATCTTCACGGTCTTCTTCGGGCGGTACGCGAACCTGTACTCGGACGGCAAGCCGTACCAGGTGTTCGTCTTCACGGGCGTGATCATGTGGATGACGTATTTCCAGCCCGCGTTCGCGAGCGCGAGCGGGAGCATCGCCGGCAGCAAGGGGCTGATCACGAAGGTGTTCTTTCCGAGAGTCCTTCTGCCACTGGGCGCAGTTGCGACCCCGCTCGTCGACTTCATCGTCGTGTTCCCCGTGCTCGTGGGAATGGTCTTGTGGCTCCACATCCCGATCACCGCCCAGTTCGTTCTCTTTCCGTTGTTTGTCCTGTTGGCTCTCGTAACAGCGTTCGCTGCAGGGCTGTTCTTCGCAGTAGCGGGAGTGCGCTTCCGCGACGTGCCGTACGCGATCCCATTCGTGATGCTGGTCTTGCTCTTCTGCTCACCCGTCTTCTGGTCCATCAATGATCCGGACCTTCAAGACAAGTACGTCTGGCTCGTCTCGCTCAATCCGATGACGGGGGCCATCAGCGGCTTCCGCTGGGCAGTGATCGGCTCACCGGCGCCCCCTGCGCCCGTGATCCCGCTCGGCATTGTGATGGCCATCGTCCTTCTCGTTGCCGGGCTTGCGTATTTCCGGCGGGCCGAGCCGGGCTTCGCGGACACGATCTGATGGCCGTGGCGCCGATCCAGGTCGACGGCCTCTCGAAGCGGTACCGCATCGGCCAGCTCCAGAGCGGCTACGACACGCTTCGTGACTCGCTCACGCACGCGACGCGGCGCCTCGCGCGACGCGAGCACCGGCCGCCGGCTGAGGACATCTGGGCGCTGAAGGACGTCTCCTTCTCGGTCGACGAGGGCGAGGTGCTCGGCATCATCGGCCCGAACGGCGCCGGGAAGTCGACGCTGCTCAAGATCCTCACGCAGATCACGTCGCCGACGACGGGGCAGGCCGTGATCCGGGGCCGCGTCGGCAGCCTGCTCGAGGTCGGCACGGGCTTCCATCCCGAGCTCACCGGTCGCGAGAACGTCTATCTCAACGGCGCCATCCTCGGCATGGGCCGTCGCGAGATCACGCGGAAGATGCCCGAGATCGTGGACTTCGCCGGCGTCGGGAAGTTCATGGACACGCCCGTCAAGCGCTACTCGAGCGGCATGTACGTGCGGCTCGCGTTCTCCGTCGCCGCCCATCTCGAGCCCGAGATCCTGCTCGTCGACGAGGTGCTCTCGGTCGGCGATGCGGAGTTCCAGCGGCGATCGCTCGGGCGGATGGAGGAGTACGGCCAGTCGGGCCGGACCGTCCTCTTCGTGTCGCACAACATGCAGACCCTGGCGCGCCTCTGCGATCGGGCGATCCTCCTCCAGGACGGGGGGATCGTGATGGACGGGCCGAGCGAGGAGGTCGTCGCCCACTACCTCCAGACCGTGTCCGGAACGCCGTCGTATCGCTCGTGGCCCGACCTCGAGTCGGCGCCGGGAGACAAGCGCGCTCGGCTGCGCGAGGTGCGTGTCGTCGACGAGGACGGCGAGACGACGGACAGTGTCGACATCCGGCAGCCGGTCGGCATCGAGATGACGTTCTCCGTGCTCCGTGACGACGTGCCGCTCTTCCCCAAGATCAAGCTGTACGACCGCGAAGGCGACACGGCGTTCAACGCGCTCGACTCGAGCGACACGTGGGACGAGCCGCCCGCCGTCGGCGACCACGTCTCGACGGTCTGGATCCCCGCCAACCTCCTGAACGAGGGCCTGTACGTGGTCGACGTCACGATGTGCAGTCTTGGACGGTCGGGCGCGCACAAGCTGATCCACCACGCCGGCGCGCTCGAAGCCGTCTCCTTCCACGTGTACGACCCGGGCGAAGGCGACTCGTCGAAGGGGCGCTTCCCCGGGTACCTTCGAGGTCCCGTGCGGCCGCTGCTCGAGTGGACGACCGAGCGCCGCTAGGCGCAAGCGCGATGGAGATCGTCGGAGTCATGCTCGTCCACAACGAGGACGTATTTGTCGAGCGCGCGCTCCGGAGTGCTGCGGGCTTCTGTGACCGGATCCACATCGCCGACCACATGTCGACCGACGCGACCTGGGAGATCGTGGAGGCGCTCGCGGGCGAGCTCGACCACGTGGGCGCCGTGCGCGTGCGGGCGACCGGCGACTCGCACGCCCTCGTCGAGGGCTATGCGGGCACCGACACCTGGGTGTTCGGGATCGACGGCGACGAGCTCTACGATCCCGCCGGCCTCGGCCGCTTCCGCGAAGACCTGCTCGGCGGAGCGCACCAGGAGCACTTCAGCCTCAAAGGCAACGTCCTCCATGTGACGGAGCTCGATGGCGCGGCCGGCCGGGCGAGCGGCTACCTCGCGCCGCCGTCACGCTCGGTGACGAAGCTGTTCAACTTCGCCGCCATCGACTCCTGGACGGAGTGCCACCGCCAGTACATGCACGACGGCGAGATCGCGTTCCGGCCGGGCTACTCCCGCGAGTCGCTCGGGCTGCTCGGAGAGCGCCAGCCATGGGAGGAGAGCTCGTTCCGCTGCCTCCACACGTGCTTTCTCACGCGTTCGAGCCTCGACACGCCGGAGCTCGCGGCTCGTGGCAGGCCGAGCCCGATCGACCTGGGTGGGAAGACGCGGACGCGCACGACGGCGCTTCTCGACCGGGTTAGGCCCGCGCCGGTCGCCTCCGCCTGGAAGGAGGAGAAGTACCGCCAGGGCGAGCTCGTGACGAAGGACGTCGCGCCCTTCTTCCCATGACGGGCATCGGCGTCGTCGTTGCGACGTACGAGTGGCCGGCTGCGCTCGACGCCGTGCTGTTCGGTCTCTCCGAGCAGACGGACCCGGACTTCGACGTCGTCGTCGCAGACGACGGCTCGGGCCCAGAGACGGCCGCGGTCGTCGAGCGCTGGCACGAGGCGTTCGGAGAACGGCTGCGGTACGCGAGACAGGATGACCAGGGATTCCGGCTCGCGCGTGTGAAGAACCTCGGCGCGGTCGAGGCGCGGGGCGACTTCCTCGTGATGATCGACGGCGACGCCGTGCCGCGTCGAGGGTTCGTCGAGTCGATGCGCAGGGCCGCGACGCAGGGCTGGTTCGTCGCGGGCAAGCGGCTCGAGCTCGACGAGCCGTTGACCGACCGCGTGCTCTCGGAACGGCTGCCGATCCAGCGCTGGTCGCTGGCCCGGTGGGCGCTGCGAGCGGTCGCACGTCTCCCCGCTCGCGGCGCTGACCGCGCGCGACCGGCGGCGGCCCGGTCGTCAGGGCCTGCCCGAGTTCGTTCCGCACGGCAACCGCTACGGGTCGCTGCTCGGCGTCTGGCGCTCGGACTTCGAGCGCGCCAACGGCCTCGACCAGCGCTTCGAAGGCTGGGGCGAGGAGGACGTCGACCTCGCCGTCCGCCTACACCGCCTCCGGCTGCATTGTGGCTGGCCCGGGCCGCAGGGGACGCTCCTCCACCTGTGGCACGAGACGCGGAAGGGCGAGCGACCGAACGCCGGGCTGCTCGAGGCGACGCGTTCCGGCGATCGCGTCGAGGCCGTCTCCGGCCTGCGCGAGCTCTAGCCGATGGCGTAGCGCGCCGGGCCCGGAGAGGCTCCGGACCGCTGACGGTGCATGCACGCCGACGCTAGCAGCCTCCCTCGGCACGTCGAGAGCCACCGTGTCGTCTACTTTGACGGCCGTGGCTCTCCGCACGAAGCCCCGAGCGGCGTATATCCATGCCCGCGGTGCCCTCGCGGCCGTCGGGCGTGCCGTCGAGACGGAGACGACGCGACTTCGCACGCGCGGACAGGGCGCCGACGTCGCGGTCTTCCACGAGTTCGTGCCACCGCCGCGAGGCGGCGGCCACCAGTTCCTCGCCGCCCTCGTCGGCGAGCTGCGTCGGCGCGAGCTGACCGTCGAGATCAACCGGATCTCGGGCGGAACGCCTGTCTGTCTCTTCAACTCGTTCAACTTCGACGCTGGACGCCTGCGCCGCTTCACCCGTGGCAATTGCCGGCTGGTGCATCGCGTCGACGGCCCGATCGGCGTCTACCGCGGGTTCGACGACGGCACCGACCGGGAGATCGTCGCGCTGAACCACGCGCTGGCGGATGCGACGGTGTTCCAGTCGCGGTACAGCCTCGAGATGCACCGCGAGCTGGGGTTCGAGCTCCGGGATCCGGTCGTGATCCGCAACGCGCCGGACCCCGCGCTCTTCCGTGACGAGGGGCGCGCGGCGCTCCCGGCCTCGGGGCCGGTGAAGCTGATCACGACGAGCTGGTCCGACAACCCGAGGAAGGGCGCCGACGTGCTCGCGGACCTCGACCGTCAGCTCGATCCCGCACGCTTCACGTTGACCTTCGTCGGCCGGACTCCGGTCGATCTCCCACATGCGACCGCTCTTCCGCCGACGTCACCGGCGGAGGTTGCGCGGTTGCTCCGAGAGCACCACGTGTTCGTCTTCGCCAGCCAGAACGAGGCGTGCTCGAACGCGCTGCTCGAGGCGCTCGCCTGCGGGCTGCCAGCGCTGTACGTGGACAGCGGGTCGAACGCCGAGGTGGTGGGGGGCGGCGGGATCGCGTTCACGGACGCTGCTGATGCCGCCGCCAAGCTCGACGAGGTCGTAGTGCGCTGGGACGAGCTCCGCGCTGCGATCGAGGTACCTTCGCTCGCGGAGACGGCCGACCGCTACCTCGAGGTGCTTCACGCGTGAGCGCCGTGCGTCGGGCCGCGCAGCCGATCGGCCGGCCGATCCGCCGGTTCGCGATCGGCCGCAGGACGAGGGCTTGGCCCCAGTACTCGCGGCTGTTCGTCGCCGGCGACGGCGAGGAGTGGGCGATCACAGATGACGCCCGCCAGATTGCGCGCCTGGCGGCGACGCTCGGCGCAGAGGTTGGCGACGAGCGCTGGATCTCGGCCGTCCGCGGCCAGTCGATCTTCTACGCGAGCCAGTTCTCGCTCGCGGAGTCGGAGCTCGAGCGCGAGAACCGGCTTGGCCTCGCGTACCTCCACGGCCGCCCCGGGACGCCGGGGATGCCGGAGTTCGACACCTGCTACGAGCTCGTCCGCCGCCGGCACGGCGAGATCGACCGGATCCAGGTGCCGTCCAAGGCGATGGAGGAGCTCGTGCTCGGCGCCGGCGTCCCGCGCGAGAAGGTGTTTCGTATCCCGATCGGCATCGACCTCGATCGCTTCCGGCCGCGTGGCGCCGAAGAGCGGACCGAGGCGCGTCGACGTCTCGGGCTTCCCGAGGACGCGTTCGTCGCCGGCTCTCTGCAAAAAGACGGCGTCGGCTGGGGAGACGGGCTCCAGCCGAAGCTGATCAAAGGCCCGGACGTGTTGCTCGCAGCGGTCGAGCGCCTGCGCGAGCTGGTGCCCGAGCTCTGCGTGCTCCTTACCGGCCCCGCGCGCGGCTACGTGATCGAGGGGCTCGAGCAGACCGGCGCCGCGTACCGCCACGTGCTGCTCGACGACCTCGACGACGTCGCGGGGGCGTACGCCGCACTCGACGTGTGTCTCGTCACTTCGCGTGACGAGGGTGGGCCGAAGGCTGTGCTCGAGTCGATGGCGACCGGTGTACCGCTTGTGACGACGCGGGTCGGCCAGGCGGCGGATCTCGTCCGCGACGGCGAAAACGGCTATCTCGTCGAGGTCGGCGATGCGGAGGCGGTGGCCGCCGCCGCGGCACGGGTCGCCGCCGCGAACAAGGTAGAGCTCGCGCCCATGGTCGCGGCTGCTCGCGCGACGGCCGAGGCCTGCTCGTACGAGGCGCTCGCGCCGGCATGGCGTTCGCTGCTTGACGGCTTCGTGGAGCTGGCGCCCGCGTGAAGCACATCGCCGGACGCGTCCGCTCGGCAGGGCGGTCTGCCGTGATTCGCCTCTCCCGCCCCGCACGGGGCGGTGCGGCGGTCTGGTACGGCCATCGGCGCATTCCTGCGCCCGGGGCGCCGGTCGAGGGCGGGATGGTGAAGTTCCAGCGCCTCCAGACGACCTTCCCCAACCGGCCGCGTGACTTCAACCTCCTCTACCTCGGGTCGAGCTCGCTGCCTTCGGACGTCGACACTGCGATCGACCTGGCGCAGCGCCGCGGCGCGCCGATCGTCGTCAACCAGGACGGAGTCGCGTATCCGGCCTGGGCGGGCGACGAGACCGAGCGCATCAATGCGCGCCACCGCCTCGTGCTGGGATCGGCCGCGTACGTCGTCTACCAGAGCGCGTTTTCGAAGGAGTCGGCCGACCGGTACGCCGGCGCGCGTTCGTCGAGCTGGGAGATCCTGCACAACGCCGTCGACACGACGCAGTTCGCGCCGGCCGGCACGCCGCCGCCGGGGCCGCCCGTGCTCCTCCTGAGCGGCGACCAGTCGCAGGCCTACCGCCTGACGGTCGCGCTGGAGACGCTCGCGCTCCTGCCCGACGCGCGCCTGCTCGTCGCCGGCTCGGTCGTCGGTGGACAGGAGCTGATCGGCGACCTCGGTCTCCAGGACCGGGTCGAGCTTGTCGGCCGCTACACGCAGCGAGACGCGCCGGAGCTCTACCGGCGGGCGCACGTGCTCCTTCACCCGAAGGTCGGCGACCCGTGCCCGAACGTCGTCCTCGAGGCGCTCGCCTGCGCTGTGCCCGTCGTTCACTCCGCATCCGGAGGGACGCCGGAGCTCGTCGGCGACGGTGGCATCGGCGTGGCGTCCGAGACGTCGTGGGAGGAGGACGTGCCGCCCGCGCCGCGGGCGCTCGCCGAGGCGATCACGGACGTCCTTGAGGATCTCGACGGCTACCGGGAGCGGGCGCGCGCCCGGGCGGCGGAGCGCTTCGCCCTCGTGCCGTGGGTGGCGCGGCACGTGGCGCTGTTCGAGGAGCTCCTGGCGTGAGGCGGACGCCGGGGCAGATAGCGGCCGGTGTCAGCCGGCGCGTTCCGCGCCGACCGTTCCGCGTCGTTCTCCCCTACCCGGTGCTGCGGCCGTTCTTCCGCTTCTGGCTGTCGGTCGTCGGCGCAGACCCGGATCCGCGCCGCGCGACACGTCGGCTGCTCGAGGTGCACCAGGACGCGTACGACCGCGTCGACCTGGCGGCGATCCGGTACGACGGCGGCGTCCATGCAAAGCACCGTCTCACGCGCTACCACGACTTCTTCGTCGAGCGCGTGCAGCCGGGGGAGCGCGTGCTCGACGTCGGCTGCGGAAAGGGTGAGCTCGCATACGACCTTGCGGAGCGGGCTGAAGCCGTCGTCGTGGGAATCGACGTCAATCCGTGGTCGCTTGCGTTCGCGCGCGAGCGGTTCGCCCACCCACGCGTGACGTTCGTCGAGGCCGACGCCCTCACCTACGAGCCGGGCGCCCCATTCGACGCTGTCGTCATGTCGAACGTGCTCGAGCACATCGAGCCGCGGGTCGAGCTGCTCCGGCGCCTGGTGGCGACGATGAAGCCCGAGCGCGTGCTGATCCGCGTGCCGGTGCTCAGACGCGACTGGGTCGTACCGCTGCGCGAGGAGCTCGGGCTGCCGCACTTCAGCGAGGAGACCCATGTCACCGAGTACGACGTTGAGCAGCTCGAAGCGGAGCTCCAGGCGGCGGGCCTGCGGGTGGCCGAGCTGATCCAGGTCTGGAGCGAGCTCTGGGTGGACGCGAGGCCTGCGTGATGCCTCGCGTCTCCGTCGTCATGCCGGTCCGCGACGGCGAGCGCTTTCTCCGCGAGGCGCTCGAGTCGACGCTCGCGCAGACCGTCGCCGAGCTCGAGCTGATCGTCGTGGACGACGGCTCGACCGACGCCACTCCCGCGATACTCGCCGAATACGCCGAGCGGGACGGACGTGTCCGCGTCCAGCGACAGGAGCCCGGCGGCCTCACCGTCGCGCTCAACGCGGGCTGTGCGCACGCACAGGCGCCGGTGATCGCGCGGATGGATGCCGACGACGTGATGCTCCCCGACCGGCTCGAGCAGCAGCTCGCGTATCTCGACGCGCATCCGGACGTCGCTCTGCTCGGCGGCGGCATCGTGCTCGTCGACGAGTCGGGCGCCGAGATCGACCGGGAACCGGGCCGCGCCGAGCTCGACTTTCTCGCGAGGAACGAGCTGACGCATGCCACGGTCGCGATGCGCACGGAGGCGTTCCGCGCGCTCGGCGGCTACAGGCTCGACCAGGCCGAGGACTACGACCTCTGGCTGAGGTTCGAGGAGCGCAGCGGCGTCGCCGCCCTGCCCGACTTCGTGCTGCGCTACCGCCTCCATCCGGGCCAGTTCTCGGTCACCGCGCTCGAGCGCCAGGCGCTGGGCTTTCTCTGCGTCCGGGCTGCCGCGGTCGCGCGCCGTCGCGGAGAGCCGGACCCGCTCGCCGGTGTCGAGCGGCTCGACGAGTCGCTGCTCGAACGGCTCGGTGTGCCGCGGGCAACGCTCGACGGGACGGTCGTCTCGGACGCCGTCCAGTGGGCGGCCACGCTCGGCCGGGTCGGTCGTGAGGGCGAGGCTGCGGCTCTGCTCGATGCCGCGGCGGCCGTTCCGGGCGCAGCCGGTCGGGCTGCGCTAACGAGGCAGGCGCACGGCCTCGTGCTGAAGCGCGCCCTCCGGCACGGCCGCTTCGGAGACGCTGCACGGGAGCTCGCGGCGTACGCTCGCAGCCGATGACGCTGTCGATTCTCCAGGTGAACGCGTCCGACTCGGGCGGCGGCGCCGAGGCAGTCGGGCTGGAGCTTCACCGCGCCTATCGCGACCGCGGGCTCGAAGCGACGCTCGCCGTCGGGTTGAAGCGGACGAGCGAGCCGGGCGTGGTCGCGATCGGCGAGCACAGGACCCTTCGTGAGCGCGCGCTTCGTGACCCACGCGTCGCCTACGACGTCCTGCGCGGCCGCGAGGACTTCCGCCATCCGGCCTCACACCGGGTGCTCGAGCTGGCGACGCATCCGCCCGACGTCCTCCATCTCCACAACCTCCACGGCGGCTACTTCGACCTGGAGGCTCTGCCCGCGCTGGCCGGCCGGCGGCCGACGGTAGTGACGATGCACGACGAGTGGCTCTACACCGGCCACTGCGGGTACTCGATCGACGGCGAGCGCTGGCTGACCGGCTGCGGCAGCTGCCCCCATCTCGACACGTACCCCGCGCTGAAGGTGGACGGGACGGCGGCGAACTGGAAGCGGAAGGCTGCCGTCTACGCGCGGTCGAAGCTCCACGTCGTGGCGCCGTCGGCCTGGCTGCTCGAGCGGGCCGAGCGGTCGATGCTCGAGCCTGCGATCGCCTCGGCCCGCGTGATCCCGAACGGGGTCGATCTCGAGCTCTTCGCGGCGGGACCACCACCGAGCCAGAAGGACGAGCCAGTCGTCGTGTTCGCGGCACAGGGTGCGCGGACGAACCCGTACAAGGACTACTTCACCCTGCGGCGAGCCGTCGACCTGCTCTCCGCTGAGCGGATGCTCGTGATCGCGCTCGGCGAAGCCGGAGAGGAGGAGCGAATCAACCAGGTGACGCTCCGCTCGGAGCCCTTCGCCAGCCGGGACCGCGTCGCCGAGACTCTCCGCGGGGCGGACGTCTACGTGCACGCGACGAAGGCGGACAACCACCCGCTCGCGGTGCTCGAGGCGCTCGCGTGCGGCGTGCCTGTGATCGCGGCGCGCGTCGGCGGCATCCCCGAGCAGCTGACCGAGGAGACGGGCGTGCTCGTCGAGCCAGGCGACGTCAAGGCCCTGGCACGCGCGCTCGACGATCTGCTCCGCGATCCGGAGCGCCGGACTCGCATGGCCGAGGCGGCCGCCGCGGACGCGCGCGTGCGCTTCGGCCTCGAGCGACAGGTGGACGCGTATCTCGATCTTTACGCGAGCGTGACCGGCTGATGGAGAGGCTCCGCCGCGCGCTGGCCTGGCTCGAGCGGAGGGTGAACCGCCGCGGTGCGCTCGTGTTGTTCCTCCTCGCGCTTGCCGTCTACGGGCTCCAGAGCCTGGCCCTGCCGCTCGTCGCCGGGCGGGATCTCGGAACGTATCTCCGCTACTACGCGCAGTTCGGGGACGCGAGCCCGCCGCTGCCGATGGCGATGCTCTTCCGCACGCCAGTCGCGCCGTTCGCCGTCGGGGTGCCGCTCGACCTCGGTGGCGCCGCGCTTGCGCAGGTGTGGCTCGGCCTCCTCTATGCCGCGTCGATCGTCGCCTGGAGCGCGACCGCGGCCGTGTTCGGTGCGAGATCGGCGCTGCTCACGGCGGCGCTCCTGCTCGTCTTCCCCGGCTACGGCATCCTCTTCCACGCACTCGCGAGCGACGCGGTCTTCGCGGCCGTCTTCGCGGGCTGGGCGCTCGTCGTCTCCCGGGCGACCGTACGTCGCTCGGTGCCGCTGTTCGTCGCCGCCGGCCTCCTCGTCGGAGCGCTCGCGCTCACCCGGCCCGGGAACCAGGTGCTGCTCCTGTTCGCGCTCTTTCCGCTCGTGCTCCATGCGTCGTGGCGCTGGCGACTGTCGGCCGCAGCCGGCTTCCTCGTCGCCGGCGTCTGCGTGCTCGCCCTGTGGGCCGTCCACAACGGTGTCCGCTACGGCGACTACGCGGTGGTGCGGGGAAGCGCCGCGTTCATCCCCTTCTTCCGGATGTACGTCTCCGACCACATCGTCAGCCCGGAGAACGGCCCGGCGTCGCGCAAGCTCGCGCGGGCGGTCGACCGCGAGCTCCTGCCGCTCGAGCCGTATCGCTCCTACGGTGTCGACGAGGACACGTTCTTCCGCCGGGGCAGCATCCGTATGCACGAGGATCTCGTGAACCTCTCCGACCGCGTGTGGGGCTGGGACAGCAGCTACAGCGTGCTCCGCCGTGCCGCGTGGGAGGCGCTGCGCGCCCACGCGGGCACGTATGCGAAAGGTGTGACGCGGACGATCTGGCAGGAGCTCGCGCGGCCGGAGTTCGCCGTCTCCTCGGCGCAGGCCGCGTCCGCGCGTCCAGCGAAGGCCACGGGATCAGGTCTACCCTCGACCGAAGGGGAGCCGATCCCGGCCGCCCACTGGGGCCTGTACACGACGACCCGCGACCGGAGCGTCGACGAGCGCTGGACGTCGCCCACCGGGCACGAGCTCGCCTTCCGGGACGCCGCCGACGCGCGGCGCTACGCGGAGATCGAGCGCGAGATCGGCGGCTGGCTCCGCGACCTGCCCGCCTATGACACGAGTGCGACCCTCCGCACCTGGCTGAATAGGGCGTCACGCTGGTACCCGCGGCCATGGATGTGGCTCGTGCTCGCCATCGGCGCGCTCGCGTGGCGTCGGCCGCGCTGGACGCGGCTCGCGCTCGCCCTCTCCGCGGCCGCCGTCGCCGTTGTCGCCTTCACCGCGCTCGGGATCTTCACCGTCGTCGAGTTCGCGCTGCCCGTCGTGCCCGCGTTCGTGGTCGCGGCGGCGGCCGGGCTCGTCGGCGTCCGGCCGCGCGAGGAGCTCGTCTGATGCTGACGCTCTTCTCCGTGCCGAAGCCGTTCGACGACTACATCGGGAGGATCCAGCGGCGTGCGGTCGAGAGCTGGCGCGCGCTCGACGTCCAGGTCGTGCTGCTCGGGGACGAGGGCGGCGTGGCAGAAGCCGCGCGCGACCTCGGCGTGGAGCACGTCGGCGGTCTCGCGCTGACGAAGCACGGCACCCCCCGCCTCGACTCGGCGTTCGCGCTCGCCGACGGGGTCGCGCGCTTCCCTCTCCGTGCGTTCGTGAACGCCGACATCATCCTCGGCCCGGGCCTGCTGACGGCTACGCGTGCCGTGTCGGCACGCGCCGAGCGTTTCCTCATCGTCGGCGAGTCGTTCGAGCCCGAGCACTCGCGCGGCCCCGCTGCGATCGATTGGTTCGTGTTCCCGGCAGGGCTGTTCGGCGAGCTCCCGCCGTTTGCGATCGGCCGGGCCCGCTTCGACAACTGGCTGCTCTGGAAGGCACGCCAGGTGGGCATCGTCGTCAACGCCACGCACACCGTGCACGCGATCCATCAGCCCCACCCGTACGACCACGTCGCAGGCGGCAAGAGGGAGGCGTACTACGGCGAGGAGGCGGCGATGAACCTCGAGCTCGCGGGCGGCAAGGACCACATCTACACGCTCCACGATGCGAGCCACGTCCTCCGCCGCGGCAAGCTCCGCCGCTACCACCCCTCGCTCATGCGCGGGCGCGAGACGCTGCGGAAGATCGCGTGGAAGCTCAAGCTGCACCGGATCGCGAAGAAGCTGGGCCTGCGATGAGGGTCGCGTTCGTCTCGCCCGAGCCGACGCCGTACCGCGCGCCGCTCCTCGACCGCGCCGCCGCGCACCCGGAGATCGAGCTGACGGTGATCTACGCGGCTCGAACGGTTGCCTCACGGGAGTGGGCCGTCGACCTCGGCCACGAAGCGGTGTTCCTGCGCGGCGTCTCCGTCCCCGGGGCGCGCCACGTCCTTCGTCACGACTACCCGCTGACGCCGGGCATCTTCGGCGCGCTCGGCGACGCGCGGCCCGACGTGGTCGTCGTCTCCGGCTGGAGCACGCTTGCCGCGCAGGGCGCGCTCGCCTGGTGCCGCGCCCGGCGCGTGCCGTACGTGCTCCTCGTCGAGAGCCACGACACGGGACCGAAGGCGGGCTGGCGCCGCAGGGTGAAGACGACGGCGGTGCCGCCGATCGTGCGCGGCGCCGCTTCGGTGCTCGTCGTCGGCTCGCGCGCCCGTGACTCGGTCGTCGCGCTCGGCGCCGATCCGGCGCGCGTACGCGTGTTCGCGAACACGATCGACGTCGGCGAGTACGCGGCGCTCGTCGACGGCCTGCTCGCGCGCAGGCTCGATCTTCGGGCGGCGTTGGGGCTCCGGGCGGACGAGGTCGCGGTCGTCTCCGTAGCGAGGCTCGTTCCTGACAAGGGTCTCGACACGCTCCTGCGCGCGAGCGACTCCGCTGGCACACGTGCCGTTGTCGTGGGCAGCGGGCCCGAGCGCAGCCGACTCGAGGGCCTAGGCACGCACGCGATCTTCGCGGGCGAGCTCCCGCACGGCCGCGTCGCGGAGGCTTACGCGGCCGCGGACGTGTTCGCGCTGCTCTCGCTCCACGAGCCGTGGGGCGTGGCCGTGAACGAGGCGGCCGCTGCCGGGCTGCCGCTCGTCCTCTCTGACCGCGTCGGCGCTGCAGGAGACCTGCTCGTGGACGGCGAGAACGGGATCGTCGTGCCGGCAGGCGACGTCACGGCCGCCGGAGGGGCGCTGCGCCGGCTCTTCGATCCGGATCTCCGCCGGCGCTACGGTGCGCGTTCGCGCGAGCTCGTCGCGGCATGGGGTTACGAGCCGTCGGTGGATGCGCTGGTCGACGCCTGCCGCGAGGCGATCGCCTCGCGGTAGATCGCCTCCTGCGCTTCGGTCACCTTCGCCCACGACGTCCGCCGCGCTGCAACGAGACCGCCGGCAGACAGTGACGCGCGGAAGTTCGCGTCCGAAAGAACGCGTTGCAGCGCGTCCGTCACGGCCGCCTCGCCATACGGGACGACGAGCGCCTCGCCCTCCTCGAAGAAGCTGGCGATCCCGCAGCGATCGCTGACGACGACCGGTGTGCCGGCCGCCGCCGCCTCCGCCGCGGCCATGCCGAAGCTCTCGCCAGCTGACGGAAGGCAGAGGACGGTCGCCTCGCGGTACAGGTGGAGCGGCGGCTCGTCGGTCGCGCCGAGCGCGTGGACGCGTCCGGCTGTCCGAGGATCCACCTGGGCCGCGCGCACCCCGTCGATCGCGCCGTGGCGGTCGTCGGGGCCGACGAGCACGAGGTGGATCTCTGGCAGTGCCCGGGCCGCCGCGAGCAGATGCTCGATCCCCTTTCCCGACGCTATCCGCCCGACGTAGAGGACGATCGGCGCGTCCGCCGGGAGCTCGAGATCACGCCGGAGCACTCCGTGCGACGGCGGCATCGAGCCCGGGTCGGGGAAACCGTTCCCGCGAACTCGGACGCGCGTGCGGGCGATCCCGCCCGCGGCGACGTCGTCCGCCTCGCGCTCCGAGCTGACGACCACGGCCGCGGCTCCACCGGCGACCCCACGGTAGAGCGTCGCGTCGAGCGTTCGCTTCAGCCCGACCTTGCGAAGTCGTGGACGAAACATCCCGAGCGGCTCGAACACGTACGGGATCCCACGGACGCGCGCCCAGCCGGAGACGACGGTCGAGACGACGTCGCGGAAGCCGAGCACGTGGACGACGTCGGGCCGCTCGAGCCGCTCGAGCTCGACCGGCAGCGTCGGCGTGATCCCCATCCAGCGGTAGCTGAACGGCGTGGCGAGGTAGTGGACACGCACGCCCTCGATGAGCTTGGTGCGCGAGTGCGCGCTCGGTCGCCGATGGAGGTCGACCAGCCCGGTCGTGACGACCTCGATCGTGTGGCCGTCGGCGGCGAGCTGCTCCGAGAGGGCGCGAGTGACGGGGATCGGCCCGCCGAACGCGACCGCAGGCCACCAGGCAGGCGCTGCGAAGAGGATGCGCAGGCGTGAGCCCTCCACAGCGGTGGACGGTAGCGTTCTGCCGCGTGACGGACACTCGAAAGCCGCGCCTGCTCGTCGTCAACCAGTACTACTGGCCCGGCGTCGAGGCGACGGCGCATCTGCTGACCGAGCTCTGCGAGGCGCTCGCCGACGAGTACGAGATCCGCGTGCTCACGGGCGTCCTGCGCGGTCACGAGCACGCGCCCAAGCAAGAAGCGCGGAACGGCGTCGAGATCGTGCGCGTCTCGTCGACGGCCTTCGAGCGCGCGAACCTCGGCCTGCGGGCCCTCAACTACGTCTCCTACATCGGCAGCTCGCTGCTCGCCGGGCTCACCGGCCCACGCCCGGACCTCGTGCTCTGCATGACCGACCCGCCGATGGTCGGCGACGTCGGCCTGGCGGTCGCGAAGCGATTCGGCGTGCCGCTGCTCGTCATCTCCGAAGACGTGTTCCCCGAGATCGCGACGCAGCTCGGCCGCCTGAACAACCGCGTGCTCGTCGCGGCGCTCCGCCAGATGATCGGCCTCTACCTGAAGAACGCCGACCGCGTGGTCGCGATCGGCGACACGATGCGCCTGCGGCTCGAGGCGAAGGGTGCGCCGGCCGAGCGCATCCGCGTGATCCCGAACTGGGTCGACACGGATGCGATCACGCCTCAGCCGCGAGACAACCCGTGGGCGCGGCTCAACAACCTGACGGACGCGTTCGTCGTCATGCACTCCGGGAACATCGGGCATGCGCAGAACCTCGAGACGCTCGTTCGCGCGTCGACGTTCCTCCGTGATCTCGACGACCTGCGGATCCTGATCATCGGTGGCGGCGCCCGCTATCTCGACCTGGTGCATCTCGCGTACCGACTCGAGGCGGACAAGCTGCGCTCGCTGCCGTACCAGGCGCGCGACGTGCTCCCGATGTCGTTGTCGAGCGCCGACCTCCACTTCGTCGGGCTCGCCGAGGGGCTGTCGGGCTTCGTCGTTCCGAGTCGCCTGTACGGGATCATGGCCGCCGGCCGCCCGGCCGTCGTCGCGGCCGACGCAGACTCGGAGACGGCGCAGGTCGTCGAACGGGTCGGCTGCGGGATCGTCGTGCCGCCCAGCCGGCCGGAGCTGCTCGCCGAGGTGATTCGGGACGCCCATGACGGCGAGTACGACCTGGCGGCGATGGGCGCTCGTGGGCGCGCGTACGTCGAGGAGGACGCCGACACACGCGTCGCGCTCCGCCGCTACCGCACGGTGCTCCGCGAGCTGGCGCCCGCCTGATGCGCAAGATCTTCTGGGGCAGCCTCGCGGCGCTCGCGTGGACGCACGCCGGCTATCCTGTGGCGGCGGCCGTCGCCACGCGGGTTGCCCCGCGCCCGGTGCGGCGAGAGGACGTCCTGCCGACGGTGACGGTGATCGTCGCCGCACACGACGAGGAGGACGTGATCGCGCGCCGGGTGGAGAACCTGCTCGAGCTCGACTACCCGCCCGAGCTCGTCGAGATCGTCGTCGCCTCCGACGCGTCGACCGACCGCACGGACGCGATCGTCGAGGAGGTCGCTGCCCGCGAGCCGCGCGTGTCGCTGCTCGCCTGCCCGCGTGGCGGGAAGGTGGCGGCGCAGAACCTCGCCGTCTCGCGTTCGCAGGCAGAGCTCGTCGCTTTCTCGGACGCGAACGCGGCCTGGGCGCCCGGCGCCCTTCGCCTGCTCGCACGCAACTTCGCCGATCCCGAGGTGGCGTATTGCTGCGGCCGGCTCGTCCTCGAGGCGGCCGACGGGACGAACGTCGAGGGCGCGTACTGGAAGCTCGAGACGTGGCTCCGCGAGCAGGAGGCAGCGACGGGCTCGATCACCGGCGGCAACGGCTCGATCTACGCCGTGCGTCGCGCGGACTACGTCGACGTCGACCCGCGGTTCGGCCACGACCTCTCGTTCCCGTACCTCATGGTCCAGCACGGCCGGCGAGCTGCGTACGACCCCGAAGCGCTCGCGTTCGAGAAGCCGACGCCGGATGTCGAGGACGAGTACCGGCGCAAGGTGCGGATGTTCGAACACGGCTGGCTGATGCTCCACGAGGGCCGGATGCTGGAAAACCTGCCGCCCGGCTACCTCGTCAAGCTCGTCTCCCACCGCCATCTCCGTTACGGCAGCGGCGTGCTGCACGTCGCCCTGCTCGGCTCGAGCTTCCTGCTCGCGCGGCGAGGGGGTATCTATCGCCTCGCGTGGTGGGGGCAGCTCGCACTGCTCGCGGATGCGGCGCGGCGGCCGGGCATCGCCCGCTACTACACGCTCGTCACGTGGGGAACGGTCGAGTCGCTCAAGAACTACGCCGAGCGTGGCGTGCCGGCGGTGTGGGACAAGGCCCCCGGCACGCGTTGATCGCTCGCGGAATGTTGACGGAATAGCGACGGAGAAGCTATTCTCGAAACATGGCCACGGCATTCGCGCAGGAGGCGATCCGGATCCACGAGCTCGCCGGGCTCTCCGACTCGGAGATCGGTAGGGCTGTCGGCGCCGCCCCGAGCACCGTCCGCGACTGGTTCCGCGGCCGCACGTCTCCCACCGGGCAGCGAAGGGAGCGCGTGGCTGAGCTCGCCGAAGTCGTCGACCGTCTCGCCCGCGTCATGGACCCGGAGTACATCGCCGTCTGGTTGGAGAAGCCGGTCGAGGCGCTCGGCGACCAGAAGCCGATCCAGCTGATCCGCCAGGGCAAGGCGTCGCGCGTGGCGCGCCTCGTCTCCGAGCTCGAGTCTCCCGGCGCCGTCTAGCCGTTGGCGCTCGACGTCGGTTCCCTCGACGTCGTCGGCACCTGGCTGCGCCATACGTCGCACGGCCGGGACCCCCGGCTTCGACCCGTTCCGCCTCCCGACAATCGCTGGCAGCGCGGGTCGGTCGTCGACGCGCTCTACCTCGCGGACGGCGAGGAGACGCTGTGGGCCGAGTGGTACCGCAGCCTCGCCGAGCTCGGCCTCCCGCCGCTCCATCAGCTGCCCCGGGACGTGTGGCGGTACCGCCTGCGTGGCGTCGAGGTCGCAGACCTGAGCAGCCGCAGGCGGCTTATCCGTGTCGGGCTCGAGTCGCCTACGCCGGGCCGGAAGACGTGGCCCGCCTACCAGCGCGTCGGTCAGCAGTTGTGGCGCGAGGGCTGGGCCGGGCTGATCGCACCCAGCGCCGCGCGGCCCGAGGGGCGCGTGCTCTGCCTCTTCATCCGGGACGGTGAGGTGCCCGTGAAGCCCTGGGGTCGTCCGAGAGTCGTGCGTGAGCCGTCGGCTCCTCCGACTGGCATGCGGACGTGATCGTTCACCCTCGATAGGCGGGAAAGAAGCCGTCGTAGTCGATCGAGCCGTCGCCGGAGAGAGCGCGGTACGCCGCCTCGTCGTGGACGGCCTTGCCCGTCCAGAACTCGCGGCGGCCTTCCGGGCTGAAGCGCTGCTTGAAGGCGTAGAGCGACTCCCGTCCGCCGGCGCCGCCGCCGAGGTGGAACTCCTCGAGGCCCTCGGTCTGTCCCCACATCGCCGCCTCGTAGAGCAAGAGATTGCTCGCGCCGAGGTCGCGAGCGCGGTCGTCCGTTGCACCGAGGTGGTAATGGAGCCAGCGGTCGCCGCGCAGGCAGAGGGCAGACGCGACGGTCTCGTCCTGGTGCTGCGCGTCGAAGAGGACGAGCCCGTCGCCGAGCGCAGCGAGACGCTCCCAGTACGTGAGAAGAGAAGAGGTAGTAGTCCGCCGCCTCCTGCCGTTCCATCGTCCGCTCGTAGCGCGCGACGAACGCGCTCGAGCTCGGGCGCCCGCGTCGCGGCGACCGACACGCCGGCTTTCAGCGCCTTCCGCACGGTGTTTCGGTGCTTGCCGTGCATCGCGCCGAGCAAGTCGCCGTCGAGCGGCCACCCGACCGTCGCGTTCGAGAACGCCGGGTGGAAGTCGGCTCCGGCCTCTCGGTAGTTCTCGAACAACGGGTGGTAGCGCACGAAGGTCGAGACGACGCCGCGCTCGGCACACCACTCGCGGTACGCCTCGTAGAAGCCCGCGAGCCCTTCGCCGACCGGCCCGCCGTAGCCGTAGGGCGTGGTCACGTCCACCTGTCCGCTCCCGGGGATCTCGCGGACGATCGCCGCCATCACCGCGCGCTCGTGATGCAGCAGTACGGGCTCGCCGGCGTCGAGCACGGCGCTCGCCTCGACGTACGCGCGGAGGTAATAGGGGTCGGCGCACCCGAGCTCCGCGAGCACGGCGTCCCACTCAGCGGCGGGAGCTTCTCTCACGCGTCGGAGGAATCCGCGGCGCGGGCGCGCTCGATATTCAGCTCGTCCTCGATCGGCTCGGGCTCGCCGCGGAAGAGCTCGCCGAACGTCATGAAGATGATCTTCACGTCTAGCCAGAGCGACCAGTGGTCGATGTACCAGAGGTCCATCGCGAACCGGTCCTTCCAGGGCACGGAGTCGCGGCCGTGCACCTGCGCCCAGCCGGTGATGCCGGGGAGGACGACGAGGCGGCGGCGCTCCTCGTCCGTGTAGTGCGCCGCCTGCTCGACGAGGTCGGCGCGCGGCCCGATGAGGCTCATCCGCCCGGTCAGGACGTTGAACAGCTGCGGGAGCTCGTCGATGCTCGTCTTGCGGAGCCAGCCTCCCGAGCGGGTGATGCGCGGATCATCCTTGACGAGGCCGAACGGGTCGGCGCTGATCCCCAGCTCCCGCCCGACGGCGACTGCGTCCTTGACCATCGTCCGGAACTTCCACATCGCGAACGGCTTGCCGTTCTTCCCCGCGCGATCGTGGATGAAGAGCACCGGGCGGCCGGACTCGACGAGGATCCAGATCGCGATCGCGAGCAGCACCGGCGAGAGCAGGATGATCCCGACGACCGCGAGGACGGGATCGGCGACCCGCTTGAGCAGACGGCTCACCGCGCGAGCTTACGCCGCAGGACGTGACGAACCTCGCGGCCACGCTCCTGGAAGATCCGCAAGCGCACGAAGTTCACCGTCCGCATCGCGGCGTCGTGCGCGGCGTAGGCCGGTGCGCGTAGGCCGGCGCCCGCGCCGTCACCGCGCGTCTCGTAGCACCGAACGCTGCGAGCTCGGAGCCGGCGACGCTCTCGAACAGCGCCTCGTCCTCGGCCGACATCTCGCGCCGCCACTTGCCGACCGCGTCCGTGTTGATCCCCGCCCAGACGCTGGTGAACCACGCCGCCTGGTCCTCGACCATCTTCGACGGGTCGGTCTCCTCGATCGCGAGCAGCTCCGGCGTGTACGTGAGCTCGAGGAAGTCGCACACCCGGCGAACCTCCTCCTCAGGGCGCTCGACGAGATCCTCGTAGCGGACGGTGAGCACGCGGCCGGGATACCGCTCGGCGGCGTCCTGCCCCAGCCGGATCGCGTGCGCCCAAGAGCGCGCGGCCGCCCAGACGTTGTTCGGTCCGAAGGGCACCTTCATCACGGACAGCGCGACGTCGCGGCCGTCGCGGACGAGGACGACGAAGCGCGCGTCGGGCCAGATCGTCGCGAGCCGGTCCACGTAGCCGAGGTACGCCGGCGTCTTGTCGCCCCAGCGCGTCTTGCCTTCGCGCTCGGCGTAGGCGGCGTACGGCGCCGTGAAGGCGAAGCGGTACGCATCGGCGCGCTCGAGCCCGGCGGGGATCGGCGGCGGTGCGCCTTCGAGGCCCCACAGCGCCACGCGCGGATGGGCCCAGACATCCGCGAGCACGTCCTCCGCGGGCTTCCGCACGTCGGCGTCGATCACGTACATCGACTCGGACGGGATCGCGACGTCGCCCCGGTCGAGGATCAGCCGGAGCATCGTCGTCCCGGAGCGATCGTGGCCGAGGAGGAAGAAGGGAAACGCAGATGCCACGGGCCGTCAGACTAATGGCGTGCGCGTCAGCCTCGCCGACCCTGTGAGCTACACCATCCCCTACGACCGGGCCCTCGCCGGCGCGCTCGCCGCGCGTGGCAACGAGGTCGACTTCTTCCGCGGCGCCTTCCTGTTTGCCGATCTGGCCCCGCCCGAGGGCTACCGCGAGCACGAGATCTTCTTCCGGCACAGCGCGCCGCTGCTCCGCGGCCGGCCGCGCTCGCGGCTGCGCTTCGTCGCCAAGGGGCTCGAGTACGCGCCGAACGCGCGCAAGCTCGCGAAGGAGGTCGAGCGCGCGGCGCCCGACGTGCTCCACGTCCAGTGGCTCGGCGTGCCGCGCTACGACCTGCGCTGGCTAGAGGCGAGCGCACGAGTGCGGCCTGTCGTCTTCACCGCGCACGATGTCCTCCCGCGGCGGACGGAGAAGAAGGTCGAGCTCTGGAAGCGGGTGTTCGCGTCCGTCGACCGCGTCGTCGTGCATGGCGAGGGCGCCGTCGAGGAGCTCGTCTCACTCGGCGTGCCGCGCGACCACATCGTCCGCATCCCGCATCCCGTCTTCGAGCCGCCTGCCGGTCGCACGCTGCGCGCGCCCTCCGGCAAGACGCTTCTCTTCTTCGGGCTGATCCGCGAGTCGAAAGGGCTCGACTTGCTCGTGCGGGCGCTGCCGCTGATCGCGGACCAGGTGCACGACGTGCGGCTCGTCGTCGCCGGGGACGAGATCGAATCGGCGAAGCCGTACCGGAAGCTCGCGCAGGAGCTCGGCGTCGCGGGACGGATCGACTGGCGGTTGCGCTTCGTCGCGGACCCGGAGATCCCGGATCTGCTCGAGGAGGCGGCAGTCGTCGTGCTGCCCTACCGGAAGATCGAGTCGTCCGGTGTGCTGGCGACGGCGCTCGGGCACGGGCGCCCCGTCGTCGTCACGGACGTCGGCTCGCTCGGCGACACGGTGCGCGAGTTCCACGGCGGGGTCGTTGCGCACCCGAACGACCCGAGCTCACTCGCCGCTTCCTGCGTGGCGTTGCTGCGCGAGGACGCGCTCGCCGACGCCGTCCGGGGGACCGAGGCGACGCGCGCAGAGCTGAGCTGGGAGCGCGCGGCAGAGGCGCACGAGCAGCTGTACGAGCAGATCCTCGCCGAGCGACGTCATTGACGCGCTCGCGGCTCGCGCGTGATCCACACTGGACGCTCGGCGTCGGAGCCGTGCTCGTCGTGCTCCTCGACTTCGGGCGCGTCCACTCGGGCGAGCGCGACTACGTCTGGCTGATCGCGGAGGCGCTCGCCGCCGCGGCGGCGTTGCTCCTCGCCTGGCGTGCGCAGGAGCGGCTCAGGCTCCTGCCCCTGCTCGTCATCGGCGGCGCGTTGCAGGCGGCGCTCGTCGGCGTGCATCTCGTGCAGGAGATCCCGATCGACTACGACGTCATCGTCTTCCGGACGCAGGGGCAGGCGTTGCTGGACGGCCACTACCCGCGCTCCGAGTATCCGACGGGCGCCGTCTCGCTGTTCGCCTTCGAGACGTGGATCGGCGGGGGATCGGCGAGGACGGCGAACGCCTGGCTGATGATCCCCTTCCAGCTCGCGACCGTCGGCGCGATCTGGTCGCTCCGCACACGATGGTCGGCCTGGTTGGCCGCCCTCGTCGCGCTCTGGCCGCTCGACGCCTACGCGTGGGAGTTCAAGTTCGACCTAGTGCCGGCCGCGTTGCTCGCGGTCGGGCTCGCGCTCGCCTACAGGGAGCGGTTCGGGCTGGCCGGCGTCGCGCTCGGGATCGGCGCCGCCGTCAAGTGGACTCCGGCGCTCGCGACGCTCGCGCTCGTCGTCTGGCTCGTGTCGTCGAAACGGAGTCGGGAGGCCGTGCGCCATGCGGCCGGCTTCCTCGCCGCCTTCGTGGTGCTGACGCTTCCGTACCTCGTCTGGGACCCGCGCCACGTGCTCGACGCGTACTCGATCCAGGGCGGGCGCACGATCACCGGCGAGTCCTTCTGGTACCTGCCGCTTCACTGGCTCGGCCAGGCGCAGCTCGGCGACGACTTCACCCAGGCCGCCTCCGTGCCGGGTTGGGCCGACCCGACCGCGACCGTGCTCCAGCTCGCGGTCGTCGCGGGCTTGCTCGCGCTCGCCGTGCGCGTCCGCGGGGCGCTCGCCTGCGGCGTCGCCGTCGCCGCGCTCGCCCCCGTCGCCTTCCTGCTCACGAACCGCATCTTCAGCCCGCAGTTCCTCGTCCCGCTGCTTGCGTGCTGGGCGATCGCGACGGCGCTCGTCGCGCGCAGCGCGCGAGAGCAGCTGTGGCTCGGCGCCGCGGCAGCGGCTGCCTCGCTTCAGCAACGCGTTCGTCTTCCCGTACGTCCTGCCGGGCGGCTCGTGGACGTGGGAAGCGTGCTCGACGCTGCTCTTCCTCGTCGGACTGGCGCTCACGGGCTGGCTGCTCGCGGCAGCTGCGACAGGCGCGCAGACCGCCCGAGTACGCTAATTCGCCATGCGTTATGCAGTCACAGGCGCCGCGGGCTTCATCGGCTCGCATCTCGCGGACGCGCTCGTCGCGCGCGGCGACGACGTGGTCGGGATCGACAGCTTCAACGACTACTACGACCCGGCGCTGAAGGAGGAGAACGCCGCGGCGCTCGACGTGCGCAGGCTCGACCTCGCGCGCGACGAGATCGACCTCGCGGGCATCGACGGCGTCTTCCACCTTGCCGGGCAGCCGGGCGTCCGGAGCTTCGGCGACGTCTTCGGCCTCTACGTCGAGCGGAACGTGCTTGCGTCGCAGCGCCTGTTCGAGGCCGCTGCGCGCGACGGCGCCCGCGTCGTCTTCTCGTCGTCCTCCTCCGTGTACGGCGAGGCCGAGAACTACCCGACGCCCGAGGACGCGCCGCCGGCGCCGCTCTCGCCGTACGGGATCACGAAGCTCACGTGCGAGCACCTTGTGCGCGCGTATGCGCGGAGCTTCGGCCTCGACGCGGTCGTGCTCCGCTACTTCAACGCCTTCGGGCCGCGCCAACGACCGGACATGGCGTTCGCGAAGGTCGTCAATGCGCTCGCCTCCGGCTCGTCCTTCGACCTCTACGGCGACGGCCAGCAGACGCGCGGCTGGACGTACGTGGCCGACGTCGTCGACGCCACGATCCGCGCGATGGAGTCGGGGACGGGGACGTACAACGTCGGCGGCGGGCTGGAGGCGTCGCTACGCGACGCGATCGGCGTGCTCGAGCGGCTCGGCGGGAGAGAGCTCGACCTCCGTGAGCAGCCGCCTGTGCCGGGCGACCAGCGGCGGACGAACGCCGACACGACGCGGATCCGCTCGGAGCTCGGCTGGGCGCCGGAGACCTCGCTCGAGGACGGCTTGCGGGCTCAGTGGGAATGGGCGTCGGCTAGAGTCGGCGCCCGATGAGGTCGACTCGCCTTCGGCTCGCGACCATGGGGAAAACCATGTTTCCCCCATGCATGCCCCCTTCTTGTTGTTGTGTGGGGGCACCTCCCGGTTCCCCCACGCCCCCTCCCGCTCATCGGCCGCGGGGCGCCCGATGAGCACGCAGGCTGAGCGCTCGAACGTCGAGCTGGAGACCGAGGGGGAGGTCGATTTCGGCCGCTACTGGCGTGCGATCGCCCAGCGCTGGTGGCTGCTCGCGATCGGCGTCGTGCTGGGTGCACTCATCGGCTTCCTCTTCTCGCTCCACGGCGGCCAGCAGTACAAGGCGACGGCGCAGATCTATCTCGGCCAGCCGCTCGCGCCGGACAGCGCGAGCCCGGTGACGACACCGCCGACGACGCTCGGCCTCGTCACTGCATTCGTCACGAGCGAGGACACGATCCGTAAAGCCGCCGCGCTCGCGGGCATCCGGCCGTCGAAGCTCCGCGGCAACACCACGGCCCGGCCGATTCCGGGCGTGTCGAACACGAAGCAGGCGCAGCCGGCGCCGCTGATCTCGATCAGCGTCTCGGGCTCCTCGAAGGCGAAGACACAGGTGGCGGCAAACGCCCTCGCGCGCTCGGCGGTAGCCGTCGTCGACACGTACACGAACACGAAGGTCCAGACGCTCAAGCAGCAGCTCGACTACATCGACCGTCAGCTCGCGATCGTGGATCGCCGGATCGCGACCGCGCGCGCCTCGCAGGCGCAGATCGTCGCCGACAAGAGCCTGAGCTCCACGGAGAAGCTCGTCGCGCTCACGAACATCAACGCGGAGCTCGACCTCGCCGAGACGCGGCAGTCGACGCTCGAGCTCAACCGCTTCAACACCCGCCGGGATCTCTCGCTCGCGCAGGACGTCGAGCAGGCGCGCATCACGTCGTCGGCGATCGCGGTCAAGACGACGCCGAAGAGCCGGACGACCGACGTCATCGTCGGCGCGTTCATCGGGCTGTTGCTCGGGATCATCGCTGCGCTGCTCTGGGACCCGGTCATCGGGCGCACGCGCGCGACGCCTGCACCCGCTTAGGTCCCATGCTCGACGGAAAGACCGTCGCGGTCGTCGTCCCCGCGTACGACGAGGAGAAGCTCCTCGGAGAGACGCTCGCCGGCATTCCTGCCTTCGTCGACACGATCTACGTCGTCGACGACGCGTCGCGCGATGGCACGGCGGACGCGGCCGCGCGCGTCGAGTGATCCCCGCGTGCGGCTGATCCGGCACGAGCGAAACCGCGGCGTCGGCGCTGCCATCGTCACCGGCTACGAGCGGGCGATCGAAGACCGCGTCGACGTCACGTGCGTGATGGCCGCCGACAACCAGATGCCGCCCGACGAGCTCGAGGCGATCTGCGCGCCGGTTGTCCGTGGCGAGGCCGACTACGCGAAGGCGAACCGGCTCGTCACCGGGGAGGCGTGGGAGCTGATCCCGCACGCGCGCTACCTCGGCAACGCGATGCTGTCGCTGCTGACGAAGATCGCGTCGGGGTACTGGCACGTCGCCGACTCGCAGTCGGGCTACACGGCGATCAGCCTGTCGACGCTCCAGAAGCTCGACCTCGATCGCGTCTACCCGCGCTACGGCTTCCCGAACGACCTGCTCGTCCACCTGAACGTCCGCGACGCACGTGTCCGCGACGTGCCCTCGCGGCCCGTCTACAACGTCGGCGAGCAGTCGGGGATCCGCTACTCGCGCGTCGTCCCCACGATCTCGTGGCTTCTCCTGAAGGCGTTCTTCTGGCGCCTGAAGGAGAAGTACGTGATCCGCGACTTCCACCCCCTTGTCTTCTTCTACGTGCTCGGGCTCCTGATGTTCCTCGTCGGGCTCGGGCTCGGGATCGCGGAGGTCGTCCTCCGCATCCTCGGAAACCCGATCCCGCCGGCGACCGTCGTCCTCGTCGCGTTGCTCCTGCTCTTCGGGTCGCAGTTCGTCCTGTTCGCGATGTGGTTCGACCTCGAGCGGAACAAGGATCTCCGCTAGCCCACGCGAACCTCACGACTACCATGAGCGGCATGAGCACGTGCGTTGTCACCGGTGGCGCGGGCTTCCTGGGCTCGCACCTCTGCGACTCCCTCCTCGCCAAGGGTCACCGGGTGATCTGTGTCGACAACCTCACGACGAGCTCGCTCGAGAATCTCGAGCACATCCGCTCCGACGACTTCGTGTTCGTCAACCACGACGTGATCGAGCCGATCGAGATCGACGGCCCGGTCGACGCCGTCTACCACCTCGCCGCGCTCGCGAGCCCGATCGACTATCTCCGCCAGCCGCTGCACTCGCTCAAGGTTGGCTCGTACGGGACGCACCACGCGCTTGGCCTCGCGAAGTGGAAGCGGGCGCGCTTCCTGCTCGCGTCGACGAGCGAGGTGTACGGCGACCCGCTCGTGCACCCGCAGCCCGAGAGCTACTGGGGAAACGTCAACCCGATCGGCCCGCGGGGCGTCTACGACGAGGCGAAGCGCTACGGCGAGGCTCTGACGATGGCGTACCACAGCCAGCAGGGCGTCGACACGGCGATCGTCCGCATCTTCAACACGTACGGGCCGAGGATGCGCCCGCACGACGGCCGCGCGATCCCGACCTTCGTGCGCCAGGCGCTCGCCGGCGAGCCGCTGACGGTGTTCGGCGACGGGTCGCAGACGCGGAGCTTCTGCTACGTCGACGACCTGATTCGCGGCCTCTACCTGCTGGCGACCAGCGAGGAGCACCTGCCGGTGAACATCGGCAACCCGGATGAGTTCACACTGCTCGAGCTCGCGCACGCTGTGCTCAGGGTGACGGGCTCGTCGAGTGAGATCGTCTACGAGGCGCTGCCCGTCGACGATCCGCAGGTGCGCCAGCCGGACATCACCCGCGCGCGCCAGGTGCTGAGCTGGGAGCCGGAGATCGCGCTCGAGGAGGGGCTCCGTCGGATGCTCCAGGCGGTCGGCCAGCCCGTCGTCGGCTCCTAGGCAAGCCCTTTCTCGGCGAGCAGCCTGCGGTAGAGCGCGTCGACGTCGCCGACGAGCCGCGCGACGGAGTAGCGCTCGAGCACGCGCGTCTTGCCGGCCTCGCCCATCGTCTGCCGCAGCTCGGGGTCGGCCGCCAGCTCGGCCAGCCGCTCGGCCAGCCCGTGGACGTCGCCCGCCTCGACGAGGAAGCCGTCGACGCCGTCGCGGACGACGTCCGGCACCCCGCCGACGCGTGTCGCGACGACCGGCTTGCCCGCCGCGAGCGCCTCGATCGCGCTCACCGGTGTGCCCTCGTTCGCCGAGGGGAGGACGAGAGCGTCGAAAGCCGCGTAGTACGGCGCGACGTCGTCCTGGTAGCCGAGGAAGAGGCAGTGGCGGACGATGCCGAGCTCGTGCGCTAGCTCCTCGAGGCCATCGCGGTCAGGCCCGTCGCCGACGAGGCAGAGCACTGCATCGACGCCCTCGTCACGGAGGAGCTTGCACGCGACGAGGATGTCCTCCGTCCGCTTGACCGCGGTCATGCGCCCGATCCAGCCGACGACGAACCGGTCGGGCGCGACGCCGAGCAGCCGGCGCGTGCGCTCGCGCGCACCGTCGGTCGCGCCGACGCGCTCCTCGAGCTCGACGCCGAGCCGGATGACGGTGAACTTCTCGGCCGGGGCGACGCCCAGCGACACGAGATCGTCTCGTACCTCCGGGCTGACGGCGACGAGCGCGGTCGTCGACGCAGCGAGCGAGCGCTCGAGCATCCGGAACAGGCTCCCGCGAACCGGGTCGAAGTAGCCGCGAAGGACGTGGCCGTGGAACGTGTGGACCGTGATCGGCGGCCGGGCGTCGCGCGCGAGCAGCCCGGCGACCCGTCCGACCGCCCCGGCTTTCGCCGTGTGTGTGTGGAGGATGTGCGGGCGGACGCGGTGGATGATGGCAGCGAGCCGCCGCGCGGCACGCAGGTCGTGGAGCGGAGAGATCTCGCGGCTGAGGTCGGGCAGCGTCTCGACCGCGATGCCGCGCTGCTCGGCGACGTACGCCATCGACCCTTCGCCTCGCGCGAGCGACCCCGCAACGAGCGTCGTCTCGTAGCCGCGGGCGGCGAGGCCCTCGGTCAGGTACGCGACGTGAAGCGCCGGCCCGCCGAGGTTGAGCCGCGCGATGACTCTGAGAACCCTGATCCGCTCAGGCGACGCCAAGGCTCTCGACCGTCGCGCGGAGGCCCTCCTCGAGGCCGACCTGCGGCTCCCAGCCGAGCGCGGCTCGTGCCTCGGAGATGTCTGCCCAGGACGAGCGGATGTCGCCCGCGCGCGCGGGCAGGTACTCGCGCTCGACCTCGACGCCGAGCGTGGCGCCGACCGCGTTCGCGAGCTCGTTCACGCTCACCGACTGGCCGGTGGCGATGTTGAACACGGCTCCGCCGACGTCCGGCGCCACTGCGGCGGCGAGGCACGCGTCGAGGACGTTCTGGACGAACGTGAAGTCGCGCCGCTGCTCGCCGTCGCCGTAGATCGGCACCGGTCGCCCGGCTGCGCCCTCCGTGATGAAGCGGGGCACGACGGCTGCGTACTCCGAGTTCGGGTCCTGCCTCGGCCCGAAGACGTTGAAGTAGCGGAGCGACACGGCCTCGATCGGGTAGACGCGGCTGAAGCTGACGCAGTAGCGCTCGGCCGCGAGCTTCGCGACGCCGTACGGCGCGATCGGGTCGGCCCGCGCCGTCTCGACGAGCGGCAGCGTCTCCTGGTTTCCGTAGACGGATGACGACGACGCGAAGACGACGCGCCGCACGTCCTCGTCCCGTGCGGCGAGCAGGACGTTGAGCGTCCCCTCGACGTTGACGGCGCTCGTCGTCAGCGGGTCCTGGACGGAGCGCGGGACCGATGGCAGCGCGCCCTGGTGGAACACGAGCTCCGCGCCGCGGACGGCCGCGTGCACGCGCTCGTAGCTCCGCAGCTCCCCCTCGACCACCTCGACGTCCGACTCGAGGCCGGTGAGGTTCGCGCGGCTTCCGGTCGAGAAGTTGTCGAGCAGGCGCACGTCGTCGCCGCGCTCGAGCAGCGCCCGAACGAGGTTCGAGCCGATGAAGCCCGCGCCGCCCGTGACCAGAACCTTCACTTTGGCTTGTCCGCCACCACGTGGTAGTTGAGGAAGAGCGAGCCGGGGATCGGCGCGCGCAGCGAGGGTACCGCGCTGTCGACGAAGCCGCCGAGGGAGTTGAGCGTCCACACGAACCCTTGCGCGACGGGCGTCAGATGTGCCTTCCGAAACAGGAGGTCCGCGTAGACCGCGGACATCGCGCCGATGCAGGTCGCGGCTCCGCCGACGGGCGTGACGGTCACCTGGGCCCAGTCCCCGTTCCGGGCGAACAGGCGCTCGAGACCTGTGTGCGTCCAGCGCCAGTAGTCGGTCGGCGACGGGTGGTAGACCTGCACGCCGTGCGTCGAGGCGAGCACGCGCCCGCCGGGTGCGGCGACGCGGTGCAGCTCGCGGACGGCGACGTCGGGATCCGTCACGTGCTCGAGCACCTGCGTGCAGAGAACGAGGTCGTACGAGGCGTCCTCGACCGGCAGCGCCTCGACAGAGCCTTCGAGGTCGGCAGCCGGGTTCTCGAGGTCGACACCGACGTACTCGGCGGCGTACGGCTCGAAGTACGGAAGGTACGGCTTGATGCCGCAGCCGACGTCGAGCACGCGATAGCGGCCGAGATCCGTTCCTGCACGCGCCGCCTCCGCTTCGAGCCAGGCGGAGAGCGCTGCGCGGACGTGGTACGTGATCCCGCTCTTCCGCGGGTTGCGGTGCTCATTGCCGGGGGGCTCAGTCGCGGGCAAGCGCGGCTCCGGAAGCGGCGGTGGCGGCAAGGCCGAGCGCGATCCACGTCAGCGCGTCGAGCGGGACACCGGCGACGAGCCCGACCGCCGTCCATGTGCCCATGGCGAGCAGGAGCCACGCGGCCGCGATCGCGCCTGCGGGCATCGAGGCGGGTGGGCCGCGAAGCGCCGCCCGTCCGGCGAGGAAGAGGCCGGACGCGAACGTCGCCAGCAGGAGGACGAAGCCGATCAGGCCGAGGTCGGCGAGCGCCTGGATGTACGCGTTCTGGATGCCGTACGGGTGCTCGGGAGACGGGAACGCGAGCGGCGGCGTGTCGGGGAACTCGCGCTTCGCGTCGTCGAGGTAGTCGCCGTACACCTGCTCCTCTTTCACGGACGCCTGCCAACCGGCGCCGGCGACCGGGTGGTCTAGGAAGATCCGCCAGCCGATGTAGGCGAGCATGGTGCGCTGGACGTAGGTCTGGACGTTCTCCTCGGCCGACACGCTCTCGCGGCGGATGCCGAGGAAGCGGATGAACTGGTCGACGTCTCCGCCGCGCATGACCAGGATGCCGCCCGCGATCACCGCGACCACAGCCACCGCCGCGATCCCGTTGCGCGCGGTCAGCGTCCGGCGGTAGATGCCGACGAGGAGCAGCGCGGCGACGGCGGCCGCGAGCCCGAGGCCCGCAGCGGCAGAGCCCGAGACGACGACTCCGACCGTTCCCGCGATGCCGCCGATCGCGACGAGCGCGGTCGGGAGCTCGAAGCGGCGCCTGAGCGCGATGCAGGCGAGCGCCGCGACGAGGGACGCGCCGCAGAGGGCGGCGAGGTCGTAGTGGCCGAGGAACGACGGCTGGCGCCGCCCGGGCTGCCACGCGTCGAAGATGTCGACGCCGAAGATCTGGAGCACGCCGACGACCGCGGCCGCCGTCGCCCAGGCGAACAGCGCGCCAAGCACGATCTCGAGGTCGCGCGCCGCCCGCAGCAGGAGCGGGACCGCCGGCGCGAGCAGCGCGTACTCCCCGAACTTCGCCGCAGTCACGGCATGCGTCGAGACGGCGTAGTCGCCGTCCCAGATCCGCGGATAGAGGCTCGCGGCGCCGACGAGCAGCACGAACAGCCCACCGGTCAGCCACACGAGCAGGCCGGCGCGGAGCGGCTCGAAGCCGTGGCGGACGCCTGCGAAGGCGGCGGTGATCGCGACGACGAGCACGGCGAAGTCCGAGAGCACGACGTGCGCCGAGGCCGAGCCGACGTGCACCGTGAACCCCGGCTGGAAGTCGACGTGGAGAAAGAGGATCGGGAGCGCTGCCGCGAGGACGGCGGAGGCGGGGAGGGAGAACGAGGCCGTTCCGGCGCCCGATCCGCTCCGGGAGGGCGTTCGAACCGCCACGGGCGGCCACTATACTGGCTGCCGTTTGACGGCCTCGCCGCTCGAACGGCTCCTCAGACCTCTCCGCGCGATCCGCTTTCGCCACTCGGCGACGGCGGCGGGCATCTACCTCTCGGTAGCGTTCGGCTTCCTCGGGACGCTCTTCGTCGCCCGCCAGCTTACGCCCGAGGAGTTCGGTCTCTTCTCGATCGTCATCGTCACGACGGGCTTCTTCCAGAGCCTGCTCGACCTGACTGCCGAGGAGGCGCTCGTCAAGTACGGGTTCGACTTCACCGCGGCCGAGTCGTGGGGGAAGCTCCGGCGGCTGTTCGGCCAGGCCCTCCTGATCAAGGCTGCGGGTGGCGTGCTCGCGGGGATCGTGCTCGTCGCGCTCGCGCCGGTCGCGGACTCGATCTTCGGCACGAGCGGCCTGACCGTGCCGTTCCTGATCGCAGCGCCGCTGCCCTTTCTCCAGAGCCCCGAAGGCGTCGCGAGCGCCGCGCTGATCCTCCGCGAGCGCTACGACGTGCGGGCGAGCCTGCTCGCGACGTCGATGGCGCTGCGCATGACCGGCCTCGCCGTCGGCGCGCACTTCGGCGTCGACGAGGCGATCGCCGGGATGGTGATAGCGCAGGCCGTGGCGACGGTGATCCTTGCGCTCGTCGCGCGCGCGGCGTTCCGCCGCTTCCCCGTCGCGCCCGTCGAGCACCTCGGCGAGGACCGGCGCGGCGTGCTCCAGTTCGTCTTCCACTCGAGCCTCGCGACGGGCGTCGTGTCGCTCCGTGGCGCGCTTGCCCCGCTGCTCCTCGGCATCGTCTCGAAGCCGGTGCAGGTCGGGTTCTTCCGCATCGCGCAGGCGCCGATGCAGGGCCTCGCCTCGCTGAGCGCGCCCGCCCGGCTGATCCTGCTCACCGAGCAGACGCGTGACTGGGCACGCGGGGCGACCGACGTCGTTTTTGCGGGCGTCCGGCGTTTCACGGTCGGCGCGGCGTTGCTGATGGCGATCGTGATCCCGCCGGTGTTCGTGCTGATGCCGTGGCTCGTCAAGGTGCTGTACGGGTCCGACTATGCCGGTGCGGCCAACGCTGCCCGGCTCGTGCTGATCGCCGGCGGCCTCCAGTTCGTCTTCGGCTGGTCGAAGTCGCTCCCGGTCTCGATCGGGCGGCCGAACCTGCGGGTGCTCGCTCACGGGATCGAGTCGGTCGTGATGATCCCGCTCGTCCTCATGCTCGGGGCTGAGTGGGGCGCCACAGGCGCTGGCGGGGCGGTGCTCGCGGCCACCGCCGTCTTCTGCCTCGTCTGGGTCGTCCTGCTCGCGCGAATCAAGCGGCAGGCGGCGGCATGAGGGTCTTGATCGTCAGCGGCATCTGGCCGCCAGACGTCGGTGGCCCGGCGAGCCACGCGCCCGAGCTCGCCGCCTTCCTCCGCGGGCACGGCCACGAGGTGGCGGTGGTGACGACGGCCGACGCAGCGCCTGCACCGGAGCTCTACCGCGTCGACTGGGTCTCGCGTCGCCTGCCGGTCGGGGTGCGGCACGCTGCAGTCGCGGAGAAGATCCACTCCCGCGCACGCGGCGCGGACGTCGTCTATGCAACGAGCATGATCGGGCGCGCTGCCGGGGGCACGGCCGCGGCCCGGCGGCCGCTCGTGATCAAGCTGACGACGGACGAGGCGTACGAGCGTGCCCGCAGACGGGGGCTCTACGACGGCGACATGGACGCGTTCCAGTCGGTCGCCGGTGGCGCCCAGATCGCGGGTCTCCGGCGTTCGCGGAACGCAGCGCTCAGGCGCGCCGCACGTGTCGTCTGCCCGAGCGCCTATCTCTGCGAGATGGCGGTGTCCTGGGGCGTCCCGAGAGAGCGGACGCTCGTCGTCCCGAATCCCGCGCCCGAGCTCCCAGCGCTTCCGTCCCACGAGGACGCACGGCAGAAGACGGGCGTCAAGGGCCCGCTGCTCGCGTTCGCCGGGCGAATCGGGCGCCAGAAGGCGCTCGAAGTCGGCCTCGAGGCCGTCGCCGAGGCAGGAGATGTCACGCTGCTCGTCGCGGGCGATGGCCCCGAGCTCGAGGAGATGAGGATCCGCGCGGCGCAGCTCGAGCTCGGCGCGCGCGTTCGGTTTCTCGGCCCGCTCCCGCGCGAGGGAGTGCTCGAGCTGTTCCGCGCGGCTGACGCGTCGCTCCTCTCCTCGTCGTGGGAGAACTTCCCGCACACGGTCGTCGAGTCGCTCGCCGTCGGGACCCCGGTGATCTCGACGGACGTCGGTGGTGTCGCCGAGGTGGTGACGGACGGCGAGAACGGCCTGCTCGTGCCTGCGGGCGATCCGGCGGCGCTGGCCGCGGCGATCCGCCGCTTCTTCTGGGAGGGCGGGCTCGCGAAGCGGCTCGCGGCGGCTGCGGTTCCCTCGGTCGCCGGCCATTCGCGTGACGCAATCCTCGGGCGAATCGAAGCCGTCCTCATAGAAGCCGCCCGATGAGAAGACTTCTGATGGTCGGGCGGACGCGCTACAGGCTGCCCCTCTCCGAAAGCCTCGAGCGGAAGTTCGACGCGCTCGCCAAGCGGCTTGACGTCCATGTGCTGGCCTCGGCCGCAGCGGGCTCGAGAGATGACAGCACTTTTCGCCTCTGGCGCAAGCTGCCGGTCCTCGACGGCCCGGCGTTCTACGCGACGCTGCCGTTCCGCCTCGCGATCGAGCTCCGCAGGTTCGGCCCCGACGCGATCACGACCCAGAGCCCGTACGAGGCGATCGCGGTGGTCGCCGGCCGCAGCCTCGCGCGCCGGAACGCGGCGCTGATCGTCGAGCTGCACGGCGACTGGCGCACGTTCTCCCGCCTCTACGGTTCCCCGCTTCGCCAGGCGCTTGCGCCGGCGACCGACCGCCTCGCGCCGTGGGCGCTCCGCCGTGCCGACGCCGTGCGCACACTGTCGGCGTATACGACGGGCCTGGCGCGCGAGGCCGGCGTCGAGCCGGCGGCGGAGTTCATTGCCTTCACCGACCTCGAGGCGTTCACGGACACGCCGCCTGCGCCGCTTCCGGAGACGCCCGAGGCGCTCTTCGTCGGCGTGCTCGAGCGCTACAAGAACGTCGAGAACCTCGCCGCCGCGTGGCGGATCGTCGCGGCCCGGATGCCCGAGGCACGCCTGCGCCTGGTCGGCGACGGTCACCGCCGCGACGTAGTGAAGACCCTCGTCACGCAGCTCCCCGAGCGGGTCTCGTGGACGCCGTCCCTGCCGACGGAGGGCGTCGTCGAAGCGCTCGACGCCGCCACGCTGCTCCTGCTCCCGTCTCGCGCGGAAGGGACGCCGAGAATCGTCCTCGAGGCGTTCTGCCGCGGTCGTAGCGTCGTCGGCGGGCGGGTCGGCGGCGTGCCCGACGTCGTCGAGGACGGTGTCAGCGGTCTGCTGGTCGACCCTGACGACGTCGAGGGGCTCGCCGAGGCGATCATGCGCGTGCTCTCGAATCGCGAGCTCGCCGAGCGCATGGGACAAGCGGCGCGCGAACGGGTGGAGACTTTCCTGTTCACGCCTGAGCAGTTCGCGGAGCGAATGGCCGAGCTCGTCGAGAGGGCCGTGACGGCGCGTTGAAGCCGCGCGTCCTCTTCGTCGGCCGCACGCGCTACCGGCTGCCCCTCGCCGGCTGGCTCGAGCGCAAGTGGTCGGCTGTAGGCCGTGAGCTCGACTTCCACGTGCTGGCGAGCGAGGACCCTGCGAACACCGGCTCCGACCCCCGCTTCTCGCTGATCCCGCCTTCGGCGGTCGCGGACGGCGCGCTCTTCTACGCCCGGCTGCCGTTTCGTATCCGCCGCGCGATCCGCGCGCTCCGCCCGCAGGTGATCATCGCCGAGGATCCACGGACGGCGACGCTGGCCCTTCTCGCGCGCGCCGTCTCGGGTATCGCGAAGCCGCGCGTGATCTGCGAGGTGCACGGCGACTGGCGCCATTCGACGCGGCTCTACGGCTCCGAGGGGCGACGCCTCTTGACGCCGCTCGTGGACGCGCTCGACCGCTACGGCGTTCGCCACGCCGACGCCGTGCGCGCGCTATCGCCCTACACCGGCCGGCTCGTCAAGGACGTGCGGGGCCGCGCACCCGACGCGGTCTACCCGACCTTCACCGACCTCTCGCTCTTCACCGAGCACCCGGTCGCACAGTTGCCCGAGCGGCCGACCGCGCTCTTCGTCGGCGTGCTCGAGCGCTACAAGAACGTCGACGGGCTGGTATCCGCGTGGCCGCAGGTGGCGAAGAAGCTGCCCGAGGCGAGGCTCGTCGTCGTCGGGAAGGGACCGCTACGCGCCGAGGTCGACGCGCTCCGCGCCGAGGTACCGGGCGTCGAGTACCTGCCCGAGCTCGCGCCCGAGGAGATCGCGAAGGCGCTCGACGACGCGACGCTGCTCGTCCTCCCCTCGCGCCACGAGGGCCTCGGCCGAGTCGTGATCGAGGCCTTCGCCCGGGGCCGGGGCGTCGTCGCGAGCCGGGCCGGCGGCGTGCTCGATCTCGTCGACGACGGCGCCGAGGGCCTGCTCGTCGACCCGGAGGACACGGTCGGTCTGGCGGCCGCGCTCGCTCGCGTGCTCGGAGACCGAGCGCTAGCCGGGCGGCTCGGCGCCGCCGCGTCGACGCGGTTTGCGGCGTGGAACCAGACGGCCGAGGACTTCGCGAGTCGCACGAAGGAGCTCGTGGCCTCGACTCTAAACTGACCGCGACGTGAGAGCCGACCAGCTCAAGCAGCTGCTGAAGAACAGCGTCTACCGCACGATCGGCGAGGCGACGATCGGCGCCGGCGTCGTCAATGGCGCCGACGACCGGGCGCTCTGCGTCCTCATGTACCACAAGGTGAACGACACGCCGGCGAACTCCGTGACCGTGCCGGTGACGCTGTTCGACGAGCAGATGACGCAGCTCCGCGAGCTCGGCTATACCGCGGTCTCGCTCGACGACGTGCTCGCGTACTACGTCGACGGCATCCCGCTGCCGCCGCGTGCGGTCCTGATCACGTTCGACGACGCATATCGGGACAACCTCGAGAACGCCGTGCCGATCCTCGTCGAGCACGGCTATCCGGCGGTGCTCTTCGCGCCGATCGGCTATCTCGACGGGTCGCGCCCGCTCCCGCACGACGAGCACCTGGCGACGCACGGCGTTCTCAACCGCACGATGCAGTGGAGCGACCTGGCGCAGCTCGAGGCCGCCGGCGTCCGCGTCGAGTCGCACGGGATCGGCCATCGCCCGCTCGCCGACCTCGAGCTGGACGAGGCGACGCGCGAGATCACGCTGTCGAAGCTCAAGCTCGAGGAGGCGCTTGGCCGGCCGGTGCGCACGTTCGCGTACGTCAAAGGCTCCGAGGCGCACTACCGACTCGTCCACCTGAGCCTGCTCAGGCAGGCGGGCTACGAGCTGGCGTTCACCTCGATCTCCGGCGCGAACGGCCCGAGCACCGATCCGCTGCAGCTGCACCGCTACAACGTCGAGCCGTATCCCGAGCGGACGTTCGAGCTCGTGCTCGCTGGCGCGTGCGACCTGATCGCGGTCAAGGACACCGTCGCCGGCACGCACGCGCGGCGCTGGTTCAACGCGGCGCTCGGCACCTCCTCGAAATGACCGACTACGAGCTGGTCACGTACGGCCCGGAGCACCGGGACGACTACCTCCGGCTGCTTCGCGAGGCGTGGGGCGAGGGGTCGATGTCCGGCAACGAGTTCGACTGGTGGTTCGACGGGAACCCGGCCGGCTCGCTGCGCTCCGTGGCGGTTATGGACGACCGCGTCGTCGGCGTCGCTGCCCACTCCCTCTACGCGATGGTGCTCGACGGCGAGCTGCAGACGGCAAGCTTCTCCGTCCACGCGACGACCGACGAGGTGGCGCGCGGGCGTGGGATCTTCGTCGAGCTGGAGCGAAAGCACGAGCGCGAGGCGCAGGAACTGGGGGTCGCGTGCGTGCTCGCCTTCGCGAGCGCGCCGACGATCCCGCTCTTTCTCGGCCCGCTCGGCTGGACGCGGATCGGGGAGCTGCGGATCTGGGCTCGGCCGGTCTCGGCGAGCGTTTCTGGCGAAGCGGCACGGCATCTCGACGTCGACGGAGACGCGGCGGGGAACTGGCCGAACCACATCGTGCGGAGCGCCGAGTACCTCCAGTGGCGCTACCTCGACTCGCCGCGTGGATACGAGGCAGTCGCCGACGGCGACGCGTACGCCGTCGTCTGGCCGGCGAAGGAGCATCGAGGCCGGACGATCTCCGTCGTCGCCGACCTGACGAGCACGTCGATGCTGGGCGCGGCCAAGCGCCGCGCGCGGGCGCGCTGGCTGTTCGCGCTGCCGGCGCCCGAGCAGCGGCGCGCGTACCTCGCCGCGGGCTTTCTGCCGACGCCGCAGAAGCTGCACTTCCTGGGCAAGGCGCTCGCCGGCCGGCTAAACCCCGACCCGTCCGCGTGGCGCTTCACGCTCGGCGACACGGACTTCTTCTGATGCGGCGGCTCGTCTTCATCACCCAGCAGGTCGACCCGGGGCACCCGGCGCTCGCGGCCACGATCCCGAAGATCCGCGCACTGTCCGAGCGCGTGGACGAGGTGGTCGTGCTTGCCGATCGTGTGCTTCCCGGCGTGTTGCCGCCGAACTGCCGCAGCCTGAGCTTCGCCTCGCGGACGAAGGCCGGGCGCGGCGCGAAGTTCCAGGCCGCGCTGACGAGAGAGCTCGCACGCAAGCCGCGTCCGATCGCTGTCGTTGCGCACATGTGTCCGATCTACGCCGTGCTCGCCGCGCCGCTCGCGCGGCCACTGGGCGTCCCGGTGCTCCTCTGGTTCACGCACTGGAAGCGGACGAGGACGCTCGAGGCGGCCGAGAAGGCGGCTACGGCGGCGGTCAGCGTCGATGTGCGCTCGTTCCCGATCCCGTCCAGGAAGGTGGTCGCGATCGGGCACGGCATCGACCTCGACGAGTTTCCCTGCCGTCCCGAGGGGCAGCAGGCGACCGATTTCCGCGTCGTCGCGCTCGGGCGCTATTCGCGAGCAAAGGGGCTCGACACGATCGTGCGCGGCGTCGGTATCGCCGTTTCTCGCGGGCTGGACGCGCGCCTCGAGATCCACGGCCCGGCGCTGAGCGCAGCCGAGCGCGAGCACCGGGGCGAGCTGAAGGGGCTTGTGGGCGCGCTCGACCTCGCCACACGCGTGCGGCTCGAGCCGGCTGTGCTCCGCGCCGAGGTGCCCGACGTGCTCGCTCGCGCAGACTGCCTCGTCAACAACATGGAGGCGGGAGCACCGGACAAGATCGTCTACGAGGCCGGCGCGAGCTGCCTACCCGTCGTCGCGTCGAACCCGGTGTTCGACCAGCTTCTCGACGGCCTCACCGTGCCGCTCCAGTTCCGGCGCGACGACCCGGAGGAGCTGGCGCAGCGTCTCGAGCGGCTCGCGATGATGACGCCCGAACAGCGTGCGGCGATCGGCCGCGTGCTGCGGGACCGCGTCGCGAAGGGACACTCGGTCGAGCACTGGGCCGACGCGATCCTCGAGGTGGCGGAACGATGAGAAACGGCACCTCGAAGGTGCTTCATATCCAGAAGGTGGCGGGCATCTCCGGCTCGGAGGCGCACCTGCTTTCGCTTCTGCCTCGGCTCGCCGAGCGTGGTTGGGACGTGCGGTTGCTGATGCTGCACGAGCACGAGGCGGGCGCCTGGGACTTCGCGCGCGAGCTCGAGTCGCGCGGCGTCCACCTCGACGCGATCCCGATCTCCGGCGACGTCGACCCGGTGGCGTTCATGCGGCTCTCGCGCTACCTGGCCGGCGAGCGGCCCGACATCCTGCATACGCACCTCGTCCATGCGGATGCGTACGGGCTGATGGCCGGAGCGCTGGCTGCCGTCCCGGTTCGCGTGTCGACGAAGCACGGGTTCAACGAGTTCCGCGAAGGGCGGGCGTTCGCGCTCGCCGACCGCGGCGTCGCCAGCCTCGCCCACCTCCACATCGCGATCTCGCGTGGGCTCGCGCACTACCTCGCCGAGACGGAAGGCTTCGACGAGGACGGCTTCGAGATCGTCCACTACGGGATCGCGCCACGCGGCGATCCGCCACCTTACGCGGGAATCGTGCCCCATCTCCTCTGCGTCGGCCGCCTGATCCCGATCAAGGGCCACATCGTCCTGCTGCGTGCGTTTGCCGAGGCGAGGAAGGCGGTGCCAGGGCTGACACTGGACATCGCCGGCCGCGGGCCGCTCGAGCCTGCACTCAAGGCGCTCGCCCGCGAGCTCGGCGTCGGCGACGCGATCCGCTTCGTCGGCTACGTCTCGCCGATCCAGCGCGCGATCGAAGAGGCGGCGGTGATCGTCGTACCGTCGATGGGCGAAGGCTTCGGGATGGTGGCGCTCGAGGCGATGGAGCGCGCTCGGCCGGTGATCGCCGCTTCGATCGGTGGGCTCGGCGAGCTCGTCACCGACGGCGAGACGGGTCTGCTCGTGGCGCCAGGCGAGGCCGAGCCGCTCGCGGCGGCGATCGTCCGTGTCGCAGGGGACCTCGAGCTGGCGGCGAAGATGGGTGAGGCGGGCCGCCGGCGTGCTCTCTCCGAGTTCCTCGAAGAGCGCTGCACGAAGCGGACGGACGCACTCTACCGCGATGCGTTGGCGGCCCGCTCCTAGTCCAGAGTTGCCTGCTCGTAGACCTCGAGCGTTCGCGTCGTCATTCGCTCGACCGAGAACTCCTTTGCGGCTCGGGCGCGCCCGAGCTCGCCATAGCGCTCTCCCTGCGCCGCCCCTGCGAGGAGGGTACGCACGTTCTCGGCGAGCCTGGCCGCGTCGTCGGGAGGGGAGAGGAGGCCGGTGATCCCGTTCAGGACGAGCTCGGGTGCAGAGCCCGCATCGACCGCGGCGACGGGCTTTCCCGCCAACATCGCCTCGAGCATTGCGAGCCCGAAACCCTCCCAGCGCGCGGGATGGACGAGCACGTCCGAACGGCGGTAGAGCTCGGCCACGTCCCCCACGCGCCCCGGCATGAGCACGCGATCGGCGACGCCGAGCTCACGCCCGAGTGCCTCGAGCGATGCGCGCTCAGGGCCATCGCCGAGCACGACGAGCGTCGCGCCGGGAACCTCGGGAAGCGCGCGGATCGCGACGTCGACGGCCTTCTGCGGCGCGAGCCGCGCCACGCAGAGGAGAAGCGGCGCGCCGTCTTCGATCGCGAGCGGGGGGTTGGGCGCCCACGGCTCGGGCAGCGCGTCGAGGCCGTAGTGGACGACGTCGATCTTCTCCGCGGGCAGCCCCACGTCGTTGACCGAGAAGCGGCGCACCGCCTCGCTGATCGCGACGATCCGCCGCGCGCGGTGCGCAAGCCTCCGTTCGGCGTGGCGCCACCGGCCCGTGCGGAACGGATCGGGGTTGTGCTTCGTGGAGACGATCGGCGTGCGAGTTGTGAGCGCGCCGTAGACATCGGCGTGGACGAGATGCGTGTGCACGAGGTCGGCTCCTGACCGGCGTAGTGCGCGACCGAGGCCCCAGGCATGCGCGCGCCGCACGAACGGGACGCCGGCCTCCTCGAGGGCGTCGTAGAACGGATCCGCGTTCGGCATGTCGAGCCCGACGAAGCGCGCGTCGACGCCGCGCGCCGCAAGCGCCGGCAGCAGCGTCAGCAGGTGGCGCTCCGAGCCGCCGATGCCGCCGATGCGGTGGACGTGGACTACGCGCATGCTGGCTCTCTCGCTCTCCGGCGTTCCAGAAGCCACACGACCGCCGCGCCCGCCGCGAGAGCGAGCAGGAAGTCCCACGGCACGCGATAGCGCGTCGCGCCGGCGAAGACGAGCGCGGCGAGCGTGTTGTACGCGAGCAGCGCGAGGAAGAGCGCCGCGATCCTCCGTGGGATCACGCAGAGCCCGAGCAGGGCGAGGACGTAAAGCGGGATCGTGTACAGCGGCTGCACCCACGTCCGCGCGTCGTCGACGAACCCGCCCGCCTCCGCCCTGCCCTCGGTCCGGATCGAGCGCGGATCCCAGAGCATGCGCGCCGCCTGCACGGCAAGCCGCCCTTTCTCGTGCGGATGGTCGCGCCAGAAATCGAGCACCTCGCGCCGGTAGAGCCGCATCTGCGCGCATTCGTCGACCGTCGTCGGTGTGCCTGCCTGCGTCAGGTCGGCGGCGAGCTCGGGCCAGGGCGGCGCGCCGGCGAGGTTCGGCACGTCGTCGATCCACCCGCCTCGATCGAGCACGTCGTACGTGCTGAGGTTGTTCGCCTTCCACAGCGCCCGCGCATCCGTCGTCAGCGTGAAGCAGCCGACCGAGACCTCGTTCCGCACGAGCCACGGGAGGAGCGAGAGCGCGCAGACCCCGACGACGAGGAGCGCCGGCGCCCAGCGCCGGAGCCGCCAGCCGACGAAGACGGCGATGACGAGCGGCAGCGCGATGAGCCGTGAGTTGCCGAGGATCGCAAGACCGAGCGCGACGCCGAGGAGAGCCGGCACCGCGAGCCCACGCCGACCCGTCCGCTCGGTCGCGAGCAGAGTCAGGTAGACGACGACCGCCGCGAGCAATTCGTCGAGGATCTCGCGGTTGACGTGCACGTCGTGCCAGACGAGGTACGGGTTGAGCGTCGCCACGAGCGCGGCGATCAGCCCGGCCCGCGGGGAGAGGAAGCGCCGACCGGTCTCGTAGACGACGAGCGCAGTGGCGGCGGCGACGACGATCTGGGCGATGCCGACCGCCCACCACTCGCGGCCCGCGACCCAGTAGATGGGGATCAGGAAGAACGAGTACAGCGGCTGCGTCCAGGCCGACGGCTCGCCGCCGATGAACCCGAACGTGCCGCTGTCGACGAACGTCTTCGCGAACCGGTCGCTCTTCTCCGTGAAGGACGCGAGGATGTCGCCTCGCTCGTGGAGCAGGACGACAAGGCGCGGCACGACTGCGACTGTCGCGACGAGCGCGTATGCGCCTCGGCGGCTCATGGCCGCGTCACCCGGTCGCCGGTATCGCCGTCGCGGCGACGGCCGCGCGCTGGTCGAGGTGCGTCCGCTGCCAGAGCTCGAGCATCAGCAGGCACCAGAGCCGGTGGCCGTGATCGGCGCGTCCCGCGACGTGGTCTCGGAGCAGGCGTTCGACCCTGCGGACGCGAAGCTGGCCGCGCTGGCGCGTCGTCTCCCCGAGCAGCACGTCGCCGGCGATCGTGCGGAGCGGCCCCCGGAACCAGTCGCGGACAGGCGTGCCGAAGCCGGTCTTGCTGCGCGCCGAGACCTCCGCCGGCAGGTCGTCGGCAAAGGCTCGCCGCAGCGCGAGCTTCCCGCTCCGGCCCTTGACCTTGAGCGAGTCGGGCAGCGAGACGCCGAGCTCGAGCACCTCCCAGTCCAGGAGCGGCGAGCGCAGTTCGAGCGAGTGCGCCATCGACGCGATGTCGGCCTTCACGAGCAGGTCGCCCGGGAGATAGGTGCGGATGTCGAGCAGCTGGAGACCGGCGATTCCGGGGCGAGGCGGCGGTCCGAGCAGCTGCCACGTCGGCGCCGGGCGCGCGACGAACGACGGCTCGAGCAGCTCCGCCCGCAGCTCGGCCGAGAAGATCTCCATCAGGCCGCCGTAGCGCTCGCCTGGCCTCGCCGCCGCCGCCTCGAACAGCCGCGCAGCGCGCGTCGCCGTCGAGCGGCGCTCCTTGCCGAGCGGCCGCAGTGCGCGCGCCGCAAGTCCCGCGCCGGGCACCGCGAGCTTCCGCGCCAGCTCGTGCGCCGCGTAGCGCTCGTAGCCCGCGAACGACTCGTCGCCGCCATCACCCGTGAGCGCGACGGTCACGTGCCGGCGCGCCGCCTCGCAGACGAGGAAGAGCGGGAGGGCAGCGTCGTCGCCGTGCGGCTCGTCGAAGGCGGCGGCGAGCCTCGGCAGCGTGTCGGCGACGTTCTCGTCGACAAGGAGCTCCTCGTGCTCCGTCCCGTAGCGCTCGGCGACGGAACGCGCGTAGCGCCGTTCGTCGTAGCGGTCGTCGTCGAAGCAGACGGTGAACGTGCGCACCGGGTGCGAAGACGCGTGCGCCATTCGGCCGACGACGATGCTCGAGTCGATGCCACCAGAGAGGAGAGCGCCGAGCGGGACGTCTGAGATCAGGCGCCGCCGCACGGCGGCGTCCACCCGCTCGCGGACGAGCGCGAGCCAGTCGCCTTCGCTCTCGGGTCGCAGGTCCTCGAAGTGGGCGTAGCGCTCGACGCGCACGGCGCCGCGCTCGGCGACGAGCACGTGGCCCGGGGGCAGCTTTTCGATGGCGGCGAGGCCCGTGCCGCCGGGGACGTACTGCAGCGCCAGGTACGCGTCGATCGCCGTCGGGTCGATCTCGGTCGAGATGCCCGGCACGCGGAGCAGCGCCTTCAGCTCGGACGCGAAGACGAGCGAGCCATCGGCGAGGCGTGCCCAGAGCAGCGGCTTCTTCCCGATGCGGTCGCGGGCGAGCACGAGCCGCTCACGGGCGCGGTCCCAGAGCGCGACCGTGAACATCCCGGACAGGCGATCGGCGAACGCGACACCGTGCTCCTCGTAGAGGTGCGGAATGACCGGCGTGTCGCCCGTGCCGCGAACGTCGTGGCCGCGCGCGGAGAGGTCGTCCCGAAGCTCGTGAAAGTTGTAGAGCTCGCCGTTGAAGACGGCGACGACCTCGCCGGACTCGTTGGCGACCGGCTGGCTGCCGGTGACGAGATCGATGATCCGCAGGCGCCGGTTGCCGAGCACACAGCGTCCGAAGGCGTCGACCGAGCCCTCGTCCGGCCCGCGATGGATCAGCGCGTCGTTCATCGCGGCGACGACGGCGGGGTCCGGGTCGCCCGACGGTGCTAGGAATCCGCAGATGCCGCACACGGATGGCAAACGGTACGCGGTGGTCTCCTGCCACGTCGAGCGACCGCTCGACGATGTCTGCTGGGAGCGCTTCGCCACGTTCCAGGCGTCGCGGCCGGGCGGATTCCTCGTCGCCGCGCTCATGCGACCGCCCGATGCGACGGCCGGTGAGGGCGAAGACGTGTGGCTCGATCGCGCCCGGATCGCGGCCGCGCAAGGCCCGTTCGGGCTGCACACGCACTTCGTCGGGCCGCGGCACGCGCGGCCGGACGCACCGTCGCCGGAGCACGCCGCGAGGGTGCGCGCCGAAGCGGCATGGCTGCGCGAACACGGGGTCGAGGCACGGCTCTTCTGTGGCGGCGGTTGGTACATCGATCAGGGTGTCGCCGAGGCGCTTGCGGAGCTCGGCTATACCGACTGCACGGGCACGGCCTTCCGCCCGTCCTACCTGGCTCCCGACGCGCCCCGGCTCGCCGCGTCGGCGCCGGCCTGGCTCGAGCTGCCGAGCGGCCGACGCCTGCTCGAGCTTCCCGCGACGCACACGATCGGCATGGCCGCGCGCGCCGCTCTCGGCAGTCTGAGCCGCTACGTCCACGTCTACTTCCACGACACGGACCTCCTCGACCGGCCGCGCAGGTCCGCGTTGCGAGTAGCGCTCGAGGTGCTGGCCCGCCGGGCGACTGTCACGGACCTCGAGTCGCTGAGCCGGGCGCAGGACGCAGCTCCGGCCCAGCCGTTCGGCCAGGCGGCCGAAGGAGCCACGGCACGCGGAGCGTAAGATGGAGGCTCCCGTGGCAACACCGGAGCCATCCGCCGTCGCGCCGGAGAGCCCTCGCGAAGTCGGCGACATCAGGCGCAGCAAGCCGTATGTCCTCGCCCGGGCGCCGCGTCGCTGGTTCCTGCTCCGCGCCGCCAGCGTCTGCGTCCTGATCTTCCTCGACCTCTGCGGGCTCGCGCTCGCGCTGTACGGGGCGCTCGCCCTGCGCGAGGAGTACTACGGGAACACGCCGATCCTCTGGGGCGTCCTCTGGGACGCGGAGGGGGAGTGGCTGCCGTTCGTCGCGCTGGTCACCGTGCTCGTCTTCTCGCAGGCGCGTCTCTACGCGAGCCGCGAGCATCGCTCGGGCTTCGGCCGCGTCGTCTCGTCGCTGCTCCTGGTCGCGCTGCTCACGTTTGCGTTCGGGCTCGGTACCGGCCACGAGTTCTCGACGTTTGGGCTGATCCCGACGACCCTTGTCCTCACGGCGGTGCTGATCGGCCTGTTCCGCGCGAGCTACGACGTCGTCACGCGCGAGATGTTCCATGCCTTCGGCGTCCACCGCCGCGCGGTGCTCGCCGGCGAGGGCGAGCACCTGCTCGAGCTCTACCGGACGCTCGGCTCAGGGCGCGGCGGGATCGACTACGACCTCGTGGGCATCGTGTCCGCTTCCGAGCCCGACGTGCCGCTGGCCGTGCTCGGGAGCCCCGACACGTTGCGTGCGGTTCTCGAATCGAACCAGGTCGACGAGCTGATCGTCACCGACTCGGACTTCGACGAGCGGCAGCTGCTCGACATGGTCGACCAGGCGCATCGAGCGGGGGTCCACGTGCGAATCGCCCCGAGGACGACGGAGCTCTTGACGAAGCACGCGGACTTCGTGCCGGGCCAGGGGATCCCGCTGTTCGAGATCCGGCCGCCGGTGCTCGTCGGCTTCGATTGGGTCCTGAAGCGCGGTTTCGACATGGCCATGTCGGTCGTCGTGCTTCTGATCGGCCTGCCGATCTGGGTCGCGATCGCCGCGGCCGTCAAGCTCACCTCCCGCGGGCCGGTCTTCTACCGCGACCTGCGGGTCGGGCTCGGCGAGCGCGAGTTCGCGATGCTCAAGTTCCGGACGATGTATGCGGACGCGGCGAAGCTGCAGTCGAAGCTAGAGGACGCGAACGAGGCGCCAGGCGCACTGTTCAAGATCCGTGACGATCCCCGCGTGACCCGCGTCGGCGGCTTCCTCCGCCGCTTCTCGCTCGACGAGATCCCGAACATGGTCAACGTCCTGCGCGGGGAGATGAGCCTCGTCGGCCCGCGGCCGCTGCCGACCCGCGACTACAACCTGCTCGAGGAGTGGCACCTCAAGCGCTACCACGTGCTGCCGGGCATGACCGGCCTCTGGCAGATCTCCGGCCGCTCGAATCTCTCGTTCGACGACCTCGTCCGGCTCGACTTCTTCTACCTCGACAACTGGTCGATCTGGCTCGACATCACGATTCTCGCGCGGACCATTCCCGCCGTCATCTCCCGGCGCGGCGCCTACTAGGAGGGCGGCTGCTGGCTGGATCATCCTGGCTTTGAGCGCACCTCGCCTGTTATCCTGAGTCGGACTAAACTAGACTAAGTTAGATATGTCCACACAGGTCAACATCCACGAGGCGAAGACACACCTCTCGCGGCTCGTCGAGCGGGCTGCCGCCGGCGAGGAGATCGTCGTCGCGAAGGCCGGCAAGCCGCTAGCCAAGCTCGTCCGGTACGAGCAGCCGAAGGAGCCGCGGCGCCTCGGCGGTCTCGAAGGCCGCATCTGGATCGCCGACGACTTCGACGCCTACGACGAGGAGGTCGCGAGGCTCTTCGAAGTGGGCGAGTGAGGCTTCTGCTCGACACCCACGTGCTCCTGTGGGCGGTCGCCAAGCCCGCGGAGCTCGTAAGCGAAGCCCGATCGGCGATCGTCGATCCCGAGAGCGCGGTGCTCGTGAGTGCGGCATCGACTTGGGAGATCGCCATCAAGCGCGCGCAAGGCAAGCTCGACACGACCGGCGACCTCGAAGCGGAGCTCGGCGCTGCCGGCTTCGCTCCACTCGCGATCACGATCGGGCACTCCCTCCTGGCTGGCCGTCTGCCGTTGCATCACACCGATCCGTTCGACCGGATGCTGATCGCGCAGGCTCAGCTCGAAAGCCTGACGATCGTCACCCGCGACCCTGCGTTCTCGCTCTACGACGTCGAGGTGCTCGCGGCGTGATGGCATCGCCATACTGGCTCCCGTGACCGCGCGCGCCCGCGCCCCGAAGATCCTCGCAGTCGCGTCGGCGATCGACCTCGACTTCAAGTACGGCTGCACTCCTGCCTGGTGGCAGCTCTGGAAGGGGCTCCACGAGGCGGGCGTCGACCTGATCGTGACGCCGTACCGTGGCCGCCCCGTGCAGGCGCCGTGGTGGCGGACCGAGCCGAACCCGTGCTACCGCGAGGGCGAGCTGTTCGCCGGCGGGCGAGACCTTGTCGCGCGGGCGAAGGGCGACACGCACATCCGGCGCGCGGAGGAGGAACCGCCTGACACGGCCGTCGACAAGCTCGTTCGCGAGACGATCTGGCGCTGGGTGACGCCGCGCTGGCAGCGGCACCTCGAGCGGATCCTCGAGCGGGAGCGGGACGTCGACGCCGTCCTCGTCTTCACCGTGCCGATGAGCCACTTGCGCGGCGTCGCGACGGCGCTTCGTGAGCGGTTCTCGATTCCCGTCGTCTTCTACGACGGCGACGTGCCGATGAGCCTGCCGGAGTTCGGCGGCATGGACACGGGCTTCAACTACTACCACGGCGCCGATCCGGGTGAGTACGACCTCGTCGTCTCGAACTCGGAAGGCGGCCTCGAGCGGCTCCGCGAGCTCGGCGCCCGGCGTGCCGAGGCGATCTTCTGGGGCGCCGATCCCGAGCTCTTCCGGCCGCTGTCGGTCGAAAAGACGACCGACGTCTACTTCTACGGCTACGGCGAGAAGTTCCGCGCCGACTGGATCGAGGAGATGGTCGTCGAGCCGAGTCGGCGGCTGCCTGAAGCCGACTTTTCGCTCGGCGGCAACGATTTCCGGAGCGACCTCGGCGCCGCTCGCTATACGGGCGACGTGCCGTTCAACGGGTTCGCGAGCGCGATCTCCGCAGCGCGCATCAACCTCAACATCACGCGTAAGCCGCATGCGACCGTGCCGCTCTCGTCCACCTCGCGGCCGTTCGAGCTCGCGATGGCTGGCGCGACGGTCGTCTCGAACCCGCACGAGGGGATCGAGCGCTGGTTCGAGCCGGGCAAGGAGCTGCTCGTCGTCGAGAGCACCCAAGAGGCGGTCGCGGCGTACGAGGAGCTGCTCGGCGACACCGGGCGGGCAGACGACCTGGGCCGCGCCGCTCGCGAGCGCGCCCTTGACGAGCACACGTACGTCCACCGCGCTCGGCAGCTGCTCGAGCTCGTCGGCATCGGATCGCAGGCACCGGTGGCAGCTCGTGGCTGAGCGTGACCCAAGGCTCGCCTCGCTCCGGCGGCTCGCGATCGTCCCGGCACTCAACGAGGAGAAGAGCGTCGCGCAGGTGATCTCGGAGATCCGCGCCTTCGATCCCGGCTTCGAGGTGATCGTGGTCGACGACGGCTCGGTCGACCGGACGACCGAGGTGGCGCAGGAGCACGGCGCACGCGTCCTGCGGCTCCCGTTCAACCTCGGCATCGGCGGCTCGGTGCAGACCGCGTTCCGCTACGCGCTCGAGAACGGGTTCGAGCTCGCGATCCGCCTCGACGGCGACGGCCAGCACGACGCGGCCAATCTCGCCGCGCTCGTCGCGCCGGTCCTCGACGACACGGCCGACATCGCGGTCGGTTCGCGCTACCTCGGAGACGGCGGCTACAAGCAGGCGGCGCACCGGCAGATCGGCAACCGCGTGCTCGCCGGCGCCGCGTCGCTCGTCACGCGCCAGCACGTGACGGATCCGTCGTCCGGTTTCCAGGCGCTCAACCGCCGCGCGATCACGCTGTTCGCGAACGACTATCCGCACGAGTTCCCGGAGGTGGAGGCGACGGTGCTCGTCGCCAAGCACCGGCTACGCAGGATCGAGGTGCCGGCGGCGATGCGCGACCGCCTGGCGGGTCACTCGTCTCACGGCTTCTTCAAGTCCGCGTACTTCCTCGCGAAGGTGCTGCTCGCGTTGTTCGTCGCCCTCTTCCGCCGTGAGCCCCCGATGCGGGAGGTGTCCGAGTGACGCCGCTCACCTTCTCGATCGCCGGCGCGGTTGTCTCGGTCCTGCTCGTGCTGATCATCCTCGAGCTGATCCGCAAACGGCGCCTGAAGGAACGCTACGCGTTGCTCTGGCTCGTGACCGGCCTCGCGCTGCTCGTGCTCTCGGTCTGGCGCTCGGGGACGGCGACGATCGCCGGCTGGTTCGGCGTCGAGACGTATCCGCCGGCCGTGCTGTTCGCCGTCGCGACGTTCTTCATCCTCTGCGTCCTCCTCGACTACTCCACGGTGATCTCGAAGCTCGTCGACCAGAATGTCGTGCTCGCGCAGCGGATCGCGCTCCTCGAGGAGCGACTCAACCGGCGGGACGGAGATAGAGAGTGATCCCGTCGCGCTCGATCCGCTTCGGGTAGCGGGCGCGGAGCGCACGGACGAGCGCGGGGCGGCCGGCGAAGGTCCGGCCGACGGCGACGGCGCGGACGTCATCTCGTTCGAGCGTTGCGACGATGTCCGAATCCGTCAGCGATCCGATTCCGAGCCGGACGTAGGACGTGTCGACGAGCTGCCCGGGGACGCGGCGGTCGGCGAGGTACGCGACGATCGGCAGGTCCGTGCCGACGAGCTCGGCCGGCGCCGTGCGCGCGCGCAGTTGCCTCGCCATCGCTTGGATCGCGGCCGGCTCGCCGTCCTGTCGCGCCAGCCGCCGCTCCTCCTGCACGACGCCGGCGACTAGCAGGAGCGCGCCGACGCCGACGACGGCGACCCGCGCCGGCTGTGGGACGCGCTCGGCAGCTACACCGAGCCCTGTTCCGGCGGTGACGGCAAGCACGGTGACGATCAGCACCATGTGGTGGTCGAAGAGCGGTTGCTGGTAGACGAGGAACACGGCGGAGGCGGCGATCCACGAGAGCAGCGCGAACGTCTCGAGCCGGCGCGCGAAGAGAACGGCGCAGACAACCCCGATCGGCACGAGGATGCCGGCCGGCGTCCTCCACTCGATCGGGTGCAGAAGGACGCGGTGGACGTTGTCGCCGATCGACGGCCCGAGCTCCCGGGCGAGCCGGTGATCGGTGACGACGGAGTCCCAGAGGTCGGGCAAGGCGCCGGCGTACGCGATCAGGAGCCCGACCCAGACGGACGCCGCACCCGCCGCGACGGCGCCGGCGAGACGCCACGACCGCCAGCCGATCAGCAGCACGGCGATCGGCACGACGACGGGCAGCGCCAGCAGTTTCACCGAGACGGCCGCGCCGGCGATCGCCCCGGCGCCAGCGGCCAGGCCGGGATTTCGGCGTGCGTAGGCGAGCACGGCGAGCGCGCAGAGCGCGAGCACGACTGACGCGGTGTCGGCCTGGACGCGCGCGGCCTGCACGGGAAACGGAGGCGTGACCGCGAGCACGGCAGCCGCGCCGATGCCTCCCAACTTGCCCGCGATCTTGCGGCCGAGCGCAAACGCGGCTCCGAGCCCGAGCAGCGCGATCAGCAGGAACGGGACGCGGAGCGCGGTAACGCCGTCCCCCGGCAGCAGCGACGCGGCTCGCAGCAGCGCGTAGAAGCCGGGCGGCTGCGATGCGTAGACATCCGTCCCCAGCGATTGCCCGTGTGTGAGTGCGTCGAGCGACGAGAGGTACACCTGCTCGTCGTAGTTCGTCGCCGCGTGGAGGCTTCGACCGTAGAGGAGCCCCGCGACGACGAGCACGGCGCAGAGCGCGAGAGCTCCCCCGAGCCGTCCACGGGCCATCTACGGGATGACGACGGTGACCGGGTTCGAGAGCTGGAAGACGTCGCCGAGGGTCGGGTCGTCCAGCCAGTTCGCGCCCGCGCCGACGCGATACGTCCACGTGCCGCTGCCCGGCCGGTCGACGATCGAGGTCCGACGCAGCGTGTGCAGCTCGACGCTGACGAGCGGGCACTCGTCCGCGCCGGGGTGATGCGAGAAGCAGAGGTAGTCCGTGTCGGCCGGGCTCCGGTAGAGCTTGTAGAAGACGTCGGTGCCGCGCTTCGTGGGAGAGGTCCAGTCGAGTGAGACGAGCTGCCCTCGGGTAGTTGCCGTCAGCTTCATCCCGTGGCCGACGGGCACGGCGATCTCCGCGTTCTGGAGCACGTCCTCACCTCCGTGCACGGGCGTCGCTGCCGCGGCGCCGACGATCGGCACGAGCCCGAGCAGGACAGCTGCCGCGATCAGCGCACGGCGGCCGATTACGGCGGGCTTCGGCAACGCCGTGCGCGCCGCCAGTCTCATGCCGAGCTTCGGGATCAGGAGCGGCAGCGCGACGGCGAGCAGGAGATACGCGGGCATCGCCGGCAGGAGGAAGCGGAAGAACGACCCGCTGTCGACCGACGCCTCTATCGAGGAGCCCTTGAGCACGAAGTACGTCCAGAACCACGTCGAGAGGTAGAGCGCGAGCGGCACTGAGCGCCGCGCGACGGCGATCGCGCCCGCGAACGGAAGCCACTGGACGACGCGCATGCTCCAGAACACCTCGCGCAGGCTGGCCAGGTTCGCGCGCAGCGTGTCCCAGTCGATGTTCACGTAGCGGTCGTACGGCTCGCGGAGCGTGCCCGTGCCGAGCGCAACATGGCGCTCGGGCGCGGCGAACGCGGGCAGGTAGCCGAGGCTCCGGTACTTCCAGAGCGTCAGCGCGAGGAGCGCAGGCAATGCGGCCGCGCCGACGACGAGGAGCTCGCGCCAGCGCCGCGCGGCGAGCAGCGCGACGAAGCCGGCGAGGAAGTAGATGAGGTTCGACGGCTTGATCACCGCCGCGAAGCCCATCGTTAGCCCGGCGAGCGCCGCCGTCCGGGCGTCGCGGCTCTCGATCGCACGGAGCGTGAAGACGGCCGAGACGAGTATGCAGACCGTCCCGGCGTAGTCCGCCATCCCCGTCAGCCCGAGCGGCAGCGGCAGGAACTGGTCGACGTAGCGGTCGTGGTAGCGGTGGACGAAGAGCGGAATGACGAGATAGGGCCCGAGCATCCAGGCTGCCGCGGCGAGGTAGCCGATCACGCGTCCGCCGATGCGCGCACCGAGCTCGTACATGCACCAGAGGGCGAGCGGTGCGAGCACGAGCGCCTGGAGGAGCACGACGAACGGCAAGCCGCCAAGGAAACCGGCGCCGCCGATCCAGGTGAACGGCACGAGGATCGTCGACCAGCCGTGGGTGACGAACGCGTCCGTGATCGAGCCGTGGCCGAGCAGCCAACCCGTCGTCCAGTACCAGATCTGGTCGCCGCCCTGGTAGAAGAGCCAGCCGTTGTGATGGACGCGCGTCGTGAAGACGACGAGCGCGAGCCAGTGGACGAGGAGCAGCGGGCCGAGGACGCGCCAGGGCTCGCGAACCGGGGTCTGCTCCCACGTCCGGGCGATCGTCGTGCGGGCGCTCGCGGTGTTCACGCGCCGACGGGCGCGTGCTCGCGATACCACGCGATCGTGCGCTCGAGGCCCTCGCGCAGGCTCGTCTCCGCTTTGAAGCCGAATAGGGCCTCGGCCCGCGTCGTGTCGAGCAACCGCCGCGGCTGCCCATTCGGCTGCGTCGAGTCCCAGGCGATCGAGCCCGAGTAGCCGGTCAGCTCGGCGACGAGCGCGGCGAGGTCGGCGATCGCGATCTCCTCGCCGGAGCCGAGGTTCACAGGCTCGCCGCCGTCGTAGCTCGCGCCGGCGAGCGCGATTCCTTCAGCACAGTCCTCGACGTAGAGGAACTCGCGCGTCGGTGAGCCGTCCCCCCAGAGCACGATCTCGGGCTCGTCCCGCTCCTGCGCCTCGATCATGCGGCGGATCAGTGCCGGGATCACGTGCGAGGTCTGGAGGTCGAAGTTGTCGCGCGGGCCGTAGAGGTTCACTGGGAGGAGATAGGTGACATTCGTGCCGTACTGCTCCCGATATGCCTGCGCGCCGACGAGCAGCGCCTTCTTTGCGACACCGTACGGCGCGTTCGTCTCCTCCGGGTAGCCATTCCAGAGCTCGTCCTCGCGGAACGGCACGGGCGTGTGCTTCGGGTACGAGCAGATCGTCCCGAGCAGGACGAGCTTGCGCACGCCGGCGAGCCGGCTTTGCTCGAGGACGTGTGTGCCCATCAGGAGGTTCGCGTACCAGAACCGCCCGGGCGCGGCGCGGTTGGCGCCGATGCCGCCGGCGAGGGCGGCGAGGTGGTAGACGATCTCCGGCTCCGTGTCGCGGAAGAGGCGTGCGGCCGCCTCCTCCTGCGTGAGGTCGTACTCGGCGCTGCGCGGCACGATCACGTCGTCGCCCTCGCGCTCGAGCCGCTCGACGAGATGCGATCCGAGGAACCCCGAGCCGCCCGTGACGAGCGCCTTCACCTCCTGCCCCAGTCGACGCGGCCGATCCAGCCAGCGCGGTTCGCCGCGTACCAGCGGATCGTCTGCCGCACGCCTTCCTCCCAGGAGACGAGGGGCTTCCAGCCCGTCTCCGCGCTCAGCTTCTCGTGCCCGACCTTGAGCGCGAGCACCTCGCTCGCGCCCGGCCGGTAGCGGGCCTCGAGGCTGACGAGCTCGCGGTCGCCGGGCCAGTGGCCGTCCTCCTCGCCGACGCGCAGGATCAGCTCGGCCCAGTCGCGCATGGAGATGTTCTCGCCCTGGCCGTAGACGTAGACGTCGCCGGGGATGCCGTGCGCGGCGACGGTCAGGTGGCCGCGGGCGCCGTCGGTGCAGAAGCAGAAGTCGCGCAACGGCTCGAGCTGCCCGAGCTCGACGCGGGAGCGCTCGAGGGCTTGCGTGATGATCGTGCCCGTGACGAAGCGCGGGTTCTGGCGCGGGCCGTAGTTGTTGAACATCCGCGTCACGACGCCCGGCACGCCGAACGCGTCGTGGTAGTTCATCGTCAGGAAGTCGGCCGCCACCTTCGACGTCGCGTAGACGGACTTCGGGTTGATCGGCGAGCGCTCGTGGAAGATGACGCCGCCCTCGCGATCGAAGTCGTGGTGGTGTGCGACCGCCTCGCGCGGGTTGCCGTACTCCTCTGACGTGCCCGCCGTGTCGAGCTTCTCGAGTTCGAGCGAGTGGTCGACGATCGACTGCAGGAGGTTGAGCGTGCCGACGACGTTCGCCATCACCGTCTCGTACGGCCGGTGCCACGACTCACCGACGTGCGCCTGCGCGGCGAGGTGGAAGACGTACGGCTTGTCCGGCGCCTTCGCGAGGTCTTTCACGAGGTAGTCGACGGACGTGCGGTCCGTCAGGTCTGCGAAGACGACGCGGAGCTGGTCGCGTAGGTGGCCGATGTTGTTGAGCGCGCCGCTCGACGTCGCGCGCACGAAGGCGGTCACGTCCGCGCCGAGCGCGACGAGCGCCTCGGTCAGGTGCGAGCCCATGAACCCGTCTGCGCCGGTGACGGCCGCGGTACGGCCGGCGTATGCCTCGCCGAGGTCGCGTCTCAGATCGGCGAGGGCGTCGTCGGTCCAGATCGGATCGGAGCCCGGGGCCGCCATGGCGGCAAGAGTAGCCCCTCTGCATGCAGGAGCTGTAAGGGTCCGCTTCACTCCACAGCGCGACCCGCGTTCGGCCTAGAGCACGGCCTCGCTGATCGATCTACGATCCGCCACCATGGCGGTCGACGAGGGAGCGATGATGGACTTCCGCATCCTCGGCCCACTCGAGGTGCTCGAGAGCGGGACGCCGCTCGAGCTCGGCGCCCGGAAGCACCGCGAGCTCCTCGCGATGCTGCTGATCCACGCCAACGAGGTCGTCTCGATCGACCTGTTGATCGACGCCCTCTGGGAAGAGGAGCCTCCCGAGAGGGCGCAGAAGGCGCTCCAGGTCTACGTCTCGCAGCTGCGCAAGACCCTGGGCAGGGAGCGCGTGGAGACCGTCCCGCCCGGCTACCGGCTCCGTGTCTCCGACGAGCAGAAGGGTAACGTCGTCATGGCCGAGCGCACGCGGTCGAAGCTCGCGGACGCGACCTGAGCCGTGCGCGGGTGGGGATCCCTCTACGCGACGAGCGTCGGGCTCGGCGTCCGCGACCTCGTGCGCCACGGCTACCGGCGGGAGGCACTGCGGTGCGTCCTCATCCCGCTCGACCCGAGCCGCTACCTCGAGCTGCCGTGGGCGCTCGAGACGCTCGGCGCCCGGGCGGGTGAGCACGTGCTCGACCTCGCGAGCCCGAAGCTCCTCGCCGTCCAGCTCGCACGGGGCGGCGTGCGGGTGACGTGCGTGGACGAGCTGGAGTCGGAGATCGACACCTGGCGGGCGCTTGCCGCGGGCTCAGGCGTGGAGTTTCTCGCCGCCGACGGCCGCGCGCTGCCGTTCGATGACGCAACCCTCGACCACGCGTACTCGATCTCCGTGCTCGAGCACATCGAGGGTGACGGCCCAGCGCGCGCGCTCGCCGAGCTCGCGCGCGTGGTGAGGCCGGGCGGCCGCGTGCTCGTGACCCTGCCGTACGCCGAGACGTATCGCGAGGACTGGCGCGACGCGCCGATGTACGTGGCGCACGAGCCGGTCGACGGCCGCTACTTCTTCCAGCGCTGGTACGACGACGCGCACCTCGACACGCTGGTCGCGGCCGTGCCCGCGCTCGAGCTCGTGTCACGGGAGGTCGTGCGTATGGAGCCGAACTGGAACGCCGCCTATACGCGGACGTTCCCGTTGCTGCTCCCGCTCGGCCCCGTCTACGGCCTCATCGCCCGCGAGCGCAAGGGCGCCGGCGGAGATGTCGCCCGCCTCGCGTTCGTCAGGCGCTGAGCGCGCGGTAGACCTCGTCGTGTGCTCGGGCGGTCGCGCCCCAAGTGAACTGCGCAGCCCGGGCGAGCCCTCGCTCGATGAGATGCCCGTCGAGCGCACGGAGGATCGCGGTCGCCATGTCCTCGGCTGACAGCGGGTCGAAGTATTCCGCCGTGTCGCCGCACACCTCGGGCAGCGACGTCGTGTTGGCCACGGCGACCGGGCAGCCACACGCCATCGCCTCGAGCGGCGGCAGCCCGAAGCCCTCGTAGAGGCTCGGAAAGACGAGGCAGGAGGCAGATCTGTAGAGATCGACGAGGGCGTCCATCGAGACGTGACCGCGCGATTCGACGCCCGGCGGCAAGGCAGCCTGGTCGTGGCCGGTGCCCGTGAGCACGAGCCGGAGCTCCGGTCTCTCGACGCGGGCGAGCGCGAACGCATCGAACAGCCGGTCGTGGTTCTTGTGCGGCCAGCGGTTCGCCGGGTACAGGACGTACGGCTCGCGCGTCCGGCCGTTGGGCGTGAATCGGTCGTGGTCGATGCCGAGGTGGATCGTCCTGACGCGCTCCGGTTCGAGCGTGTAGCGCTCGATCAGCGTTTGGCGCGCGTGCTCGGAGATCGCGATCACGATGCGGCTGCGCTCGACCGTCCACCCGTAGACCATGCGGCGGTAGCGGAGCTCCGCGCGCGAGAAGAACGCGGGATAGAGCTCGTGCTGGAGGTCGTGGACGGTCGTCGCTGCGGGCGGTCGGTCGACGCGGGGGATCATTACGCTGAGCGGGAAGTGGATCGCGTCGAGCCCCGCCGAGTCGAAGCGGCGGCGGATCGGGGAGGGGTGGAGCGAGGCGAGCGACATCGCCGCGATCCGGCCAGCCATCGTCGTGCTCGCGCGGTACTCGGGCACGACCGCCGTCGGCAGGCCGTTCCCGGCGTCTGGTGCGATCGTCGGACCGAACACCCGGTAGTCGTGCTCGCCGACGCGTGCGAGCGCGCGCGTCAGCTCCCGCGCGTACGTCTCCGACCCTCCGACGAGCCCTGGCACGAGCGTCAAGAGGCTCAGCCCGACCCGCATCGCGCGAGCGTACCTGCCTCACAGTGCCGTAACAGCCGCCGGATACGATGATCCGATGCCGGATCGCGGCAGGGAAGACGGTGCGCCTGCACAGGTTCTGCCGCCGGTTGAGGCCGATCCTGTCGCGCTTTTCGCCCAGCTCCAGGAGGAGCTTCGGCGGGGCGGAACCGATGGCTCGAATGCGCGCGCAACCTGGCGCGCGCAGGCAGAGCGCATGTGGCCCGTCTCGGCAGAGCGTCCGCTCGTACGGCGTCCTGGTCTCAAAGGCGCGATTGCCAACCCGGTCAAACGCCTTCTCCGCCCCTTTATGCGCTGGTATGTCGAGCCGCTGGCGGCCGAGCAACGCGCGTTCAACGACGCGACGCTCAAGCTGATCGACGATCTCTACGAGGCGGCCGACCGCGCCGACTCCGGCCGGGAGGCGGCTGAGAGAAGCCGCGTCGAGCTCGACGAGCGCCTGCGCCGCGTCGAGCGGCGCGGGTCTGGGGGTGCGGTAGCTCCCGTCCAGACTGTCGCCGCGCAGCCCGCTGCGGCTGCGATCCCCGACTACTTCGCATTCGAGGCACGCATGCGCGGCTCCACGAGCGCGGTCCGCGAGCGCCAGCAGGCGTACGTCGACGACTTTCGCGAGGCCGCTCCGGTGCTCGACATCGGCTGCGGCCGGGGCGAGTTCCTGCTCTCCCTGCGCGACGCCGGCATCGACGCGCGCGGGATCGACGCCGACGCCGACATGGCGGCGTATGCGCGCGGCGAGGGGCTCGACGTCGAGCAAGCCGACGCCGTGGCAGCGCTCGAAGGGCTCGAGGACGGCTCGCTCGGCGGCATCTTCATGGCGCAGGTCGTCGAGCACCTGCCGCCGGCGACGCTCGTCCGCGTGCTCGAGCTCGCCGTCGCGAAGCTCCGGCCGGGCGGAGTGCTCGTCGCGGAGACGATCAACCCGCTGTCGCCGATCGCCCTCCGCAACTACTTCGCCGACCTCACGCACGCGCAGCCGCTCGTTCCCGAGACGCTTGCGCTCCTCGCGGAGCAGGCCGGCTTCCGCGAGGTCGAGACACGCTTTGCGAACCCTCCCGACGAGCAGCTGGCTATCCCCGACGATCCGCTGATCGCCGGCAACGTCCGCCGGCTGAACGCGCTGCTCTTCGCGCCGCTCGACTACGCGATCGTCGCACGAAGATGAGGATCGCCGTCTGCCGGCCGCAGGTGCCGTTCGACCGCGGCGGCGCCGAGATCTTCGCGGACGAGCTCGTCGAGCAGCTGCGCGCTCGCGGCCACGAGGCGGACGTCGTGACGATGCCGTTCAAGTGGTATCCGGGCGAGCGTGTGTTGACGCAGGCGCTCCTCTGGCGGCTCGCCGACCTGACGGAGGCGGATGGCCGGCGCATCGACCTCGTCGTCTCGACGAAGTTCCCGTCGTACTGCGTCCGCCATCCGAACAAGGTCGTGTGGCTGCTCCACCAGTTCCGCCAGGCATACGAGCTCGACCGCACGGAGCTCGGGCAGTTCTCCGAGTCCGCGCACGACCGTGCGCTCCGTCGCCAAATCCAGCGGCTCGACGAGAAGTGCCTCGGCGAGGCGCGGAAGGTCTTCGCGACGTCGGCGAACGTCGCGAGTAGGCTCGAGCGCTCGACAGGCATCGCTGCCGAAGTGCTGCCGCATCCGCCGCAGCCGCTCGCCTATCGCTGCGAGCAGTACGGCGACTTCGTCCTCTCGGTCGGTCGCCTCGATCGCGCGAAGCGCGTCGACCTGATGCTCGACGCCTTGGGGGAGAACCCGTCGCTCAAGGGCGTCGTCGCGGGCGAGGGGCCGGATCGCGAGCGGCTCGAGGAGCGTGCCCGCCGGCTCGGCCTCGACGGCCGTGTGACGTTCGCAGGTCGCGTGGGCGACGACGAGCTCACGGACCTCTACGCCCGCTGCCTCGCCGTCTACTACGCGCCCGTCGACGAGGACTTCGGGATGGTGCCCTACGAGGCGTTCCTCTCCGAGAAGCCCGTCGTCACGACGGAGGACGCCGGCGGCCCGCTCGAGGTGGTCGTCGACCGGCGGACGGGGCTCGTCTGTGAGGCGGAGCCCGCGGCCGTCGCACAGGCGTGCGCGTGGCTCCGCGAGCACGAGCAGGACGCAAGGACGTGGGGGCAGGCGGGGAAGGTCGTCGCCGAGCAGGTGACGTGGGATCGCGCGATCGAGCGGCTACTCGCGTGAAGGTTGCGTACTACAGCCCGATGCCGCCGTCCCGGTCGGGGATCGCGGACTACAGCGCGCTGCTCCTGCCGGCGCTCCGGAAGCACATGGAGGTCGAGATCGCGAAGCCGGGCCGCTTCCGTGGGGCACCGAAGGCGGACGTCGCCCTCTACCACGTGGGGAACGATCCCGAAGCGCACGGGTGGATCGTCGAGGCGCTGCGGAAGCGGCGCGGCGTCGTGTGCCTGCACGAGATCGTGCTGCATCACCTGATTGCGGGGATCACGCTCGCGCGGGGAGATGCGGCCGGCTACCTCGACGCGATGGAGCGTGACTACGGGCTCGCCGGCCGTCTGCTCGCGTACGGCGTGCTCGACAACCGCATCCCGCCGCTCTGGGAGACCCGGCCGCAGGACTTCCCACTAGCGGGGGAGGTGCTCCGCCTCGCCGATGCGCTGATCGTCCACTCGGCGTACGTCGAGAATTGCGCGCGCGAGGCAGGCTACGACGGACCGATCGAACGTATCCCGCACCCGGCTTGGCCGGCGCCGGACGTCCGTGCCGCCGACGTCGAGGGCTCACCGCTGATCGGCTGCTTCGGCCATCAGAACGAGAGCAAGCGGCTACCCGAGCTGTACGCAGCGTTCGCCCGGCTCCGCGAGCGACACGCCGGCGCTGGGCTGCTCGTCGTCGGCTCGGCGACGCCTCGGGTGGCTGCGCTCGAGCCGGCAGAGGGCGTCGTTCGTGAGGAGTACGTCGACGAAGCGCGGCTGTGGTCGCTGATGGCCGCCTGCGACGTCCTCGTCTCGCTGCGCTCGCCGACGATGGGCGAGACGTCGGGCTCGGTCGTCCGCGCGCTCTCGCTCGGACGCCCGCTCGTCGTCTCCGACGTCGGCTGGTTCTCCGAGCTTCCCGATGAGGTGGCGATCAAGGTCGCGCCCGACGCACACGAGGCAAACGCGCTTGACGACGCGCTCGAGCTCCTCGCCTCGGACGGCGCGCTGCGTACGGAAATGGGGCTCGCGGCCGGCGCCCTCGCGCGCGCGGAGCACGACGTCGACAGCGTGGCGGAGCTCTACGCCGGCGCCCTCGAGCGCGCCGCCGGCGGAGAAGTTGTCCGCGAGGCGGTGGTCCGGGAGGTGGCCGATGCCGCGGCGGAGATCGGCATCGCGGCCGGCGATCCCGAAGCGGCGGAGCTGACGAGTCGGCTGCGAGAGGTCGGGCTTGGCGAGTGAGGCGACGACCGAGCGGCACGACGTCCGCTCGATCGTCCGCGCAGTACCGGTCTGGTCCTGGCTGACCGGCATCGTCGCCATGTCGGCGATCGTCCGCTACTTCTTCGGCCGTGGCACGCCGGCGCCGTGGATCATGGTCGACGAGCTCATCTACTCCGAGCTCGCGAAGAGCTTCGCCGAGTCGGGCCGCTTCCTCGTGCGAGACGAGGCGACGGCCGCCTACGGGATCGTCTACCCGATCCTGATCGCGCCCGCGTGGGCTCTGTTCGACGCCGTGCCCCAGGCCTACGCGGTGGCGAAGGCGATCAACGCGGTCGTGATGTCGCTCGCCGCGGTGCCCGCGTACTTCCTCGCGCGCCGCGTGCTCTCGTCCGGATACGCGCTGGCGGCAGCTGCTCTCTCCGTCGCGATCCCGTCGATGGTCTACACCGCGACGCTGATGACGGAGAACGCGTTCTACCCGCTCTTCCTGACCGCCGCGCTGATGCTCGTGCTCTGGCTGGAGCGGCCGACCGCGCTCCGCACCGGGCTGCTCCTCGGCATCTGCCTCGTCGCGTATCTCACGCGCCAGCAGGCGCTCGCGTTGCTCCCGGCGCTCGTCACGGCGCCCTTCCTCGTCGCCGGCAGGCGGGCGATCCGCCGCTACGCGCTGCTCTACAGCGTCGCCGCGGCGGGAGTGATCGGCGTCGTCGTCGTCCAGGTCGCGCGCGGCGCGTCGCCGCTCGGCGTCTTCGGCGCCTACGAGGTTGCGGGGAGGACGCATTACTCCGTGCGCGAGGTGGCGAAGTGGTTCCTCTACCACGTCGCCGAGCTCGATCTCTCGCTCGGCGTGCTTCCGTTCGCCGCGCTGCTCCTGCTCGTCCTGATGTGGCGGCGGCTTGCCGAGCGCGATCGGATCTTCGTGGCGGCGGCCGTCTCGCTTTCGGCCTGGCTCGTGCTCGAGGTGGCGATCTTCGCGTCCGAGCAGACGTTCCGGATCGAGGAGCGGAACATGTTCTACGTCGCGCCGCTCTTCCTCATCGCGCTGCTCGTCTGGATCGAGCGCGGCGCGCTGCGACCGCAGCCGGCGACGCTCGTCGCCGCGGCTGTCGCCGCTGGGTTGCCGCTCGTCGTGCCGTACGAGGACTTCATCGGGCTGAACGCCGTCTCGGACACGGCTGCGCTGCTGCCGCTCGGCTGGCTCGTCGAACGAGGGCTGGCGCTGAGCGACGTCGACCTCGTCGTTCTCGCCGGGTGCGTGGTCGCCGGCGTCGCGTTCCTCTTCGTCCCGCGCCGTTACGCGCTCGTGCTGCCTGCGCTCGTGCTCGTGTACTTTGCGGTCTCGCAGCATCCGATCGTCGCCGAGCACCGCTTCCGAGCTGCGCAGCATCTCTTCGGCGGGATCACCGCTCCGCACCGGGACTGGATCGACCGGGCCGTCGGCCGTACCGCCGACGTGGGGCTCGTCTGGACGGGGCGCTCCGACAAGTTCACCGTCTGGGAGAACGAGTTCTTCAACCGGAGCGTCGGGGGCGTGTACACGACAGGGCCGGCGGTACCTGGAGGCCTCGCCCAGACGCCGCTCGTGGTCGACCGCCGGACGGGATTCCTCCGCCGAACCGACGGGACGCTTGTCCGCTCGCGATTCGCCCTCACGGACGCGTCGCTCGAATTGAAGGGCCGTCTGGCCGCAGAGGACGTGAAGAAGCAGATGTTTCTCTACCAGCTCGACGGCCCGCTCCGGCAGCTCGCATTCGTCGGCGGCCTCTATCCCGGGGACACGTGGTCTCGTAAGCGGGTCACCTACGTTCGCCAGGACTGCCGTGGCGGGACGCTCTCCGTCGGCCTGCAGAGTGACACGGCGCTCTTCATCAAGCCGAACACCGTCGTCGCGCGGATCGGCGACCGGGTCGTGGCGCGCACGCAGGTCGATCCCGACCAGTCGAAGACGATCAACATCCCGCTCCGGCCGGAGGGCGACACGTGCACCGTGCGCTTCACGGTCGGTCGAACGGCCGTGCCCGAAGTCGTCACCGGCGGCCTGAACACCGACTCGCGCCGGCTCGGCATGCACTTCACGTTCCGCTACCGGCCGTGAGGATTGCGTTCGACGTCTCGCCGCTCTCGCACCCGCGTTCCGGGATCGGGACGTATCTTCGCGGCTCGCTGGCAGGGCTCGTGGAGGCGGCGGCGGGCGAGCACGAGATCGTCGCCTTCGCACCGACGAGCCCGCAGGGGAGGAAGGCGATCCCTGCAGCGCTCGAGGGGATCCCGGTCGACGTTCGGCTCCAGTTCCTGCCCGTTCGCGCACTTCTGGCGCCAGGGTTGGAGCAAGCTCGGGCGCCCTGGAGTGGAGCGCTTCCTCGGCGCAATCGACGTCCTCCACTTCTCCGACTGGATGTACCCGCCGCAGAGCGGCGGTGTCAGGGCGACGACGATCCACGACCTCGTGCCGATCCGCTTTCCCGAGTGGGTGCAGGGCCGCACGCGCCGCATGCACACCGCGAAGTACCGGAACGCGGCGCAGACGTGCGACGTCCTGTTCGCCAACTCCGCGTTCACGGCGCGGGAGACGGTCGAGCTGCTCGGCGTGCCGGAGGAGCGTGTCCGCGTGGCGCTGCCCGGCGTCGACGGCGTGTTCAGCGCGGATGGCGACGCGGCCGACCTCGGCGGGCCGTATGTGCTGACGGTGGCGACGCTCGAGCCGCGGAAGAACCTCGCAACGCTCGTCGACGCCTTCGGCCAGCTCGGGCGCGACGACCTCCGGCTCGCCGTCGTTGGCGCCGAGGGCTGGGGCGAGCAGCCGGCGCTCGACCGGCCGGGCATCGTCCGGCTCGGCTACGTCGACGACGACGAGCTCGCACGGCTCTACCGCGGCGCCGCGGTGTTCGTCTACCCGTCGCGGTTCGAGGGCTTCGGGCTGCCGGTGATCGAGGCGATGGCCTGTGGCCCACCCGTTGTCTGCTCGTCGCACGAGTCGATGGACGAGGCGTGCGGGGACGCCGCAGTGCGCGCCGATCCCGACAGCCCCGAGGCGATCGCCGCGGCGATCGAGGATGCGCTCGGACGGCGCGACGAGCTCCGCGCGAGCGGTCTTGCTCACGCGGCGACGTTCTCGTGGGTGAAGACCGGCCGCGCGTTCCTCGACGGCTACCTGGCGGCGATGCGATGAGGATCGGGCTCGACGTCTCGCCGCTCGACCAGACGCGCGCCGGGACCGCTCGCTACGTCTCGAGCCTCGAGGAACGAACGGGCGTCGAGCTCGTGCCGCTTCGTCGGGGCGGCTCCGGCCGGGCGGCCGCCGTCTATCGCGACGCGGTCTGGTACCCGCTGACCTTGCCGCGGCTGGCCCGGAGCGCCAATGTCGACGTCCTCCACTGCCCGACGTTCCGCGGGCCGCTGCGGCGGCCGGCGTGCCCTCTCGTCGTCACCGTCCACGACCTCGCCGTCCTCCGCCACCCCGAGGCGTTCAACACGTGGACGCGCTGGTACAGCCGCCTCTGCGTCCCTCGCGTCGTGAGGGCGGCAACGCGGGTGATCGCCATCTCCGAGTTCACGAAGCGCGAGCTCGTGGAGGTGCTCGGGGTGTCGGCACACAAGGTCGCCGTGATCCCGAACGGGATCGAGGACGTGTTCAAAGCAGACGGGCCCGCGGCGGAGGGCGACTACCTGCTCACCGTCGGCACGCTCGAGCCGCGGAAGAACCTCGCTCGCGTGCAGAACGCGGCGGCGAAGCTCGGGATGGAGCTCCGCATCGCCGGCGCGCCGGGCTGGGGCAAGGTCGAAGCCGAGGGCTGGCTCGGACGCGTGCCCGACGACGAGCTGGCCGCGCTCTACCGAGGGGCAGCGTGCGTCGTCTACCCGTCGCTGTACGAGGGCTTCGGGCTGCCGATCGCCGAGGCGATGGCGTGCGGCGCGCCGGTTGTGACAAGCCGTGGCGGGGCGACGGAGGAGACGGCCGGCGGCGCTGCCGTGCTCGTCGACCCGGTCGACGTCGCCTCGATCGCGCGCGGGATCGAGGAGGCGATGGCGCGTCGTGACGAGCTGCGCCGCCTCGGCCTCGCGCGCGCGCTGGCCTTCAGCTGGGACGAGACGGCACGCGCAACGGTCGAGGTCTATCGCGAGGTGGCCGCGTGACTCTCGTCGTGCTCGACGCAGACGTCCTCGGCCGCCAACGCACCGGGGACGAGACGTATGTCGAGAACCTTCTGCGGGAGCTCCCGGCTGCAGGAGGCGATCTCCGGTTTGCGGCGCTGACGCGGCGTCCCGACCTCGTGCCCGACGGCGTCGAGGCGGTCGCGCTCCCGTCGCGCTCGCAGGAGCTGCGGATGGCGTGGTCCGTGCCCCGTACGCTCGACCGGCTGCGACCCGCACTCGCCCACTTCCAGCACGCGCTGCCGCTCCGCTGTTCCTGTCCGGCGGTCGTCACCATCCACGACCTCTCGTTCGAGCGCGACCCGACCGCGATGTCGCGCGGCGACCGTGCCATCTTCCGACGGATGGTGCCGCGCGCGGCGCGCAAGGCCGTCCGCGTGATCGTCGTCTCCGAGCGGACGAAGGCGGACGTTGTCGACCTGTACGGCGTGGCGCCGGAGAAGGTCGTCGTCACCCCACACGGCGTCGACGCCGTCTTCGCCCCCGGCGACGATGCGCCTGGGTCGTACCTTCTGCTCGTGGGCGCGATCCAGGCGAGGAAGGACCCGCTCGCAGCGGTCGACGCGGCGAACGAGGCCGGCCTTCGGCTCGTCGCCGTCGGGCCGATCCGCGACCGCGGGCTCGCCGACGAGCTCGCACGGCGTGGCGCGGACGTCCGTGGCTACGTGGCGGAGGACGAGCTCGCGGAGCTCTACCGCGGCGCTGCGTGTCTCCTGATGCCGTCCCGGTACGAGGGCTTCGGGCTGCCCGTGCTCGAGGCGATGGCGTCCGGCACGCCCGTCGTCGCATCACAGGATCCGGCTCTGCGCGAGGTGGCGGCCGACGCGGCGGTCTACGCCGCCTCCGGCGAGCTGGCGGCCGCGATCCGCGAGGCGATTGCGCGGCGGGCAGAGCTCCGGGCCGCGGGCCTCGAGCGCGCCCGCGGGTTCAGCTGGGCGGAGACGGCTCGGCGGACGGTCGCCGTCTACCGCGAGGTGCTCGGCCTGTGAAGGTGTCCGCGATCGTCATCTCCCACGGGCACCGGGATGAGCTCGCGAGCTCGCTTGCCGCGCTCGTGCCTCAGGTCGACGAGGTGCTCGTAATCGCCAACCTGCCCGGCTCGGAGCCGGACGATCCGCTCAGCGCCCGCGTCGTCCAGAACGCGCGTCCGGGCAGCTTCGCGGCCAATATCAACGCCGGCGTGGTCGCGACGTCGGGCGAGCTCGTGCTCGTCGCCAATCCCGACGTAGTGCTCGCACCGGGGGCCGTCGAGAAGCTCCGCGCCTTCGTGGCAGGTCACCCGCGGTGCGGCATCGCGGGGCCTCAGCTCCTCGATCCCGACGGCGCGTGGCAACCGTCCCGCCGCCGCTTCCCGACCGTCGGCGGCACCCTCGTTCGCCGCACGCCGCTCCGCCGCCTGCGGCCCCCGCTCGAGCACCAGCGCGGGCACTACCTCCTCGACGAGCGGCCGGCGGAGCCTGTGCGTGCCGACTGGATGCTCGGCGGCTGCCTCCTCTTCCGGCGATCGATGCTCGAGGAGCTCGGCGGCTTCGACGAGGGCTTTCGCATGTACGGAGAGGAGATCGACCTCTGCTACCGCGCGGCGCGCGCGGGCTGGGAGTGCTGGTACGTCCCGGCTGCGGTCGCGCGGCACCGCTGGGACGCGGAGACGGACAAGAGCTTCTTCACACGGCGGACGCTCTGGCACTGGCGGGGCATGCTTCGCTACGTCCGCAAGCATCCCGAGTCGCTTCGGTCCCTGTGACGACCGAGAAGTACGACGCGCAGGCGGCCGGCTGGACCGACGCCGCGTATGCCGACCCCGAGCGCTATCTGCGTCACCGCGCCGACCTCGTCGTCGCCGTCGGTCCCTCACTCGAGCCCGGAGACGAGGTGCTCGATCTCGCATGCGGCGACGCGGGCCTCGCGGCGCCGCTGCTCGCGCACGGCATGCGCTACGCGGGCGTCGACCTCTCGGCGCCGATGGTGGCAGCGGCGCGCGAGCGGCTCGGCGACCGAATCACCGTCGTCGGGGCGGACCTGAACGACTACGCGCCGCCGGCGGCCGTCGCCTGCACGACGTGCTTCCGCGCTCTCTACTACGCCCGGGACCGTGCGGCGTTCTTCCGGCACGTCGCCGCTTTCACCCAGAAGAAGCTCGTCTTCGACCTCAACCCGAGGCAGTTCCCGCTGGAGGGGATCCTTGTTGAGCTCCAGGCGGCAGGTCTGGGAGCGGTGTCGCTCCACCCGTTCTTCTCGCCGCAGCGGGTCGGGCTCCCCGGCCCGGTCGCGGCCGGCTTCGAGGCGCTCGAGCGAACCGGCCCGCTGGCCCGCGCGCTCCTCCGCGTCCGCTTCACCTATCTCGTGGGCGCTTCGCCGCGCTGATAGAAGCGGTAGCCCACGACCGCGCCGAGCTCACGGCGGTCTGACTGGCCCGGGTAGTCCGCCGGCGAGAACGTGGGGTCGATCGTCACCTCGACACGGAAGGGCGGCCGCGGTGTCGGCATCACGAACGTCCCTCGCTCGCCGCTGTGGATCGCCCACCGCCGGCTCGCCGTGACGTGGCCGATGTGCGGCTGCTTGTCCGCGCCCCTGACGAGCGGGCCTACTCTGATCAGGACGCGACCCGGCTTGTCCGGCCCGCCCCACGTCTTCCGCGACAGCGAGACGAGGACGTTGCCTCCCTCTCCGCTCCGCGTCGCGTACTGGTTGTACGCGCTCTCCGAGCCCATCCAGCCGTCGGTGAAGACGCCGGTCTGCGCATGCGCGAGCCGGAGCGGCCCGTCGAGCTTGTACACGGTCCAGCGCCCGGACTGCGGCGGCCGCGCCACCACCTTGCCGTCGAGATCCGTACCGGGCTCGACGACGACGTAGCGCGCGCCCGGATCGGGCGTCAGGCGTCCGTTCGTCGCGACGAGGTCGGGGGTGAGCACGGGGCCTGGCCCCGGAGCGGTGCCGTCGAGGCTCCAGACGTTCTTCAGCGACCGGTTCCAGAACTCCGTCAGCCAGATGCCGAGCGCCGCGCCCGGCTCGATGTTCTGGCCCAGATACAGCGCCGGCTCGCCGCCTGTGATCTCGTCGAGCCACGACAGCGGGCGCGGGAAGTTGTTCGTGATCAGCTTCCCCGAGTCGTTCGAGTACTTCGCGGCCGAGATCTCGCCGGTCAGCGTCCAGGCGAGGACCAGGGCGCCGGCCGCGACGACGACGCCCATGGCGGCACGCGGACGTCCACGGAGGAAGCGCGGCGCAACGAGCAGGCCGACGGAGACTACGAGCACGACGATCAGCGCCCACTGCACGTCGTCGTCGGTGAAGCTGAGGTTGCGGTTCGCCATCTGCGCGATCGCGAGGCCGAGGGCGTCCGAGTACGGCACGTTCGACAGCGCGTAGTTCGAGCCGACGAGGATGTAGGCGACGGCGCCGGTCGCGACGGCGAGCGGAACCCAGAGGAGGCGTGGGCGCTCGAGCCATAGCGCCATGCCGCAGAAGACGAGAGGTACGAGGTAGATGAGGTTGCGCTCGACGATCACTGTGCCGAAGGCGGTCGAGAGATACGAGGCCTTGACGGCGGTGTACAGGCCGAACCCGAGCACGGCCGCGCCGAGGAGCGCCGTGAACGCCCGGAGCGGCGGCGTCCTCGGCTCGTTCTTCGGCCGGACGAGCCCGGCGAGCGCTGCCACGACGGGCAGCACGCCGAGGCCGATCGTGAAGGCGCCGGCGGCCCAGACGCCGTAGTGGAGCATCCGCTCGCGGTAGTGGCCGGTCGCGATCGACCAGCTCTGCGAGAAGTTGCCCGCCGTCGCGGAGAAGAAGACGAGGAAGCCGGTCGTGAGCACGACCGCGCCGACCCAGTCCCACGCTCCCCAGCCCGACCGCCAGCGGCTCCCCGCTTCACTTGTGAGGAAGAACAGGAAGGCCGCGAGGCCGAAGACGACGGGGATCACCGCCAGCTCGCCGCGCACCAACGGTGCGACGAGCGACGCGGCCACGGCGCCGGCGACCCACCAGCGCGTGCGCTCGGCGAGCGCCTTCACGATCAGGAAGAAGGTGAGCGCGGCGTACGGATACGCGAGCGCCTCCTCGACGATCATCTGCGAGTAGGCCATCGCGGGCACGGCCGCCGTAGCCGCGGCCGCGAACAGCGCCGCGGGCGTCCGGACGATCGTGCGCGCCAGGAAGTACGTCGGGAAGACGACGGCCGTCATCGTGAACACGCCGATGTAGCGGACGACGTCGTACGCCTGGGCGGTCGAGCTGAGCCACCAGGCGGGTGCCGTCAGGTACGTGTAGAGCGTCTCGAAGAAGTGCGGCTGCCCGCGCCTGGCGGCGTGGCCCGTGTCGGCGATGCTCCGCGACAGCTGAGTCAGCTCGAGCTCGTCGGTGAACAGCCACGGAGAGCTGTGGTGCCACGACTGCCACGCGTACAGCGCGACGAGCCAGATGAACACCGTGGCGAGAGGCACGGCCGCGTAGACGCGGTCGAGCCACGTGCGATCTTCGACGGCCGCCGGCTCGGCGGCGGCCTCGGTCGCCATCAACGCGCGGCCGCTGCGCTGCGGCCGTTCATTCCGCCGTCGCTCCGAGAGCGACCACCGGATCGAGATCGAGCTCCCGTCGCACGAACCTGCAGGGTACTCCCGCGGCTTCGCATGCGCGCACGACACCGTCAAGGCGCTCGCGCGGAGCGTTCGGGATCGTGACGAGGACGAGAGCCGGCTCCGTCAGGACGAGCACGCGCTCGATGTCGCCGAGCCCGCCGAGCACGGAAACGCCCTGCATACGCCGGCCTTTCAGCCGCGCGTCGTCGTCGACGAAGCCGACGACGTGCTCACCAGGCGTTTCGCGGAGCTCGCGCAGGAGGCTCCGGCCGCTGCGCCCCGCGCCGACGAGCAGCGTGCGCCGCCGGCCGCTCCGGTCGATGAAGGTCGAGTGCGCCCGGAACAGCGCTCGCTCGCCGAAGCGGGAGGCGCCGATCAGCACGATCGCGAGGAGGGCGTCGACGAGGTAGATCCGTGCGGGGAAGTCGCCGAACGGCCCGCTCGAGAACCAGACGATGCCGACGGCGAGCGCCTCGGAGACGACGACTGCGACGACGATCGCGAGGCCCTCGTGTGCGCCTGCGAAGCGCCAGACGCCGCTGTACAGGCCGGCAGGAATGAAGCAGAGGTAGCGCGCGAACAGGATCGCGGGCAGGGAGACGAGGAAGATGTGCTTCTCGTAATCGGTGCCCGAGCCCTGGACGAAGAGCAGGTAGGCGATCGTGAACGAGGCCGTGATCAAGGCGAAGTCGACGATCAGCTCGACGAGGCGCCTGGGCGAGAAGAGAATGCGGCGCAGCATCACCGGCCGTCCGTCCGTCGCCTCGCCGGTCTCGTCGATGTCGGTGAGGAAGCCGGCGAGCTGGACGAGGAGCGCGAACGTCACGAGCACGCCGACGAGCGTCACCCAGCTGTTGTCGAGACCGCTGTACGCAAGGCTCGTCGCTCCGAGCCCGGCGGCGATCGCCGCGAGCAGCACGACGGTCCCCTTCTCGGAGATGCCGCTGCGCACGAGCCGGTGGGAGGCGTGGTCTCGGCCGCCCTGGCTGACGGGCCGTCCCTCGACGAGGCGGACGGCCGTGACAAGCGCGGTGTCGAGGATCGGCACCGCGAGCACGAGCAGCGGCAGGATCAGCGTCGCGATCGTCGTCTCCGCAACCTTCCAGCTCGTCAGCAGGCCGAGCGAGGCGAGCGTGAGCCCGATCACCTGGCTCCCCGAGTCGCCCATGAAGACGGCGGCCGGCTTGCGCGGCCGGAAGTTGAACGGCAGGAAGCCGGCGACCGCGAGCGCGAGGGAGAGGGAGACAACGAGCAAGAGGTCGTCGGAGTGGATCGTCACGGCGTCGATTGCGAAGAACGTGGCGGCGATCACCGCGAGCGTGCCCGCGAGCCCGTCCATGTTGTCGAGCAGGTTGAAGGCGTTCGTCATGCCGACGAGCCAGAGCAGGCCGATCGCCGTCGCGAGAACGCTGTTCGAGACGATCTCGACCCGTAGGCCGCCCGCGATCACGATCGCGGCCGCACCGATCTGGATCGCGAGCTTGGCGAGCGGCGGCAGCGAGCGCAGGTCGTCGACGACGCCGAAGACGAAGACGATCGAGACACCGGCCACGATGCCTGCCACCTCCCACGTGGGATCGATCTCCCCCGCGAGCAGGCAGGCGGCGATGCCCGCGACGAGGCCCGCGTAGATGCCGATGCCGCCGAACGACGGCGTCGCGCTCTCGTGCCAGCGATCGCCGGACGGCTGGGCGACGAACCGTCTCCCGACCGACGTCCGGAGCAGCGCCCAGATCGTCAGCGCGGCGACGGGAAACGCCACGATGGCGGCGAGCGCGCTCATCGTGCGAACGCTAGTACGTGCCTGTTAAGCAGCTGTGTGGCCGTCCTTTCAGGTACAGAGTACGGGCTCCCTGTGACGATTCCCCCGGTCGACATCCTTCGCTGTCCCGTGTGCCGCGGGCAGCTCGCACCAGGCGAGGACGAGCTCGCGTGCGCGACGTGCGGAGGCCGCTATCCCGTCGAGGATGGGATCGCGCGGATGCTCGACGACCGCCTGCCGGGAATCGCCGAGAAGCGTCGCGAGATCGAGGGCTGGCCGGCCATGGCGCGCGAGCACGGCTGGTACGAGCCCGACGATGAGGTTGACGCCCACCTCCCATACCTCAACCGCGACCTTGGGTGGGACGACAAGAACTGGCGCGCGACGGAGCACTCGTTCTCGCTCCTTCTCGAGCGATACGTGCGCCCGGGGATGCGCGTGCTCGAAGTCGGCGCGGCGAAGGCCTGGGCAGCGCAGCACCTCGTCCCGAAGGGCGTCGAGTACGTGGCGTCGGACATCCTCGCCGACCCGAAGATCGGGCTCGGCCGCGGGGCGTTCTACGAAGAGCGCGTCGGCCCGTTCGGGCGCGTGCAGGCCGACGGCGAGCACCTGCCGTTTGCCTCGGGCGCCTTCGACCTCACGTATTGCGTCGCCGCGCTCCACCATGCGCTCGACCTCGGCGCGATGGTGCGCGAGATGTCGCGGGTCACGCGGCGCGGCGGGTCGGTCTGCGCGCTCAACGAAGGGACACGGGCGCTCGCCGCCTCCGGCGACGTCCCCGATCAGGCAGAGGAGAAGGGGCACGGGATCAACGAGCACGTGCACACGCTCTACGGGTACCTCTGGGCGTTCTCGCGTGCGGGCCTCGTCGTGCGCCGGGTCGAGCAGGCCGAGGGCTATGACGATCTGCGCCAGCGGCGGATCGCGGGGCGGCTGCTGCGGCTGCCGGGTGTCGGCCGCAGCGCGTCGACGTGGTTCTCCCAGACCTGCCACGGGTACTCGGGCGTCTCGCTCTACGCCCGTAGGCCGGGAACCTAGACTGGCCGCGATGTCCGTCTACGTCGACGTCGTGCGGTACCGCGAGCTGTTCGGCAGCCTCTTCCGGCGCGATCTCCAGGCGCGCTACAAGGGGACGGTCTTCGGCGTCGCGTGGTCGCTCGCGAACCCGCTGCTGCTGATGGCGATCTACTTCGTCGTCTTCTCGGTGCTGTGGAAGGTCTCGACGATCGACCACTACCCGCTGTACCTGCTCGGCGGGCTCGCGGTCTGGATCTTCGTCTCCGCGTCGCTGACGGGCGCCTCGCGGTCGATGGTCGACTATGCCGATCTGATCAAGAAGGTGAAGTTCCCGCGCCAGCTCGTGGCGCTCTCGGTCGTGGCGACGCAGCTCGTCCCGTTCACGGTCATGCTCGCGGGGCTGATCGTCGTCGACGCGATCGTCCTCCCCGACACGCGCGACACGGTGTTGCTCTCGATCCCGATCGCGGCCGGGATCGTTCTCTTCGCCGGCGGTCTTGCGCTCGCCATCGCGTCGGCGAACGTCCTCTTTCGTGACGTCGAGCACCTCGTCGCGGCGCTCCTTCTGCCCTGGTTCTTCCTGACGCCGATCCTCTACTCGCTCGAGGAGCTGCCCGGCGGCTTCGAGGACCACCAGACGATCGTCGACCTTCTCCACTGGGCAAACCCCCTGACGCCGCAGCTCTATGCGCTTCGCGCGCCGCTCTTCTACGGAGAGCTGCCGGCTGCGTCGGACACGCTCTACCTCGTAGGGGCCGCGATCGTGTCGCTCGCGCTCGGCGCGCTCGTCTTCCGGCGCATCGACGACCGGATCGCCGTCGAGCTCTAGGTCATCCGCAGGACGAGCGACGCGTCGTAGAGCCACGGCTCCTCGGCTGGCGGCCGGAATGCCGGCAGGCCTTCGACATCAGCGAGCCGCTCGAGCTCGAATCCGTCGAGGACAGACGGGCAGAGGAGCGGATGCGCGAACCCCGGAACCCGGCCCGGGCCTGGCGCCCACGGGGCGAGCGTGCGGCGGGCCGAGCGGGGAGCCTCGATCGCACCGGCCACGACGGCGAAGCCTTCCGCGTGCAGGGCGAGGGCCTGAGCTTGCCACGCTGGGTCCGGGGCGCCGTGCACGGTGGCGACGTCCGCGAGCATCGACGCATCGACGCGCGGCAGCACGTCGACGATCGCACCGGGCGGCTCGCTGCCGAGCTCGCCGAACCAGGCGCGGTGCTCCGCGACGAGGTCGACTGCGAAGCCGTACGAGCCCGGCGGCATCGGCGCGCGCACCGCGAGGTCAAGCTCCAGGCGCTCTCCCGGGCCGACCTCTCGCCGGAGCGGCGTACGCACGCCGTCCCAGACGATCGCGTTCCCATGCTCGTCGAGCCAGTGGTACGAGACGGCGATGTCATTACGCCACGTTGCCGTGCCCGCGTTCTCGACCCCAACTGTCGCCTGGCCAAGCGCGCCGGCACGCGGCGGGTCGAGAGACCACGAGAGCCAGCGTGCGACGAGCGGCCCAGGCACCGGGCCAGTCTAGGCCTGAAAACGCCGGCGGCCGACAACGACAGGGGACAGTCGCAGGGACAGTCACAGTGACTGTCCCCGGTACTGAGCTGGCCCTCGTCCGAAGCGGGCTAGGGTAGGCCGGTGTCCGAGCCGCTCCTCGTCCGCGCCTGCAAGCGCGAGCAGGTCGAGCGCACGCCGGTGTGGTTCATGCGCCAGGCGGGCCGGTCGCTCCCCGAGTACCGCGAGCTCCGGGAGAAGCATTCGTTCTTCGAGATCGCCGAGACGCCGGAGCTGTGCGCCGAGGTGACGCTCCAGCCGGTTCGCCGCCACGACGTCGACGCAGCGGTGCTTTTTGCCGACATCGTCACGCCGGTGATCGCCATGGGCGCCCCGGTCGAGCTCGTGGAAGGCGTCGGGCCGGTGACTGGACCCTCCGATTCGGACGGCGGACGCGATAGAGAAGCTCCGCGTGCCCTATCCGGATCATGCTTTCGCGCCGGTCCTCGAGGCGATCCGACTCGTGCGCGCGGAGCTGCACGAGGAGAAGGCGCTCGTCGGCTTCTGCGGCGGTCCGTTCACCGTCGCGTGCTACCTCGTCGAGGGCCGCGGCAGCCGCGAGTTCCTCCGCGCCCGGGAGCTGATGTTGCGCGAGCCCGACGTCTGGCACTCGCTCGTCGGTCGGCTCGCGGACACGTTCGCGGGCTACGTCGCGGCGCAGGTGACGGCGGGAGTGGACGTGATCCAGGTGTTCGATTCGTGGGCGGGCCTCCTCTCGCCGGCCGCGTACGCCGAGTTCGCCGCGCCGTACTCGACCCGCGTGCTGGATGCTGTGGAGGCGCCGACGATCCACTTCGGCACGGGGACGGCGGGCATCCTCTCGCACATGCGCGACGCGGGCGGCGATGTGATCGGGCTCGACTGGCGGGTCGAGCTCGACCGCGGCTGGGCGGCCGTCGGTCTCGATCGCGGCGTTCAGGGCAATCTCGACCCAGCTGTCCTGCTCGGCCCCTGGGAGCGCGTCGAGAGGGCGGCACGAGACGTGCTCGCGCAGGCGGCCGGCCGTCGCGGCCACGTGTTCAACCTCGGCCACGGCGTGCTGCCGGAGACGGATCCCGATCTGCTTACGCGGCTCGCGGCGCTCGTGCGCGAGGAGACATCGTGAGCCAATCCACCGCGGTCGTCCTGATGGCGTACGGAAGCCCTGATCGGCTCGAAGACGTGCCTGCGTACTACGCGGACATCCGTGGCGGGCGACCGATCCGGCCGGAGCTGCTCGACTCGCTCGTCGAGCGCTACCGGCGCCTCGGGATCGAGGACATGAACCCGTTGAACGTGATCACGGAGGAGACCCGCGCCGCGCTGGAGGCCGAGCTCGAGACTCCGGTGTTCGCGGGCATGAAGCACTGGACGCCGAGGATCGCGGACGCAGCAGAGCGCGCGGTCGAGACCGGTGCGACGACCGTCGTCGGGCTCGTGCTCGCGCCGCACTACTCGCGCGGGTCGATCGCCGGCTACCGGCACCAGCTCGAGAACGGGGTCGAAGGCCGGGCGGAGGTCGTGTTCGTTGAGAGCTGGCACGACGACGCCGGCTTCGTCGGGCTGCTTGCCGAGCGCATCCGGGAGACGGAAGCTCACGTCGTGTTCACGGCCCACTCGCTCCCTGCGCGAGTGCTCGAAGGAGGAGATCCGTATGAGGACCAGCTCCTCGAGACCTCGCGTCTCGTCGCAGAGGCGGCCGAGGTCGAGGACTGGTCGTTCTCGTACCAGTCCGAGTCACCGACGGGGAGCCCTGGCTCCAGCCCGACATCCTCGACCACCTCCAGGCGCTGCACGGCGAAGGAGTGAGCTCCGTCCTCGTGTGTCCCGTCGGCTTCGTCTCCGACCACCTCGAGATCCGCTGGGACCTTGACGTCGAGGCCGCCGACCGCGCCGCCGAGCTCGGTCTGGCGTTCGATCGGATCGCCATGCCGAACGCCGATCCAGCGTTCGTGGCCGTGCTCGCCGGCGTCGTCCGCCAGAGGGCCGCGCTACCGTCTTCGCCGTGACGGACGTACGACCCGGCGAGATCCGGATCGAGGGCGCCGGGCGTCGCTTCCGCGTGTACGCCCAGCCCGTGCGCACGCTGAAGGAGATGCTCGTCGCCCGCAGGCGGAGCCGCGGCTCGGTCGTCGACGCGCTCTCGGGCGTCTCGTTTGCAGTCGAGCCGGGCGGGGCGGTCGGCCTGATCGGCAGGAACGGCTCCGGCAAGACGACCCTCCTCCGCCTGATCGCCGGGATCATGAAGCCAACGGAGGGGCGGGTCGCGGTCGGCGGCAGAGTGGGGTCTCTGCTCGAGCTCGGTGCGGGCTTCCATCCGGAGTTCACGGGGCGCGAGAACGTCTACCTGAACGGCGCCATACTCGGCCTCAAGCGGGCCGCGATCGACAGGCACCTGGAGGAGATCGTCGCGTTCTCGGAGCTCGAGCGGTTCATCGACGTGCCCGTGCGAACGTACTCCTCGGGCATGTACATGCGGCTCGGCTTCGCGGTCGCCGCGCACCTCGAGGTCGACGTGCTGCTGCTCGACGAGGTGTTCGCGGTCGGCGACGAGGAGTTCCAGCGCAAGTGCTTCGGCAAGATCTTCGAGTTCAAGCAGCGTGGCGGGACGATCGTGTTCGTTTCGCACGACGCGGCGGCCGTCGAGCGCCTCTGCCCGCGCGCAGTCCTGCTGAGAGACGGGAAGCTCGCCTTCGACGGGCCGACGCGCGAGGCCGTGACGCAATACCACCGGCTGCTCGCGGAGGAGCGCGATCCCGAGGAGCGGGGCGCCGGCCTCAGCGAGTACGGCAGCGGCGAGTGCCGGATCACGGAGGTCGTCCTTCGGAGCTCGGACGACGAGCAGCGACTCCAGTTCGCGCCGGGAGAGCCGCTGTCCGCCCACGTCGCGATCTCGGCCGATCCCGGCCTCGCGCCACCGCGGCTCGCGTGGGAGCTCCGGGACGAGGCGGGGCTCGTGCTCGCGTCGGGCGCCCAGGCGACGGACGAGATCGGCTGGCTTCCGGGGAAGGCCGAACAGCGCTTCCGCTTCGACGTCGACAGCCTGCCGCTTGCCGACGGCCGCTTTCGATTGCGCTTCGAGCTCTCGGACGCCGCAGGGTCGCGCCTCTACCACTGGGTCGACGACGCAGCGCGCTTCGTCGTCTATCCGGTGGACGGCGATGCCGGGCTCGTGCGCCTCGACGGTACGTGGTCGGCTGATAACGGCGCCGGTGCTACAACAGACGAGCGATGAGCTACCGCACCTGTCCCGACTGGCCCGAGCTGATGGAGATCGCGCCCGACCTCCAGTTCAAGCACTTCACCGTCAGCGAGGCCCAGCTGCCCGGCGATGCGCTCGTCTCGCTCGATCCGGCGACGCTCGACACGATCGAGATCTGCTGCGATCTCGAGCGGCACGTCTACTACTCGGGTCACACCGATCCGCTGGTCGTCGACGCGCTCAAAGCGTCGCACTGGTTCGACCTCACGGAGTGGACGACGACAGGCCCCGGGACCGGGGGTAGCGCGCTCTGACCCGAGCACGGTAACGCCGTCATGAGGCGGGTCGCGGTGCTTTCAGGGGGTGTCGGCGGCGCGCGGTTCCTGCGCGGCCTTGTTGAGGCGACCGAGCCGGAGGGGATCACCGTCGTCGGGAACGTCGGCGACGACGTCGAGGTGCTCGGTCTTCACGTCTCGCCGGATCTCGACAGCATTCTCTACGCGCTCGCAGGTGTATCCGACGACGAGCGTGGCTGGGGGAGGGCCGACGAGTCGTGGCGGGCGATCGGCGAGGTGACGCGGCTCGACGGTGAGGCCTGGTTCCAGCTGGGCGACCTCGATCTCGGCGTCCATCTCGTCCGGACGCAGGCGCTTCGGGCCGGCGAGCCGCTGTCGGCGGTCACGCGGCGCCTCGCCGGTGCGTTCGGGATCCGCGTCGCGCTCGTGCCGGCGACGGACGACCGCCTTCGGACGTGGGTCGACACGCCGGCGGGGTCGTTCGCCTTCCAGGAGTGGTTCGTCGGCCGCCGGCACGAGGACGACGTCGACCGGGTGCGCTTCGACGGCGAAGCCGATGCGCGACCGGCACCGGGGGTCGTCGAGGCGATCGCCGATGCCGAGCTGATCGTGATCGCGCCGAGCAACCCGTTCATCTCGATCTGGCCGATCCTCGCCGTGGCTGCGGTACGGGACACGCTCGAGCGGCGCTCGGTTCCGTGCATCGCGGTCAGCCCGCTTGTCGCGGGGCGGGCAGTAAAGGGCCCGGCCGACCGGATGCTCGACCGGCTGGCGGGCGGGACGAGCCCGAGACGCGTCGCCACCTGCTACCAGGGCCTGATCGATGCGCTCGTGATCGATGAGTCGGATGCCGGAGGGGCGGCCGAGGTGGAAGCGGACGGCGTCCGCGCCGTCGTCACCGGGACGCTGATGCGCGACGCGGCGGCTCGTCGCGCGCTCGCCGAGACCGTCCTTGCCTGTGCCTGAGCTCCGCGTGATACCCGTCGAGGGCATCCCCGAGGTCGTCGAGGGAGACGATCTCGCCGTGCTGATCGCCGAGCGCGTGTCGCTCGAGGACCGCGATGTCATCGTCATCTCGCAGAAGGTGGTCTCGAAGGCGGAGGGCCGCGTGGTTCGGCTCGACGGCGTCGAGCCGTCGGAGCGTGCACGCGAGCTCGCAGCCGGAGAAGATGCTCGCCGCCTGGAGGTGATCCTCTCCGAGTCAGCCGAGATCGTCCGGACGCGGCCGCCGCTCGTGATCGCGGAGACGCGGCACGGCTTCGTCTGCGCGTCGGCGGGAGTCGACGCGTCGAATGCGCCGGAGGATGGCACGCTCGTGCTCCTCCCGGTCGATCCCGATGCGTCGGCCGCGCGGATCCGTTCGGGTCTCGTGGAGCGCACCGGCCGTGAGCTCGGCGTGGTGATCAGCGACTCGTTCGGCCGGCCCTTCCGGAACGGGATCGTCGACGTGGCGCTGGGCTGCGCCGGGATCGCGCCGCTGCTCGATCTCCGCGGTGTGACCGACCCGGTCGGCCACGTTCTCCAGACGACGATCGTCGCAGTCGCAGACGAGATCGCGTCCGCTGCGGAGCTCGTGATGGGGAAGCTCGCGGGCATCCCGGTCGCCGTCGTCCGGGGCCTCGACGTCGCCGGCGATGGACGGGCGCGGGATCTTGTCATGGATCGCGAGCGCGACCTCTTCCGCTAGCGCGCAACAGATCTCAAGAGAGCTATCCGTCGTGCCGATATTCGGTGTGTGGCGGTGCCAGAGATTCCCCCTGCCCAGGTGCGGGCGCATCCGAACGGGTCCTCTCGGCATGCCGACGCGCTGGTCGAGTCGTACCGGCGGCTCGCGGAGGTCTTCCACCACGTGCTCTCGGAGCAGAGCCTCGACACGCTTCTCGACCGGATTGCCGACACGCTCCGTGAGCTGATCCCCTACGACGCCCTGCACATCTACGAAGCCGACACGACGCGCCGTGAGCTGATCCCCGTCCTTGCCCGAAGCGACTGGGAGAACGAGATCATGAGGACGCGTCCCGCTTTCGGCCAGGGGATCACCGGCTGGGCGGTCGACAAGCGCGAGCCCGTGCTCGCCAACGATGCGCACCTCGACTCGCGCGTCGCGTTCATTCCGGGCACGCCGGCCGAGCCGGAGGCGCTGATCTCGATCCCGCTGATCGCGCGCGGCTCGCTCAAGGGAGCCCTCAACGTCTACCGCGTCGGCGCCGGCGCGTCCTTTGCGGAGGACGAGTTCGAGCTCGCGAAGTGGTTCGGCGACGCCGCAGCGCTCGCCCTCGACAACGCGCAGGTGCGTGCGCGCCTCGAGCACCAGGCGCAGACGGACTCGCTGACCGGCCTCTTCAACCACCGCAACTTCCACGAGCGGCTCCGGGCAGAGCTCACACGCGCGAGCCGAGCACGCGACTCCGTCGCCCTGCTCATGTTCGACATCGACGAGTTCAAGCGCGTCAACGACATCTGCGGCCATGGCGTCGGGGACGAGATCCTCGTCGCGCTCGGCGAGATCACGTCATCGCTCGTACGCACCAGCGACGTCGTCTGCCGCGTCGGCGGCGAGGAGTTCGCCGTCATCCTTCCCTCCTGCGACGCGGGAGACGCGCTCGGTCTCGCACGCCGCCTGATGGAGCGGCTGGAGGCAAGGCCCGTCGACGCCGCCGGCGAGATCACGATCTCGGTCGGCATCGCACATGGCCCGGCGAATGCTGGAAACTCGCGGGAGCTCGTCGCGTGCGCGGAGTCGGCGATGATGGCGGCGAAGGCGCGCGGGAAGAACCGGATCGTCGTCTACAGCGGCGAGGCGGGCGAACGGCCGGATCACGACTCCGCTCGCGACGTCCGTTCGATGGCGCACCTGAAGATGCTCCAGAGCGTCGCCGGCAGGCTGAACCGGCTGAACAGCGTCCGTGAGATCGCCGAGGCGATCGTCTCAGAGCTCCGCGGACTGATCGACTACCACTCCTGCCGCGTCTATCTCGTGGAGGGAGACGAGGTCGTCCCGATCGCGATCAAGGGTGACGGGATCACGGAGGAGCAGGCCGTGCAGGCGACGAGGATCAAGCTCGGCGTCGGCGTCACCGGTCACGTAGCCGCGACCGGGAAGTCTGTGTTGGCCGCGAACGCGCTCGAGGTCGACTTCGCGATCCAGATTCCCGGAACGGAGACGGTTGACGAGTCTGTGATCGCCGTCGCGCTGCGCTACGGCTCGAACGTCAACGGCGTCGTCTTCCTCTCCAAGCTCGGCGTCGGCCAGTTCGACGAGAGCGACCTCCGCCTGCTCGAGGTGCTCGCCGGCTACGCGGCGGTCTCACTCGAGAACGCCCGACTGTACGAGAGCCTGCGCCGGGAGGCCGACCACGCGAAGGCGTGGCTCGACTTCACGGACGCGGTCTCGGACGCGTCGCCGTCGGAGCAGATCGCCTCGGAGACGGTGAGCGTCACCGCGAGGCTCGTCGACTGCGAGCTCGCGTATCTCTGGCTCGAGGAGGAGAAGGACGGGGACTTCGTTTGCGCCGCGTTCACCGGTGTGGAAGGCGACGGGGTCGCCGAAGCGCTGACGCGATATCGCCTACCGCGCCTCGAGGCCGAGGCGCTGATCGAGATGACGGTCGAGCCTCGTCTCGTTCCCGCGGGTGAGCTGAGCCGCTTCTTCCGACAGGCGGACCTCCGCGACCTCGGCCCGCTCGCGGTCGCGTCTCTCCCGCCCGGTCACGGCGTTCGGGGCTGGTTGGCGATGGGCCGGCCGGCCGCGCTAGGCGGCGGCTTCAGCGGCGAGCGCTTGCGGCTGCTCGAGGGGCTCGCGTACCGCACGGCGATGGCGCTCGAGAGGGAGCGGCTCGCCCGGTATCAGCAGCAGAGCCTCGAGGTCGCGGACGCGTTGCTCGATTACGCACGCGCGCTCGCGCGCATCGAGCCGGGCGACGAGCTCGAGACGGCGGCCGTTCGCCAGGCGGCGGCGATCCTCGGCGCGTCGGACGTGTCGCTGTGGCTGCAGGCCGAGGTCGGTGGCGACCTTGCTCCCGTCGCGATCTCGATGGACGACGAGGAACAGCGCCAGGCAGTGCTCCAGATGCGGTTCCCGGCCGTCGTCGCAGAGCCGTTCGGGGACGCCCAGGAGTCGATCGTCCTGAAGGCGGACGAATACCGTGAGATCCCCGGCGCCGACCAAGTTGGCCAGGGCCGCGACGTTGCCATTGCCGCGTTCGCGCTCGACGGTGGCCGGATGGGCTTCCTCGTCGCCGGCGCACGCGAAGGCGAGACGTTCGGCGAGCTGCAGCTGAAGCTGCTCACAGGGTTCGCCGACCAGGCGAAGCTTGCCGTGTCGGGCACGCGTTAGCGAAGCAGCGGCACGACGTCGCGACAGAACTGCTCGAGGAACCGGCGCTGGTCCGCGCCAGGGGCGTGGAAGACAAGGTGCGTGAATCCGAGCTCCGTGTACACGCGGATCTGCTCGACGACCTCCGCGGCGTCGTCTGAGACGATGAAGCGCGTGTGCGCGCGATCGGCCGCCGCGTCGGCGAGCCGCTCCATCTCGACCGGATCCTCGACGCCCGATTTCTCCTCCGTCGTCAGCGCGAGGGCCGCCCACCACCGGCAGGCGTCGCGCGCGTAGTCGCGGTCGTGATCGTAGGAGACCTTGATCTCGATCATCCGGACGATGGACGCTGCGTCTCGGCCGGAGGCCGTGGCGCCCTCCTCGAGTGCTCCGAGCAGCTCCGTGTATAGCTCGGGCTGCTTGCCGCTCGTGCAGATGAAGCCGTCGCCGATCCGGCCCGCGAGCTTCGCCGCGATCGGGCCGGAGGCCGCGACGTAGACGGGGACGGGCTCGTCCGGCCGGTCGTAGACGGTCGCCCGCTCGGTGCTGTAGTAGTCGCCCTCGAAGGTCACGCGCTCCTCCGTCCAGAGCTGGCGCATCAGGCGAACCGATTCCGCGAGGCGGGCTCGGCGCTCCTTCGCTGGCGGCCACGGCGTGCGCGTCGGCGGCGTCTCGTTCATCGCCTCGCCTGTGCCGACGCCGAGGAAGACACGGCCTGGCGACAGGCACGCGAGCGTCGCGAAGCCCTGGGCGACGATCGAGGGGTGGTAGCGGAGGATCGGCGTCAGCACGCTCGTGCCGAGGAGCGCGTGCTCCGTCCGCTGGCCGAGCGCGCCGAGCCAGGGGAGCACGGCCGGGCTGTGCCCACCCGCGTGGCGCCAGGGCTGGAAGTGGTCCGAGACGCCGATCGCGTCGAGGCCGAGCTGCTCCGCGAGCACGGAAAGGTCGAGGAGCTCCTGCGGCCCGAACTGCTCGGCCGAGGCCTTGTAGCCCAGAGTCAGTGGCACAGCAACCACGCGCTGGATGGGCGCGATAGGCGGATGCGATGCAAGGACGCAGGGAGCGGCAGTAGCAGAGCTACTGGCGCGACCGAGGACACAGCAGCGCGCCGCGTAGCGCGTCCAGGCACCTCGTGCGTTCTCGTGACAGTGGCTCCCATCAGGACTAGCTCCGCCATGCGGCGAGATCCTCCGGTGTGTCGACGTCGAAGGCGAGCCCCGGCAGGTCGAGCACGACCGCGTCGTAGCCGGCGAGGAAGGCGGCTCGCTCGTGAACGGCGGCGCTGCCACTTTCGCCGAAGTGCGTCTCGAGGACTCCGGGCGGACGCATGGCGACGCCGTTCGTCCCGCCGTCGCGGGCGCGAGCGATGGCGATCCCGCAACCCGGAGTCGCGGCGACGAGAGCCCGGACGTCGTCGACGGAGAGGCGCGGAAGATCGGCCGCGAGCACGACGACGGCGTCCTCGGACACGACGGCGCGGGTGGCGGCGGCGAGAGCGTCGTTCCAGGCTGCTCCGCCGTCATCGAAACGCGGAATGCCGTTCGCGGTCACGGGGTCTGGCGAGACGATTGTCACCGGCCCGACTGCCGCCTCCTCGACGACGGCGAGCACGTGCGCGAGCAGCTCCTGCATCAACGCCGCGCGCGCCGCCGGGTCGAGCACCTCGGCGAGGCGGCTCTTCGCGTCGTCCAGACGCTTGACCGGTATCAGCACGTGGGCAGACACGCTGCGTATTCTCACAATGTGCTGCGGCCTGACGACGCCCGGGCGCTCACCGCGCTCCCGGCCGGGGAGCTCCTCGCGCCCGCGCAGCGCCTGCGCGAGCAGGGGAAGCGCCGCCTCGTCACGTATTCGCCGAAGGTCTTCATCCCGCTGACGAAGCTCTGCCGCGACGTCTGCCACTACTGCACGTTTGCCGCGCCGCCACGCAAGGGCGAGCGCGCGTACATGACGGAGGAGGAGGTGCTCGACGTCGCGCGCGCGGGTGCGGCTGCGGGTTGTCGCGAGGCGCTCTTCACGCTCGGCGACAAGCCCGAGCTCCGCTATCGCGCTGCGCGGGAGGAACTCGCCGCGCTCGGTTGCGAGACGACGATCGAGTACCTCGTCAGCATGTGTCGAGTCGTCCTCGAGGAGACAGGTTTGCTGCCGCACGCGAACCCCGGCGTGATGACGCGGGACGAGCTGGCGGCGCTACGTGAGGTGACGGCCTCCCAGGGGATCATGCTCGAGACCTCCGCCGACCGGCTGTCCGAGCGCGGCGGCCCGCACTTCGGCTCGCCCGACAAGCGACCGGCCGTGCGCCTCGAAACGCTCCGGCTCGCGGGCGAGCTTGCGATTCCGTTCACGAGCGGGATCCTGATCGGGATCGGCGAGACGCGCGAGGAGCGGATCGACGCGCTGCTCGCGACCCGCGAGCTCCACCAACGCTACGGGCACATCCAGGAGGTGATCGTCCAGAACTTCCGCGCCAAGCCTGGGACGAAGATGGTCGACGCCCCGGAGCCGTCGCTCGAGGAGCTGCTTTGGACGGCCGCCGCCGCGCGCCTCGTGCTGGGGCCTGAGATGAACATCCAGGCGCCGCCGAACCTCTCGTACAACGACTTCCCCGTGCTGCTCGAGGCGGGGATCAACGATTGGGGCGGCGTCTCGCCCGTGACCATCGACCACGTCAACCCCGAGGCGCCGTGGCCGGAGGTCGAGCGGCTGGAGGCTGTGACGCGAGCGGCGGGTCTCGAGCTCGTTGCGCGCCTCCCCGTCTACCCGGAGTTCGCGAACGATGGCTGGATCGACCCGGCCGTGATGCCGTTCGTCCTTCGCTCCTCCGACGCGGTCGGGCTCGCGCGCGAGGGCTCGTGGACGCCCGGCGCCGACACGCCGATCCCGTTCGTTCCTCGGGACGCGTTGCCCGTCGACACGCGCGACGAGCTCGGGGAGGAGGAGATCGTGCGTCTGTTCTCGGCGCGCGGTCCCGAGCGGGACCGCGTCTTCGCCGCCGCCGACCGGCTCCGCCGCGAGGTGAACGGAGACGTCGTCACCTACGTCGTCACGCGGAACATCCAGTACACGAACGTCTGCTACTTCAAGTGCGGCTTCTGCGCGTTCTCGAAGGGGAAGCTCGCGGAGAACCTGCGCGGCCCTGCCTACCTGACGCCTCTTGTCGAGATCGTCCGGCGAGTGGAAGAGGCATGGGAACGCGGCGCGACGGAGGTCTGCCTTCAGGGCGGGATCCATCCGTCCTTCGACGGCGCCTACTACCGGGACGTTGTGCGCGCGATCAAGGACGCCGTGCCCGGCATCCACGTCCACGCCTTCTCGGCGCTCGAGATCTGGCAGGGCGCAGCGACGCTCGGGCTGCCGCTCGACGAGTACCTCGCGATGCTGCGGGACGAAGGTCTCTCGTCGTTGCCCGGGACGGCCGCCGAGGTGCTCGACGACGAGATCCGGCGCGTCATCTGCCCCGACAAGGTGACGACCGACCAGTGGCTCGAGGTGCACGACACCGCGCATCGGGTCGGCCTGACGTCGAACAACACGATCATGTTCGGCCACGTCGACGGCCCCGTGAACTGGGCGCGCCACCTTCTACGCGTCCGCGAGCAGCAGGCGGAGACGGGCGGCTTCACGGAGCTCGTCCCGCTCCCCTTCGTCCACATGGAGGCGCCGATGTACCTAAAGGGGCTCGCGCGCCAGGGGCCGACGTTCGGCGAGTTCCTGCTGATGCACGCGGTCGGCAGGCTGGCGCTGCATCCCTGGATCACGAACGTCCAGGTGTCGTGGGTGAAGGCGGGGCCGGACGGGGTCGCGGCGGCCCTGCGCGCAGGCGTCAACGATCTTGGCGGGACCCTGATGAACGAGTCGATCTCGCGCGCTGCCGGGGCAGGCTTCGGCCAGGAGATGCCGCCCGAGCGGATGGAGGAGCTGATCCGCGCGGCCGGGCGCGTCCCGCGTCAGCGGACGACGACGTACGGCGATGCCGATCGCGAGCGCGTCGCCGCGTCGTTCGGCGCCGCCCCACTCGCCGAGCCGCTCAACCCCCCGGTCGACACGAGCGGGCTGCGCAGGCCGACGGCGCTCGTCAGGCCAGGCCTTGTCCCGGCTTGACGACGTCCGCGTAGCCCGGCTCGCGACAATCCGGCCGGACGGATCGCCGCGCGTCGTGCCGATCTGCTTTGCGCTCGACGGCGACACGCTCTACTCCTCGGTCGACGAGAAGCCGAAGCGCAGGCGCCGGCTCGCGCGGCTCGCGGACATCGAGCGCGACCCACGTGTGGAGGTGCTGATCGACCATTACGACGACGACTGGTCGCAGCTCTGGTGGGTGCGGCTACGCGGCCGCGCGCGCGTCGTCGATCGGGACGAGCGCGCGCTCGAGCGCCTGTGCGCGAAGTACGAGCAGTACCGAGACGAGCCGCCCCAGGGACCGTTCGTCGTCGTCGAGATCGAAGAGCAGCTCAGCTGGTCAGCAGACGCTCGACGATGACGACGTCACGCCACTCGCCGTCGAGCTGCGCGTGGCGGCGGTAGATGCCGACCTCGCGGAAGCCGAGCGAGCGGCAGAGCGCAAGACTTGCCTCGTTCTCGGGAAAGACCCGCGAAACGAGCTTCCACAGGCCGCGCCGCTCGCACTCGTCGATCAGCGCCTCGAGCGTGGTGCGTCCGAGCCCGCGTCCGCGGCGAGTCGCGCGCGACGTAGATCGAGAACTCGCCGACCCCTGCGTATGCGGCGCGCTCGCGGTAGTGGTGCGCGACCGCCCAGGCGACCACCTCGCCGTTCCCCTCGGCGACGACAAGCGGCAGGCCCTCCTCCAGCCACGGCACGATGTCGGCCGCCGTCCGGGGCTCGGTCTCGAAGGTCGCGAGCCGGTCCTCGATCCCCTCGTTGTAGATCCGCGCGATCGCCGCGGCGTCTTCCGGCGCGGGCCGCTCGTTCGTCATCGAGCACTGCGCCGTAGCGCCTCGACGCAGAGCATGCCCATCGCCTCTCGCGCGTCGTGCGTCGCGGAGGCGATGTGCGGCGCGAGGACGACGTTGTCGAGCGAGAGGAGCGCCTTCGTCACCTCCGGCTCTCGCTCGTAGACGTCGAGCGCCGCGCCGGCGATCCTCCGCTCGGCGAGAGCCCGGGCGAGCGCCGCCTCGTCGACGACCGGCCCACGGCTCGTGTTGACGAGGTAGGCCGTCGGCTTCATCAGCCCGAGCTCGCGTTCGCCGATCAGGTGCCTGGTCTCGGGTGTCAGCGGTACGTGGAGCGAGACGACGTCCGCCGCCGCCAGCAGCTCGTCGAGCTGCATCTCGGGCGTGTGCACGACCTCCATTCCGTGTGCGCGAGCGAGTCCCGCGACCGCCCAGCCGATCCTGCCGAAGCCGACGATGCCGAGCGTCTTCCCGGCGAGCCCCTCCCCGAGCATGAACGTCGGAGCCCAGAGCCACGGCTCGCCGCCGCGCACGAAGCGGTCGCCTTCGACGACTCGCCGGGTGAGAGCGAGCATCAGCGCGATCGTCATCTCCGCGGTTGCATCGGTGAGGACGTCGGGCGTGTTCGCGACGGCGATGCCGCGCCGGTTGCACTCGTCCAGGTCGACGTTGTCGAGTCCGACCGCGTAGTTGGCGACCACCCGCAGCTGGGGCCCGGAGGCGTCGAGCAGCTCGGCGTCGACGCGGTCGGTGAGCATCGTCACGAGCCCGTTGCAGCCGGCGACCCGCCCGAGGAGCTCGTCGCGGGACGGCGGCAGCTCCTCGTCGTGGATCACGACGTCGAACGACTGCTCGAGCTCGGCCCGCACGCCGTCGGGCACGCGACGCGTGACGTAGACGGTCGACCTGGTGCTAGGCGTAGTACTCGTCGGCGACGGCGAGGGTCTCGTCGAGAATGCCGAGGCCCTCGTCGAGCTCCTCGCGCGTGGTGTTGAGCGGGGGAGCGACGGCGAGGACGTTCCAGTGGACGAAGGGATAAAGGCCGCGCTCGAGGCACGCCTTCGTCACGCGCGCCATCGGCTCGGCCGCCTCGCCGCCCGCGTTGAACGGCACGAGCGGCTCGCGCGTGTCGCGGTTGCGCACGAGCTCGAGGCCCCAGAAGCAGCCCTTCCCGCGCACATCGCCGATCGACGGGTGGCGCTCGGCGAGCTTCGGCAGTTCCTCCGCGAGTACGTCGCCTGTGGCAGCAGCCTGCTCGACGATGCCCTCGTCCTTGAATGTCTCGATCGACGCGACGGCAGCGGCGCAGGCGAGTGGGTGCCCCGAGTACGTGAGACCGCCCGCGAAGAAGCGGTCCTTGATCGCGTCGTAGACGTGGTCGCGCACGGTCATTGCGCCTAGCGGGACGTAGCCGGAGTTGATGCCTTTCGCGGTCGTGATGATGTCCGGGACGACGTCCCAGTGCTCGCACGCGAACCAGCGGCCGGTCCTGCCCCAGCCCGCCATCACCTCGTCGAGGATCAGGAGGATCCCGTGGCGGTCGCACACCTCGCGGATCGACTGGAGGTAGCCGTCCGGCGGGACGATGATCCCGTTCGTGCCGACGATCGTCTCGAGGATGACGGCGGCGACCGTGTGCGCGCCCTCGTACTCGAGGATCTCCTCGAAGTGCGGGCCGCCCGAGCAGACGGGGCACGGGTCGGGATGGCCGGCGGGGCAGCGGTATGTGTACGGGTCGAGCATGCGCACGACGCCCGGCAGCCCCGGCTCCGCGAACCAGCGCCGCGGGTCGCCGGTGAGCGTGATCGCGCCGCCGGTCGCGCCGTGGTACGAGCGGTAGCGGGCGACGATCTTGTGGCGGCCGGTCACCCAGCGCGCGAGCCTGATCGCGTTCTCGTTCGCTTCCGCGCCGCCGTTCGTGAAGAACGTGTGGTTGAGGTCGCCGGGCATCACCTCTGCGATCAGGCGCGCGGCCTCGGAGCGCTTGTCGTTCGCCATCGGCGGCCCGATCGTGCAGAGCAGATCGGCCTGGTCCTTGATCGCCTGCACGACGCGCGGGTGCTGGTGCCCGATCGAGACGTTGACGAGCTGCGACGCGAAGTCGAGGTAGCGCTTTCCGTCGTAGTCCCAGAAGTAGCGGCCCTCGGCCCCGGCGACCGCCAGCGGCGCGAGCGCCGACTGCACCGACCACGAGTGGATCAGGTGCGCGCGGTCGTCGGCGACGACACGATCTCGCTCGTCCGTCCGGTCCTCGAGCGTGGCCACGACCCGATGGTAACGCTGCTCGATGGTGACGCGCTACGCTTGCCCGATGACGGAAGTCGTCGCGGCTCCCGCTGGTCAGGCAACGAAAGCGCTCCGGCAGGTCGACCACTGGATCGGCGGTCAGCGCGTCTCCGGGGCCTCCGGACGCAGCGGCCCGGTCTACAACCCGGCCACCGGCGAGCAGACGAAGGAGGTCGCCTTCGCGTCCGTCGAGGAGATCGACAAGGCGGTGCAGACGGCCGCCGCCGCGTTCCCCGGTTGGCGGGCGACGTCGTTGTCCAAGCGCGCGGAGATCTTCTTCCGCATCCGCGAGCTGATCCGCGAGCGGCGCGGAGAGATCGCGAAGCTGCTCACGGAGGAGCACGGCAAGGTGACCTCGGACGCGCTCGGCGAAGTGCAGCGCGGCCTCGAGGTGGTCGAGTTCGCCTGCGGCATCCCGACGCTGATGAAGGGCGGGTTCTCGGAGCAGGCGGCGACCGGGATCGACGTCTACTCGATCCGGCAGCCGCTCGGCGTCGTCTGTGGCATCACGCCGTTCAACTTCCCGGCGATGGTGCCGATGTGGATGTGGGCGCCCGCGCTCGCCTGCGGGAACGCGTTCATCCTCAAGCCGTCCGAGAAGGATCCGTCCGCGTCGCTCTACACCGCGGAGCTCTTGCAGGAGGCGGGCGTGCCGGACGGCGTCTTCAACGTCGTCCACGGCGACAAGGTCGCGGTCGACGCGCTGCTCGAGCACCCCGACATCGCCGCCGTCAGCTTCGTCGGCTCGACGCCGATCGCCCGCTACATCTACGAGACGGGGACGAAGCACGGCAAGCGCGTCCAGGCGCTCGGCGGGGCGAAGAACCACATGGTCGTCCTCCCCGACGCCGATATCGAGATGGCGGCCGATGCCGCGGTCAGCGCCGCGTACGGCTCGGCCGGCGAGCGCTGCATGGCGATCTCAGTCGTGCTCGCCGTCGGCGACGTCGCGGAGCCGCTCGTCGCGGCGATCGAGGAGCGGCTGCCGAAGATCAAGGTCGGGCCGGGCTTCGACGAGAGCTCCGAGATGGGGCCGCTGATCACGCGCGAGCACCGCGACAAGGTCGCCTCGTACATCGAGTCCGGCAAGGAGCAGGGCGCCAGGGTCGTGGTTGACGGTCGGGAGACGGCGCCGGACGGTGACGGCTTCTTCCTCGGCGTGTCGCTGCTCGACGACGTGACGCCCGAGATGGAGTGCTACCGGAACGAGATCTTCGGGCCGGTGCTCGAGGTGGTGCGGACGGAGACATACGACGAGGCGGTCTCGCTCGTCAACGCGAACCCGTACGGCAACGGTGTCGCGATGTTCACGCGCGACGGCGGCGCCGCACGGCAGTTCCAGTTCGACGTCAACGTCGGCATGGTCGGGATCAACGTCCCGATCCCCGTGCCCGTCGCGTGGTACTCGTTCGGCGGCTGGAAGTCGTCCCTGTTCGGCGACCTCCACGCGTACGGCCCCGAGTCGATCCAGTTCTACACGGGCGGCAAGGTCGTGACGGCGCGCTGGCCCGATCCTGCGACGAGCTCCGTCAACCTCGGCTTCCCGCAGACTCGTTAGCCGCATAAGCTCCGGCGCGTGACGGGGCCGCCGTATCGCCCGATCGACGCGCGCGTCTACCCACGCTTCGCCGGCGTCCGGACGTTCATGAGGCTGCCGCACGTCACGGAGCTCGCAGGGGTCGATGCGGCCGTCTACGGGATCCCGTTCGACACCGCGGTCACGTACCGGCCGGGGACGCGCTTCGGGCCGGAGGCGATTCGCTCCGCGTCCGCGCTGCTTCGCCCGTACCACTCGGGGTTCGGGATCGATCTCTGCGAGGCGCTCTCGATCGTCGACTACGGCGACCTGCCCGTCGCACCGGGCGACACCGAGGGCACGTACCGGCGCGTCCAAGAGGGGCTCGCGACGGTCGTCGACGCGGGCATCTTCCCACTCGCTCTCGGCGGCGACCACTCGATCACCCTCGCCGAGCTCCGCGTGCTCGCTGCGAAGCACGGTCCGCTGGCGCTCGTGCAGCTCGACGCGCACGGCGATACGTGGGACGAGTACTTCGACCAGCGCTACTTCCACGGCACGACGTTTCGCCGAGCGGCGGAGGAAGGGCTCGTCGATCCGGGTGCGTCGGTCCAGGCGGGGATGCGCGGGCCGTTGTTCCAGGGCTCGGACCTCGACGATGCGCGGGGACTTGGCTTCCATGTGCTCCCGAGCGAGGAGCTGCGCGCGCTCGGCCCAGTGGCTTATGGCGATCTCGTCCGCGAGCGGGTCGGCTCGAAGCCCGTGTTCCTGAGCTTCGACATCGACTTCCTCGACCCGGCGCACGCTCCCGGCACGGGCACGCCGGAGATCGCCGGCTTCTCGACCGCCGAGGCGGTCGCGTTCCTGCGGGCTCTTCGCGGGATTCCGCTCGTCGGCGCAGACGTAGTCGAGGTGTCGCCGACGTACGACGGACCGGGTCAGATCACGGCGCTCGCTGCGGCGAACGTCGCGTGGGAGCTGTTGGCGCTCCGGGCGGCCGTATGATCGGGCTCTCCAACAGAAGGGGCTCCAGATGAGAACAGTGCTCGCGATCAACCACCGCGTCGCCGATTTCGACGCGTGGAAGGCCGTCTATGACGACGTCAGGTCGATGCAGGCGGCGGGCGGTGTCCGGTACCAGCAGGTGCTGAACCAGGCGTCCGACCCGACCATGATCTACGTCACCCACACGTTCGACTCGCGCGAGGAAGCGGAGGCGTTTCTCGCCAACCCCGAGTTGAAGGAGAGGATGGGCGCGGCCGGCGTCGACCCGTCGTCGCTGAACACGATGTTCTTCGACGAGATCGAGTCGGGCAGCGTCTAGCTCCTAGCGTGAGGATCACGGTCTGCGACGTCGGGCCGCGCGACGGCCTCCAGAACGAGGCGGTCACGCTGGCGCCGACGACGCGGGCCGAGCTCTGCAACCGACTGGCGGCCGCGGGGGTTCCGCGGATCGAGGCCGTGAGCTTCGTTCGCGACGACCGCGTGCCGCAGATGGCCGGCGCCGAGGAGGTCGTCGCCGCGCTCGACCGCCGTCCGGGCGTCGTGTACGCGGGCCTTGTCCTCAACGAGCGAGGGTACGAGCGCCTCGTAGCCGCCGGGCTCGATGAAGTCCACGTCACGCTCGCGGCCACGGAGAGCTTCAGCCAGCGGAACGCGAATGTCTCGCTGGAGGACGCCGTGGCTGCTGCCAAGGGGATCGTTCTGAACGCTGCACAGGACGGTATCCGCCCGACGGCGACGATCAGTGTCGCGTTCGGCTGCCCGTTCGAAGGCGCTGTCGATCCCGGCCGCGTGCTCTCTCTCGCGGGCGAGATCGCGGCTGCGGGCGCGGCCGAGATCGTCTTCGCCGACACGATCGGCGTCGCCGTCCCCTCCCAGGCGAAGGAGCTGGTCACGGCTGCCGGGCACCTCGACGTGCCGATCGGTGTCCACCTCCACAACACGCGGAACACGGCGATCGCGTGCGCCGTTGCGGCGCTCGAGGCAGGCGCGACCGTCTTCGACGCCTCGGTCGGCGGCGCGGGCGGTTGCCCCTTCGCGCCGAACGCGACGGGGAACGTCGCGACCGAGGACCTCCTCTACGTCCTCGAGGGAGAGGGTGTCGAGACAGGCATCGACCTCGACGCGCTAATCGAGGTTGCCCGCTGGCTCGAGAGCAAGCTCGGCCACGCGCTCGACGGCCTCGTCCACCGCACCGGCCGTCCCTAACCGCCCCAAAAAGCCACGTCCGAGGGACAGTCCCTCAGGTCGTCTCTTTTGGGGGATCCGAGGCTCGACCGAAGGCGTCGTTATGCGATCCGATGGCCTTTGGGGACCGGTCCGGGGGACTGTCCCCGGGACACGGCCGTTGGGGCGTCGCTGGTCGGGTCAAGCGGGGGAGCTGGCCGGCGAGGGGTGGAGCTCCTCACCGAAGCGGGCGCGTCGCATGAACTGTCCCGACCCTGGCTTTGCCAGCAGCTCGTCGCCCTCGACGATGATCTCGCCGCGGCGCAATACGATCTCCGGCGAGCCGGTCACCTCCGCGCCCTCGAAGATGTTCATCTCTGAGGCCGAGTGGTGCGTCGCGCCCGAGATCGTCAGTGTCTTCTCCGGGTCGAAGACGACGAGGTCGGCATCGCTGCCGACCGCGATCGTGCCCTTTCGCGGGTAGAGGCCAAAGAGCTTCGCCGGGTTCGTGGCCAGCAGCTCGACCATCCGGTGGAGCGAGATGCGGCCCTCGCGGACCCCGAACTGGTGGATCATCTGCAGCCGGTTCTCCATTCCGCCGGCGCCGTTCGGGATCAGCCGGAAGTCGTTCCGCCCGCCTTCCTTCTGCGCGGCCGACCAGGCGCAGTGGTCGGTGGAGATGGCCTGGAGCGCATTCGAGCGCACGGCGTTCCAGAGGATCTCCTGGTTGTCCTTAGGGCGTGGCGGGGGCGTGTAGACGAACTTCGATGCCTCGAGGTACTCGCGCTCCAGGAAGGAGATGTCGACGAAGAAGTACTGGGTACAGGTCTCGCCCCAGACGTCCCAGCCCTTCTGCCGCGCGAGCGCGATTGGCTCGAGCGACTCCTTGCACGAGACGTGGACGACGTACAGCGGCGCGCCGGCCACGCGGGCGAGCTGGATCGCCCGGTTCGTCGCCTCGCCTTCTATCTCGGGCGGCCGCGTGAGCGCGTGGTCGAGCGGGGTCAGCTTCCCCGCGGCGACCGCGTCCGCCATCAGCACCTCGATCGCATCGCCGTTTTCGGCGTGCACCATCACGAGTGCTCCCGTGTGTGCCGCGACCTGCATCACCTTGAACAGCGTCTCGTCGCTCGCGCGCAGCGAGTCGTTATAGGCCATGAAGAGCTTGTAAGAGGTGACGCCGTGCTCCTCCGGAAGGCTCGCCAGTTCCTTGAGGGTGCCGCTCTCGATGTCCGTGACGATCATGTGGAAGCCGCTGTCGATCACGGCCTTGCCTTCGCGCTTCGCGTGCCAGATCTCGAGCGCCTCCGCGTAAGTCTGGCCCTTGCCCTGGATGCAAAAGTCGACGTGAGTGGTCGTCCCGCCGAATGCCGCCGCCACATGCCCGTGGTAGAAGTCGTCGACGGTCGTCTGGCCGCGCCACAACATGTCGAGGTGCGTGTGCGGGTCGATGCAGCCTGGGAGGACGTACTTCCCGGCCGCGTCGATCACATGATCGGCTGCTAGGTCGAGCGACTCGCCGATGAGGGAGATCCGCTCGCCGTCCACGAACACGTCTGCGACGTAGTCGTCGGCCGCGGTGACGATGCGGCCTCCTTTGATGAGAACGGTCATCGCGGATCTCCCTCCCTCGGCTTGACTACTTGCCGCCTTCCTTCAGCGTGACGAGCGCCGGCTTGTAGCTTGCGCCGGTGACGTTGACGCCCTGCGCCTTGAGCGCGGCGACGGCCTTCTTGGCCAGGTCGGTGCGGTACGCGGCCGACGTGGCGGGCTTCTTGATCACCTTGAACTTGTAGGCGATCCCGGCCGTACGCTTGAACGCGGCCGAGCTCATGATCCCGACCCCGCCGGTCCTGTTCGGCCAGATCAGCTTGTTCACCTCGTTCATCTGCCAGGTCTGGTGGCCCTTGGGGAGCGCCGTGCCCTGGCTGACGACGATGTTCACGCACTCCTTGAAGTGGTCGCGGCAGTACGCCCAGCCCTTGAACGACGCCTGGAGGAACTTCACCGCGGTCGCCTGGTTCGCCTTGTCCTTGATCCAGTCACCCCTCACGAAGATGCCGTCCTGAAGCATCCCGGTGCCGAGGTTCTCGTACTTGAAGACGTTCAGGTCCTTGAGCGTGTAGAGCTTGCCGGTCTTCGGGTTCTTTGCCTCGAGCACCTGAGCAAGCTCGTTGTACGTCATCGCAGACGAGGCGTCGACCTCGCCCTTGAGGAACGGAACCATCGTGAAGTCCTGCTTCACGAGCTTCACGTCCTTCTTCGGGTCCATCCCGTTCTTCACGAGGGCCGCTTCCTGCTCGAACTCGTTCCCGAAGATCCAGACGCCGAACTTCTTGCCCCGCATCTTCTTGAACGTGTTGATACCGCTCGACTTGAAGGTCACCTCGGTCGTGCCGCTCCGGGAGTACACCTGTGCGATGTTGACGAGGTCGTTGCCCTGGTCCCTGTTGGCTAGCAGGCTCGGGAGCCAGTCGATCCCGAACTCCGCCTGCTTCGAGAGCACGGTCTGTTCGTTGACGATGTCGGGGCCGCCAAGCTTGAGGTTGACGTCGAGCCCCGCGTCCTCGTAGAAGCCCTTTGCCTTGGCTGCGTAGTAGCCAGCGAATTGCGCCTGGGTCACCCACTTGAGCTGAATCGTCACCTTCGTGAGCTTCGAGCTCGACGATCCCGCGACGGCGAGTCCGGTAACGGTGAGCGCGACCGCAGTGGCGAGTGCCGCCCCGGCGTAGAACCACCTCCGCTTCTTCACGTTCCCTCCTCTCGGGGTTGCGGCCGGCCGGCCGACCCGTGTTGAACTTACTAGGACGACCTCCGCTTCACGGAGGGATGCCAACTCAGAGCAAAGCGCTCTGCGATCGAGATCGTGGCGTAGAACGTGATCCCGAGGATACTTGCCATCAGGATCGCGGCCCAGGCCACCTCGTATCGGGACAGAGCCACCGAGCTCAGGATCACGACGCCGAGCGCCTCCGTCGATCCGCCGAAGTAATCGCCGATCACCGCGCCGATCATCGCGAGCACGCTCGCGACCTTCAGCGCGGTGAAGACGAACGGCAGTGACGTCGGGATGCGCACGCGCCGGAAGATCTCCCGTTCCGAGGCGGCGTACGAGCGCATCAGCTCGATCGATTCCGGGCGAACAGACGTCAGCCCGCGGAGGGTATTGACGAGCACCGGGAAGAAGCAGAGGACGCCGGCGATGGCGATCTTCGACCAAGGGCTCAGGATCCCGAACCACGCGTTGGTGATGGGTGCGAACGCGATGATCGGCACGGCGTTGGCCGCGATCATGTACGGCATCAGCGCGTTGCCGAGGGGACGCCAGCGCGCAAGGACGAGCGCGGCCACGATTGCTGCGCTGCTCCCGATGATGAAGCCACCGAGAGCTTCTTTGAACGTGATCCACACACCGCGCGCGAGCGCGTCGCGTTCGTCCCAGAGCGCGCGCATCACGTCCGAGAAGCGAGGCAGGAGGAAGCTCTGAACATGGAGGAGGTCAGGCAGCAGCCACTGCCACGCGGCGAGACCGAGACAGAAGACGACCACCGCCGGCAGCCACTCGACGATGCGCCTCATCGCCCGATCCGAGCTCCTCGGCTTCGGGGCCGTCGTCGCGACACTCATTCCGGCGCCTCGACGACTTCGTCCGCACCGCTCGCGTGGAGACGCTCGCGCACCTCGGTGACGAGCTCGAAGAACCGGGGCTCCTCGCGCGTCTCGGCCGTCCGCGGCTGCGGAAGGTCGATGTCGACGACCGACGTGATGCGGCCGGGCCGCGGCGACATGACGACGACGCGCGTGGAGAGGAAGACCGCCTCGGCGATCGAGTGTGTGACGAAGATCACCGTCGACTCCGTCTCGGCCCAGATTCGCAGCAGCTCCATGTTCAGCCGCTCACGCGTCATCTCGTCGAGCGCGCCGAACGGCTCGTCCATCAGCAGCAGCGCGGGCGCGAACGAGAAGGCGCGCGCGATCGAGACGCGCTGCTGCATGCCCCCGGAGAGCTGCCAGGGATGGTGGTTCTCGAAACCCTTGAGCTCGACGAGCTCGACCATCTCGCGCACACGCGCTGTCCGGCGCCCGCGGTCCCAACCGAGCATCTCGAGTGGCAGCGCGATGTTCTTCTGCACCGTCCGCCAGTCGTAGAGGACGGGGGCCTGGAACACGATCCCGTAGTCGCCGTCGAGCCGCGCCTTACGCGCCGGCTTCCCATTGACGACCACGTCGCCTGCACTCGGCTCGACGATGTCACCGAAGATGCGCAGCAGGGTTGACTTACCGCAGCCTGACGGCCCGATGAGTGAGACGAACTCGCCCTTGTGGACCTCGAGCTCGATGTCCTCGAGCGCCGTGACCCCAGCTCTCTCGAAGACCTTCGACAGGCCGCGGACGGAGACGACAGCCTGGACGCTCATACGAGATGCTCCGGCGCCCTGCGCACCACGAGCCGCTCAACGAGTACCACCGCCAGGAAGAACGAGATGCCCAGCAGCGCCGCGATCAGATTTGTCGCCCAGAGGTTCTTGGGCTCGAGTGAGTAGTACTGGTTGAAGTTGATGATCGCGCCACCGAGGCCGTCCGGGATCGAGGTCGGCGCTTCCGCGATGATGGCGCCGACGACGCTTGCGGTCGCTGCGACCTTGAGTGCGGAGAAGACGAACGGCAGCGAAGCGGGAAAGCGCAGCTTCCACAGGATCTTCCACCCGCTTGCAGCGTAGGAATGCATCAGCTCGAGCGCGCGCGGATCGGTCGACTGAAGTCCTCGGATCGTGTTGACCGTGACCGGGAAGAACGTCAGGTAGGCGGAGATCACGGCAACCCGTTCCCATTCGTTCATCGTCCAGCCGAAGAACTTCACATTGGCCAGTCCGACGACGACGATCGGAGCGATCGCGAGAATCGGGATCGTCTGTGAGGCAACGACGTAAGGCATCACGCCGCGTCGGAGGACCGCGAACTGCGCGAGGATCACTCCCAGCAGAAAGCCGATCGACGCGCCGACCAGGAAGCCGACGAACGCCTCCTTGGCCGTGAAGAGCGCGTGGTGGAAGAGGTAGTCGAGCAAGAGTTGATTCGTGCTCGTTCGGGTGAACAGCTGGGCGACGATCGCGTGGAGGTGCGGCATCGTCAGGTCGTCGACGACGAATGGGCGCGTCCAGCCCGTCGTCGTCCACACCCAGCGGTAGCCCTCCCACAGGCCCCAGAGGCAGAGCAAGACGACGGGCAGCATCGCGATCTGGAACGCGCGTGAGCGGGTCGTGGCCACGACCCGCGTTTCGTACCACGTTTACGATCCTTGCGTGCCTCTGTCGCCTTCGCGCACGGTCGACGAGCTCCGCGAGCTCCAGCAGTTGACAGGGGACGAGAACGGCGCCCAGCGTGTCGCGTGGACGGAGACGTGGGAGCGGGCGCGCGAGTGGCTGCGCGGCAAGCTCGCCGGCTGCCCCGCCGAGGAGGAGATCGATGCGGCCGGCAACCAGTGGTTCACCCTGCGCGGCGCCTCGGACAAGGCGCTGCTGATCGGCGGGCACCTCGACTCCGTTCCGAACGGCGGCTGGCTCGACGGGTGCTTGAACGTCACCGCCGGCGCCGAGGTGCTGCGCCGGCTCGCCGACGCGGGCGAACCGCCGGTCACGGTGCGCCTCGTCAACTGGGCGGACGAGGAAGGCGCGCGGTTCGGCCGCTCGCTGTTCGGCTCGAGCGCGGCCGCCGGCTCGATGGCGGACCAGGACGACCTGCGTCAGCGGAAGGACCGGGACGGGATCGCGCTGCCGGATGCGCTCGCGAAGCACGGCGTCGACCTCGACAGCGCGCTGGACGCTCGCTCCCAGCTCGAGAACGCAGCCGCTTACCTCGAGCTGCACATCGAGCAGGGCCCCGTGCTCGAGTCGATGGATCTGCCGCTCGGCGTCGTCCTCGGGACGTTCGGTGTCGAGCGCCACCTCGTCACGTGGACCGGCCAGGCGGCGCACGCCGGGTCAACGCCGATGGACCAGCGCAGGGACGCGCTCGCCGGCGCGGCGAGGCTCGCGCTCGAGCTGCGGCACATCGCGGCCCGCGCGGGCGGTGGTGCCGTCTGCACGTCCGGCGGAGTCGTCTGCAAGCCGGGGATCGTCACGTCCGTCGTCGAGACCGCGGAGCAGCTGCTCGACCAGCGCCACCTCGATGCGCCCACGCTCGCCGCGATGCTCGCCGACGCCAAGGAGTGCTCGGTGCGCTTCGCGGAGGAGGAGTCGATCGACGTCGCCTTCGACCGCATCTGGTCGATCGAGCCGATCCTCTTCGACTCCGAGCTGATCGAGCTCTGCGACGAGGCGATCCTCGAGGTCACGGAGACATCGCATCGGTTGCCCTCAGGCCCGTTGCACGACGCTGCCGAGGTGTCGCGCGCCGGTATCCCCACGGTGATGCTCTTCGTCCAGAGCCTTCGCGGCCTCTCGCACACGCGGCTCGAGGATACGAAGGAGGAGCATCTCGAGCTCGCGGTCGACGCACTCGACCGGCTGACGTCCAAGACGATCGCCTGGCTGTCGTGAAGGCGCACGGATGATCGACCTCGTCGCCACTCTCGAAGGTGAGCGTCAGCCGATTCTCGAGGCAGCAGCGGCGGGACTGGCGCGGATGCACGCGCCACACTACGAGGCGGCCGGCGCGGACGAGGTGAAGGAGCGCATCGCCGCGCTTTTCGACCGGCTCCTCGAGAGCATCACGGCTCGCGATCTCGGTCCGATCGAGGCGTATGGACGTCAGATCGCAGAGGAACGGTTCACCTCCGGCTACGCGCTGTCAGAAGTGCAGGTCGCCTTCAACGCGCTGGAGGAGGCGACCTGGGCTCACGTTCTGCAGACGCTCGAGCCGTCGCAGCTAGCTGAGGCGCTCGGCCTCGTCACGACCGTCCTCGGGGCCGGCAAGGACGCCCTTGCTCGAGCGTACGTCTCGCTCGCCGCAGGCACGCACGCGCCCTCACTCGACCTGCGTGCCCTGTTCGCCGGCACATCGTGACTGCCGTCGATCCTGAGCGGGAGCCCGTCGGGCTGCGCTTCGGCGTCCACTCGGGGCAGCAGCACTCGGACTTCGCCGGCTATCTCGACCTCTGGCGCGCCGCTGAGGAGCTCGGCCTCGACTGGGCCTCGGCGTTCGACCACTTCCTGCCGATCCAGAGCGACCCGACCGGGCCGTGCTTCGAAGGCATGACGCTGCTGGCCGCAATGGCCGCGCACACGACTCGGCTGCGCTGCGGGATGATCGTCGTCGGCGTCACCTACCGGCACCCGGCCGTGCTCGCGAACATGGCCGCGACCATCGATCACATCTCCGGCGGGCGGCTCGAGTTCGGCCTCGGCGCCGCGTGGTACGAGCTCGAGCACGACCAGTACGGGATCGCCTTCCCGCGGATCGGGGAGCGGATGGACATGCTGGACGAGGCGTGCCGGATCTGCCGCAGCCTCTGGACGGAGGAGCAGACGACCTTCGAGGGGCGTCACTACCAGCTCCGCGAGGCCTGGTGTGAGCCCAAGCCGCTGCAGGAGCCGATGCCGCTCTGGATCGGCGGCTCGGGCGAGCGGAGAACCCTGCGCATCGTCGCCGAGCACGCGACCGGCTGGAACACGTTCTTGATGCCGCACGACGAGTACCGGCACAAGCTCGACGTCCTCGAGCGGCACTGCGCGGACGTCGGTCGCGACCCGGGAGAGATTCGAAAGCAGCTCGTCTTCCGCGCCGCGCTCGGCGAGTCGGAAGCCGAGGCCGACGAGCGGCTCCGCGAGCGGGCGAGCGTTCTTCATCTCGACGTCGACGCGATGCGGGAGACGTGGATCGCCGGTACGCCCGAGCAGTGCGTCGAGCGGCTTCGCCCGTACGCGATGGAGCTCGGTGTCGGTGACTTCGTCCTCTTCGCGCGCCCGCCGGCCGACCGCGGGACGTTCGAGCTGCTCGCACGCGACGTCGCGCCGGCGCTGCGCGATCTGTGAGGGGCAGCCCGGCTATCCTCGCGATCTCGTGCTGAGCTTTGGCGTCACCGTCCTCCCGGACCCGCCTGCGAGTCGAGTCGTCGATCTGCTCTCACTCGCCGAAGAGCACGGCTTCGAGTACGGCTGGACGTACGACTCGCACATCCTCTGGCACGACCCGTACCCGCTCCTCACGATGGCGGCGCTCCAGACCTCGACGCTCAAGCTGGGCCTCAACGTCACGAACCCAGGGACCCGCGAGCCGACGGTGACGGCGAGCGCCTTCGCGACGCTCCAGGCGATCTCCGCCGGCCGGATGGTGATCGGGATCGGGCGCGGAGACTCGGCGCGGAGGACGATCGGCCAGAAGCCGGTCAAGGTCGACGACTTCGAGCGCGCGACCGCGATGATCAGGGAGCTTGCGAACGGCAAGCCGGTTCGCTGGAACGACGTCGACGTGCGGCTCGAGTGGGCGCAGGGGCAGCCGGAGATCCCCGTCTATGTCGCCGGTTACGGGCCGCGTGTGCTCGCGGTCGCGGGCCGCGTCGCCGACGGGATCATCATCCAGCTCGCCGATCCGGAGATCATCGAGTGGATCGTCGGCCAGGTGCGTGCGGCGGCCGAGGAGGCTGGCCGGGACCCCGCCGCGATCAAGGTCGTGGCGTGCGCGCCCGCCCATGTCTCGGACGACATGGCCGACGCTTGCGAGCAGGTGCGCTGGTTCCCGGCGATGGTCTCGAACCACGTGTTCGACGTGATCTCGAAGCACGACAAGTCGACGCTCCCGCACGGGCTCGTGGACTACGTCGAGCGGATGGAGCGGGCGGACTACGACTACTCGGAGCACAGCCGCGTCGGCGCCGAGCACGGAAAGCAGATCGACGACGAGACGTGCGAGCGCTTCTGCATCCTCGGCACGCCGGAGCAGCACGTCGAGAAGCTCCGGCGGCTCGAGGCAGCGGGCGTCGACCAGTGGAACATCTACCTCATGACCTCGGGCCAGGAGGAGACGCTCGAGGTCTACGGTCGCGAGATCATCCCAGCACTCGGATCGTGACCGAGCGCGATGCACTCGACGCCGAGGCGATACTCCGGGATCGGGAGATCGAGAGCCTTCGCGAGCAGCGGGCGGCGGTCCACGACGTCCTACGTCAGGTCACGCGCTCGGAAGGTTTGCAGCCGGTCCTCGACGAGATCGTGCGCGCCACGATGCGGCTCTGCCGCGGAGAGGACGCCGAGGTGTTCCTGGCTCAGGAGGATCTCCTATACCTCCGGGCTCACAGCGAGAGCGTGCTGAAGGCTCATGTGGAGTACGACCGCGACCATCCGGCCGTGCGCGACCGGACGACCGTGGTCGGGCGCGTCGCCCTCAGCGGTGAGGTCGTGCAGATCCCGAATCTTCTCGACGATCCCGAATACTCGTACGGCGGCCAGGAGATCATCCCGTACGCGGCGCTGCTCGGAGTCCCGATTCTCCTCGACGACGAGCTGATCGGGGTCATCGGCGTAGGGCGAACGACGCCGGGGCTCTTCGACGACGACGAGGTCGCGGTCGTGAGGGCCTTCGCGGACGGGGCTGCGATCGCGATCGCGAACTCGCGGCTGATCGAGGCCGTCGAGCGGCAGCGGACGGAGCTCGCCCGCTTCCTTTCGCCTCAGGTCGCCGAGCTCATCTCCTCTGAGGAAGGCGAGCAGCTGCTCGCCGGCCACCGGGCGTACATCACATGCGTCTTCTGCGACCTTCGTGGGTTCACGTCCTTCGCGGAGACCGCCGCTCCCGAAGACCTCTTCGAAGTGCTGGGCGAGTACCACGGCGCGCTCGGTCGGCTGATCCCGCAGTACGGAGGCACGCTCGAGCACTTCGCAGGCGACGGCGTGATGGTCTTCTTCAACGACCCTGTGCCCGTGGTCGACCACGAGCTCCAGGCGGTGCGCTTCGCTCTAGCCGCCCAGGAACGACTCGCAGAGCTCGGCGAGGCCTGGCGTAAGCGGGGCGTGACGCTGGGGCTGGGCGTCGGGATCGAAGCGGGGTACGCGACGCTCGGACGGATCGGATTCGAGGGCCGCTACGACTACGGGGTGCACGGTCCCGTGGCGAATCTCGCCTCACGGCTCAGCACAGCGGCGGCGGGCGGCGAGATCCTTGTCGGGCAGCGCGTCTTCGGCGCGGTCGAGGCGGCGGTCGAGGCGGAGCACGCGGGCGAGCTCGAGCTCAAGGGCTTTGGCAGACCGATCTCTGCGTACGCCGTACGAGGCCTGCGTTGAGCGAGCGGCGACGAAGACCCTCGAGTGCCGAAGGGCGCGAAGACCGCGCACGTTGTCTACAAGGTGACGGCGACGGACGACGTCGACGGCACTGTGCCGGTCACCTGCCAGCCGAGGTCGGGAGCCGCTTCAAGCTCGGAAGGACGACGTGCGCTGCGCGGCCTCCGACTCGAGCGGCAATACAGGCAAGGCCTCGTTCACGGTCACCGTAAGGCCCCGGCGATAGGCGACAAACGCCACCGCCGGAGTGCGGCAACGACTACCTGACCCGTTCTCGTGCCCTTTGGGCTTCCGTGCGGTCGAGCCGTCGCGCAGACTGCGCCCATGGCACGAGTCGTCGGGCGGGAGAACGAGCTTGCACGGGTCGAGCGTTTCCTCGGCGAGGGCCGCGAGAGGTACGCGACGTTTTTGCTGGAGGGCGAGGCTGGGATCGGGAAGACGACGGTCTGGCTGGAGGCTGTCCGTCTCGCCGAAGAGGCGGGCTACACGGTCCTCCGCAGCCGACCGGCCGAGACCGAGGCGACCCTTGCCTTCGCGGCGCTAGCCGACCTGCTGGAGCCGATCGGGGAGGACGTCCTAGCGAGGCTCCCCGAGCCACAGCGTCACGCTCTCGATGTCGCGCTGCTGCGCGCCCCTCCGCGTAGCCCGCAATCCAACCCACGGACGGTCGCGACGAGCGTGCTCTCGGTCCTGCGTGCGGCACGTGACGCACCGCTTCTCGTCGCGATCGACGACACGCAGTGGCTCGACAGTTCATCCGCGACCGCGCTGTCGTTCGCGCTGCGGCGTGTTGACGCGACCACTCCTCTCGCTGTGCTTCTCTCCGTCCGGGCAGACGGGGCGCACGCGCGGACGCCGTATCTCGTCGACGAGGGCTCGACCGCCGTCGAGCGCGTCCACCTCGGGCCGCTCTCGTTGAGCGCCCTCTACCACGTGATCAAGAGCGAGCTCGACCTCATCTTCCCCCGTCCGACCTTGCAGCGAGTCGAGCAGGCCTCAGGCGGCAATCCACTCTTCGCCGTCGAGCTTGCCCGCGCGCTCGGGGAGCATGGCGGTCGACCGAGCCCGGGAGAGCCACTCCCGGTTCCCGTGGCGCTCGGCGAGCTGCTGCGATCGCGTATCGAGAGGCTTCCCGTCGGCTCGCGCAATGCGCTGCTAGCGGCGGCGCTTCTCTCGACGCCCACCGTTCCGCTCATCGAGGCCGCGCTCGGAGCCCCGGCCGTCAATGATCTCGAGCGACCCTTGCACGCAGATGTGATTGACGTGAGTGGTCGCGAGCGGATCCGTTTCCGCCACCCGCTCCTCGCCGATGCCGTCGCCTCTACCGTGCTGCCTACGAAGCGCCGGGGGATGCACCGGACCTTGGCCGCCGTCGTAGAGAACGAAGAGCAGCGAGCGCGACACCTCGCCCTCGCAGCGGAGGGGCCGGATGGGATCGTTGCCGCGAGAGTGGATCACGCTGCTCGTCTCGCGGCGCAGCGGGCCGCTCCCGAGGAGGCCGCGGAGCTTCTGGAGCTGGCATGCCGTCTCACCCCTCCGGACGAAGCGACCGAGTTGGCACGTCGACGACTTTCGCTCGCGGAGGCGGTAGGACGCGCGGGGGACGCACGGGAGGCCCTGCACCTTCTCGAAGACTTGCTAAGGAACAAGCCGCTGGTCCCGTCCGGGCAGGTGCCCTCGAGCTGTGCGCGCAGATCCAGTGGGTCCACGGTACGGCGGAGCAGGCCGAGGAGTACTGCGAGGAGGCGCTTACCCATGTAGGCGATGACGCCGAGCTTCGGGCGCGTGTGCTCGTGACGCTCGCGAGGGTCAGCCTCAATGCTCATCTGCTGCAGCGACGCGCTGTGGAGGCGCTCGCCGCGCTCGAGCGGCTCCCGGACCCGGACCCTGGGCTCATGTCCGAAGCGCTCGTAGCTGTTGTGGGCGGAGAGTTTGGTCTAGGCCGTGGCCTGAATGCCGGCCTGGTCGAACGCGGGCTCGATCTGGAGCGAATCCAGCCGTCGCCGAACGTCGGCGACCGCATGAGCGCGGCCCTGGGGCCATGGCTCAAAGCGGACGGGGACTTCGAAGGCGCTCGCCACTGGTTGGAGGCGACCTACCAGGCTGCGATCGACGAGGGTGACGAGGGCTCGTTGCCATACGCACTCAGCCACCTCCCGCAGCTCGAGCTGTGGACGGGGAACTGGACCGCGTCAGAGGCACGCGCTCTCGAGCACCTCGAGCTCGCCGAGCGAACCGGGCAGTCGCTCGAACGGATGACGGCGATCTACAGCCTGTCCCTCGTACGCGCGCACATGGGGCTCGTCGCCGACTCCCGGCAACGCCTGGACAGTGCCCTCGCAGAGGCTGAGGGAGGCGAACGGTGGAACGTCTACCAGCTGCTCTCGGCCCGTGGCTTCCTCGATCTCTCGGTCGGCCATTTCGACGAAGCTGCCGCTGGGCTCTCCCGCGCGATTGCCATCTACGAGGAGATAGGCGCTGGACTCGCCCCTTCGGCGTACGAAGATGCCGTAGAGGCGCTCGTGGCCATCGGCGACCTCGAAAACGCGGAGCGACTGGTCGCCGTCTACGAGGAACGTGCTCGCAAGCCGGGGCTAGGGATCGCGTTCGCGCCCGCGCTGCGTTGTCGCGGACTGATCGCGGCCGCTCGGCAAGAGCTGGACGACGCTGTTGCGGCGTTCGAGGAAGCGCTCTCGCACCACGAGCACGTCTCGATGCCGTTCAGTCGGGCGCGCACGCTGCTTGTGCTCGGGCAGACGGATCGCCGCAAGGGTGAGCGCCGAGCGGCGCGCGACGCTCTCGAAGAGGCGCTCGCGGTCTTCGAGGAGCTGGGCGCGCCGCTGTGGGCGGAGCGTGCGAGCTCCGACCTCCGCCGCGTGCCAATCCGCCGACGCGCGGCTGCGGACGGATTGACGCCGACCGAGGAGCGCATCGCGCAGCTCGTGGCCGAGGGCAAGGCGAACCGAGAGGTCGCGCAAGAGCTCTTTCTGAGCCAGAAGACGGTCGAGGCCAATCTCACGCGGATCTATCGAAAGCTCGGCGTCCGCTCACGCTCTGGCCTCGCGGCCTCGATGGCGGGACAACAGACGGAGGGGCCGGCGCCGCCAAAACCGTAGGGATTCCTCAGATGCGAGCCGGTGTGGACACGCCGTAGCCTCGCGACATGACTGAGCGAACACCCGTGGCCCAGCCGGGTTGGAGCACGTTCCTCGTGGAGCACTACTGGCCAGGCGTGACGGCAGCTGCATTCGACACGGCGGCGCAACGCGTGCGCGAGAGCGCCGAGGTGCTCGCCGCCCAGGGCAAGAGAGTCCGGTTTCTCCATTCGACGCTCGTCCCAGATGACGAAGCCGCATTTTGCGTCCTGTCGGCCGAGTCACAGGCGCTCGTCGACGAGACTTACCGCCGGGCCGGCATCGGGTACGAGCGTGTCCTCGACGCGATCGAAGCGGGCCATGGCGCAAGGAGCTCGGGATGATCGCCGTTGCTCGCCTGCTTCTCGCGGCCGTCTTCGCCGTCGCGGCGATTGCGAAGCTCGCAGACCTCAAGGGCTCCCGCCGGTCGCTTAAGGGCTTCGGCGTGCCCGATCGCCTGGTCTCGCCACTTTCGATCCTTCTGCCGGCCGCCGAGCTTGCGATCGCGGCGGCCCTTGTTCCTGGCGCCTCGGCGCGCTATGCGGCCGCCGCCACAGCGGCCATGCTCGTGTTGTTTGCGGCCGCGATCGCATTCGCGCGCGCCCGCGGCCGAATGCCCGACTGCCACTGCTTCGGGCAACTGCACTCGGCTCCAGCCGGGTGGCTGACGGCGGCCCGGAACGCAGCACTCGCCGTGGTCGCGGTCGGTCTAGCCCTCCAGTCCGCCTCGAATCCGAGTGTGCTCGAGGCGTCCGCTGCTGGAGCCGTCATCATCGTCTCGGCTCAGGCGATTCTGCTCATCGTGCTCCTGCGCCGGTACGGCCGGGCGCTTGGGCGGATCGAAGAGCTCGAAGCTCGGCCTGCGCAAAACGCGCTCGAGGTCGGCGCCGAAGCACCCGCCTTCACGCTCGCGCGCAGCGACGGATCTGCGGTGACGCTCGATGGAATGCTCGCGCGCACGAAGCCGGTGCTACTCGTCTTCAGCAGTTCGAGCTGCGCGCCTTGTAGCGCACTTCTACCCAGAGTCGCGGAGTGGCAGGAGCGGCTTACGGAGGTATTGACGGTCGCGCTCATCGAGGACGAGCCGGTCGTCGCCGAGTGGTACGGCGTGGAGGCGACTCCGAGTGCTGTGCTCGTCGGCACCGACGGGAAGATCGCGCACGCTCTCGTCGGCGGTGCAAAGGCAATCGAAAAGCTCGTACGCTCCGTGACGCCTCACCCCGAGTCGAGGGCAGAGCCGGAGCGGAACGGCCGAGGACGAGTGGCGACGGTCGCCGCGCTCGCCGGTGGGGTCGCGTTCACGGCAGCGGCAGCACACGCCTCTCCCGACCGGACCTCGGCCCTCGAACCTGAGCTGCAGGCGATCGACGACGTGCTCCGTGGGGCCGGCCCACGGCTGGTTTCGGCCTCGCGCCGGTCGCTAAAGGCGGTCCGCGTGCAGGCGATGCTGCCTCCTGGCAAGGGGCAGCGCGCGAAGCAGACAGCGGCGAAGCAGGCGCTCGCCGCCGAGCGGCTCGAAGTACTTTCTCTCCGGGACAAGGTCGATCGCCTCGCCGAGACGAGCACGAGCGCGCACAACGTGAAGATGATCGTCCACCGGAGTCTCACCCTGCTCGCACAGTCGCTGCAGAAGCGCGAGCGCGCGATCGGCGCGTCGCCCAAGGTCGCGCTGCGGCTGCTGAAAGAGGGGCAGATGGCGTTCCTGAGCTCGATAGGTTCGAGTGCAGCCGCCGGCAAGCTTCTGGGACGCGGGCCATGACCGTGGGCCGCGGAGACTGGCTGGACGCAGCGGCCCGGCGGCTCGTCGAGGGCAGCCGTCGCGAAGCTCTCGAGACCGAGACCACCCCGGCCTCTTCGGACGAGGTGTTCTCCCGCGCAACCGCCTTCAAGCTAGCGGTCGCAGGGGTCGCCTCCGTCTCGTTCGGCCTCTGGCGGGTCACGCCTGTGCAGGCCCAGACTCGCGGCCAGTGCTACGAGGAATGCGACAAGGTTCATGACGCCGATTTGGACAAGAAGGCCGACGCGTGCATTGGCGTCTTTTCCTCCAAGCGGTTCCTCGAGCAGAACCCACTATGGAAACAGCTCCTTCTATTCGGCATCTTCCCTGGCACCGCGATTGGACCCGCGCTCGCCGGTTTGTGCATCGCGAGGGATACTGCCGTCAGTAACGCGAGCCGCGACAACTGCCGCCGAAGGTGTCAGGAAACGTGTCGCACGACACAGGCCCGCTCGCTTCAGGGTTCCTCGGCACCCCATCAGGTCTGCGAAGCGACGCCCCCGCCGAAGCCCTACACGCCTGCCCCACCGCCGGCCCCGAACCACACGGAGGACCCCTGCTGGTCGTGCGTGGAGGTCGGCGGTGCGTGTTGCGGACCGTTCAAGGGTGATCCAAACACTGGCTCGTTCACGCCCTGCGCCTGCGCGAATCCGAGCATCGGCTGTGCGGGCTACGGATGCGGAGCATGAGCGTGCGTTGGCCAGGTCACGGTGCTCGGCCAGCCGTAATCGATCGAGGAGGAAAGATGCGTTCGAGAACCATTGTCCTGGCCGTGGTCGCGGCGGTCGCTCTCGCGGCGAGTGCGACCGCAGCGCCAGTCGCGCAAGGATCCGCTGCAGCTGGTCCTGCGCCAGGCGGACATGCCATCTGGCGCGGAGTACGAAGCGGACACCGGAATGGACTACGGGCTCGCGGACAAGCTCGAGGCGAAGGGTGTGGACGCCGACGCCGCCACCTACCTCGGCTCGAGCTACTCGAAGACGAAGGGATTTCTTCAGGTTTCGGGCAACGTCTACACGACGGCGAGCGCCGCACAGGGCAAGAAGGCCTTCGCCGTCATCACGAAGGACCGGGCCCTCTTCTGGAAGACCAATGGTGAGGGCACGGTGAAGCTCACGGCGCCCTCATATGGCGACCAGCAGACCGGACGACACGATCCCGCGGGCAACGAGGGCATCGGGATCATGGAGCTCATTGTCCGCCGCAACGCCGTCGTCTGGATGCTCTACGTGAGGCGCGAGCACCGACCGACCCTCCCGGAGGCGACGTTGCTCACGGAGCTGAAGAAGTACGCGCTCAAGCAGAAACGACGCGTCGGCAGCGGTTAGTTGCTTCCGTCCAGTTCGGCTGATGATGGAGCGCGTCGAGCTCGACGTAGTGTGCCCGGGCCGCTGCGCCAGCTTTCTGGCAACGGTCGTCTCGCCCGAGCCGCTCGAGTCGACGACGACGCTCACACGCTACGCGGGCTCGGCGGCGACCGCAGGAGCCGCGCGTCGCCAGGCATCGCGGAGCCGGTCGCGGTAGAAGAGCCAGAGGATCGCAGCGACGAGCAGCAGCACGGCCTCGTCGAACGGCCCGGGTATCGGGGCGACGCCGACGGCGCCGCCCCAGCGGATCGGCCGCGGAATGTCGCCGTCGAGGAGGACGAGCTTCACGGCTCGCAGCGTTCGACGGAAGAACGCGCGCACGTCGTTCAGACGACGATGACGGGGACGCGCTGCACGGCGTTGTTCACGTAGCCGCCGAGGTTCCAGACGGGCTCCAGCGGCTGTTCGTTCCCCGCGTCGTCGCGTGCGCGGCAGCAGAGCTCGTACGCGCCCGGCGTGGCGTCCCAGTCGATCGTCCACCGCTGCCATGCCCAGGCTGAGTCGACGTCACGCTCGAGCGCGGCGGCGTGCCAGGTCCCGCCGCCGTCGACCGAGAAGTCGATGCCCGTGATCGACGCCCTGCCCCGACCATGCACGGCCCGTGATCACGCACGGCCCGGCCTGCAGCCGCCGCTCGCGCGTCATGTACTCCGGATCGCCGGGCGGGATCATTAGCGAGCGGGGAAGCATGCGCGAGACCGGCTCGCCGGGGTCGTCCTCCGACGTCCGGACCCGGTAGGACGACGCGTGGTAGTAGCCCTCGAATGGCGGCGTCCGTGACGGTGATCGAGCGCAGCCACTTGACGTTCGTCATCCCGTACCAGCCCGGAACGACCACGCGGAGCGGGAAGCCGTGCTGGGGAAGGAGCGGGGCGCCGTTCATCTCGTAGGCGAGCACGACCTCGGGCCGGCGCGCCTCGTCGAGGGGCAGCCCGCGCTCGTAGTCCTGCTCGGACTCCCCCTCGAAGCCGTGGTCCCAGCCGGTGAAGACGACGTCCGTCGCGGCCTCGGTCATGCCGGCGAGCCCGAGGACATCGGCGAGGACGGCGCCGCGCCAGCTCGCAGTCCCGACCGCTTCCTGGACCCAGGGCTGGCTGACGACGGCCGGCTCGATCAGCGCCCGGCCGTTGCCGGCGCACTCCATCGTCGACGCCACCTCGATCGCCGGCAGCCCGCGCAGATCGTCCAGCGAGAGTGAGAGCGGTGCCGACAAGGCCGCCGATCTCGAGTCGGTACGTCTCCGCGTCGAGGAGCGGGATGTCGTAGTGGATCAGGAGGTAGTGGAGCCCTGTCGGCGTGATCGGGTAGCGGAGCGCCTCGAGCGGCAGCGCGTGGTTCCGTGCCGCGAGCCTTAGCTCGTCGAGGCTGATCCTGGGCTCGCCGGCCGCCACGCCCTGAGCCTAGTCCAGGTGGCCGAAGTCGAGCACGACCGTCTTCAAGTCGGTCATGTCGAGCATCGTGTAGCGGCCACCGATCCGGCCCCACCCCGTCTGCGTACCGGACGCGCCGCCGAACGGCTCGTGCGCCTCCCAGTAGTCGGTCGAGTCGTTGACGACGACGTTTCCGACGCGGAGCTCCTCGATGTACTTGAACGCCCGTGGAAGGCTTCTCGTGTAGACGGCCGCCTGGAGCCCGAGGTGGGAGTCATTGGCGGCCGCGAGCGCCGCGTCGTCGGAGTCGACCGTGATCAGCGGGACGATCGGGCCGAACGTCTCCTCGCGGTTGACGAGCGTGTCGAGCCCGACGCCGTCGACGACCGTCGGCTGGTAGTAGAGGCCGGTGGGTCGCCCGTCGTCGCGCGAGCCGCCGAGGACGACGTCGGCGCCCTTCGCCACCGCGTCCTCGAGATGGCGGTCCATCTTCTCGGCGGTCGGCTCGTTGTTCATCGGGCCGACGAGCGTGTCCTCGTCGAACGGGTCGCCGAGCCGCCAGCCCTCTGCCTCCTTGACCACTGCATCGAGGAACTCGTCGTGCACGGCTCGGTGGACGAGGACGCGCTCCGTCGCGCAACAGACCTGGCCGGCGCAGAAGAAGCCGCCGAAGACGGCGCCCTTTGCCGCCCGCTCGAGATCGGCGTCCTCACAGACGACGACGGGACCGTTGCCCGGACGCCTCGATCAGGCTGCGCTTGAGCCCGGCGGCGCGGACGATCTTCTCCGCCGTCCCGTGCGAGCCCACGAACCCGATGCAGTCGACGTTCGGGCTCGTCACGAGCCACTCGCCGACGTCGCCGCCGCCGTAGACGACGTTCACGACGCCGTCGGGCAGGCCTGCGTCGGCCATGATCTGCATGAAGTTCGCCATCGCCACGGGCGTCCACTCGGACGGCTTCATGACGATCGTGTTGCCGGCCGCGATGCCCGGCGCGATCAGCTCGACGGGGATCAGCGTGGGGAAGTTCCACGGCGTGATGGCCGCGTAGACGCCGTTCGGCTTGCGGAACGTGAGGATGCGCTTGTTGACGTCCTGCGACGGGATGATCGCCGTCTCCATGCGCTTCACGTCCTCGGCGGCGATGCGGAAGTTCTCCGCCGTCTCCTCGATGTCGGGCAACGCCTCGGCGACGTAGGGCTTGCCCTGCTCGAGCGAGAGCTCGCGCGCGAACTCCTCGCGCCGCTCGTCGATGAGGTCGGCGATCGCGTGGCAGACCTTCGCCCTGTCCCATGCGGACAGCGCTGCCCAGCGAGGCTGCGCCTCTCTCGCTGCCTTCGTCGCCCGATCGACGTCCTCGGCGCTCGCGTCGGGCGCCTCGGCCACGACCTCGCCGGTGACGGGGGAGACGATCTCCCGGGCTCGGTCGCCGGTCGCTTCGGCCCAGTCGCCGCCGATGAAGTTGCGCAGGGTGCGGACCGTGGTTGCCATGCGAGGCTCCTTTCTAGTCGACCGACGGCCCGAGCCTACTTCGTGAACGCGGCCCAGATGCGATTCCGTGCGAGGGTGCCCGCCGGGGTGAGCGCGCTCGGCTCGAGCCGTCTCATCGTCTGCAGGGGCCGGGAACACGTCCGGGTTCTGGAGGATCGTCGGGCTGAGGACGCCGTCGAGCAGGGTTCGCCGCAGCGGCGAGCCAAAGAACGTGAAGGCTGTCTCGTACGCGTTGTTGGTGGGCTTGTACACGAAGTCGATCCACGCGTGCGCGCCCGATGCATTCCGCGCCCCGCGCGGGATCACGTACGCATCGACCCAGAGCTCACCGCCCTCCTTCGCGACGACGTACTCCGCCTTGTTCTCCGGCGTCTTCGCGATCACCTCGAGCCCGTCGCCGTTCCATGCGAGGCCGCCGAACGCCTTGCCCTTGATGATCGCCGCCGTGTACGTCGTCGAGTCGATCGAGTGGACGAGCGGGCGGAGGTCGAGCAGGAAGCGCTTCACCTTCTGGAGCTCGCTCTCGTCCTCGGTGTTGAACGAGTAGCCCATCATCTTGGCGATGGCTCCGATCACCTCGGCCGGGGAATTGAGCAGTGTGAGCTTGCGCGGGTGCGTCTTGAACAGTGCGAAGAACTGCGCCCACGTACGCGGCCGCTCCTTGATCAGGTCGGTGCGGTAGACGAAGCCGGTCGTGCCCCAGTCCTTCGGCACCGACCACTCGTCGTGCGGGTCCCACGGCAGGCGGCGGAACTGCGGGTCGATCGTCTGCTTCACCGTGGGCAGCTTCGTCCAGTCGATCCGCGTGAGCATCTTCGCGGCGGCGAGCTTCTCGACCATGTAGCCCGTGGGAACGGCGAGGTCGTAGGCGTGTGGAGCGGCTATCAGGCGCGCCTCGAGCGCCTCGTTCGACGTGTAGTAGGCGCGCTCGACCGCAACCCCGGTCGCCTTCGTGAACGCGGTGTACGTGCGCGGGTGGACGTAGCCGATCCAGTCGTAGAAGCGGAGCGTCTTCGCCGGCGGAGTCGGCCAGGCCCGGCCGGCGTGGACGGCCGCGGCGAGCGCCGCGCCGGCGGCGATCACGCCTCGCCGGGTGTATCTGGGCATTCCGCCTTCCACGGCGGACAATGGTGCCAGCACTGTTTACACTCGCGCTTCGATGGCCGTCGCGCCACGCGTGGGGATCGCGCTCGAAGGTGTGAGCAAGAGCTACGGCAAGGCCGCGGCCGTGAACGACGTGTCCCTCGCGATCGGCGAAGGCGAGTTCTTCTCGATGCTGGGACCGAGCGGGTGCGGCAAGACCACGACGCTGCGCATGATCGCCGGCTTCGAGGTGCCCGACGAGGGCCGGATCATGCTCCAGGGACAAGATGTGACGCGCGTAACGCCGAACAAGCGGCCGGTGAACATGGTCTTCCAGCAGTACGCGCTCTTCCCGCACATGTCGATCTACGACAACGTCGCCTTCGGGCTCAAGGTGAAGAAGGTGCCGCGCTCCGGGCACCGCGAGCGGATCAACGAGATCCTCCGCGTCGTCGAGCTCGAAGGGCTCGAGCACCGGCGCCCACGCCAGCTATCGGGTGGGCAGCAGCAGCGCGTCGCGCTCGCGCGGGCGCTCGTCAACCGGCCGGCGGCTCTCCTTCTCGACGAGCCGCTCGGCGCGCTCGACGTGAAGCTGCGAAAGCAGATGCAGCTCGAGCTCAAGCGCATCCAGCACGAGCTCGGCACGACGTTCGTCTACGTGACGCACGACCAGGAAGAAGCGCTCGCCATGTCCGACCGCATCGCGGTCATGAACGGTGGCCGCGTCGAGCAGATCGGCAGCCCGCGCGAGATGTACGAGCACCCGCGGACGGCCTTCGTCGCCGATTTCATCGGCTCGCTGAACGTGCTCGAGCTGACGGTCGACGAGGTCGTCGGCGGATTCGCGGTCGCCCGTGTCGCGGAGCGCGAGCGTGTCGTCGTCCCGGTGAACGGCGCAATACGTCCAGGCGATCCGATTCGCGTCGCCGTTCGCCCCGAACGCGTCCACGTCGCGAGTGCCGACGCCGATGCGCCGGAGGACGGGTCTCGTTTGACGGGCACCGTGGCGGAGATCGTCTACCTCGGCATGTACACGCAGTTCCATGTCGAGACGGGTGCGGGGCGCATCGTCTCGAACAGGCTCGCCGACGAGCAGCTCGCGCCGCTCGAGTTCGGATCCGTGGTGACGCTGTCGTGGGCGCCGGAGCACACCTCGGTGCTCGCCGACGACGCGGTGCCGGTCTAGCTCTCCGCACCGAGGCGTCGCTCGGCGACGCGGCGGCCGACCTCCGCGGCGATGACGACGATCAGCGAGACGGCGATGACGACGACCGCGACGGCGATCACTTGCGGCAGCTGGCTCGGAAAACGCAACGCGGCGTAGAGGTAGACGGGGAACGTCACGGTCGAGCCCTTCACGAACGAGGCGACGGCGTACTCGTCGAACGACGTCGTGAACGCGATCAGATACGCACAGACGACCGCGGGCAGAATCAGCGGCAGCGTGATCGAGCGGAACGTGCGGAGCCGGCTTGCGCCGAGGTCGTAGGCGGCCTCCTCGAGCGAAGCGTCGATCTGCTGGAGTCGCGGGATGAGAACGAGCATCGTGTACGGCAGCGTGATCACGATGTGCCCGATGACGACGGTCCGGATGCCGAGATGCAGGCCGATGGCGTGGAAGAGCAGGAGCAACGCGATCCCGAAAACGACGAATGGGATGACGAGCGGGCTGAGGAGGAACGCGGAGAAAGGGCCGCTCCCGCGGAAGCGGTGGCGCACGAGCGCGAGCGACGCGAGGATGCCCAGGATCACCGCGCCGAGGCTCGACAGGGCTGCGATCTTCGCGCTCGTCAGGAGTGCGCCCTGGAGATCGGGATTCGTGAGGAACTCGTGGTACCAGTGGAGCGTGAAGCCGCTGAGCGGGAACGTGGGGAAGTCCGAGTCGTTGAACGAGAAGATCAGGAGCAGCACGATCGGCGCATAGAGGAAGACGACGACGAGCGCGAAGAACGCCCTCAGCACCCACGTCGCCGACCGCGAGAGCGCGACGTCCATCAGTCGGTGGCCACCTGTCGCGCCTGGAGGAAGCGGGAGAAGACGATCGTCAGCAGGCCGACGACGACGAGCAGGAAGAGCGCGAGCACCGCGCCCGTGCGCCAGTCGGGGAAGCCCGTCCCGAACAGGTCGACGATCTGGTTCCCGTACATGTAGCCGTTCGGGCCGCCGACGAGCGACGGCGTGATGAACTCGCCGAGCGTCGGGATGAAGACGAAGAGAAACGCGGCGAGGATGCCCGGGACGGATAGCGGAAGCGTGATCCGGAAGAACGCCTGCAGCCGGCTCGCGCCGAGGTCGCTCGCGGCCTCGAGCAGCCGGCGATCAAGGCTCTCGAGCGAGACGAAGATCGGCAATGCAACGAATGGCAGCCAGATGTAGCCGAGCACGAGCAGAACGGCGAACCGCGTGTAGATGAGCGAGAACGGGCCGACGCCCATCCACCCGAGAGCGCTGTTGATCGGGCCCTCGTCGCCGAGCAGCACCTTCCAGGCGAGTACGCGCAGAAGGAAGCTCGTGAGGAACGGTGCGATCAGGAGGAGCAGGAGAACGTACTTCCGCTTCGTCCGAGACAGGGCGAGGTAGTACGCGAGCGGGTACGCGAGCGCGACGATGATCGCCGAGACGATCAACGACATCTTCACCGACTTCCAGAAGAGGTTCAGGTAGGCGAAGCCGACGAACGGGTCGTTGCCGAAGAGGGCCCGCCACCCTCGAGCGTGAGCGGATGCGTCCCCGGCGCGATCGAGAGGGCGTCGACGCTGTACGCCGCCACGAAGCCGATCGGCACGAGGAAGAAGACGACGAGCCAGAGGACCGGGATGCCGAGCAGGCTGGGGCCGGTCAGGTCGACACGCGAACGTCGCCGCTCGCGTCGCACCGTTCCGGCCCCTTCCTTGGCGCTTGGAGCCGCCGCCTTACTTCACCCCGCTCCAGACCTTCGCGTAGAGCTGGCGGCGCGGGATGTCGCGGTCGATGTACGCGTTCGGATAGGCGACCGCTTTCGGGTCGTCGATCTGGAGCGCCTTCACGAGTGCGGTCGACGACGGCCGGGCCTTGAGGTTGGAGTGTCCGTAGCCGTAGTTGTCCTCGAGCCACGTACCGCTCTTCGCCGAGCTCCAGGCGTCGACGTACGCGTGCGCGAGCTTCGGGCGCGGCGATCCCTTGAGCAGCATGAACATGCCGACCCAGGAAAGAGGCCGCTCCTTCGGGTGGATATAGACGACGGGCAGCCCCTTCTTCTTCATCTGCACCCAGTCGTTCGGCCAGGCGTAGGCGATCCAGATGTCGCCGCTGCCGTAGGCCTCCCAGAGGTCGGTCTCCGACGACCAGATCAGTCGCGCCAGGTGCCTCTTGGACTTGAGGAAGTCCTGCGCCTGCTTGAGCTGGGCGTCGGTCTGGTTCCACGGGTCCTTGAAGCCGAGGTAGAGGCCCGTCATCGGCAGCATCGTGCTGGCGTCGTCGTACCAGGCGATCTTGCCCTTGTAGCGCTCGTCGAAGAGGAGACCCCACGACTTCGCCTTCGGCTTCACCTTGTCCGTCCGGTAGAGGATGGCGTCGAAGCCCCAGTCCTCGGGAATGCCGTACTGCTTTCCCTTGTACTGGCCGGCCTTGACCATGGTCGGATTGAGGTTCTTGAGGTTCGGGATCAGCTTCGGATCCCAGGGTTGCACGAGGCCGCTGGTCGCGAAGTACTTCACCCAGCCGACGTACGGGCGGAAGAGATCCCAGTTCACGCCCGCCTGGAACTTGTTGAGCGCGTCCGCCTCGTTTGCCATCACGGTGAACTTCGGCTTGTTCTTCGGATACTTCTTCACGTAGGCCGCGAACATCGCCTGGCCGCCGTCGTTGCCGTACCCGGCCCAGTCGAGCACGCGGAGGTTCCCGCTCTCCGCCGCCGAGCTGCGAGAGGGCCGCGCCGGCGCGGCCGGCCTGTGTGCCGAGGAGTGCTGCGCCGCCGGCCGCGGCGGTTAGCTTGAGCAGCTCCTGGCGGCTGAGCCGGCGTTCCGTCAGTTCCCGTTCCGTCATTTCTGTCCTCTCCTTGTCCGTTCCGAGGGTCACAGGCTGGGCGGGCTGATGATCCACATCACCTCGGCGACGTCGTCGCCGACGTTCACGACGCGGTGAGGGGTCGACGAGCGGTAGTCGATGCTGTCTCCGGTCGTCAACTCCAGCACCCGGTCTTCGAGCTGGAGCTCGACCGTGCCGGAGAGCACGACGACCAGCTCCTCCGAGTCCCCGTGGAGGTACGGCGACTCCGCTGTCGCCCCGCCGGGCTGGAGCTCGCCGACGAAGACCTCGAGGTTCTCGAGTGGTCTCGGCGTGAGGAGGAACTTCCTCCCTCGCGTGCCGAGCGCGAGCGAAGGCCGGCTCTCCCGCCGCAGGACACGCGGCGTCGAACGCCGTGCGTCCGGCTCGAAGAGGTCGGCGACGCTCACGTTGAGGGCGCCGGCGATCCGCTGCAGCGAGGCGACGCTCGGGCTCGCGACGCCACGCTCGACCTGGCTGAGAAAGCTCTCTGAGAGGCCGGCGCGGTCGGCGACGGTGCGAAGCGTTGCCTGGCGGCGCCTGCGCAGTGTCCGCAGCCATTCACCCATCGCCGGCGCTTCTCGTCGTCTGGTCGGACTTCATCGAGACTTGGCAACCATCAAAGATTTCTGAAGTGGTGTCAAGCCCCGCTTCGACCGAGCGCGAGTGCGCATAGAATCCTGCCTTCGCGGAACCAGGCGTGGCGACGACAGAGCAGACAGAGACGCAGCGCATCCTCGCCGAGCGGGCGCGGTACGTCGCGCGCGGCGTCTCGCCCTCGCCGCTCGTCGTCGATCGGGCGGAGGGCGCCCGGATCCGCGACGTCGACGGCAAGGAGTACATCGACTTCGCCGGCGGCATCGGCTGCCAGAACACCGGACATGGCTTCGCGCCCGCCGTCGCGGCGATCCACGAGCAGGCCGACCGCTTCCTCCATCAGTGCTTCATGGTCGGAACGTACGAGCCGTACGTCGACGTGTGCCGCCGCCTGGCCGAGCTCTCGCCGTGCGGGACGGGCGAGCAGCGCTCGATCCTCGTCAACTCGGGTGCAGAGGCGATCGAGAACGCGGTCAAGATCGCGCGCGCCGCCACCGGCCGGCCCGCGGTGATCGTCTTCGAGAACGCGTTCCACGGCCGGACGCTCCTGACGATGACGATGACGTCGAAGCTCGTCTACAAGAAGACCTTCGGGCCGTTCGCGCCGGAGGTCTACCGCGCGCCGGGGCCGTATCCGTACCGTGGCGTCTCCTCCGACGCGGCGCTCGAGGCGCTCGAAGACCTCTTCCGCTCGGACGTCGACCCGGAGTCCGTCGCCTGCGCCGTGCTCGAGCCGGTGCAGGGGGAGGGCGGGTTCATCCCCATGCCGCGCGACTTCCCCGGCCGGCTGCAGGCGCTGCTCGCGCGGCACGGCATCCTCTACGTCGACGACGAGGTGCAGTCGGGCGTCGGCCGCACCGGGCCGGTCTGGGCGATCGAGCACTACGGCGTCGAGCCGGATCTCGTCGTCTCGGGCAAGTCGCTCGGCGGCGGCCTCCCGCTCGCGGGCGTCACCGGGCGCGCGGACGTGATGGACGCTCCGCACCCGGGCGGCCTGGGCGGCACGTTCGGCGGCAGCCCCCTCTCGTGCGCCGCGGCGGTCGCCGTCCTCGACGAGGTCGCGAGCCCCGCGTTCCGGCAGCGGGCGGACGAGCTCGGCATGCGGCTTCGGCGCCGGCTCGAGGAGATCTCGGAACGCGTGGCGACGGTCGGCGAGGTGCGCGGGCTTGGCCCGATGCTCGCGCTCGAGCTCGTCACGGACCGCGAGACGAAGGAGCCGGCGGGAGACGTCGCAAAGCGGGCGACGGAGCTCGCGCGCGAGCGGGGCCTCGTCCTCCTCACCTGCGGTCTCTACGGCAACGTCGTCCGCATCCTCGTGCCGATCCTCGCGGCCGACGAGGACGTGGACGAAGGGCTCTCGATCCTGGAGGAGGCGCTTGTCGACGCAAGCGACGGAGCGTCCTGCGCGGACGCTCCGGAGGCCGGCGAGCAGGCTCCCGACGTCCGCCTCGTAGGCGTGCGCAAGACGTTCGGCGACGTCGTCGCCGTCGACTCGATCGACCTCCAGATCGAGCGCGGCGAGTTCTTCACGATGCTCGGGCCGTCGGGCTCCGGGAAGACGACGACGCTGCGGCTGATCGCGGGCTTCGAGCACCCCGACGAGGGGCAGATCTTCCTCGGCGGCGAGGACGTGGCGCGAAAGCCGCCGTACGACCGGGACGTGAACACCGTCTTCCAGGACTACGCGCTCTTTCCGCACATGACCGTCGCAGCGAACGTCGAGTACGGCCTGAAGGTGAAGCGCGTCGCGAAGGACGAGCGTGCGAAGCGCGTCCAGGAGGCGCTCGAGATCGTCCGCATGCCGGAGTACGGCGAGCGGAAGCCGGGCCAGCTTTCCGGGGGCCAGCGCCAACGTGTCGCGCTCGCTCGTGCGCTCGTCAACCACCCTCGCGTGCTCCTCCTCGACGAGCCGCTCGGCGCGCTCGACCTCAAGCTCCGCCAGGAGATGCAGATCGAGCTGAAGCGGATCCAGCAGGAGGTGGGGATCACGTTCATCTACGTCACGCACGACCAGGAAGAAGCGCTGACGATGAGCGACCGGATCGCCGTCTTCAGCCATGGCCGGATCGACCAGATCGGCTCGCCCGTCGAGGTCTACGAGCATCCGGCGACGGCGTTCGTCTCAGGGTTCGTCGGCATCTCGAATGTCCTCGACCGCGCCGGCGAGCGTTTCACAGTACGACCTGAGAAGATCCGCATGCTCGCGGACGGGGCGAAGCCCGATGCGGGCGACGAGACGGAACGCGGCGTCGTGCGGGAGGTGGTCTACATCGGCTCGGTCACGCGCTACATCGTCGATCTCGACGAGGGCGGCACGCTTACCGTCGTTCGGCAGAACGTCGAGAGCTCGGGCGACTCACAGACCGAGCGCGGTCGCCACGTGAGCCTCGCCTGGCAGCCGGAGCACATGTACGTCATCGAACAGGAAGAAAGGGAGGGAGAGGAATGAGGAAGGTTCGACGGAGACACGTGGCGCACGCGGCCATCGCAGCGGTGGTCGGCGCGCTCGCGTTTGCGGCCTCCGGCTGCGGTGGCGGTGGCTCGAGCTCGTCCGCAAGACTGCAAGTCGCGGGCCTCGGCTCGTCGCTCGACGAGATCCAGCAGAAGGCGAAGGACGAAGGTCAGGTCAACCTTGTGGAATGGGCCGGTTATTCGGACAAGTCGTGGGCCGACCAGTTCACGAAGGAGACGGGCTGCAAGGTGGGGAGGAAGGACGGCGCGACGTCGGACGAGATGATCGACGACATCTCGACCGGCCAGTACGACGGCGTCTCGGCGTCCGGCAACGCGAGCGTCCGGCTCATGAAGCGGGGTGACGTCGCGCCGATCAACACGGACCTCATCCCCAACTTCGCTGACGTCGCCGAAGGGCTCAAGAACCAGGACTACAACTCGCAGGACGGGCAGCCTTACGGCGTGCCGCACGGCCGCGGCTGGAACGTCCTCGCATGGCGGTCGGACGTCGTCAAGCCGACGCCCGACAGCTGGTCGGTGGTCTGGAACGCGAACAACCCGTACAAGGGGAAGATCTCCATCTACGACGATTCGATCTTCATCGCGGACGCCGCCGTGTACCTCAAGGCGACGCAACCCGACCTCGGGATCGACAACCCGTACCAGCTGAACGAGGAGCAGTTCAACGCCGCCGTCGACCTTCTGAAGACCCTGAAGCCGAACGTCGGCGAATGGTGGGGCGACTACGCGAAGCAGATCCAGTCGTACGCGAACAAGGACGTCGTCGTCGGGACGACCTGGCCGTACCAGGTGAACATCCTCAAGGCCGACAAGAAGCCCGTCGAGATGACGAAGCCGAAGGAAGGGACGACCGGCTGGTCGGACACCTGGATGATCTACTCGAAGGCAGCTCATCCGAACTGCATGTACCTCTGGATGAACTACATCATCTCGCCGCAGGCGAACGCGAAGGTCGCGGAGTGGTTCGGCGAGGCGCCCTCGAACCCGAAGGCGTGCGACTACACGACCGACAAGAACTTCTGCACGGACTTCCACGCAAGCGACGAGAGCTTCTGGAAGGACATCTACTTCTGGACGACGCCTACGGCCGACTGCGGAGGGCAGGGTGGCACCTGCAAGACGCAGCAGGACTGGGTGAACGCCTGGACGGAGATCCGCGGGTAGAGGGCGAGAGCTCGCCCGGCCGTGACTCCGGCCTCGTATGAGCAGTCGCCGCCCCGGCAGACGCCGGGGCGGCGACTTTCCACGTATTTCTACGGGCATCCGCGCCTGACGCTGGCGCTACTTCTCGCATTGCCGCTCGGACTGTTCGCCGTCGCCTACCTCGGCTCGCTGCTCGTGCTCCTGATGGCGTCCGTCTGGAACGTCGACCCGTTCACGTCCGAGGTCGTGCACACGTTCACGCTCGACAACTTCCGCGCGCATCTTCGAGCAGGACGTCTACCGCACGGTTGCGTGGCGGACGATCAAGATGGCGGCGCTCGTCACCGTCGCCGACGCCGTGCTCGCCTTCCCGATCGCGTACTACATGGCCCGCGTCGCTACGCCGCGGCGACGGAACCTCCTCGTCGTCGCCGTGCTCGTGCCGCTCTGGGCGAGCTACCTCGTCAAGGCGTACGCGTGGCGGACGATCCTCTCCGGCGCGGGTGTCCTCAACTGGGCGCTCGATCCCTTCGGCGTCTCGTTCGACGGCTACTCGACTACGGGGCTCTGGCTCGTCTTCACCTACCTCTGGCTGCCGTTCATGATCCTTCCCATCTACGCCGGTCTCGAGCGAATTCCCCAGTCGCTGCTCGAGGCGTCGGCTGATCTGGGCGGCCGGTCGGTGCGGACGTTCTTCAGGGTCACGCTGCCGCTGGCGTTCCCCGCCGTCGTCGCCGGCTCGATCTTTACGTTCTCGCTCACGCTCGGCGACTACATCGCGCCGAAGCTCATCACGAGCCAGCAGTTCATCGGCACGGTCATCTATGACAACCACGGGACGAACCTGCCGGTGGCCGCGGCATTCACGCTCGTCCCGATCTGCGTGATGATCGCGTACCTCGTCGTGGCGAAGAAGCTCAAGGCGTTCGAGGCCTTGTAGCCATGGTCGAGTCCCGGCTGACGCGCGTGCTCCTTCGCCTCGGCGCGGGACTGACGCTGCTCTTCATCTACCTGCCGCTCGTCCTTATTGCCGTCTACGCCTTCAACAGGAGCGTGACGCAGAGCTGGCCGATCGAGAACTTCACGACGAAGTGGTTCTCGGTCGCCTACCACGACGAAGGCGTACGTACGGCGCTCTGGCTCTCGGTCAAGGCGGCCCTTGGCGCGACGCTCCTGGCGATCGCCCTCGGCATGCTCGCGTCGCTCGCCGTCTCCCGCTTCAGCTTCTTCGGGCGCGACACCATCTCGCTCGTCGTCATCTTGCCGATCGCGCTGCCGGGCATCATCACCGGGCTCGCACTCCGCACGACGTACCAGACCGTCGGCATCGATTTCGGGCTCCTGACGATCATCATCGGCCATGCGACCTTCTGTGTCGTCATCGTCTACAACAACGCGCAGGCCCGTCTTCGTCGAGTCTCCGGGCTCGCTCGAGGAGGCCTCCTCGGATCTCGGTGCCGATCCTGGCAGACGTTCCGCCACGTGACGTTCCCCCAGATGCGGACGGCGCTGCTCGCGGGCGGCTTGCTCGCCTTCGCGCTCTCGTGGGACGAGGTCGTCGTCACGATCTTCACCTCGGGCGCGCAGCAGACACTGCCGATCTGGATCTTCGCCAATCTCTTCCGCCCGGTCGAGCAACCGGTCGTCAACGTCGTCGCACTGTTCGTGATCGTCCTCTCGATCATTCCGGTCTGGCTTGCGCAGCGCGTGACGGCGGGAACCGAAACGACCATCGGCGGCCGAGGCTAGGCTGAACGGCATGCGGGGGGTGCGCATCGCTCTTGCCGCCGCGTGCATCGCGGCGCTCTCGATCCCGGCGGCGGGCATCGGGTCCGCTTCTGCTCCGCCCGCGCCCGTCAGGGGGGAGGGCGCGCTCGACCTCTTGCAGTGGCCCGGCTACTCGGACCCGAGCTTCGCGCGCGACTTCGAGAGCCTGACGCACTGCACGATCACTCGCACGGTCGTCGGCTCCTCGTCCGACTTCGAGCGGCTCCTGAAGTCGAGGCGGTTCGACCTCGCCTCGCCGTCCGGCGACGTCGCCGGGACGCTGATCGCCGAGAAGCTCGTCCAGCCGGTCGACGTCGCTCGCGTGCCGGCCTGGCGCCAGCTCACGCCGTCCCTCCGCTCTCCCGCCTTCAACACCGTTTCCGGCAAGCACTACGGGATCACCGTGCTCTGGACGCCGAACGAGCTCTTCTACCACCGCCAGCGCGCGAAGCCCGCGCCGTCGACGTGGCGCGCCGTCTACGACGACCGTTTCAAGGGCAGGATCTCGATCCCGGACAACCCGATGCAGATCGCGGACGCGGCGCACTACCTTCGCGACACCGTTCCGGGTCTGCGGATCGGCGATCCCTATGAGCTGACGAAGCCGCAGTTCGACGCGGCCGTCGCGCTGCTCAGGCGTCAGCGTCCGCTCGTCAGGCGCTACTGGGAGTACGCCACCGAGCAGATCCAGGACTTCCGCACCGGAGCTGCGGTCGTCGGCTCTGCGTGGCCGTACCAGGGTCAGGTGCTGCAGGCCGCGAACGTGCCCGTCCGAGAGTTCGTGCCACGGGGTGGCTCGACCGCGTGGGCCGACAGCTGGATGCTCTCGGCGAAGGCGGCGCATCCGAACTGCGCGTACAAGTGGCTCCAGTACGTCCTGACCGCGCCGGTCCAGGCGACGGAGGCGCTCGCGCTCCGCGAGTCGCCGGCGAACCCGGGCGCCTGCAGGCTGCTCGAGGCGGCCGAGGCGGGGCTCTGCGCGATGTACCACGCCGCTGCGCCGCCCTCCTTCATGAAGCGCCTCGCCTTCTGGAAGACGCCCGTCGCGGCGTGTGGGGGCAGCGGGAAGAAGAAGTGCGTTCCGTACGCGGCCTGGCAGAAGGCCTGGGCGAAAATTAGAGGAGCTGGATAGGGGACAGGACTATCTCGCCGACGATCGTCACCGATGTCGAGCAGGATGCGGAGATCGTTCAGCGCGAGGTCTTCGGCCCGGTTGTGACGATGCAGCGCTTCTCGTCCGATGACGAGGCGATCGCGATGGCGAACGGCGTCCGCTACGGCCTGGCGGCGTCGGTGTTCTCCGAGAACGTCGGCCGGGCGATGAAGGCGGCCGCCAAGCTCGACTTCGGGACCGTCTGGATCAACGAGCACCTGTTCCCGCTCACCTCCGAGATGCCGCACGGCGGCTTCAAGGAGTCGGGCTACGGAAAGGACATGTCGATCTACTCGATGGAGGAGTACACCGCATCAAGCACGTCGCGGTCAAGCTCGGCTAGACGAACTAGCCGACGGCCAATCCGCCGAGTGCAACACTCAGCGGCACCCGGGGACAGTCACTGCGACTGTCCCTGCCGAACTCTGGTTGTCAGGCACCGGCTAGCAAGATGCGCGGTGATCTGGTAGAAACGCCACGCATTGCGAGGGAGCACGCCCGCAGAGATAGGTAATGCGCAGGCACGGCGTGGCGCAGTCTCCCACCCGCGCCGCCTGGACGCGGTCGACGCACGGATCATCGAGGCGCTGCAGGAGAACGGGCGCGAGTCGTTCCGGCGCATCGCAGCCGGCCTCGGGGTATCCGAGGCGACGGTGCGCGCACGGTACGCTCGGCTCTGCGAGGACGACATCATCCAGGTCACCGCGGTCACGAACCCGCTGGGCTCGGCTTCGACGCGATGGCGATGGTCGGGATCAGGACGTCAGGGCCGCCGGAGCGCGTCGCCGACGAGATCGCACGTTGGGACGAGGCCGGCTACGTCGTCGTCACGGCGGGCCAGTTCGACGTCCTCGTCGAGCTCGTCTGCGAGGACCGGCGACACCTGCTCGAGCTGACCAACCGCATCCGCTCGGTCGAGGGCGTCCTCTCGACCGAGAGCTTCCTCTACCTCGAGCTGTGGAAGCAGATGTACGACTGGGGGCAGGGCCCGTCAGGTCGGCGAAGGAGGGAACATGGCAGTAGCCGCTCATCCGCATCCCGTCGAGCACACGACTGCGCTGGCGCTCGAAGAGAAGAAGAAGCTCCAGAAGGCGTTCGCGGCGCTTCGACATGCTCTTCTTCACGTCTGCGCGTTCGTCGGGCTCGACACGCTCGGCCTCGTCGCCTCGAACGGCGCGCAGGGCTTCACGTGGCTCGTCCTCCTTGCGGTCCTCTTCGTCTCCCGTACGCGCTCCTCCTCTCCGAGATCGGAAGCTCGTTCACCGAGGAAGGCGGCCCCTACGAGTGGGTCGAAGCTCGCCTTCGGACGCTTCCCGCCGGGATCATGGCGTTACTACTGGGTCACGAACCCGCTCTGGGTCGGCGGGTCGCTCGCGTTCATCGCCAGCGACGCGTGGGAGAAGCCGCGCTACCGGGCCGACTCAACACCTCGGCTCTTCGGGCGACTACGCCTTCAAGCTCCTCTTCATCTGGTTCTCGATCAGCGTCGCGATCACTCGCTCCGAAGGGCAATGGATCCCGACGGCGGGCGGCTTCGCCCGGATCTTCGTGATGGGCTTCTTCACCCTCACGGTCGATCATCTACGCGATAGAGCACGGCGTGAGGGCTTCCCGGCTGAGCGACCTCTCGCCGACCATGGCCGTGTTCCTCGCGCTCGTCCCGTGCTGCTCTTCAACTACGTCGGCTTCGAGCTCCAGAACGGCGCCGCCGAGGAGATGGTCAACCCGCAGCGCGACGTCCCTATCTCCGTGGGGCGCAGCGCGGTGATCGGCGTGCTGCTCTACGTGATCCCGGTGCTCGGCATCCTCCTCGTCCTGCCGGCGGAGCAGTGACCGGGATCGGTGGCTTCATCGACGCCATCGACGCGGCTTCACCGTCTACGGCGGCGCGCAGGCTTCCTCTTCGCCCTGACCGTGCTCGGGTTCATCCTCACGCTGTCACGTCGGGAGCCGTCTGGATGATCGGCTCCGACCGGATCCAGGCGGTCGCCGCGTACGACGGGGCGTTCGCCCCTTCTTCGGCGTCTTTAACAAGCGGCTCGGGACGCCCGTGCGGGTGAACGTCCTCTCGGGCGTCGCGTCTCGATCTTCATGTTCGTGGGCGTCGAGCCGCTCAAGGGCGGCGGCGCCGCCTCGCGTTCAACGTCGTGCTCACGATCGCGATCTCCACGACGCTGATCTCGTACCTCTGGATCTTCCCGGCGGCCCTGAAGCTGCGGTACTCGCACGGCGACGTCCACCGGCCGTACCGCGTCCCGGGCGGCACCGTGGGGATCTGGCTCTCCTCCGGGCTCGTCACGTTCTGGATCGCGCTCGCCTCGTGGGTCGCCGTCTTCCCCGGGCAATCGAGCCGATCTTCGGGATCCCCTACGACTTCCTCGACACCTGGGGCGTCTCGCGCGCACGCTTCGAGGCGTTCACCCTTGGCACGCTCGGGGTGATCACGCTGATCGCCGTCGTCGGGTACGTGCTCGGCGCCCCGGTGCGCCGCCAGCAGGTTGACGTCGCGCTCGAGGCGGACGAGGACGGCCTTACGCCGGCCGGAGCGGAGGCGTGACGACGGCCACAGAGAGCCTGTCACCGGAGCAGCTCCAGCAAGCCGCCCGCGACCACCTCTGGCTGCACTTCACGCGGATGGGCGGGGCGAGACAGGACGTGCCCGTGATCGTGCGCGGCGAGGGTTGCTACCTCGAGGACGTGAACGGCAAGCGCTATCTCGACGCGCTCGCCGGCCTGTTCTCCGTGAACATCGGCTACTCGTTCGGCGAGGAGATCGGCCAGGCGGCGCTCGCGCAGATGCGCGAGCTGCCGTTCTACACGAACTGGTCGTACTCGCACCCGCGCGCGATCGAGCTCGCGCACGAGGTGGCGTCGCTCGCGCCGGGCGACCTCAACCGCGTCTTCTTCTGCTCGGGCGGCTCGGAGGCTGTCGAGTCGGCGTGGAAGCTCGCGCGCCAGTACTACGTTGCGCATGGGCAAGGCACCTCCGCGCGATCGTCACCCCCGGTGGGCGTGCGGGCGCGCCGGAGCCGCAAGACCACGACGCGATCGTCGCAGCGGCGAGGGCGCGACAGCGCCGCTACAAGGCGATCGCGCGCCACCTCGCGTACCACGGCACGACGCTCGGCGCGCTGTCGCTCAACGGCATTCCGGCGATCCGCGTCCCGTTCGAGCCCCTCGTCCCCGAGGTGCGCCACGTGCGGAACACGAACCGCTACCACCGCCCGCCGGGGGAAACCGAGGAAGAGTTCACGGCGCTCCTGCTCGAGGATCTCGAGACGACGATCCTCGCGATGGGCCCGGAGACGGTGTGCATGGTCCACATGGAGCCGGTCCAGAACGCGGGTGGCTGCTTCCCTCCGCCGGAGGGGTACTGGAGCGGCGTTCGCGATCTCTGCACGAGTACGGCATCCTCCTCTCCGCCGACGAGGTGATCACCGGCTTTGGGCGCCTCGGGTACTGGTTCGGGTCGGAGCGCTACGACATCCGCCCCGACCTGGTCACGTGCGCGAAGGGCCTCTCGTCCTCGTACGCGTCGATCGGCGGCGTGGTTGCCACGGACGGCGTGATGGAGCCGTTTCTCGAGGACACCTCGATGTTCTCCCATGGCATCACGTTCGGCGGGCATCCCGTGATGTGCGCGATCGCGCTGAAGAACATCGAGATCATGAAGCGCGAGCGGATCGTCGAGGGCGTGCGAGAGCACGAGGACGCGTTCCGCTCCACGCTCGAGCAGCTTCTCGACTTGCCGATCGTCGGCGACGTGCGCGGTGCCGGCTTCCTCTACTCGATCGAGCTCGTCAAGGACAAGGACACGCGCACGACGTTCTCCGACGACGAGTGCGAGTGGCTGCTGCGCGGCTTCCTCTCGGGAGCGCTGTACGAGCGCGGGCTGATCTGCCGCGCCGACGATCGCGGCGACCCCGTCATCCAGATCTCGCCGCCCCTCGTCGCGCGCCAGGAGGAGTTCGACCGCATCGTCGAGATCCTCGGCCAGACGTTCGCCGAGGCGTGGAGACCTCGATAGATGGAAGGCGCCGCGATAGAGGCACCGCCGCCCCGGGCGAGCTCCACGAGGCGCGCCTCGAGAAGGGGCTCAAGGTCGGCGCGCTCGGCTTCGTCTCGAGCCTCGTCATCGGCGTCGCCTCGACCGCGCCCGGCTACAGCCTCGCCGCGTCGCTCGGCTTCGTCGTCGATCTCGGTCGGCGTCCAGCCGCCGGCGATCGCTGTGGCTCGCGTTCCTGCCGATGCTGCTGCATCGCGTCGTCGTACTACTCGATGAACCGGGTGGACCCGGACTGCGGCACCACCTTCACCTGGGTGACCCGCGCGATCGGGCCCGGATCCGGCTGGATCCGGGGTGGGCGCTCCTGGTCGCGGACCTCCTCATCATGGCGAGCCTCTCGCAGATCGCCGGCGCAGTACACGTTGCTGCTCTTCGGCGCCGACGGCCTCGCGGCGAGCGACGTTCTGGGTGACCTCGTCAGTGTCGTCTGGATCGTCGTCATGACGCTGGATCTGCTACGTCGGGATCGAGCTCTCGGCGAAGACGCAGTGGTTCCTGCTCGGCGCGGAGATCATCGATGCTCGCGCTGTTCGCCGCAATCGCGCTCGCGCAAGGTCTACGCCGGCGAGTTCCCCGACTCGATGCAGCCCGAGCCTGGCTGGCTCGATCCGTTCGCGTCTCGGCGTCGGCGCTGAACGCCGGCGTGCTGACGGCGATCTTCATCTACTGGGGCTGGGACACCGCCGTCGCGGTCAACGAGGAGACCGAGCGCGCCGCGCACGCCGGGCATCGCGGCGGTCGTCAGCACGTTCCTCCTCCTCGGTGTCTACCTCATCGTCGGCCGTCGCGGCGCATGCCGTGCACGGGCCGCAGTTCCTCGTCGACAACACGAGGACGTGCTCTCCCGCTCGGCAGCCACGTGCTGCCATTCGGCCTGGACAAGCTCTTGATCGTCGCGGTGCTCACCTCGCCTCCGCGTCCACGCAGACCACGATCCTGCCCGGCCACCCGCTCCATGCTCGCGATGGCCGCGCACGGCGCGGCGCCGCAGACCTTCGCGCCGATCTCGCCGCGCTACCTCACGCCGGGCGTCTCGACCCTCTGATCGGCGTGATCTCGATCGTTTACTGCGTCGCTCTCGGCGCCTGGTGAGCACGTGCATCCTCACGACTCGTCACCGCCACCGGGCTCGCGATCGTCTTCTACCTCGCGCTCACCGGCCTCGCCTGCGTCGATCTACTTCCGAAGGCGCTGTTCAACGACCTGCGCACCTTCGCGATCGCCGGCCTCGGCCCGCTGCTCGGCTCCTCAGCCTGGGCTACGTATTCGTCGTCGGCATCGACCTTCGATCCCGCGAAGTCCTAGTCCGGCGTCGCTCCTCGGCATGCAGCTGCCGCTCGCTATCGCGTGCTCGTCCGCTCCTCGTCGTCGCGCTGATGCGGCTCCTGTGGCGAGCGGACCCCGCGTTCTTCCGCCGGAGCGCGAGGTCGCGGACGCGGGATGCGGCTGTGAGCCGCCCGATCGTTCTCGCTACACGGCTCGGAGTCGCAAGCGCACTCACGAGACGACGCTCGCTGCCGCCTCGCGCAAGTCGACGTCGTCTTCGCCTACCACGTACCGCTCTGCTCAATCATCGCACAGCCTCACCATCAACACCCCACGCGCCCCCTCTCACCCTCGAGGTCGAGTCGCACATCGTTCGCCGTCCCGCGGATGATCCTCTCGTCGCCGACGCGGCGCCAGCATGATCGCGGTCGGCACCGTCGGCGAGGCGCGATAACGGCGCACTGCTCGGCTCCGTGTGCTCAAGCTCGTCCAGCAATCGACGCTGCCGCTGCTCGTCGTCCCGGCGTAGTGACCCTGCCGACGGTAACGCCGGGGCTCGCGACACCCTGGTGGCTCGAGGAAGCGCCGCCCGACCCCGAGCAGCCGCCGCTCGAGGAAGAGACACGCGCCGATGTCGCGATCGTCGGCGGGGGACTGACCGGGCTCTGGACGGCGATCGCGCTCAAGCAGCGCGCGCCGGGCACGGACGTCGTCGTCCTCGAGGCAAAGCGTTGCGGGATCGGTCCGAGCGGACGGAACGGTGGCTTCCTCCACGGCTACTGGTCGAGCCTGCCACGGATGACCGAGCTCTTCGGCCGCGACGCCGCGCTCGCGGTTGCGCGCGCCTCCGACGGCGCGGTCGTCGCCGCGAGAGAGCTCGGGGAGGACGTGTGGCTTCGCGAAGGAGGGCTGCTTCGGGTCTCGACGGCCGAGGTGCACGATGCGATCCTCGATCGATCCGTGGCGGTCGCGCGCGAGCTCGGTGCCGAGAGCGAGGCGATCCCGCTCGGTCGGGACGAGGTGGCGGCGCGCTGCAGGTCGCCGCTCTTCCGCCGCGGCGTCTTCTACCGCGACGGCGCCACCGTCCAGCCGGCCAGGCTCGTCCGCGCGCTTCGCCGCAAGGCGCTCACGGTGGGTGCGCGGCTCTTCGAGCGAACACCGGCGCTCCGTGTGACGCGCGACGGCGTCGACACCGCCCAGGGCCGCGTGCTCGCGTCCGAGGTCGTCGTCGCGACGAACGTGTGGAGCGCAGGCTGGGGGCCGCTCGGGCGGCTGCTCACGCCCTTCGGCAGCTACGTCGTGCTGACCGAAGCGAGGCCCGACCTTGTCGCCGAGATCGGCTGGACGGGCGGAGAGGCGATCACCGACTGCCGGATGTTCCTCCACTACTTCCGGACGACCGAGGACGGCCGCGTGCTGATGGGCTCCGGCTCAGGCCCGATCGGCTTCGGCGGGCGGATCGACGACCGTTTCACCTCCGATCGCGGCACGGGGGCGCGCGCCGAGGCCGGCCTGCGCACGCTGCTCCCCGGCCTCGCCGGCGCACGCGTGGAGCACACCTGGGGCGGGCCGATCGACGTGTCCGCCGACCACCTGCCCGTCTTCGGGACCGTCCCCGGCACGCGGATCCACTACGGCGCCGGCTACACGGGAAACGGCGTCGGCCCGAGCTGGCTCGGAGGCCAGATCCTCGCATCGCTCGTCCTCGGGCAAGACGACGACTGGACGCGGCTGCCGCTCGTCGGCAGGCAGATCAGAAGGCTGCCGCCGGAGCCGATCAACTACCTCGGCGGAAGCCTCGTGCGGAAGGCGATGCTCTCGGTCGAGGACGCGGAGACGGCGGGCCGCCGCGCGCGAGCGCCCGCGCGCTTCGTCGCATCGCTGCCGAGCCGCCTCGGCTTGCGCGTCGGCACGCGCTAGGAGGGACAGCCCAAAGGGAGCGTCTTGCGCGGTGAATCTGCGACACCGACCAGGGCGGATGCGCGGGATCAGACGCGGGGACTCCTCGACATCCGTCGAGAGGTGACGGAGATCCGCAGACTCCTGATCAGGTGGCTGCGAGGATCTCCGCCGCGGCGTCGAGTGAGACGCGGCTCGCGCCGTGCGTGACGACGTACGCCGTCACGTGCTGCGGGCGCCACTGTGGCACTCCGGTCTCGACGACGATCGTCCGCCCACCGAGGGCAGACAGCCTTTCGAGAGCCTCCCGTTGTGACGCGTGCCGGTGCGCGTCCTGGACGACGACCACGCGATCGCGGCTGTCGAGCGCCTCTTGCAGATCGACGCTCTTGATCGACGGCACGCGTCGCCCGAGCGCGTCGCCGAGGCCGTAAGGCTGCGCGCCGACCGCGATCGACGGCTCCGGCCGGAGCTCGACGACGACGGCGCCGTCGAGCGGGAACGTCTGACCGTCCACGTCGAGCGCCCGGCGCGCGGCTTTCGCGCCGACGCTCGCGTCGGGCGCCTCGGCATGGGGCTGCGCATTCGCCCACACGCCGAGCTCAGTCACGCGGCTCGCTGCCTCGGCCAGCCGTTCCTCGGGCAGCCGGCCGTCGCGTACCGCGGCGGCGATCCCGCTGACGAGCCGGTCGGTCGCCTCCTCGAACAGGTCATGCCCGAGACAGAGCGCGTCCGCGCCGGCCGCGAGCGCGAGCACGGCGCCATCCTCGACGCCGACACCGGCGCTGATCGCGCGCATCTCGAGCGCGTCCGTCATCACCATGCCCGTGAATCCGAGCTCGTCGCGAAGCAGCTCTGTCAGCACGCGGCGGCTGAGGGTCCCTGGCTCCTCGCCGAGCGCGGCCACGCGGATGTGCGCGGTCATGATTCCCCGCGTGCCTGCGCCGATGGCGGCGCGGAACGGCTCCAGCGCCGCCTCCTCGAGCGTCTCCACCGTGGGCAGCTGGAGATGCGAGTCCTCGGCCGTGTCGCCGTGGCCGGGGAAGTGCTTCGCGCACGCGGCCACGCCGGCCTCCTGCAACCCCCCCACGAACGCGGCCACATGACGGGATACGAGATCCGGATCGGCGCCGAACGAGCGAATACCGATGATCGGGTTGTCCGGGTTCGTGTTCACGTCCGCGACCGGCGCGAGGTCGAGGTTGACTCCGACGCTTGCGAGATCCGCGCCCATCGCCAGAGCGACGTCCCGCGTCAGCTCGACGTCGTCGACGTGTCCGAGCGCCCCGTTCCCCGGATACGAGCTGCCGGTCTCGGCCTCGAGCCGCGTCACGTCGCCGCCCTCCTCGTCGATCGCGACGAGCACGTCGTCGCGCACGCCGCGGAGCGCCTCGTTGAGGGTGCTCAGCTGCTCGCGGTCGACGGCGTTGCGCGCATAGAGAACCACCCCGCCGAGCCCGTCGTCGAGCCGGCGGCGCACCCAGTCGGGCGCGTCGACTTCCTCGAAGCCGGGGAAGAGCGTCGCCGCGGCCAACCGTTCGATCTCGTCACGCACGGCGGTTCAGCCCTTGACGGCGCCGGCTGTCAGCCCGAACGCGATCTTCCGCTGCACCATGAGGAAGAACGCGACAACCGGGATCGCAACGAGCGTCGAGCCGGCCATCAATCCGCCCCAGTCGGTGTGCCGGCTCGATCCGTAGAAGTAGGACAGCCAGACGGTCAGCGTCTGGTTCGACTGGTCGGTGAGCAGGACGTTCGCGAAGATGTACTCGTTCCAGGCGGTGATGAAGACGAAGACAGACGTCGCCACGAGCCCGGGAGCGACGAGCGGCAGGAGGATCCGCGTGAACGCGCCGAGGCGACTCGAGCCGTCGACCATCGCCGCCTCCTCGAGCTCCTTCGGGATGCCGAGAATGAAGCCGCGCAGCGTCCAGACCGCGAACGGGAGCACGAAGGTCATGTACGTGATCGTCACGCCGGTCAGCGCATTCGTCAGGTGGTACTCGGCGAGGACGACGTAGAGCGGGATGATCAACCCGGCCTGCGGGAGCATGAGGATCCCGATCATCAGCACGATGAAGAGCTTGCGGCCGGTGAAGCGGAACTTCGCGAGCGCGACCGCCGCGAGGAAGGCGAGCACCATCGACAGGACGACCGTCGCAGACACGATGATCAGGCTGTTCTTCACGCTCGACCAGAAGTACGGCCGGTTGATCGCGTCCCGGAAATGGTCGAACGTGGGGTGAAGAGAGAACCACGTCGGCGTCAGGCTGTTGATCTCGTCGTCCGGCTTGAACGCCGTTGCAACCATCCAGTAGACCGGGAAGATCAAGACGACGAGCAGGGCCAGGCCGAGGAGGTTCCATGCCGTTCGGCGGAGACGATGATGTCGTCTTCCCCGTGGTGCTCGGAGCCCCGCGGTGCTCAAGTGGCGTCACCCTCTCGCACCATCTTCCGGACGTAGAAGATGCTGAGGACGGCGACGATGAGCAGCATCAGCAGGGAGATCGCGGCGCCGCGGCCGAACTCGCTCTTGAAGTACCCCTCCTCGAACAGGTAGATCGCCATCAGGTAGTTCCCGGCGTGGAGCTGTGCCTGGCCGATCAAGAGGTACGGCTGCGTGAAGACCGCGAAGTCCCAGATGATCGACAGGCTCGTGAGAATGAGGAGAATCGGTCTCAGGACGGGGAAGGTGACGTCGCGGAAGATGCGGAACGATCCCGCGCCGTCCACCTCGGCGGCCTCGACGAGCGCGCGAGGCACCTGCGCCAGCCCCGCGTACACCGTGATCGCGACGAACGGCAACGCTCCCCAGACGATGAGTGCCGTGATGAGGCCGAGTTGCGACGTTGTCGTCGCGTACCAGTCGTGCTGGCTGTAATCGCCGACGTGGAGCTGGGTCAACGTGTAGTTGACCACGCCGTTCTGGAAGTTCGTCATCCAGTACCAGACCTGGACGGCGACGACCACCGGCATTGACCAGACGAGAACGAGGCCCGCGGTGAGCAGGATGCGCACGACGGTGCTCACCTGCACGAGCAGCAGTGCGATCAACGTCCCGAGCACGATCGTCAGTCCCACGTTGACGATCGTGAAGACGACCGTCCGGATCAGCGTGTCCCAGAAGACGGCGTCGTGGAGGACCGAGCTGTAGTTGTCAAGACCGATCCACTGCCCCTTGCGCTGGATGAGCTCGAAGAGGCCGTATTGCTCGAAAGAGAGGCGGACGAGCTTGTAGATCGGGTAGCCGAGGATCGCCCCGATGACGGCTGCGACCGGGAGGAGCAGGAGGTACGGTCCCGCCGCGGTGAGGGCGCGCCGGCGCGTAAAACGCCGCCGCCGGCCCTGCCCGAAGGCGGGACCGGCGGCGGCTTTGGTGCGGTTCGGGAGCTGGCTACTGACCACGCCGCCCCGATTCTCGCGCTATCCGTTCAGTACTGACGTGATGTTGTCGCTCGCCGACGGCGGCTGCCTGCTTGACCGTCAGCTTTCCGGTCAGGATCTGCGTGAGCATGTTGCGGAGGATGTTCCCGTTCTCGACGTTGACCCAGTTCTTCGCCGTCGGCACGGTCCAGCCGCGCACGGCAGCGCGTTCGTTGACGGTCTTCCCGAGCAGGTTCGTGGCATTCGGGATGTTCCCCTTGGCCTGGAGGGCCCGCTGCGACGCCGTGTCGGTGAACGCCTGGATCCAGTCCACTGCGAGGGCCTTGTTCGCACCGATCGATACCGCGAGGTCAGAGCCGCCGACGAAGCTCGCGAACGGCTTCCCCTTCTCGTGGCTCGGCATCACGAACTGGCTGGTAACGCCCTTGTACTTGTCACCGACGCAGCAGCTGAACCACGAGGAGCCGACAATCGAGGCGGCCTGCCCCTGGGCGTAGACGTCGAACGGCCACGGCTTCGTCTCGATCGTCGACTTGCTCCCCTTCGACACCGCGTCGAAGAACTTCTTGAACGCCGTCAGGCCGGCGATCGCCTTCGGCCGGTCGAGCGTCGCCTGCCACTGGCCACGGAACGGCTTCGCGATCTGCCCGCCGTAGTCGTAGACGAAACCGAGGCCCACGTACCAGTCCTGGCCGGCGATGTACAAGGGTGAGAAGCTCTTGCCGGGGTTCTTCGCGGCGAGCTTCTTCGCATCAGCCGTGTACTGCAGCGAGGCTGGTCGGCAGCTTCGCGATGCCGGCCTTCTTGAACAGGTCGGTGCGGTACGTCACGACGCGCGCACCGGCGTAGTAGGGCACGCCGTACAGCCGCCCGCCGTACGTGGCGGAGTCCTTCAGCGCCTTGAGCCAGTTGGCCGAGTTGTCAAAGGACGACCTCTGGTCGCTGAGGTCCTGGAATGCACCCGCGGCCATGTACTTGGTCATCTCCGTGGTACCCATCTCGACCACGTCGGGAGCGTTGCCGCCCGCGAGCGTCGCGTCGAACTTCTGCAGGTGTGTCGGCCACGTCTGGTACTGGACGTTGACGTCGACGCCTGGATGCTGCTTGGAGAACTGCTGGTTGACGGACGCGACGAGGTCCGGCCAGCCGTTCTGTGCGTCGTTCTGCAGCCAGACGGTGATACTGGCTGTCGATCGCTGTGTGCCGCCGCCCGCGGACGTGACAAAGATGCCAAGTACCGCGACGAGCGCGAGGGCGGCAACGGTGCGTACTTTCATATCCGATCCCCCAGAGGCTCGATGGACGGCCTAGCCGGCGTCTTTCTTCGTGGCGTCGAACGCATCGGGCTGGCCGCCAATTGGTTTAGACCACTCGCCACGGGCAGGAGATTTGCACATAACCACTCTGACTGTCAAGCACAGCTGATGTCATGGGCGGGTGTGACTCCAGTCGTCGTTTCGTGCGGCGAGTGCGATGGGCGATGCGAGCCCCCGCGCGCCGCGCCGGAGCTCCGTGACGAGACGGTACCGGTCGCCGCGATAGACCGAACGGACGTACTCGACGATCTCGTCGGTATCCGAGCGCGTCACCCGCTCGAAGACGAATGCCGGCGAGTGGAGCGGCACGCCGAGAGCGGCCGACTCCTCCTCCCCGGTGACCGTCGGCTCGACAGTCTGGAGCCCGGTGACGATCTCTATCCCGTAGCGCTCCTGGAGGAGCTCGTAGAACGAATGCTCCTCGAGATCGCGCGCGCTGAGATCGGGCACGAGCGATTGGCGGACGTGGAGCGCCTCGATCGCCATCGTCTCGCGATCGGCGAGCCGCAGGCGCGTCGCGACGACGACCGGCTCCGACGGTGAGACGTGGAGGATGCGGCCGAGGCGCGCGCCGGCGGGAACGGCGCGGAGCTCGAGCGTGCGGCTTGCCGGGCTCATGCCGCGCTGCCGCATGTCCTCGGTGAAGGAGGTCATGGTCAGTTCCTGCGCGATCTTCGGCTCGCTGACGAATGTCCCGGCGCCACGGCGGCGCACGAGATAGCCCTCGCGGACCAGCTCGTCGAGAGCCGCTCGCACCGTCAGCCGCGAAACGCCGAGATCCGTGCTCAGAACCCGCTCGGACGGGATCGCGTCTCCGATCGACAGCTGCTCGATCAGGTCGAGCACCTGCTCTCGTGTCTCCGCCTGCTTCGTCATTCGGCACTCAGCGCGGGCTCGCGATAGGCCGGCGCTTCGACAGTCGAGGACGGTGGCGTCAGGCTGGCGCCCGTCTCGGGATCGAAGAAGTGAAACCGCGACGGGTCGACGGTGAGGCTGATCGTGCTCGCCGACGTCCGGGCGGTCGCGCGCGGGTCGACGCGGGCTGTTGAACAGCGACGTGCTGCTCGGCGAGGATCGTCGCCGTCGTCGCTCGCCTCGAGGCTCTCCGCGCTGATGCGCGGCGCCTCGACGCGCGAAGAACGCGTAGGCGTCGGCGCCGACCTCTTCGAGCACCTCGACGTGGACTTCGATCGTGCGCCGGGCTGTCGGCTCGAACGCTGCGTCCGCGAAGCACTCGGGGCGGATGCCGAGCACGACGTCGCGTCGTTCCCGCAGGAGGCCGGCGGTGTGGCGTCGAGGCGGACGCGGATACTGCCCGAACGCGACGTCATCGTCCGTCGATCACAGCATCAACGAGGTTCATCGCAGGCGAGCCGATGAAGGCTGCGACGAACAGGTCGCGCGGCTCGCGGTAGAGCGTCTGCGGCGCGTCGACCTGAAGGATCTTCCCGTCCCGCATCACGGCCACGCGATGCCCGAGCGTCATCGCCTCCACCTGGTCGTGCGTGACGTAGACGGTCGTGACGCCGAGTCGTGCGTGGAGCTGGGACAGCGATGCGCGCATGCTGACCCGGAGCTTCGCGTCGAGGTTCGACAGGGGCTCGTCCATAAGGAATGCCTGCGGCTCGCGAACGATCGCTCGACCCATGGCGACCCGCTGGCGCTGGCCGCCAGACAGGTGGCGCCGGCTTCCGGTCGAGGAGCTCCTCGAGGCCGAGCAGCTTCGCCACCTCGACCGACACGCTGCTCGGTCTCCTTCTTCGGCGTGCGCCGCACCTTGAGCCCGTAGGCGAGGTTCTGGCGGACGCTCATGTGCGGGTAGAGCGCGTAGCTCTGGAAGACCATTGCTACGTCGCGGTGGCGCGGCGCAAGGTCGGTGACGTCTCGCCCGCCGATCGAGATCGTGCCGGCCGTCGGCTCCTCGAGCCCGGCGATCATCCGCAAGAGCGTCGACTTCCCGCATCCCGACGGCCCGACGAGCACCATGAACTCCCCGTCCGCGATCGTCAGGTCGATGCCGTCGACCGCGTGGACGTCGCCGGCGAACAGCTTCGTGACGCTCTCGAGCTCGATGTGTGCCATGCGACTCCTTGCCGTGCCCGTGCGGGTGGTGGCTGAGCATAGACGTGAATTGTTCGACGACCGGACCAGCATATCGAAGTCTCGGAAACTGGTATTGACCACCGCCGCCGCCACGCTTACACTCACGCGACGATGAACGAGCTCGACGGCCTGGTCACCGAGGCGCAAGGGGAAGAGGCCGACCTCGACCTCGCGACCACGCGAGAGCTCGTCGAGCTGATGAACCGGGCGGATCGCACGGTGCCGGACGCCGTCCCGGCTGCTGGCGCCCGAGCTCGCCGCCGCGATCGACGCCATCGTCTTTCGTCTCGAGCGCGGCGGGCGCCTGATCTACGTCGGCGCAGGCACCTCGGGTGCGATCGCGGCGCTCGACGCGGCCGAGTGCGAGACGACGTTCTCGGTGCCGCCGACGCAGGTGGTCGCGCTCGTGGCGGGCGCCGCGGCGGCGACGGCTGCCGAGCGCGACGCGGCCGAGGACGATGCCGCGGCCGGCGCGCGGGACGTCGAGGCAGCCTCGGTGGGGCTCGACGATGCCGTCGTCGCGATCAGCGCCAGCGGGCAGACGCCGTACGCGCTGGGCGCGCTCGAGGCAGCTGTCGACGCCGGCGCGCTGACGATCGCGGTCGTCTGCGTCGCCGACTCCAGGCTCGGGGCCGCGGCGGAGCACGAGATCCCCGTCGTCGTCGGCCCCGAGGTGCTCGCCGGCTCGACCCGGCTCAAGGCCGGCACAGCGCAGAAGCTTGTGCTCAACACGATCTCGACCGTGGCGATGGTCCGGATCGGGAAGACGTTCAAGAACCTGATGGTCGACGTGCGCGGGACGAACGCGAAGCTCCGCGGGCGGATCGAGCGGATCGTCCGGCTCGCGACCGGCGCCTCGCCGGATGCGGTGGACGGTTCGCTGGCAGCTGCCGACGGCGACGCGAAGGTCGCCATCGTCTCGCTTCTCGCAGAGGTCGACGCGGAGACGGCGCGTTCTCGGCTGGCCGCTGTGGGCGGCAACGTGCGATTGGCGCTCGACGAATGAGGCTCGGCGTCGAAGCCGCCCTGGTCGGACGTGAGCTGATTCCGGGCGACGTCGAGGTCGTCGAGGGCCTCGTCGCGAACTACGGGCTCGAGTCCGACAACGGTCGGGGGATCGCCTGCCCGGGCTTCGTCGATCTCCAGGTCAACGGGTTTGGCGGTGTCGACTTCCTTGACGCGGACGAGGCGGGCTACCGCACGGCCGGAGAGGCGCTGCTCGCGACCGGTGTCACGGCGTTCCTGCCGACGCTGATCACGGCGCCCGAGGAGCAGATCGTCGCTGCGCTCTCCGAGGTGCCGCTCAACGGCACCGTGCCGCGGATCCTCGGCGTCCATCTTGAAGGCCCGTTCCTCGCACCGAGCCGCCTCGGCACGCATCCGGCCGCCTCGCGCCGCGATCCCGACCGGGCGCTGCTCGAGCGGCTGCTGGCGGCCGGGCCCGTTCGGCTGATGACGCTCGCGCCCGAGCGCGACGGGGCGGACGTGTTGATCGACGTCCTCCAGGCGCACGGCGTCGCCATCTCCTGCGGTCACACGGACGCGAACGCGCAGGAAGCGAACGCCGCCTTCGACCGCGGCGTGCATACCGTCACGCACCTCTTCAACGCGATGCGCCCGTTCAACCACCGCGACCCGGGCATCGCCGGTGTTGCGCTCGCCCGCGACGACGTGATCGTCCAGGTGATCGTCGACGGCGTCCACCTCGCACCCGACACTGCGCGGCTCGTCTGGCGGAGCGCCGGCGGTCGCGTGGCGCTCGTCACCGATGCGATCTCCGGCGCCGGGACGGGAGACGGGTCGTACAGCCTCGGCGGGCTCGAGGTGGAGATGCGCGACGGCGTCGCCCGAGGGCCGGACGGCGTGCTCGCCGGCAGCTCGCTGACGATGATCGAGGCAGTCCGCAACCTGCACGAGCTCGGGGTGCCGATCGCGGACGTGCTCGACGCAGCGACGGCGGTGCCGGCGAGTGTGATCGGCGCCACCGATGTCGGGCGGATCGAGATCGGTGCCACTGCAGACCTCGTCGTGCTCGGCGACGACCTGGAGCTCGAGCGCGTGCTCGTCGGCGGGAACGTCCATGCCGTCGTCTGAGCCCGCCCGGCTCTGGCAGCCGGAGAGCGCGTCCGGCGAGCTGTTCCGAGCCGAGATCCGCGAGCAGCCGGCCGCGATTCGCCGCCTCGTCGACCAGGAGGCGGAGTTCGAGGCGGTCGCGAAGCGGCTCGCGGCGTTCGCGCCCGAGCTCGTGCGCCTCGTCGGCCACGGCTCGTCCGACAACGCCGCCGCGTACGGCGTGTACGCGTTCGGGCTCCTGCCGCGCTGGACGGCGCTTCGCGACTCGATCTCACTCTCGATCTACTACGGGGCCGAGCTCGACGTCTCGCGCTCGGCAGTGCTCGCGCTATCCCAGTCCGGGCGCACGCCCGACGTCGTCGAGTACGTCTCCCGCGCTCGCGCACGTGGCGCGCTGACGATCGCGGTCACGAACGAGCCCGAATCGGAGCTGGGGCGCGCCGCCGAGCTCGTCCTGCCGCTCGCCGCGGGCGAGGAGCAGGCGGTTGCCGCGACGAAGACGTACCTCAACCAGCTCGCCGCGGTCGCGCTGCTGGCCGGCTGTGCGGCCGGCCGAGGACGCGAGTTCGCCGACGGCCTGCGCGCGGTTGCTGACCTGCTCGAGGCGTCCCTGCCTGCGACCGAGGCGTCGGTCGCCGCGCCGGCCAACGCGTTCGCGTTCGTCGGCCGCATGTTCGTCGTCGGCCGCGGGCTTGAGTTCGCGACGGCGCGGGAGGTCGCGCTCAAGCTGACCGAGACCTGCCGCGTGGCGGCCGAGCCGTTCACCGCAACCGACCTCGTCCACGGCCCGATCGCCGCCCTCGACCCGCTCTTCCCGGTCTGGACGATCGCGTCGCGTGACGAGGCGCTGCCGGCCGTGCTCGAGGCCGCCGGCCGCGCGCGGGCGGCGGGCGCGGCGATCGTCGCAAGCGGCAACGCGGCCGCCGAGGTCGCGGGCGCTGCCTACGTCCTGCCGGTTCCGACTCCCTCGAGCCCGCTCTTCAGCCCGATTCTCTCCGTCGTTCCTGGGCAGCTGTTCGCTGCCGCGCTCTCACGGGTGAAGGGCCTCGACCCGGACCGGCCGGACGGCCTGAGCAAGGTCACGCTCGCGCCGTAAGAGCGCCCCGCCCCGAGCCCCGCAACGCTTTCGGCACACTCTCTTCACACTTTCAGTGCCTGGCACTGAGGTGTTGCAATTGTGTGCCGATGCGTCCACGGGTCATGGGCCGAGACGGGGCTAGCCGAGCGAGAGCTGGCGGAACGCCTCGATGTTCGAGAGGGTGACGCCGACGAGCCTGAGCGGGCCCGGCCTGTCGCGAAGCGCCCGATCGAGGAGGCGGCAGGCGACGTCGCCGATCGTCTCGCCGTCGTCGGCCCCCGCCGGCAGCGTCGTCGAGCGGCTGCGGATCGTGAAGTCCGGATAGCGGACCTTTGTCGCCACCGTCCGCGCCGCCTCGCCCCGACCGCGCAAGTGCTCTGCGAGCCGCTCTGACATCCGCCGCAGCTCGGCATAGAGCACGGCGGTGTCCTCGATATCGCGGTCGAACGTCTCCTCGTTCGAGACCGAGACGCGCTCGACCGTCGTCTCGAGCCAGCGGGTGTCGATTCCCCGCGCGCGATCCTGGAGCAGGCGGCCGACCTTGCCGGGCAGCAGGCGTTTCAGCGTCGCCTCGTCGAGCTCGGCGAGCGCGCCGATCGTCGCAACACCTGCCGGGCGGAGCCGCGCCTCGGACTTCGGGCCGACGCCTGGCAGCTTGCGGATGTCGAATGGTGCGAGGAACGCCGCCTCGCGGCCCGCTGGCACGACCGTCAGGCCGCCAGGCTTCCGGCGGTCGCTCGCGACCTTCGCCACCACCTTGCACGACGCGACCCCGAGGGAACACGTGAGGCTTGTCGCCCCGCGAACCGCCGCCTGCACCGCCTCGGCGACGCGGCGCGCCCGCAGGTAGTCGCCCGCCACCTCGCCGACGTCGAGGTAGCCCTCGTCGAGCCCGGTGCGCTCGACGGTCGGCACCACCTGACGCACCGCATCCCAGACCGCGGCGGAGTAACGGCGGTAGAGAGGATGGCGTGGCGGCACGAAGACGGCCTGCGGGCAGCGCCGGAGCGCCTCGGCGCAGCTCATCGCCGACTGGATCCCGAAGTTGCGCGCCTTGTAGTTCGCCGTGGCGACGACGCCCCGTCCGCGTGGGTCGCCGCCGACGACGAGCGGTACGCGGCGAAGGTTCGGATCCTCGAGCTCCTCGACCGCCGCGAAGAAGGCGTCCAGATCGAGATGGGCGATGATCACGCGTGGGTCACGCCGATGATGATCCCGCCCGCGACGATCAGCACTGCCCCTCCGATCACGTGGCGGCCGACCAGCTCGCGGCGGCCGAGGACGATCGCGGCGAGCAGGACGCCGAACAGCGCCTCTGTCGCGACGAGAGGGCTGACGACGGTGACGCGCGCTCGGTAGAAAGCCTCGTAGAGCGTCGCGTACGAGAGGCCCCATAGCAGCCCAGCCGGTGCGAACGGCGCGAACGCGCGCCGGACGTCCGAGACGACCCGCCGGCGACGCACGGCGCAGAGGTACGCGGCCATCACCGCCGTCCCGGAGAGGATCGTCGCAGCGGCGCCGAGCTGCGCGTCGACGGTCGTGTCCTGTGCGAGGTGGCGCACGACGTTGTCGCGAGTCGCGAAGAAGGCCGCCGCGCCGAACGCAAGGACGAGGCCGATCCCCCGCGCGTGCTCCGGCCGGTCGCGCTCGCCGGCGAGCGCGAGCCCTCCGAGCACGATCAAGATCGCCCCGACGAGGAGCCACGCATGGAGGGGCTCGTGGAAGGCGACGAGCGCGATCGTGACGGCGACGAGCGGCGCCGCCCCGACGACAACGGCGGCCCGCGAGGGGCCGACCTCGCGCACGGCCCTGACATAGAGGAACTGCGAGCCGCCGGGCGCCAGCAGCCCCGCGAGGAAGAACGGCCAGACTGTGCCCTGCCACGGTAACGAGAGCAGCGCGAGCACTCCGGTGACCCCGAGCGCGACGATGCCCGTGACGACGGCGCCCGCCTCGGCGTCGGCGTCACCCCGGAAGGCGAGGCCCAGCGCGACGGCCGTGCCGCCGAAGAGAACTGCCGATGCGAGCGCGAGGAGGACCGCAGCCATCGGCGCCGCGGGGCCGTGCTCAGCCGCCGTCGCGCGCTTCTGCGACCTGTTGCTCGAGCGCGTTGAGTACGTCCGTGACCTGCTGGTTCACGATCGGCTGGAAGACGCGCTGCCCCATCGAGCCGATCGGCCCTGCGATGCGAACGTCGGCCGCCCAGCGCATATGCGTGCGGTCCGACCCGTCGGGGTCGAGATGGAACTCCGTCTGCATGTTGACGATCGCGCCGACGCCCTGGCCCTTGGAGCTGAGCTTTGCGTACTCGGTCGGGCGCCTTTCCAGCTGCTCGAACTGGAACTTCAGCTTGAGACCGCCCATCCCGAGCGGCACCTTCACGGCTGCGCTCCAGTGATCCGCGTCCTGGACCTCGAAGCTCTCCACACCCGGCAAGAGCTTCGCCATCTTCGACGGGTCCATGAGCACGTCCCAGACCACGGCGACCGGCGCCTCGAAGTCCTTCGTTCCCTCGACCTTCACGCCGAGAACGCTACCTTGACGCCGCGCCCCGTTTCCTCGGCACGTCGCAGGAGGTACTCGGCGGCGAAGAGATCCTCGACGGCGAGCCCGAGAGAGTCGAAGACCGTGAGCTCGTCGTCGGACGCGCGGCCGGGCGCGCTGCCGGCGAGCACCTCGCCCACCTCGGCCCGGATGTGACCCGCGGCGATCGCGCCCTCCGCGAGCGCGATCAGATACTCGCCCGACTCGGACTCTGCCGACTCGCGTCGGTCGACGAACAGCGCCGCGTCCGCGATCGTCTCGGAGTCGAGCTCCCGCGTGTGTGGGAAGCACGCGCCCATCGCGTTCACATGCGTGCCGGGCTTCAGCCACTCGCGGCGGATAATGGGCTCCTCCGAAGAGGTGGCGGTGACGACGACGTCGGCCTCGCGAACGGCATCCTCGATCGACGATGCAGCTTCGGCGCCATGGGCAGAGGCGGTCTCTACCGTCTTCTCCGCGTTCCTGCCGCCGACGAGCACGCGCTCGTAACCGCGAATGGCCGGCAGCACGTGCAGGTGCGCATGCGCCTGATGGCCGGTGCCGACGACGGCGAGCACGCGCGCGTCCTTCCGCGCGAGCGCTTCGGTCGCGACGGCGGAGCAAGCTGCGGTCCGGATGGCGGTGATTGGCGCCGCGTTCATGACAGCGATCGTCTGGCCCGTCTCTCCGTCGAAGAGCGACACCGTGCCCTGGTGGGGATCGATGCCGCGTGCGGCGTTCGACGGCACGACGCAGACCGTCTTCAGCGCGTACAACGGCCGCTCGCCTGCGCGGTGCACGGGCATCAGCCCGATCAGCGACTCCTCTCCGGGCGGCCGAATGATCGAGCGCAGCGGCTGATGCACGTCGTGTCGAGCGAGGGAGAGGAACGCATGGGTCATCGCGGCGACGCAGCCGGCCGGGTCGAGGAGCTCCTCGACCTCCGTATCGTTGAGCACGAGCATCTCCGCCACGTCCGGTGGATTCTAGAATCGGTGCGACACCCACAAAAAGGAGATCCGAATGCCGTTCGAGCTTCCCGAACTGCCGTATGACCACGCAGCCCTCGAGCCCCACATCGACGCACGGACGATGGAGATCCACCACGGAAAGCACCACGCGACGTACGTGACGAACCTCAACGCCGCGCTCGAGGGGACGGAGTGGGTCGACCGCTCCCTCGATTCGATCCTCGCCGATCTCGACCTGCTTCCCGAGGACAAGCGCATGGCCGTGCGGAACAACGGCGGCGGCCACACGAACCACTCCCTGTTCTGGCAGATCATGAGCCCGGACGGCGGGGGAGATCCCGAGGGCGAGCTCGGGGACGCGATCGCCGACGCGTTCGGCTCTGCCGACGAGCTGAGGACGGCCGTCAACGACGCCGGCGTCAAGCGGTTCGGCTCGGGCTGGACCTGGCTCGTCTGGGACGGCACGGGCCTCGCCGTCAAGTCGACACCGAACCAGGACGCGCCCGTGATGGACGGCGACGTCGCGCTGCTCGGCATCGACGTGTGGGAGCACGCCTACTACCTCAACTACCAGAACCGCCGCCCCGACTACCTCGCCGCCTGGTGGAACGTCGTCAACTGGGAAGAGGTCGGGCGCCGCTACGCGGAAGCGGCAAGCGGCTAGCCGCAACATGGATTCGGTGGTCGTCGGCGGCGTCGAGATCGTCCCGATGCTCGACGCCGTGGGCGATCTCTGCGAACTTACTCACGCGTACCCCGACGTGCCGGCAGACGCTTGGGAGCCCTACCGGCCGCTCTACCCCGAGTTGTTCGCGGGGACGAAATGGCGCCTGCCGGTGGCCGTTCATCTCGTTCGCGCGAAAGGAACGACGGTGCTCGTCGACACGGGCGTTGGCCCTGCGGGCCTCTGGGACTTCTGGGCTCCCGAGCGCGAAGGACTGCTCCCGGAGGAGCTCGAGAGGCTCGGTGTGCACAGGGACGCCGTCGACGTCGTCTTTCTCACGCACCTCCATGTCGACCACCTGGGTTGGAACACCGACAAGAGCTCTGACGTGTTCTTTCCGCACGCGCGATACGTCACGCATTCCGACGCGCTCGCCTATGCGCTCTCGAAGCCGAACCGACCGCACATCAGGCGCTGCGTCGAGCCTCTTGCCGATCGATTCGAACCCGCCGAAGATGGCGCGGAGCTCGCCCCGGGAGTGATGGTCAGGGTGTTGCCCGGCCACTATCCTGGCCACACGGGCATCAGCGTCCGATCAGAGGGTGTCCGAGCAGAGCTGATCGGCGACCTAGCGCCGCACCCGGCCCTGCTCGACCAAACGGCGTGGGCCTTCGCGTTTGACGACGTCGAGCAGACTTCCACCCGGGCGGGGCTCGTGGAGGACGTGCTCGACACCGACTGCATCGTTGCCTGCGGCCACTATCCGGGTAGCGGCATCGGCCGCGTCGTGAGACGTGGTGGACGCGTGATCTGGGAAGAGCTCGGCGCCGCACGTACGTCCGACCCGATAGCTCGGCGGAACGCAGAAACACCGAGGGGAGCCTGACCGCGGCTCCCCTGGGCGCTGCATCGAGCCTCAGTGGCTCATCGTTCCGGGTGGGTTTCCGACCTTCAGTAGACCAACCTGGCCCATGTCGACGCTCGCGAACGAGTGCGACACGAAGGGGTACAGGCCTTCCTGGTCGATCTTGACGTCGAAGACGCCGCCCCCACCGGCGGGGACGGGCACGGTCTGCACGCCCCGCTGGTACTGGCTCATGTCCCCGTTGACCCAGGCCCGGTTCAGGATCGTGCCGACGATGTGGAAGTCGGTGTCGAACGACGGCCCGGCGGCGACGACCCAGAAACGAACCGTGTCACCGGGATTGGCCGTCAGCGGGTGCTTCACATACTGGCCGGCGTACCCGTTCCAGGTCACCCAGTCGGGGTTCATCTCGTGTGCCTTCGCCATGTCGAGTGACGCGACGTTGCCGAGCCCCGAGGAGGAGAGGTACCACTCGCTCGAGACGAGAACGTACTGACGGTCGACCGGCGGCAGCGCCTGCTTCGGCTCGACGACGATCGCGCCGTACATCCCGTTCGCGATGTGCGCGAGCACTGGCTTCGTGCCGCAGTGGTACATGTAGACACCGGGGTCGTTGGCCACGAAGCTGAAGGTTTTCGTCTCACCCGGCATGATGTCCGTGAACGCGACGTTCGGCGCGATCCGGGCCGCGTGGAAGTCGACTGAGTGCGGCATCGGCGCGTTGTTCTTCAGCGTCACCTTTACCGTCTGACCCTGGCGCACGTGGATCACCGGCCCGGGCGCGCGGCCGTCGAACGTCCAGGCGTCGTACTTGATGCCAGGGGCGATCGAGACGGTGCCGTGCTCGATGCCGAGGTCGACCGTGGCGACGGGGCCGGGCTGGATCGCCGGCATCGCCGCCGGGTACGCCGCGTGGGCCGTTGCGATTGCGTCGGCGTTCGCCGGCGCGATCCCGGCGAAGCTCGGGGACGCTGCAGTGGCGGCAGTGGTCGCCCCGTGCTGGTGCCCGGCCATCGGCGCCGACGCGGTCGAGCCGTTCTCGACCTTGGCGAGCGCGGCCTGTGCGTCATCGCGGGCTTGGCTCGCTGAGATCGCGAGCCACAGACCAATGATCGCCATCACGCCGACGGCAATGCCGAGAAACGTCGCGATGAGCATGAGCCAGACGGGGGAGTTACCGCGGTTGGAAGGGCGCTCCGCCTTGACCGGAACGGATGGGGATGCTTGGTAGGCCACGGTCTACTCCTTCTCTCTAGATCGTTTTCACGATGATCATCGGACGAATGTGGCGCGGCGGCCTCGGGGTGGAACCGCAGCGGCTATACGGGAATTCCCGGATCCGAGGCCACACGCGATCGCCGATGATCCGATGATCATGGGAAAAACGGACCTCGCGAAAGCCGCCTCCGAGCCCGCGCACCTCCACCGCGCGCTCGCAGACGAGAGCCGTCGCCGCGTAGTCGAGGAGCTGCGCGCAGCGCCGCACGGGCTCGACGCCCAGGCGCTCGCCCTCCGGCTCGGCCTCCATCCGAACACCGTCCGCTGGCATCTCGGCGTGCTCCGCGACGCCGGCCTCGTCGAGATCCGGCGCGCCGAACGGACGACGCCCGGGCGCCCGCGCTCGCTCTATTCCCTTCGACCCGGGGTCTCGAAGCCCGAGCGCGACGAGTTCCGGCTGCTCGCGTCGATTCTCACGAGTCTTGTCGCAGGCGAGGAGGACGTGTCGTCGAAGGCGGAGCGGGCGGGGGTGACCTGGGGCCGGTACCTGGCGCCGCGACGCGCGCCGCTCGCCGGCCCACCAAGCGACGAGCAGGCGACCGATGACGTCGTTGCGATGCTCGATGACCAGGGATTCGCACCCGAAGTCGAAGACGACTGTGTCGCGTTGCGGCGCTGCCCGTACTACGACCTCGCGGAGCAGCATCCGCATGTCGTGTGCGCCGTGCACAGGGGACTGATCGCAGGAGCGCTCGAAGAGCTCGGGTCGGGTCTCGATGTCGAGCTGGAGCCGTTCGTCCGCGCAGACCTCTGTCGCGTCAGGCTGCGCACGCGTGCACGAGCGGCCTAGGCGCGCGATAGTAGGCGGGTGATCCTGCCGCTGACGGTCGACGAGCTGCTCTCGACGACGCGCGCCGTGCGGCGCCGGCTCGACCTCGAGCGGCCCGTCGAGCGGGAGGTGCTCGAGGATTGCCTCCGCCTCGCGCAGCAGGCACCTGTCGCGAGCTACCAGGAGAACTGGCACTTCGTCGTCGTCACGGATCCCGAGAAGCGGGCCGCGCTCGGCGAGCTCTGGCGGGAATTCGGGCTCCGCTACCTCGGCCCCCGCCCGGAGCCCGACGCGAGCCTGCCTGCCGGGGCGCAGCGCCTCCTCGACTCCGTCTGGTTCCTCATCGACCACATCGGTGACGTGCCGGTCCACGTGATCCCGTGCATCGAGGGGCGTACCGACGGGAAGGGTGTGCCGCAGCAGGCGTCGCGGTGGGGAACCATCGTGCCGGCGGTCTGGAGCTTCATGCTGGCGGCGCGCTCGCGCGGGCTCGGCACGTGCTGGACGACGTTCCACCTCGCGCACGAGCGCGAGGCCGCCGAGCTGCTCGGGATTCCCTACGACGACGTCATGCAGGCGGCGCTGATTCCCGTGGCGTACACGATCGGCACCGACTTCCGGGCGGCGCGGCGGAAGCCGCTCGACACGCTCGTCCACTGGGACTTTTGGTAGCGAGCCCCTAGGCGCGCCTTACCTTCGCTTTACAAAGGTCGGGAACCCCGCTTACCGGCGGGTCGTACCCTCGTGGCTCGACGTTTTGTGCGAGGCGTCATTGGGCACAAGACGGATAACAGGGGGTGGCACACGGTGGTACGAAGTTCGCCTTGCTCGAGCGCGGCCCGTTTCGCGCTGGTCGCGATTCTGGCGGCATTGGTCTATGAGCTCGTGAGCACGTCATCGGCTCGGGGGGCGACGCCTTGCTGGCAAACGGTCGTGACGGACTGGAGCGACGGCCGCATCGACGGTACGTACCCCATTGCCTGCTACCGGCAGGCGCTGCGAGCCCTGCCCGAGGACATCAGGCTCTACTCGAGTGCGGTCGACGACATCCAGCGCGCGCTCGCGCGCAGGGTGCAGGCGACGTCGCGCACTCTCGCAGGAGGCTTCGTCGCGAGGAGGAGCGCGGCGCCGAGCACGCCCGTCACGGGAAGCTCGGGGCCCGGCTCGATCGGACCTCCTCTGCTCCTCGGTGGCTCGCTCGCACTGCTCGTAGCCCTGCTTGCCGGAGGGACGTTCGTCATCCGTCGCAAGCTGCCCTCGAACCGGATGCGCTGACCTAACGCCATGGCAACCAGGTTTCGCATCCTGCTCGTCTGCCTGCTCGTCGGGTGCGCCGGCATCGCGTCGGCGACGCCTGCGCACGCTGCCGCGGGTGCGAGGTTCGGGGTCAAGGACGACGCATGGATCCTCTATGGCCCGGGAACGCTCAACTCGCGCCTCAACCGGCTCGATGATCTCGGCGTCGACATCGTCCGCTTCACCGTTCGCTGGGACGACGTCGCGCGCAGGGCGCCCGACAACGGGCAGAACCCTCGCGACCGGGCATACCACTGGGGTGCGAACGACCGCGTGCTGAAGGGACTGCACGCGCACGGGATCGCGCCGCTCGTGACGCTCGTCGGAACCCCGAGCTGGGCGAACGGTGGGAAGAGCGCCGCCTGGGCGCCGCTCGACGGAGCGTGGTTCGGCGACTTCGCGTACGCCGTCGCCCGTCGCTACCCGTTCGTCCACTACTGGACAATCTGGAACGAGCCCAATCACGCCTCCTCCCTTCAGCCCACGACTGCGGCGGTCTATGTCCACAAGCTCCTCAACCCGGCGTACGCCCAGATCAAGCGCGCGATCCCGACGGCGCTCGTCGCCGGGGGCGTGACCGCGCCGCGAGGCAACGCAGGCGGCGTCTCGCCGCTCGCGTGGATCGCCGGCATGGGCCGCGCGGGAGCGAAGCTCGACGCGTACGCCCACCACCCCTACCCGCTCGTGCCGAAGGTGGAGACCCCGACCTCGGGCGGCTGCAAGCACTGTCAGTCGGTGACCATGGCCACGCTCGACAAGCTCGTAAGGGCCGTCCACAAGTACCTCGGCCCGAAGCGCATCTGGCTGACGGAGTACGGCTACCAGACGAGCCCGCCCGACCAGTGGCTCGGCGTCTCGTGGGCGCTGCAGGCGCTCTACGTCTCCGAGGCGAGCCTGCGGGCGTGGATGGAGCCGTCCGTCGACATGCTGATCAACTTCATGTTCAAGGACGACGTGGCCGACTGGCAGAGCGGCTTCTACAGCGCCTCCGGGGTCGCCAAGCCCTCGCTGCGCGCCTTCACCATCCCGTTCGCGGAGGTTCGGCGGTCAGGTTCGCGCACGACGGTCTGGGGCCAGATCCGTCCACGGTCGGGCAGCCAGCCCTACCGCCTGCAGGTGAAGCGGCACGGGAAGTGGGAGTGGGAGGGCCGGCTCACGAGCACGCGGACGAACGGTTCGTTCACGCGTGTCGTGACGGCGAGCGCCGGCACGCTCGTGCGGGTCTGGTCGCCGCTCGACGGCGAATACAGCCTCGAGCTCAAGGTCCACTGAGCTCGAGGACGTCATCGAGCAGCGTCGCGCGGTCACCCTGTCGCAGCACAACCCCGACGACGCCGGGCTCGCCCGGCGCGATGTCGAGCGGGATCTCGTTTGGGCCGAGCCACGTGGTCAGGTGATCTCTGTTTCCTCTGAGCGCGATCTTCGCGATCGAGACACCGGCGGGGCCGGACGCGCTCGGGTGCGTTGTGGCCGGATCCCATTCGATGAAAAAGGGCAGCGACGGGTCTTGTGCCGCGGCCTCGATTCCGGCGCCCCGCCAGCGGAGCTCCGCGCCGTCGGGCGTTACGCGTGAACCGGGATGCACGGTCAGCCCGAGACGCGTCGCGACCGCGTCTAGGTCGTCCGTGCGCACCGCCCAGCCGAGCGGCCTGCCGGGAAGGGCGGCCGTGATCCAGTGGCCGAACGGCGCCACGGCCGCCTCGGCCACGTCGACCACCGCGATCAGCTCGATGTACGTGCCGGCGAGAGGCACGATCCGGTTGGCCGTGCCCCAACCCGGGTGGCGGCCGCCCTCGACGGACGCGAGGCCGTAGCGACGTTCCAACAGCATGGCCGCCTCGTCGAGGTCCGGGACCGCGAAGAGGACGTGGTCGAGCTCCACCGTGCCGACGGGGGTCTCCGCTACGAAGGCACCTGCAGCGGTGTGACGACCGGATCCTGGACGCTCCAAGGGAAGTCGATCCAGCGGTCGGTGCGCCGCCAGACGTACGAGCAGCGGAAGACCGACGGTGGCTTCTCGTAGAGGACGGCAAATCGCGTCTCGCCGACCTTGCCGGCGAGGAACTCGTCGACGAGGACGAGCGTCTGGCCCGTGTCCGCGACGTCGTCCGCGACGAGCACGCGCGCCTCGGCGAGGTCGACGAGGCTTGGCACGGGCGGCAGGATCATCGGCATCTCCAGCCGCTCGTCGATGCCCGTGTAGAACTCGACGTTGACGGTGAAGGTGTTCTTCACGCCGAGCGCGTAGGCGATTGCGCCGCCGACGAGCAGCCCGCCGCGCGCGATCCCGAGCACGATGTCCGGGTACCAGTCGTCGGCGGCGACCTGCTCGGCGAGGGCACGTGTGCCCGACCCGAGCTCGTCCCATGTCATCCGCTCGCGTGACTCCACGGGACAACCCTATGAAGTCTCCCTACAAACGCCAAGTCCCCGGCGATCCGAAGATCTCCGAGGACTTGACGTCACGACTCTTTCACACCGGCGATCGTCTGTCAAGCAGGTACGTGTGCCTCCCTTCCGATCGTCTCGGCGACCTCGTCGGCCCAGGCGCGGATCGCCTCCCAGTCGCGCGCATCCGAGGCGGGCATGCGGCTGAACGGGAAGTGGAGCTTGTCCGGTACGACGACGCCGCCGAAGACCGCGACGGCTACGGGCGCGATCTCGGGTGTCTTCTCGAGCGCGTGGTCGAGCTGCTTGCGGGCACCTGCCACGTGCTCCTCGGAGGTCGTTAGCGGGCCGATCGCGAAGACAGCGAGCTGCATGCCCGCGAGCGGCTCGCGGAACTCCTTGAGGAAACGGCGCGCGTCAGCGTGCCACCTTCCCGTGTAGAGCGCGCCGCCGACCACGACAGCGTCGAAGTCGTCCAGCTCGTCGATCTCGGCGGCCGGGAGCAGTGTCGTCGTCAGGCCATGGCCCTCGAGGCGAAGCGCGATCGCCTCCGCGACCTCCCTGGTCGAGCCCTTCTTCGTCGCGTAGGTGACGAGAATCCGTGTCATCTCGCCCTCCTTTCCCTTTCTGTATCGCACGCGAGACACCGGCACGCATCCGCGGCCGTGCCGAGCCGTGCTCCGTAGAAGCCCGCTATCGTTTTGCCGCCGTGTGCTTCGACCTCGACTCGCTGCCGCCGATCCCTGTCATCTCGGGCGCGGCCGTCTCGCACGACGAGCTCGTGCTCGAGGCGGCGGACGGCAACCGGTTTGCCGCCTTTGGCGCGTTGCCCGACGAGGGGGCGACGACCGGCGTCGTGATCCTGCCGGACGTCCGCGGCCTCTACCGCTTCTACGAGGAGCTCGCGCTGCGCTTCGCCGAGCGGAACTACGCCGCCGTCGCGTTCGACTACTTCGGTCGCACCGCCGGCGTCTCGAAGCGGGACGATGACTTCGACTACATGGAGCACGTCCGCATCGTCACGCCGTCAGAGGTTCAGGCGGACGTCGGCGCGTGCGTCGCCTGGCTGCGCTCGCAGGGCTGCACGACGGTGTTCACGGTCGGCTTCTGCATGGGCGGCCGCCACTCGTGGCTGTCCTCGGCGGGAGGTCACGGGCTCGCCGGCGCGGTCGGCTTCTACGGCCGCCCCGGAGAGGGCGCCGATGGCTCGCCCGGCCCGACACAGCGCGCCGGCGAGATGGTCGCGCCGATCCTCGCGCTCCAGGCCGGCGACGACGCGAACATCTCGGCCGACGACAACGCCGCCTTTGCGTCGGCGCTCGAAACGGCGGGGGTCGCGCACGAGCTCGTCGCGTACGAGGGCGCCCCGCACAGCTTCTTCGACCGGAAGCACGAGGAGTTCGCGGACGCGTCCGAAGACGCGTGGCAGAAGACGCTCGCCTTCATCGAGCAGCACGCCTGAGTCGGCGCGTCGCATCTCGTCGGACCAAAGAATTCGCCGAGCCGGTGGCGGTTTCGTCCACCTCACCGGGTGACCTTCCGCTGAGCGCCTCCCGAAAGAGTCGCCCCGCGTACGGCCGCCATGTGAAGCTTCGGTCTACTTCCGCTCCGTGCTCGGCGCAGTCACGACATTACGGATCGCGCGGGCGCCTTGCAAGGGGTCCCGAAGACGAAATCGTCCGCTATTTGCGAACTCTCGCGGCGAGCGCGGCAGCCAGCACCGGATCGCGCTTGCGAAGGAAGTCGGCGAAGCGCACCTTGACCGGGATCTCCGGCGAAACGGCGAGCCGGTTGTCCTTCGGGCCCTTGCCGAAGTCCCAGTAGCGCGCCGGGATGTGCGCCTCGAGGCCCGAGTTCGGGAGAAAGACGCCGAGCGTGTCGCCGTACATCTTCACGCCGCCGCCCGTCGGCTCGCCGACGAAGATCGCCTTCGTCGAGCGGTCGACCTCGGCTGCGAAGTTCCCGGCGGCGGAGAACGTCGCGCGGCCGATGAGAACGAAGAGGTGCCCGCTGCGATTGATGCGCGGCGAGCGCAGCGCCGCGACGAGCGGGCCGAACGTCTGGTTGTCGCCGCCGCCGTTCAGCCGCAGGTCGACGATCACGCGATCGACCTTCGGCTTCTTCGCGAGCGCCAGCAGCCGCTTCGCCGGCCCCTCGGTCGCCACGGTGACCGCGTTGTAGCCGACAAAGACTGCGCGGCTGCCGGCGAGCGTCCGCATCCACAAGAGCTCGCGGTCGTGCGCGATGTACATGGGCGCAGACGCGTGCGGAAGCAGCGAGGGGTAGTGCCCGTAGTGCGGGTTGGGGAAGAGCGTGACGTAGCGCGCGGCGACGACGGGTGTGAGGGTGACGTCGAACTGCGAGCCGTCCGCCCGCGCGAACGTGAAGGCGAGCGGCCCGACGCCGTCTGCCACCCCGAGCCCGTCGAGCACCTCGGCGCTCAGCAGGAAGTGCGGCAGGAGACCGCGCAGGTTCGATGCGTTGTCGTGGGGGACGAGCGGCCGTACGAGGGCGGCTACCTCCCCGTACGGCCGGCCGTTGATCGCGACGGGCCGGGTGCCGATCAGCGTGCCCCCGGCGTCGTCGTCGACCACGAACGTCCCGTCGTCGAAGTCGTAGAGGCGAATCGGGTAGAGATGCATCGTCCGCCGGTGCTGTGGGTCGCCGGGGAAGATGCCGCCGTGGCCGTTCCGGTTTCCCGGCAGGGCGGCGAGGCGCATCAGCCCGACGAGCAGCTCGTTCTCCGAGAGCCCGTTCGCTCGCGCCGCGAGGTCGTCGACGACCGCGCGGAACCGCGCCTTCGCCACCGTCGCGAACAGGTCCGGATGGATCTCCTCCATCTCGCTCGCGAGCTGGCGCACGTCGGTCGCGCCGCCCGGGACGGCGCCGGAGCCGGGCACGCCGAAGACGGCGAGCGCGGCGACGGCCGCCGCCAGCGCGGCTACGCCGCGCGCAGCTCGTCCTCGACCCAGTCTGCCCATCGCAGCATGTGCTCCTGGCGCTCGATCCCGAGCCGCAGCAGGAGGTAGTGGAACGCGTCGTGACCCGTGCGCGAGTTCGTCTGCTCGAGCGTGCGGTACTCCGCGAGCTGGTCGGCGACGCTGCTTCGGAACCACACGAGGTGCTCCTCGAGCGCCTCTCGCGGAACGAGCCCGCCGACGAACAGCCGGAGGAAGAACGTCTCCGGCGAGTCGGGCTCGGCGGCCAGCCACGCGTCGAGCGCCCTCGAGCCCGCTGGGGTGATCCGGTAGAGGCGCTTCTCGGGCCGCGCGCCGTCGCGGGTCACGCGGCTCGACGCGAGTCCCTGCTCGGCGAGCTTCGGAAGCAGGGCATAGAGCTGCGTCTTCGCCGGCGCCCACACGTAGCCGATCGCCTGCGAGACGAACTTCATCAGGTCGTACCGCGACTGCTCGCCCTCCATCTCGAGCAAAGCGAGGACGGCCGCTTCCGTCGTCGTCAGCTCGTGCGCCACGCGGTAATGATAGTTCGTAGCGGACTATTCCGCAACGGACTATCTTGGTGCGGCTAGCCGATGGACAGCCGGCCGCGGACAGCGTCGGCGCTCACCGTCCACGAGCCCTGGACGGACCGCTGTTCTCCCGCCGACGTGGTGCATGCCCCTGCGAAGCCCGCCGGGTCCAATCGCGAGATCGTGCCGACGCAGGTCGCGGCGTTCGGGAACTCGATCTGGAGCGAGGTCTGCTCGACGCCGAACGCGTTGCCGAGCAGGTCGATGCGTACGAGCGCGGGCTTCGAGCCGGCCGCGCGCCCGTCGATGGAGATGAGGGACTCCTGGCCGTTGTCCTGCTGCCGAACCTGGCCCGTCAGTGCGCCGCGGTACGTCGCCGGAAGCGCTGTGGACCTCGCGGTCGATGAGGCGGACGCAGAGGTGGGAGACGAGGCAGGAAGGACGGCGAGGATCGCCACGATCACGATCGCTCCGACCGCTCCAACCCCGATCGCGCGACCGAGCGCAGGGCGGGAGGCGCTGACGCGAAAGGCGAGGCCCGCCAGGACGGCCGTGACCGCTACGAGGTAGAGGGCGAGCAGCCAGACGTCATGTCGGTCGCTCCCGGCTGTCAGCCCGTGAACGGTCGCAGCCCCCCACACCGCGAAGCCCGCGTAGTGGATTCCCCGCCAGAGCCGAAAGGGGATCCGGCGTCGGAGGGCATTCGCGACCGCGACCGCCACGAGTAGCTCGAGCGCGACGGTTCCCAGACCGGTCGCAAGCGGCCGGTAGCTCGACGTGAAGGGCACGAGGATCTGTCCGATCGTGAACGGCATGAACGAGTCGACTGCGAGCAACGACACGTGCAGCGCGATGAAGACAGCGGCGAGGATGCCCACGAAGCGGTGGACGTCCTCGATCGCGAACATCGGCCACCGCTGCGTGCGAACGCGGTTCGACAGCGTGAGGCCCAGCACGACGAGCACCGTCACGAGGACGTACGAAACGACTCCGGCGGCGCGCTCGGCGTACCAGATCGTCTGCGTGCTCATCACGCGGCGACCCGCGACGCGCCTGTTTCTTGCGCCGCCCACGCCGTCGTCACGGTGGCGGTGCCGTTCTCGCGGAGGAACCGCCCCGGAAGGCGCATCGAGTCGAGCCACCCCGGGCCCCCGTCGCCCTTGAGAAACGCGGCCTTGGCTGCGACATCCGCCACCAGGCATGAGGTCGCCGCAACCGTCACGCACGTCCACGGCGACTCGGCAGATCTTCCCGTTGCCGGATCGACGAGGTGGTGATGGCGCTGACCGTCGCGGAGCCACGATCTCGTCAGCGTGCCGCTGGTCGCCATTCCACCGCGCTCGAGCCGGATCGTCGTGCCGTCGGCGAGCGCGACATCGAGTGGGCCGCGCACGGCGAGGTCGCCGCCAGCGGATACGAATCCCGTCCCGGCAATCAGCTTGAGCGCATCGTCGACGGTGCGGCTCTTGACGACGCAGTTCAGGTCGAGCTGGATGGCGATGGGACGCGCAAGGATCCGGTCTTGCACGTCGATCGCGGTCCAGTGTCCCGCCGCGACAGGCTCCTGACACGTGAGTGTCGGATCGAGGTCGTCGAAGTCGCGGTCGTACCCGAGCGCCACGATCGAGGCCCCGACCGTCGGATCGACGAGACCGTCGGTCGCGCCGGCCGCCCACAGGCTCGCCCGGAGCATCTCCGCGAACTCGTCCGAGACGACGAGCGTTCGCATGGCGAAACGGTTGACACGGGAAAGCTCGCTGTCCTCCCGAAAGCGACTGAACGTTCGATCGCGCTCGGCGAAGAGGCGCGTGATCTGCTCCAGCTCGTCATTGGTGGCACCGCCGACCGCCAGCTCGCAGCCCATCGCACGGAGGCGCGCGGTCGTCACGACGTGCTCGTCGTCGCGGCCGGGGGACCTTGTGCCGGGGCGATGAAGCCGCCCTGGCTCGAATCGTCGCTCTGGGTGAGCGCGTTCTCGAACTCGGAGGGCGTCGACAGCGGCGTTGTCGGTCGCGCGGTTCCGGCTGACGTGGCGCCGGGGTGAGCCGCTCGAACGGCGATGCCCATCGCCGCGAAGAGCCCGAGCGCGATCGCCGCGAGCGCGACTTTCGCCCGTCGCGCACGCAAGCGGACGGCTCCGTGCCGCGAGGGCGAGCCACGCGAAGACGACGACGCCATCACTCGACCGTACGGGTCGAGGCTGAGAGCGAACTGAGACAGTTGTTGAGCGCCCGTTAACCTGCCCGCGATGGAACGATCCGGCGCAATGCACGCCCGCGACGGCTACCTGCCGATCGCCGAGCATGGCGTCATCGGCGACCTCCACTCGGTTGCGCTCGTCGGCACGGACGGGACGATCGACTGGTACTGCCCCGGCAGGTTCGACGCGCCGAGCGTATTCGGGTCGATCCTCGACGCCGAGCGCGGCGGCTTCTACCGCATCGCGCCCGCCGACGGCGGGTGGACGACGAGGCAGCTGTACGTCCCGGACACGAACGTCCTCATCACGCGCTTTCTCACACCGGACGGCATCGGCGAGGTGCTCGACTACCTTCCCGTCGACGACCGCCAGGGGGGCCACCGGCAGACGCTCGTCCGCCGCGTGCTCTGCGTCCGCGGCTCGATGCGCTTCCGCGTCGAGGTCGAGCCGCGTTTCGACTACGGGCGTGCCGAGCCCGAGATCCACGTCGTCGAGGGAGGCGCCGTCTTCGCCTCACCGCGACTGACGCTCGCGCTGTCGTCCGCCGTCTCGCTCGAGCGGACGGACGGCGGCGTGCACGGTGCGTTCGCGCTTCAGGCCGACGAGAGCGCGTCGTTCTTCCTCGAGGAGGGCGAGCGCCCCGTGCCCCGCACGGAGGAGGAGTCGCGCGACCTCTTCTCGGGCACGATCGACTATTGGCGTCGCTGGGTTGCGCACTCGACCTACCGCGGGCGCTGGCGCGAGATGGTCATGCGCTCGGCGCTGACGCTCAAGCTCCTCACGTATCGGCCCACCGGCGCGCTTGTCGCCGCGCCGACGACGAGCCTGCCGGAGATCGTCGGCGGCGAGCGCAACTGGGACTACCGGTACACGTGGATCCGCGACGCGTCGTTCACCATCTTCGCGCTCCTGCGGCTCGGCTTCGTCGAGGAGGCCGGTGCATTCGGGGACTGGCTGACCGAACGCTCCCGGGAGCGTGGGGGGCATGGGCCGTGCGGGCCGCTCCAAGTGCTATACGGCATCGACGGTCGCAGCGAGCTCGAGGAGGAGACGCTCGACCACCTCGCTGGCTATCGCGGCTCCGCGCCCGTGCGAATCGGGAACGGCGCCGCGAACCAGCTCCAGCTCGACATCTACGGCGAGCTGATCGACTCCGTCTACCTCTTCAACAAGTACGGACGGCCGATCTCGCATGACGCCTGGATGGACCTGACGGAGATCGTCGAGTGGGTCTCGGCGAACTGGGATCAGCCGGACGAAGGCATCTGGGAGGTGCGCGGCGGCAAGCAGGAGTTCACGTACTCGCGGCTCATGTGCTGGGTGGCGGTCGAGCGCGCGATCCGCGTCGCGCGCCAGCGCGGCTTGCCCGCCGACATCCCGGCGTGGGCACGCACGCGCGACGCCATCTACCACGCGATCATGAGGCAGGGCTGGAACGAGGAGCGGCAGGCGTTCGTCCAGCACTTCGACTCCGACGTCCTCGACGCCTCCGTGCTCCTGATGCCGCTCGTGAAGTTCATCTCGCCGACGGATCCGCGCTGGCTCTCGACGCTCGCGGCGATCGAGAAGGAGCTCGTCTCGGACACTCTCGTCTACCGCTACAACGTGCAGGCCGCGCCCGACGGGCTCCACGGCGAGGAGGGAAGCTTCTCGATCTGCTCGTTCTGGTACGTCGAGGCGCTCGCGCGTGCTGGCCGCGTCGACCACGCGCGGCTCGCGCTCGAGAAGATGTTCACGTACGCGAACCACCTCGGTCTGTATTCGGAGGAGATCGGCCCGAGCGGCGAGCAGCTGGGCAACTTCCCGCAGGCGTTCACCCACCTCGCGCTGATCAGCGCGGCGACGAACCTCGACCGCCAGCTCGGCTAGCGCCTCGTAGTTCTCCGCGCCTCGATCGGGAGATTTCCCGATTCCCTGCGGCCCGGCGGCGAGCAAGGCTGTGGCATGGCCGCTTCCCGGACAGCACGACGGTGGCTTGCAGCCGGGCTCGTCGTCATCGGCATTGGTCTCGCGCTCGTGGCTCTCCTCGGACCCCTCGTCACCGGTGTTATCGACTACCGCGTGACGGAGACCCTTCGCAACCAGACGATCGGGCTCGATGCCGTCTCGCTGTTCGTCGTCGCTCCGCTCGCGCTGTTCGCGGCGTTCCTCGTCTCGTGCGGCGACATCGCGGGCCACGCGCTCGCACTCGGAATCGGCGCGTACACCGCGTACATGTTCGCCCAGTACATCGTCGGGCCGGAGTACGAGCGACTGCCCGGCAACAACCAGCTGCTCTTCCCCCTCTGCGTCACCTTGTTCGCAGCAGGCTGGCTCGTCGTCGTCGAGGCCTGGCGCACGATCGATGCGGAGCGGATTGCGCTCCGTAGGCGTACGGCACGCCGGCTCGGGCTGATCGTGCTGCCCGCACTAGGCTTCGCCGCCTTCGCCCGTTATCTCCCGGCGCTCGCCGACACGATGAGCTCGTCACCAAGCGACAAGGGGTATCTCGCCGGGCCGACGTTCTTCTGGACGATCGCGATGCTCGATCTGGGCGTCTTCCTGCCGGCCACCGTCATCACGTGCGTCGGGCTCGCGAGACCGACTGCCTGGGCGTCGAAGGCCCTGTACACGATCGTCGGGTGGTTCGGGCTCGTCGGAGTCGCCGTCGCGTCGATGGCGATCGCGATGTACGTGAACGGCGATCCGAACGCGTCCGGTGTGAGCGCGATCTTCATGACGATGCTGGGGCTCTCCTTTGCCGCGCTGGCCGTGTACCTCCTCCGCCCGCTCGTCCACTTGCAGCCGCTTTCGAGGCTCACGCACGCGTCCGGCCAGCACTAACGGCAGCGTGGCGATATCGGACATGCTTCGAGCGTGACTGCGGTCGTACGCGCGCTGGGGCTGACTAAGAGCTACGGGTCGCGGCGAGGCGTCGTCGAGCTCGAGTTCGAGGTCGAGCAGGGCGAGGTGTTCGGGTACCTCGGACCGAACGGTGCCGGCAAGACGACGACGATCCGGATGCTCCTCGATCTGATCAGGCCGACGGAGGGCCGGGTCGAGCTGTTCGGGTCGGACGTCCGGCGGAGCAGCGTCGAGCTACGTCGCCGCCTCGGTTACCTCCCGGGCGAAGCGCGGCTCTACGAGAAGCTCACGGGTGGACAGCTCGTGGAGTACTTCGCGTCGCTCCGCGGTCTCACGGACGTCTCCGAGGCGACTAGGCTCGCCGGCCGCTTCCAGCTCGACCTCGACGTCCCGATCCGCGCTCTCTCGCGCGGAAACCGGCAGAAGGTGGGGATCGTCCAGGCGTTCATGCATCAACCCGACCTGCTCGTCCTCGACGAGCCCACGTCCGGCCTCGACCCGCTGATGCAGCAGGTGTTCGCGGAGCTCGTGCGGGAGACGACTGCGGCCGGACGGACGGTGTTCCTCTCCTCGCACGTCCTGCCGGAGGTGCAGCACATCGCCGACCGTGTCGGCGTGATCCGCGACGGACGGCTCGTCACCGTCGACTCGGTCGAGAACCTCCGGACGCGGGCGCCGGGGCGCATGGAGGTCTCGTTCGTCTCGCCGCCGCCGTCCGATGCGTTCGCGGGCCTGCCCCGCGTCCGTGAGGTGGAGCGGCGCGGACCGACCGTGGTCTTCGCGCTCGAGGGACCGGCCGACCCGCTCGTGAAGGCGCTCGCACGCTTCGAGGTGCTCGGCATCGACAGCCACGAGGCCGACCTCGAGGACGTCTTCCTCGGCCTCTACGGGAAGGCGGAGTAGTGCTGCGCGGCGTGCTGCTGAAAGGCCTCCGCGACGTGCGGCGCCCGTTCGCGTGGTGGAGCCTCGGCCTCGCGGGCTACTGCGTGCTCATCGTCTGTCTCTGGCCGACGGTGCGCGACAACCCCGCGCTCGCAAAGCTCGAGGAGTCGTATCCCGAGGAGCTGAAGGCGTTCTTCTCGTTCGGCGGGTTCGACATCTCGACGGCGCAGGGCTTCCTCGGGACGGAGCTCTACTCGCTCATGGTGCCGCTGCTCCTCGTTGTCGCCGCCATCGGCGCCGGCGCGCGCGCGATCGCGGGTGAGGAGGAGCAGGGGACGCTCGACATGCTGCTCGCGAACCCGATCTCGCGGATTCGTCTGGCGCTCGAGAAGGCGGGCTCCGTCGCCCTCGAGCTGCTGGGGCTGGCCCTCGTCCTCTTCGTGACGCTCGCGATCGCCACGACCGCGGCGGGCATGGACGTCTCCGTCGGCCATCTCGCCGCCGCGACGACGAGCGCGTTCCTCCTCGCGGTCGCGATCGGATGCCTCGCGTTCGCGCTCGGCGCCGCGACGGGCCGACGCTCGCTCGCGATCGGCCTCAGTGCCGCGGCCGGCGTCGCCGGGTACCTGATCAACGGGCTCGCGCCGCTCGTCGACGCGATCCACGTCATCCGGTGGCTCTCGCCCTGGTACCACTACGCGGCCGGCGACCCGCTGCGGAGCGGCCTGTCCGCCGGCCACGCGCTTGTGCTCGCGGCGATCGCCGTGGTCGCCGTCTCCGTGGGTGCCGCCGTCTTCGATCGCCGCGACGTCGGCGTCGCGCCCTAGGAGGTGCTCTGCCAGGACCTCAGCGAGTTCGGCGGACTGTGGCTCGTCGTCCGCGGCAGCGGCAGGCTCGTGCGCTAGACCGCGCTACGGGCTCATCGGCTCCGGAGACGGGCTCATCGGCGAAGGGCTCATCGGCTCCGGCGACCCGCCCATCTGCATGCTCGGCGAGCCGCTTCCCGGGACCGTGAGGCCCGGTATCGCATCCGGCGCCGAGAGGAGCAGCACGCCCAGCGTAAGGAGGATCGCCGCAGTTCCGTACGTCGCCACCCGTCGCCACGGAAGGAGCTTCTCGAGAGCGATCAGCCCGGCGACGAACGCCATCCAGGCGATGCTCATGACGCCGAGCGCGAAGAGGGACGCCATCAGCGCCCAGCAGCACCCGATGCACCACGCGCCGTGCCGCGCTCCCATGTCCACGGCGCCCTGCAGCCCATCCCTCCAGGAGCCGAGTAGAAAGCCGAGCGGGCTGCGGCACTTGCCGAGGCAGACGTCCTTCAGCGGCGTCAGCTCGTAGATCGCCGCGACTATGAGCGTCGCGCCGGCGATCCAGCGCCCGGCCCGATCCCACGCGAGCACGTCGCTCACCGCCCAGCCGCCGCCCGCCGCGACCGCGAACGCGAGCACGCCGACGGCCGCCCACATCAGGAGGTACCCGGCCGTGAAGAGGAGCGGCGCTGCCGGCGAGCGGGACTTCGTCAGCTTCGAATAGAGGGCGACCGTCGGGGCGACCGACGGGAACATCATCGCCGCCATCATCACGATCCAGACACCGACGAACCAGCCGAGCGTCCCGAGGTCGGTCCACGGCCCGCCGTCCATGTCCTGCATCTCGCCGTAGGTCCACCACCAGCCGATCGCGGCGAGGACGAACAGCAGCGCCACGAGCCCGAGTCGCGTGCGCACTGCGGCGAAGGCGGGTCCGAGCCCGCCGGGTTGACGCGGCGCTTCCGCGTGGGCCGAGGCGGTCAACCCGTCGTCAGGCTGCCCAGGAGAACTCGGACGTCGAGAGCCCGGTCTTCCCCTCGTACTCGATACCGAACGCGCTGATCTTCGAGCGCTTGGCCTCGGCAGCCGTTAGCGTCGAGCTGACCGGATGGAACATGCCGACGAGCCGGACCGGCTCGCCCGTCTCGACACCGAACGGGACAATGTCCTCGATCTCGAAGTCGATCGAGTCACCGATCTTGACGCTGTGGCTCAGGCCGTCGTCGACGACCTCGATCGGGGCGCGCTCGACACCGAGCACCTCGCCGACGAGCGGCCCCAGCGCCGCCATCGGCCCGCCCATCTGGCCGCTGAAGACGGCTCCGAGCTTGTCCGCTTGCTCGTCGGTCGCGTTCTCGTCGATGAACATGCCGAGTTTCCAGTTGCCGTCGGTCATGACCTTTGGCGTGTCGGCGATGGCCGCCACCTTGAGCCCGACCGACATCCGTGCCGTCGATTTCGCCCTCGCGAATGTTGAACACGAGCGTGACGCGGCAGTAGTCGTACGTCGCGCCGTGGTCGAACGACATATTGCACGGGCACATCAGCTCGCACGAGCAGGTCTCGACGTAGCTGCCCTTCAGGTGCCAGGACATCGCAGCCTCCTTGACCGGGGAGCCCCGATTGTCGGCGTTCGAGCGAATTGCGTCAAGCGTCGGCGCCAAATACAGTGGTCGCCCGATGAGCCCGCTTCGTCTCGTTGCGCTCGTCACGCTCCTGGCCGCACTCGCCGCGCCCGCAGCGATGCCATCTGCGCACGCGCGGGCAGACACGCTCTACGTCGCCAAATCGCAGTACGGCCAGATCCTGTTCGCGGGGAACGGACGGGCGGTCTACGCGTTCACGAAGGACCCGAAGCACCGGAGCGTGTGCTCGGGCGCGTGCGCGAAGGCGTGGCCGCCGGTTCTCGTCAGCTCGTTCCCCCAGGCTGGGAAGGGCGCCAAGCGCACACTCGTCGGCACCATCACTCGGCCCGACGGAAAGAAGCACGTCACGTACGGCGGGCGGCCGCTCTACTACTACGTGGGGGAGAAGAAGCCGGGCCAGGTTCTCTGTCAGGGCGTCAGCGAGTTCGGCGGTCTCTGGCTAGTCGTCCGCGCGAGCGGCAAGCTCGTGCGCTGACGATGGCGAAGCACGCGTTTCCACCCGACCGCGTCCATTTCAAGTGGGACACGGGCAACGAGCCGGTGTTGACGATCGCGAGCGGCGATACGGTCACGTTCGAGACTCGCGATGTCTCGGACAATCAGATCACGCCCGGGTCGGACGCTGATGTCGTCGCGGCGCTCGACTGGGATCGCGTGTACCCGCTGGCGGGGCCGGTCGCGGTGGACGGCGCGGAGCCTGGCGACACGCTGGCCGTCGAGATCCTCGACCTGCAGACGCGCGGTTGGGGCTTCACGGCGATCATCCCCGGCGCCGGCCTCCTGCCCGACGACTTCCCCGACCCGTATCTCCGCATCTTCGACCTCTCGGACGGGAGGTTCGCGTTTCTGCGGGACGACATCGCGATCCCCGTCGAGCCGTTCTTCGGGACGATGGGCGTCTGCCCGGTCGGTGCGGCGGCGCAGGAGGTGATGCCGCCGGGCACGTTCGGCGGGAACATGGACACGCGCCAGCTCGTCAAGGGCACGACGCTCTACCTGCCGGTGCAGGTGCAGGGAGCGCTCTTCAGCTGCGGGGACGCGCACGCGGCGCAGGGCGACGGCGAGGTCTGCGTCATGGGCATCGAGGCGCCGATGTACGGTGAGCTTCGCTTCACGCTCGAGAAGGGCCGCTCGATCCCGGCCCCGCAGTACCGGACCTCGGGCGGGCTGACGCCGCGCGTCGATGCCGGCGGCTGGTACGGGACGACCGGCGTCGGGCCGGATCTCTACGTCGCGGCGCAGGAAGCGGTGCGCGCGATGATCGACCACCTCGCGGCCGAGTACGACCTCTTGCGCGAGGACGCGTACGTCCTTGCGAGCCTCTGCGTCGATCTCCGGATCTCCGAGATCGTCGACGCGGGCGAGTATGTCGTCAGCGCGCTCCTGCCGCTCGCCGTTTTCCGCGAGTAGATACGCTCGCTGCGATGGATGTCTACGAGTGGGCGGGCACGCCGATCGAGTGGATGAGCAAGACACTCGGCCGGCAGTTGATCCACACCGAGACGATGACGCTCGCGCGCGTGACCCTGCTCGAGGGCGGGTCCGTTCCGATGCACGAGCACGAGAACGAGCAGATCGTCACCGTGCTCGATGGCCGCGTGCGCTTCGTCGCCGACGGCGAGGAGCGCGTGGTGAATGCCGGGTCGAGCGTGCCACTGGCAGCGAACGTCCCGCACGAGGTCGAGGCGATCGTCGACTCCGTCCTGCTCGACGTCTTCTCGCCGCGGCGAGAAGACTGGATCAGCGGCGACGACGCCTACCTGCGCCGCTGAGCTCCGTCAGCGCACCGCCTTCTTCACGAGCGCTGCGATCTTCTTCTCGTCTGCGGTGGTCAGCTTCGTCAGCGCGTACGCGACGGGCCACATGGAACCGTCGTCGAGGCTCGCGGAGTCGTTGAAGCCGAACATCGCGTAGCGCTCCTTGAACTTCGTCGCGTTGCGGAAGAAACAGACGACCTTGCCGTCCTTCTTCGCGTACGCCGGCATCCCGTACCAGGTCTTCGGCGTTAGCTCCGGCGCGGATGTCTTGACGATCTCGTGCAGCCGCTTGCCCATCGCGCGATCGGACGGCGACATCGCAGCGAATGCCTCGCGGACGGCGGTCTCACCGTCCTCTGCCGCCTTCAGCTCCTTGGCGCGCGCTCTCATCGCGGCCTTCTCCTCGGCGCTGAATCCGTTTTTCTTTTTTGCTGGGCTCATGGTGCTCCTCTCGTTTGTTCGACGGCCAACCGCTTCTGCGTCGTGGACACGAGCCGCTAGGTCAAGCGCGAACGAGGCCGATGCGGTTGCCGGCCGGGTCGCGAAAGATCGCGAAGACGATTAGGCCCGCCTCGGTCGGCGGCATGTCGACCTCCGCGCCGAGCTCGACCACCTGCGCGAGCGTCTCCGCCACGTCCGGAACCTGGACATAGAAGGTGACGAAGTCGTCGCCCGGATCGCTCGGGCCGATGCCTCCGTCGATCCCGGGAGCACCGGTCCCCGCGCAGACGCCGTTCGTCTGGATCTGGACGTAGTCGTCGCCGTCAGGCCGCGTAGTCCAGCCAAACGCCTCCGCGTAGAAGCGCGCGAGCTCCGGCCCGGCGGCGGTGTTGATCTCGAAGTGGACGACGGGATAGCCCATTGGCGCACCATCGTAGGTTTTTCGCCGAAACCGCGCGTTCTTGCGGCCGCGCCTAGTGGCGCCGCTGACCTCGGCGGAGAGCGTCGAGCCGCCTGCGGTCGCGCTTCGTCGGTCGAGCGCTGAGGTCGGCGCCGAGCGGCCGGCTCGCCTTCGCCTCGAGGCGGCGCTCCTCGCGCGCGGCGGTGGACTCCGGCGTCTCCTCGTAGAGCTCGCGGGCCGCTGCTGCCGAACCACGCCGGTCAGCGAGTGCCCGCACGTCGACAGTCCACCGCTCCGCGCTCGTCCGCACCTCGACGCGGTCGCCGATGGCGATCTCGCGCGAGGGTTTGGCGCGTTCGCCGTTCACCCTCACGTGGCCGCCGGCGACGGCTTCGGTAGCGGCAGTGCGCGTCTTGAAGAAGCGCGCCGCCCACAGCCACTTGTCGATGCGCACGCGATCCACGGCTAGGCGAGATGGTCCCAGCCAGAGGGTTGAGCTTCCACTGCGAGCGGCCCTCTTACTCCTGTCTGACGATGTCGACCGAGATCTCCACCGCCGGGATCGTTCCTCTGTTCTCGAGCCAATGGGTGGTGTTCCGATCCTCGGGCCAGCCCAGTCCCGGCCCGTAGTCCGTCGCGACTCCGTTTCGATGGTCGGTGATCGTCCCTTGCAGGATGTAGACGATGCCCGGTCGGTCTATGTGGTCGTGAACCGGGCCGAAGACCCCTCCGGGCTCGATGGTCACCATGCGCATCCGGAGCTGGCGGCCGGCCATGCCCTCGATCTCGGGGCCGAGGTCGACTGTTCCGAGTACCTCGGTCGTGACGCCTTTCGTCTCGGGCTCGTCGCTCATCGCGCTCTCCTCTCGGACCTTACGCTCTGGTGGTGGCCGACTACGCCCAGGGCAGGCGGAACCAGTACGGCGGCCGCTCTCGCCGGAACCACTCGGCTGTCGCGTACGCCTGCGCCGGATCGGATGTCTCCTCCTCCACGCCGGCGCCGTAGCGCGCGGCGAGCTCCGACACCGGGTACCGCACCTGCAACTCGTCCGGCTGCGTCGCGAGCCCGCGTGCCCCCGCCATCAGGATCACGCACGGCCCGTCGCCCGCGCCGACGAACGCGTGCTCGGTCCACGGCGGCGAGTGGAAGAAGTCCCACGGCCGCAGCAGCCGCTCCTCGCCTTCGACGAGCAGCCTGCACTCTCCCGACAGCACCAGGAACGCCTCCTGCGAGGACTCGGCGTGGTAGAGGGAAGGCTGTCCCGGCTCGAGCACGGTGACGCGGATCCCGAGCTGCGTGAACTCGACCGGCGGCTCGCCGTACTCGCTCTCGAACCAGCACGCCGCGCCTCTGCTGTCCGCGAACCACCACTCGGCATCATGGACGTTCACCACGAACCAGCCCTCCGTGGCGGGTGCGAGCCCTGAGCCAGAGTCCTTGAGCTGCGCCTCGGGCACCGAGCCGGTCTAGTCCTCGTCTTCCCAGTACTCGACCGCGGGGCCCGGCCTCGCGAACATGACGTCTTCGTCGTCGACGCCCTTGGCGAGAACCTTTCCAGTGTCGAGGTACTCGATGATCTCGCCGGGGACCATCGAGGAGAGCATGAGCACGCGACATGGGCGAGCCCGTTCGGTTGATGATCTGATGCGCGCCGTCCTTGCCCCGCGGAAAGCAGACGACGTCACCCTCCTTCAACACCTGCTCGCCCTCGGGCGTGCGCACCGTCGGCTCGCCCCGGAGCACGATCACCCACTCCTCGTTCAAGTGGTGGGTGTGGTACGGCCAGAGCCTGCTGCCGGGCTCGATCTCGTACAGGCCCGCGCCGATCAGCTCACCGCCGATGCGCCGGCCGACGACCGCGCCGCTGATGCGCCAGCCCTCGCGGTCCCTCGTCCCGTCCCACTCGTCGCTGTTGAGGTTGAAGATCTTCATGCCGGGGAGCCTAGGTGATCAGGTCGGCAGTGGCTCGCCTCCAGACAGCGTCTTCGGTGAAGCAGGCGACGAACGCATCGACGCCCTTCCGCTCCCACGCGCGGCCGTAGACGTCGAGCCGACGATCGAACTGCTCGAGCGTCATGTCGTTCCAAGGAAGCGCTCGAAACGCACTTCGAGGCGTTCGGGATCAGGCCGCAGCGCGGTACTACGCGGGACGTGGATCGTCGACCCCTCCGCCATCTTCAGCACGTCGAGCATCGGCCCATCGTCTTCTTCAAGAAGCTTTCGCGACACGTGTACCTCGTAGTCGGGTGAGACTCCCACGAGGTCGTAGTCGAACGCGCGATGATGAATCGAGCAGAGACTGAGCCCGTTAGAGACGAGCGGCTCGCCTGCCTCGTCGGCGTCGGCAACGATGTGTGCCGCGTCCAGCAGGCGCACCTCGCGAAGCAGGCAAATGGCGCAGGAGTCGCGGTACGCGGGAAGCACGGCGCCGCGGAACTGCGCCTGATGAATCCGCTGCTTTACCTCCCGAACGACGTATCGCCGCTCAATCTCCTCGGAGATGTGGACAGGTTCGCGTTCGTCGTAGGGCCCGCGCATCTTCCCGAAAGTGAGTAGGACACGGAGTCTCGCGGGATCGTCATGTTCCACGAAGGTCGGATAGACCGGGCGGTACCAGTTCGGCCGCGTACCGACCAAGTAGACGATCGGAACGTCTAGAGCGTGTGCGTTTCTGAGCCAACGATTGAAGTGGTTCTCTGGGTCGTCTCCCTGGTAGCGATACAGAACGCCGTCGGGCGTCTGCTCGTCCTGGTACCGGATCTGCTTCGGGGAGCTGTTCACGGAGAGCGCCGCCGGGCCACGCTGCGCAGCCCTTGCTCGGTAGATGCCGTAGGCGCGGTTGAGGAAGGCGACTCTACGACCGCGGAAATTGAATCCCTCGGCAAGCGCGGCGTATGGCACATCGGCTCCCCACTTCGCCTGGAGCACGTCCAGTGCCGCGAAGCACGCCGCGCGGACGTCGTCATCCCGCTCCACGGGGCGATTCTATGAGCGCGTGTGAGCGCCGCATAGAGCGGCGCTCACCACACAGAAGATCAGCTGCAGCCGGTGTTGGTACCGCAGTCCCTGCAGGTGTAGCAGGAGCCTGTGCGCACCATCCGCCCGCCGCACCTCGCGCACTCGGTCGAGTCCTCGTGCGCGTTGAAGAGCGCGGTCTGGCCGGGCGGGGGTGCGTCGAGCGGCACCGCTGCCGACTCCATGCCCGCAGGCTTCGACTCGCCGTTCGCGTAGCGCTCCGCCAGGCGGGCGCGCACCTCGGGCGAGAGGATGCCGAGCTCCTCCTGCTGGTCGATGGTGAGGAACTTCTTCCCCATCCAGCGGAAGATGTAGTCGACGATCGACTTCGCGACGCGGATGTCCGGGTCGTTCGTCGGACCCGACGGCTCGAAGCGCATGTGGGAGAACTTCCCGACGTAGACGTCGAGCGGCACGCCGTACTGGAGGCCCAGCGAGACGGAGATCATGAAGGAGTTCATCAGGCCGGCGAGCGCCGTCCCCTCCTTCGCGATGTCGACGAAGATGTCGCCGGGCGTCCCGTCGTCGAACAGGCCGACGTGGATGTAGCCCTCGTATTCGCCGACGCGGAACTTGCGGCCGACCTCGGTGCGGTCCTCGGGCAGGCGCCGCCGCTGCGGTGAGAGCGCCACTCCGGGAGCGAGCGCGGCGATGCTCGCCTTGTCACCCGAGGAGAGCGGCTGCGCGACCTTGCAGTTGTCGCGGTAGATGGCGATCGCCTTCACGCCGAGGTTCCAGGCGTCGACGAACAGGTCGCGCACCTCCTCGACCGTGACCGATTCCGGCATGTTCACCGTCTTCGAGATCGCGCCGGAGATGAACGGCTGGACGGCGCCCATCATCTTCACGTGGCCGGAGTAGTGGATCGCGCGGTCGCCGATGGCGCAGTCGAAGATCGGGTAGTGCTCGGTCTTCACGAACGGCGCGCCGACGACGGTGTTCCGCTCGTCGATGAACGCGACGATCTGCTCGACCTCCTCCGGCGCGTAGCCGAGCCGGTCGAGGGACATCGGCACGGTCTTGTTGACGATCGTGATCTCGCCGCCGCCGACGAGCTTCTTCGACTTGACCAGCGAGAAGTCGGGCTCGACCCCGGTCGTGTCGCAGTCCATCATGAAGCTGATCGTCCCGGTCGGTGCGAGCACCGTCGCCTGGGAGTTCCGGAAGCCGTTCACCTCACCCGCGTCGAGCGCGTCGTCCCATGCCTTGCGCGCGGCGGTGAGCAGGTCGTTCGGCACCGAGTCCGCGTGGTCGATGTTGCCGACGGCCGCGCGGTGCTTCGCGATCACGCCGAGCATCGCCGCCGCGTTCGGCTGGTAGCCGGCGTACGGCCCCATCCGTGAGGCGACCTCCGCCGACTTCCGGTACGCGCGCCCGGTCATCAGCGCAGTGATCGCGGCCGCGTAGGCGCGGCCCTCGTCGGAGTCGTACGGGAGGCTCCGCGCCATCAGCAGCGCGCCGAGGTTCGCGTAGCCGAGGCCGAGCTCGCGGTACGCGCGGGCGTTCTTCTCGATCTCGGCCGTCGGGTAGGACGAGTAGCCGACGAGGATCTCCTGCGCGAGGAACATGACGTCGACCGCGTGCTCGAACGCCTCGACGTCGAGCTCGCCGTCGTCGCGGCGGAACTTCATCAGGTTGAGCGAGGCGAGGTTGCACGCCGAGTCGTCGAGGTGCATGTACTCCGAGCACGGGTTCGACGCGTTGATGCGGCCCGAGTTCGGGCACGTGTGCCACGCGTTGATCGTCGTGTCGTACTGGACGCCCGGGTCGGCGCACTGCCATGCGGCGTCGGCCATCTCGCGGAGCAGGCCCCGCGCGTCGAGCGTGTCGACGACGGCGCCGTCGGTGCGGGCCGTGAGGCTCCACTCGGCGCCCTCGGTCGCTGCCTCCATGAAGGCGTCCGTGACGCGGACGGAGTTGTTCGCGTTCTGGTACTGGATCGAGCCCCAGTCGGGCGAGTCGAGCGACATGTCGTAGCCCGCTGCCTCGAGGACGCGCGCCTTGCGCTCCTCCTTGGCCTTGCACCAGATGAACTCCTCGATGTCCGGGTGGTCGACGTCGAGGACGACCATCTTCGCCGCGCGCCGCGTCTTGCCGCCCGACTTGATCGTGCCGGCGGACGCGTCGGCGCCGCGCATGAAGGAGACCGGGCCGGAGGCGTAGCCGCCCTTCGACAGCTGCTCCTTCGACGAGCGGAGCTTCGAGAGGTTGACGCCGGAGCCCGAGCCGCCGCGGAAGATGACGCCCTCACGGCGAATCCAGTCGAGGATCGACTCCATCGAGTCGTCGATCGAGAGGATGAAGCAGGCGGAGCACTGCGGCTTCTCCTCGAAGCCGACGTTGAACCAGACCGGGGAGTTGAAGGAGGCGAGCTGGTTGACGAGGATCGCCTTCAGCTCGGCCTCGAAGGAATCGGCCTCCTCATCGTCTGCGAAGTAGCCGCCCGCGCGGCCCCACTCGCCGATCGTCGTGACGACGCGCCCGATCATCTGCCGGACCGACGTCTCGCGCTCGGGCGAGCCGAGCTTGCCGCGGAAGTACTTCTGGGCGACGATGTTCGTCGCGGTCTGCGACCAGAACTTCGGGAACTCGACCGCCTTCTGGTCGAACGCGGGCTTGTCCTTGCCGGGGATGAAGGCGTCCCGGATCTCCCACTCGATCTCCTCGAACGGATCGCGGCCCGGGATCGTGAAGTACCGCTTGACGCCGATCTGCTTGACGGCGTCGATGACGGCGTTCTCCAGCTGCTCGTCGGTGATCTCGTGGGTCTTCACGGTCGCCATATTGTGCCTCCCGGGCATGGTGTGACTCTATGTCGCTCGCACCGACCCTCGAAAGGGCTCAGGACCGAGCGGACCGACTAGCGTAGGGTCCGCTTCGGACGGTGCGGCCTAGCCTTTCGTGCTGGGCTGCGGGCGCGGTTTTCGCGACTGCACGCGCCGCGCGACGAAGCCCGCGGAGCCGAGCGCCAGCAGCAGGATTGCGAGCGATCCGAGGATGATCAGAGGGAGCGGAACGGCGTCCGCGCTGTCCGATCCGAGCGAGCCGAGCGCGTGGCCGAGGGGGCCGCCGCCCTGATCTCTGCCGTCCGCCGAGGCCGCGAGCACGAGCCCAGCTTTCGGGCCCCCGTGGAACGTGCTCGACTGGCCGCCGCCGGAAGGCGTCGACCCGCCGCCCGACGAGCCGCTCGTCCCGCCGCCACCGGCTGCGATCGCCGCCTGGAGCGCGCGGCTGATGTCGTCGCGCATGCTCGAATACTGGGCGACGTCCTCCGGCATGTGGATCAGCGCCTGGCGGTAGCAGTCGACCGGGTAGACGCGATCGATGCGGCCGTCGTACCAGTCGTTGATCAACTGCTGCCAGCAGGGCTGCGCCGCCATCGCGGTGCCACCCATAGAAAGAGCCGCCACTGTGGCGGCGCTAGCGAGCAGCATGCTGGTGATCAGGCGTTTCACGAGAGAGAGGCTCTGGGCCCGGCGAGAAGGAATGTGTCCGTACCGGTCATCATCGAGTCTACGCAAAGGCCCACCCCCGACGGGGAGGACCTGTCCCAAGTCTTCCCTCTGCGCATGACGAGCCAATCATCGGGCTGTTAGGCCTTTGTAAGGGTGGCTCCGGGAAGGCGCCGTGCTAGCGTCATCGCGATGCGAGCAGCCCCGGGGCTTCCCGTCGTCGGAGCTGCTGGGGCGCTGCTCGTTGTCGCACTGTTCTTCGGCGAAGGGTCGAGCGACGGGCGCCTGTTCTGGATCGGCGCCTTCGCGATCCTCGCCGCGCTGGCTGCGTTGATCGCGACCTTCGCAGGCATCGGGCCCCGGCCGGCGCCGTCCCGCGCGGGAACGGCTGCACTCGCGCTGTTCGCCGCGCTCGTCGTGTGGGTCGGCGTGACGATGGCCTGGTCTATCGCCGCCGACCGGCTCGTGGGCATACCTCGACCGCTCTCTCGTCTATCTCGCTTTCGCGGTGCTCGGCGTGTACGCAGGCACGCTCGTCGAGCGCCCGGCGCGGACGACGGCGGCCGTGCTCGCGGCGCTGCTCGGCGGTGTGTTCTGCTGGGCCCTGCTCGGCAAGGTCTTCCCAGGGCTGTTCCCGGACGGCGCCCGCGTGGCACGCTTGCGCGATCCAGTGGGCTACTGGAATGCGCTTGCGCTGCTCGCGGCCGTGTCGCTTCCGCTCGCGCTTTGGCTCGCCGCAGGGCGTCGCCATGCCAAGGCTTTTCGGGCCGGCGGGGTGCTTCTCCTCTATCTCGGCGAGGTCGCGCTCGTGCTCACGTACTCGCGCGCGGGGTTCATCGTCGCCGCGCTCGGCGTCTGCCTCTGGCTGGCGCTGACGCGCGAACGGTTCGAGGGCCTCGCGATGCTGATCGCGGGCAGCGTGCCCGCGGCGGTCGTCGGGGCCTGGGCGTCGACGCAGGACGGCCTCGTCGAAGATCTCCAGACGCGGGCCGCGCGCGACCGCGCCGGCGCATGGTTCGCGCTCGCGCTGGTGCTCGGCGCCGCGGCAGCGCTCGGGCTCTCGCATCTCGCGGTACAGCGCGGCGACCGGCTGCCCGATGCGGAGCGCTCCCTCTGGGCGAGACGGCTCGGCGTCGGGATCGCTGTTGCGGTAGTCGCCGGCGTGCTCGTGGCCTCGGTCGCCGTCGGAGGCCCGGGCAAGTGGCTCGACGAGTTCCGCGGGTCGAGCGAGGTCGTCCAGGGCTCCGGGCGCCTCGGCGAGCTGAGCTCGAACAACCGCTGGACGTGGTGGAAGGAGGGGTGGTCGATCTTCGAGGACAATCCCGCGGGCGGCACCGGCGCGCACACGTTCGAGATCGCGCGGCGGCCGATCCGCATCGGCTCGATCGTCACCAGCGAGCCACACTCGATCGGCGTCCAGTTCCTCTCCGAGACGGGTGTGATCGGATTGCTGCTCGGGCTCGGAGCTGTCGTTGCCTCCGGGGTCGCGTGCGCCGAGGCGTTTCGGCGGCTCGAGGGTGAGGAGCGCGCCGCCGCCTGCGCGCTCGTCGCGGCGCTACCGATTTACCTCCTGCACGCGCTCGCGGACATCGACTGGGACTTCGTCGCGGCATCGGCGCCGGTCTTCTTCGTCGTCGGCGTCCTCCTCACCGCGGGCCGCGAGCCGGTGGCGGCGCGGGGCCGACCGGCGCTTGCGATCGCGGCAGCGGTCGTCGGGCTCGTGGCGCTCTACTCGCTGACCGCGCCGTGGCTGGCAGGGCGGAAGGTCGACGACGCATACGAGGCGCTCGGCCGCGGCGACGGGCGCGGCGCGATCGACGCAGCACGCCAGGCGCGCGACCTCAACCCGCTGTCCGTCGACCCGCTGCTCGTCTGGGCGCTGACGGAGGAGTCGGGCGGCCGCGTGGCCGCGGCGCTCCGGCGCTACCGTGACGCGACGAGCCTCCAGCCCGAGAACTCGGAGACGTGGTACTCGCTCGGCGCCTACGAGTTCTCGCTCGGCCGCTTCCGCGCTGCGCTCCAGTACCTCGATCGCGCGTACGGCCTCGACCCGTACGGCCCGGCCGGCCTGCCGGGCGGCCTGCTCGACCAGGCGCGCGCGAAGGTGAACGCCGGGCTCGGCTGATTCGAAGTCCTCGCGGCGCGTAGGGTGAGAGAAGAGCGCAGCAAGCCCCCTGCGCCGACCGAACGATCGAAAGGATCAACATGAGCCCCGTCTCTCCAGAGTTCGCAATGAGGTACAGCCAGGCTTGGGCGGAGCGCGATCCCGACGCGATCGTCGCCATGCATACCGACGACATGGTGTTCCACGTGCATGGTTACGCCGAGCCGGTGACCGGGCGCGACGCGGTTCGAGACGCCATCGCGGGAGCCTTCGGCCAGTCGCCGGACCTACGGTTCGAGAAGCGGCGAGTGCACTTCGGCGAGGATCACTTCGTCTCGGAGTACGACGTCAGCGGCACCTTGAACGGCAAGCCGTTCGCGTGCGATGGCGTCGATGTGTTCACGCTGCGCGACGGGCTCGTCGCGCGGAAGGACACGTACATGGACTGGCTGGCTATTCAGAGACAGGTTGGCATCGACCTGGCCGCCGGCTGAGGGCGCTAGCGCGCGCCGATGACCATCGCGACGTGCGCGCCCATCAGGTCGCTCTTCCGGAGGCCGTCGAGCGGCGAGACGATCTTCACGCGGAGATCACGGGCGAGGCGAGCGGCTTCGGGCTTGAAGCCAGGGCGGTACATGACGATGCTCCGCGGGTAGTCGGTGCGTCCCGCATTGCCGACGGCCGCGACGACGTAGCCCTTGCGGTGGAGCCGGTCCGACTCGGTGGCGGCGGCGCCAGACACGCCGTTCCCGTTCAGCACGAGCACGGAGGTCTCGGTCCGGGGGAGGCGCGGCGCTGAGAGGGTCTCGTGCTCCTTCGCGGGCCGGGTCGAGTGCGTCGCGGGCGTTCGCTGCGTGTGGCTCTTCGTCGAATGTGCGTTCGTCGTCGAGCCGGTGGTCGCGTCGAGGATCGACTGGCCGTAGGTCGAGATGCCGAGCGCAAGGAGCACGAGCAGCTCGGCGACGGCGATCGCCGCGACGACGATCGTCGCCGTCCGCCACGGCCGGACGAGGGCGTCGGAGGTCGAGATGGACTGCACGGCCCCTGTTCCTTCGCGCGGGCAGCTGCCACTCCTGCCGTACCAGCCGGGGACAGTCACAGGGACAGTGCAGGCAGGGACAGTCGCAGGGACAGTCGCAGTGACTGTCCCCTGTCGTTTTCAGAGGCTGCCGTTGAAGGTGTCGCAGGCGCCGGCGTCCCCCGACCGGTAGCCCGCGCTGAACCACTTCTGCCGCTGGGCGGAGGAGCCGTGCGTCCAGGTCTCGGGGCTCACCTGCCCCTGCGTCTCCTGCTGGATGCGGTCGTCGCCGACGGCTGCGGCGGCGTCGAGTGCGTCTGCGATGTCGGCGTTCGCCAAGGGGTTCAGAAAGCCCGTGCGGGCGGCGTTTCGCGCCCAGACGCCGGCGAAGCAGTCGGCCTGGAGCTCGCTGCGCACGGCCTTGCTCGTCGGCCCCGTCTGGTCGCCGCCGATCTGGTCGAGGATCCCGAGCAGATCCTGGACGTGATGGCCGTACTCGTGCGCGAGGACGTAGCCCTGGGCGGTGGCGCCGCCCTGCGCGCCGAAGCGGTCGTGGAGCTCGTCGAAGAACCCGAGGTCGATATAGACCTTCCGATCCCCCGGGCAGTAGAACGGCCCGACCTCGGAGGTGGCGTAGCCGCAGGCGGTCTGCGTGGCGCCCGAGAAGAAGACGGTCGTTGACGGCGTGTACGAGCGCCCGGCAGCAGCGAACTCGTCGTCCCAGTAGCGCTGGACGCTGTTGACGAAGCCGACGATGCGGCAATCCTCGCGCGTGTTCGCGTCGGCGCCGGTCTTACAGTCCTGCGCGAGCGTCGACCCCTGGCCGCCGCTGCCCGAGCCGGCCACCTGCGAGTCGAGATTCCCGAGCTGGCCGAGGTCGCCCGCGTTCCCTCCGAGCAGGAGGAAGAGCACGAGCACGACGACGCCGACGATCCCGCCGCCACCGAGCCCCATGGCGCCGTACGTCCCGGCTCCTCGCCCGCGGACGTCCTCGATCTGCGACGTGTCGAGATCGGCGTCATCCCTGAAGACCGGCACGACGGCCTTATACCCCGGTTTGCGTCAATCCGCTCCGGACGAGTCCCACGTCATCCGCAGGCCGTCCTCGAGGGGCGTCTCCGCGCGCCAGCCGAGCTCGTCGGCTGCGTGGCTCGCATCGAGGACGCTCCGGCGCGCATCGCCAGCCCGCGGCGGCCCGTGCTCGGGCTCGTCCTCCGCGCCGGTGACCATACGGCAGAGCTCGTGCAGGCGGTTGACGGTCGTTTCGACCCCCGTTCCGACGTTGAAGATCCCCTTCCCGCGCGCAGCAGCGGCCAGCAGCGCGCGGACGACGTCCTCGACGTAGACGAAGTCGCGGCTCTGCTCGCCGTCGCCGAAGATCGTCGTCTCGCGACCGTCTGCCAGGCGCTCGAGGAAGATGGCGACGACGCCTCCTTCGAGCGCCGCCGACTGGCGCGGCCCGTAGACGTTGGCGAGCCGCAGCACCGCCGTCTCGAGGGCGTGCGTTCGGCTCCAGCCCGCGACGTAGCCCTCCGCGGCGAGCTTCGCCATCCCGTACGGAGACACGGGCCTGAGCGGCGCGTCCTCGGTCGCAGGCCGCTCGACGTCGCCGTAGATCGCGCCGCCCGTCGACGTGAAGACGACGGCCGCGCCCGTGCCGCGGGCCGCCTCGAGCACGTTCAGCGTGCCGAGGACGTTCACCTCGGCGTCGAAGATCGGCCGCTCGACGGAGGTGCCCACGTCCGCCTGCGCCGCCAGGTGGAAGACGACGTCGGCGTCGATGTCGAAAGGCTCGCGGATGTCGTGCTCGACGAGGCGGGCGCGGGGGTCGAGGTACTCGCGCCGACCCGTCGAGAGGTCGTCGACAACCGTCACCTCGTCACCGCGGGCGAGCAATGCGTCGACGACGTGCGAGCCGATGAACCCGGCGCCTCCGGTTACGATCGCCCGCACGCCCGCAATCGTAGTGCGCGCCTTTGACCGCTTTGCGGGGCGCCCGCATAATTCCTGCAAATGACGTGGTCGACACTGGCAACAGTGGACGATCCGCTCGACCATGAGGCTGCGGTAGCCGACGCCCCCGCTCTGCTGGCGCCGGCGAGAGAGGCTCTCACGTACGACGGTCTTCGGGCGTTCGTCCCTCGCATCGCGGGCAATCTCCGTGCCGGCGGGATCGACGCAGGGAACCGTGTGGCGCTGCTTGTCGAGAACGGGCCCGAAGCGGCGAGCGCATTCCTGGCCGTCTCCTCGGCCGCCGCGGTAGCGCCGCTCAACCCGGCCTACCGGGCGCACGAGCTCGAGTTCTTCCTCGACGACCTCGACGCTCGGGCGGTCGTCGTCAGCGACTCGCTCGACACGCCGGTGCGCGAGGTCGCTCGGTCGCGCGGGATCCGGGTGCTCGACCTCCACGTCGATCCGTCGCAGCCCGCGGGGATCTTCACCCTCGACGGCGTGCCGGAGGACGGGTCGCCGACCAACAGCCCCGAGCCGGGCGCTGTCGCCCTCGCCCTCCACACGTCGGGAACGACGTCGCGGCCGAAGCTCGTGCCGCTGACGCACCGCCAGCTTGCCGTCTCGGCGGGGAACGTCGCCGAGACGTTGCGGCTCGAGCAGCCCGACCGGTGCCTGAACGTGATGCCGCTCTTCCACATCCACGGCTTGGTCACCGCCCTCCTCGCCTCCCTGCGCGCGGGGGGCTCGGTGGCGTGTGCCCCTGGCTTCCACCAGGTGCACTTCTTCGACTGGCTCGACGAGCTCGAGCCGACGTGGTACACGGCCGTGCCCTCGATGCACGCGGCGGTGCTGCTCCGCGCGCGAGGCCGGCCAGAGTCGGTCGATCGCCACAGGCTACGTTTCATCCGCTCGTCCTCTGCCGCGCTCCCCGCGTCGGTGCACCAGGAGCTCGAGTCGGTCTTCGACGTGCCCGTGATCGAGGCCTACGGCATGACCGAGGCGGCGCATCAGATGGCGTCCAACCCGCTGCCGCCCGCTGTGCGCAAGCCGGGCACTGTCGGAATGGCTGCCGGTCCGGAGGTCGCCGTCCTCGACGCGTCGGGCAAGGAGCTGCAGGCCGGCGAGGTCGGCGAGGTCGCGATTCGAGGCGAGAGCGTCTTCGCCGGCTACGAGACGAGCTCGGACGCGCAGCCTTTCACGGAAGACGGCTGGTTCCGGACGGGCGACGAGGGCTTCCTCGACGAGGAGGGCTACCTGACGCTGCGCGGCCGGATCAAGGAGATCATCAACCGGGGCGGCGAGAAGATCTCGCCGCTCGAGGTCGACGACGCGCTGCTCGCGCACCAGGGCGTCGCGCAGGCCGTGACGTTCGCGATGAGCGACTCTCAGCTCGGCGAGGAGGTCGCAGCGGCTGTCGTGCTCGCGCCTGAGGCGCAGCTCGACGAGCGGAGCCTCCAGGACTTCGTCGCCGCCCAGCTGGCGCCGTTCAAGGTGCCGCGTCGGATCCTCGTGCTCGACGAGCTGCCGAAGGGCCCGACCGGCAAGCTCCAGCGGATCGGGCTCGCCGAGCGGCTCGGTATCGAGAACGGCGGCGAGCCGCGACGCCGGCCGGCGTCCGTACCGCTTCCTCGAGCCGCAGCTGATCGAGATCTGGGAGTCGGTGCTCGACATGCGCGGGCTTGACGTCGGCTCGGACTTCTTCGCGCTTGGCGGCGACTCGATCCTCGGCGCGGAGGCGGTGGCGCGCGTGCGCGATCTCGTCGGCGACCCCGATCTGCCGCTGATCTCGATCGTGCGCGCGCCGACTCCGGCGGCCATGGCGAGCGAGGTCGTCTCCTATGTCGGGCTCGGCAGCTCCGGCGCCGTTCCGCTCCAGAGGGAAGGCACGCGGACGCCGCTCTTCCTCGTCCACCCCGGCGACGGCGAGCTCCTGACGTATCCGGCGCTCGCGACGACGGCTCGGGCCGGACCAGCCGAGCTACGGCCTGCGCGCGCGAGGGCATCGACGACGACGGCGAGACGATGCCGTCGTCGCTGCCGGAGATCGCCGCCGACTACGTCGCCGAGGTGCGGCAGATCCAGCCGCACGGGCCGTACGTCCTCGGCGGCTTCTGCGTCGGCGGCGCGATCGCGGTCGAGATGGCGTCGCAGCTCCAGGCGGACGGCGAGGAGATCGGGCTGCTTGTCCTTCTCGACCCGCGGTTCGGCCGCCCGCGTGGCTTGCGTGCCGATCTCTGGCGGATCACGCGCGCGGTGCGCGAGCGGCGCCTGATGCGCTCCGTCGGCCGAAGGGTCCAGGGTACGGACGCGGCCGCCCCGCCGCCGGTGGACGTCTGGGCCAAGCTCGACAACTCGCGCGAGAGCTTCGTGGCCCGCCGCGGTCGATGCGCCGGCCGCCGTCTTTCTCTCCTCCGAGCACGAGCGGTTCGGCACTCCCCAACTGGTACCTGCGCAGCCTCGTCAGCGCGAAGCGGTGGGAGCAGCTGCCTTGCGACCACGCACGCCTCCTCCTGCCGCCGAACGTCGACGTCGTCGCGGCGGGCATCTCGCAGGCGATCGACGAGTTCGCAGCCCGCGCCGAGCGCCGTGTGACACGCGAGCCGGGCTGGACGAGCCCGCCGGCGCGCCCGACTCTCGAGCCCGGCGAGCTCGCCGTCTGGTTGCTCGACGCGGATGTGGAGCGCCCGCTGGAGACGGTCGCCGCGCGCTATCTCGGCGTGGCTGTCGACGATGTCTCGATCGTGCGCACCGTCGAAGGAAAGCCGGCCGTCGAGGGCGCGGCGCTCGAGGTCAACCTCGCGCACAGCGGGTCGGTCGCCCTCGTCGCCGTCGCCCGCGAGGGTGACGTCGGCGTCGACGTCGAGCAGCTGCGCGAGGACTTCGCGGGCTGGTCGCTTCCCTGCGCACGCCCTGGCCCCAGCCGAGCGCGCACGCGTTGAGGCAGCGCCGGATCGCGCTCGCGCGTTCCTGGAGCTCTGGACGCAGAAGGAAGCGCTGACGAAGGCCGCGGGGCTCGGGTTGGCGATCGATCCTCGAGTGATCGAGCTCGACGTGAACGGCAAGATCGTCTCGCTGCCCCCCGTGCTGGGGACGCCGGCCGATTGGACGCTCATGGCGTTGCCGCTCGAAGGCTACGCCGCCGCCGTCGCAATCAGGGGAAGCGCCGGTCGAAATCTTTCTCTACGACACTCGACTTAGGTAGTGTCGCGCGTCATATCTCGGCCGATAGAGGCTGTGGCCCACGAATACCACCAGGGAGAGTCATGGACACGATCTACGTCGACGCACAGACCGCCGACAACGACCGTCGCGCAGCAGCTGTACGCAGGGCAGCTCTTCTCGTACGCACCGACGCCCGCCTCGACCGCGTTCATCGAGTCGGCGCGGTCGCTGATCCGGGAGGCGTTCGGCTCGCTCGACCCGGAGACCGCGCAGTACGAGCATGCCGGTCGAGGAGTACGCGGCGGTGCTCTCGGAGCTGAAGCCGAAGTTCATCCACCATCCAGACTCGAAGACCTGCATCCAGAGCCTGCTCGCAGAGTTCGGCTGCGATCTCGAGAAGACGTACTTCGATGTACCGCGGATGCGGACGGCGACGAGCGACGACTACCTGACGACGGGCATCGCGTACGCGTTCCATCCGCATCGCGACACGTGGTACTCGGCGCCGCAGTGCCAGCTGAACTGGTGGATCCCCATCTACGGGCTCGAATCGGGCCGCTCGATGGCGTTCCACTCGCGCTACTGGACGCGGCCGCTGAAGAACAGTTCCCATACCTACAACTACGACGAGTGGAACAAGACGAGCCGCTTCAACGCGGCGCAGCACGTCAAGACGGACACGCGTGTCCAGCCGAAGCCCGAAGAAGACGGTCGAGCTCGATCCGCAGCTTCGCGTGATCACGCCGTCCGGGCGGGGTTCTGATCTTTTCGGCGGCCCACCTGCACTCGAGCGTGCCGAACACGACCGGCCGGACGCGGTTCAGCATCGACTTCCGGACGGTGCACCTCGACGATGTCGAGGCGTTCCGCGGCGCGCCGAACGTCGATTCGGCGTGCACCGGTACGACGATGGCGGACTACCTGCGCGCCAGCGACCTCGAGCATCTCCCGGACGAGGTCGTCGCCGCCTACGATCCCGGGCCGATAGCGCTCGCTGACAGGCTGGTGAGCCCGCTCCCCGCATGATGGTTCGCACGCTGCTTAGCTCGATCGGCGTGTACAGACAAGTCAGAAATGCGTACTGGCGCGCTCTGAAGCGCGACGAGTACCGGCGCGTTCAGGACAGGCGCGCCAGGCTTCGCACGTTCGTCGAGCCAGGGGATCTCGTCTTTGACATCGGCGCCAACGTGGGCCAGGTGACGTCGATACTGCTCGACATCGGAGCCCGTGTGATCGCGATCGAGCCGAACCCGTCACTCGCAGACGTCGTGCGGCGTCGCTATGGCGTGCACGTCGAGCAGTGCGCGATCGGGGCAGAGACCGGCACAGCGATGTTGCGGCTCGGGCACGACCCGGCCCACTCGACCGTGAGCGCGAGGTGGGCAGCGCTACACGAGGAGCGACTTGGTGGCGAGATCCGAGTGCCGCTGCAAACGCTCGAGGAGCTGATCGAGGAGCACGGCGAGCCTCGATTCGTGAAGATCGACGTCGAAGGGCTCGAGCCGGAGGTGCTTCAGGGGCTCGAGCGACCGTTGAGCGCGCTCTCGTTCGAGTTCCAGTGCGAGACTCCGGACGTGACGGCTCGCGCAGTTGGGCGCCTCGGAGCTCTCGGAAGCTATCGCTACCAGTACGTCCAGAATCTCGGGGATGGCGATACTCCGCTCAGCCCGGCATCGTCCGTCGACGCCCATGAGATCCTCGACCTCGTCGGTCGCCTGCAGGCCCACGACTACGGCGAGATCTACGCCGTGCGCGACTGACGCAGGGTCAGCTGCCGGGCGCGCCGAGGCCGAGCGACGCGTTGTCGAGAACGAGCACCCAGTCGCCAGACGACGGCGGCGTGAAGCTCTGGGAGCCGGTCGTCGGATATGTGCCGATCAGGCTCGCCTGGCCGGACACTGGGTTGAACCACCAGGCCTTCGCCTGTGAGCCCGAGACCTTCGTCATGTCGATCGTCAGGCCACGCTGGTCCGGCGTGTAGATGATGACGGTGTTGCCGTTCGAGGTGCGTGCGGCCGCTGCATAGGAGGACGAGCCGATGGTTCCGTAGCCGCTCGTCAGGACGCTGTGGGAGAAGTCGGGGACGAGCGTTCCCCAGGAACGCGAGTGGAAGAGCTGCGCGAACTCGGTCATGTTGTTCGCAGCCCGTCGAGTTGAGCGCTGACTGCCAGCCGGCGTTGAAGCCCCAGATCGGGTTGTTTCCGAAGAACTGACCCGTGCCGCCCTCGAGCACCGACCAGTAGGCCTGTGAGCGAAGGCAAACCGCAGACGCGCCCTCGTTCTCGTACTTCCCTTCGATGAGGAAGAACGGCATCGGACCCGACCGCGCATAGTCGTCGGACAGTTGCTGCGGCGTCTGCGTGCAGTCGGAGTAGGTCGTGTTGAGGTCGACCCAGTTCTCGCCCGGATACTGCGTGATACCCGACTGGTAGCGGCCGTTGTGCACGCTGAACAGCGGCTGCGGGGAGGTCTGCTGGATCCCCAGCTCCATCGCCTGGATCTCGTCGAGGGCGGCGTTCGGTGCGAAGTCGCCACCCATCACCCAGACGATGTTCGGGTAGTTCCTGAAGTAGTTGCCGACGTACTGGCCGTAGGCGAGCATCTTCTGCGGGCCGTTGTTCAGGATGTCCGCGTACCAGCCCTGCGCCTCCACCCTGATAGCCGAGGTAGGCAGGGAAGAGGAAGACCTCGATGTTGCGGTTCAGTGCCTCCTGGATGACCGCGGCGGCGTGGGCGAAGTACGCCGGATTCGGTTTCGAGAAGTCACCCGGGGTCGTGAACGGGGCGTCTCCGTAGGCGTTCTTCGGCGCGCCGTTCGTGTCGAAATAGTGCTCGACAAGGTTGACGAGGATGGCGTTGAAGCCACGTGACTGGCGGTCGGCGAGGTACTGGGTCGCGCCGGGGTGTGTCGGGGCCGACCATCAGCGACCACGCCGCCTCGCCGTTGATGAGGAAGGGCGTCCCGTCGGAATCGACGAGATGGCGCTTGTCGGCCGAGACCGAGAGCGGGAAGCCGGGCGGCGGCGGAGGTGGCGGTGGCGGAGGGGGCGGCGGAGGGGGGGTGGCGGGGGCGGAGGGGGTGGTGGCGCGCCCGTCGACAGGTCGAGATAGGTGCTCAGACGCTCGTCGACGTGTTCTCGACCAGCCGGACGAGCTCGGGCTTCCCGTCGAGCTGTAGGCGTGCCCGGACTCGTAGTAGCGCGAGGTCGAGTTGCCGATCGTGTCGTAGTAGAAGTGGCCGTGCCGGCGCTGCTCCCCAGCCGCCGACCCAGTAGCCGATCCAGTAGCGTACCGGCAGGCAGCGACTCGCCGTGGAAGCTGAACGTCCGCCAGGAGGCAGCCGAGCCCTTCGTGATCGTGACCTGGTCTGAGACAGCGATCGGCGTCGCCGCCGGCTTCGAGCCGTTGGCGGCGTAGACGACCTGGCGCAGGAGCCCGTCGTTGCTCGAGGCCGTGCCGCCGTCGAGATAGCCCTTGCCGTCGGTGATCGTCGAGGCGGCTGCCGAGCGTGAAGCCGCCGCGTGACGTCGAGGTCGCCGGACGGCGCGTAGTCCGTCTTCGTGCCCACCGTCGTGTAGCCGAGGGTTGCCGGAGGGCGGTGGAGGGGGAGGTGGCGGAGGTGGCGGCGGAGGCGGAGGTGGCGGTGGCGGAGGGGGAGGGCGGAGGGTGGCGGGGGAGGGGGCGGAGGGGGTGGCGGCGGAGGTGGCGCGCCCGTCGACAGGTCGAGGTAGGTGCTCATACGCTCGTCGACGTTGCTCGACCAGCCGGACGAGCTCGGGCTTCCCGTCGAGCTGTAGGCGTGCCCGGACTCGTAGTAGCGCCGAGGTCGAGCTTCCGACCGTGTTGTAGTAGAAGTGGCCGTCGGTGCCGCTGCTCCCCAGCCGCCGACCCAGTAGCCGATCCAGTAGCTACCGGCAGGCAGCGACTCGCCGTGGAAGCTGAACGTCCGCCAGGAGGCGGCCGAGCCCTTCGCGATCGTGACCTGGTCTGAGACCGCGATCGGCGTCGCCGCCGGCTTCGAGCCGTTTGCGGCGTAGACGACCTGGCGCAGGAGCCCGTCGTTGCTCGAGGCCGTGCCGCCGTCGAGGTAGCCCTTGCCGTCCGTGATCGTCGACGCGGCTGTCGAGCTGGAAGCCGCCGCGTGACGTCGAGGTAGCCGGACGGCGCGTAGTCCCGGCTCGTGCCGACCGTGTGTAGCCGAGGGTGGCCGGAGGTGGCGGAGGTGGCGGTGGCGGGGAGGGGGCGGTGGCGGAGGCGGAGGGGGTGGTGGCGGCGGAGGCGGTGGCGGCGGTGGGCGCCGGTCGACACGTCGAGGTAGGCGCTGAGCCGCTCATCGACGATGTGCGCCCAGCTCGACGCGCTGGGATTGCCCGTCGGGCTGTAGCGTGTGCCCGTCGTCCCAGTAGAGCGCGTTCGAGATGCCGACGGTGTCGTAGTAGTAGTTGCCGTGCGCGCTACTCGTCCAGCCGCCGACCCAGTAGCCGATCCAGTAGCTACCGGCAGGCAGCGACTCGCCGTGGAAGCTGAACGTCCGCCAGGAGGCGGCCGAGCCCTTGGCGATCGTGACCTGGTCTGAGACTGCGATCGGCGTCGCCGCCGGCCTCGAGCCGTTGGCGGCGTAGACGACCTGGCGCAGGAGGCCGTCGTTGCTCGAGGCCGTGCCGCCGTCGAGGTAGCCCTTGCCGTCCGTGATCGTCGAGGCGCTGCCGAGCGTGAAGCTGCCGCTGACGTCGAGGTCTCCCGTCTCGGCCGTAGTCCTTCTGCGTGCCGACCGTCGTGTAGCCGAGGGTAGTGGCGGAGGCCAGTGCCGCGTCGCTCCCCCTGACCCATGCTGTCGGCGGGCCGACGGCGGCGGAGGGACCGACGGCGACGAAGACCGCTGCCATGAGCGAATTGACGAAGAGGGCCACAGAACCCGCTTCGATCTAGTCGAAAGACGGGTCACAAAGCCCGCTCGACCTCTACTCGTTTCCGGTCCACACTCCGCTTTCGGCGCATATATGGATCGACCCTTACCCCGATCGGGGGACGCGCAATCTGCCGCCCATGCCCTGCCTCACGACACGAGGGCGTGGTCGGATCTGCGGCGGTGGGGCGAATCCGGACGACCACGGGGAGCGGGCAGCCTATCAATGGCCTCGGAGCGCGACGCCGGCTAGCGCGCGGGCTTTACGTCAGCGCCCGGGCGCGCCCAGCCCGAGTCCCGCGTCGTCCAGGACGAGCACCCAATCGCCCGAGGAGGGAGGCGTGAAGCTGCGAGAGCCGCTGGTCGGGTAGGTGCCGATCGAGCGTCGCTTGGCCGGAAGACGGGTCGAACCACCAGGCTTTCGCCTGCGACCCCGACACCTTCGCCATGTTGACGGTCAGACGCTCGCTGATCGGGGCTGTACACGATCACCGTGTTGCCGTTCTGCGTACGCGCGGCGGGCGCATAGGAGGCGGAGCCGATGTCGCCGTAGCCCGCGGTGAGCACCGAATGTGCGAAGTCAGGCACGAGCGCCGCCCACGCGCGCGAGTGGAAGAGCTCGGCGAACGAGGCCCATGCTCTTGGCGCCGGGCGAGTCGAGCGCTCCCTGCCAGCCGGAGCCGAAGCTCCAGATCGGGTTGTTGCCGAAGAACGAGCCGATGCCACCCTCGAGCACCGACCAGTAGGCCTGCGAGCGGAGGCAGACGGCCGACGCGCCCTCGTTCTCGTACTTGCCCTCGATCAGGAAGAACGGGATCGGGCGCGCTCTCCCGTAGTCGTCCGCGAGCTGCTTCGGGGCTTGGACGCAGTCGGAGTAGGTCGTGTTGAGGTCGATCCAGCTCGCGCCCGGATACTGCGTGACCCCCGACTGGTAGCGCCCGTTGTGCACGGTGAACAGCGGGTTGCGGCGACGACTGCTGGATGCCGCTGACGAGCGCGCTGACGTCGTCACGCGCGGCGTTCGGCCCGTAGTCGCCGCCGATCACCCAGACGATGTTCGGAAAGCGGCTGAAGTACGCGCCCGACGAACTTCCCGTACGCGAGCATCTTTTTCGGCCCGTTGTCCCGGATCTCCGTGTACCAGCCTTCGTCACCGCCTTGATAGCCGAGGTACGCCGGGAACAGGAATACCTCGATGTTGCGCTTCGAGCGCTCCCGTGACGACATCTGCTGCGTGAGCGAAATACGCCGGGTTTGGCGTCGAGAAGTCGCCCTTCTTCAGGAATGGGCCCTGTCCGGACTGCGTTCTTCGGGGCGCCGTTCGGGTCGAATCGGTGCTCGATGAGGTTTACGAGGATCGCATTGAAGCTCGCGCGCTCTCCGGTTCGCGAGATACTGGCGCACTCCGGCGTCGCCCGGGTCCCACGATCAGCGACCACGCTGCGTCGCCGGTGATGAGGAATGGTGTCCCCTTGCGATCGAGGACGTGCCGGCCGTCCTTCGAGATCGAGAGCGCCGGAGTCGTCGCGAGCGCCACAACCGCCGTCGCTTTGGCGCCGCCGTGGGAGCCGGTGCATCGGAGGCGGAAGACGTGCCGGCTTCGGATGTGCCCGATCCGCTGGCGCCCGTGAACGGGCTTCCGACCACTCCAGGAACCAGCGGCGACGCACGTCGTCACGTCACTGCTCGTCCAGGAGAGCGTCGTGCTGCCTCCAGAGACGACGTTCGGCGGGGTCGCAGTCAAGGCGACGACGGGACTTAGCGGCGACGCCGAGCCGCCGCCCGCGCCCCCGACCAGCGCCAGTACTGCAGCACAGCCAATGCAGCCTATGAGCAGACGGCGCCTCACTTCTTCGAGCCCACCCCCGCGTCGACTTTGCACGTTACAGGCTCCGTCTTTCGCCGTGGTCGGCAGCGAGAGCACCATCGCCCGGGGCGCTGTGTCCGGGAGATAGGGTCGTGCAATGCGATGGCCGGGACGTCGCCTGTACCAGCCGGCGAAATACTGGGAGGGCCGTGCCACGGAGTTGATCGACACCTACGACCACCCGGAGTCGTGGCCGGCAAGGAACTGGCTGCGCGCAGGGGCCGAGGACGAGACCGTGCCACGATTGCTCCGGGACTACCGTTGCAGGTCCGTCCTGGTTGTCGGAGTCGGTTCGGGACGCCAGTACGGCTACCTCGGCGACTTCTGATGCGAAGGGGTTTGACATCTCTCCCACCCTCGCCGCCGAGTCTCGACGGCGATTCCCAGAGAGGGAGACGTCCGTCGCAGACGTGGCTGATTGTGAGGCCTTCGGTCCTGTGGACGCTGTCCTGTCGAGTGCGGTGCTCGGACACGTCAAGCCGCGAGACGTGCTGGGCGTCGTTCGAGCTGTTGCCCGCACTGCACGTTGTCTCATCGTCGTCAGGGAGTACACATGGTTGAGAGAGCCACTCCCCTACATGTGGGCCCACGACTACCCGTCGCTTCTGGCCGATTGGCGCGTTGTGTATCGGGACGTAACCGACGAGCGTGGGGACGGTCGAGCCGAGCTGATTGCGTTTCGGAAGACCGCTGCGGACTAGCATCCGGCTGACGTGCACCGAGCGTCCGTCCCACACCGCTGCGACCGACTGAGCTACGCAATTGTTACGCCGGTCCGCAACGAAGCCGGGAATCTGCGGCGTCTGTTGGGTGTGCTCGAGGCACAACGGCTCGCTCCGACGAGGTGGGTGATCGTCGACACGGGCTCGACGGATGAGACGACGGCGGTGGCGCACGAGCTCGCTGACGCCGGCGACTGGGTGACGGTGGACGTGCTTCCGGGCGCTGCCGGGGTGATGCGGGGCGGGCCGATCGTCAAGGCGTTCCACAAGGGCCTCGCGTTCGTACCGGGCTCCTGCGAGGTCGTCGTGAAGCTGGACGCCGACATCTCGATGGAGCCGGACTATTTCGACCGGCTGGTCGCGGAGTTCGAGGCCGACGATCGTCTCGGAATCGCGGGCGGCGCCTGCTACGAGCAGGGGCCGGACGGCATCTGGCGCCAGCGTCACGGAACCGGGCCGGGCGTCTGGGGCGCGTCCCGCGCGTACCGCCGGGCGTGTCTCGACGACATCCTCCCGCTCGAGGAGCACATGGGTTGGGACACGATCGACCTCATCGCCGCGGGGCTCAAAGGCTGGAGCACCCGCGGATTCCTCGATCTGCCGTTCTTCCATCTCCGGAGCGAGGGGGAGCGCGACGGAAGCCGGTTCGCGCATTGGGTGAAGAACGGCCAGGCGGCGCATTACATGGGCTACCGGTTCTCGTACCTGACGGTGCGAACGCTGTTCCGTTCGCTCGGCGACCCATGGGCGATCGGGATTATCTGGGGCTACATCGAAGCCGCATTCGAGCGCAAGCCGCGGTGTCGAAACGCGGACGTGCGCCGCTACGTGCGCGAGCAGCAACGGCTGAACCATCTGCCGCGACGGGCCCGCGAGGCGATGAGGCCGCGGGCCGCGATCGAGGAGACTCCGGCCGAACGCGCCGGATAGCGTCACGCGTCCGCCGACCTTGCGAATCACGGTCGCGAGCTCGGAGGTCAGCTGACGCCGTTCGAAGCGGCCGAGCACCGAGGGATCCGGCACGGGCCGGGGAACGCCCGCCCGCCAGTCGGCGATCCGCAGCTCGAGCCCGTCTGCGAGACAGTCGACCGTCAGCCGGTCGGCAAACCGTCGCGGTTCCAACTGAGCGAAGCATCTCGCGCGCGTCCCCATCCGGAACGGCAGCAAGGATCGGCGTTCCGGACGCCATGTACTCGTAGGTCTTCCCTGGAACGATCCCGGCACGCACGCCCGGCGGGAAGATCCTGCATGGGGAGGAAGAGCAGGTCGGCCGTCCGAAGCAGCTAGACTGCCTCCGCATGCGACTTGTACGCCGTGGAAGTGCACGAAAGGGTATCGCGCAGCGGCCTGTGCGGTCGGCATCGGTCGCACCGACGAGGTGCACCTCGACCACCCCCCGCACGCTCGGGATCAGCTCGGATGACCTCATCAACAGCTCGCATGAGGATAGACATGGGAACGGGTCAGAAAATCGACGGTGGGCACCGGCATGCCGCCGAGCAGTCGCCGGAGACGGCCCGTTTCCGATGCCGAGAGCCGAGGTCCGTGTGCAATGTACCCCGAGTGGACGATGCGGAAGACGCCATCCTCGCGCCGCCTGGGCACGACACCGGCGAAATCCTCGGCGTCAAAGCCGTTCGTGATCGAAACACTCGTCGCTACGAAGGTCAGGGAACGCCTCCAGCAAGCGCACAGCAGCCTCAGGCGTGTTCATCACAACTGCGGCGGCACTTCGGAGAGTGCCTCGCATGCGTTTACGGTCGGCAACTCGGTGTAGAGCCGACGGATAAAGACGCATCTCGTCGAGCGCCCACGGGTCCTGAAGGTCGGCTACCCACGGAACACCGAGTCGGGCGGCCAAATTCTCGACTCCGAACGATGTCTCAGTACGGGCCGAGTTCGCCCAGGATTACATCGATCTTTTGGCCCGGCGGTTGCTCGAAGCGCTCGATCGACGTCGATCCACCAGCGGACGAACGCATCTCTTCGACCCAGCATCCTGTCCAGCCGGGCTTCGAGATCGTGTCTGCAGAGGGACAGGGCCGGGTGCGCGAACGACGGAACGCCGCTCACGTCGGTCAGCAGCGTCGGGTCGTCAGGCGCCCATCGGTCACCGTGCCGGCCCGGGCCGGTGAACACCACAGGCCGAACCGCGAATTCGCCGAGATACCGGGTCAACTGGATCGCGCGCTGAGCGCCGACTCCTCCGATCGGTGGATAGTGGTAACCGACGACGAGAGCAGTCAGCACGGCAGCCCGGCCCGGCCAAGCTAGCACCCAAGAGATCGGGCCGGGGTCGGTCCTCCCTCGGTGACAACGTCCTAGACGCCGCTCAGAGCTTGGGTGGCGGCCACCTCCACGCGCATGCCGTCGCGCTCGAGTGAGCAATCGACGGCTTCGATCATGCGCACGACGTCGATACCCGACTTCAGGAGAGGACCGGAGCTCGGACCCGTCGAGGATCGCAGCGCAGAAGTCGGCCACCTCGAGATACAGCGGCTCAGCAGCCTCGATGCGCGGGGAGACGATGTCGCCCGGTGCGGTACGTCAGCCTGTACTCGCCGAACGTCTCGGGATCGGGGAGCGTCACTCCCGAGTCGAAGATTCGGACCGGACTCCGTGCTCGTGTCGTCGTAGACGACCATCTTGCGTCGAGCCGATCGACCGTCGTCCGGCGGAGCTTGCTCGGGCGCGAGCCACGACAGCTCGACGTTGGCGATTGTCTTAGACCGGAACTCGAGGTGGATGAAGGCCACATCTGGCGTGTCGGGGATGATGCAACCCCGGCTGAGCGCCGAGACGTTCATCGGTAGCTCGCCGAGCCAGTAGCGCAGGATCGAGAAGTCGTGCGGCGCCGAGATCCCAGACGACGCTGACGTCCGGTTGGTGAAGCCCGAGGTTTACCCGGCTCATCGAGATCGAGTAGATCTCGCCGAGCTCGCCCGACTGAATCAGCTCGCGGATCCTGTCCACCGGTGGGCTGTAGAGGAAGGTGTGGCCCGGCATGAGCACGAGGCCGGCGTTCTCGGCAAGCTCGGCGAGTGCGACCGCGTCGTCGCTCGATCCGGCGAGGGGTTTCTCGACGAAGACGTGCTTGCCGGCCTCGAGTGCACGGCTGGCGAGCTCGTAGTGAGTGGAGACCGTCGTCGCGATCGCGACCGCGTCGAGGCTCCGATCCTCGAGGAGCGCCTCGAAGCGCGTTGTCTGGGAGACCGAGCGGGTAGCGGCGGGCTATCTCTCGAACGTCTCAGGTCTTCTGTCGCAGACGTACGACGACTTCGGCTTCGGGAAGCTCGTAGAGATTCCGAACGAGGTTGGGTCCCCAGTAACCGAGACCGACGACGCCGATTCTCACCCTTCCACCCGTCATGCCGTTGCCGCTCTCTGACGGATGACCGCAAACGGGGTTCGAGCCAAGAGACGGAGGTCGAGGCCGAGCGACCAGCTGCGCGCGTACGACGACGTCCATGTCGAGCGCCTCGCCGAAGCTCGCACTACGCACGAGCCGTGACCTGCCAGAGGCCGGTCGATGCCCGCAGGGACGAGGAAGCGTTCGAAGTGATGCGGAGCGAAGTTCTCGGTCTCGTACGGGATGCAGGGCCGTGGGCCGACGAGAGACATGTCTCCCTTCAGGACGTTGATGAACTGGGGTAGCTCGTCGAGGCTCGTCTTGCGGAGCCACCTCCCGAACCGCGTGACGTCGCCCTGACGGTCGAGCTTGTAGAAACCGTTGCCTCCCGCTGGAGCGCTCGGAGCTCATCGTGGACTTGATGTACTCGCGGTGCTCTGCCTCGTCGACGTCACACCGCATCGTCCGGAACTTCAGCAGCGGTGAACTCCTTCATGTTCAGTCCAAGCCTCGTCTGGCGGAAGAAGACGGGGCCCGGCGAATCTCGCTTGATCCTCCAGGCAAAGTAGGCGAAAAGCGGCGCCGTGACCGACGAGCGTAATCGACGCGACCGATGATGTCGAGTACAACGCTTGACGAATCGAGCCGACAGGCGAAAGCCGTACGGGCGGCAGGCCGATGAGCGGAAGAGCTTCGACTGTAGTGCATATCGACTTTCGGCCCGACCGCTTCGAAAAGCCTGCGGTACGAGGTCGATCTGGACCGAGCTCGCCTTCAGCTCGTGGATGATCGCCAGCAGGTGCTCGTGTACGAATCTGACGAGTAGGCGATGATCACGCGGTCGATGTTGAACGTGTCGACGAGCTCAGGTAGGCGGTCGGGCGAACCGAGAAGTCGGATCTCGCCGATGATCGCGACGGCGCGTCCGGGCTGTCGTCGACGAAGCCGACGAGCCTGATGGCGTATTCCGGGTGCTGCTGCAGCTTGCGGGCGATCAATTGCCCGACGTCGCCGGCACCGACAATGACGGTGTTCTGCCAGAACATCGGGATCCGCCGCGCGCAGACTCGCGCCAGCGGCACGGGCAGAGAAGACGAATGCGATCGCCATGATCCAGAACGCGATCATGCGCGGCGTGTTCGGGTGCGCGGCGTGGGTGAACCAGAACGACACACGAGAAGAGCCACACCCCGATCGTGATCACGGCGAAGACGCCGACGAAGTCGTCCACCGTGGAATGGTCGTGCGCGCTGTGCTCGCGGCCGTACAGACCGCTGAGCTGACCGCGATCGCCACCCAAACGGGAAGGCTGAGGATGAAGATAGCGCTCTCCAGCCCCGGAGAGACGATGTCGTGTGCGCCCCCGCCCGGCTCGAACAGGAGCTGACCGAGGAAGAATGCGAGGCTGAGCCCGAAGACGTCGGCGATGAGCAGCACGCGGTGCAGCAGCCAGTCCCGCCCTCGGCCCGTCTGCCGTTCGATCGGGCGGCAGACGCCGGCAGCGAGAGCGTGTCCGGGAACGGGAGCGCGACTCCGCCCACCCCTTACACGAGGATTCACGATGTTCGCCACCCCCCGCCAACCCCGCCGTCGGGTGGGTGAACCGTATGGTCACTGGACCTTCGCACTCCACACTCTCCCCGTGTTGGCCGGTACGCATTCGCTCTGACCCGGCCGCCAGTAGAGACGATAGGGGCGTCTTCGAGTGACTGACCAGAGCGTCCGGAAAAGACCCTCCGGCGGTGGAGGGTCGTCTTAAAATAAACCTGGCCTTTCGGCTAACTCAAACCCACCCCTCATTACGATCCGGTTACGTCGGACGCTCCTGCGTACTGTTTCACCAGATGCTCGGAACGAAACTCCGGACCCTTCGCTACCGGCTACCGCGCCCGCGGAGGCACTGGACGCGCACAGTCGACAGACTCGTGCATCCCGTTCGGGAACTACGACTTCGTGCAGTCAGGGCCTGGCTCGGGCGCCGGGCGGTGGCGCTCACGTTCGACGACGGTCCCTCCTCCACACGACGCCGCGCCTTCTCGAGCTTCTACGGGCTAACGATGCGAAGGCGACGTTCTTCGTCGTCGGCGAGCAGGTGGAAGCCCACCCGGATGTCGTCGCCCGCATCGCTGGCGACGGCCACGAGATCGGGAACCACACGTTCAGCCACCCGCACTCGCTCTACCTCGCGCCCGCTGCACTCCGGGACGAGATTGTGCGCACGAATGACGCCGTGGCGGCCGTCTATCCCCGGCGTCCGCTTCGTCCGCCCGCCGTACGGAAAAGACCGAAGGCGTACGGCGACGCTCGCCGAAGAGCTCGGCATGCGGGTGGCGCTCTGGTCCGTCGACTCGGGCGATGCGAGCGAGTACACGACGGACGAGATCGTCGAGATCGTGCTCGAGCACGTTGAGCCCGGCGCCATTGTGCTCCTCCACGACGGGGGGCCGGAGCGCCCGCCGGTGCTGGAAGCATGTGCCCGGCTATTGCCGATCTTGTGCGAACAAGGCTACGAGCTGATCACGCCTCAATGAGCTTCTCGAGGACCGCACGGGGCTTAGACGGCCGGCTTGCGCCAGAGCACGGCGACCTTGCTCGTCAGTAGCTCCTCGAGGCTGTAGTCCGTGAGTTCGCCCTGCTTCTGGAGCTTCTTCGCCTCCGGCTCGAGCTGCGCCGCCTCGGGCTGGTAGAGCACGCTCTCGAACCCGGACATGGTCTCTTCGAAGATCCGGTTCCACTCCGGCAGTCGGAGGCGGTTGAGGTATGCGTTCGGATGGACGAGACCCTCGTACCTGGGCCGTAGTTGAGGCCAGAGCGGCAGGTCTTCGTCGTCGTCCGTGAAGTAGCGCACGTCGTGGCTTCCGGTGCGGCTCGTGTGGAGAACGAAGTCGAGGTACAGCCCGCCTCCGGGTGCGAGGACGCGTGTCATCTGCTCGAGCGCCTGCCCGGGATCGCTCAGATGCTGAAATATGGCGAGTGAGTAGACGAAGTCGAACGACGCATCCGGGAACGTGATGCTCGACACGTCCATCTGCTGCACGCGGAGCGGCGGGAACCCGCTGACGCCCATCTGGCGCGCGAGCTCGCGGCGATAGCGGGCGTCGATCAGTGAGGCTCTTTCGGCCGACGGTCTTTACCACACGCTTGGCCCCGTTCATGCGCAGCATCCGGAGGTACGCGCGTGACGTCGATTCCGGATGCGATCACGTCGAGATCGACCCCGTGGACGTCGTTCTTCGCGGAGAAGTACGCCATCTGGAGCATCATCTGGCCGGCGCCGACGTCGAGCATCTTGCGGCCTTCGAGCCTGAGGGCGAGCTTCTCCTCGGACAGGTGCTCGATCTCGTGCAGTCGCTCGAGGATCACCGACACCTGGAGCGGGATGTCCCCTCCGACGTCAGCGACGAGATGCCGTGCCTCCTCGAATGAATCTGGGCGAGGCCCCGGCGTTCGGAGGTGTACGAGCTCATCGGACGCGTCTAGCATGAGCGTATGCGGTCCGAGCAGCTCGACGCGCCGCGGCTTGACGGTGCCGTTCTTCGACCTCGGGCCATCGCACGCGAACCTACGCGCGGCGATCCTGCGCGATCTCCGAGCAGCTGATCGAGGAGAACGCCTACACGAACGGCCGCCAGGTCGCCGAGTTCGAGCGGGCCTTCGCGGCTTTCTGCGGTACGGCGACCTGCGTCGGCACCTGCGAGCGGTCTCGACGCGCTTCGGCTGGCGCTTCTCGCTGCAGGCATCGAGGCGGGTGACGAGGTCATCGTCCCTGCCGGAACGTTCGTCGCCACGCTCGAGGCCGTCACGCAGGCGGGCGGGCGCCCGGTCCTCGTCGACGTCGTCGGACGACGACTACTGCCTCGACGTCGACGCGGCCGCAGCGGCGATCGGCGCCGCGAACGCGCTTCGTGCTGCCGGTCCATCTCTACGGCCAGATGGCCGACATGCGCGCGCTCGGCGAGCTCGCCGATCGGCACGACCTCGAGGTCATCGAGGACGCGTGCCAGGCGCACGGCGCCGACGCGCGACGGGCTGCGGGCCGGCGCCGCCGGCGCTGCCGGCAGCGTTCAGCTTCTATCCCGGCGAAGAACCTCGGCGCGTTCGGCGACGCGGGCGCGCTCGTCACGCGACGACGATGACGCTCGCAGCGACGGTGCGCGCGCTGCGCGAGCACGGCCAGCGGCAGAAGTACCGCCACGCAGTCGAGGGCTACACGGCCCGGCTCGACACGATCCAGGCGCTCGTCCTGCTGCACAAGCTGCCGCTGCTCGACGGACTGGAACGACGCAGCGCCGCGCGGCGGCGCGCTACTACGCCGACGGCGCTCGCAGGGCGTCGGCGACCTGCGGTTGCCGCCGGTCGCGACGGGCAGCGAGCCGGTCTGGCACCTCTACGTCGTCCGGACGGCCGACCCCGAGCACGCTCGCAGCGCACCTCGGCGAGCGCGGGATCGGCACCGGCCGCCACTACCCCGAGCCGGTGCACCTGACAGCGGCCTACGCCTGGCTCGGCCACGGCAGGGCGCGTTCCCCGTCGCCGAGGCGCTCGCCGCGCGAGGCCTGTCGCTTCCGATGTTTCCCGGGCATCACCGAGGAGCAGCTCGCCGCCGTCGCCGAGGCCGTCGACGCGCTACTTCGATGGCTGACGCGCCCGCCAACGAGGCGCCGTACCGCCTGATCGACGACGTCGACTTCGGCGAAGGCGTCGTCGTCCAGGCGTTCACGAACCTCTACGGGTGCCGGATCGGCGACGACACGCGGATCGGCCCGTTCGTCGAGATCCAGCGCGGCGCGTCGATCGGCGCGCGCTGCAAGATCCAGAGCCACACCTTCGTCTGCGACGGCGTCGAGATCGAAGACGAGGTCTTCGTCGGGCACGGCGTCGATCTTCATCAACGACAAGCGCCCGCGCGCGACGACGGACGACGGGCGGCTCCAGACGGAGCGACGACTGGGAGCTGCAGCGCACCGATCGTCGAGCGCGGCGCGTCGATCGGCTCCGGGCGCCGTCGTCCTCGGCGGCGTCCGGATCGGCGAGGGCGCGCTCGTCGGCGCCGGCGCCGTCGTTACGCGAGACGTCGCGCCCGGCGACATCGTCGCCGGCAATCCGGCGTGCGCACGACCAGGTCGCTGAGCTGAAGAGGGCTAGACCGCTACCGTTCGTCGGCGCCGGCATCGCACTTCCCGTTTGCGCCGCGAGAAGTGCCGATGAAGGTCGCCGCTCGAGATCGGCGTGCAAATGCTGGCCGGGACGCGGTCGTCCGCCGCCGTCGCCGGGCCGAGGTTGTAGTTGACGCCGTTGTCCGGTGGGGACGAAGCCCAGTTACCGCGGTGGGCGACGAGCAGCGAGGCGTATGACTACGTCCCCGGTACCGCATGGGCGTTGCTCGGCGCCGCCGTCGTTCGTCCAGACGTTGTACTGGTAGGTGAGGCGTCGGCGCACCGACGCTGCAACCGTTCGAGTCCAGGTTGGCATCGCTTGTTGCCGAGCAGACCGTAGTTGCCGATCGAACTGGACCCGTGCGTCACTTGGGAAGTCCGGTGCCCGAGAAGCCCATGCCTGTGTTCGACGTATTAAACGCGACAAGCCAGTTTCCTGCGTGGCACGCGCGGCTGACAGAAGCCGCAGGAGCCGAGAGAATCGAGATAGTTGCCGACGATTCCGAAGTTTGTGTAGCTGACCGTTGACGTGCCTCGAGGAACAAGACCTGGGTCTGTGAGTTGTAGAAGACGTTGTTGTCGAACGAAGATTCTTGCCGCCGAAGGCGTGAACTGCGTCCGTATGGCAGGAGTTGCAGTCCGCCTTGCGGCGCGGGACCGAGTTCTGCCGTCGGCCAGTACGGCTGCTCAATCGGATCTCTCCCCCATGAAAGTGTTGTTCGCGATGTTGACATTGGTAGACACCGGCGTATTGACACGGTTGGCGATCTTCAGCTCGGCCGGGCTCGACCCCTCGGTGCCATCCGGCAGCAGGCCGCAACAGATGGGGCCGATGATGTTGTTCTTTATCGTGACGTTTTGAGCCGATGCCAGCTCGATCGTCCCGCTGCCCTGGTCTGGGCACGCGTTGCAGACCTGGAGGTTTTTCAGCGTGATATTGGCGGCGTAGTCTGGGTGTCATAGTCGGCGTAGAGCTTGATTTGGCCGAACTGTGCCACCTTTGCCCATGACGCCCGGTACCCCGAACCGGAAGTTCTTGCTCGCCCCACCGTCAAACGTGATGTGGTTTGGGGGCGGCAGCACATGCGCACTTGCACGAGCCACCGAAGTAGAGGTAGTTCGTCATAGTAACGAGGCCGTCCGGCGAGAAGGTCACGTCGGGGCCCGCTGTGCCCTTCGAGGAATCGCGGTCGATCTCCTGCGAGGAATATGTCCCGGCGGGGACGCCGACCATGTCGCCTGACTTCGCCGCGCGATATGCCTGGTTGAAGCCCTGCGCCTGCCCGCAGGAAATCGAGTCGCTGTACGCCACTCTCGTCGCCTGCCTGGTGCAGGAACCGGCCGCGTCGCCCTTCCTCGTCACCCAGACGTTCGCCCCGAGCTGCCCGGGTGGCGGCGGAGGAGGCGGCGGGGGAAGGAGGAGGAGGAGGCGGGGGGGAGGCGGTGGGGGAGGCTGGCCGTTCGTCGCGATGTCGAGGTAGGCGCTCGTCCTCTCGTCGATGTTCTTCGCCCAGCCGGAGGAGCTCGGCATACCCGTCTTCGAGTATGTGTGGCCCGACTCGTAGTAGGACGACGTCGAGCTGCCGACCGTGTTGTAGTAGAAGTGCCCGTCGAGCCCCAGGCTGCCCCAGCCGCTGACCCAGAAGCCGATCCAGTACGTGCCGGAGGGGAGCGACTCGCCATGGAACGTAAACGTGCGCCACGCTGGCGCAGACCCCTTTGCGACCGTGAGCTCGTCCGAGACGGCGATCGCTGAGGCGGCGGGCTTGGCGCCGTTCGTCGCGTAGACGACCATGCGGAGCAGGCCGTTGGCACTCAGGGTTGTGCCACCGTCGAGGAACGCCTTGCCGTCGGAGATGATCGCGCTCGAGGACAGCTGGTAGCTACCGCTGACGTCGAGGTAGTTGGCGGGCGCGTAGTCGCGCTTCGAACCGATGGACGTGAACCCGAGGGTTCCTGACGGAGGCGGCGGCGGCGGAGGAGGAGGCGGCGGAGGAGGAGGCGGCGGAGGAGGCGGAGGCGGCGGCGGAGGAGGAGGCGGCGGCGGAGGAGGCGGCGGCGGAGGCGGAGGCGGAGGAGGCGGCGGCGGAGGAGGAGGCGGCGGCGGAGGAGGAGGCGGAGGAGGAGGCGGCGAGGAGCACGAGCTCGTCGTACCGCCCGTCAGCGCCTTGACCGAACCGTTCCCGGCGGCGTCGACCGCTTGGACCTCAAGAAGGTGGGACGTCTGACACTTAAGACCAGAGAAGGTCCACGTGGTGAGCTTTGTTGCGCTGGCCAACTTGGCATCGAGATACAGGATGTAACCCACCACGCCCACGTTGTCGGTCGACGCTGTCCAATTGAGCTTGAGGGACGTGCTCGTCGCCTGAACGGTCAGCCCGGTCGGCTTCGACGGAGGGGTTGTGTCGCTCGCCGTCTGGGCGGCTGCGGCGAGGAAGGCCTGCGACAGCAACCCCGAGCAGAAGCCGTGACTGACAGTCGGAGCTACGACGGGAGCCCAGTCCACGCATGCCCCAGGCTTCGGCTGACGCGCAGCCTTCGGCCTCACCATTTCGAGTGTGTAGTCGCTCGACTTCCCTCGGACGGGACGCGCACACCACGCGCGTCCGAGGGTGCGTGCTACGGTCAATCGGTGGCCGAGGTCGACGTCGTCGTCGTCTCCTACAACAGCGCGGCGACTCTTCGGGACGCGTGTTCCGTGCTCGCCGAGGACGAGAGCGTGAAGGTCATCGTGGTCGACAACGACTCGCAGGACGCGAGTGTCGAGACTGTCGCCGACCTCGGGTTGACGGTACTACCGATGACGGTGAACGGCGGGTTCGCGAGCGGTTGCAACAGAGGGCTCGAGGCGGGCTCGGCCCCGTACGTGCTCTTTCTCAACCCCGACGCACGGATCGATGTCGACGCTCTGGCGCGCTCGTGTCCGTGCTGGCGAGCGACGCCGGGATTGGCCTCGTCGCGCCGCGCGTCCTCGCAGAGGATGGATCCCTCGAGTATTCGCAACGGCGCTTACCCGCGCGTTCGCTCGACCTCTCGCCCAGGCGTTCCTTCTCCCTCGACTCTTGCCCCGGGCGACCTGGGCCGACGAGTGCATCCGCGACCCGCGGGCGTACGCCGAGAGCCGCGACTGCGAGTGGGTTTCGGGCGCCTGCATGCTCGTCCGGCGGAGCGCGATCGAGGCGATCGGCGGGTGGGACGAGGGCTTCTTCCTCTATGGCGAGGACATCGACCTCTGCCGCCGCTCTGGGAGGGCGGGTATCGCGTCCGCTACGAGCCCTCGGCGCACCGCGACGCACATCGGCGGGGCGTCGGCTCCACGGGGCCGCTCGACTCCCGTTTCTCGCGCGCGGGCGAATCCGGTATGCGCACGAAAGCATCTGCGGCCCGGCGCGGCCTTGCTCTCATCAGACCGGGATCGCTCTCGGCGCGCTCACCCACGCGGTGCTTCACGACGCAGGGGCGCGCTGCCAGGGCCGGGCCAGGTCCGAGCGTTGAAGGCCGCGATCTTCTACGACGCGACGCCAGCCCGCACTCCCTGACCGCCCCGGCGACCCGAACGGAGGATGGTCGGGCCGCACGATTACGAGTAACGTCTGGAGAGGCCCATGTGCGGTATCTGCGGAGTGGTTCAGGTCGGGGGGCGGCCCCGCCGACCGTGTCTCGAGTCGACGCTCGACGTCGATGACGGACGTGATGACGCATCGCGGCCCGAACGACCGCGGCACGTACATGGCGGACGGCGTCGCGCTCGGTGTCCGGCGACTGAGCATCGTCGACGTCGAGGGCGGCCATCAGCCGGTCTGAACGAGCGCGGCGACGTCGTGGGCGATCCAGAACGGCGAGCTCTACAACCACGTGCGACCTGCGGAAGCTCCTCGAGCGCGACGGGCACACGTTCCGCACCCGCTGCGACACGGAGATCCTGCCCCATCTCTACGAGCGCTTCGGCGACGTCGTTTCCCGCGAAGCTGCGCGGGATGTTCGGAGTCGCCGTCTGGGACGAGCGGCGCCGACGCGCCGTCCTCGCCCGCGACCGGCTCGGGATCAAGCCGCTCTACTACGCGCAGGCGGACGACCTGCTCGTCTTCGCCTCGGAGCTCAAGAGCCTGCTCGCGAGCGGCCTCATCGAGCCCGAGCTCGACTACGAGGCGATCGACGCCTACCTGACGTTCGGCTTCGTTCCCGGGCCCGAGCACGCCATTGCTGGGAGTGTCGAAGCTGACGCCGGGCCACGTGCTCGTGGTCGGGGACGGCGGTCGTCCGGACGGAGCAGTTCTGGCGGTACCCGCGAGCCGAACGTCGGCACGCGGCTCAGCGATGAGGAGTACCGCGAGCAGCGTGGTCGAGAAGCTCGACGAGTCCGTCCGTCTGCGGCTGATGAGCGACGTCCCGCTCGGAGCGATGCTGAGCGGCGGCCTCGACTCGAGCCTGATCGTCGCGCCTGATGGCCCGGCACATGAGCGAGCCCGTCAAGACCTTCTCCGTCGGCTTCCGCGAGGCGGGCGAGCAGAACGAGCTCGAGGACGCGCGGCTGGTGGCGGAGTACTTCGGGACCGATCACCACGAGCTCGAGCTGTCGTTCGCCGAGGACACCGTCGACCTCGAGGATCTCGTCTGGCACCTCGACGAGCCGCTCGCCGACCTCTCCTCGCTCGGGTTCCTCGCCCTCTGCGAGCTCGCGGTCGAAGGACGTCACCGTCGCGCTCTCGGGCCAGGGGGCGGACGAGCTGTTCGGCGGCTACCGAAAGCACCAGGCGGCGTCGCTCGTCGGTCGTTGGCAACGATTGCCCCGCCCGATCCGGGCAGTCGGGGCGGCTGCCGCTCCACTCGCGCCGGGCCGGTACAAGCGGGCGGCGCGGACGCTCACGGCCGGAGACCCGGTCGAGCGGCTCGTCTCACATGAGCGGACGGATGGACGAGGAGCTACGGCGATCGCTGATGCGTGGCCCGCTCGCGGAGGCTGAACGGAGAGGCAGCGCACGCGTGCAGTCGCAGCGCGGCTCGACGGCGTCGCGGACGACCCGCCTACCGGCGACGCTGTACATCGACGCGCAGCTCGCGCTCGTCGACGACATGCTCCACTACTTCGACCGGGCGTCGATGGCCCACTCGCTCGAGGTGCGCGTGCCGTTCCTCGACCACGAGTTCGTCGAGCTCTGCGCGCGCATTCCGGCAGATCTGAAGGTCCGTCGAGGCGCAGACGAAGTACATCCTCAAGCAGACCGCGCGCGGGATGATCCCGGATCGCATCATCGACAAGCCGAAGGTCGGCTTCTTCAACGGCGCCGTCGCCGGCTGGTTCCAGGCGCAGGCGGACAAGTCGATCGCGACGTATCTCCGCCAGCCCGAGCCAAGCTACGGCGACATCCTCGACAGGGACCAGGTCGGACGGCTGATCGACGCGCACACGGCTGCAGCGGGCAAGTCCGACTCGCACCTGCTGCTCGCGATCCTGATGCTCGAGGTGTGGCTCTCGTCGTTCCTGCCGCGCGCGACCGCCCGTCCGACGACGAGCACCGTCGAGCGTATCGTCGTCGCCCCGTAGCGTGGCCGATGTGGGGATCGAGCCGCGGCCGCTCCGCGTCCTCTACAGCTTTCCGCACCGGATCGGCGCGGGGAGGATCGCGCTCACCGCCTGGCATCAGGCCGCCGGCGCCTCAGTCGCAGGCGCAGACGTGCGCGTCGATGCGGCGTCGTTCACCGTGCCGCTGCCGGAGACGGTGGCCAGCCACACGACGCTCTCGCCGTTCGGCCTCCGGGTGCCGTTCCGTGTCGTCGGGGACATGCGGATGTTCGCGCTGCATGACCGGATCGTCGCGCGGAGGCTGCGATCGCTCTCGGGCGCGGTCGACCTCGTCCACGCCTGGCCGCTGGGTGCGCGCGAGACGCTGCTCGTGGCGCGAGAGCTCGGCATCCCGACCGTCCTCGAGCGGCCCAACGCCCACACGCGGTACGCGTATGAAGTCGTTCGGGAGGAGAGCAGGCGGCTGGGCGTAGCGCTTCCTGCAGACCATGAGCACGCCTACAAGGAGGACGTGCTCGCGAAGGAGGAGGAGGAGTACGCGCTCGCCGACGCGCTTCTCTGCCCGTCCGAGTTCGTCGTCGAGACCTTCGTCGAGCACGGATTTGCGCGCGAGAAGCTGGTCCGGCATCTCTACGGCTACGACGAGCAGGTTTTCCACCCGAGCGGACACGGCCGCGACCCGAAGCGACCCTTCACCATGCTCTTCGTCGGCGTCGCCGCCGTCCGCAAGGGACTTCACTTCGCGCTGGAGGCGTGGCTCCGGTCGCCTGCGCACGAGCACGGCGCGTTCGTGATCGCGGGCGAGATTCTGCCGGACTACGGAGCGAAGCTCGCGGACATGCTCGCGGATCCGAGCGTCCGCGCTCTCGGCCATCGAGAGGACGTGCCGGACCTCATGCGCGAGAGCGACATCTTCGTGCTTCCGACATCGAGGAGGGTTTCGGGCTGACATGTCTCGAAGCGATCGGCAGCGGCACGGTGCCGCTCGTCTCGGATCGGTGCGCGGACCTCTGCCGCCATATGGAGAACGCGCTCATCCACGCTGCGGGTGACGAGGACATGCTGTCGGCGCAGATCACGATGCTCTACGAGAACCCGGGTCTTCGCGAACGGCTACGGCAACGCGCACTGGCCGACGCGCCTGGTCTGACCTGGACGAAGGCGGGCGAGCGTCTGGTCGAGGCCTACGGCGAGGTCGCTGCTGCGAGGTCGGTCGAGCGCGCGTAGGCGCGCTCCGTGCTTCGGGCTGCAAAGCGCTCCCACTCCTCTTTCGGTGCGAGCATCGCGGCCATGCCGACACCGAGCACGATGTACCAGAGGAACGCGACCTGGATGAACCCCGAGCGCGTCGTACGTGAACATGCCGACGCCGTAAGAGGCGACCCCGGCCGTCGTCGCGATCAGCAGCGATCCTCGCGGCCCCAGATCTCGCCACGCAGCTCTTCCCATCAAATGGATCGACCGCACGTAGATCCACGCAGGCTCAGCGCCCCGACGACACCCGTCTCGAGCAGGATCCCCAACCAGCCGTCGTCGAGGATCGGCGCATTTTGTGGCGGCAGCCCGGGCTCGTCCGTCGTGATCCGCGTACCGAACCCCTCGCCGAGGATCGGGTTCGGCGCGAACTCCGTGTGCAACGCCGGCCCCAGCGTCGACAGCCGGCCGCTGCCGACCTGGTAGTGCTGCTCCTCGACCAGGTTCGTCTTGAAGAACGAGCCGTACGCCGTCCCGATCGCGCCGGGGACGGCGAAGTGGATGACCAGCGAGCGCGGGGATCAGCGCCGGCCAGGCGCGCTTCATCTGGTGCGGCCGGAAGATCACGTAGACGATGGCGATGACGGCGAGCATGATCAGGCCTGTGCGCGAGCGAGAGGCCATGATCCCGAGCAGCATGAAGGTTGGCCGCCACCCACCACCGCTTCTGACAGAAGGGCCTGCGCACGGTAGATCGCGAGCGGCAGCAGCATGGCGAGCGCTGCGCCATACGCGATCGGATGCTGGGCCGTCCCGTAGACGCACAGCCTCGCCGCCTCGGGGAGAGGTCGGGCAGCGCCTCGGTGTTCAGGTGCAGGATACGGGGCACCGATCTGGAGGTGGTTGAAGACGTTGTGGTGCGGTCATCGACTCGATCCACGCCGAAAGAACCCGAGGATCGCGCCGCCTCCGGCAAGGATCTGTACGAGGAAGTCGACGTCCCGGGGCCGCCCGCACGAGGCCCGACGACCATGTAAATAGACCAGAGATGAAGCTGAGAAAGAACGTCACCGTCTTCCAACTCGTACGAGCCGAGCGGGCTGACCCGGTCCATGTTCGCGAGGATCGAGAAGACACACGCGAGCACGTAGCAGAGCGATTGGCAGCTCGAGCCCGCTCGCGCCGAAGCCTCACCTTCTGGTCGACGAGGAGCGACGCGAACCAGAGGATGAAGACCGTCCCAACGACGATCCGGTACAGCTCGAGGTTGAAGGGGGGCCCGGACGGGAGCGTGTACCTCTTGATCGGGATGAACAGGATCGTCCAGCACGATCAGGCTGACGGAGCGACCGCCACGGGAGGATGCGCCCGTGTGCGAGCACGAGCACGCACACGCCAAGCGTCACCGGCGCGACGACGCGACCGTGGTGTGCCGGCCGTCGCGAGAGCGAGCGTCAGCGCCATCGCGTAGACGGTGACCGCTACGCCGATCGGCTTCCGCCGCCGCTCGGCGGTTGCTGTCGCCATTTCTAGGGCTGGCTCTCGCGGCGCCGTCCCGAGCGGCTGCCCGCGAGCGGCGAGCGCTCTGCTTCTTCCTCCGGCTCGAGGAACTCGGGCTCGCCGTTCTCAAGGTCGGGCGGCGTCACCATCGACAGCTCGGACACGGACGGGTCTTGCGCGGCCCGTTCATCTCTGGACTCGGCCCGCGGGTAGAGGTTCTCGAGGATATAGGCGAGCGCGACCGCTGCGATCATGATCGCCAGGAAGATGACGATCGGGAGCGTACGTTTGCGGCCCTGGGCGAGCGTGACCTTCTTCGCCTGCGTGGTGACCGTCGCGACGACGCGTTGCCTCGGCGCGACCGTGGCCTGGTTGGCGAGCAGGTACTCGCGGAAGGATTGGGAGGCCGTCTTCGTAAGCAGGAGAGCCTTTGCCGGCGATGACGAGAACCCGTCGACCGAGAGGAACGGGAGGATCGACTGGTGCGTCAACGGGTCGGTGACCGGAAAGAAGTCGAACTTCCCGTCGATCGGGCCGTGGCTCAGGATCACCCGCCGAACCGGGTCGCTGTTCGCGAGCTGCTGATAGACGAGGACATTGGACTCCGGAACGTCACACGACGGTGCTGTCGGGTTCGGCGAGTTTGTCCGTGGGAGGACGAGCCCGCACTGGGTGAGGTGCATCGTCTCAGTCGCCTGCCACGTCTCCTGCTGGCGCCAGGAGAACGCCGCCGTGGAAAAGCCATGCTTCGTGCTCACGCGGACGGCCGCGATGAACGTCAAGCAGACGGCGACGACGAAGCCGACGATGAGGATGTCGCGGAACCGCGACAGGACGCCGACGTGCCGGCGGAGGTCCATGGCTAGCTCGACTCCTCTGCTCTCGCTGTCACCGGCATAGTGGTAGCACGGAGGTAGGCCACGGCCGCCTCGGTACGGTTCGCCACGCCGAGCTTTCTGTACACCGACGCGAGGTGGAACTTGACGGCGTGTATGGACACGCCCACGCTCTGAGCGATGTCGCCGTTGGTCAATCCGCTCGCTGCAAGCTCAAGGATCTGCAGCTCCCGGTGCGAAAGTCCGTCCAATGCGGGCGGTATCGCGTCGAGCCGGGATTTCGGGGTAGCCACGCACGGATGCTAGTCAGGTGGCTAACGAAGGCGTACGCGACGATGGAGCAGCATTCGTCGAGCCGACTAGCCGATCGGCTAGTGCCGCCTCCCCTGCGCGACCATTGGCTCCTGCCACGGGCCGCACTACGCTGATGGGCGTGACCTCGAGCCCCACGAGGCGCGGGCGTCGCGCGACCAGCACGCCGGACCGGGTCGACCTGCTGCTCGTCTGCTCCGCGGGCGGGCATCTCTTCCAGCTCTGCCTGCTTGCCGACGCATGGGAGGGCCTGTCCCACGTGTGGGTCACACTCGAGCGGGAGGACGCGCTGTCGCTGCTCGCCGGCGAGAGAGTCTTCTACGGCTACTGGCCGACAACGCGCCACATCCCCAACCTCGCGCGAAATCTCCGGCTCGCGTGGAAAATCGTCCGTGAGCTCAAGCCGCGCGTGATCATCACGACCGGCGCGGGCGTCGCCGTGCCGTTCGCGTGGCTCGGCCGGCTCTTCGGCGCGAAGGTCGTGTACATCGAGAGCTTGACCCGGATCGCCGAGCCGTCGCTCAGCTGCCGGTTGATCGGTCCCGTCGCCGACCGCATCTACGTGCAGTGGCCCGAGCTCGAGCGCGCGGTCCCGAAGGCCCGCTACGCGGGTCGGGTCGTGGGTCTCCTGTGATCTTCGTCATCACCGGTACGAACGGCCCGCCGTTCGACCGGCTCGTCCGGGCCGTCGAGCGCTTCGACACGGTCGAGCCGATCCTCGTCCAGCGGGGCCCGTCGACGGTCAGCCTCTCGAACGCGACATGCGTCGAGTACTTCTCGCTGGAGGAGACGGAGGAGCAGGTGCAGACGGCCCGGCTCATAGTCACCCACGGCGGCGTTGGCTCGATCCTGCTCTGCCTACGAAACGGGAAGCGCCCCCTCGTGGTGCCCAGGCTCGCGCGGTTCGGTGAGGTGTCGGACGACCACCAGGTGTCGTTGGGGAAGCGACTCGATCGCGAGGGTCTCGTCGTCTTCGTGCCGGACCCGAACAACCTCCCCGAGGCGCTCCACTCGCCGACGACGCTCGCGTCGGATCTCGGAGACCACGGCACCAGCCCTCTGGTCGCTGAGCTGCGCCGGTATCTCCTGGGCCAGGTCGGCGCCGCTTCCGCATGACCGACCGAGCTGCGGCGCCGCCCGACGAGCCGGCCGATCTCGCAGCGGACGCCGGGGTGGATGAAAAGGTCGCCGAGACCGACCGCGCGATCGCACAGGGCCTCCGCGTTTATGTGCTGCGGGGACTGAAGTGGAGCGCGATCATCGTCTTTGCGAACCAGATCTCGCGCATGGTCACGAGCCTCGTGCTCGTGCGCCTGCTCCAGCCGGAAGACTACGGGCTCGCGGGCATGGCGCTGATCTTCGCCGGGCTCGTCATGGCTCTCTCGGATGTTGGGCTCGGCACCGGGCTCGTGCAGCGGCCCTCGATCTCAGAGCGGGATCGCTCGACGGTCTTCTGGACGGGTGCGGCGATCGGCGTCGTGCTCGTTACGGTCGGAATCGCGATCTCGGGCGCGCTGGCGAGCTTCTTCCACGAGCCCGAGGTACGAACGCTGTTCATCGCCGTTTCGATCAGCTTCATGTTTCCCGCGCTGCAGACGGTGCCCGCCGCGCTGCTCCAGCGCTCGATGGACTTCCGCGCGATCACGATCCGGAGCGTGGGTGCGAGTGCCGGTGCGTCGATCGTCGGTATCGTCGGCGCGCTGATTGGCTGGGGCGCCTGGGCGCTGATCGCCTACCAGTTGACGCTCGGCTTTCTCGCGACGGTGCTTCTCTGGACGACTGTCCGCTGGCGCCCGCGGTTCATGTTCTCGCGCGAGAGCCTGCGCAACCTCGGCGGCTTCGGCATCAAGCTGTTCGGCGCCCGATCGCTCGAGTACGTACAGGGGAACGCGGACAACATCCTCGTTGGCCGCTATCTCGGCGCGTCGGCGCTTGGTCTCTACAGCGTCGCGTACAACGTCATCCTGCTCCCGCTCGAGCGGCTCTTCTTGCCTCTCCAGGCGACGCTGTTCCCGGCGTTCTCACGGATTCAGGACGACAGCGAACGGCTGGCGGCTGTCTGGCTGCGGATCGTCCGGGTCGTGGCCGCACTAGTCGTGCCCGCGATGCTCGGTCTGATCGTGATCGCTCCGGACTTCGTCAGCGTCGTGCTCGGTGACCACTGGAACGGTTGTGTGCCCGTCGTGCAACTGCTCGCGCTCGTGACGATGATGATGGGGTTCACCGCCGTCGGCGAGCGGACGCTGCTTGCACGCGGTCTTGCCGGCATGCTCCTACGGATCTCGGCGCTCCGATGTCTCCTCGCGGTCGCTGCCTTCGTCGCCGGGCTCCACTGGGGGATCGTCGGGATCGCGTTTTTCTACACGGTCTCCGCCCTGCCGGTGCAGACCTACGTCGTCTATCTGTCAACGCGTGAGCTTGGCGTCCGCCGAAGTGTCTTCGTCCGGAACGTGCTGGGCGTCGCGGAGGCCGCCGCAGGCATGTTCGTCGTTTGCTGGCTCGCGCGGATGGCACTCGTCGCGTACGGCGTTCCCGCTGATGTCCGGCTCGTGACGGTGATCGTGATCGGCGCGGCGACGTATCTCGGGCTGATCAACTGGCGCGCCCCCGAGGTGGTGACCGAGGCCCAGAGCCTCATCCCGATGTCACGTTGGCTGCGGCTCCGCCGTGCGGCAGGGCCGGTCGAGCTCGGCTAAGCCTCGTCCGGCGGCACGAACCAGGCCCGCTTCGCATTCAATGATCGGACGAACGGCACGCGGAGCGCGATGCGCTTGACGCGGTCTCGCCGCTTCTGGCGCCTCTCGGTGTATGCCCAGAATGCGTGTTTCTCGGGTGGGATCGGGGAGTAGTACGGCCCCCCGGCATGCACGAGCTCGAGGTCGTTGAGATAAGCCGCCTCGAGCCCGTCCGCACGGAGCTTCGCCATGAAGACGGAATCGGACGACCAGTATGCGAACTTGTCGTTCTCGCCGAAGCCGCCGAGCCGCTCGTACGTCTTGCGCGCGATCATCGCGCAGCCTCCGCCGACAGGCCCGCCGACTTTCAGCCGGACGCCTTTCCTTTCCTCCACCCGATACAGGTGCGCGTCGCGGTCGTACATCAGGCGCGCCGTCACGTCATGTGGGTTGTCGGCAAGATTCGCGCTCAGCAGGCCGAGCTCGGGCAGCTGTTGGAACGCGTTGAGGAGAGTCTCGTCCCAGTGATCAGGTGCGTCGATCATGTCGTCGTCGAGCTCGACGAGGTAGTCGGCCGTCGTGCCGCGGAACGCACGGTCGTAGGCGCTCGGCCCGATGTTCTGCTTGTGGTGGACGACGCGAATCCTCGGGTCGGCCAGCATGTCGAGGTAGGAGCGGGTGCCATCCGAGGAGCCGTTGTTCCAGATCACGATCTCCTCGGTTAGCGGCGAGGTGCGGCCGATGACGTTCTCGACGCACTGCCTGAGCAGGTGCACCCGGTCGTACGTGAGAACGACAATCGCAACGCCCACAGCGATTCCTAACGGTAGATCGCTGTCTCTGGGTTGTCTAGACGATCCGGACTACGTCTATCGGCCGCAATCGTCGTACCCGTACGAGCTGCGCATCATCAGCAGGCTCTGGATCGTCTTTCCGCTCCGGCCACCCTTCGGCACGGCGTAGACGTCTACTCCTCTGACGACGCGCACGTATGCGTGCCGGCACTCGACCCAGCGAACGCCGGGCGAGGAGCGCACGAGATCGGTGCTGGTGCCGACGCCAACGCCGCCGGGCGCCGTGTAGTACGGGCTCGTCGTCGTGACGCCAACGATGCGACCCTTGTCGGCGTAGCTCCCGATTGTGCCGCCGTGCAGCCGGTACGTCAGGAGCGTGAGCCGAGACTTGTCGACCGTCGTGCGCGCGCGACGCCGGGGCTTGCCGTAGTCGGCGAGCACGGCGGTCTCCGGCGTTCCGATCCTCATGTCACCGATCGAGCTGCCGAGGACGAGGCGGGCCGTATCGCATTGGGAGGCGCCGGCCGCGGCCGGCCAGCGGAGCGGCCGCTGCTTGCCGTCGACATCGGCGGCTGGAAGCTCCTGGGCCTGCGGTGGCACGTAGTCAGCCGTTCGCTGGGTGCAGCTCGCGAGGTGAAAGTCCTGGATTTGCCCGTCTGTTCCTGCGTCGACGAGAGCCGTGTCGAGCACCGTGTCGGTAGACGAGCACGGGCCTTCCTGGCCGTCGACCTGACCCCACACGTTGTAGTCGTACGAGAACACGCCCTGCGTCTCGCTCGTGCAGCTCGAGTTGTCCCCGAATCGGTCCTTGTTCGCGAGCAGGCCGACATTGCCGACGATCCGGATCGTTGTTCCCGGCGCAAAACCCGTCGTCGTGAAGCCGATCGAGCGATTGAACGTGTTGAACGCGATCAGCCACTTCCCCCGACTGCGCCGGGATACGTCGCTCCTGCGCACATGGAGCACGTGCCCGGCGTGACGCCGAGGAAGTTGTTGACGATCGTCACGTTGTTCGTCGGGCCTTTCACCTCCTCGATGAACAGTGCCTGTGTGCGGCAGTTGTAGAGCTTGTTGCCCGCAAACACGAGGTTGTCCACGCCCTGAACGTGCACGCAGTCGGAGTGGCAGTCGCCACAGGTGGTCGACGGGCATGGCCCCCAGCCTGATGTCGGCCAGTCGCCACAATCGCGCGTGATCACCTGGATCAAATTGTTCGTGATCGTCACGTTTTTGTGCCCGCGGTCCGGCATCCGCGCTAGAGACGACTATCCCAGCTGGGCTGTTATCGCCTTGGCCGCAACAGGTCGGTCCAATCCTGTTGTGGTCGACGACGACGTTCACCGGGGCGGAGAGGACGAGGGACTGGCCGTCGACGGCGGTTCCGCGAGTATGTCGTTTCCTATGAAAGCGACATCGTGGAGCCGAGGTCCTCCGTTCCCCATGAGTAGATCCTCCCCGTGACGAACCCGGAGACCGTCAGACAGCACGGCGGCGAGTTCCGCGGGGCCGAGCCGGTGTTCGCGCCGAGATCGATGCGAGAGACTTTGACGCACCGGGGACGCGCCGGCTGGAAGACGATCCCAGGCAACCGCTTGCCGGACTGATAGAGGAGCTGCTGGTTCGGATACGCACCGCAGGCGACGCGGACGGAGTCGCCCGACCGCGCGGCTCGATAGGCGCTCTGGAAGTCGGTACACGCCGACGTACCGATCCACACGTTCGCCACCGGCGTCGCAGATGACGAGCCGGGATACGCGAACGGGGTGCCTGACCGCTCGCACGACGCGCTGACGTAGCCGACGGCACTGCTCGAGGAGACGGTCCAGACGACGCTGGCGCAGGCGACGAACGCGAGCACCGCCGTTGCCGCCGCGTGTCTCGAGATTCCGCGCAGCCGCCGACTCTCCGTGGGCTTCCCCCCTGGCATTCCGTCTCGATTGTGCCTTAATCTCGGTCGAGGGGGTCAGATGCAGATGTCCGAGAGACGTGAACCCGAGTGCTCGATCAGCGTGATCGTGCCGGTGCAGAACAGCCCGGAGGGTCTCGAGCAGCTGCTCGATTCGCTGAGAGGTCAGACGCTCCCCCGAGACGCCTTCGAGGTGATCGTCTCGGACGACGGGTCGGACGAGCCACCCTTCGCTCTTGCCACGGACGATGGTCACGTGAAGGTCGTTTCCGGGCCGAGGTCGAGCTCCTACGCTGCTCGGAACCGGGGCGTCGCCGCCTCGCGCGGGCGCCAGCTCGCGTTCTGCGACGGCGATTCGTGGCCGAGCCGGCGTGGCTCGAGCGTGGCCTGAAGGCACTCGAGGACGCCGACATCGTCGCGGGCCGGATCCAGTTCATCCTCCCCGACCGCGTAACGGTCTGGACGCTGATCGATATGGACACCAGCAAGAACCAGAGGCAACTTGTCGAGCTCGGCGTGGGCGAGACGGCTAACCTCTTCGTTCGACGCGAGCTGTTCGAGCGGCTCGGCGGCTTCGACCCGCGCTTCCCATCGCATGGCGACTACGACTTCGTCGAACGGTGCGTGAAGAGCGGAGCGCGACTCGCCTACTCAGCAGACGCCGTGGTCTGGCATCCGACGCGGGATGATGCCGGTGGGATCCTCCGTACGCAGTGGGTCCGCTGCCGCTCCTACGCGAAGCGCATGACGTGGCGGCGAGAGCAGGTCGAGGGCCTCAAGCTCCGCAGCTGGGTGCCGGTCCTGCATACCGCCCACGGGCGGCGGAAGGCGGGAATGCCGTTTACGATCGCGACGCCATGGATCGCGGAGAACGGCGTCCGGCCGACGTTCGCGCAGCGGGCGCTCTCACTACCGATCGTCTACCTGCTCGTCCCCTACTGGCGAAACGTCGCCGAGGTGGCCGGAGCAATCGACGGACGGCGCTCGCCGGAGGCGCAGCCGGCATCCGAGACGCCCCCCGCCCGGTAGACCTCCCGCGCCCGTCGCGCCAGAATCCGTAGGACCATGGCTTTGCCGCTCGTCAGCGTCGTGACTCCCGTCTACAACGGCGAGGAGCACCTGCGGGAGTGCGTGGACAGCGTGCTCAAGCAGACTACAAGAACTGGCGGTACACGATCGTCGACAACTGCAGCACGGACCGAACGGCAGAGATCGCGGCGGAGTACGCGAGAGCCGACGACCGGATCCACTACGAGCGTCACGATGTCCATGTCGACGTCAACGAGAGCTACAACCGCGCCATCGCCGCCGTGAGCCGCAAGAGCACGTACTGGAAGGTGATCGGTGCGGATGACTGGATCTACCCGGAGTGCCTGTCCGCCATGGTCGAGCTCGCGGAGACGCATCCGGGCGTCGGCGTCGTCAGCGCGTTCCGGCTCGAAAACGCGTCCATCGGCTTTTTCGGCATTCCCGAAGGTCAGGCGGTGACGCCGGGGTGCGAAGCCCTCGCTGGTCATCTGCGCGGGCAGATCTCGGCCGTGGGGTCGCCAACGTCGGTGCTTCTGCGCACGGATCTCCTACCCGCCAACGGGCCGTTCTACGACCCGGAGTTCCGTCACAACGATACCGAGGCGGTCTACCGGTCGCTCATGCACACCGATTTCGGTTTCGTCCACGACGTGCTGACGTTCACCCGACGTCCGACCGGTGGTGAGACGTCGTACACCCATCGGGTGAACACGCTGATGCCCGAGTTTCTCCGCTTGCACATGCGCTACGGGCCGGGCGTGCTCACACCGCAGGAGTACCGCTCCGGTCTGCACTGGTGGCTCAGGCAGTATCGGTGGTGGCACGCAAAGCAGCGGCTCAGACCGTCACGTCGCAATGACATGGAGTTCCACGACTTTCACCGCCGGCAGGTCCGATTGATCGCAGCCGAGGCGCCCGACGACCGCGACGTCCAGTGGAACATGCGATTCATCGCATCGCTGCTGCGAGACGACGTCTGAGTACCGTTCGCACGCGATCTTGACGCGCCCACATAGCCTCGATCAAAGTTCTAGGAGGGTCGCGTCCGCGAGGGAAGGTCCGAGGTTGCTCAGGTCATCTGTTCCATTTCTTCTTTTCGACTATTTCCGTGTTCCGTATCGCGTTGACCGCACGGCGGATCCACCGTCGCTCGGTCGGTTGTGGGCGGAGGCAGACGAGTCGAGGGCGCTCTACTGGCTGCCGTCGGCGGTCGATGTTGACGGCGGGCGATCCGGCGCGTACCGGCTCGAGCGCACACCGCTCTTCTGCGCGGTGCTGCCCGACGATGGTGTCAAGCCGTGGCTTTCCGAGCTCGGCGGTGAGTGGCATCGGACGAGCTCGATCGACGGCGAAGACGGAGCGCATGTCGCCTCCGTGTGGCGCGACGGAGCCGGACGCATCTTTCTTCCGTTCGACCCCGACGAGGCGATCGAGCGCTACTGGAGCGAGCGGTACCTCGAGTTCCTCGGCAGCTCGGCGACGAAGGCACTTCGCTCGGCCGCCCGCCGTACGTACTACCGCTTCCGCCCGATCGTCCCTCGCGCCGGGCAGATCTGGGCGCGCCGCGTGTTCAGCGTCGTCCAGAAGAGGACGAGCTTCCCCGGCTGGCCGATCGAGACAGCGCTGCACGACCTCTACGATCTCCTCTTCGGTTTCGTTGAGCAGCTCGTCGACGAGCCGATCCCGATGATCTCGATCTGGCCTCACGGCCACCGGTGGGCGTTCGTTCTGTCGCACGACGTCGAGACCGCTGAGGGTTTCGAGAACATCGATCTGCTGTGCGAGATCGAGGCGTCCGGCGACTATCGTTCGTCGTGGAACTTCGTGCCGGAGACGCCGCATGACGGCCGTGATGCCGTGATCGACGATCTCAAGCGTCGAGGCTTCGAGGTCGGGGTCCACGGCCTCTACCACGACGGCCGCGACATCGCAGACCTCGACAACCGCTTGCCCTGAATCCGCGCATACGCGAAGAAGTGGGGGGCGCAGGGGTTCCGCTCGCCGGCCACGCTACGGGACTGGCCCTCGATGCCGCGTCTCGGGTTCGACTACGACTCGACGTACTTCGACACGTCCCCGTACGAGCCGCAGCCGGGAGGATGCTGCAGCTGGCTGCCGTTCTGATCAGGGACCTCGTCGAGCTTCCGATCACGCTTCCCCAGGACCACACGCTCTTCGAGATCCTCGGCGGGCTCGACGAGACAATGTGGCTCGAGAAGGCGCGCTTCCTGCGCGATCGGGGCGGCATGGCCCTCGCGCTCACCCATCCCGACTACGCGAAGAACGAGCGGCTCGTGGACGCCTACGTGCAGCTGCTCGACGAGTTCGTGGACGACGAGACCGCCTGGAAGCCGCTGCCGATGGAGGTTGCTACGTGGTGGCGCGGCTCGCTCACGTTCCGAGCTTCGGCGAACGAGCGGTGGCTGGGAGATCGATGGGCCCGCTGATGGAATGGGAACGGTGCAATACGCGAGAGCGCAGGTCGGGAGCGGGCTTGATGGTTGAGCCATTGTCCCGGAACGGCAGGTCGGTGCGGTCGTGGTCGGCGGTGACTACCAGGGGCTCGGCATCGTCCGCAGCCTCGGCCGTCACGGGATCCCCGTGGTCGTCGTCGACGACGAGCCGTCGATCGCGAAGTACTCGCGGTACACCACCGAGGCACTGCGCGTGCCCGAGCTTCGAGACGGCCCGACGATCGTGCGGACGATGCTCGACATCGGCCGCCGGCTCGGGCTCCACGGCTGGGTGATCTATCCGACCCGCGACGAGATGGTCGGAGCCTTCTCGCGCCAGCGCGAGGAGCTCGAAGAGGTCTTTCGCGTGCCGACGCCGGCCTGGCCGACCGTGCACGTCGCGTGGGATAAGCGCCTCACCTACGAGCTGGCCGACCGGCTCGGCATCCCCACCCCCCGCACGTGGTACGCCAAGGACGCGCTTGAGCTGCGAACACTCGGGATCGGCTTCCCGGTCGTGCTCAAACCCGCGATCAAGGAGCGGTTCATCTACGTCGCCCAGGTGAAGGCACTGCGCGCGGACACGCCGGCGGAGCTCGAGGCCAGCTTCCGCCAGGCCTGTACGGTGATCCCGGCCGACGAGGTGATGCTCCAGGAGCTGATCCCCGGCGGCGGCGAGAGCCAGTTCAGCTACTGCGCGTTCTTCAAGGAGGGTGAGGCTGTAGCGAAGATGCTCGTCCGCCGCGCGCGCCAGCGGCCCGTTGACTTCGCGCGCTCGAGCACGTGTGTGGAGACGGTCGAGCATGCCGGAGCTCGAGGACCCATCCGAGCGCTTCCTGTCCGAGATCGGGTACTACGGCCTCGTGGAGATCGAGTACAAGCTCGACGCCCGTGACGGCCTTTACAAGCTGCTCGACGTCAACCCGCGGACCTGGGGCTCGCATTCGATCGGGCGAGCGGCGGGGGTCGACTTCGCCTTCCTCCTCTTTTGCGATCAGCTCCGCCAGCCGGTGATGCCCGGCCGCGCTCGCTCGGGTGTCCGTTGGGTGCGGCTGACGACCGACGTTCCGACCTCGATCGGAGAGATCGTTCGTGGCCGTCTCGACTGGCGGCCGTTCCTGAAGACCGTGTCCCAGTTCGACACCGAGGCCGTCTTCGACCGGCGCGATCCTCTGCCGGCGCTCGCGGAGATGACGTTGCTCCCGTACCTCTATCGAACGCGCGGCGCGCGAAAGTGGGTGACTGCTTGATGGCCGAGAAGGAACGGGTCGTGATCGTCGGGGCGGGGCCGTACGCGCTCTCGACCGCTGCCTTCCTCCGGCGCGCGGGGGTCGAGCCGCGCGTGTTCGGCGAGGTGATGGGCTTCTGGAACGCCATGCCCCGCGGGATGTACCTGCGCTCGGCGCGGAAGGCCTCTAGCATCGCCGATCCGGACCGGGCCTTGCGGCTCGAAGGCTACGAGGCGAGCATCGGCAGAAAGCTGACGATTCCGACGACGCTGGAGGACTTCATCGACTACGGGCGGTGGTTCCGGGAGCAGGTCGGTGTCGAGGTTGATTCCCGACGGGTCACGTATGTCGCGGACGGGGCCGGTTTCCGGGTCACCACCGACGACGGCGAGGAGATCCAGGCGGCGCACGTCGTGATCGCCGTCGGCATCGAGCCGTTCGCGTGGAAGCCGGAGATGTTCGACGGCTTTGACCCGTCGCTCGTCAGCCACACGTCCGAGCATCGCTGTTACGACGCGTTCGCCGCGAAGTCCGTGCTCGTGGTCGGGGCGGGCCAGAGCGCGCTCGAGGCGGCCGTCTTCCTGAAGGAGCTGGGCTCGTCCGTCGAGGTGATCGTCCGTCGACCCGCCCTGCGCTTTCTCCGCGGCGAGGGTGTCTCGCAGAGCGAAGGCCTGATGAGCAAGCTCCTCTACCCCGAGTGGGCGGTCGGGCCGCCTTTCGTCAACCTGCTGATGGGCCAGCCGTCGATCTATCGCGTGCTGCCGAAGGCGATGGCGGAGCCGCTCGCGTACCGGGCGATCCGGCCCGCAGGATCCGCACGGCTCGAGGAGCTCCTGGAAGGGATCACGATCACGACGGACTGCCAGCCCACGGGCGCGCGGGCAGCCGGTTCGCAGATCGCGGTCGAGCTCGACGACGGCACCGAGCGCATTGTCGACCACGTGATCCTCGCAACCGGTTTTCGCATCGATCTCGGCCGCTACACGTTCCTGGATCCGGAGCTGCGCTCCAAGATCCGCCTGCAGGGCTCGTCGCCGAAGCTCGCGTCGTCGTTCAGCTCGTCCGTAGCGGGCCTCTACTTTGTCGGCGCACCTGCCGCAGCCAGCCTCGGGCCTGGCATGCGCTTCGTCTCCCACACGGGCTTCGCCGCGAACGCGATCACGCGCAACGTGCTCCGGGACTCCTGAGCCCGTGCGCGTGGATGGGCTGACAACGCGACGGACGCTGTTCGCCGCCTCGGGCTTCACCGCGGCGGCGTTCATCCTGCTCGCCGTGCTCGTGGACGCGGGCGTCCTTTCGGGGATCGACAGCTTCGCGACACGGCATTTGATGCCGTGGCGGCTGCCGGACGAGGAGTGGGAGTTCTTCGGGCCGCTGTTCTCGTACCACGGGCACGGCTTCGACATCCGCCAGATCGTGCGGGCGCCCGCCAGCGCCGCCCCTTCCGCTGTGATCGTCGCGGCAGGCTGCGCGTACCTGTGGATCCGCGGCTCGCGCCTGGTGTCGAGCCTCTGGTTGACCGCGTTTCTTGTCGGGGCAGCCGTGGAAGGCTTCTGCAAGCACGTGATCACGAAGCCGCCTCCCGAGGCGATCCGCGACGGCGCGATCGTCGAGCTGACGGGCTTTGCCACCTCATTTCCGAGCGGCCACGCGCTCCGCGCGGCGCTGATCGCGGCGGTGCTCGCTTGC
>CAVYZL010000002.1:0-144633 GCA_963773055.1 uncultured Actinomycetes bacterium | reverse complement strand
GCTGATCGACAAGTAGATGGCGCCAGGTCGAGCTGCCGCCGAAAGTTCGTGATCCCCGGCGGCACGCGGCCTCTCGGCGGCGCTGGACGTGGCCCGCACGACGATCCGAGACGGGCCGAGCGGCGGGATCGCCGCCACTCGCCGAAGCGGAGCCAGCTCGCCGACAAGACGAGTGATCAGGTTCGTCAACCGGGCCTCCGACCTACGCCTCTCGCCATGGCCCGTGCCTCCGCGATACCGACGACCCCCAGCCCTCTTCGAGGGGGCGGGGGGAAGGGCTGAAGCGTATGGTCACCGTCGTCGCCCGCCGCCGGGACGGGTTTCACCCACGATGTCGAGATCGAGGGCGGACACAGCGCTCGTGATTGACGAGCCGCCGGCATCGGGCGGCGCCGACAGGGCCCATCGCCCGACCAGGGTCCTCGCCGCCTCGCTCGCCGCCTGCACCGCGATCACCCTGGGAGATGTACGCGGACCGCAAGGAGTGGCACGGTGGGAGACGCTCGGGTCGAGGTCGGGATGGAGTTCGGCGGACCGGGTGCCCGAGCTGAGTTCCACCGTGACACTCCGCCTGCCGAAAGAGCTCAGCCCCGAGCAGCAGAGAGCGGATCGGGTGATCGCCGGCAAGTGCCCGGTCCACCGCGCCCTGGACGGGTGAGACCGAGGTCGAAGGATCACGTGACCGGATCGAGCTCGCTCTAGCCGCGATGGACCTGGGCCTCACCAACCGTAGGCTGCGTCGCTCACCGGGGCCAGCCGGGGGATCGGCCGCGAAACCGCCCCGCCGCTCTGCGGCGAGGGGGCCAGAGGTGCTTCTGGTCGCCCGCGATTCAGAGTGCCCCTCGCGGCGGCCGCGGAGGAGGACGGGGCGGCCAACGGAAGGAGGAAGGCTGCGGACGCTTGCGCTTGACATCACCGAGAGAGGACTCCGGCGAGCGCATGGTGGCGGCAGGCAAGCGAGCGCTTCGGCCGGCTCGACGCCTTCGTCAACAACGCCGGCGTCGCCCGAGGCGGCGGCCTCGGGTGTGCCCGAGGAGGACTGGCGGCTCCAGTCGAGCTCAACGTGATCGCCCCGCTTCGCGCGATGCGGGCCGCGGGCACCGGGAATGGCAGAGCGGGGCTGGGGGAGGATCGTCAACGTCTGCTCGACCGCCGGCAAGCGCCCCTCGGCGGCGATGCCCGAGTACTCGGTTGCGAAGGCCGCCGAGCTATCGCTCTCGCGCCTCTTCGCCGATCGCTATGCCGGGCCAGGGTGTGCTCGTCAACGCGGTCTGCCCCGGCCCGACCCCAGCTCGGAGATGTGGATGGAGCCGGGCGGCCTGCTCGACCAGTCCCCGGGAGCTAGTCGGGGCCTTCCAGCCGCGGCGAGGCGCTGGAGGACGCCGGAGCCAAGCGCCCGATCGGCCGGCTCGCCGAGGTCGGCGAGATCGCCGCGGCGATCGTCTTCCTCTGCTCGGAGCGCGCCTCCTATGTCGCCGGCGCCGCCTGGAGCGTTCGTGGCGGCACTGTGCAGGTGATCATCTTTGGAGGGCGCGGGAGAGACCCTCGTAGCCAGCTCTGCTTTCTTCTTCTACCCCGAGCAAGCCGCGTCGCTGGACGTTCACGGACGCACCGACGCCGCCGTGCTGGTGCCGCTGTTCGCGCGCGACGGGGAGCTGCACGCGGTGTTCACCCGCCGACGCGACGACCTGCGCCGCCACGCCGGGGAGATCTCGTTCCCGGGCGGCCGCCAGGATCCCGGTGAGGACCTGCGCCAGACCGCGCTGCGCGAGGCCGAGGAGGAGATCGGCCTCGACCCGGCTGGCGTCGAGCTCGTCGGCGCGCTGGCGCCGACGCCCACCGTGGTCACGAGTTACGCGATCTACCCGTTCGTCGGCGTGATCGAGGCCACCAACGCGCTGGCGCCCGAGCGCGGGTGAGGTCGCGAGACTCGAGCTCAGCCTGCCGCGCTGAAGTCTGCGCCGGCTACGGAAGGGAGCGCCTCATCCGCCGAGGCCTCCCCTTCCGCACCGATGTCTACAAGACCGACGGCGCCCTGATCTGGGGCGCGACGGCGAGGATTCTCGGCGACCTGGGGAGGGGAGGGGGGAAGGGGAAGGCCGCCGACCCGAGGACGCAGCGAGGCGGCCCAGGCCGCCGTCAGACGTCCTTTTCGATGGGGACGTTGACGAGGTTCCCCCACTCGGTCCAGGAGCCGTCGTAGTTCTTGACGTCGGACTGGCCCAGCAGCTCGTGGAGCACGAACCAGGTGTGCGCCGAGCGCTCGCCGATGCGGCAGTAGGCGATGATCGACGACCCGTTCGTCACGCCCTTGCCGCTGTAGAGCGCGGCGAGGTCGTCGGCGGACTTGAACGTCCCGTCCTCCTGCACCGCCTGCGCCCACGGCACCGACGCGGCGCCCGGGATGTGGCCGGAGCGCTGCGCGCCCTCCTGCTCGTAGCCGGGCATGGCGATGAGCTCGCCCGGAGAACTCCTGCGGGGGCGCACGTCGACGAGCTTGGTCGCGGCGTCGAGCGCGGCGAGCACCTCGTTCCGCATGGCGCGGATGCTGTCGTCGCCGGCCTGCGCGCTGAAGGTCGCGGGCGGGAAGGTCGGGGCGTCGGTCGTGGTCGGCCGGTCCTCGCCGATCCACTTCTCGCGCGGGGCGTTGAGCAGCTTGACGTTGTGGTGCCCGTAGTACTTGAGGTACCAGTAGGTGTAGGCGGCGAACCAGTTGTTGCGGTCGCCGTAGAGGATGATCTGGTGGTCGTTGGAGATCGCCGTGGGAGCCGAAGAGCTCACCGAAGGCCTCCGGTCCGAGGAAGTCGCGCTTGACCTGGTCCTGCAGATCGTTCTTCCAGTCGAACCCGATCGCACCGGGGATGTGCGCCTCCGCGTAGAGGGCGGGGTTCTCGTCGACCTCGACGATCCGGATGGAGTCGTCGTCGAGGTGGTCCGCCAGCCACTGCGTGTCGACGAGAACGTCCTTCGCGTAGCTCATTCCAACCTCCGAGTCGCTTTTGGACCGACTCTAGCCCCGCGCTGGCCCTTGGGTGATAACTTCGGTCGGTCGCAGCAGTCATCTGCTCGGCCCAGGCCGGGGGCTCGGAGGGCTCCGCGGCGACGATCTCCGCCGGTATCCGCCATCTGCGGGTCGCGGCGCGAACTGGCCTCGGCGCCCCCCGCCAGCAGCTCCGGCCTCCACTGTCCCCGCCGCCTCGTAGACGAAGCCCCGCACCGGGGTGTCGGACGAGGCGCTCGAGCAGCCGCTCGAGCCGCGTACCGTGGATCGCCGCGGCGCTTCGCGATCACCGCTCGCCGAGCCCAACAGCCAGCAGGACGACGGTGACGTCGCCGACCAGAGTCGAGCACCGTGCCAGGCCGATCCGGATCGGCCCAGCGCCGCCTCGATCCCGGCCGCGCTCCACCGCCGTCGAGGCCGGCCTGCGAGCGGGGAGGTGCCGCGAGACCGCCCACCCCCTGCTCCCAGCCAGGCTCGCTCCGAGAAGCCTGACCGCGGCTCCGCAGCCGACGATCAGCGCCCGGGGCCACCGCGGCGGCTCGGCCCGCAGGGGCCCCGAAGGGTCCGCGACACGCGCAGGCGAGGTTGAGTATCCTCGTCCTCGGCGACCTTGCGACGCAGCTCGCGCTCGGTCAGCTCCCGGTGCGCCCCGTCGCCTTCGCATCTCGTTCTGGGCCTCGATCATCTGCTCGATGTCGCTCGGCCTCCAGGGGTCAGCCTCGACCTCGGGGGAGCGGGTCGGCTTCCAGTCGACCAGATCGGCGCCGCTTCCGGGGTAGAAGTGGCCAACCAGGAGCAGCACGCCGATCAGGAATGCGAGGATCGCCAGCGTCGCCAGAATGAACCCCACGGGGGCAGGATAGGGCGTCGCGCCGGCGTGAATGACTTGCGGCGGCTTCGCCGCCTTATCATTCAATGTGCCGGCGCTAACACCGCGCCCGGCAAACAGTCAATCGGTTAGCCTCGCCCGCGCATGCCAGAGCGGGAGCTATCGAGCGTCGACGGCGGGATCCGGCCCACGTCGGAGGCGACGGTCCCGATCAACGACGACGGCTTCTTGCGCGGCGACGGCGCCTTCGAGGTGATGCGCCTCTACGCTGGCGCCCCTTCGCGCTGGGGGACCACCTCGAGCGGATGGAGCGCTCGGCGGCCGGGATCTGGCTGGCGTGGACCGCGGGAGCCTTGGAGCGGGAGATCGAGGCGCTGCTGGGCCGAGACGGGACGGCGGCGGCCCGCTGCGCCTGATCGTCACCCGCGGTGGCCGCCGGATCGCGTCCGAGCCGCTGCCCGAGCACCCGAGACGGTCTCACCTCGCCACCGTCACCTACCACCCGACGATGATCCTCAACGGGGTCAAGTCGCTCTCCTACGCCGCCAACATGCAGGCGACGCGCCATCGCCCAGGGCGGCGGCGCCGACGAGGCGGTGCTGATCACACCCAGACGGCACGGTGCTCGAGGCGCCGACCTCCACCATCTTCTGGGTCTCGGCCGGGACGGGCCTGCGCACCCCGGCGCTGCGACGCCGGCGTGCTCGCTCGATCACGCGCGAGCGGCTGATCGAGGCGCTGCACGTGACGAAGGCACCTTCCAGCTCGACGACCTGCGGGGCGCCCAGGAGGCCTTCCTCGCCTCCACCGTGCGCGAGGTCCAGCCGGTCTCGGCGTCGACGGGCGCCGCGTTCCGCTGTCCCCGGCCCCGCACCGAGGGCGGCGCCACGGCCTCGGCGCGGTCCTGAGCGACAGCTCGAGAGCTGAATCTCGAGCGCTCGGGCTTCGCCGCCCGCGCCCGTAGATAGCCAAGCGGCTGTTCGACTTCGACCTCACCGACGAGCAGCAGCTGATCCGCGAGACCGCGCGGGACTTCGCCGACCGCGAGATCATCCCCAGAGCGCGCGACAACGACCGCGCCGAGCGCTTCGACCTCGAGCTGGTCAAGAAGATCGCCGACATGGGCTACCTCGGCGCGCCGGTTGCCGAGGAGTACGGCGGCCGCAGCCTCGACTACGTCAGCTACGGGCTGATCGTCGAGGAGATCGGGCGCGGCGACTCCTCGGCCCGCACGGTGGTGTCCGTCCAGACGTCACTGGTCGCGGCTCGATCGAGCACTGGGGAACCGAGGAGCAGAAGCGCGCGCTCCTGCCCAAGCTCTGCTCGGGCGAGGCGTCGGCTGCTTCGGGCTCACCGAGCCCGGCACCGGCTCGGACGCCGCCTACCTGTCGCGACGCGCGCGACGCGGGTCAACGGCGGCTGGAAGATCTCCGGCTCGAAGATGTTCATCTCCCTCGGCAACCACGCCAAGGTGGCGATGATCTTCGCCCAGACCGACCCGGAGAAGAAGCACCGCGGGCTCGCCTGCTTCCTCGTCCCGACCGACCGCCCCGGGTTCTCGGCCCAGGAGATCCACGGCAAGCTCGGCCTGCGCGCCTCGGACACGGCGGAACTGGCGCTCGACGAGGTCGAGGTGTCCGGTGACGAGATGCTCGGCGACATCGGCGACGGATTCAAGATCGCGATGTCGGCGCTCGACCGGGGCCGCTACAGCGTCGCCGCCGGCTGCGTCGGGATCTGCCAGGGCTGCGTCAACGCGTCGGTCTCCTACTCGAAGGAGCGCCGTCAGTTCGACCGCCCGGTCGCGAGCTTCCAGCTCGTGCAGGAGCTGATCGCGGACATGCTCGTCGACACCGACGCGGCCCGGCTGCTCGTCTGGCGCGCCGGCCACCTCAAGGACCGCAAGCGGCCGAACACCCCCGAGACGTCGATCGCCAAGTTCTACGCGACCGAAGCCGCGGTGCGCTGCGCGAACCCGGCGATCCAGGTCCACGGCGGCTACGGCTACGTCGACGAGTACCCGGTCGAGCGCTACATGCGCGACGCGCGTGTCACGACGCTTTACGAGGGGACCTCGCAGATCCAGAAGCTGATCATCGGCCGCGACGCGACCGGCATCAACGCGCTGATCCCGAAGTAGACCGGCCGGTGGAGCACGTCGCGCAGATGGTCGAGATCCGAGGAGGCGGTCGGGATCGTCACGCTCGACCGGCCGGAGCGCCGCAATGCGCTGTCGCCGGAGGTGATGGGCGAGCTGGCCGACGCGGTCGAGGAGCTCGACGGCGACCCCGAGGTCACTGCATCGTGATTGCCGGCAGCACCGAGGTGTTCGCCGCCGGCGCCGACATCAAGGCGATGTCGGAGCGCTCGTTCCAGGACGTGCTGGAGTCCTCGACGGTCGCGTTCTGGAACCGGCTCGCAGCCTGCCGCACGCCGATGATCGCCGCGGTGTCCGGATTCGCCCTCGGCGGCGGCTGCGAGCTGGCCCTGATGTGCGACATGATCGTCGCCTCCGAGACCGCCGAGTTCGGGCAGCCGGAGATCACGCTCGGGATCATCCCCGGCGGCGGCGGCACGCAGCGCCTCGCACGCGTGATCGGCAAGCAGCGCGCCATGGAGCTCGTCCTGACCGGCCGGCGCATCGACGCCAAGGAGGCGGTGCGATTCGGCTTCGTGAACAAGGTGTCGCCGCAAGCGCGAATGGCTCGAGGACGCCATGGAGCTCGCGCGCGTGATCGCCCGGCGCCCGCCGCTGGCGGTGAAGCTCGCCAAGCAGGCGGTGCTGGCGGCCGAGGAGACATCGCTCACAGCCGGGCTGGCGAACGAGCGGCGGCTCTTCGAGCTCGCGATGGCGACCGACGACCGCGTCGAGGGCATGCGCGCGTTCCTCGACAAGCGCCGGCCCGATTCCGGGGGCGCTGATGGCGCGTCGACGGGCGAGCGGATCGCCGGTCGTCAGCGGCGCCGGAACGATGGGCGCGGGCATCGCTCAGGTCTGTTGCATGGCCGGCTTCGAGACACGGCTGTACGACCCCGCCCGGACGCGCTGGCTCGCGCGGGGCCGCCGCGCGTCAGCCGGGCTCGACAAGGGCGGCGAGCGGGGCCGGAGCGACGACGGAGGCCGAGCCGCGGCGAAGGAGAGCGCTCCAGGTGGGCAAGCTCGAGGAGATGGCCGGCTGCGACCTCGTGATCGAGGCCGCCCCGGAGAGCCTGGAGATCAAGCGGGAGCTGTTCGCAAAGCTCTCGGAGGTCTGTGGTCCCGAGACCGTGCTGGCGACCAACACCTCTTCCCTGCCGGTGACGGCCCTTGCGACCGCGGCCACGCTACCCGGGCAGGTCGTCGGCATGCACTTCTTCAACCCGCCGTCCTGATGGACCTGCTGGAGGTGGTCGCCGGAAACGAGTCGGCGCCCGAGGCAATCGAATTGGCGAAGGATGCCGGGCGCCAGATGGGCAAGCGCGTGATCGTCGCGCAGGACGGCCCCGGCTTCCTCGCCAACCGCTGCGCGCGTCCGTTCGGGATGGAGTCGCTGAAGCTGCTGGGCGAGCGGGTTGCGACCACGAGGAGATCGACCGGATCGTGCGCATGGCCGGGCGCTTCCGGATGGGCCCCTTCGAGCTGATGGACCTGGTCGGAATCGACGTCGGCTTCGAGGTCACGAAGTCGTTCTGGGAGCAGAGCTTCCACGAGCCGCGCTGGCGGCCGAGCATGATCCAGGCACGGATGGTCCCAGGCGGGGCGGCTCGGACGCAAGACGGGTCGCGGCTACTACGACTATTCCGCCGACCGGCACCGGCCCGAGGACCCTCCCCGCCCGGAGGCCACGGCTGAGGCCGGATCCGGGCTCGACCTCAGCGCCGGGGAGATCGCCGCGGACCGCTTCCGGGCGGTGCAGCTCGAGCACGGCAGCCTCAACTCACTCGCCCCGGGCGAGGATGCGGTCGGCTTCATGGCGCTCCCCGACCTCGAATCGGCGCGGCTGGTCGAGCTGACTCGCGCCGAGGCGACGAGCGCCGCGAGCGCCGATGCCGCCGAGGCCCACTTCGCCTCGCTTCGGAAGGCACGTCGAGTGAGGTCGGGGACGCGCCGGGCCTGGTCCTGGGGCGAATCGTCGACCCAGCTCGTCCAACGAAGCCCACTTCGCCCTCGGGGCCGGGGTGGCGAGCGCCGGGGACATCGACACCGCGATGCGGCTCGGCTTCAACTACCCGCGCGGGCCGTTCGAGTGGTGCGAGGCGATCGGGGCTCCCAGGGTGCTGGCGATCCTCGACGCCCTGCGCTCCGAGCTGGGCGAGGAGCGCTACCGCGCCGCGCCGGCATTGCGCCGCGCCGCCGCCTCAGCAGCGGACGTGGGACCTTTGAACCGCCATATAGGCAGCTGAAAGGTCCCACGTCAGGGGCCGAAAACCACGAGGGCTTCTACATCGCCTTCTTTCGCTGATTCGACCTGGCTAGCCCGGAACGCCGGCCGAATTCGGCCGCTCGATCTGCCCGTATCGCATGCCGCCGTAGAAGAAGGTGGGCAGCACCGGCCACTGGCGCTTCCAGTTGGCCATCTCCGTGCTGGCCGCGCGCGACGCCCTTTCTCGTCGCCTGGGTGATCGTCGTCGGCATCGTCACCGAGCTCTACACGATCCATACGCCTTCCGACATCATCGGCGGCTACCTACTCGCCGGCTCGCTCATCTGTAGCGTGTTCGCTGTCGCTCAGACCGTCCACGCACCCACGACCGCTCGCGAGATAGCTCGCCCGGCGGCCAGACTCGGATCGTGAAGCACCGCGACAACGTGGACGCGATTGGTCATGTCATCGATCCTTACCTTCACCGTTCTGCGACGTTCATCTACACGTCACTCCGCTTTCAGACGGCGTTCAAGCCCGTGGTGCTCGCCGGGTCGACGATCAACATCGAGGAGTTCCCGTTTGACCCGCTCTTTGAGCTCGTACCGCGAGCCCGTTTGTATCGCCGTGTCCTGCGACGCGCTCAGTCCGTCGCTCATCGATACCCCAGCTCGTTCGAATACCGGCTAGCGCGCCGAGCCGACGAATCACACTGTGTCGCCCTGCACGCCCACTTTGGCTGGCTTGGCGCGGCGAGCATCGTTGCCGCTCGGCGGCTCGGGATCCCGCTGATCACGACGTTCTACGGCCATGATCTGTCGAACTCTCTCGGCAGGTCATACGCGTCGCTGTTTCGATTGGGACGACTGTTCGTGTGCGAGGGACCTGCCATGGAAAGACACCTGGAGTCCGTGGGCTGTCCGAGCGGGCAGATTCGGGTCGTCAGGATCGGTATCGATCTGGACCAGTTTCCGTTCGCGGTCTCCCGTCGAACCGATCGATTCGTGATTCTTCAGGCAGCGCGGTTTGTCGAAAAGAAGGGCATCGACCTCTCTATCCGTGCACTTGCCGTTGCTCGGCGGTCGCTCGGTAGCGCAGAGTTGTGGCTCGTCGGAGACGGACCGCTCCGCACTGATCTCGAGTCGCTCGCGGCGGATCTCGGGGTCGCTTCCTCGGTCAAGTTCCTCGGGTTAATCTCCCACGACGAATATCGCGCTATCGCCCGTCAAGCGCACGTTTGCATTCAGCCAAGCCGGACGGCGGCGAGCGGCGACACGGAGGGCGGGGTCCCACCGTGCTCCTCGAGATGCAAGCGATGGGGATTCCCGTTGTGACCACTGAGCACGCGGACATCCCGTCGGTCGTCGCCGATCCCGGCTTGCTCGTACCCGAGGAAGACGTCGACGCGCTCGCGCAAGCATTGGTCGAGGTCGCATCGATCTCCGACGACGAGTACACGGTCAGAGCTCAGCGTGCGCGCCACCGCATCGAGGAACTTCACGACGCCCGCGTTGTTGCGGTTCAACTTGCCGGTGTCTACCGAGAAGCGCTGCGCACGGATGCGTCCGCGTGGTCTTGATCAGCCGGAGGCCAAGCTTGTTCGCAACGCCGTAGCCACACGATTCAAATCGGCCTCCGTAAGGTTTGGGGCCAAGGGAAGGCTCAGCGTCCGCTCACTGATATCGGTCGCAACGGGCAAGCTGCGTGGATCGATTTCGTAGCGATCGCGGTAGTAGGGATGGAGATGGACACCGCGGTAATGAACTCCGGTACCGATGCCCCGTTCCGTTAGGCGCGCAAGCAGAGAGTCGCGATCGACGGGTGCAGATGAGTCGACAAGGACCGTGTACAGATGACGGGCGTGTCTCGTCTGCGCGCGAGGCTGCTCCGGAAGGGTCAACGGGAGTGCCCCGAGGAGTGCGTCGTACTGATCCCATTCAGGGCTCTCTCGTCAATCCATGTGTCCAGGTGAGACAGCTGGTGGATGCCGATCGCTGCCTGGATGTCTGTCATGTTGTATTTGAAGCCCGGCTCAACGACCTCGTAGTGCTTGAACCCGGCGTCGGAGAAGCGCTCCCACGCCCCAAGGCTGAGTCCGTGGAGCGCGAGACGTTCGACACGCTCGGTCACGTCCGCGGCGGGCGTAGCGAGAGCCCCGCCCTCCCCCGTTGTCATGTTCTTCGTTGCGTAGAACGAGTACGCCGTGAGGTTGCCGTGCCTTCCGATGCGCACGCCCTTCCACTCCGCGCTGATGGCATGCGCCGCATCTTCGATCACGAGGATCCTGTGGCGGTCTCGTATCGCGCCGACGCGGTCCATGTCGATGGGACGGCCCGCGAAGTGCACGGGCATGATCGCCACCGTCCGCGGGCCAATAGCCGCTTCCGCCGCATCGAGGTCCATCAGGCCCGTCACCGGTTCGCTGTCGACAAGCACGACCTTCGCGCCTGCGTGCTCGACGGCATTCGCGGACGCGACGAACGTCATGGCCGGCAAGATCACCTCGTCGCCGGGGCCAATGTCGAGTACCTTGATTGCGAGCACCAATGCCGCGGTGCAGGAGGCGACGCAGCGGATGTGTGGAACGCCTATGTAGTTCTCGAGTGCGCGCTCGAACCGCTGGACTTTAGGGCCCGTCCCGAGCCAGCCTGACCGCAGAGAGTCCGTGACCTCGTCGATCTCGGCGTTTCCAATGACAGGTCTTCCAAAGACGAGAAACTCGTCCGACACGAGCACCTCCGGGGTGACTGCGGCTGACTCCTACCATATGCCGAGCCGGATCCTGCGAACCAATGTCGGCTGGGATCCTGTGAACCATTTCGGCTAGGCGGGAGCCGCCGCCCTTGTGGGGCCGGGCTCTAGGCTTAGGCTACGGCTGTCGGCGACGATGCGAGAACACCGTGCCGGTGCGCCCAGCGACTCGCCTCCGTGCGGTTCGAGACGTGGAGCTTTCGGTAGATGTTCGAGAGGTGGAACTTCACGGTCTGCTCCGTCACCCACAGCATCCGCGCGAGTTCGGCATTCGAATGTCCCTCTGCGACGAGTCGAAGGATCTCGAGCTCGCGCCGGGTGAGATCGGCGTCGTCGACGGCATCCGTCGACACATGCTCGTCCGCGACGATGTACCCCGGAAGGAAGATCGAGTGCTCGTACGCCTGCCTGACGGCGACGGCGAGGTCGTCCGGATGGGCCTTCTTGACGACGAAGGCGACGGCGCCGGCCGAGAAAGCTGCCTGGACCGTCGCCGGATCGTCGACGATGGACAGAACGATCGTCTTCAGCTCCGGGTACTGCTCACGGATGTCAAGCAACCACGCGACGCCGCTGATCTCTTCGTCGAGGCCCGAGATCTCAGCGACGAGCAGATCGGGAGTGAGCTCCCCGACGAGCCGCTGGCCCTCCGCGAACGATCGCGCTCGGGCGACGACGTGAACGGAGACCCGCTGCAGGACCTGTTCGACCGCGTCAAGCCAGAGCGGGTGCTCGTCGACGAGCACCGCAGTCCTCCGCGGTTCTGCGGCTCCAGTTTCCGATTGCGAGAACACCACCTCCCCACATTTAAGACGACGGCTGCATGTGTGTAAAGGTGTGCGCCGAGGTCGCGTGTCCGCAATGTGCGGCCGTTTTGTGGAATCTGTGGACGATGTGGAAAACGTCCGGCGACGTCCTGACGACCGCCTGTCAGGAAGACGAGAGCATCAGCGCAGGTGCAATCCCGCCGAGCTGGAGCACCGCCGGCCAGAGTCCGTGGTCACCATCGCCGTCATGTCCGTTCGGCGGCACCATCACTACCGACGCCCATTCGGACAGGCGGTGGGCGACGTGCGCCATCCCGGCCTCGAGCAGCGTGAGGTCCGGTAACAGCGACGCGGATGCGATCTCGGCCGAGTCGACGGAATGGGCGTGGCCGACCACATTCGCGGCCTCCGCTGGCAGCGAGCGCCCGATCGTCTGACAGAACGCGGGCGGCCCCACGAGCAGTACGCGTGTGCGCGGCACACGGTTGGGAAGGGCGTCGTCCGGGCCTACGGAGGACGACGCGATGCATTCGGAATGACCGTTCGTGTTTGTCTTCAAGAAGGCCGCCGGTCGGCCGTGGGTCGGGGAGGAGCGCGCGCTATTCTCGACCGGCACTGGCGCGGCGGCAATAGGCCAATGGGGAGGTTCGACTCCCCGAACGGACGGGGTACCTCGATCGGGGTACGACCTAGGCGGCGATGTCGTCGCGGGCGATGAACACCGCGTGGGCGATCGACCGCGCGCCGAGTCGCTTGAGCGCCGTGCGTCGCTGCGACCTGACGGTCTCGTGCGACTTGCCGAGGCGATCGGCCGTCTCGCCCGCCGTCTCGCCGACTCGCCGCTGCGCCGCGCAGCACCTCGAGCTCCATCGGCGTCAGCTCCGGCCGGACCGCCTCGTGGGCTCGTTCCTCGATCGCGCTCGCGAGCTGCGCCCGGTTGGCGACGATCTCCTCGACGTCGGAGCGGGCGTCCTCGATCGTGTCCGACAGCGTCAGGTCGCCCTCGCCGATCGGCTTGTCGATGGAGACGACGGTCAGGCTCTCGCCGCGCTCCCGCGCGGACCGCGGCAGGAGGAAGTCGCGCCGCAAGGCGTCGATCATCGCGCCTTTGATGCGCGTGAACGCGAAGCTGCGGAAGCTGCCCTTCTCCGGGTCGTAGCGCCGGGCCGCCTGCATCAGCGCGATCTGACCCTCGCCGATCAGGTCGTCCCGGTCGATCGTTGGCGAGTTGCGCGGGTCGCCGACGTAGTTGGTCGCGATCTCGACGAGGTCGAGATGGTCCATGACCAGCGTCTCCGCCTCGCTGTCGGCGTCTCCCGCCGGTGCAGCGGTGGGGGGTGGAGCGGTCTGGACTTGGTGCTCGGGGCTGTGTGTCTTGAGGTCGGCCGCGTGCATGTATGACTGGGTCACCGGGGTGTGCCCAGGAGCCCCTCGCCGCCTCGAGGTGCGCCTAGCCACGATGCCGAGTCGTCTTGCCGAACCGACCCGACTTGAAGTTGGCGAGTCTAACCGCGATCGCGGACGGTGTGGTCCGTATCAATCGACGCGATGTTGGTCTCCGAGTGCCCGTTGTCGGTCCAGAAGAACGCGTCGTCGATCTGCCCCGTCGCGACGAGATGCTCGATCTGCTTGAGCCTTGTGAACGGCCGGGCGCGGAAGGTCTCCTCCGTCAACTCGACGCGGGAGAACACGTCGAGCAGCTGGCGCGCGCTCCGCTCGGCGTCCCAGGAGCAGGCGAACTCGGGCATCAGCTCGCGGATCTTCTCGAACGACACGCGGTAGCTCCGGCTGTCGGGACTGCGGCCGGCGATGGACACGGAGCAGTCCGGGAAGACGTCACCGACGATCTCGGCGAGCTCGCGGATCCGGTAGTTGCTCGACGTGTCGCCGACGTTCAGCACCTCGTTGTGGATCCGCTCGCGCGGCGCGTCGAGCGCGCACGCGATCGCCTCGCAGATGTCGAGCACGTGGACGATCGGGCGCCACGGCGAGCCGTCGCTCTCCATCCGGATGTCCTTCGTCGTCCACGCCAGCCCCGAGAGGTTGTTGAGCACGACGTCGAAGCGCATCCGCGGCGACGCGCCGCACGCGGTCGCGTTGCGGAGGAACGTCGGGGAGAAGGCGTCGTCGGCCATCAGCGCGACGTCGCGCTCGACGAGCTCCTTGCACTCCGCGTACGCCGTCTGCGGGCGGAGCGGCGACTCCTCGTCGACGAGCTCCTGGTCCGCCGCGCCGTAGACGCTGCACGACGACGTGTAGACGAAGCGCGGAACGCCGGCGGCCTTCGCCGTCTCGGCGACGTGCAGCGAGCCGCGGTGGTTGATCTCGTAGGTGACGTCGGGCGCGAGCTGCCCGACGCGGGTCGTTGGAGAGCTCGGCCATGTGCACGATCGGCGTCTGCGCCGTCGAGGTCCCGAGCCTCGAGGCGGCGGATGTCCTTGTGCCACGTCTCGACCGCCGTCGACGGTTCCTCGTAGAGCAGCCGGCGCGCGGTAGAAGCCCGAGTCGACGCCGACGACGTCGTGGCCGCGCTCGACGAGGTACGGGCAGAGCACCGAGCCGATGTATCCCTCGCTGCCGGTGACGACGACTCTCACGCGGCCTCCTGTCAGCAGCTCGCACTCGACGCAGCGCGTCCGCCGCACGCGCGGATCGGAGGCGAACTCGAGGCCGGAGCGCTCGGCGATGTCGAGCAGCGTAGTGGTCGCCGTCGGAGAGGTTCAGCACCCAGAGGAGCGCGAGCTCGTCGAGGCTCTCGTCCTTCCGGCCTCCGACGAGGCTGTACAGGCCCCGCCTGCCGAGTTGCGGCTCGCACATCGGATTCTGGTTCACGTATGTCGCATTGCCGTCGAGCACGGACAGCACCGTCGGTCACCTTCGCCACGAGTCGGCGAGGCTCGCCGGCGTCGAACGAGGTCGAGGTCGTCGGCCGAGGTGTGGTACTCGGGGAACTGCCCCGTGCGGCGTCCGCATGAAGCGCCGACGGGAAGGTCGAAGCCGGGCGAGCAGTACTGGCGCTCGTCGTAGCCGTCCGGGGTGAAGTCGAGCGACTCGTGCGCTCGTCGCCTGAGTGGCGGAGGACGTGCTCGACCGCCCGGTCGACCTCGGCGTCGCCGCGTCGCGAGCGCTTGTAGGTGACAGAGCCGCGGTCGCCGACGCAGGCGAGCACGAGCCCGTGCTTGACGCGGTCGACGCGCGCCTGGTTCTCGTGCAGCCAGGCGATCGCGCCGATCGTCCCGGGCACGAAGACGAAGCGGTACGAGAGCCGCCTGCGGCAGCGCCGCGAGCGGCCGCGCGAGGAACGTCGCGACGGCGACGCCGGACAGGTTGTCGTTGCAGAGCGACGGGTGGCAGGCGTGCGTCGAGATCAGCACCTCGTCCTCGCGCTCACCGTCGAGATAGCACTCGCCGTAGGTCAGCGCTCCCGTCGCTCGAGCGTCGAGTCGATGCACACCTCGTACTCGCCGTCCTCGAGCGCGAGCAGCGCGTCGTGGCTCAGGCAGAAGCCCCAGTCCTCCTTGTAGTACGAGGTGCGGTAGGGGATCCAGTCCGGGTGCTCGGGGATCGACGTCAGGCGCGGACGAAGCTCCGCGAGCGGCATCCGCGCGGACGACGGGCGCGCTGTAGTTGACGACGTGGAGGTTGCTGTCCGCGAAGTCGACGACCCGCCGGCCGCCTGCCCGTCCTTCACGTACGCGTCCCCGATGTTCCACTCGCGCGGGATCGTCCAGTCGAACACCTGGGTGCCGGTCGGCACCTCGTGGATCTCGAGCGGCACGTGCTCGCCGATCGCGGCGCAGCGTCTCGCGGAGCCCGTCGCCCGTGATGCTCCGGCAGATCGGATAGAGCTCGGCGACGAACTCGTGCAGCTCCTCGCCGACCGTCGCCGCGTCCTGGATGTCCGCCACCTGAGCCACGTCCGTCAGTGGTCCGCACGTCCCAGTCGTAGGGAATGTCGTTGTCGAACGGGTCGAGGCGCGTCGTCCGGCTCCGGATCGTGCGTGTGCGTGGCAGCAGTTGGCGACGATCGCGAACGGGCTGGTCATGCCCTTGACGCCGGTCCAGATCTCCGGCGGGATGACGACGAGCGAATGCTCGTCGGGGCCGAGGAAGACCTCCTGCGACCGTGCCGCGCGTCGGCGAGCCCTCGCCGATCGTCGTAGAGCGCGACCTTGATGCGGCCGTGGACGCAGGCGTAGTTGAGGGTCATCTCCCGGTGCTTGTGCCACCCCTTGACGACGCCCTCGTAGACGCTCGTGAAGTAGATCTCGCCGAACTGCGACGAAGTGCGGATCGTCCGCGCGGAGCATGTGGAAGATCGTCCCGCGCTCGTCCGGGATCCGGCGGAGCGGAACCGTCAGCACGCCGTCGATCGTGCTGCATCGTCGGGCACCTCGACACGACCTTGCGGCAGTAGAACGCCTCGGCATGCCCGGTCGGCGAGTTGCCTCCATCCCCCGCAGCCGCATGAGCGAGCGGAACAGATCCTCCGTGAACCACCGCTTGTCGCGTTGCGTCGCGAAGTGCGCAAGCATCGGCCTCGCCTTGCGCTGCGACCGCTCCTCGTCGAGTGGGACGAAGACGTTCGGCGCGCCGAGGTCGCCGTCGTACTTCGGGATCTCGTACTCGAGGATCAGGTGATCGCGGAACGTGTTCCACGTCAGCTCGTTGAGCAGTCGGTGGTCCTGATGCAGGTCGTGCCGCTGGTGCGTGAAGACGAGCTGGGGCGTCACGGTCGCCTTCAGCTGCTCGAACCGCTCCTTGACCGTGCCGCCGACGTACGGGAGGAAGCGCGTCGCGGAAGTCCTTGACGACGACCTGCGCGTGTTCGCGAACCCGGCCGAGGAACGTCGGCCGCGCAGCGGCGGGCCTCGTCCGCCCGCGCACCGTCGGCGCAGAGCACGACCCAGTCCACCTCGGCGTCGGGATGCGAGCGCCGCGAGCCGGAGGATCGTGCCGCCGCAGCCGATCTCGATGTCGTCCGCATGGGCGCCGATCGCGAGGATCGGTGTCGATCCGTCGATCGGCGTCGAGCGACAGCGTGTGCATCGGCTACGGCACGGTGCGCAGGCGGCCTGACCGTTCGGCGCGCCGACGGGCGTGCGCCACGGCGCCTGCCCCGACTCGAGAGCGTCTCGAGCACGTGCTTGTCCTTCAGCGTGTCCATCGGCGCCCAGAAGCCCGTCGTACGGGATATGCGCCAGCTTGCCCTCTTCGATCAGGCGCTGGAAGGGCTCCTCGACGAGGTCCTCGCCTTCGCCGATGTAGTCGAAGAACTCACGCCGGAAGACGAAGAAGCCGGCGTTGATCCAGAGATCGAGCGTCGTCACGTCCTGCACGTTCGTCGCCTGATGGGCTTCGTCGAACGAGACGACGTGGAAGTTGTAAGTCGGGCGGGAGGCGAGGAAGAGCCCGACGTTGTCGCTCGCTTCGAGCGTCTCGATCATCTCGGGGAGCGGCGCGTCCGTGAGGCCGTCCCCGTAGGTGGCGAGGAACATCTCGTCGTCGTCGAGGTACGACTGCACCTTCTTCAGGCGCTGGCCGATGACGGCGTGGAGCCCGGTGTTGACGAACGTGATCGACCAGTTGTGGATGTCGCGCTTGAGCAGCTCGACCCGCTTGCCGCCGTCGCGAGAGCACGAAGTCGTTCGCGAGCGCCTCGTTGTAGGTGAGGAAGTACTCCTTGACCGCCTCCGACTTGTAGCCGAGGCAGAGCACGAAGTCGGTGATGCCGAAGCTCGCGTAGTAGTTCATGATGTGCCAGAGGATCGGCTTGTCGCCGATCGGGATCATCGGCTTCGGGATGCGCGCGGACGTCTCGCCCATCCGAAGCCCGAGGCCGCCGCAGAAGATCACGACCTTCATCAGGCGGCTGCCTCCTTCTCGGGCCAGGGCAGGATCGCGGGCGCCGGGATCGGCACGATCAGCTGCGCACCCCAGTCGCGCGTGTGCGCGAGCTGGGCGGCGATCTCGTGCTGGAGGTTCCAGGGCAGGATCACGATGTAGTCCGGACGCGTCTCGTCGATCGTGTCGGGAGGATAGATCGGGATGTGCGTGCCGGGCAGGAACTTCCCGTGCTTGTGCGGGTTTCGGTCGACCGTGAACTCGATCAGATCGCTTCGGATGCCGCAGAAGTTCAGCAGCGTGTTCCCCTTCCCGGGCGCGCCGTAGCCGACGACGCGCTTGCCCTCGCGGCTCAGGCGGATCAGCAGCTCGAGCAGGCTCCACTTGACCTCGTGCACGCGGTCGCGCGAACGTCCGGTACGTCGCGAGCTCCGTGTAGCCGGCGCTCCGCTCGCGCTCGAGAAGCTCGTCGCACGCTCGCGTCCCGCGCGTGCGTCTCGTCGCTCGCGTGCGTGACGTAGATACGGAGCGAGCCGCCGTGCGACGGCAGCTCCTCGACGTGGAAGATCTCGAGGCCGTGGCGCTCGCAGAGCCGCACGAGCGTCGTCAGCGAGAAGTACGAGTAGTGCTCGTGGTAGATCGTGTCGAACTGCACCTCCTCGATCAGGCGGACGAGGTGCGGCACCTCGATCGTCGCCACGCCGTCGTCGGCGAGCATGGTTCGATGCCGGCGACGAAGTCGTTCAGCTCGGGCACCTGTGCGAGCACGTTGTTCGCGACGACGAGGTCTGCCTTGCCGCGCTCGGCCACCAGCGTCTCGGCGAGCCGGGAGTCGAAGAACGCCACGAGCGTCTCGACGCCCCGCGCCTCGGCCTCCTCGGCCACGTTCGCCGCCGGGTCGATGCCGAGGCTCGGTACGCCGCGCTCGACGAAGTGCTGGAGCAGGTAGCCGTCGTTCGAGGCGAGCTCGACGACGAGGCTCTCCGGGCCGAGCCCGAAGCGCTCGACCATCTTCTCGGTGTAGCGGCGCGCGTGCTCGACCCACGAGCTCGAGTACGCCGAGAAGTACGCGTAGTCCGTGAAGATGTCCTCGGGCGCCACGTACTCCTCGAGCTGAGCGAGCAGGCACTCGCCGCAGATCCAGACGTGGAGCGGGTAGAACGGCTCGGCCTCGTTCAGCTGGTCGGCGCGGAGGAAGCTCTCGCAGGGCGGCGACGAGCCGAGATCGACGAGCGTCTCCTGGAGCTCGCTGTCGCAGAGCCGGCAGGTCGCCATCTCAGCCTCCCGGCCTCCGCACGCTCGAGCCAGTCGTCGCGCCACCACGAGTAGATGGCCCGCGGGCAGAACCACCGGCCCTCGCTCTCGTACCCCTTGCAGAAGCAGCCGTCGAGGATCACCCCGTCGGTCTTCAGCTCGATCATCCGCCCCGACCCCTCGTCGATGAACCGCTTGACCCGTCGTTTGACCGTCCGCGTGCTGCCGCAGTACGGGAGCATCTCCCGGTCGAACCAGAGCCCACGGGTCCGGAGCGACGCGTCGAGTGTCTCCGCGATTTCCTTCGGCCGACCGGATACGGACGGTGTCGCCGACCTTGAGGTCGAGCTTCGTGCCGCTCGGCTCGCGCGGCCCCGTCGACTTGACCGGGTACGACCAGAATCCGAGCCGCCGCCGGATCTCCTCGACGACGATTCTCGTGCAAACGACGAACCAGCGCCCGAATGAGACGTTGCCGCAGCTCACCTCGCGGCCGAAGGAGCGCGCATCCCACCAGCCGAGCTCGTCCGTCGCCCGGACGAACTCCGTCGCCTGGCAGCGGTACACGTTCGCGTCCGTTCTCCGCAGCGCATGCTGCTCGCTCGGACGAGCGCCTCGAGCTCAGCTGGCGCGTCAGGATCGGCCGGCGGCGGAGGCGGGTCCGTCGGGCGGCGGAGCCAGGCCTCCTTCCAGTAGAAGCGGCACTCTGCGTCGCAGCCGCCGTGGCCTGAGCCGTCGCACCGAAGATCGTCGAGCAGCACCGTGTCAGGAGGCCGTCGAATGCGGTTGCCCTTGTTGATCGTGTCACACGCGCGCTCGACCCTCGCCTCGATCGTGAAGCGGCGTCCGAGTGCGGGAGCATCTCTTCCATGAACGGCATCCCGTCGAGACAGCCGTTCTCGTCGAGCGTGGCGAGGATCTCCGCCGCCGACCGTACCTCGACGACGTCTCCCCGCCGCAGGCTGCGGCCGCGGGTAGCCGCATGCCGTTTCCCACCATGGACAAATGGTGAGAGCTGCGAGGGCCGTCGTCAACGAATCTTGACTGCCGTCCGAGCCGGGCCTTTACTTTGATCGGGATGAGTCGGCGGATCGAAGCCGCTCAGGAGCCTCTGGGGAGACATCTGGGATCGGCGCAAGCTCTCGAGCTGCGCGATCGCGCACACGCCCTCATCCCCGGCGGTTCGCACACGTACGCGAAAGGCGACGACCAGTTTCCCGAGCTCGCGCCTGGCCTGATCGCGCGCGGCTCCGGCTGTCGCGTCTGGGACACCGACGGCAACGAGTTCATCGAGTACGGCATGGGGCTTCGGGCCGTCACGCTCGGCCACGCCTATCCGGCGGTCGTCGAGGCTGCGCACCGCCAGATGCTGCTCGGCACGAACTTCACGCGGCCGGCGCTGATCGAGCTCGAGGCGGCCGAGGCGCTTGCTGGACCTCATTCCGGCGGCCGAGATGGTGAAGTTCTGCAAGGACGGCTCGACGGCGAACACCGCGGCGATCACGCTCGCGCGCGCCCACACCGGCCGCGACCTCGTCGCGCTCTGCGCCGATCACCCATTCTTCTCGTACAACGACTGGTTCATCGGCACGACGGCGATGCCGCCGGCATCCCGCAGGCGTCCGCGACCTGACGGTCAGGTTCCCCTACAACGATCTCGCCGCAGCCGCAGCGCTGTTCGACGCACATCCGGGACAGATCGCTTGTGTCGTGCTCGAGGCCGGAGCGCAGCGACCCGCCGGCGCCGGGGTTCCTCGAGGGCTTGCGAGACCTGTGCACGCGGAACGGCGCGCTGCTCGTCCTCGACGAGATGATCACCGGCTTCCGCTGGCATCTCGGCGGCGCGCAGGCGACCTACGGCATCGAGCCCGATCTGTCGACGTTCGGCAAGGCGATGGCGAACGGCTTCGCGTGCTCGGCGCTCGTCGGGCAAGCGCGAGATCATGGAGCTCGGCGGGCTTGCGCGACCCGCGCGAGCGGGTCTTCCTCCTCTCGACGACGCACGGCGCGGAGACGCACGGGCTCGCCGCGGCGATGGAGACGATGCGGATCTACCGTGACGAGCCGGTGATCGAGACGCTCCATGCGCGCGGGCGAGCGGCTTCGCCAGGGATCGAGGCGGCGGCGCGCGAGCACGGCGTTGCGGATCGGTTCGAGGTGATCGGCCGGGCGCCGAACCTCGTCTACGTCGACACGCGACGACGACGGCCGCCGTCGCAGGCGTTCCGCACGCTGTTCCTCCAGGAGACGATCGAGCGCGGCTTCATCCTTCCGTCGCTCGTCGTCAGCTACTCCCACACCGAGGCGGACATCGACCTGACGATCGAGGCGGTCGCAGAAGCGCTGGCCGTCTACCGTAGGGCGCTCGAGGACGGGATCGACGGCACATCTCCGCAGCCGGCCCGTGCAGCCCGGTCATGCGGCCCTTCAGCTGAGCCCCGGCCGCCTGTCCGCGGCCCTATCGTTCGGGGCGATGTTCGTGACCTTCGAAGGTGTCGACGGCTCGGGGAAGTCGACCCAGGCACGCCTCCTCGATCAGCACCTCGACGGATTCGGGCCGGTCGGTCGTCGCCACGCGCGAGCCCGGTGGAACGCCGCTCGGCGAACGGGTACGGGAGCTCGTGCTCGACGGGGAGGCGATGACGCCCTGGGCCGAGGCGGCGCTGTTCGCCGCCGCCCGGGCCGAGCTCGCGGAACGCGTGATCCGGCCCGCGCTCGCGGCCGGCAGCGATGTCCTCTGCGATCGCTACCTCGACTCGTCGCTCGTCTACCAGGGGCTCGCGCGTGGGCTCGGCGTCGAGCGTGTGCTCGAGCTCAACGTCGCCGTGCGCGACCTCGTCCCCGACCGGACGTTCGTCCTGCTCCTCGACGCGGCGACAGCTGCTGAGCGCCTGGGCTCGGAGCGCGACCGGATCGAGCGAGAGGAGGCGCCTTTCCACGCCGCGCTCGCGGAGGGCTACCGCGACCTCGCGCGCCGGTATCCCGACCGGATCCGCGTTCTCGACGGCTCGCGGCCGGAGGACGAGCTTGCCGCGGAGATCTGGGAGGAGCTCGCCGGTGTTCGATGAGATCATCGAGCAGCACGACGGCGAAGCGGCTGCTCACGGCCGCGATCGACGAGGGCCCCGTGCACGCGTACCTCTTCCACGGCCCGCCCGGCGTCGGCAAGCAGAAGACGGTGCTCGCCTTCGCCGCCCACCTCCTCGGCGACCGGGGCCGGGTCGAGCGCCGGGCGCATCCCGACCTCTACGTCCTCGAGCCGCTCGGAGACCAGATCCGGATCGACGAGGTGCGCAAGCTCCGGCGCGACCTGCACATGCGCCCGTTCGAGGCCGAGCGCCGCGTCTACGTCGTCGTTTCCGCGCACACGCTGAACGACGAGGCGTCGGACGCGCTGCTGAAGGACCTCGAGGAGCCCCCGCCGTACGCGGTCATCTGCCTGCTCGCCGACGAGCTCGGCCCCGTGCCGCCGACGATCCGCTCGCGGTGCCAGCTCGTCCCCTTCAGTCGCCTGTCGGAGAAGGCGGTGCACACGGTGCTCGCCGCGCAGGCGCCGGGCCTTCCTCCGGAGCGGATCACGGCGCTCGCGCGGGTGGCAGGGGGTCGTCTCGACCGGGCCGAGCGGCTGCTCGACGAGGATGCGGCCGAGCGGCGCGAGGAGATCCTCCGGCTCGCGCGCGCTGTCTACGCCGACCCCGGGTTCGCGCCCGCGGAGGCCGCCACCGCCGTCGTCCGGATCGCCGATGCGGCGGCGAGCGAGGCTCGCGCGAAGGCCGACGACGAGTCGGAGTGGCTCGGCCTGCCCGAGCGGGAGAACGAGCAGCGGCTGCGGCGGGCGGAGTTCGGCGCGATGCGGGAGAGCGTGCTCGAAGCGCTCGAGGAGCTGACCGCGTGGTACCGCGATCTCGTTGCGGTCGCAGTCGGCGCCGAGCCGATCGTCGTCCACTACGACCATCTCGCAACCCTGCGCGAGGACGGTGTCCCCGAGCGGCTGCCGGCAGCCGAACGCTCCGCCGAGCTCGTGCGGGAGGCTTGGCGCTGGTTCGAGGAGCTGAACCTGCAGCCGAAGCTCGCCCTGGAGGCGCTCTTCATCCGCCTGCGGCGCGAGCTCGCACCGGCGTGACGCTGCGCAGCGGGCCGTATCCGCGCGGCGGCCAGCTTCGGGACGGGACGACGCTGTTCGTCGACCTGACGGAGGAAGGGACGCTCCCGCCCTATGCGCATTCGCTGCCGGAGGGCGTGAGGCATGTCCGCATGCCGATCCGCGACTTCGGCGTGCCGACCGTGGAGCAGATGATCGCGACCCTCGACCTGATCGACGCGGCCCTCGAGGACGGTGAGAGCGTCTACGTCCATTGCCGGATGGGCATCGGCCGTACACGCACCGTGATCGGCTGCCACCGAAAGCGGCACGGGCTCGATCCCGGTCCTCCTCCCGAGACCCGGGAGCAGCGCGCGCTCGTCCGCTCGTGGCCCGAGGGCCGCTAGGCTTTCTCGATCCCGCCGACGTAGCTCAGCTGGTAGAGCACTTCACTCGTAATGAAGGGGTCCGCGGTTCGAATCCGCGCGTCGGCTCTACGGAAAGCCCTGCAAATCCATCCTTTTGCGGCCTGCCGTCTTCCGCTTGACGCAGAAATGACTTGAAGTCAGAGTTTGTCGAGTGCGACACCCCGACCGCTGGAAGCCGACGAAGTTCGTAAGAGACTCGCGGTCGGGGCGGTATGTGCCGAACCCCGACTATGTCGGAAGTGGCTCGATGTTCATCTGCTCGTGCGTCATCGACGATTACGTGCGGATGATCCGTACCCACGCATCAGGCGCTCTACTCGACTGTGGGTGCGGAGACGTCCCCTACTACGACATCTACAGAGATCAGGTCACAGAGACGACCTGTATCGACTGGGAAAGCACGGAGCACGGGACCGATCACGTTGACCGGTACGTGGATCTGAATGATCTTCTTCCGTTCGACGACAGAAGCTTCGACACGGTGCTGCTCATGGATGTGCTCGAGCACATCGCAAAGCCCGACACGCTCATCGCCGAGATCGCCCGGGTCCTGCGCCCCGATGGAATGCTTCTCGCGGGCATGCCTTTTTTCTACTGGGTACACGAGGCGCCGCACGACTACCACCGATACACGGAGTTCGCACTGCGGCGATTGTGCGCTGACAATGACCTGGCGGTCGTGGAGCTCGAACCGTACGGCGGCTACCCCGACGTGCTGCTCGATCTGTTGAACAAGTTCTTCGTGCGCAATCAGTCCATAGCCAAGGTCTTCCTCGCGCTTAGTCGGATCGGCACACAAACGCGGCTCTATCGTCGCCTGAGAGCAGGGACTGAGCGAAGTTTCCCACTGGGCTACTGCTTAGCAGCCCGCCGTCGCTGACGTCTGACCGCGGGCACCGGTTCTTGTCTGGGAAAGTGCTCGGCCCGGGGCTGCTGACGCAACCCCGGGCCGAGAGAGGCGGAACTGTGCGCGTTACGGGAACGCGATCTGCACCCAGTTCCTCAGTTCGCTCGGTGCTCCCAAGCAGGTTACGGGTTCGACGCCGCCCGTGTTCAGGATCTGCCCCGTGTCGTTGATGGTGCTGGTCACCCCGTTGATGGTCAGTGTGATCACCGGGATGATCCCGCTGTTCACACACGAGCTCTCGTTCGTATCGGAGCCATCGAAGTTGTAGCCGAATGGCTCGACGCCGCAGGGATCGACACCGCCTGTCTGGGTGAGGATCAGCGTCCCACCGACGGGAATCGTGACGTTCAACCCCGGCCACGGGTTGAAGTTGCAGGCCGGCGCCATCGAGACGCTCGCGCCCGTGACCGACATCGGGCTACCCGTGACGTTGTCGATCCTGATCGCACTCGAGTCGTAGATGTCGGCGCCGCCTACAGGCTGCTTCGCGCAGTTGTCCGTTGTCGGTACGGCACCGTTCGGGTCGACCCCACAGCCGACGAAGATCACGTTCGAACTTCCCTGCCACGGCGACGGCGTTCCACCGGTGGGACGGTAGGTATCCGCGTAGCCGAGGAAGATCAGCGGGTTGGGCGGGGGCGGAGTGCAAACGGTGATCCCCTTCCCGGTCGCATCGACGAACGCGAATCCCGCAGCCGCAGTACCGCCGGGTGTGATCTTCGAATTGTTGGAGTTGTTGCCGTTGGTGATATAGGCAACGATCGTGGTGTTGCAGGCAACCGTCGGCGCCGTGTACGTGAAAGTGATCTTCGTCGACGAGCCGCTACCCGAGACTGTGCCCGTAACGGTTGTGTTGCCGAGATCGGAGCTCTTGATGATCACCGGCACGGTGGTCTTTCCGCTCGCGTCACTCGCGCCATCGATCGTGCAAGTCACCTGCTGCCCTGTCTGTATCGCGTAATGCGTCGGGTTGTACTTCGGAAGCGGGCAATTGAGCGCGCCCGAGGCGATACCTGCAACCGCTCCCGGCACAAGTGCCGCCGCTGCCGCCACAACCACAACGATCGCTACCAGGCCCGCCCTGGGCCTGGTGCCGCTACTCCTTCGCATGATTCCTCCCCCTTTTTGACTCGAAACCGTCGACGCCGCCGTTGTCGTGCGGGTCGACGTGTGTGTAAGTACCCCACAAGTGGTAGGTGAAACAACCGCCGATCGTGTAGGTTCGACAGGTCCCAGCCGTCTACATCGAGGTCTCTAACGGCGGCGCGACTACAAGGTCCGGCGCGTTCTCGAGCGGATGAGGAGGGCTGCTCTCGTGGTCGAGGGTGTCTCGCGTGGTGCCCCTCGCGGACGCCACGGCGGACAGCAGACGTCCTAGAATCGCCCGATCCAGCAAGGAGGGAATGGCCATGGCTCTTGAAGTCAAGCTTCTCGACCTCATCGACATCGAGCTCGAGTCGAGCTTCCTCGTGCTCGCGCGCAACATGGGTCAGAAGGCGCTCGCCAAGACGTGGGGCTCCCTGATCCTCGGCGGCGACGATCCGATCCTCGTCGACACTGGCGCCTCCCATCCGGAGATCATGCAGCGGCTCGGCATGACCGGCTGGATCAGCGAGGAGCAGCAGATCGAGAACCAGCTCGGGCGCTTCGGTGTGAAGCCGAAGGACGTGCGCTACATCCTGCACACGCACAATCACATCGACCATGCGGGGCAGGACGACAAGTTCCCGATGACGACGACGGTGTGCATGCAGCGCAAGGAGCTCGAGCACTCCGTCTCCGGTCTGATGACCGAGCAGTACCCGGCCGAGTACGTGAAGCACCACGTCGACCGGCTCCACATCCCTGGCGCGCTGCGCCTGCTCGACCTCGAGCTCTCGGGGCCGATCGAGCTCGTGCCCGGCGTTCGCCTCGAGCACGCCGGCGGCCACACCGAAGGGTCGATGAACATCCTCGTCGAGACGGCGGCAGGCGTCGTCTGCATCTGCGGCGACGTCATCTACGACGTGCAGGACCAGATCGTCGCTCCGCTCTACCAGATGGGCGACTACGACCCGCAGGTGACCGGAAACCATTCGATGCGCAAGCGCGAGGAGAAGGCTGCGGTCGTCAAGGCGCTCAACTCGGGCGCGTTCGTCGTGCCGTCGCACGACTGGCCGGCGCGCACCGTGCGCGGCCAGATCACCGCACGGCTCGGCGACGCGATCCCAGGGCCGGAGGCACCGGTCGAGATGAAGCTGCCGAGCGAGAGCGGCGAGGTGACGATGGCCGCCGACGTCGACGAGGGGCCGGACCGCACCAAGTCGCCTGTCTGAACTGGATCGATGAGCGCACTGGCAGGAAGATCGAGCTGACGAAAGACTGCGTCAGCTTGGAGGGCGTCATCTGTCGGAGCTACTTCGGCGTAGGGCGACGGGCGGGAGAAGCATGGATTCGGCGGTAACAGGAGAGTACGGAGGCCCGAACGATCCTCACGTTCGCTTCTGGAATGAGTGGAACCGCGAATGGCGCTTTCGTGGCGATCTCGACGGATTCATGGAACGCCAACGCGACATCGCAACGAGCGTCGCTCAGGACGCCGGCCTAGAGAACGCTCGGATCCTCGACGTCGGGTGCGGAACGGGCTGGCTGGCAAACGAGTTGCTGCCCTTCGGGAAAGCGTGGGGCACCGATCTCTCGCCCGAGGCGATCGAGGACGGAAGACGGCGACATCCCGACGTGCAGCTTCTGTGTGGCGACTTTCTCGAACTCGATCTCGAAGGCCCGTTCCAGTTAGTCGTCAGCTCGGATTCACTGGTGCCAATGCCCGACCACGCCGCCTGCGTCGCCCGGATCGCCTCGCTGCAGACGACGGGCGACACGTTCTTGCTCATGACCCAGAACCCGTTCGTCTGGCGGCGACGATCGACACTCCGACCGCACCATCCATCCGTCCCGCATGGGCCGGTTGAGGAATGGCCAACGCTGCGCCAGGTGAGGCGGCTGTTGCAGTCCGATTATCGGATCGAGGATGTCCGCACGTTCGCGCCTGGGGGAGATCAGGGTGTGCTGTTCTGGGTCGAGAATCGCTATGTCCACCGGATGATGGGCGGTATCGTCGGTGTGCCGCGCTGGAAGTCGTTGCTCGAGAGGGCACGGCTGGGACGTGAGTTGGTAATCGTGTCTCGCCGCAGGTGAGGCGTGTCGTGGGCGCGCGGCCCCGCCTCACTGTGCTAGGCGGGATCGGCGCTCTTAGACGTGGTCACCCGGCCGGCGCGGTCCGCGCATCGACCTGGACGACCGAGACCGTCCCCGCGGCGATACACCTCGTGGCCGCGGAAGCCGTCCAGGATGTGCTCCGACTCTCCCGTGTCGAGCCCCGGTGGGACCAGGACGACGAACGTGTCGACCCGGCGAGAAGTGTCGGATCGCGGTGGCCGTCGGATGATCGCTGTACAGGAATGCCTGAAGGTCGTTGTAGGCCACCACCTCCGAACCCTTAGGAACGTGCTCCTTCACCCAGCGATAGGCGCCCTCGCCTTGCAGAAACCTCGGCAGTGACCCTTGCCGTCGAGGGTGTCACCGACGGCGTAGAAGTGGATGCCACCGACGACCGCCGCGACACGCGGCGAGCGCTGCGACGGCGGATGCCGCCGAGGGCCATGGAAGCTCGCGGAAGCCGGCTAAGATCGCGCCGATGAAGAACGGAGACAGCGGAATCAGATAGCGGGCCTCGTCGGCACCGCCTGCGCGGTAGACGAGGAGCACGACCATCGTTGCGGCGACGATCATTGCTTCCAGCCAGGAGACGGCGTCGCACCGCGACCATGGCTGCCAGCACGAGCAGACCGAGCGAGACGCAGCTTCAGGAGAGCGCGCTCGACGCCGTGCGGGTTGGAGAACGCATCTCCCTTGAACCAGCCCAACGGGTACCAGCTGAGCGCCTTCGACTGCTCGACGAGCGTCCTCGAGATTCCGCCGTCGCCTGGACGGGTGAACTGCGAGTAGTAGCCGCGGAGCCCACCTGCGGCGAGCAAGATTGTCAACACCACCCCTGCTCCGGCGACTGCGGCGATCGCTGCAGCCCGGGTTGGCCGGCGGCGGTGCTCGAGGACCAGCCAGGCGAGCGCTGCGCCGAGCACGGCGATGTTGATCGGGCGCAGGACCGCGGCGCCGAGGAGCAGGGCGAGACCCGCGCGGCTTCTCCCGCGGCGGAGCAGGACGACGCCACCCATGAGGGCCGCCGCCGCCGGAACATCCGACAACACCAGTGCGCCGGCGCGGACGAGCGCATAGTTGGCTGCAACGCAGGCCGTCGCAGCCCCGGCCCACACCCGGCTGAGGTCGAGCTGGCGCCGCATCCAGACGTAGCCGAGCACGAGAAACGCCACGCCCGAGAAGGCCACCACGATGCGTTCGGACGACGACGCTCGGTCCCATCGGAAGCGCGCCGAGCGGCCCGAGGAGCGCCGACAGCCCCGGCGACCACGTCGTCGACCACTGAGCCGAGCCGATCCTGATCCAGGAGGGGAGCACCGTAGCGCCAGATGTTCTTGCTCATGAGGAAGTAGGCGGCCTCGTCGCTGACGTCACCCACCCAGGTCGCGGTGCAGCACGATCTCGTTGGTCGGCCAGTCCCAAGAAGAGCCCGACCGCAGGTGCGACAGCAATCGCGTCCCGCGCGCTCAGAGTCGCTGCGCGGCTTCCCTTAGCGATCAATGAGACCCCCGAGAACGACGAGTGGCTAGCTGATTGATCGAAAGTCCGCTTCCAATTGTGGGGACGGCGCCGGGTGCGGGGGCAAAGTCGGGCATACCGGACGCCTCGTCCAAGAGCGCATCGAGGCGGCCGATCAGCAGCGAGTAATCGAGAGCCGAGGCGATCGTCGCCCCGCGTCTCCGCGTTTCGCGTAGCCGCGACGGTGATGCGAGCAGGCGCTCGACCGTGTCGGCGGCCGTCGCGATCTCGCGATCGGCAAGGAGGACGCCGCCGCTCCGGACGAGGTCGTCGAGGCCGCTGGCGGACGGCATCGCAACGACCGGGACTCCCCGCGCCATCGCCTCGGCCGCGGCGATGCCGAACGTCTCGACCTCGGAGGTCATCAGGAACATGTCGAACCGATCGAGCCAGGGCGTGACGTCGGCCTGCTCGCCTGCGAACTCGACGACCCCGGTCAGCCCGAGCGCTTCCGCCTCCGCCGTCAGCCGGCTCTCGAGCGAGCCGCCGCCGACGACGATGCCCGCAAGCTCGACGCTCCGGGCGCGGAGTGCCGCGAGGACCTCGAGATAGAGGTCGATGCGCTTCTGCTGTTCGAGCCGCCCGACGGTGCCCACGACCAGCTTGCCGTTCGCGCTTGCCAGACGCCGTGACGGCATGGGCGACGGAGACGCCGTTGGGGACGACGCGGATCGACCCCGGATCGACGCCCCGGCTGCGGAGTGCTCGCGCGACGGCGTCCGTCGGCGCGAGGAAGAGCGTCGTCGTGTGCCGGAGCAGGAGATAGAGCAGGCGGAACTTCAGGTCCGTGCTGAAGACCCGCACCGAGGACTCCTGGTAGATCCGGATCCCGCGTGGCCGAGCGACCAGGGCCACGAGGCAGGGCGCGAGCGCGTGCGTGTACATGACCGTGACCCGCGGCCGGGCACTCCTGATCAGGCGCGCGAATCGCCAGAGCCCGACGACATCCCAACCGCCGCGGAGCCTTAGCTGGAGCGCGAAACCATCGGCTGCAAGCGCGTCGCCGATCGGCCCACGTCCATCGAGGAGACAGGCGAGATGCCTGGGTCCAGCGCGTGTGGACGCCGCGCGGACGTATCCCTCGACGAGCCGCTCGATCCCACCGACCCGGCCCGACCAGGCAACGTGCAGCGCATCCACTCCTTGGTCTCGCTGGCCTCGCAGCCGCCACCACTCGTGGAGGAAGCCGATCGTGTTCGCCACGTGCCAGACACAGAGGAGCCACAGGGCGACCAGCGATCCGCGCAGCGAGTCGCTCTCGCGGCATGCGCGGCGTGCGAGAGACCAGTAGAAGGACGGCTCGATCGCGACGCGCCTCCCGACTCTTCGTCGCCTGATCGCGATGGAAGCGGAAGGCGCCCTGGCCGTACGTGAAGTTCTGGCGCCAGAAGCCGCTGAAGGTGAGCGGGTTCGCATGACCGACGACGGCTTCTGGCACGTACGACGAGCTGGCGGCCGCTGAGCACCCAGCGAGCGCAGAGGTCTCGATCCTCGGACGTCCTGTAGGTCGGATCGAAGCCCCCCAGCGCGAGGAAGTCATCGACGCGGAAAGGCCAGGTTGTTCGAGGCGAAGAAGCGCGCATCGTCAGGCTGATGGTTGTTCTGTGCGTAGCCGACGGTGATCACGAGCTGACTCGTAGCCGCGTGCGGGTTCTCATTCAGCATGTTGATCGTGCGTCCGCCGAAGCCACACTCCGGCCTGAGCGGTGAACTCGTCGGCGATCCGCCGCAGCCACGCTCGGTCGGGTCGGCAGTCGTCGTCTGTGAAGACGAGCAACTCCCCCCGCGCCGTTCGGGCACCGGTGTTCCTCGCCGCGCCGGGACCTGCGCTCTCCTGGCGGACAAGCGTGATCGAGACCTTGCCGCGAGCCTCGTCGACCAACTCCGAGAGCGGGGTCGCGCTTCCGTCGTCGACCACGATCACCTCGAAGCGATCGCTCGGGTAGTCCAATCGCGAGAGGGCGGCGACACATTCTGCAAGCGAATCTGGCCGGTTTCGAGTCGGGACGATCACGGAGCAGAATGGCAGCGCCTTCGGCGTCACGCGGGCTCCAGAGCCGGCTGCCAACGTCGTCGATGCGACGGCTTCAGGTACTGCGTGCGGTGCAGTTCGATGTCGCAGAGCAGTCGCGTCTCACCCGATCTCCCGGTTGCGTAGCCGGTTGCCTCACCCGCGGCTCCGAAGCAGAGGGCGATCAGGAGCACGGGAAGTATCTGCGGGAGCTGTCGCGACCGGCGTGCTCGGCGAACCTCACGCAGGGTTCTCCACAACCGCACGGGAGGGATCAGCGGGGCTCCTAGGGTATAAGCGGCTCTCCGGTGCGTCGGCCAGTCCCGGCACCGGACTGCTGCGAAATTCCGGCCCGACTGGAAGCGCTCGCGCATCGACCAGCCAAAGCTTGAGACGTTCATATGATCGACGACGGCATCGGGTTCCATCATCAGCTCGTAGCCTGCAGCGCGTAACTCAGCGTGCATGACGCTGTTGGCGTGCAACAGGTCGTCCAGCCTCGGCCCGAGGGCGAGCAGGGCCGTGCGCCTATAGGCGCTGTTGTGGCCGGGCACGTCGTCCTTTGGGCCACGCTCCGCGTAGTCGACCCACCGCCCGTAGTCCATGAACAGGCTCGACCAGCTCACGGCTGAGGGGTTCGCGTTCGAGACCGAGGGACCGACGGCTCCCCAGGGCTCCGCGTGAGCCCGGATCAGAGCTCTGACATAGCCCGGTCGCGGGAAAGCATGACTCTCGGCGAACACGACAAGCGGCCCACGCGCGACACGGACCGCGCGTGCGCACGCCTTCGTCAGCCTCGTCAGGTCACCCGCCTCCCAGTCACGCCTCTCGATCTCGACGATCTGAACGTGCTGGAACCCAGCAAGCTCGGGCTCGCTTCCATCGATGCGGGCTTCAACCGGTGCAGCGATCACGATCTCGAGCTGCTCGTTGTCCTCCTGTGTACGGAAGCACTCGAGCGAATCGCGGACGGTCGAGAGCGAGTCGGTCGGTAGGAGAACGGAGAGCACGGGCTGTTCGCTGACCATCAGTTCACGCCCCTTGCAGCTGCTCGTTGAACCGATCCGTTCGGGCGAGATAGTACGTCTTGTGCAGCTCCATGTCGTAGAGGAGCATCAAGCCGCCACCCTTCCTGCGGAGTCGCATAGCCGACGGCCTCGCCCGCCGCGCTGACGAAGAGCGAGAGAGTCAGCACCGGCAGCACCTGCGGAAGTAGCTGCTCAGAGCGCCCAGTTCGCCGGATGTCCGAGAGCATCCGCCGGAGGCGGACAAAGGGAATCAGCGGCGATGCGAGCGTGTACGCAAGCCTGCGCGGCGGCGACCAGTTGCGCGCCCGAACCGCGCCGAACGCGCGCCCGGACTGAAAGCGCTCCCGCAGCGCCCAGTAGAAGCCGGATACGTTCAGGTGATCCACGACAGCCTCCGGCTCCATGGCTAGCTCATAGCCCGCCCTGCGGAGCTCTCCGTGCATGATGCTGTCCGCCGTCATCAGCTCGGCCATCCGCGAGTCGAGCGCCATGAGGATCGAGCGCTTGTAGACGCTGTTGTGGCCGGGTACGTCGTGCATCGGTCCGCTCTCCGCATAGTCCACCCAGGGCCCATAGTCCATGAAGAGGCTCGACCAGCTGACGAGGGAGTCTGGGTTCGCATTTCCGATCGCCGGCCCGACGACGACCCACCGCTCACGGTGCGCCTTGAGCAACGCTTGGACGTAGCCGGGCCGCGGGTAGGCGTGGCTCTCCGCGAAGAGTAGGAGTGGAGCCGTGGCTGCTCGGACGGCGCGATGCACGTGCGGCCGGCATGTTTGAGACATCGTCGACCTGCTACCACCTGGACGCGGCCGAAGCCGTGGAGCTCGGGCTCGTCTCCTGTGATGGCAGCGTCTCGTGGCGCGGCGATCACGACCTCGAGCTGCTCGCTCCCCTCCTGGGCGCGAAAGGCGGACAGCACGGTGGCGACGGTCGCGAGCGAGTCGGTGACGAGGAGGATGGACAGGTTCGGCTCATGCGGAGTCACGTGGCCGTCTCCCGGGCGAGGACATCGTTGGTCTTGGAGCGTGCGCGCAGGCCGTCGAGCCTGATCGGCTCGCCGCTCTCGGCCGATCGTTGGGCCGCGAACTGCGATCTCGAGCGCCCTGACGCCGTCGACGAGATTCGACGTCGTCTCGTCGTCTCGTCGGATTGCAGCTGCGAACGCCCGCCAGGCGGCGCCGTATGAGCTGTCGAAGACCCCGCCTCGCCGAAGCTCGGGAGCCGTGCGCAGAAGCGTCGCCAGACCGGCGCCAAACCGCTCGAGCCTGACGCGCGGCGAGCCGGGAAGCGCCTCGAGATCAGCCCGCTCGAGGCCGTCGAAGCGGTAGAGGTCCACCCGGATCGATCCCCTGTCTCCCCAGACGACGACCTCGTTCGCGGAGCTCGTCAGATCAGACGACAACGCGGTGACGAGCGTGCCGCGCTTCGTCACTGCCGAGACCGTCGCCACCTCGTCCTCGCTCCGGCCGGAGCGAGTGCGCGCGAAGACCTCGACGACCTCGTCGTCAAGCAGAAAGCGCCAGAGGTCGAAGTGATGAACGGCCTTCTCCAAGAGCGTCCCGCCGCCGAGTGCCCTGCGCGTCCGCCAGGGCTGGAGGCCTGCCTGCTCGAGCCGGGCGTCGTTGAAGGTCGTCGTCACAGCCTGCACGACCCCGATACCGCCGGCTGCCACGATCTGGCGAGCTTCGCGCACAAGACGGTGGGAACGCAGATTGAAGCCCATCGTCGCCTTGACCGGCTGCGTACGTGCGCGATCTGCGAGTGCGTCGGCTTCCGTCAGGCTCAGCGCCAGAGGCTTCTCGATGTAGAGATGCTTCTGCCGCTCGAGCGCAGCTAGGCCGACTTCGGCGTGCGCGGAGGCCGGCACGCAGACAGCCACGGCGTCGATCGCCGGATCGTCGATTAGCTCCTCCGCCGTCTCGTACGCGCGCGGCTACGCCGAAGCGCCGTGAGACGCGTTCGGCTCGCGCGAAGTCGACGTCCGCCACCGCTTCGACGCGGATCTCGTCGATCTGCGCGAGCGCAGGCAGGTGCCTGCCCTCGGCGACGAGGCCGCAGCCGACGACTCCGAGCCTTACCGGCTCGGCCACTGCCGCGCGGGATCGTGGGACAAAGAGCGCACTTTGCAGGCGATTCTCTCCCACCGCCCGTCGGCCCTCGCCATGAGAACGGCCAGTATCGGCTCCTGCCCGTTGGTTCAGGATCCTTGCGCGCAGCGGCTCGCGCCCAGCTTTCGCGCCAGCGCCGCCGCCTGCTTGTTGAGCGCGGCGTTCGTCGCCTGGAGCTGCTGAACGTCGGAGAGATCGTGACGCTGCGCCGCCTGGACGAGCTCGACCAGCGTGGCTCGCTGCAGGCGGGCGACCGCGACGAGCCGGCGCGCCTGGCCGGCGATCGCCTTCGGCGGGTCGAGGGAGGCGACTTCCTCGAGCAGCGTGTCGTCGAACACGGCGAGGATCTTTGGTCCACGCAGCGCGAGATCGCGCACCGTCTTCGGCTCGCCGATCTCGCTTTCCCGCTCGTGGAACGCCTCGCACGCCGCGTCGACCTTGGACAGGTACTGCGCGCGCGTCAGCGCTCCGCCCCCGCCGCACCCGGCTAGCGCGACGGAGAGAGGGAGGACTACGAGGAGCGCGGCGCGCACTACGCCGTGCGCTGCTCGGCGCTCGCGAGGAGCGCCTCAGCCTCGGCGATGAACCGCGTCGCGCGCACGCCGCGGTAGAACGCGAGCGCGCGCTCGATCTGCGCGCGCCCCTCGTCCTCGCGTCCGGCGGCCAGCAGCTCGGCTGCCGACGCGGAGCCGGAGGTACGCCTCGTCGTTCACCTTCCCGAGCTCGGCGAGCGCGTCCGCGGCGTCCGCAGGAGATCGCCTTCGAGCAACGCTGCGGTTGCTCGCTGACGCGGTGTCTCCGTCTCAGACGGCGCAGTACGCCGAGCTCTGCGCGGGTCGAGCTCGAGGAGCGCTAGCCACGAGCGCTCGCCTCGTACTGTGATGAGCTCCATGCCGATCTTCGGAGGTGCGGGCGATCTCGAGCGCCGAGTCGAGCAACTGCGTCGCCTGGCACCGATCACCAGCCCGAGGCGGAGGTAGGCGACGGAAACGAAGTCGGGGGCTTTCGCCTGGGCGTCGGTCGCCTTCTCGGCCAGCACGAGGACCCGCTCGATGTCCGCCTCGAACGTGCGGTCATCGCCGCGTGCAAATGCGATCGCGGCGCGCACGAGACGGCAGCCTCCTTCGAAGTAGTGGGGTGTGCCCGCCTCGACGTAGGCGATGACAGCGTCGACGTGCTCGAGCGCCTCGTCCCACCGGCCCGTTTCGAACGACGTGTCGGCGAGCTGGCCGCGCGCCCACCAGATCTGCCCGACGTGGCCGTAGCCGCTGCATCGTCTCGTAGTTCCGGTCCGTGAGCGCGTAGGATCGCTGGAGGTCGAAGGTGCCGGCCCAGGAACGAGAGTTGTTGATCGCGCGGGAGAGGGCAAGCGGCGCGCTTGCGGCCTCTGCCAGCTCGATCGCCAGTTCGAGGTCCGCGTCTCCTCTCGGATCGCCCATGTCCCCGCGAGCCGTGCCGATGGTCGCGAGCGCATCGGCTCGGACTGCGTCGAGGCCGAGCTCGGCGGCCATCCGCTCCGCCTCGCACGCCCGTCTCGATCGCTTCGGTGCGGCTGCCGGCGAGCATCTGGAAGCGAGCGGCCTGGCCGAGCGCGCGTGCGTGTGCCGCGGACGGCGGACGCCCTTGGACGAGCTCGAACGCCCGCTGGAAGTGCTCCGTCGACCGCCGGCGCATCGCCGGTGTTCCACGCGATCTGTGCGAGGACTCGCTTCGGCCTCGGCGGCCATCTCCACGTCACCCGCCGCCTGGAGAGAGGCCGACGCCTCGACGAGGCGATCGACGGCCTCGGCGTCGGCGAGGGCGGCGAGCGCGCTACCGAGGCCGTAGAGCAGTTGGGCTCGCGCTCGTCATCGCCCGCGACCTCGAGCGCGCGCCGATAGAAGCCTGCAGCGGCTGTGTATGCGTTGAGTGCGAGCGCGCGATCTCCTGCCTCTCCGAGGGCGTGCGCGGCCCGCGCGGCGAGCTCGGCGTCCGGCTCCGAGTACTCGAGAATCGGCGAGGTAGTGGTGCGCGAGCAGCTCGGCGAGATCTTCCGAACGGCCGAGCGTCTCGAGCCAGTCGGCGACGCGGCGGTGCTTCTCGCCACGCTGGGCGCGCGGGATCTGCTCGTACGCGACCTCGCGAACGAGCGCGTGGCGGAACGCGTACTCCGTCTCGCCGGCGACCGTGCTCCGGCGCTCGCGCTGGACGAACTCGCGCCGCTCGAGCCGGTGCAGCGCTGCCTCGGCCGTCTCGCGGTCGTGGCCGAGCCCGCCGACCCAGAACACGCGGCCGAGCACGGCCGCGTCCTGGAGCAGCTCCTTCTCCTCACGCTCGAGGACGTCGAGGCGGGCCGCGATGATCCCCTGCACCGTCTCTGGCAACGCTGCGCCCTCCGCTCGCTCGTCGAGGAGGCGTACGAACTCCTCGGCGTAGAGCGGGTTGCCGCCCGACCGCTCGAGCAGCGTCGCCTGGATGTCTGCGGGGATCGCAGCGCGCTCGAGCAGCGCGTGGACGAGCTCCGCCGTCTCGTCGCTGCGACAGCGGGGCCGTGCGAGAGCGTGAGCGCGTTCGTCTTGCCGCCGCCCCAGCCCGCGCGGCGCGAGAGCAGCTCCGGCCGGGCAGTGGCCGACGACGAGCAGCGGCACGCGCGTCGCCCAGTCGACGAGGTGGTCGACGAAGTCGAGCAAGCCCTCGTCGGCCCAGTGGAGATCCTCGAAGACGAGGACGAGCGGGCTCTGGTCTGCGATCCCCTCGAGGAAGCCCCGCCAGGCTGCGAACGCCTCGTCCTGGTTGTCGGTTCTCGCCGCCCGCATCCTCGATGCCCGCGAGCGGCCGGAGATGGGGAGCGTCCATTCGACGTCCTCTGCCGGGACTGTCTCGCGCGACGACGTCGTGGAGCTTCCGCTCGGCCTCGTCCTCCGTGTCCGTCTCGAGGATGCCTGCGTGCGCCTTCACCATCTCGCCGAGCGCCCAGAAGCTGATGCCCTCGCCGTACGGGAGCGAGCGACCCTGACGCCAGTAGACGAGCTCGGGGTCCCGCTCGACCGTCTGGAAGAGCTCGTAGACGAGCCGGCTCTTGCCGATGCCCGGCTCCCCGACGAGGGTCACGAGCTGTGCGGAGCGCCCGCTTCGCACGCGCTCGAACGCATCGAGCAGCGTGTCGAGCTCGCGGCGGCGCCCGACGAGCGGCGTCCGCACCCGGCCCGAGATGTCGACACCGACGCGGCCGCGCGCCTCGATCGCCTCCCACACGTCGACAGGATCGGACTTGCCCTTCGCCTGCACGGGCTCCGCCTCGCGGTAGTCGATCGCGTCGTGGGTCGCGCGCCATGTCGTCTCGCCGACGAGGATGCCGTTGACCGGCGCGTTCGACTGGAGCCGCGCAGCGGTGTTGACGACGTCGCCCGCGACCATGCCCTCGCCTTCCTCCGGCCGCGCGCCGAGCGAGACGAGTGCCTGGCCCGTGTTGACGCCGATACGGAGCTGGAGCTCTGCCTGCTCGTCGAGGATCCAGTCGCGGATCGCGAGCGCCGCGCGGACAGCGCGTTCGGCGTCGTCCTCGTGCGCGACCGGGGCGCCGAAGACCGCCATCACCGCGTCGCCGATGAACTTCTCGACGGTGCCGCCGAAGCGCTCGAGCTCGTCCCGGAGCCGCGCGTGGTACGGGCGAAGCAGCGCGCGCACCTCCTCGGGATCCATCTGCTCGGCGCGCGAGGTGAAGCCGACGAGATCGGCGAAGAGGACCGTCACGACCTTGCGCTCCTCGAGCCGTGTCTCCTCGGCCGCCTCGAGAGGCGCCCCGCACGCGTTGCAGAAGCGTGCAGCCTCCGGGTTCTCCTGGCCGCAGCGCGCGCAGGTGACCATGGCCGGAAGCCTACGCCCACCGGCTGTTCGGCTGAGAAGCGATCCGAGAGGGGCCTGCGCTGCGGCGCAGGCCCCTTCCCCCGCTCGGACCGTGCTAGGCGGCGAGCTCGATCTGCGTCGCCACGGCGGTCACCTCGCCGGTGACCACCTCGGGGCCGGACTCGATCAGCTCGAGCGCACGCTCCTCCACCCACGACGCGGCGCGAGACGCCGACTCGTGGAGACCTTCCCTGTTCTCGCAGACGGTGATCGAGCTGACCGTCCCGACGCCGGTGTCGAGCACGTAGTACGCGACGAGTCCAGGCACGGTCTCGACGATGGGCACGAACTCCTCGCGCTCGAGCTCGAAGAGCGCCTCGGCGTCCGTCACGCGGTACGACCTGATGGTTGCGAACATGCTCGGCTCCTCTCTCGTCAGGCGGTTTCGAGGAGCCGCTCGAGGAGCGACTCCTCGACGTCGTCGAGCCAGAAGTTGTCCTTGACGACGTAGAGCACGCGAATCGCCGCGCGCCTCTCGGCGTCGCGGAGGATGAGCCCAGCCGGCTCCACGTGGTCCCCGTCTTGGGCAGCCCAAGAGAGCGAGTCGGTTGGGCGTGGAGCCGACTGGAGCATCATCTCGTGCGGGATTCTGGGCGCTGCGGCCGGGGCCGTGGGTAACGCCTCGGTGACGCTCCTGTGAAGATCCGGTCAGCGCTTGAGTCGCGTGCGCGCTGCCCGCCGGACGCGCCCCGCGAGCCCGTAACGCGCCGCCGGGCGAAGCGCCCACTGTATGTGCTCATCGACGCGGATCACGTCGAACAGGCCTTCCCGAATAGCGCCGTGGACGGCGCGAAACACTCCATGGTGCGGGTGGTCCGGGTTGGGCTGCCAGTCGTCGCCGAGCACGAGGCCGTTCGGCTGGATCTTGCTCGCGAGCAGATCGAGCTCCTCCCGGGTCTCCTCATACTCGTGCGTCGAGTCGACATACGCCCAGTCGAGCGTATGGTCGTCGATCGATTCGAGCCAGGCGGTCGACGTCGTCACGTGCACCTGGGCGTCGCAGGCGGGCTGCGCCGCCTCCGCGCGCGACTCGGCGGCTTCCTGCGCGGCGGCGGTCGTCAGCCTTCCGCCGTCCGTGTAGGCCCCCCAGTCGGGGTAGCGCTCGCCGTAGGCAAGCGCCCACGGGTCGACGAGATGGAGCACGACGGGCTTGACGTCGGCGACGATCACCTCCGAGAACAGCCCCGTGAACACGCCGAGCTCGGCGCCGGTCGTCCCGGGCTCGAGCAGGCGCAAGATCGGCCGCCTGCTCTCCAGCCGGTGCTCGCCCTTGGTCTCAGCCTCGCGGAGAGCGGGATGCTTCGCGTAGAGGCTCTCGATCGAGGGCGTCGCCATTGGGCCTAGCTTTCCACGACGAGCACGGCCGCACCGCGGACGTCGCCGGCCCGCAACCGTGCGAGCGCGGCGTTCGCCTCCCCGAGCGGGAACGTCTCCACCTCCGTTCGGACGGGCACCCGGGGTGCGAGCTCGATGAACCCGGACGCGTCGGCGCGTGTGAGGTTTGCGACGGAGCGGACTACCCGCTCGCCCCAGAGCAGCTCGTAGGGGAAGGAAGGGATGTCCGTCATGTGGATGCCGGCGCACACGACGCACCCGCCCTTGGCGGTCGCGCGGAGCGCCGCCACCACGAGCTCCCCTGCCGGGGCGAACACGATCGCGGCGTCGAGCTCCTCCGGCGCCGGCCCGAGGGCGTCTCCGGCCCATTCCGCGCCGAGCGAGCGCGCAAGCTCCTGCGCCGCGGAATCGTCGGCGCGCGTGAAGGCGAAGACACGCCTGCCCTCGTGGCGCGCAACCTGGCAGACGATGTGCGCAGAGGCGCCGAACCCGTAGAGGCCGAGCCGCTCGGCATCGCCGGCGAGGCGGAGCGCGCGATAGCCGATCAGCCCGGCGCACAGGAGCGGCGCCGCCTCGGGCGCGACGTACGTCTCGGGCAACGCAACACAGAAGCGTTCGTCGGCAACTGCCAGCTCTGCGTATCCGCCGTCCACGTGGTAGCCCGTGAAGCGGGCGCGGTCGCAGAGGTTCTCGCGGCCGCTCAGGCAGTAACGGCATTCCCCGCATGTCCAGGCAAGCCAGGGGATCCCGACCGGATCGCCGGCCGAGAAGCGCTCGCCCGCCGTCACCGCTCGCCCGACGACCTGGTGTCCAAGCACGAGTGGGAGCTTCGGCTCCGCAAGGTCGCCATCGACGATGTGCAGGTCGGTCCGGCAGACCCCGCAGGCGGTGACGGACACGACGATCTCGCCCGGGGCTGGCTCGGGATCGTCGATTCGCGCCTCGCGCAGGAGCGACCCGGGCGCATCGAGCACCATCGCACGCACGGTTAGCATCGTTCCATGCCGATCGAGGTCGCGGAGGTCGCGGAACGAGCGCGCACGGAGAACTTCCCGGTGGCCTCGCTGCTCTTCCCGCGCGAGCTGCGGCCGCATCTGCGGGCGATCTACGGGTACGCGCGGCTCGTCGACATGCTCGGCGACGAGTGGGCGGGCGACCGGCTCGCCGCGCTCGACGAGCTCGAGGCGGAGGTCGACCGGTGCTACGGCGGCGAGCCGCGTTGGCCTGTGATGCGGGAGCTCGCGCCGACGATCCGCGCCTGCGGCCTCCCGAGGGAGCCGTTCCTCCGGCTGATCGAGGCGAACCGCATGGATCAGCGGATCGCCGAGTACGAGAGCTGGGGCGACCTCCGCGTCTACACGAAGCACTCGGCCGATCCCGTCGGCCGCCTCGTCCTCGGTGTCGTCGGTCGTGCTGATGACAGGCAGCTCGTCGGATGGTCTGACGACGTCTGCACAGGGCTTCAGCTCGTCAACTTCCTCCAGGACGTCCCGCGCGATCTCGTGCTCGGCCGGATCTATCTACCGGCGGAGGACCGGCGGAGGTTCGGCGTGAGGACGTTGGACGCTCCGAACGTCGAGCTCCGTCGCTGCCTCGCGTTCGAAGCAGGGCGTGCACGCGGCCTGCTGGGCTCCGGCGAGCGGCTGCGCGCCGCGATCGGCGGGCGGGTCGGCACTGCGATCGGCGTCTTCGCGCGTAGTGGCCTCGCCGCTCTCGACGCGCTCGAGGACGCGGGCTGGGACATCTTCTCGCGCCGCCCGGCGCCATCCCGCTTCAAGCTCACCCAGGTCGCCATCACTGCGCTCGTGCGATGACGTCCGTCGAGCAGGCGTACGCAGAGGTCGAGCGCCTGACACGTGCCCGGGCGCGCAACTTCGCCTACGGGATCATGCTGCTGCCGAAGCCGAAGCGGCGTGCAATCGCCGCGATCTACGCCTTTGCGCGCGAGGTCGACGACATCGCAGACGAAGACGAGCTCGCCGACGAGGAAAAGCGGCGGCGGCTCGAGGAGCTACAGGCGCGGCTCACCGCTGACCCGGGCGACGATCCGATGCTGGTCGCGCTCGCCGACGCATGCCGGACGATATCCGATCCCACGGGAAGCTCTCGAGGACCTCATCGAGGGCGGGCTCCAGGACACGGTTCAGCGCCGCTACGCGACGTTCGACGAGCTTCAGGGCTACTGCCGGCGCGTCGCCGGGGCGGTCGGCGTCGCGTGTGTCGGCGTCTACGGCGCCCCACACGAGACCGAGCGCGCCGAGACGCTCGGCATCGCGCTCCAGCTGATCAACATCATTCGCGACGTGAGGGAGGACTGGGAGCTCGGGCGCGTCTACCTGCCGCAGGACGAGCTGGCCGACCACGGCGTGTCGGAGGAGGACATCGCGCACGGTCGGGTGACAGTCGGCTGGCGCAGCCTGATGGCGGCTCAGGCTGCGCGGGCGCGCTCATACCTCGCGGACGGGAGGACGCTGCTGCCGCTCCTCGACCGCCGAAGCGCTGCTTGCGTGGCGGCGTTTGCCAACCTGTATGCCGTGACGCTCGACCGGATCGAGAAGCAGGGCTACGACGTCTTCGCCGGTCCGCCGCATCTGTCGGCGATGACGAAGCTGCGGATCGCGGGATCGGGGCTCCTGCGATGAGAGCTGCGGTAGTCGGCGGCGGCCTGGCTGGGCTTGCGGCTGCGCTCGAGCTCGTGGACTCAGGCTGCGACGTCACCCTCTACGAGGCCCGGCCGACGCTCGGCGGCGCTGTCCAGACCCTCCCCGCGCGCGCTGGCGATCCCCAGCCGCCGCCCGACAACGGCCAGCACATCGCGCTCGGCTGCTTCACCGAGTACCTGCGCTTTCTCGACCGGATCGGCGAGGGGACGGCCTACCGCCGACTTGCGCTCGAGCTGCCCGTGATCGCCGAGAATGGCCGCGTCGCGACGATCGGCCACTCGGCCGCGTCGTTCCTCCGCTACCGGCATCTCTCGTTCCGCGATCGGATGCACGTCGCGAACGCCGTTCGCCACCTACCTCAGAAGGGGCCGGCGGACCGCACGTTCGGCGAGCTCCTCCGCTCGCTCGGCAGCCCGGAGGCGTCGATCGACCGCTTCTGGGATGTCTTCGTGCGACCGGCGCTCAACCTGCCGGCGGACGAGGTCAGCGCCGAGTGGGGCGTGTTCACGGTCCGCACTGCTCTCCTCGCCGGAGGAGACGCGAGCGATGTGATCCTGCCCACCCGGCCACTGGGAGCGATGCACGGCGAGGCGGCCGGGCGGACGCTCGTCGCCGCGGGCGCGATCGTCGAGACCAATGCGCGCGTCGACTCCCTCGACGACCTGGATGCCGACGCGATCATCGTCGCTACACCGCCTGAGGAGACAGCGCGCCTGCTCGATGAGCCCGACCCGAGGCTCGAGCCGTCGCCGATCGTCAGCATCCATCTCCTCTTCGACCGCCCGCTGCTCGCTCATCCGCTGGCGGCGCTGCTCGGGAGCGACGCGCACTGGGTGTTCGACCGGGGCCGCCTGACCGGAAACGAGCCGGAGGGAGGAGCCCAGTACCTGACGGTCGTATCGAGTGGGGTGCCGGAGCTCGAAGAGATCCGCGGGCGCGAGCTCGTCGAACGAATCGCCGGGCAGCTCGTCGACAGACTCGGGCCGGCGGAGCTCACCTGGTCTCGTCTCAGCCGCGAGCCTCACGCGACGATCGCGCTCCGCCCGGGCGTCGAGCGGCCGCCGGCAGCCACGGAGCGCGAGAACGTGGTCCGCGCAGGCGCGTGGACGGACACCGGCTGGCCGGCGACGATGGAGGGCGCCGTCCGCAGCGGGCGAGCGGCCGCCGCGCTCGTCCTGCGCTCGCGGCACGAGGAGGCGGCATGAGCGTCACCGTCGAGCTGACCGCCGTCGATCGCGCGATCGAAGCGGGCGTCGCCCGGCTGCTCGAGCTCCAGGACGCGGGCGGCTGGTGGGTCGGCGAGCTCGAGTCGAACGCGACGATGGTCGCCGAGCATCTGTTCTGGCTCCACTTCCTCGGGCTCCGCGACCCGGACACCGACCGGCGCCTCGCAAACGACATCCTCGCCCGGCGCCATGACGACGGCACGTGGTCGAACTGGTGGGAGGGACCGCCGGTGCTGTCGACGACGATCGAGGCGTACGTCGCGCTGAAGATGGTCGGCGTCGACGCCGGCGACGCGACCCGCGCGTACATCGCGCGCGAGGGCGGCGTGGCGAAGGCGCGTGTCTTCACGAAGTGCTTTCTCGCGTTGCTCGACGCGTGGCCGTGGCAGGACATCCCCACGGTTCCCGTCGAGATCGTGCTCGCGCCTCCGTCGGCGCCGCTCTCCGTCTACAGCTTCGCGTGCTGGGCGCGCCAGACCCTCGTGCCGCTCTCCGTCGTCCACGTGCTACGGCCGACGAGGAGCTCAGGGGTCGACCTGACGGAGATCGGCGCGCGACATGGCCTGAGCGCCCCATCGCGCCCTCCGACGGCGGTCCGGCGGAAGGCGATGGCCGCTGCAGAGCAATGGGTTCGCGACCGGCAGGAGGCCGACGGCAGCTGGGGCGGGATCCAGCCGCCGTGGGTCTGGTCGATCGTCATGCTCGCGGCGCTCGGGCGGGGCTTCGACGATCCATGTCTCCGCAAGGCGATCGACGGCTGGAGCGGCTTCCTCGTCGAGGACGGCGATCGTCTGCGGCCCGAGGCGTGCCAGTCGCCGATCTGGGATACGGCCCTTGCGATCCTCGGCCTTCGCGCCTGCGGCGTCCCCGCCGATCACCCACAGCTCGTCCGGGCGGGCGAGTGGCTGCTGGCGGAGGAGGTGACGGTGAAGGGCGACTGGTCCATCCGCCGGCCCGACCTCGCACCGGGCGGATGGTCGTTCGAGTTCGACAACGACCTTTACCCCGACGTCGACGACGCCGCCGTCGTGTGCCTCGCCCTCCGGGAGCTGGAGCTTGGGGAGGAGGCGGTGGGCCGCGGCCTCGACTGGATGGCTGGCATGCAGTCTTCGGATGGCGGCTGGGGCGCGTTCGACGTCGACAACACCGCAACCTGGCTCTACAAGATCCCGTTCTTCGACTTCGGAGCGATCATCGACCCTCCGTCCGAGGACGTGAGCGCTCACGCGCTCGAGGCGCTCGGGACGGATCCCGCGTATGCGACCGTGGTTCGCCGCGGGCTCCACTACCTGCTCGGCGCCCAGCAGCGCGACGGATCGTGGTGGGGACGATGGGGCGTCAACCACCTGTACGGCACGGCGGCGGTGCTGCCGGCGCTCGAGGCGTGTGGGATCCCCGATCACCACCCGGCCATCGAACGGGCAGTGGCGTGGCTCGACTCCGTCCAGGCAGACGACGGTGGCTTCGGCGAGGACATCGCCTCGTACGACGACGATTCGGCACGCGGCCGCGGCGTCACCACAGCTTCACAAACCGCGTGGGCGCTAGTAGCCTACGTCGCTGCAGGCAGGGCCCAGGGGGCAGCTGCGCGGCGCGCAGCCGACTTCCTCTGTGTCACGCAGCTCGACAACGGCGACTGGGACGAGCAGCATTTCACGGGCACAGGGTTTCCGACCGACTTCATGATCCGCTACCACCTCTACCGACTCCACTTCCCGCTCATCGCCCTCGGCCGCTTCAGGCAAGCTCTCCAGAGGTAACCGCATGAAGTTCCCCCTCCGCTCTACAGTCCAGATCGGCCGCTACGTCGCCCAGCAGAGGCGCAAGGGCGAGCGCTATCCGCTCGTGCTCATGCTCGAGCCGACGCTCGCATGCAACATCGCCTGCATCGGCTGCGGGAAGATCCGCGAATACGAGTCGAACAAGGCGAAGCTCTCCGTCGACGAGTGCATCGACTCCGGTGTCCAGTGTCCCGCGCCGGTCGTGTCGATCTGCGGCGGCGAGCCGCTCGTCTTCAAGGGCATCGAGGACCTCGTTGCGGGCTTCCTCGAGCTCGGCAAGACGATCGACCTCTGCACGAATGCCCTTCGCCTCGAGGAGTTCCTCGGCGTCTTCAAGCCCGACCACCGGCTGACGTTCGTCGTCCACCTCGACGGCATGCGCGAGATCCACGACTACATCTGCGACTACCCGGGCCTGTGGGACGTCGCCGTCGACGCGATCAAGAAGGGCCGCGAGGCCGGCTTCCGCGTGACGACGAACACGACCATCTTCAAGGAGACGTCCGTCGAGGACGTGATCGAGATGATGGGCTACCTCACGAACGACGTGGGCATCGACGGCATGCTGATCGCGCCCGGCTATCAGTACTCGCAGATCGACCCGGCGCTGACGATGACGCGCGCCGAGCACGAGCTCAAGTTCCGCGCGATCCGCGCCGCGTCCCGCGAGCACGGCTACCGCTGGCTCGCGAGCCCGATCTACCAGGACTTCCTCACCGGCGATCGCTCGCTGCCCTGTGCGCCGTGGGGCTCGATCACACGCAACCCGTACGGCTGGAAGGGCCCGTGCTACCTGCTCACGGACGGGATCTTCCCCACGTACGAGGCGCTGCTCGAGGGCATCGAGTGGGAGATGTACGGCCCAGGCAACGATGCGCGCTGCGAGCACTGTGCCATCCACTCCGGCTTCGAGCCGTCGGCCGCCTACGTCGCGACGGGCAGCATGAAGGAGACGGTGCGGAGCATGGCGTGGACGCTGACCGGATGACATGGGTCTGCGCGACCCGGACCGAGGCGCGCGCAGCGCGCAAGGCCGGGTTGCGAGCGTCGGTCGTCGGCGTCGGCGCGCGGAAGACGCTGCCTGACGGTCCTCTCGTCTCGTTCGGCCTCGCGGGAGCGCTGCGCGACGGGATCGACTGCGGCGAGCTGCTGGACGCGACCCGGGTCGTCGGGGCGCAGGGCGAGACGCTCTGGGAAGGCGCACCGCTCGGGATCGCCGGCGCGCGGCAGGGCACGATCCTCGCCGGGGACGTGTTGCTCGACGATCCCGCCGAGCGGCGCCGCCTGCACGAGGAGACGGGCGCGGACGCCGTCGACATGGAATCCGGAACGCTCGCGCGCACCGGCCGGCTCGAGGGCTGCGTCCGCGCGATCTCCGACACGCCTTCGGCGACGCTCGGGCCGCTTGCGAGCATGATCGACGCCGAAGGGCGGCTCGCCTGGAGCGGCATCGCCCGCTCGGCGCTGCGGCCGGGCGACACGTTCAGGTCGCTCTCCCGCGTCCGGCTCGCGCTCCGAAAGCTCGGCGAGGTGAGCGTATGACGAAGAAGGTCCTGCTCGCGGCGCCGCGGTCGTTCTGCGCCGGCGTCGATCGGGCGATCGAGATCGTCGAGCGGCTGCTCGAGTCGCACGGCCCGCCGATCTACGTCCGACACGAGATCGTCCACAACGACAACGTCGTGCGACGGCTCGAGGGCATCGGCGCCGTGTTCGTCGACTCGGAGGACGAGATTCCGGCTGGCGAGATCTGCGTGCTCTCGGCACACGGTGTCGCGCCGGCGGTGCTCCAGAACTGCGTCCGTCGCGGGCTGCGCGTCGTCGATGCCGTCTGTCCACTCGTCTCGAAGGTGCACGCGGAGGCGCGCCGCTATGCCGACTCCGGGCACCTCGTCGCGCTCGTCGGCCATGCCGACCACGTCGAGGTGATCGGGACGAAGGGCGAGCGGCCCGACCAGATCGTCGTCGTCGAGTCGCCCGAGGACGCAGAGGAGCTCGACACCGAGGGAAAGCCGCTGGCCGTGATCAGCCAGACGACGCTCTCGCTCGACGACGTCGCGTCGACCGTAGCCGTGCTCGAAGGCAGGTTCGGCGGCCTCAAGCGGCCGGGTGCCGACGACATCTGCTACGCGACCCAGAACCGCCAGGACGCGGTGAAGGAGATCGTCGCTCGAGGGGCAACCTTGATTCTCGTGATCGGCTCGCCGACGAGCTCCAACGCCAACCGGCTCGTCGAGGTGGCACAGGTGGCGGGCGCGGAAGCGATGCTCGTAGACGGAGAGACGCGGCTCGACGACACCGTCGTCGACGGGCACACGGTGATCGGCCTGACGGCCGGCGCCTCGACGCCCGAGGAGCTCGTCCAGGCCGTGCTCGCCGAGCTCGCGGGCAGGGGTCACGCGACGGTCGAAGAAGTGACGGTGGCGCGCGAGGACGTGAGCTTTCGCCTCCCGAGGGAAGTAGTGGCGTCGTGACCTCGGTGGAGCTCCCGGCGAGCGTTGCGGCCGCTCTGCCGACGCTGTCCGTCTTCGACATCACGAACGACGTCTCCCGCGCCGTCGAGGCGAGCGAGCACGAGGCCGGCCTCGCGTACGTCGCCGCCGACTCCCCCTCCGCCGTCGTCCGCGTCACGGAGCGCGAATCGGGGTTCTTCCACGACTTCGAGGCGATGCTCGAACGGCTCGTTCCCTCAGACACCGCAGAGCGCGAGCGGTTGATCGTCGCGCTCCTCGGCTCGCGCGCCGAGCAGATCCCGTTCGCGGACGGCCGGCTCTGCCTCGGCCAGTGGCAGCGCGTGCTCGTGTTCGGCTTCAACGGCGACGCGGTCGCCGACTACACGCTGACGATCGTCGGCTGAGCTCTCCTGCGCCCGCGCCGGGGCAGTCGTAGAGTGTTGGCAATCGACAGAAGGGGGCAGCGATGCCAGAGGACGCCAAAGAGATTTCACGCCAGGTGCTCGCGATCTTCAACAGCGGCGATCTCGACGCCGCCGACGAGCTGATCGCAGCGGACTTCGTCGGCCACGACCCGGCGCTCCCCGAGCCGCTGCGCGGCCCTGAGGGCTTCAAGATGCAGGTCGCGGGCTATCGCGCGGCGTTCTCCGATCTCCAGCTGACGGTCGACCAGCAGGTCGCCGAGGGCGATCATGTCGTCACGCGCTGGACGGCTCGAGGAACGCACGACGGGGACCTGCTCGGGCTCGCGCCGACCGGCGCCGTCGCGACGACGACGGGCATCTCGATCAACCGCATCGTCGACGGCAAGGTCGCGGAGGACTTCACGAACTGGGACGCTCTCGGCCTCATGCAGCAGCTCGGCGCCATCCCGGCGATGGCCTAGACGGCCGCCGCCGATCGCTCGACGAGAGGCCGCCTTGCGCGGCCTCTCGTTTTCTATAGGCTCCGTCGCCGTGCGCCCGGAAGACCTCTATGACCTCGTCTGGGCGGCCGATCCGCGACTTTCCCCGGACGGCGCAACGGTGGCCTACGTCGTCACCACGGTCGACAAGGAGGAGAACAGCTACCGCTCGGCGATCTGGCTCGCGGCGGTGGACGGATCGGCGCCGCCGCGGCAGCTGACGTCCGGCAAGAAGTCCGACTCGACGCCGCGCTGGTCTCCCGACGGCAGCCGGCTCGCGTTCACCTCGAATCGCGACGGCGATCACAAGCAGCTGTACGTGCTCCCCCTCGAGGGTGGGGAGCCGACGTGTCTCACCGACCTCAAGGAGGACGCTGCGCAGCCCGTGTGGTCTCCGGACGGGACGCGGATCGCCTTCGGGTCGCGCGTGCCCGACCCGGCGTACGAGGAGACGGACGACAAGCGTCGCCTCCCCCGCCGGTTCACACGGCACCGTTACAAGCTCGACTCGGTCGGCTGGACCGGCGACCGGCGAACCCATGTCTTCGTCGTGCCGGCGGACGGCTCCGCGCCCGCGCTCCAGCTGACCGACGGCGACTTCGAGGACGACTCGCCGGCCTGGTCTCCCGACTCCTCGACGATCGCCTTCGCGTCGGGACGCGACGACGACTGGGACACGAAGTTCGCGCAGCAGATCTGGAGCGTCCCCGCTGCCGGCGGTGACGTGCGGCGGATCAGCGACGACGATGGCCTCTACGACCTCCCTTCGTGGTCGCCAGACGGGACGGCGATCGCATGCGTCTGGAGCCCGGGCGGGTGGGACCTTCCACGTCACAACCAGATCGCGGTCGTCGATGTCGCGACGGGCGAGCGCCGCGTGCTCACGCAGGACGTCGACCGCCAGTGCAGCCCGTTCCCCGCGGTGCGCGAGCCGATCTGGGACGGCGACGCACTGCTCTTCGCGCTCGAGGACCACGGAAACGTCCATATCCGTCGCGTGCCGGCCGTCGGAGGCACGGCCCAGCTCGTCGTCGGCGGTGATCTCTGGGTGAGCGCCTTCGACGCCGTGGGCGGCGTACTCGTCCACGCGGCCTCGACGCCCACGATGCCGAGCGAGCTGTTCGCCGGCGACCGCCGACTGACGGAGGTGAGCGCGGAGTTCTGCGCAGCCACGGAGCCCGCTCCCTCGGAGCGGTTCGTCGCCGTGTCGGCAGACGGCTCCGAGGTAGAGGCGTGGGTCGTCCGGCCGCATGGCTTTCAGGAGGGCGCGAAGTACCCGGCGCTCCTCACCATCCACGGCGGCCCGTTCACGCAGTACGGGAACAAGTACTTCGACGAAGTGCAGGCGTACGCACGCGCCGGCTACGTCGTGCTCTACTCGAACCCGCGCGGCTCATCCGGCTACAGCGAGGAGTGGGGTCGGGCGATCCGCGGGCCGGTGGACGGCGGCCCCGGCTGGGGCTCGGTCGACTACGACGATCTGATGGCTGTGGTCGACACGGCTCTCTCGGAGTTCGACTTCGTCGATCCGGAACGCCTCGGCGTGCTCGGGGGCTCGTATGGCGGCTACATGACGTCGTGGATCGTCTCCCACACGGACCGCTTCAAGACCGCCTGCTCGGAGCGGGCGGTCAACAACATGCTCTCCGAGTTCGGCTCCTCCGACTTCGGCTGGTTCATGAAGGCGTACATGGGCGTCTTCCCGTTCGAGGACGTGAAGCCGTACCTCGACCAGTCGCCGACGACGTACGCCGACAAGATCACGACGCCGCTTTTGATCATGCACTCGGAGAACGACCTCCGCTGCAACGTCGAGCAGGCGGAGCACCTGTTCACGATCCTTCGCTTCCTCGGCCGCGAGGTCGAGTTCGTCCGCTTTCCCGGCGAGAGCCATGAGCTGACACGCGCCGGCTCGCCATTTCATCGCGTCACCCGCTTCGAGATCCTGCTCGACTGGTTCGCGCGCTACCTGCAGTAACTACGTCCGTGGAGGTAACGGCCGAGGCTGCTCGGCGCTTTCTCGTCACACGGCAGCTCCTCGCGCCGGCGCGATCCCTCGAGGGTGGCCCGGACGCGGCGCTCGAGGTCTTCCGGAGGTTTGGGTCGATCCAGTTCGACCCGATCGCGGTCGCCGGCCGCAACCACGATCTCGTGCTCCACGCGCGCGTCGCCGACTACGACCCGGCCTGGTGCGACGAGCTCTACGAACGCCGCGAGATATTCGAGGCGACCAACAAAGCGCTGTCGTTCGTCCCGACGAGCGAGTTCCCCTGGTTCCGTCACGTCTGGGGCCGCAAGGGGCCCCGATTCCATGACGCGGCGCTCGCGGACAACGCCGCGGTGGCCGAGCGAGTGCTCGAACGGATTCGCGCGGACGGACCGTTGTCATCACGCGACTTCGAGCGCGAGACCGGTCCCACGAAAGACTGGTTCGGGACGCCGGAGAACGCCGTCCGCGCGGTGCTCGAGGCGTACACCGTCACCGGCGTGGTCGGCCTCGCACGGCGCGAGGGCAACCTCCGGTATTACGACCTCCTCGAGCGGCTGCTCCCGGCCGACGTGCTCGCGCATGAGGTGCCGGAGCGAGAGCAGCTCGGGCACAAGATGCTGTCCCGTTACCGCGCCCACGGCCTGCTCGCCGCCGGCGGCGCCGGCGGCACGTTCGACCGCATCGCCCCGCCGGCGGAGCGCAACGAGCTCCGCAAGGAGCTGGTCGAGCTCGGCGCGCTCGTGCCCGTCGACATCGAGGGCGTGCGCGGCAAGCGCTTCGTGCTCGCCGAGGAGCTCCCGCTGCTGCAGGCGCCGCCCGAGCCGACGCCCTCCGTCGCGTTCATCGCCCCGTTCGACTCGTTGCTGTGGGACACCGCCCTCCTCGCGAGCCTGTTCGACTTCGACTACGTATGGGAGGGCTTTTTCAAGCCGGACAAGCGCCGTTGGGGCTACTACGTGCTGCCCATCGTCTTCGGCGATCGGTTCGTCGGCCGGATCGAGCCCCGGATCGACCGCGACGACGAGCGCGTGCAGGTTCTCGATCTCTGGTGGGAGGAGGGCTTCGAGCCGCGCCGCGTCGACGGGTTCGTCGAAGCAATGCGCGATGCGCTTGGCGCGTACCTGCGCTTCGCAGGCGCGAGCAAGATCGAGTGGCCGTCACACCTTGGAACGGAGAAACGGCTCTTCCCTGCTCGCGGGTAGGTGTCCGGCAGCATCGACCTTCACGCGAAATAGATAGCGTCCGAGGCTCCACGAAGAAAGGAGCCGACGATGCCAAAGCTCGTGGCGTTGACCGTGCGCAAGCTGAAGCCTGGCGCGTACGACGAGTGGCGTGAGGCCTGGGGGGCGAGCGACGGGCCGCCCGGCGTGAAGGCGTACATCGCGCGCAGCATGAGCGACCCGAACGAGATCGTCGCCTTCGGGATGATCGAGGGCGACATGGCGGAGCTCGAGAAGTACCGGCCTTCCGCGGACGAGGAGAAGGCGCGCCTCGCGAAGATGGAGCCGCACATCGACTCCGTCGAGTCGGACGGGCTGTACGAGGTGATCGAGGAAGTCACGTTCTAGCCCGATCGGCTGCGGTCCAGCGGACCGCCTGGCTAGAGTCGGTCGCGTGGCCATGGCCGAGCGCGTGATCCCCGAAGGAGCGATCGCCGTGCTCGACCATGGCTTCGTCCGGCTCGACGACGCGATGGCGAGCGATCTTTCGGTCGTCAACTCCGCCCGAGTCTGCTTCGGGCGGCGGAAGGAGGAGATGGACGAGTCCGACGAGGGGCTGATCCGTTTCCTCATGCGCGACCGGCACGGGACGCCGTTCGAGCACAACGCGTTCCGCTTCCACATCCGTGCGCCGATCTTCGTCGTCCGCGAGTGGATGCGCCATCGGATCGGCTCGTTCAACGAGTTCTCGATGCGGTATGCGAAGGCGACCGACGACTTCTACGTCCCGGAACGCGGACGACGTTCGGTCGCAGGTCGGCAAGCCGGGCGCCTACTCGTTCGAGCCCGTCGACGCCGAGCTCGCGGAGGAGACGCGCGAGAGTTCGAGGCTGTCTATGAGCAGGCGTTCGCGACGTACGAGCGGCTCGTCGAGGCGGGCGTCGCGCGTGAGCTCGCCCGTTCGGTGATGCCCGTCGGCGCCTACACCGAGTTCTACTGGACGGTCAACGCACGCGCCCTCATGAACTTCGTCTCTCTACGGGCGGCGGAAACGGCTCAGCGCGAGATCCGGCGCTACGCCGAGGCGGTCGAGACGTTCCTCGCGGAGAAGATGCCGGTGACGCACGCCGCCTTCGTGGCGAACGATCGCACGGCGCCGTAGCTACGTCGTCAGCAGGATCTGCTTGCCGGACGCGGGCTTGCCGGGCACGTGGGCGGTGACTACCCAGCCGTCGTAGCGGCCCGTGTCGTGCCAGTCGGCGAGCGCGTAGCCGACGCTCAACCGCACAGTCGTCTCGTCGCCCTTCGTCGTGAATGTCCCGCAGGAGGCGCCGAGCTTCCCGTTCTTCGAAAGGTAGAGCTCGTACCAGCCGTTGGCAGGGAGGCTCGGAAGGCCGCGGACGTGCATCTCGATCGGCACGTTCCCGCTCGCGTCCTCGCGGCCGATGTCGAGGTCCGCCGTGGCGCCGCTCGTCGGCGCGACACCGTGCATAGCGACCCTCGCCGTCGAGCCGAACCCGCCACCGCGTGCGCCGAGGAGGTAGCCGCCGCCGAGAGCGAGGAGAACGGCGGCGGCCACCGCTGTGAGCCCGACGACGCGCAGACGGCGCCGCTGGAGCGGGACGACGACGGCTGGTGCGCGGACCGGCTCCGGCAGGTCGCCCTCGGGCGGCGGGCCAGCCGCGACGAGCAGCTCGTGCATCCGCTCGAGGCGGGCGCGCTCCTCGGGCGAGCCGTCAGCGTCGATCAGATCGTGGAGGTCGGGCGGGCCAGTCATCGAAGCTCCTCGTCGAGTGCGTCCGCCAGGCGAGCGAGCGCCGATCGCGTGCGCGTCTTCACGGTACCGAGCGGGATGTCCAGGCGCTCGGCGATCTCGCTCTGGGAGAGCTCGCTCCAGTACGCGAGCTCGATCAGCTCGCGCTCACGCTCGGGCAGCTCTTCGAGCGCGCGGTGGACGCGCCAGCGGAGCCAGGCACTCTCCGCGCTCTCGTCCGGGCCGGGATCGCCTGCGGGCGTGTCGGGCGCCTCCGCAGCCGGCTCTTCGCGCTTCCGACCTCGGTCGGAGATCGCGTTGCGGGCGACGGCGTAGAGCCAGGCCGAGGCCTGGCCGCGCTCCGGTTTGAACGTCGACGCGGAGCGCCAGACGGACACGAACGCATCCTGGAGCGCGTCCTCCGCCCGGCCTCGGTCGCCGAGGCGTCGCATGGCGAGCCCGAGCACGGGCCGCGCGTAGCGCCGGTAGAGGATCTCGAAGGCGTTCTCGTCGCCCGTTCCGATGCGTGCGAGCAGGTCGGCGTCCGTGGGTGCGGCGCTCACGGGCACCATCGTTCCGGCTCGCGGCTGCGAGGGCAAGGTGACAGGCATCGAGAGCGCGTGCTCCATTCCGTGTCCATACGCAAAAAACGCCTCGCCGGTTTCGCGGAGTGCCCCGCGATATCCTCATCGCGACGAGACGGCGACACGGAAAGGACACGCATGGCGACGCTGGCGTTCAACGCGCAGGAGATCGGAGCCCGGCAGCTCAACCCGGCCTTGCTCGAGCTCGAGGGCATCTCGCGGCAGACGATCGAGGCGCACTACAAGCTGTATCAGGGATACGTCGCGAAGCGAAACGAGATCCTGGGCAAGCTCGGCGAGGCCGACGTAGGCGCCGCGAACCAGGTCTATTCGGACATCCGCGCGCTCAAGGTCGATCTCTCGTTCGCGATCGGGGGGATCAAGAACCACGAGATCTACTTCGAGCACCTCGGCGGCGACGGCGGCGATCCCGAGGGGCCGATCGGCACGCTCGTTCGCCGCGACTTCGGATCGATCGACGCCTGGCGGAACGACCTGAAGGCGACGGGCATGGCGGGCCGCGGCTGGGCCTGGACGGCGTACGACTGGGACGAGAAGCGCCTGTTCAACTACGTCGGTGACGCCCAGAACACGTTCCCGATCTGGAACGCGACCCCGCTCGTCGCGCTCGACGTCTACGAGCACGCGTACTTCCTCGACTTCCAGACCGACCGGGCCTCCTACATCGACGCGTTCCTTGCGAATCTCGACTGGAACGTCGTCAACGGCTGGATCGAGAGCTACGGCATCCGCCCGTAGAAGAGTGAGCGGATGACAACGGCGATCCTCGTCGCCGGGGGCTACCTGATCGGGAGCATCCCGTTCGGGTACTGGCTCGTACGGGCGGCGAAGGGCGTCGACATCCGGAGCGTCGGCAGCGGCAACATCGGCGCCTCGAACGTCTGGCGGGCGTTCGGGTGGCGTTACGGCGTGCCGGTGATGCTGTTCGACACCGCGAAAGGCTTCGTACCCGCGCTCGTCGCCACGGAGGTCGCTGGCCCGCTCGCAGGCGTGCTCGCCGGCGGCGCGGCGATGCTCGGCCATGCGCGGCCGCTCTTTCTCGGATTCGCGAAAGGCGGCAAGACGGTTGCGACGGCGGGCGGCGCGTTCCTCGGCCTGGCGCCGATCGTCGGGCTCCTCGGCGCGGCGGTCTGGATCGTCACGTTCCTCGTCACGCGGTACGCATCGATCGCGTCCATCGCCGGCGCCTGCTCCCTACCGCTCCTCGCATGGGCGTTCGGCGAGCCATGGCCCGTGATCGCGTTCGGCGCCGCCGCCGCGGCTGTGGTCGTCGTTCTCCACCGCCAGAACATTCGTCGTCTGGTTGCGGGTACCGAGAGTCGCGCGCGCCCGTGGCGCGAGGTGCTGCGCCGCGTTACTGCTCGAGCGGCGCCATCGTCAGGCCGGAGTCCCTGAGCTCCGTCCAGTACAGCTCGGCCGCCTCCCGATGGCCTGACCAGACGATCGCGCGCCCGGTCGAGTGGATGCGGTTCGCGAGAGCCATGCCCTGGTCGTAGGAAACGCCCGGCACGACGCGTGCGAGCGCGGCCGCCACTCCTTCGAACGTGTTGTGGCTGTCGTTGAGCACGATCACCCGCCACGGCGAGCCGAGGCCGGTGTCCCCGCCTCGCGTGGTTCGCTCGAGCGTCCCGGTGCTCAAGTCCTCGTGCTCAAGATCGCAGCCAGTCGGCGAGCTCCGTCTGCCCTGCCGACTGTCCGCCGGTCTCGAGCTCGTGGCGCAGCTCGCCGACCGTGCTCGCGCGCTCGGCGACGACGTCGTGCGTGTGGATCGTCTCGAAGTTCACCTGCCGAGAGAAGACAAAGTCGGTGTCGCGGAGCCCGGGATAGGCGTCGAGCGTGCCCTTCAGCGCAACGCGTACGGAGTCCTCGACGAAACGCGGCTGCAGATGCGCGTGCTCGACGACGAACAGCTCGTCGGGCCGTTTGAGGAGCTCGTAAACGGGCGCGCTCATTGAGCGCTCGACGATGCCGACGAGATCGACGGCATCGACGGGCTGCTCGGTGCCCACGAGCAGCGTCCCCTGGCCGCGCTGGTTGTGCGTCGCGAGCGGGACGAGCTCGAGGATCCGCTCGACGTCTCCCGTCTCGAACCCCGCCTCCAGCAGCCGCTCGGTCGCCGAGTCGCGGACGAGGCCCTGAGCGCAGGGGCAGGCGTTGATGCCCGTCGCCTCGACACCGACGACGCGGCGTGCGCGGTCCGGCGAGGCGGCCGCGATGCCGATCAGCGTCACCATCTCCTGCGTCGAGAGCTTCGTGACAGGCGTCTGGCGGCGGATCGGCCAGAGCGCTCGGATCGTCACCTCCGCCCGTAGCGCCTTCTGCCGCTCGACGATGCGTGAGGCGATGTGCTCCGCGAGCTGCTCGATCAGGAGAGCCTCGTCGTGGACGACGGCGTCGATGGCCTCGTCGAAGAGCTCGGGGAAGCGCGACATGTGGACGCCCTTCTGATCGGCGGCGAGGTCGACGGTGCAGTCGATCGTCGCGGCCATCACGGTGTTTCCCGCGGGGCTCGAGATGTGCACGGCCTTCGACACACCCGTCACGCCGGCCCGGGAAAGGCCGATGCGGACGTCCGGCGTCGGACGCCTGGAGGTCGCCGAGCGACCTTCGTCTCGTCGCTCATGCTCACGTGAACACGCTAGCGGAGCAGCCCCAAGCCAACGCCCTCTCAATCTCGTCGTGCTCCGAGCCGTGTCCCAGGGACAGTCCCCTGGACCTGGCTGTTCTCGCCGAGCGCGATGGCGCAAACCGTGCTGCGAGCACGCTCCACTTCGTCGCCACTGTGCCGTTTGGCCTCGTCCTGGGGCCTGTCCCTCGGACCTGGCCGGTAGGGACGTGGCGTCTTCGGTCGTCAGGCGTGTGGGGCGTTTCAGCACCGGCAAGGCTGCGATCTGCGCTGGCCGGCGCTACGTCGGTCGCTACGTGGTCGACTCGCGGACGAAGCCGGGCGACGCGTGGTTCGCGCTCGCGGGTCGGGAGGCGCGGGCGCATCTCACGATCACGCGTCGGATCGACGTCTTCAAGAAGAGCACCCAGGTCGGCCCGCCGCTCTGTGTGGAGACGACGGGGACGTGGTCAGGCTCCGGCGGCGTGTTGCTCGGGTACCACGGCACCTTCGTCTTCACGCACGACGACACGCTCGTGCTCCGCTAGCGACTACTTAGCAGGCGGGAGAAGCGGCGGTCCTTGAGCACGCGGCCGCCGGTCTGGCAGTTCGGGCAGTAGTAGATCGTGTGCTCCTCGAAGTCCACCTGCGCGAGCGGGGTCGCGCACTCGGGGCACGGCTCGCCGAGGCGGTTGTGGACGCGGTACGTGTGCTCGTTGTCCTTGCCTTCGAGCCGGAGTGCGAGGCCCCGCGCGAGCTCGGAGTCGATCGCACCTGATAACCGCGCGATCTCCTCGTTGGTCAGCTGCGTCGAGAGCGCGTAGGGGGAGAGGTGGGCGGTGCGGAGGATCTCGTTCGCCCATGCGCGGCCGATGCCCGCGATCGCGCGCTGGTCACGGAGCAGAGGGTGGAGGCGGTGCGACGACGAACGCAGGATCTCCGCGAGCTGCTCCTCGCCGAGCCCGAGGGCCTCGGGGCCGAGATGCGCGAGCTCCTCCTCGAGCGCCTCCGGCCTGAACAGCCAGACGCCGGCCCGCTTCTTCTTCCCCGCCTCCGTGAGCACGAGCTCGGCGCCGTCCGTGAACCGGAGCGAGAAGGCCGGCGTCTTCGGCCGCTTCTCACCGGGCCGGAGGTAGCGGAGACGTCCGGCAGACATCAGGTGGACGACGAGCGTCAGATCGCCCTCCTCGGTCGGGAACAGCAGCCGCTTGCCCCGGCGCTCGGCGCCGGCTAAACCGCCGGCCCTCGAGCTCGGAGAGCGGCGGGTCGAAGGTCTTGAGCGTTGCGACGTGCGCTGGCCCGGTACGGTCGACGGGGAACGCCCGCACTGGATCGTCGAGCTGGCGGCGCCAGGCCTCCATCTCCGGCAGCTCAGGCATCGAGAGCAGCCATCGCGGGCGTCGGCAGGACGGGAGGCGCACCGGGATCGTGCTCGGGCTCGGTCGGCATCTCGCGGATGTGGCGGATCGGCGACAGCGCGACCGGCAGGAAGCAGAGGCAGGCGCCGATCGAGCCGATCCAGAGCGCCGCCGACAGCCCGAACCACGAGGCGATCGCACCGCCGGCGAGCCCGCCGAGCGGGATCGTGCCCCAGACGATGAAGCGCCTCGTCGCGTTCAGCCGGCCGAGCAGGCGCTCCGGCACGAGCGTCTGCATGAGGCTGATCGCCGTGATGTTGTAGAGCACGGCGCCTGCGCCGGCGATGATGAACGCCGCCACGAGCACCGGCACGGGGAAGGACTTGGGCGCGAGCGGGACGAGCACGAGCGCCGGCCCGAAGAGGATCGCCGACAGCACGATCGCCGGCCCGACGCCGATCCTCGCGGCCACCGGCTTGGCGGTGAACGCCGCGACGAGGCCGCCGATGCCTCCGAGCGTAAACACGAGGCCGATCAGCGCCGCCGACATGTCGAGGGTGCGTACCGCGTAGACGAGGATGATCGACGTCGCGAGCGTCCAGAAGAAGTTCGACGACGCGGTCGTGATCGAGATCGGGCGCCAGTAGCGGTGATGCATGAGGTAGCGGAAGCCCTCCGCGAGCTCACGGCGCATGCTCGGATGCTCGGCCGGCTCGGGCTCAGGCTCGCGCGCGTGGATCCAGACGAGAGAGAGCGCGGAGGCGAGGAAGCTGACTGCATCGACGAGCACGGCGTACGGCGCCGTCAGCAGGCCCACCAGCAGGCCCCCGACTCCCGGCCCGGCGATCTGCGCAGCGTTCCTGCTCACCTCGAGCGCCGAGTTCCCCGACACGAGCTGGTCGCGGCGGACGAGCGACGGGAGGTAGGACTGATACGAGACGTCGAAGGTCACGGTCAGCGAGCCCGCGACGAACGCGGCGACGTACAGCTGGCCTAGCGTGAGCGCGTCCGCGAAGTACGCGATCGGAATCGACGCGAGCACGGCGGCCCGTCCGAGGTCGGACACGATCAGGATCGGTCGGCGGCGCAGGCGGTCGATCCAGACGCCCGCCGGCAGCGTGAACAGGAGGAAGGGGAGGAAGTAGACGGTGCCGAGCGATGCCACCTCGAACGCGCTCGCGTCGAGGACGAGGATCGCCGTCAGCGGGATCGCCAGCTGCGATATCTGCGTGCCGAACTGGCTGATCGTCTCGCCGGTCCAGAGCTTGAGGAAGTCGCCGTGACGCCACAGCCCGCCCTGCGGCCAGGCCAGCTTTAGTCTCCCCCGCATGGACGCGATCAGCGTATCCGTCCGGCGCGGGGCGACCGTCGAGGCGCGCCACCGCGTCCACGCCGTCGCCGTGCGCGACGGAGAGGTGGTCGCGTCGGCCGGAGATCCGGCGCTCGTCTGCTTCCTCCGCTCCAGCGCGAAGCCGATCCAGGCGCTCCCGCTCGTTCGCGTCCGGCCCGACCTCGACGACGCCGAGATCGCGATCGCCTGCGCGTCTCACCGCGCCGAGCCGGCGCAGATCGCCGCCGCGCGACGCCTGCTCGAAGCGGGCGGCAACACCGAAGCGGATCTCGAGTGCGGCGAGCAGGAGGGCCGGTTGCCCGGAGCGATCCACCACAACTGCTCGGGCAAGCACGCGGGCTTCCTCGCGCTGGCGCGGGCCGAGGGCTGGCAGACGAGTGGCTACCGGCTCGCGGAGCACCCCGTTCAGCGGGCCGTTTCGGCAGAGGTCGCGGCGGCGGCCGGGCTCCCGGAAGATGCGATCCCGACCGCTGTCGATGGCTGCGGGGTCGTGACGTTCGCGCTCTCGCTCGAGCGGATGGCGGCCGCGTTCAGCCGGCTCGCCGAGCTCGACGGCGCGGAGCGCGTGCTCGCGGCGATGCGCGCGCACCCCGAGCTCGTCGGCGGGCAGGGCTCGCTGGATACCGACCTCATGCAGGCGCACCCGGATTGGGTTGCGAAGGGCGGCGCCGAGGGTCTGTTCTGCGCCGTCGCGCCCGACGGGACGGGCTACGCGCTGAAGTCCGAGGACGGCAGCACGCGCCCGCTTCGCGCGGCGCTCGGCCGCTTCCTCGGCGAGGATCTCGGCGTCATGTCCGTCGAGAACTCACGCGGGGAGGTGGTCGGAGACGTCCAGCTCGACCCGACCGACGCGGCCGCCTACGAGGAGCAGCTCGCCAAGGTCTGGGTCAAGCCGCCGCCGAAGCTCACCGGCCTCATCGAGATCCACGAGTACGACCCGGAGTGGCCGGCGCTCTACGCGCGCGAGGAGTCGCGGATCCGCGCGACCCTCGGCGACCGTGTCGTCAGGATCGAGCACGCGGGCTCGACGTCCGTACCGAGCCTGCCGGCGAAGCCGATCATCGACGTCGTGCTCGAGGTGCCGGACTCCTCGGACGAGGACTCCTATGCGACCGATCTCGAGGCGGCCGGCTATCCCCTGTCGATCCGCGAGCCCGAGTGGTTCGAGCACCGGGTGTTCAAGGGGCCCGACACGAACGTCAACCTCCACGTCTTCAGCGCCGGCTGCGAGGAGACCGATCGCATGCTTCTCTTCCGCGACTGGCTGCGCGAGAACACCTCCGACCGGGAGCGCTACGCCGCCGCCAAGCGCGAGCTCGCAGCCCAGGACTGGACCTACGTGCAGCAGTACGCGGACGCGAAGACGGCGGTCGTCCGCGAGATCATGGCCCGTGCCGAAAGTGGGAAGTCATGAAATCGACAACGGAGGCAACTTGAGGTTTCTTCTCACTTCCGCTGGCATCAAGAACACGAGCATCCACGACGCGCTGGTCGACCTACTGGGCAAACCGATCAGCGAGTCCAGCGCCCTCTGCATCCCCACCGCGATGTACGGGCACCCCTGGGTCGGTCCCGGCGAGAAGGCGTGGCAGTTCATCAGTGGACAAGAGCCACGCTGCCCGATGTGCGAGCTGGGCTGGAAGTCCTTGGGAGTGCTGGAGCTGACCGCGCTACCCAGCATCGACGAAGAACGCTGGGTTCCCCTGGTCCAGGAGACCGATGTCCTGCTGGCCTCAGGCGGCGATGCCTTGTACCTGTGCCACTGGATGCGGCAGTCCGGGCTGGCAGACCTGTTGCCGTCGCTGGACGAGACGGTCTGGGTGGGGCTGAGCGCCGGGAGCATGGTGATGACCCCCAGGATCGGGGACGACTTCGTCGGCTGGAAGCCGCCCACAGGCGCCGACGAAACGCTCGGAATCGTCGACTTCTCGATCTTCCCGCACGTGGATAACGAGGACCTGCCGGAGAACACCATGGCGAACGCAGAGCGATGGGCGGCCGGGATTCCGAATCCGGCGTACGCGATTGACGATCAGACCGCCATCAAAGTGACCGACGGCACTGTCGAAGTCGTCTCCGAGGGGCACTGGAAGCTGTTTACCCCCTGACACCAGCTCGAGCGCAGTCGGGGGTCGAGGCGGGCGCCGGGACGCGCTTCGCGATCTCCCGGAGCGGTGGCACCATACGACCCGGGTCGCCATGCACGATCGAGGTCGAGCTCATGAAGACGTCCGCCTTCGACGAGAACGCGCGGAAGCCGGGCGTCGAGACTACGGGCGAGCGGCGCAGCGTCTCGAAGGCCGACACCTGGTGGGAGGCCTTGCAGCAGTTCTTCTTCTGACGAGCGGCTTCGGCGGCAGCGCGGCGGCGGGCTGGAAGAAGCGCGCGCCGATGCCGGTACAGCGAAGCGAGGTCGCCGCCGCCGTCTACAACGGCGGGATCGCAGTCGTCGGCGGCTTCTACGTCGATGGGTCGTCGTCGAAGGAGGTCGACCTGTACCAGCCGTCGACGAACCGCTGGCGCCGGCTTCCCGACCTGCCGGTCGGCGTCAACCACGCGATGGCCGCAGCCGCCGGCGGGAAGCTCTACGTCGTCGGCGGCTACGCGGACCCGCCGAGGCACTGGCTCCGCTACGCGTACGCCTACTACGGGAACCGCTGGCACAACCTCGCGCCGATGCCGACGGCGCGCGCGGCCGCCGGCGCGGCGATCGTCGGCGGGAAGCTCTACGTCGTCGGCGGCGTCGCGCCGAAGGAGCTCGCCCGGCGCGCGTTCGTCTTCGACCTCGCGAAGGGGACGTGGTCGACGATTCCTGGCCCGGCGAAGCGGGAGCATCTCGCCGTGACCGCGACGGGCGGTCGCATCTACGCGCTCGGGGGCAGGCTCGGCGGCTACGACGCGAACCTCGCCACCTTCGAGGCGTATTCGCCCGCGACGGGCGCCTGGGAAAGCCTGCCGCCCGTGCCCGGGCCACGAGGAGGCACGGGCGCGGCGGTCGCGGGCGGCCTGGTCGTCTCCGTCGGAGGCGAGGCGCCCGAGGGAACGATCCACTCCGTGTACGGCTACGAGCTCGCGACCGGGCAGTGGCGCCGCCTGCCCGACCTGCCGACCGCACGCCACGGCCTCGCTGTCGCTGCGGTCAAGGGCACTGTCTACGCGATCGGCGGCGGCACGAGCCCGGGGCTCTACACGAGCGCCGTCAACGAAGCGCTGACTCCCTAGGAGACGCTTGCAGTGGCCTTCTCCTTCGCCTCCTTCTCGCGGGCGGCGACGACGTCCGGCGCGTCGTCGGGCTTCCGGATGTCGAGCGCCCAGAGCTTGAGCTTCGCGACGCGGCCGCGGATCTCGAGCTCGTCGTAGTAGACGAGGTCGGTCGGGCGCTCTGTCATCAACGCGATCGTCGACTCGGCGATGAGGACGGAGAACGGCGTGCCCTTCGTCATCCCCTCGATTCGCGACGCTGTGTTCACGACGTCCCCGACTCCCGTGTAGTCCATGCGGCGCTCGTGGCCGACGTTCCCCGTCATCACCGGGCCCGAGTTGAGGCCGACGCCCATGAAGTAGCCCTCGCCGTAGCCCTGCTCGCGCATCCACTCGTTGAACTTCGGCAGGCGCGCGAGGAGCATCTCGCGCGCGGCGGCGAGCGCGCGTTCGGCGTGGTCCGGCTGCTCGAGCGGCGCGCCGAAGATCGCATAGATGCCGTCGCCCATGTAGCAGACGAGCGTGCCACCGTGTTCGAGGATCGCCTCGCTCATCTCGTGGAGGTAGTAGTTGAGGACCTTGATCACGTTCTCCGCCGACATGTGCTCGGCGCTCGAGGTGAAGCCGCGGAGGTCGGAGAAGAGCACGGTCGCGATGACCTCTTTGCCCAGAAGGCGCAGGTCCGCGCCCGCCTGCGCGAGCACCTGGTCCACGACCTGCTCCGGGACGAAGCGGGTGAAGACGTCGTGCACCCGTTCTCGCTCGAACGCAGCGATCGCGTAGTGGACGCCGATCGACCCGACGGTCGCCATCACGAGCGCGGACATCGGATAGACGTACGACGAGATGCGGCCGCCATGCTCGAAGGTCATCTGCGTGCCGAACGAGAACAGGAGGAACGCGACGATGCCGACGGCGACCGAGATCAGCGGCCCGGCCCGAAGGCTGACGACCGGCACGATCAGCCCCAGCGCGACGATCAGGACGATGTTCCAGAAGGGCGACAGACTGCGGAGCGGGAAGCCCGCGAGTGCGGTCGCCACCGCGTCGGCCTGGATCTCCGGCCCGGACATGACGGCCCCCGTCGGCGTCGCGTGGATGTCCTGGAGTGACGGTGCCGTCGCGCCCACGATGACGACCTTGTCTTTGAACGCGCTCGGCGGAACCTTCCCGTCGTGGACGCGGCCGTACGAGTACGACGTCACCGTGCCGGGCCTGCCCGCGTAGTCGATCCACTGCATGTCCGCGCCCATGTCGTCCTTCGTGATCGTCTTGCCCTCCGCGATCTCGGCGGCGACGACGGCGAAGCCCTCGAGGCCCTCGACGGCATGCGGAAAGCGTCGGATGATCCCGTCCGGGTCCGTCGGCAGGTTCGCGTTGCCTGCCCGAGCGCCCAGCTGGTCGAGGCCGTCGTTGTAGATGAGGTTCGGCTTACCGCTTGCCGTCACCTCCGTCGTCGCGAGCGCCGTCTTCCCACGGCAGCGATAGAGCGCGTTGCCGAGCGCGTTGTCTCCCGTGACCGAGCCGTACTCCGAGAACTGGATGTCGAACGCGACCGCCTTCGGCTTGCCCGTGCAAATTCGGTCGAGCAGCTCGGCGTGGAGCTTCCGGTCGAACGGCCAGCGCCACTGCTTGTGGTCGGAGAACGTGACGTCGTCGACCTTGACGATGACGACGTCCTTCGGCGGCGCCTCGTCGCCGCGAACGGAGAAGCGGAGGTCGATCGTCTGCCGCTCGAGGTTGTCGAGGAAGCGGAAGTGGAGGAGGTACGCGGTCGTCGCGGTCGCGATCGCGCCCACGGCCACGAGGATGAAGAACCGCGTGCGAAGGCTCATCGAGCTGCGCATCGCCCTAGAGGATGGCTGTTCGAGACGGCGCGTTCAAGCGAGTCCGGCTCCACTCGTAGACGAACCCCGCCGTGTTCGCGACGTGCCAGACGACGAGCAGTCCCTCGAGCGCTGCCGCACGGCCGGCGCCGCCGCGGCCCAGCGCCTCGCGGGCGAGCGCCGCGTAGTACGAAGGCTCGACGGAGACAGGCTTTCCACGCCCTCGCCGGTCGCGGTGGAACCGATAGGCCCCGCGCCCGTAACGGAAGTGCAGCTCGACGAAAGCCGGCAGGTCCATGCGCCGTGCGTGCTCGACGACGGCGCCCGGCTCGTACAGCATCCCGCGGCCGCTCTCGAGCCAGCGCGCGCAGAAGTCCCGGTCCTCCGCCGTCCGGTACGCGGCATCGAAGCCGCCGAGCGCGCGGAAGCCGTCAGCGGGGACGAGGAGGTTGTTCGTCGTGAACCACCGGCGATCGGGCGCGCTGTTCTGGGCGTAGCCGACATCGATCACGAGCTGCGCCGCCTCCGCGCACAGGCTCTCCGAGAGCGCGTTGACGGTCCGCCCGCCCACCGCCGTGTCGGGCGCTTCCGCCTGGCGGCCGACGAGGCGGGCAAGCCAGTCGGGCCGCGGCACGCAGTCGTCGTCGACGAACGCGAGGATCTCTCCCTCGGCGCGCTCGACGCCAGCGTTACGTGCACCAGCCGGGCCGAGGCCCGGCGTCGAGACGAGGACGACGTCGAGACCGTCGACAGGCTCGGGCATTCGGCCGACGCCGTCGACGACGACGATCGTCTCGAGCCTGTCCCGCGGGTAGTCGAGCGCGGCGATGCCCGCGAGGCACGTGCGAAGCTGCTCGTCGCGGTTCCGCGTCGGCACGACAACCGAACAGGCGGGTAGCCCGCTCATGCCTCGTCGAAGACGACCTGGTCGTCGGCACGCAGATGCGGCCGGCGGTGCAGCTCCATCGCGGAGACCGCTTCCTCGCTCGAGCCCGTCCCGGCGACGTACCCGGCCAGCTCGCCGAGCGCGCTGAGGACGAGGCCGACCGCGAGCGTCGGGTAGATCCGCGCCTTGGCCCGACCGGACAGGCCGGCGTGGGTCGCGAACGTCCGGATCCGCGCGAAGCGTATGAACGGGATGGCGGGCGCGCCGATCGCGTAGACGGCACGCTTCGAGGCGGGCCAGTCGCGTCCGCGGTAGCCGGCGAACGACTTGCCTGCGGCGAGTCGTTCGCGCACCCACGAGCCGAAGCGCGAGACGTTGAAATGCGCCGTGCGGGCGTCCGACTCGAGATACAGGCGGCCGCCGCGCGCCACGAGCGCGTCGTTGAGCACGTCGCCCGCACCCATGTGGTGCTCGAGCTCGGGCCCTAGCGCGAGCAGGGCGGAGCGCTTGTACGACCCGTTGTGGCTCGCGATTCGCGCGACCTCGCCACCGGGGGTGCCGGCCAGCTGCGAGCCGTAGTCCATGAGCACGCTCGACCAGCCGATCACCGAGTCGCCGTTGCCGTTCTTCACCGCCATGCCGACGACGGCCCACGGCTCGCGATGCCGCTCGAGAAGCGTCTCGAGCGCGGACGGCTCCGGGAAGCTGTGCGTCTCGCCGACGAGGACGATCGGCGCCGCAGCGGCGCGCATCGCGACGGCGCGACCAAGCCCGATCACCGCCGTCGACGGCACCTCGACGACGTTCACCGAGTGAAACGGTGCGATGGCGGTGCGATCCAGGCCCAGGGTGGCCACGTCGCGCGTCGCGATCACGAGCTCTAGCCGGTCGCAGATCGACTGTCGCTCGAGGTGCTCGACCGTTCGCCGGATCGTCTCGAAGGTATCGGTGACGAGCACCACCGACAGCGCGGGCCCGTCGGTCATGTCGGAAGAAGCGTGCCGTGCAGCTCGACTGGGGCGCCGGTGACGGCCGACTCGATCGCAGCGAGGGCGACCTCGAGCGCCGCCCGGCCGTCCGCGATGCTCGGCCGGGCCGGGAGGTCACGGCGGACGATCTCCGCGAAGGCGCGCCACTCGTCCTCGTAGGTGAGCAGGTGATCCCCTCCGCGGCGGATTGCCCGCGCGCTCCCCTTCGGGTCGGAGAGCGTCGTCCGCGCGCGGTTGAGGCGAGCCCGCGGAGACCCGGGCAGGTGCGCGCTCGTCTCGATCGAGAAGCCGTCGAAGCGGCAGAGGTCGAGCCGGGCGGCCGCGCGGCTTCCGTAGACCGTCAGCTCGTGCGACACGACCGCCGAGTCGAGGACGACGATCGTCGCGAGCGCTCCTCCGCGCATCTGCGCCGTCACGACTGCGACATCGTCCTCCGTACGGCCGGGAACGGCATACGCGGAGACGGCGGCGACCTCGTCGTCGAGCAGAAACCGCCAGAGGTCGATCTCGTGGACGGCGCGGTCGAGGATGCCGCCGCCGCCCAGCGACCGGGAGCCGCGCCAACGGGCGGCATCGTCGAACGGGACGTCGTTCGTGAACGCGCTTCGGATGCAGGTGACGGCGCCGAGCTCGCCCGCGGCGATCAGCTCGCGGGTCCGCGTGACGAAGCGATGGCGCCGGAAGTTGAAGCCGACGACGACCTTCACCGGCGACTCCTCCGCTTCTGTTGCCAGCCGGTCGGTGTCCCCGAGCGACGCCGCCAGCGGCTTCTCGACGAGCACGTGCTTTCCGTGTGAGATCGCGACGAGCGCGACGTCGACGTGCCCCGTCGGCGGCACGCAGACGGCAACCGCCTCGACGATCGGATCGGCGGCGAGCTCCGCGGCGCTCTCATAGTGCCGCGCGGAGGGCGCGAACGCCGCCGCACGTCCGAGCGCTCGGGGGTCGGTGTCGGCGAGCGCTACGACCTCCACCTCCTCCACGTGGCGGAGCGACGGGAGGTGGCGCTCGAGCGCCACCCACCCGCAGCCGACGATCCCGAGTCGCAGCGGCTCGATCACGGGGCGTCTTCCGAGCACAGCCGCGCGACGCGCGTGCCGACCGCCGGAGCGAACTTGAATCCGTGGCCCGAGCAGGCGGAGCAGACGACGATGCGGCCATGCCGCTCCAGGACGAAGGCGTCGTCGGCGATGTTCGTGTAGAGGCACGCCTCCGCGCGCACGGCATTCGGATCCGCCGCCGGGTAGCGGCGCGCGACCCATTCCGAGGCGGCGGCGACGACCTCTGGGTCGGGCTCGCCGGGCACGTCCGGATCGGCCGGCGTGCCGGAGTGGTGGAGGCCGACCTTGAGCAGCTCCTCCTCCGTCGCCAGCGAGTACGCGTGCCGGCCCGTGTGCTCGTTCCAGTCGATCACGGAGGGCAGGGCGCCGACACCCGGAAGCGGGAAGTAGGACACGGTCTCGCGCGAGACGGTCGTCTCGAGCTCGATCCCGATCCGGGCGAGGAGCGGCGTCGCCCACGCACCCACGGCGATCACCGCAACCTCCGCCTCGACGTCTCCCGCCGCCGTACCGAGGCGCACGCCGTCGGCCGTTACGTCGATCCCGTCGACCGCGACGCCGTACTCGACCGGGATCCCGCGCGCGAACGTCTCGCGCGCGCGTGCGGCGAACGCGATCCCGCCGTGCGTCTCGAGCACGACCTCGCCGTCCAGCGTGATCCCGAACCGGTCCGCCGGCCTCGGCGGCCGTCAGCAGCTCGTACTCCGCCCCACAGGCGTCGAGCGCTGCGCGCAGCGGAGTCGAGTCGCGGCGCGCGTCGAGGAGGCCCGTGAGCGAGAGCAGCTGCATGCCCGACTCCGCCTCGGCCTCGCGCCACAGCGGCAGCGCCTCCTGCGCGAGCGCCACCCACTCGGGCTCGTCGTACGCGAACCGGAAGATCCGCGAGCCGCCGTGGCTCGAGCCGCGCGCGTGGCCGTTCTCGAACTGCTCGAGGACGAGGACGTCGCGGCCCGCTCGCCGCGAGCGCCCACGCTGTGGCCAGGCCGTTCACGCCCGGCTCCGACGACCGACCACCTCCGCCTGCCTGCTCATGGGCGGAAGCCTATGCTCCCCGCGTGCTCACCTCGATCGCGATCACGTCCGCCGAGTTCGCGGCGCGACGTAGCCCGGCTTCGTGAGCACCTCGACGCGGAAGGGCTTGACCGGCGCCGTGCTGTTCGACAACTACTACGTCCTCTACTACGCCGGCTTCGCCTTCATCCCCACGGAACGGCCGATTGCGTTCGTCGTGTCGACCGGAGGTGAGCCGGCGATGCTCGTGCCGCGGCTCGAGGTGGAGCACGCGCGCAGCGCGACCGGCATCGAGCGGATCGCCCACTACGACGAGTTTCCGGGCATCCCACGCGCGGAGGAGGCACTCCGCGAGCTGCTCACCGACATGGGCATTGCAGGTCGGATCGGCGCCGACCAGGACGGCTACCCGTGGATCCTCGGCTACCGCGGGCCTGCGCTCTCGGAGCTGGCCGGCGCCGAGGTCGTCCGCGTAGCCGGCTTCGTCGAGGACCAGATGGCAGTGAAGTCGGAGGCCGAGATCGCCCTCATCCGCGAGAGCGCGAAGTGGGGGAACCTCGCGCACCGCCTGCTCCAGCAGTACACGCGCGCCGGCCTGACGGAGACGGAGGTGACGCAACGCGCCTCCGACGAGGCGACGACGGCGATGCTCCAGACGCTCGGGCCGCTCTACCGCGGCCAGAACCCGCACACCCACGGGGCGCACGCCGGCTATCGCGGTCAGATCGGCCGTGGCGCCGCGATCCCGCACGCGCTGGCGAACAACGTCGTCTTCCAGCCCGGAGACATCCTCGTCACCGGCGCGAGCGCGGCGATGTGGGGCTATCTGTCGGAGCTCGAGCGGACGATGGTGATCGGCCCACCAACGGACGATCAGCGGCGGATGTTCGACCACATGGTCTGCGTCCAGGACATCGCGCTCGACGCGATCAAGCCCGGCGCTCGCTGCTGTGACGTCGATCTGGCCGTCCGCGCGTACTTCGACGCGCACGACCTGATGCCGCACTGGCGCCACCACACGGGGCACACGATCGGCCTCCGCTACCACGAGGGGCCGTTCCTCGACACGGGCGATGAGACGGAGATCCTCCCCGGGATGGTGTTCACGGTCGAGCCGGGGCTCTACTCGCCCGAGCTCGGCGGCTTCCGCCACTCGGACACGGCCGTCGTCACGGACGACGGCATCGAGCTCGTCACGTACTACCCGCGCGACCTGGAGAGCCTCGTCATTCCGCTCTAGCTCCGCTAGTGCGGCTAGCTGCTACAAGCCGTTCGGGAAGGGGAAGCCCCCCGGGATCGGCTTCGGGATCGAGGCGTACGTCCCGTAGGCGACGACGATCTCCTGGTGCGCCCGGAGCGCGACCGCGCGCGGGTTTCCGAGCACGAGCTTGCCGTTCACGAAGACCCATACCCTCTTCTTCCCGGTCGCGCAGTAGCCGCCGATGCACTTGGAGGAGAAGCGGAGCCCCCACACGTCGAAGAACTGCCCGAGCGTGAACGTCCGCATGATCGGGGACTCGACGTGGATGATCCCCGAGTAGTCGTGCGTGTGGAGCGGCGAGATGAAGCGCCCGTGCGCATCGATGCCGATCGCGGCAGGGACGGCGTAGCCGTAGCCGCCTATGACGACGTCCAGGTGCTGATGGATGTGGAGGCGCTGGCCCTCGACAAGGAGCGAAGGCAAGCCGATCTTCTTGAAGACGCGCGTGAAGCAAGGCGCGGTTGTTCGCGGGCCACGGCGCCTTGGACGTCATCAGGCCCGGGAGGGTCGAGGATCCGTACGACGCCACGGAAAGCACCGCCGCTGCAACCGCTGCGACGAGCAGTAAGAAGGCGCGTCTCACGAACGAATGGTGCCCGTCGCCGACCGTGCCCGGCTTGGACAACCGTCGCTGCATCAATCCGAATCGCGTCCGCCTGCGAATAGCGGGTCGAGGGCGGCTCCGCCGCTGACGCATCGACGAAGGGGGAGATATGGGAAAGCGACTCGCACTGCTCGCCGGGCTTGCCGTGCTCGTGACCGCGGTTGTCGTTCCGATGCTGGCATTGGCCGCGAACAAGCCGGTCTCGGCAAAGCTCACGGGTAAAGCAGAGACGCCGAAGGGGGACGCGAACGGTTCCGGGTTCGCCGTCATCCAGCTCGACAAGCAGAAGGGCAAGGCGTGCTGGACCTTCTCGAAGATCAAGAACATCGGCACGCCGATGGCGGCTCATATCCACAAGGGGAAGAAGGGTGTCGCGGGGCCGGTCGTGATCCCGCTCGGCGGTGCGTTCAAGATGACGGGCTGCATCGCCGCGTCCAAGCACGAGATCGGCGAGATCCTCGAGTACCCCGACCGCTACTACGTGAACGTCCACAACAGCGCGTTTCCGAACGGCGCCATCCGCGGCCAGCTCGTGTTCGGGACGAAGGGCTAGCAGCGCAAGTCGCTTGTCGGCGGGCCGGCGGAGGGAGGGGGGCTCCGCTGGCCGCCGCTGCGTGTTTCCGCGAGGGGTTGTGTCGGCGGCCCTTCCAGCCGATGGAACGAGTGATGCGCAGTCGTGCCGTCGCTGCCGTGGCGCTCTCGGCCCTTCTTGCCGCCGGATCGGGCTCGGCTGCGCGGATCGCGGGCTCGAGCGCAGGTGACCGGCTTCGCGGCACCGGCCAGGCTGACGTCATCTACGGGAAAAGCGGCAAGGACACGCTGATCGGCCTCGGGGGCAACGACGTGCTGTATCCCGGCCCCGGCGCTGACGTCGTTCGCTGTGGATCCGGCCGTGACACGGTGTTCGCCGACTGGACGGACTCGATCGCGAAGGACTGCGAGGTCGTCCGCCGCCCGCCCGGCGCCGTCGGCACGTTCTCGGGAACGAGCTCACAGAACGAGGGCGTGACGTTCCAGGTGCCGGCGGGAGGCAAGACGCTGACGCACTTCCGGATCAACTCGCTCAACCAGTCGTGTGAGCCCGCGAACCACGTCGCGACCTTCGGGCCGCTCGACTACGGGACGGCCGTCTACCCACTCGGCGCACAGGGCACGTTCAGCGCGTCATATGTCGGGCCGGGGACGATCAGCGGCTACTCGGCGCAGTTCGAGATCAGCACGAACGGACGGATCGTCGGCCGGTCTGCGTCCGGGACCGCGCGCTTCGACCTGTCGTTCACCGACAAGGACGGGACGCTGTACCACTGCACGTCCGGGGACGTCACCTGGACAGCATCGATTCGGTAATCAGCCGCACGACAATCAGCGCGTTCGCCGATCCCCGCGCCTCGCTCGGGGAGGACGATGCGCCAATGCGGCGCAAGCTTCTCTGGGTCGGGCTGGGCGCGGCTGCCCTGTTCGTGCTCATCCAGGCGATCCCGTACGGGCGCGCGCACTCGAACCCGCAGGTAACGAAGGAGCCGGCCTGGAACACGCCGCGGACCCGCGCGCTTACGAAGGACGCCTGCTTCGACTGCCACTCGAACGAGACGACGTGGCCGTGGTACAGCAACATCGCACCGGTCTCGTGGCTCGTCACGCACGACGTGGACAGCGGCCGCAGCACGCTCAACTTCAGCGAGTGGAACCGGCCGCAGGAGACGGACGACATCGTCGAGGCGGTGACCGGTGGTGGAATGCCGCCCTGGTACTACAAGATCGCGCATCCGAAGTCCCGCCTCAGCTCCGGGGAGCGAGCGCAGCTTGCACGCGGCCTCGCCGCGACGATCAGGCAGTCCCCGCCGGGTTAGCGCCGGCTACGTCCGGACAGCCGTGACGACGATGTTGTCGCGGTAGTGCCCCTTCGAGGGGATAAACGGTCCGCCGCACGTGACGAGCACGAGCCGCGCGCGTCCCTTCAGCGAGTAGATGTCCGCCGGCAGCGCGTCCTTCCGGTGCTCGTGCACCGAGACGACGCGGTAGGTGATCGTCTTGCCGCTCGCCGTGTGCACCTTCACGCGGTCGCCCTTCTTCGCGAGGTGGAGGTCGTGGAACGCGCCCGCACCCGCCTTCGCGCTGTCGACGTGCCCTGCGATCAGCACCGCGCCCTTCGGGTCTCCTGGCAGCGCGCCGTCTTTCCACCAGCCCGTGCGATGGATGTTCGGGCCGACGCCGAGCGCGCCGGCCTTCAGGTCGATGCCGACCGAGGTCACCGGCGCGTCGATGCCGAGCGACGTGAGCTCGACCCGCACCGGCCGGCGGCCACTCTTCGAGTTGGCCGCGGCGTGCGTCCGCACGTCCCCGCGGCCGGTGACGATCAGCGGCCGTGCGAGCGAGGTCTCCGCCGTGACGGCGCACTCGGTCGTGGCCGACGCGACCAGGTCGCTGCCCACGACGTGCTCGCGATAGGTGTAGAAGCCGACCTGGCGAATCGCCACCGCTTTCGACTTGACCGTGCCGTCGCCGTGCGCCGTCAGCTTCCCGGACCAGTACGGCTTGCCGCCGCAGCTGATCGTCGAACGTGAGCCGAAGGGCCCAAAGAGCGAGACCTCGATCGTGACGGCGGTCTGGCCGAGCCCTGTGACGCTGATCTCGTCTGCGATCTTTGAGCCCGGCAGCACGACGTCGTGCGAGACGACCGTCGTCACCTTCGGGTCGCCGTACGCGAACGACGTCTCGACCGTCTCGCCGCACGTGGTCGTCGCGGCTGTAGTGGCATCGCTTTCCGCGATCGACTCGCGGTAGGTGTAGTAGCCGGCCTTCCCGAGCTTTACCGGCGCCGTCTTGTACGTCCCGTCGCCGTTCACCGTCAGCGTGCCGGTCCAGTACGGCTTCGTCGTGCACTTCACGGCTTCGGTTGTCTTGAACGGCCCGAACAGCTCGACCTTGACCCGGGCGGTGAGCACGCCGAGCCCCGTCACGATCACCTTGTCCGTGATGCTCTTCCCGGGCGTCGATTGAAGCGCGCTGACGCGGGTGCGCAGCTTCGGCTGGCCGATGACGACGGTCGTCTCCGCCGTGTCCGCGCACTTCGTCTTCACCGCGCGGACGAACGGCCCGTCCGCGATCGCCTCCTGATAGGTGTAGTAGCCGGACTTGGTGAGCGTGACGGGCTCGGTCTGGTACTGGCCGTCCGCCGCCACGTCGACCTTCCCGGTCCAGACGGGCGTGCCCGCGCACTTGGCCGCCGTCGGGCTCGCGAACGGGCCGTAGAGCGCAGCCTCGACCGTCACTTTCTCACCGAGGAGCCCCGCGACCGTGATCGTGTCGTGGATCGACGCGCCCGGCGTCGAGCGCTGTGCACTGACGAGCGTGGTCACATCCGGCCGCACTGCCACCCGGAACAGCTCCGCCGGGTCCTTGCAGGGCGTGAGGAAGCCGAGGTGGTTCGCGTCCGGCGGCACGAGCTCCTGGAAGACGTAGAGGCCCGGCTTCTCTGTTCGCACCGACGTCGTGCGGTAGACGCCAGGCCCGGCCGCCTTGAAGGTGCTCTTCGCTGCCGGCGTGCCCTTGCAGCTGATCGCAGAGGACTGCCTGAACGGGCCGTAGACGCTGACCTGGACGGTGCCGCGGTAGCTCGGCTTGGCGTTCTTGATCGTCACCTTGTCCGTCACGAGCTGTCCGACGACGACGTTCTTCGGCGTCACGGACGAGGTCGCCGTCAATCTCACCTCTGCCACGGTGGCGTCGATCGTCGCCGTCGCCCGCTGCGCCTCCGGCTTGGTGAGCCGTTGGCCGTTCCGTGCCGCCGCCGGGTTCGTCGCGACGTAGACGGCGGGCAGGGTCGACGCGATCGGATCCGTCTTGACGCCGATCTGGAGGTCGCCCGACTTCGTGGGCAGCACGCTCGCCTGGGCGACGCCGTTCGCGTTCGTCACGACGCGACTCGGCACCGCCGCGTTGCCCCCGCTTGACAGCGAGAGCTCGAGGTTCGGCACCGCGTTGCCCGCGGCAGAGACCACCTTGATCACGGCCGTCGCCTTCTGCCCGACGGTCAGCTGCGACGGGAAGGTCGTTTCGACGCGATACGGGCCGTGATAGCGCTCGGCGTCGGCCGCGACCCGGTCGTACCACTCGGACACTGCGTGGTTGCCGAGCGCGTCCGGCGACACCTCGCCGGGCGCGGAGTCTCCCATCAGGCCGTGGACGTAGAGCATGACCGCCGCCTGGCGGTTCGCATTCGTCGAGCGACCGTAGGTCCAGATCGCGTACGCGATCTTCCTGCGGTTCGTGAGCGAGACCTCCTCGCCGGCGCGGTTGCGGAGCGTCGCGTCGTCGAGCTCCTTGTACGGGTACGCCTTGGACGGGTACCAGTAGCGGAGGTCGATGCAGAACGTATGCGCGGCGTTCGGGATCGCGCCCCGGTAGTCGCCGAACCAGCGCAGGCCGTAGCGGTAGTTCGCATAGAAGCCGACGCCGGTCGTCCCACACGTGTCGCGGCCTGCGGCCGAGCAGGGGTCGTTCGGGTTCGGCGGCTCGCTGGCGCTGCCCGGCGGCGGGGTTGCGAGCGACACGAGGGCTGCCAGCACGAACGCCAGGAGGAGCGACCGGACCCGCATCGCTCGATTATCACCGCTTCCTCGCGTGGGTGGGACTAGAGTCGGCGCGATGAGCGAGGTCGACCGGCACAGCCTCCGGGCGAGCTTCGATTCCGTCGCGGAGGCCTACGACCGCGCGCGGCCGGTCGCCCCGCCCGAGGTGTTCGACGACGTCGTCGAGCTCACAGGTCTCCGTCCAGGCGCGGCGCTCCTGGAGATCGGTTGCGGAACAGGCCAGGCGACCTTGCCGCTCGCCGAGCGCGGCTTCGCGATCACGGCCGTCGAGCTGGGGGCGGATCTCGCCGCCGTTGCGCGGAGCAAGCTCACGGGTTTTCCCGGCGTGGAGATCGAGGTCGGCGCGTTCGAGGCTTGGGATCCGGCGGGCAGGGTCTTTGATTGCGTCTACTCGTTCAACGCGTTCCACTGGATCGACCACGAAGTCCGCTTCTCGAAGACGGCGTCGGTGCTCCGGCCCGGCGGGTCGCTCGCGGTGTACGGCGGAGGCGCCCGCTTCGTGGCCCATGAGGACGCCGATCCCGTCTGGCTCGGGCTCGACGAGGACTACCGAGAGGTGGTCGGCGAGGGCGAACCGCGGCAGGCCCTCGACGAGATCCGCGACCGTTCCGCGGAGTTCGAGGAGGGAGGGTTCTTCGCGCGCGCCGAGCGCCACCTCTACCGCGCGGAGGTCACGTACGACGCGGCCGGCTACGTCGACCTGCTGGGCACGATCTCGAGGTACGCGACCCTCGAACCGGCGGTCCGAACAGAGCTCTTCGAGCGGTTCCGCCGCCGGATCGACGCCGCGCCCGGCGGCACGATCACGCCGACGCGCGTCTCGGTTCTCTACGTCGCGCGGCGCCGCGACCGCCCATGGATCGTCTAGTGGGCGGTCTCGAACCGTCGACCTCGTGCTCGTCAGGCGCCCCGCGAAAGCGGCGACTTACGTTCTGAGCCCGAATGGTGCGCCTTACGGGCGGTACTGTTGGTCGAGTTCCTGAACGGTGTCGATGCGGACGCGAATCCAGACGCCCGAGTCCAACGCTTCGAAGAGCTTGCGGTGCTTCCCGCCATTGACGATCCGCGCCAGCTCGGAAACCGGGATCGGAGTTGAGGCGATTCCCTTCGCGTTGTTGGTGAGGACGGTGACTCGCGCACTTGTTGGAACGAGGTACGTCAGCAGCTGATGACTCTCTACAACGTAGTTGTCGTTCGGCACATCACTCGAGCCGGTCGCTTCGAGCGCTGCACGGCTGGCCGTGACGCCGCTCGTGAACCAGGCAGGATCGAAGCGCAGCTCATAGTGTCCACCCTTGCGAGCCAGCTTCTTGATGTGGCCGTACAGCGTCATCTGGCCCGCCGGGGCAGCAGGCGGCAACCGCAGAAAGCCTGACTGTCTCTGGACGGTCGCTGAGGGTTTCGACGCGGCCCAAAGCGGCGACGATGCGGCAACCGCTGCTACGACGCTCGCAACCAGCGCGATGATTACGACTCCGCGTTTCATTGATCCTCCGTTGTCTTCGTACAGATCTTTGATCGCCCAAAGCATGGCTTCGATCTATGCGCAGGAGGTTTGCGCCTTGTGAAGCTGCGCTTGCGCTCCGGTTGCGTTCTTGAATGGGCGGTGACGGTCTCGAACCGCCGACCTCCTGCTTGTAACGAAGATCTCGGGGAGTGACGGGAAGAGCGACCTGGTGAAAAACGGCTTAACTAATAGGAGTTAACCGATTTCGACGGGGCTAGTTCCCGCTGTCTCCGGCAAGCGCTTGCCAACGACTTGCCAGTTGGTCGTAGCGAGCTCGGGCCGCTCGCGCTAACTACCGTTCGCTTCAGCGAGCCGGCCATCGCGCATTAGCAAGCGGCGCGTCGCGCGGGCGGCGAGCTCGGGGTTGTGCGTCGCGATGACGACGGTCGTCCCCCTGCTCGCGGCAAGCCCCTGAAGGAGCGCGAACACGTCTGCTCCCGTCCTCGAGTCGAGGTTTCCCGTCGGCTCGTCGGCGAGGATCACGCGCGGCTCGGTCGACAGAGCGCGCGCGATCGCCACACGCTGCTGCTCGCCGCCGGACAGTTGGCCCGGCAGGTGCTCCGCGCGCTGATCTAGCCCAACCTCGGCGAGCAACGCCAGCGAACGGGAGCGAAGATCGCCGTTCGCGGTTCCCGCTGGCGCGAGCCCCGCTTCGACGTTCTCGACCGCGGTCAATGTCGGGATGAGGTTGAACTGCTGGAAGACGATCCCGAAAGCGCGAAGGCGAAGCTCGGTGAGCGCTCCGTCCGACAGCTCACCGAGGTCCCGGCCGTCGAAGAGCACGTGGCCCTCGGTGGGTCGGTCGAGCGCACCGAGCAACTGGAGGAGGGTTGTCTTGCCCGAGCCGCTTGGACCCTCGAGGGCCACGAACTCCCCGCTTTCGATCGCGAGGTCGACGCCGTCGACCGCGCGGATCGTCTGATCGCCGCGCCGGAACAGACGTGACGCGCCGTCGAGTGTGTAGACGAACGCCATTAGTCCACCTGCCTCATGGCGTCAGCCGGACGAAGTCGTGCCGCCCGGAGCGCGCCCGCGGCGCCGGCGATCATGCCACCGAGCAGGGCGAGCCCGAGCCCAAGCACGAGCACCGACGCGCTCAGGGGCGCCGATAGCGAGACCTGTTCGCTCGCCGTTCGTGCGACCGAGACACCGAAGAGCGACCCACCGCTCGTGGACGTGGCGGTGAGCGACGGGCCGAAGGCGCCGACGAGCACCGCGATGACGACGCCGAGCGCGATCCCGAGCAGGCCGCCTGCGGCGCCCTGGGCGACCGACTCCCCGACCACCTGGCGGACAACCAGTCGCTGCGACCAGCCGATCGCCTTGAGAGTGCCGAGTTCGCGTATGCGCTTGCCGACCGACGAGAGCGTGAGGAGAGCGGCGAGCAGGAACGCGGCGAGCGCGGCCGCGACGGAGAGAGCGAGGCCGAGAGAGCCGGAGAGGTCGGCGGCGTCAACGAGCGAGCCGTTGATCGCGTCGGCAACCTTGCTCGAGCTGGCGACGGTCGCCGACGGATACGTCTTCTCGATCGACGACTCGACCGCGGACACGGAGGTGCTGTCGTCCGCCCGCACGAGCGCGACGTTCACCTTGCCCTTGAGTCCTGCGAGCTTCTGGAGCGTGACGAGAGGCAGGTAGACGTCGGCGCTCTGACCGCCGAGCGGCGGATCGACGAGCCCGACGACGCGGAGCTTCGTCCCGTTCAGGTCGAGCATCGAGCCGATCTTCAACCCGTGGGCCTTCGCATAAGCCGTGGCGACGAGGGCCTCGCTGCCACCTGCCGTCGAGAAGTACCGTCCCGAGCGCACCTGGCGCGGCGTAACGAGACCGACGTCGGGACTGTGCTGGTCGACCCCGGCGATCGTGTACGGCGTCGTCTCGATGTTCGTCTGGGGCGGGTCGACGACCTGGCGCAGCGTCTCGCGCGGAGTGGTGATCCGCGCGCGGAGCTGGTTGAAGCGCTTAGGCAGGCACTTCTGGAAGGCACCACCGCCGCCGGGGATGAAGCCGCCACCCTGCGGAGGCGACTGGCCGAGCCCACCGCCCTGGCCCTGCGTTCCGCCTGGAGCGACGCCGAAGCTGCCTCCGGCCTTCTGAATGCACTTCTGCACCTGCGCAAGCTCGGCCGCGGTCGGAGGCTTGATCTGGCGCCGGATGTCGAACGTGTCGCCGCCCGTTTGCACCTTCGCGACGATCTTCGGCACCACGCCCTCCTGATGGGTAGCGAGCAGCGTCAGTCCCGTGGCGACGGTTGAGACGCCGCCGATCGCAGCGATCTGCTTCGCCTGCTTCTCGTCGAAGGTGAGCTGTGTGCCGGGAAGGAAGAAGTCGTGTACGAAGTGTTGGCCTGGCTTCCCGAGCTTCGAGAGGTCAGTGAGCACGGAGCGGTTGGAGTCGACGACGTCGCGACCGCCTCCGTCACCCGGGCCGCCCCCGGTGCCTGGCCCCCCGCCGCCCCCGACTGCGGAGTCCGTCTCTGCCTCGCGCGTGACCGTGAGGTCGGTGCCGATGCTCGTCAGCGGGCTGAGCGCCTTCGACTGGGCGTCGTCGAGCCCGCGCGTCAACGAGGAGATCACGATCACGAGCGCGACGCCGACGGCGAGCCCCAGCACGGTGAGAATCGTCCGGCCCTTGCGCCGCGCAAGCTCGCTTCCGATGTAGCGGAGGTAGAACACTGCGGCCCAGAAAAGCAGGACAAGGTAAGACGCGCCTAAGAACGGCGGCTAAATCGGGCCAAGGGCAATCGAACCGTACGAGCGCTTGGAAGGCTCTAGCGAAACCGCTTCAACGCCGCGTTCGCAGGCACCGCCTGGCCAAGGCGTCAGTTTCGAGAAGAGCCCGTGACTCCAGGCTCTTTCCAGTGGGCGGTGACGGTCTCGAACCGCCGACCTCCTGCTTGTAAGGCAGCGCGAGGCTCGCCGCTAGCCGCCACCAGCCGCCGATTTCGTGCTGTTGAGCGAACCGGTCGCGACCGGCAGGTCGCTCTCTCGCTACCTGTCGCCGCCTATTTCTCGCATGGATCTCGCATGGCTGGTCGTCCAGGACGCGAAGGACCCGCAGCTCCTCCGTCCTTCGAACGCGAGCGAGGTCATCGCTGATTCTAGCTCCAGCTCGTCGATCTCGTTCGCTACAAGTCGTACATAGCCCGCGATGATCCCCGCGAGGTTGAAGGCAACGGTGGCATTCGTGTGCTTCCAGGGCACGCTCCATCTTCAGGGCTGACAAGGCGCCGAAACCCTCGGAAGCGATCCACCACAGCCCAACAGCCAGAGCCCCGTCCCTCTCACGGAGCCGGGATTCTGGCTGTTCCGCGCAGTCCAAGGCGGTGTCGCGGAGTGACCCAGCCTGCGACTACAGGCCCCGCAGTGACGCCTTGCCTTGCCGCATGATGACCCATGTGCAACGGGTACTCCCGACCGGCACCGTGACGTTCCTCTTCACGGATATCGAGGGCTCGACGAAGTTGCTGCGGGAGTTTGGTGTGGAGCGCTATACGCGGCGGCGCTGGCGGAGCATCGTGGCGTCCTCGAGAGGCTTTTTCGAGCGCCACGGCGGCGTCGAGGTGGACGCGGGGGGGAGCGCCTTCTTCGTCGCCTTCCCGACGGCGCTCGGCGCGCTCGCAGGCGGCATCGACGCATGTCTCGCGGGACTGGCCGGCCGGCCCGATCCGAGTGCGCATGGGCCTGCACACCGGCACCCCGCTCTTGACGGCGAGGGCTACGTGGGCGGCGACGTGCATCGCGCCGCCCGCATCGCCGCCTGCGGCCACGGCGGCCAGGTGCTCGTATCAGCGTCGACGGCTGCGCTTGTTGGGACCGACGCTCTGCGCGACCTGGGCGACCACCGGCTGAAGGATCTCTCGGCGCCCGAGCGCATCTACCAGCTGGGAGAGGACCGATTTTCCGCCTCTTAAGAGCCTGCACCAGACGAATCTGCCCGTCCCCTTCGACGCCTTTCCTGGGCCGCGAGGCGAGTTGGCGGTAGGTGCTCGGGCTCCTCGCGCGAGGACGTTCGCCTGCTTACGCTGACCGGGCCGGGCGGAACGGGCAAGACGCGCCTGGCCGCACAAGCAGCGGGTCGCGGTTGCCGACCAATACATGCACGGTGTCTGGTGGGTCGCGCTGGCCTCCCTGCGCGACGCCGAACTCGTGCTCGAGACGGCCGGCCAGGCACTCGGATGCAAAGAAGGCCTGGCGGAGCACATTGGAGACAAGTCGATGCTCCTCCTCTTTGACAACTTCGAACAGGTCGTTGAGGCTGCACCCGACGTCGGCCGCTCTGCCTCACCTTGTGCCCGAGGCTTGAGGTGCTTGTGACCAGCCGCGAGCCGCTGCACGTCATGGGCGAGCAGGAGTACGAGGTGCCGCCGCTCGTTCATAGAGGAAGCTTGTTGGCTTCTTCCTCGCCAGGGCGACGGGGGTCAAGCCCAACTTCCGATCTGACGAGGCCGTCTCCGGGATCTGCAGGCGCCTTGACGACCTGCCACTCGCACTCGAGCTGGCAGCGGCCCGCGTGAAGGCACTGTCCTCCGCACAGATCCTCGATCGGCTCGAGCAGCGCCTACCGCTTCTGACGGGTGGCCCCCGCGACGCTCCCGAGCGACAGCGGACACTGCGCGCGACCATTGAGTGGTCGCACGAACTCCTGTCAGCGGAAGAGCAGAAACTCTTTGCCAGGCTCGCCGTCTTCGCCGGCGGCTGCACGCTGAAGGCCGCAGAGCAAGTGTGCGATGCCGATCTGGACAAGCTGCAATCGCTAGTGGAGAAGAGTCTCGTCCGACAGACGGACGAGCGCTTCTGGATGCTCGAGACGATCCGAGAGTTTGCCGGTGAGCAATTGGCGCGTGCCGGGAACTACGCTCGACAGCTGCGGCACACGCGGAGTACTTCGCTGCACTGGCCGAGCGTGCCGAGTCGCACTTCTCACGAGCGACGAGCCGACCTGGATCAAGCTACTCGCTCTCGAACACGACAACGTCAGGGCCGCACTTGTTTACTCTGAGGGCTCTGCGTCAACTTCGGCTTGCTTCAGCGCTGGGTCGGTTCTGGGAGCAACAAGGCCACTACAGCGAAGGGCGTCGGTGGTTCCGTACTGCGCTCGCGCAGCGTGAAGGAGCGCCGGCTACGCATGTTGCGGAGGCGTTGATGGGCGCTAGCCTCCTCGCTCGTATTCAGGGTGACTTTGACGAAGCAGAGCAACTGGCAAGCGAGAGCGTCGCGGTCGCGCAGGGCGCTGGCCTCCGCCCTTCTCGAGGCGCGCGCTGTCGGATCGCTAGGGAATGTCGCGCTCGCGCGCCGGGACTTCCGACGTGGCGCCGAGCTTCTGGCGCAAACGGAAGCGATACTCCGTGAGCTGGGCGACGAGAAACGCCTTGCCATTGTGATGGATAACCGGGCGTACCTCGCTCTCGAGATGGGCGATTTTGAGGTGGCCTTCGACCTCGCGGACGAGAGTCGTGGCTTGAGCCGGAAGATGGGCGACGTCTATGCGCCGTGTCGGCCGACCTCAACATGAGCTCTGGCCGCGCGTCTCGCTTGGGAGGCATGAGACAGCAAAGAAGGCGCTTCGAGAGGCACTCGAGCTCGCTCGCGATGCCGGACATTCGGCATTTCTCGTTTACGCTCTGATTGCCGCGGCAGCGGTGATCATCTCAGGCGATCCGACCACGGCCGCCGAGCTTGTCGCCGTTGCAGACAGAGCGCAGCGAGACCTCAGTCTGGAGCTCGACCCTGTTGAGCAAGAGGTCCGCGGCGCGATTGAGAGCGAGCTCCGCCGGATACACCGAATCGACGTACCCGGCAACATCTCCGAAGACGATCTCGCAGTCATTCTTGATGCGGCTGCTGCGCGCGCGCTTGAATCACTCGCCAATCACGCCAACGGCCGCCGCTGAGGCCGCCGCTCCGGCGCCAACATCGAGGACCGACGTAAAACGCCTGATGCGCTCCCTGAGCGCCTCCGGCCGTCGTCACGAGGTTTCCCGCCCCTCGAGCGTCGCACAGGAGCGCCAGCGTGAGCCAGATCAGCGAATCAGCAAGGCCACGTTCGAGCCATATTCGCCGACGTAGAGCGCGAGCCGACCCGGAAGACACGAGAGAAACCCGGCGCCGTCCAACATTAGGTCCTCGAGCGCTGTTCGTAACTCCCGCTCGTCGCCGTACGGGTCGAACTCCTCCCCGACCGCGAACACGAGGCAGGTCGCCGGTGCACCTCTTTCCACGAGCAACTCATGGACCTCGTCCTTGAAGGGGTCGTACTTGGACGTGCATTTCAAGCCAGTATGTGTACCGGGCATCGAGGTGCCCCTCGAAGTGCCAGAGTTCTTCGCGGAGTTTTCGCCGCAGTCGCTCGTTCTCAATGGACTGGTGAAAGCGTGACCGCGCCCCGCGGTCAGGAACGCGGCCAACCCATCCAGGTGCTGCTGCCAGGGTTCCATCGGCGTGTCGCGGGCGGCCAGTGGTCCCTACTCCGACCCGCGGGACGACGTCACAATCCTGCTGAGCACTGCCCAGGACGGCAACTCTCTCGCCCGGATGTCGTCGTCCGCCGACATCGTGGCCGCCGCTTACACGTCCGTCCAGAGCTGGTTGATCGTGCGCTGCATGTGGTTAACTCCAGCGCTGGCCCCTTCCAGGATTCCGACGCCCAGCGGCGCATAGACATGCTCGGGACCGTCCGGCGGACGGTCGAGATATACACCTTCTGAGGCTCGCCGCCGACCACCTGCGTCGTCGAGGGCCAATCGATGTCGGCGGTCGCCACCCGCGCGGCGAATCCCCACCAGTCGCCAACCGCGTACCGGCGCTCGCCGCTGATGGTCGCGTCCTGCGGCGGGAAGCGGATCTTGATTCCGCGCTCGAGGTAGTAGTCGCGGTCCTCTTCGAGGACGATCGCGCCGCCGGAGAGAGCATGATCCCCGCGCTCCGTGTGGTCCCAGCGCCGCACGATCGGGCTGACGAGGTTCTCGATCGTTGGAAGCGGTCCTGAAACGCTCGCGGGATCGTAGGTGAGCTGGTCGCGCTCGACCTTCGTCAGCCGCAGCATCACCCCGGCTCGCCACGCAGCTCGCCGAGCCGGTCGACGATCTCGACCCACTGACCCGCGGCGAATCCGCTCGCCGTGTCCCGCACGCCTTCGACGATGAGCGTGTTCGCGACGTGCCCGGCCCAGCCCGCCATGACCGAGCCGTTCTCCCGCGTCCACTTGAACGTCACCTGACCGCCCGAGACGTCATGGATCTGGACGCGGTACAGCTTGTTCTCGAGCCCGCGATACCCACCGAGCGGATCGGCGACGCACGGCGTCTCGTCGGGATCGTCCTCCGGATCAACGAACGCTTGCATCATTGGGAGTCGGGGCACCGCAGCCGGGTCGTAGACGGGGTGGCGCTCGACGTTCTCGCTCAGCCAGCTCGACGCCTTCGCCTCGTCGTCGAGGTTGGGAAGGGGCCGCTCGATCGCGCGCACCTGCCAGACGACCTGACGGCGGAGCGTCGTGTCCGGACCACCCAGCGCCACCTCGCGGATCGTGTCGTCCTCCAGCCACGAGACCGACCGCTCCCAGACGTCGAGATAGAAGAAGTACGGCTTGGTGGCCTCGAACTCGAGCTCATCGACGCCTTCCTGCTCGCCGTAAGGAAGCGGCCCGACGTTTGGTCCGAATCCGGTTGGTCGTTGGCGGCGAGCAGGCCTCTGACGTAGTAGCGGCCGCGTGCAATCGTGAAGCCGTTCGCCGTTCCGATAGCAAAGCCCAGGTCGTCGGCAGGCCCGGCGTGCGGGCCGATCAGATCCTGGGTCAACTGGCGCAGCGCGTGTGCGGCGAGGGCGCCCTGCTCGTTGAAGTCGGCGTCCAGCAGCACCCGACCCTGCTGGAGCAGCACCTGGCGGTAGCCCTTGTGCGGTGACCTAGGGAAGCGGGAGATGTCTCCAATCATGTGAGCTCCTTCAGTTCGACCAGAAGAGTCCGGCATCGACGCCGGCGGGCGTGAACTCGTTCAGGCGGCCGAGGCCCGTGAAGCAGAGGGCGCGGTTCATGGCGGCGCGATCATCCCACCGCACACCTGCTTAGGCAACGAGGGGCGCGAGCTGACGGGCCAGCGTACCGGGCCGCTTCGGACGGAAGGCGAAATCTCGCACAACTCTCGCATGTCGTAGCGTGCGGCACGCTGTGCAAACTGTCGAGCCAAAAGAAAAGCCGCCACTTACGGCAACTTTCCTAGGTGGGCGGTGACGGTCTCGAACCGCCGACCTCCTGCTTGTAAGGCGCCCCGGTTCGCCGGGGCATTTTACGTTCAACACCCGATGAATAAACGGGTCGCGGGCGATGGGTAGGCCCGAGTGGTCGGGTGGTCTGATCCTGGCCCAAAAACGCCTCGGCCCCGTTGGGGTTCAGAAGACCGTTACCACTGGGTTAGGCGTTCCGATTAGTGGTTGCTTTCGCCTTGCTGCGATCATATTGTGGGCCGACCTAGACGGAGGGGGAGAATATGCGGAACCGACTTCTTTTCGGCGTGGTGCTACTCGCGGCGGTCATTGGGATATCGGCGGGCGTCGGACTGGCAGATCCGAATCTCAGCAACGTCGCCCCGCACCGGCACTTCATCAACGGTCAGCCAGCGGGGCCGGACCTCTGTGACAACTACGACTTCGTGAACAACGTCGCGACGAACGCGGGTATCCAACAGGCGTTCAACGAGTTTCACAACAACAACCACCGGGCGACCAATCCGGGCGGCACCAACGGTCCGGTCGCGCCAGGACTGCACAACGGCAAGGGCGGCGAACTCACCTTTGGGCCCTGCTTCCCATAGAACCGTTGTCACACCTGCCAACGCGGCTCGCGGATTGCGGGCCGCGTTGGTTAGTATTTAAATCCCCAGGTTAGATGCGCGTTTGCCATGCTCCCGCCTGTGAGCTGTCGCTTGATCCAGGCCATCGGTGATGACATCGAACCCCGATAGCCAATCGATCAGGAGGGCGATGTTGAAGACCGTCTACACCTTGGAGGAAGCTCGGCGGATCGGCGAGGAGATCGGAATCGACTGGCTGACGTCACCCTTTGATGTCGAGCAGTTCCGCATGGGGCTCGACGTCGAGATGGAGCACGGCTCGCGCGACCCGGAGACCGATGTGACGCGGAACGACGAGATCCTCACCGGCAAGATCGCGTGGGCGCATCTCAAGGAGCTCCCCGACTACTACACGCGGCTCGCCGTGATGGAAGGAGAGGGCGAAGCGCACTGAGCTCCATAACGCAAGGTCTGGGAGCCTTGTCCAAATCGGGAGTTACTTCCACTTGCTAGGACGGACACGGACCCTGGACTCGCACGCATGCCGGCTCCGGCGTCGCCTCGCGGAGCACACGACGACGCCCTACGTGCTCAACGAATGGGGAGTCGGACGGGGGGTGGCGGGTGATGCTCGGAGGTGGCGGGAAGTGGCTTGGCTGCTCGGTTTCGGGGGATCGCTCCGCATGGCTGCGGGGATGTGTTCTCGGACGTTTGTGGACTTATTGCGGACTCCCTGACGTACTGATGTCGCGCACGCCAGGGAGTCGACCCTCTTTAGACTCCGAGACATGAGGTTTGCCACCGCCCTCTTCGCAGTCCTAGTCGGATCGCTGTGCGTTACCGCAGCAGCGTCAAGCGGTCCGAACGTCACACAACTCATCAAGCTCTTCTCGATGGCGGCAAACGTCGATGTCAGGACGGACAAGGCACCGACGGGTGCTTCACGAGGTGACGTCCATGTCGGTAACTCGCTGCTGCGTAACGCTGTCCCCCAGCTGGGAAGCCGACCGGGGCGGTCGTCGGCCGCGACGCCTGGCGGGCCGTCTACGAGAGTCCGTCTACTTGGACGCTGCACCTGAAGACGACCTTGCCCGGAGGCACAATCACCTGCCGCGGCAGGATTAAGGCGAATCCCAAGACACAGCAGGTCCGGATCACAGGAGGGACAGGGACGTTTCGCAGTGCGAGCGGGACCTGTCGCTCGAAGAGCGCCCCCAACAATCGCTACGACGCTGACTCCCTGGACATCTACAGAGTCTCGCTCTAAACGTGGTGGCCTCCGACACCCGCTCTCCGCAGTCCTGCCTGCTTCACGCGCGAAACGAACGAGAGATTTCAGGCGCTCAACTCTGAGGAACTCCATGCCAGCACGCTCTTCACACCTGGCGGGTGCCAGCGGCCGTTGCGCGGCGTCGGCACGCCGTCCTCGTTGAGCTGCCTGGCGATCGCAGCCATGTGATGTCCGGCTTCCGCTTCCGACTCGTCGACACCGCCGGCTCTGGACCTCGCTTTCGTCAACTACGCCGTCCCGAACGTAGGCGTCGGCGTCACCGTCCACCTCCCGGACGGAAGAGGCGCCACGGTGCTCGAGGTTCGAGTTACGAGGACAGCGGCGGGAACATCACCGCGACGGTCGTCGTCGACGCCGACTAGCGGTAGGGCCCGGCGCACGGTCGAACGCTCGCGGCCGACGAGTGTTCCGCGCGATTGCCGGGCTCTTTCGGCCGGGGACGTTCAAGATCGGCGGCCAGCTCTGTAGCTCGGCCAACGTGTAGTTGTCGAGCCACCACCGCTTCGCCGTGGCGATCGCCTCCACGCTTGGCCGGGCGCCAGGCCGGCGGCAAAACCGGCAGCGCATGGCGAGGTTCCGGCGGACGAGCTGGCGGGCATGGCTCGGGCTTACCTCGACGGTAGTGCCGCACTCCTGACAGCGAACAGTGACCGTGGGCCGTGCGCGGGTGGAACGCATCAGGCTTGGCCGTCCGCCACCGCACGTACCACGGGTGTTAGAAGGATGCGCTCCGGCCGGTCTCCGTACATCGCCTGCACGAGGTACGCGATACCCGCCCTGAGCCAGTTCAGAACGTCACCTCGGGCGGCCAGCGGCGCACAAGCATGGCGCTGACGCCAAGCCATCAAAAGCGAAGCGGTGCCGTGACATCCCCACCGGCGGGCCAAAACTGACGCGTGATTAAGCCCGATTCGTCTCGGGTATCACCAGTGACCTAAATCCAGCAATTTGACCTCCCCCGACTGTCCGGGCGGTCAGTTCACCTACACGATCCGAAGGAGAGAACCGTGCCGCTCGCACTCGCCGGAACCGGCTATGGATTGATCGGAATCCTCGTCATCATCTTGCTCGTCTTGATGATCGTTTACTTCATGCGCAGGGCATAGCCCTAGCGGGAGTTCCTCGGAGACGACATGCCGCTGGCTCCAGCGGACGGACGACCTGACCTTCTCGGAATCGAGAACGGTAGTTATCTTCGTTCGGCGGTCGCCCCGGCGGGCGTATGGTCCGCCTCGTGTCCTCTTCGTGCTTCGGCCGGGTCGCCGGGATCTGCGGCATTGCATCGTTGTTCGTCTCGACTCTCGGCTGGATTACGGGCGGGCTGGCGCAGCCGGACGCCTACAGCAGCGCCCGCGACGACATCTCAGACCTCGGCGCGATGACCGCGAATAGTCCCTGGCTGTACAACCAGGTCGGCGCGAACCTGGCCGGACTGCTCGTGCTGGTGCTGGCCGTCGGCCTGTGGCAGGCGCTCAGCCCGGACCTGCTCGGCCGCCTCGCGGCGGCGGCACTGTTCGTCGTCGGCGGAGGCGGCTTCCTCGACGGGTTCTTCCGCCTCGACTGTCGCGGGATCGACGCCGCCTGCATGAACGACTCCTGGCACTCGCATGGACACAAGGTCGAGTCCGGCATCAGCGCCGTAGCCTTGATCCTTGCGCCGGTGCTCTCCGCGTTGGCATTTCGGCGCAACCCGGCCTGGCACGGCGCATGGCTGCCGAGCCTGCTCACGCTCCCGGCGATCATCGTCGCGAACGTGGTCTTCTCCCCGGTCGGGGACGGCGCAGCCACGCGTGCAGGAACGGTGGTCGCCTTCTGCTGGATCGCCTTCGTCGGCGCGTGGTTGCTGCGCGAGTCGGGTGATCGTTGCCGACTGCCTCAGTCCTACGGTGCGACCCCGAACACGCGCTTGTAGGGCGCCTGCCAGTCCACGCCTTCGCCCTCGTCGCACCAAGCATGCCCGACTCCACGTGCGTGCGTTGCCATGAGAAGCATCTTGTGCGGTCCTTGACAAGGTCTTCGAGACCTGTCATCGTCATCTGTTCGCTGGGCAGCCGCCCAGCCCGACGAGAAGGGAGGTCATTCATGCGGATCATGGTTGTGATCGACGCCAGCTGGCCTCTCGTCGTCACCGCGTAGCGGCAGAGTCGCGACGCGAACATCGACGTCGGCAAGGCCTTGCGGCGTTGGCCGTCGCAGTGCGTGCATGCGGTCAGACCGCGTGCACAAAGAGTGTGAATCGTCTTCTACGAAGCCCAAGAAGGGAGGACTCGTGATCGATCCGTCGCCGGTACAGAACTGGGCAGATCGATTTGTCAAACGCCCGAGACCAGAAAGGAGGAAAGGCCATGCTGCAATACGAGGCAATTCGACAGCTGACCCATGATTATCGTCAGCAGCGCGAGCACGAGGCACAGACCGAGCGTCTGGCGCTCCAGGCTCGCACCCGGCGTCAGCGGCGGGCTCGCCGATTGGGGCTGGCGGCCGGGCTGGGACAGCTGCTGGCCGCTCGGCGCCATGCGACTGAGCAGCACTGAGACGCGTGGCTCCGCACCTGGAGATCGGTAGACGGTTGAACCGATCTCCGGGTGCACGCTTAATCACATTGGGTTCGTGACTCGCCCCGATGGAACGGGTCTGCATCGCCTGACGCGAACGAATGCTAGCGAGGAATCACCGAGGTGGCTCGTGGAGATGCCACGCCGGTCGCGAACGAGATCAGAGCAAGTTTGCGGCACCACCGGCAGAGGCGAGGTCCGCAGCGGGCGTGCCGGGTGCTGACGTAGCGGGCCTCGCAGCTCGGCAGGCCACGGCTAGCGCTGCCGTGCGATCGTCGCCCGCCTTGAATCAGAGTCCAGTCGCTCTTCGCGTCACGTGGCTCGTGGCCCTGGGACTGTCGCTTGTCGCCGCAGCGTCCGTCGTGCTACGCGCGAATGACTCGGGCAACGCCAGAGCCAGTGGGCCAGCTCGTGTACTCCGAGGGATACATCTGCACGGTGAACGCCGACGGCTCCCGACGTCGGTGCCTCACACGCAATGATCACGGCGAGGACTACACCGCCGTGTGGTCGGCTGACGGCCGACACATCGCATTCGAGCGCCAAGTCGACTACGCCGGACCGGGCGAGCGGGCACTCATCGTCGTATATCTTCTAACGGAACCGCCAAGCGTGCAATCACGCCGCCTGGAGACTTCTTTGATGCAGGCCCAGCGTGGTCTCCCGTCGCACCTGAGATCGCGTTCACACGACTAGAACCGAAAGTAGGAGCAAGGCCAGGAGTGTTTCTCTCAAACGCCGACGGCAGTGGGCAGCGGAAGATCATGAGCAATGCCTTGTCGCCCGCGTGGTCACCAGACGGACAGAAGATCACCTTTCTACGCGAGGTCGCGTCCCGGACGAAGGCCATCTTCGTGATGAACTCCGACGGCAGCGGATCGCGGCAGGTGGGGCCAGTAGGGACTTACGACAACCTGGCTTGGTCTCCCGACGGCCGACTGCTGTCATTCGACAGGCTGCGTCCGAAGGATGACAGTCATGACGTCTACGTCATAAAACCCAACGGCGCGGGTGTCCGACGGCTGACGCATGGGCCAACGGACAACGATAGGTCGGCGTGGGCCCCGGATGGCCGACGCATGGCCTTTACGTGCGCGGTCGACGTGCGCCAGAACGTGTGCGTCGTCAACGCCGACGGCACCGGCTTCCGCCGCCTCACGTTCCGGGGTCCCAACAACTTCGCCCCAGCTTGGTCTCCGGACGGTCACTGGATCGCCTTCGTCCGTTACCCGACCGAGGATTCCCTCCCGAAGCTGTACGTCATGCAGTCGGACGGCAAACGGGCGCGCCGCATAACCCCCTACACACTCGACCTTGCGCCGGCATGGGCGCCAAAGTGATGCGCATCTCGCCTCGCCAGCGGTGTCCACAGAGCAGCGCCCTGACGTGAACGCGTCCTCGGCTTCACGCGCCTCGGCCTTGCGGTCGTCGCCGTGCTGCCCATGCCTTGCAGCAGAGCGTCTTGTTCACGGAATCCGGAGCGGCGCGATCTGGCACCGAAACTCCCGCCGGTTTCCCTAACCGATTGTAAACAGGCTTGTCTGGGGTGTGGTGGCGTCGCAGAGAGTTCTCCTGGTCGTCCTCGTTATCTGGCCGGCCGCGTCAGAACGAGCGCCCCGAGCGCCGGGCTAGTAGCCTCAGCGGCTAGAGCGTCGAGACACGTTGACGGAGTCGTAGCGCCGCTTTTCAGAATCGGCGAAGCGATGAGAAACCTCCGGGTCCTCTTACCCAAGCATGAGCTTGGTCGTGGTCGCGGGCTCAATCCTCTCGACGGCTGCTGCACCGGCCATACTGCCTCCGCGCCCGAGTGAGCGAATCGCGTTCGAGCGGGATGGTGGTCTCTACGTCATGAACGCCGATGGCCGCGGGCAGCGAAAACTCGCGGGCAAGAGAGTGACCTCACCGCTCACGTGGTCACCGGATGGTCAGATCATCGCTTTCCAACGCTGGGCGCCTGGCACGCAAGTCGACCTCTGGCAGATAACCCCAGATGACGGTGTACAGCGACGGCTTGCATCGCGAGGTACGTCGAACATCGACCCGACGTGGGCGCCCGATAGTCGGAGACTAGCCTTCTCCCGACGAGCAGGCTCTTGGTCTGTCTACGTGATCGGTCAGGACGGCAGCGCGGAGCACCGGGTGACACCTGCCTCGGCATTTGCGGACGGCGGGCCAGACTGGTCTCCAACGAGCGACACGCTCGCGTTCCAGCGCTACGACTACGACCGTCATGAGACAGTGGGAGTCTTCCTCGTCGACGTCGACCAAGGGAAGCCCCGGGTCCTTCGCGGCACCGGTCGTGGCGGCTCACCGCGATGGTCCCCCGACGGAACGACCATCCTCTTTCATCGAGACGACGCACTCTGGACCGTCAGCGCAGAGGGCACTCGCTTACGGCAACTGACGAATCCCGCGCCGGACGAGGAGGATAACTTCGCATCCTGGTCGCCGGACGGGCAAAGAATCGTATTCATCCGGACGTTTTGGCGTCGAGCGATGGCACGTCTATGTCATGAACCGGGATGGAAGCGGGGAACGAAACCTCACGCGCCACGTCGGCACGAGAATCGCTACCCCGTCATGGTCTGCAGACGGACGCTCGATGGCCTTCGTCAGCAACCGTGACGGGAGCCACGAGCCACGAGATCTATCGTGTGAACCTCAATGGAAGCGGCCTGCGGAGGTTGACGAACACTCCGGCCGACGAGAATTGGCCCGTTTGGCGGCCAGCCTCCGGCTAGCCCTGCCGTGGAAAGACGGAGAGCCGGCGCGACCCTCTTAGCGCGCACACGCTTTGAGGACAATCACCGCCCGCCTGCTGCCCACGCAGCTTCTTCTGAAAGTGCGACCAATCCGGGCGGTGCGTCTTCCTCGTCGGTCGAGTGGACGGCCACATCGGCATATGTCCAGCCCTCGTCGGCGGCTCGCGCGATCGACACCTGCTCCTTGTTGGAGTTTCCACGCATGCCCGCGGCCCAGAGCGCACTGTCCGTTGAGGCGAGCGAGCTATAGGAGTACATCGGGCCGCGATGTCGTGTCCATGCCTCTCCGTCCCAGTGGACGAGAATCTCCTCGCTAGCGAACCCGGTGTGCTCCAGATGTCGTTCGGGCCGGTCACGGTGACGTTGTCGAGAGCGAGGTAGTCGAATGCACCCTCGGATTGTGGGGCGGGCATCACGTTCCACTGATCGCCGTCCGACCTCGAGACGACGGGCTCGAGCGGATCTCCCGTTCGATCGTCAAGGATGTTGCCGACCGCCCAGGCGATATCGCTTGAGTAGGCAGCGACGTCCTCGAGTGACACGTTCTTGGGCCCTCGACGGTGAACCTCGACCACGCAGAGCCATCCCAGTGGGCGATGAAGGGGCTCGGCCCATGCCGCCACTGGGTTCCGACGAGCCACACATCATCCGACTCGAGTGCATCGAGGGCGCTGTATGTGACGTCCTTGGGTGCTCGCTCCTCGACCCATGTCCTGCCATCCCATCTAACGAGTCGCTCCTCGAGTGGCCCCTTCTCTCGAGTGCCAAGCACCCACACGTCGTCTTCGGCGATCACCGCGACATCGAACATCCGGAGTTCGGCGAGGAGCTCGGAACGCCTTCCACGCGCTGCCGTCATACCGAACGACCAGCGAGGACTTCAAAGAGAACTCCGGAGTGCCGCCAACTGCCAAGACATTCACGGGACTAGACGCATCGATCGCGAGCAACTGCCCGTCGCTGACCCCTGCGACATCGTCCACCGCGTTTGGCTCGCAGCTTGCCGCCTCGGTCGAACCACCACCGCAACCAGCGCTGATACACATCAGCACCACCACGACCGCGAGGCCGAGGAGCGTGAAGCGGAGGGCGCGGTTCACGGTCCGTCAAACTCCCGCGCCGCGCCCTCCGGGCGGAAGATCGCGAACTCCTCGAGCTCGTCGTTGTCCTCGGCCTGACGCGTCCTCTGTCTTCGACGCGTCACGGCCGCGGTCGCTGCTGCCAGTCAATGCGCTCATCCACGCGGCTGACGGACCCGGCGTTCGTTGCCGCCGTTCGCATCGACGACCCAGATGGCACTGTCGCGAACGCGGCAATTGACGTCCCGTTCGCTCCCCACTCTGGCGACGCTTCTTTTCCAGTAGTCCGGGTGATGCGGCGGAGACCGCTCCTGTCACGGTTGATCGTGTAGATATCGCCGCCGCGGACGAATGTCAGCGACATGCCATCGGGAGACCAATCGGGCTCGCCACCCCAGGGTCAGAACGTGCCGGTGACCACCTGCCATCCGCCCGCACCAGCTGGATCGTGGTGCGTGTCGGTTCGAAAGGGTTGTAACGCTCGAAAGCGATGACGTCCCCACGTGGTGACCACGCTGGCGACGCATCTCCTGCATTACCACGAGGTCGAGTTAGCGCCTTCTCGTCTCGGCCGCCGAGCGTCGCCCGGAAGATCCAGGGATTACCCGTGTCAAAGTCGTCAATCCGCGCGAACGCCAAGTTCGTGCCAGTCGGCGACCAACTGACCGGTCGTAGACGTACTCGGCATCGACCGGGAGTTCGCGCGCGCCCGAGCCGTCGGCACGGCGCATCCATAGCTCGATGATCGAGCCTCTGTCGCCCTTGCGGTAGACGATCCGGTCTCCCGCAGGCGACTAGCTCGGGTCGTATAGGCGAGCTCGAGATCTCGGCTGGAACCGGTGGCCAGTTTGCGGAGGCCGGTTCCGTCTGCGGCGACCGCGAAGACACTTCCACGACGCGTGAACGCGATCAACCCGGCGGGTTCGCCTGGTGATCGGCCGCTTGGCGCTCGACCCTCACCCGCTCTTCGTTGCTCGCGAGCGCCGTCAAGGCCGTAGCGAGCGATACGACCACGGGCACGAAGAGGGCGGCGCAGACGCGGAGCCAACGGAAGCGAGGAGGCTGTTGACTCGCATCGCCACTGTAACCGTGTCAAAGCTTGAAACTACGACTCAAACTCCCGCGCAGCACACTCCGGGCAGAAGACTTGAACCTCCTCGACAAAGCTCTCGCCTGCCTCGTCATCGTCGGCTGCGAGTACACCGCGCCAGCCGACCGCCAAGCTGGACGACGTGATGCCGCACTGCGCGCAGACGAGGGGTTCGGCGAGGGACCTCATCCGGGCTTCCACCCGATGCCTCGGATGTTCCCCGGGATGATTCCCGCTTCCCGGGAACCGTGAGAAGACGGGTCGGCGACGTCCCGTTGGCGTTTACGACCCAGATCGAGTCGCGCCAGTACGACTTGTGCTTGGAATAGAGGAGCATTTCCGCCCGTCGGGAGACAGGCTTGAACATCGAATCAATCCCGGCAAGTGCGCGAGCATCTGGCTCCTCTTCCATCGGCGTTGACCCGGTAGATCGTGTCACCAGCGGCGAAGACGAGCGATTGACCGTCGGGTGACCAGGACGGAGAGGACCCCTTGCTGATCCGACGCTCGCGGCCGTCGAGGGTCCTCAGTGTAGATGACAGACCGGTCGTCTTGGCGGCCCTAAGGCGCGTTCAAACGCGATCGCGGCTCCGTCAGTTGACCAGTCTGGCGCGAAGTCTCCGTCTTTGAGAGCGGGCTTCGTGAGCCTGCGAACGCGGCCGAATGCCAGCGAGACGATTGAGATCGGACGGCGGGAGGTGATCGGATTTTCGCCAGAAAAGGCGATCTGCCGTCCATCCGGTGACCACGTCGGATCGGTGTTGCACAGCAGACCAATCGGAGCGTCCTGCGAACGCCGCGCGTAGGGGTAACCACCTGGACGAAGCATGATGCGCTCACCACTTGTCCAGTACGTGAGCGACTGGCCCTTCGCCGACCATTCCGGTGAGAAGTAGCCGTCTGTCGGGGCTCCGCCTTTGTAGCGAGTGATCAGGTGCCTGTTACTTCCGTCGATCTTCGCCCCGTAGATCCCGCTCGCCCCCGATCCCGGCGTTGATCGCGCCGACTTTGATGGTATTCGAGACGGGCGGAGACGCTTGTCGTCGCCATCCGCTCGCAGCTCGGGCAAGATCGAACCCGAAGAACCGGCCGCGGCGAACAGCACGATGACGACCGCGAGGCCGAGGAGAGTGATGCGGCGGGCGCGGTTCATCGGGACGTCAAGGAATGGCCGCCACGCGGGTTGGTCATCGTCGCGGGCATTTCGCGTCAACTGATGCTGACTGCTGCCATTGGCATTCATCACGTGGATCTTGTCGTTCTCGCCACTGCTCACGAAGGCGATCGTCCGCCCGTCCGGTGACCACGCGGGCCAGCGCTTCTCGTCGATGCTTCGCGTTAGACGGCGCAAAGCGCGACCATTTCGATTCATCACGTAGATCTCGCGGAACTCGAGGCCGGTACGGTCGAATGCGATGTGGCTACCGTCAGGTGACCAAGAGGGAGCCCCATCAAGAATGTTGTTCCTCGTCCGCGTCAACCGGCGCTCGTTCCTGCCATGGGCATCCACACGCCACACCTCTGTGCGCTTGGTGTCGAAGCCTCCGCCCGCGTCATAGATGTTCATGTACGCCCGCACGAAGACGATCTCACGTCCATCGGGCGACCAGGTGGGTTCACGGTCAGCAAAGTCCCCGTGCGCTTCCGCACCAAGGACCGCTGGTCGCTACCGTCGGCGTTCATCACGCGAATGGTCGTACGCAGCACGCCTCGCACGAATGCGATCCGTGCTCCATCGGGCGACCAGGCGGGCGAATGGAAATCGTCGTGACTTCGCGTTAGTCGCGTTTCCCTGTGCCGTCGGCATTCATCACGTAGATCGCCCAGTCGCCATCGCGATCGCTCACAAACGCAATGCGGCTTCCGTCAGGCGACCAGACCGGCGACGAGTCTTCTGATTGGTTCCGAGTGAGGCGACGTTGATTGCTGCCCGTTGGCGTTCATGACGTAGATCTCGCCATCGCCCAAGGGGTTCTCACGAAAGCGATCTGCGAGCCATCCGATGACCAAACCGGACTGTCATCGCCGAGCCGACTTCGCGTGAGACGTCGCTCGCGCGTCGTTGCGACGTCCACGATCCAGATCTCTGTCCTCTCCCATCCCGCGCACATAAGCGATCTCTCCGCTCTGACGCGGGCTAGGAGCGGCCCCGTACGCTCACGCCGAGGACCAGGATGAGTACAGGAAGCAGGAGCGTGACCCTCAGTGCACGGCACGCGGAGGGCACCGGCGACCTCTGTCGTTGGGAAAACTGCCTCGCGCAGGCTACTCCCGGTGCATGCGTGACACAACCAACACGAGGGCGGGCAACGCGAAGGGCTGAGATGCCGCGCGTCATGTGTTGGCCGACGGCGGTTCGCCGCGCTCTCCTGCGTCCTCCCGCGAAGCACGCCCGATCCCCGAGCGCGCGTCGCTCCTCTACCCTCTCTATGCCTTCGCCTGGACCCTCGCAAGGGCTTGTACCGCTCATCCGGCCACTCGCGCCCGCAGCGCTGACAGACGACCTTTCCTAGGTGGGCGGTGACGGTCTCGAACCGCCGACCTCCTGCTTGTAAGGCAGGCGCTCTCCCAACTGAGCTAACCGCCCGAGCCGCCAGTATGCACAGCGACTACCGCGAGCTGCTCGCGGCGAGCACCTACCGCGGCGATCGCGTCCGCTAATTGCCGTTCGCCGTCGCGGCGAGCCGCAGAAGTGCTCTCTCGGTCGAAGAGCGCACGCGCTTCAGCGAGGAAGAAACGCAGCCACTGGAGAGTCCTGTGAACATGAGAGGGCCCGCCAATTGTCACGGTTGAGACTCAGACGGGTTGCTCTCTCTGTCGCAATCACCGTGGTCGTTGCCCTCGCGTTCGTGCTCACGGCTACGGGATCGGCTTCCACCAAACCCACGCACTTCGCCGGCTTTCCTGAAGAGGGCGTCAAGGCGAGCATGCCCACGACCGGCAGGCTGCTGATCGGTCTCGGGCCCACAGACACGACAACCTGGAACGTGTATGCCGACGGACGTGTCATCTGGCAGAAGTGGACTTCGTCCGGCGACGCCACGGTCGTTCCCGATGGAGCGAGAAGGCTCGACACGGGCTACGTCCAGCAGCGGCTCACCCCCCAGGGTGTGCAACTACTCCTGTCGAAGATCCTGGCGACCGGCCTGTTCGAGCAAGACCTCACGCTCGATCTCGGCAGCGGCCACGCATGGGCCCACCACCAGGTTCGGAGAGGTGATCGAATCGTGACGGTCATCAGCACGCCCTCGCCCAACCCAGCCGACCCTCGCGTCTTCACGAAGGCAACGCCGGCCCAGATGCGCGGGCTCGCTTGGATCGAGAAATTCGTGGCCAACCCGGCCAGATGCTTCCGGCGAGCACGTGGGCGAACCGCCAGATCCGGGCGTTCGTGCCGGCTCGCTACTTCTCGTCGGTTTCGATCGGACCTATCCCGACCTCTCGAAACTGCCACCTCCAGCCCGCAAGGTGCTCGTCCAGTACAAGCAGCTCAAGCGCGACGCGTGCCAGATCCTGACGACGGGCCAGACACGGAGACTCCTGCAGGCGTTCGCGAAGGCTGGGCTATGCCCTCGGAGAACCATCCGTTCACGATCGCCTTCGGACTCGCCGGCCTGCGCGGCCCCTCAGACTTCCACATGACGCCTGCCCTTCCAGACAACACTCACTGCTGTCCCGGATCGCCGCTGGTCGCAAACACGCGAAGCGGGAAAACTCCACCGCTACGGCTGCCCGGTCCGCCGCCGGACGCCGCCCGCCGCGCGGCAAAGGCAGCCGCCGCCCGCCCGGAGTGAGGGTGCAGCTCGGGGCGCTCGCCCCAGGCGAATGGATCACGAGTGTGTTTACCGCTGAATAAATCGGGGATGAATGACAGATAGGGGCGCGGCCAGCGAACTCCTCTCCCCCGATGACTCCCGTACGCGCACCGCAGTCGCGTGCAGGCTGGTCGCGCCATCACCGTAAAGCCTTCGAAAAGCCCTTTGTGATCCGCTTTGGCCGAACGGTCTTGCGGGGAGAGATAGGTAGGGCGCGGAGGTTGCACTCGGGGAGAGCCCTTCGCGTCCCGGTCGGTGCAGCTCAAGGCGCTCGTCCGGCGGTGAAACCGACGAGCGCCTCGAGCGCACCTACACGCGCCCCGCAGGCAGCGTGCAGTCGGATCACCGTCCGAGCACACGATCGAGGAGCTCGTCGACGCCGCGGCTGCGCGCGCTACCGCCTCGGTGCGGCTTGGTGTGCAAGCGGAACCCCGCGGACATCGTGTGGCTGGGCTGATGAACCGGCAGCGTCTCGTTGATCGGCCGCCACTCAGCTCGGCCAGCGACGGCAGCGGCGCGGCAACGCCCGCAGCCTGGCGCGAGCGCGTCGGCACCGCAATCGACGACGTCCACTAGTACACCCTCGGCCCGGTGCCGAGCGGCGCCCGCTCCCGCGGCCCCGCCTGCCAGCCACCGACGCCGCCGAGCGGGCGCGACTCGCCCTCGCCTGCGTCCGCGGGACTGCGAGCTCGTCGGTCGGTGCTGTGCTCAGCGGCTCGAAGAGCGCCCGCGTGCCGTTCGCCGCTGGCCCGAGAGCGTGAGCCCGAAGCTGGCCGAGGCCGGCGTAGCACTGCTCGTCGAGACGATGTACGACGGGCGCCGTGAGCGGATACAGCTGCCGCCGGCGGTGTGGTGGGGTCGCGCTCGGCGCGTAGACGACCGGCGGCCCGCTCGTTGCCATGTTCGGCAATTTCCGAGGTAGGCACCCAGGTAGGCACCGTGTGCGCATTTCCGGCACACCTGGCACGACTGACCCACGTAACCATGCGGGTTTCGCGCAGCCACGCGGGCTGAAATGCCCCCAGCGGGATTCGAACCCGCGCTACAGCCTTGAAAGGGCTGTGACCTGGGCCGCTGAGTCGATGGGGGCCCGGGAGCGGAGGATACCGCCGCCCCGGGAGAGGAGATAAGGCTCCCGAAACTGCACAGGCTGCGATCGGGGTCAGCAGCGAATCTTGTCTGGAAGGGCAGGGGACATGTGAAAGTCTGAGGGGCGGCGCGTGCCGGCCGGAAATCCGAAGTCGATAACGAACGCATGGTTTTCCCTGGGCGAGAACCCAGCCTCCACGAACGCCTCAGGAGTGCCCGTGCCTTCCCCGTCGTCATGACCTGGCACCCGTGGCGCTTGAGCGACTTGTACCGGACGAGCGCCTTGCCGGCTGGAGATGGCAGCTTCGAGATATCGGGATAGCTCCGATCGAACGCGACCACGTAGCGAGCCGGCACGAACGCCTGGATCTGGCGGTTCGCCCACGCTCTCGTCGGAAGCCAATCTGGCCGGATTCTCCACGAATTTCTCGATCCACGCGAGCGCGCGCGTCTGGGCCGGCGTTGCCTTCGTGAAGTGTTCGTTCCACGATGGGTCGGACGAGGGCAGTCCGTTGACCGTCACCATTCGATCACCTCTCCGAACCTGGTGGAAGACCTGTGCGTGGTGCCTTCCAGACCTTGAGCCTGAGGTTGTGCTCGAACAGGCCGGTCGCAAGGATCTTCGACCGGAGTACTTGCACCCCCCGGAGGGTGAGCCGTTGCTGGACGTAGCCCGTGTCGAGCCTTCTCGCTCCATCGGGAACGACCGTGGCGTCGCCGGACGGAGTCCACTTCTGCCAGATGACCCGGCCATCGGAATACACGTTCCAGTTGTGCGTTTGTAGGCCCGAGACCGATGATCAGCCTGCCGGTCGTGGGCGTGCTCGCCTTGACGCGACCGGAGGAAAGCCAACGAAGTGCGTGGCGGATGTCGTGATCGCGATCTGCTGCTTCACTGCGGCGGGGTTCGCCGGCGCGACTCCAGTCACGATGGTCGCTGCGACCAAGATAGCCGCCAGTATCCAGAGCTTCGTGCTCATCGCTGCCCCTTTCGATTGATCTCGACCTTCGAGGAAGAGGCTGCTGCCTGGGACTGAGGGAGGACTGAGGTCGTGCTGAGGGGCCAGATCCGGAACTAGCTGCTACCGAACGCAAACACCCCCGTTCGGTGTGCCTGCGGCCGCCGTCACCCACAGACTTCCTGAGCCGATCGTCATCGAGGTGAGGCACGGTCCCGCCGGCCTGGGGTTGCGACTCCGTGACATCGATCGTGCGAATCGGCCCGTTCGGGACCTCCTGCCTATCCACGGTGCCGGTCGGAGCAGATCAGAGCGGATAGGTGCTCAGATGGCGCTCAAGCCGGAGGTCAGCTCCCATCGGATCAGGGAATCGACGCCGACGACCTCTATCTCTTCGGGTGCACGCTGACGACGCCGCCGCCCGAGGTGCCGGCGTAGAGCGTTTGGCCGGTCGCATCGAGAGCGAGTGTCCTGACGTCGAGGGCGGTGAGGCCCGCGTTGAACGACTGCCAGCTCTTGCCCGAGTCCGTGCTTCTGAACACGCCGCGCCCGCCGGTGGCCGCGTACAGCGTCGTCGGGTGTGCGGGATCGATCGCGAGAGCGTCACGCCGATCACTGGTGACCGTTGCCGTTCGACTACCCGAGCCCTGGTCTGGCTGCCAGCTGGTGCCTCCGTCCGTGCTCTTGAAGACGCCGCCCCCGGGGTGCCGATGTAGATCGTCTCGGGATTCTCGGGGTCGAGCGCGATCGCGTCGACGTCCGTGTCGGGCGCATCGGTGAGGCGCTGCCAGCTGCTGCCGCCGTCGGTGCTCTTGTAGAGGCCACGCGCGTTCGCGCAGCCGGCGATGCCGGCGTAGGCGACGGCGGCGTCTCCCGGCGCGATCGCGAGCGCTTGAACGTACACTGACGCCGAGAGGGCCGACTCGCGCCAGCTGCGCCCGCCGTCCGTGCTCCCGAAGAGACCCCGACCGAGGTGCTGCCGGCATACGCCGTTTTGCCGCTGATCGCGACGACAGCCACCCGTCGGGACGCCGGCGCCGAGGCTTGCCTCGGCGCCCAGGTGCGGCCGGCGTCGGTGCTCCGGACGATCCTGACCGTACCCCGGGCGTCGAGCCTGCGGCGAGGATGTTGCGAGGGCTGCTCGGGTCGAGCGCGACCCCGTCGACGAGCTTGGGCCGGACGCGAGCGAACGCCAGTGGGCACCTCCGTCGCTGCTCTTGAAGAGGCCGAGCGCGCCCGCGCTCGCGTAGACGGTCCGCTGGCCTCTGCGGGTCGACGGCAAGCGAGGAGACCGGTCGACAGGCCGAGAGACCGGTGTTCGCCACGCGCCACCGTGCGCCGCCGTCGAGGCTCTTGAACACGCCGCGCACGGGGTCGGCCGCGTAGACGGTCTGCGGAGCCCGAGGATCGAGCGCGAGGGAGTACGCCCACGGGCACTCCGGTTCGAGGCCCGCGTTCGCCGGGCTCCACCTGCGGCCACCGTCGGTGCTCTTGAAGACGCCGGCGCAGCGGGTGGTCGCATACACGGTCCGCGAGTCGCGAGGGTCGACGACCAGCGCGGACACCTGCACGTACCTGCGGTCCCGGCCATGCCCGCCCATGGCGGCGTTCACCATGCGCCAGCTACGCCCGCCATCGAGGCTCTTGATCACGCCGGCGTCCGTCCCGGCGTAGACAGTGAGCGGATGCCGCGGGTCGACCGCGATCGCGGTCACCGGCCCATATGCCGGCGAGACGCCCAGCGAGCGCCACCTGGCGCCGCTGTCGCTGCTCTCGAAGATTCCACGCCGCGCCCATCGCCGCGTAGACGGTCGCCGGCGCCGTCGGGTCGAAGGCGAGCGCCCACAGATAGGCCGAAGGAAGACCGCGGTCGGCCGGCTGCCAGCTGCGGCCGCCGTCCGTGCTCCTGAGCAGACGGCTCGTTCCGCCGAGCCCACCGGCTGCGCGTAGACGGTCGGAGGCCCCGTGGGACTGATCGCGACGGGCTGACCGTCGGAGAGCGAGCGCGCGCCAGGTGCTGCCCGCCGTTCGTGCTCTTGAACACTCGCCGGTAGTACGTCTCCGCCGTCCCACCGGCCGATTGAGGCCGGCATACACCGTTCTCGGCGCTCGCGGGTCGACCGCGAGCGACGTGACCGCCTGGCGAGTTCTCGCCTGGGACGGCGGGCAAGCCCGGCGCTTGTCCAGCTACGCCCGCCGTTCGTGCTCCTGAAGACGCCTCTGCCGGTGCCCACATAGACGGTCTCCGGCGCAGAGGGCGCGACCGCGAGGGCGAAGGCGGGCCCACCTTCCGGCCCGTGCGACGGCCCCCATCGCTCCCCTGTTCGAGCTGCGGTCGCGACTCCGCCCTTCGCGGCGGCGGGGTTGGCCGGCGCGACTCCAGTCACGATGGTCGCTGCTACCAGGAGAGCCGCCAGTATCCAGAGCTTCGTGCTCATCGCTGCCCCTCTCGATTGATCTCGATCTTCGAGGAAGAGGCTGCTGCTCTGGGACTGAGGGAGGACTGAGGTCGTGCTGAGGGCGGCCGCGCCTGGAGCTAGCTGCTACCGAATGCAAGGACCCCCGTTCGGTGTGCCTGCGGCCGCCGTCACCCAGAGACTTTCCGAGCCAATCGTGATCGAGGTGAGGCATGGACCGCCCGCGGCCTGGGGCGGGGACTCCGTGACCTGGATGGTGCGGATGGGCCCGTTCGCCACCTCCTGCCGGTCCACCGTGCCGCTCGGCCAGTCGTACCACCAGAGCGCACCGAGATCCCCCCGGTCTTCGCCCCAGTCGGGCGGGCCGCCGCCCTGGAACACAAAGTGGGATGTCAGCGTAGAAGGGTCAACGCCGAAGACCGTCCCGCCGCCACCGGTCGATCTGACCCAGATTTCACCTCCCCGAGGCATGATCTCGGGCCTGGTCGCACGCGGGCTGCCGACCACGACACTCCCCGTCCGGCGGGCCGAGCGAGGATCGATCCGGTAGAGCGTCGCAGTCGACGAGCTCATGGCCCACACGGCGCCGTAGCCGAAGGCGATCGAGTCGACCCTCGAGCGGGCGGGGAACCGTCGTCCTCGCAGTCATACGGCCCGTGGACGGATCGATCCGTACCACCTGGTAGTCGCGCCCGCGGTGGCCGACGACCCAGACGTCGCCCTTGCCAGCCGCGACGCCCGTGGGCGTGAAGTCGAGCGGGTACTCGCGCTTGCTCCCCCCACCGGCAAGCACGTGCGTGAGTCGAGGCTCATCGTTCACCTCTCCGTTGACGAACCATGCGCCGGACGCGTCCGCAGCGAGCACCGGCCCCGCGAACAGGCTGCAGCACTGGGCGGGTGTGAAGCCGGAGATCGTCGTCGTCTTCAGGACGCGATTCGTGTCGGCGTCGATCTCGGAGATCGTTGCGCCGTCTTGTTGTAGACCCAGACGCTGTGCCCGCCTGCCGCTGCTACGACGGGATGTAGCCCCGACGTCGATGACGGCGCTGACCTTGTTCGTCGCGGGATCGATGCGGGCCAAGGAGTCCGCTCGGGCGAATAGCGGTGCCGCGGCCTTGCCGTGACCGTCGGTGCGCGAGAGCGGCTGCGACCGTTGCGGCGGCAGACGACCATGAGCATGATCGCCGCAACGAGCAGCACCGACGTGCGACGATGGAGCGGCGTCGAACGCACTAACCCGAGCGCGTGCTCGGCCGCGGAGATCAGCGCTGTGCACGTTGGATAGCGGTCGTCCGGCTCCTTGGCGAGTGCCCTGACGTACCACCGGATCGATCGCCTCGGGGAGCGTGGGGACGAGTGCATGCCCGCTCGGCGGCTCCTCCTCCAGATGCGCCCACGCGGTTTCCAGCCGTGAACCGCGGGCGAAGGGCGGCGCGCCGGTGAGGCACTCGAAGAGCATGCACCCGAGCGAGTAGAGGTCGGTCCTGCCGTCGACCTCTTTCGACTCGATTTGCTCCGGGGCGAGGTAGGCGGGTGTCCCGACGGAGTCGATCGTCGTATCGCGGCCGCTCCGAGGCGCGTCGAGCCGCCGCGTCAGCCCGAAGTCGGCGAGATAGACGTGGTCGTTCTCGTCCAGCAGCACGTTGGAGGGCTTGACGTCCCGGTGCACGAGACCCTTCGCAAAGGCAGCGTCCAGCGCGCTCGCAACCTGGCGGCAGATAGCGAGCGCCCGGGCCGGCTCGAGCGCGCCCTCGGCGAGCAGCAGTTTGCGCAGGTCGGTTCCGCCGACAAGGCGCATGGCCAGGTAGATGCGGCCGTCGACGTCGCCGGCGTCGTAGATCGGCACGACGTTCGGATGCTCCAGTGACATCGCGAGCTCTGTCTCTCTGGCGAAACGCTCTCGAAAGCGTTCGTCGACCGCGAACTCGGGCGCGATGAGCTTGAGCGCCACGGTCCGCCTGAGCCGCAGGTCGTAGGCGCGATACACCACACCCATGCCGCCCCGGCCGATCAATTCCTCGATCCGGTAGCCGACGAAGTCAGTGCCAGTGGCGGTTAGCAACTCGGTCATCGGCGTCTCGCAGGATCCTACGCGGGCTTCTGCCGGTCGCTGAGGCCACGCTGAGGCCGTACTGAGCCGACAAGCCTGGTACGGTCGGGTGCGAAGCCAGGCATGGAGTTCCGGATCCTTGGGCCGCTCGAAGTCGTCGACGGAGATCGTCCCGTCACGCTGAGAGGGTCGAGACTACGGGCGCTGCTCGTCCTGCTGCTCGCCTCGGCCAACGAGGTCGTCTCGACGGATCGGTTGATCGACGAGCTCTGGGGCGCGGAGCCTCCTCGCGCGGCAAGCAACGCGCTCCAGTACCACGTCTCCCAGCTGAGGAAGGCGCTAGCGCCTGCAGACCCGATCGAGACGCGAGAGCGCGGCTACCTGATCAGGGTCGAGCCGGACCGGCTCGACCTCCTCCGCTTCGAGCAGCTCCTCGCCGATGCGCAAACCGCGGCGCCTGAGAACGCAGCGCGGATCCTCCAAGAGGCTCTTGGCCTCTGGCGCGGACCCGCTCTCGCCGACCTGCGGCGCGAGCAGTTTGCGGAAGCAGAGATCCGCCGCCTCGAGGAGCTTCGCCTGATCGCCATTGAGCGGCGCATCGACGCCGACCTCGCGCTCGGCCAGCGAGCTGAGCTTGTCGCGGAACTGGAGTCGCTTACTCGAGAGCACCCCTATCGCGAGGGGCTGCGCGCGCAGCTGATGCTGGCGCTGTACGGCTCCGGTCGACAGACAGAGGCGCTCGGCGTGTATCGGGAGACCAGGACCCTGCTCGTCGACGAGCTCGGCATCGAGCCCGGCCCCGCGATCCAACAGCTCGAGCATGCGATCCTCCGACATGACGCCGCGCTGTTACCGACGGGTCTGCCCGCTGAGGACATCAGTCCTCAGGCTCGCGGATCGATCACGGTGTCGATCGGCGAGAGCGATACGCTCGACGGACTGCTCGCGATCGCAGAGCCATTGGCCCGCGAACCACGCGCGCGAGCTCATCCTCGCCCGACTCCTCGGGAGTCAGGATCGACTCGACGCGGCAACCGCCGAGTTGGCGGAGACGCGCAGGCTCCTCGAGGAGCGAGGCGTGTCATCACGCGTCGCCGCGTACACGACACGTGAACCAGGCCCCGAAGCCGTCCTGCTTGCGACCCAGTACGACTCGAGCCTTCTGCTCCTTCCTGTCGCGGACGACCTGCTCGAGAGCCCGGGCCTCCCCGACGAACTGACGGTCCCACTCGAGCAAGCGCCGTGCGACGTCGCCCTGCTGGCGGGAAGGATCGGCCCGGACTCGACGGGTCCGATCATCACACCGTTCGGCGGCGCCGATCACGACTGGTCTGCCACCGAGCTTGCCGCCTGGCTTGCCAGGTCGCTGGCAACCACGTTGCGGCTGGTCGGAACCGAGGCGGATGACGACCGGGGCCGCCGCGATGCCAGCCGGCTACTCGCTCGCGCGTCGCTACTCGTCCAGCAGTTGGTCGGCATCGTCACCGAGCCAGTCCTCGTGCCCGCTGGACAGGACGGCCTCCTCGAAGCTGCAGCGGACGCGCGGCTGCTCGTGATCGGCCTCTCCGACCGCTGGCGAACGGAAGGAATCGGCGCCGCACGGGCGGCCGTCGCCACGGCGGCCGATTGCCCCACGCTCTTTGTCCGGCGCGGCCTTCGACCTGGCGGTATCGCGCCAAGCGAGACACGTCACCCGCTTCACCTGGACGCTTGGATCACCCTAGTTCGCACGTAGACAGGCGTTGTTCTTCGTGTCTGCGGGTATCTGCCCGACGTGCGTGGTCAACCCGATCTCGGGCAGCGGGCGCGTGAGGCGTTCGTCGTCACGGCAGTGGCGGTCGCCGTCGTCGTCGGCGCGCTCGCGCTCTGGAAGCTTCGGCTGCTGATCAGCCTGATCTTCGTGGGGATCATCCTCGCGGCCGCGATGCGCCCCGGCGTGGAGGCTCTGCACCGCTACCGCGTGCCGCGAGGCGTCGGCGTCCTGCTCCACTACGCAGCGTTCCTGGGCGTGGTCGCGTTGCTCGTCTGGCTCCTCGTGCCGACCGCGCTCCACCAGACGCAGGAGGCGCTCGGGCCCGTGCCGACGACGAAGGAGGAGCTCGCGCAGGCGGCGCGCAACTCGCATGGGATCCGGCACGAGATCCTCACGGCCGTCCAGCGACGGCTCGAGGGGACGCAGTCGTTCACGAGCGCGCTCACGCCCGCGCTCGAGCTCAGCCGGAAGGCGATCGAGATCCTCGTGGGGGTCTTCTTCGTCTTCGCGATCGCCGCGTACTGGATCTTCGACCGCGAGCGGGCCGAGACGGTCGTGTTCGCGATGGTCCCGCGCTCGAAGCGGCGTGTCGTCCACGAGACGTGGCTCCTCGTCGATGCGAAGCTCGGCGCCTACGTCCGCCGGATGCTGCTGATGATCGCGTTCGTGAGCACGGTGCTCTCGCTCGCGTTCTGGCAGATCGGCCTGCCCTTCTGGCTCCTGCTCGGGGTCTTCTGTGGCCTCGTCGAGATCGTCCCTGTGATTGGACCGCTTGCCGCCGGGCTAGCCGCGGTCCTCGTCGGCCTCACGGTCTCGTGGCAGCACGCGGCACTGGCGGCTGTCGCCGTCTACGGGCTTCGCGTCTTCCAGGACTACGTCATCAACCCGCGGGTGATGGGGCACGCCGTCGGCCTCGCGCCGCTCGTCATCCTCGTCACGGTGTCCGCCTTCGGCCTCGCGCTCGGGCCTGCGATCGTGCCGCTCGCGACGCCGTTCGCGGCCGTGGTCGCGACGCTGATCGACGTGTTCGTGCGAGGACGCGATCCGGCCAAGGAGGAGGTGCCGTCGATCCTGCCGAACGGCTCCCGCGCGCATGCCGACGACGAGCCGCAGCGAGTCGGCGGCTCAGCGGTCGCCGCTGCTCGCGCTCGATCTCGGCGTCGATCTCCGCGCCGAAGAGCAGCGCGACGCTCGACAGCCAGAGCCAGATCAACGTGATGACGACCGTCGACAGCGATCCCCAGGCCTTGTTGTACGAACCGAAGCGGCTCACGTAGAAGGAGAAAGCCGCCGAACCTGCCACCCAGATCACGAGCGTCGTCGTCGCACCGATCGTGACGATGCGGAAGCGCGGTCGCGGCGGCGCCGGCCCGAAGTGGAGGACAGTCGCGAAGGCCACGAGGAGACCGGCAGCGAGAATGGGCCACTGGGCCGTCCACCATGCGGTGTGGACCGCGTTCGGCTCGCCAACCGCGTCGCCGATCCAGTCCGACACGTACGGGCCGAGGACGAGCAGGATGAGGACGAGCGCGAACGCGACGAACGTGACGAGGACGATCGCGAGCGCGGTCAGCCGCCGCAGGACGAAGCCACGCGTCTCCTCGCGGCGATGCGCGCGGTTGAGCGCCCACATGATGTTCTGCGCCGCCCCGGTCAACGACCATAGGGCAAGCACCGCGCCGACGACGACGAGTGCGATCCCCGTGCCCTGGTTCGTCGTCAGGCGCGTGAGGCTGTCGTTGACGAGTGCGATCGCCTCGTCCGGGACGATTCTGTCCAGGCGGTCGGTGATCGTCCCGACCGCGTTTTGCCCGGCCGTGAGGCTGAAGACGCCGGCGGTGATGAGCAGGGCGGACGGGATCGCGAGGAAGCAGTAATAAGCGACTGCCGCGCCGAGGCTCGTGACGCGGTCCGAGAGCGCGTTCCCGATCGCGCGCCGGATGATGTCGTATACGCCACGAATGCCGTGGCGCCTGGCGACATCCGCGCCTTCGGTCGTCTCGCTTGTCACCCGGGGCGGATGCTCTGGCGGAAGCGGAAGACGTTGTCCGGGTCGTACTTCTTCTTCACGCGCTGTAGCCGCGGGTAGTTCGCCCCGTAATACGCGTCTTCCCAGCCGGTGAGATCGGAGTCGATGTAGTTCTGATACGCCTCGCCCGAGGCGTACGGCTGCATCGCCGCGCGAAAACCGCGCAGCCACGTGAGCGCGGGGGCGTCCCCGGACGCGTCTCCGATCGCCGCGTAGTACTGGATCGAGAACAGCTGGTCACGGTGGACGAACGCGGTCGCGCCGGGCGGGACGCGGTTGATGGCGCCGCCGTAGGAGTCGATGAGCGCCGCTCCGCCGCCGTGCCCCTGGCGCTTCTCGATCCAGGTGCGAAGCGTCGCGATGCCGGCCGCCGGGAGCCGCTTTGCGACATAGTCCGACTTGGCAGCGAACCGGGCTCGCGGCAGCGACCCGCGCGGCGCCAGGTGGCACTCGTCGAAGCCGATCGTCTTGCAACCTGCCCAGCGCTCCATCAGGTCGAGGTACCCGGATGTGCCGGTCGACAAGCTCGCGCCGGAGACGTCGCGGAGCGGCTCGAGCAGCTGCGTCAGCTTCGCCTCGGAGCCGAAGAACTGGCCGAACGACTGCACGGTCGGCTGCGTGGCGCCCGTCGCCAGCCGGCAGATCGAGAACAGGCCGTCCGGCGCATGCGGCGCGAATTGCTGCCATGCCGCAACGACGTCCTTCATCGACGACCACGGCCACGTGAGGACGAAGTGCGAAGCCTGGCTCACCGGATGGATCCGGAAGCGGAAGCTCGTCGCGATGCCGAAGTTGCCCCCGCCGCCGCCTCGGCATGCCCAGTAGAGATCCGCGTGGTGGTGCGGGTCGCAGTTGAGGATGCGTCCGTCCGCGGTCACGACCTGGAGCGCGAGGACGTTGTCAGAGGTCGTCCCGAGCTTGCGCGAGGCGAAGCCGACGCCGCCGCCCTGCGCGAGCCCGCCGACGGCCACCGTCGGGCACGAGCCGGCCGGAATCGTCGTGCCGGCGCGCGCGAGGCGCTCGTACACGTCGATCAGCCTCGCGCCCGGGCCGACCGACGCGGTGCGCGCCGCGCGCTGGACGGAGATCCCGGCGAGCGAAGCGAGATCGACGACGAGGCCATTCTCGGCCGTCGAGTACCCCGCATAGCTGTGGCCGCCGGAACGCGCGCGGATCCGGATGCCGTACTTCCGCGCCCAGAGGATCGCCTCGCGGACATCGGCGACGTTCGCCGGCCTGACGACCGCGAGCGGCCGGATCCCGTCGAACCGCTCGTTGAACAGCACGTGCGCCTTCGCGTACGCCGGGCTCGAGCGGCCGATCACCGGGCCCTTGACGTGGTTGGCCAGCTCGCGGAGCCTCGGGTCGCCCGCACGCACGCGCGCTCCCGCGACGGCGTCCCCGGCGAGCACGAAGCCGAGCGAACCGAGGACGAACGTCCGGCGATCCATGCCGGCGGCGCTAGTACCTCGCCTCGGACTTCTGGCGCTCCCATGCGGCGATCACGTCTTCGACGTACCGGCGCTGAGGATCACTGAATGGGAGCCCGCTCAGGAGCCGGCGCGCTTCAGCGGGATCGTCGTTCTCGACCGCGGCCTCGAGGTGCTCGCGGATCGCCGCTGGCTCTCTCAGCTGTTGTCGAAGCCAACGGAGCAGGCTTACCCGTGCGGCGTCCACGTCTAGCTCGCGTCCGCACGCCGGACGACCGAAAGGCCCCAAGCCTGGCCGGAGACGAATAACTCGTCCGGGTCGACGTCGTCGAGCCAGCCCAGGAAGTGGAGCTCGGGATCGTCGGCCGTCGCTCCGTAGACCGCGGATCGCTCGGGTGCGCGTGTCGTCGCTCGCTCGCCGCGCTCGAGTGCGTCTCTCCGAGCCTCGGCGGCCTCGGCCGCGGGGCCCTCGGCATAACCCTTGCTCATTCGCTTCTAGTATGAACTCGCCGCCCCGTTCGGTCTCCGTAAATCTCCCCAGCCCGGTTACGTGATTCCGCCGATGTCCACCCCGGGGCGCAGAGTCGACCATGCGGCCATGACCACCCAATTGGCAGCCGTTCCCACCGTCCGACCCAAGGAGTTCCACTTCCCGGTTGGCGTGGAGTGGATCGGCGGCCGGCGCGTCGTCGCCCGCGTGCACGGAAAGCAGTCGATCGAGGTCACCTCGCCGCCGGAGTTTCGGGGCACGGATCCGTCGACGTGGAGCCCCGAGGACTTCTTCGTGGCGGCCGCGGCATCGTGTCTCGCGGTGACGTTCACCGGTCTCGCAGAGCGGGCCGACCTCGCGTACGAGGGGCTGAACGTGACCGGGGACGGCGTTGCCGGCAAGCGCCCGGACGGATGCTTCGGCTTCGTCGGGCTGCAGCTCGAGCTGACGGTCGAAGTCGATGCGGGCGACGCTCAGCGCGCCCTGCTGCTGGCCCGGGAAGCTGAGGATTCGTGTCTCGTAGCCGTCTCGCTCGACGTCCCGACCGAGCTCGCAGTTGACGTCGTCGTGCGGCACCGCTGACTACGCGCGAACCGCGCTAGGACTGAAGGAAGAACGCGACAGCCGTGTAGTGGCACGCGACGGCCGCGATCACGAGCACGTGGAAGACCTCGTGATAGCCAAAAGTCGCCGGGAACGGATTCGGCCGACGCGTCGCAAACACGATCGCGCCGACCGTGTACGCGATCCCGCCTGCAAGCAATAGGCTGAAACCCCCGGCGCCGACCACGCTGATGGCCTGAGGCAGGACGACGACTCCCACCCAGCCGAGAGCAAGCGCGATTGTCGCCGAGAGCCACTTGGGCGAGCCCGTCCAGACGACGTTGAGCGCGATCGCGAGGGCTGCGCCGGACCAGACGATCGCGAGCACGACAACGCGCCAGGTGCCGTCGAGGGCGAGCAGGCCGAATGCGGTGTACGTGCCCGCGATCAGCGCGTAGATCCCCGCGTGGTCGATCGTGCGCAGCCATCGACGGGGAGTGTGCGACCAGTTGCCACGGTGGTAGAGGCCGCTCGCGCCGAACATCATCGCGACGGAGGCCGCGAACGCGATCACCGCGGCTCGGGCTACCGACGAGCTTGCATGGAGGCCAAGAAGCACGCCGAGGGGCAGCACGGCGACGAAGGCGACGGCATGTGTCACTCCGCGTAGCCGTGGCTTTGGCTCGACCGGCAAGGGCAGCACAGAAGAGAGGGTAGACATTGAGCTACTTGAGGATGTTCACGGCGCGTGCGGCGACAAGCAGAACGGTGACGACGGACAGCGTCGCCTCGGCGCCCATCAACGCCTTGGCCGGGCGCGTGAGCGGCATCGCGTCGGTCGGGCTGAACGCGGTCGCATTCGTCAGGGACACGTAGAAGTAATCCCACAGGCGTGGCGCCCATCCATCCCGGGCAAGTTCAGCGTTCTCGTCCTGAGGGAACTGGAAGTCGGGCTTGCGGGGTGCAGTCTCGAGAGCACGGGCAAGGGGACCACCACAGTCCAGCTCCCAGAACGCAAGCCCGAACGCGACGACGTTGGTCAACCACACCGCGCCGCCGGCGAACAGCAGCTGGCGTCCCGTCATCTGCACGCCTGAGTGAGCCACCAATGAAGCGACCAGGACAACGACGCCCAGAACGGTGAACACCCAAACGAGAGCGAGCAACGCGATCACGATCTCCCGCCTGTGGTCACGCCGCACGAGGTGGCTCAAACCCAAGACCAACGTCGCGGCGAGACAGACGTATGGAACCGCAATGACTAGCCACATCCACCACAGCCGGTGCCCCAGCAGGTCCCAGTGAGCGTGCCTGCTCACGAGTGCCAGCACGATGAGGATTCCCGCGGCGACGACCGCGAACGGGGCCGCGTCGTTTCGTGCTTCCCGCGCCGCGGCCGTTAAACGATCCGGATCCGGCGCTGCTGCGGCACGCTCGGTGGGTGCGGACCCATCCATCCATCACCAGCATGGAAACGACGCCGGACAACTCGCGGCTGTACAGCTCGACCGCGCGGCGGCTCTGCCTACTATGCGCCGGAGGGCCGGTAGCTCAGTTGGACCGCCGTCGTTGTGTCGAAGTCGGGATACGGCTCCAGCGGCTCAAAGCGGCCGAGGAAGAAGCGCAGGTGCTCGGGCTCGTACGTGAAGCGGAGGCCCGGCACGGCGTCTCGCACCGGTAGACACTCTCGACGACGTCTGCGACGTACGCGAGGTGCTCCTGCGTGTAGACGCGGCGGGAAGCGTCAGGCGAACGAGCTCGAGCTCGTCATAGGGCTCGTCGCCGTGCTGGCCGGAGACGATGCCCCGCTCCATCGACCGCACGCCGCCGGCGAGGTAGAGAGCCGCCGCGAGCGATTGCGCCGGTAACTCGTCCTGCGATAGATGCGGGAGGAAACGCTTCGCGTCGAGGAAGACCGCGTGCGCGCCGACGGGCACGACGATGGGGATGCCCGCTCCACCAGCTGGTTGCCGAGCCAGGCGCGCCTGGTCGACGATGTGCCGCACCATCGGCTCCTCGGCCGACTCGCGGATGCCCTGGGCAAGCGCTTCCATGTCGTGGCCGGCCATGCCGCCGTAGTGGGCGAAGCCCTCGTACACGACGACGAGTTCCCGAGCGCGCTCCGCGAGGTCGTCGTCGTTGAGGCGAGGAAGCCGCCGATCGGAACGAAGTGGTCCTTCTTCGACGAGAAGACGGCGCCGTCGCTGAGTCCGCCGCCATTGCGCCGATGATCTCGGGCAGCGACCTGTCCGCCCGGCCCAACTCGCGCTCCTTGACGAACAGCGCGTTCTCCGAGATGCGCGTCGCGTCGAGGATGAAGGGCACGCCGTACGCCGTCGTGAGCGCCCGGACCGCCGCGCAGGTTCTCCGAGCGAGAACGGCTGTCCGCCCGGCCATGTTCAGGCATGCCTCCTGGCGGACGAACGCGATCCCCTCCGGGGCGGCCGCGCGAGAACGCGCTCGAGCGCGTCAGATCGATGTTGCCCTTGAACGGGAAGGTGATTCCGGGTCCGACGCCTCCGGCACGGAAACGTCGGTCCAAATCGCCGCCGGCGAGCTCGACGTGCACGCGCGAGGTCGTGAAGTACAGGTTCGACGGGACGAGCTTTCCCCGGCGTCGACGAGGACGTGCGCGAGCAGGTGCTCCGCCCCGCGGCCCTGGTGGGCCGGGATGAGGTGCTCGTAGCCGTAGACGTCGCGCATCGCCGCCTCGAGGCGGAAGAAGCTGCGCGAGCCGGCGTACGACTCGTCGCCGAGCTCCATCGCGGCGCGCTGCGCCTGCGAGAGCGCGGAGGTGCCGCTGTCCGTGAGCAGGTCGATGAAGACGTCCTCGGAGCGAAGCAGAAACGTGTTGTAGCCAGCCTCCTCGGCCGCCCATCGTCGGCTCGGCGCGGCCGACAGGGGAATGGATCGACTACCTTGATCTTGAACGGAGGCACAGTCATGCTTTCATACTGCGCGTTCTCACGGCGCGCGCATCCGGAGAGAGCCGGGGCGGTGGTACGGAGAACTGACGGACCCGCGACTTCGCGATTTCTAGTCGTCCCCGAACCGGGACGGCTGAGTCGAGGGCGCCGTCTGAGTGGTTGACGATGTATCGGAGCATGCGGCGCATGTTCGCCCGGTTGACGTGACTGGCATTCGTCCAAGTCGTAGGCGTTGCCGCCCCAGCTGCGGATGTCCTGGCAGTTGACGACGACGAAGTAGTAGCGCGGCCTGCTCAGCGTCACCCCGACGGAGGCCTACATGGCGGCGGACGCGATCACGCAGGCCGTCGCGGGCGAAAGCGCCAGCGAGAGTGGCAACAGCGGCACACCGGCAACACCGGCAACACGGGCATCGCCGGCACCGGGGCTGTGCCAGGCCAAGCGCCACCAGAGCGGCGGCCTTCCATTCACCGGCCTTTCGCTCCTACTCCCGGTGCTGCTGGGAGCCGGACTCATCGCCGTCGGCGTCATCATCCGACGGCTTGGACGATCAAGTCCTCGGTATCCCGGGTCCCCGTAGCTAGCAGTGCGCCGACCGCCAGGGGACGCTCCCATACTCGCCTGAGGGCCGTTAGCTCAGTCGGTAGCTGAGGGGACTGCTAAGTCCCTTGACCCGCGCTCCGAATCGCGGTCATTGGGACGTTATGAGGAGTTAGCCGTACGGGCTCTCGGTGTGAGCACGGATGGCAGCGCCAGGGCTCGGTGTCAGCCTGACGTCATGACGGAGGCGCACTCGCCGACCGAAACCGGGCAGGTGCTGATCGAACTGGCAGTCGGTCCGGAGATTGTGGCAGCGGGTCTTCGCTGTCGCGCCGCTGGTGCTGGTGGGGACGAAAGAGGCTGACGACTACGACTTCGCTCCCAAGCACATGGCGATGCCGCTCGGCTGGGAGGGCTTCTATTGCTTCGTCTGCAGTCCGCGGCACGCGACCTACAGGAACGTGGTCGAGCATCCCCAGTTCACGGTCAGCTTTCCCAGGCCCGAACAGATCGTGGAGTCGAGTCTGGCCGCGGGTGGTCGGCTCGAAGGCGGGGCGAAGCCGACGCTGGCAGCTGTACCGTCCGTTCCGGCGCGCGCGGTGGACGGGCGGCTCGTCGAAGGTTGCTCCCTCTATCTGGAGTGCGACCTCGAGCGGATCGTTGACGGCTTCGGGCCGAACAGCCTGATCGTCGGGCGGGTGGCGGCTGCGTCCGCGCGCTCGTGACGCATTGCGCGGGCCGGAGGTGGACGATGCAGATCTCGTCCACCGGCTCGGCGTGCTCGCGTATCTCGCTCCCGGCCGGTTTGCGGTCGTGCGCGACAGTCTGTCGTTTCCGTACCACGCCGACTTCCGGCTGTAGCAGGATGGCAACGGCGGCCTCGGAACGAATTGTCCGCTGGCTGAGCGAGCGCGACCGAGAGCTGGTCGCACTGCTGGAGCGACTCGCAGGAGCCGAGTCGCCGTCGCTTGATCCCGAGACCCAGCGAGGGCCGTTTGGAATCCTCGCCCGCAGAGCTCGAGCAGATCGACTATCTCGTGCGTCCCGTCCGCGGCGAACGGGTCGGGGATCACCTGTACGCGAGGCCGAAGCATCGGCCCCGCGGCGGTCCGCGGCAGCTCTTGATCGGCCACATGGACACGGTCTGGCCCGTCGGAACGATTCGCCCAGATGCCGCTCCACGACGAGGGGGGATTGCTGTTCGGGCCGGGCGTGGCAGACATGAAGGGCGGCCTGGTCGAGATCGTGTTCGCGCTCCGTGCGCTGCACGAGCTCGAGCTGCGACCGTCTGTGACAGCTGTCGTGTTCGTGAACACCGATGAGGAGATCGGCAGCGTCGAGTCGACCCGCTTCATCCGACTGCTCGCCCAGGGAGCCGAGAGAGCGTTCGTGCTCGAGTCGGGCGAGGGCGCGGACGGCAAGCTGAAGATCGCCCGCAAGGGCCTGGGCCGCTTCACCGTGACCGTGCACGGCCGAAGCTCACACGCCGGCGCAGACTTCGAGCACGGGGTCAGCGCGATCCTCGAGCTCTCTCACCAGGTACAGAGGCTGTTCGCGCTGAACGACCCGGCGCAAGGCGTCACGGTGAACGTGGGCACGATCGACGGAGGACTCCGTCCCAATGTCGTTGCGCCCGCGGCGAGTGCCATCGTCGACGTGCGTGCGCCGACGGTGGCTGCAGCTCAGCGGCTGGAGCGCGCGATCAGAGACCTGCAGCCTGTCCTCGAGGGTGCCACGATCGAGGTCGAGGGAGGCTTCGGCCGGCCTCCGATGGAGCCGCTCCCGCGCAATCGGGCTCTGCTCGCGACCGCCAAGCGAGTCGGTCACGAGCTAGGCCTGTCGCTCGAGGATGCGGGCCTCGTAGGGGGCGGCTCGGATGCGAATACGACGAGCCTCTTCACCGCCACGCTCGACGGGCTCGGCCCGATCGGCGAGGGCTCGCACGCGTCAGGACGAGCGAGTCGACATCACCCGGCTGCCCGAGCGCTCGGCGCTCCTGGCGCTGCTCCTGCTCGAGCCGGCCCTTCGGCCGCGGCTGGCCGGCCGCCGCTCCCGCAGGACGCAGCGCCAGCGCCGCGGCGCCGACGGCGACGCGGGTCGCCGTTCGCGGCACCGAAGCGAGCGACACGAACATCGAGATCGTCACCGCCTGGCGCGCGCTCGGCATCGACGCGGCACTCGTCGGCCCGAACGAGATGCAGTGGCGTGGCTCCGAGCCGGGTGACGTCGTGCTCGGCCGGCTCGACATCCTTCCGACTGTCGATGGTGTCGAGCCCGGCCTGCTCGAGCTCCTCTGGCTCGAGCGGCGGGGCTTCCGCGTCCTCAACCCGGCCTCGGCCCTCGCCGCCACACACGACAAGCTGCTCACCGCCCGCCTGCTCGCGCAGGCGGGTCTCCCTCATCCGCGCACCGAGCAGCTCCTGCCGAACGGCGAACTTCCGGACATCGAGCCACCGCTCGTCGTCAAACCGCGCCACGGCAGTTGGGGCGTCGACATCCTCCGCTTCGACACGAAGGAAGAGCTCCACCGCTGCCTGGACGAGATCCGTACCAAGGCCGTGGTTCCAACGGCACGGAGCGATCGTCCAAGAGCTGATCCCGCCTGTCGGCCACGACCTTCGGCTCGTCGTCGCCGCCGGCGGGGTTATCGGCGCCACCCGCCGCATCGCCGCCCCCGGCGAATGGAGAACCAATGTCAGCCTCGGCGGAACCCGCCGCCAAGCGAGACCTTCAACCGCCGCCTGCCGCTCGGCGATCGCCGCCGCAGCCGCAATCAACGCTGACCTCGTCGGCATCGACCTCCTGCCGTCAGGCGCGGCTACACGATCATCGAGCTCAACGGCGCCGTCGATTTCGACGCCTCCTACGCGCGCACCGGGCCAGGACATCTTCCACGTCGCAGCCACAGCACTTGGGTTCCTGCCTGCAGATGCCGTGTCCGCAGCCTCTGCGTAGCACGCTGATCGAGACCGCGATCGATGTCGTGCCGCGCAGCCGATCCACCGACATTCGCTTTCTATACTCGCTCGGGAGCTCGGGCCGGTAGCTCAGTCGGTAGAGCAGGGGACTTTTAATCCCAAGGTCGCAGGTTCGATCCCTGCCCGGCCCATCCGCAAAGTGCCTGCAACGTCGGCCCCGCGTGTCTCAGTGACTGTCGTCAGCGAGCGGGCTTGCTCACCGTTGCTCGCCGGCTCGTCGGATGTGAGGGTTGGGTCATGAGCAGGTCCCGTCGTAACGACAGCCGATCGTGCCCTTGGCACAGCAGAATTTTCTCCCGCAGCACGGCCGGTCATTCGGGCAACACTTTCCACCGCAGATCACACCGAAGACACCGCCGATGCAGCAGGGCGTGTAGGTATCGCTGAGCCCTCGTATTTCGAGTGAGTTCCCGCCGGAACAGCACACGCCGTTGCCAAGGGTCCCGGTGCAGTTGCCACTGGGACAGCATTTCCAGCCCGCCGGGCAGGTGCACTCGTTAAAGCAGGCCTGCGACCCGGGTGGGCACTTCTTGGAGGGTTTGGGCTTGCAGGTTCCCTTCTTGACGCAGCGTTGTCCCTCGCAGCACTCCTGTGACTTGTTGCAGCAGCCGCCCGAGCAGCACGTCTCTGTCCGCTTGCAGATCTTGCCGTCCTCGCAGCACCGCTGGGACGCCTTCTTGTAGGGCTTGGCCCCTGCCTCACAGCAGTCCTCATCCTTGGCGATGCAGATGGATCGTGACCCGTTGCTGCAGCATTTCTTCCCCTTGGGACAGATCCCGCTATAGCAGCAAGACTCGCCACGACCCGGTGAGTAACAGACACCGCGGCTGAATCTCCCCCCCGCGAAAGAGACGTCACAGCACTTCTCGTTTTCTTTGCAGATCGAGCCGCCGCAACAGTCGTCATAATTCTTGATGCACGTTTCGCCGCAGCACTTCTTGCCTTTTTCACACGGCTCGCCGTTGCAACATTCTCGACGCCTCGAGATGCATCTGCCGCCGCAGCATCGCTCGTCTGAGTCGCAGCAGGCCGTCTGCCCGCAACAGGTCTCGTTGGAGCTGCAGATGTGACCGTCGTCGCAGCACTGCTCGGTCTTCAGGTTCCAACATTTCTTGCACTGGCAGAAGCCCTCGTTGTCGTGGCAGGGGTTCGACGAGCATCCAGCCGTTTTCGTCGTGGCTGCCGTCGCGCGCGGAGTGGCTGCCGTGGCGCGCGGAGTGCCTCTGCCGAACGGACCGGCAATCGACGCGACGAGCAGTCCGCCGACGGCGGCGCCGCCGCGCCGCACCACTTCGCGGCGGCTGTATTCGCCCTGGGCAAAGCCGCGGGCGAGGTCATCGAGCCGGTGGCTATCTGTCAGGGAAGTGATTCCTTTCTTGGCCGCAGAAGGCCAGGAGACGCCGGTGGCTCACTAGTCGCCCAGGTTCCCTCCGGATCGTCGGTGAGGCTTTGCGGGTTCGCCCTTCCCAAGGCGGTTCCGTGAGCTTGCAGTCGCTCACGGCGCGAGCTTAACTCGATCGCTCCGCGGATCCAAGTCCCGGTTGCCGGGTTACGAAATTGCACTAGTAGAGGAGCCGTAGCAGCGTCTTCTCCGCTCGATCGCGCCTCCCACTACGAAGAGAGGCGAGCGCCGCAGCCGCGAGCTGGATATCGGTACGAGGTATGTCGCGTCCCTCGAGGCCAAGACGGGTCAGCCAGCGGACCGCAGCGGGCTCAAACTTCGGAGATTTGTGGAACTGCGACGGTTGAGGCGACGCAAACGTCTATATGGCGGTGAGCATCCCGGTGCAGAACTCGGCGAGATCGGTGTTGCCGTGCAGCAGGTCGTTGTTGGTCATTTCGTACTGGTCATCGCCGGCGATGCCGACGTCTTCGATGGCGAGTCCGGCGGATTGACCTGTGCGGATCATTCGTCGGACTGAGATGGAGAAGCTGATTCCGGGCGGAATCGGTGGCAGGTGGCGATCGGCGGCGTAGTAGGCGTACTGGATGTCGTCGCTGGTCCAGACGTTGGCACCGCCGGCGCCGGTGGCATCGCCGACCGAGATGATCTGGCCGATACCGTGATCGACGATGCCCGCGGCGAACAGGTCACCGCAGGAGAAGGTGTTGGCATCGACGACGGCGACGACCGGCCCCGTGTAGGCCCGCCGGAGCTCGTTGCAGGCGTCTGGGTCGCTGATGGGCAGGTGTTGCGAGAACTCTTCGCCGAGGTCGAGCGCGGCGCGGGTGGAGGTTGCCCAGTCGGCGAGGTCGGCACCATTGCCATCGGCTTCTGTCATTTGCGACCATGGCTGGCGTGGCTCTGCACGCGAAACGGGCGGGTTCGATGCGGTTCGCGGTGAACAGTTGGAAGAGTCGTTCGGCGGTGTCGATGACTCCGCCCGGGTTGGAGCGCAGGTCGACGATCAGGCCCTTGCGGGGCATCTGACGCAAGAGATCGGCGATCTCGTTGACGAAACGAGTGGTGTGTTCGACGTCGAAGGTCCACAGTCGTAGGTATCCGAATGTGCCGTGCGAGGTGGTGATCTTTCGTGCCGAGACGGCGTCGGAGAAGCTCGTGGCCATCCAGCCGTCGGCTTTGGCGGTCGGTGATCGTCGGTTTGGTCGCGCTCCCACAGCGCGGTGGCGAACAGCAGCTTGCGAGCGCGGCGGGCGGTCTCGCTGGTGATGTTGATCGCACGTCGGGTGCGCATCTCGATCAGGTTGTTGGCGGTGATGGCCTTGGCGGGCTCGATGGCTCGCCATTCGAATCGGATCGTGCGGTCGGCGTCGCCGGCGTCGTCTGTGTCGAGTCGGTAGCCGATGTCAACCCAGAGCTCGTCGGGAGGCGGAAGGTACTCGAGGGGTCGTTGGGTGAGGGTTTCGAGCGCTCGGGCGCGGCGGGCGTCAGGGCGTCCTCCGGTGAGGGTTTCGGCGTAGAGGTCGACGGCTCGCGCGAACGGAATCCCGTTCCAGGTCGTGACGCGGGCGCCGACGGCGAAGCTGGCGTCGGGGACGTCGTCGTTGGTCTTCGTGACGACGTAGGTCGGCGAGAGGTGTGATCCGAAGGGCTCGACGAGGAACGGCAACGCGGCCACGTAGCCGGTGAGCGCTCTGATCGGCTGCATCGACGTAGAGCTGGGTGTGTTGATCACGCAGCCGATTGATGAGCAGGGTGAGCTCGCGGAGAAACCCTGCCGAGTCGAGATACGGGATCTGTCGTCGTAGCGCCCCCAGGGCGCGGATCGGGTCGAACCCGTAGAGGGCCCGCTTTTGGGTGTAGTGGACGTAGACGTCGGTGAACATCGTCGTCCAGACGTCGATCAGGTCGTGGCGTTGGGTGACCGAGAGTTCGACGGGCTTCCAAGTCGCTGCCGCGCGTGGCGGCAGGATGTCGGCGAGTGGCTGGCCTCGTCGTGCGGCGACCGTCGGCGGCCGACAGGCTCGTCATTGCCCGAACCGTCTTCCGCAGCGGAGCGAGCACGCCGCCCTGGATCGGCGAGCGGTCGAGCAGGTCGAAAAACGCCGAGTCGTGTTCGACCGATGGGATCGGCGGGATCGTGACGGTGGCAGGATTCTTCGGCGGGCCGGCCCGGCCGCTTCGCCGTGTGTCAGGCATGTCCAAGAACAACTCCAGCTCGGCATCGCGCAGCAAAGCGGGGTCCGGATGCTGCGCGTGCCTGGGCGGTGGCGATCGCCGTCTGCGGATCGCTCTGGACGGCTTCGAGGGTGTCCATGATCGCGGTCCATGACCAGGCGCCGCCGTGTTGGTCGGGTCGGGCAGCGCTACCCGCCGCCGCCGGCCGCCGACGGTCATCGCGAACGTCGGTGGCGCTCCGGCCAGGGTCATCAGCTTGGCGTCGCCGTATCTGGGGACGCCGTTGATGATCACGAGCGCGACGTCGCGTTCGGTCGCGGCGACGATGCGCTTCCATGCGATTGCCGCGGCCGCGGCCGCGGACCACGGTGACGTCGGCGAACGCCGCCCTTGACGAGTCGGCCAATCGGACGATGCCAGCAGCGCTCGAGCAGCGTGCCCGGGTTGCTCGTCACCATCTCGACGATGTCAGCGTCGGTGATCGCGTAGCCGAACCGATCTGCGGCGATGCGCGCGACCTTCATCTCGCCGAGCAGGTTCTTGGTTCCCGACGGTCCCCAGTCCGATCCCAGACACACACGCACGCCACGGGCCCGCACGTCATCAACCAACGTGGTTTGTGCATAGAGCACCAAGTTCGACAGCGGCGACCAGACCACCCCCCCGGCGTCGGCCGCGGCCCACTTCGTCCAGTTGTCGGTGTCCACCGCACAGCAGTGGATGCCGATGAAAGTCGGGAGTAGCCCGTCCGCTCGTTCGAGATCGGTGTAGTCGCGCAGCACCCGCGATCCGCGCTGACCTTCGGAGCAGTGGTAGATGAACCCCGACCCGTCGCCCATGCGGCGCACCGCGGTGGCCAGCGATTCACCGGTCTTGGTCACCACCGACGTGTAGATGAGATCGTCGCTGCCGGTTCCCGCGTCTTCGGCATCGACGTTGCGGACGACCGTCTGATAGCCACGGTTCGCGGTGGGCCAGCCCTGCACGCTGGTCGCGCCACCGGCCATCGCCCGGACCTGCACGTAGCCGAGCAACGCTTCCGGACACGCCTTGGCGTAGACCCACGCCGGTTCCGTGATTGATTCGGTGTACGTATCGGCGTCGGGCCAATGCTTGTTGTGCAGCCACGGCTCGGTCCGACCGGGCTCGCACCACAACGGCAACGCGTTGTACGCCAGGTGGTTGTGCATATCGATGAAGCCCGGCAGCACGAATGCGTCACCGACATCGACCTCGGGCGCCTTGCTGAACCCGGCCACCCGCCTCGTGCCCGTCGTCACGTCGACGATCTCACCGTCACGAATCCACACCCGGCCGCGCACAGGTTCCTCGGTGGCGCCGTCTGCCATCGAGGCGATCCGGCCGGCAATCACCAACTCAGTCATCGCGAGCAGCCTCCGGCTAGTCGACGGGGGGCCAGGTGCGCGCGGCGGTTGGCACCGTCACCGTGATCGTTGCCCGCTTCAACTGCGCGGTCTCGCCGCTGCGGACTGCCCACGCGTCCAACGCGCACATCCAATCCGGCAGACCAGGCGGCAGATCGCGGGCAGGGATCGGCGTCAGGTCGGCGTGCGTGATCGTCGTGCCATACAAGCGAAGCGGCACCGCGGCATCAGGGGTGATCACCGGATGAAGCTCCTTCAGCAGCTGGTTCCAGGAGTCGCAGAGCTTGGCGAATGCCTCAGCCTTGGTGATCTGACCTGATCGACTCGCCGACTCGGGATACGTCGGGTGCCGGACCGTCGCGTACGCCGCCGTGCTGGCAGCACCTTTCGGCGTCGCCCGCCACTGCTGATACGCCGAGTCGGCGAGCTGTCCAAGCGTGATGATGGCCTCGATCTGCTGATCCGCCACGATGGCGTTGATCCATCGATTCCGATACTTCGTGATCGCCGGATCGTCGATGTGTCGAGTACCACCACTTTGTCCGATACACCGAGTACAGGAACGTGTTGATGAACACGTAGCTGCGATCAATCCCCAGGCGCGTCAACAAGCCCTGGGCGCGCTGGCCGGCCTCACCAACCAGGATCCGCCGGGCGATGGCCTCGTGCGTCGCAGGGTCCTGGCCGATGATCAGCACCCGCGCCGAACCATCCAGACGCCCTCGATGAAACACCGGACCCCACTCGACACGAAACGAATCGAGCGGATACACCGACTCGTCCGGAAAGCCGCTCACCAAGTCCCGATACGGCTGACGGTAATAGCCCCGATCGAACTCTCGATCCATCGCGCGCCCCTTTGGCGAAGAATACAAACCATCACCTCGAGCTCAGCGCGGCTTCACCAGGCGGAACGAAATTGGCGTCCAAGCCTGGTACTGTCCATTCCGAACAGCCGCGGTCGCCGCGAGGAAGCTATGGACTCGACCGAAGTCGCTGAGTAAGGCAGGAGGTCCGTTATGGCATCAGATATTTTCGCGAAGATCGGCGACATCAAGGGTGAATCACTCGACTCCAAGCACAAAGACGAGGTCGAGGTGCTGAGCTGGTCGTGGGGTGTGACGAACGCCGGCACGATGAGGCGAGGCGGAGGCGGGGGCGGGGCGGGCAAGGCGAGCTTTCAACGATTTCAGCTTTACCCATCATGTCGACAAGGCGTCGCCGGTTCTCTTGAAAGCGTGCGCGACCGGCGAGCACATCAAGGAAGCGACCATCACAGTGCGCAAGGCCGGCAAGGGCCAGCAGGAGTTCCTGATCATCAAGATGAACGACATCATCATCACCAGCGTCAATCCGAGCGGTGGCGGCGATGCGCCCGCCACCGCGGAGCACGTTGCGCTGCAGTTCGCCAAAGTCGATCTGGAGTACAAGCCGCAGAAGGCCGACGGCTCACTGGATGCCGGACTCCATTTCAAGTACGACATCAAGGGCAACAAGGAGGGGTAGTCCGAGCGGCGGCCGGCCGACCGTCGACGTTAGTACTGGCTCGAAGCGACACACGTGTGCGGTTGATGCGCAATATGGAGCAGTTGCCTGAAGCGACCGCGCCCTCAGCCTGGACGAAGCGCTATCGATCGCCATACTGCTGCAGCAGAACGAGCAGTGGGCCGCCGCGGCCGACATTTACCGCAGCATCCTCGAAGTCGCGCCCGACTATGCCGACGCGTTGCATTTTTCAGGAGTGCTCGCCCATCAGCAGGCGCGGAGCGAGCAGGCAGTCGCGCTGATCGAGAGGAGTCTCGAGCTCGAGCCTGATCGGGCGGACTGGCACAGCAATCTGGGGATCGTCCTGCAGGATCGGCTCAAGCTGGACGAAGCGATCGTCGCGTATCAGCGCGCGATTGCACTTGATCCGAATCACGCCAATGCGCACAACAATCTCGGTGTCGTCCTGCGGGCCAAAGGCAAGCTGGTCGAAGCCGAAGCTGCATATCGAGTCGCCATTCGCATAGATCCCGAACACTCGGACGCGTACAACAACCTCGGCGTCCTGCTGAACGGCCAGAAGCGGTCGCACGAAGCAGCTGTCTGCTTTTCGAAGGTCATCACGTTGAGGCCGAAGGATCCCGAAGCTCGGAGGTTGCTGGCGCAAGCGCACTGCACGCTCGGTGAAGTCGACAAAGCGGCGGAAGTCTTCGAAGAATGGCTCGAAGAGGAGCCGGACGATCCCATTGCCCTGCATATGCTGGCGGCCTGCTCCGGCCGCGACGTCCCGCCGCGGGCATCGGACGCGTTTGTCGAAGAGACCTTCGATACCTTCGCCGCCAGCTTCGACTCCAAGCTCGCCCAGCTGTCCTACCGCGCGCCGGCGCTGGTCTCGGAGATGCTGGCGGAATCGGGCGTCGAGGCGTCGAAGAGCCTTGATGTGCTCGATGCCGGATGCGGCACCGGGTTGTGCGGACCGCTCATCGCGCGTTTTGCGCGCCGACTGGTGGGCGTCGACCTATCCGCACCGATGCTCGCTCGAGCCCGGGCAAGGAATGTCTACGACGAACTGGTCAAACGTGAATTGACCGCCTACCTGGGCGACTCCAACGGCGCGTTCGATGTGATTGTGTCGGCAGACACCCTCGTCTATTTCGGGCTGCTCGAGGACGTTGTTGCAGCGTCCGCGAACGCGTTGCGTCCCGGCGGACGGCTCATCTTCACCGTTGAGGAATTGATAGGCGCCGGGTCCGCTGCGGGGTACTCCATCGGCCTGAGCGGCCGCTACCGCCATACGCGTCAGTATCTCGAGCGCGTTCTGGCGAATGCGAACCTCCGGTCGGAGATCGTGTCGGCGGAACTGCGTCTCGAAGCTGGCGATCCGGTCCCGGGCTGGTGGTCCGAGGGACGAAACCGTCGGCGCAGGCTGACAGACCTGGTTGCTGACGCTCGCGTCAGCACGCAACGGTCATGCCGGCGGTTGATCCAAGGACTTCGACAAGTGCGAACGCGACCTACGGAGTCCGAGGTAGCCGCCGAGGAGGACGAGCCCCGCGCCGACCAGCCCGGCGACGCCTCCGGGGCCGAACGAGCCGACGCTCGAGTCCTCGAGCACCGGAACGGCGAGGTAGCGCACCCAGAGCAGAGCGTCCAGGCATCCGAGCGTGAGTAGCGCAGCCGACAGCTCGGCGTGCCGCCACGGGCGGAGTAGCAGCAGCGCGATGACCGCGATCGCGAGCGAGGTCACGATGGGATCGAACGCCTCGTTCAAGGACCGAGCCACCTTCCGCGCTCCGTCGTCCCCGCCGCCGTTGTAGGGGATGACGGTCGCGACGATCATGATCACGGCGCCGGCAATCGCTGCGATGGCTCCAGCGGCGCAACGTGGGCTTTCGACCCTGTGGGTGGCTCGGCTAGCGACCAAGCCCGCCACCAATACGAGCACGCCTCCGGCGATGGCTGCGAGCAGTCCGATGGTCGCGCCTGTGGTCGGGCTGTCTGCCGCCGAGAAGACGCGGAGGTACTTCGCTGTACCGGCGATCCCGGCGCCGATGAGAACGCCTGCACCGACGGCACGCATGCCCGGCTTGCGTGCAAGCAGCGCTCCGAGCACGGCGGCGATCACGATGCCCACGGGGGCGAGCGAGGTGAACGCTCCTCCGTGTTGCAGATGGCCCGCGAAATCGTTCTGGACGAACGAGTGCGATTGCACGGCTTCCTTCCCGTGCCATCGCATAAACAGGCCGATGGCAAGGAGGGCAGCGCCCCCGAGCGCAACCGGCAGGACGAAGACCGGCAGCGCCGGCTCCGATTCGACCACAGGCTTCGATTGCCCCTCGGGCGGCGATTGCCCCTCGGGCGGCGATTGCGTCTCCTCCACTACCTGCTGGACCGCCGCGTCCTCGCATGGCGCATCCGCCACGCCCAGGACGTGCCGGACCGCCTCGATGAGCCGCTCTGTCCCCGCCCTCCACTCGAAGTCGGTGAGCACGAGGCCGTTGCGACGCCGGAGCCCGGCAAGGTCCTCCGGCAGCTCCTCCGGCTCGGGGAACGTCGCTCCGCCTACGAGCACGGGGATGACCCGTATGTTCCTGCGGAGCGCTGCCGCGACCTCGAGCCGGACGAAATCGTCGGGCCGGTCGAGGCGGCGCTGCCCATCCCTGTCGACGGCGCCTACCCAACCGCGCCCGATGACGGCGATGAGCACGTCGACCGAGCTGACGGACTCCTCGATCCGTTCGACGAAGTCGATGCCAGGCTCGAGCGCGTCGACGTCCATGAACACCTGTTCCGGGAAGTGGGCGCTCAGCGAGTCGTAGAGACGCCCGGCGTATGGGGACGCATCGTCGCGTCGGTAGCTGATGAAGATGCGGGAACTGACGGCCATTCCGAACCTTCTTCCGCCATGTGGCAGGAGGCACGAGAATACTCCAGGTCCGGGCGTGACGCCATTCCGCCTTGGCTTCGACGCTCAGAGAGTCGAGGTCGGACGTGGATCGGCCCCTTTGACGCCGGCACACGAAGCTGGTTGACTCGGGCCCGTGCCGTCAGGCCGCCCGCAGGGTGCGACCTCTCCAAGTGCCGCTCGGGATCGCCCCGACGTTTTCCTCTCCTACGCCCGCGAGGACAAGGAGTTCGTCGAGCAGCGCTGACCACGGCGCTCGTGGCGCAAGGCAAGGACGTCTGGATCGACGTCGAGGACATCCGCGGCGGCGCGTCGGACTGGCGCGCCAGTGTCTGGGCGGGGATCGAGTCGGCCAAGGTCGATGGTGTTCGTCCTCACGCCTGACTCGCTCGCGTCGAACGTCTGCGGCGAAGAGCTTGCAGCACGCGGACGAGCTCAACAAGCGGATCATCCCGGTCCTGCGGCGCTCGGTGGACGGACTTGCCGATACCGCAGTCGCTCGAGCGGCCGAACTGGATCCTTGCGCGCCCGGAGGACGACTTCGACGCCAGCGTCGACCTCGCTCATCGACGCCCTCGAGCTCGACGAGGCGTGGGTCGAGCAGCACGCCCGGCTGACGCAGCGCACCGGCGAGTGGCTCCGTCACGACCGGGACGGCAGCTACCTGCTTCGCGGCAGCGACCTGCGCGAGCGCCGAGAACTGGCTCGACGACCAGGGCGGGCACAGCGAAGCGCCGACCACGAAGCAGGTCACGTACATCACCGCCAGCCGGCGTGCCGCGGCGCAGCGACAGCGGGCTCTCCTCGGGGGCGTGGGGGCGGCGCTCGGGATCACCGCCGTGCTGGCCGTCGTCGCGCTCCTCGTCGAGCGACGAAGCGCGATCGACCGCGAGAAGACGGCACGCGCGCAGGCTCGTGCGGCGCAGTCGATCGCGGCGCTGTCGCCGGACCCCGAGGAGAGCTTGCGAGACGCGCTGGAGGCGGTCGCGATCCGGTCGAGACCTGCCGGAAGCGGTGCTACGCGCTGCGAAGCGCCGTTTCCGCCGCCGGCTGGACGTCGATCCTCCGACTCCCGCACGTGCGAGGCGTGCCACAGCGGGACGTCGAGTTCTCCGACGACGGTCGCCGCGTCGCGACCGCCGCGCTCGAACGGCAGTCGCCGTCTGGGACACCGGCACCGGCCGGCCGTCACCGTCGTCCACACCCCGGGCAGCGCCGTCCACTCCGTCCAGTTCAACCCGGACGGCAGCCGGCTGCTGACCGCCTCGGAGGGGGCTCGCACGAACTGGGACAGCTCCACCGGCGCACCTCGTGCGCGAGTTCGATACGAGGTCGAAGGACGGGTGGAGCTGACGCGACCTGGGGCGCGGGTGGACGGCGCATCCTCACCGCCGGCCCGCGGGGCGGCGACGTCTGGGACGCCGCAACGGGGAGCAGCTGAGGCGACTGAAGAGCACGAGCGATGACCCGCGGATGATCCGGATGAGCCTGGACGGTCGACGCGCGCTCACGGCAGGGGCAAGGGGGAGCGCGCTGCTCTGGAATCTCGAGACGAACGAGAAGCCGATTTCCCTCGCGGGCAACAGAGGCGACGCGCTCGTGTATTCGCTCCTGAGCGACGACGGACGGCGCGTCGCAACCTTCTACCGCGTGGCGGGTCTTGCCTGTGGGACGACGGTCGCGCCGAGCCGCGCCGCTGCGTCCCCCGCGGCAAGGGCAGGTCCTCGACGTCGACCTCAGCCGCGACGGCCGTCGCGTGCTGCGCGCCTACGCGAACGGCCGCATCGACGTGTCCGACGTTCCTTCCGGTAGCACCACGGTCCTCCACAATCGCGCGCGCCGTGACCTCCGCCCTCTTCGATCGAAGCGGCCGAGTACGTCGCGGCGGGAGGGGACGATGGCGTCGCGCGCGTCTGGCAGGTCCAGCCCATGCGACAGCTCGCCGTGCTGCGCGGGCATACGGACGGCGTCGTCCGAGCGAGATTCAGCCCGGACGGATCGCAGGTCGCCACCGTCTCGGAAGACGGCAGCGGGCGCCTGTGGCCGTCCCGACCGCAGTCCCCGGTCGACCCGGCTGGCAGAGCGCCGCCAGCACGGCGTATCAGCCCGAGCTCGCGCGGACGTTCTCATCGTCCGCCGCAAGGGCAACACCTCGGGACAACGCCGTCTGGAACACCCGACACAGGCGCGATCGTGCCGCTGCGCGGCGGCAGCATCCCCGAGCCCGGACTCCGCGGTGTGGCCCTGCGGCCGCGCGGCCGGCTGCTCGCCGTGGAGCCCGGACAGCCGCTCTCGTCACGGGCGTGAACCGCGCCGGCAACGTCGTCGTCTGGAATGCCGGGACCGGAGAGGCGCGCCGGATCGGGAAGGCCACCGGCGACGCGATCGGGGCTGCGTTCAGCCCGGATGGCCGTCGCCTCATCGTCTCCTACGCGGGCAGGCCAAGGGCGCGGGTGTGGCTCTTGCCGAGCGGGAGGCCCGGGCCACTCGTACCGGCCGTGAGCTCCGCCGACGGCTTCCCGTTCAGCGCCCAGTTCGTACCCGACTCGCACCGAATCCTGACCGTGGACAGCGAGTTCAACGCGCAGCTCGCGAATCTGGCGACGGGAAAGGTCGTCGTGCTCGCCAACAACGTCCTACCGCGCAGCGCGGCGGTCGATCCCAACGGACGGCGGTTGGCCGTCGGCACGACGGATGGCAGGCTCCGCGTCTTCTCCGCCGACGGGACAGCGCTGCGGTCGCGCGCAGGCGTCGGACGGAGCCGTGAACGCGATCGCGTTCGACCCCACTGGCACGAAGATCGTCACCGGCGGGCAGAAGGGAACGACCGTCGTCTGGGATGCGCGGACGCTCGAGCCGGCGCGACTCTCGGCTCCAGGCGGCCAGGTCACCGGCGCGAGGTTCGGCGGCGCCGACGGCGACCTCGTCCTCGTGACGGCCGAGCAGGCCCGGGCGGCCAGGCTCTGGGACTGGAGGCGACAGCGGTTCGTCGCCGATCTTCCTCCGACGGGCGGGGCGCAAGCGGAGTTCAGCCCCGACGGAAGCCTGATCCTGGTCGCCGGCAAGAGCGTTCTCGAAGTTCTCCCGTGCGACGCGTGCGCGCCACTCGACGCACTCGAGGAGCGGGCACGCTCACTTCTCCCTGCGCCCTGATCAGCGCTTCTTGTCGAACTTCACCCAGAGCCGGTTGGTCGCAGCCAGCCCGATCACGCGAATCCGCAGCCGGCTTCCGTCACTCCACCTGTCGAAGCGGCTGCTGCTCGATGCCTGCGTCTTCACACGGACGTAGTCGTAGCGCGAGAGTCCTGCGATCCGGCAGGTTGCGCCTGCGCACTTCAGCGTCTTCGAGCCGTTGACCACGCCGCCGCTCACCTTGCCCTTCCCCTTTCCTCCCAGCTTGACCTCGATGCCTGATCCGAGTGCAGGGGGAATGTCACCTGGCTTCGAGAATCCCGCGCCAATCAGCTCGTTGCTCTCGAGACGGAGCGTGCAGGTTGGAGCATTGAGCCTGCCGCCGCGATTCCCGTCGCAGGCCCCGATCCAGAAGTACCCCGGCGTGGCGCGCTCGCGGCGCAGCGTGACGACCGTTCCCGACGCATACTCACACGGCTTGTCGTCGTCGAACGTGCACGCGAGGCGTGGTTTCGGCGTCACGGTAATGGCGCCGAACGTGTCTGCCCCGTCTTCTCGTCCAGTTCCCGTCAGGTACTTGAGCGTGACGGGGCTGAAGCGGGCCGTGACATACCGCGGCCCGGGAGCGAGTTGCATCGTGCAGCTCGTCGATGATCGCACGCACTTGTAGTCGCTCCAGCCGACGAAGGAGTGCCCTGGCTTGGGCTCCGCTGTGAGCGTCACGGTCGTGCCCTCGGCGAAGTGGTGGATGCAGTCCGTGTCAGGCACCTGGTATTGCTGCGCGTCGACCTCGCACGTGGCGCTATCGCCGCTCTCGGCAGGAGTGATCGTGAGCGTCCCTGGGCCCGCCGTCATGAGCTGGATCTCCGCGTCGAGCTCGGCGACCGTCGCCGGCTGCGATGGCGCCGACGATGCATACAACCCCACAGCGACCAGTACTCCGGCGGAAGCAAGGGCGAGGCGCTTCGACCATGCGGCGACAGTCACTGGCTCCTCCTCTGAGAGCGAGGATCGCGGACGCGCCCATCGCTGTCAAGCCGAAGCTGCGCTTGTAGCATCCGTCGCGCACCAGGTGGCGTGCGAGTACCAGTGGAGGTGCCGAAGTGGCCAGAGTGTTGTTCGCCAAGGGTGTGCGGGGCGAGATCGTCCGTCGGCTGCAAAGACGGCTGCTCGAGCGCGGCTTCGACCCCAACGGCGTCGACGGAGACTACGGCGAAGGCACCGAGAAGGCGACGGCCGCGTTTCAGAGACGGACCGGGCTTCCGCAGACCGGGGAGGTCGATCCGACGACGTGGAAGAGTCTCGTGGGTGGGCCTGTGCCAAGCGTCAGGGATCGCGCGCTACAGCTCACTGCCGCATTCGAAGGCCACGACTTCACACTCGCACAGGGCAACTATGACGGCGCAGGCGTGACGTGGGCATCATCGGCTTCACGCTCTCAAACGGCTCCCTGGGAAGCATCGTCGCTCGAGGTCCAGGGGAAGCAGCCGGAGCTCGTCGAGACAAACGTTCGGAGGACGCACAGACGAAGCTGTTCTCCGGATTCTGCGGAGCTCGAAGGCGCGGCAACTCGCGTTCGCCGATTCGATCAGTCTTGGAGCGAGCAAAGCGCGGCTCGCAGAGCCCTGGCGCTCCGCGTTCCAGCGCTTCGGTGACCTGGAGGAGGTCCAGGCAGTCCAGCTCGGGCTCGCCGACCGCGGCTACTTTTCGGCCGGCGATCGAGACTGCACGGGCTCTGGGTCTAACGACCGAGCTCGGGATCGCACTCGCCTTCGATGCACACGTGCAGAACGGAGGCGTCTCCGCGGCGCGCGAGCGGATCAGGAAGGAGCTCGCCCGGCATCCGGTCGGGAACGAGCGGAGGTGCGCGTGATAGTTGCGAACGCCGTCGCGAACCAGTCGCGGCCGCAGTTCCGGGAGGACGTCCGGTCGCGCAAGCTCACGATCGCGACGGGAACGGAGCCGTGCGCGGAGCGACGTTCGTGCTGAGAAACTGGGGCCTGGCCGACCTTCCGGCGCGTTGAGCGTCGCCTGCTACTGCCCTTCTGGGGCTTGTCGCCCGATGTCTTGCCTGCTTCGGAATCGACCGACTCCGTCCGTGCCTCGGGCGCCCTGAGCGATGGACGCCTTGAGGTCTTCCTCGATCACGGCCTCGGCCTGCGCCCGCGAATTGCGGGAACGCGGTCGCGTCGTCGGCCGCTGCGTAGGGCCCGGAGAGCTCGAAGAACTCCAGGCGTGGGCTTTGAGGAGCTGGGTCACGCGTCGGAAGGACCCGCAGCGCTTCACCGTATTTGAAGAAGCCGTCCAGGGCTGCGGCGATCGCGACGACGAGCTCGGGCGAACGTCGTCCCAGCGAGGCTGTAGCCACATTGTCCCCGCGCAGGTTGAGGCTGACGAGCGCCGGCACGATCAGCCCGCCACGATCGTCATGACGCGAAGCACGTCGTAGCGGATGCCTCGTTCGCCACCGCCTTCGTCTCGACCACACGAGCTGATCGAGCCAGCGATCGCGTCGGAACTGCTTCTGCCAGCTCGTTCAGCGGAAGTCCCGAGATGAATCTTCTCGTACTCCACGTCGTTCGCTCTGACCTGTTGTCGGTTTCGCTTCGGCCATCGGCTAGCTCCGTTCAGTAAGAGTTCGCTTCGATCTCTGTCGACACCCTGTCGACCAGAGTCTCCATCCAGGTCGACCGCCGTCGGCAGCGCACTGCTTGCGAGGCCTGCACTCGCTCGAGCGTCGACGTGCCGCGTGCAGCAGCGCGACGATGTCCGCAGTCCGCCGCTTCCGGACCACGCACCAGGACCGGCAACCCTCCGCGATGCCTGCTCCTCAGCGTCGAGCGTCGTGATCTCGCCGCCATCACCAGGACCGTGACCGACCCGGCCTCCCCGCGACGAGGGTCGCAACGCGGAGGCCATGGCACCTCCTCGCCCATGCCTCGCCGGGTACGAGGAGGGCATGCGTATGGTTCGGCTCGAGCGGACACCGGCCGTCGTCGGCGGATCGGAGTCGCTGGCGCGACGAGCCCAGTCCACGGCGACGCCGACGAGCGGGAGAGCTGTGGCCGTGGGAGCGCGCCCGTCCGAAGTGTCTCATCACGCCTCGGTCGAGTCCTTCGTCGACGACCGCCGCCTCATGACGATCGGCAATCGCGTCGACTCCGCGAACAGCCGGCTCCGAGTCGCTCGCTGTCAACGCCCGTTAGCCTGCCGGCTGCGCCGACGCTGACGATTGTCGGCATCGCGCGTGTCGAGGCCGGCTGCGTCACTGCGTCCGGCAATCGCCCATCGCTCGACGCGCATCGTCTGCACTTGGCCGATCTCCTGCAGTGGCCGGTCACCATCTCGCGTGGCGCCCAACCGCCGGAGGTGACGAGCCGCTTGCGCCGCCGGCCAGTCATCTTCAGATGATCGCTGAGACGAGGGCAACATGCCATTTAGTGGCTTGGCTTTTCGACGGCATCGAAGCCGTTCGTAGCCGGAAGAAGCCCAAGCAGCTCGAGAAGGACGTCGAGGAGCTTCGGGAGCGGCACGCAGCTCGTCGGCCTTCTTTCACGTCGGCCACGACATGGCCTATGTGCTGCTCACGAGGACCTCGGGCTCGGTAGGACACGAAGCAGCTGAGGCCTCGCACTCGGAACCGTCGGTACAGAGAAGCTGCTCGAACGCGGATCAGGCCGACCGATCTTCCCTAGCTGGGCATGCCTGCCGGCGGACGCCTGGCCGCGGGCGGCGTGGCCAGCGTCTCGTCACAATCTTGACGAAGCGGTCCGGGCTAAGGAGATTGCCAGGGCGGCTTCAACGCTCGAGAGATCAGATCGAAAGGAGCTGGTCTTGGCCGCAGATCTGCATTGACAAGCCCCCTGATGGCGGGGCCCGATGTTCTTCAGATCAGCAGAAGCTCGCGCTGCTCGGCTACGCGCCCGGGACGCTCGACGGGGTATATGGCGGGCGACCGCCGGTGCGATCGGGCGTTTCAGCGGGACAACAAGCTCGAGATCGACGGCGTGGTCGGCCCGACACGCGCAAGCGCTCCGTTCGACCAAGAAGCCGGCGGAAGCCCGACCGATCGTGCGCAAGGCCAGCTCGATCGGTCACTGCGCTCGCCGAGGGAGCTCAAGCACCTGGGCTCGACAGGAGAAGCCGACGAATCGAACCGCACCGAGTTCGGAAGTGGTTCGGGTCGATGGCGTCTTTTCGTGCAATATCTTCGTCAGTTACTGCTTCGCGGTCGGCGCGAAGTACGTGGTCTGCGCCGGCTTCAAGGGCGCCGGCGTCTATCCGAAGGGCTGCACGTACGTGCCGACGACGGAGGCATGGCTGCGGGCGACCGGGATCTGGAAGGGCGCGACGACACCGCTCCCAGGGACATCGCCATCTACAACTGGGATGGCGGCGTTCCTGACCACATCGGGATCGTCGAGGAGTACCTCGGTCGGCGGAAGTTCGATGCGATCGAGGGCAATACGGCGGTCGGAACGACTAGAACGGCGGTGAAGTGATGCGCCGGCTCAGGTACATGAGCAACGTCAACGGCTTCGGCCGGGTCGTGAAGTGACCGGCAGAACGCCTGAGCTCGGTCCACTGCCGACGTAGCGTCGCGCTCACAGGTGACAGTCGATGCAGGGTGATGACGTCCGCGAGGCTTCGGCTTGCGGTCGTCCTTCTTGGTGGAGCCTGCTCGCGATCTACATGCCGGGACGACCAGGAGCTCCAGCGTCTCGTGAAGGCCTGCTCCGCTCGCCGACCGTGGCGAGCCGCGACGGCACGGCGAGCAGGTCTCTCCGACCTGCTCGCGGACGTCGCTCGTCGGACCCGGCCCGGTTAGTTGCTCTGTCGTTGTCGACGTGGTCGCCGGAACTTCGGCCGACGGAATCGAGACGGCGTCTACCTCTAGAAGGCGTTCGCGCACGACCGATCGCAGGATTCGTTGCGCGACCTCTTGTTCGGAGCGGAGCGACATCGAGGTGCTCCTGCGCGGGCCGAGCTCGCTTCGGCGGTGCTCGAAGGTGCCGCTCCTGCTCGTCGGCGCGCGCAGAAGCCGGTGCTCAAAGGGGACGCGATCGCGCAGTGCGATGTACCGCACACTTTCGGACATGGATCGCACGGGTCCAGCCCGAGAGTGTCGAGCGCTGATGCCGCCGTCGCACCCGCTCGAGCTCTGTCACCGTCACTGGTTCCACGGCTATCGCCGCGACATTGCCATCGCCGATCCGAAGCTGATCGGAGAGCGAGCGCATCGGCACGTGCTCTCCTTTCGCCTCGGAGACGGCGCCGACCAGTTCGATGAGGCCCACAACGGCGCGCTGACCTTGCGGCACGGGACGACGATGAGCTTCCCCGGTGCGTTTCCGCCGACGAGCCTGGCATCGTTCCAGGCAGCAGTGGCGAAGGATGCCGCGACCTCTCGAGAGTGCTGCCGGAGCTCTGGCGTGTCTTCCCTCTCTCCATGCGGACCCTCGTGCGACGTTCTTCATCGACGGAGGCATGCTCGACGACAGCCCTTCGGACATGCGTCGACGCGATCAGAAAACGGGCGGCCGACGCCGAGGTCAGGCGCCGGCTGCTCTACCTCGAGCCGGATCCCGAGACGGGGCGGCGCGGCCGGCGAGGAGACGCGCCAGGCCCGATCGCGACGGTGCTCGCGTCGGTCTCGAGCTGCCCGTGAGCGAGCAGGTGCTCAACGACATCATCGAGGTCGACAGCGCACAACGCTCGCGTCCTGCAGTCCAGGAGATCGTCGAGACGTCGTTCGAGCCGATTCGCGTGCGGATCGAGGCGATCGTGGGTACCCGGCTCGACCGGCTCACACACGGCAGTCGACCACCGATGTCGTGCAGTGGCGCACGCGGCCGACGAGGATGCGCAGTCGGCCCCGGCTTCGCCTACGCGAGCGTACCTGGCAGCAAGGTCAGCTCCGTGATCGAGAGCTTCGCCCGGACGATGCCGTCTCTCCGACTTCCGGACTATTCGGACCAAGCCCGGGCGTTTCGTCAGCGAGGTCGTCCGGTGCTGCGGCCGACACGCACCTCCGCCACAACGCGGACGGCGGCAAGCTCCCCTCGACGATCTCGTCGCGTTCCTCCGCACGTTCGACCTCGACTACCGCGACCGCGGCTTCGATTCGTGACCGACGGTCTCAGCGCCTCGTACGCGCGCGCCGGCGAGCCGGCTATCCGACCCGCGCGCAGCTCGACGAAGCGAAGCGCGAGCTGTGGGATGCCGGGAGCTCCTCGCAGCCGTGCTGGGCGCGCGGAGGTTGTCGACGGATATCACCGGGGACGTCCTGCGGTCTTCGGTTCAGGCTCCGATCGACGCGTGGATCGCTGAGGGTCGCGAGCCGCGGGTTATGCGACCCGGCGCGCAGACGAGCTCGCACGGCTGAAGACGCGTTCGGCAAGGCGCTCGAGCAACGCTGAGCGGGCACCACGGAAGCGCTGTATGGGCGGCTGTTCGGGCTGCAGCAGGGATTGTGTCCGCGGAGCGACGGGCTGAGCTGCTTGTTCGCTATCTCGGGTTCCCGTATTGGGACGTCCTGCTGTTCCCACTTCAGCTGGTTGCCGAGCCGGCGAGCGAGACATGATCGAGTCGTTCGTATGAGCCCCCTCGATGCGAAGCTCTTGCCGCGCTCGATCCGAGCAGCCGAGCAGGCTCGCGGCTTCGAGGATGCACTTCGGCGCCTTCTTCGATCGGGCCGGCCGTGGAGAACGACTACCTCTGGGTCGCCTCGATGGCGCCGAGCGTCTGATCGGCCTCGTGGTCAGCGCAGAGTTCACCGACGAGGAACGCGCGGCGTCGGTGCCGGAAGAGCGTTCGCAGCGATCGTCGAGGAAAGCGCGCGCTGACGAAGACGAAGCCGTTCCTCGAGCACGCGCGCAGCTTCGCAGCGTCGTGATCGGTCGCATGACGAGCCGACGCGGCGCTTGGTCCCAGCGACTTCAGTGTCACCCTGAGCGCTTCGGCCTGGCCATCGATCTACGGCGGGAAAGTCGTCATGCCCCGAGCAGTCGTCACAGCCTCCGCCGGACGAGGTTGTCGAGCAGGTGGAAGGCGCTTGCTACGGCGCTCGAGCCAGTGTCCGGCAAAGCGGCTCGATCGGAACATCCTCGTGGCGACGTGGAATTCTCCGCGCGTTCGGGGCTTGACCAAGAAGTCGACGGCGATGCAGCCGACTCACCGAAGCGCAACTTCGCCGACATCCGTTACATCGCCGAGATCGTCTCGCGCTTCGACGTCGTCGCCTTGCAGGAGGTGAGAGGCGATCTCCGCGCCCTCCGGTACCTGCTGAAGGTCCTCGGTTCCGGGTTGGGGCATGATCACCCACCGACACGACGCCGACGAAGGAAGGCAACGATGGAGCGAGCTGGCCTTCATGTTCGATACCCGGCGCGCGAAGCCCTCGGGACTGGCGGGAAGCTCGCCGACCCTTCGTCGAGCACACCGGTGGAATCGCGGATGCAGTTGGAAGACCAGTTCGCCCGCACCCCCTACGCCGTCAGCTTCCTCTATCGAGCCGGCAGAACAGTTCATCCTCGCCACTTCTCCACGTGATCTACCGGCGGCGCGCCACGGATCGCATCGGCGAGCTACAGGCTATCGCCGAACGGATGGCCGGCTTCGCCGGGGAGGTGGCGAACTGGGACACAGCCTGGTCTGCCTCGGCGACTTCGATATCGATCGTCAAGGTGACCCGCTCCTGATCCCTTCACATCGACGGGCCTGACGCCGGCGCCTGGGCCGGACGTCGTACCTCGCACGATCTTCGACGACCCGCAGCCCACCATTTCTTCAGCAGGTCTGCCTGGTTCACGGACCCACAGCGAGGCCCCGCATTGCCGCTCGGCCTGCGCGGGATCAGCACCTTCGACTTCGTCCGTCAGCTCCAGGGGGGCTCACAACTACGGAACTGTCCTGGCGGCTCCTGACCACTGTCCATTGTCGGTCGAGTTCTCCGTTCGTGACGAGCCCGTATGAGCAGGCCTGCTCGACTCACTCCTGCCGGAGTTCGGAGGCAGCCCGCCTCGACCCGCTGTCCTCTCCAGCGGTCGGGCACAGCGAGGGACGCCTCGTCCGTCCTGCGACGAGGACTACCACCGCGCTTCTCTGCACGCGGTCGATCCGACGCCCCCCTTTGCCTTGGCGTTCTCCGGCGGCGGCTTCCGCGCCATGTTCACAGCGCTCGGCGTGCTGCGCTTCATGGCCGATGCGACTTGCTCGGGCAGGTGGCTTCGTGTCCTCGGTGTCCGGCGGCTCGATCGCCGAACGGGCTCTTCGCGCACGCCGGCACCGGAGCTGCGCATCGGCTGGCTTCGAGGGGAAGCGGTCGATCGGCTCGTGATCGCGCCAGCGCTCGAGAATGTCGCCGAGACGTTCGCTGCAGCGGGCTCTGCTCCTCAACCTCTGGCGAACAATCTCGCCCCGGACAACGCGGACGACGTGCTCGCGAATCACCTCGACGGCTGCGTTCTTCACGGACGCCTGCTGACCGATCTCAGCGACGGCTGCCGCTTCATCTTCAACGCCGCCAACCTCACCACCGTGTGCCCGGTTCCAGCTCGACAGGGAATACGTTGGTGACTATGTGCTCGGCCACATCCCGACAGCCAGGCCCCGCGTCACCTCCGAGCTTGCCGACGCCGTAGCGCGCATCCGCAGCCCTCCCCGGCCACTTCGCCCCGGCTCGTCCTCGACGGCTACGCGTTTCCCTGTGCGGAGGGTCGCACTGCAAAGCTCGTTGACGGCGAGCGCCTCGAAACCTCGGGCTCGAGTCGCTCGATGCGATGCCGGAGACCTGCGTCGTCGCGTGCAATGCCGGAGGGACCTTCCGCACGGGTCGCTTTGGCAGCCTGCCGGTCGATCAGCTCCTCATGCGTTCGAACTCGTCCTCTACCGTCAGACCACGGTCCTGCGATCGGAACATGGTCGAATCGCTCCGCGCCTACGGCGAGCGCCGCGCCACCAAGACGGCGCCGCCCGACTGGGCGAGGCAGGGTGTCCTGTTTCGCTCGCCACGACCGTCGGGCCGGATCAGCCGTCGAGTCGGGCGTCACGGTCGCGACGAGCACGACGAGCTGCGTGCTCCGCTCGCGCTCACCGAGACGTCGCTCGCGAGATTCTCCGGAGGAGCGCTGCAGGCGGAGCTGATCTACCGCGGCTGGTGGCTCGCCGGAGCGACACTGTCCGAGTTCCACCGCGAGCTGCTCCCGGCGGACCCTCCCGCCCTGGCGGCCGCTTCCCGAGTGCAGGGCATGAGCGATCTCGTTGCGTCGAGGTCGTCTGCATCGGGACTCGGGTCCTGTGACTCGATGAGCGTCGCCGACGTGCTCGCACGGATGCGCGCGATCGGAACGTCCTTGCCGCGATTCCGACGGAGTCGCCTGCTTCGTCGAGCTGTACCAGGAGGAGTGACGGAGGGGGTCGCCGACGGCCTCGGGCGAAGCACGTTCGCCGATCCTCCTGCTCTCGAGCGGCCTCGACATCATGTTCGCCGATCTCTTCTTTGCCGCGTTCGAGCGCGAGGCACGCGGACCCGAGCACCGTGCCCCGCCGCGTCGCGCCCGCTGTTCGCGGCGCGCTCGCAGCGCGGCATCGCCCCGATCCAGGTTCGCGCTCGCGGGCATGAACGCACGCACATAACCGCCGACCTGCCTGTCGCTCTAGTCGCGATCTGGAGGGAGCTCGGAGCCGAACCCGGGTCGGGCTCCCCGGGGCATGCCGACTTCGTCCACGTCGACGCGCTGCTCGCGACGTCGAGGCCAAGCTCGAGAAGGAACAGCTCATCGACCGGCTCGCTGCGGAGGATGGATCAGTCTCCTACAGGGTCCATCGGCTCGATGACGTGATCGCGATCTGGAACGTCGAGCGCGCCCGTGACACGGCGTGGACGAACGCCGAGGCTCTCTGGGCGCTTCACGACACCCGCCGCTCGCGGCCGAGGTCCTCGCCTCTCTCGATCGCATGGTCGGCTTCCCCGGGCGCGGCCTGCTTCTTCCAGACGGAGTCGCGGTGCAGGAGTATGGCGCGGAGGCTCCATCATCTGATCAAAGAGGTCGGGGTTTGGCTTGACTGTCCGGCCTCGCATGCGATTGTGTGGATCTCGGACCGAGCTGCGGCGCAAGGTTGGGGGTTTATGTTGCGACGCAAGGGCGAATCAATGGGTCCGTTGTGTCGGCGTCGATCGCTGCGACGGTTCCTATGGCGCTTTCACTTGGGATCGTGGTCAAGCTGCGCCGCCGACGACGTAGGGACAGCAACGACCGTGCTTCGCGGCTCAGCTCGCGTTATCAAGCGAACAGGCGGTCATGGACAGTGTCTCGCGGCGGGCCCGACGAAGAACACGCCCTGCATACGGCGAAGCAGTCTCGAGCTCGCGAAACATCTCGGATCGTCACATGAAGTTGATCAGGCTCCGATCGACGGCACGGAGCAGGCCTGCGTTCTCACCGTCGCGCGACAGGAGATCGCGTACCTGCGAATCTGGCGAGACGGTGCGCGAGCCCTCAACCGGACGACGAAGAAGGCCACGGCGCCTGTTTCTCTCGTCGCAGAAGATCGGCGACGCACAGGACGCGATGCAGCCGCATCTTCGCCGCAGTCCTCGCCGGAGGCGGCTGAGCTCGCCAAGCCGCACGACAGCCCGTGCTCTTCACAATTCGGTGAACGCCTGCGGGTGACGACGCTCGGTGTCTGAGCCGAGTGGCGCTCCAACCGGCCCCGCGGGCGGTCCCGACCCCGGGGCGAAGGCCGCGGCGGATGCGAACCCCGATGTGTTCCTGTCGTCTCGCGCAAGGATCGACGGTTTCGTGCTTCGGCTCGCTCGGCGCTCGAGGCAGCTGCGGTCGGGCGTGTCGGTCGACGAGGACGACATTCCACCGGCTGCGAGTGGAAGGACGAGCTGCCGCGGGTATCCGGACGGCGCACACGTTCGTCTTCGTCCTGAGCCCGGATTCCGTCGCCTCGGACTACTGCCAGTGGGAGCTTGCGCAGGCTGTGTCGCTCGGAAGCGGCTGATCCCGGTGGTCGATCCGTCCTGTGGACGAGCCGCGGAGAGCTTCGCCGCTCGCCAGTACGTGTTCATGCGCGAGCAGGACGACTCGATCAGTCGTTCGAGACACTCGACACCGCCATTCGAACCGATCTCGAGTGAGTCCGGGACATCGCCTGTGGCTGCTTGGCCGCGCTGCGGTGGGCTACGCAGGACCGCGACAAGAGCCTGCTCTTGCGCGGACGAGCCTGAAGGCTGCGAGGCTTGGCTCGCGCGGCAGGGCGAGCGAACAGAGCCACGGCCGACGCAGCTGCAGACCGAGTTCCTGCTTGCCAGCCGCGCATGGGAGACGCGACGTGTCCGGATCATCGCCAGCGCCGTCATGGTCGCCCTCGCCGTCTCGAGCGCGCTCGGAGTAGTCGCACTCCTCCAACGGAACGATGCGCGCAATCAGGCTGCGATCGCTCGCTCTCGTGAACTGGCACTGTCGTCGACATCGCGGCTGTCCATCGATCCCGAGCGGACCTGCCTGCTCGCGACGGAGGCTGTCGATGCGGCTCCGACGGCGGAAGCGGTTGGCGCTCTTCGGCGAGCGGTCTTCTCGAGCCGCGTGCGCGTTCAGTCCCTCTTCAGGCGACGCAGATCGTTCGGCTGATCACGCAGTGGCCTTCAGCCCCGACCGGAAGTGCGTCGCGGCGCGCTGAGAACGGGACGGTGTCCGTCGTTCAGCTCGGCGGCCCGGCCAGGAGACCGAGCGAGTCGTTGCTCCCGGTGGCGCCACTCAGCGGCCGACGATCCGCTGCTCGACATTCGTCTCCGCCGCCGGGCACGTCGCGGTCACCTTCAGTCCGAACAGCCGATACGTCTCAGCCCGTGACGACGAGGTTCGGGGATGGATTCACGTTTGGCGGTGGCCGAGCCGCGCCGAGCCCGTCACCTCCCCGTTTTGCCTCGGCCGAACCTTCTGCGCCCGGATACGTCTGACGTCCTCTCGGCCTGGTCGGCCAAGCCTCATAGGCCCGCGCTCTGGCCTTTGTCGGAAACGACGTCGTCGCCATCGCAGAAGCCGACCGCCAGGCTGCTCCGTCGCCCTGGGAGACCGGCAAGAGACCGGTCTTAGGGGGACGGGCCAGAAGAGCCGTCCTCGCGGCCGCGTTTTCACAGGCGACTCGCGAGACGGCGCTCGCCGATCAGAGCGGCACATCGACTTGCTCGGACCTGCGGGGCTACCATCGGACGATTACCCGCCGCGATGTCTACGCGCTCGCTGTCAGCGCCGATGGCAACGTCGTGGGTACGAATGGACGCGCGCTCGTCGTATGACGGCCTCACCGGCGGCGCGCCCCGGTCGTGCTCCACACACCGGCCTCTATTCGTGCGGTCGCGATCAGCCGCCGACGGAGCCTTCGTCGCGGCGGGCGACTGGGACGTCCGTTCGCATGTCGGATCTTCGCGTGGTGGACGTGTCGCGGTGCTGGCCGGATCGCACGGTTCCGTGACCGCCTCGCCTTCACCGTGACGGGCATCGGTTGGTCGACGACGGCGACGACGAGTTCTTCGTGTTTTCGATTGGGACGCGAGCAGACCCCGTCGCTTCCGGGAGCTGCACGGCATGATCGCCGCTTTCAGCTCACGGGAGACTCAGCTCTGTCGGGTCGACCCGACGACGCTCGCGCGGCTCGGGTCGAAGCCGACGGCCGGCTGCGGCGCCCTGGAAGGCGTGCTCCAGCCGGCCGACGTTGTCGGTCACAGGGGATCGGCGTCGAGCTCGTGCACCCACCAGCCCGTCCTTTCAGACGCGGTCCAGCTGTGGGACCTCGACAAGAGCTCGCCCCTTCAGACTGCGACGGTCGAAAGCTTGGTCAACGACGTTGCGCCCTAATCCAGATGGCCGCTGGATTGCGCTTCGAGACGCCAGCCTGCGCGTGGCTCGTGGCCCGCATCAGGCGCGGGCTCCTCGGCCGCCGCCCGGACTTCCTCAGTACAGCGCTGCGGCATTCGATCCCGACAGCCGCCAGCTCGCTGCGGCGGCGATCGACGGCAGATTACGACCGTCTTCGTCTGGACGTCGGCCCCCGGGAGCGTCGACTGGCTCATGGGAGCGTCGCGCCCGTTCGTACCTTCGCTGCTAATGGCTTCACCACGGAGCTCCGCCTTCAGCCATGACAGCAAGCGCTTCGTAGCCGCGAGACCGACGGTGGTCTACATATGGGACGCTGATGGAAGTCGAGCGCCCGATTGTGCCTCCGCGGTCATCCCGACGGGGCGAACAGCGCTGCGTTCAGTCCCCAGAGCAACGACGTCGTCGCGAGCGGAGGGGCCGACGGACGGTGAGGGTTCTCAGCGATTGGACAGGTGTGCGCAGTCCCGTCGCGGTCCCCAGCGGGAAGGCACGATTCGCGCCGTGACGTCACGCCCAACGACAGCGGACTCATCGCCTTGGATCGCGAGCGCGCGCGGATCTGGAGCTGTGACCGTTCTCCGCTCGACGAGCGATGTGCTTCACGCGGCGCAGCAACGGGCGACGCGTGCACTCACCCCCGACGAGCGCCGGCCGCCGCCACGACCGCTGAGGACCCGACCCGGAACCGTGTTCTTCGACCCTCCGGCGCCTGTTTAATCCTCGGGTGAGTAGCGATTCCCAGGAGGGTCGAATGGGTCGCACGGGTGAACGCTACTGCGGCGCTTGGGATTCTTCGGAGTGACGCCCGGGCACCTGTAACGCATCGTTTCCAGTCGCGTGTCATTGCGCTTTTTCGAGCATCCGCCTCGAGACCAAGACGCGCGAACCTGGGCAGATCTATGGCTGACCTTCCGCTGGTTCCTCGCCGGGCCGATCCTGCGCCGAGTCGACCCAGGGCATGTCTGCGTCTGGATCGCGCTGAGCGAGCCCGGCGACGTCACGGTGACGGTCTTCAGCGGGCGGGCGGCCGCGACGGACGGCACCACCGCGCCCTCCATCGGTTCCGGACCCGGCCCACCCGCAAATGCGGCGCGCACCTGCACGTGGTGCGTGGTCGACGTCCAGGTCGTCGGCATGCCGCCGCTCACCCGGCACACCGCCTACGACGTCGTCGTCAGCGCCGGCGGCCAGAAGAAGGGCCTCAAGGCGCTCGGCCTGCTCAAGGACGGCACGGCGACCCCGAAGCCGCTCGCACTTGGGTACGCGACCGACATGCTGCCGAGCTTCGTCACCCCGGCCGCCGACATCGAGGACCTGCGCCTCGCCCACACGTCGTGCCGCAAGAGCAACGGGCCCGGCCCCGACGCCCTGGCCTGGCTCGACGACCGCGTGAAGACGGCCTCTCCGACCTCGGCGCGGCGCCGCAGATGCTCTTCCTCACCGGCGACCAGATCTACGCCGACGACGTCGGCGCCGTGCTGCTGCCGATGCTCGCCGAGCTGGGCAAGGACACTCGTCGGCACCGAGCAGCTCCCGTGGCGGGGCCAACCTCGAGGCGTCGCTACGAGCGCTTTCCGGCGCTGCGGCGCCAGAACGTCGTCCGCAAGCTCGGCGCGGTTCACGACCACGGACGGGAACAACCACCTGCTCACCTACGGCGAGTTCGCTGGCGATGTACTGCGCCGCCTTCAGCCCGGCGGCGTGGCGCCCGCTGAAGACGCCCGACGAGCTCTTCGTCCCGCCTCCCGCCGACGCCGGCCCACCTTCGCCACCGACTGGGAGTCGGCCTACGGCGGCGACACCAACCAGCTGGAAGACGGAGAAGAACAAGGCCGGCCGCAGCCACCTGGACGACGTCACCGACGAGGCCGAGCTCGTCGAGGCCTGGCGCGACGCGGTGCCCAAGGTCGCGCGCGCGCTCGCCAACGTGCCGACCTACATGATCTTCGACGACCACGAGATCACCGACGACTGGTACCTCTCCGACCGCTGGCGGGAGCGGGTCATCACCGCCCCGTTCGGCCGGGCGATCCTGCGCAACGGCCTGCTGGCCTACACGGTGTTCCAGGGATGGGGCAACGACCCGCAGGCGTTCCGGCACGAGGCATCCGCTGCCGCCGGACGCCGAGAAGAGCCCGAACGAGAAGCTGCTCGACGCGATCACCGACTTCGCCGACGGGTTCGGCGCGCCGAGCTCCGCGACGCTCGAACAAGGTCGACGAGCTGATCGGCCTCGACAAGCCGGTCACCAACCCCAAGGCCGTCTTCAACTTCGAGGTGCCCGGACCGAAATTCTCCGTGCGGGTGCTCGACACCCGCACCCGCCGCACCTACAGGGCAAAGGGCAACACGCCCCCGCGCCTGCTCGGCGACAGCATGGACGCCCAGCTCCCCGACAGGCCCGTTCACGGACGGCCGCGAGCTGCTCGTCGTCATCTCGGCAGCGCCGGTGCTCTTCCCGCGCATCTTCGAGTCCGTCCTCCAGCCGGTATCCGCGCTGGTCTTCGACCTGAAGACGCACATGTTCGGGCGTGAGGACGACACCGTGCCGGGAAAGGTCACCGGGCTCACGGGCAGTGAGCAGAAGGACATCGAGGGC
>CAVYZL010000001.1:0-41780 GCA_963773055.1 uncultured Actinomycetes bacterium | reverse complement strand
TCTCTTTCCAGCAGGTGGTTTCCAAAGCCGCCGCCGCCGTCGCCGAGGTTGAAAAAAGGTGCTGTTTCCAGCGCCTTTCGAGAAGCCCTCTTCCGGACTCGAACCGGAGACCCCCTCCTTGCCATGGGCATTAGATGGTTGCCATTCACTCACCACCGATCGTAGGACGAGTCGCGGGGGCGCCGATTTCTTGCGCCATCTGAGTTGCGCCCGATAGCTCCCGTTTGTCGCCGCTTCTTTTCAGGCTCTTTCCAGACCCGTATGCTCCTTCCTTATGACCTAGACGCTTCGCAAGTCCGCGGAAGGCATGTCTCGCGTCGGTCAAGAAGATGGGATTGATGCCGGAGGAGTGCAAATCGGGCTGGCTGAGCCAAGGGCGATGCGTCGCGAGACGTCGCGCGTGTCGTTTCTGATGTGTCCGTCTTGTGTCCCCTTCGTCGTCCGATGAGGCAACGCGTGGCTGGTCGCAATTGAGGATCGGAAATCGCGCTCGCGCTCCGTGTAACAGGCCATGAGCGCTGTTGCAAGCGTGTCGAGATCCGGCGGCACCATCGCTTGATCGTGCTGCCCAAAGTAGTGCACGTCCCAGCCGAGCGGCCGTTCATCCCGATCGACGAGCGGAGTACGGGCCCGCCGTGACCGCGAGTGCCAGGAGAGCAAATCCGTAGACGGTACGGAGGCGGTGAGGCGCAGGTTGCGAGGAGATGGTGGCGTAACGACCGCAGAGCAAGCTCAAGCACAACGACCCGAAGACTTTGCCAAGGTCGTTAGCCGGAGGGCCCCTTCGAGGCCCTCCGTTTACTCGCGAACTTCTTTGGTCGATTCTGTAGAAGAGTCTTTCGCTAAGACTGTGGGAGCGCAGAACCCGCGAGCACACCCACCGTCTTGTCGAAGACCAGCGGCGCCTTCGTCGCGTTCTCCACGATGAACGCTTCCGTTCCCACCCCGCAGGGCCCCTTGAACTTAAACTGCGCTATTCCCGCGGCGTTCGTGGTGCCCGATACGAGCGCATTTGTCCAATACTGGTCCATGAACCGACCGCGGACCAGGACTCCTCCCAGCCTCGCGCCGGTCTCACTGGTGACGGTCGCTTCCGCTCTGACCAGGTTGTACTCGTTCTCGTTGCCGGGGGTGCAGTGGCCCGGATCGTGCGGGTCTTGATGGAACGTGGCGCTGACCACCAGATTGCTCACCCTGATGCAGGAGGCCCCGCAGGGCGTAGCTGGCGTGAGCCGCACCAGCCTTCCCGCTAGGCCCACCCAAATCTGGGCGAGGATCTGGCTCGACGCGTTCATCGGTCCCCCGACAATGACGGGGCTGTTGTAGGCGGGTGAGAACAAGGCGTCCAGCGGCTGGTTGAGTCCGTCCGGCCCGTAGGCGATCTGCGCGCTGCCCGAGACCGTGTTCGTTATGTCCTGGGCGTCGTTGATCGAGCCTATTCCGCCGTGCGAGCCAAACGAGGTACCCGTGAAATCAATCTGCTGCCACGTCCCTGTCTCTTCGTGGTGGTACCGGAACATGTAAGTGAAAGGATGCTCTGTACCGAAGCTCAGGCCACGGGCTTGGTCTCCCGCGTCATTGATGGCAACGGGGCCGGCCCCTAGGAACCAGCCACCCGGGGGGACGGGGGCCATGGGGGTCACGCTCGCGGAGTCGCCCAGGTGATACCAGTAGTGGAACGTGGCCACCGTCCCACCGCGGCTGATCCCGAGCGGGGTCTCGCTCGGGAACCCCTGCTCGGTGAGGTCAACCATGCCGCCGGCCTCGGTCCACATGAACGCTCCAGCTGGCGGGAGGTTGGAGGGTGAAGACCAGCCGACCACTCGCCCCAGGTCGTCAATTCCCGATGGCTGCGGAAACCATGTTGGTGCCTGGCAGGGTGCCCAAGTCGATGACCTGGTAGGTGTTGCAGGAGGAAATGCGGCAGATTCGCTCCGGCTTCCACACCACCGCCTCGGAAAAACCAAATGAGCCCGCGTACCCCGAGATCCAGCCCAGATTGTTGATGCCGGTGATGGTGGCGCCAAAGTAGCCGGGCAGGGGGGGCAGGACGATCCGAACGCCGGCCTTCCAGACGACCGTTTCGAGCGGCGGAAGGCAGAAGGGGCCGCACCCGGGATCTGCGTAGGAGGTCCCGACGATATCGCCGGCGTTGCTCATCGCAACGCCGATACGTGACTGACGATACGAAGTTCGGCGCGTAGATGATCGTTGCGGCCGCCTTGGGACTCCCGAGGACGCTGTCGGTGGGTCTCTCTGCCAGAACCGTGGCCGGTCCGACGAGAGCAAAGGCGATAGCCAAAGCGGCTGAAATTCCCCTTATCTTCATACATTTCTCCTTCTCCACTTTGGATGCGCCTGCCAGCCTTCTCATGACCCGAGGCCTCCTTCGTCTCAGAGCTCTGGCGACTCAACGCTAGAAGCAGCCCGTGGAGGCCAGCATCAGTGGAAACACGGATCCAATCTGGGCTACGGAGAATCCTGCCGATTTGCTGGGACCGGACGCTGGGCGACCCAGGTGCCCGCACCCCGTCTCATCACGAGGAGGGAGTCTGCGCGTAAGAGGTTGTAAGCGGCGACGACCGTCGTGCGCCCGATCGAGAGGAGACGCGCGAGGTCGCGCTGCGGCGGGAGCCTCGCGCCGACGGGAACATCGCCGCTCGCGATCGCCGCGCGCATCGCTATGGCGAGATCTCGATAGCGCACTCCCGCGGAGGCCTCGAAATCTTGGATCAGGCCGACGAGCCATTCCTGATCGTTTCTCGACGATCCCAAAGTCGTGCGGCCCCGAGTTCGTCTTGCCTCCACGCCTACGTCTACGCGGCTGATCGATGAGCGGTTTGGCCTGGACCTGTGGGTTGCGCAAATCCGATCCTCACGCCGCGTCGCCCTGCCACGCCTGCGCGGGCCGCGGATCGACGGCGCGAGCTGTCAGGCGTTGTCGTCGGCGGCGTCGCGCTCGCCCGCCTGCCAGCGCCTTAAGCGCTCGGACGTCTCCTCGTAGCTGGGCTCGACGATCAGGACGATGTGGCCGGGCGCCTGCTCGTTTCGGACGGTCCAACCCGCGTCGTCGGCACCCGCGAGGATCCAGGAGGCCAAGCCCGAGGACGAGGACGCCGGCGTGCCCAGGACTGTCCCGCGCGCCGCATGCGCACGTCTAGGGAGAAGTGAATTGCGGACCGTGTGTGTCCCAGCAACCCGGGCGAGCTCTACATCACGGGTCCGGGATTAGATCGAGCGGGATCGGCTTTGGCCGGCGTCCTCGCGGCACCTCCCCTTCCTTCGACCAGCCGTCCGTCTCGGTGCGCCAGCTCGCCGACCGCCTCCGGCTCGACAAGAGCACCGCCTCCCGCCGTCAAAAGATCGCCCTGCGAGGGCGGCTACCTCCGCAACCTCGAGGCCGGCAGGCGCGGCAAGCCGGCTCAGCTCGTGATCGCCGACCCACTCCCCGCCGACGTAGAGATCCTGCCCCCGCCGACGCTCGTGGACGAGTGTTGCAGTGGACGTTCGTGGACATCCGGTGGACGCCAAAGCGAACGAATCTCGTCGGAGAAGACAACGAAAAGCGCGCTGAGCAGGAGATAACTGTAAGCCCTCTTCCGGACTCGAACCGGAGACCCCCTCCTTACCATGAACGTGAGGAGGGGGTCGATTCATGCGGGATTGCGCGTAGTGGTGCGGGTCTGCATGCGTCTCGGACGTACCCGACGCTTCGTCACTTCTTGCGTTGCCGTGCGACCTTGGTGCGACCCGTGTAGTTCGCCTGCAGTTGGACGATCGAGCGAGAGCACGCTCGCGCAGACAACACCAAGGCTATGAAACTGCCGTAAGTCTGGGTCGACAGCACTGGGCAGAACTCGAACTCGGACTGACCGCTCCTCAGGCCGCCTCGGCCATCGCCGACCCGGAGGCGAGCGCAGCCTCGTCGAAGCCTTTGACGATCAGCCATACCGCCAGAACCATTTCCTGCAGGGCCAACGGGGCGAACAAGATATTGGCCAGGGCGGAGTTGGGATCCCCGTCCATAGGAGTGACAAGCTCGCGATGAGAAACAGCGGCGCCGCGACGAGGCCCCACAGCGACAGCCGCCGAGGCACGAGCCTTGACTGGAACAGCAGGTAGTACAACATCACGGCGCCGATCGCGAAAACCGACTGTGCCAGCGCCAAGGCGAGATCTTGCGTCGTCTGCAGGACGATGCCACTGGTCTGGAAGTGCGAAGCGTCGGGCGCTCCCGCTGCTGCGAACTCTCGACTCAGCGGGAGGAACGCCCAGGTGGCGAGTACGGCGACGAGGTACATGCCGCCCTCGGTGATCCTGGTGCCCACGTACCACAGAGCCAGCCCTTTCTTGACGCTCGTATGGGCTACCCGATTCAAGATCGGGTAGAACATGAACGCCACACCGGCGGCGGCGACTGCCCCCACGAGGTTCAGCAGCGCCCACGTGATCAACTGGCCCTTGTGCGTCGCGGCGTTGCTGAGGATCCCCTCCCCGTGCGTCCAGAGCACTCCAGGCCACTATGCTCGATGCCGGGAACACGGTCGCCATGATCCACAACACGCCGACCCAGATTGCAGATTTCCGTGCCCTCGTCGTGTCAGCGAACATCGGCGAAGGCGATATGAAGCCGTCGTCGGTGGCAAGCGGCCCGGCCGGAGTCTCATTGATCCGACCCGAGCGACGACTCACATAAGCGATGGCGCTGGCGTACGCCCCGGGTGTGCGTGCCGTCTTCATCTCCAACCTCCTCTGTCGGCATCTCGCCCAACACACGCGCGAGTATCAGCGCACTGTGAGAGAGCTCGATCCGATGTTCCTACCCGTGCGGCGGCGGTAACGGGCTCGGGCTGGCGATCGTCGAGGCGATCGCGCACGCGCACGGCGGCAGCGCAGGCGCCGAGAACCGCCACGGCGGCGGCTCTGACGTCTGGCTCGCGCTGCCGAAGGAGGCGGCGTGAGTCGGGCGAGGGAGGCTCGGGCAAGGAAGCGCCGGGCCTCCGCTCGCCCGGGTCTGCAGCTCCCGCAGCGGCCCGGATAGAGACCCGCAGCGCCTCAAGCGACTCACTGGTGGAACTGGCTCGGCGCCGCGCCAGCGTCGCAAAGGCCACCCTCGGCGTCGGTGGTGCCCTCGTCTTCGGCGCCGCGATGCTGTTCGCGCGCATCTCCTTTGCTGGCCACCCAAAGGGACCGCCGCGGCCGCTCGCAGCCCCGCCTCGCTTCGTCAGCATCGTCCGCGAGAACCTGCTTCAAGCCTGCATCGTCGCTCCGGCGCAGGCGCCCCCGGCGCGACGACGAGCGACGCGAAAGAGCCGCTGAACGATCGCCGCCACGCCACCAGCCGCGTCGGGCGCGGCTCAACGCGTGCGGGCAAACCACGCAGCCGTCTCAGTGGTCGCGCGGATGTGCGCCGCCACGGCCGGTGCGATGCTCGCGTTCTGCCAGCGAGGAAGGGAGGAGTGATGGTGGGCGAATCGACGCGGAAACCCCAGCGGATTCTTTACGTCGCACATCAGGCCTGCGGCAACCCGGCGCTCTGCGCTGAGGTGAGAGCGCACGCTGCTGCGGGCGCGGAGGTGCACGTGGTCGCTCCGGTGCTGAGTTCGCCGCTGCACCGGTGGACGTCGGACGAGGCCGAGGACCGGGCGCTCGCGGAGGCGCGTCTCGAGGAGAGCATCGGCTGCCTCCGCAGGCATGGTCTGCGCGTGCGCGGCACGCTCGGCGACACCGACCCGGTGCAGGCGATCGCGGACGCGTTGTTTGGGTTCCCCGCCGACGAGATCGTCATCTGCCTGGAGGAGCCGGAGCGTCCGCACTGGCTTCGCAAGGGTGTGGTCGAGCGCGCGACGGAACGCTTCCAGGTCCCGGTCACCGAGATCGACGTCGCAGCGAGGGAACCGGCGGCGCTCGCGTAGCGCCGGCCGCGAGCTGCCGATTCGCGCCGTGTCGCGCTTTCGCACGATCCTGCTGTGGACTGGGCTCGGGCTGCTCGTGGTGCTGGTCGCGATCCAGTTCGTTCCCTACGGCCGTGACCACACGAATCCGACTGGCGGTCGCCAGATTGCCTGGGACAGCCCGCGCACGGAGCAGTTGATGGCGGACGCGTGCATGGACTGTCACAGCAACCTGACCAAGTGGCCGTGGTACTCGAACGTCGCGCCGGTCTCGTGGCTGGTGCAGAGGGACGTCGACGAGGGTCGCCGCGCGCTCAACCTCTCGACCGGCGAGGTCGAGGTCGAGGAGATGATCGAGTCGATCCGCGAGGGATCGATGCCGCCCTGGCAGTACAAGCCGACGCACCCCGGCGCACGGTTGTCCGAGCAGGAGAAGCGAGACCTGATCCGCGGCCTCGAGGCCACGTTCGGCGCCGGAGGTGCCGGGAGCGGAGAGAACGAGGAAGGAGAGGGCGGGTAATCCGCTCCGCCGCCCGCGGTGTTGCAGGCGCCGCGGCGGGGTCGACGACGAGGCTCAAGCCTGCGGGTTTTCTGTCGCCGCCATCCGCGTTTGTCCGGATGCGTCGCCTGCTCGGCGGCGCGAGGCTGCGGGTATGTCCGCGCGGCTACTCGCGCTCTTGGCTCTGCTCGGCGTTTCGGGTGGGCTGGTGTTGCACGTGCTCGGGGTCGATGCGCCGGCGCACCTGGCGTGGGCGGCGACGACGGCGCTCCTGCTCGTGCCGCTGACGATCTCGGTGACGCGGACGCTTCTGCGCCGCGACGTCGGCGTGGACGCGATCGCGCTCGTCTCGATGGCTGGTGCGCTCGCGCTGGGCGAGTACCTCGCCGGCGCGGTGATCGCGCTGATGCTCGCCGGCGGGAACGCGCTGGAAGAGGTGGCGAACCGGCGGGCGCGACGCGAGCTGAGCGCGCTGGTCGAGCGGGCACCCCGGGTGGCGCTCGTCCGCCGTGACGACTCGCTCGAGGAGCTACCGGTAGACGACGTCGTCACCGGAGACGTGGTGCTCGTGCGCGCGGGCGAGGTCGTGCCGGTCGACGGGCTCGTCCTCAGCGAGGAGGCAGTCGTCGACGAGTCGGCGCTGACCGGCGAACCGCTGCCGGTCACGGTGCATCGGGGCGGTCAGGTGCGTAGCGGCACTGCGAGCGCCGGGGGCGCCTTCGAGCTGCGTGCGCTCCGCCCGGCGGCCGAGAGCGCCTACGCGGCGCTCGTGCGGCTCGTGCAGCAGGCCGAGAGCGAGCGCGCGCCCTTCGTGCGCATGGCCGACCGCTACGCCGCGTACTTCCTGCCGACGACTGCGTTGGTCGCCGGCGCCGCCTGGGTGGTCTCCGGCGACCCCGTCCGTGCGCTCGCCGTCTTCGTCGTGGCCACGCCCTGCCCGCTCATCCTCGCCGCTCCGATCGCGCTGATGTCCGGCCTCTCCCGCGCAGCCCGCGCGGGGATCGTGGTCAAGGGCGCGGGGGCGATCGAGCGGCTGGGCAAGGCACGCACCGTCCTGCTCGACAAGACCGGCACGATCACGCTCGGCCACCCGCAGCTCGCCGACGTCGCCTCCCTCGACGGCCTGCCAGAAGGCGAGACGCTGCGGCTCGCGGCCTCGCTCGACCGGATCTCTGTGCATCCGCTCGCGGCCGCGCTCGTGGCCGGGGCCGAGCAGCGCGGACTGGAGCTCTCGCTGCCCGAGGGCGCCGAGGAGACGCTCGGCCACGGCATCGAGGGCATCGTCGACGGACACCGGGTGCTCGTCGGCAGCGCCCGCTGGCTACAGGCCCACGGCCTCACAGTTGCGGGAGCAGGCCGTAGATGGAGCCGCCGCCAACGTGTACGTCGCCATCGACGGTGCCGCGGCCGCGGTCATCCTGCTCGACGACCGCCTGCGCGAGGACGCCGCCCTGCTCGTCCCGAGCCTGCGCGAGGCTGGGATCGAGCACACCGCGCTGGTTACCGGCGACAAGCCGGCGGTCGCCGAGCGGGTGGCGACGCGAGCTCGGCATCGAGCGCGTCTACGCCGAGCAGACCCCGGAGCAGAAGCTCGAGATCGTGCGCGCGCTCCAGAGCCCAGCCGAACCTGCGCAACGTGGTCATGGTCGGCGACGGCATCAACGACGCCCCCGCGCTCGCGCTCGCCGACGTCGGCATCGCCATGGGCACGATCGGCGCCACCGTCTCCTCCGAGACCGCCGACGCCGTCATCCTCGTCGAGCGCGTCGACCGCGTCGCCGACGCCGTCCGAATCGGCCGACGGGCGCTGGCGATCGCGCGCCAGAGCGTCCTGCTCGGCCTCGGCGCCTCCCTCGTCGCGATGGCGCTTCGCCGCCGCCGGCTTCCTGACGCCCGGTGATGGGCGCCTTGCTGCAGGAAGTGATCGACGTCGGCGTCATCCTCAACGCCCTCCGCGCCCTCCGCGGCTGACGGCAATCCGGCGTCAGCCGTCGTGTACGACCAGGACGGAGCAGTGGGCCCGGTGTGCGACTCTCTCGCTGACGCTTCCGAGGGCGCGGAGGCCGTGCAGGCCGCGAGAGCCGACGACGACGAGGTCCGCCCCGCGTGAGCGCCCGACGAGGGCGGCGACCGGCTGAGCGGCGTCCCAGCTGTCCACGCGGCCGGTCCAGGCGCCCTCGACTCGCGAGCCGCCGCTTGTCGCGCAGACGACCTCAACCGTTGCACCGATGCGGCTCGCGAGCTCGTCCGCCGTCGCGAGTGCGGCGAGCGCGGGCGCGGAGCCGTCGAGGCCGACCACGATGCGTCGCGGCTGCCACGCGCCCTCCCGCTGCGGGCGAGCCAGGAGCACCGAGCAGGAGCCGTCGTGCAGCAGCTCGCTCGCGGTGTCTCCGAGCATGATGCCGAGAAAGCGGCTGCTGTGCCGCGCGCCGAGCGCGAGCAGCGTCGCGTCCGCTCTCGTCGCGCGCCTGCCGCAGCACCTGAAGCGGCGTTCCCCTGACGATTCGCGCGGAGGAGCCGGCACGATCGCCCAGGATGGTCGCGGCCGCGTCGCGCGCCTCTTCGGCTTCCTCGCTGAGCACGTCCACCCAGTGCGCCGCGTCGAAGCCGGTGCGTGCCGCCGGGCTCGTGTCGAAGCGCCGTGACGGCTTCCACGCGCGAGTCGGCCGGTGCGAGTGCGAGTGCCTGGCGGAGCGCTTCGAAACCCCAGTCGGTGCCGTCGACGCCGACGACGACACGCGCGAAGACCGCCATCGTGGGACTGTATCCCGCGATACCCGTGGCAACATCGCGCGGCCTCGCCGGCGGCTGCGGGGTCGACGGGAAAACCCGCGGCCCCGTCGGGGCCGGCTCGGATTCGCCTGCCCGGCGCACCTGCGACGCTGCGGGAGTCGTGAGCCTGATTCCTGACATCGAGGCTCGGACGAGCGCGACCTCTCCGAGCCTGCCGGCGGAGGCGTGGCAGCGCCACGGGTACGAGGTCGCGGCGGCGCTCGCGACCGACCCGCGACCGCGGCCTTCGCCAGGCGGAGGCCCGGGCGCGGCTGGAGCGGTTCGGCGCGAACCGGCTCGAGGCGGCGGAGCGGGTGCCGGAGTGGCGGAAGCTCCTCCGGCAGTTCGCCAACCCGCTGATCTACCTGCTGCTCGCGGCGGTCGTGGTCTCGCTGGTCGCCTGGGTGCTGGAGGGCGGCGAGGCTGCGCCGTACGACGCGATCGTGATCGCTGCGATCGTCCTCGCGAATGCCGTACTCGGCTACGTGCAGGAGGCGCGCGCCGAGCAGGCGGTGGCCGCGTTGCAGCGGCTGGCCGCGGCGACGGCCGGCGTGCTCCGCGACGGGCGCGAGGAGCGGATCCCCGCGGCCGAGGTCGTGCCCGGCGATGTCCTGCTGCTCGCGGAGGGTGACGCGGTCGCCGCGGACGGTCGTCTGCTCGAGGCCAGCTCGCTGACCGTCGCCGAGGCGTCGCTGACGGGGGAGAGCGAGCCGGTGCTGAAGGACGTCGCGCCGCTCGACGGCGCGGTCGAGCTCGGCGACCGCGTGAACATGGTCTTCAGCGGTACCGCCGTTGCGCGCGGTCGTGGGCGTGCGGTCGTGACTGCGACCGGGATGTCGACGGAGATGGGGAATGTCGCGCGCCTCCTCGGCCGCACGCGCGAGCAGCGCACGCCGCTCCAGAGTGAGGTCGACCGGATCGGGCGCATGCTCGGCGTCGCGGTGATCGCGATCGCGGTCGTGGTGGTGACGGCGATCCTGCTCACCGCCGACATCGGCACTGCCTCCGACGTCGTCTCGGTGCTGCTCGTCGGGGTCGCGCTCGCCGTCGCCGCGGTCCCGGAGGGGCTGCCCGCGGTGCTCTCGGTGGTGCTCGCCTTCGGCGTGCAGCGGATGGCGCGGCAGCGAGCGATCGTGAAGCGGCTTTCGTCGGTGGAGACGCTCGGCTCCGCGTCGGTGATCTGCTCGGACAAGACCGGGACGCTGACGAAGAACGAGATGACCGTCCAGAAGGTCGTGACCGGCTCGGGCGAGGTCGACGTCACCGGCAGCGGCTACCGGCCCGAGGGCGAGCTGCGCGTCGACGGGCGGCCGCTCGAGGACCCGGTCCTGCTCGCCGAGGTGAGCGCGGTGCTCGCCGGCGGGAGCCTGGCGAACGACGCTGTGCTGCGCGAGGAGGAGGGCGAGTGGACGATTCAGGGCGACCCGACGGAAGCGGCCTTCCTCGTGGCGGAGGCGAAGGTCGAGGGGCTGGCCGAGTCGCGCCGCGCGCGCTTTCGAGCGCGTCGGCGAGATCCCCTTCACCTCCGAGCGGAAGCTGATGAGCACGGTGCACGCCGCGCTCGAGGGCGAGCCCCGGATCGCGGTCTTCACCAAGGGCGCACCCGACGTCCTGCTCGCGCGGTGCACGGAGGAACGGGTCGCAGGCCGGACGCGCGCCACTCACCGACGAGCGCCGACGCGAGATCCTCGCGGCGGTCGAGCGACTCGGCGACCTGGCGCTGCGGCCGCTCGCGGTCGCGTACCGGCCGCTCCCGGCCGACGCGCGGCCGCCGGCGGACGAGTCGGTGGAGCAGGAGCTCGTCTACCTCGGCCTGGTCGGGATCATCGACCCGCCGCGGCCGGAGGCGAGAGCCGCGATCGCCGACGCGCACGCGGCAGGCGTGCGCGTGCTGATGATCACCGGCGACCATCCGCGCACCGCGGCGCGGATCGCGGCCGACCTCGACATCGCGCCGGCCGGCTCGCCCGTCGTCTCCGGCGGCGAGCTCGAGGCGATCGACGACGAGGCGCGGGTCGCGCTGGTGCGGGACGCCTCGGTCTACGCCCGCGTCTCGCCGGAGCACAAGCTGCGGATCGTCGACGCGCTCCATGCGGACGGGCGGATCGTCGCGATGACGGGTGACGGCGTGAACGACGCTCCCGCGCTCAAGGCGGCGGACATCGGCGTCGCGATGGGGATCGCGGGCACCGACGTCGCGGCGGAGGCGGCGGACATGATCCTCGCCGACGACAACTTCGCCACGATCGTGAGCGCGATCCGCGAGGGCCGCGGCATCTTCGCGAACATCCGCAAGTTCCTGCGCTTCCTGCTCTCGTCGAACATGGGCGAGGTGCTGACGATGTTCTTCGGCGTCGTGCTCGCGGGCGCGCTCGGCCTGGAGGACACCGGCGAGGCGATCGCGGTGCCGCTGCTCGCGACCCAGATCCTCTGGATCAACCTCCTGACCGACGGTGCGCCGGCGCTCGCGCTCGGCATGGACGCGCCTCCCGACGACGTCATGCGCAGGCCGCCGCGCCGGCTGACCGACCGGGTGATCGACGCCGAGATGTGGGTCGGGATCCTCTGGGTCGGCGCCGTGATGGCGGTCGTCACGCTGCTCGCGCTCGACCTGCGCCTCCCGGGCGGGATCGTCGGCGGCTCCGGAAGCGTCGCCGAGGCGCGCACGATGGCGTTCACGACCCTCGTCCTCGCCCAGCTCTTCAACTGCTTCAACGCCCGTTCCGATCGTACGAGCGCCTTCCGCCGGCTGTTCACGAACCGGTGGCTGTGGGGCGCGATCGCGCTCTCGGCGCTGCTCCAGGTCGCGGTCGTGCAGCTGCCGTTCCTGAACGACGCCTTCCACACCGCGCCGCTCGGGCTCGACGAGTGGCTGATCTGCCTCGGGCTCGCGAGCGTCGTCCTCTGGGCCGCCGAGGCGAAGAAGCTGGTCGAGCGGCGGCTGCAGAGACGGCCGTGACGGCGCACCTTCTGGTCGCCGCGCTGGGACCCAGCCGCGCGCTGTACGGCGACTGGACCTGGTCCGTGCGCGCAAGCTCGACGCGCTGCTCGCGTTCATCGCACCGTTCCGAGATACACATTCGGAGGCGGCCGTGATAGAGCGGCGTTCGTTTCCTCCCGTCGTAGACGTGGTCATTGATCGGGCGGTTCTCTGACATTCCTCCGGCGCCTTGAGCCCGAAGCTAGGATCCGGGCCGTGGCGAGCTTCCTGCACACGATGGTCCGCATCACCGACCCCGACGCGAGCCGCGCGTTCTACCAGGCGCTCGGCTTCCGCTTCTCCCGCGACCTTGACATCGTCCGAAACGGCGAGCTCGAGGCGACGAACTACTTCTATTCGATCGGCGACGCCGAGAACGTCCTCGAGCTGACGTACAACCACGACGGGCGCACATACGACCTGGGCACGGCGTACGGGCACATCGCCATCGGCGTCGACGACATGGAGGCGACGCTCGCGAGCTCGCCGCAGCAGGGGATCGAGCCGGAGCGGCCGCCGTACCAGGTGGTCGAGGGCGGCTCGCGCATCTGCTTCGTCCGCGACCCGGACGACTACCGCATCGAGTTGATCGGCGCATCGAGCTGATCGGGCGGCGTTAGCCGCCCGGCGCTGGATCAGTCGTCGACGGGCTCGAGGCGGCGCATCGTCGCCACGGCGGCGATGACCGACGTCACGCGGCCGTCTTTCGCCGCGCGTGAAGCGGACGAGCTCGCCCGACTCGCGGAAGCCCGGCTCGATCCGGAACACGTTCTCGTCCTCCGTCGCAACGAGCGTGGGGTCCACGTCGGGTCGTCGGGATCGACGAACGTGAGCTTGCCGTCGCGCCACTCGAGGCGAACGATGTTGGAGAAGTGCTCCGCGATGTAGAGACCGACGAACGGTCGAAACGCCTCGGGTAAGCGGCGCCGCAGGCTCGATGCGGGGTGCGGCGCTCGTCACGGCCTCGCGTGCGACGTCGCCGAGCTCCATCGCCAGCTGCGTCGCGTTGGCGAACCCGTTGAGGAGCGCGATCGCACCGACCTTCTCGCTCGGGATCGAAGCACGCGTTCGTGATGAACCCGTAGTGGCCGCCGGAGTGCATGCGCCAGACGACGTCGTCCTTGCGGACCGCGTACCAGCCGATCGCCCAGGCCGTCGTCCACGCGTCGTCGACGAGGTAACGCGGCTTGTGCATCTCCTTCAGGGTCTCCTCCCGGAGCAGTACCTTCCCGCCCGGCGCCTTGCCCGTGAACTGGCACGAGAGCCAGCGCGCGAGGTCCTCGACGCACGACCAGAGCCCTCCCTCGGCGCCGAAGATCGAGTGCTCGTCCGGCGCCTGCTCGAGCTCGTCGGAGAGGAAGCGCGGCTCATAGCCGGTCGCCTGTCGAGCGCGCAGCCGCGCCGGAACGGGGTCGAACGACGTGGCAGTCATCCCGAGCGGTGAGAGCAGGCGCGGCGCGCACGTGGCGCCTGTAAGGCGTCCCGCTGACGCGCTCGACGATCTCTCCGAGGAGCTGGTACGCGAGGTTCGAGTACTTCCACTGGAGGTTCGGCGGCACCGTCGTCGTCATCTCGGCGACGCGCGCGAGCGTCACCGCCGGGTCGCGTCTCGTAGCGCACGAGCGTCCAGTCCGTGCCCGGCGGCTCGCTCTGCAGCCCCGACTCGTGGGAAAGCATGCGCCGGATCGTCAGCGACTCGATGGGCCCGAACGGGGTCGATGCCTCAGCGAGCTCGGGCAGGTACGCGCACGGCCGGATCGTCGAGCGAGAGCGCGCCCTCGTCGCGGAGCTGCATGACCGCCGCGGCCGTGAAGGTCTTCGTGATCGAGGCGATCCGGTACAAGCCCTTCGGCGTTGCGCGCCGCTTGGCGGCGACGTCCGCAAATCCGATCCCGCTCGACCAGACGAGCTCACCCTCGTGCACGACGCCGACGGCGGCGCCGGTCAGGCGGTGCTCCTTGACGAACTTGGCGGCGGTCGCCGCGTACTTCTCAGCGGGTTTGGCGGCGGGGCTCGGCACGCGCCGACGCTACCACCTGTGGGCCATGCTCGTGCCCGCTCGCGGTTTGCTCGTGGTCGTGCTCATGGAGCCCGTGACGGATCGTGTGCCACGACGCCCACGTGATGCGGAGGATGACGACCGTGATGGCGATGCCGACGATCGGGTCGGCCCGGTCCAGCCCGACGGCGACGAGGGCGGCGCTCGCGACGACCGACAGCGACACGAAGCCGTCGATCCGCGCGTGGTTCCCGTCGGCGACGAGCGCCGGGCTGTCGAGACGCCTGCCGGCGCGAAGGCGAATGCGCGCTGCGAGCTCGTTCCCGGCGAAACCGACGACGCCGGCCGCCGCGAGCAGCCAGAGGTGCGTGAGCTCGCGCGGGTGCAGCAGCCGGTCGATCGACTCCACGAGCGCGACGCACGCGCTGACGAAGATCGCGAGCACGACGAAGTAGCCCGCGATCTGCTCGCCGCGCGAGCTCCGGAGAAAGAATGCGATGCCCAATGGGATCGCGGTCAGCGCATCGCCGATGTTGTGAATCAGGTCGGCGAGCAGCGCGACGCTGCCACTCGTCGCCAGGATCAGCGCCTGGACGAGCGCAGTCGTCCCGAGCACCGCAAGGCTGAGCGCCACCGCCCGGATGCCCGCGTGGCTGCGGATGATCGACCGGTCGACGAGCCCGTGGGTATGTCGTCCGTGCGCTCGAATGGGGTGAGTCTGACTTGATCCCTCGATTGGGGATAGAGCAGGTGCACTCAAACGCCGAGCCGAACAGGGGAAGGTGGAGCAAAGGAAGGGGTAAGGGAATGGCGCCATTGCCGTTTGGTGCGCGCCCCTCAGAGGCGCGTTTTCGGGACCGGCTCCGGTTCGCGGCCGCAGCACTCCTCCTACTCGCCGTGCCCGTCGGTCTCAGCGCATGGCTCGCCTCGATGGAGCTCGACGCCCGCGACCGAAGCGCGATGGACGCTCGGCTCGCGACCGCCCTCCGCGCCTCCACGGCCGAGCTCGGCGCGCGCATCGCGCTCGCCGATGCCGAGGCGAGAAGGCTCGCCAACGAACCCGCGGTCCAGCAGGCGATCGTCAGCCGCCGCGCCACTTCTCTTGCTTCGATCGTAAAGAAGACGCCTGGGCTCGTCGTCGCGGCCGCCGGCCGTCCGCTCGTCGGCAATGCCCCGGACGGTGCGATCGTCCCGACGGTCGCGGTGATCGGGCGACACGGACGCCGCATCGGTCGCGTCGGCATCGTCGTGCCGCTCGACGCTCGGCTGCTCACGACCATCGGCCGGCGATCGGGCGCCGTCCTGCTCGTAGAGCGCAACGGCCGAGTCGCCGGGGGAGCGCTCGCGCCAGGTGCGAGCCTCGATGTGCATGGCGGCGAGGCGCAGACGGTGACGCTCGGCTCGAACGCGTATCGCGCGGGCGCGACGCTACTACCCGCTGGCGCCGGCCGGCTGGTCGCCCTCCTGCCGGCGGCCGAGCTCGTCTTGGCGTCGCAGGAGCGAAACAGGAACATCGCGCTCGCGGCCGTCGCCACGCTGCTCACGCTCGTCCTTCTGTCCGAAGCCCTCGTCCCGATCATGCGGCGTCGCGTTCGACAACGGCGCGAAGGCGAGGATGTGGAGTCGATCGAGCTCGTCGGCACTGCCCTCGCGGCAGCCCACGACCGGCGCGCGCTCTTGCCCGTGATCCTCGAGTCCGTGGTCGAGGCGACGGGCGCGGTCGGCGGTGTGCTGCTCGAGGGCAAAGACGAAGTGGCGGTGATCGGCGACCAGCCTGCGCTGACGGAGCCGCTCAGGCTCGAGCTGGCAGGCCCGAACGGCGGCCAGGCGGTCGCGCTCCTCTATCCGCCGATCGGCGGCTTCAGCGAGCTCGAGCGCAGGCGGGCCGAGCGCTTGGCCGCGCAGGCGTCTGTCGCCGTCGAGAACGCGCGTCAGCACGCGATTGCGAAGCGCGAGGCGATGACCGATCCGCTGACCGGGCTCGCGAACCGTCGGCGCTTCCTCGACCAGCTCGCGGCCGAGGCGAAACGTCGCTCCCGCTCCGGCCGTCCGGTAGCTCTGATCGCGGCCGACCTCGACGATTTCAAGCTCGTCAACGACCAGCATGGCCACCAGTCGGGGGACGAGGTGCTGCGCGCCTTCGCCGAGGTCCTTCGTATGACATTGCGTGAGATCGACGTTCCGGCCCGCATCGGCGGCGAGGAGTTCGCGATCCTCCTGCCCGAGACGGACGCCGCCGGCGCCGCCGTGGTCGCCGCGAGGTTGCGCGAGCGCGTGGCGGCGCTCCGGATCGAGGTGCCCGACGGCGGGCGGTTGTCGGTAACGGCGAGCTTCGGCGTCGCCTCCTGCCCGCCCGTGGAACGCGCGGAGGACCTCTCTGCGGCCGCGGACGAAGCGCTCTACGAGGCGAAGAGCGGCGGCAAGAACCGTGTCATGGAGGCCGCAGGATGAGGGCGAGCCTGCTGCTGATCGCCGTCCGGGCCGGCACCGCGATCGTCGTCTCGACGGCGGCCGTCCAGTTCTGGGCGATCGCTGTCAAGGGCGAGACGCCGCGGCTGACGCCCTCGCTCGCGCTGCCTCCGACGGCCACCGCCGTGGCCGCAGTCGTTCCCCACCGGAACGTGAAGCCCAAAAAGCTGCGTCCGGCGAAGCACAAGGCGGGCTCGAAGCCCGACGCTCATCCGACGTCTTCTTCCTCGCAGCCGGCCGCGCCGGTGACGCCGCAGCCCGCGAGTGCGCCGGAGCCCGCTGCCGCTCCTCCGCGAGCGCAGCCGGCGCAGCAGGCCGACGCAGCGGCCGACGCCGGCGAATCGTCAGGCCCCGGCGGCTCCGAAGCCGAAGTCGAGCCCGAGCCAGGCGGCTCCGGCGCCCGCGCAACCCGTGCTCACACGTCCGCCTGCCTTCCCCGAGCTCACGCCCGTGCCCCCTCCGGCGCCGGCGGACGGCTGAGATTCGGCACACACTCGGCACAGACGTGTGAAGCGGCCGGGCCTATGCTCGGCACATGGGAACGGATGTCGCAACGCCGTGGGGCAGGGCGCAATGCATCGACGAGGTGCGGCTCGATCAGCGCGTCGACGGCAAGCGGTTCTCGTCTCTCGTCCAGCTGCTCGAGCGGGGAGACGGCGAGCGGCTCGTCCGGTTTGCCTACGCGACCGGCGGCGCCGCCCGGCGCGGGCCAGTGACGCTGCGTGCACGAGACGTCGTGCGGCTCAAGACAGAGCTCGCCAAGCATCCGGAGCTCGGGGCGGCGCTGGGCCTGGAGGCCGGGGCTCGGAGGCCGCGGCTCGGAGGCTGGGGGCTCGGAGACGGGCAGCTCAGGTTGAGGGCGGCGGGCCTTCGAGCAGTGCGCGGCAGCCGTCGGCGCCGCAGTTGAAGAGCGGGTCGAGGATCGACAGTCCCGGCTCGAACGGGCCGTCCCAGAGCTGCGCGTATTCGGGCGGCTCGTATTCGTCGAATGCGAGCCCGACGCCGCGTGCCGCGAGCTCGTCGGCGTCCGCATACTCCCGCCCGCCTCCGCTGCCCGAGAGGTAGGTGCCCGCGCCAACGGCGAGGCAGAGGTCAGCGATCAGCGTGTTCTTCTGACCGAACTCGTCGAGGAGCTCGGACAGCCGCACCCGCGTCGTCGTCAGGCTGAGCAGGCTCGCCATCGATTCGATCAGGCCGAGGTTCACGTCGAGCAGCGTGTCGCCGGCGTACAGCCCGTCCCGGTAGAGGGCGAACACTTGGTCGAAGTGCGGCGCCTTCCGGTAGCTCATCTCGACCGTCTTCAGGTGCTTCTCGCGCCAGCCCTCGTCGGCGAAGCCGACCTCGGCGTACGTCACCTTGCCGTCGCGGCCATGGGGACGCGCGACGGGGATCGTGAGCCAGGCGACGCCGTTCGGTGTCTTGATCCGGTTGCGCGCGCCGAAGCTCTGCCCGCGCGGGAACTGAACGGCGTCGAGGTAGACGAACACGTCACAGCGGGCGAGCTTGTGGAAGTAGCCGAGCCAGGGGACGTAGTTCGGCTGGTGCATCGCCATCGTCTTGGCCATCGTCAGCCCTCGTCGGCGAGCGCTTCGAGCAGATCGGCGAAACGGGCCTTGTCGTCCGCGCGGCTGTCGTACGTGCGGACGGGGAAAGAGGACGGCTCGGAGACGATCGGGATCGGCCGGCCGAAGAGCCGCTCGCACCGGGACGAGACCTCCCGAAGCACGCCTGCGGGCTCCGTGCAGAGCTCCGCGTAGCGGACGCGGATCCCTGTCTCGCCGAGGCCGTCCAGCTCCCGCTCGTAGAGGCGCGACAGATAGTGCACCTGGCCCGCGACCTGCTGCCACTCGTCGAGGCCCGCGAGGCGGTCGTACTCGAGCGGCACGTAGCTCCACCAGGCTCGCGGATCGGCGTAGTGCTTGCGCCGCGCGTCGAGGATGGAGACGGCGGCGTCGAGCGGATCGCGCTCGACGAGCACCCAGATGACCTGCTCGAGCACCCGGCCGAGCCGAGCCATGTGGTACGCGCCGAGCATGTTCTTGCCCACATATGGCTTGCCCAGCTCGCGCTGCACATTGGCGAGCGTCCGCTTCAGCCCAGGCCAGTCGATCGTCTCCTCGAGCTCCTGCGACGCGACGACGTCGGCGAAGCGCTCCTTGCGGAGCCAGTGCCGCCAGAAGTAGCCGAACTCGTGGATCTCGCGCGGGTGGGAGGTACGGGCGTAGTCCGACTCGAACGCGGCGGGTCGCTCGTCACCGAGCAAGATCCGCTCGAGACGGAGGCCGTGCACCGGCGCGAGCCAGAACCGCGCGGCGAAGTTCGAGACGTAGCCGACGTCGAGCGAGTACGCGAGCACCTGCGAGAGCAGCGTCGTGCCCGAACGGGGCAGGCCGACGACGAAGACGAACGGATGCTCGATCTCGCAGTCGGTGTAGAGCGCCTGCTCGGCCGGCTCGAGCCGCTCGTTGAGCTCGCGCAGGAACCCCTCGTCGCCGACATCCTTCGCGTATTCGGCCGATCGGGCTCGCGCGACCTCGTCGAACGTCCGGGTCACGCGGGCACCGGGACGACGCGGGCGGCGTCGATCAGCGAGCCCAGGATCAGCGCGCCGTCCGTCGATCCGAGGAGCGGGTCGACGGCATGCTCCGGATGCGGCATCAGGCCCATGACGTTCCCGCGCTCGGAGACGACACCTGCGATGTCGTCGACGGCGCCGTTCGGGTTCTCGTCGGGCCCGTAGCGAAGCACGACCTGCTCCTCCGGCAGCCCCGGCGGGGGCAGGTAGCAGCCCTCGCCGTGCTTGACGGGGATGACGAGCAGCTGGCCCTCGGAGCATCCGCGCGTAAAAGGCGTGTCCGTTCGGGTCACGGTCACGACTATGTCGCGGCAGACGAACGCTCCGCCCGTGTTCGGCCGCAGGACGCCGGGAAGGAGGCCGGCCTCGCAGAGGATCTGAAAGCCGTTGCAGATGCCGAGCACGGGGCCGCCGTCGCGTGCGAACGCCTCGACCGAGGCCATCACCGGCGCGAAGCGGGCGATCGCGCCGCAGCGGAGGTAGTCGCCGTACGAGAAGCCGCCGGGAAGAACGACCGCGCCGACCGCCGGCAGCTCCTCCTCCGCGTGCCAGACGAGCACGGCCTCGGCCCCGAGCCGCTCGAGTGCGAGCGCAGCGTCGCGGTCGTCGTTCGAGCCGGGAAAGACGATCACCGCGACGCGCGGGCTCATAAGGCGACCTCGACCTCGTACGTCTCGATCAGCGCGTTCGCGAGCAGCTGCTCGCACATGCGCTCGGCCGCGGCGCGGGCGGCGTCGGCATCGCTGTCCGCGACCTCGAGGTCGAGCAGGCGACCGACGCGCACGTCGGCGACCTCGAAGCCGAGATGGCGAAGGGCGTCGCAAACAGCCTCGCCCTGCGGGTCGAGGATGCCCGCCTTCGGGCGAACCTTCACCGTCACTCTCACGCGAGGACGACGGACGGGTCGGCGACGTAATCGTCGAACGCAATCCCGGTCAGGCGCTCGAACGCCTCGACGTACCGGGCACGCGTTCCCTCGACGACGTCGTCGGGCAGCTCAGGGCCTGGAGGATCCTTGTCCCACGCCGAGCGACTCGCAGTAGTCGCGCACGAACTGCTTGTCGAAGGAGGGTTGTGGGCCGCCGGCGGCATACGTGTCGGCCGGCCAGAACCGCGACGAATCGGGCGTCAACGCCTCGTCCGCGAGCACGAGTCCGTCCCTCCCTGTCTAGGCCGAGCTCGAACTTCGTGTCGGCGACGATGATCCCGCGCTCGGCAGCATGCGCCGCGCCGAACTCGTACAGCGCGATCGAGACCCGCTCGAGCTCCCTGAACCGCTCCTCGCCGACGATCTCGATCGCCCGGGCGGCGTCGATGTTCTCGTCGTGGCCCTCGACGGCTTTCGTCGCCGGAGTGAAGAGCGGCGCCGGCAAGCGTTGGGACTCGACGAGCCCGGGCTCGAGCTCGTGGCCGCAGACGGCGCCATCCCGGAGGTAGTCCTTCCAGCCGGAGCCGGTGAGATACCCGCGGACGACGCACTCGAGCGGCAGCATCTCGAGGCGCGCGCACTCGGATGACCGTCCGTCCTCCCGGACCTCGATCAGGTGATTGGCGCAGATCTGGCTCGTGCGCGCGAACCAGTAGGCCGAGAGCCCGGTGAGCACACGGCCCTTGTCCGGGATCTCGGTCGGCAGCACGACGTCGAAGGTGGAGATCCGGTCGGAGGCGACGAGCAGCAGCCGCTCGTCGTCGAGCGCGAACAGCTCGCGCACCTTGCCGCTGGCGATGTGGGCGGCGTCAGGCATGGACGGGCGCTCCTTTCAAGGCCGAGAGCCTGTCGAAGACGACATCGGTGTGGCGCGTGTACGCCGTGAGGTCGAAGACGGCATCCAGATCGACCCTGGCCTCGATCTCGGCGTCTGCGCGGACGAGCTCGCGAAAGTCGCGGCCGTCGTCCCAGGCCTCCATCGCGTGGCGCTGCACGAGCGCGTACGCCTCATCGCGCGGCAGCCCGGCCTCGACGAGCGCGAGCAGCACGCGCTGGCTGAAGAAGAGCCCGTGGCTCGAGTCGAGATTCGCGCGCATCCTGTCCGGGTGGACGACGAGCCCTTCGACGAGCCACCCGAAGCGGTCGAGCATGTAGTCGAGGGCGAGGAAGGCGTCCGGGACGACGACGCGCTCCGCCGAGGAGTGCGAGATATCGCGCTCGTGCCAGAGCGCGACGTTCTCGAGGCCGACCTGCGCCGCCGCGCGGACGACTCGGGCCAGGCCGCAGATGCGCTCGGCGGTGATCGGGTTCCGCTTGTGGGGCATCGCCGACGAGCCCTTCTGGCCTTTGCCGAACGGCTCCTCGACCTCGCGCACCTCCGTTCGCGCGAGGTGGCGGATCTCGAGCGCGAACGCGTCGAGCGAGGAGGCGACGACGGCGAGCGTCGAGAGCAGGTGCGCATGCCGGTCTCGTTGGATGATCTGCGTCGAGTGCGGCGCCGGCTCCAGACCGAGCCGCTCGCACGCGAGACGCTCGAGCTCAGGGCCGGTCGCGGCGTAGGTTCCGACCGCGCCTGACAGCTTTCCGACGCGCAGCTCCTCGAGGGCCGACTCGAGCCGTACGCGGTCGCGGTCGAGCTCGAACGCCCAGCCGGCGAGCTTCAGCCCGAAGGTCGTCGGCTCGGCGTGCACGCCGTGCGTTCGCCCGATCACGAGCGTTCCGCGGTGCTCCTCCGCCCGGGCGACGACCGCGTCGAAGGCGTGCGCAACGCCCTGGAGCAGGAGCGCGCCCGCCTCTCGGATCTGGAGCGCGAGCGCGGTGTCGAGGACGTCCGACGACGTCAGCCCGTAGTGGAGCCAACGCCGTCCCTCAGCGTCGAGTCCTTCGCCCACCGCATCGACGAACGCCGCGAGGTCATGGCCCGTCCGGCGCTCGATCTCCGCGACGTGCGCTGGTGTCGGCGGCGCCGCTTGCGCACGCACGCCTGCCGCGGCGTCCGCGGGCACGACGCCGAGCTCCGCCCACGCGTCGAGCGCGGCGAGCTCCACCTCCAGCCAGAGCTCTAGCTTGCGCTCCTCCGACCAGACCCTGGCCATGGCCGGCCGTGAGTACCGCGCGATCACGATGCCAGACTAGCGTCGGTCGAGGCCGGAAAGGCGGTAGAGCACCTCGCTGATAACGGCGCCGGGAGCGACCTCCGCGACGCGTGTCGTTTCGGCCACCCACCCGTAGCGTTCGTAGAAGCGCCGCGCTCGCGGATTTTCCTCCGCCACCCAGAGCACCGCAGCAGGCCAGCGTTCCGAGAGCCAGACGACGCCGGCTTCCATCAGTGCGAGCCCCGCGCCTGTGCTCCAGGCTGACGGCCGCACGTAGATGGCGTACAGCTCGCCGATCGCAACGTCGTGGAAGCAAGGCCCGGAGGAAGCGAAGCCCATGACCTCGCCGCCTTGCTCGGCGACGAACGTGCCCGCATCGTCGCACGCGGCCGCTCGCGCCCAGTACCGGGCGTGCGCTTCGACCTCCATCGCGTCCAGCACCGCTTGCGGGACGACGCCGGCGTACGTTGCACGCCAGGTCTCGATCTTCACCTCGGCGATCGCGCGTCCGTCAGCGGGCGTCGCCGGACGGACGGCCGTCACGCGTTGAGGATGCGAACGGCGAGCGCCGCGGCGTTCTTCGCGTTGTCGACGCCGACGCAGGCGACCGGGACTCCCGGTGGCATCTGCACGATCGACAGCAACGCGTCGAGCCCGTCGGCGACGCTCATCGACGACCGGAGCGGCACGCCGATCACGGGGAGATCCGTGTGCGCGGCGACGACTCCTGGCAAGGCGGCGGCGAGCCCTGCACCCGCAATCAGCACGCGAATGCCTCGCTCACGGGCAGAGCGCGCGTACTCCGCGACGGCGTCCGGGTTGCGGTGTGCCGAGCGAACGTCGAGCTCGCACGCGATCCCGTGCTTCTCCAGCTCGTCGAGCGCGGGCTGGATCCGCTCGCGGTCGGATTCGGAGCCGATCAGGATGCCGACGAGGGGGGCGCGGTCAGCCACGGGCGATGTCGCGACGATACCGCGCCCCGGCGAACTCGATCTCGGACACTGCCGCGTACGCCGTCTCGCGCGCTTTCGCGAGGTCCGCGCCGGTTCCCGTCACGCCGAGGATCCGCCCTCCGCTCGTCACGAGCCTGTCGCCGCGCAGCGCCGTCCCCGCGTGGAAGACGAGCGCTCCGCGCTCGCGCGCCTCTTCGATGCCCGTGATCGGCGAGCCCGTGTCGCCCGACACCGGGTAGTCGGCCGCCGCGACGACGACCGTGACGGCTGCTTTGGTCGCGAACGAGATTCCTGCGTCGTCGAGGTCGCCGGTCGCGGCAGCGAGCAATAGTGCAAGCAGGTCTCCTTCGACGAGCGGGAGCAGCGACTGCGTCTCCGGATCGCCGAAGCGGCAGTTGAACTCGAGCACGCGTGGCCCGTCACTCGTCACCATCAATCCCGCGAAGAGCAGTCCCGAGAACGGCGCGCCGCGGGCTGCGAGCTCGGCGACGACGGGGGCGTGGATCACCTTCACGAGATCGTCGACGACGCGCGCCGGAAGGTCCGCGACCGGCGAGTACGAGCCCATGCCGCCCGTGTTCGGCCCACCGTCTCCGTCCTCGGCCCGCTTGTAGTCCCGGGCCGCTCCGAACGCGACCGCCCGCGTCCCGTCGCAGATCGCGAACACGGAGAGCTCGTCGCCCTCGAGCAGCTCCTCGATCAGGAACGTTCCGCCGAGCGCCTCGACTTCGGTCAGCGCCACCTGGAGCTCGTCGTCCGTGCGGCAGACGAAGACGCCCTTGCCGGCCGCGAGCCCGTCGTGCTTGAGGACGCACGGTGCGGTTGCCACCGCCAGTGTCCGGGCCGTGGGCACGCCGGCCGCGGCCAGCACCTCCTTCGCGAACATCTTCGACCCCTCGATGCGCGCAGCGTCGCGGCTCGGGCCGAAGACGGGGATCCCGCCGAGGCGGAGCCAGTCCGCGAGCCCCGCTACGAGCGGGACCTCGGGGCCGACGACGACGAGCCCGACGTCCAGTGATCGCGCGAGCGCGCGCACGCCATCCATGTCCTCCGCGCGCACCGGGTGGCAGTGGCCGAGCTCGGCGATCCCCGGATTGCCCGGTGCGGCGTGGAGCTCCTCGAGGTCGGGGCTCTCCGCGAGCTTCCAGGCCAGCGCGTGCTCCCGGCCTCCAGAGCCGACGACGAGGACACGCACGCGCCGAGTCTAAGCGGCGTCAGCCTGGGCTGCAGTCCTCGCCCGCGGCGCCCGAGTCGAGCGGCAGCCTGCCGAGCAGGTCGGCAAGCGTCACAAGCTCCTCGCCGTCGAACCGTTCCTCGAACAGCGCGCGGATCTCGGCGATGTGCGAAAGGGATGCCTGCTCGAGCTTCTCGCGCCCTGCGTCCGTCAGGACGGCGTAGGTGACGCGTGCGTCCGTCGGGCACGAGCCCTTCTCGACGTACCCGGCGCGCTCGAGGCCGTCGAGCAGGCGGGTTACGCCGGATGCCGTGAGCAAGAGGCTCTCGGCAAGCTCGACGCGCTTCAGCTGCCGCCCGTCCGCGCGCGAGAGGCGGAGCAGCGCCTCGTAGTCGTTGATCGTCAGTCCGTGCTCCGCCACGAGCTCCGCGCTCAGACGGCGAGTGGTCGCCGCGTGCGCGCGGAGCAGCCCGACGAACGCCTGGATGGCCGGCGCTGATAGTTGATCGGACAATACTTGACTAGTCATGCTTCTGCTCGGTACAGTTGATTGCGAGACGCAAGTATATCGGAAAGAGAGGAGAGAGCCATGGGCACACTCACGGAGACCAAAAGAGAATCGCAGCAGGTACGTGGCAGCTCGATCAGGTGCACTCCGGGCTTCGCTTCGCGGTCGAGTTACATGGCCGGGACGTTCCACGGCTCGGTGGCGCCGTTCGCGGGAAGCGTGACGGTCTCGGATGACGGCACCGCGAGGCTCGAGGGCTCGGCCCGGGTGGAGGACATCCAGGTCGGCGACGACGCGCTCCGCTCGCACCTTGCCTCGCCCGAGTTCTTCGACGCGGAGCGGACGCCAGACGTCTCCTTTGCGTCGGCGCCGTTCGACCCGACGCGCGAGCGAGTGGCAATCGCGGGCACGCTCGAGATCAAGGGCGTCGCCCTTCCGGTGCAGCTGACGGGCTCCCTCGGCGGGCCGCTCGTCGACCCGTACGGACGGGAGCGCATCAACCTCTCGCTCGAGACGACCGTCGACCGCAGCGCGTTCGGGCTCGACTGGAACGCAGAGCCTCCCGAGCGGCGAGCAGGCGCTCGCGCAAGACGTGAAGATCACCGCAGAGCTCGCGCTCGTGAGGGCCGACTGACGGTGCGGATCCTCGGCATCTCCGGAAGCCTGCGCGAAGGCTCGTACAACACGGCGCTCCTCCATGCCGCGGCCGAGCTCGTCCCCGACGGGGCCGAGCTCGAGCTGTGGCAGGGCTTGAAGGAGGTGCCGCCGTTCGACGAGGACGACGAGCCGGCGCCTGAGCGCATTGTCGAAGAGCTCCGCGCGGCGATCGCAGGCGCCGATGCCGTGCTGATCGCGACGCCGGAGTACAACGGCTCGCTGCCGGGGCAGCTGAAGAACGCACTCGACTGGGCTTCCCGTCCGCACGCGACGAACCCGTTCCGGAACAAGCCGGTCGCTGTCGTCGGCGCCAGCCCGGGCGGGTTCGGCGCCGTGTGGGCGCAGGCCGACGCGCGCCGGATCCTCGCGCGCATGGGTGCGCGGGTGCTCGACGCCGAGCTCGCTCTCTCGCACGCGCCGTCGCGGTGCGATGCCGACGGGCGGCTCGCGGACGAGACCGCCGTCCGACGGCTCGACTCGGTCGTGGCCGCGCTCGTCGACGCGGTTGCCGCCCGGGAGCCCCTCGCCGCCTAGTCTTCGGGCGATGCCCGACGAGGCGACCTCTCCTCCTCCCTACAGTGCGGCCAACGTCACGCTGACGCGCGTCCCCGGCGGCGAGACGGACGACCTCGTCGCCGTCGAGGAGCCGCTCGAGATCCGGATCAACGGGCGCGCCGTCGCGGTGACGATGCGTACGCCGGGCCACGACGAGGAGCTCGCGCTCGGCTTCTGCCTCTCCGAGGGGCTGCGGCCCGAATCGGCGACGCCGCCCGCTGATCTTGCCGCGAACACGGTCGAGGTGACGGCTCCTCGCTTCGACGCGGCGCGCCTCGAGCGGAGCTTCTACACGACATCGTCATGCGGAGTCTGCGGGAAAGGGGCCCTCGAAGCGGTTGCCGTCGAGGCTGCGAAGGTGACGAGCGGCCTCACCGTGACAGCGGCGGTCGTCGCGGCACTCCCCGATCGGCTCCGCTCGGCACAAGGAGCATTCGCCGCCACCGGCGGGCTGCATGCGAGCGGACTGTTCGATGCAGCCGGCAACCTCCTGGTCGTCCGCGAGGACGTCGGCCGCCACAACGCGCTCGACAAGGTCGTCGGCCGTGCCTTCCTCGATGGGCGCCTGCCGCTGACGGAGAGCGTCATCTGCCTGAGCGGCCGGATCTCGTTCGAGCTCGTGCAGAAGGCGGCGGTCGCCGGCTGCCCAGTCGTCGTCGCGGTCGGCGCGCCGTCGAGCCTCGCCGTCGAGCTCGGCCGCGACCGCGGGGTAACGCTCTGCGGCTTCGTCCGCGACGGCCGGATGAATGTCTACTCGGAGCCGTGGCGCGTCGAGACCTGACAGGCGCTCTCCTCGTCGGCGGTGCGTCGAACCGCTTCGGATCGCCGAAGGCGCTCGCGAGGCTGGGGGAGGAGACCCTCGCCGAGCGCGGCTGGCACACGCTCGGTGAGATCTGCGGCGAGCGGATTGCGGTCGGCAAGGCGGGTGACGGGCTCGAGCTTCCGTTTCCGGTCGTCGACGACGCGACGGACGTGCGCGCCTCGATCGTCGGAGTCGTCGGCGCGCTCCGGGCGGCGACGCATGAGCTCTGTGTCATGTTGCCCGTCGACTGCCCGCTCGTCACGGGCGCCGCGCTCCGGGCGCTCGCGTGCGCGTGCGGGGACGAAATCGACGCGGCGGTGCCGCAGACGGGCCCGCTCCCGGGCGTCTACCGCACGCGGTCGTTGCCGGTGTTCGAGACGGCACTGGAAGCAGGCCGGCTCGCGCTCCGCGAAGTGCTCGAGAGCCTACGTGTCGCCGTCGTCGAGCTCGACCCTGCTCTGCTCGCGAACATCAACTCGCCTGAGGAGCTTCAAAGGCTTCGCTGACCGCTGCGGACCCGGCTACACAAGCGCGAAACCCGCGTCGCTTCGCACGAGCACCTGCTCCCGCTCGGCGCCCGTGCCGACGAGGGGCACCTCGACCCCGAGCGCTGCCTCGACGAGCTCGACGTAGCGCCGGGCAGGATCAGGAAGCGCCTCGAACGTCTCCACCTCGTCGAGGTGCGTGCCCCAGCCAACGAGCACCTCGTACACGGGCTCGCAGTGGTGGAAGTCGCTCTGGTGAGGAGGAAACTCGTCCGTCTCCGAGCCGTCCCGCAGCCGGTAGCGGACGCACACCGGGATCTCGGAGAAGTCCGAGAGGACGTCGAGCTTCGTCAGCGCGAGGGACGTGATCCCGTTCAGCCGCGTCGCGTAGCGGAGCGCCACGAGATCGAGCCAGCCGCAACGGCGCTCGCGCCCCGTCACCGTCCCGAACTCCGCCCCGAGTGTGCGCACGCGTTCCTGGTCTGCCCCCTCGATCTCGGTCGGGAACGGGCCCTCGCCGACCCGCGTCACGTACGCCTTCGCGACGCCGACGACGGCATCGATCCGCGTCGGCCCGATGCCGAAGCTCGTCGCAGCCTCGCCGGCGATCGGGTTCGACGAGGTGACAAAGGGATACGTGCCGTGGTCGAGGTCGAGGAGCGTCCCCTGCGCCCCCTCGAACAGCACGCGCTTCCCCTGCCGGAGCGCGCGGTCGACGAGCAGGGAGGTGTCGACGACGTACGGGCGGAGCCGCTGCGCGAAGCCCTCGTAGCGGACGACGAGCGTCTCGAGCTCGAGCGGCTCGAGGCCGTAGATCCGTTCGAGCCACACGTTCTTCTCCGCCAGCGCGACCTCGATCTTCTCGCGGAGGATCTTCGGTTCGAGGAGGTCCTGGACCCGGATCCCGAGGCGTCCGGCCTTGTCCGCGTACGCCGGGCCGATCCCGCGCCGCGTGGTGCCGATCTGGAGCGAGCCGAGCCGGCGCTCGGATGCCTGGTCGAGCGCTCGGTGCCACGGCATGATCACGTGCGCGTTCCCCGACAGGCGTACGCCGTCCGTCGCGAGGCCGCGCCCGTCCAGGTCGTCGAGCTCGGCGACGAGCTCTTCGGGATCGATCACGCAGCCCGCGCCGATCGCGCACTCCTTGCCCGCGACGATGCCCGACGGCAGGTGGCGGAGCTTGAAGACGTCCTCGCCGACCTGGATCGTGTGACCGGCGTTCGGGCCGCCCTGGTAGCGGCAGACGAGATCTGAGCGCTGCGCGAGGAGATCGACGATCTTGCCCTTGCCCTCGTCTCCCCATTGCGCCCCGACGATCACGGTCGCGGGCATGGGCGGAGTCTGTCAGTTACCGGCGGACGGTCTTCTTCGACGGGCGCGCCGCCTCAACCCGCTCGGCGCGCGGCATACGCCGGACGCGGACGCGGTGCCCGCGCCAGCACGTGACGAACCCGACATCCGCTTCCTGGCAGAGCGCGCCGCGGATGACGACCGGAGGCCACGCGCGGTCCCTGTGGCACTCCTCACACTGGGCGGCGAAGGTCGTCGCGGTGTCTCGCAACCAGATGATCTGCGTGCCCCTCGCCTCCCTCCTAGCCCGCCGCCAGGTCCGCGAATTTCGCGAACCGTTTGAGGAACGAGAGCTTTACCGTCCCGGTCGGGCCGTTCCGGTGCTTCGCCAGGTGCACTTCGGCGACTCCCTGCTGGTCCGACTCGGAGTCGTAGTACTCGTCGCGGTAGATGAAGAAGACGAGATCGGCGTCCTGCTCGAGGCTTCCCGATTCGCGGAGGTCGGAGAGGATCGGTCGCTTGTCGTGGCGCTGCTCGACCGCGCGAGAGAGCTGCGAGAGCGCGAGCACCGGCACGTCGAGGTCGCGGGCGAGCACTTTGAGCGAGCGCGAGATCGCGGAGACCTCCTGCACCCGGTTCTCGACCGACGCGCCCGAGGTCATCAGCTGGAGGTAGTCGACGATGATCAGGCCGAGCGCCGGCTCGCGCATCTTCAGCCGCCGTGCCTTCGACCGGATCTCCATCATCGTGATCGACCCCGTGTCGTCGACGTAGATCGGCGCCTTCGACAGCCGGTCACAGGCCGCGGTCAGGCGGGGCCAGTCGTCGGGCGCGAGCTTGCCCGTGCGCAGGCGCTGCGACTCGACCTTCGCCTCCGAGCACATGAGGCGCTGCGTGACCTCGGACTTCGACATCTCGAGCGTAAAGAGCGCGACCGGCGTCTCGCCGCGCACGGCGAGGTTCGCCGCCATGCAGAGCCCGAGCCCCGACTTTCCCATGCTCGGCCGCGCGGCGAGGATGACGAGGTTCCCCGGCTGGAAGCCGGATGTCAGATGGTCGAGGTCGCGGAAGCCGCACGCGACGCCGGTCACATCCGCCCCTTGCTCGTAGAGCGCGGTGATGCGCTCGAAGCTCGCCTTCAGAAGCTCCTCGATGTGGCTGAAGTCGCCCGACACACGCGCCTGCGCGAGGTCGAAGATCACCTGCTCCGCGCGGTCGACGAGCTCCGTCGTCTCGGCCGGACGGTCCATGCCCAGCCGCGTGATCTCGTTGCCGGCGCGGATCAGGCCGCGCAGCGTGGCCATCTCGCGGACGATGCGCGCGTAGTGCGCGGCGTTCGCCGCCGCCGGGACGAGTGCCGCGAGCTCGTGGACGCGGATCTTGCCGCCGACGTCCTCGAGCTCCGAGCGCTGGTCGAGCTCGTCCACGAGCGTGATCGCGTCGACCGGCTCCCCGCGCCCGTACAGGGAGAGGCCGGCCCGGTAGATCTTCGCGTGGCTCTCGCGGTAGAAGTCCGACGCTGAGAGCACCTCGCTGACCGCCCCGATCGCGCCGGGGGAGAGCATCATCGCGCCGAGGACCGATTCCTCTGCATCGAGATTCTGTGGCGGAACCGGGGCGGACTGCGAGGTTGTTAGTTGAGCCACGCCGTATTAACCCTCCCGGCGACCCCGCCTGCAACGGGTGGAAAGGCACGCTGTCCACACAGGACAACGGGGGCCAAAAGGGCCGATTTGCAGGGCTTCACGAACATACGTTCGCGAGATTATCCCCGGCGCATCGGACGGCGCGGTGGACGAAAACGTCGCTCTACGCGGGAAGTTTGTGCCACATTCCACAGCCCTCCACGGGGGTTGTGGAAGTCACGCCTCGTCGGCCGGCGGCTCGTCCTCGATCGCGGGTGTCGCGGCCTCGTCGGCCGACTGCTCGGGCTCGGGCTCTGCGAACGCCTCGGGCTCGGGCTCGGGCTCGGCGACCGCCTCGGGCAGCTCGCCACCTTCGGGAACGACGAGGGTCGCCACCTCGACGCGCACGTCGTCGAACACGTCGACCGGGACCGCGTAGCGGCCAACCTCCTTGATCGGCTGGTCGAGTGCGATCTTCCGGCGGTCGACGCGCACCTTCTTCTCTTCCCAGAGCGCGTCGGCGATGTTGGTCGCCGTCACCGATCCGAAGAGCGAGCCCGTGGGCCCGGCCTTCATCTCGAAGCGGAGCTCCGTCTGCTCGAGCACCGCGGCGATGTCGCGTGCCTGGTCGACCGTCGTCGCCTCGTGGCGGGCGCGCAGCGAGTCGCGCTTCTCGAGCTCCGCGACACGCGCGGGCGTCGCCTCCTCGGCGAGCCGGCGCGGCACGAGGTAGTTCCGCGCGTAGCCGCGGGCGACGTCGACGACGTCCCCGCGCAGGCCGACCTTGTCGACGTCCTGAAGCAGGATCACCTGCACGGCTACCGATCCCCGACGTAGGGCAGGAGCGCCATCTCGCGCGCCCGTTTCACCGCGGCCGAGATCTGGTTCTGGTGCCGCCGGCACGCGCCCGTGATCCGCCGCGAGCGGATCTTGCCGCGCTCCGAGATGTACCGGCGCAGCTGGTTGAGATCCTTGTAGTCGACGTCCTCGATCTTGTCGCGGCAGAAGTAGCAGTTGCGCCTCCGCGCCTGGCCCTCGCGCGCGCCGGGGCGCCGACGCGTGCTCGTCGAGCGCTCCTCCTTGCTTGCTCTCGCCTTCTTCGCCATCAGAACGGGATGTCGTCGTCGGCCGTGGCAGTGAACTCGGAGGGCTCCGTCGACTCGCCGGCGGGGACGAACTGGGGCTCGCCGCTGCCGCCCTCGCCGCGGCCGCCGAGGAACTGGACGGAATCGGCGATCACTTCGACCGCCTGGCGCTTCGTGCCGTCCTGCGCCTCCCATTCACGCCACTCGAGGCGGCCGTCGATCGCGACCGGCCGTCCCTTCGCGAGGTACTGCGCGCAGTTCTCGCCCTGGTTTCCCCAGACAGTGATATCGAAGTAGTTCGGCTTCTCCGTCCACTCGCCGGTGGCGCCGTCCTTCCGCCGCGTGTTGACGGCGAGGCGAAGGCTGCAGACGGCGGTGCCGCTCGGCGTGTGCCGGAGCTCCGGGTCTCGCGTCAGGTTGCCGACAAGGACGACGCGATTGATGTTGGCCATGCTTACTCCTCTCCTTCTTCGCCGGCGGGACTCTCACCGTCGGCGACCGCCTCGCCAGCGTACTCTGCTGGCTCAGTCTGGGCTGGCTCCGTCTGGGCGCTCGGAGTTTCGGCCGGCGCCGCGGCCGGAGCGGCAGCGCGGCGATGCGGCCGTGGCCGGCGGGTCGCCATGTGCCGCATGACACCGTCCGTGATCTTGAGCACACGCGACACCTCGTCGAGCGCGGCGGGCTCGCAGCTGAACGTCAGCAGGTGGTAGACGCCCTCCGCCTTGTGGTCGATCTCGTACGCGAGACGGCGGCGGCCCCACGTGTCGTGGGCCTCCCAGGCGCCTCCGTCCTTCTCGACGAGCTCACGCGTGCGCGCGAGGATCTCCTCGTGCCGGTCCTCCGGCACGTCGGGGTCGAGCATGAGCAGGATCTCGTAATCGTTCAACGCTCCGGTGTCTCCTTCCCGTGGACTCAGGCGGCCCCACCCTTGTGCGCGGACCCCGGGCGAAGCCGGCGCAGGGCGTGGCGAGAAGCTGCGGTGGAGACTGTAGCATCGGCCGCATGTGGCGCCGCCTGTTCGTCCTCGTCGGTCTCGCAGCGCTCGCCGCCTACTTCTTTCGCCGTCGCGTTCCGGCGCCTTCGCCCGCCCCGGCCGTCGACCCTGCGGACGAGCTGCGCCGAAAGCTCGACGAGGCGCGGGCATCGGAGCCCGTCGACGAGGACGCAGGCGACTCGCCGTTCGCCGATCTCGATGCACGACGCCGTGACGTGCACGAGCGCGCCCGCGCAGCGGTCGACGAGATGCACGACTCGACCGAGTAAACGCGCCTAGGGCTTCGAGATCGTGGCGGAGTACGCGCCGGCGCCTGTCGTCGTCCGGCTGACCTGGAGCTGAAGCACGCGCTGTCCGCAGATCGACGCGCGCAGCGTCTTCGTCTTTCCGGCGGCGACCGAGCCCGCGGCTACCGCCGAGCCCGCCCTGTTCACGAGCCTGAGCTTCAGCGTGCTCTTCGTCCTGTTGCGGAGACCCAGGGTGAAGCCTCCGTCGTACGGCGTCGCGATCTGGAGCCGACGGACCTTCTGCTTCGCGGCGAGCTTCCCGGAGACGGTCGCGGTCGCGCTTCCTGTCCACGGATCGTCGACGTCCGCAGCGGCGGCCGCGAATGCCGCGTCGTCCGGGTAAAAAGAGCTGCTGACGATCGTCCACGGAACGACAGGCAGGCCGAGCGTGCGTTCAGCGTAGACACGGTAGGTTTCCGCCCACGCCTCGCCCGGGTTGAGGCGGTAGTCGGCGTCCTCGTCTCCCGGGTGGAGCGTCCCGTTCGCGGTCTGCTGGCAGACGTTCTTGGCCGATGCCCAGCGCTTCGGGCCGTAGTCGACGGCCGGCCAGGGGTCGTTGTCGCGGTTCTGGGCGATGTGGTGGCCGTACTCGTGCAGCAGGACGTCGGTCGCGGGAACGTCGGGCGAGGGGTCCGTGCCGGGCGAGACGATCACCTCGGAGCCTGGCGAGTAGCAGGCGAGCGAGCGCGCGCCGCAGAGCGCCTGGACCTGGTCGAGCGGGAGAAGGACGACGGTGACGCGCGAGAGCTCCGTGCCGTGCGGCGCCGACGCCAGGAAGTCGGCCCAGCGCTGGTTGAAGGACGGGTCCTGGGCCGTGTAGCCCGTGTCCGAGTACACCCGCACGGCCTCCCCGCTGGCGGTGGTGTAGACGCCGCCGGACGTGCCGTCGAACGGCGACGCCACCGCGACGGACGAACGCGCGACGGGTCCGAGCGTCGAGTCGGCGAAGCGGAGATACGCCGGTCCGTTGTGTGTCGCGGCTCCCGATGCGCCAGCGAGAGCGCCGCCCGCTCCGAGCGCGAGCGCGACCAGACAACCGACGATCACCTTCAGACGCACGCTGGGATCCAACCTGGTTTGCGGTTGGCGGCGGGTTAGGTTTGGTTGCGGCCGCGTTAAGAGGGTCGCTTCACGTTAGCGTTCCCCCCGGAGCGGCAGGGCCCGGTGGCCCGGCCGGTCTTCAAAACCGGTGAGGTCTGGTAACCCCAGGCTGGGTGGGTTCGACTCCCACGCCGCTCCGTTGCAGGGTTTTCCGCGCTCCGTCAGGGATTGCGGGCCATGCCGAGAAGCGCCCTCGACCGGATCGACCTACCGCTAGAGACCGCTCCGAACCGCTCAGAGAGGGAGCCGAGTGCCTCACTTTGGGGGCAAAGCTTGCCCCTCGGGCGACGAAGAGTACGTAGGGGCCAGCGAGGAAGCGCGGATGGCACATCGCTGGCACTCTTAGTCGCGTGCGCGTTCTTGATCGGTCTCTGTCCCGGCTTCCGAAGCCGCTCCGAACCTTGGTGGATTGGGCGCTGACGATCACCGTGGCGGTCATCGCCGTGCTTGTTTTCCAAGCGGAGGTTGCGAAGCCCTACCGCATTCCCTCACCGTCGATGGAGCCGACGCTGCACTGCGCGAAACCTGTCAGCGGCTGCCTCTCTCGGGTGGCGGATCGAGTAATCGCGAACCGGCTCGCGTACCGGTTCCACGAACCCCGGCGCGGCGACATCGTTGTCTTCGAGGCACCCGCCCGGGTCGAGGCTGCCTGCGGGGCTGATGGCACTTTCATCAAACGAATTGTCGGACTACCCGGCGAGAAGTTGTCGATGCGGAACGGATTCGTCTTGATCAACGGCGTCTCGCTCGTTGAGCCTTATCTGCGGCCTCGCTACCGCGGTCGCGAGAGCGGAGACTGGGCGCGTATCGCCAGCGAAAGCTACTTCGTCCTTGGCGACAACCGCGCGATGTCCTGCGACTCGCGCCGTTGGGGTGTGGTCCGCCGGGACGACATCATCGGCCGGGCAGAAGTGACCTATTGGCCACCGAACCGGATCGGGGAGCCGTAGAGACGCAAGGTCGTTCAGCGGGAGTCGGACCGCAGGTGAATAGGTCGGGTGCTCGGGCCTGGCGCGGGAGACCGCCGGAGAACGACAGAGGGCCGCATCTCTGCGGCCCTGTGTCCACTCGGCGATGGGGAGGGACGCTAGCCGCTCTCCCTCTCCTGCGCCAGCTTGCCGTCGGGGCGCATAACCCGCTGCGGGTTCGGTCCCGGCCGGGAGGACCGCTCTGGGCGCCGTTTACGCGGCGGAAAACGCGGAGATCGAGCTGAGCGCCGGGCTTAGAGCTTCTTCCCGGCGATGATCTGCGCTGGCGACTGAGACGACCACGGGCGATGACCTTCATGGAAGCGGCTGCCAATCCGGCTGGAAGTCTGTCCGGGCCATGCCTCCGGCGCCGAGCACGCGGACGCTCCCGGTGCCGATGGTCGCCACCGCGATGCGGAAATCGACGTTACTGAATGCGATCTCGCGGCCGTCGGGCGACCACGAGAGATTGGCCGCCCGCACGTCCGGCACGAGCGCAGCTTCGCCAGTGTCGTCGGCGTTCACGACCCAGATTCCAGGGGGGCCGCCGCGCGTGAACGCGATGCGGCGTGCATCGGGAGACCAGGCGAAGCTGCTGATGAGCGGGGTCGAGGCGAGCAGCCGTCGGGTATCGGAGCCGTCCGCGTCCATGACGTACAGCTCGCTGGCCGAACGCAGGAACGCGAAGTGGCGGCCGTCTGGAGACCACGCGAGCTCGCCGTACTGGTTGCACTCGGGAGTAACGCGGGTCAGGCCCGTCCCGTCCGCGTTCACGACATAGACACGTGCGCAATACCCGCCTTTCGAGTTGGCGGGCGCACGCACGAACGCGATCCGCCGCCCGGAAGGCGACCAGCTCGGCGAGGTGTCATGCATGCCGCGGGGCGACGTGATCTTCTTCAGACCGCTGCCGTCCGCCCGGACGACGTGGAGGGCGTAGACGTTGGCGGCGTTGGCGTACCGGGAGAACACGAGCCGCTTCCCACCCGGCGACCACTTCGGCCAAAGCTCGTTGATGCGGTTGGAGGTGAGGGTCTTCAGGCGCCTGCCATCTGCACCGATCGTGAAGAGATCGCCGTCCTGGGCGGGCTGGCCGGGACCCGCCGCCGGGTAGCTCACAAACACGATCCGCCCGTTGCGGCCGGGGAAGGAGGCATCTGCGGCGGGCACCGCAATGGCGACGACCAGTGCAATGGCCAGGCCCAGGCTCAGGCGCATCGTGGCGTCACCGTGCCAGCCGCTGAAGCGTCTGCGTCGCTCAGAAGTTCCGATCGCGGCTAGAGCTGCGGCGAGTCGCCGCATGGGATCTCCGATCGTTCGACGAGCGGCAGCCTACGCCTCGACCGTTAGCGACAGGTGTGCGACGCGTAAGCGTTAGTCGCATGCTGGCTGTCGTGGTGCATTTTCCAGGACGGGTCGCCCGTGATGTGCGGGCTGTCTCGGCGAGAGGCGCAGTATCACCCGGACCGCCTGTGCGAGCTGGCAGGCGTCAGGTAGCCGGTCGAGCACCGGGGGCGGGGTCGCAATCGGCTCCGCCCTCGGTTCGCCGCGCTGAGAAGCGTCCTCCCGCGAAGGACGCGCGATGCCCGTCTAGTTAGCCGTGCGGGCAACCTGGCCTCGGGAGGAGCGCTCTCCGCGAATCTTTGCCCCCATCTCGGCTCGTCGTGCCTCCCTTTGTGCCCCACCACCTCGCAAACCCGTATGACTATCGGGAAACAGGTCAGTCTTCAAAACCGGTGAGGTCTGGTAACCCCAGGCTGGGTGGGTTCGACTCCCACGCCGCTCCGTTAAGCGAAAAATAGCGGCACAGCGGCAGGTGCGTTCCTTTCTCACACGAATTGCGTCTGCGGATTCTCGAAGATGACAAGGGACGAGTTCGTGGATGCGCTCAGGGCTTCGGCGTAATCTTCGGCCAATGGCCAAAGACGTCACTGACCCGGCCGACCCGATCAGTGTGCCGCCTCTGCGAGAGCTCGTCCGCGCGCGGCGGCCGTCGACGGTCGTGTTCGCGGACGTCGTTGACTCCACCGCCCTCGGAGAGCTCGTCGATCCGGAGTCGGTGCACAGAATCCTGGAGCGGTTTTCGGGCATCGCAAGGACGACCCTCGAGCGCCACGGGGGCGAGATCGAGAAGTTCATCGGCGACGCTGTCGTCGCGTTCTTCGGGCTGACGGAGGTCCACGAAGACGACGCGCTGCGAGCGGTGCGTGCTGCGATCGAGCTACGCGACGCGGCGGCGGCACTCAGTGACGAGTTGGTGCAGTCGAGCGGAATCGAGTTCGCCATCAGCATAGGTGTCAACTCCGGCGACGTCTTCGTCGGAGGCGGAGAGGGGCGCGAGGTCTTCGCCACCGGCGATTCCGTCAACGTCGCGGCGCGGCTCGAGCAAGGGGCCGAGGCGTGGGAGATCCTGCTCGGCGACCGCACGTACCGGCTGGTCGAGGCCAACGTTCGTGCGGAAGTCCTGGAGCCATTGGAAGTCAAGGGCCGCTCCGCAGCTGTGCTGGCGTGGAGGCTGCTCGAACTGACCGAGTCCGGACAGGTCGCGGGGCCAACGACACCGTTCGTCGGCCGCAAGCACGAGCAGGACGCGCTTCGAGAGGCCTTTGCGCGGTCGCGTGAGCAACAGGCGTGCAGACTCTCCACGATCGTCGGTCCGACGGGGATCGGAAAGACCCGCCTCGCGCGCGAATTGCTCACGGAGGCCCGCGACGCAGCGACGGTGGCCATCGGCCGCTGCCTCTCGTACGGGGAAGCCATCACCTACAGCCCGTTGATCGAGATCGTTCGGCAGCTGGCCGGAGAGGATCCCGACGAAGAGATCGCAAAGCTGATGGGCGCCGGCGGGGATGCCGAGCTTGTCGCGCGACGGATGCGAGGTCTGGTCGGCCTGTCCCACGAGGCCGCCCCGGCGGAGGAGACGTTCTGGGCGGTGCGGAAGCTATTGGAGTCCGCCGCCGCGGAGCGTCCTCTGATCGTCGTCTTCGACGACGTGCACTGGGCGGAGCCCCTTCTGCTCGACCTGATCGAGTATCTCGTCGACTCTTCGACGGGAAGGGCGATCTTCGTGCTCTGCCTTGCACGCCCGGAGCTCCTGGAGATCCGCCCCTCGTGGGCCGTCGCTGACGGGACCAGATCGGTGGTGACCTTGGAGGCGCTGCCCGAGGCCGACGCACGCAGTCTCGTCGAGTTGCTCACCTCGGGCGGGGTGGGGCCGCTCGAAACGGCGCGTATCGTCCAGACCGCCGAGGGCAACCCGCTGTTTCTCGAGCAGCTCGTCGCCACCGACGAGGAACGCGGCGAGATGGCGACCCTGCCCCCGACCATCCAGGCCGTGTTGGCCGCGCGTATCGCCGGTCTCGATCCGCAGAGCGGAGGGTGCTCGAGCGAGCCTCGGTCACGGGCCGGAACTTCACACGGAGCCTGGTCACCGGGCTTCTTTCGGAGGACGAACGCCGTACTCTCGACGAGCACCTGATGACGCTCGTCCGCAGGCAGCTGATCGAGGCGAACCCTTCTGCCTCATCGGGTGGGGACGCGTTCAGATTCACGCACGTGCTGATCCAGGAGGCGGCGTACGAGGGCGTGCCCAAAGAACTGCGCGCAGACTTGCACGCGCGCTTGGCCAGGCGGCTTGGCTCGAGCTCGGAGAGCGAGGACGAGATCGTCGGTTTCCACCTCGAGCGGTCGTACCGCTGTCGCGCCGAGCTCGGCCTCGTCGGCGAGCCCGAGCGACAGCTCGCCGCGCAAGCAACTGAGAGGCTAGAGGCGGCCGGCCACAAGGCCTTCATGCTCGGAGATCCGGAAGCCTGCAGCAATCTGCTCGGACGTGCGGTGCGCTCCTCCCACCGGATGACCCGACCCGCCTTGCTCTGCTACCCACGCTCGGCGCGGCTCTCCTCGAAGCCGGGCACCTGGCGGAAGCCGATCGCATCCTCACGGAAGCCATCGAGCGATCGGCGGGCGATGAGCTCCTCCACGCACGGGCGCGCATTGAGCAACAGTTCGTCCGCCTACAGACGCACACGGGCGCAATCGACGACGTGCAACGCGTGGCGGACGCCGGGTTAAACGTCTTCGAAGGCCACGCAGACGGCATTGGCCAGATTCGGGCGTGGTCGCTGAAAGCATTCAGCGCCTGGATCGGTGGCCAGGCAGCAAAGGCGGACGAGGCATGGCGACGCGGTGCCGAGCACGCGCGACGCACGGGTGAGCGGCGGGAGCTGTTCGAGATCCTCGACTGGCGTGCGTCCGCAGCTGTCTTCGGCCCGGCGCCTGTCGACGAGGCGATCGAGCTGTGCCTCGACATCCGCGAGCAGGTTCGAAGCAGCCCGGTTGCAATGGCCGAGACGCTCCTCCCGCTTGCAGTGCTGCACGCCATGCGGGGGGAGTTCGACCACGCTCGTTCGCTCGTCCGCGAGGGGAATGCGATCATCGAGGACCTGGGCCGCATGTACTCGGCGGGGCTGTCGCATCACGAGGCGTTGGTGGAGATGCTCGCAGGGCAACCCGACGTGGCCGAGGGCAGGCTCCGGCAAGCCTACGAAACGCTCGATGAGATGGGCGAGAAGACGCTGCTGGCCACGACCGCTGCGATGCTCGCACAGGCAATCTACGCCCAGGATCGTCCAGAGGAGGCCTGGCGCTTCTGCGAGGTAAGCCGCGGGGCAGCCCCAGACGAGGACCTGTCGGCCCAGGTCGTTGGTCGTGGCACGAGCGCGAAGATCCTCGCACGACAAGGACGCGGAGAGGAGGCCGAGGCTCTCGCTCGACAGGCGGTCGAGCTCGCTGCGACGACCGACTTCCTCACGCACCACGGCCAAGCGCTCCTCGACCTCGCCGAGGTGCTGCAGCTGAACACGCTCCCGGTAGAGGCGGAGTCCGCCCTCCGCGCGGGGCTGGAGCTGTACGAACGAAAGGGGGACATCGTCTCCGCGGAGCGCGCCCGAGTGCGCATCGAACAGGTGTGCTCAGCGCGAGACACGACGTACCGGAGGTGAAAGATGGCTGCTGGACGATTCGATCGGAGACTGCCGCTGCCAAGGCAGGGACGCATTCCGATCAAGGGGCCGTTCAACCCACAGGACCGCGCCGTCGATGCGGCAAGGGTCCAGTTCCTGATTGTGCAGGGCGAGGACGAGAACGCCGTGATCGTCAACGGCGAGGGCTCGTGGCACCGCGCGCGCGGTAACGACTGGCGGGGGACAGCCCCTCGAAGCGGGCCTCGCGTTTCGGGCCACGGAACGGGAACGCTTCGGCCGGGGGCTCGCCCGCGGCATCGCGCTGGCAGTCGTGATCAAGCCGGCAAGGTCTTCGACCGCGGGCGCAGGTTCGACCCGCCGTCGATCGAATCGCTCACCTGGTGCGCCGACTTCCACTTCGTTTGAACCCGCAGCGACTGGGGAGCCGTCTCTTAAGGGCCGGCTCCCCGGTTGGATGACCTCCTCATCACGGCCGCCGAGGTGTCGGTCTATCCTTCCGTATGGCTGGCGTACCGGAAGAGGACGTCGTCAGCGCGGCGGAGCGACTCAAGCCTTACGTCCCCCTAGTCGCGATCGACTGGTTGCGCGAGACGCCTGAAGCGCGCTACAAGCAGGTCTCAGGCTCGCTTGCGTTCGTCGACATCTCCGGCTTCACCAGCCTGACCGAGCGGCTCTCGCGCAAAGGCAAGGTCGGCGCCGAGGAGATGAACGACCTGCTGAACGACTGCTTCGAGCGCTTCTGTCGACGGCATACGACTACGGGGCAGGGGTCATCAAGTGGGGCGGCGATGCCGTCTTGCTGCTGTTCCAGGCGAGCAGCACGAGGCGCGGGCGTGCCGGGCTGCATTCGAAATGCAGCAGACGATGGCTTCCGCCGGAAAGCTCCGCACGTCGTCCGGACTCGTGACCCTCCGGATGTCGATCGGGATCCACAGCGGCATGTTCGACTTCTTCCTGGTCGGCTGCGCTCCACCGCGAACTCGTCATCACCGGGCCGGCCGCGAGCATGACGGTGGCAATGGAAACGGTCGCCGAGGCGACCGAGGTGGCCGTCAGCCCCGCCACCGCCGCCGCGCTCGACCCCCGGCTGCCTCGGAACATCGAAGGGGCCGGGGATCCTCCTCCGCAGTCCGCCCGAGGTCGACGCGACAGGTTTTGCGCCGGTCGGCGACGTTACCGACCTCGACCTTGCGCAGCTCGTGCCGCTCGGCATCAGGGAGCATCTGCTGGCCGGCGGTGGCGAGGCGGAGCACCGTCCGATGACGCCGGCCTTCATCCACTTCATGGGCGCTGACGAGATGCTCGCCGAGCAAGGTCCCGACGCGCTCGCCGATGCGCTCGACGCCGTCATCCGCATCGTCGCAGCGGGCTCCCACGAGCATCCAGGTCGCCTTCTTCGAGACGGACATCGCGCCGAGCGGCGGGAAAGTGATGCTCATGGCCGGCGCGCCTCGCAGCACGGGCAACGACGAGGAGGCGATGTTGCGCGCGATGCGAGCCGTCATCGACGCCGACTCGCCGCTGCCGCTCCGCATTGGCGTCAACTGGGGTCGGATCTTTGTCAGCGACTTCGGCCCCGCGTACCGGCGGACGTACTCGGTCAAAGGCGACGCGGTCAACCTCGCAGCCAGACTGATGGCCAAGGCCGAGCCCGGACAGATTCTCACCACGGATGACGTCCTGGAACGGGCTCGCTGCGCGGTTCGACGCGGTCGCGCTCGAGCCGTTCGAGGCCGAAGGGAAAGTCCGAGCCGGTGCAGGCGTACGTGGTTGGGCCGCCTCTAGGTCTCAAGCACAGCGCCTCGTCGACCGCGCTCGTCGGCCGCGAGAGCGAGCCGCCACTGCTGCTCGAGACGCTCGACCGCGTTCGCCACTACGAGGGACGGATCGTCGAGCTCGTGGCCGAGCCGGGCATGGGGAAGTCAAGGCTGGTCGAGGAGCTCTTGAACCGGGCGACGGACATTCGCGTGTGCTCGGTCCAGTGCGAGGAGTACGACGCGTCCACGCCGTACCTCGCCTTCAGGAGACTGCTCCTCGACGTCATCGCGAGTGGTGCCGACAAGGCGGCGGATGTCGAGCGCTTGCTCCGCGAGCGGGTCGCG